>NZ_RBIM01000001.1 GCF_003634045.1 Maricaulis maris
TGATCTTCAATTGGATAGGGATTACCCACATTCGGGCCACTGCCGGTATTCGTTGTCGCCGTGTGGATATGAAAGCTGTCCCGCCAAGTGGTTGGGGTGAACTCAACAACCGTATCATCTGACCGGGTCACGAGCAGGCTGATCGCGTCTTTGAAACGGAAGTATTCATAGGAGTTGGACTCGACCGAAATCTCGTATCCGATGGAGACTTCGAGCAACGACCCCGGCTTCACCGGTATCGCTTCAGTGGTCAGGGTCAGGGTGTGAAAATGACTCTCCTGGTTGACCGTGCCAGAGGCCAGCGACACGAAGTCAAACTCATCAAGATAAACGGCCGAGCGCGTACCAAGCTGCCCATTAACGATGGAGCGCGCCGTAACCGTCTCCGCGACGATAGTATCAACAGCCAGACCGGGCGCGCCCAGCACGCCGGTTTCGGTGTCAAACGTGAAACGCTCTTCACCCTCGATTACAAGGAAGTCGAAGGCGAAGTTTGCTGTCGCTGTCTCGCCATCGGAATGCGCCTGCATGCCGTTGATCTTGCCGCCCACATCCAGCGTGAACCCATAGGTCGCTTCCAGTCGGCCGTTCACATCGACCAGTGCAGCAGCGTTGACAGACACCCCCGACGCGTTGTCCCCAATCGCGGCGTAGATAAGGTCCTCAGAGTCCGAAAGCGCGGTCTCTGCGTTCAGCTCGACTTCATTAACGCGGGCAATGGTGGCACGCGCGAGGATATCCTCCTCGGCATTCGTCTGGCGCGCATCGAGCGCGACAATGGCGGCCGCGTTGACCGCCACCCCATCCGTCCACGCGGTGTTTTCCGCAATGATGGCCGCCTCGGCATTGCCCAGCCGGACAACCGCGCCCTCGATCTCCACGAAGGCTGCCTCGGTTTCGTCGGCGCGCACCTCGCGCTCGGCAGCATAGCCCGCAAAACCGGCCAGCACTTGTGCCGTCAAGCTGTCCAGCCCCCGCGACGCCGCGCGCAGACCTTCGGTCGCATCAACCTCGACTTCATTGACCCGATCATTGGTCGCGCGGGTGAGGATATCACCCTCGGCATTGGTCATGCGACCTTCGAGCGTGACGATGTCACCCGCATTGGCGCCGGTCTCGGATGCCCGCGTGGTCTCTTCCGTCGCCAGATCGGCCGCGACTGCCGCCACCGCGTCGGCATTGTCGCTCGCCTCACCTTCAACCACGTCCATGCGGGCAGCGAGCAGCAACCGAGCCGCCGCCTCGGCCGCAACCGCGTCCGTCCACGCGGTGTTTTCCGCGATGATCGCGGCTTCGGCATTGCCCAACCGGACAACCGCCCCCTCGATCTCCACGAAGGCTGCCTCGGTTTCGGCGGCGCGCACCTCGCGCTCGGCAACATAGCCCGCGAAGCCGGCCAGGACTTGCGCCGTCAAGCTGTCCAGCCCCCGCGACGCCGCGCGCAGGCCTTCGGTCGCATCAACCTCGACTTCATTGACCCGATCATTGGTCGCGCGGGCGAGGATATCACCCTCGGCATTGGTCATGCGACCATCCAGCGTGACGATGTCACCCGCATTGGCGCCGGTCTCGCTCGCCCGTGTGGTCTCTTCTGTCGCCAGGTCGGCCGCAACGGCTGCCACCGCGTCGGCATTGTCGCTCGCCTCGCCTTCAACCACGTCCATGCGTGCCGTGAGCAGCAGCCGAGCCGCCGCCTCGGCCGCAACCGCGTCCGTCCACGCGGTGTTTTCCGCAATGATCGCAGCCTCGGCATTGCCCAATCGGACAACCGCGCCCTCGATCTGGACGAAGGCGGTTTCGGTTTCGTCGGCGCGGAACTCGACCTCCGAGACCAGGCCGGTAAACCCGGCCAACATCTGCGCAAGGGTCGAAGACAGACGGCGCCGCTCGTGGTCGATATCCGCCCGCGCCAGATCCAGCCGTGCATTGGCCTCGTCAAGCGAGACGCCCAAGCCCTCATCACCGTCGATGCGGTCGATCACCTCTTGCGCCAGGCCGTCGAGCGCGGCGTCTACGTCGGCGAGGACGGCGGCGGCCGGGCGCGAACCCAGCCCGACCCCGACATTGACGCTACCTGTCGCGATTATCTCGCCCGACACCGTCACCGCCGCAAGCGCGCGGGCGTCCGTCGACCTCACTCCGCTTTGGGAGATGTAGGCAACACGGGTCTCGACTTGAGCGCCAGGGGGGATACCTTCAAGCACCGCTCGGCCTTCGGCTGGGTCAATGTATCCCCATACCGTCCAGGCCGTGAACGCCTGCCATCCCCCTGCGCCGTCGCCGATGCGATAGCGATAGGTCACTTCGACCAACCGGACGCCTGGCGTTGTGACTTCACCGGCGACCTCTACTGCCGGCTGCGTTTCACCATTCTCGCCGTCAATCGTGATCGGCGTGGCAACCCAATCAGCTTCAGGCGGTTGCGGGAAGGTGTACGGGTCGGCCGGTGTCAGGCTCGGCGGTGCCGGTGGCGTTGGGTCGAGGCCGAGCGCGAACGGGTGCTTCGAGTCTGTCTCGGATCTGAAGGTGAGCGTGACCACGGACGTGAGCGGGTCAAAGTCGCGCTTGAGGACGAGGCACTTCAAGCCGTCCAGGACGAATTCCGGCTCGTCGATCGTGAAGGCGTCACCCGCCTTCAGCTCACGCATATAAGATTTCAGCGGGATGCGTCCGGTGATGCCTTCACGGCTGTCGCAGATGTCATAGACCGCGAGCTGCGAGGCTTGCACGCTATTATCAACAAAGACGTATTCGATGCCGCGCACGCGCTTGCCGCGATCCTCGGTCTGGTAAGCCGCGACCGTCACCTCATCGATCGGCACCATCTCCCAGTCCTGTGCCTCCTGGACGCACTTCGGGACAATCGTGTTGATGCGGCTGAGGCGGGACGCGGCAGCGGAAATCTCGACCGGGCCCGCCGTGTCGCGAGCCGAAATCGTCGCGACCGATGTCTTGGGTGCGCCCCGCGTGACGCATGACAGCAACCCGCCATTCTGTGCGTACATGCCACCGGCTGATTGTAGGAAAGCCAGCAAGGTCTGGTGTTTGTCATCGGCCGAGGTCCACGCGGCCGACATTGTCCAGCCATTGGCATCCGCGACGTTGGCCAACTCGACGAAGGCCGCGACATCGATGCGCGATGGTGCCATGCCCAACCCGCCAACCAGCTGGCCATTCTCGCGAAGACCGAGGGCGAAGGTCAGCGCGCCGACCGCGCCATTCCTCGTGTAGACCCATGTCGTCGGGTCATCGGCCCGGCAGCTGCCGGCACCGCCAGGATAGGTGGAGTCCTCGCGCGCGTCGTAGCCGAAGATGCCCTCAATGTCCTGGACGACCTTGGGCAGATCGGCGGGCCACCGCTCGCGCTTGGCATCCATCGCGGCCGTGATCATCGAGCACGCCTTGCCGGAAATCCGATGCGACGAATTCCATTGCGGCATCGGCGCGCCGCCTATCGTCGGATCGCTCAGCTGGCCGGGTGTTTGAAGCGCCGTGTCTGGCTGTGTGCCAAGGCGCAGGTCGCGCCAGAAGATATCCTTCCACGTCCCGGTCGTCTGGCGACCATAAGGCCCGCTGAACGAGCACACCTCGCCGTCGGCGCGGAAGGTGCCAAAGCTCTTGATCGGACCTGCGCCGGAGTAAACTGTCACCAGCGACTGATAACGATTGTCCGAACCCCAGGTGTCGCGGTGGACGATCTTGCCCGCCACACCGCGCTTACCCATCACGAACGGGATTGCGGCGTCCGGGTCGGCCGCCCATTCAGTCGGAGATCCGCCCGCACCGACCTGCGGCGCCATGATCGCGGCGACACCGATGTTGACCGAGGTCGTCACGGCGAAAACCGTTGCCGCCTGGGCCAGCGTGGCCGTGCCGGCAGCAGACGCTGCGAAGGCCCCGCCGACATAGGTCACCACGGCGCCGATGGCTGCTGAGAACGGATCAGCCATCGACCGGTACCCGCCACGCGGCTAGATACTGGGTCGGTTGAAGGACGACGAAATGGCCATCATTCAGGCCCAGCAGTCGGCCATTGCCCACATTGATCATCAGCGAGGCGCCAAACGGCTCCGGTGCTGGCAGCGCGACGATATCCGCCAGCCAGGCCCGCGCCGGCGCGATACGTGTCAGTCCGGCTTGATCAACACCCTCTGCCAGGCCCGGCAAGTCCAGCCTGCGCAGCGCCCGTATCGCCCCAGCTTCCGAACGATAACGAACGCCTTTCATCAACGGCAAACCGACGCCGAGTTGATGCAGGGTGAAGCCGACCAGCTTGGCACAGTCATGTCGGCCCCACGTCTGCGGTCGGCCGAAAAAGGTGTCGAGCGCCGCTTGGGCAGCGCGCTGACGTTTGGCTTGATGGCTCATCGGACCACCACCCCACCATTGGTGACATTCCCACCACCGCCTGAACCGCTGGCGATGCTCTTACGCGGTTCTGCGACTCGCCAAAAAACCTTGCCGGCAACCTTCGGGATATGGATCAAGCCATACTCGCCTGGCCAAACGGAGATATGAAACGCGTGCGACAGACGTTGATGCGCCGTCGGCTCCAGTTGCAGCTCGTCATCTGATCCACATTGCAGGATCACTTGCCGGTTCGCTTCGCCGACCTTGAGGTTGGCGAAGTCCAGACTGCCGATGAACAAACGCTCCGGAACGCCGATGGCCTGCCCGGTTTCGGGATCAACAGCGCCTTGCCAGACCCGCACTTGCGATCCTTGCGCGGCCGGCGCGGCCAGCGCCGCAACGGCCCCGTCCGAGGACGGAATGAGCGTGATTTGCGCGGAAACGGCCGTGGTCGCGACACCGTCTGTGATCGTGTCAACGCCACCCAGGACGCCATAGGTCACGTCGCGGGACGTAAAGCTCTGGGCTTCGCCATCGACCTCGAAAGCCACCATTCCGCCATCAACCAGGCGAAGCGCCGCGTCGGGCAATTCGATCTCGACTGCGGTAAAATGGGTCGATATCGCGTTCGACCAGGCCGCTTTGAGAAGCGCGTCCATCAATCGGTCTCCTCGATCGTGAAGGAGAGGCCGGAAACCATGACGGGTGCGCTGGCTTTGAACGCATCTTGAGGCAGTGTCACAAAGCCTTCAATGCGTGGATCTGCCAGCTCGGCCGTAGCACCATCCAGCGCGGCCGAGCGGATCATCGGGCGGACCGGAACAACCGCCCGACCGGTTCCGTCCGCCGTCACTGCCGCGCGTGCGCGGTAGAGGAAACGCTTGCCGCCGACGATCACGGGCATCCATTGGCCCTTGCGGATCGTATAGCCGACGGTCAGTCCGCGAACGGCGTAGCTGTTGCCAGTCTGCCCAGCGCCATCGATGACCGGATTGCCAGGATTTCCGACATCGAGACCAGGTTGCGGGATCGGCGCGGAGACACGCTCGTCCTCATCCTCCAGATCCGTCAGGTCCATCGCTTCGAGATAGCTGTGCGGCAACAGCTGATAAGAGATGGCCCAGCGGGTCCCCATGCGCTTGACCCGTGAAACCGGGCCACCGAACACAGGCTTTTGTTCGCGCCGGGCGGTGATCGGATAGGGCGTGATGCTGGCGATATCGAGATCTGCCGGAAGATCCAGGGTCATCCAAGCCTCCGCGACTGGTCATAGGACCGCTTCTCGGCCACTGCCTGCGACATCGAGTACGCGCCGCCGGCTGCTTGGGCGGCGATGGGTTCTGAAACCTTGCGCACGGCGGTGTCGAAATATTTGCTCTTGTCCACGGTGACGAGAAAGCCGCTGTTTTGCCGGCCATTGCCCATCGAGCGCAGCGCCGAGTTCGGCAGAACCTTGGCGCCTTGGGACGTGCCGATCACCGGCTCTGGACCAGCTTCGCCGACGATGCCGAATTGGCCGGCCGGGATCATGCCGCCGTTCGCAAAGAAACCAGCGAACACCTGTGAGATGAACCCGCCAATCCCGCCGCCACCACCCGCGCCAGCTCCTGTCGAGGCCATGGCATCGCGCGTCTGGAAGATGGCGTCGACCAATTGGTCGAGCGACCGGTCGACCAAGCGGCTGATCACGCGCTCGACGGCGCTGCCGAAGGCCTCCCAGACGGTCATCCCCTGGCGCATACCTTCACGCATGTCTTCGACAAAGCTGCGCGTCTGGGTCCGGAGAAAATCGATCCGTTCGCGCAAGGCGTCGGTCTCGTGCTCGGCACTCGCCATCTCGCGCGCCAACGCTTCGATCTCCTCACGCTGGGCCGGCGTCAATTTGATGTTGGCCCGCATCGCCTGGTTCAGAAGGTCGTGCTCATAGCGCAGCGCCGCAGCGGCCTGGTCGGTCAGCGACATCGCCTGTCGCTCGACCTCTTGCGCGGCGATGAATTCGCGGGCACCGCGAACAAGATTGCGATAGGGGTTTTCCACCGCCCGCTCACTGTCACCTTCGCGGGCATTGGCCCGATCGCGAGCGCGGGCAACCGCCCGGTCGCGCGTGCCTCGATAGAAGTCGCCCATCGGATCGGATTGCACGATGTCGGTGGCCTCGGCCGCTGCCTCCTGCAGAACCGTCGCGATCTCCCGGCCGATCTCACCCGGCAGCCCCACAAGGTCTTCCTTCAGGGCGTCGGCCATGCCCGTAAAAGGATTGACCAGTCGCCCCATAGACACTTGCCCAAGCGTGTCGATCTCGACCCAATCGGGCAGCATCTCGATCAGGGCGTTGATGCGGTCGATTGCGCCATTCACCATCGACTCGATGCCGGAGATCGTGCGGTTCGCGGCCGAAAGAACGACATCGCCGATAACCGCTGGCAGACGGCTCCAATTGTCAGCAATCAATCGGAGAGCAGTACCCCAAACAACGGCCACCGACCGCGCCTCAGTTGCAACGCGCAGGACCACCAAACGGAAACCGTTGATCAGCACATTCCCGACGATCCGTGTCCCTTCCACGATCCCGTCCCAAACTTGCCGGAAAACTCCGCCCAGCACGTCCAACGCGGGCTGAATGAAGGTCAGGACGCCATCGCCTATCGTCTGGAAAGCGGCGATCATGACATCGCCCATGGTGACGGAATACTTGGTCGTGTCGTCTATCGCGGCGGTCATGCCGGCGATGCCGGCTGCGGCGATTCCTGTAACCGCGATAAACGGCCAGAATTTTGCGACCGCGCTGGTCAGCATGTCGCCCATTTCGCGGAAGGCACGCGCCGCGCCGCCTTCACCCGGCCCGTAAATCTGCGAGATCTGTGGCCCTTGCTGGATCAGCACCATCAAGGGGTTCATGCCCATCGCCAACGTCGTGAAGACGTCGTTCATTTGGAACATCAACAGGCGTTGCTGCATGGCCGTATTGCGGGTCGACCGGCCCAGCTGGTCCATCGCGCTGGCGCGGCCGCGCAGGGCGGCGATCGAGGCCAGCGCCTGTTGCCGCTCCCGGCTGATCGCCGCTGACATCTCATCGGCCGATATCGCGCCGACAGCGTGTGCCTGGCGCACCTCTGTCTGGGCCTGCCGGTACTGCCGGATTGCCGCATAGACCGGATTATAGCGCGCCCGCATATCATCCAGCGCGCTGCCATAGGCCGTGATGTCGGTGGCGCTACGCCGAAGGCCACCGGTTACGCCGGTCAGCTGCTCGATGCGCGCGGTCGTCAGCGCCGCCTTCGCCGAAGTCTCGTTGAACGAGGCTTGCACGCTTTGGGCACCGGCCTTGGCGTTGCGCATACCGCTCGCGAGGCCGGCGTCATTGGTCCGCAGATCCAGAAGGGCAACACCAAGGCGCTCAGCCATCATGCGCCTCCTTCGCCCCTTGAACCGGCGGCACAACCGTCACGCCAATGCCCATCGCTTGCAGCGCGGCCGGCGATGCCTGCGCCGCGCGGACCGGGCGGCCGTAAGCGGCCCGCTCAAGGCGCGCGATCGAGCGGTGAAAATCGCCCTTCTCCAGCAGGCCGCTGCCCAGGGCTTGCGCCTGGACGGACCGCAGCGTCTCTTCGGCTTGCAGACGGGTAAGCATGGTGAAATAGGCCTTTACGTGCCGGACGGGCGCGCGGCGCCACCACCAGTCGGGAGACCCGCCAAAGAACCGCTGGAGCCGGATGATGGCTTCACCCCAGCCAATCCGCTCACCGCCCTCGCTGTCGCTCCTGCCAGCCCGGTCGCTTGACGCAGCAGAAGCCCGGTAAAAACCGACACGATCTGCATTCGCTGAAAGCCGGGGATCTTGTCGAACACCTCATCGGGGATCTCGACGAAGGCACGGTGCGCAACCTCATCGATCAGCTTGGCCATCTTCCTGTGGCTAGCCCTGTCATGCTTGGCGGAAAGCTCCCCGATCAGCGCGCCATCGCGAGTGATCTCCTGGCACGCCTCGACCGACAATTCGTCGGGCGCGTAGATCTCGAAGTCTTCGCCATTGATCCTGATGAAGTCACGCTTGATGGGTTCAAGACTGAGGATTGCTTCGTCGGCCATGGATACCTCCTTCGCCGGGGTGTTCGGTCAGTTGAATGCCAAGACGGGCGCAGACCCGCTCGATCTCGGCCTGGCGCGTTCGAACCGCCTTCAGGCCGTCCTTGTGTCGCCGCGCGGCGCGCTTGTGTTCCGCCGCCGCGCTGTCCAGTTGTCGGTGCTCTGCCGCCAGTGCTGCGGGGTCGATATGCGGCCCGGGCATTACTCTTCCAGTGGGGCTTGGTGCTGAATCACCAGCTGGCCAAAGCGCGCGGCGGCCGTCGCAGCGCTTGGGTCGACAAGCGCCATGTATTCGAACGCCAATCCGGCCGGATCACCCTTCTTGAAGACGGGTTCGGGCGAGGAGTTGAGGTAGCAGACCGGCATCTGGTATTGCAGGTTCATGGCATCGCCATAGGGCGAGTACGCGCCGCGCAGGAGCAGCGCGTGAAGCGCCACGTCATGCCCGCGATAAAAGGGCAGCGCCTTTGAGCCGGCCGTCCCGACGCCGGCCGCCGTGGTGGCAACGGTGGTGCCGGCCAGCGCGAGCGAATATTGCTCCAGCTGCAGGTCGAACAAGGTAAAGCCGACCGTCAGCCCCTCATTCTCGCGAAAGGCTTTCTTGGCACCCGTCAGGCCGAGCGACTTGAACGCCTTCACGTCCTGACTGTGGGCAATTTTCACGCCCTGCTCGTCGTAATTCTCCGAGCCCGTCGCGCCAATCAGCGCCCACGGACCCGCTGGCGCGGCATCGATGGCGGGAAAGGCCGTGCCGACCGGCGCGATATAGGCCTCGATCGGCCCGGCGATGATTTCAAACGGTGCGGTGTTCATCTAAACCTCGTTGAGGGCGTGATAGATCTGGAAAGATTGGAAGGCGTAGGGCCAGTCGGCGTCGCCATCGCGGCCGCTCGAAAACCCGCCCGCCGGCTGAATCCAGTGGATGAGGGCGCCGGCGACCGTCAGACGCTCGACATTGGTCAGCGCGCGCCGGCATTTGCGCCGCAGCGAATCCGCCTTTGAGGGCGTCGCGCCATAGGCGACCAGGTCAAAGCGTTGGGTGTCGTGCTGGACATTGCTGCCCTGGGCGCTGGACACGCCGCCCGATGGTCGGATGACTACGGCGGGGCGGGGCATGTGCCGGGCCTCATCTGGCGGCAGCTCGCCGCCGAACACGCGCGTGGTAAGAACGGCTGCCACCGGGGCATCCGCCTTCAAGACCGCCGTCACGGCGCCGATGATGTCCACGTCTTCAGCCATGCCGCGAGACTAGGCATCAGTCACGGCCTGAAATATCGGCGCGGCTGCGCGGGCGAACTATATCGGGAAGGCCGGGCCACAATCTCTGGCGCGCGCCACCCGGTCAAGGGGCGACCACCTAGAGGCGTTCATAGGCTTTGCGGATGTTGAGGGCGAGCTTGGGATATTCTGCGTCGGCCGCCGGGCGCAGATAGGGCCGCGCCGGGATCTTGACCTGACTGACTAGGCGCACGCTTCCATCGGACTGCGGGATGGTCAGGGCGGCACCATTCTTTGGCTTGATGATGCCGCCCAGCTCATGGATGCGGGCGTAGACGACATCCCGAACGCCCCAAGTGCCGCGCACGCCAGACTCTTCCCTGGCCGCGTAGTCGGTGATGTCGATGCCGCCTTCCAGCACACCGGTCCGGTTTTGCCAGGCATGGTTCAACTTGGCGCGCGCGGCCGCACTGCCCATCGTCTTGTTGACCCCGAGGATCTGCGCCTGGCGCATCTTCGACGTGACGGCATCGCCGAACCATTGCAGATCCTGGGAGGTCGCCATGCTTATCCTTTCGACTGGATGACCAGCTCGCCGGCCGGTCGGCCCGCGCCACCGGATATCGAATAGTTGACCGTCGCCGTCTCGATGTTGAAGCTAGCGAAGAGCGTGCGGATCTCCGGCCGGTCGTTGATCGACAGGATGAACCGGCCCTTGATTGACGCCAGCCGGTCGGCCAACTCGGCGAACTCGTCTCGCCCGAACATGCCGGCGCCATAATCCTCTTCATTCCCCCAGTACGGCGGGTCGAGATAGAAGAGTGTGTCGGCGCGATCATAGCGCTCGATCAACGCCTGCCAGGGCAGGTTCTCGATCACCACACCGGCCAGGCGTTCATGCACCTCCTCAAGCAATGGCGCGAGCGTGTTGAGGTTGAACCGGACACCCCGGCCGACGCTCACGCCGAAATTTCGTCCGGCCACCTTGCCGCCGAAGGCCACCCGCTGGAGGTAGAGGAATCGCGCGGCCCGTTCCAGATCCGTGAGGGTCGCCGGGTCGCAGGCCTGGAGCCGTTCGAACTCACGTCGGCTGGTCACCTGAAAGCGCAGCGTGTCCATGAATTGCGGGTAGTGGCGCTGCAGGATGCGAAACAGGTTGGCCACATCACCGGAGAAGTCGTTGATGACCTCACCGGCCGGCGCGCTCGTACGGCGCAGGAATATGCCGCCCATCCCCACAAACGGCTCGACATATGTCGCGTGAGGCGTCGCGGCGATCATGGCGCAGATCCGCTTGGCCAGGTTGCGCTTGCCGCCGATATAGGCGGACGGTGTTCGGGTCGGCCGTACCGGCCGCATACTGTCAGGTGTCATTCCAATCCTTCCGGAATCGTGAAAATCACCCTGCGCCCCGCAAGGGGCGGCGGATGAAGTATCTCCGGTGCTTGGTGGGGCGCTGACGCCAATCTGCAACCCCGCTGCCGAGACATTCGCCTCGGCCATCCGCTGACCAGTCTGCGCCTAGTCCATCCAGGCGAGCATCTCCTCTGACGTGCCCCAATCATCGGGGAAGCAGGCGAACTTGCGCTGGGGCGCGCCCTCGGCATTGACCAGGAACCGGTCGACCCAGTTGACCTCGGCTTCCGACAGCTCGATGCAAATCGGTTGGTGGTCGCTGTCGAACCAGTCATCGCCGATCTTCACGCGCATCAGGCGACCCTCTTCAAGGCGGCTTCAAGGTGGGTGTGTTTGTGCTGGACCTGTCCTTCGACACGAAAGCGGCCGGCGAAGATCACGACGTCGCGCCGGTTGGTGATCCGGGCAATCTCGTCGCCCTCATTCACGTCGGCTCCCAGGGCGAACATGATGCGCATGTCCTCGATCAGGGCAGTCTTGTCGCCATCGACAACTTCGCGGGTTGAAGTTGACCAGGCCCAGCACCTCACCGTGGCCAGCGCGATGAAGTCCGGCGCGACATCGTCGCCCCAGTCATCCTTGCCGACCGCCTGGTTGCGTTCGACATCGGCCAAATGCACGAGACGACCGGAAATCATGTCAGCTCTCCAGCCCGGCCAGCAGGCCGAGCATGTAGTTCATGACGTGCTCGCGGCTATTGCCGTCATCATCGAACAGCGACCCGCCCGACTTCGTGCACAGATTGAGTACCTGCCATTCACCGCCGCACGGCAGGCAGAGGTCGTAATGGCGGGTAGTCGCGCTGGCCCCGAACAAAGGCCTGCGGCCAGCATGAACATGGACACGAACAATCCAGTCCCGGCCGGTCTTGTTGCGCAATTGCTGCAGCAGGCCGTTCGCGTCCTCATCGCCGTCGATCCGGCGTCCGGCAACGACCTTGTCTTCCGACAGATAAACAACCGCCGACATCACCCACCCCGCATCGAAATCGGGAACCACGACAACAACCAGATTGCAGCGCCGATAATCAGGATCAGCGCTGCTAACGCTGAGGACAACGCATTGCCGATAAGCCGGCGCCCGCCTTCAGGGATTCGACGCCACAGCCAGTTCGGCAGGCCGGAGAGAAAGAGCCACAGGACAAGGAATGCGGCGCCCAGGATCAACAGGATCGGTAACATCACGATCCGCCTTCACTGCGTCGGCCAAGCGTCAACAGCGCGATGGCGAGACCACAAGAGACGAAGGCCAGCAGGGCGACCAGAAAAAAGGAAAGCGGGTGCATCTTTTGCCTCAAGCCAGGAGAAAGCCGCCGCGCCGCTGCGCCAGGCTCTCAAGGATTTGCTCACGCTCGGTCGCAATATTGCCAGACAGCGTGAATGAGTGGTCGCCGGCGCGTTCCGACTTCAGCCCGCCACGATAGGACAGGTCGAGCTGGACCAGCTTGATCACCGCCTCGTCACGCGCGGCCGCTTCGCCGATCGGCGTGTAGGTGATCGTCACTAGTGGCGCCCAATGGCTGCGCCCGTTCGGGCCGCCGGTGAGGCGCTGCAAGGTTCGACCGCCGTGCAAAATGCGATAGTCCGTCGCGTCCAGCTCGATGTCGGTGGCCGCCAGCCCCGTATCGGCCGGATCCGACTCCGTGACGGTGATCGCCTCGCCGTCATCGATCGGACGCGCCAGGCGCAGCGTCTTGAGCGTGCGCGCCTCCGGATCAGTCGGGTCGGCCATTTCAAGCGCGATCGGCCCGGCCGGACCGAAACGGGCGACAATCTCGGCCGTGACGCCGTCGATCATCGCCTGCAGCTCGGTATCCGACAGGTCCGACCCGGTGCGTTCTTTCACACGATCCAGAAGGGCCATTGAACCGTCCTCAGCCGGCGTTTTCGAGCTTGTTGATCTTCAGGCCACCCTGCGCACTGGCGGGCGGCTCATCAGGTGCGCCAGCCGCCACAATGGCTCGCGCTTGCGTCGTCCAGGACACCCAATCATTGGCGCTTGCGTTGGTTTCCAGCTCCGGCGGTGAGGCCGGGTCGATGGCTGCAAGGGCGCCGAAATTGTCGATACCGGCTGCGACGAGCGCCTTGGCCGTCGCCGCACCGACACCCTTCAGCTCGGTGAGATCGTCGATCGCCGGGCCGCCAGACTTGTCCCCGTCCGGCTCCTTCGACTTGTCGCCGTCGGGCTTCTTGTCCTTGTTCGGGCGGACCGGGGCGGATTTGCCGCCCTGCCTACCCACAGCCCCGTCAACCAGGCCGAAGCGCTCGGCCGCGGAATCGGGGATTTCATCGTCCGGCGCGGCGTAGAGGAAGGCCGCATCCTTGTGGCCCTCGGCGACCAGGGCGTTTTTGGCGGCGGTCAAATACAGGCGTGCAGTGGCTTTCATGATCAGCTCCTATTCGCTCATCGCCCAAAGGACGTGCAGAAAGTCCCCGGTCGTGTCGGTGGTCGTATTCTCAACGACCCCGGCCTTGGTGGCGTGGATGGAAAACTCGGCGGTGCGGTCAGTGCGCGTTGGCGGCGAGCCGTCGACGATATGTTCAACCGACAGCAAAGTGTCGCCCGGCGTAAGATTGCCTTGGACCGCGTGTTCGCCAGCTGCGCCGCCAGGAATGAGGCAGCAGCCGGTTGGAACCGAAAATCCGGAAATGGTGGTCATCAAGCCCTCCCATGGGCAGGAGAATGGGGCGCGCCCTGAAGGCCTTGCGCCGGGAGCCTTGGCCGTACCGGACGCCCCTCTCGCTGGGTATGAGGTGAAGCGGGCGCGACCGGGGTCGCGCCCGCCAGCAAGCCGGTCTAGAGGCCGGTGCAGGAGCAGAAGGCGGCGGGTCGGAAGAAGACGATGCCCATCCGCGTATCGGCCCGGATCGTCCGCTGACCCTTGGTGAACTGCGAGCCGACAAAGCCGACCTGGACGTCAACACCGCGCCGCTCGAAGAGCGAGACGAAAGCGGGGTTGAATGCCCCGACATAGCCCGTGCCGGCTGCATCGGCGTCGCACTGGACAACCGGCAGACCCCAAAGGCGTTCCGGCCCGGCTTCGCTCGGATTGCCCCAGATGTAGACGCCGTCGGCGGTGCGCATCAGACGCACGCCCTGCCAGTCAGTCGGGTTGATGACGTGATGGGTCGGGATCGCCCGGCCAGTGACGCGGATCTTGGTCATGGCCTTGTAGAAGACGTCCGGAACCGGATCGGCGCCCTTCGCCTGCGTCTGGATGCCGACGGTATTCTTGAGGCCGCGCATGTTCGGCGTAGTGCCGTTGCCGACGAGGATCTGGCCGTCGAGCCGTTGACGGATGCCGAACACCAGGCGCGAGTTGATGTAGGATTGCGACTGATCGACGTCCTCAAGCTGCTCGTCGGTGACCGGGATGCTCGTGCCGATCTTCACGATCGTGCCGTTCTTTTCGGTGAGAACGAACTCGGCCTCGCCATAGTCGCCACCCTCGGCCACCTCTGCAGCGCCGTGGTTACGGGTGGTTTCTTCCATGTACGGAATCGCCGCCTGACCCGTCCGGGCCATTGGGACGATGTCCAGGAGCTGGACCGGACGCGTTGCTGCCTCGACAAAACCCGGCAGGCGGACGCTTTCCGGTGCCCAACCGGCCGACGTGGTCATCGCAGCCTTGGAGCCGATCGTGTTGATCGACAGACCCTTGGCCAGCATGTCGGACGGCAGATACTCGTCGAACTGCAGGGTAATGCCGTCCGGCGCGCCACGCTCGACCCAATCGCGATAGGCCTTCTCGTCCGAGACCATATCGCCCAGGGCCTTGAGCTGCTGGACAGCGGAGTCGGACCGGGCCTTGTCGCCGCCAGGCATTGGCAGGCCGCGCACCGCCTTTTCACGGTCCGAATGCGAAGAGGCCGCTTTCTCGGCCGCCTCCAGCGCCTCGACTGCGGTGGCCGCCTCGTCCAGCTCGGCATTCTTCTCATTGATGCGCTTGACGACGTCGATCGTCGAATGCGCTTTCGCGTCCATGCCAAGCGAGGCCTGAAGCGTCTCCTTGGCGACTTTCTGGAAGTCGTACTGACCATCGCTGGTCTTGGCTTCGGTGAAGACGGTGCCGAGCGACGCCTGAAGGGCGGCGAACTTGTCGCGGGCGGCAGTGAGGGTGGTCATGGGTCAATACTCCCGTTGATTGGTCGCCGCAGCCCGCGCGGCCTGTCAGATAGCGGTGAATGACGGGTGCAGCCGGCGCGGCCCGTTCAGGTCGAGAGCAAAGCTATTGGGAGGGGAGGTTCGGACCTATCCGCGCAGCCGCGCGGGGCAGTGAGCTGCCGAGATCCGGTGCCAACCGTTCTGGCCGATATTTACCGCGGAATCCAGCTTGCCGGCACGCCGAAGTGAATTCGCACCGACAAGGCGGCCCAAGATTGGCCCTAAATAGGCACTTTGAACGCGCTGGGCCGCGATTCAGGGCTTGGAATGTACCAGCGCCGCCGCACGGCCAGCCAAGGCGCTCTGTGCCCGCCAGAATCGCAGCGCGCAAAATGAAGGAAAGTCACGGGAGTATGGATCGGTGGCGGGGCGACGTCGGTGATCAACCTGGCGCCGCCCGCCAACCTCAAACCGCGCTCTACCAATTGAGCTACAGACAGCGCCAAGGGACGCATGCGCCGGGGCATGAAGCCGACTTGTCTGACCGGGATCGAACCGGCGTCTCGGGTTCGCGGTGCTCTACCAGGCTGAGCTACCAATCGGGCGGGATTCGAACCCGCGCCCTCCGCGTCTCGAACTATAGAGTGCGCGCCCAGCGCCTGAACGCATCCCGTGTTTCGAACGCGGCCGCCAGCCGCTCACCCTCGGCACGGGCCTTGGCCTCGGCATCGTCCGGATCGGCTCGGCCGGTCTCCAGCACCGCTTCAAGCCGGGCCTTCAACTCGCCCAACTGGGCGAGACGCTCGGCGCCGAGCTGGCGCCCGTCTCCCTCACGCGCCGCCTTCACGCCCTCGGCGCGCTCGACCAGGTCATCGAGATCCGCGATGGCTTGGTCGATCTGATCGGCGAAGGTGCCGCGTGACTTCATGCCCAAGGTGCCGGTGCCCGCGCCGGCACCGCGAACCACTGGCGAGACCTCGTGAACGTCCAGCTTCTTTAGGACACGCACAACCTCGCCGCCGCGAAGCTCCTGGCGGGCATCCATCACGCCATAGCCGTAGGACCATTCCTGCGACGGCACACCTTTGGCCAAATCAAACTTGAGGTGAGAGTGCCAGTCCCGGCCATCGGCCGTGTCGAGGTTGAGGTGCAACTCGGCGAACGCAACCCCCTTGTCCTCGTAGACTCGCGCCTTGCCGAGCGGCAGGGCCTTTCTATTGTGGGCCGGAAGGATCGGCACCCATTGGCCGCCTTCCTTCCATCCGAACGCACCCTCCTCATAGGCGTCGCCGTCGTAGTCGACCGCCGACAGGGTTGCAATTCGGGCCAAGCCATGGCCCGCGTCGTCCATCTTCTCGACAATCAGGCTCTTGATCTCGGTTTTCATGGGTCAGTCCTCCTCATCGTCCAAGCCGAAGTGCGGCGCAAAGGACAGGGTTCCGTTGGGATGCTCCGCGTCGGCCATCTCACGCGCTTCTGTCGCGCTGACGATCGAGCCGTTGCGGGCCATGTGGCTGGGCAGTGACCGGCCCGGCCCGAGACGGCCGTCGATCACCATGAATTGTTCGACGCCGGCAGCGCGGCCGCGCTCGATCGTCGAAATGTTCTGGGCGTACTTGGTTTCCGTGCGGGCAATCGTCCGTGCCCGCGTCTCGGCCGAGCCCCACGGCCCGGCTTCAACCTCGCCGGCAATGCGGGCGACCAGCTGAGTCACGCCTTCGCCAGCGGCGCGGCCTTCGGCAAGCGCCTCGTACAGCGCTCGGCGCGTCTGGTCCGAGATGTCGATAAGGCCTGCCCGGCGACCACCGGCCGCCACGATCGCCCGCGCCACCGGATCGGGCAGACGCCCGGACAGGCCGGCCAGCTCGCCGGCCTCGGCAATCGTTCGCGCGACTTCCAGGAAGTGCCGCTCGAGCAGTCGCCGGAAAGTGGTCTCGTGGGCCGGAATGCCCAGAGCTTCGAGGATCTGCTCGATCAACAGCTCGTCGGCTTTCTCACCGTCGGCCGGGCGGGCCTTGGCAATGGTCGGATCGGCGTCGAGGAAGGGTTGCGCGGCCTCTCGGACGGCCTCGCCAAGACCCACGAAGAAGGCTTTGAGCAAGCCCTCGACCTTGGCGATCTGACCCTTCTCTGCGCGGGCGATGATACGGGCATAGGCAGACGCCCGTTCCATCGCCTGCGCGCTGGCGCGAGCCTTTTCGCCCTGTGCTTTTGGCGGGGCGAGCGCGCGGGGCGGTGCGCCGGCCGGAACTTCCAGAACGGCCATCGGGCGCAGATAGATGCGATGCGTATCGTCCACCGGCAGGCCCCAGGCCTCGCGGGCTTCCGACACCAGGGCGGCGCCGCTGTTCACCCGCTTCGCCCACCGCTCCGTCTCGCGGTCTTCGTGGTCAGCCAGGGCGATCACTTCCGATGTGTCGTGCGTGACCCGCAGACCGACCGTATTGCCGAAGTCCGGCAGTAGCGACCGGCTCAGCTCGTCTGCCAGCATTCGGCAATACGGCAGCACGCCATTGTGCCAGGCGAGTTTGAGCAGCGACTCCATGGTCGCGCCGACTTTTGTCTGTTGCAGGCCGGCGCCGAACCCGACGACAGCGGCCGGCACGCCCAGGGCGGCGCAGATCCGCTCTTCGGCCACGTCACGCGCGCCGTCCATGTTCATCTGCTGTGGGTTGAAGCCGAACTGGTGAACATCGGTCGGCGCGCCCATAACCAGCGGGTCACCGCGCTTGTCACCGCCGAAGGACTGCTTGAACCAGACTTTGGTGGCCTCGACATCCTCGGCCGTCGGCAGGGCGCCGGCCTTCGGTGCGATCACCACGCCCGGCACGCCCATATTGCGCAGGAGTGCCGCGACGAAGTTGCTCGCTTCGAGATCCATGAAGATCTCGCGCAGCACGCCGCCGATCGGCGACAGGCCCTTGCGCGGATTGCTGGGATTGATGCCATGGCGAAAATGCACGACATCGTCCGGCGCGATAATGATCGGCTCCAGCCCGCTGCCGGGCGTGTATTTGTAGTGGGTCAGAAAGCTCAATCCGTCGCGCGACCCCAACGGCTCGATCATCCAGTGAGGCACGTACCAGAGCTGCACCGGCCGACCGGCCCGGTTGCGCAGCTTCACCCAATAGGCATTGCCGTCAAAACAGAAGGAGAAGATCGTCGCCATCCACAGCGCCATGTCACCGTAGAACGGGTTTGGGTTCGCCACGAGTTTGACCAGGTCGTGATCGGCGAGATCCTCCTCGACGCCATCGCGGCGTGTCCGCTTCACGGTCAGCCGCGCCTCCGGCAAGGCCCGCGCGATCCATTGCACGGGCGCCGTGAACACCGAGGCGTCCAGCCCGTCTCCGACCTCTTTGCGGTAGTCGATCCTGGTTCGACGCATCAGGCGAATCGGACCAGCTCCGGTGTCGGGCACATGCCGCATCAGCGACAGGGTCGCGTCGAAAGCGGCTTTGAGAGCTTTAAGCATCGAGCGGTATCCAATTCGCTTCAGGGTTGGCGCGGCCTGGCTGCATCTCGCCGGCCTCGGTCAGAGGCCGCCAGCGGGGCGCATCGCCGCCGAACGTCGCCGCGAAGAAGTTGAGGGTCGCCACCGCCGAGTCCGCGTGGCGTTTGCCACCGTCCGAGCCTTCGGTGCGAACATGGCGCGGGATCTTCGCAACGCCGCCGACGATCTTGAATTGCCGTAGGTCGTTGCGGACATCGAGGTCGGCCGGCAGCAGAATGGTCTTGTCTTCGAAGGCGGCCCGGAAGCGCGGCGTGTATTCGCGCAGCCACTCATCGGACGGCATCAGCTCGACGATGCGGCTCGGCCCGAATTTCTGCCGGGCCTCCTGGGCGAGCACCATGCCGTTGCCGTTGGCATCCAGCACGCCGGACGCGAACGCGCCGACATACTGGACGAGCCAGAACAGGGCCTGCTTTTGCTGGTCGTAGGGACAAGTGCGCAGCTCCAGGATCAGCGGAACATGACGTTTCAGATCCTGGCCGACGAAGCCGATCGGGTAGGAGCTTCGATCCTGGCGCATGGCGAAGTCGCCACCGAGATGCCACGTCAGGCCCTGGTCGCGGAAGCGGTCCAGCGCCGGCGCAACCTGCTCGTTGAGGAAGACGGCCATCTCGCCGCGACGGGCGGCTTCGGGCATGTCAACGAAGCCCTCAAAGGGTGGCTCCCACCGCACGACCTTGTATTCGGCCGTACTGCAGGCTTCGATCCATGCCAGCGGCAACAGTACGCCGTCGCCTTCGCGCGGAATCGCGTCCAGCTCCTCGCGCATCGCCTCTGCCCGGCTGCCGTAAGCCTTCCGGACGCGGCGATACCATTCTTCCTTGCCCTCCGGCGACGCCTCCCAACCGCGCACCAGGCAGACACGTTCATACAGCCCGTTCGCAACCGCATCGTCGAACGTGATGCGATGAATCGAGTAGTCGTAGAGGCCCTGGTGAATTTCCTTGATCAGCTCATTGAACGGGTTGAGGGCACCGTTGTGCGTTGAGATGATCCGGATCGTGCCGCCCCAAATCAGCAGGGCGTTGCACGCGTCAATCACGGCCGCGACGTTGCGGTGAAACGCTGCCTCATCGATCACGACGCGCCCTTGAAGGCCGCGAATATTGGCCGGGTTGCTGGACAGGCCGACGATCTGGTTGCCAGACGCGAAGCGGATGCGATAGGCGGCGATGTCCTTGCTGGACCCGTCCTCTTGCACATCCGTGAAGACAAACTCCTCAACGTCCAGCAGCTCTTTGGCCACGGTCTTTGCGAACCGGGCGGCGACCGCCACAAACTCCAGACCCTTGTCCTTCGTGTCGCCGACGTAATAGGTGTGATCACCGCCTGCACTTTTCGCCGCCATGGCGATCAGCGTTGAGTCCAGAGCTTCGGCAAAGGTGATGCCTGTCCGGCGTCCCTTCTCGCCGAGCTTGAGCGGCGATTGATCGGCTATCCAGGCGCGCTGGTGTTCCATCAGGATGCCGTCGGCCAACGGGTCCAGTCCCTCTGGCGGCATCATGCCGGGAAAAACGTCATCAATCGGCGAGCGCGGAACGTCCTGGTCGATGGTTGGCGGCTCGCTCATGAAGCGCGAACTCCGAGGAACTCACGCCGCAGCTGGGCGATCCGGTCGGCCGACAGGCCAGCTTCGCGCGCAATCACTTCGGCGCGATCAGCGCCATCCTCGACGCGCTCATTGAACTCATCCTGCAGCTGGCGGCGATAGTCGGCCGACGCCTTCTGCGCGCTGGTCAGGGACTGTGTCGCCCGTGCCAGCTCCATCACGTCCTTGGTGCCCAGATTGCCGCCCTCGGCGATCCGGAACGCCGCCATCTTCAGCATCTCGGACAGGGCGATTGTCATCTTGTCCGAGCTGTCGACGCCCAGCATGTCAGCCAACTCGACCGAGATCCGGCGCGTCTCGTCCAACTGGCGAAACTGGGTGGCCTTGCGCACCGAGTATCGGGAAAAGGCGCTCTTGCTGATCGAGCCGATGCCTTTGTCCGCGAGGCGCGCGTTGAACTCCTCGAGCAGGTCGATCTGCAGGCGGCGACCTTCGCGCAGCTCCTCGTTCAGCCACAGGATGTCGCCATCGGCTTCATCGGGCAGCAGGTCCAGCGTCGATAGCCGGCCACGACCTTGACGGCGCTGCCTCTTGGTGCGGCTGCGGCGGGCCATGATCAGGCCTCCAGGCCGGGGCGGCGGACAAAGTCGAGGAAGGCCCGACGCTCGACATGGTCCAGCCCGGCCTGCGCCAGATCCGCAACCACAACGGTGCCGACTTCAGTCAGCTTGACCGCGCCCATCTCTTCGAGCTTGCGCAGTTGCGCCCGCACCCACTCGCGTGAGCGGGTGTGGCCGAAAATCTGCAGCACATGGCCGAGCATGGTCTCGCTCAACCTGTTGTCGTTCTGGCTCGCCAATTCCTTGAGAATGACAAGGCGTGCGTCTTCGACCAGGTGCTCTTCGAATGCCATTTCACCCACGCTCCTTCAGCAGGTATTCCTCAATTCGGCGAACCGCGCGGCTCGTTCCCTGGCCGCTTTCTTCAATCCGGCCCAGCCGACCATTCAATTCGCTGATCGCGAGCTTGACCTCGGCCACATCTTCCTTGGTTGGCAGATGTTTCAGCTCGACTTCCACGGCCTGGATACGCCGGTCGTGGTCGGCCAGGGCGGCGCCGTGTTCGTCCAGTTTCGCCCCGTTGGCGCGGCCGGTCGCGGTGAGCCACGTGTAGACAATCGACCCGATCGACAGCAGCGTGGCGAGAACGCCAGCCCATCCCTTCACCTCATCCATCGGCGTGCATTCTCCCCGTCCTGCGCACAATCAAGGCAATTCTTCGCGGCCGGATAGGCAGCGCGCCGGGCTGGCGAAATCGCCTCCCCGCAATTCTTGCAGTCATCACAGCCATCGCCATCAAGGGCGGCGCTGATGCGTCGGACGGCAAGGTCACGTTCGGCAGCGACCTTCGCCTCGGCGCGTTCGATTTCGGCGTCGCTCGGCCCCATCACACTCTCCCCTTGAGTGGGTGACAAAACTTGTCGCGCGAGGCGGTTGAGGGTAAGGCAATCACAGCGTCCAGTCGCATCAGGTGCGGCGCCTCCGCACGATGAGGACCGCAATAGCGATAAGGACCAGACCGGCCGCGATACCCGCAAACGCAAGGCCATAACCCTGCACCGGATCGGCAATCGACGTCGGTGTCGATACCGGCGCGATTGCGCCCGCCGCTACCAAACCCGCCGCACCGACCGTCCCGACTACTCCGGCGACCGCGACATCGCCCTTGGTCTCCACAGGCTCGACAGGCGGCGAGCCTTCGGCGAACGCGCCCGCACCGAACCGTCGCCGGCACTCGGCCAGGGCCGCGCGCACATCATCAACGCTGACGTGCGCGTTCTGGCCGCCATAATATCCCACGCCGGCCATCGTCGGCAGGCTCGCCCATTCGCGTGCCAGGGCATTGACGAAGTCATTCTCGGAGAGGGTCTTGGCGAGGAAACGGTCCATGCCACGCCCGATCAAGAGCTGAACGGCCAGGCGATCCTGCATGAAGTTGTCGAAAAGGTCCGAGCCGTTCAGGCCATGATCACGCCGAAGCGCCCGCAGCGTCGTGCGGACGATCTGATAGCGCCCGAGCGCGGACGACTGCCACTTGTTGTCGGGGTGGCCGAGCATGGACGTCTGGAGGTTGTCGATCTCGTCCAGGGTCATGCCGCAAAGAAAGCGGTCACCGCTCGTATAGCGGCCATAACCGAGGGTCTCGTTATAGCCCTCGCGTCGGTCGGTCCCTTCGGAGCGACCGATCAGGTCCAGCAACGGTCGGTAAAGCGTGAAGATTTCAGACATTGCTGGAGGCCGTCCCTGCCTTGTTGCCGAAACCCTCCCCGGCCAGCTGGGCCGAAGGAGGGCGATACGGTGGCAAATCTGGCAGCTACAGCGATCCGCGTTCATACGCGCGGATGCGCGGGCAAGGCCCGGCTAGAAAAGTTGGGGTTGTTGGTGGGTCTCGCGAGGGCCGAGCCATTTGCGCACGGTCGCGACATCGGCGCGAACCGTGCGGGCGATCTCGGCATAGCTCGCGCCGCGTGCTTCCATCGACCGGGCAATCCATTGTCGGGCCAACGGAACTTTGTAGTATCCCGCGCCCATCGCGTCCGCAAGCTTCTCCACCCGGTCAGCTCCGATCGTGCGAGCCGCAAGGCTGCGCGGACTCGATTTGATTGGCAAGTAGATGTCCGACCCACCAAGGGCGAGAAAGAAGCGTTCGGCTTCCTCCGCGCCCAGGGCATCGACATAAGGCTGCAGATTGGCCGGGACTTGTTCGGCGTCTCTCATGCTCTCAGCTCACTTCTCTGCCGACAGGTGCCGGCGTTCTCGTTTCAAGGCGCAAGGCCTCGGCCGTGAGAGCCTTCAGGCGGGCGATCAGCTCGACGCGCTTGTGGCTCATTGGGGGAAGCCGCTTGATCCGGTCCATCAAGGCCGTCCGGTCTGCGGCTATCGCTGCCAACGGCACGTCCTGACGCCATGTCAGAAGGGGCGCGCCGCTGGCCATGGTCAGGCCGCTCGCTTCAAGTCGCGGAGCAATCGCCCCAGCTCGTTCATGACGGCGTGCCATTCGGTGTCGATCACCGTGGCGGGCGTCCCGTACTTGCGCGATTGCATCCACAGCGTCAGCGTCTGATTGCGAGCGGTCAGATCGGCCTGCGTCGGCACATATGTCGGCATGTTCTTCGCCATCTCCTGTTTCAGGATGGCGAATTGCGCCAAGGCGATCCGATAGCCGGGTCGGCACGCCCAAGCTTCGGCATGCCGGCCGGGGTTCCATTCCACCCCGGCCTCGCGCGCCATCCACGCCTTGAGCGCTTCAATCGCCTTGGCCGCATCGTCCGGTTCGTGCAGGAAGCGGACATGGTCGATGCCGGTTTGCCGCCGGACGAAGGCGACAAGCGCCGAGTCCTTCCGGTCGCGGACCAGACCAAGGTTCCAGCCCGCGATCCAGAGCGCCTGCAGCTTCTTCGCGTAAGGCCCTTCAAGCCCCCCTTTACGGGCCGTTGAACCCGTCCCGAAGCCCATCTCGCGGAAGCGGGCCAGCACACGGTGCCGGTCGCCCTCGGACATGTCCTTGGCAGACGTCTTGCCGGTGACCTGTTGGAGGACGCTGCGATAGCTGTCCTCGTCCAGGCCGAGCTGCTTCTTAGCCACGTGCATGGCGGCGATCGCGCTCATGAGTCCCGCCCCCTTGATTGTGGGATGACAAACTCCGGGCCTTGCTCGCTGACACCGACGGACGATGCCGATACCGCCCCGCCAACGAAGTCGGACGGGTGCTCGGCCTCCATGTGCATTTTCAGCCCCTTCTTGCCGCGCAGGCGGCGGCCACAGATCGGGCACAGCGTGCGGGCGCCCGATCTTCTGCCGTGACGCTTCGTTGTCATGACGACAGCCCTCCGCCGGTGGTGATGTGGGTCATCGACGGATCGCCCAGATAGGCCTTGCCGGCTGCATCGCGGCGACAGGGGTCACACATGCGATTGTGTGGGCCGTCCGACATGAAGGGGCGCTCGCAGGTCAGACAGGGCCGCTCGCTGCGACGTCCTTTGCGGATCAGGCTGTCGGCCCGTGTGATCGCTTCCTGCCGGCAGTCATAGAGGCCGGATACCCGCTCGCCGCGACCGTTGAACACGGCGTATTGGTGACGCCCCGCCGTCTGGACGGTGTAATCGGGAGTGCTCATGACGCCCCCCGCTCATCAACGCAGGCCGGATTGGCGGTAAGCCAGGCCTTGGCCGCAAGACGGGCACAGGCGAGCTGGAAGCGGGGCTTCCAGCCATAGTCTTCGGTGCCGTAGTAATCACTGACACATTCTGCCTCCGCAAGGGCCGCTGGAATCGCGTGCTCGTTGCCTGCGACGATCTGATCCAGAAGCTCGGCGAAGCCGCCTGTTGGCTCGCCATACTCTTCGGCTTCCCGCTCAAACTCCTTCACTTGAGCGCGGGTCTGATCGACATCCAGCACCATCTGGACGTCAGTCTTCCCGAGCTGGTAGGTGTCGTCGTCGCCCGACAGCCAATCCATGGCGGAGCGCATGGACTGGAAAGCATGGTAGTGGACAAAGGTGATGCTCCCTATGTCACCGCCGATGAACACATGACCCGGTACCCAGCACACAAAGAACCAGTATGGCTGCTGGTCCGGTGTCGAGAAGCGAAAGCAGGTAGACTGATCGGTCTGCACCACATGGCCGGCGCAGCTCTCGATGGCGCGTTCTTGAGGAGTCATGACGCACCGCCTTTCGCCTTGGCCATGTCGATCGTCACTGCTTCCCAGGGCGCGTCTGGCGCCGGGCGCTGATAGAAGCGCAGGTAGGTCTTGGACCCGGTCACGCGCATCGCTTCCCGGATCGCTTCCATCGCCCGCAGCCAGCGAGGGTCCTCGATCGCCAGGCGCAGCAGCATGAAAATCTCGCCGCGATTGACCTGGTCGGGCCGGTCAGTGTTGAAAGCCCGCGTCACGATGGCGCGAAGCTCCGGCCGGCTGTCCGCCGCCCATTCATTCAGGCACTCGTCAATCAGCTGCTTGGCGATCTGCAACTGCGGGCCGAAGTCGATGTGGTCGGCGACCGAGACCGAGACTTTCATCAGGCCGTCAAAGCTCTGATAGGTCCGGTTGCCCTTCTTGCCGCCGCGCGTAGAGCCGTATTCCTGCTCCAGCAGCGCGTCGAACTCGCCCAGGTCAGTGAAGGTGTGCCCGCGGAATCGGGCAATTTGCGCCGACAAATCGCGGGCATGCCCCATGATCTTGCGGAGCATCTCGTCTTCCAGCTTGTGAGCAGGCTTGATCGCCTCGACCGGGACCAGGCTGCCCTTCGCGTCGCGCATATAGCGGCTGCCATTCACGATGGTCTCGCCGGGCGCGGGCAGTGTGTTGAGTTGCGACATCAGAACAATTCCTTTTATTGCATGTGAAATCTGTTGAATGGAATGCTGGCGCGCCGGTCGGCCTGATAGGCGCGGAGCATGTTGGCGAACCCCTCAGCGGCCTTCCTGTGAAGGTCGCTGATCGCACCGACCTTCACGTCCGGGTCACGAAGGTCGCCGCCTTTGGGAACGACGCAAAAGACGCCGTCGGGAATGAGGGAATTGACCAGAACCGGGATCGCCAGTGCCCAGGACTTGCCGCACTGCAGGGCATGCCGGTTTTCCACTTCGGCCCATCGGTCGAGCCGCGTGGACATCGCCATTACGCCGGACTCCGCAGTGTGAATTTCCACGTCGTGAACCATCAGAGGACCTCCTCGTCAGGTAGGGAAAAATGGAAGCCGGGCTTGCCGTCCCGCATTGCTGCCAACTGGAAGGCCAGGCGGCGCGCGGCCGGCAGGAAGCACGGATCGATCGCCGATATCCGGACGCGTCGATCTGTCAGGGTCGCGCCGGATGGCACGACGCAAATCACGCCTTCCGGGATGGCCGGATTGCTCATGACATCGACGCCCCAAACCGAGCCGGCAGGCACCGGCTCGACGGCGCTGTTCGTGCCAAGATGGCTTATGCCTTCGTGCATGACGGTCCCTCCTGCCAGGCTGCGGAGAGGGCGAGCAGCGCTGCGATCACGCTTTGGATCGACGCGGCCTCGTTGTGGGTATTCACGTCCTCAGACAGCCGACGGCCGGCCCGGATTGCGGCCTCGATCGTCAAATCGAGCCCGGTCACGCTCCCGGACGCAACAGCCTGGTCGCCAGGCTCGACAACCCGCTCTTCGCGAGCCTTTTCGTTCCACCTGAGCTTGGAGACCTCGTTCTCCAATTCCAGCGCCAAGCGCTGAAGCTTGTCGATGTCGTCGCGAACCATGGCGATGCGGTCCGACATCATGTGTGTCATGCCGTCAGCCATCACGCAGTCTCCACGTCGCGATTGGCCCAGGCCGACTTGAGGTCGGCGAGCGTGACGGCGCGGCCGCGCCCTTCGGCGGTCAGCCGGGCAAGCTTGATCGTCATGTCGATCTGTCCGAGCGCGCCCGGCTTGAGGCCGACACCGGTCAGGAACTCCACCTGCTTCGGGTCAGTGACGCCCCAAGCCGATACGAAGGCGGTCAAGTCTTCCTTGCTCGGCTTGTCACGGCGAATGCGGCGGAAAACGCGGCGGCGCAACTGGCCGTACTGGTCGCCTTGGCCCCAGCTCGCGAAACGCCCATAGGTCTCGCGGTTGCCGACCAGGGCGATGCCGCAGCGGTAGTTGTCGACGAAGCACCGCAGCTGGTTGATCGCCTCGTCTGACAGGTTCTGCGCTTCGTCGATGATCAGGAGGGTGCCGTCGCCGACCCGTTCAACGCGCTTGCCGATCGCCCGGACCAGCTTGCCGGAGGATTTCTCTTCAACGCCAATCTCCGCCGCGATCTCGGCCAGCATGTTGTGGATCGACCGCGTGTGCGGTGTCATGGTGACGAGGAAGGTGTTGGCCCGCGTCTCGACATAGCGGCGGGCCGCCATCGTCTTGCCGTTGCCGGCGTCGGCCGTAATCATCACCATCGCCGGCATCACTTGCGCGATCGCCAGTGTCGACATGACAGACTGGGCGAAACCGAGATCAAGAAAGTCCGGCGAGACGGGTACGCTCGCCGCCAATTCCTCGACCGCGTCGGCCTGGTCGAGCCAGTTGCGGATTTTCCCGCTGATCGCCTCATAGCTGCCGGCGTACTTGCCGCTGAGGTATTGGCTGAGCGTGCCCTGGGCAATGCCGCTGCGGCGCGACACCTCAGCCTTCGACCAGCCGCGTGCGTCGGCCAAATCATTCACACGTTTGACCAGGTCGGCCCAACCCTCTCGGTCGGCGATCGCCACCGGGGTGGTTGTGATTGAAGTATCTACCATGTACGTCTCTCCGTCTTGCTATGGATGGCTTTCGCCGTTCAGCCCTCCGGCGTCCGTGCCTGGACGCCGGAGGGAATTTCGTCAGTCGCTCGCCAGTCGCCGGGTCATCATTCCGACCACGTTCACGAAGGCGGCCTCGTCCTCATCAGTCCATTCCGCCCGGTCTTCATTCGGCACGGGGCGTTGATCGGCGGACGCCAGGCGCGTCACGGCCGGATAAATCGGGTCATCAGGTGTGTCGGCGGAGGGCGGCGCGTAGAGACGCGCCAACTCTTCCGGCGTCATCGTCACGTGCATTTTGGCCAGCTCTCTTTGCTTCCTCAGGAAGTCGCGGCGCGCCCGTTCATGGCGTCCGGCGGCCTCGGCATCGAGGAAGTTGACCGCTTCGACCGCCTGGGCGTCGCAAAGTTTGACGCCATCCATGGCGAACACTTCGACCGGGCGGGCCAAATCGTCCGGATCGAACCGGACACAGACCTTCTTGCCGGCGTGCTCGACCATCGCCTCTGACCAGTACCGGTTGCCCATCAGATGAATCTCGCCGGATGGCTTGCGGGCGGTGATGGCTTCCGCCATCAGCAGCCACAGGGCGCGCTGTGCCGGCGCGGCGCGGCGAACGACCGTCGCCGGCTCATTCATTGACGCCTCGAACGTCTCGTCGAAGCTGCGGCCGCGTGTGGTGCTAGTATTGCGCCCGGTGCGCGCGTTGTGCTCCAGCAGGCAGCCATGGGCCGCGCGGCGGAAAGTCTCATAATCAACAGCACGCGCGCCGTAGTTGTCGGGCTTGGTTGTCGGGCTATTGCCGGTATAGGCGCCATGAAACATGGGATGGCGCGCGATGTCGTCGCAGAGGTCGCGGAACGCCCGCTCGATCGGTTTGGACTGGCCGGAATACGGCTTGGCCCAGTGAACCTTGACGCCCAGCAGGGTGAGAAGCCCGTCCGGCTCGTCATCACGGATCTTGAAGCGGAAGCGGCTCTTTTGCCCGCCCGTGATCCACTTCGAGGCAAACGATCGACCGTTGTCCAGGACGATGTGTTCCGGGATGCCAAACCGTTCGATCATGTCGCCGATGGCGAGCCGCACCGCGACCTTGTTCTCGGTCTCATCGATCCGCCAGCCGACGAACTTGCCGGAGTAGACGTCCTGCAGGGCGGTCAGGACCGGGCGGAAGACCTTGCCATCCGGCTTCTTCACCATCACGTCAAAGCGGTGGCCGTCCATGTTCACCACCTGCATCGCGTGCAGACCGTCCTTCACGCGCAGCTGCGCGGGATAGAGCGCCTTGGCGATTTCCCGGCCTTCGCGGCGGGTCGCCACCACGCTCTGCTCGACCTCGGCCGCAAGACGCCGGCGCATGGCGCGGCTCGATGGAATGGGCGACCAGCCTTTGGCTTCGGCCAGTTTCTTCAAGCGGCGGAAACAGGCGTTGAAGCTGGGCTTCTCCGGCCGCAGGAAGTCGGCCTTGATCGTGGCGAGCGCCTCGGGATGACATGGCCCAAACTGCGCCGTCGGCCGGTAGCCAGGCGCCAGCGTCGGAAGCCAGTCTTGATGTGGCACGTCCCGAACCGATGCCCACCACCGGCTCAATGATCGGGCCGACACGGACGAGGCCATAGCCTGCTCCGCTATAGCGTCGCCTTTTGTGGCGCCACCCTTGACGCGCGCAATGACAGCCTCGACGGCGGCCAGCCGGTCGGCGGCCATGTCGCGATTGGTCTGTGAGGATCGATTGAACGTGTCCCACAGCGCTCCGGTGCGCGTCTCGGCTTCGGTCACAAGGGATTGCGTGCGGATCATCGCTTGGGCTTCCGAGCGCATCAGCGCGCCGCGCACGGCCTCCGGCCAAAGCGAGATGTGGTATTCCCATCCGCGCTTGCCCTGCCGCGCCTTGCCTTCAAGGTCTCGCCAGCCCGAACGCACGATGAGCTTGTTCCAGCCCACCTTGGTCGTCACGGTCGCGTTCGACACGTCCAGCTCCAACACGTCGGAGACAGTGAACCACTCACGCATGCTGATCCGACCTCCTGTCCTGGGACATGAGATCGCGCGCCGTCGATAGCAGAGTCGCGGCGTCCGAATCGGCCGGTGCTACGACGCCACGCTTTAATCCGAGAACAACGGCCACTCGGTGGCTATTGCCTCGTGTACACGCGCTTTCACCGTTCAGAACCCGGTGAACCGTCGCCGGGTCCACGCCCAAATCTTGGGCGAATTGGCGGATGCTCACACCGGCGTAATCAAACGCCGCTCTGGCGTCAGCTCGCGTGGCAGGAGAATTCATTGGGTTGGGCGACATAATGCGATACGATTGCTCAATGGTGCAGTTATCTGCACTCTGATGACGTTTGCTGCACATGTCAACGCGAATAGGTGATGATTTATGTCCATTGGGAGCAGGCTCAAAGACGAACGCGGCCGTCTTGGCATGAGCCAAGAGGCATTCGCGCGAGCCGCTGGTGTGTCCAAACGCACCCTTATAGAATGGGAAAAGGGCGCCACGTTTCCGTCGGCCGCTGCGCTTCAGTCTCTTGGTGAGGTTGGAGCTGATGTGCTCTTTGTGGTCACGGGGTCGCGCCAGGGGGCATCAACAGGAATCGCTGAGAGCGAAGCGTTGGCCGCCGTCGTCACTGCGGAAGCAGAGTTGGAGGCCTCGCGGGAGCTGGTGCCAGAGTTGGCCGCGACGATCGTCAGTGTCTCAAGGGACGATAATATTGACGATAAACTGCGTGCCAGGGCGGATCTCGTGATCCGATTTGCATTCAGAGGCACCGAGGCTGCGAAGGAGGCGGAGGCTCGGCAACGCGAACGGAACCAGCGACACCAGGGCGAGCTAGCATGGGCGAACATGATCGTCTCGAACGCCTGTGAGGCAATTCAATGGGCACCACCGCAGCAAGTCTTGAGTCATCTCGTCAATCTGGTCCGCATCTACAAGATTGACCCTGAGTATATCGCTGTGTTGCTGGCGGACTTGGCGAGCACTAGCAAGATGCCGGATCGCGACTAAAAATTGCATATCTCGCTGGGCGTTGGCATAGTCAGACGCCCTCAATGCCTTGAATGAAGAGAAGGGGAATAACGGTGACACCAGAACAATATATGATGATCGACACTCGCGTAGCGGCTGAGAGCAAGAGCAGCGGCACTGCATTTCTGCTCTGGTTCTTCTTGGGCGTTTTCGGCGCCCACAGGTTCTACCTTGGCCGCCCTGGCACTGCCCTCCTGATGATACTCGCGTGGGTCTTATTCATTGTCCCTGGGTTCGTGTGGTGGGTCGTGGATGCCTTCCTGATTTCTGGGATGATCAAAACGGACAACAACCGGCTTCGGGCACGCCTCCAGTCAGACTTTTCCATGATGAACAGCGCTCGGCAGCCTTCGGCTCAAAGCGCGTAATTCGATCCTTGGAAGCGCGTTTTAACACCGCTCGAATGGACCCTGATGGCCGTCACTCCGGCGGCTATCAGTTTACTCGTTGCCATCACAACCATTTGCCCGGAATTGCCTATTGGCATTGGCTATCTGACGAATCTGGCTCCTAGTAATCCGTGGTAACCTGGCGACCCATTTCCGGTAAACTCGGCCGTGCGCGGAAATGGCGGTTCTCTGCAACTCTAAAACGCCTTGAAAGCTTTGTAGGCCTAGGATTTGAACGATTTCTCCGGGGCAAATCGTTGTTTTGAAGGCTCACCGAGCGCTATTCGGCTTCGCCGCTGATGACCAACTTTTTCGCCAATCACGGCGTCACGACGAGTTCCCGTCCTTCTCTGCTTGTCCCCGCTCGATCCCATTGATATTACGCGGCGAACCGCATGCGCCCCGAAGTCCCCGGATAATCCCGCCTAATTGACAAACCCTACGTCACACAACAACCGATAATCCGCCCGTCTTGAACAGGGGAGGACGTGATGCGGTGGTTGCGGGCATTCTTGATAGTGGCGTGTGTCGGGCTGGTCGCGGCCTGCAATACGATAACCGGCGGGCCGCTGGTCCGGCCGGGTGAGCCGACCGGTGTGCTCGAGATATCGAATGGCTCGCGTCATACGCTGACAGCGGTGTTGATCTCGGATTGCTCGGCGATGAGCTATGGCCTCAATCGCCTGCCCTCGGGCGTGACCATCCCGCCGGGACGGTCCTATCGCTTCACCGTGTCGGCCGGGTGCTGGGATGTCGATGCCGGCCTCGCCTATGGCACGACGCTGCACGAGGCCCGCTTTCGCACCCAGGTCCGGCAAGGACGGCTGACCCGTCACATCATACGCGGCTGATCTGGCGGCCGATGGCATGAAAACGGGCGCCGGAGATGTCTCCGGCGCCCGCCTCATTTGTGGAACGGGTGTGAGCCGTGGCCGACGGGTTACTGACCCATGCGGCGGACTTCCACCTCACCCATGTCGAGGGCCCGGATACCGGCTTCGATCTCGGCGGCATCGCCGATGATCAGCCAGACCAGCTGTTCGGGGTGAACGACTTCCTGGGCCGCAGCGCGGACTGTCTCCAGATCGAGCGCGTGATAACGCGCGGTGATCGTGGCCGGATAGTTCCAGTCCCGGCCCAGATTGGCGCTGTTGGCCAGCGAGTTGCGAACCGCAGCCGAGGTCTCGAACTGACCCGGCAGCGAGCGGGTCGAGTTGTTGACGGACCGCTGCAGCTCCTCGGCCGTGGCCGGGTTGGTCGAGGTGAACTCGTCAAACTCGCGCAGGAGTTCGGCGAGCGAGTCCGAAGTGCGGTCGGTCTGGACCGGCGCATAGACCATCCAGGGCCGCTGGCCGCGGGCACCCCAGAGCAGGGTCTGGGCACCGTAGGACCAACCCTTGTCCTCACGCAGGTTCATGTTGACCCGGGCGGTGAAGGAGCCGCCGATGGCGTCATTCATGGCCGCGTAGACTTCCGGGTTGTCGACTGAGCCGGACGGGCCGATCAGGCCGGCCAGGATCAGCGATTGCGGCGAGTTCGGGCGATCAATGATGATCACACGGGCGCCGTCGGCATTGCTGGCCTCGGTCAGGTTTTTCTGCGGCAGCGGCGCGTCGGGTGCGCGCCAGCCACGGAAGGCCCGCTCGAGGATCGGCGTCACCTCGTCCAGTGTCGTATCGCCGACAATGAACAGGGTGGCGTTGTCCGGACGCAACCAGGCTTGCTGATGGGCCAGAAGGTCAGCACGCGTGAAGCCGGTGACCGCTTCCGGTGTGCCCGATCCGGTGAAGGGCACCGAATAGGCGTGGCCCTCGCCGAACATTTCCGGCGGCAGCATGCGCAGGGCGATGGCGATCGGATTGGCCATTTCCTGCTGGATGCCGTTCAGCGTCTGGGCGCGGACCCGGTCGATGTCCTCGTCCCGGAAGCTGGGATCGGTGATGACCGTGGCCATCAGCTCGACCGACGGTCGCAGGTTCGAAGTGAGGGCCGACAGGGTCACCGAGGAGGTGTCCAGGCCGGCACCCGTGTTGAGATTGGCGCCCAGGCTTTCGGCCCGTGCGGCAATGTCGGTGGCATCCATCCGGCCGGCGCCTTCATCCAGCATGTTCATGGTGAAGCTGGCGAGACCCAATTGACCGCCTTCGACACTGTCGGCTGCATAGCCGGCATCGAAGACCATCTGCATCTCGACCACCGGGACGGCGTCGCGGCGCACAAAGACGATATCGACACCGTTCGACAGTTCGGCGGTCTCAACCGACGGCCAGACCAGTTCCGGTGTCGAGTCGACCACCGGCAGGGCCGAGCGGTCGGCATCGGTTTCAACGCTGGCATACTGGCCAAACGGCAACACGGTGATTTCATGCGAGCCGGTGGTCAGCCAGTCATTGGCCGTCGCGGTGACCTGGTCGGCGTCGGCATTGTTGAGACGCTCCAGCTGGGTGCGCCAGAAGCCGGGATCACCGGCATAGAGCGCGCCTTCGGCGAGGGTGACGGCCTTGCCGCCAAAGCCGCCAATCTGTTCCAGACCGCGCACGACACCGGCATTGATGCGGGTGCGGGCGGCGGCCAGCTCGTCATCGGTTGGACCTTCGGCGAGCAGTTCGGCGACGATTTCGTCGATCCGGGCCGAAGCCGCTTCGACGTCCTCACCCGGATTGAGTGTGACTTCGATATGGAACTGGCTGGCCAGCTGATGGGCTTCAACATAGGCGACGGCCCGGGTTGCAACCTGGCGACCGAAGACGAAGTCCTGATACAGGCGCGAGGTGCGTCCGCCGCCGAGTACGGTGGCGAAGAGTTGCAGGTCATTGCGCTGCTCGGTGATGCGGCCGGGCACGACCCAGGTGCGGTATATGCGCGCTTGCGGCACGTCGTCATAGAGCACTTCGGTGGTGTCGTAGCGGCGCTCCGGGATCCACTCATTGATGCGATTCAGCGGTGGTCCGACCGGGGCGTCACCGAAATAGCGCTCGACCAGGGGACGGGCTTCTTCGGCATTGATGTCGCCAGCCAGGACCAGGACGGCATTGGTGGCGCCGTAATATTGCAGGAACCATTCACGCACATCGTCCAGCGAGGCGGCGTCCAGATCGTCCATCGACCCGATCGTGGAGTGGGCGTAGGGATGGCCTTCCGGGAAGAGGGCGCGCAGCTGGGAATACTCGACCATCCCATAGGGCTGGTTGTCGCCCTGGCGCTTCTCGTTCTGGACCACGCCGCGCTGCTCGTCGAGACGCTCCTGGTCAATGGCGCCAAGCATGTGGGTCATCCGGTCGGATTCCATCCACAGCGCCATTTCAAGGGCTGGCGTCGGCACGGTCTGGAAATAATTGGTGCGGTCGAACCAGGTGGTGCCGTTCATGCCGGTTGCACCGACCTGTTCGAACGGACCGAAATACTCGTCATTATAGTTTTCCGACCCGTTGAACATCAGGTGTTCGAACAGGTGGGCAAAGCCGGTCCGGCCCTCCGGCTCGGCGCCGGATCCGACACCATACCAGATCGAGACCGCGACGATCGGTGCCTTGCGGTCCTCATGGACAACAACGGTCAGGCCGTTCTCGAGTTCGAATTGTTCAAATGGAATGTCGACGTCCGGGACCTGGGCGCTGGCCAGTCCTGTCCATGACAGGGCCGCCGCGAGGGTCACCGCAAGAATGCGTGGCATGAATGTCTCCCACCTCTGCTTCGTGTTGTGCACAACGTGACGCTGCAGGGCGTGGAGTTTAACTAAATTTCCTGTAATGGACACGGCGCCCCGGGCATGCTTGCCCGACTCAGGCCTTCTTCACGAACTCGGTCTTCAACCCCATCTGGCCGACACCGTCGATGCGGCAGTCGATATCGTGATCGCCGTCGACGAGCCGGATATTCTTGACCTTGGTTCCGACTTTCACGACCTGGCTCGTGCCCTTGATCTTGAGATCCTTGATCACGGTGACGGTGTCGCCATCGGCCAGCTCGGCGCCATTGGCATCGCGCCAGACCTTCGTCGCCTCGCCATCGCCCGCATTGGCCGGCGCATCGGCCGACCATTCATGGGCACATTCCGGACAGACCAGCAGCGCCCCGTCCTCATAGGTCCATTGACAGTCGCATTGCGGGCAGGGCGGGAGTTCGGCCATGGCAGGCGTCCTCGGCAGCGGTCCGGGAGAGGGCAGTGCGTCTGTTAAACGCGCCCGCCCCTCATCCGTCCAGTCGCCAATCGCAGAGCCTATTGATCCGACTGCGCCGCCATCTGGTCGAACCAGCCCTGATATATCGGCGCGACATGTGCCCCGTAATACAGAAGTTCCGGCGTGTCATGGCGCAGGGCGAGGTGGGATTGGGTGAAGGCCGTCGCCATCGGCAGGTCGTGGCTCGGCATGCCATGAGCGGCTTCCAGCGCAGCCCGCAACCCAACTGCCTCCTCGGCTTCGGTCAGCACCCAGACGAAGGCGAGCGCGTCATCGGCGAAGACGAATTCAGCCTCGCGTGGCGCGCCGGCATGATCGAGACCGGTGCAATCGGCCTGGATGTGACTGGTCCGGGCGATCGGCATTTGTTCGAGCGGCAACTCCCGAAGGGTGACCGTGTCGCAGGCAGCATCGAGCAGCGGCTGGAGGGTCTCCAGGTCCTGACCGAACAGGGCGGCAGCGGGTGCGCGTTCCGGTCCGGTTGCGGTCGGGCTTTCGGCGTGGGCGCCGGCGCTCAGGGCGGCGCAGGTGATCAGCGCGATGGCAAGGGCGGGGTGGTGTGTCATGGCGGGGTCCTTCACTCGTTTTGATGAACCCCCGTCCTGCCCATCGGTTCGACACGGGTCGTCCCGGATCAGGATATGGGACGTCAGGCGTCGGCTTCGCGCGCCTGTCCGGCCCGCGCGAAGGACCGGCTCGGGGTCTCGCCGCGCTGTTCCCGGTAGAAGCGGTTGAAGGCCGATTTGGAATTGAATCCGGCCTCGAAAGCGAGCGCCAGGAGCGTGTCGCCGGCGCGGGCGGGGTCGGCCATCATTGCGTCGACCGCATCGATCCGCAGCCCGTTCACATAGGCGGAGAAACTGCCGCCGCTGCCGGCATTCACCGCGCGCGACACATCCCGCGTATTGCCGCCGGCGATGCGGGCGATATCGGCCAGCGACAGGCGCGGCTCACGCCATAATTCCTGACGGCGCACGATGTCGTCGATGCGGGCGAAATCGGCCAGCGCGTCGGCATCGTCCGGCTTTGAGGCTGCTCCGGCCCGACCGGCGTCCAGTCCGCGCGGCGACAGGGCCCCCCGGTCGCGGACATGACTGCGGGTGCGCCAGGCGAGCACAGTCAAAAGTGCTGTTACAGCGACAAGGACCAGCGCCAGCCCGGCATCATCGAACACCGACAGCCCCGCCGGGAAGGTGGAGCGGGCAATGTCGAAGATGGCGATGGCCACGAAGGCGTAAAAGGCATGACCGACCCAGCGCAGGCTGACCCGATCGTCATCGGCGCGAACCTGTCGGGTCAGCAGTCCGTGTTCGCGCAAGGCCAGGAAGGTGGCGACGAGATAGCCGATCAGCAGCGGCAATCCGGCCAGCTGCGGCCACGGATCGGACGGCCGGATGATGATCACGGTCAGGGCCGGCATCAGGTGAACCAGGTCGCGCCAGCTAGGCCGCGCCTGGCGATAGCAAAGCCCACGTACGAACAGCCACAGGCCCGGCCCGTAAAGCAGGCCGAAGGCGCTGGTGATATTGGCCTGTGGCGGCAATTGCGCCTGTTCGGTGACCAGGTTGGCCAGCATGTGTGCAGCGAAGGCGAGGCATAGAAGGGCAAGGCTTGGCGAGATGCGGCGGAGCAGGAGATAGGCAGTCAGCACGCCGGCATGATACGCCGCCAGCAACTGCACCGCCGCGATCAGGCTCATCGCGTCAGCCTCCGCCCTGGATCGCCTGGACCACACCCATCACCACGCCGACATTGAAACCGATGCCGAGCGTGGTCACGGTGGCGGCCAGTGCGGCGACGAGGGCCAGCATCATGGCGCGCAGCGGCATCATCATGACGGCGCGGACCCGTTCCGGCCCGGCCCAGCGTGGGCGGTTGAGTTTCTCGACGAGGTCGACAAAACCGCCGCGCCACAGCGACACCGTCAGGAAGATCCAGATCACCGCCCAGACAAGCGGCGCGATCTTCAAGGCCAAGCCCATGCCGGGCAGGTCGAGCAGGGCCTGGATGTCTTCGAACATGTGGGGTCACTCCGGCGCACATTCCTCATTAGCCTTTACACCCGTCGCGCGCTACATGCGCAATGAACGCTGTGGCCCGCTGCACATGATGCGAATGGCTGCGGCAGGCGCGACGGATCGGGGTGGCCCGTTCGTGTCACAACAGGGACAGGCTCGGGGGCAGGTTGACGGGAATGATGTCGATGAAGCGGATTTGGATCGGTGTGATCGGTCTTGTAGTGCTGGCTGCGGCCGGCTGGTGGTGGATGTCGCAGGGGTCACAGGCCGCCGGCGAGATGGTGATCGAGACAGAAACGGTCAGCGAGGGCGAGGTGCGCCGCATCGTCTCGGCCTCGGGTGCCGTACGGGCACTGGTCACGGTCGAGGTCGGCTCGCAGCTGTCCGGCCAGATCGAAGCGCTCTATGTCGATTTCAACGACACCGTCGAGGCCGGGCAGGTCATCGCCCAGCTCAATCCGGAGACCTACCAGACGCGTATCCGGGAGGCCGAGGCCAATCGCGCCACGGCCGCCGCGACACTGGCCCTGCAGCGCGCCAACCGCCTGACCGCCGAAGCCAATGCGCGCTCCGCGCAACAGGAATATGATCGTATCCAGGCGCTGTTCGACCGCGGTATCTCGGCCCAGGCCGCGCTCGAAAACGCCCTGACCGCACACGAGGCGGCGCAGGCCAATCTCGCCGTATCCGACGCCCAGATACGCAACGCACAAGCGGTGCTGGCGCAGCGTGACGCCACCCTGGAAGGCGTTCAGATTGATCTCGAACGCACCACGATCCGGGCGCCGATCAATGGCATCGTCGTTGATCGCGCCGTCGATGAAGGCCAGACGGTGGCGGCCAGCCTGTCGGCCCCGACCCTGTTCACCATCGCCCAGGATTTGGGCCAGGTGCAGATCGATGCCCAGGTCGACGAGGCCGATATCGGCCAGATCGCCGAGGGGCAGCCGGTCTCCTTCACGGTTGATGCCTATCCGGGTCTCGACCTGACCGGCGTCGTCGACCAGATACGCCTGGCACCGCAAACCCTCAACAATGTGGTCACCTACACGGTGGTGATCTCGGCCGCCAATCCGGGCCAGCGCCTGCTGCCCGGCATGACGGCGAATATGGACATCATCACCGGCGAGCGCACCGACGTGCTGACCGTGCCCAATTCGGCCCTGCGTTTCCGTCCCTCGCCGGCCCTGGAAAGCCGGACCCGACCGGTTGAGGCCGGTGGCGCCGGCGGCGGCGGACGGGGTGGGGCCGGTCGCGGTGGCCCCGGTGGCGGCCGCGGTGGCAATCCGATGGGCCAGATGGCTGACCAGCTCGAACTCACCCCGGATCAGGTCGAACGGGCCGGTGCCATTTTCCGTCAGGTTTTCGGTCGCATGGCCGCGGCGGCCCAGGCCGGCGAGGCGCCGGACCGCGAAGCCGCCCAAGCGGAGATCATGCGCGAGCTGCAGGGTGTTTTCACACCGGAGCAAATGGCCCGCTATCGCGACATCCAGCGCGAAGCGCGCGAAACCCGCTCCGTGACGGTCTGGGTGCTCGAGGCGGATGGTATGCTGGTTGAGCGGCGTATCCGCGTCGGCATCAATGACACCCAGCAGACCGAAGTGGTCGGCGGTGAACTGGAGGCCGGCGACGCCATCATCACGCGGGCCCGCGAGGTTCGCGAGTAATGCCGGCGCTGATCGAATGCCGCGATCTGGTCAAGACCTACACAATGGGCGATCAGGTCGTGCACGCCCTCAACGGGGTCTCGCTCGATATCGAAGCGGGCGAATATGTCGCCATCATGGGGACGTCCGGATCCGGCAAATCGACCCTGATGAACCTGCTCGGAGCGCTCGACCAGCCAAGCTCGGGCGAGTTGCGGATTGCCGGCGAGAATGTGCGGGCGCTGGGGCCGGACGCGGTGTCGCGCTTTCGCAATCGCACGATCGGCTTCGTCTTCCAGCAATTCAATCTTCTGCCGCGGACCAGCGCCGTCGAGAATGCCGGCCTGCCGCTGATCTATTCCGGCCTGCCACATGGCGAACGGGTGGCCCGGGCCATGAAGCGGTTGCAACAGGTCGGGTTGGGTGACCGGACCGACCATCATCCGGCGCAATTATCCGGCGGTCAGCAACAGCGCGTCGCCATCGCCCGGGCATTGGTCAATGATCCGAAAATCCTGCTCGCCGATGAGCCGACCGGCGCGCTCGACACCAAGACGTCCGAGGACATCATGGCGATCTTCGACCAGCTCAACCGCGAGGGCATCACGGTTATCCTCGTGACTCACGAGCAGGAAGTGGCCGATCATGCCCGCCGCCAGATCGTGTTTCGGGACGGTGTCATCGTGGAGGATCGCTCATGAATGCCTTTGCTTCACTGCGGGTCGCACTGACGGCCTTGCGTATCAACGCCCTGCGCAGTGCGCTGGCCATGCTCGGCGTCATCATCGGCGTCGCCTCGGTGATCGTGCTGGTCTCGATCAGCGAGGGAACGAAGCAGGCGGTCGAGGCGCAAATCGCCAGTTTTGGCGCCAATCTCCTGATCATCCGGCCCGGCTCGTCCACGTTCGGCGGCCGCCGCGGCGGTGCCGGCTCCGCCGATCCGTTGACCGATGGCGATGTGCTGGCCATCCGCGAAGAGGTTGCCGGCCTGTCCGGCGTGTCCGGCGAAGTCTCCGCAAGCACCACCCTCGTGTTCGGCGGCATCAACTGGACCTCGCGTATCCAGGGCGTGAACCCGGACTATTTCACCGCCCGCGGCTGGATCATCGATGAGGGGCGAGCTTTCTCCGGCGCCGAGGATATCGCGGGCCGGCGCTATGTCCTAGTCGGCCAGACCATTATCGAAGAGCTGTTCGACGGCGCCAACCCGATCGGCCAGTCCATCCGTATCGGTGCCCAGCCGTTTGAAGTCATTGGTACGCTCGCGGCCAAGGGCGAGAGTTCTTGGGGGCAGGACCAGGACGATGTTGTGTTCGCACCGCTCTCAACCGTGCGCCAGCGCTTCGGCGCCGGCATGAGCGTGACGGTGCGCGACGCGGTGTCCACCATCTATGCCGATATCGCGCCGGGGGAATCGACCTCCCGCGTGATCGCCGACATTGAGGATCTCCTGCGCATCCGCCGCGATATCCAGCCCGGCGCCGAGGATGATTTCGCGGTCGGTTCGCTGGCCGAATTCATCCGAGCCCGCAATGAAACCGAGAGCCAGCTCGGCCTGCTGCTCGCGGTGGGGGCCGGGATTGTGCTGCTGGTCGGCGGCATCGGGATCATGAATATCATGCTGGTCTCGGTGACCGAGCGCACCCGCGAGATCGGCTTGCGCCTGGCTGTCGGGGCGCGTCGCGCCGATGTCCGCAACCAATTCCTGATCGAGAGCATCGTGCTGTGCGTGATCGGTGGCCTGGCCGGACTGGTGGTCGGGGTTGGCGGGACGCTGATCTATGCCGAGGTCGGCCAGCTCGAGATCGCGATTGACCCGGTGATTGTGGCCATCGCCATCGGCGCATCGGCCTTTGTCGGTGTCTTCTTCGGCCTTTATCCGGCCCATCGCGCTTCGCGCCTCAACCCGATCGACGCGCTGCGCTTCGAATGACCCGGACCGGCGTCAGCTGGTATCGCCGCGTGGTTTGGGGGGCGTGTTCGGCAGGTCGAAGATGAAGCGGGCGCCCTTCTCCGGTTCCGACTCGACGCGGATCGTCCCGCCGAGGCGTTCGACCGCCTGACGCACCACGGCAAGGCCGATGCCGGTGCCTTCATACTGTTCGCGCGTGTGCAGGCGCTGGAAGGGCGCGAAAATCTTTTCGGCAAAACGCATGTCCAGCCCGATACCGTTGTCGGCGACGGTGAAGCACCAACCGGTTTCGGTTTCGCGGGCTGACAGCGAAATCTCCGGATCCGCGTCGCCGCGATATTTGACGGCGTTCGAGATCAGGTTTTGAAGGATCTGGGTCAGCAGCACGCGGTCGGACTCGATCACCGGCAGCTCCCGGGCCGTGATCCGGGCCTTGTTCTCGGTGATCGCAGTTTCCAGCTGGTCGGTAATTTCATTGACCAGCGCACCGGTATCGACGGTGGCGAGGTTCAGGGGCTGGCTCGACAGTTTGGAGTAGGACAGGAGCTCGTTGATCAGACGCTGCATGCGCTGGGCGGCATCGGCGAGGAAGTCGAGACTGCGCACGCCATCTTCATCCAGCTTGTCGGAATAGCGCCGCTTCACCAGCGAGGAGAAGGCTGCGACCTTGCGCAGCGGCTCCTGCAGATCGTGCGAGGCGACCGTGGCGAAACGGTCGAGCTCGCGATTGGTGCGTTCCAGCTGTTCATTGATGGCGCGCAGCTCCGACACGTCGGTGAGAATGGCATAGCTGCGCAGCGGCTTGCCTTCGGAATCCCGCTCCAGGAAGGACGACAACAGGACATCGATCGGCTCGCCCGTCTTGCGGATGAAGCGATAGGGTGTGTTGATGTTCTCGCCGACGCGGAACAGTTTCGGCAGCTCCACCTCGACGGCACGTTTGCGCGATTCCGGGTCGAGGAAGTCCACTGATTTGCGACCGATCACCTCAGCTCGTTTGTAACCGAGATGGGTCAGCCAGAAATCGCTGACCTCGACGATGAACCCGTCATTGTCGATGGTGTGCATCATGGCCGGCGTGGCGCGGTAGATGCGTTCGAAGCGGGCACGCTCCTCGCTCATCATGGTTTCCAGGCGCCGGGTGGCATCGATATTCCACAGCACCCCGGACGCGGCGATGGCCTTGCCGTCACCGGCCCGCTCGACGATGCGGCCGGTCGAGCGGTGCCAGACATAATCGCCATTCCAGTCGCGCAGACGATATTGGTCGTCGGCCTGCACATTGTCGGTCGCGAGAATATGGGCAATCGCCGCATCGACACCCGCCATGTCGGCCGGGTGGATGCGTTCGCGCCATTCCGTCAGCGATATCGTGCGGGCTTCATCGGTGCCGAACAGTTCAGCAACAATGGTGCCGCGCAGATTGATCGTGCGAGCGACAAGGTCGATGCGCCAGGTCCCCAGGGCCGCCGCCGTGACCGCCTGGAAGAGTTGTTGTTCACGATCCGCCAGTGCTTCCTGCGTCGACAGGCGTTCGGAGATATCGGCAACGAATCCGGTCGCCACCGAGGGCAGACCGTCCTTGTCGCGCTCGGAGATGCGGCCACGATTATGGATGCGGATCCAGCCGGCGGCCTCGGATTGATAGCGCAGGACGATATCGATCGAGTCGCGCTCGCCGGTTCGCAGGGCCCTGAAAGCGTCGCGGGCGAGATCAAGATCGTCGCGGTGGATGCGTTCTTCCCAATCGTCATAGGTGACGCGGGCATCGCCTGCTGGCAGACCCATCATGGCGGCGATGATGGCACTGACTTCGGCGACCCGGGTCTTCAGATTCATCCGCCAGGCGCCTTCACCGGCCGCCACAAGGGCTTCGCGCAAGCGCCGGTCGCTCTCGGCGAGGGCGCGTTCGAGCCGGCGTTCCTCGGTGATATTGCTGACGATGCCGGCAGCACGCGCGGCGCGGCCATCCGACGTCCATTCGACGATCCGGCCGCGTGACTGCAACCAGACTTCCGAACTGTCCGGGCCGATGACGCGGAACCGACCAAGGCTGTGACTGGCGCCGGCGCTCGGTTCGTCGCGTGTTTGTCCGGTGAAGCGACCGAAACGGCCGCGGGCGATCGGCTCGGCATCGGTGGGCAGGAGGGCGAACCAGTCGTCGAGTGAGACCGTGCTGCCGTCCTCCCGCTCGAGCAGGCGGGACAGCAGGCCGGAAATGCGCAGCTGCCCGCGTTCAATGTCGAGGCTCCAGGCGCCGTCATTGGCGCCTTCGAGGCCTTCGCGCATCAGGCGTTCGGTCTCGACCAGCTTGCGTTCCAGCAGTTTGCGCTCGGTGATGTCGACCAGGACGCCGGCGGCAACCCGGTTCCCGCTGTCGGCCTTGACGCTGCCGCGGGATCGCAGCCAGGTCCAGCTGTCGGTGCGGGCATCCCACAGTCGATACTCTGCCTCCAGCATGTCACGACTGCCATCGGCAAGACCTTGGACCTGGCGCGTCATCTCGGCCCGGTCATCCTTGTGAATGCTGTCGAGCCAGGTTTTTGAGTCGATTTCCTGTGGCTCGTCATCCAGGCCCAACATCGCCCGGATCGGACCGATTGGCGTGACGCGGCGATTGACCGGGTCCATCTCCCAAACGCCGCTCGAGCCCGACTCGATGGCGTCCGCCAATTGCCGCTCACGCGCCGCGAGCTTGTCCTCCAACGCCTGTCGCTCGGTCGTGTCTGCGACCACGCCGGAGATCCGGAGGGCATGACCTTCGCGGGTGAATTCGGTGACCTTGCCGCGCATGTGCAGCCAGCGCCATTCGCCGTCGGCGCGCTGGGCCTTGAAGACAATATCGAGTGACTGGGTCGGGTGGGTGCGCAGTGTCTCGATCGCATGCGACAGCCGCTCGCGATCCTCCGGCGCCGTGATCTCGAGCCAACGTTCAAGCGAGATCGTGGCGTCGGCGCTGATGATGCCGAGGAATTCATTGATGAAGCCGCGCGTCGAGCCGAGCCGGGTGACCAGGTTGAGCGAAAACGCGCCCTCATTCGCCGAAGCGAGCGCCGCGCGCAGCTGGATGTCGCTCGCTTCGAGCTTGGCTTTCAGTGACAATTCGGCCGTGACGTCGCGGATGAAGAGCAGAGTGCCCGTGCCGTAAGCCCCTTGGCCGGCAGCCCGCACCGCCACGGTCTCGCCATCGAATACGCGGCTGTTTCGGGTGCGGTATCGTGCCGTGAACCGGCCCTCGGTCATGCCGTCGGGAATGTTGAAATGCTCGTTTTCAAGCCGGTCATAGGTGCGGGCATCGGCAAAGACGATCTGTGCCCGCTTGCCCGACAGGTCGGCCCGGTCATAGCCGAGCAGGTCGGAGGCCGCGGCATTGACGGCGGAAATGGCGCCGCGAGCGTCCAGTTCCAGGATGGCCAGTGGTGAACTGGCGAACAGGGCGCGTTGCATGTCGGACGACCTTGCGGTCATGGTGGCGCTGCTCCCACGCTGCGTGTCATCGGTCACAACATCCCCGACGCCGGTCCGGCAGTTTGCGCGCGTCCGGTGCGGATTGAAAAGGACTGATTTGGCGGAAACTTAGCATTTGCGCAGGCGGGCCGCCACGCAAAGACATTGCACGTCACGGGCAGTTGGGCATGAGAACGAGGCTGGCCTTGCGCCATTGTGTCGATATGCTCCTCCGTCACCGAGTATTTGGGGAGTATTATTGTGCCCAAGACGCAAGAGCACACGTCCGGTTCGGCGCCGATCCTTCGGGTGTCCGATCTCAATGTCGATTTCCAGACCCCGGACGGGGTGGTCGAGGCCGTCCAGGGCGTTTCCCTGGAAATCAATGCCGGCGAATGCCTCGCGGTGGTCGGCGAGTCGGGTTCCGGCAAGAGCCAGACTTTCCTGGCCGCGATGGGGCTTCTGGCCTCCAACGGCAAGGCGACCGGCTCGATCAAATACCGTGATGCCGAGATTCTCGGCCTGTCGGCCAGCAAACTCAATCGCGTTCGCGGCCGCTCGATGACGATGATTTTCCAGGACCCGCTGACCTCGCTGACGCCGCACATGACGGTCGGCGACCAGATGCAGGAAGTTCTGGGCATTCACATGAAAATGCGCGGCAAGGCGGCCGAGGCGCGGACTTTGGAATGGCTCAACCGGGTTCGTATTCCCGAAGCCAAGCGCCGCCTCGCGCAATATCCGCACGAGCTGTCCGGCGGCATGCGCCAGCGTGTCATGATCGCCATGTCGATGCTGTGCGAGCCGGACCTGCTGATCTGCGACGAGCCGACCACGGCGCTTGATGTGACTGTTCAGGCCGAAGTGCTCGATATCATGGATGAGCTGAAGCGTGAGACCGGCGCCGCCCTGGCCCTGATCACCCACGACATGGGGGTCGTCGCCCGCATGGCCGATCGTGCCCAGGTGATGAAGCATGGCGTCTATGTCGAAGGCGGCAAGATCGAGGATATCTTCGCCAATCCGCAACACGACTATACCCGCATGCTGCTCGACGCGATGCCACGCCTGGACCGTCCTGACCGGCCGGGCCACACGGCGTTGAAACCGGTTGCCGGCGATGCCGATGCCGATCCGCTGCTGTCGGTCGACAATGTGAAGGTCCAATTCCCGATCCAGGTCTCCGGCGGACTTCGCCCGACCTACAAGACGCTGCGTGCGGTCGACGGGATCAGCTTTGATCTCCAGCCCGGTGAAACGCTGGGTGTTGTCGGCGAATCCGGGTGCGGCAAGTCGACCCTGGCCCGCGCCGTGCTGCGCCTGGTTCCCGCCCAGGAAGGGACCGTGTCGTGGATCGGCCGCGATCTGCTCGGTCTCAAGCGCGACGCGCTGCGCAAATCCCGCGAGGATTTCCAGATCGTTTTCCAGGACCCGCTCGCCTCGCTCGATCCGCGGATGACGATCGGTGCCTCGATCGAGGAGCCGATGCTGACCTTCCGCAAGTCGATGCGGCGCAAGGAACGCGAGGTGATGGTCAAGGAGATGATGGAGAAGGTCGGTCTCGACCCGAACATGATCAACCGCTATCCGCACGAGCTGTCCGGCGGCCAGAACCAGCGGGTCGGCATTGCCCGCGCCATGATCCTGCGTCCCAAGCTGGTGATCTGCGACGAGGCCGTGTCGGCGCTTGACGTGTCGATCCAGGCCCAGATTGTCGAGCTTCTGATCAAGCTGCAGCAGGAGATGGACCTGTCGATGATCTTCATCTCGCACGACCTTTCGGTGGTGCGCGAGATCTCGCACCGGGTGATGGTGCTCTATCTCGGCCGGGTCGTTGAACTGGCTGATCGTGACCAGATCTATGAAGACGCCCGCCACCCCTACACCCAGGCGCTGATCTCGGCCGTGCCGGTTCCGGACCCTGTCGTCGAGAAGGCGCGGGTTCGCGTCAAACTGGACGGCGAATTGCCGTCGCCGATGGACACGCGGGCCCAGCTGCGCTTCATGAAATCGCGGTTGGTGGACGATCCGGACGCCGAGCAGTATCGCCCGCAATTGGTTGAAATTGCCGATGGTCACTGGGTCGCCGAGCATGATCCTTTCGAGCGCGTCTCGGGCTGATCGGCCGGCTTGCCGCTAATTCACTCGACAGCCGCTCCGTGGCCACTAGGTTCCGGATCGAACACAGAGCCTTGGGAGAGATGTGATGACGGTTGGACGTGGTTGGAGACTGGGCATTGCGGCGCTGGCGCTGACGTTCGGACTGGCTGCCTGTCAGCCGGCCCGGGAGGATCCGGTCGGTGCTGTCGACCTTCCCACCGACTATGCCTTCGTGCACGACGTCACCGATCTTCCGGCCGACCCGGACATCATTTACGGCCAGCTCGACAATGGCCTGCGTTATGCGGTCCGGGCCAACCAGACGCCGCCCAATGTCGCCTCGGTCCGCATGGTCTTCAATATGGGCTCGCTCGGCGAGGCCGATGACCAGCGCGGTCTGGCACACTTCATCGAACACATGGCTTTCAACGGCTCGACCGAGGTGCCCGAGGGCGAGATGGTGCCGCTGCTGGAGCGCCATGGTCTGCAGTTCGGCCCCGATACCAATGCCTTCACCGGCTATGAGACCGTCGGTTATCAGCTCGACCTGCCCGATGCCGGCGAAGACGCGCTGGACACCGCGCTCTTCCTGATGCGTCAGACGGCGAGTGAATTGCTGCTCGATCCGGACGCGATTGACCGCGAGCGCGGCGTTGTCCTGTCCGAGGAGCGTGTCCGCAACACGCCGATCCGGCGCTGGAACAACGCGCTGTGGCGCTTCCGCCTGCCCGACACGCTGGTTCCCGACCGCGATGCCATCGGAACGACCGAAGTGGTTGAGACGGCACAGCGCGAGCGTTTCGTCGATTATTACGAGAATTTCTACACGCCCGAGCGGGGCATGGTGGTCGTGGTTGGCGATATCGACCCGGAGGCGGTGGTTGCCCGGATCGAAGCCGGCTTTGCCGACTGGGCCGGGATCGAGGATCCGCGGGCTGATCCCGATATCGGTTCGGTGAGCGCCGACCGCCCGATTTCGGCCGGCTATTTCCATGATCCCGAACTCTACACCATCTTCACCGTCGACGCCGTGCGGCCGCACCAGCCGGTGCTGGACAGTGCGGCCACCCGCTTCGACAATAATCTGGCCAATATCGGCGATGCCATTCTGGGGCGTCGTTTCGCGACCCTGACCAGTTCCGGCAACTCACCCCTGATCCAGGCAGCGGCCAATCGCGGCACGGATTTCGGCGTTGCCGATCGCGCCTCCGTACTGGCCATTGTGCGGCCGGATCGCTGGGAAGAGGGGGTCACCACCGTCGAGCAGGAATTGCGTCGGGCGCTGGAGCATGGCTTCACGCAGGCCGAGCTGGACGAGCAGATCGCGAACATGCACACCGGCCTGCGCGATGCGGCTGAGCAGGCCGGGACGCGGCAGACCGCCAACCTGTCCGACCAGATCTGGTCGAGCTGGCGTTCCGATCAGGTGTTGACCACGCCGCAATCCATGCTCGAGCGGTTTGAGGCAAGCTTGCCGCAGGTAACGCCGGAGGCGGTCAGTGCCACTTTCCGGACCCGATGGGACGGTGTCGAGCCGCTGCTTTTCCTCGCCACCTCGATCGAGATGGAGGATGCCCAATCCCGTCTGATCGAAACCTGGCAGGCCAGTGCCGCCGAACCCGTCGAGGCACCGGAAGATCACGGCGCACTGAGCTTTGCCTATACCGATTTCGGCGCCGCCGGCGTCATCGCCTCGCGCGAGGAAATCGCCGATCTTGGGCTGGTCCGCCTGCAGTTTGAAAACGGCGTTGCGGTGACCTTCAAGCCGACCGATTTCGAAGACCGCACCGTGCGGGTCCGTCTCGATTTCGGTCGCGGCGAGCTAGAGCCGCGGGCGATGCCGGCGGTTGATATCATTGCCGGCTCCGTCTTCACCGCGTCCGGTCTGGGCGCGCATTCCGCCGACGATCTCGGCCGCGTGCTGGCCGGTCGAAATATCGGCTACAGTTTCAATGTCGGGGATGACAGTTTCAGCTTCAACACGGCGACCACGCCGGGGGATCTGCGCATCCAGATGGACCTGCTGACGGCCTTCATCACTGATCCGGGTTGGCGTCAGGAAGGGCTGGACCAGTTCCGTGCCGTGATTCCGGAAATCCGCCGCAATTCCTATTCCACGCCGGGCGGCGTGATGTCGGCGGAAGTGTCGCGTCTGATTCGCTCCGGTGATGAACGCTACGGCCTGCCCGATCCGGAACAGGTCGCCGGTGTCGACATGGCGGCGATCGAGGCCTTCCTGTCGCCGGCCCTGGAGCAGGCGCCGATCGAAGTGACCATTGTGGGTGATGTCTCCGAGGCGGCGCTCATCGAGGCGCTCGCCCCGACGCTGGGCGCCTTGCCGGCCCGGGCCGGCAGCTGGCCCGATTATGACGAGGCCCGCACCATCGTCTTCCCGGATGCCGTCGCCGACCCGGTCGTGTTGCACCATAACGGTCCGGCCGATCAGGCCCGCGCCAATGTCTACTGGCCGACCTTTGACGACAGTGATCCGGCCCGGACCCGCGCCATGGCCCTGCTCAATGCGGTGTTTGATCTCAAGCTGACCGAACGCCTGCGCGAACGCGAAGGACTGACCTATTCGGCCTCCAACGCGGCGTCGGAGTCGGATGTCTATCCCGACTATGGCTATCTCTATGTCGGTGCCGATGTCCGCATCGAGACCGTCGACCAGACCTATGCCGCGATCAATGAGTTGGCGGCGGACCTCGCCTCCGGTGCGATCAGCGAGGACGAAGTCCTGCGGGCGCGCCGCCCGATGCTCGAGCAGATCGAGAATGCGATGGAAAACAATGCCGCCTGGATGAGCTGGCTGTCCCAGTCCTGGACCCATCCCGAGCGCCTTGACCGGATTCGCACGATCCGAACCGACTATGAGGCCGTGACGCAGGCTCAACTTGTCGAGCTGGCTGCCACCTACCTCTCGCCCGAGCGCAGCTGGCGTGTCACCATCCTGCCGCGCGACGCCGAATAACATCCAGCTGACAGGACAGATTTCATGACCCGTTTTGCCCTTGCCGCGACCTGCTGCGCCCTGGCGCTGTCGGCCTGTTCCGACCCGGCCGCGTCGTCTTCCAATGCCAATTCAAGCGAGACCATGACCACTCAATCCACCAATGCCGACACGATTGCGACCGGCGATGAAGCCGCGCTGCGCGCCCGCCTCGCACTGGCCGAACGGGTTGTGCCCAATCTGGACCAGCTGATCGCCCGCCAACTGGTTGTCGATTCTGCCCGTGCGTGTCCGGTCGATGACGGCGTCACCATTCCGCTTGCCGATCTGCCCGAAGATGCAACCGATCCGGCCGCCAATGGCGCCCTGGCCGAAGACTATCTCGGCAATATCGTCAGCGAACCGTGTGTGTTCCAGCTGCCGTCGGGACTGGCTTTCCGCATCCGTACCGCCTCCGACGACGGCGCCAGCCCGATGCGCGGCGACATGGTGACCGTCAATTATCGCGGGCAATTGCTCAATGGCGAAGAGTTCGACAGCTCGTGGACGCGCGGCGAGCCCGCCACCTTCCCGTCCGACCGCCTGATCGCCGGCTGGGTCGAAGCCCTGCCGCTGATGCGGGTCGGCGAGCGCTGGGAACTCTTCATCCATCCCGACCTGGCCTATGGCATGCGCGGTACGCCGGGCGGCCCGATCGGCCCCAACATGGCGCTGGTCTTCGAGCTGGAATTGCTCGACCTGCCGGGCTGATCCGGCGTCCGGAATTTGACTGAAACGGCCTGCCGCCTGTCGCCTACCGCGACAGGCGCAGGTTTGTCAGGTCACCGGCAATCATTTCGAAGGCATCTTCCAGCGCCTCCGATGAGGGCGAGTCGAAATACAGGCTCGGATTGCTGGCACAGCCGCGCATCAGGTCACGGGTCGAGCTGGAATTGACCTGGAAGGTTATCGTGTAGACGCGGATGCCCTGGGCCTTGGCATAATCACAGGCGTCCTCCAGACGGTCATCGAGGCGGTTGCCCAACGTGCTGCTGCTCGACGAGGTCGTGCCGAGCCGGCCATGCGCCGAGAAGCCATAGGCCGAGTAGTCCGACCGCAGATCGGTTGACCGGCCGGTCATGACATTGTCGCCGTCGGTCAGGATCACCATCGCCTTGATGATTTCGCGATCATCATAGGCAGTGCCCTCGGTGAAGGGTTCCTGCGGTGACAGGACACGAATGCCCCAGCCCACGCCTTGCGGGATATTGGTGGTGCCGTTCGCCTCCATGTCGTCGATGGCGTTCAGCAGGCGGGAGCGGTTCGAGGTCAGGGGCGTGATCGGTGTGGTCGTGCAGGCGCTGTTCGGACCGCCACCGCTGGGGCGGCCATTGTCATACTTCAGCAGGTTGATCAGGCGACCCAACAGGCTGGATGTAATGCCATCGTCCAAATAGTCATTGCTGTAGTCCCGGTCATTGTCCGGCTCGTCGGGGGCGAAGAAGGGCACAAAGAGCGTTTCCGGATTGCCGACCGATGGCGGGGTGTCGTCAATGTCCATCGGGATGGCGCGCGCTTCGACGCAGCCCTCCCATTCGGTGTTCCGCAGATCGTCAAACAAGTCCCAATGATTGATCAGGACTTCTTCGGTGGTGCATCGCCGCCGTCGGCCCCGACCGGTGCAGGTCTCGACCTCGACGGTGCTGCCGCCGGCCCATTCGGCGTGGAGCGGCGAGGCCGCCAGCGGGTCGAGCCACCAGGCGCGCTCGTAATTCGTGCCGACATTCACCGTCGCCGCAAAGGGGACGAGGCCGATCTTGACGTCCTCGGGCTCATCGGCGGCGTCAAACAGGATTTCGGTGAGAAGCTCGGCGCTGTCGCGAAGATTGCGGATCTTGGAGCCGCCCATCGAGCCCGTATTGTCGAGCACCATGACCAGTTCAAGGCGCTGGCGGGCGCGCTGGACTTCGCTCTCCCAGTGCACAGTGATGTAATCGATCCCCGCCATGCCGAGCATGGTGGTCTGGACCCGGGCCTCGCCCGTCACGGTGACCGTGTCGGTGACATCATCGACACTGACATTGATGTTCTGGACCACGCCAAGCTCGCGGCCGGGATAATTGGCGGCGATGAAATCATTGGCGATCTGCGTTGCCTGGGCATTCGACAGCGAGGTGTTGACCCCGACAGCAAGTGCCGCCGCATCGAGCGCCTGGGCGAGGCGCGAGCGGGCATTCATCGACTGGCTGAGATCAACCGCGCCGCCCGACAGCAGGGCAACCGGGACCAGGGACAGCGCAAAAATCGTCGCGACATTGCCGCGCGTTTCGCGGCAGAAGCGGGAGCAATGGTTGAACAGGCCTTGGAAAGGCATCGCAGGGATCCAATACAGAATTCGCTAAAATCTTATCGGATCGGGATTAAGGGGGCGTTATAAGGCACGGTTATTCAGTGGTTAATCCCGGACCTATCTCGACAGGCGCAGATTGGTGAGATCGCCGGCGATCATCTCGAAGGCCGAGCGCAGGGCGGTGTCGGACGGGCTGTCATAATACAGGCTGGGGTGGGTGGCGCAGTCGCGCATCATGTCGCGGGTCGAACTCGACGAGACCTGGAAGGTGATCGTATAGACGCGGATGCCGAGTGATTTGGCGTATTCGCAGGCCGCTTCGGTGCGGTCGTCCAGCGCGTTGCGGATCGTATTGTCCGAGCGCGACTGGATGCCCAGCCGTCCGTCGCGCATGAAGCCATAGCCGGAATAGTTCGAATAGTTCGGATTGTTCCGGCCATCGAGATAATTCTCGCCATCGGTCAGCACCACCATCGCCTTGATCGTGTCGTCCTCGTCGAAGCCGACGCCCTCGGTGAACGGCATGCCGGGCGACAGGACCCGCACGCCCCAGCTGACCCCGATCGGGATATTGGTCGTGCCGTTGGCGATCATGTCCTCGATCGCGTCGTCGATGGTCGAGCGTTGATTGGTCAGTGGCGTGATCGGGCGTGCGGTGCAGCCCCATTGCGGGCCGCGGCTCGACGAATTGATCGAGGCGTTGGTGTATTTTGGCGTGTTGCGCATCCGCGCCCGCTCATTCGAGCCACCCATCCCGTCATTGAGATAGGAGTTCGAATAGCTGGCATTATTGGCGTAATTGGACTCGTCCGGGGCAAAATAGGGGAGGAAGAGCGTCTGCGGGTCGGACGTTGTGGGCAATGTGTCCTCGACATCATGCGGGATGGCGCGTGCCTCGACACAGCCTTCCCACGCGCGGTTCTGTATACTGTCATAGAGGTCCCAGCGATTGGCCGACGGGTCGAAATTCTCCGAATGCAGGGGTGACTGCGCGTCCGGATCCAGCCACCAGGCGCGGTCATATTGGGTGCCGACATTCACCGTCGCCGAGAAGGGGACCAGTCCGATCTTCAGCCGGTCGGCATCGGCGCCGTCAAACAGGATGTCGGTCAGGAGCAGGCCGGCCGAGCGCAGGCTGGAGATTTTCGAGCCGCCCATCGAGCCGGTATTGTCGAGCACCATCACCAGTTCCAGCGAAGACCGGGCGCGTTGCACCTCGCTCTCCCAGTGCACGGTGATGTGTTCAATGCCGATCAGGCCGAGAATGATCGTCTCGACCCGGCTTTCGGCGCGCACGGTGACGCGGTCATTGTCCTGGTCGAGATGGACGGTGAGGTTCTGGATCGCGCCGATCTCGCGGTCGGGATAATTCGCATCGACGAAATCGAGGGCCAGGGCGGTCGCTTCATTCTCGCTGATCGAAGTGCGCACGCCGACCGCCAGCGCCGCCGCGTCGAGCGCGCGTGACAGGCGGGCGCGGGCATTGAGCGCCTGGTTGATGTCCACCGCCCCGCCGGACAGGACGGTGATCGGGACCAGCAGGAGCGAGAATAGTATCGCGATATTGCCGCGGCGATTGCGCGGGAAGTCGCCGAGGCGTCTGAAGAAGTGTCGCAACATGTCGCGGTCTGGTCCCATTGTGAGCAAGGGACAGGGTGAACCAGCAGGCCGGACAAGCGGAGCGGTGTTTGATAACGCTGTAAAAAACCTCATAACACTGTCAGCCAAATACGGATCAGATTGTTCCCATGCCCGCTTCTGCCCATCTCGATACCGCCATCGCCGAACTGCGCGATCTCGTCGCTTTCGACACCACCTCGCGCAATTCCAACCTGCCGCTGATCGACCATGTCGAGGCCAAGCTCCTGGCCCTCGGCGCGGTCTGCGAGCGCATCCCCAATGAAGACGGCACCAAGGCCAACCTGCATGCCCGTTTCGGGCCGGCGGTCGATGGCGGTGTCGTCCTGTCCGGTCATACCGATGTGGTGCCGGTCGATGGCCAGCCCTGGACGTCCGATCCCTGGGTGCTGACCGACAAGGGTGATGGCCGGCTCTATGGTCGCGGCACCTGCGACATGAAGGGCTTCTCCGCCTGCATTTTGGCGCTGGCCCCGAAAATCGCCGCGGCAAGCCTCAAGACGCCGATCCATATCGCGCTTTCCTTTGACGAGGAGGTCGGGTGTCTCGGTGCGCCGGCGCTGATCGACCGGATCATGGAGGGCCCGGTCAAACCCGCCATGGTCGTGGTGGGCGAGCCTACCGACATGCAAGTCGTCACCGCCCATAAGGGCCTGTTCTCGCTGACCGTGACAGTGCGTGGCCGCGAAGCCCATTCCTCACTGGTCCGCGATGGCGCCTGTGCCATCACCCATGCGGTGCCGCTGATGCAGTACCTGGTCGATGAGGCTGGAAAAATGGAGGCGTCGGCCCCGGCCGACAGCCCGTTCAACCCGCCCCATGGCACGCTGACCATTGGCGAGATCAAGGGCGGAACGGCACTCAATATCCTGGCGCTCGAGTGTGAGTTCGGCACGCTGATGCGGCCCTGCCCGTGGGACGACCCGCACGCAATTGCCGACGGTCTGCGGGAGCGGGCGGCCGGGATCGAGGCGGCGATGAGACAATCCGCACCGGACGCCGCGATCGAGATCACGGTGCGTTCCGACGTGCCCGCCTTCGCGCCGGAAAATGACGGGGCTGCCGAGCGCCTTGCCCGCCAGCTCACCGGCGACAATTCCACCCGCGTGGTCTCCTACGGCACCGAGGCCGGCCAGTTCCAGGCGGCGGGTCTTTCCGTCGTTGTCTGCGGCCCCGGTTCGATCAACCAGGCACATCAGCCGGACGAGTTCGTGGCGATCGATCAGCTGGCCGCCTGTTGTGAATTTCTTGAGAAAATGGTGCGGAAAATGGAGGCCTGACATCGCGGCCGGGGACAGCCATGAGTTACCGTTACACCTTTGACACGGAGATCAATGCCTTCCGGATCCGGTTCGAAGGCCGGGTCGATATGGAAGAGATCCTGAAGTCGGATCGGGAGATAATCGGTGAGCCGCAATGGGCCGACTCGCGCCGTATCCTGACGCATCTCGATATTGATGCCGATCTGAGCGCCCTGACCCTGCAGAAATATCTCAAGGTCGCCATGCCCTATATGGATGCGACCCGTGATATCCGCGGCCGGGGAACGCGAGAAGCCTGGGTCATCCCGGCGCGCTGGAACTCGCCGATCATCCAGGTCTGGGAGCAATTGCCCCACAAGGACGAGCATCACGCTTTCGCGGTCTTCGACACCGAACCGGAAGCGTTGGCTTGGCTGCTGCAGTCGGTGGTACAGGCCCGTTAGGCCGAGCCCGAAAATCCGGGCCCCGTGAGGCGCCGTTTTCGTACTAGAGCCCGACCCAATTCGGGGGGCGCATGTTTCTCGGGGGCCATTCCACAACCGTCATCCTGACGCACGTCAGGACCCAGTGGGGCGGTTGGCCTGGCGTCCGGATTTTGACGGAATGGCGGTGTGTGGGAAGGCTCGGGATCAAAAGGGCGGCAATCTCAATCCATCGGTGCCCACATCTGGATGGTGTCGTAGAGATCATCCCAGTCCGGATTGGTGGCTTCGATCAATTCGAGCTTCCAAGACCGCCGCCAGTTTTTCAGGCGCTTTTCACGCTCAATGGCGAAGCCGAAATCTTCGTGAAACTCGTACCAGACCAGTCGGTGGACCCCATATTTGCGCGTGAAGGCAGAACCCTTGCCGTCGCGATGCAGCATCACCCGCATGGCGATATTGCCGGTGACACCGATGTAAAGCGTTCCGTTTCGCTGGCTCGCCAGTATGTAGACACAGGGGTGTTTCGCCATCCAAGCCTCAGCCGGTCTGGGTCCTGACTTTCGTCAGGATGACGGCTGGTGGTGTCGGCAAACTGTGACCGATGTCACGCCTTCACAACATTATGGCTCACAAATCACCGTCATCCTGACGCACGTCAGGACCCAGTGGGGCGGTGCCGCCAGGTGGTGGTGTTCGCCGGCGTGAAGGCGGATTTATGTCTCGGGTAGATGGCGGACCGTTTGATGGAATCGTGCCGGTCTGGGTCCTGACTTTCGTCAGGATGACGGCTGGCGGTGGCGGCAGGCTGTGACCGATGTCACGCCTTCACAACATTATGGCTCAGCAAACACCGTCATCCTGACGCACGTCAGGACCCAGTGGGGCGGTGGGGCCAGGTGGTGGTGTTCGCCGGCGTGAAGGCGGATTTATGTCTCGGGCAGATGGCGGACCGTTTGATGGAATCGCGCCGGTCTGGGTCCTGACTTTCGTCAGGATGACGGTAGAGGGTCGCGCGCGCACAAAAAAAAGGGCGCCGCAGCGGGCGCCCTTTGATCGTGGCGTCAGACTCGCCTACTCCGCCGCCGTCTCCGCCGGCTTGGCGATGGCCGCGTCCTCACGCCCCTTGCCCCAATAGGAAATGCAGGGGATTTTCGAGTTGTCGCAGCGGTCCGCATATTTGCGGGCGATGTCGGTGACTTCTTCCATCAGCCCGTCGGCGAGCGTGGTCGGGTTCAGGCCCAGCTGGAGGAAGGTGTTGTTCTCGACATGCAGGTCGTTTTCGTCCGCCTCATTGCGCGGATTGGGGACGAGCTGCATCTCGGCGCCGGCCAGGTCGCAGATCATCTTGGCCAGGTCGCGGACCCGGTGGGTCTCGGTCATCTGGTTGAGGATATGGACCTTGTCGCCCGGCTTGGGCGGGTTCTCGACCGCCAGCTGGATGCAGCGCACCGTGTCCTGGATATGGATGAAGGCGCGCGTCTGGCCGCCCGTACCGTGCACGGTCATCGGATAGTTCACCGCCGCCTGCATCAGGAAGCGGTTGAGCACCGTTCCGTAATCGCCGTCATAGTCGAAGCGGTTGATCAGGCGCTCATCGCGCTTGGTCTCTTCGGTCTGGGTGCCCCAGACAATGCCCTGGTGGAGATCGGTGATCTTCACCTTGTCGTTCTTGTTGTAGAAATGGAAGAAGAGCTGATCCTGGGTCTTGGTCATGTGATAGATCGAACCCGGATTGGCCGGATAGAGGATTTCCTGATCCTTCAGGCCCTCATCGGTCTCGATCTTCACCTTCAGATAGCCCTCGGGAATCTTCATCCCGGCCGTGCCATAGCCATAGACGCCCATCGTGCCGAGGTGGACGAGGTGGATGTCGCGGCCGGTCTCGACGATCGCAGCGAGTACGTCATTGGTGGCGTTGAGATTATTGTCGACCGTATAGCGCTTGTGGCGGGCCGATTTCATCGAATAGGGGGCCGCCCGCTGTTCCGCGAAATGGATGATCGTGTCGGGCTGTTCGGCCTCGATCAGATCGACGAGTTCCTGATAGTCCTTGCCGACATTCATGTTCACGAAGCCGATGTCGCGCCCCGACACCTCTTTCCACGCGGCCAGGCGTTCCGACATCGGACGGATCGGTGTCAGGCTTTCGACTTCCAGCTCGATATCGATCTTGCGGCGCGAGAGATTGTCGACGATGACGACGTCATGGCCGAGATTGGAAAGGTGGAGTGCGGTCGGCCATCCGCAGAAGCCGTCTCCGCCCAGAACGATTACTTTCATGCGACGTCTGCCCTTGACGTTAAATCCCTAGGTTTTTTGTTCTCGCAGTGAGGGGCTGGCATGGCAAGGGGTGGTCTGCTGTCCAGCTGATCGCGTCATGCGGGCAAGCTTGGCTCGACCGGCGCGAGCTGCTTGGTGCAAGCGGTAGCGTTATCATCAATGGTTGGTGCGAGAATGCGGCATTTTCGGCATGATGCTTGCGTGTTGACTTAAAAAAGCGATGAAATGGGCGGCGCAGTCGTGATTTGTAAAAAATTCCGTCCCTTGCTGTTTTGCGGCACCGCATCGGTGGACTAGGGCCTCAAAGGCCGCTAAATCCGCGCCAACTTCTTCCGGACGAGCCCTGCGTCCGGTCGATCTGACAAGGAGAGATGAGCATGGCCCTTCGGGTTGCGATTACCGGTTTTGGTCGTATTGGCCGTCTGGCGTTGCGCGCGGTTCTGGAGAACAAGCGCTGGGACGAGGTCGAGATTGTCGCGATCAATGACAGTTCCACCCCCGAAACCAATGCCCACCTCCTGACCTATGACAGTGTCCACGGCCGCTATCCCGGCGAGATCAAGGTCGGTGATGACTGGATCGATGCCGGTTTCGGCAAGATCCAGAAAGTCTCCAACCGCAATCCGGCCGAGCTGCCCTGGGGTGATATGGGCGTCGATATCGTCATGGAATGCACCGGGGCCTTCAACTCGAAAGAGGCCGCGATGGCCCATATCGAGGCAGGCGCCAAACGCGTCCTGTGCTCGGCTCCGGCCAAGAATGCCGACAAGACCATCGTCTATGGCGTCAATCACGACCAGCTGACCGCCGACGACATCATCGTCTCCAACGCCTCATGCACGACCAATGGCCTGGCCCCGGTCGCCAAGGTGCTAAATGACGCCGTCGGCATCGAGCGTGGCCACATGACCACCATCCACGCCTATACCGGCGACCAGCCGACGCTGGACCGCAATCACAAGGATTTGCACCGCGCCCGCGCCGCCGCCATGTCGATGGTCCCGACCTCGACCGGGGCCGCCAAGGCTGTCGGCCTGGTCCTGCCGGAACTGGTCGGCAAGCTCGATGGCGCCGCCGTGCGCGTGCCGACCCCGAATGTGTCGCTGATCGATCTCGTCTTCACGCCGGGCCGCGCCACGACAGCGCAAGAGCTGGCTGAAGCCGTCAAGGCCGCCGCTGACGGTCCGATGAAGGGCGTGCTGGGTTATGACAGCCTGCCGCTGGTCTCGATCGATTATAATCACGACAGCCGTTCCTCGATCGTGGCCCTCGACAAGATCAAGGTCATCGACGAGCGCCTGGCCCGGGTCATGACCTGGTATGACAATGAGTGGGGCTTTGCTTGCCGCATGGTCGACACCACCGTCGCCATGGGCAAATTCCTGTAGTTCGAGCGCCAAGAGGCTCCGTCATGACCACGATCCGCCGCATCCAGGATGCCGATGTCCAGGGCAAGCGCGTGCTTGTCCGGGTTGATTTCAACGTGCCGATGAAGGACGGGCAGGTCAGTGACGCGACGCGTCTGGAATCGGCCCTGCCGACGATTGACCATCTTGTCGAGCGCGGCGCGAAAGTGATCCTGATGGCCCATTTCGGTCGTCCCAAGGGACAGCGCGTTGCGGAGATGTCGCTGGAGCCGGTCTGCCAGCCGCTGGCGGATCTGATGGGTGTCGAGCTCAGCTTTGTGGACGATGTCGCGGGTGACGATGCCGCCGCGGCTGTCGCCGGCCTGTCCGATGGCGATGTCCTGTTGTTGCAGAATACGCGCTATGAGCCGGGCGAAGAGAAAAATGAGGCCGGTTTTGCCAAGGCGCTTGCCGCACTCGGTGACATTTACGTCAATGACGCCTTCTCCGCCGCGCACCGCGCCCATGCGTCGACAGAAGGCGTAACCCATCACCTGCCGTCCTATGCCGGTCTGGCCCTGCAGCGTGAGATCGACCATCTGGTCGCGGCGCTGGAAAGCCCGAAACGTCCGGTCATCGCCCTGGTGGGCGGCGCCAAGGTCTCGACCAAGATCGACCTGCTGCAAAACCTGGTGAAGAAGGTCGACACGCTCTTCGTCGGTGGTGGGATGGCCAACACCCTGCTGCACGCTCAGGGCATCAAGATCGGTGCCAGCCTGTGCGAGAAGGACCTCGTCGACACCGCCCGCGCCATCCTGGCGGCGGCCGAGGAAAGCGGCTGCAAGCTGATGCTGCCGAGCGATGTGGTGCTGGCAAAGGAATTCAAACCCAATCCGGAGACCCGCTTGGCCGCCGTCACCGATGTTGCTGACGACGAGATGATCCTCGATTGCGGTCCGGCCACCGTGGTCGCGCTCGGCCAGGCGATCGACAAGTCGGCAACGCTGATCTGGAACGGACCACTCGGCGCCTTCGAGACGCCGCCTTTTGATACCGCGACGGTCGAGGCAGCCCGCCACGCCGCCCGCGCCGCCGTCGAAGGCGAGCTGATTGCCGTGGCCGGCGGTGGCGACACGGTCGCCGCCATGAACCAGGCTGGTGTCGCCGGTGATTTCACCTTCATCTCGACCGCCGGGGGTGCTTTCCTGGAGTGGATGGAAGGCAAGACGCTGCCGGGTGTGGCCGCCGTCATGGGGACGCCAGAACTGGTCGCGTGACGCGGCGGGATGACTTGCCGCATATCGGATGGTATCGGTAACATGAAAAGTCGGGCGCGGCGCGAAAATCCGCGCCTGACCGGTGGGAATTCACGCCGTCCCGCGCTAAAAGGGCGGCGTTGGAACGGGCAGGCGGGCGCCTGCCGCAATATGCTTGAACAGCTGGGGGTATCCTGATGGATCTCGATCAACTCAACGAAATCGCCTGCGCCATGGTGGCCCCGGGCAAGGGTATTCTGGCCGCTGACGAGTCGACCGGCACGATCGGCAAGCGCTTTGCCTCGATCGGTCTGGACAACACGCCGGACAATCGCCGCGACTGGCGTGACATGCTGTTCCGCACCGAGCCGGCCATGAGCAAGCACATTTCCGGCGTCATCCTCTATGATGAAACCATCCGCCAGAGCGCCAAGGACGGCACCGCTCTGACCAAGCTGATCACCGATGCCGGCTCGATCCCGGGCATCAAGGTCGATATGGGTGCCAAGCCGCTGGCCGGTGCCGAGGGCGAAACCATCACCGAGGGCCTCGACGGTCTGCGCGATCGCCTGGCTGATTATTACGAGCTGGGCGCCCGCTTCGCCAAATGGCGCGCCGTGGTCAATATCGGCGGTGGCAGCGATGACAGCGTGCCGAGCCAGTATTGCATCAACACCAACATGCACGCCCTGGCCCGCTATGCCGCCCTGTGCCAGGAAGCCAATATCGTCCCGATCGTCGAGCCGGAAGTCATCATGGATGGCGATCACTCGATCGAGCGCTGCTATGAAGTCACCGAGTTTGCGCTGAAGACGCTTTACCGCGAGCTGTTCGATCAGGGCGTCGTGCTGGAAGGCACGATCCTGAAGCCGAACATGGTCATCTCCGGTACCACCAATGATGATCGCGCCAGCCGCGAGGAAGTCGCCGACATGACGGTCCAGTGCCTGGCCAATTGCGTGCCGGCGGCGGTGCCCGGCATCGCCTTCCTGTCCGGCGGTCAGTCCGACGAGGAAGCCACCGATCATCTCTCGATCATGAATGAGGCCTATGACCTGCCCTGGCCGATGACCTTCTCCTACGGCCGCGCCCTGCAGGCCGCCCCGCTGAAAGCCTGGGCCGGCAAGGCGGAAAATTACGCGGCTGCCCAGGCCGCCTTCAACCATCGCGCCCGCATGAACGGCCTCGCCTCGCTGGGCGAGTACAAGCCGGAGATGGAAAAAGAGACGGCTTAGGTCACGACCTCCCAGACCGACGCACAACAAAAAACCCCCGGCCGTCTGGCTGGGGGTTTTCCGTTCCGGATATCCGGTTGGCTTAGCCGCCGAGCTCGGAGATGTGGAGCGTCGAGGAAGCGAGGTCGGAATTGGTGCCGTAGGTGCCGATCCAGATGTCGTACTGGCCGGACATCGGGCTGCCCCAGGCGAGCGACGGGTTCAGGCCGTTGCTGTCGTCATTGCAATACCAGGAACCGTCCGGTGCGTTGACCACGAGCGTGGTGTCGGCGTTGGAATAGGCGCTGATGTAGAGCGGCAGCGAGCCGGCATTGAAGTTCAGGCGGAAGTCCGGAGCGTTGGCGATCATGCCGGCGCAGGAGGAGGACAGGTTGGACGCCTGGATGGTGCCGCCCGCGGTGATCGACGTGGTGTACGGATCCGGGGTGAAGCCCGAGTTCAACGACACCGAGCCGAAGGTCGGCGGCTGCGACCAGTCCTGGGCAGCGGCCAGGCCGGCGAAGGACGCGGCAGCGATGCCGGCGGCGAGAATGGTTTTGAAAGACATGTGAAAAATCCCCTTTTTAAGACACGCAGACATCACGCCTACCCGTGTTGCGCGTCACCCTTGTATAAACTGGATGAAAGGAAGATGAATGACCCGATTGGGTGATGTTCATCTCCGATTGTCGCGGCGCCATTGTGCCGGTCGCGCAGGCCTGCCAAAAGGCGTCGCATGAGCGAACTTTACCTGATCACCCCGCCGCGCATTGATGCGCACTTCCTTGCAAGGCTGGAAACCGCCCTGGATGCCGGTCCGGTGTCGGCCCTGCAGATACGTCTCAAGGATCATGACGAGGCGGATATCCGCCGTCTCGCGCCGGATCTCATTCGGGCGGCCCAGACGCGCGGCGTTGCTGCCATCCTCAATGACAGTCCCGAACTGGCCGACCAACTCGGCTGCGACGGTGTCCATATCGGTCAGTCCGATGGCCGGGTGAAGGATGCGCGCGCGATCATGGGCAAGGAGCGGAGCGTGGGCGTGACCTGCCATGCCAGCCGTCACCTGGCGATGGTCGCGGGTGAGGCAGGGGCGGATTATGTCGCGTTCGGTGCCTTTTATCCGACCGCGACCAAGGCAACCGACCATGTCGCGACGCCGGACATCCTGACCTGGTGGGTGGAATTGTTTGAGCTGCCCTGTGTCGCCATTGGCGGCATCACCGCCGACAACGCCGCGCCGCTGATAGCGGCCGGCGCCGACTTCCTCGCCGTCTCGGCCGGCATCTGGGCGCACCCGGACGGGCCGGCGGCGGCCGTCAGGGCCTTTGCGGCGCTGACCGGCGAGGCCTGACGGGATGATCGCGGCCGGCCGCCGGATTACATTTCACCCAGCAAACGCAGTGCAGGCTTGACGGTGCCGCAATCGACGCGCTCTAGAAGGGGCATGATCGCTTCCAACCACACCGCCCTTCTTGCCGCGCTCACCATCAGCGCCTCCCTGTTGCTTGCCGCCGTGCCAGCCCACGCCCAGGACGTGGTCGCGCCGGAGCCGGTGCTTACCGAAGACGCGCCGACCGAAGACACGTCGCCCGCGATGGTCTTCCCGCGCGAACTCATCCTGTTGCCCGAAGACGTCCAGAGTGCTGCGGTCGAGGGGCTGGAAGCGGACAACGCTGAAATTCCTTCCGGAATGGGCGGCGCCGAGGCGGCTTGGTATCGGGCCCAGATTGCCTATCTCGGTGAAGACTGGGCCTCGGCCCGCAATTATGCCGCGACCGCGGCTGCCGGCGGCATTGTCGATGCCGCGCTTCTTTCGGGCATCATGACGCGCAATGGCGAGGGTGGCCCGGTTGATCTGACGGCGGCCGCGCGCTGGTTCACACGTGCCGCGGACCGCGACGATCCGGTCGCGCTCTATAATCTCGGGCAACTGGCGGCGCTCGGGGATGAGTCGCTGGCGCTTGGTCAGCCTGAGCCCTGGTTCGAGCGCGCCGCCCGGGCCGGTCATATCCCGGCCATGGTTGCGCATGCGGTGACGCTGAAAAACTCGCCCGTGCCCCAGGACGCCATCGCCGCCCGCGAGTGGGCTGGCCGCGCCGCCCAGCAGGGCTCGGCGGAAGGCATGTACCAGCTCGCCCAATTGCTCGACGAGGGTTTGGGCGGTGCGCGTGACGCGGCGGGCGCCCGGGTCTGGTATGAACGTGCCGCCAATCAGCGCCACGCCGAAGCCGCCTTCCAGGCTGGCATGATGTGGGTCGACGGCGAGGGCGGGGCGCAGGATGATGTGACCGGCCGGAACTGGATGCGCATCGCCGCCGAAAGTGGTTACGCGCCAGCCCAGGGCCAATACGGTCTGATGATGTATCAGGGTCGCGGCGGCGATACGGATCCGGAATTGGCCGCCTACTGGTTTTCGCGCGGCGCCCGTGGCGGTGATGCCGAGAGCCAATTCCTCTACGCATTCGTGTTGGCGCGCGGCGAGGGCGTGTCACAGGATCTTGAGCTGGCCTATCGCTGGTCCTTGCTGGCGGCGACTGATCATCTCGGCGCGCCGGTGCATGATCGTGACCGCGACCGGCTCGAGGCCGGGCTGGCAAGCGCCCTGCCACCGGATGTCCGCCAGCGGATACGGGCTGAATTCGACGCGCTGCGCTGACGGTTTGGCGCGCCCCGGCGTCGGGCCGGTGCCGCGCGGCTTGCCGTTCCGCATGCCCGCTGATAGGAGAGCGCCACTTTGCGGCGCGCGCGCGCCGACGCGAAATATGGGCCGCATTGGCGCGGCAACAGGTGAGTTATGAAAATCAACGGTAACGAAATCCGCCCCGGCAATGTCCTGATGCACCAGGATACGCTGTGGGTCGCGGTCAAGACGGATCACGTCAAGCCGGGCAAGGGCGGCGCTTTCGCCCAGGTCGAGCTGAAAAACCTCCTCGACGGTCGCAAGCTCAACGAACGCTTCCGCGCCGCCGACAAGGTCGAGCGCGTGCGCCTTGAGCAGAAGGATCACACCTTCCTGTTCGCCAGCGATGACATGCTGACCTTCATGGATGCCGAAAGCTATGAGCAGATTGAGCTGCAGGCCGATTTCGTCGGCGAGGAACGTGCGGCCTATCTGACCGATGGCATGAATGTCGTTGTCGAGTTCCACGAGGAACGGCCGATCGGCATTTCCCTGCCACAGCACGTGACCCTGGAAGTGGCCGATACCGAGCCGGTGGTGAAGGGCCAGACTGCCGCCAATTCCTACAAGCCGGCCATCCTATCCAATGGCGTGCGCTCCTCGGTTCCGCCCTTCGTTGGCGTTGGCGAGCGCATCATCGTCGCCACCGAAGACGGCAGCTATGTGAAGCGGGCGGACTGATATCATGGGTACGCTGTCTCCGCTCCTCACTGTCATGACCGATGTCGCCGCCCGCGCCGGCCGTTCGCTCAATCGCGATTTTCGCGACATCGAGCACCTGCAGGTCTCGCGCAAGGGTCCGGCCGATTTCGTCTCGGTCGCCGATCACAAGGCCGAGGACATCATCTATGACCGTCTGAGCCAGGCCCGTCCGGGTTATGGCTTCCTGATGGAGGAACGCGGGATTGTTGAAGGCAGCGACAAGTCGCACCGCTGGATCGTCGATCCGCTCGACGGCACGCTGAACTTCCTGCACGGCATGCCGCACTTTTCGGTCTCGATCGCGCTCGAGCGCGAGGGCGAGCTGGTTGCTGGTGTGGTCTACAATCCGGCCACCGACGAGATGTTCCACGCTGAAAAGGGCCGCGGTGCCTGGTTGGCCGACCGCCGTCTGCGGGTTGCCGAGCGCAAGCATTTCGACGAAGCCGTCATCGCCACCGGCACGCCCTATATCGGCAAGCCGGGCCAGGCACGTTTCCTCAAGGAACTCCACCAGATCATGCCGCATTGCGCCGGCATTCGCCGCATGGGTTCTGCCGCCCTCGACCTCGCCTGGGTCGCTGCCGGTCGCTATGACGGCTTCTGGGAGCGCGGCCTGAAATCCTGGGACATCGCCGCCGGCATCATCCTGGTCCGCGAAGCCGGTGGTTTCGTCGCCGAAGCCGATGGTGCGGAAAACCTGCTGGAAACCGGTAATATCGCTGCCGGCAACGAGCCCATGCTGGCCGAGGTGGTCGAGCGTCTGAAGAAGGCCGCCGCCTAGCCAGCCGGACCCATTTTCGAAGCGGCGTCCCGCTTGGGGCATCTTTTCGGGAGAATATGGCCTAGCCTGCAATCATGACGTGCCGTTTCGGGCGTCGGCAAGGCAGGGGGGCTCGCTATGGGCCGGGCTATCGGGTTTGTATTCGGCATTGCCGTCTACGCATTCTTCTTCGTTGTATTCCTCTATTCGATCGGGTTTGTCGGCAATCTTCTCGTGCCGAAAACCATCGATTCCGGTGTGGCCGGGCCGGTCGTGACGGCCATTATCGTCAATCTGGCATTGTTGAGCCTGTTCGCCGTGCAGCACAGCGTCATGGCGCGTCCGGCCTTCAAGGCGGCCTGGACCCGACTTGTGCCGACCTATCTGGAACGCACGATTTACGTGCTGCTGTCCTCGATCGCTCTCGCCTTGATCTATGCCTTCTGGCAGCCGATTCCGGGCCTGGTCTGGTCGGTGCCCGAGGGGCTGGCGACCTATGCGGTGCAGGCCCTGTTCTGGTCCGGCTGGCTGATCGTGCTGATCTCGACCTTCCTGATCAGCCATTTCGACCTGTTCGGCCTGAGCCAGATCTACGCCAATCTGCGGCGGCGCCCCTTCAAGGGCGCCCCCTTCCGCAAACACCTGTTCTACCGTCTGGTGCGGCATCCGATGATGACCGGTTTCATGATCGCCTTCTGGGCGGCGCCGGTGATGACGCTGGGCCATCTCCTCTTCGCGGTCGTCACGACGGCCTACATGATCATCGCGGTCTATCGTTTTGAGGAAAAGGATCTGATCGCCGAAATTGGTGATGACTATCTGGATTATCGCAAGGAAGCCGGTGCCTTTCTCCCCAAGATTGGGCGAAAGGATTCCCTGGCCCAGCCTGGGGAGTAGGCGCTTGGCGCCGGCCAGATCCTGGCCGGCGCCAAGCCGTCTAGGCCGCCAGACGCTCGATCGCTTCACCGGCCGCAGCAAGCTTTTCGTCGGCGCCCTGGCCGAGCTGGTCGGCGGCGATGATTTCGACATCGTGGATGCCGATGAAGCCGAGTACGTGTTTCATGTAGTTGGTGGCGAAATCGATCTCGCTGCCGACCCGGGTACCGCCGGAGGCGACGACCAGGATGGCGCGCTTGCCCGTCAGCAGGCCGACCGGACCGGTCTCGGTGTATTTGAAGGTGACGCGGGCGCGGGCGATGAGGTCGATCCAGGCCTTCAGCGCGGCAGGAATTCCGAAATTATAGACCGGCGTGGCGATGACCAGCGTGTCGGCGGCCTGAAGTTCGGCGACCAGTGCATCGGAGCGGGCGAGCACGGCCTTCTGGGCGTCGCTGCGAGCGTCCGCATCCGTGAAATTGGCACCGATCCAAGCCTCGTCGATATAGGCTGGCGGATTATCGGCCAAGTCGCGGCGGGTGATGCGGACCGCAGTGTCGCCAGAGGACAGGCGATCGACCAGCGTCTCGGTAAGCTGGCGCGTTACCGAGCCGTCATGGCGCATGCTGGCATCAACGCGAAGGATGTGGCGGGTGGCTGGATTGGTCATGGCAAACTCCATCAGCAGGCAGTGGCAACGGGCGGTGGGCGTGTGGCCCTGAATTCGATGCTCGGAAGATGGCTATCGCTCCACCCGCGAAAAACCACCGATCTGGCGACTTATTGTTTCCGCTTTGGACATAAACCCGCCATGCCAGTGGTTATGAAATAGCGGCATCCGCGATTAGTTCGCACCAGCCCTTTGACCTCGCCTCCAAATTGTCCCAATCCGGGGGGTAGGAAAGACGGCGGCTTTTACGAGGGGTCAGCATGCCCGTTCTCAATTCCGATCAGGATATGTCCCAGGCACCCAGCGTCCGGTTCACCGGGCCGTGGCGTTACATCATCTGGATGGCACTGTTCACGGCCGTGGTTGCGGCGCTTGGCATCTTCCTGATCGAACCACTGGAAGAGGCCTTCCGGGCCAATCCGGCGATCAATGGTCTCATTCTGGGCGTGCTGGTGATCGGTGTGCTCTACACCTTTGCCCAGGCGCTGGGCATCGGTCCGGCGGCGCGCTGGTTGATCCGCTTCCGCTCGGCAGAAGATCCGGCCAGCTTGCCCAGCCCGCCGGCCCTGATCGCGCCGATGGCCTCGATGATCTCGCAGGCCGATGGCCGTGTCTCGCTGTCGGCGGGCTCGGTGCGCACCGTGCTCGACTCGGTTGGCGCGCGGATGTCGGAAGCCGGCGCCTTCACTCGCTATTTTGGCCGTCTTCTGATCTTTCTCGGCTTGCTCGGCACTTTTTGGGGACTGCTATCGGTTGTTTCAGATGTCGGTGAGGCGGTCCGTGCCGTCACCGAAAGCTCGACCGGTGGTGAAGCCGATGTGATGCGGCTGATGTCGGCGATCGAGGACCCGATCCAGGGCATGGGCACTGCCTTTGCCTCCTCGCTCTTCGGTCTGGCCGGCTCGCTGGTCATCGGCTTCCTCGACCTGCAGGCCAGCCGCGCCCAGAACCGGTTCTACAACGAGATCGAGGAATGGCTGTCGTCGATTTCGCGGCTTGCCGCCGCCGGCCCGGCAACGGGTGATGATGGCGAGGTCTCGTCCGCCTATGTCGGCGCCCTGCTGCAACAGACCGCCGAGACGCTCGACCGTCTGTCCCACACGCTGGAGCGCAATGCCCGCCAGATGGACACCACGCTGCAGCGTTTTGCTGAGGACAGCCGGGCCAGCCAGGAAGAGTCGATGCGCGCCCTGCGTGACGAGATCCGGGTGCTGATCCGGGCCCTGCAATCGCGGGAGCGGGGAGGGGAATAGGCCATGGCCTCGCCGCGTTTCGCGCGTTTCCAGGAAGCCGATAATGGCGATCACTGGCCGGGCTTTGTCGATGCCCTGGCCACGCTCTTGCTGGTCATTGTCTTCCTGCTGTCGATCTTTGTCGCTGGCCAGTTTGCCCTGTCGCGCGCCCTGACCGGGCGCGACGAACAGCTGGCTGCCCTCAACGCCCAGCTCGCCCAGCTGGCCGACGAGCTGGCCCTGACCCAGGCGGAAAACACCGAGCTCGAACTGCGCGTCTCCGGACTGGAGACTGAGCGCGATGCGCTGAGCGATGCGCTGGCGATGGCTGGCACCCAGACGGCGGCGCTGCAGGCCGAGCTCGATGCCGAGCGTGAACTGTCCGAAGAGAGCCGCCGCGCCCTGATGATGCTCAACCTGCAGATCCAGGCCCTGCGCGACCAGATCGCCACGCTCAATGCCGCCTTGGACGCTGCCGAACAGCGCGCCGAGGAGGCTGAGGCCCAGGTCATCAATCTCGGTGAACGCCTCAATGCGGCCCTGGCCGAGCGCGCCGCCGAGCTGGCCGTCTACCGCTCCGACTTCTTCGGTCGCCTGCGCGCCATTCTCGGAAACCGCACCGGCGTACGCATTGTCGGTGACCGTTTCGTGTTCGAAACGGATGTCCTTTTCCCGTCCGGCTCGGCCGCCTTGTCAAATGAGGGCCGCGAAAGCCTGCGCCCGATTGCCGATGCGATCATCCAGCTGACCGACGAAATCCCGGCCGACCTGGAATGGGTGATCCGCATTGACGGCCACACAGACCCGGTCCCGATCCGCACCACCTACCCCTCCAACTGGCACCTCTCCGCCGCCCGCGCCATCTCGGTGGTCAACTGGATGGAGCAATTGGGCGTCCCGTCGGACCGCCTGGTCGCCGCCGGTTTTGGTGAGCACTATCCGATTGTCGAGGGACGGAGCGCGGAGGCCAACCAGCGCAATCGGCGGATCGAGTTGAAGCTGACGTCGCGCTAGGGAGGGGCGCACTGGAATGTGAAGTGTCACGCTGTCGAATGACCACGACACCCTCAACGCCCTTGCTTAGTATTATCCCGCTCGGGGTTGAACCAGGAACGCCTTGTCACACCGCTGTCGGGGCTGCCCGCCAGTGAAGGCCTATTCCCAAGCTGCGCGGCGAGCCGCGCCGGGAGAGTCGTGTGATTGAATGCGTGGATGTGGATCATGTCTTGATCCTCAGTGAGACCCCGAAAGCGGACCTTGAACTGTTGCAGACGGTGACCGGGTTTCCGGAAGCTTGGCCCTATCGGGACTTTGGGGCGATCCAGACCGGAGCCGTCTGGGCTGGAAAGATGGCAATTGAAGTCGCCCGCCTTGATGGTGCGCGCAACATTCCGACCCGCTTGGCAGGCTTGGCACTGTCGACCAGCCAGGCGCCGTGGGACCTTGCCGAGGCTTTGCGTGCGGCGGATATCAAGCACGTCCCGCCGACCTTTGTCTCTGCTGACCCTGCCCGGGAGATGGCGTGGACAAATACCGTTGTTGGCGGTGCGCTCGATTCCGAACCGCGGACATTCTGGTTAGGGCGTCGGTTCGGCGGACGACATGGCCTTTCGCGGTGGCTGGCGCGGGTTGCCGACGGGATGGCGCGATCCCCGCGCGGGTTGCGCAGTCTGAACGCCGTCATCCAGGGGCAGCTGCTCTTCTTCCTTCATTTTGATCCCGCGGACGAAGCCCAGCGCCGACGCATGCTTGCCAAGGCCGACTTTGCCAGTCGGTTTGGCGGCCTCGACGCGGGCGACTACACAGTTTCCATTGATCTTGACCTGGCGCCCGATTCCCGGGCTGCGACGACCTGGAAAACGGTCCTCGCAAACCCGCTTTTGCCGGGGCGCTGGCTGTCCCCTGCCGGCGTGGAGCTGGTCTTTCACCCAGCTGGGGAGACGCAGCTCCGTGGCATTCGGATTGCTGGCTTGTTTCCAGGTGGCGTGGCGCTTCCCGGCGCGCTGGGCGAGATCATCTCGCTGGTCTAGCGCTGTCGGCTATTCGTCATCTTCCGGACCGGCGCGTTCGCGCAGATACCAGGGAGCCGGGCCGTAATCGTAGGGCGGGTAGCTGTAGAGCCAGCGGAGAGCATCAAGCGCCGCAGGGTGGAAAATCGTGACGTGGGTCTCGTCGAAGCTGCGATCGAGATGATGTCATTCCGCCGCGCCAGCGTTCTTTCACGGGCCGCTCGTCACCCACTCGGTCTCGCCCTGTCGGGCGATCCACCTCGCCTTGTCGGGGTGAGGACCTGTGGCAGCCTGCATTATGAACTGGAAGGTGGATCCAATCGCGCAACGCGCGGAGGGACCCATACATCCCTTGTCAGCCGGCGGGCCGTATCCGGGTCTTCAGGTCAAGGGCCGCAATGCGGCCGCTTCGCGGTTTCACCCTTGAGCTGAAGACCCGGATACGGCTTTCTCTCGGCAAGGGATGTATGGGCGGGTGTGCGCCGGGGCGCGCCATCCGGCTCACGTGTTCTCCGTTTTCTTCCCCATTACATGGGGAAGTGGGCCGATGCGGAGCATCGGGCCGATGGGGCCGAGCGAAGCGAGGAGGCCGCACTCAATACCCTTGAAACAGAAAGTCCAGCGCGTTGACGATATCGTCCCGATGCCGGGCTTCCACATTGGCGATAGCGGTGCCGAGTTGGTTCGCAGACTGCACACCCAGACCGGCCGTCGCGAAAAGATAGGCCTCGCCGTCAATGTCCAGTATCGGCTCGAGGCGGGAAATTGGCGGGCGTTTAAGATCGGCGGTCGCAAGGAGCGGGACAACGATCCGGCTGGGCAGCTCGCTCAAGAGGTGGGCCTGAATGTCGACAACCAGCGCAACACCGCTTCCCTTCAACGGGTGAACGTCGAAGCGGGCCATTCAATCGTCGTCCGGTTGGGCCCACCAAGGGGGAGGCAGCAGGGGGCCATCGCGCTGATAGCGCTCGTTATAGGCCTTGATCCCCTCGCGGTTCTCTTCCAGCCAGCGGCGGCCCTTTTCCTCGCGGATGGCGGCCTCGATGCCCGCCTCGGCGGCACGGGAGGTGTTGAGGCCGAGGGCCTTGGCCTCGGCCATCACGTCTTCGCGGACGGTGAGATTGGTGCGCTTGCGGCGTTCGGCTTGCGGATATCGCGGTTCGGACATGGTCAGGCTCCGGTGTGTGTATGATTATACACACATTTGCGGCCGTCTCCAATCACGATTGGTGACCCGGCCCGTCAGACTCCATGCCCCGCTTGCCATGGCCGGTATCTTCGGCTACTAGCCCCGCTCCTGAGTTTATATGAGCTGCGTGCGGGGCAACGTAATCCCGTTGCGCGGCGGACAAGAGAAAGCCGGACCGATGAAAAAGGATACCCATCCCGAGTATCACATCATCAATGTTGTGATGACCAACGGGACCACCTTCCAGACCAAATCCACCTGGGGCAAGGAAGGCGATACGATCAATCTCGACATCGATCCGACGTCGCACCCGGCCTGGACCGGCGGCAATCAGCACATGCTGGACCGCGGCGGCCGTGTTTCGCGCTTCAAGGACAAGTTCAAGGGCTTCGCGTAAGCTTTTCGACGTCCTCCGCGACAAGAAAAAGGCCCGTTCCGGTTGGAGCGGGCCTTTTTTCTGTCCGGCGATGTGTGTCGTGCGGGTCAGCGTTGGCCGAAAGCGCCGCGCAGCATGGCCATCTGGTCGGCAACCGGATTGGCGTCCGTGTCGACCACACCGTCGGTATAGAGATTGTCGTCGATCCGCTTGAGGCGATCATAGAGCGATCGCGACCGTTTCACGAGGTCGCCGAGCACGGCCGGCGGGGTTTCGCCTTCCGGCCATAACTTCTCGCTCGGTCGATCCGCGGACAGGCGGTATTTGCCATCGGTTGCAGCCTCGGCCGACATCTCGCCTTCGGCGACAGCGCGCTGGGCCAACAGCCAGGAGGCGGCCTGCATCAGACGTGTGGTCAGCTTCATGCTCTCGGTGGCGTAGGACAGGGCGCCGGCCCGATCGAGTGATTTGGAGTCGTCACGGCCCGGCCCATCGAGATAGCTCGCAGTCTCCTCGACCAGGTCCATGCCCTCGCGGAAGAGTTTCTGGAACATCTCCGAGGCGGCAAAATCCTGAGCCCGGGCAGCAGGGCCGCCGCCGGCTGGGAAGAGGGTCGGTGTGTGACTATCGGTCATTACGCGTCCATTCGTGCGTCGATCACGGGTTACGGGCGAATCGTAGCAAGGCTCGGGCCAGACTGCCCAAAGAGTTTGATCAAAACTTAAACACGGCGTCCGCCGCGTTCAGCCCGGCCTTCTTTTTTTCAGTGATATCGTCGATGCGGCGGATCTCGTCTTCCAACAGCCCACGCCGCTCGGCCAGATCGTCCAGCGACAAGGCGCTGAGATCCTCGCCGGGAATGATGCCCTGGCGTGCCCGTTGGCTTGCGATGCTCTCCTCGTCATGAAACATGGATCGGCCTCCACATGCTTGGCTCCTGGGGGCAGCATAACGCGAAGGAAGGCAAAGTCCCATGATCGAGATCGCGAAAACTGAAAACCGCATCGTTATCGCCCGCGAGCCAGGCGGCCCGGATGTGCTTGAAATCGTGACCCGGCCCGTGCCGGTCCCTGGCCCGGGCGAGCTGTTGATCCGGAATGTCGCTTGCGGCGTGAACCGGCCGGACCAGATCGAGCGGCTCGGCTTTTATCCCGCCCCGCCCGGCGCACCGGAAGGCTTGGGCCTGGAGGTGGCCGGTCATGTCGCCGAGCTGGGCGCGGGTGTCAGCGCGTTTGCGGTCGGCGATCCGGTCTGTGCCTTGGTGGCGGGCGGCGGCTATGCCGATTTCTCGGTCGCCCCGGCCGGCTCGGTCCTGCCGGTGCCGGACACTGTCGCAGTGGCCGATGCGGCCGGACTGCCCGAGACCGTGTTTACCGTATGGACGAATGTGTTCGAGATCGGCGCATTGTCGCGTGATGAAACATTTCTGGTCCATGGCGGAACAAGCGGGATCGGATCGACGGCGATCCAGATGGCCAAGGCGGCGGGGGCGCGGGTGATCGCAACAGCCGGCACGCCGGACAAGGTCACGCAGTGCAAGGCGCTCGGTGCCGATATTGCGATCAACTACCGGGACGAGGACTTCCAGACGGTTGTGACCGAAGCCGGCGGTGCCGACGTCATCCTGGACATGGTTGGCGGCGCCTATGTCCAGAAAAACATCAATTGTGCCCGCATGGGTGCGCGGATTGTCTCGATCGCTTTTCTGACCGGCAGCCGCGTGGAGGTTGATCTGATGCGGGTCATGCTCAAGCGGATCACGCTGACCGGCTCAACCCTGCGGGCGCGGTCATTGGCGGAAAAGGCCCGTCTCGCGGCCGCTGTCCGTGACACCGTGTGGCCCTGGATCGCCGCCGGCAAATTGGCGCCGCTGATCGACAGCCGTTTTGCCCTGGATGATGTTCGTTCCGCACACGAACGGCTCGATTCCGGCGCCCATGCGGGAAAGATACTGCTGGATTGCTGATTTGTGCAGGCTGCCCCGCTTTGCAGCCCGCGCGGTCTGCGCTATAAATGCATCAAATCGCTGGATGGTGCAGACCTGCCACCAGCGTCGGAAGCCCAAGCCCGGCCGCCGCGTCGGGCTTTTTTTGTTTTTGTACTTCAATCCCATGCCTTGGAGCTGAGACCATGACCGAGATCCTGATGCCGAAAGCGACGGCCGTCTGGCTCGTCGACAATACCTCGCTGACCTTCGACCAGATCGCCGATTTCTGTGGCTTGCATCCGCTCGAAGTGAAGGGCATTGCCGATGGCGATGTTGCTGTCGGCGTGCGCGGCGCTGACCCGATTTCCAACGGGCAGCTGACGCGCGAGGAAATCGAGAAGGCCGAGAAGAGCGACAAATACCGCATGACGGTGGTGAAGCCGAAATATTCCGAGCTGCACCAGCCGGCCAAGCGTCGCGGCCCGCGCTACACGCCACTGTCGCGCCGCCAGAACCGTCCGGACGCCATCGCTTGGCTGGTCCGCAACCACCCGGAGCTGGCCGACGCCCAGATCTCCAAGCTGATCGGCACCACCAAGACGACGATCCAGGCCGTGCGCGAGCGCAGTCACTGGAACTCGTCCAACATCAAGCCGACCGATCCGGTGTCGCTGGGGCTCTGCACCCAGATCGACCTGGATGAGCAGGTCAAGAAGGCCTCGGCCCGTCGCCGCAAGCTCGAGGAAGAAAACCCGGAACTGCTGACCGATACGCTGAAGGCCCAGGAAGACCTGCACCAGGCCGAGGAAAAGCCCGCCCAAGAGGCCGAGATCGACCTGGAAACGCTGTTCGGTGGTCCCAAGGCCGAATAGGCCGGACCTCTGTCACCAGAATTGAAAAAGGCCTGGAACCCGTCGGTTCCAGGCCTTTCTTATTGCGTTGTGCGTCGCGGCCTCAGCCCTTGGGCACCGTGTAATTCATCGCCAGGCGTCCGCCATCGGCATAGATCGTGGTGCCGGTGATATAGCTGGCATCCTTTGACGCCAGGAAAGACGCCACTGAGGCGATCTCGTCGGGGTCGCCGATCCGCTGCAGCGGGGTGCGGGACATGATCTTGTCCATCGCTTCGGGATTGTCATTCACCGCCTTGAGCACGTCGGTATTGATGCTGCCCGGTCCGATCGCATTGACGCGGATGCCGTATTTGGCGAGCGCCAGCGCCATCGACTTGGTCATCTGGTTGATGGCACCCTTGGTGGCGCAATAGGCGAGCTGGTCGGGGATCGCCATGACGCCGTTGACCGATGACATGTTGATGATCGAATAGCGGCGGCGCACATCTTCAGTCCGTTCGCCGTCTTCCTCGATCTGGTCGACCATCTGCCGTGCGGCCTCGCGGGCCACCAGGAAGGCGCCGCGCAGATTGACGCCCATCACCTTGTCAAAATCGGACTCCGAGAGGGTCAGGATATCGCCGCTGGCCACGATGCCGGCATTGTTCACCAGCACGTCGAGCCGTTCGAAGGTCGAGCGGGTTTCCGACAGCAGATTGTTGACGGCAAGTCGGTCCGCAACATTGCAGGAGACAAAGAGGGCGCGATCCTTGTCGGCGCCCAATTCCTCGGCGAGGGCCTGGCCGGCGCGGGCATCGACATCGGCGATCACGACATGGCAGCCGTCTTCGGCGAGACGACGGGCACAGGCCTTGCCAATGCCGTTGGCGCCTCCGGTTATGATTGCGACGCGGTCACCCATCTTCAGTCCTCATGGCCAGCGCGCAGAAACGCGCGATCAGGATTGCTGACCTTGCACAGGCGGGCGGCGCTGGCAATCCATCCGGGCGCCGCGACAGCGCGGTCAGGGATTGTGGGTTCGCTCATAGTCATGGAGGATTTCCGGATCCTCCGGCGATAACCGCCAGGCACGCCGATAAAGCGGCCGCGCCTCCCGCATCCGGCCGACCGCTTCCAGCGCCGTGGCGTGGGAGTGGACGATGGCCCCGGAGTCCGGTTCCGCCGCCACAGCCTGTTCGCATAGGGGCAGGGCGGTCTCGGCGCGATCATCCTTGATCAGGGTCCAGCACAGCATGTTCAGGGTCGATCCGTCCTCAGGCGCCAGCTCGACCGCGCGGCGGGCATCCTCGACGGCGGCCCCGGTCAGACCGAGGTCGAGCAGGGCGCCGGCCCGGTTGATCCAGGAGCCGATCCAGTCCGGTTGCAGCCGGACGACATTGTCGAAGGCGACAACCGCCTCCGCGTCGCGGCCGAGCGCTTGGTAGACAATGCCCAGAGTGATCTGGGTCAGCGTGTCGTCGGGGGCTGCGGCGGCGGCCATTCGCAGGTCGTCCAGCGCCCGCTCGTGCTGGCCAAGCTCGGACCGGGCGATGCCGCGATTGCGGTAAAGCGTCGGTTCGACGGCACGGGCACCGCCTGTCTCGATGATGGCGAAGGCGAAATTATAGGCGTCCAGCGCGTCCTGGAATTCCTGTTCGGCCAGCAAGGCGGCGCCCAGCGAGGCATAGGCGCCGACCTCCTGGTTCATGTCGAGCTCGGCATGGTCCAGGCAGGCCCTGAACTGGCGGATCGCTTCGGCATTCTCGCCGCGATCCAGCGCGGCTTGTCCGGCCGCGCATTCGGACGCATCGGACGATGCCTGGACAAGTGCGGCGGCATGGGTGGCGGGTGCGAGCACCAGGCCGGCGGCCAGCAGGAGGGCAGAAAGGCGCATCGGGAACTCCGGGAGTGGCGTTTTCTCAGTGTAGCGCGCAAAAAGGGCGGCCCGAAAGCCGCCCCGTTGATAATTGCGCTGTTGTAATCAGCTAGCCCGTAAGGGTCGCGTGCGCCGATAGTCGCAAACTTTCTATCTGTTCCTTGATTCGAAGCTTCTGCTTCTTGAGTCGCGCCAGTTCCAGGGAATCCGCCGACGGGTGCTTCTTGACCTCGTCGATTTGTGTATCCAGACGCGTATGTTTAGCGTCGAGCTCACGGATGCGGGCTTCGATGGGCATGGAGACGTCTCCCTCTTGTGAAGTGGAACACTCGATTGAAGCAGGTTCCCGCATTATGTCTACTCACGAAACGTTTCGAGGATAAGATATGATGAAGCCGGAGCGGATGATTGTCGGCGTCTCGGGCGCCTCCGGGATCATCTATGGCATACGGGCGATGGAGGCGCTGAAGGCGCTGGGCATCGAGACCCACCTGGTTGCCTCGAAGGCGGCCGAGATGACGCTTGGCTATGAAACCGATATCTCGATCAAGGACTTCCGGGACAAGGCCGACCATGTCTACAAAATGCCGGATGTCGGTGCACCGATCGCATCGGGCTCGTTTGCGACCCGCGGCATGCTGATCGCGCCGTGCTCGGTCAAGACCATGTCGGAGATCGCCACCGGTGTGACGTCCAGCCTGTTGACCCGGGCCGCCGATGTTGTCCTGAAAGAGCGTCGACGGCTTGTCCTGATGGTTCGCGAGACGCCCTTCCATCTTGGTCATCTGCGCACGATGGAAGCGCTGACCGAAATGGGTGCCGTCATCTGCCCCCCACTGCCGGCCTTCTATGCCAAGCCGAAATCCATTGACGACCTGGTCAACCAGTCGGTCGGACGCGCCCTTGACCTGTTCGGTCTCGACTGGGATGGCACGCGGCGCTGGGGTGAGGACCTGGAAGACGGACGGCGCTGAGCCGCCCCTATTCCAATGTGATGCGGGTAATGTCGCCCGCCGTGATTTCGACTGACTGCTCGGCGTCATTGCCCCATCGGATGGTGTAAGCGCCGGCGGGAATGGTCAGGATTTCACCCGGGCGACCGGTTGTGATGACCTCGCCGGTGGCCGAATCGGCAAGTTCGAAAGCACCGGTGACAGCCTGGGTCAGGGCCGCGGCGAGTTGGGTCCCGTCGGCGGCGCTGAAATAGCCACCACCACCGCTGGCCGCCCACGCGCGGAAGACGGCTTCGAGATCGGTATCGTCGATGGCAAAGCCGACAATATTCACCCGGATATCCCAGCCGCGGTCACGCAGGCCCTGAATGGCCGCAGCGGCATCGCCGTCACAGGTCTCTTCACCGTCTGTCAGGACAATCAGGATCCGGGTGCCGGCGACGTCGGCCAGGTCGCTTGCGGTCATTTCGATTGAGCGGCCCAGCGGGGTGCGGGCGAGATTCATGGCGTCGACGCCGCGGATCACACCGGTGGCGGCTGCCGGATCGAGCGGACCGAGTGGCATTTCCAGATCGGTACGGCAGCTGTCGGCCTCGCGATGCCCGAAGACCCGCAGTGCAAAGCCGGTCCTCGCGGGGATGGTGTCGTTGACCAGGCTGGTCAGCGTTTCCCGCGCAATGGCGATGCGCCGCTCATCGCCAACCCGCTGCAGCATGGAACCGGACGCATCCAGGATAACGCCGACAGCGTCGTCGGGACCAAGCGCGGCGCGTGTCTGTTCGACCAGCAATTGCCCCGGCTCGGCCGGCGGCGGCAGGACGATGAGGGTCCGACGCGCCATCTCGCGTCCCGCCCGTGTGAGATAGATGAGGGTGTAGTCGCCCGGGGTCTCGGGCGCGCCCAGCGTGACGCTGTCTGAATTGGGGTCGATATAACTGAACGTCGCGCGCGAACCGTCGCTCGCGTGCATCTCGATCAGGTCGCCTTGATTGCCGGTGCCGGCCCAGGTGACAGGAAATTGCGTATAGGCTGCCACCTCGGCGGGCGCGTCGATAGCGATATGGGCCGCAACGACGTCGATGGATGTGCGTCCAATCACCCGGCCACTGGACACATAGACGATGTCATAGGCACCCAGCGTCTCGGATGCGGTCAGAATGGCCGTGTCGTCCGCTCCGGCATTGCCGACATAGTAGTAGCTGGCGCCGCCAAGCGGTTCACCATCGCGCGCGGCGAAGGTGATACGGTCCTGGCTGTTCTCCGGTCCGACCCAGGAAACGCGCACGGGCCCGCCCTGAAAGACCTCCGACGGGGCGGTCAGGATCGCCTCGATGCCGCCGACCTCGATCGGTGAGCGGGCGAGGACGGTCGAGCCACTGACATAGACAATGTCATAACTCCCCGCATCGGCGGGTGCCCGCAAGCTGGCCGGCCCGCCGTCCAGATTGCCGACATAGGCGTAACCCGTTCCGCGGATGGGTGAGCCGTCCCGGACCGCGAATGTCAGATTGTCGCTGCGGCTGACGGGGCCGGTCCAGTCGAGGCTGAAGGTCTCGCCGGCGCTGACAGCGGCGGGTGCAGTAATGGACGCGTCCGGCAGGGTCACGGTCAGGGGCAGGCTGGCGCGCACCTCGCCGCCCGACACGTAAACCAGTACATACTCACCCGGTGCTTCCGGTGCCATGATCACTTGCGGGTTGTTGTGGGTGTAGGCGTAGGAGAGCCGCCGACCTTCGCCGTCGGCGGGTCGCACTTCGAGAATGTCACCGCGTGCTTCAGGGGCGGTCCATTCAACCTCGATGCCCTGCCGGATATGCGCCTCGGTCGGTGCACTGATCTGCCAGTCCTGGGCCGGTGCCGGGCTGATCGTCAGAAGAATGAGGGCGCAAAGGCCGGTCAGAAAACGCATGCCTGGCTCCTAGGGTTCGACCAGTGTGTAGTGGTGATGGCTGCGAAAGGCGGCGTCGTTCCAATAAAGGCTGTAGGCCGACTTCTCGATACGCTCGAGGGTGAGGGCGTCGCCCGGCCCCTCCGGCAGCCCGGCATCGTCGACATAGTGTGCCACGGTGTCGCGCGGGCCGATCCGCCAGGCCTCCACCTGATTGAAATAGTCCGGCGCGAGATCGCTGCCCGGCGGGGCATCGTCGATCCCGTGGATCGATGTCCAGGTGCCGGCGCGGCAGATGGCGATACCGTGCTGACCGTCGACGTCCCGCACAATCGGTACCGCGAAATCATGGGCGCCATCGGCGTCGAAATCCCCGTTGAGCATTCGCGGCAGAACCCAGGCCTCGGGTCGGTAGGCGAGATCGAGGCCGCAGGTGCGGATCAGCTCCATCTCTTCGTCAATGTAAACCGGACTGGTGGCGTCCAGCTCGCGGGCGCGCTCCTCGTCGGTCTTGGGGACGAGGATGCAGGCGTTGAACTGAAGATAGACCATGCGGGCGCGCTCGCCGGGCTCCAGGTCGGCCAGTCCGAAATCGGTGATGCGCAGCCAGCCAAGTCCGGTATCGCGAAAGGCGCCGCCGCGTGGATCATTCAGCATGAAGCGGCGCTCGTGCTGGGGCGCATTGACGTCGCCCTCATTGGGGCCGGTATTGGCGGCGTTGCGGAAGTGCCAGCCATAAAGAAAACGCGGATTGGTGTTGCCATGGAGCGGCAAGGTGGCAAGGGCGAGATTATAGCCACCTGCGTCGAGCACATTGATGTCCCAACCGTGCGGCGCCGGCGCCAGCAGGAATGTCCAGCCGAAGCCGATATCCGCGGCGTATTGACGGTCCCCGGAAACCTCGCCGCTGACCGGGATGGCATGGTGCAGCGCTGTGTTGGTGCAGCTCTCTGCGGCGGCGCGGCTCGGCACAAGGCCGGCCAGGCAGGCTGCGATCAGGGCGATAACGCCAATTGTTGCGGTCGAACCCCTCACCGTGTTGGCTCGCCGTCGGGCAGCGCCGGCTCGGTGACGGGCGTCGTCGTTGTTGTTCGTGGCGGCAGCGCGTCGGATCCGGGCTGACCGTCGTGGTCGGCATTGTTCACCGCTATCGCGATGGCGATGGCCAGAATGGTGAGGCCGAGCATGCCGACGACGGCGCAGGCAATCAGCGCTTTCATCGGCATTCTGGTCGCCGCGACGATCGACACCGCCAAGCCGGCCAAGCTCGCGAGCAGGCCATAGCCCAAGGCCTCGGCGGGCGCCGCCAGTCCCTGACCGGGCGGCACGAGATACTTGCCGCCAAAATAAGTACCGAGCCCGAACGCCAAGACCACCATGGCGATGATGACGGGCAGGCTCAGAGCGATGCGGGTGAGGCGCGGCGACACGGGGCGTCCTAGTTCAAGACCGTGACGGACAGTGTCGTGGTTGATCCGTTCGGGATCAGGTTGAATGTCGCCACGCGCCCGTCTTTTTCAAAACGCAGCAAGTGCCCCGGACCGCTGGGGGCATTGGCCGCTTCGGTCCATCCCAGTGCCACCATCTCGCGGGCGTAGAAAGCGGTGACGTCGTCCGGCGATCCGTCGGCCAGGGCGGCCAGCGAGAAACCCATGTTCGGAATCGTGTTGGCGCCATAGATGTTGAGGGCCGGATAGTGGGCGACATCGTCCGGAAATCCGGCGGGCAGGTTCAGATTGGCGCCGGCCTGCGATTGCAGACCGCCGACATTCTGCTCCATCACAACTTGCGGCGCGTCGCTTCCGGACCGGGCAGGACTGTCGGGGCCAACCGGCTGTTCGGTGTCGCCGCCACAGGCGGCGAGAGGCAGGGCGCAGGCGGTCAGTGCGAGCATGGTTTTCAAGGTTTTCGTCATGGCAGGTCCCCCTTTGTCTGCCGCTGTCAAAACGCCCCTTGCCGGCTCCTGCCGGATCGAACCCGGTCAGCAAGGACCGGTTCGCGGGGCGTGTTGATCGCCACGCTACACTGCCTGGTCGAAATGGGTAGTCTTTTCAGGAAACCTGTTTCGTCGCTTCGTGGTCAATGATGGCGATGATCAGCGCAGTCCGACCTGCCCGACCGCGGCCTCAGCCAGGCTTTCAGGGTCATAGCCGAGACCGTTGCGGAACACGATTTGCGGGTGGCGGATCCGGCTGATGTCCGCCGACAGATCGCCTTGCAGCACGACCAGGTCGGCCCGATAGCCGGCCCGGATGAGGCCGCGATCCGTGCCCAGGCCCAACTCGACCGCGCCGTTATGGGTCGCGATCCGGACCGCCTGCTCGACCGTGAAGCCGGCTTCAACAAGCAATTCCACGTTCCGCTGGTCGCCATGACCGGGAATGATGTGGCGGCCTGTGTCGGGGCCGGCGACGAGGTGTCCGCCAGCGGCGACAAAGCGGCGTTCAAAGGCGAGCACACGGCCGAATAATTCCGGCGTGAAACGGGTCGTCTCGAGTCGCGCGGCGAGGGCGTCCTGGCGGCTGTCATAGGCCGCGCGGGCCTCGGGCGCCAACATGGTCAGCGAGCGGGCATCGCCCTGGGGCCGCTGCGCGAAATGGCTTTCTATGATGGCCAGGGTCGAGGTCAGGGTGACATCATGATCGACGAGGGCCGCAATGACGGCGCCGATGGCCTCACCATCGGGATCACTGGTTTCCAGCGATGCCAGCGTCGCGGTGCAGACGCCTTCCGGCTTGTCCCCGACCAGGTCTGACATCGACAGGAAACCGTGCTCGATACGGTCGATGCCCATTTCGGCGGCTTGCCGATAGGTCAGCGAGCACAGATGGCCGGTGACAGGCAGGCCGTGCGCATGGGCGCGTGTGATCACGGCGCGGGCAATGTCTGGCGTCACATGCCGGTAAAGCTTGAAACCCGCGACGCCGTTCTCGGTCCAGTAATCGACGAAACGATGGGCGGCCTCGGCGGTGTCCGGCTGCGCCATGACCCAATTACCGTCCGGACCGGTGACATAAGGTGCGGCGATGCGCATGTCGGGGCCGGGTCCGTATCCGCGCTCGACCGCTCGCGCCATGTTCAGTTCGGCGACCGGTGCGGCGCTGCCTGCCGAGAACAGCGTCGTCACACCGCCGGCGAGGTAGAGGTGCGGCGCTGTGTGATGGCTGGCCGGCGTGCCGGGATAGTGGAGATGGTTGTGCAGGCCGACCAGGCCCGGGATGACGCTGTGACCGGCCAGATCGAGAACGGTAAAACCATCCGGCACACTTATGTCTGCGGCCGGGCCGACTTGCCGGATCCGACCGTCTTCGATCAACACGGTCTGGTCGGCACGCGCCGGGTCACCGCTGCCATCGACAAGGCGGACACCGACCAGTGCGATTTGCGGCGCGTCATGGCGGATATGCTGACGTACCCGGTCGGACAGGTCCGCAACAGGTTGCGCCGACGCGCCGGCCCAGCCGGCAAGGCTTGCGAGGAGGGCGATCATTCGAAGCATGGCTCTGTTTCTTTGCTACATTCGTGACCGTAGTGTTACATATGTAACTGACTTGACGCTATCCGTCGTGCGGCGCAGCGTCCAGCTCCAATTCTTCGCATCTGCAGCGTGATCGGGAATTTATTTGACCGGCGAATGCCGGTATCCTACCCGCTTCGCCACACTGGCTCGGGCGAACCTGCCACCAGGGCGCCGGTTCCGACCTCCGGAGCAAGCGGATCAGAACAAGATCAGAAAGAGACGGCTGAGGAATGGATGGAGAATCCCTGGACCAGCAGGCGCTGACCGAACGGATCGAGCGCCTGCGGGAGCAGCATGAATCCCTCAATCATGAAGTCGACGCGCTGACCGAGAACGGCGTTGTCGATCAGCTCAAATACGCTCGGTTGAAGAAGGAAAAGCTGAAGATCAAGGACGTGATTTCACAGCTTGAAGACCAGCTGACGCCGGACATCATTGCCTGAAGCAGGCGGCGACCGGATCAGGCCTGCTTGCGTTCATCGCCTGATTTCTGCGCCTGCTTGCAGGCATACATGGCGGCATCGGCGCTCGCCATGACGTCTTCGGCGCGTTTGCCAGCCTCAAGCGGCTGGCAGCCCCAAGCCGTCCCGACGGTCAGCTTGCGACCGGCATAATCGAACGGGGTCGTCGAGACCCGATCGGCCAGTTCGCTTGCCTTGGCTTGCGCCCCGTCAGCACCGGTCAGTGTCAGCACAACGGCAAATTCATCGCCGCCCAGCCGGCCGACCGCGTCGGTTTCGCGAACATGGGCCGTGAGCAGGTTGGCGACATGATGCAGGGCGGCATCGCCGGCGGCATGGCCATACTGGTCATTGATGGCCTTGAAGCCGTTGAGGTCGAAATAGACGAGCGCTGACGGCGCGCCATGACGCTCGGCGAGGGCCAGTGCGCGGCTGACTTCGCGCAGGAAGGCGCGGCGGTTCAGCACCGGCAGCATGACGTCGTGATCGGCCAGCGATTCCAGTTCGCGGACCCGGCCGCGCAGGCGTTCGGTCTCCTTGCGCAGCTGGTCGACCTCGCCCATCAGCGACAAGAGGGCGCGTTGCACATTCGGCGTGAGCTCGGCTTCCGGCACGCCCATGATCGAGGCGGCATCAGAGGGCGCCGCAGTCGATTGGGCGCCACCGCTGCTGCGGCGGGCTGTGTCGGTCTTGCTGGGGCGGGAAATATTCCCTGTGGGGCTGGTCGGTCCGATGCGCATGGCACGTTCCAATTCGATTCTGTTCGGTCGCAGCGTCGCGAAGTGTGGTTAAGAAACGGTCAAGCGCGGACGGATCGCGCTTGCTTTGCGGGATGTTCTTGACCTTCACGCGCGCAGAGTTATGGTCGCGCGCTTCCTTTTCACGCGCAGGAAGCGTCATGAGCGAAGTTTCGCCCCAGTCCCCGACCTCCCCGAATTCAGATATCGACGTCGCCATCATCATGGGTTCACGCTCGGATTGGCCGACGATGAAGAAGGCCGCCAACGTGCTCGGCGATCTCGGGATCAGCTATGAGACGCAGGTCGTGTCCGCCCACCGGACGCCGGATCGTCTGGTCGAGTTTTCCAAGGGTGCGCGCGGACGCGGCATCAAGGTGGTAATCGCCGGCGCCGGCGGGGCCGCTCACCTGCCCGGCATGGTCGCCTCGATGACGTCGCTGCCCGTGCTTGGCGTGCCGGTGAAATCGAAGGCATTGAGTGGTCAGGACAGCCTGCTCTCCATCGTCCAGATGCCTGGCGGTGTGCCGGTCGGCACGCTGGCGATCGGCGATGCCGGGGCCAAGAATGCCGGCCTCCTGGCCGCCTCCATCCTGTCACTGATGGATGCCGGCGTGGCGGAACGCCTTGACGCCTGGCGTCAGGCCCAGACCGACAGCGTTCCGGTGACGGTCGAGGACTGATCCGATGCGTGATGCGCCGCTTGCTCCGGGCAGTGTGATCGGGATCCTCGGTGGCGGCCAGCTCGGTCGCATGCTGGCTGGCGCCGGTGCGGCCCTCGGTTTCGACGTCCATATCTATGACCCCGAGCCCGATTGCCCGGCCAGCCGCGTCGCCGCGCGCAGTTATTGCGCACCATGGGATGATGCCGGCGCCGTCGCCAATTTCGCCAATCGCTGCGACGCCATCACCTATGAGTTCGAGAATGTCCCGGTCGACACGGTGGCGATTGCCGCTGCAGCCGCTCCGCTGCGTCCCGGTGCGAAATCGCTGGAGCTGACCCAGGACCGCTTCATCGAAAAGCATTTCATCAACCAGCAGGGGGTGAGGACCGTCCCCTTCGCCCAGGTTGACGATATCGACAGCCTGGAAGCCGCAATCGAGGATATCGGCCTGCCGGCGGTGCTGAAGACCCGGCGTTTCGGTTATGACGGCAAGGGCCAGGCCTGGGTCCGCAGCGTCGAGGATGCCCGGACGGCGTGGGCCGCCATCGGCCACCAGCCAGCCATCCTCGAAGGCGCAGCGGCCTTCACGCGGGAGTTGTCGGTTGTGGCGGCGCGCTCGGTGACCGGCGAGGTTCTGACCTATCCCCTGTCCGAGAACGTCCATGGCGATGGCATCCTCAAGACCACCACCGCACCGGCGCCCGGCGTTGACAGCACGACCCAGGACCGCGCCCTGGCGATAGCCCGCGCCTTGGGCGATGGTCTGGGCCATGTCGGCGTGTTTGCGGTCGAGCTGTTCGATCTTGGCGAAGGCGAGCTGATCGTCAACGAGATCGCGCCGCGGGTCCACAATACCGGCCACTGGACCATGGATGGCTGCGGCTGCGACCAGTTCGAACAGCATATGCGCGCTGTTGCCGGCTGGCCGCTGGGCGACCCGGCCGCGCATTCGGCCTGCGTGATGAGCAATCTGATCGGACACGACGCCGATGCCTGGGCCGAGCTGGCCGCCGATCCGCGGGCCCGCCTCCACCTCTATGGCAAGCGCGAGACCCGCGATGGCCGCAAGATGGGGCATGTGAACCGGCTGTCGCCGCTCTGAGCCGGCTTCCAATGGCCGCCGGACATCCTATGTTAGGGGCATGATCCGAACGCCCCCCGATCCGCGCGCCTTTATTGAGGACCGCGGCCCGTTCGACCTGATTGGCGATATTCATGGTTGTTTCGACGAGCTGGTGAGCTTGCTCGAACGGCTGGGCTATGACCGGCGCGACGTGCATGGCTGGCACCATCCGGAGGGCCGCCGCCCGGTCTTTCTCGGTGATCTCGTTGATCGCGGGCCGGACAGTCCGGGCGTGCTGCGCACGGTGAAGGCGAGCGTTACGGCGGGTCGCGGCTATTGCGTGGTTGGCAATCATGATGACAAGTTCCGGCGCTGGCTGGCCGGGCGGGATGTGAAAATCTCGCACGGCATTCGCGAAACCATTGATCAGATGCAGGCCGAGCCGGACCCGTTCCGTGAGGAATTGGCCGATTTTATCGATAGATTGCCGCATCACCTCATCCTTGATGAAGGGCGGCTGGTCGTGGCTCATGCCGGTGTCCAGGCCGACATGCATGGCGAGGATTCGTCACGCGTGCGGGCCTTTGCCATGTATGGCGAGATCACCGGCGAGCGCGACCTGCACGGTCTGCCGATAAGGCGCGACTGGGCCCGCAATTATTCCGGCGACGCCACGATCGTGCACGGCCATGTTGCCGAGCCGGAAATCCGTGAGCGCAACAATGTCATCTGTATCGACACGGGTTGCGTGTTCGGTGGCCATCTGACCGCCATGCGCTGGCCCGAGCGCGACTATGTCCAGGTGCCGGCTCGGGAGGCCTGGTTCCACTCGCCGCGCTGGGCCGTGGACGACAACAGCGGTTAAGCCGTCTGGGCGCGTGGTTTGCGGCCGAGCTGATCGGCATAGTCATGATTGACGTCGCGATGGCCGGCTTCGTCGGCGCGGACCACGACGACGACTTCGCGCAGTCGTGCATCGGCGGGCAGGTCCCAATAGTCGATGGCAATCTGCGGCGCTGGCACATTCTCGTGCCTCCCGGCGTCGATGCCTTCGAGATATTGCGTGTAGCTGATCACGGCCTCTTCCTCGAAATAGCCGACCACGCGGTGCGCCGTGCGCGGGGCGAAGAGGTAGAGGAAGAAATAGCAATTATAGAAGATCGCCTGCACGACCATGATCACGATCCGCTCGAACAGGGTCGGCTTGGCGATTTCGATGAAGGTCATCAGGTGCATGCGCTCGTTTTCCGCCTCGTCCAGCAGGGTGCGGATCCAGCCTTCGTCATCGCGGATGCGGCGTAGCGCCTTGAGGTGCTGCAAGAGGCCGCCGACCATGCCGGGCACGGCCGCAACGGTTTCCAGAACCACGGCCCGGTGGCCATAGCGTTTGGCGAAGAAAGTGTCGGCGAAAAAGCGCAGGAATTTCACGAAACCAAGGGCGATATGGTCGCCTATGCCCTCGGGCTTGCGGTGTTGGTCGAGAATGATGTGGTCCGTCTTCGGCATGTCGCTCTCCCGTTTGGGACGGTGCATGCCGACACTGTGCGCCCGGATGTGGCGAGGCGGAAGGTGGCACGGCGCCGCGCGTCGATAAATCTCGCAATCGGGATGTGGGTATTGCCGCGACCGAATTAAACCCGGCGCGGACGCTAAATCCGCGGACCCGGCCCGTGGCGCAGCTTGCCCAGCAGGCCGGCGAGGTCGGGCAGATCGGCGGTCAGCTTGGCGATATTGGCCTTGGTCTTCTCGAAATCCATCACATTCTGGATGCGGCGATCGAGGAAAGCCTGGGCCTCGGTCTTGTCCATGTCGGCCTCGTTGAGCCAGGTCGACAGGGTCGAGCCATAGACGCCGGCCAGTATGGTCCGCTTGGAATAGAAGTTCACATCGGTCGAGGTGTCGCCAATGGTGCGCCAGATCGTGTCGGCGGTGGCCCACAGAAGCTGCGGCGCCTCGCTGGCGGCATCCGGCAGCATCAGGCGGGCGCGGGCGCGGCGGGCGGCTTCCTCGTGCGGACCGATCGCTTCGAGCCGCGCCATCACACCGAATCGGACCCGCTCGCGGATCTTCATCGCCTTGATGTCGGCACCCCGGACAGCCGCGACCACGGCCAGGTCGAGCTGCTTTGACCAGCGCACGATCAGGTCGAGTGCGCCACGCGGGCAGGCCAGCAGGGCCTGGCCCTTGTCGATGCCGGCATCGGTGCAGGCTTGGGCGAAACTGTCATCGGTCCAGCCATCAAAGGCTGCCAACGGTAGAATCGACTCTAAAAGCGCGTCGCGTGTGCTATCCTTCACGGAGCGGGGCAGGGTATCGGCTTCCATCATGTCGATCTGTCTAGACCAGTGCGGTGACTTCGTCACCTCGCCCGTGTGTGCTGACAGTGTGGACACGTGGTCGCAGCTCTGCTAGTAGCCCCGCCTCTGGCGAACTAGCGACACGAGGAATGGCCCTCGCGTCCAACCTATGGAGAGAGAGCCATCGTACAGATCGTTGTGCGCGACAATAACGTGGAGCAAGCGCTCCGCGCGCTGAAAAAGAAGATGCAGCGGGAAGGTACTTTCCGCGAAATGAAGCGTCGTAATCATTACGAGAAGCCCTCGGAGAAGAAGGCTCGCCAAAAGGCTGAAGCCATTCGCCGGGCGCGCAAGCTGGCTCGCAAGCGGGCCCAGCGCGAAGGTCTCGTCGCCAAGCGTGGCGGCACGACGCGTCGCTAGGGTCGCCAGGCCTCATTGCGAGTAAAGTGAAACCGCCGTGTCCGTTCGGACGCGGCGGTTTCCTTTTGCCTGCAATTCAGACCGTAGTGCAACCGGCCGCCCCGAAGGGCGGCCGGTTGTTTTGTATCAGGACGCTGCCGGTTTTTTCTTGCGGCCGATCCTGAACCAGCCCTTCACCGTGTCCTGATTGGCCTGGTTGAGTGACCCCATGCGGAACAGCACGCCTGATCCCCAGATCACGAAGACGGCAAAGGCGATCATAGCGGCCGTGGTGCCGACAATGTCGATGAGACCGACATCATGCGGCAGACGCGCCAGCATGATGAAGGGAGTCCACAGCGGCACCCAGCTGGCAATTGCCACGATCGGGTTATCAGGGGCGTTGAGCGCCATCATGATCAGGATGATTGGCACCATCATGATCAGCATCATCGGGCTCATCAGGGTCTGGGCGTCCTGCAGGGTCTCGCACAGCGAGCCGATGGCCAGGAAGACCGCGCCATACATCAGATAGCCGATGATGAAATAGCCAAATGCCGGCAGCAGCAGGCCGGGATCGAGCACGGCGGCGAGAATGTCCGCGATCGGCATGTCGGACGAAGCCGCGACCTGCTGCAAGCCCAGCGTGCCGAGCAAGCCTATCCCGCCCCAGACGGCCAGCAGGGTTGCCGAGACGGCGGCGACGCCGATCAGCTTGCCGGTGAGAATTTCATGGTGCCGGGTCGAGGCCAGCATCATTTCCAGCACCTTGTTGCCCTTCTCCTCGATCATCGCCGTCAGCAGCATGTTGACGACAGAGAAGATGACCGCCCACAGGCCGATGGCCATCATCGTGCTGACGACCAGCGGGATGCGTTCAGCGTCGGTGACCTCGGCCGTGTCGCCGGTGCGCTCCGGATTGAGTTCGCGCACCGATGGTGACAGCTCGTCCGCGGTCTCGATCAGGCCCGGGTCAACGCCGGAATCGATGAGAAACTGCGTCTGCATGTAGGCACGCAGGGCGTTGCGGATCTGCGAGCGCAGCCCGCCATCGGAGACATTGGCGCTCCAGTAATCGATCTGGATCGCCCCATCCGCGTTTTGGCGCAGATAGATCGCCGCAAACAGGCGATGTTCGCCATCCGCGGCGGTGAAGGTCGCGTCGCCGGTGAGGTAGGGCCGCAAGGCGTCCAGTTCGGAAACGCCGACATCCACCCGCAGATAGCGCTCATCGGACAATTGCGGCTGGGAGGCGAGCGCCGCGTTCACCTGGGGCAGGTCGCCGAACAGCTCCCGGGCTGTTTCCCGAGCCCTTTCCAGCGCTTCCGCCTGGCTGGCCTCGGCTTGCGCTTCCAGTGCCGTCTCCAGCGAACCGCCGGTCTCGTCGATCAGCACATAATAGCGGGTGGGCTGGGAGTTCTCGATCAGGATCGGCAGGCCGAACCCCAGGGCCATGAACAAGGGCATAGAGGCCAGCGACAGCCAGAAGCCCCAAGTGGCGGCGTAGGACAGATATTCGCGGCGGGCGATGAGATAGATGGCGCGCATCACACGGCCTCCGTTTCGGCAGTGGCACTTGAGCCGACAAGATGGACAAACGCGTCATGCAAATGGGCGCGCACCGGCTCGAAGCGGGCCAGTTTCACGCCACCGTCAACGCAGGCCTTGAGCACGTCCTGGGCATCGACGCCGGCGGCGAGATCGATGGTCCAGACGACATTGCCGTCCAGCTCACTACGGGCGATCTCGCCCTTGCCGACCAGTATTTGCGACAGGTCATGGTCGGATGCCGCCTCCACCGTCACCCGGCGCGGCACTTCGCCGAGCGCTTGCTTGACGCTGCCATCGAAGACCTTGCGCCCCTTGGCAACCAGCACGATCTGGTCACACAGGCGCTCGGCATGTTCCATGACATGGGTCGAGAACAAGACGGTCCGTCCGGCCTCGGCCTGGCGGCGCACGATCTGTTCCAGCGCATTCTGGTTGACCGGGTCGAGGCCCGAAAAGGGCTCGTCGAGAATGATGAATTCCGGCTCGTGCACCAGGGTCGAGATGATCTGGACCTTCTGGGCCATGCCCTTGGACAGGGTCTTCACCTTGCTGTCGGCAACGTCGGGCAGGCCGAATTCCTCCAGCATCGCCAGGCCGCGCCTGCGGGCCTCGGCGGCGCCGACGCCCTTGAGACGGGCGAAGAAGGTGATGACATCGATCACCTTCATCTTGCGGTAGATGCCGCGTTCTTCCGGCAGGAAGCCGACCCGGTCCAGCGCTGCCGGTCGGGGCTTGCCGCCGAACAGGCTGACGGTCCCGCTGTCAGGCGTGAGAATGCCCAGGGACATGCGCAGGCTGGTTGTCTTGCCCGCACCATTCGGTCCGAGAAAGCCGGTGATCTGGCCGCGCTGGACCTTGAAGCTGACATCCCGAACCGCTGGTTTGCCGCTATAGGTCTTGGATACATTGGAGAGTTCGAGAATGGTTTCGGACATGATGCCCCCTGTCATGTTTGCGGCGGAGCCTAGTGAGGATGCAGAGCGACGGCCACCGGCATTGGGCAGTGGACCGTCCCCCCTTTTGTCCGCTCAGACAAGGTCGAGGACGAAGTAGGGCAGATCCAGCGGCGGCGGTTCGGCCAGGCCGAGCTGGGTCAGCTGGTGATGTGCCTGGCCGCGGTGATGGGTGGCGTGATTGAACATGTGGGTCAGGATGATCCGGCGTGGCAGGGTGCGCGGATTGCCGCTCATGTCCTTGTAGTCAAAATCCGCCGAGATGGCGGCGTCGTCCAGCCCGCCGATGAAGGCGCGGGTGGCGGCATCCTGCTCGCGCCGCGCCGCCCACAGGATCTCGAAATCATGAGTGGGAGTCTCGTCCAGTCGCGCATGCGGCGCGGCCAGCCCCAGAAGGCGCGCCATCCACAAATGATCGGCGACGAGGATATGGGTGAGCGTGCCTTGCAGCGATCCGAAATAGGCCCCGATATCACGGCTGCGCGCCTCGGCACCGATTTCGCGTGTGGCGGCATAGATCCGCTGATTGGCCCAAGCGTTGTAATCGGCAAGTTGCAGGAAATGGGCGCGCATGGGGGACTCCGGCTGTGTGCCGCGCTGGTCGGCGGTCTTAATCACGCAGATAGTGCCCGCGCCGTCTTGGCATGCAAGGGCGAGGATACATGACCCCTGACAATGCCCGCGCACGGCTCAACGCCCTGCGCCAGGAAATACTCGACCTGTCCGATGCCTCCAGCGAGGATCGCAAACCGGTTGAACTCGACCAGCAATCGGTCGGGCGCCTGTCGCGCCAGGACTCGATGCAGGTCCAGGCCATGGCCAAGGCCGCGGATGCGCGCCGGACCCAGGAATTGCGGCGGATCGATGCCGCCCTTGCGCGTATCGACGAGGATGAGTTCGGTTGGTGCGCCGAGTGTGGCGAGCCGATCGAGGAAGCCCGGTTGGAGATCGACCCGGCCGCGCCGCGTTGTTCCGGCTGCGCCTGACCGTGACGGCATCGGGCACTGTCATCGCCCGGGCGAATTGCCGTTGAGTCACTTCAATCCTGCCACATGGTCTGGAAGACTGGCCGTGAAGAGGTGACCGAAATGTTCAATCTGTCGGCGCAGGGCTGCGCCCAGGCACAAAACCAGATGCGGGCATTGACCCGCGGCCAGGTCGATCACGCCCTGACGGCAACGGCGCAGGCGGCGGTTCTCGCTGCGGTGGCCCGCATACCGCGCTGGACGCTGGTCACGCGGCTGGCTGGCCGCCATCTCGATCTTGATGCCGCGGCGATGCAAGCCCTGCCAAAGGCCCAGCGGGCCGAATTCGACCTGCGTGTCCGGGCCGAGGCGGCACAGGGCTTTCAATATCTCTACGAGACCTACCCGCTTTACGACAAATGGCATGGTGGCGTGCTGGCTGATGAGGCGCCGGTGCTGGCCGAGCTGTTCACCGCGCTCAACAGCGCCGCCTTCCTCGATCCGATGCGCGACCTCTTGGATGCGCCGGAGATCAGCTTTGCCGATGCCCAGCTGACGCGCTACCGCGCCGGCCATTTCCTGACCACGCATGATGACGGGATCGAGGGCAAGAACCGCGTCGCGGCCTATGTGCTCACCCTGTCGGAGGGCTGGCAGGGCGATTGGGGCGGTGTCCTTGAATTCCAGCTGCCCGACGGGCGCGTTACCGAGCGTTTCGTGCCGCGCGGCAATACTTTGTCGCTGTTCAAGGTTCCCCAGCCGCACGCGGTCACGCCGGTTGCATCGACGGTGACGGCCGACCGGGTTTCGGTGACCGGATGGCTGCGATCCGGTCGTGACCCGGGGCCGGAAGCGGGCACGCGTTAGCGGGTGGCGTAGCCGGCCTGACGGACCAGGCGGCGCAGGGCGTCATCGCCCGGTGAAGCCAGTTTGAGCAGTTCGACATAGGGATCGCCGCCGAGTTTCAGGCATTGCGCGAAGGCCGGTTCGGTCTTCAACCCGCCGGCCTTGGCGTCGCGGACATCGCTGCGCAGCCGGTCTTCGGCGAGGTCGAGAAGGCGATGTTCGGCGAGCCAGTGGACATAGCTCTCATGTGTGTCCACCGGGCGTTCCCGGCCGAAGATTTCCACCGGCACGCCCTCGATTTCCAGCTTGGCAATGACGGACGCCTCTCCGGCATGTTGGTTGTCACTGACGGTCGCGTCCGCAAAACGCGAGACGAATGCATCCAACGCCGCTTTGAAGTTGGCCAGCCCGCCTGTGGCAGAGCAGGCGATGTCGATATCGGCGCCTGGTCCGTGAATGTTGAGCGGGATCGAGCCGACCCATCGCGGCGTGAACCCCGCCAGGCGACGCATCAGCCCGTGCCGGGTGATGATCTGGCGGGCGTCGCGGCAGGGCAGGAAGGCATCTGTCATCGCCGCGCTTTCGCGCGAAGTCGTGCCTGTGTCAATCCTGTCGACGCGTGTACGCGTTGACGATTGTGTGCATGGACATGCAGGCTGTGCCGGGCCAGCCTGTGTCGAAACCGGGACGAGCGACATGGGATTTTACGACGAACGCATTCTGCCCAATCTCCTTGCCTGTGCCTGCGACAGCAAGCCGGTCGCCAATCATCGCAAGATCATGGTGCCGGAAGCGTCGGGTCGGGTGCTGGAAGTCGGGATGGGGTCGGGACCCAACCTGCCCTTTTATGACGCGGCGCGCGTGTCGCAGGTCATTGGTGTGGAGCCTTCGGCCGGGATGCGGCGCAAGGCACAGCGGGCGATCGCTCGCCAGTCCATTCCGGTCGAACTGCTGGATGCGCCGGGCGAGGCCCTGCCGCTGGAGGATCACGCCGTCGATACGGTCCTGCTCGCCTTCACCCTGTGCACCATCCCCGACTATGATCAGGCCCTGGCTGAGATGCGGCGTGTGCTCAAACCGGGCGGTCGGCTTGTCTTCATGGAGCATGGCCTGGCACCGGATGAAGGCATTGTGAAATGGCAGAGGCGGCTGGAGCCGATCTGGAAAATCACCGGCGGTGGCTGTCATCTGACCCGCCCCATGGATCGGCTGATCGAGGCAGGTGGCTTCCGGATCAATCGGCTGGAGGCCGATTATGAACCGCGGACACCGAAATTTGCAGGCTATGTCTATCGCGGGCTGGCGGAGGCACGCTGAGGGGGGCGACCCCTGCGCGGTGCGGGGCCGGAACAGCAAGATCGGGTACGCCGAGTGCTCTACATTCCGCTAGGGTCATCGCGATCACAACAAAGGGGTGGCGGCGATGACATATGCAATACTGGCTTTGGCCTTGATGGTTCAGTCGGCCGAGGCTGAATCCGTTGATGCCGGCATTCTCGAGCAATTGGCGTGGATGGAAGGCTGCTGGCAGGCGGACGGGTTCGCCGGCGAGATGTCGGAATGCTGGATGCGCACGCAGAGCGGCGAGCTGGTGGGGGCCTTCCAATACTCCGCCCAGGGCACGCTTCAATTCACCGAAATGTTGATGATTGGCACCAATGCCGAGGGTGAATTTGGCTATCATGTGAAGCATTTCAATCGCGACTTCACGGGCTGGGAAAGCCAGAACGAGCAAATCACGTTCGACTATCGACAAGTCTCGGAGACCCGGATTGAATTCGGGGGCCTTGTGCTGGAATTCGATGGTCCGGATGCGTTTACGGCCCGGCTCGACATGAGACAGCGGGATGGAAGCCTGACGACCGAGGTGTTCGAATTCAGCCGGATATCGCCGTAGTCGCGGGGCTTTGCGCTTTAGGGCAGGCCGGGAAAGCTCGACACGTATTCGATCTTGATGTCGGGGAAGCTGGACACGAACTGGATGGTGAAGTCCGGAAAGCTGTCAACGAATTCCCACTCCCCGCAATCATCGGGGAAGGATGTGACGCGCTTGACCTTGAGGTCGGGGAAGCTGGTCACGAGCTGCACCCGAATGTCCGGAAAACTCTCCACGATCTCGACATCACCATGAAGCGGGATGCCGTTGAAGGTGCAGTCTTCGGCGACAGGGCCGGAAAGGGCGGCAGATTGCGAGAGGGCGAGTTCGATGAGCATGGCGTCAGCCTAGCCCGTCGAAACTGATCCGGCGATGAACGCCTAGTCCAGCGCCTTCAAAATGCTCTCCGTCATCTTCTTGGCATCGCCCAACAGCATCATCGTGTTGTCGCGGAAGAAGAGCGGGTTTTCGACGCCGGCATAGCCGGAGCCCAGCGACCGCTTGATGAAGAAGACGGTGCGCGCCTTCCACACCTGCAGGACGGGCATGCCGTAGATCGGCGAGCCGGGATCATCCTCGGCGGCGGGGTTGGTGACGTCATTGGCGCCGATCACGAAGGCGACGTCGGCATTCGAGAAATCCGAATTGATATCCTCCAGCTCGAAGACCTCGTCATAGGGGACATTGGCTTCGGCCAGCAGCACATTCATGTGCCCCGGCATCCGCCCGGCGACGGGGTGGATGGCATAGGCGACATCGACGCCTTCGGCCTTCAGCATGTCGGCCATTTCCTTGAGCGCGTGCTGGGCCTGGGCGACGGCCATGCCATAGCCTGGCACGATGATGACCTTGCCGGCATTCTTCATCACGAAGGCGGCATCCTCGGCCGAACCCTGCTTGGCATTGCCCTGCGGACCGGCGGCGGCTGCCGCGTCGCCGCTCTCGCCGAAGCCGCCCAGGATGACCGAGATGAAGGAGCGGTTCATGCCCTTGCACATGATGTAGGACAGGATCGCACCGGACGAGCCGACCAGGGCGCCGGTGACCAGCAGGGCGGTGTTTTCCAGCGTGAAGCCGAGCGCGGCGGCGGCCCAGCCGGAATAGGAGTTCAGCATCGACACCACGACCGGCATGTCGGCGCCGCCGATCGGGATGATCAGGGTCACGCCGAGCACGAAGGCGGCCAGGGTGATCAGCCAGAAGGCCGTCTTGGCGTCACCGCCCGAGGCCATCAGGAAGGCAATCATGATGACGATGAAGCCGCCAATGGCGATGTTGATGAGGTGACGGGCCGGCAGCATGATCGGCGCGCCGGACATGTTGCCGTTCAGCTTGGCAAAGGCGATCACCGAGCCGGAGAAGGTGATGGCGCCGATTGCCGTGCCTAGCGACAGTTCGAACAGGGAGAGGTGTTTCAGGTCACCCATCGCGTCGGCAATGTGGAAGGCGCCGGGTGCGTAGAGCGCCGCGGCGGCGACCAGTACGGCGGCGAGGCCGACCAGCGAGTGGAAGGCGGCGACGAGCTGCGGCATGGCGGTCATCGGGATGCGGCGGGCGATGATCGCGCCGATCCCGCCCCCGATCATGACGCCACCGATGATCAGGGCAATCGAGGCTCCGTCCAGATTGACGGCCAAGAGGGTGGTGACAATGGCAATCGCCATGCCGGCCATGCCGAACTGGTTGCCACGGCGCGCGGTCTCCGGATTGGACAGGCCCCGCAGCGCGAAGATGAACAGGATCCCCGAGACGAGGTAGAGCAGTGCGGCGAGATTTGCAGACATGGCGCTCTCTTGCGAGTTGTGGCGATTAGTCGGAGTAGCGGATCGTGTAGCCGCTGAGGTCGCGGACGGTAGTGCCGCCGTTCAGGTCCAGCGGTCCGATCATCAAGGTCAGGTGCGCGTCCGGATCATTGCGGGTGATGTTCACTGCTTCGACCAAGCGTTCGGCACGCCAGCGACGTTCCTCATTGGTGCCGCCGTCCTGGGCCGGGAAGGCGCTGACGTCGAGCCAGAGAATGTAATAATTCTGCCCGTAAGGGTCATTGCGGTCGCAGGTGATCCGCATATCCGTGACATCGATCCGCATTTCGATCACCGAATTGCATTCGACCTCGTAAAAGCGGGGGCGGGGACCGGCAGCGCGGCGTTGTTCGGCTTCCAGGGCTTGCTGATACAGTTCAACAGTGCGGCGGGTCATGACCGGAGTGTCCGAGGCGTCGTCCTCGCTCTCGGCGAGCTGCTCGGCGCCCGGGCGCTGCAGGATGGCCGGATTGCGCAGGGTCGGCAAAGCTGTCCGGGTCTGCGGTTGTGGCTGGTTCTGGGCTTCGGCGCCCGAAATGCCCACCGCCAGGACAGACAGGAGAATCAGTGGCTTCATCATGCCGGACGCTCCTTTTTCTTGTACATCGCCAGCATCCGCTGGGTGACCAGGAAGCCGCCGAATATGTTCACGCTGGCGAGGATGATGGCGACAAAGCCCAGCCCGCGCGAGAAGCCGGCCCCTTCGGTCTGCGCCGCCGTGGCAGCGACATCACCGGACCCGGTCGCAGTCGCCGTGGCCGCCAGAAGGGCGCCGACGATGATGACCGAGGAGATGGCATTGGTCACAGCCATCAGCGGTGTGTGCAGGGCCGGCGTCACCGACCACACGACGTAATAGCCCACGAAGACCGCCAGGACGAAGATCGCCAGGCGGAAGATGACGGGATCAACGGCTTCCATCGATGTCTCCATTGTCGTTGTCTTTCGCTGGCGCGAGTTGGCCCAGAGCCACGCCCAGCAGCATGCTGAACAGCGCGATCACTACAATCCAGAGCCAAGCCATCGTGTCGAATGCGTAATCATTGGATGAGTGGGTCAGCTGGTAGAGTGCGACAACCAAGATTGATGACTCCACCAGCACAAACCATACCCGGTCCCGCTTCTGCCGGGTCAAGGTCCGAGCCCAGGGAAATTGGCTGGGTTTGGTAACGTAGATGCGTCCAAGTGGCACTATAAAGCCCATACAAATCAAGCTGATAAGCAATATCCAGCTAGGTATGTAGATGAGCCCGATCATAGTTGCCGAGATGAAAGCAGCGAAAGCAGTCATTGCAATCAGCAGATTCCAGTTGGCCATCACGCGCCTTCCTTCACCAGGCTCGGATGCACGACAGCACCATCCTTGGTCAGTGCCATGCCCTGGATGACTTCATCATCCCAGTGCGGGGCGAGGCCGCCCTCCTCATTGACGAGGAGCGGCAGGAGATTGGCGAGATTCTTGGCGTAAAGCGCCGAGGCGTCGGCGGCCAGGCGGCCGGCGAGATTGCCATAGCCGGCGATCTTGACGCCCTTGTGCTCGACGACTTCGTCGAGCTTGGTCAGCTCGCAATTGCCGCCATTGGGGGCTGCGAGGTCGATGATCACCGAGCCCGGCTTCATGCTCTCGACCATGGCCTTGGTGACCAGGGTCGGGGCCGGGCGGCCCGGGATCAGGGCGGTGGTGATGACAATGTCCTGCTTGGCGATATGGCTGGCCACCAGCTCGGCCTGTTTGGCCTGGTATTCCGGTGACATCTGCTTGGCGTAGCCACCGGCGGTTTCGGCCTGCTTGAACTCGTCATCCTCGACGGCAACGAATTTCGCGCCCAGCGAGGCGACCTGTTCCTTGACCGCCGGGCGGACATCGGTGGCGGTGACGATGGCACCGAGGCGGCGCGCCGTGGCGATCGCCTGCAGGCCGGCAACGCCGACCCCCATCACGAAGGTCTTGGCCGGGGCGACCGTGCCGGCGGCCGTCATCATCATCGGGAAGGCGCGGCCATACAGCTCGGCACCCTCGATGACCGAGCGATAGCCGGCGAGATTGGCTTGCGAGGACAGGGCGTCCATGGCCTGGGCGCGGGTGATGCGCGGCACGAATTCCATGGCGAGGGCATTGATGCCGGCCTTGGCTAAGCCTTCCGCCATCTTGGTATTGCCGTGCGGGCTGAGATGGGCGACCAGCAGCACACCCTTCAACTTGGCCAGTGTGGCCTCGTCCGGGCTGCGCACCGCAAAGAGCGCGTCTGCGCCTTTCAGTGTTGCGGCTGCGGTGCCGATCTTCGCACCCGCGTCGGTGAAAGCCTCATCGGTCACGGCGGCGGTCAGGCCGGCGCCCTTTTCGATGGCGACCTCATGGCCGGCGGCCACGAATTTCTTGACGGTGTCCGGGGTGGCCGCCACGCGGGTTTCGCCCGCATGTCGTTCTTTCAGAATGGCAATTCGCATTTCGTCCCGCCGCTTTTGGCTTGATGGGGCGAGGATGCGCGAATTCTCCCTTGAGGGGAAGGCCCCTCCGGGAAATTTCTAGACCGAAATCGGGAAAAATTGTGCAGTGCGAAGAAAAAGCGTCTTAATCAGCCGCCCAACGCCATACCGAATAGTTGAACAAGGCCACCGCAAACCAGTCCGAAGACGAAAAGCCCGCCCAGGGTGACATACCAGGACGTCTTCATGCCAAGCGCCAAGCCCAGCACGCCGCCGACAATGCCGACCGCGATCAGCGATACCAGCCAGTCCATGCCCACAGCAAAGGCCAGCGTCAGGTAGAGCACGCTGACGACGGTGAGCAGGCTGCCCCAGACGGACACTGCGATGAAACCGCCAAAAGTCGCTTTCTGGTCGGCGATGTTCATTTCGCCACGAACATAATCAGACGCCATTGGTCGCGTGCCTCCGTCAATCAGGTCTGGTGCGGATAGCACGCGTTGAATGCTCCGCCAAGATGCCGGCGCCATATGCCGCAGATGACAGCTGTCATGCTCCGGTCCCACATCCGCATCAAGCGTGCGCACCCGGCCCGACGAAAGGGGTGGTTGTCGGAAAACCCCTGTCCTAGACTGTTCGCGCTGCAGCTAGTTCGGAGCCTCGCATGCGCATTCCCTTTGCCCTCTGGTCGGGTGTCATCGCCGTTTTGGCCGTCGCGGCCCTGGCAGGGCGGGAGTATCTCAATTTCGGTGTGATCGAGTTCGCGCACGTGTGGCCGATTGCCCTCAAAGTGGCTGGCGTGTGGCTGGTGCTGGTTGTGATCGTCGGCATTGTGTCCGGCTTGCGCAAGGCGACGACACCGCCGCCGAGCGAATTGCCGGACGATGTGGCGCGGGAAATCCGGCGCCACCCCGAACACTGATCCGATTGTCGAAACGGCGCGTCAGCCCCAGCCCGGACCGGTCAGCACTTCCAGTGCGGCGGCGACGGCAATCGGTTGATCGAGGATGAGGTGGTGTTCGGCCTGCGGGATCGACACCATTGTAGTCTGCGGCCCGAAAGTCTCGCGCATGAAAGCCCAGACCTCGTCATTCACCAGTCGCGACTCGGCGCCCCGGAACAGGGCGATACGGGTCTTCAACGCGCCGACAATATCGGCCGGCGGTGGGCGGTTATAGTCCAGCTTGTCCCAGAGCTTGGGATCGAATTTCCAGGTCCAGCCCTCTGAGCCGTCGGGGCGGGTGACCTGTTTGAGCGATTGCCGGGCGATGTGGTCGAGCAGGAAGGCGTTGTCGCAACCCTGTTCCGGCAACAGGCGAAAGCGCGCCAGGGCGGCCTCGAACGTGTTGTAGATCATGCCGCCGCGTGATGGCGGCGACGAGCGCCGTTGCTCATCGCGGGGCCGGACCGGGCTGTCAAGTACGGCGATGCCCTGCAGGCGTTCGCCATGTTCCATCGCAGTGGCCAGCGACACGAAGCCGCCGAAGGAGTGACCGACCAGGAAGGGTTTGCCGGCCTCAAAGGCGCCGCCGGCTTCGCCTGAAGCCAGCACTTCCAGCGCATAGGTTTCCATGGCGTAGCGGTCGCGATGATCGCTGTCGCCCATGCCGGAAAGGTCAAGCGCGACGACCCGGCGCGTATCGGCGAGGAAGGGGGCGATACTGTCCCACCAGTCCTTGTGGGCGACGCCGCCATGGACAAGGATCAGCCCGGCATTGCCGCGCTGGCCCCAGGCCTTCCAATGGATGGTGGCGCCCTCGACGGTCACGGTCCCGCGCTCGGTCGGAACGGCGAGCGCTTTGGCAAACCAGTCCGGGGCGGGCGGTCGGTCGCCGTTGAAGGCGACAAGCGGAGCGGGGGGGCGAGGGGAGGCGGCGGCTTTTTGGCTCATTGTCTAGCGCTAGCCCCGGGCGGGCGTGCCGTCAATTGCCGCCGGTCGCCGGAGCCAGCGAGATCAGGTAGGGCACGGCGAATACCGCCCATGCATTATTGGCGACATGGCCGAGGATCGGCGCTGCCAGCCGCCCGGTCCACACCCGTGCCGCGCCCAGTGCCAGGGCCAGGAAGAAGGTTGATGTCATAACCAGCAGGCCCTGGGCGATATGGACCAGGCCGAAGGCCATGGCGGAAATGATCACCGCGAACAGGGCCGGAACGCCGCGGGCCATCATCATCGGCAACATCCAGCCACGAAACAGGATTTCCTCGACGATCGGTGCGGCGATCAGGGTCAGGCCGATGACCAGCCACACACTGGCCCCTGCACCGGCGAAATCATCGACATTGGACAAGTCATCACGCGTGGCCCCGCCCGACAGGGTGAGCTGCGGATCGCTCATGGCGAATTCGTGGAAGCTCAGGGTCAGCGGGCTGGCGATCAGCACCATGAAGACCATGACCAGGGCCGCGGCGAGGAAATCGGTGAGGCGCAGCGGGAAGACACTGAAGACCGGCCGGTGGGCCTGATAGCGTTTCATCCAGGCCCACATCACCAGGGCGAGACCGGAATAGCCGATGATATTGCCCAGGAAGACGGCGCTGCCCTCGCTGAATCCGGTGCGCGGTCCGCCCACCGCATTCCAGCCGACCAGGGTCGCAAGCTGTGCCGCGATGATCAGGGCAAACATCAGGGCCGGCCAGACGATCATGCCCGGCAAGGAGCGGATAACCCGCATGCGATAGGGTTCCGCCAGTGCGGCGAAGACGTCGTGGCGGGCAAAGGGCCAGCGGGTTTGTGATCCTGGGGTAACAGCCATGTCGCGGGCGGATGCCACTTCCGTGCCAGTCGTTAAGCGGGTCTTGATCCTTATGCTTAACCGGTCGTTGCCGCCTCTTAAACGTCAAATTTAGACAAGTGTCCCATAACGGTTCGCATAGACGCCCCGCTCGCAAGGGTGGTGAGGCCAAAAGGTCCGGCGAAATAACAAGGCGACCGAAAAGGCGTGGGTGATGGTGAAATCAGTTCTGATCGTGGATGACGATCCGACGCAACGCCGCCTCCTTCAGGCGGTGATCGAGAAGCAGGGGTATCGGGCCGAGACCGTGGAGAGCGGTGAGGCGGCGCTGGATCGTGTGGCCGAGCCCGGGATCGACGTCATGCTGCTCGACCTGATCATGCCGGGCATGGACGGGATGGAGACGCTGGAAGCGCTGAAGCGCAAACAGCCGGACCTCCCGGTCATCGTGCTGACGGCGAGCGGGGGTATCGAGACCGTCGTGGCGGCCATGCGCGCCGGCGCGGTGGACTTCTTCGTGAAGCCGGCCAGTCCGGAACGCATCACGGTATCGATCCGCAATGCGCTCAAGGTCCAGAATCTGTCGGGTGAAGTGAAGCGTCTCAGCCGCAAGGCCGAAGGCACGCTGGGCTTTGCCGACATGATTGCCGGGGCCCCGACCATGCGTCAGGTCGTGCGTCTGGGTGAACGCGCCGCGCAGTCCGACATTCCGATCCTGATCACGGGTGAAAGCGGCGTCGGCAAGGAGCTGGTCGCCGGCTCGATCATGGCCGCTTCCAAGCGTGCCGGTGGTCCCTTCGTCGCTGTGAACTGCGGTGCAATCCCGGAAAATCTCGTTGAATCGACCCTGTTCGGTCACGAGAAGGGCGCTTTCACCGGCGCTGTCGGCAAGCATATGGGCAAGTTCCAGGAAGCCGATGGTGGTACACTGTTCCTGGACGAGATCGGCGAGCTGCCGCTCGACATGCAGGTCAAGCTGCTCCGCGCCCTGCAGGAAGGCGAAGTTGATCCGGTCGGCGGCAAGCGCCCCGTCAAGGTCAATGTCCGCATCATTTCGGCGACCAATCGCGATCTCGCCGAGCAGGTTGCCTGCGGCGCTTTCCGCGAAGACCTGTTCTATCGCCTCAATGTCTTCCCGATCGAAGTGCCCTCCCTGCGTTCGCGCAAGGACGACATTCCGGCCCTGGTGCGCCATTTCATCGGTCGCTTCAATGCCCAGGAAAACAAGTCGATCCAGGACGCGGCTCCGGAAACGCATGCCTTGCTGTCGACCTATGACTGGCCGGGCAATGTGCGTCAGCTGGAAAACGCGGTTTTCCGTGCGGTGGTGCTGTCGGATGACGACCATCTCAAGCCGGAAGATTTCCCGCAGATCTCGGGCCTGACGCCGCAAATCGGTGAGATGCCGGATACCGGTGCGCTGACCGCGATGGCGACGTCGCTGGCCGGTGGTGACGCCACGGCTGGTGCCGATCTGGGCCCGGTCGATATCATGGATGAAGGCGGTCATCTGCGCTCGCTCGAAGAGATCGAGCGTGACCTGATCGAGTTCGCGATCGAGACCTATGCCGGGCGGATGAGCGAAGTGGCGCGTCGCCTTGGCGTCGGTCGTTCGACGCTCTACCGCAAGGTTCGCGAATACGAGCTCGATGTGGACGGTGTTCGCGCCGCCGGCTGATCAATCAGAAAAAAGCCTCCCCGCCACGGGAGGAGGCCTGCCCCTCGGGGTGGGGGACGGAACGGGCCGGCGCTGCCATGCGCGCCGGCCCGTTTTCATTTCCCCAGTGGGGCCGCCGGCAGGGGCCAGATGCGGTCGAAACGGTGGAAGATGGCGTCCTGGCCGGTATCGAAGACATAGCCCTCGCGGGCGGCTTCGCGGGTCCAAAAGTCGATATGGGCGTCCATCCACCAAGCCAGGCTGCGATCCCCTTCGCCCTCAACCCAGGCAAATTCTTCCGTGGTGTCCTTGATGGGATGGCGATCAACCCGGCTTGTCTTGATGATACAGGCCGGTTCACCGCGGCCGTCGAGCACCAAGGCCAGGTCGCCCGGCTTGGGCAACGGATCCCCGCCGGGTTCATACCAGCGACTGTGCGAGGCTGTCGCCTTCTTGCGGTCGATCAGGACGAGTGCCAGCAATTCATCGGCCAGTTCGGGACTGTCGCCGAAGGCAAACACGTCATCGGGCGCCCGGTCATGCCCCGTCGCAGCACAAAATTCCTGCCAATATGCGGATTGAGACGGGGTCATGTCAGGCCTCCAGCGTGAAGGCCTGACCAGGTGCGTTATCGCAATGCCAGGGTCAAGACCCTGCGATTGGCGTCAGCGTGCGGCGACAGCCGCAGCTGCGGAATTCGCGGTGCGATCCAGCCAGCCGGCATAGACCGGGATGAGGGCGGCCTCGCGGCGAAAGCGGGTTCGCAATTGCCGGATCAGATTGTGCAAGGAGGCGTCCAGGGCGTCGCGGTTGTCGCTGTCGGCCATCAGGCCCAGTTCGATATGGGTGCGCAGGATGTCGATCCGGCTCGACAGGCCGTGGATTTGCCCGTCGAGGCGGGAGATATAGTCGCGTGTCAGAGGATCCGCGGCGAGGGGGGAATAGAGATGCTCCTCCCGCTCATCGACCAGCCGGTCGAGTGCCGTCATTGCCTCGCTGAAGGCCGCATGCCCGGTCGCGCTGGCCAGACCGTCGCATTGCGCGGTTTCGAGCGAGCGGAAAAGCGACTGCTCGTGATGATCGAAAACATCCACGTCCTGAAACATCGCACCCATCCTGTGTATCCAAGATGGTCAGCCTAGCCGGGCATAGGCGCATCGGCGCGCGAAAGCCGGATTAACCCTGAACGAAGTGCTAATTGGCGTCGCCACTCCCACCGGGGATGACGCGAAAACCGGCGCGTCGAACCTCCGGTGCGGCGGGTGGTTCGGTCTTCTCGGATGCGTCCGGCCCGGGCGGGGTGTCGAGATCATCATAGATGTCCCGCCCGCGCGGCGGGGGGCTGGCGCCGGATTTTCGTTTGAAGCCATTGCCGCGCGACATCGGCTTGCGGGCCTTGCCCTTGGCCTTTTTCTCGATCTCGCGAAGCTTCAGGGTCTGGCGTGCGGAGAGCGCGTCGTCGGTATTGCCCTTGTCGGGATCATTGAAGGCGGAGCCGAATTTCTCCAGACGCTCTTCGAGTGATCCGAGGAATTCGCCTTCCCACTCGGACAGGTCGGGCGTGTCGTCCGGGGAATCAGCGGCCGCCTTGCGGGCTCGTTCGAGCCGTCGCAAGGCGCGTCGCGTCTTCTTTTCGTCGATCTTGCGGACCAAGCGGGCCTCCCGGAGAAGGCCGCCAGTCTAGCCTTCGACGGCGCCGAGATACAATTCCAGCAGCGCTTCGGTTTCCTGGCGTTCGTGACGGTCGATCTTGCGCAGGGCGATCACCTTGCGAAGGATCTTGGTGTCATAGCCCGACGACTTGGCCTCGGCATAGACTTCCTTCATGTCGGCCATGACATTGGCCTTGTCTTCCTCGAGGCGTTCGATGCGCGCCACAAAGGCCTTCAGCTGCTCGCGCGCGGCAGCGCCGATCGCGTCGGATTCGTCTTTGTGGGTTTCGTTCGCGGGATCGATGAATGCCATGGGGGAAGCCTTTCAGATGGACGGAGCGGGAGACTAGAACCAGCCCTTCGCGGCCTCAAGCGGCGGGGCCAGTCATCGCGGCTTTTCCCGACAGATCGGCAGCGCGTTGCCGGATATCCGCGACGGCTTTCGCAACCCGCTCCGGGTGATGATGGTGGAGATTGTGACCGGCGCCGGAGATCCAGTGCACCCGCGCGCGCGGCATGCGCTCGGCCACCATGCCGCCATGGCGATGCGACCACAGCACGGTATCGGCCCGGGCGAGCAGGATTTCGACGGGCTGGTCGATATCCTCATAACGGTCCTCCTGGGCCTCCAGGTGGAAATTGACCCGCATCATGTCTCGCGAATTGGCCCGCCAGGTGCGTGGCCGAAGCAGGAGCGGCAGCGCCGAACGTTCGACATAGGCCTCCGGCACCGGTTCGGGATGGAAGGCGCTGGCGACACCGCGTCTGGCCTGGGCCTCGCCGGTCAGTGGCACGATGACATGGGTGATCAACGGCCCCAATACGGGCCAGAAACTGGCCGCGTTGAACCAGGCGGCATCACCGATCCAGGCCGACAGGGCCGGTGCAATCAGCACGAGGCCTTTGACTTGAGCCGGATGATCCATCGCCAGCCGCATGGCGATCGCGCCGCCCCAGGAATGCCCGATAACGGTGACGGGGCCGCAATCCAGCGTCTCAAGCAAGCGCGCGATCAGGGCGGCCTCTGTTTGCGGACTCCAAGGCCCGGCCGGGCGTTCGCTCCAGCCAAGCCCCGGTCGGTCGAGCCAGATCACAGACTGATCTGCCAAGCTGTCGGCCAAGGCGAGATAGGGTTCTTCCAGGTTTGACGCGGCCCCGTGCAGGACGAGAACCGCAGAGCCGTCCGTCGGCCCGGTCCGGCGCACATGCAGCCGGGTACCGTCTATGGTGATGAAATCGGCGCGCGGTGGGAAACGGGTCTCGATACGCTTGACGGCCCGCCGGGCGGCCCAGATCGCGAACCCGGCCAGAATGGCGAGCGCGGCCACACTGCTGATCAGGACCGGGTCGGTCAGCACCACCGGTTAGAGGGCCCGTCCGGCCTGCAGGGCGAGCAGGCGGTCACGGGCTTCGATGGCACCGGGATGGGCCGGATAGATGGCGAGCGCATCTTCATACGCTTCCAGCGCTGCCTCGACTTCATTGGCCCGCTCAAGCAGTCGGGCGATGGTCAGATAGGCGTCGTAGCGGCGCGGTTCGAGGGTCAGGGCCGTGTTCAGCGATTCCAGCGCATAGGCCCAGTCTTCGGCCTGGGCTGCCATGCGACCGGCGGCAAGCCAACCTTCCGCAAAGCCCGGATCGATCTGGGTGACGTGATCATACATGCGCGCGGCGATATCGGCATTGTCGGCCTGCTCGGCGGCGCGTCCGCGATCCATCAACAGGGCAATCGTCGCGCTGCCGGAATGGGCCCACAGGGCATGAATTTCATCGATCAGCGGCGCGGCTTCGCGCGGGCCGGCCTCGGCGAGCGCATCGAGCCGTTCGGTCAGGCGGACTTCAGGCGTCTGGAATTCGGTCTGCGGTGCGATCTGAACGTCGGCCGCAGGCGCGTCCTGCAGCGTGGTCGCGAATATCAGGCCGGAGAGGAGCAGCTGGATCATGGGCAAAACATAGCCCGGCCATCGGCTGCGTCCAGATGTCGTGTCCACATGATGGACGAGATTTAAGTCGGATCAGTGGGTGCCGTTCCCGTGCGGCGGCAGCACGGCGGTCGCAAACCAGAAGCTTTCAACCGCGTCGACGATCTCCTCATAGCCCAGCGCGTCAAACGGTTTGGTCAGATAGGCGTTGGCGTGCAGGGCGTAGCAGTTCTCGATATCGAGCGGCGAGGAAGACGTTGTTAGGACCAGAACCGGAATATTGGCCAAGCTATTGTCTGTCTTGACGGTTTTGAGGACGTCCCGGCCATCGATCTTGGGCAGGTTGAGGTCAAGCAGGATCAGGTCCGGCACCGGCTTCTCGGCATGTTCCCCGAGGCCGCGCAAGCGCTGCAGCGCCGCTTCGCCATCGCGGACGACTTCCAGTTCGTGGCGCGCGCGACCACGTTCGAAGGCGTCGCGGACGAGGAATTCATCGCCGGAATTGTCTTCCACAAGCAGGATTTTGGCGGAGCGTGGCATCTTCATTGATCTTGTTTGTCTGGTCCGGTCTTCGGGAGTGTGAAGCGGAAGACACTACCGCAGGGTTCATTGTCTGAAACAGTTAGCACGCCGCCATGCGATTCAACAATTTTTCGGCAGATCGCCAGGCCCATGCCGCTGCCGGGATAGGTGTCGGGTGAGTGCAAACGCTTGAACGGCATGAAAACCTGTTCGCGATACTCGGGCTTTATTCCGATCCCGTTGTCGGTGATTGATAGGCGCCAGGCATCACCGATATCCTCGGCGTCGATGGTGATGTGAGCATCTTGGCCGACGGGCTGGAATTTCACCGCATTGCCGATCAGGTTTTGCAGTAACTGCCCGAGTCGCGCCGGATTTCCGCGTACCACCGGCAGCGGTCCGATTTTGATATTGTCGCGGGCGGCCTGTACTGACGGGCCGAGCGTGTCGAGCGTGCTGGTGACCAGCTGCGCCAGATCGACATCGCGATTCATCATGTCGACGTCGGAATTGAGACGGCCATAGGCCAACAGGTCGGTGATCAGTGCCTGCATCCGCACGGTGGCGTCGAGCGTGTGGCGGATATAGGTCCGCCCCGCCTCGTCGAGATTGTCATTGTAGCGACTGGCCAGGAGCCCGGTGAAGTTCGAGATCAGCCGCAGCGGTTCCTGCAGGTCATGACTGGCGACGAAGGCAAAGCGTTCCAGTTCTTCGTTGGCACGGGTCAGGCGTTCGATGAAGCGGTCACGATCGGCCTCGGCCTCCAGCCGCTCGGTAATGTCGCGCATGATCGTCACATCGCCCAGCGACCGGCCATCGGTGTCGCGGATCACTTCCGACGAATATTCGGCGAAGAAGTCGCTACCGTCCTTGCGACGGAAGCGCTCGACGCCGCTATGCTGGTCCGACTCCCGACCGCGCAGAACGAGGGGGCAGTCGGCGCGCGCATGCGGTTTGCCATCCATGTCCACCGGATGGATGAGGTCATGCACGTTCCGGCCGGTGAGCTCTTCGGGTTCATATCCGAGCAGTTTGGCCGCCGCCGGGTTTACCAGAACGCCGCGACCGTCCGCGTCCAGACCCATGATCGCGTCTGCGGCGTGTTCCAGGATGAGCGACAGGTTACGCGACAGGGCGAGCGTTTCCACGGTCTTCTCGTCGACGAGGCGTTGCACCAGATCCGTCCGCGCTGTCGACAACAGGGCGAGGGCGTTGAGCACGGAGACAAAACACAGGCCGACCACAATCACGGCCCACGAGACCCAGTCCTGCTGGGCGGCAAGGAAGCGGTCGGTTGCGACATAATCAATGCGCCAGATCTGGCCTCCGAGCCGGAGTTCGCGGCTCGTTGCGAGCGGGCTGTCAGCCGGTGCTGACCCGTATTGCCAGGCCGTAGACCCGTCCGCCGCAAGCCCGTTGACCCGATAGTTGTAAACCTGCCTTTCGCGCTGAAAGGATCCGGTCAGGATGGCGTCAATGCGGAAGGTTCCGATCGCGATGCCTTGCAGGTTTTCCCGGCGTTGTGCGACGTCGTCGGGCAGGCTTCGCCCTGAAAAGGCCGGGATCGCCAAGGCCAGCCAGGCCGTATGATCGTCTCCGCGCAGGGATGATGCCGAGAGCGTGCCGGAGGCAAGCAAGTCGTCTATGAGGTCGGTCAGGCCCTCAAAATAGAAATCGGTGACCAAGCGGCGTCCGGGCGCCACCGGGATGCGTCTGCGGGTATCAAACCGAAGGTGATCGACCGGGGCGAGAATGGCGTGGCTTGATCGCGAGTCCGCGTCCTCGACAACAAGCCAGTGGACCGAGTTGACGCTGTCGAACTGGCCGAACGCGATATCGATGAATATTTCAAACTCGTCGCGGGTCACATTCTCCGAGGCAGCAAAAAAGCCTTCCAGTGATTCAAGGCGTCGACGGGCGCCGTTCAGGCGTTCTTGCAGGGCGATGTGGTCTTCGGTGACCTGGGCGTTGAACAATTCGTCACGCCGCTCGATGGCATTGATGCGGGCAAGTGAAAACAAGCCGATCCCGATGGCACACAATAGCAGAAAGGCCAGCGCGACATTGCGTTTTCGGGTTCGGCTGACCCGCTTGCTGGCAAACAGGAGCAGGATGATCGGGGTCAGCGAGGCGCACGCCACCGCGTTGCCGGTCCAGTTGCGCAGAAAAGCCGTAAAGAAGTCGAGTTGGGGGGGCGCAAATCCGCCGATGGTCAACCAGGCTGAGGCCAGGGCTGCGCCGCACATGCTGGCGAAAATGGCGCCGAACGCGATCAAGCGGATGAGTTGGGCGCCGGATTCGAGCGACAGGTCTGACCGGTCGCCAGGATGGATGAGGCGTTTGGCAATCACGGCCTGCGCAACGGCCGCCGCAGCGAGTCCGAAACTGCCGGCAAGCGAGCGATCCAGCCCCGCATCCAGGACATAAAGCCCGTAGGGCAGTGTCAGGGCGAACATGCCAAGCGCGATGGCGGGCAGGGCGCGGTGACCGACAATCAGGACACTGGCAAGACCGACAGCGCCGGGCAGCCAGACCGGGGCCAGGAAGCCCGGGGGTATGGCAAGCAGGAAGGAGCCGACGCCGACGATCAGATAGGCGATCAGTATGATCGCATTGGCCCTGAGATCACGCATTAGCGCAATCGCCTCCCGCGTCGCTGCTATCGGTGACGCCCGCGGGTATGATTGAAGCGCAATTCTGTCGGTCCGACAAATATTTGCGCAGGCATGCCGTAACGGGCCGGTGTGTCACCGGCCCGTCAATCGGCGGCTCAGGCGGTTCCGGCGAGGTCGGACAGGGCCATCGCCGTGCGCAGCTGGTCTTCGGTATCGCCCAGCTGGTGGTCGATCATGATCAGGCGTTTGGCGTAGTGCGACCCGGAATATTCCCAGGTCATGCCGATCCCGCCATGCATCTGCACCGCTTCCTCGGCGACCAGCTTGCCGGCCCGGCCGATCAGGTTCTTGGCCTGGGCGACGGCCAGGGCGCGGGCCTTGGCATCATTCGAGTCCAACTTGGCGGCGGCATGGATCGTGATCGAGCGCGCCTGTTCGATCTCGATGGAGAAATCCACCAGCCGGTGTTGCAGGGCCTGGAAAAGCGCAATCGGGCGACCGAATTGCTGGCGCTGCATGAGGTAGTCCTTGGTCATGACCTTGAGGACATCCATGGCGCCGACCGCTTCGGCGCACAGCGCAACGCGACCGGCATCCAGTGCGAGCTCGATGGCGGCACGGGCGTCTTCGGCCAGGCAACGAGCCTTGGACTTGTCGAGAATGATCTCGGCCGCCCCGGCGCCGTCAATCATGGCATAGGGCAGGACTTCGGCGTCGTTGGCAGCAACCTCATAGAGGCCGAGCGCACCCTTGGCCGATTTGGCGGCGATGAGCAGGTAATCAGCACTATTGCCGCCATAGACCACCGTTTTGCGGCCGGTCAGCGTGTCGCCGTCGGCGCTGGTGGTGATGCTGTCGAGATCGCCATAGGCGTCGCTCTCGTCAAAGCCGAAGGCCGCCTTTTCGGCCCCGGCGATGATGGCTTCGACGCGCTCGGCCTCGCCATGGGCGGCATAAAGGCGCAGGGCCATGAGATTGCCCAGCATCGGTTCCGCACAGATGGCGCGGCCCATCTCCTCGAACACGGTGGTGATGTCGAAACCGGCACCACCGAAACCGCCATCATCCTCGGAAACGAGGGCGCCGAGGATACCCAGTTCGGCCAGCTCGGCCCATTTGGCCGGGTCGTGGAAGTCGCCCTCATAGGCGATCTTGTTGCGGTGTTCGATCGGATACTGCTCGGCCAGATAGCGACGCAGGCTATCGCCGATCATGCGGCGATCTTCGGTTGGCGTGAAATCCATGGATCAGGCTCCGAATGTTTCTTTGGCGATGATATTGCGCTGGATCTCGTTCGATCCGCCAAAGATCGAGAGTTTGCGATTGTTGAAGTAGTTGGCGGCATTCGACGCCGCTTCCGACGGGGCAATGGCGTAATTGCCGATCACATCCTCTGACGGGAAGGGCGCCGCCGTGGCGCCGAGGGCGCGGCGTGCCAGGTCATTGATGGCCTGGCGGATCACCGTGCCCTTGATCTTCAGCATGGACGAGACCGAGCCCTGTGCGTCGGCTACGCCGGACAGCATGCGCAGATTGGTCATCCGCATCGCTTCCAGATCGATCTCGACCTCGGCGATCTTGGCCGCGAAGATCGGGTCCTGGGCCAGCGGCTTGCCCCTGCGCTTGACCTTGCGGGCCAGGGCCTTGAGCTGGCTGAGCGCCTCGCTGGAGGCGCCGACGCCGGCGATATTGGTGCGCTCGTGGCCGAGCAGGTATTTGGCGATGGTCCAGCCCATATTCTCCTCGCCGACCATGTTGGCGGCGGGCACGCGGACATCGGTGAAGAAGACCTCATTCACCTCATAGCCGCCCTCGATCAGCTTGATCGGACGCATTTCAATGCCCGGCGTGTCGAGATCGACGAGGATGAAGGAAATGCCTTCCTGGCGCTTGCCCTCGGTCGAGGTGCGAACAAGGCAGAAGATCTTGTTGGCGAACTGGCCCAGCGTGGTCCAGGTCTTCTGGCCATTGATGATGTAGTCGTCGCCATCGCGGATGGCGCGGGTCTTCAGGCTCGCCAGATCGGAACCGGCGCCCGGCTCGGAATAGCCTTGGCACCACCAATCCTCGCCCGACAGGATGCGCGGCAGGATGGTCGCCTTCTGCGCCTCGGTGCCGAATTTGATCAGCACCGGGCCCAGCATGCTGAGGCCGAAGGGCACCGTGCGCGGCGCGTTGGCACGGGCGCACTCCTCTTCGAAGATATGCATGTGGACCGAGTCCCAGGTCGTGCCGCCGTGCTCGACCGGCCAGCCCGGCGCCAGCCAGCCGCGGCTGTTCAGCGTCGCGTGCCAGCCTTCCAGGTCGGCCTTGTTCAGGTCGCGACCATTGCGGACCTTGGTGGCCAGCTCCTCGGACAAATTCTCCTTGAGGAAAGCCCGGACTTCCGCACGGAAGGCCTCTTCCTCGGGGGTGAAATTCAGATCCATCTTGTTTCTCCTCGCGCCCTGTTATCGACCGTATTCACGACGAAGGCGGGGCCTGGTCTTGTGCCGGGTCCGTGCCGCTTTCGATGACTGGGTATGTATGTAAATCAAAACCTGCCGGTGTGAATAGTGCGCACCTGCAGCAATTGGTGCGGCGCTGCGGCGCAGGTCAGGGTGACGTAAGGGGAAGTTTGGCCCGGGCGAGACCCGGGCGGCGGCGTCAGGCCGAGACGAGCAGGCCGCGCGATTCGAGGGCGTCGCTCAGCGCCGCCTTGCCGGTAAACAACTCGGCATCGAAGCCATGCGCCCGTGCCGCGTCGACATTGGCCTGCCGGTCGTCGAAGAAGACAACCTCATGCGGGGCATGGGGAAGACGGGCCTCGGCAATCGCGTAAATTTTGGGATCCGGCTTGATCACGCCTTCATGTGCCGAGACGATGACGTCGCGCATATGGGCCATCTGCGGGTAAAGGCGATGGACCGGTTCAACCCATTCGGCCGGCAGATTGGTCAGCGCGTATTGCGGCACGCCGTGGGCGGCAAGCGCGTCCATGATCTGCGGCGTGCCTTCGACGGCGCCGTTGAGCATTTGCTCGAAGCCCGTCTCCCAGGCGCGGATGGCATCTTCGAGGTGGGGATGGGCCTCGATCAGGGCGACACGGTTATCGGCCATGGAGACGCCGCGGTCATGCTCGGCATGCCAGTCCATGGTGCAGACATTGTCCAGGAAGTCCCGGCACTCGGCGTCCGTCGCAAAGAGTTTCGAGTAGAGATAGGCGGGCGACCAGTCCAGGAGGACATTGCCGAGATCCCACAGAACGGCTTTCGTCGTCATGGCCATCTCCTCAACGCAAAACCCGCGCACCTTTTCGATGCACGGGGCAAGCGGCGTAAAAGCTGATAAGCGGGCGCGCCCCGGTGGGGCGCTGCCGACGCGTCGACTAACCGGCGCGCGCTTTGAAGCGCGGATCGGTCTTGTTGATCACGTAGATCCGGCCACGGCGCTTCACGACCTGGCAATCGCGGTGGCGGTTTTTCAGCGATTTGATCGAGCTGCGGACTTTCATCGTATGGCCTTCGCATTAGAAGCGTAATTCAACGGAGCGCGGTGGATACTGGAGCAATAGCGGCCTGTCAACACGATCCGCCTGCGCAATTCGGCCGGACTGCAGTTCTCTCGCTGGCGGATTTCAATCGCGCCAGACGTCATTTTGACGGTGTACGTAGGGAGCGGTTCAGCACGGCGCGCGAAATGCCGACCTCTTTTTTGCGAATATTTCGTGAATTTGAAACTTTCAGAATATTGATATCAACCATAGGTGATTGTATGCTTTCTCAATTCTTCAAAACGTTAATAAATCGTCTCCTCTTTGTTACGTTTCGATCCCATATGCGGCGCGGTAACGCCTGGATAGAGGGGATCAATCATGGCGACTGCATACTCAAACGGCTTCAAGGCCGCTCTGCTAATCGGAAGCGCCGTTCTTGCGGCACCGGCTGTCGCACAGGACCAGGCGGCGTCGGAAGACGTGGTCACGGTTTACGGTCAGGCGCTGTCGATCCAGCGGGCCATCGAAGCCAAGCGTGAGGCTGACGGCATCCTCGATGCGGTGGCCCAGGATGATATCGGCCGCCTGCCGGACCTCAATATTGCCCAGGCCATCGTCCGCGTGCCGGGCGTCGCGGTCCAGAACGACCAGGGCGAATCCCGCTTCCCGATCATCCGCGGTCTCAACGCCACCTATAACCGCACCACGATTGATGGCGGCATTGTCGCTTCGCCGGAGCGCGGCGGTTCGGCCCGCGCAGTCCCGCTCGACCTGATCCCGGCCTCGCTGGTCGGCAGTATCGAAGTGCGCAAGTCGGTGACGCCGGATCTTGATCACAACGCCATCGGCGGCACGATCAATCTGGTCACCCGTTCGGCCTTTGACAGCGAAGACCCGTTCTTCGTCGGCGGTCTTTTCCTTGGCCGCCACGAAAGCGCCGGTTCCGGCACCACGCTGGATGAAGGCGATCAGGTCCAGCCCTGGCGCGGCAATTTCGCGGCCGGTACGACCTTTGGTCCGAATGACCAGTTCGGCGTTGTCTTCGGCATCGACTATTCAATCCGCAATTTCGAGATCACCCAGGTCGAAGTCGATGATGCCGACTACACCGAATTTGACGCCACCGGCGCCAATGTCGGCCTCGGCAATGGCAATGGTTTCGTTGTCCCGACCAATAACCGCCTTTTCCTCTACAATAATGTGCGCGAACGCCTGGGCCTGTCCGGTCAGTTCGAGTGGCGCGCCAGCGACGCCCTCCACCTTGATGCCGGCATTTCCTACAACCAGTACAATGACAGCGAACGCCGCGACGAAGAGACCTATGAGCTGGGCACCAGCGGTGCGTCCTCGCAACCGGCCGTGATCCGGGACCAGACCGCCACATCCGGTATCACGGACACCGGTTATGGCTTTATTGGCATTGGCCGCTTCGTGCTTGACCGTGAAATCCTGTCGCTGCGCGCGGGTGCCGACTGGGTGCCGGCCGAGAACTGGCTGATCGAAGCCAATCTCGTCTACACAGAAGCCGAGCTCGACAATCCGGAAGTGACGGAAGGTTTCCGCACCGGAACCGGCTATGGTGCGCGTTACGACACCTCGCAATTCTTCAACACGTTCAGCCCGCTCGATCCGGCTGCCTATAACGACCTGTCCAATTGGAACCACGTCAATCGCGGCACGCTGGACCGTTTTGCCGAAGACGAAACCCGCGAATTCCGCCTCGACGCGACCTGGACCGATGGTCTGGTCGCCGGCCTCACCCTGAAGGGTGGCTTGCTGAGCCGGTCGATCGAAAAGTCGGAAGGTTTCACCTTCGAGCGTTTTGTGGCTGATCCGGCCGCCAACTATACGCTGGCGGATGTTGCCGACCCGCAGCTGGCCAATCTGGTCTGGCAGGGCGGATACCGGTTCGAGAACCGGATCGGGCTGGACGCGTCCGACGCCTTCTTCGGCGCCAACACGTTCAACTCCGTGCTGACCGTTCAGAGCGGATCGTCCGCCAATGAGGACGTCAATGCCGTCTACGCGATGGGCGACTATCGCACCGGCCGCTGGCAGTTCATCGGCGGCGTCCGCATCGAGCAGACCGAATGGGATGGTGCACCGCTGGGCGGCACGCGGGTTTCCGGCGATTACACGGACGTCCTGCCGTCGCTCACCGTCCGCTTCGATCTGAATGATGACGTTGTCCTGCGGGCCGCAGCGTCCCGGACGCTGGGGCGTCCGAACCTGAACGAGCTGACCCGGGGCGAAAGCATCAACCTGGTCAACAACACCATCTCGCGCTCCAATCCGGACCTCGCGCCGCGCCAGTCGACCAATTTCGACCTGTCGGCCGAATGGTATATCCCGCACGGCATCCTCGCCGCCGGCCTGTTCTACAAGGACATCCAGGACGAGGTCTTCGTGCAGACCACCCAGGGTCCGATCACGGTCGACGGTGTCACCTATGACGCCCTGACCCAGCCGGAAAATGCAACGGGCGCCGAAATTCTCGGCTTCGAAGCGCAATATCAGCAGACACTGGCCTTCCTGCCGGGTCCGTTCAGCGATTTCGGTGTCGCCGCGAACGTCACCATTCTCGATACCGAGTTTGAAGTGCCGACCGCAACGGGCAGCCGGACGACCGGTTACTTCCAGCAGCCGGACCTGACCTACAACCTGACCGGCTTCTACGCGACCGAGGCTTTCGAGGTCCGCGTGTCCTACAATTTCACGGACATGTTCCTCGACACGATGAATGCCAACAATCCCAATCTCGACGAGTATTGGGAAGAGCGTTCGCAGGTTGACCTGCAGGCCCGCTTCAACCTGACCGACCGCTTCACGCTGATTGGTGAGGTCCAGAACCTGACCGACCAGGGGCGTCGCGAACTGACCGGTCCGGACGCGCAATACCTGCAGGAAGATGCCGAGTTCGGTCGCACCTTCTGGGTCGGCTTCACCGGCGCCTTCAACTAGGCCGCATCACAGCAACAGCACCCGGGCGCTCTCATGCGCCCGGGTGTCTGTGCGTTTGAAGGAGACAGAGATGACATTGAACATCAAAAGCCTGGGCCTTGGCCTCGCATTGGCAGCCGGTCTTTCCGGCATCGCTGCGGCGCAGCCCGACCTGCGGTCCATTCCGGTCTATGAGGCCCCCGTGCCGGTTGTGCTCCAAGCTGAGACGTTGAACAGTTTTCCGGCCGTCGAAGCGGGCCAGGGCGCAGCGGTCGATGACTCGCACTTCTACGCCATCGTCAATTTCGCCATCGGCCAGTATGACCGCGAGAGTGGCGAGCGGGTCGGCGGCTGGATCGGTCCGCGCCGTGGCCTGATCGGCCATCTCAATTCCTGTTTCGAGGAAGAAGGCCGTCTCTACTGCGCCAATTCCAACCATCCCGAAGTGCCGATGGCGAGTTCGGTCGAGGTTTTCGAAACCGACGGCATGACCCATGTCGACAGCCATAGCCTCGGCCTGATGGATGAGGGGTCGCTGACCTGGTTCGACCATTATCGCGATGGCTGGATCGTCGGCTTCGCCCACTATAACGACGAGACCGGCGAGCCGTTCAAATCCAACGCCTATGGCGGCGTGCACACGTTTGACGCCCAATGGCGCCGCACGGGTGGCTGGCGACTGCCGCCGGCCTTGATTGAGCGCATGGCACCGCAAGCGGCCTCCGGCGGAGCGATCGGGTCTGACGGCCTGCTCTACGTCTTCGGCCATCACGTGCCGGAGCTTTATGTGCTGGCCCGTCCGGCGATGGGACCGGCCCTGCTGCATGTCGCGACCATCGAGCTGGAGGCCGAAGGCCAGGCCTTTGCCTTTGATCCCGCCGATGACCGCGTGATCTGGGCGATCAGCCGCCCGAACCGGGAAGTCCGCGCCATCCGCCTGCCCGAGGTCAGCCTGACCGATCCCGATGCGCGGCGCTTCGACGACTGACGCCGTGCCTGCTTGACCTGCCGGGTCGGGTGCCGCTCAATCGTGGGCCCGACCCGGAGCTTTCATGACCCATTCGATTGTCCTGCCACGCCTGATCCGGACCGGAAGCGGTGCGCTCGGCCAATTGCCCGACGTGTTGACCGCTTGCGGCGTGAAACGTCCGCTCATTGTCACCGATGCCACCATGGTCGCGCTGGGCTATCTCGTCCGTCTCGCACAGGGTCTGGCGCAAGCCGGGATCAAGTTCGGCCTGTTCGACGCGACCGAGCCGGAACCGACAGAGACCTCCGTGTTGGTTGCCGAGGCTATTTTGCGAGCCGGTTTGGACGGGCAGGCGTTTGACGGTCTGGTCGCGCTTGGCGGCGGCAGCGCCATTGATACAGCCAAGGCGCTTGCGGTGCTCGGCCCCCATGGCGGCCGGATGCGGGATTACAAGGTGCCCAGGATTGTCGACGAGCCCGCCCTGCCGGTCATCGCCATTCCGACCACGGCCGGGACCGGATCCGAAGCGACCCGCGTCACGGTGATCACCGATCCCGACAATGACGAGAAGATGCTGTGCATGGGTCTGGCCTTCATGCCGGTTGCGGCGATCCTTGATCCGGACCTCACCCTCTCTTTGCCGCCGCGGGTGACGGCAGATACCGGCATTGACGCGCTGACCCATGCCATCGAGGCCTATGTCAGCCGCAAGGCCTCACCCTTCTCGGACCAACAGGCATTGGCGGCGATGCGCCTGATCGCGCCCAATCTGCGCCGCGCCTTTCATGACGGGGAGGATCGGCAGGCCCGCGAGGCCCTTCTGATCGGGGCCTGTTTTGGCGGCATCGCCTTCTCCAATGCGTCTGTGGCGCTGGTACACGGGATGAGTCGGCCGATCGGTGCCTTCTTCCATGTCCCGCACGGGCTTTCCAACGCCATGCTGCTGCCGGCGGTGACGGCTTGGTCCATCCCGTCCGCAACCCGGCGCTATGCCGACTGCGCGCGGGCGATGGGCGTTGTTGGCGACGGTGTGAGCGATGAGATCGCCAATACGGCGCTGCTCGATGAGTTGCGTGCGTTGAACGCCGAGCTGGGCGTGCCGACACCGGCGGGTTTCGGTATCCAGCCGGAGCGCTGGCAGCAATTGCGGCCTCTGATGGCCGAACAGGCGCTGGCCTCAGGATCACCGGGCAATAATCCGCGCATTCCGACCCATGACGAGATCATCGCACTCTATGATGAGGTTTGGGGGTAACACCCGCGCGCCAAGCGTCTGCCTTACAGTATCGAAAGTTGCCCGGCGCAGAGGCGCTCCATAATGTGCGCGCCATGACAGGCTTGGGTAATACGGGTGCCGCCGTTCTGGCGGCCTTTTTCGTGGCTGCGTCCGCTGCATCGGCGTACCAGCCGGGGTCCATTGATGTTGATGTCGAACTCGTGCTCGCCGTCGATATTTCCTATTCCGTGGACGAGGAAGAGGCGCAGCGTCAGCGCGAGGGTTATGTTGCCGCGCTCGCGTCTGAAGACGTGATCCGCTCGATCCAGGGCGGGCCGCTGGGCCGGATCGCTGTGACCTATGTCGAATGGGCCGACAGCGGCTTCCAGCGCGCCGCTGCCGACTGGATGGTGATCGGGTCGGAAGAGGATGCGCTGACCTTTGCCTCGCGCGTCGCCGCGGCGCCGCTTGAACGTGGGCATTACACCGCGATCGGTGCGGCGCTGGCCGATGCCGTCAACCGGATCGAGAGCAATGACTACAATGCGCCGCGTCTGATCGTCGATATCTCCGGCGACGGGCCGCAGAACCAGGGCCTGCCGCTGGAACAGGCGCGGGCGATGGCCGATGCGGCGCACGTCGTCGTCAATGGCCTGCCCGTCATCTCGTCGGGCGATGGTCGCTGGGTGCGCCCGGTCGAGGTCAATCTGGACGACTATTTCCGCGATAATGTGATCACCGGGCCGGGCGCATTTGTGCTGCCGGCGCGCACCGAGGCCGAGTTCCGCGAGGCGATCCTGCGCAAGCTGATCATCGAGATCGCCGGTGCTCTCCCGTCGCCGGGCGAAGTTGATGCCGAGTACGGAATGGTCGTGGGCCGCGCCCCGTGACGGACGGTCGGCCAATTCTGCGCACGCTCGTTCTGGCAGCCAGCGCCTGGTTGATGCTGGGCGCCGGCGGCAGGGCGACTGCGCCTTGGGTCGGGGAAGCGCGTCCGCACGAATACACCGATGATGGTCGCGAACTTGTTGACCTGGAGCTTGTGCTGGCTGTCGATGTGTCCTCCTCGATCGACGAGACCGAGGCGCGCCGCCAGCGCGAGGGGCATGTGGCAGCCCTTGCCGATCCGGACATCATCTCGGCCATTCAGAGCGGCGGCTATGGCCGGATCGCGGTGGTCTATCTGGAGTGGGCCGATGCCGATTTCCAGCGTGTCGTGGCGCCCTGGACGGTGATCGAAACCGAAGAGGATGCCCAGATCTTTGCCGCCACGCTGGCGACGGCGCCTTTCATCTCCGGACGCCGGACGGCGATTGGCGCGGCCATCGACAGTTCCGTCGGCCTGATGCAGGACAATGCTTTTGAGGGCGTGCGCCAGGTTATCGATATTTCCGGCGATGGTCCGCAGAATTCCGGTCCCAGCCTGAGCCTGGCGCGGGAGCGGGCGGATACGGCCAACATCACCGTCAACGGTCTGCCGATCACCAATAACCGCCAGCATCCTTTCCGGCCTTCAGTCTCGATTGATGTCAGCGCCTATTTTGAAAATCAGGTGATAACCGGACCCGGTGCCTTCATTTCGCCAAGTAATGAGCATGATGATTTCGTGGACGCGCTGCGGCGCAAGCTTATTATCGAAATCGCCGGGCTCGATCCGACCCGTTTTCTCGAGCCGGCTGTGCGTGTGAGGAATGGATGATCCGTCGACTGCTTGTACTGGCCGCCAGTTTTTCCCTGATCACTGCCGGTGTGACCGCCCAGCCCGAAGGTGAGAGTTTCGCCGACTGGCTTGGCGGGTTCCGGACACGGCTTGTCGCATCCGGCGTTGAAGAGGCCACGGCTGCGGCCATGCTGGACGGGCTTCAGCCGCAGATGCGGATTATCGAGAGCGATCGCAGCCAGCCGGAATTTGTCCGCCCGCTCTGGTCCTATCTCGACATCGCGGCATCCGACCTGCGTATCTCGAATGGTCGCGCCGCCTTTGCGGAAAACCGCGATGCGGTCGACGATATCGCCGCCCATTTCGGTGTGCGGGCCGAAATCCTGATTGCGATCTGGGGGCTGGAAAGCTCCTACGGCGCGATTCCCGGCAATAACGACATCGTCCAGGCGCTTGCGACCCTGGCCTGGGAAGGGCGCCGCCGGTCCTGGGCCGAGGCGCAACTCGTCGCCGTCGCTGAAATGCTCGAGTCCGGCTATGCCACACGGGCCCAGCTGACCGGCTCCTGGGCCGGTGCGATGGGGCAGATGCAATTCATTCCGACGACCTATCTCGAACGCGCCCATGACTGGGACGGCGATGGACAGCGCAATATCTGGACCGATCCGGAGGACGCGCTTGCCTCCGCCGCCAATCTCCTCGCCCGCGAAGGCTGGCGCGTTGGCGCACCGACCCTGCTGGAAGTCCGCGTTCCGGCCGAGTTCGACTTTGCCGCTTGGGATCCGGGCCAGTCACGCCTGGTCAGCGAGTGGGCCATGCTGGGCCTGCTGCCGGCTGCCGGTGAATGGCAGGCCGACCATCTGATGCGGGCGGCGCGTCTCGAATTGCCCGCCGGCGGGCAGGGGCCGGGCTTTCTGACCTTTCCCAATTTCCGCGTCATCAAGCGCTATAATAACTCCACCTCCTACGCGATCGGCGTCGCCCACCTGGCTGACCGTATCGCCGGCGAGGCCCCCTTGGTCGGTCCGTGGCCGCTTGATAATCCGCCGATCAACCGCAGCCAGACGCGGGAAGTCCAGGCCGGCCTGAACGCGCTGGGCTTCGACAGTGGAACACCTGACGGTCTGGCTGGTCCCAATACGCGGGCCGCCCTGCGCGCCTTCCAGCGTGCCCACGGTCTGCTGGCCGATGGCTATGTCGGACGGGCGATGTATGAGGCGGTGATTGCGGCGCAGGCCGGAAACACCGACTGATCAGACGTCGGGTTCGATCTCGACCACATCCACCGCGCGCCGGATGCCGGGATGGTACCAGGCGATGAGGGCGGCGATCACGCTCAGCACGACGGCCACGTAGTAGGGCACCAGATGGCCGAGCTGATTGTACATGGCCAGACCGCCAACCGGGCCGATGATGAAGCCGAGGCCGGCTGTCGCGGTGGTCAGTCCGGCGACGCGGCCCTGTTCTTCCGGCTCGACCGCAATCGAGGCGCCGCCGACAAAGCCCGAGCGTGACAGGCCGAAGGCGAAGCTGATCAGGATATAGGCCGTGACGATGCCGGCATAATTCGGGGCGATGATCATCAGGGCGAAGCCGGCAACGGTGATCAGCGCCCCGATGGCCATCAGGACGCGCGCACTGGCTTTCATCGCCGGGATGACCACCAGCTGGGCGACGATCAAGGCGCCGGCCCCGGCCGCCAGGGCGATGGCCGACATTTGCAGCCCCTGGGCCTCATCGAGCATCAGCGTGTCCATGATGAAAAAGGCCAGGGTCGACAGGCTCAGCGATTGTACGATCCAGGTGACGCAGCCATAGCCGACGAAGGGCGCGATCCGCGGATCGGCGGCAAAGGCGAATTGTTTGAACGGGTTGATCGGTCGGCTTTGCTGTTTCGGCGGCGATTGTTCCGGCAGTTTGAACCACACCGCTGCGGCCCCCGCGGCCACGGTCGCCGAGATGATGACCATGAAGATCGGCACGCCCACCAGTTCGACCAGGGTTGCCGCCAGGGTCGGGCCGATCACGGCGCCCATGCCGAAGGCGGCGGTCAGTCCGGCCAGGGCCTCGGTGCGTTCAGCCGGTGAGGTCCGGTCGGCGACATAGGCTTGGGCGGCCGGGTTGGTGGCCGAGCCGAGGGAGCCAAACAGGGTGCGGGCCAGCGCCATTGCGAAGATCGCTGCCAGCGGCGGTACCCAGCCACTTTCCCCGGCCCAGGCGGCGCCGGCAAAGATCAGGGTCGAGCAGGCAAAGGCCGACAGGCCGAAAACGATGAAGCCCTTGCGCCCGCGCCGGTCGGACAAGGCGCCCCAGATCGGGGTCATGGTCATGAACAGGACGGCGGACACCGTGTAGATCGCGCCAACCCAGTACTCCGGCACAGCCAGTCCGCGCGCCAGCGGCGGCAGGATGGCAAACAGCATGTTATTGCCGATGCCGGTCGCCATCAGGCACAGGAAGAGCAGGCGAAAGGCCTTGCGGCGTTCGGCATGGCTGGATGGATTGGCGGGATCATAGGGCGGCGTCATGCGGCAGATGTAGACCGCGTGGTCCGGCGGCGTCCAATGCCAATCCCGAAAGGCCGCCATCTGATTTTGCGATGGCCTCCGGTAAACAGCCATCTAACGCCGGTTCAACCGGACATTAAGCTTACCGCGCCATAGTACGCTCAAATCGGGTGGAGAAACCGCCCGGAAAGCGTGGTGGACGGGTAGATGTTTCAGATTATCGGCATTGTCGTCGTTTTCGTGATGGTGTTTGGCGGCTTTTCGCTCGCCGGCGGGCATTTCGACGTTATTTTGAAGGCCTTGCCCTTCGAGATGATGATGATTGGCGGCGCTGCCGTCGGGGCTTTCCTGATCGGCAACAAGCCGAAAACCGTGATGAAAACCCTGGGCGACCTGTCCAAGGTCTTCACCGGTCCCAAATGGAAGGGGCAGGACTATACCGACCTCTTGTCATTATTGTTCTTGCTAACAAAAACAATGAAGACAAAAGGGGTTATTGCGCTCGAAAGTCATATCGAGAACCCCACCGAGAGCACAATTTTCACCCGCTTCCCACGCATCATGAAGGACCATTTTGCGGTCGACTTCATCTGCGACACGCTGCGCATGATGACCATGAACCTGGAAGATCCGCACCAGGTTGAGGACGCGATGGAAAAACAGCTGGAAAAGCACCATCACGAAGCCGCCGACCCGGCCCATGCCATGCAGACCATGGCCGACGGCCTGCCGGCCCTGGGTATCGTCGCGGCCGTGCTGGGCGTGATCAAGACGATGGGCGCGATCGAAAGCCCGCCGGCGGTGCTGGGCGGTTATATCGGTGGCGCGCTGGTCGGGACCTTCCTCGGCGTCTTCATCGCCTATGGTTTTGTCGGCCCGTTCGCAGCTTACATGCAGGCCGTCTATGACGAAGAGCACGCTTTTTACAAGATCATCCAGGATGTGCTGGTGGCGCATCTGCACGGCAATGCCGCCCAGATCTCCGTCGAGATCGGTCGCGGCGGCGTGCCCTCCAAGATGCAGCCCAGCTTTACCGAGCTGGAAACGGCCCTGGACGCAATTCCCGCCGAAGCGGCCTGATCAAACAAGGCGCACACGGGTTACTGGCGCGGAGCTGAAAGGCTCCGCGCCTTTGTTTTTGTGCAATCGCTCGCCCTGCCGGGGCTGGCAGCCGCCGAAATTGAGGTTAGAAGAGCGGCATGAAAATCAAGGATTGCGAACTTCTCATCGTGCCGGGCCTCGGCAACGCCTCGCCCTTCCACTGGCAAAGTCGCTGGCAGGACAAGATGTCCACCGCGCGCCGGGTCGAGCAGGATGACTGGGATCTGCCACGGCGCGAGCATTGGGCCAATCGCCTGATCGACGAAGTCGAGAAGGCTGAAAAGCCCGTCATCCTGATTGCCCATTCGGTTGGCGTTTTGACGGTTGCCCATGCGGCCCCAGCCCTGGTCGACAAGGTGGCCGGGGCCTTTCTCGTGGGCGCCTCTGATTGGGAACGTCCAGAACTCAAGGACAAGTATGGCGATCACGGCTTCGACCCGGTGCCGCGCGTGCCGCTCGGCTTTCCCGGCCTGATGCTGGCCAGCTCCAATGATCCGACCTGCAATATACTGAAGGCGGAAGCTTGGGCGCGTGACTGGGAGGTTCGTTTCGGCAATGCCGGCGAGGCGGGTCATTTCGAGGCCGAGAGCGGGCATGGCCCGTGGCCGGAAGGCTTGATGGCTTTCGCCAAATTCACCCAATCCCTCGGTACGACGCCGCAATGACCCCGGACGGGCTTTATTGCCAGCCCGCCGTGCTCGACTGGTCTGCCGAAAGCGGCCCGCGTGCCCGTGATTATGGCGATGTCTATTTTTCCGCCGAAGATGGCCTGGAAGAGACGCGCGCGGTCTTCCTGCGCGCCTGCGGCCTGCCGGACGCCTGGGCCGGACGGCGCACTTACACCGTCGGCGAGCTCGGTTTTGGCACCGGCCTCAACGCCTTGGGCTTGTGGCAGCTGTGGCGTAAGACCCGGCCGGATGATGGCTGGCTTGACCTGGTCTCGATCGAGAAACACCCGCTCGACCGGGCCTCGGCTGCGCGCGCCTTCGCGGCGTGGCCGCAATTGGGCGAGCTGGCCGGGCGCCTGCTGGCGCAATGGCCAAGCCGTCTGAAAGGGCCGCAGCGGCTTGTCTTCCCTGAAGACCGGTTCGCGATCACGATTTTCCAGGACGAGGTCGAGGCCGCGCTGGCGCAGATGGATGGTCCGGTAGACGCGTGGTTCCTTGATGGTTTTGCGCCTGACAGGAATGCCGCCATGTGGTCACAACCTGTCTTCAACCGCATCGGTCAGCTGTCGGCACCGGGCGCCCGGATCGGTACATTCACGGTCGCAGGTTTTGTCCGGCGCGGATTGGCCGAGGCCGGATTCTCGGTTGCCAAACGCCCGGGCTTCGGGCGCAAGCGTGAGCGTCTGGAGGCAATCTGGCCGGGTGAGACGGTGGCCCGGTCGGGATTGCAGGCCGCGGGTCCGGTCGCCATTATTGGTGCCGGTATCGCCGGTGCGAGCCTGGTGCACGCCCTGGCAGCGCGCGGCGTCGAGACGGTGTTGATCGGCGCGGCGGATGCGCCCGGCGGCGCCTCCAATGCACCGGCCGGCCTGTTGACGCCGCGTCTGGAAAAAGCCGACCGCCCGCATGTCCGTGCGACGATGGCGGCCTTTGATTTTGCCCGTCGCCTGTATGAGGGTCGCGACGGGTTTCACGCCGAACCGGTGATCCGCCTGCCCGGGGATGCGCGCGAGGCGGCGCGTTTCGCGGTGCTGGCCGATTGGCTGCCGGACCATCTCGACTGGCAGGATGACCGCCTGGTGATCAGCTGTGGTGGACGGTTTGAACCGTCCCGCCTGGTCTCCGGCCTGATCGGTGCCTGTGATCGCCAGGACTGGCAATTCGGTCATCACGAGGCGGGTGGTGATGGTGTGCGCCTGTTCGACCGTGACGGTGTGTGCCGGCTTGAGGCGGCGCATCTGGTGATTGCCGCCGGGGCGGCTTCCCAGGCCTTCCATGGCGATATTTCGCCCAGCGCCGGGCAGGTCGCGGTATTTGAGGGGCCGGCGCCGGCCTCACCGGTCAGTTGGGGGCATTATGCCTGTCGGGCGGGCGACGGCGTGCTGGTCGGCGCGACCCATCTGCGCGGTGAGGCGGCGGCACCCGATGACGAGGCCGAGGCGTCCTTCCGGACGGCCATCGCCGAGCGTTTGCCAGACCTCGCGCTGGGGCGTGTGACGGAGCGGTGGAGCGGTGTACGGGCTTCGACGCCGGACCGGTTGCCGGTGGCGGGGATGCTTGGCGACAGGCTGTCCATCCTGTCAGGGCTTGGGTCCCGCGGTTTTGCCCATGCGCCCTTGCTGGCGGAAGATCTTGTCAGCCGCATAACCGGCGGTGCGTCGGTGTTGGCGGCCGATGCGCGGGCGGTGCTGGGGCCGCAGCGGTTTGCCGAGCGGCGAGCGCGCAAGGCCGGTCAGACGACCGGCTGATAACGCGGCGCCTCGCTTGGTCCGATATGCAGCATGGCGATCGGGCAGGCCGAGACCAGGCAGGAAACATCCAGATCAAAATCGACGCCATGGGTCCGGGAAACTTCGACGCCCACCGGCCCGAATGACACCGACACGGCCGCGCCGGCGGCATAGGGCAGGGCAACCGGCAGGCCGAGCGCGCCCGAAAGAAGTCCGGCGATAATCGCGGATTTCGTCAGCATCATCCTCTCCCCTCACATCAAGGCTTCGACCTGTGATGCCGCCAAACGTGCATTTGGATGCAGGGCGACCGGAAAATTTCGGCGCAGGTTTTGCACGGGACGGGCGCAAGCGCGCGATTTGACGCGTATCGAGACAAGAGTGGTGCAACATGGTCATGGCAACGGGTGAGAGTTTCGTTGATCGGCGTTCCGGTTCGCGACATGTCTGGTTCCTGAACTCGGCCTTCGACAAGATCAGCATGGACGTCGCCCTGCGCCGGATCACGGAGCGCGAGGCCGCCAGCCCCTTCGCTTTCGTCGTCACACCCAATGTCGACCACCTCGTTCGGCTCGAAACGGACACGGTTCTGGCGACGCTTTACGCCCAGGCCTGGCTGACGGTCTGTGACAGCCGCGTGCTCGAACTGATCGGCAAGATCTCCGGCGAAACGATTGATGTCACGCCGGGTTCGGACCTCACCGCGCGCCTGTTCGACACGGTCATTGATCCGCACCAGCCGGTCACCATCATCGGTGGTAGCCAGGCGGTCATTGATGCCGTGACGCAACGTTATGGCCTCACCGATGTGCGCTGGCATGAGCCTCCCATGGGGCTGCGACACAACCGCGAAGCGGTTGAGGCGTGTGCCAAATTCGTCGCCGACAATCCCTCACGCTTCACCTTTTTCTGTGTCGGCTCGCCGCAACAGGAGATGATTGCTGAAGCCTGCCTGGACCATGGTGGCTGCACCGGTGTCGGCTTGTGTGTCGGCGCGTCGCTCGATTTTCTCGCCGGGGCTGCGCAGCGGGCGCCGGTCTGGATGCAGAAGTCACGACTGGAATGGTTGCACCGTCTGGTCCAGGAGCCGACCCGCATGTGGCGTCGCTACCTGGTTGAAGGGCCGAAAATCCTGCTGCTGTGGCGCCGCTGGCGCAAGACGCGGCGCTCGATGCGTGAGCTGGAAATGGCACTTGGCGCGCCGGAAAAGGTCAAGGAACGCAATCTCCATCTGCGCCTGCGCGATCTCGAGCGCCAGCTCGCAACGCGCGACTGACCCTCCTTCATTGCTTTTTGCCGCAGCGCGACATAGCGTCCGCGCCGTGATGGTTCCCTCACGGGAATAATAGGGAAGCTGGTCAGGCCGCAACGCCAAGTCCAGCGCTGTCCCCGCAGCCGTAGGCGGTGAGCGGTGAAGCACAAAGCCACTGGGGCGACCCTGGGAAGGCGCTTCATCTGCAATGACCCGCAAGCCGGAAGACCTGCCGTCGCTGTCGTCTGTCCGCTCGTGCGGGAGCTCACGAGACCGGCGCGGTATATCCGTTTCTTGACGACTCCTTTGCAACCAACCGGTGACCCGCGCGGGCGCCGGCACCCATGCTATGGAGACGCGGCATATGCGTATCAAAAACTGGCACCGGCTCTGCCTTGCTGCCACCTGTCTTTCCCTTCCCGGCCAGGTTCTGGCCCAGGATATCGGCGACGAGGATGTCGTCTATGTCACTGCGGCGCGTATCGCGCTGCCGGCTGACCAGGCCACGTCGAGCGTGACCCTGCTTGATGCCGCCATGCTGGAGGCTCGCGGTGCGCCGTTTGCCGCTGACGCGCTGCGGGCCGTGCCCGGCCTTGCCGTGTCACGGTCCGGTGCTCCCGGCTCGCTGACCCAGATTCGGGCGCGCGGCGCTGAGGCCAATCACGTCCTCGTGCTGATCGACGGCGTGGAAGCATCCAACCCATTCACCGGCGAAGCGGATTTCTCGCATTATGTGTTCGATGATCTGGCCTCGATTGAGGTGGCGCGCGGCGAGCAATCAGCCTTGTGGGGCGCTGACGCAATCGGCGGTGTGATCCGGCTCAACTCGGTCCGTCCCGACAGCGATTTCAATGTCGGCTTGCGCCTGGAGGCAGGAAGCTTCGACACCCGGCGGATCAGCCTGCAGGCCGGCGGCGAGTTGGGGGATCACTGGTTGACCGGCAGTTTCAGCGATTATGCCAGCGACGGCATCGATGTGTCCGGCCTTGGCGGCGAGACGGATGGCTATGACAACACCGTCCTGGCGCTGTCTGGCGGCTACCGGTTCAACGAGGCGGTTCGCCTTGAAGCCACGCTGCGCCGCATCGAGAGCGGCAGCGATTATGACAGCGATACGGACTTCGATGGCCGGCTCGACAATGTCGATCTGCATACTGACAGCGAGACGGTGCTGGCGCGGGTCGCGGTGCTGGCTGAGCAGAGCGTCGGCAGCGTCCGCCTCTCCCATGAGGCGGCCGTGCAGCTGACCGACGACACCTCGCAATCCCTGTCGGCGGGAGTCCGGACATCGCGTTCACTTGGCCAGCGCTTGCAGGCGCATTACCAGCTCACCGGGCATTGGGAGACCGGGCCCTTCCAGCATCGCCTGACCGGTCTGATCGAGCGCGACCAGGATCGTTTGAAGGCGGATGCCGGGCCGGCGGCAGGTTCCAATCAGAGCCGCCAGCTCGAGGCCGACGCGATCGCGTTTGACTATGGTATTTCGCGCGGTGCTCTCGATCTCACCGCATCGGCCCGGCGCGATGTCCACACCCTGTTCGCGGACTCGACGACCTGGCGCGTCGGCGCCGGCTGGGCGTTCGACCGTCTTGACGGTCGTCTGCGGGCCAATTTCGGCGAGGCGGTCAAGAATCCCGGCGTCTATGAATTGTTCGGCTTCTTCCCGGATTTCTTCGTTGGCAATCCCGATCTGGAACCGGAACAGTCAAAAGGCTGGGAAATCGCTTGGGACCAGACGCTGCTGGACGGCGCCGCCAGCCTGTCCGTGAGCTATTTCCGATCCGAGCTGGAGAATGAGATCTACACGGATTTCTCGGCCTTCCCGTCAACCGCGCTCAATTCCGGCACGCAATCGGACCGCAGCGGGGTGGAGATTTCCGGCATCTGGGAAATCGACGCCGACTGGTCGCTGTTCGGCTCGCTGAGCCTGCTGGAGAGCGAGGAGAATGGTGTCGCAGAAATCCGCCGCCCCGAGCAACTCGCCTCGCTGACGATATCCTGGGCGCCGGCGGACGGGCCGGTTTCGGCCTCGGCGACGCTCGACCATACCGGCGATCAGACCGATACCGATTTCGGGACGTTCCAACCGGTGGTGCTCGATGCCTACACGCTGGTCGGCGGTCAGGTCAGTTGGGATGTCCGGCCCGGCATTGAGGTCTATGCGCGTGGGGGAAACCTGCTCGATGAGGAGTATCAGGATGTCTTCGGCTATCACACGCCGGGGCGCGGCCTTCATGTCGGCCTGCGTCTCAGCCACCGCTAGTCTGCTTCTGGCTCCGCAAGGCCTGGCCCAGGAGGCGACGCCGCACGTCGGCGTCGCCTCGGCCTCCTTGTGCGCTGACGCCTATGTGCTGGCCGTGGTGCCGATGGAGTCGATCAGCGCCCTGTCCTGGCAGGTTGATCAACCCGTCTCTGTCGCGCCGTCCTGGTCTCGCGGCTTGCCCAAGGCGTGGCCGGATGCGGCGCGCTTGCTGGCGCTGGCACCGGCACTGACCGTGTTCGGAACCGGCGAGGCGGGCCGAACCGGTCGTTTGCTGGAGCGTTCCGGGCAGACGGTGTTCGAGCTGGCCTGGGCCGATGATTTTGATGCGGTCCGCGGCAATCTTCGCGCCCTGGGTGCCGCCACCGGCCAGGCCGAGGCGGCCGATGCCGTGATTGCCGATATCGACGCGCGCCTTGCCGAAATGGTGCGTCGAGCCGAGGCCCGAGCCCGAACACCGCGGATTGCCTATCTCAGTGTGTCGGGCGGCTCTGCGGGTGCGGGAACCTATATCGACACGGCCATCGTCGCGGCCGGCGGGATCAATGTCGTGGCGGAAAACGGCGCGGTGGGCTGGACCCGGTCAGATCCGGAATTTGCCCTCACGCTCGAGGCCGACATCGTGCTCACCAGCTTCTTCATCGACGGCTATGCCAGCACGTTCAACCGGGCCCGCCGCCATGCCGCCTATCGCCGCTTGCTCGACCATCCCGAGCGTGCGGAAATCCCCGCCGGCCTGTGGCCCTGTGCGGGGCCGCGCCTGGTCGATGCTGCGGAACTGATCGCGGATGCGATTGATGCCTGGGAGGACGGCGCGTGACCCATCTGCGTCTCAATGGGCTTCTGCTTGTTGCACTGGTGTTGGTGTCGCTGGTCGCGATCTTCGCCGGCAGTGGCGGTGCCGCACCGGCGGCCCTGTTCGACACTGGCGGGGCGCTTGACGCCCTCGTTCTGCGCGAATTGCGGCTGCCGCGGGTTTTGCTGGGCGTTTTGATTGGTGCCGGACTGGGTGCGGCGGGGGCCGTGCTGCAGGGGTTTTTCCGAAACCCCCTGGCCGATCCCGGTGTGATCGGTGTTTCGGCCAGTGCCGGACTTGGGGCGGTGATCTGTCTCTATTTCGGCTTGTCGGCAAGCTTCGCCCTGGCCCTGCCCTTGGCAGGTGTTTCCGGTGCCGCCCTGGGCGTGGCGTCCTTGTTCCTGATCGCCGGGCGCGGTGCGACCGCGACCACGCTGATACTGGCCGGTGTCGCCGTGAATGCGACCGCCGGTGCCGTCACCGCCCTGTTGATGAATCTGGCGCCCAATCCCTGGGCGCTGGCGGAAATCGCCTATTGGCTGATGGGGTCCCTGAATGATGCCAGCTGGACCGAAGTGGGTTTCGCGGCGCCGGTCATCCTGGCCGGACTCATGGTCCTGGCGCCGCTCGCCCGCGGGCTGGACGCGCTGGGGCTGGGCGAGGAAACGGCGCGATCATTGGGGATCGGACTGGGGCGATTGCGACTGGCGGTGATCCTCGGCACGGCCTTGGTGGTCGGTGGCGGCGTTGCCGTGGCCGGTGCTATCGGCTTTGTCGGTCTCGTCGTGCCGCATATCCTGCGACCGCTCGTCGAACACCGCCCCGGCGCCCTCATCCTGCCATCGGCACTCGGTGGCGCCGTGTTGATCGTGCTCGCCGATCTGGTCACGCGCCTGCTGTCCGGACCGGGCATCCCGCTTTATCTTGGCGTGTTGACGGCGTTGATCGGCGCGCCCTTCTTCCTGTGGCTGGTCCGGCATTCCCAGAGGCGCGCGCCATGACCCGGATTGTGTTCGACACCGTCACCTATCGCCCCGGCGTTGCAGACCTGTTTGCCGGCCTGTCCTTTGAGGTCTCCGGCCCGGGATTGGTGGCGCTGGTCGGACCGAACGGGGCCGGCAAGTCCAGCCTTTTGCGACTGGCAGCGGGCCTGGCCGCGCCGGCTGCCGGCCATGTTCTCCTCGACGGTCGCGACCTCGCCGCGCTCAACGAGGCAGAGCGGGCGCGGGCGATCGCCTATCTGCCACCGGATGGCAGGGCTGCCTGGCCGATCACCGCGCGCCGCCTCGTCGCGCTGGGTCGTATTCCACACCTCAAACCCCTGCGCCGCCTGACCGCGGACGACGAGGCCGCCATCGAGCACGCCCTGCAGCGGACGGCGACGGCGCATCTCGCCGAGCGTGGCTTTGATACGCTGTCATCAGGCGAGCAGGCCCGGGTGCTGTTGGCGCGGACACTGGCGGTCGGGGCCTCCGTCATTCTGCTGGACGAGCCAACGGCGGCGCTTGATGTGCGTCACCAGCTCGGTGTGCTGGAAATCCTGGCCGCCGAGGCCCGGCGTGGTGCGCTGGTGATCGTGTCGCTGCACGCGCTCGACCTTGCGGCCCGGCATGCAGATCGCGTCATTGTGCTCGATCAGGGTCAGCCCGTTGCAGATGGACCACCGGCACAGGCGCTGACGACCACAGTCCTGGCGGATGTTTTCGGCGTCGAAGCGCCGGACGGGCTGACGTCCGGAGGGCTTCGCCTGTCCCGCTGAACCCGTCTAGCTGAGGACGATTTCCGGCGCCGGCTTGTTGGCCTGTTCGGCGGCTTCGAGCGCGGCCAGGGCCGTCTTGCGGAAAGCCTTGCCGACGGGGCCGTCGTCAAGGGCTGCAGGTTCGCCGGCATCGGACCGGGCGCGCAGATCCGGGTGCAGCGGGATATCGCCGAGATAGGCCAGGCCCATGCGCTCGGCTTCGGCGCGGACACCGCCCTCGCCGAAGATATGGCTGCTTTCACCGCAATGCGGGCACAGGAAGACGCTCATGTTTTCGACCATGCCGAGCAGGGGGACATGGGTCTGTTCGAACAGGCTCATTGCCTTGCGGGCATCATCCAGGGCCAGATCCTGCGGGGTCGAGACGATCACCGCGCCATCAACCGGGAGGTCCTGGGCGATCGCCAGCTGGGCGTCGCCGGTGCCCGGTGGCATGTCGATGATCAACACGTCGGGCTGGCCCCAATCCGTGTCCATCATGAATTGCCGGATCGCGCCCTGCACCATCGGGCCGCGCCAGACCACGGCGGCGCCCGGTTTTACCACGAAGCCCATCGAGACGATTTTCACACCATGCGCTTCGACCGGCTGGACACCGGCATCGGTCTTGCGCAGGCCGGCGACATCCGTGAGACCGAACAGGCGCGGTGCTGACGGGCCGTAGATATCGGCGTCGAGCAGGCCGACCTTGAGCCCGGTCCGGGCCAGGACCACGGCGAGATTGGCGGCGATGGTTGATTTGCCGACACCGCCCTTGCCGGATGCGACGGCGATGATGCGTTTGGCGGGCTTGGCGCCTGCCGGCTTGCCGGTGCGCTGTGGCGCCGGGCGGGCAGGGGCGGGCTTTTTGTCGCTGTGGGCGGTCATGATGACTTGGACGCGTTCGATCCCGTCGAGCTTGCCCAGGGCTTGTTCGATCTCTGGTTTCAGCCGGTCCATATCCGCCTTGCCGGCGACAGGTGCGCGCAGGATGATGGTGGCCGTATCGCCGCGTATGGCCGCGGACTCGATCCGGTCGGCATCGACCAAAGGACGGCCGGACTGGGTCTCGATAACAGTGTTGAGCGCGGCTTTCAGGCGGGTATCCATGTCGGGCCTCCGGTTGCCCGGCTGAGATAGGCCTTCCGGCACGCCGGTTAAAGCGGCAGCCGCAGGCGCGGCCGGCAGGGTGGTGTCAGGACAGTCCGATCTGCAGCGCAATCCGCACAAGCCGGGCGCTCGAGCGGACGGCCAGCTTGTCCATGATGTTCTCGCGATGCTTGCGGACCGTGGCCCGGGCAATGCCGAGGCGCGCCGCGATTTCCGTCAGACCGGCACCGCGGCCGATTTGTCGCAGGACGTCGCGCTCGCGCCGGGTCAGCTGGCCGATCCGACCGAGACCGGGCGGGGTGAGGTCCGGGTCGATATCCGGGCTTTCGGGACCGGTCGCTGTGCCAGCGGTCGGGTTCGCATCAAGGACGTCGCGCACAACCGAGATCAATTGCTCGACCGGATCCTGCTTGTGATAAAAATGGCCTGTATGGTCCTGCAGGCGTTGGCGTTCGTCCGCATCGAGCGGTGAGCCGGTCATCAGGATGCAGGGCAGGGACGGGGTGGCGGATCGCAGCGTGGCGACGGCGTCCAGTCCGGATTCGCCCGCCAGTCCGACATCGATGATGGCAAAGCTCAGCGCGTCAAACGCCTGGTCGTCGGCCAGTCCGGCGAGGCTTGATCGTGACAGGACATGGTCGACCAGCCCTTGATCCCGCAGAAGTCTGGCCATCCCGTCGATCACGATCTGGTGGTCGTCGAGGATCAGCGCGGTGATGCCGGTCTCTGACAGCACGGTGCGGCCCTGCATCGCAGGGGCCTTGTCGGACGGGGATTGTGCTGGCGTCATGACTTCCATCACGGGAACAAAGCAATACTGTGTCGACCCGAACAGTACCCGTACAGATTGCCGGGGGGAAGTAAATGGGTCTGATCGAGTATCCGAAGATCGACGGTTTGACTGGCGCTTTTGCTGATGACGACCTTGAAGCCGCCTATCGGCGCTCGGTCAGGGCCCAGGCTTTGCAGCTGGCGGCTTTCATCGTGGTGTCGAGCGGGTTGATCTGGCTGGTGTCGATCTCGCACGAGATGGGACGCATCGCCGAGCATCCGGGCATGAGCCTGTTGATCGCGCTGCGCATTCTTCTGGTCGTCAGCAGCGTCGTGGCGGCAGCCTACTGGCTGTGGCGGGTTCCGCGTCGCCCGCACGCCACCGAGGGGCATGTCCTGACGGCTTGGCTGGCCCTTTACCTGGTTGAGATCGCCGTGGTCTCGACGGTCTATCTCAGTCTGGAAACCACACCGCAGGGCCTCGCCGACCGTTTTCTGGCGACATCTTTCTGGGTCACGCTGACTTTTGGCCTGGTCGGTATCGTGACCTTCCACAACGCGCTGCGGGCCCGTCTGTTCGGCGCCGTTTGTGTGGTCTGGTATTTTTTGCTCCTTGCCGTGTTCCGGCCGGACGATCCGCGCCCCTATCTGATCGGCGGCACCAGCATGCTGGTGACCCTGCTCATCCTGCATTTCAGCCTGCATCTGCTCGGCGGCGCCGGTCGCCGGAATTTCCACCTCACCCGGGTCTATGCCGATGCGCGCGAGAAGGCCGAAGAAGTCAATTCGGTCCTCTCCCTCCTGCTCACCACGACCGGCCATGATGCGCGCCAGCCCCTGTTCGCCCTCGATGCCAATGCGCTCGCCCTGGACGGGGCGATCGGGCGCGCCGACCTGCCGGCCGCCCGCGACCTTGCGGCCCGCCAGCGGGATCTGACACGCCATGTATCGCATATCCTGACCTCGGTGCTGGAATTGTCGCGGGCTGAACGAAACCTGCCCGGCTGGCGGACGCGTGACGAGGTGGCACTCGCCGCCCTGCTCGATGGCATCCGGGATCGCGTTGCGGCGATGATTCCCTCCGGCGATATCGCTTTGACGACCCGGGTCAGCCCGTGCACGGCGAGCACGAGTGCGGCGATGATCGAGCGCATCCTCGTCAACCTTCTCGTCAACGCCATCAATCATGCCGGCGCCACACGTGTCCAGCTGATCGCCCGGCCGCGACGGGGCCGGGTCGTGATCCTGGTCATCGACAATGGGCGCGGCCTGTCCGATGTCGCGCTGGACCTCGACAGCGCCGGTTTCTTCGCAAATCGATTGACGCCGGCCGCCCATAATTCCGGCCATGGCCTCGACCTCGTATTCCGCATGGCGCAACTGGTCGATGCGCCGTTGCGTATCCGGTCGCGGCCGGGACGCGGCGTCATCGCAAGGCTGGTGCTGCCGATCGCGGCGGGATGAGTTGAACGCGTCGAAAATACGACGATCGCCGTATTCCGCGCATTGCCCCGACATGGTGAATCTCCGGCCAAGCCAAGCGCGAGACCGGGGGGCGGGGATGAGATGGTTGCAGTGGATATCAAACCGGTTGGCGCGACAGCGCCGGGCGGGCGACCTCGCCCTTTACCCTGACGGATTGCGGATCGTCGATAATGGTCGGGCGGTTGCTGCGTTCGGCGACAAATGGGCCGATGTCAGGTCCACGCTTGCCACCAATGGCGCCAGCATACCGCCACCCCCATTCCCGATCGGCCACCCCCGACGGGAGATTGAACGGCTCGGGCAATTGCTCGGTGAGACGCGCCTGAGCGCCAGCGGCCGGATGGTTCAAACCGGTCTGCCGGACCGCGTCGACGCCGAGGGCTAGTCCGACAGGTTTGGCGCGTGGGTCCTCACCCAATTCCCGCGTGTCATTCTCCACCGGTGCTCGGTCGAGAGTCCTGGTGAGGAGCGGCCGGCGCCGGATGGCGTCGGCCGTCTCTGCCCGTCGGGGAAGGCTCCGACCGATCCGGATCAGTTCTTCGGCATTGCCTGGTCGGCGGCGGAATGTGGGCCTTTGCAGCCGTGACGAGATTGCCGACACGCCTGTCCGGCGGGCTCGACCGGTGTGTCTTGCCTCTGCACTCTACGGTGTCCGGAATGCCTGAGACTTGGATGGTGGGCGATACTGGGATTGAACCAGTGACCCCTTCGATGTCAACGAAGTGCTCTCCCGCTGAGCTAATCGCCCATCCGTCTCAAGAGAGCCGGGGTTCTAACCTCAGCTTCCGCGGAGTGCAAGCCGTCTGTCGCACCCGGTTGCACACGGGTCGCAGGCGACGGTGTCTGAAGCGTGACGGTGCGGGTCACGCTTTCTGTCCACGGCATGTCCGGCACCTGAATGGGCTATGACTTTTTTGCAACAATTGAGACGGAAATGCGGCGGCGCGGTGAGTCTTGCTTTCATCGTCCATCGGCCTTCGACATAGTCCCGGCAGGTAGGGTTTAACCCAACCATCCCGAGTTCTGCGCCAAAGTGGATCCGGGTGACACGTAACAAAGGGGTACAATCGTGAGCAATATTTGGGATCGGGAGCGTCTTCTGCGCTCCACCATGCTTGCTGGTTTTGCTGTCGCAGGTCTGGCGATGTCGCCGGCCTACGCACAGGAAGTCCAGCAGGTTCCTGACGCAGTTGAGGAAGAAGAAGAAGACAGCGCGGACGACCGCATTGTCGTCACCGGTTCGCGTATTGCGCGTAACACTTTCTCCAGCCCGTCGCCGCTGCAGGTCATCAATGCCGACACCGCGCGCGACGCGGGTCTGATCGATGCTGCTTCCATCGTCCAGCGCACCTCGGTGGCTGCTGGTACGCAGTTCGACAACACCTTCACCGGCCAGGTCACGGACTCCGGTCCGGGTGCATCGACGGTCAGCCTTCGTGGTCTTGACGCCGAGCGTACGCTTATCCTGTTCAACGGTCGTCGTGTTGGTCCGGCCGGTGTGCGTGGCGCGCCGACCCGTCCCGACCTGAACCTCATTCCGTCGGGCATTGTCGAGCGTTATGACATCCTGACCGATGGCGCTTCCTCGGTTTATGGTTCGGACGCCGTTGCCGGCGTGATCAACGTGATCACCCGCACCGAGTTTGACGGCATCGAAATCGACACCTTCTTCTCGCATCCGGAAGACGGTGGCGGTGAAGAGCGCCAGATCTCCATCGTGACCGGTGTCAGCAATTCCAGCGGCTATATCGGCTTCGGTTTCGAATACTACAATCGCGACAATGTGCGTCGCGGCGAGCGCAAGTTCACCGCCCTCTGCACGCGTGACGTCGAAGTCAATCCTGACACGGGCACGATCCGCGAAATCTGCGAAAACAATGCCTTCGGCAACATGTTCCTGGACCCCTATCAGGTGTTCTTCGGTACGGTTGATGATCCGGGCCTTGGCGCCGACTTCGGTATTCTTGCCTTTGATTTCGACAATGGCTCCGGCTTCCAGGTCTATCCGACCAACTCGCAGCCGGGTGGCCCGGGCGATGACCTCGGTTCGCGTTGGTTGTATGACCCGCGTTACAACAACAATGCAGGCCAGGGCGCCTTCGACCTTGCCCAGGGCACGCAGCGCTATTCATTCTTCACGAATGGCGAATACTCGCTGGACATGCTCGGCGATGCGGACTTCTACTTTGAAGCCCTGCATTCCGGTCGTACCCAGGAAATCTATGCCGGCCGTAACCAGATCTTCCCGGCCGTCCAGTGTGACAACCCGTTCCTTCAGTCGGATCCGGTGCTTGCAAACGCTGGTTCCTGCCGTGAACCGTTCCGCAGCATTCTTGAAGGTGCCGGTCTCGGTGGTCTCGTCTGGACGCCGATCATCGACAACACGCTCGGCCCGATCAATGTCGACGTGACCGCAACGCGCGGCCTCGGCGGCCTGCGTGGCAACCTGGACTTCATCCAGGGCGATCTGGGTGGTGAAAGCTTCGGCATCGGTCTGAACAACTGGACCTATGACGTTTTCGCTTCCTATGACCGCAATGTCGGTATCGACACCCAGGAAACGTTGAACGAAGAGCGCGTCGCTGCCGCACTGAACAATGTGACGGACAATGGCGATGGCACGTTCAGCTGTGAATCGGTCCCGTCGGACCTGTTCGGCTTCATTACCGCTGAAGAATGTGTCCCGCTCGACATCACCGATCCGGACATCTACATCAACGGTCAGCTGCCGGAAGACTTCCTGGCGTATGCCGGTGGCCTCGCTTCGACGCGGACGACCATCCAGCAGTCGATGTTCCAAGCTGCCTTCTCTGGCGACCTGGCCTATCTGCCGGCTGGTACCGTGCCGGTGGTGTTCGGTTTCGAATACCGCAAGGACGAAATCTACACCGAGAACAGCTATCTGATCACCTCTGCTTCCGGCACGGGTCGTTCGGAAAGCAACACGGTCGGCAACACCACCACCCGGGAATTCTTCGTTGAGACGGAAATCCCGATCCTGGCTGGCATGCCGCTCGCTGAAGAACTGTCTGTGACGGCCGCTGCCCGCTATACCGACGAAGAGAACTACGGTTCGCTTTGGACGTATCGTGGTCAGGCCCTGTATCGTCCGGTTGACTGGGTGACGCTGCGTACCACGGTTGGCACCACCTTCCGGGCGCCGAACCTGCGCGAGCAGTTCCTCGGTGGCCAGACGTCGTTCGCCAGCGCGTTCTCCGATCCTTGCGTCGCGTCGACCTACGACAATTACACCGATGCCGATGATCAAGCCCGTATCCGTAACAACTGCCTGCTGCAGGGTGCGGATGTGGACTCGCTCGGCCTTGGCGGCGCGACCTCGATCGCCGTTGTCTCGGGTGGTTTTGAAGAGCTGAATGCTGAAACGTCTGACTCGCTGTCAGCCGGCTTCATCATTGAGCAGCCTTGGTTCGACTCGTTCGACCTCCGTCTTGCGGTCAACTACTTCAAAATCGAAATCCAGGACTCCATTGAGGAGCCGACTGTCGGTCTCATCCTCAATTCCTGTATCGTCGAGTCGACCAACCTGAATTCGCCGTTCTGCGAACTCATCGATCGTTCGACCTCGACCGATCCGTCCCGTAACTTCATCAGCCAGATCAATTCCGGCTTCGTGAATGTGGGCCGGATTGAAACCGATGGTGTTGACCTGAATGTCGGCTTCAATACCGACTTCACGCTCTTCGGTTCGCAGGCTGACCTGTCGGTCAACAGCGTTGCCACCTATATCGCGTCCAACCGTCGCGATATCTTTGCTGACCAGGATACGGCTCCGATCGAATCCTTCCGCGGCAATTACGGCTATCCGCTGTGGCAGGGTAATATGAGCGCCAACCTTGATTGGCGTGATTTCGGCCTGAACTGGTCGGCCCGCTACATCGGTGAATGGCAAGAAGATGATATCGACGCGGTTCGCGTTGGTCAGTTCATCGACGAAGCCAGCGGTGTTGTCTTCTTCGAGGAAGGCTTCCGTGATGTCGAGGAAGCTGATGCCAAGATCTTCCACGACGTGTCTGTCTCCTGGGAGCAGGACACGTGGGAAATCACCGGTGGTATCCGGAACGTCTTCTCTGAATCCCCGCCGATCATTGACAGCAATGAAGGTGTTCCGAACTCCGCCAACGCGGTGATCGGTATGGGTTACGACGTTTACGGCCGTACCTTCTTCGCTGGCATTTCCAAGCGCTTCTAAGCACTTGAATGATCACCTGCGGCTTGCCGCAGGTGATCCCGGCTTTAGTGGACGGCGCCGTGGGTAACCACGGCGCCGTTTGCGCTCAGGCTGGTGGCGTCACGCGACCGTGGGTCACCTTCACAATCACCGCATAGCCATACGGGGAGTAACTATGCGTTACGTAATCACGGTTTTCCTGGCCGGCCTGACCGCCGCGCTGGCCAGCTTCGGGGCCACGGTGCAAGCCCAGGACCCGCTTCCGCTTGAAGCTTTTGCAACCCGACCGGTCATGAGCAATGTCGCGCTCTCGCCCGATGGTCGCTATCTCGCCTATCGCGTGGCCCAGAATCGGACCGGCGACTACTACATCGAAATTCGCGAGACCGACAATCTCGGAGCCGATCCGGTTCGCCTCGGATCCGAGCGCATGGATATCACCGGCTTTTCCTGGGTCAGCAACGAGCACTTGCGGGTCAGTTTCCTCCAGCAAGTGCGGAACCGCATCGAAGGTCAGAATGCCGGCGTTTTCCAATCCAAGCAGGCGATTGTTCGCGCTGACGGCCGCGGTCGCTTCCGTGAATTGTTTGATGACGTGCAGCTCTACAGCTCGCTTCCGGATCGCCCGAACGAAATCCTCATCTACAGCGCGGATGTCAATTATGAGGACATGAACAGCGACGACATCCGCAATAGCGGTCGCTCGATGTCCGCAATTGTTCCGGACTTTAAAATCCTGAATGTGGACACCATGCGGACGCAGACCTATTTGCGCGGCGTCTCGATGTTGGGTGGTTATCGGCTCGACAATGACGGCAATGTCCGGATCGCCCAGTCCTTCGATCCTGCCAACCGTCAGTCGGTGTATTGGCACCGCGCGCCAGGCGAAGACAGTGAATGGGTGGAGTTCTTCAGAACGGACACCGAGGATCGCAACTCGTCCTTCTCGATCATCGACTTCGATCCGTCCAATCCGAACATGCTGTTCGTATCGGCCAATCGTGGTCAGGACACGGCGAGCATCTACGAGTTCAACATCCTGACGGCAAGTTTTGGCGAGCGCGTGTTCGGCTATGACATGTTGGACAATGTGCCACATCAGGATATCGACAGCGGCTGGTTCAGCACCGATCCGGACACGCTTGGCGATCTGATCGGTTTTGTCTTCTATGATGCCGATGGTGAGCGCCAGGTGGCGTTCATCAATCCTGAGGAGCAGGCGCTGTATCAGCAGTTGCAGGCGACCTTCCCGGGCAAGGAAGTGACCATCTCCAGCCGGTCGCGCGGAAGCGAGATGATGGTGATCCACACCGTCAGCGGCGACGATCCCGGCACGTATTACCTGCTTGCCGATGGTCAGCTCCAGGTCATCGGGAACCAACGCCCGACCCTTCCTGCTGATGCCTTGGCCGATGTTGAGTACATCGAGTACACCGCGCGTGATGGTCGCCGGATTCCCGGTTATCTGACCGTTCCGCAGGGTGAAGGTCCCTTCCCGCTGATCGTGCTGCCGCATGGCGGTCCGTGGGTCAATTTCCGCACAACGGGCTTTGACGAGTGGGGCCAGGTTCTGGCGAATAATGGTTACATGGTCCTTGAGCCGCTGTTCCGCGGGACGACAGGTCACGGCAATGATCACTGGTTGTCGGCTTTCGGCGAATGGGGGGGCGCGATGTCGGATGACATGGATGATGGCGCGCTGTACCTCGTCGACCAGGGCCTGGTCGATCCGGACCGGATCGCGATGTTCGGCTGGAGCTTTGGCGGCTATTCAGCCTTTGCTGCATCCATTCGGACGCCGCAGATCTATCAGTGCACGATTGCCGGCGCGGGCGTGGGTGATCCGGTGGAATTCCGGGCGTTCTTCACCCGGAACCGTTTCGGCCGTTCGATGCTGGAAGAGGGATATGCCGGCATGAACACGATTGACCGGGCTGCGGACGTCAACGTTCCGATCCTCGTCATCCACGGCGCGCTCGATCAACGGGTTCGGCTCTATCATTCCGAACAATTCGTCGATCAGCTGGAACGGTTCGGCAAACCGCACCGTTTTGTTGTGTTGGAGGGGGCAGACCACTTCGACAACACGCTGACATTCGACCACCGCATGACGCTCTACAGTGAGATGCTGGGTTTCCTGGAGAATGATTGCGGTCCGGGCGGTCTCTGACCGGACACCCCTGATGGCAATGTGAAAGGCCCGCCGGCAATCGCCGGCGGGCCTTTTCTTTTCAAGTATCGTGGCCGCTCAGGCCGCCATGACGCGGGCCACTTCGTCGACCAGTTCCCGCAGGTGGAACGGTTTGGACAGGACTTTGGCATTCGTCGGGGCGCCGGACCCCGGGTTCAGCGCCACGGCCGCGAAGCCGGTGATGAACATGATCTTGAGGGCCGGATCGATCTCGGCCGCGCGTCGCGCCAGCTCGATACCATCCACACCCGGCATGACGATATCCGTCAGCAACAGGTCGAACTGGGCCGGCTGCTCGCCGATCGCATCCAGCCCCTCTTCGCCGTCCGAGCAGACCAATACCTCATGCCCGGCCCGTTTGAGCGCCTTGGCGAGGAAGTCGCGCATCGAATCGTCGTCTTCCGCGAGAAGTATCTTAGCCATGTGTGTTCCCACCCTTGCGAAATCTCAAAGTGAACGCACCCTACAGCCATCTGGTAAAAACGGGCTGAACGCGCTGCGGCGCTTGACCCGCGAGATGCAGCTGACCAATCTTCGTCAATGGCAACCACGATTCCCACTCCGCACGCCACGGACGAAACACTTCGACCGAAGCGTGACGGGAAGGTTGTGCGGATCGAGCGTCCGTCTTTCGACCTGGCTCGACCGGTCATACTCGCTTCGCCGCATTCCGGACGCGAGTATGACGCCGATCTGAGGGCTTCCACAAGACTTTCCGTGGATCATTTGCGTCGGTCCGAAGATGCGTATGTCGATCAACTAGTTGATTTTTCGCCGGAATATGGTGCGTCACTGATCTGTGCCGAATTTCCGCGCGTTTTCGTCGATGTCAATCGTGCGGTCGGGGAAATAGATCCCGGCATGTTTTCAGACCGGGTCCCGGCGGATGATGTGCAGCCATCCCGGCGCGCCGCATCAGGGCTGGGCGTGATCCCGCGTATCGGTGCCGACGGGCGCACCCTTTATCGCCGCCGCCTGCGATTTGCCGAGGCCCAGGCCCGGCTGGCCCGCTTCTACCACCCTTATCACCAAGCCTTGCAGAACGAGATTGCCGCGCTTCGGAGCCGTTTTGGCTGTGTCGTGCTCGCCGACATGCATTCCATGCCGGCGCTCAGCGCACACGGCGCCGATATCGTGCTCGGAGACCGGTTCGGCACGTCGTGCAGTGATGTCGTGATTGATCGGGTCGAGGCGCTTTTCCGCGACTTGGGATTCGTTACAGTTCGGAACAATCCCTATGCTGGCGGCTATGTCACCGAGCATTATGGCCGTCCCATGGAAGCGGTGAATGTGATCCAGATCGAGATCAATCGCCGCCTCTACATGGATGAAAACCGGGTCACCCTGACCGCGTGTCACGCCGAATTGATCGACAAAATGCGCTGCTTTGTCAGGGGATTGACGGCAACCGACTGGTCGATGCTCCGCTAGCCATAATCATGCCCATTTCAGGCGAAGACTGGTCGCTGCCTTCGCCCGGCACGCGCTTTGCTCCCCTGTGAGGTGTGCGTCCCATACCGGCGCATTTTGAGACGCGAAGATTAGGCGGCGAGTAGTTATGACGAATGATATCGACCTTCATGTGGGTAAACGGTTGCGCCGTCGGCGTCGCCTGCTGGGCCTGACCCAGCAACAACTGGCCGAGTCGGTCGGTATCCGCTTCCAGCAGATCCAGAAATATGAGTGCGGCGCCAACCGCGTCAGCGCGAGCCGGCTTTTCGAGCTGGCGGAGTCGCTGGATGTGCCGGTGCAGTATTTCTACGAGGGCCTGTCCAAGCGCGACGAGGCGGGTGGCGATGATACGCTGGCGCCCGACGTGCTGTCGCAAAAGGAAACGGTCGACCTGATCCGTGCCTATTACCGGCTCGGTGAGCGGCCGCGCAAACGGCTTCTTGAGCTGGCCAAATCGCTCGAGCCCGAAGAGGCGGCGAACGACGCCGCCTGACCAGTCCGATATTGACGCGATGGCGTCTGGCACCGGCTCGCCGCCCGTGCTAGGCGCCTTTGCATGTCTGATCGCACCTTCCAGCCTGATATCGGCATCGCCCACGAAATGGCGGACGCGGCACGCGCCGCCATCAAGCCTTATTTCCGGACCGCCCTTTCGGTCGACAACAAGTTGTCGAGCGGATTCGACCCGGTCACGGCCGCTGACCGGGCCTCGGAAGCGGCCATGCGCGATGTACTCGCCCGCTTGGCGCCGGACGACGGTATTCTGGGCGAGGAGTTCGGCATAACCGATGCCCCGGGCGACCGCCGTTGGGTTCTCGACCCGATCGACGGCACCCGCGCCTTCATCGCCGGCCTGCCCACCTGGACTGTGCTGATCGCCCTGGAACAGGCCGGCCAGCCAAGGGTGGGGGTTATTGACCAGCCGCATATCGGCGAGCGTTTCACCGGCTGGCCTGGCGGCGCTTCGCTGGACCATGGTGGCGTAAGCCGTGCCCTGAAAGTGTCAAACTGCGACAGGCTCGACACCGCCATCATGGCCACCACCGATCCCTATCTGTTCGAGGACGGCGAGCGGCGGGCCTTTGAAGCGGTGCTGGACCGGGCCCGGCTGTGCCGCTTCGGTTTCGACGCCTACGCCTACGCCATGCTGGCGGCTGGCGGCGTCGATCTGGTGATCGAGAGCGGCCTGCAGATCTATGACGTGCAAGCGCTGATCCCCGTGGTGACCGGCGCTGGCGGTGTCGTCACCAACTGGTCGGGCGGCGAGGCCTCGGGCGGCGGACAGGTTGTTGCCGCCGCCAGCCGGTCGCTGGTTGAGCAAGCGCTTGAACATCTTTCGGATGCTGCTGTTTAGCTGTCGATCAAGACCCGGATCGGCGCCTCACCGAACTCGATACGCACAAGATCGCGCATGCCCCGATCGCGCGGGCGCACGAGGACTCGGTTTTCCTGCACCGTCAGGTCTGTCGATGATCCGTCTTCGTGAATGGCGCGGGCCCGGGGCGCCGGACCGTCGAAGACGAAGACCAGGGTTTTGAAATTCGGTGCGAACAAGGCGGCGACGCCGGCGGCCTGTCGGACGGCGTGATTGGCCTGGCCCAGGGCCAGGTCAAGGTCATCCGCGGCATAGGCTGGTCCGTCCCCGAGCCGCGCCTCGAACTGCATGGACAGCGACATGCCGCCGCCTTCCTGATTGATCCAGACGGCGGGTTCAGCCTCAAGTGTTTCCAGGTCTGGCAGGTGTTGGATACGGCCCTGCGCGTCGATCCGGAAGGAGATGCGCGTGCCATCGAGCTCGTACCACATCTCGATCTCGTCCGGCGGGATGCCGTCCTGCGAGGATACGATATAGGCGAGCTGGAAATGGCTGCGTCGGTCGGCATCCAGCTCGAGATAAGTCTCCCGGTGGGGAAAGAAACGGGGCAGGGGGCCGGCCTCCCGTTCGACGGATTGCGCGAACGCATCCGTCGGCAACAGGAGGCCGGTCACCAGACCGATCATGAGCAGGCCGAGGCGCATTATTCGCTGGCGGCCGGCTTGCGGAATAACAGCGTCATGCGGTCGCTTTCGCCGATCGCGTCATAGGCGGCGCGGTCGAAATCGGCGGCCTGTTCGCTGTCGGCTGCCGGGCTGCGGCGCACCGGCGGCAGCGTCCACACGCCCATCGGATGGTCGGCAGTGTCTGCAGGATTGGCGTTGATCTCCGAGGCGCCGACAAGTTCAAACCCGGCTTCTTCCGCGAGGGCAATGACATAGGCCTGCTGGACATAGCCGCTTGATGCGCCGGGGTCCTGCTCGCGGGTCGAGGGCAGGCGGTGTTCGACAACGCCGAGCGTGCCGCCGGGGGCGAGCGCTGTGTGGAAATCCGCGAAGGCGCGTTCGGCATAGCCGCGTGACATCCAGTTGTGAATGTTGCGGAAGGTCAGGATTGTATCGACCGATCCCGGTTCCAGCGCCAGCGCCGTGTCGCTGTTGAAGTCGACAATCTGTACATCGCCATAGATCTCGGCATTCGCGACGTGGGCTTCGAACGCGGCTCGGGACCGGCGGCGATTTTCGCTATCCGACTCGGCGTCGAAATGGGCCGCCACATACTGGCCGCCATTGGCATGGATCCACGGCGCCAGAATGTCGGCATACCAGCCCCCACCGGGCCAGATCTCGACGATCGTGCCACTCGGGTCGATCTCGAAAAATTCCAGTGTCTCCTGCGGATGGCGCGAGCTGTCCCGGTCCTGGCTGGATGCGCGCCAATCCGCGTTGATCACCTCGGCCAGCACGGTCAGGTCGGGACCGGCCGGGACCTCTGCGACATCGGTCGTGGTCTCGTCTGCGGCTTCGACCGCAGTGTCCGGCGCAACCGGTTCGACAGGATCGCCGGTTTCGCCACTGCAGGCCGCAAGCACGGCTGTGCTGGCAAGCAGAGCGAGGAGAGAGAGATGACGCATGATGGAGAACTCCTTGGTGAGAGCGCAATTGGTAACCAAGCTGCCGCCCGTGCGCAAATTCTGTTTTCGGGGGTTGAAGCCGAAAAACGGGTTACCCAAATAGATGGCACGGGTCGCCATCAGGGACCCGGAACAGCGGCCAGGATCCGTCGGATCTGGCTATTTTCCAACTGCCCGGACTTCCGGGCCTGTTTATCGCTCTGAAGGAGGATGGACTGCCATGCGTACTGTTGATTTTACCCCGCTTTACCGCTCGATCGTCGGTTTTGACCGGCTCGCGGACATGATGGATTCCGCGACCAAGATCGAGTCGCAGGGATATCCGCCCTACAATATCCAGCACGTTGCCGATGATGAGTATCTGATCGAACTGGCCGTTGCCGGCTTCGGTGAGGACGATCTTGTTGTGGAAGTCCAGGAAAACGTCCTGACCGTGTCCGGCAAGATCGGTGAGAAAGCCGAAACCGATGACCGTCGCTTCCTGCATCGCGGCATTGCCGAACGGTCTTTCGAACGCCGTTTCCACTTGGCCGACCATGTTGAAGTGGCTGATGCCGGGCTGCAGAATGGTTTGTTGCAGGTGCGGCTCGTCCGGGAAGTTCCCGAAGCCGCCAAGCCGAAACGGATCGAAATCAAATCCGGTGCGGGTAAGACCCGTGCCAAGCTGATCGAGGGCGGCAAGACCAAGGCCGCCTGACCCGTCGCTGACGGATACTGATTTCCCCTCCGATTGACCCTGAAGGCGGTGAGCGACAGCTCGCCGCCTTTTCTTTTGTCTTGTTCGGGGACGGCTCAGGCCGCGTTGAGATCAACGGCGCCGTCGACCGACTCGACGCTGCCGACAAATTCCTCGTCGATGCGAGCGCCAGTGAAGCAGGAGCCGTTGAAGCTGGCCTTTTTCACATTGGCGCCATTGAGGGTGGCGTAGGAGAAGTCACCACCGGTTGCCTTGGCCTGACGAAGGTCGGCGCCACGCAGGTCTGTGTAGCGCGCCCGCACACCAGCGAGCGAGGCCGGAAGAAGGCGGTTGCCGTCGAGCAGAAGCGGCCCGAGTTGGCAGTCGCGCAGATCGGCATTCGACAGGTTGGCGCCAGTGAGGTCGGCACCGCGCAAATCGGCGCCGCGCAAGCTCACCATGCGCAGGTCGGCCTTTTCCAGTCGGGCGCCCTGCAATTGCGCGCCTTCCAGGTCGAGCCCGTAAAGCGTTGCGCCGCGGGCATGGAAGGCGGTGAGGGTTTTGCCTGCCAGCGACGTCAGGCCGCGCAGATCGGTACCATCGAACAGCGAGGGTTTGCCCTCCTTGCCGTTGGTATCGCACCAGCGCACATGTTCGGCGATCTGGTCGGCGACCGGCTGCTCGAGAGCGTTGGCATCGATGCCGACCGGCTTGTTGGTCAATGCACCGTCCGTATTCATTCCCTGGGTCTTGGCCATCACTGTCTTGGTCCCGATCAGCACGGCGTGGCTGAAATCGGTGTCGGACAAGTCAGCGCCTGACAGGTCGGCGCCTTCCAGGTTTGCGCCCTGGAAGGAGGACCCTCGCAGATTGGCGCGGATCATGCGCGTGCCGAGCAGCATGGCGTCAGTGAAATCGGCCTTCTGGGCCGCGATACCGGCCATTTTCGAACGCGACAGGTTGGCGCCCGTGAAATTGGCGTTGCCAGCATCGTTTTCCTGCGACTGATGGGTCAGGATGGCGAGGCCTTTTTCCTTGTCCATCTGCGCGATCGCGCCCTCGCGCAGATCGGCCTCGGTCAGGTCGGCGCCGGTCAGGTTGGCGCCGCGCATGATGGCGCCACGAAGATCGGCGCGGCGCAGCGAGGCGCCTTCAAGATTGGCGCGGCGCATGTCGGCCGCGAAGAATATGGCACTGTTCAGCGTGGCGCCCGAAAACACCGTGCCGCGCAGTACGGCGCCGCTGAAATCAGCATCCGACAGATCACGATTGGCCAGCACCATGTCTTCCAGGATCGTGTAGGCGAAGCTGGCCCGGGCACCGCCGGAGCGTCCCGACCACAGGCGTTCGTGCCGCTCGCAGATCGCGTCGACCTCATCCTGTGTGAGTTTCTTGAACTCGATCTTGCGACCGGTCATCGGCGCGATCCTGTGGTGTAGTGTCCGGACTACCACCATAGAGAATGACCGTTAACAGGCTGTTTGTCGCCTATCTGTCATGCGCGGTCGGCCAGTCGCGTCCGGCCAGCGGGTGTTCCGGCGCAATCCGGATCCGGTTCCGACCGGCTTCTCCATGCGCCTTGAGTTCGGATTCTGCCTCGTGCGGCGTGGTCGCCGTGAGGGTGGCGTCATAGCCGCGCAGCCGGGCATCGACGCGAATTTCAGGGCGGCCGGTTTCGACGCGCGAGAAGAAGCCGGCATAGAGTTGTCCGGCCGCCGTACCGCCAAGCCCGGTATCAACCGCGATGCCCGCCGCTTCAAGGCGGGCGATGCCACGGCCGGCGACCTGCGGGAAACGGTCGAGACAGGCGATCACGACACGGGAGACCGCCGCAGCGATCAGCGCATCGGCGCAGGGCGGTGTCTGGCCGTGATGGGCGCAGGGTTCCAAAGTGACGTAGGCGGTCGCGCCCTGTGCCGCCGCGCCGGCCGCATCGAGGGCAACCCGTTCGGCATGCGGGCGACCGCCATCCTGGGTGGCGCCTGTCGCGAGAATTCGGCCGTTCTTGACGAGAACGCAGCCGACGGCGGGATTGGGCGCGGTGTGCCCTTGCCGGGCCCGCGCCAATGCCAGCGCAAGGCCCATATATCGCGCGTCGTCGAGCGCTGTCATGCGCCGGGGAGCGGCGGCAAGGGCTTGGCGCGTTGCGCGTCAAGATAGCGCGCCGCCGTGATGGTTTCGCCGTCGTCCTCAAGGTCGATCAGGAGCGGGTTTCCGGTCGGAACCTCAATGTCCATGATGTCGCGGTCGGAGACGTGGAAGAGAAGTTTGACCAAGGCTCGCAGGCTGTTGCCGTGCGCTGCCACGACCAGGGTCTCACCGGCCTTGAGGCGCGGCAGGATGGAGGCCGACCAATAGGGTTCAACCCGGTCCAGTGTCGACTTCAGGGATTCCGAGGCCGGCAGGAATTCGCGCGGCACGTCAGCATAGCGATCATCGTTGCGCGGATGGTAGGCATGGTCTTCGGCCACTGGCGGTGGCGGTGTGTCAAAGGAGCGCCGCCAGATCTTGACCTGCTCATCGCCATGCTTGGCCCGGGTCTCGTCCTTGTTGAGGCCGGCCAGACCGCCATAATGTCGCTCATTGAGCCGCCAGGACTTGTCGACGGGGATCCACAGCCGGTCGAGGCCATCGAGGGTGAAGTTGAGAGTCTTGATCGCGCGCTTGAGCACCGACACAAAGGCGTGCTGTGGCTTGAAGCCGGTGTCGGCGAGCAGCTGGCCGGCCCGCTGGGCTTGGGCCACGCCTTCTTCGGTGAGGTCGACATCGACCCAGCCGGTAAAGCGATTTTGCAGATTCCATTCGCTCTGGCCGTGTCGGATGAGGGCAAGTTGCGGCATGCGTCGACTCCCGAGATTGTCCCGTTGCGCGCAGCGATAGCCCGTGACGGCCTGCAGGGCAAGGCAGGCGCGCCCGCAGGCGCAGAGCCCAGAAATCACTTACACTTCCCGATCAAGTTGTGGTATAAAGAGACTACAGGTTCCGGGGCGGGCCTGGTTCGAAAAATCCGAACCCACACCCAAGGCATGACTTATCCGCCCCGATGAGCGGCGGCCGGATGTGAGGCTCTTCTCCGTCCCCCTAGAGCCGGATCGCATCTCGCCGCACCAACCGCGCGCGTCTCTTCCCCGGACGTGCGCGGTTCTGGTATGGGGTCATCCCTGAAAAGGGCATTCCTGTCCTGACTGGCTGCGAGGAACCGGCATGTCCGACAATGATCCCGTGCAATCCGCCCGCCGGGTGATTGCTACAGAACGCGAAGGCATGGTCGCGCTCGAGCAATCGATTTCAACCAACTTCGCCGAGACGGTGATGCGCCTGCGCGGACTCGAGGGGCGTCTGATCTGTGCCGGGGTCGGCAAGTCGGGGCATGTTGCCCGCAAGATCGCGGCGACCCTCGCCTCGACAGGAACGCCGGCCTATTACGTCCATCCGACCGAAGCCAGCCACGGCGATCTCGGCATGATCGGTGCCAGCGATGCGGTGCTAGCCCTGTCAAAATCGGGTGAAACCAAGGAGCTGGGTGACCTGATCGCCTATTGCCGCCGTTTCGGGGTCCCGCTGATTGCGATGACGGCGCAGCCTGACAGCACACTCGGTCGGGCTGGTGATTACCTGTTGGCGATCCCGGCGGCACCGGAAGCTTGTGGCGAGACGCGGGCGCCGACCACATCGACCACACTGATGATGGCGCTCGGCGATGCGCTCGCGGTGGCCTTGCTGGAGGCACGGGGTTTCACGGCGTCGGACTTCAAGACATTTCACCCCGGCGGCGCACTCGGTGCCGCCCTGGCCAGCGTCGGTGACATCATGCACGCTGGCGAGGCTGTCCCGCTGATCGGTGAGGATGCACCGATGAGCGATGTGCTGATCGAAATGACGACCAAGAGTTTTGGTTGTGCCGGTATTGTCGATGGCGAGGGCCGGCTGGCCGGGATCATTACGGATGGAGACCTGCGCCGTCACATGGGCGCGAGCCTGGTCGACAAGCGCGCCGCGGATGTCATGACGAGCAACCCGCGAACCGGCAGCGCCGGCATGCTCGCCGCCGACGCCCTGCGTCTGATGACTGCAGGGCAGCCCAAGATCATACAACTCTTCATTGTCGACGGCGACAAGCGGCCCGTGGGGATATTGCACCTGCATGATCTTTTGCGTGTCGGCCTCAAATAAGGTTGAGACCCTGCACACAAGCCCGTGTCGGCACTGGCGAAATGCCGTTTCTGACGTTATCGTTGCATGAGAGGGTAAAAGTGGTTGTCAACGCAGCCTGCGGGGAGCGTGACCGCTTCGTGTCGCCCGGGTCGGAGTGAGAATGCAAAAACCCCTCGCCTTGCAGGTCAGGCAATGCTTGCGACCGCACATGGCGGCGTTGGCAGGGTTTTCACTTGCCTCGAACCTGCTGCTCCTGGTGTCCCCGCTTTACATGCTGCAGGTGTATGACCGTGTCCTGTCGTCGGGGTCGATCGATACCCTGATCTGGTTGTCAGTGCTGGCGGTCTTCCTGCTCGGTGTTTATGGCGCGGCGGAAGCCGGTCGTCGCCGGGTCAGCGCCCTGGCCGGGCGCGAGCTTGATGCGTTGCTGACACCGCTCGTTTTCGACCGTTTCCAGAGTGAGTCCGGCCAGCCGCATCTGGCGCGGGATCTTGGTGCGATCCAGCGCGTGCAGACTGCCTTGCAAACGGGCAGTCTGATGGCTTTCGCGGATCTGCCGTTCGCACCATTTTTCCTGGTCGTCCTGTTTCTGATCCATCCGGTCATCGGGTTGGTTGGTCTGGTTGGCGCGGTGGTCGTGTTCGGCGTCGCAGTGACGGCGGAGTTGAGCACCCGGCAGGCCGGGCAGTTCTCACAAGGTGCCTTGCGCAGTGCGGGCGATTTCGCTGCCGGGCTCGAGCGTCAGCGGTCGGCGATGGCGGCCATGGGTCTGGTGCCGGCGGCGTTCCGTCGCTGGCGCGCCACCCAGGGGGCGGGGCAGGGGTTTTCGCTCGATGCGGCCAAGGATGATGGAAAATTCACCGCCATCTCACGCTCGACCCGCCAGGTCCTGCAGATCTGCGTGCTGGGCGGAGGAGCGGCGCTGGCGCTGAGCCAGCAAATCTCGCCGGGCGCCATTGTTGCGTCGTCGATCATTCTCGCGCGTACGCTCGGACCGATCGACCAGATTGTCGGTGGCTGGCGCAACACGATCCAGACCTGGTCGGCCTGGAAAGGGCTGATGGAAAGCCTCGATGGTGCCCAGGCCGAAGCCAGTTACACACCGCTGCCGAGGCCGGCTGCTGAACTCAAGCTGGATCGGCTGTCTGTCGTGGTGCCGGGCGCCGAGACACCGCAGGTTCGGCCCTTCAGCTGGTCCGCGTCCGGCGGTCAGCTGGTCGCCGTGACCGGCGGCAATGGTGCCGGAAAGACGACCCTGCTCCAGACCCTGGCCGGCGCTTGGCAGCCGGGTTCAGGAACAATGAGTCTGGGCGGACGCAATCTGCATGACTGGCCGGCGCCGGATCGCGGCCGCTTTGTCGGCTATGTGCCGCAGGATGTGGAATTGCTGCCCGCGACCGTCGGCGAGAACATCGCGCGCCTCGGTGATGCCGAGCCGGAGGCGGTCATCGCGGCGGCCCGCGCCGCCGGTGCCCATGAAACCATCCTCGCCTTGCCGGACGGTTATGATACCCGCGTCGGACCGGGTGGCACGCACCTTTCGGCCGGGCAGCGCCAGATGATCGGTCTCGCGCGGGCGCTGTTTGGCGATCCCGTTCTGCTGCTGCTGGATGAACCGACTGCCAATCTCGATGCGGCCGCGGCACCGGCCCTGGTCAATGCCTTGCGACAGGCTGCGGAGCGCGGTGCCATCATCCTCGCCGCGACCCATGACCGACGGGTGATCGAACGGGCCAAGACAGTGTTGCTGGTGCGCAATGGCGATGTCATGGCGGCGCCGGCCGAGCAATTCCTCAAACTGGCGACCGGCCCCGGCGCCGGCGCGAGCGCGTCCGGCCGCGGAGGGGCAGCCTGATGTCCGGTCCCGACACACCCACCCGTCTTCTCGGCGACAGCTTCGTGCGCCGCTCGGCCCTTGCCTGCCTGATTGGTCTTGGTGGTTTTCTCGCCTGGGCCGGTCTGGCGCCGCTGGAAGAAGGGGTGCCCGCCGCCGGCCAGATCGTGGTCGAGAATGACCGTCAGGTCGTGCAGCATCTGGAAGGCGGTATCATCCAGGAGCTCATGGTGCGCGACGGCGACCGGGTGGAAGCCGGCGCGCCGTTGTTGACGTTGCAGGAAACCGCATCGCTGGCGGTGCGCGATGAATTATTGCAGGAAATCGCGACCCTGACCGGCTCCACCCAGCGCCTTGCGGCCTTGCGCGACGGGTTGGAAGAGCCGGATTTCTCGTCGCTCGACGAACTCGGTCTGACGACAGAACAGCGCGACGCGGTGGTGACGCGCCAGCGCGACCTGTTCCGGCAACAAACCCAATCCTTCCAGGCCGACATTGCTGTGCTGACGGCCCGGCGTGACGGCGCCCGTTCCTCCCGTGACCTGCACGCCCAGCAGATTCGCATCACCCAGCGCGTGCTGTCAGCGGCCCAGGACCAGCTGTCCCTGCTGAACGAGCGTTACGAGCGCCAGATGGCGAGGCTCGACGAGTTGCGCGGCATGGAGCGGGATGTGGCGGCGCTCGAGGCCGATATTTCGCGCTTGCGTACCGAGGCGCAGCAGGCCGCGACGCTGGAACAGGATCTCGACGGGCAGATCGCCCAGACCGAGGCAGCTTTCAACCGTCAGGTGTCGGCTGATCAGCTGGAGGTCCGCAGCCAGTTGGAACAGGCGCGGGAGCGTCTTGCGGCAGCGCAGGACGTGTTGAACCGGTCCGTTGTGTTGGCGCCGCAATCGGGCGAGGTCCTCAATTTGCGCTTCTCCACACGCGGCGGCGTCGTCCGGCCCGGCGAAGCCATTTTGGAGATCGTTCCAGCCGTCGGTGAAATGACGGCGTCGGTCCGTATCCAGCCCGCCAATCGCGCGGCGGTCTATGAGGGGCAGGCGGTCCGCACGCGGCTGACGGCCTATAAGAGCTGGATGACGCCGCGGCTTGATGGCGAGGTGATCAGTGTCAGCGCCGACCTCAAGACCGACCAGAATACCGGTGCAGCGTATTACGAAGTGCGTATCCGCATCCCCGCCGAACAAGCCGCGCGTCTGGGTGAGTTGGATGTGATCCCGGGCATGCCGGTGGAGGTTTTCATCTTCTCCGGGTCCAGCCGGACCACGCTGGATTACCTGCTCGAGCCGATCAGCGAGTCGCTGTTCCGCGGCGCGCGGACCGGGTGAGCGGGATGGGATTTGACCGTTTTCATCTTGTGTTGGGCCGGGCGTTGTCCGGTCTGTGTCTTGTGGTGACCGCTCCAGCGGCTGCCTTTGCGGCGCAGCCGGAGACGTGCCTGTCGTTCGAGCACGCCTTGCGGATCGCTGCCGAACGCGCGCCGGAAGTCGCCGGCGCGATCGCCCGTCAGGACGAGGCCGCCGCCGACTACCGCGAGGCCGAGTCACTAAGGCTTCCGCAATTGTCGACCTTCGGTCGTACGGCGTCGGGCGATAGCGGGTTGACCGGCAGTCAGATCGAGAACCAGGTTGGCCTGCGCTTGTCACAGCGACTCTGGGATTTCGGTGATTCCCACTACGCCATGGCCGCGGCCAGCAGCTCGATCGAGCAACGCGCGCACGAGCTTCGGGCTCAGCAAATCGACGCATCCGGACGCCTCGCCGACGCTTATCTTACGCATCTGGAAGCCGATGCCATGATCAATGTCGTGGCCGAGCGGCGCGATTATTTCGAGCGTCAGCGGGCTGCCGTGCAGTCCTTGCTGACCACTGGCGGCGCCACCCGTGCGGATCGGGCGCAGATCGAAGCGCGTTTGGCCGAGGCCGAGGCCGACGCGCTGGAACTGGGGTTCATGCGTGACCGGGCCGCGACCCGTATCCGCGAATATACGGGCTTCGCCCCTGATGCGCTGTGCGGCGCGGAGGCCGCGGAGCAAGACCTTGCCCGCGCGTTGCGCGGTATCGAGACGGTGCATGATGCGGTCGACCACACCCTGACCCGCAATCCCGGAATTGCTGCCCAGGCCGAGGCCGTTCGTGGCCTGGATGCGCAGCGGGAACGGGCGCGGCGCAGCCGACTTCCGGTGATCGAAGCTGTGGGTATCGCGTCCTGGGTCTATGATGATTTCAGTGAGACGTGGGATGCCCGCGACCGGGTCGGGATAGACCTGTCGGTGCCGCTGCTGACCGGCGAGGCCCTGCAGGCGCGCGGCGAACGGGCCGTGGCCCGGATGGAGCAGCAGGAGAGTGGTCTGAGAAGCCTCCAGCGTGAACTGCGTGAGCAGGCCGAGATCGTTTTTCGCCGATCGATTTCGCTGCAAGCACAATTGGTCCGTCGTGAAGCCGTCGCTCGCTCACAGTATGAATATTTCGACGCGATCTCGGGGGAGTTCGAGTTCGGCTTGGGAACTCTGCCTGATCTGGTTGATGCACGCCTGACGTATGAACGGGCCGAGCTCGATGTGATCGGTGCGAGGTTCTCGCTGCTTCGTCAGAAGCTGGAGCTGATGGGGTTGACGGCGCGCATGCCTGAGCCGCGCGCGGATGCTGGAAGGTTGACATCAGTGCCTTGACGCCGGGGCGGGCACCGTGAACGGTGGCATTCTGATGCCAATGAAATTGGTTGTATCGCGTGCCGAAAAGCCGGACGGCTGGGCACGCCGGGTTCGCGACGAACCCGATAGGGGATTGAACCAGTCTGCAACGAGACCGGTTCCGGGAGGAAATGAACACCCTGGGTTCAGGGCGGGGCTTGTGAGCGGGCGTTGGTCAATGCGCACCCGCAGAAATATGCCTTTTCGGAGAAGCAAGAAGATCGTCGGGAGAGATCCATCATGCCTGCTGCCAACAAAACAAATCGACAGTCCACTGTCCGCAATGCCCTTCTGTCCACCGCACTGGCGACGGGGGGAGCCCTGATGCTGGCGGGTGGCGCCCAGGCCCAAGAGCCGGGAGCAACGCCGCCCGACGGTTTCACGCCGGTGTCTGGTGTCGATGGCGTTGCCCGGGTCGCGATGGGTGCCGACGGGTCGGTTGAGCTGGTGATGGCCGACGGACGCACGGTTCTGATCGCCGCTGAGGACGTCACCGTGCTGGACGGTGTTGTCTATCTCTCTGACGCGGCGTTGGAGGCCAATGCCCTGCTTGAGGCCGCTGCGGGGGCAGCCGCTGGCGGCGGCGGCGGCGGTGCAGTGCTCGGCCTGCTTGGTGGTGTCGGCCTGCTCGGTGCGGCCGCAGGCGGCGGCGGTGGTGGCGGGGGCAGCTCGCCGACACCGACGCCTCCACCGACCAATACAAACCCTCCGGTTTTCACCTCGGCCGAGACGGCGGGCGTCGATGAGAATGTCACCGGCACGATTTACACTGCGACCGCAACTGATGCCGACGGCAATTCCGTCTCCTTCTCGATCAGTGGTGGTGCGGATGCGAGCCTGTTCTCGATCAACAGCACGACCGGTGCAGTGACCTTCAACGCGCCGCCTGATTTCGAGAATCCGGCGGATTCGGGTGGTGACAATGATTATGTGATCACGATCCGTGCGTCGGACGGGACCAACACGACCGACCAGACCGTCACCATCACGGTCGGGAATGTGGATGAGACGCCGGTCTTCTCATCTGGTGCGTCAGCGAGTGTCGACGAAAATGACGCCGGCACGGTTTACACGGCCACTGCGACGGATCCCGAAGGTGAAGCGGTCACCTATAGTCTCGGCGGCACGGATGCGGCCCTTTTCACCATCGATGCCGCGACCGGCGCAGTCAGCTTTGTCGCGGCACCCGACTTTGAAAATCCCGGTGATGCAAATGGCGACAATGTTTATGAGGTGATCGTCACGGCGTCTGACGGGACGACCAGCTCGACCCAGGCGGTTTCGATCACGGTCAATGGTGTTGAGGAAGGCCCGGCATCTTTCACCTCGGGTACAGCGACCAGTTTCGACGAGAACGGTACCGGGGTTGTCTACACCGCCACGACCACCGATCCCGACAATGACACGATCACCTATTCGCTCGGGACGGCGGGCGACAGCGCGCTCTTTGCGATCGATGCCGCGACCGGTGAATTGACATTCCTGACCGCACCGGACTTCGAGGCGCCCGCTGACGGCAATGCCGACAATGTCTACGAGGTCGAGATCCAGGCCAATGATGGTACCGCGACGACCACGCACACCGTGTCCGTAACGGTCGATAATGTTGATGAGGCACCGGCGATCACATCCGGCGCAACGGCGTCGGTCGCGGAAAACACGGCCGGGACCGTCTACACGGCGACCGCAACAGATCCGGAAGGCGCGACGCTGACCTATTCGGTGACCGGTGCCGATGCAGCCCTGTTCAGTATCGATGCCAACACGGGCGCCGTCAGTTTTCTCGCGCCGCCCGATTTCGAAACACCGCTCGATGCCGATGGCGACAATGTCTACGAAATTACGGTCAACGCGTCGGACGGCGCCAATACAGTGACCCAAGCCGTTTCGATCTCGGTGACCAATGTCAATGAATTCGCACCGGTCTTCTCGTCGGCGGCAGTCGACACGGTGGCTGAGGACAGTGTTGGCAGCTTCTATACGGCTGCCGCAACCGACGGGGACGGAGACACGCTGACATACAGTATCGCCGCGAGTGGCGATGGCGCGCTGTTCCAGATCGATTCCGCGACAGGTGAGCTGAGTTTTGTGTCATCACCGGACTTCGAAAACCCCGCAGACGCGAACGCCGACAATGTCTATGAGCTGACACTGCAAGCGAGTGACGGGTCGACAACAACGACGCATGCGCTCGTCGTTACGGTAACCAATGTGAACGCAGCGCCGGTCATCACGTCGTCCGCGACCGCGAACTTTGTCGAGAATGGTGGCGGCACCGCCTATACCGTCACCGCGACGGACGGTGATGGGGACGCAATCGTCTATTCCATCGGCGGGACGGATGCGGCGCTGTTTGCGATCAATGCCGCGACAGGTGCTGTGAGCTTCCTCGTATCGCCCGATTTTGAAGCGCCAGCCGACGATGATGGCGACAATGTCTATGACATTACCGTCACGGCGTCGGACGGCCTTCTGTCAGATACCGAGTCAGTGGCTATCAGCGTGACCAACGAGAATGATGTCGCGCCGGTGATCACCTCGGCGGCGAGCGCGTCGACAGCTGAAAACAACTCCGGAACCGTTTATACGGCAACCGCGACGGACGCCGAGGGAGACACAATCTCCTATACGATCACCGGAACTGACGCCGCCTTGTTCCAGATCAATGCCTCGACCGGCGCCGTGTCGTTCCTGACGCCGCCCGATTTCGAAAGTCCCGCCGATAATGGCGGCGACAATGTCTATGATTTCACGGTGGTCGCGTCCGACGGAACGCTGACAGACACCCAGGCGGTGAGCATCACAGTGACCGATGTCGACGAGGCGAACGCGCCGGTCTTTTCATCGGCGGCGAGCCAATCGGTATCCGAGAACCAAACGTCGGCCTATGTTGCGACGGCAACCGATCCCCAGGGTGATACGGTCAGCTATTCCATCTCGGGCACCGACTCCGCCCTGTTCTCGATCGATGCGGCGACCGGTGAGGTCACGTTCAATGCCGCGCCGGATGCCGAAGCGCCCGGTGATGCCAATGCCGACGGCAATTACGAGTTCACAGTGACCGCCAGCGATGGATCGGCGTCCAATAACCTGTCGGTCACCGTGACTGTCGACAATATCGATGATGCTGCCGAAATTCCCGACAATGACTCTACCGAGATCAGCATGGTCTCCGGCGGCTCCTATGTCGGCAATCTTGAGACGGCCGGCGATGAGGATTGGATCCGTGTCGAGCTGGTTGCTGGCCAGCGCTACGAGTTCAATCTCACCGGGACCGGGGCTGAAGAAGTCGAGGACCCCCTTATCCGGCTGTTCGACGCCTCAGGGGATCTTATCGCCGAGAACGACGATATCTCGCTGGGCAGCATCCGCGACAGCCGCCTTGCCTTTACCGCCGAAACGTCCGGCACCTATTATATTGAGGTGGATTCCTGGGATGGCGGCTCGACCGATGAGCGGACCGGCGAGTACACATTTGAATTCCACCATGTCGACCCGCTGAGCGCCTGGAACTACCAGGAAATTGGCGACTATCTGAATGCCAACGGTTTCGGCGGCCTGCAATGGGACCGGTCGACTGGGGATACGATCACCGTCAACATCACGGCCCTGACGACGGACGGCCAGACATTGGCACGTGCGGCCCTGCAATTGTGGTCAGATATCACCGGCATCACTTTCAGCGAAGTTGCGACCGGAGGTGAAATCACCTTCGATGATGACGAGGAAGGTGCGTTTGCGGGACCGGATACGACGTCCGGTGGCTTCATTACTTCGGCCAGCGTCAATGTCGGCACCGGTTGGTTGTCGACTTACGGAACCAATCTGGATGGCTATTCCTTCCAAACCTACATCCATGAGATCGGGCATGCACTCGGGCTTGGTCATGGCGGCCCCTATGATGGGTCCGCTGACTACGCCGTCGATGCGATCTATCTGAATGACTCTTGGCAGGCATCCATCATGTCGTACTTCTCCCAGAACGAGAATACGTATGTGGACGCCTCTTTCGGGTATGTGATCGGGCCGCAGGTGGCTGACATCATTGCCGTGCACGACATGTATGGCGCATCGACGACGACCAGGTCGGGCGATACGGTCTACGGTTACAACTCCACCGCGGGCAACACGATCTTCGATGCGACCGCCTTCACAAACCCGGTGAGCTTCACGATCTTCGACGCTGGCGGTACCGACACACTCGACTATTCCGGTTCCGGCGCCGACCAGATTCTCGACCTGCGTGAACAGGCTTATTCCAGTGTCCAGGGCCGGACCGGCAATGTCGGGATCGCGAAGGATACGGTGATTGAAAACGCCATCGGCGGCAGCGGCGATGATATCCTTGTCGGTAATGACGCCGACAATACGCTGACCGGGAATGGCGGCGCCGACACATTCTACGCGTCTGGCGGTACAGACGTGTTCGATGGCGGCAGCGGCAATGACACGGTCATTTTCTCTGGCGCGTCGAGTGAATACAGCCTCAGCACCAATGGATCCGGCAATACGGTCGTCACCGACAACCGGGCCGGGTCGCCGGATGGCATTGTCGAGCTCATCAGTGTCGAGACCATCACCTATGATGGCGCGACTGGTCACCCGGAGTATTTTGGTGATCCGGAGAATGCAGGCCAGGAGGGGCTGGACCTCGACAAGCCGTTGGAGCTTTCCCCGATCGATCCGCGTTTTGCGGTGAGTGAGGATGGCGGGCATCTTGTGATGGCAGTCCTCAATGACAGCAAGGCGCCTGACCACGGTCACGATCGGCATGTCTATCCGCATCTGAGCGATGACGACCTGGCATTGCTTGAAGCTTTGGGCGATAGCGATGCCAACGCCATGACGTTGTCTGTCGAAAAGGGCGCAGTGCAGGTGATGCGCGAGTGGGCCCTCGACATGTCGATGGATATCGACGTCGCTGTCCTGACCGAGAAAGCCGGCCCGGTCATGGAAACGCTGACCTTGCCTGAGGCAACGGGTCTGGCGATCACGGCCAGCCAACCATTGCATTTGGCGAGTTTCCAGCCTGGTGCGCCAGGCGGTGAATCGACCGATCCGTTCGGCGCCTGGGTTCCGGCCCTGTTGGACGAGACACCCGACGGTTGGGCCTGATGGCAAGACGGGGAGATGGCATCGTCTCCCCGTCCTGACCCCCTGCCCGGTGTTAGCGGGCGTTAGTGTATGTGGGGGCTGTCGCGTCGTCCGGCGTTGAGGCAAAACACCAGTGCCGTTAACAGCGCCTCCGGTTTTCCATCAACAGGATGGGTCGAGAAGGTATTGATCGGCGGATCGGGGAGACGTGCGTTTGACGTGTCTGGTTACAGGAGCGGCGGGCTTTATCGGCTTTCATGCCGCAAAGGCGCAGTTGGAAGCGGGCGAAGATGTCGTCGGTCTCGATAATCTCAACACCTATTATGATCCGGCGCTGAAACGGGCTCGCCTCGACGAGCTGGCACGGTTTCCCGGCTTCCGCTTTGAGAAGATAGATCTTGCCGACAATGACGCCATCGCGGCGTTGGCAATGGATGTCCGGCCGCAACGAATTCTGCATCTCGGTGCGCAGGCCGGCGTCCGGTATTCCTTGGAAGCCCCCTTTGCCTACGCCCGCTCGAACCTGCTCGGGCATTTGTCGGTCCTGGAAGCGGCTCGTCTGCTTGGTGACCGGCTGGAACACCTCGTCTACGCCTCGTCGAGCTCGGTGTATGGAGAGCGTTCACAAGTACCGTTTCGCGAAAGTGATGCAGCTGAGTGTCCCGCCTCGCTGTATGCGGCAACCAAACGATCTGACGAGCTCATGAGCGCCGCATATTGCCGGCTTTACGATATTCCGGCGACCGGGCTTCGTTTCTTTACCGTGTATGGTCCATGGGGGCGTCCGGACATGGCCTATTGGCTGTTCGCCGAAGCGATGCTCGAAGGTCGCCCCATCGAGGTCTTCAACAATGGCGATATGGAGCGTGACTTCACCTTCATTGATGACGTTGTTGAAGCCCTGTCACGCATTCTTGCCGCTACGCCGGCTCGCGCCCACCATGCCGTGTACAATATTGGCGGCTCGTCACCTGTTCGACTTGTCGACATGATCGAGACGCTCGAGCGCGAACTTGGCGTTGATGCCGAGAAAATCATGCTGCCCATGCAGCCGGGCGATGTGACCCGCACCTATGCCGACACCAGTCGTTTGGAGGCGGATTATGGGTACAAGCCGAAAGTGGGTATTGAGGAAGGACTGAAGGCGTTTGCCGATTGGTTCAGGGTTTGGCGGGGGCGTTCGGCCGCAGCAAACTCCGCTCAAGCTTGATCGAGCGATGTCAGGCTGGCTTGTGCGACGTCACCAACGGTTTCAGCCGTCTGCGCGATGGCGATTTATTGCCGCCGCCAACCCGGCATTGAAATCGGCCGGGGCGCAGCCGAAGACTTTCCTGACCCGGCTTGAATCCAGGGCCGACCAGGCTGGCCTCGCGGCGATGCTCGGATAATCGGAACCGGGAATAGGGCGAATGGTGCGGTCAGTCAGGCCGGCGGCGGCCAGGATATGCGCCGCAAAGGTCGCCCAACTCATCACGGTGTCGCCGGCGTAGTGATACACTCCCCAGGGCGCATCTTCGCTTGCGGCATGTTCAGCCATAGTCAGCAAAGTGTCAGCGAGTGCCGCCGCCGGAGTCGGTGTGCCGACTTGGTCGTCCACAATCGAAATTTCATTCCGGTCCCGGGCGAGCCGAAGAATGGTCGTCATGAAATTCGGTGCGAAGGCGGAGAACAGCCATGATGTCCGCACGATGAGGTGTTTTTGACAGGCTTGCGCGACCGAGCGTTCGCCGTCCAATTTGGTTCGCCCATACACCGATACCGGTGCCGGTTGGTCAATCTCCGACCACGGTCTCACGGCTCGTCCCGAGAAGACATAATCGGTTGAGACATGGATCATGGGACGGTCAAATTCGGCGCAAACGTTCGCGATGACTCTCGGGGCGTCCGTGTTCATCCGCCGGGCCTCTGCGGCTTGCGCCTCGGCCGCATCCACGCCGGTGAAGGCGGCGGTATTGATCACCACCTGCGGACGGTCTGTTTGCATCAGGCGTTCGCGGAGCCAGGTTCGCGCGTGCTGGACTTCGTTGAGATCGAGAGACGGGCGCCCGGCGGTTTCGATTTTGATTGCGCGCGCCATGCCCGCGCCGACCAGCGATCGCGCCAACTGGCCCGAGTGTCCGATGACCAGAACGCGGAGACCCGTCATGTGCCGGCCAAGACAAGACGTGAAGAAGGTACAGCACCAACGGTGCCGTGCAGGGCAGCATCGCCAATTCTGACCTTGTCGAATGCGTCGTCGCGAGCACGCGCGGCGCGCGCAGCTGCGGAACCGATAAAGCCGTATCCTCCTGTGATCTGAAGCTTCATCGCCCAGCCTGTCTAGCTTGCTTCATACCGGAAGGGTGTATCGAACTCGGCCCAACTTAACGCGTCTTTGTCCTTGCGCGAGAGAATGGGCGCTTGCGTGCCCAGTCCCCAGTCAATGCCCAGCGCCGGATCGTTCCAGCTTACCGATCGATCGGCGCCGGCGGCGTACTCATTGTCGACCTTGTACAATACCAAAGTGCCGGGTTCGCGGGTGATAAAGCCGTGCAGGAAGCCGCGCGGCACAAATACCTGAAGACCGTTCTCGGCGCTCAACTCCTGTTTGGCGTGTTGGCCGAATGTCGGGGAGCCGCGGCGGGCATCAACGAGCACGTCAGTGATGCGACCCTGGAGCACGCGGACCAGCTTGGCCTGATCGTGTGGCGGGAGTTGGCAGTGCATGCCGCGCAGCGTATTCACTTCGCTCGAAAGGGATTGGTTGTCCTGCAGAAAATCCGCAGTGATCCCGCCGCGTCGAAAGGCGTCCCGGTTGAACGGAACCGCAAAATACCCTCGATAGTCGGCATGTCGGCGGGTTTCTATTATCGCGGCATCTTTAAGAGGCAGCGATTGGATATTGAATCCTGTATCGGCCATGCCTTCCCCCGACATGTCTTGGTGAGCTCTCAAAATTGCGCCTGAGCGCGGCTCGGTCGGCTAGTTTGATCAGGCAAAACGCCACCTTCAGCTTCTATATTGATGCGTTGCACGGACACAAGCGCCAAACCCGGCGCCGCACTCGATTTGGGACTTCTACGGGCTGTGAAACAGGGCTTGATCCCTCTTTTGCTGCAGCCGGGGTGGGGCGGCCTCGGGCCAGGGGGCGGTGGATTTTGAAGGGCCCAATGATCGCGTACTCAAAATGGGTCGGTTCGTGTCGGGGGCGGCGCGTGATCAACCGCCTCTCCTGGGAGGCTTGGCCGGGCGTCGCGGAAAACGGGATCTCGTCTACGAATTATGACCGGATCGATGTTAGGCACCTTCCGCCGACCAGAGGGGCGCCAGCCACTCGCCTCGGTCGACATGCTTGCGGCGGGTAAACGAAATCGGGTTGCGTGTCAGGAACCGAGTTCGTGATCACGGAACCAGGCATAAGCATCTTCCAAGCCTTCTCGCAGCTTGATGGAGGGCGTCCAGCCCAGGGCGCGGATCTTGTCGGCGCTCATCAGTTTGCGCGGTGTACCGTCCGGCTTGCTGGTATCCTTCGTCAATTCGCCATCAAATCCGACCACAGACATGATTTCGCGCGCCAAGTCCTCGATCGGCAGGTCCTCGCCTGACCCGACGTTGATGTGGCCGGCGTCCGAATGCACCTTCATCAGGTGCACCAGGGCGTCCGCGCAATCATCGACGTGCAGGAATTCGCGTCGTGGTGTGCCGCTTCCCCAAATCTCCATGGAGGCGGCACCACTGAGCTTGGCTTCGTGCGCCTTGCGGATCAGGGCCGGGATAACGTGCGAGTTCATCGGGTGGTAATTGTCGCCCGGACCATAAAGATTGGTCGGCATGGCGGAGATGAAATCGGCGCCGTACTGCTTGCGATAGGATTGGCACAATTTGATCCCGGCAATCTTGGCAATCGCATACCATTCATTGGTCGGCTCGAGATCACCAGTGAGCAGGGCCTCTTCGCGGATCGGCTGATCGGCGAATTTCGGGTAGATGCAAGACGAGCCGAGGAACAACAATTTCTCGACGCCGGCCGTGTGGCTGGCGTGGATGATGTTCGCGGCGATCATCAGGTTTTGGTACAGAAATTCTGCCGGATAGCTGTCATTGGCATAAATGCCACCGACTTTGGCGGCCGGGACGAAAACGGCGTCGGGACGGGTGTCCTCTATCCAACGTGATGTGGATGCCTGGTTGGTCAGGTCCAACTCGGCCCGTGTGACTGTAATGATTTCAGCAGGATGTTCGCGCTGAAGGCGCCGAACCAGGGCTGCGCCGACCATGCCGCGATGCCCGGCAACCCAAACGCGTTTGCCTTCAAGCGAATACATCCGATCAGACCTCGCCGTGATTGGACCGATAGGCAGCCTCAGTTTCGATGACTTTCAGATCGCTCCGGACCATCTCGCTTACCAAGGTGTGGAAAGGCGTCGTATGCTCCCAGTTCAACTTTTCCTTCGCCTTGGTGGGATCACCAATCAGCAGGTCGACTTCGGTTGGGCGGTAGTAGCGCGGATCGACGGCGACCAGTTCACGACCGGTTTTCGCGCAGCGGCCGGTCTCGTTTTCAGCGGCGCCATTCCATTCCAGGGTAATGCCGACTTCCTTGAAGGCCAGTTCCACGAACTCACGGACGGTGTGGGTTTCACCTGTGGCGAGCACGAAATCATCCGCGACGTCGTGTTGCACGATACGCCACATGCCTTCGACATAGTCGCGGGCATGTCCCCAGTCCCGTTTGGCGTCAAGATTGCCGAGATAGAGCTTGGTCTGCCGTTCCTGGTGGATGGCGGCAACTGCACGCGTGATCTTGCGCGTGACGAATGTCTCGCCGCGGGTCGGGCTTTCATGGTTGAACAGAATGCCGTTCGACGCGTGCATGCCGTAGGCTTCGCGGTAATTCACCGTGATCCAGTAGGCATAAAGCTTGGCCGCAGCATAGGGGCTGCGGGGGTAGAAAGGTGTCTTCTCGCTTTGTGGAACTTCCTGGACGAGGCCGTAAAGCTCCGAGGTGGAGGCCTGGTAAAAGCGGGTCTTTTCCTTGAGGTCGAGAATCCGGATCGCCTCGAGCAGGCGTACCGCACCGATTGCGTCCGCATTGGCGGTGTATTCCGGTGCTTCGAAGCTGACTTTCACATGGCTCTGGGCGGCCAGGTTGTAGATTTCATCAGGTTGAATCTGCTGGACCAGCCGGATCAGGTTGGTCGAGTCCGTCATGTCCCCATAGTGCATGAAGAAGCGCGTCTCGGCTTCATGCGGATCGACGTAAAGGTGATCGACGCGTTGGGAATTGAACGACGAGGCCCGACGCTTGAGGCCGTGAACCTCATAGCCTTTGGCGAGTAGAAGTTCGGCCAGATACGCACCGTCTTGTCCGGTCACGCCAGTAATAAGTGCACGCTTTGTCATGGAATTCTCGGAACTTGAGCATGTGGGGCTGATCTTTGAGCATCCTGTTAAACTGTCGCACTAGCGAAGACAAGCACCGAGCATGCTCGCAAGACGCGCATGCTCGCTGACGGAGACTTGAAAGCACCGGGGCGGCCTTGTTGCTCGTACGCATGTGGGGTATCGGGTTGTGTCCAAAATGTTGAGAAGGGGCATGAACTTGTATCACTCGGTTGTGCATTCGGAACTGCTCCCAGGGGGCGTTGCCAATATGGCACATCTCGGAGAGGCTGTGCCGTTCGACCGCGAATTGCTGCACAAGCGTCTCCACGGCAAGATCGATGCACGGCTTGTGATGTTGGCGGCGCCTGCACCGCAACTTTACGCTGCTTGTCTGTCAGAAGGCATGGATTCCGATGGCGCCCATGAGTGGGTACAGACGCGTATCAAGGAAGTTTTGGATTTGTTCAGGCGTGCCCGGCGCCAAGCGTTGATCTTGCCGGCTGAGGTCTGTTGGCTCCGGCCCAATATTGTTGCAACTGCGGTGAGCGCCTATTTCGAGGGGCGCATGCAACCCGCTTTCCGCATCAGAGCGAACGAACAGCCAGTTTCGGATCCGACCCATTTGTTGTTTCGGCTTATCGGAGCCGCTGCGGTCGAAGTCAGCCCCGTGCTCAAGAGGTTGGATGAGGAGTTGCGGGGCTGCATGGGGCGGTTGGACTTCGATTCTGACATTCTGGCGCGGGATGTCGACGTGGCGCTGGCCGGGCTTTCGGACATGGCCAAACGGGCAGCATCGCCATCGCACCATCTTGCCGGTGTTGATGAAGGCCCTCTGACCGCCCTGGACGCCCAGCGCGAGCTGGTGTCGGAGTTACAGGACGCACTTCTGGCTTGTCAGTCCGAGATGGAGTGGAGCCACCGTCAGGCATCTCGCAAGGGCGGCGAGCTAAAGCGGAGGCAGGCGGGTTCTGAGGGTGAAATGGGGCTGGGAGCATTTGTCGCACTCAAGGCCCAGGTATCTGATCTCGAGTCGAAGCTGGAGTGGGCGCAACGAGACGCTGAGATGTTGCGTGATGCGCTCGATCAGATGCGGAATTCAACATCTTGGAAGGTTACTGCGCCGCTGAGGAGGCTGCGCGGAGGCTCGGCGACTGACGTGGGCGGCGAATGATGGAAGGGTTGTTAGAGTCCGTGGGCGAGCGCTTCGGCTTGGTTGTCCATATCGGTTGCGGTGAGGCCGCGGGGCGTTCTTGGCAAGGGCGTGTCGATGACCTCGTGCTGGTGGAACCCGATCCGGAACGGGCTCAGGCTGTTCGGGGTTGGCTTGAGGAAAGCGGCGCGGGCTCCCTGGTAGAGGCCGCAGTAATGGACAGGCTGGGCGAGGCGCATTTCCGACGCACCAGCTTTGGCGACATGAACAGTGTGCGCGAGCATACTGGCGCGACGACCCTCTTTCCAGGCCTGCAGTATCTCGAAAGTGTGCCGGTTCAAACAGTTCGGGCCCGCGATTTGCTTGATGGGCGTAATGTCGCGGCGATTGAGGGTTTGAAGGCTCTTGTTGTCGAGCCCCCTTCGGAAGTGCTTGTTGTGTTGTCCGACCTGGATGAAGCTGGTTTGCTTGACCAGTTCGATGCCGTTGTCGTCTGTGTCGCCGAGACAGCGCTCCATGACGGCGGCGCGGATCGGAAAATGGTGACCGACTGGCTTGAAGCGACGAACCGACACCTTGTTTGGGAGGCTGATTCAGTCGATCCGGACATGCGGTTTGCGCGGGTCGAAAAGAACTGGAAGGCGCTTAGCTTGACGTTCGAACAAGGTGTTCGGGAGTTCGAATTGGTTATTTCGGATTTGCGAGAAACTTATGCGCTTCAATTCGACCAGGACCGCGCGATCCTCGACAGCCTGCAAGTTGAGATGGACGCGCTTGCGACCGAACGGGAACAGGCAGTGCGTGAGGCGCGGGCCGCACAGGATGCTCTGTCGGAAGCGTGCAGCGAGCGTGACCGGTTGAGGCGCGAGATGGACGCGCTTGCCACCGAGCGCGAGCAGGCCGCGGGTAAAGTACAGGCTACGTTGGAGGCGCTTTCCGAAGCCCGCCTTGAGTGTGACCAGTTGAGGGACGCGATGGACACGCTTACGACCGAGCGTGAGCAGGCGATGAGTGAAGCGCAGACCTCATTGGAGGCGCTTTCGGAAGCCCGCCTTGAGTGTGACCAGTTGAGGGGCGCGATGGACACGCTTACGACCGAGCGTGAGCAGGCAATGAGTGAAGCGCAGACCTCATTGGAGGCGCTTTCGGAAGCCCGCCTTGAGTGTGACCAGTTGAGGGACGCGATGGACACGCTTGCGGCCGAGCGCGAGGAGGCGGCGAGTGAAGCGGCCTCATTGGATGTCGATGCTCTTTCGGAAGCCCGCCTCGAGTGTGATCGGTTGAGGAGCGAGATGGACGCGCTGGCGGCCGAGCGCGAGAAGATCGCGGCAGACGCGCAGGCTGCACAGAATGCTCTTTCGGAAGCGTGCCGCGAGCGTGACCGGTTGAGGGGCGAGATGGATGTGTTTACGACCGAGCGCGAGCAGGCAGCGAGTGAAGCGCAGGCGACATTGGATGCTCTTTCGGAAGTCCGCCTTGAACTTGACCAGTTGAAGGGCGAGAAAGACGTTCTCGAAGATCGGTTGGTCGAGCGAAATCAGGCTGCCCAACGAGCAAGTGCCGAACTCGAGGCGCTGCGAGACGATAATCGCTTGTCACTGCGAATTCAGCGGATTGCTCAGGCGGATCTCGCCGATCTTCAGGATCGTTTTGCCGCATTGGCTGATGAGAAGCTTCAGCTCGAACGCTTCTTTGATGATCTCGCGCAAAAAGTGTCGCGATCGATGGGGGCAGACCAAGCGCCCGGGGCCAAGGCGAGTCCCAAGCGTGTTGGTGCGCGGACACGCCCAACGGCCAAGTCTTCCTCAAAGAGCACAAAAGTGACCAGTCGGGCGAAGTCTTCATGACGGCGTTGACGACAAGAAATGCGGCAATACCTGCCAGCGGAGGTGACGGGTTTACGCGATCGCCAACTGAGACAATTGCCGGTTTGAGCCAAGGGGATCTCAGCCGCTTGGCCACATTGCTCAGTCAGCGTCCGGTGGGCGAACCGGCGCCTATCCGGACAATTCATCATTTTGCCTGCACGGGCGGGACGCTGATCGCCAGGGGGCTGCAGTCGCAACCGAACTCTCTATTGTTGAGCGAGGTCGACCCGCTCAGCACGGCCCAGCTGAACACGCAACGGTCCCGGTTTGCGCCGACCGATCCGATCCTTTTGGCGCGCGGTGCGCTGAATCCGGTTGATGAGGGAACCGCGGTCGAAATGTTTGGTGCGGCAGTGAAGGTTCTGTACACGCGCCTGAATCGGACTGGCCGTCGCTTGATCCTGCGCGACCATACCCATTCCCAATTCTGTACGGATGTCGACTATGGTGCCCGGCCAACCCTTGCGGCGATGCTTGCAGATGTTGCGCCGCTTCGCTCGATCGTGACGGTTCGCCATCCCATCGACTCCTACCTCGCCCTCGACCAGAACGGATGGCGGCATTTTTCCCCGTTCTCACTGGAGGAATACGCGCGTCGGTATCTCGCTTTCCTTGCCGCTTACGAAGATGTCGCAATCATTCGGTACGAGAGCTTTGTTTCTGATCCTGATGAGACAATGCGGGGTATCTGCCGGCGACTTGAGCTTGTGTACAATCCAGACTGGAAGGCTCTGCTCTCGGCGGTCCAGCTTTCCGGGGACAGCGGTCGGCGAGGTGACAAGATTGCGCCGAGATCGCGGCGGGCGTATTCCGATGATCTGGTCCAGGAAGCGCAAGCCAGCACGTCTTATCAGGCGTTGTGCCTTCAATTGGGCTATGATTCGGTGCTCGAATGACGGATGGCAATTTTCATATTGGTGAAGAGGTGCCTGTTGCTCGCGACCTTTGGGTCTTGGCCAGATTGCAATTTCGAGGGGGGTGGTAGTGTCGATTTCGTTGTTCATGCCATATTTTAGGCCGGCCGAAGCTGCGAGGCAGGAAGAGCTGGCGCTTTGTCTTCAGAAGAACAGGGAGAATGAGCTGATCTCCCATATCTATCTGATGGTTGATGATGATGCGGAGGTCAGTCAGCAGGACGGCCGTGTCACCGTGATCCGGATGGACCGGCGTCCAACCTACCAAGACTGGACCCGCCTCACCGAAGCTTACTGTCCGCAGGACATTTCGATATTGGCGAATGCGGATATCTGTTTTGATGAAACGGTGAGTCGACTTGAGGACTTGTTTGCCGTTGATCCGACCGGTTTCGTCGCGTTGAGTCGATATGAGCTGATTGGCGAAGAAACCAGTCTTCATCCCAATCCGCACTGGTCCCAGGACAGCTGGGCCTATTGTGCGGCCCACGCCTCAAATCCTGATCGTGACCGCTGCCTGAATTTCCCGCTCGGCGTGCCCCGCTGCGACAACAAGGTCGCCTATATCTTTGCGGTCTATGGTCACACGATCTATAATCCCTGTTACGATATCCGTAGCATTCATGTGCATGAGACCGGCTTGCGAACATACGACAAGAAGGGTGACATGCGTATTGTTGGCGGCATGGCCATGGTGCACGCAAGCGATGGATTGGCCGACCCGGCCAAGTTGGACATAGAGTTCTGGCCCATCCGGTCGGCTCAGTTTGGAAGTGCGAAGATCAACGCATCGCTGGAACGTTGGGCGAAAGAGCGAGGGACAAAGCTTCCTCCGGCGCAGCCTGTCCAGCCGATAGGAAAAGACAATCCGCTCGCCGCATTGACCCGTCCGGCGATTGTCGCCGTCGACGCGCCGCTGGTGGCGCCGACGCGCGGGGGGGATGTTTATGTCGATCGCAACGTTGCGGCCTATGATGCTCATTGGCAGCATCCCGCAATCACCGAGCAGCATGCCTTCAATCAGGTCAGATTGCTTGCCCAGCGCAACAGTGATGCCGCTTATCTGGGCTTTCCGTGGGCGACGCTGATCGATGTCAGCAAGCACAACCAGACCGACACAGAGCGGTTGAGTATTTTACGTGACGGTTTGGAGCGTGCAGTCGACGCCCTGGCGGGGCGTGAGCGGATATTCACGGTTTGCCAGCACATACACATGCTGAAATTTCCAGAGCTATTTGAAATGGCCGGTGTCACCGATGTTTTTTGGTCGCATGCGACCCATGGCGAGACCGGATTTGGTGATGATCGCAATATCGCGATCCACCCGTTTCCCCTCTATCCGGTCCAGATTCCCGAGGGGCCGCAGATCCCGCTTGAGGACCGGCGATATCTGTTCTCATTCGTGGGCGCCAAGGCGACACCGATCTACCTCACGGAGTCGAGGACCTTCCTGATCGAGGAGTTGGCCGAGCACCCGCGCGGCCTTGTGCGCGATCGCGAGACTTGGCACTACAATAAGGTTGTTTATGACCATCAGGTGCTGGCGCGGGCGCACAGTAGCGTCGGCTTGGTGGACAATAACGCCTCGGAGGAGTTCAAGCAGGTGATGGCTCAGACCCAGTTTGCCTTGTGTCCATCGGGAACCGGGCCGAACTCAATCCGTTTGTGGGAGACAATTGCCAGTGGCGCGATACCTGTCGTGTTGGCTGATACTTACAAGTCGCCTGGCTCGCCGGCGATCTGGGAGCAGGCCGTTATCAGGTGTGCCGAAGATCGTGCCAGTATCCGCGAGTTGCCAGAGCGTTTGGAAGCCGCTGTCGCAGATAAGGAGGCTTTGCGTCGCCGCAAGGCCGCGTTGAGGCTCCTCGCCGTTCGCTATGGCCGGTCGAATTTCGTCCCAGATGTCCTAGGGGCATTGCGGACAAGCTAACCCTGCCTCGGTCCGGAGTGCCCTGCTGGGGAAACAGAGACGACTGACTAGCGGATTTGAGAGTGACGAATCACGTCAGGATGCTTTCGGAATCTGACGACGCTTTTGTCTATGGCTATGTCTACGTGGCGCCGTAGGTTCGCTTCATGCACGTCGATACCCAAGGCGCAGGGTGCGCACGATCCAGGCAGCGGTAAATCTGCTGAATGATCAGGTCAAGGCGGTGCCGGTCGGCACGCACATTTCTCCCGAGCATCATCGCTCGATCCTGAGGCTGTAGGGGGGCGGGGCTGGGGAAGCTGTATGGAGTACGAGAGCGACCAGTCGTCCGAAACGCTTTATGGTCGGACGCAGCTGCGCGATGGAGTTGTCGTTGCCGAAAGCCCGAAATTTATCTAAATTTCAAGGCTGGGGAGGGGAGTGTTCGCCCCTTTTTCGAGCTTTGACCCAAGAAATCGCGGGGCCCATCGGGAAGGGTGGGCGATGCTTCGCGGCTGATATTCAGAGAAGCAGATCATCGTGATGATCGGGAGCTGCGAAGGTGTGGGGTGGGCGGGTTGTTTCGCAAGTACAACTCTCAAGGTTATCGTTGATTGGCAAGGCCCAAGCCCGACGAGGTGCGTGCTGGCTTCGGGAAATTTCAAGAGAGGCGGTGCTGCCTGGGCAAGTACTGGGCATGTGTTTCCAAAGTGTATCGTCGAAAACCGTAATTGTTGCCAAGCGTCGAAGAGCTGGTGGTGGCCCAATTCGAATCTAGCGTGGCGGGAACAGATTGATCGGCGATGGAGTTCGAGGGTCGGGTTTCGCTTGTGTCGGAAATATCTATGGGCTGGAGTCCTCTCATTTGAAGGCGCTCTGCTGAGTGGAGGAAGAGCATGATTCAGTGGTTTAGGAGAGGCCTCGAACTGCGAGGCTTGTTTCTGCGGAGTTTGTCTTTCAACGGCTCCATGAACCCTGTCGCCGGACGCGAAGACTGGGCGCTCATGTTTGTGGGCGCGACTATCATATTTGTTGCGAATGCAAATTACATCTCGGATCTTTATTTGCTCTGGCATGATGATGCCACGTCATATTTTCAATCTTCGCTCAACCACATGATGCGCAGGGGCGGGGGTACGGTGACTAGGCACCTGATAGTTGATAATTTTCTCGCGCAGATAATGACGAATGTTTCTCCGTTCGCCGCGCGGCTGGTTCTTATCGCTGTGGGCGGGGTTCCTCTGTTCTTGACTGCGTATTGGGCCCTTCGATTGGGTTTCTCACTCGCGCCGGCTGGCGCAGCGCTTGCGGCTAGTCTGCCGCTTGTGATTGTTGGGCAGTGGGAAATATTTATTGGAATAAATCTTAGCTATGTCGTTTTCGATGTTGCTTTTTTCTTTGTTTGCATTTTGTTTCTCGTTTACGGGCGGCATGCGAATAACTGGCCTGCAACAGTAATTGTTTCAGCGTTGATCGCTTTCACTATTTCGGACGGGATATCGTCCAGCGTGCTGCTGGTGCCTGCAATTTTTTGGGCGGCGCTCTTCATTCGACCAAAGTCGCTCCTCCAAAGCGCCCTGATCTGTTTTTCGATAATTTTAGTGACGACCAAGGTCGTTCGTGAGCAATCTTCGCTTGGCCGCGCCGAGTGGGCGGGCGACCCGTTGCGCGCCGTGCTGTCGAATTTCGCCACACCCATCGACACCGTGCTTCCGGGTGGGGAGCTCATCGCATGGGTGGTGCTGTTGGCGCTTTTTGCAATGGCTGTCGGCGCCATTTATTTTGCAATTCTCAAGAAAGAGTATGGGTTGCTCGCGATCATTGGATTCGCTGCGGCTGTTTATGTTGTTCCGATAATAATTTACAGTATTGGGCGAGGTGGTTTTCCTAACAGATACAGCTTTATTTCCGTTGTCGGTCTCAGCTGCTCCGTAGGCGTGATGTTCCAGATCGTTGCGTCGTTCGTCCGGGGTGCATTGAGTGCAGAAAGCGCTGGCGGGCAAGTGTCAACAGGTCCTTCCTTTGCTTCAGGGGTCGTGGTGCTTTGCGTGCTTGCGCTGGGATTTCAAAAAAGTATCCACGTTGAGCAGCACATAGGTGTCATTTCTCGGCGTATTGAATTGGTCTCAAACTATCTACACTATGCCTCGCGCGGCCCGATTCAGGCTGGTGTTGATATTCGACCGCAAGACCAACTCATTCTGGTTGCGGAAAACAACTTTCCTTATCTCTACCCCCATAGGGGGCCTGGTCTTGGATTTCTTCGCTTTGTTACGTCCAACCTGAATGTCGTCGGCTATGCTGGAAGGAGGCGGCTTTGTGCAGATCCGTTCTCTCCATGGGAAAGTTTCTGGAGTCATGGGCCCGGTGGACTCACGGTGGAGCGACCGATCCGTATCGTGGGCTTTTTTGGACCGAACGGTGAAGGTGCCGAGCTAAGTCATCTACTCTCGACGCAAGGCGGAAGTCTCGATGGGCCATGGACGCTATACCAGACAGGTGATTTCGGCGCGCGACCGGTCGGCGAGGGCGAGGGGCGGGAGGCGCTCGAGGCGCTATTGGCCGGGCGCGACCTGGAGCCGCACGAAATTGCATTCAGTTGTGGCCTTTAGCGCCCGTGAGGGTAGTTATTGGTGAGATAATGGTCTACTGGCTGCCGTGAAAGCTGGGGTTCACACGCGTACACTGGCAGGTTTGACCTGCAACGCGCAGGGACATTCTGGGGGGCTTATGAAAATTCTTGTCACCGGCGGTTTGGGCTTCATCGGTTCTTCGGTCGTTCGTCAGCTTGTCCAGAACGGCGATCACGAGGTCGTCGTGCTTGACGCGATGACATATGCTGCCTTGCCCGAAGCGGTGGAGTCCTGTGTCGGGACCGGGCGCTACAGGCTTGAGGTGGGCGATATCCGCGATGTGGAGCGCGTGCGCGCTGTATTCGAGTCAGTCAAACCTGATTTGGTGATGCACCTCGCCGCCGAAAGCCATGTGGACCGGTCAATCGACGGGCCCGGAGATTTCATCCAGACCAATATCGTCGGCACATTCAACATGCTCCAGGCGGCTCGTGCCCACCTGGAAACCCTGGATGCAGAGGCGCGCTCCCGGTTTCGCTTCCATCATATTTCAACCGACGAAGTATTCGGGTCCCTGTCGCTGGACGCACCCGGCTTTACCGAAACAACGCGTTACGACCCCCGGTCGCCCTATTCGGCCTCGAAAGCGGCCTCCGACCATCTCGTTCGGGCATGGGGAGAAACCTATGGACTGCCGGTGGTGCTGTCGAACTGCTCGAATAATTACGGGCCGTGGCAATATCCCGAAAAGCTGATCCCGTTGATGATCGCCAAGGGGCGCGACCGATTGAAACTCCCCGTGTATGGCAAGGGCGCGAATGTACGTGACTGGCTTCATGTGGAGGACCATGCCGAGGCGTTGATCCTTATCGCCCAGCGCGGCCAGCTCGGCGAAAGTTACAATGTCGGCGGTGGCGCCGAGCGCACCAACCTGGATGTGGTGCACGCGATTTGCGCTTCGCTTGACGAGCGCTTTCCTGAAGCCCCGCCCCATCGCGAGTTGATCAGCTTTGTCACCGACCGCCCCGGCCATGATTTCCGATATGCGATCGACTATAGCCGGATCGAGCGCGAGCTTGGTTGGCGGCCGAAGCGAACCTTCACTCAAGGGCTTGCCGATACAGTGAACTGGTATCTCGACAACGAAGCCTGGTGGCGCGGCGTCCTTGACAGATCCGGCGGCGGCCAACGGGTCGGCCTGGGAACGGCAGGCAACGGCAAGAGCGCCGAAGGAGCCACAGCATGAAGGGCATCATTCTCGCCGGTGGATCGGGCACACGGTTGCATCCCTTGACCATCGCCCTGTCAAAGCAACTCCTGCCGGTCTACGACAAGCCGATGATCTACTATCCGCTGTCGCTGCTCATGTTGAGCGGGATACGGGAGATACTCGTTATCACCACCCCGCACGACGCAGAGGGGTTCAAGCGCTTGCTTGGTGATGGTTCGGCGTTCGGTGTTGAACTGACCTATGCCGAGCAGCCGTCTCCGGATGGTCTGGCTCAGGCTTTTATCATAGGGCGAGATTTTGTCGGTTCCGACAGTGTCGCCTTGGTGTTGGGTGACAATATCCTCTACGGCACCGGGCTCGGAGGCATACTCACGTCAGCGGCGGGCAAGCAAAGCGGCGCTACGGTGTTCGGTTACCGCGTTCATGATCCGGAGCGTTACGGTGTTGTGGCGTTCGATCAGGATAACAAAGTTACCTCGATCGAGGAGAAGCCGACCCATCCGAAGTCCAACTACGCCGTGATAGGTCTGTATTTCTACGACAATGACGTACTGGATATTGCGGCCGAAGTTGAGCCGTCCGCCCGCGGTGAGCTGGAAATCACTGATATCAACAAGGCCTATCAGGCGCGCGGTGATCTCGGAGTGAACCTCCTTGGTCGAGGCTTTGCCTGGTTCGACACCGGAACGCATAACTCGCTACTCGATGCCGGCAACTTCGTGCGTACGCTTTCCGAGCGGCAGGGGGTGCAGATATCGTCCCCCGAAGAAATCGGCTGGCGCCAAGGCTGGCTCTCTGACGATGCACTTCAGCAGGCTTCGGCGCGGTTCGGCAAAAGTGGATACGGTGCGTACTTAGCAGGTTTGCTGAAATAGAATCGAAGACATTCTGCCGCCCTGGAGAAGATCTGTGACCAAAGTAAGCTTCAACGTTCCGAACACAGTGGGCCGCGAGACAGACTATCTTTTGGAGGCTGTTGCCCAAGGCCATTTGTCAGGCGACGGCCCATTCACCAAAAAATGCCATGCTTGGCTCGACAGCCAGATTGGCGGGCACGGCTTGCTTACGCACTCCTGCACAGGCGCGCTGGAAATGGCGTGTCTTTTGGCTGACCTGCAGCCGGGCGACGAGGTCATTCTTCCGTCCTACACTTTTGTGTCCACGGCCAACGCAGTCGCGCTACGCGGCGCGATTCCCGTTTTTGTTGATATTCGTGACGACACGCTCAATATCGACGAGCGCTTGATCGAAGCTGCAATTACCGAGCGGACCAAGGCGGTCATCGTAGTGCACTACGCAGGCGTCGTGGCCGAAATGGATGCGATCAATGCGATTGCTTCGAAGCACGGTCTTTTTGTCATCGAGGATGCCGCACAGGCGCTGTTTTCGACCTATCGCGGTCGGCAGGCAGGCACGTTGTCCGATGCGGCAGCGTTCAGCTTCCATGAAACGAAAAACATTCTGTCGGGTGAAGGTGGGGCGCTGATTGTCCGTGACGAGGCGTTGTTCCATCGGGCCGAAATTATAAGGGAGAAGGGCACAAATCGTAGCCAGTTCTTCCGCGGCGCCATCGACAAGTACACCTGGGTCGACCTTGGGTCGTCCTATTTGCCAAGCGAGCTGGTTGCCGCGTTCCTGTATGCCCAACTGGAGCGGGCCGCCGAAATTATCCAATACCGCCGAGACGTGTGTTCGGCCTACCAGGAGGCGTTCACAGCGCTCGAGGCAAAAGGGCGATTACGGTTGCCAGTGACGCCGGATCACTGCGAGTCGAACGGGCACATGTTTTATCTGATCCTCAACAATATTGAGGATCGGTCAGCTTTCATCGAAGCCATGAAGGCCGCCGGCATCATGACGCCCTTCCACTATGTGCCGTTACATTCAGCTCCGGCCGGCCGCAGGCTTGGAAGGGTTGAGGGCTCGATGGCAAACACCGATTCACTCAGTGAGAGATTGGTGCGCCTGCCGGTGTACTACGGCGTGAAGGATGAGGTGTCGAGGGTCGTCGAGGTAGCGTTGACGGCCTTGGGGTGAGGTGCCGGGCGGCTCATCCGTTGGGGCGTTGTTGTCGGTTCGCGGCGAAAACCCAGATGTTCAACAGTAGAAAAATTGAGCCGGCAGCGCATGCCATGGCCATTAATTGTGCAATCTGGTGTGGCACTGAAAACGTGTGAAGAAAAACTTGGAGTCCGCCCGCCTGCACGATGTATCCGATGAAGTAGGCTGCGACGTAGCGCGGTGCGGTGTGGGCATGTGTCCTGGCGCGCTCGAATGACCAAAGGGCATTGCCAAGATAGGTCAACACGATGCCGATGGCGTATACGAGCGACGTTGCCACGAGAGGCGGAGTGGCTCCCCAACTCGCCAGAACGAGGTAGAGTCCGAACAGAGCAGTATTGGCAACAATGCCAACCACGCCGTACCGGACCGCGCGTCTGATGAAGGCGATTTCCGAAAGCTATTTCAGAACCAAAGTTGCTCAAACTGAGCGTGACGTCCCGACGAGGCTTTTGCGTAAACCAGTGAAGCGCCACGGCCATCAGAATGTTGTCGTGATTGATCGTCTCGAGTCCTATCGTGCCGCTATGACGCTGATCGGCAATGCTGGTCGTCAGGAGACTGGACGTTGGCTCGACAACCGAGCGGCCGCCCCACCTCCCCTTCTGGTGAAAGGAGCGCGTCATCGGCAAACTTCGGAGCACTGAAACCCCGCAGAAGTTCGTGTCCTCCCGGTCATCCGTTCACATTCACTTTAGTCACGAACGTCACCTAAATCCGAGAGCAACCTTCAAGCAAACCCGATATTTTGCCCTGGCTGCTACGGCAACCCGGTTCTGCGTGATGCCCCGCTTGCCAAGGTTAGGGCGTCAGTATAGCGTAATTGGCGTATTTCCAATATGAACGCCTTTACGGCGCCGCACATCGCGAGATTGCGTTTTGTCCCTTCATCGAGCGACTATCTCGGCTCCTAGCGTCGCCGTACAAGAGGCCTATGATGGCGATGTTGAGATCAGCGTCATCATTCCCGTCTACAAGGGTGAGCCATTCGTCGATGAGCTTTGCTCGCGTCTGCATACGACGCTGAGCGCTATTAACTCTTCCTACGAGATCATTCTTGTTGATGATCGGGCTCCCGACCAGGCTTGGGCGCTCATTGAAAACAATGCGCGTTCCGATGGTCGCGTGAAGGGCATCCGGCTGAGCCGGAACTTCGGTCAACACGCCGCAATTTCTGCTGGAATCGCTCATGCGCGTGCCAACTGGTATGTCGTCATGGATTGTGATCTGCAGGACCCTCCGGAGGCGATTGCCGGACTTTATGATCATGCGCGTGAAAATCCGGTGGATGTCGTTATTGCGGCGCGCAAGTCCTCGGGACTTGGCGCGGGGCGTAATCTTGGGTCGGCTATCTTCAACAGCACGCTTCGTTGGGCGTCTGGCCTCGAGGTTTCCAGCAAGGTCGGCAATTTCCGGATATTCTCCGATCAGGTGGCTCAGGCCTTCCGTCAATATCCGGAACAGCTGCGGCTGTTCCCGGCGATCATGAGTCAATTGGGTTTCGAAAAAGCCTTTCTGGAGTTGGATCGGAACGAGCGAACGATCGGAAAATCCAGCTACAATATTTTGAGCCTCGCCCGACTGGGCGTCGAAACGATCATCGCCTATTCGGAGAAGCCGCTGTGGATAGCAGCGTTTGTCGGGTTCGTGGTGAGCTTCCTGTCCGTCTTGTTCGGTTTGTACACGTTGATCACGTCTTTTTGGTTGGGTGTTGAGGTTCCGGGCTACGCGTCACTGGCAATCCTGCTGACCTTTTTGAGTGGTGCTCAGGTTTCGCTGGTGAGCTTTGTGGGTTTGTACGTCGGGCACACGCTTTCGGAAGTAAAGCGCCGTCCGATTTTCATAGTTGAGCAAGTGATTTAGGTAACTTCGAGTTTTAGGGCCAAGGAGTGGGTGACCCGAGTCCCATTTGGTCCCGCATCAGAATTAAGAGTCTGTCGGACCGGAGGGATTCGGGTCACCATAAGAATACCAAACAACTGGCGCCAGTGCGGGGCTTTGCCGGCAGCGGGCTTCAATGGAAATCGCGACTGTTCGGAATCACCCTGACATTTCTGGGATGGGAGCGGCCGCGCGGGTCGCGGGCAACCGGTCCCTTGGCTTCGTCGGCCCGTGCCACGGCGCCGTCCAGTGCCGCGCGCTGGGCGTCCTCTGACAGCAGGGAGAGATCATCGGTCTTGTCGATCAGGCTGTCGCAGACGATGTGAACCACGCCATCGGCCTTTTGTATCCGGCCGGTCACGGCCACCAGTCGCGCGCCCATCACCACGGGCCGGAAGCGATCGAAAACGCGCGGCCAGACCACCAGATTGGCGATGCCGGTTTCGTCCTCGATGGTTATGAAGACAACGCCGCTGGCAGTGCCGGGTCGTTGTCGCACCAACACCACGCCGGCGGTTTTCACCCAGCGGCCATGAGGGCGCTCATTGGCCTTGCTTGTCGTCACCAGGCCAAGCCGGCCATGCGCTTCGCGCAGAAAGGTCATGGGGTGGGCTTTCAGGGACAGGCCGGTGGTCTGATAGTCCTGAAGTACATGTTCCGACAGCGGCATTTGCGGCAGGCCGGCTTCGGTTTCATGGCCGAAAGCGCTGACATCGGCGCTGTCGAACAAGGGCAGGCCGCGATCCCGTGCCCCGCCGCGCACGGCCCACAAGGCCGCGCGCCGGTCCAATCCCATCGAGCGGAAAGCATCGGCGGCGGCGAGCTTTTCCATCATGCCGCGCCCCAACCCGGTGCGGCGGCGTAGGCCGGCTGGATCATCGAAGCCGGGTCCGCGGCGCTGCATCACGACCTCCGCTTCGTCCTGGCGCATCCCGTCGATCTGGCGAAAGCCCAGGCGCAGGGCGAATCCGCCAGCTTCGCAAGGCTCCAGCGTGCAGTCCCAATCGGAATAGTTCACGTCCACACCGCGCACCTCGACACCGTGTTCACGCGCATCGCGCACCAATTGCGCTGGTGCGTAAAAACCCATCGGCTGGGCGTTCAGGATTGCCGCCGCAAATATTTCGGGGTGATGGCATTTCAGCCAGGACGAGACATAGACCAAAAGGGCAAAACTCGCGGCGTGGCTTTCCGGAAAGCCGTATTCGCCGAAACCCTTGATCTGGTTGAAACAGGCGGCAGCAAATTCCGGCGCATAACCGCGTGCCACCATGCCATCGACCATTTTGGTCTCGTAATTGGCGATCGTGCCCATCTTGCGGAAGGTTGCCATTGCCCGGCGTAGACCATTGGCCTCGTCGGGTGTGAATTTGGCGGCATCAATGGCGATCTGCATCGCCTGTTCCTGGAACAGCGGTACGCCCAGCGTGCGACGGAGGATTTGCGCCAACTCGTCCGGCGGGCCGTGATCGGGAGACGGGCTGGGAAAACGCACCGGTTCCAGCCCTTTGCGGCGACGCAGATAGGGATGCACCATATCGCCCTGGATCGGTCCCGGGCGCACGATGGCGACCTCGATTACCAGGTCATAGAAATTGCGGGGCCTCAGCCGTGGCAGCATGGTCATCTGCGCCCGGCTCTCCACCTGGAACACGCCGACGCTGTCGGCCCGGCACAGCATGTCGTAGACCGCCGCGTCGCCGTCGGGGATCGAGGCGAGGTCCCACGTCTCACCCTTGTAAAGCGCCAGCATGTCAAAGGCCTTGCGGATGCAGCTCAGCATGCCCAGCGCCAGCACATCCACCTTCATGATGCCCAGCGCGTCGATATCGTCCTTGTCCCACTCGATGAAGGTGCGTTCCTCCATGGCGGCATTGCCGATGGGCACGGTCTCGATCAACGGCCCTTGGGTCAGCACGAAACCGCCGACATGCTGGGATAAATGGCGCGGAAAACCGATCAGTTCGCTGGCAAGCTGGATTGCCTGGCGGATCACCGGCTTGTCCGGGTCAAGCCCGGCCTGACGGATATGGTCAGCACTCACCTTGGTGCCCCAACTGCCCCAGACCGTGCCCGTCATCGCCGTCGAGATGTCCCGGGACAGTCCGAGTGCCTTGCACACATCCCCCACGGCCGAACGCGGGCGATAGGAGATCACCGTTGCCGTCAACGCAGCGCGGTGCCGGCCATAGCGGCGATAGACATACTGGATCACCTCCTCGCGCCGTTCATGTTCGAAATCGACGTCGATATCGGGTGGCTCCCGCCTTTCCTTTGACAGGAAGCGCGCGAACAGGAGTGAAGAATTGGCCGGGTCCACACTGGTGATGCCGAGGCAGTAGCAGACCGCCGAATTGGCCGCCGATCCCCGCCCCTGGCAGAGAATGCCCTGGCCACGTGCCCAGGCGACAATGTCGTGCACGGTCAGGAAATAGGCCGGATAGTCGAGATCTTCGATCAGGGCGAGTTCATGCTCGATCAGCGCGCTGACTTTGGGCGGAATGCCTTCGGGATAGCGTTTGCGGGCGCCTTCCCAGGCCAGGTCCGTCAGGTGGTGTTGCGGCGTCCGGCCTGGCGGAACCGGCTCGTCGGGATAGGTATAGGAGAGCTCATCCAGGCTGAATTGACACAGCGAGGTGATTTCGCAACTGCGGGCCAGTGCCGCCTCATATCCCTTGAACAGGCGGGCCATTTCCTGCGGTGGCTTGAGGTGGCGTTCGGCATTGGCTTCGAGCCGGAAGCCGGCGCTTTCAATGTCGCAGCCTTCGCGGATGCAGGTCAGTACGTCCTGCAGCGGCCGCCGGGCGGGCGTGTGGTAGAGCGCATCCTGCGTCGCCACCAACGGCACGCCGGTCCGCTCGGACAGGGCGGCCAGCGCGCCGAGACGGGCACCGTCCCCGCCGCCCATACGGTGGATGGCGGCCAGGTAGAGGCGGTCTTCCCAATGCGCCCTGAGGCGCAGGAGCAGGGGTTCAAAATCCGGATCGGGATCCGCGGGCGGGATGGCGATGAATATCTGGCCCTCGGCATGGGCGAGGATGTCGGCCAGGCTGATATGGCATTCGCCCTTGGGCACCTCGCCCATCTTGCCCTTGGACAACAGGGTGGAAAGACGGCCATAGGCGGCCCGGTCGGTGGGGTAGCAGACCAAGTCTGGCCCGTCACTGGGACGCAGGCGGGCACCGACCAGCAGTTTAAGTCCGTGTTCGCGCGCCGCCAGATGCGCCCGCACCACGCCGGCCAGCGTGTTGATGTCGCAAATTCCCAGCGCTTCGAGGCCGAGCTCCTTTGCAGCCAGCACCATTTCCTCGGCATGGGAGGTGCCGCGCAGGAAGGAAAAATTGCTCAGCGCAATCAGCTCGGCATAGGCGGGGGCTGCGGTCATGCGAACAGCCCGTGCACATACCAGGCAGGCGGCCCGCCGCGGCCATCGCCATAAAGGCCTTCACGGAAGATCCAGTAGCGGCGGCCCTGCATGTCCTCGACCCGGTAATAATCCCGCGCCCGGCTTGGCCGGGGCGGCGGTCGCCACCATTCCGGCGCGATGCGTTCCGGCCCGTCGGCCCGGCGTACCTGGTGGATGATGCGGCGCCAGACAAAACGCATGGGCGGGCCGTCGGGGACTTCTGCGATCACCTCCAGGGTTTCGGGACGTTCGAACAGGCGGATCGGACGTGGCGCCTGGCCGGCCGGGATCGCTCCGCGCCAATCGGGCAGATCACCGTCGTAAAGGCTCAAGGCTTCGGCCCGTTCCGGCAGATGGCTGGCGACGGGTTTGAGAATGCGCACCACCCGGTCGCCCAAGCGGGCCGTGATCCGGTCTGCCAGCATCGAGATGGCGGCCAGGTCCGGGGCTTCACCCTCGAAATCTGCACCGAAGCCGCGGGCCACGACCGTGACCGGCCCGGTCCGCGCCGCTTCCAGTTCCAGCAATTCAATGCCGAAACCCGGATCAACCTGCTCCAGCCGGTCCCGGAACAGGCGCAGGATGTGAGCCGGATCGAAGACCGGTCGCGCCGCGCCGACCGTCAGCTGGGCCACGCTTTGATCGACCCGGAAAGCGGCCAGCCGGAAGCTGCGGCCCCCCTCGCCATGCTGGTTCAAACGCTCGCTCAAAGCCGGGGCCAGTCGCTCCAGCCCGGCCCGTACCCCGTCCAGGTGCAAAAGCGGCTCCAGGCAGGGCAGGCGGACGGAATGATCCGGCGCCGGACGGATCGGATCCAGCGGTTCGGTCCGTCGGCCCAATGCCTGGTCGAGCCGGATCAGGACCGCTTCCGCCGCCTGCCGCGAGCTGAAGCGCCGGGCCAGCGCCTTGCGGTCAATGTCATAGAGCTGGCCGATCCGGGTCAGGCCAAAGCGGCGCAACAGGGTCAGGGTCTCGTCAGTCAGGCGCAGCCCGGCCATGGCCAGGCCCCGGAGGCCGTCGTGCAGGTCCGGCGTGTCCAGACAGGTTCGATCCGCGCCCTCATGCGCCAGCGCCCAGGCGGCCCCCGGGGTCGGTGCCAGGCCCAGTCGTGCTGTCAGTCCGCCACGGGCCAAACTGCCGGCAATGTCCGCCAGCATGGCCGTTTCGCCGCCGAACAGGTGTGCTCCACCGGTTATATCGACCAACAGGCTGTCATCGCCCCAGATGGCGAGACTGGGCGACCAGCGCTCCATCCACAGGGCGAGCGCTTTCAGCGCCCGGGCATCGGCATCCCGGTCGACCGGTTCGGCCATCAGATCCGGTGCGCGGGCGCGGGCATCGGCAAAGCGCTGGCCCGGCTCGACGCCCTGATCCTGTGCGGCAGCGTTGGCGGCGACTACGCGCAGCCCGGCCGGCCCGTTTTCGGTCAGGACGAAGGGCGGCGTGACGGAGGGTTCCGTCCTGTATGATCCCGCCTTATCCCGTGCGTCGCCAGCCGACACTGCTGCCGGCAAGGGCCGGGCCGAGCCGGCGCGGCTGCGGCCGAGGCGTTGCAGTGGCCAGTCCGGAAACCAGACGCAGACATGGCGTCTCATCATGAAGCTCCAGATAGAAATCCCGTCCCGCCTCGCCCGGCCGCAGGCGGGACTTCTCCAGCACTGCGCGCCAGGCCGGCCGCCCCGGGGCGCGCTGATCATGAGGGTCGGGCATGGAAGGTTGGGCCGAAACCCGCCAACGCCCGTGTGCGGCCGTCGCCCCCGACCGCTTGTGGGGAAACATCAAGACCAGGGGCACGCCGCTGTCCTGACTGGCCAGGACCAGGCGCCGCGCCGCGGTGAAATCCATGTCGTCCAGCTCGGCCACCACGGCGGCCAGGGCCTTGTCCCGCGCGCCTTCTTCAACGGCTCGCAAAGCCTCCATCCGGTCGCGCGCCTCGACCAGCAACAAGCGTCCCGGATCGAGCCCGGCCGCGACCAGGCCCTGGCCGCAAACCCGCCCGTGCTCCAGGCTGAGCGTCCGCTGGCGCACCCACAGGCTGACACCCGGTCGCCCCGCATCGCGCAGGGCCGCCAGGGCGAAACCTGTCAGGGCCGGGAAATCCCCGAACCCCGCTTCCACCAGCTCATGCATTCCGGCCCGCCCCAATCCGAAGGGAAAAGGGGGCGAAGCGGCCTCAGGGGCCTCGGAGGTAATCGGTTGGCGGAACATTGTTCTGTTTTTGTTCCAAAACCGAAAAGAGTCAAGCAGAGTCCGATCCGACCACCCCGGATTGCCGACAAGTCCATGAATCCAAACGAGCAAGATTGGCCCGGACCATACCGGTCCAGATATTTGCTGTGTGATTGTCAAAGGGCCATCTGACTTGGACACGCAGCGCGGCTGATCGGGTACCTTGCGTCGTCAGCCCGTGCGGGCGACGATGACAGTCTTGTGTCAGGCGTGGTCTGGCGTGCGGGCCCGGTGTGCGGGCCAACGGGGAAAGCGTTTGTGGCGGACAAGGTCGCAAACGTGGGGCTTGGTCGTGGCCGTGAGTGACGCGTTCAATGTCGAAAGTCTGTATCGCGAGCATGGCTCGCGCCTGCGCTGGATTGTGCGCCGCATCGTCAAGAATCCGCAGGATGCTGACGACATCACCCAGTCGGCCTTCGAGCGCTTGTTGAAGACTGATGTCGAGGCGCGACCTGTGCGCGATGAATCGGCCTTCCTCACCACCATCGCGACAAATCTGGCGCGCAATCATCTGCGCCACCGCAATACCGTGCAGCGCCATTCCGAAAGCGTCGCGCACCATTATACCGACGTGTTCGTGCAATCGCGCACGCCGGCTGAAAGTGCGATGCCGAGCGAGGCACGCGAACAGGCGTTGCAGGCGGCCATCCGCAGCCTGCCGCCGAAATGCCGGACCGCTTTCGTGCTGTGCAAGTTGAAAGGATTGACCTATCAGCAGGCCGCCGAGCGCATGGGCGTGTCATCGCACATGGTCAAGAAACACATTCAACGCGGCATGGCGCTGTGCGCTGCGCGTCTGCAATCCGGGGACAAACCCGGAAGCAATACCACAGGGGCTGGGAATGATGCCGGTTGATCCGACGTCCGATATTCACCACGACGCGGCTGGCTGGGCCATCTGGCTGCAGGCCGGAGCGCCGTTCGACCCTGAGCGCCAGGCGGCGCTGGAAGCCTGGCTGGAGGTCGATCCTCGCCATGGCGAGGCCCTGTCGGCTTGCCTCGATCTTGACGCGGCGCTTGAGCAGATGCGGTTCGGCGGTTGGGCCGAGGACCTGATCGCTGAAGTCGAGGCCGAGCTCGATCACGTCGCACCTGCGCCACGTCCTGCCGGTATCGTTGCCGGCCTGGGATGGAGGCCGCTCGCCCTGGCGGCCTCGATCCTCCTGCTGTTGGCCGTGACCCCTTTCCTGGTCGGCCCGCTTCTGGTCGGCACACCGACGGCGCCGGTCGAACAGGTTGTCGCCGAAGCCTTCTCGACCGAACGCGGGGAAATGCAGACCCGGGTCCTGGCCGACGGGTCCACCGTCACATTGAATACCGGTTCGCGCATCGAGGTCAGTTTCAGCGACCGCGAGCGCCGTATCGTTTTGCCGCGCGGTGAGGCCCTGTTCGAAGTTTCGCACGATCCGTCACGCCCCTTCATCGTCGCGGCGGGCGGGTATGAGGTGCGGGCCGTCGGCACCGCGTTCAACGTCTATACCCGTGCTGACGGGCGCACGATGGTCACCGTTGTCGAAGGGATCGTGCAGGCGCGCGATACGGTTGCCCAGGCGAATCCGGCCCTGTTGCATGCCGGCGACCAGGTTGAATTGGCCCCGGGGACGCCACTGCCGACACCGCAACGGGTCGATGCCGACCTGGCCGTGGCCTGGCGCTCCGGCCGGCTTGTGTTCGACGGGCGGCGCTTGGCAGATGTCGTCGACGAGTTCCGGCGCTATGGGGATATTGCCGTCGAATTTGCCGATCCGGATGTTGCTGAAATTGCCGTGTCCGGCGTGTTCGACCCGCGCGACAGCGACGCATTCTTTGCGGCACTCGACCGGATGGGCCCGGTCGGGATTGATCGCGATGTCGACCGGATCCGGCTTTACAGTTCCAATGAGTGACGGGCGGGGAGGTGCCACTGCACACCCCGGGGACGGGCCCGGACAGGTTTGAGGGGACGGCATGCGCGTCAGGCGGTCAGGTCTGAGCTTCGCTGCCCGGCTGTTGGCTGGCGCGGCCATGAGCCTTGTTCTGGCGCCGTGTGCCATGGCGCAGGCCGACACGCCGGCCAGCGCTGAAGCGGGCCGAGAAACCCGCATCCTGTTCGACATTCCGGCGGGGCCGCTCGCCAACGCATTGCGTCGCTACTCCATCCTCACCGGCCGCCAGCTCCTGTTCGAATCGCGTCTTGTCGAGGGGCGTCGCGTGGCGGCCCTGCGGGGTCTGGCAACGCCCGGCGAGGCACTTGATGAATTGTTGGCCGGCACCGGCCTGCAGGTTGACCGGGTCGATGCCCGCACCGGGGTCCTGTCAGTCTCGGTACCGGTATCGACATCACCTGATGTGGCGACGGGTCTGCCCGTCGAGGCGGCCCGGGTTGTTGAAAGCCGGCCTGTTGGTTGGTTGACCTTGTCCGGCACCGCAGTACCGGCTGATCCGGGCGAGGTTATCGTGGTGACCGGGTCCCGCTTTGCCCGCTCCAATCTGACGGCGGTGACGCCGGTCTTCGTCTTGGGTCGCGCCGAGATGGAAGCCTCCGGAGCCTATGAAATGGGGGCGCTGCTGGCGGCACAGTCTCCAGCGACACTCGAGTTCTCGGGACAATCGACGCATCTGAGCGCCCAGAATGCAGGCCTCACATCGGTCGGCTTGCGGGGGTTGGGAACGACCCGGACCCTGGTGCTGATCGACGGGCGTCGGACTGTGTCCAACAGCGGCAATGCCAGTCGTTTCGGATCAGGTTCCATCCCGGTCGAGTTTGTCGAACGGGTCGAGATCACAACCGGCGGTGCGTCGGCGCTGTACGGCTCGGATGCCATCGCCGGCGTGGTCAATTTCGTGCTTCGCGACGGTATCGACGGCGGTTCGGTGCTTTTCCAATCGGGTTTGACCGAAGATGGTGGCGGTGCCTTTTCGGTGGGGGCCATGACCATAGGGCGCGCGTTTGCGGCCGGCCGCGGCCATGTGCTTGCCAACCTCACGATCGATCAGGTCGGCCGCATCGGCGGCGACCAGCGGGACTGGGCGCAGGCCGATATCGCTCTCTCCAATGACGGCACGCAATTGGAGGCGGACCGCAGCACCTACACGTCCGGTGGGCGCTTCATTGGTTATGATTTCTGGTTTGATGAATCCGGTCTTCAGCAGGGGTTTGACCCGGACCTGGACAGTGTCTCGATCCGGCCCGAAGCCACGGTCAGCTTGCCGCGCGAGCGTCAGATGCTGTCGTTGAAGGCCCGCTATGATTTGGCAGATCATGTCGAACTCTTTGCGACGGCCCTCATTTCACGCAGTCAGAGCCGGGCGACACGCGAAGCACAGACGGCTTATTACGGGCAGGATTTTGGTCCCGACCGGGCCGATATCGGTCGTATCGCGCTGGATAATCCTTTTGTGCCCGAAGCGATCCGTGATGCGGCGCTGGCCGACGGGCTGAGCGGTATCACCTGGCGTCGACGCTTTACCGAATTGGGGCCGGAATATCGCGATATTGACCGCGCGACCGACCGTTTCTGGGCCGGGCTCACGGGGCAGGCGGCGGGCTGGGACTGGGAGGCCTATGTCGGCCATGGGCGCTACACCCAGATCCAGTTGCGCAGCGGCGAACTCAACTATCGCCATATCCAGAACGCACTCGATGTCGAGCCGGTCGCCGGCGGATCGGGCGGCTATCAATGCCGCGACAGCGCCGCCCGGCTCGCCGGTTGTGTGCCACTCGACATGTTCGGCGTCGGTTCGATCAGCGCTCAAGCCGCGGACTATATCCGAGCGACCGACCGGCTCGATATTGATGTGCGCCAGGATACATTCGGTGTCACGCTGACCGGCGAGGCCGTCTTTCCGGGCCTGGGTGCCATACCCTTGGCCCTGGGCGTCGAGCACCGGCGTGACCAGCAGCATACGGTCGGTGATCCGGTCACCCAGTCGCGCGATACCGGTTATGTCGATGTGCCGGACCTGGATGCGGCCGTGGATGCAACGGAAGCCTTTTTCGAAACCTCCCTGACGCTGTTGTCCGGGCGACCGATGATTGAGCATCTCGGTGTCGAATTCGCGGGGCGATTGGCCCGCTACGACATTGAAAGTGTTGGCGGGGTCGGCAGTTTCCGGCTTGGCGCCAGCTGGGTGGTGTCACCCGGTTTGCAAGTGCGCGCCCAGATCGCCAATGCCCAGCGGGCGCCGGGCATGAATGAGTTGTACTCGCCGCCGCGCGGCGATTACGACAGCGTGTCGGACCCATGCGACGGCGTCACACCGGCATCGTCCGGCACTGTGGCGGAGAATTGCCGCGCCGATGCCCGTATTGCCGCCGTGATCGCAAGCGACGGCGTTTTCACGCAGAGTGGCAGCAGCGTCTATGCGCCCAATTCCGGCAATCCCGATCTCACCGAGGAGGGCGCGCGGAGCTGGAATCTCGGTTTTGTCTTTACACCACCGCAGCGTCCCGGCTTCTCGCTGATGCTGGACGCCTATGATATCCGCGTTGACGGGGCGATCTCATCGCTGAGCAGCCAGTCGCTGCTGCGTGAATGTTACGGCGCGACAAGCCTGCCTGCCGCGAACGCCTATTGCGACACGATTGAACGATCCCAGTCCGGCCAATTGGTCGCGATGCTCAATCGCACCGATAATCTGCATGCGCTCACATCAAGCGGCGTCGATATGCGTATCCGCGAGGGCTGGCGTGTCACGGATGGCTGGTTGCGTGGCGACTGGAATGCGCAACTTCTCTACGCCTACACCCATCGCCTGCAGCAGGAGTTCGCGCGCACGGATGGTTCGGTCCAGATCAATCGCTGGGACGGCGAGGTCGGCACGCCGACGCATCGTTGGGCCGGCTCGCTGACCTGGGAGCGCGGTGACTGGCAATTGCAATGGCGCGCCCGCTATGAGGGGGCCGGTCTGGACAGTCATGATCGCGCTGCCGCGGGCGATACCGATGGCCAGCTCTTCCTGGCGGTGGACCCCTGGCTGCAACACGATGTGTCGGCCCGGATCGATCTTGCCGACGGCTGGCGCTTGTTCGGCGGGATCAACAATGTCTTTCATGACTATGGTCCCTTCCTTCCCAGTGGCACCGACAGTGGCGACCGGCGCAATTTCAACCCGGCCTATGATGTCGCGGGACGCACGGCTTATCTGGGTTTGAGGCGCAACTGGTAGTCCCTCCGCCGGTCAAGGTCGGACGGAATTTCACAAAAATGTCGCTGTGCAGGTACCCGACCCGCGCGCTGGCGTGTCTCCCCTAGACAGGCGTGTTGACCCGCCGTCGAGGGGACGGCGTGGCATGCGACGAGGGGAGTATCCAATGCGGGAGTTGAAACGAGTGGGCCGGGCAACGACACGGGGCACGCTGATGGTTGGTGCGGCGATGTCTGCAATCGTGCTGGCAAGCACGGCGGGTCTGGCGCAACAAACAAGTGAAGCGCCGGCAGGGGCCAATCAGGATGACACGATTGTCGTCACCGGATCGCGTATCCGCCGGACCAATGCCACCACCGCAATCCCGACGCAGATTTTCACGACCAATGACATTGTCGAGTCCGGCACGGTCGATGTTGGCGAGCTGCTCGCCGAAATGCCCGGCGTGGATGCCGACCTGTCGCCGGAAAACTCTGAGCTCTCGATCCAGAATTCAGGCCTGTCGACGGTCAATCTGCGGGGCCTTGGCGCCGATCGCACCCTGGTGCTGATCAATGGCCGCCGGGCCGTCTCGAACTCGGGCAATGGCGAGCGGGTCAGCCTGCAAACCATCCCGGCCGGTTTTGTTCAGTCGATTGAAGTCACAACGGGCGGCGCCTCCGCGATTTACGGATCGGATGCGATTGCCGGTGTTGCCAACATCATTCTCGAGCGTGATTTCGACGGTATCGAAGTGAATGCCCGTTACGGTTTTGCCGACGCCAGTGGCGAAGAGGAAACCACGGTCGAACTGACGATGGGCCGCAATTTCGACAATGACCGCGGCAATATCATGTTCGGCGCCAGCTATGACCATGAAACCCCGATCTATGCCGACGAAACGCGTCCGGATTCGCTCCGTTTTGACGACTGGTCGGGCAATGGCGAGTTCAACGATATCTACCTGTCATCCTATATTCCGGGGGGGCGGTTTGAGAGCGATGACGCTTGGAATGTCGATGGTGTTTGGTACAATGACCAGTCTCTGGCCCCGAATGACGGTCGCAATCCCAGTGTCGGTTTCGAGACCGACCTTGATGGGTTCAATTTCCGCCCGGGCCGCACCCTGTCGCCGGAAGTCACAGCTTATACGGCCGCGCTCGCAGCCCGCTACGAGTTCGACAATGGCGTTGAAGCGACGGCTGACTTCCTCTGGTCGCGTGTCGACAGCCTGTATGAGGGCTCGTACGAAGCCGCGATCTATTCCACCGATGTCGGCCCGTTGGGCAATACGTTCGATATCGGCCAGATCGCCAGCGACCACCCCTTCATCCCGGCTGCGGTTGAAGAAACACGTGTCGGCTCGGTGAGCTGGTATCGCCGCTTCAACGAGATCGGTCAGGAAACCCGCGACAATGAGCGCACGACGGCCCGCGCCGCCGTCGGTCTTGCTGGTGATTTGGGCGACACTTGGCGCTGGCAGACCTTCGCCACTTATGGACGGTTTGAGCAGAACCAGATTCAGGGCAATAATCTCAACTATCTCAACATCCACCATGCGCTCGACATCGAGTCGGACGGAAATGGCGGCTATCAATGTGTCGATGCCGGCGCCCGGGCTGATGGCTGCGTTCCGCTCGACATTTTCGGTGAGGGATCGATCACGCCGGAAATGGCTGACTACATCCGGATTGCTGGCCATGTGCAGCAAATCCGCGAACAGACGGTTCTGGGCGGCTCTGTCGACGGCGATCTGTTCGAGATGCCGGCCGGCACGGTTGCGGCGGCGTTCGGCATTGAATGGCGTGAAGAGAGCCAGGACACCAATGTCGACGCGATCATTCTGGAAGAGACGACCAGCCTCTCGGTCGTCCCGGAAATCGAGGCCAGCTTCGATGTGGTTGAAGCCTTCGCCGAGCTGGAAATTCCGCTGTTTTCCAATGTGACCGCCCAGCTGGCCGGTCGCGTCGCGGATTATTCCACCATCGGCACGATCTATTCCTACAATGCGGGGGGCTATTGGGAACCGACTGACAGCCTGCGCCTGCGCGGTCAGTATTCCCGCTCGCAACGGGCGCCGACGATCACGGAAATCTTCTCGGCTCCGCGTCAGGACTCCGACAGCCTGCTCGACCCGTGTGACGGGTTGATGCCGGATGGCAGCGGTGTGACGCCGCCGGCCGGAAGTGACTTCAGTGCCGCAACGATTTCTGCGAACTGTCTTTCTGAAGCGGGCATCCAGGCCTATTTCGCCGATCCCAACAATGCCGGTCAGCCCTTCGAGTTCGACGGCTCGGTCAATGGTCCCAATGCCGGCAATCTGAATGTCCGGGAAGAAACGGCCGATACCTTCACGGTGGGCGCGGTCTGGGCTCCGAGCTTCGCTGAAGACCTCTACATCATCGTGGACTACTACAATATCCGCGTTGAGGATGCGATCGGTTCGATCTCGACCCAGACCACGGTCGATCTGTGTTATGGCGCGGCCGATTTCCCGAACAACCGTTTCTGCGATGTCATCACCCGTGACGCCTCGGACGGCCGGGTTGTGGAGGTCATCAATCGCCAGGAAAACCTCAACGAGCTGCTCTCCGAAGGCATTGATGTCTCGGTGATGTGGGACTTCGAGGTCGACAGCCTGCCGGGTGAATTCGGTCTGGACCTGCGCTATTCGCGCTCGCTGGCCGATGAGTTCGAGTTTGTCGGTGAGGCCGGTCAGCCGGTCCGCGAAGACTCCAACGGCTCCATGTATGATCCGACGCATGAAGCCCGCGCCCGCCTGTCCTGGAGCGAAGGCGGTTTCTACGCCTCCTATACGCTGCACTACGAGTCTGGTGGCATTGACGATCTCGACGTCGATCCGACCGACCCGCTCTATTTCGTGGCGGATGACCAGTTCCGGTCCAATGTCTATGCCCGCTACCGCTTCGACAATGACTACCGGACGAGTGTCTATGCCGGTGTCACGAACTTGTTCGATGAAATGGGTCCCTTCATGCCGGGCAATTTCGCGAGCGGTTCGAGCTCGAACATCAACTCGCCGCAAAACTCGCTCGTCGGGCGGCAGTTCTACTTCGGTATCCGCAGCGAGTTCTGATCGCGCTGCCAACCGGTTCCTCCGGTGACGCCCGTCCCGATCCGCCCTGCGGCGGTCGGGGCGGGCGGATCCGCTTCGCGCAGATGGCCTGCGCGCTAATTCTTTCCCGACATTCCTGCGGAGTCTGACATGATCCGATCAACCGTCCTGGCCAGCCTGGCCTTTGCGGGCTGGCTGAGCTGTGCCTTGCCGCAGGCCGCTTTCGCGCTCGCCGATGACAATCGCTTGGTGGCCCTCAATCCCGCAGCGGCCACCGAGCGGCGTGACATGACGCCCGTCGACATGATCGAGTTGCCCCGCCTGGATGGTATTCGCGTGTCACATGATGGTCGGTCCGCCCTGGTTCAGCGCGTCAGCACGGATTGGGCCGAAGACGAGAACGAGACCGGCTATTGGCTCTGGCAGCAGGGCCAGACCGGCCTGGTCCACCAACCGGATCTCGACGCCGCTGATCGCGTTGTCTTTTCACCCGATGGGCGGCGCATAGCTGCCGAGATCGCGCCGGAAGGCAGCAGCAATGACGAAGTCTATATCCGCGATCTCGACGGTGGCGAGCTGGAGCGTCTGACCCGTCATCCCACGGCCGTCCGCTCGATCACCTGGTCTCCGGACGAGCTGTTCGTCTATTACATCGCCAGCGATGCCCGCTCCGAGGCCGAGCGCGAGCGGCGCAGCACCACGCATATCGTTGATCCCTACTATGAATCGACGCGTCGCCGACATCTCTGGCGGGTGCGGGTGGACAGCGGCGTGCGTCAACAGGTCACCCAGGGTGAACTCCATGTCCGCGGCTATCACCTTGCGGCCAATGGCGCGATCCTGGTCCGGGTTTCGACCGAAACCCATCCCGATGCGACCTATCAGAGCGAATTGATGGTGGCGGCCGGACCGAGCGAGCCCTTTCGCCGCGTCACATCGAACAACTGGCCGGAAGCCAATGCCCGTCTGTCGCCGGATGGTCGCCGGATCGCCTATCGCGCCCGACTGGGCCAGGACGGGCTTGATTATGTGCAGGAAAAACTGGTCGTGCTCGACCTTGAGGGCGGCGTCACCCGCGTGCTGGCGCCGGACGCCAGTTGGGAAGTCGACGGGTTCGCCTGGTTGCCCGGCGGCGCAAGCCTGGTCGTTGCGGTCCGTGACGGCGTCCGCTCCGGCCTGGTGCGTGTCGATGTCGATGCCGGCAGCCTGACCGTGATCTCGCTCGAGGACCGGGCCTTGGTCGACTGGTCGCTGGCGGATGAGACCGGTGAGGTGCTGGCGCTGTTCCAGACCGAAGCCAGCAATGGTGACCTCTGGCGTGTGACCCCGGACGGGGAGAGCGAACGTCTCACGACGATCGGTGCGGCGACGGTGTCGGCGTTCAACCGGCCGCAGCAACAGCGTGTCGAGTGGCGCAGTCATGATGGCGCGGTGATTGAGGGTTTTTATTTTCCGCCTCTGCGTGCTGGCGATGGTCCGCCGCCGCTGGTCGTCCAGATCCATGGTGGCCCACGCTCAAGCGACCAGTTCGGCCAGTGGAAATGGTCGCGCTATGTGCCGGTGCTTGCGGCTGAGGGCTATGCTGTCCTGTGGGTAAACTACCGCGGCGGTGTCGGTTATGGCGATGAATTCATGCGTGGCATGCACGGAGAATACTTCGCCCATGCCGACCGGGATGTGCTGACGGGTGTCGATCATCTGCTGGCGTCAGGTCTGGCGGATCCTGACCGGATGATCATTTCCGGCTGGAGTGCCGGCGGCCACATGACCAATCGACTGATCACGCAGACCGACCGGTTCGCGGCGGCGATGAGCGGTGCCGGGGCGGTCGATTGGGCGGTGCATCACCTGACCAGTGATGTCCGCGGTGCCCGCCGACTCCTGTTTGACGCCGATGTCTGGGCTGAAGGCGCCTATGACCGCGCCTTTGTGCCGCAATCCCTGTTGCGCGATCTGCATGCGGTGACCACGCCGACCCTGATCTTCGCCGGTGAAGATGATGAGCGTGTTCACCCATCCCAGTCGATCATGCTCTATCAGGCATTGCGGAACTTGGGAGTTGAAGCGCGTTTCTACCTGGTGCCTGGCGAAGAGCACAGTTTCAGCGCGCCGCGTCACCGCCTGTTCCGGCTCAATGCCGAACTGGACTGGTATGGCCGGCATACCGGTGGCCCTGACCGCGACTGGCAGGCGCCGCCTGTCCCGCTGGCGGATGACTGACAGCTTCAATCGGGTTCATACCTGCGGGGTGATCGGCGGCAGCGGGAAGGCGGTCAGCAATGAGGTGGCGACGCGGGCCATCACCCGACGGGACGCATCACGCGTGAGGTCCTGCTCGACCCGCAAGCGTCGCCAGAAGCTGAAGCTGGTGACCGCGTGCAGAGCTTCGAATAATTCGTCCGGCAAGCGCCCGTCGGGATTGAGAACGGCCTGCAGGCGTTCGCGCTCCAGCCGGAGCAGATAGTTGTAGTCATCTTCCAGGGCGGCATAGGCATGCCGCTTTGCCTCGGACGCCAGCAGGAAGGGTTCGAGGTCGGAGAAGATCGCGGCCCGATTGGCCAAGAGATGCGCCAGTCGCGCCGCGCGGTCATTGGTGCCGAGGTCGGTCAGGGTACGTGGCTGGAATTCATCGTGCAGCACTGTCGTCAGCTCGCGATAGAGCGCCCCCATGTCCTCGAAACAGCGATAGACGGTACGCAGCCCGACGCCGGCTTTTGCCGCGACATCAGGCGCGCTTGGCGCGGCCACGCCTTCGCGAACCAGTTCCTTGAAAGCATGGATGATTTTCAGGCGGTTGCGGGCGCGTCGCGCCTTCCGGCCATCGTCCTCATCGGCTGCGTCCTGCACCATGCCCAAGGCTCCGAAATAAATTGACACTCATAGTGCCAATTTATAGGGTCTCGGCCCATGAATGCAACCAGCCATGCGGGAGGCAAGGTGATGCCGCGTGTACTTCGGGTGACCCTTTTCGGGCTCGGTGTCCTGACGGTCATCCTGGGCATATATGTGATCGGCATATTCCAGGGTTGGCATGGCCGCACCCGCGGCCCCGGCGAGATCGTCGGTACGGAGATACCGGCTGAAATCATTGCCGAACGGCGCTCGGCCCAACGCGCGCAGCAAGCCGCACTCGGGGTTGATCCGGGGACCGAAATCCTGTTCGGCGATTTGCATGTGCATTCGACCTTCTCGACCGACGCCTTCGTCTGGGCCTTGCCGCTGCTGCGCGGCGAAGGTGCCAATCCGCTCGCTGATGCTTGTGACTTCGCGCGCTATTGCTCGGCGCTCGATTTCTGGGCGATCACCGATCATGCCGAGGCGCTGACGCCGGCACGCTGGGCACAATCCCTGCAGAGCATGCAGCAATGCGAAGCTCAGTCGAGCACGGGCATTATTCCCGACGTGGTGCCCTTTATGGGGTTCGAATGGACCCAGGTGGCGCCGCTTCCGGAGGATCATTACGGGCACAAGAATGTCATCTTCCGAACGCTTGACCCGGACGAGATTGCGGCCCGGCCGATCGCCGCTGCGGGCACGACGGTGCGGGTCTTGCGGGACAATGCGCGCGGTCTGCTGCCGCAACAAATCGTCTTTCTCGATCTCGAACACCGGCAGGACTATTATGATTTCGGGCGATTTGTGCAGGAGGTCCGCGACACGCCGCTGTGCGACCCTGATATCGCGTCCGGCGACCTGCCGCGTGATTGTTATGAAATGGCGGCGACGCCCGGAGAGTTGGTGACCCGTCTTGAAGCCCAGGCGCTCGACCCACTCATCATCCCGCACGGCTCTGCATGGGGGCTCTATACACCGCCCGGGACCAGTTGGGACAAGCAGCTTGTCGACTCCGAGCGACCCGAGGCCTTTCCGCTGATCGAGATTTTTTCCGGTCACGGCAATGCCGAGGAATACCGGGCTTGGCGCCCCAATGCCGGGACAACCGATGCCCCGGTCTGTCCGGATGCTACGGCGGATTATCTGCCGACCTGTCAACGGGCCGGCCAGATCATTGAAGAACGCTGCCGCGCCGCTGGGGAGGGTGAGGTTGACTGTGCGGCCCGGGCCGAGGAAGCCCGTGTCAACGCGGTGCATGTCGGCCTGGCAGCACACCTGACGGTGCTGGGCGAAAGCGTTGCCGATTGGCTCGATGCCGGCCAGTGCCGCGACTGTTTCCTCCCGGCCTTCAACTTCAACCCGACCACATCGGTCCAGTACGGGCTGGCGATCACCAATTTCGACGATGACGAGCCACAGCGTTTCCGTTGGGGCTTTATCGGCTCGTCCGACACCCACACGGCCCGGCCGGGTATCGGGTATAAATCGCATGCGCGTCACTACATGACCGACACCAGCGGTGCCGTTAGCCGCGACATTGCCGAGCGCCTGTTGCCATCCGACCCGGAGGCGCCGCCGCGGTCCCGCGCAATCTCGCGCGAAGAGTTGACCCGCACGCTCGGGTTTCAGCTGACCGAGATCGAACGCCAGTCCAGCTTCTTCACAGGCGGTGGCCTGGTTGCCGCCCATGCCGGCGAACGCAGTCGGGATGGTATCTGGGACGCCCTGCAGACGCGAAATGTCTACGCCACATCGGGTCTGCGCCAATTGTTGTGGTTTGATCGCATCGACGATGCGGGCAATGTGCTGACCCCGATGGGCGGTGAGGCGGAAACGGAATCCGATCCGGTATTCCGGGTTCGGGCTGCCGGCTCTTTGCGACAGGATCCGGGATGTCCGGATTACGCCGTCCGCGGCCTGCCGGCGGACCGGCTGCAGCAATTGTGTCGCGGTGAATGTTACAATCCCGGCAATGAGCGCTACCGCATCACCCGTATCGAGATTGTCCGCATCCGGCCGCAGATCACGCCCGGTGAAAATCTCGACCTGTTGATCGAGGACGACTGGCTGGTCCTGCCCTGCGACGACCAGGGCGAGGGCTGCATCGTTGAATTTACCGATACGGAATTCGCCACCACCGGGCGCGACACCGTTTACTACGTACGGGCGATCCAGGAGCCGACGGGTCAGGTCAATGCCGATCCGCTGCGCTGCGAGTATGACGAGACCGGTCAGTGCATTCGCGCCAATCCCTGTCTCGGTGACTATCGGGTTGATATGGATGAGAACTGTGTCGCCGAGGTTGAACACCGTGCCTGGTCGTCACCGATCTATCTCGGATACAGCGAAGCGATTGGTCGTGATGTGGTGGATGAAGGCTGATGGCCGACGCCCGCGCCTATTGTCTCGCCGGCGCTGCTGCCGGTGCCCTGCTGGCGATGGTGAGCCTGTTCTGGCCGGCGTCGCAGGACCGACCCGTCAGCCCGGTTGTGGCCCGCATCAATGGTCATCTGATTACCGATGCAGACCTGCAGCTTGCTCTTGATGCGATGGCGCGCGACAGCCGCAATGTCTTGCCGGAGGACGCGTCGGACTATGCGCTGGCCCGGTTGATCGATGAGGAATTGCTCTACCAGCGCGCGATCGAGCTTGATCTGCCGCGCAATGCTTCGACAATTCGCCGGTCTGTCGTCATTGCAATGATCGACTCGATCCTGGCCCGGGCCGATCTCGAACCGACCGACGCCGAGCTGCGCGCGCTGTTCGCGGCGGAGCCGGAGCGTTTTTCCGGCGAAGTCCTGCTCCGTATTGACTGGCGCAGCGGTCCGGCGGCAGGCGACGGGTTGAGCCGTCCGGCCTCACACCCGCCAGACCGATTGATCAGCGCCAGTGATCTGCGGCGATATCTCGGGGCGGAGCTGGCCCAGGCGGCGCTTGCGCTGGCTGCCGGTGAGACCGCGGATCTTATCGCAGCGGGCGAGCGCCGGCACCAGCTGACGGTGATCGAGCGTGTCGATCCGGTGCCGGCCGGGTTCGACCAGCAACGCGAGGCCGTGACGGCGCTTTGGCGCGAGCGGGGCGAGGAAGCCGCGCTCGAATCCTATCTGGCCGATTTGCGGGACCGCGCCAGCATCGCGATACAGGCTGATTGATGCGCCAGCTGTTCGCGCTTGTCCTCGTCGTCCTCAGCCTGTCCGCGCCAGCCCTGGCGCATGAGCGCAGTCGTTCAGTATCGAACTGGCGCGAGACCGAAAGCGGGATGACCGGTGAGTTTCTGCTCGATGCCCGCCAGGCGACGCTTTTCCTGGGCACGATGCCAAGCGGCACGAGCCTGGAGACGGCATTCGGCATCCGTCTTGCCGACGGTCTGCAAGTGCGCCGTGGCGACAGGACTTGCGACCTTGTCGCGGCCCCGATGGTACGGTTGCTGGCTGATGGACGATTGCAGGGCCTCACGGATTGGCGTTGCAGCGAAGGGGGCGGACCGGTCGCGATCGACGTGCAGGTCTATTCCCCTTTCTCCCCGAACCATGTGCATTTCCTGCAGGCGCGGATGCAGGTCGGTGAACGTCAGGAATTCGTCCTCACCCGCGGCAATACGCTGGCCCGGCTCAGTGAGGCCGGTGAAGCGCTGCCGCTGGCGCAACGGCTCGGGCGTTATGTCTCGCTCGGCGTGACGCATATTCTTGGCGGGCCGGACCATCTGGCCTTCCTGCTGGCGTTGCTCCTGATCGTCGCGAATTGGCGGCAAATCCTGTTGGCGACGGCCGGCTTCACGCTGGGGCATTCCGCCACCCTCGCCCTGGCCTATCTCGGCTGGATCAATCCGCCGGGCGCGGCGATCGAGGCGTTGATCGGTTTCTCGATCCTGTTCGTGGCGGCCGAGGCGGCTTTCCAGACCGCGAAGCCGGATCGCCGCCAGGTCGTCCTGGTCACCATGGTGCTGGCGGTGATGGCAATCGCGAACAGCGTACTGGTCGGCACAATCTCCGTACCGGTATGGCTCGGGCTGGTGGTGTGTGTTGGCAGCTATCTGGCCTGGCTTTCAGCCGGCGGCGAAGTCCAGCGCACCATCCCGGCATTCAGTGCCGGGTTCGGGCTCATTCATGGCGTTGGTTTTGCCGGTATCCTGCTCGAACTCGACCTGCCGCGTGAGGATCAGGTTGCGGCCCTGTTTGGTTTCAATCTCGGTGTCGAGCTGGGCCAGGTCGTATTTGTCGCCCTGGCAGGACTGATCTTCCTGCTGGCGCGCAGACTGCTTCCCGGCCGGGTCCTCACCTATGGCCGTTTCGTCGCAATTGCGCTTTTGTCGGCGGCGGGTTGCTACTGGTTCCTGTCCCGCGCCTGGGCTTAGGGCGTGCGCTCCGCCAACCATTGACCGGCCAGCCACAACCGGTCCTGTCCAAAGGCCAGGCGGTCGCCGACCTTGAAGGTCGGAACGCCCCAATGTCCATGCTCAAACAGCTCGATGCGGTTGGTTTCAACACGCTCGCGCCAGCTTTCGTCGGCCAGATCGGTACTCGCTTGGTCCCAAGCGATGCCGGCGCTGTTGCAGATCCGGCGCAGGCCGGCATCGCCGGCCGGGTCGATGCCTTGTGACCAGACCGCCGTCATGAAGGCTTGCAGGAAGGCCTGGCCGCGACCGCGATTGATCTCACCAACCAGAACCGCCAGTCCGCGTTCAACGCCGGGGCCGACCGGATCGGCGATATGGCCGAAGGGGAGGCCGAGGCGTTCGGCCTCGCGCTTGCAGTCACGGACGATGTAGAGGCGCTTGCTGGTCGGGACCGGCAGCGCGCGCATGACCATGGGCAGGACGGGCCGCAGGCGGACCTCCGCTTGCCAGGATTTTGCCAGTGCAAACAGGCGCATGGCAGCGAGATAGCTGTAGGGGCTGCGCAGCGACAGGAAGACGTCGAGCTGGCCACCCATTGCCGTGTCGGGTTCGGGGATCGGGGCGAATAGCGGCGGGTGACTGTCCAGTCGGCGTTCAAGATGATGCAGCCGGTCGATCCCCCAATACCATTCCCCCTCAAACCAGCTCATCGCCGAGCCATAGTGCCCAAGCCTTGTACGCATGGCCTCGCCGGCATCCGGGCCAGCCGTGTCCGGCCAGGCTTGTGGCGCCGGATCGAGATTGTAGGCGGTGGCCAGGTAGCGGGCGTCCTCGGCGGACCAGGCGGCGAGCTTGTCCGGTTCCGGGGCGGCGGAGCGGTCGGGCGGTCCGACTTCGTGCCAGACGAGCTTGACCCGGTAGCGATCGGCCAGCTGTGGCAGGGCTTGCAGCAGGAGGTTGGAATAGGCTTCGTCGCGTTCGATGAAGGCATGGAGTGTGCGTGTTCGGCCGGTCAGTCGGCGTTGGACGGTGTGCCGGAGGCGGGCGGCGGCGCGCAGGGCCGGACTGGTCAGGATCAGCGGGGCGAGTGATTTCAGGCTCATGCGGTGAATCCTTTCACCATCTTGGAAACACGCATGTTTTATCCCCCGGCCCTGTGATTTCCCCGACAGGTTGGACAATCTCGCCGGGCTTGTCACGCAGATGCGGGGCATGGCGGCAAAAAGGCCGCTTCATCGTGGGGGGCATTGTCGGGGTCATAGACGGCGTCTTCCCGGGTTTTTGCCGGGGGCTTGAATGTCGAGATATTTTACTTCTAAAGTAACCGCGCGCGCCGGGAGGGATCGCACGATGAAAATAGCCTGTGTCGGCGGCGGACCTGCGGGCCTGTATTTCGCGATTTCGATGAAGCTGCGCGACCCGGATTGCGAGATCGTGGTGCATGAGCGCAACCGGCCCGGCGACACGTTCGGCTGGGGCGTGGTGTTCTCGGACCAGACGATGGACAATCTCGCGGCCAATGACCCGGTCAGCGCCCGGACCATCGCCGAAAGCCTGGCCCATTGGGACGATATCGACGTGCATTTTCGTGGCACGGTCGAGACGTCGGGCGGTCATGGCTTTTGCGGCATCGGTCGCAAACACCTCCTCAACCTCCTGCAGGACCGGGCGCGGGAACTCGGGGTCGGCCTGCATTTTGAGAGCGAGGCGGGTGATGACCTGTCACGCTTTGCCGATGCCGACATGATCGTCGCTTCGGACGGGCTGAACTCGAAAATCCGCACCGCCCATGCCGTCAGTTTCAAGCCGGATATCGAGACCCGTCGCAACAAATTCATCTGGCTCGGTACGCATCGCGTGTTCGATGCCTTCACCTTCATCTTTACCGAAACCCCGCATGGCTGGATCTGGGCCCATGCCTACCGGTTCGATGACCGGACCTCGACCTTCATCGTTGAATGTGCGCCGGAGACCTGGGAGGCGCTCGGCTTCGGCGCGATGGACCAGGACGAGACCTGCCGCGCCTGCGAGACCCTGTTCGCCGACTGGCTGGACGGCGAGGCCCTGATGTCGAATGCGCGCCATCTGCGCGGTTCGGCCTGGCTGAACTTCCCGCGCGTGCTGTGCGAGACTTGGGTGCACGACAATATCGTCCTGCTGGGCGATGCCGCGCACACGGCGCATTTCTCGATTGGATCCGGTACCAAGCTGGCCTTCGAGGATGCGATCATGCTGGCCGACGTACTGACCAGCACTGAAAAGCCGATCGCCGACGGGCTTGTCGATTATCAGGAGGCGCGCAAGGTCGAAGTGCTCAAACTCCAGAGCGCCGCCCGGAATTCCACCGAATGGTTCGAAAATCTCGACCGTTATCTGCGTTTTGAGCCGAAACAGTTCGCCTATTCCCTGCTGACCCGCTCACAACGCATCAGCCATGAAAACCTGCGCGAGCGCGATCCGGACTGGCTGGCCGGTGTCGAGAGTTGGTTTGCTGGCCGCGGTCGCAAGGTCGATCCGCGCCCGCCCATGTTCGCGCCCTTCGCGCTGCGCGACATGCGGCTGGACAATCGTGTCGTGGTCTCGCCGATGTGCATGTATTCGGCGACCGACGGGATGCCGGGCGCTTTCCATCAGGTCCATTACGGCGCCCGCTGCATGGGCGGGGGCGGGCTCGTTTATACCGAGATGACCAATGTCAGCGCCGATGCGCGGATCACGCCGGGATGCACGGGCCTGTACACGGACGACCACGTTGCCGCTTGGCGGAAAATCACCGATTTTGCCCGCGAAAACGGCCACGCCCGGATGGCGATCCAGCTCTCCCATGCCGGCCGCAAAGGCTCCACCAAGATCGGTTGGGAAGGCTATGACGTGCCGCTCGATACCGGCAATTGGCCGATTTACGGCCCGTCCGCGATCGCCTGGGACCAGGACAACCAGACGCCGGTCGAGATGGACCGCGATGACATGATCCGCATCAAGGCGGATTTCGTCCGGGCCACCGAACGCGCGCTCCAGGCCGGTTTCGACATGGTCGAGCTGCATTGTGCCCATGGCTATCTCCTGTCGAGCTTCATCACCCCGCTCTCGAACCAGCGCACCGACGAATACGGCGGCAGCCTGGAAAACCGGTTGCGCTATCCGCTGGAAGTGTTCGAAGCGATGCGGGCGGTCTGGCCGGCCGACAAGCCGATGGCGGTGCGCCTGTCGGCGACCGACTGGGTAACGGGCCAAGGCATTGACGGCGACGACAGTGTCGCTGTGGCGCGGGCTTTCCGGGAGCTGGGCGCCGATCTGATCGATGTCTCAGCCGGCCAGACCTCGCCGGCTGCGCGCCCGGTCTATGGCCGCATGTTCCAGACTCCATTTTCCGACCAGATCCGCAATTCGCTCGACTGTGCCACCATGGCGGTCGGCAATATCTACGAGACCGATCACGTGAATTCGATCCTGGCGGCGGGCCGGGCCGACCTCGTGGCGCTGGCGCGTCCGCACCTGCTTGATCCCAACTGGACTTTGCGTGCGGCCGCCGAACTCGCCTGGAAAGGCGTCGATGTGCCACCGCAATATCTCGCCGGTTTTGACCAACTCGCGCGCAATCTTCGGCGCGCCCAACAGACGGAGTTTCGGGCATGAGTGACTTGAAGGGCCGCACGGCCGTTGTGACCGGTGGCGGCACCGGGATTGGACTGGCTTGCGCCCGCCGCCTCGCGGAGATGGGCGTCGAAACCATCCTGATGGGTCGCCAGCTAGACCGGCTTGAGGACGCGGCCAAGACCATCGCCGGTGCCCGCGCGATCCGCTGTGATGTAACCGATGAGGACAGCGTTGCCGAGGCCTTCGCGGCCGCGGGCGCCATCGATATCCTGGTCAACAATGCCGGGATTGCTGCTGCCGCCGCCTTCCACAAGACGCCGATGGCCGACTGGCAGAAAATCCAGGCGGTCAATGTCGACGGACTGGTGCGGTGCAGCCAGGCCGTGATCGGGCCGATGCTGACGGCCGACTATGCCCGCATCATCAATATCGCCTCGATCGCCGGCTTGCGCGGCGGTGCCTATGTTGCCCCCTATACCGCGTCCAAGCATGCCGTCGTCGGGCTGACCAAGTCGCTGTCGCTGGAATATGCCCGCACGCGTTTGACGGTCAATGCGGTCTGCCCCGGCTATGTCGAAACGCAGATCGTCGAGAACGCGATCGCCAATATCATGGCCAAGACCGGCCGCAGCCGCGATGAGGCCATCGCCGAACTGGCCAAGACCAATCCCCAAGGCAAGCTGATCCAGGCGGAAGAAGTGGCCGAGGCCGTCGCCTGGCTGTGTTCGCCCTTGTCAGGCTCGGTCTCCGGCCAGGCGATCACCATCTCCGGTGGGGCGATCTGAGATGGACGCGACCGCCCGGCATCCGGAGACGGACCCGCGCGCGGCGGTCAAGCTGTGGCTGCGTCTCTATCGCCCGGTCTCGCTGATCGAGCGAGAGTTGCGCAGCCGTTTCCAGCGTGAATTCGGCGTCAGCCTGTCGCGCTTTGATGCGCTCTCAGCGCTCGACCGGGCGCCGGACGGTTTGTTGATGGGTGAGCTGTCAGACCGTTTGCTGGTGACCAATGGCAATGTCACCGGCCTGATCAGCCGCATGGTCGCCGACGGCCTGGCGACCCGAGCGGCGCTGCCACAGGACCGGCGCAGTTTCCGGGTCGAGCTGACCGATGCCGGGCGCCAGACCTTCGCGCGTATGGCCCGCGCCCATGCCGACTGGCTGGCCGAGCTGCTGGCCGATCTGCCGGGCGAGACCGCCGCGGCCCTTGGCAGCCACACCGAAACCCTGATGCACAGCCTACGTACCGAACAGGATGGATAGATGATGATGGACCCCAATACCTATGCGCCGGAGCATTTTCTCTGGTTCTTCGCGGACGGGGTGGCGACGATCACGCTCAATCGGCCCGATCGCAAGAACCCGCTGACCTTCGAGAGCTATGCCGAGCTGCGCGACCTGTTCCGCGATCTCGTCTATGTAAAGTCGGTCCAGGCCGTCATCGTGACGGGCGCCGGTGGCAATTTCTGTTCTGGCGGTGATGTCCACGAGATCATCGGTCCGCTGGTCGAAAAGGACATGGCGGGCCTGCTCGATTTCACCCGCATGACCGGCGATCTGGTCAAGGCGATGCGCGATTGTCCGCAACCGGTCATCGCGGCGGTGGACGGGATCTGCGTCGGTGCCGGCGCGATCATGGCGATGGCGTCGGACCTGCGGATCGCGACACCGGCCGCCAAGACCGCCTTCCTGTTCAATCGTGTCGGCCTGGCGGGCTGTGACATGGGGGCTTGCGCCATCCTGCCACGCATCATCGGGCAGGGCCGGGCCAGCGAATTGCTCTTCTTCGGACGATCCATGTCAGCCGAGGAAGGCGAGCGCTGGGGCTTTTACAATGCGCTGGTCGAGGCGGACAAGCTGATGGACACGGCCCGCGAATGGGCCGACCGGGTCGCCGCCGGTCCCAACTTCGCCAATGCGATGACCAAGAACCAACTCAATACCGAGTGGGATATGAGCCTGCACACGGCCATCGAGGCAGAGGCCCAGGCTCAGGCGATCTGCATGCAGACCCGCGATTTCGAGCGCGCCTACAAGGCTTTCATCGCCCGCGAAAAGCCGATCTTCGAGGGCAATTGAATGGCCGATACAAGCTTTCTCGCCTGGCCTTTCTTCGAGGACCATCATCGCGCCCTGGCGCGTGATGTCACGAACTGGGCCGCGGACCGGTTCGGTGACAGCGGCTTTGCCGAGCACGCCGATGTCGACGCCGATTGCGCGGTGATCCGGGGCGCGCTCGGAGCGGCGGGGATTGTCCGCAATGCCGTGCCGGCCGCCCATGGCGGTGTCAGCGAGGCCTTGGATGTGCGCTCGCTCTGCCTGATCCGCGAACACCTGGCCTATCGCTCCGGACTGGCGGATTTCGTCTTCGCCATGCAGGGGCTGGGATCGGGCGCGATTTCGCTGTTTGGCACGCCGGAACAAGCGCAGACCTGGCTGCCGGGGACCGGCGAGGGCGCCCTGTGCGCCGCCTTCGCCCTGACCGAGCCGGAGGCCGGGTCCGACGTCGCGGCGATCGCGACCACGGCGACGCAGGATGGCGATCAATATGTGATCAGCGGCGAGAAAACCTTCATCTCTAATGGCGGCATTGCCGACTATTACGTTGTCTTCGTCCGCACCGGTGAAGCTGGGGGTGCGCGTGGGCTGAGTGCCATCATTGTGCCAGCCGCGACGCCGGGCCTGGTCGTCGCCGAGCGGATCGAAACCATCGCCCCGCACCCGCTGGCCCGCCTGCAGTTCGAAAATTGCCGGGTGCCGGTGGGCAACCGGATCGGCGAGGCCGGGGCGGGCTTCAGGATTGCGATGGCGACGCTCGATGTTTTCCGTTCAACCGTCGGGGCTGCCGCCCTGGGTTTTGCCCGCCGGGCGCTGGATGAGGCGACACGCCGGGCGCGTGGCCGCAAGCTCTTCGGGGCCCCGCTTGCCGACCTGCCAGGCGTGCAGACGCAGCTCGCTGACATGGCGGTCGATATCGACGCCGCCGCGCTGCTGATCTATCGCGCTGCCTGGACCAAGGACATGGGCGCCGCGCGGGTGACACGCGAGGCGGCGATGGCCAAGCTCTTTGCCACCGAAGCGGCGCAAAAGGCGATTGATGCCGCGGTGCAGATCTTCGGCGGTCTGGGTGTCACCAAGGGCAGCGTGCCCGAAGCGCTCTATCGCGAGATCCGGGCCTTGCGGATCTATGAGGGCGCTTCGGAAGTCCAGAAACTGGTGATCGCCCGCGCCCATCTGGCGGAGGCGGCGCCATGAGTTTCGACATTACCCGCCGCATCCGCTTTGCCGATGTCGACCCGGCCGGCATCGTCTTCTATCCGCGCTATTTCGAGATGATCAATGCGGTCATCGAGGACTGGTTCGAACAGGGCGTCGGCTACGGCTTCGATGCGATGATCCTGAAAGGGCCGCATGGCGTGCCGCTGGCGCATATGGAAGCCGAGTTCAAGGCGCCGAGCCGGCTCGACGACACGCTGGTTTTCTCACTTGTGGTCCGCGATCTCGGACGCGCATCGATCCGGCTGACCCTGACCGCCCGCTGCGGTGAGGAGGTCCGGATGGTGGCCCGTCCGACCCTGGTTTTCATCGACCAGACGGCCCACAAGCCGGTCTCGATACCGGAGGCGTTGCGGGCCCGCATGCTCGGTTACAGGGAGGCCGCATGATGGCTGTTCTTCAACCGCCCGGCTGGCCGCGGCCCAAGGGCTATTCCAACGGGATTGTCGCGCGTGGACGCACGGTTTTCGTGGCCGGCCAGATCGGCTGGGACGAGACCGAGACCGTGGTGTCCGATGATTTCGCGGACCAGTTCCGCCAGGTCCTGGTCAACACGCTGACCGTGCTCGCCGAGGCCGGAGCCGGCCCGGAACATGTGGTGCGCATGACCGGCTATCTCACTGACCGCGAAGATTATCTCGCCGCCGGACCAAAGCTCGGCGCGATCTGGAAATCCTGCATGGGACGCAATTACCCGGCGATGGCCTTCGTCATCGTCGAGGGGCTGGTAGAGCCGCGGGCCAAGGTCGAGATCGAGACCACCGCCGTCCTGCCGGACTGAACAGACGGACCACAAGGTCCGCACGACATTATCGTCAACCGCGTCGGGGAGGACGTGATGACAATGCAGCCAACCGGTCATCTCGACCCGTTCACCCGTGACCGCCTGCCACCGCGCGAGCAATGGCCGGATTTCCGTTTTGACCTCGCCGGTCTGGACTATCCCGCCCGCCTCAACTGCGGCGCCGAACTGCTGGACGGCGCCGTCGCGAAGGGCTGGGGCGAGCGCATGGCGGTCCATTGTGGCGACCGCTCGCTGAGCTATGCCGCGCTGCTCGCAGCGGCTAACCGGATCGCCAACTACCTGGTCACGGTGCTGGGTGTGGTGCCTGGCAATCGTGTCCTGCTGCACGGGCCCAACGGGATCGATCTGATGGCCGCCTGGTATGCGGTGATGAAGGTCGGCGCTGTCGCTGTGACCACCATGCCGATGTTGCGCGCCGGTGAGCTGGCCAAGGTGATCGCCAAGGGCGAGGTCGGCTTTGCCCTGTGCGACCAGGCGCTGGCCGAGCCGGTCCGCGAGGCGGCACAAGCCGAGCCGGTGTTGGCCTCGATCACCGGCTGGGGGCCGGGCAGTGCGTTCGAGACCGCGCTGGCGGCGATGCCGACCCATTTTGAAAATGTCGACACCGCCCGCGATGATGTCGCCTTGCTGGCCTTCACATCGGGCACGACAGGCCAGCCCAAGGCCTGCGCCCATTTCCATTCCAGCGTCCTGGCCATGGCCGACACCTTTGCCCGCCACACGCTGGCACCGGCACCGGACGAGATTTACACCGGCACGCCGCCTTTCGCCTTCACCTTCGGCCTCGGCGCCTTCGTCGTCTTTCCCGCCCGCTTCGGTCTCGCCGTCGCCTTGCCCGAGCGGCCGGGCTTTGAGGCCCTGTGCGAGACGATTGAACGGTTCCGTGCCACCACTTTGTTCACCGCGCCGATGGGCTATCGCGCCCTGATGGCGAGCTGGTCCGATCATGATCTCTCCTCGCTGCGCAAGGGGATTTCCGCCGGCGAGCATCTGCCCAAGGCGACGTCGGATGCCTTTTTTGCCTGTTCCGGCATTCGCTTGATCGACGGGATCGGCGCGACCGAATTGATCCATATCTTCATCTCGGAATCCGGCGGGGATATTCATCCCGGCGCCACTGGCCGCGCGGTTCCGGGTTATCAGGCACGTGTGATTGATGAGGCAGGCCGCGATGTGCCCGACGGCGAAGTCGGGCGCTTGGCCGTACGAGGTCCGACCGGCTGTCTCTATCTCGATGATGCGCGTCAGGCGGGCTATGTCAGCAATGGCTGGAATGTCACCGGTGATCTTTATCGCCGCGATACGGACGGTCGCTTCTGGTATTTCTCCCGCGCCGACGATCTGATCGTGGCGTCCGGCTATAATATCGCCGCGCCGGAGGTCGAGCAGGCGCTGTTGACCCATGAGGCCGTCGCCGAATGCGCCGTCATCGGGGCGCCGGACGATGAGCGTGGCACGATCGTCAAAGCCTTTGTCGTGCTCAAGCCCGGCTGTGATGTCGCGGCGGTCACCGAACAGGCGCTGCAGGCGCATGTGAAGGCCGAGATCGCGCCCTACAAATATCCGCGCGCCATTGTCTTCGTCGATGCGCTGCCCAAAACCCAGACCGGCAAGCTGCAACGCTACAAGCTGCGTTGAACCAGTGCGGTGGTCGGCGGCAGGGCCGTGCTTGTGGTGGCCTCGGGATACCGCTAAAGCGGGACAGGGAAGTTGCACCGGACTCATCCGGCGGCTGGCTGCGGGAGGTGTCTGTGCGTGTTGGTTATGCCCTGGGGGCGTTTGTGTGTCTGGCCGGAAGCGCGTTTGCGCAGGCGGCCGAGGATCGGATTGTCGCCGGCGAGGTGACCGAGGCGGCGCCGCGCGCGACGATCGAAATCGAGCTGGAAGCCGGCCAGGCCGTGACTGTGTCGACCCAGCCGAGCGGTGGTTTTGACACCATGCTCGAACTGCTCGGTCCGGACGGGCGAACGGTGGCGGAGAATGATGACCGCGAACCCGGCGACCTGTCCTCGCAGCTCATCTATGTCCCGCAAGTGTCCGGCCGCCATACCGCCGTGGTCACCGGTTATGGCGGTGCGACGGGCAGTTTCGACCTGGTCATTGCCGATGGCGTCGAGTTCGGCCTGTCGAGCGAAGCGCGCATCATCAGCGAAAGCATTGTCACGCTCGAACGCCAGCGCCCGCTCGAGACCCGACCGGTCGATCTGGCGGCCGACGAGATCCTGGTGGTCACCACCCATGCGCTCACCGAGACGCTCGACACCACGCTCACACTGCTGGACGCCAGCGCCACGATCGCGGCCCAGAATGATGATCGCGGTGATGGATCACTGAACTCCCAGCTGGTCTTCCAGGCACAGGAGGCGGGGCGTTACACGGTTGAGCTGGGCACGTTCGAAGGCGCGAGTTTCGGCGATGTCGTCCTGTCCATCGCCGTCGATCCGCATGCCGAGGTGCCGTTCGACTTCGACAGTATCGAGCGCACGCCCTTTGCCGAATACAGCGGCACGATCGGTGGTCGCGACACCGAGTTTGACTATCCGCTGGAGCTCGCTGCCGGCGAGACCATTCTGGCGATTGCCGAAGCGACCAATGGCGATCTCGACACGGTCCTGCGCCTGGTCGGCGCGGATGGCAATCCGGTGGCGCTCAATGATGATCGCGGTGACGGCTCGCTGCATTCCGCCATCGCCTTCACGGCACCGGAACCCGCGACTTATACGCTCGAGCTGCGTCGTTATCGCAGCGGCGAGAGTTCCGGCGATTTCACGCTGGAACTGTCGCATGTCGAGGCCTCGGTGGTCGATATCTTGCAGGAATTGCTGGAAAACCGGGTCACGCTGAGCGGTCCGGAGCTGACACTGGAAACACCCGACTTCCGGGTCCACTATACGCTGGAAGGCGTCGACGCCTCCTCCACCGAATATGCCGAATCTGTCGGCGAGGCCCTGCAGGCCATGCTCGACAGCCAGGTGACGCAAATCGGCTGGGCCGAGCCGGTACGTGATGATGATGGTCGTTATACCGCCTATGTCGCCGATGCCGACGGCTCGATGGGCGTGACCTATCCGGTGCAGATCGTGTTCGACAACGCCAATACTGCCGATGTCCGCGAGACCTCGGCAGCGCGGACCGTCTTCGTGATCGACAATGATTTCGTTGGCATGGGCAAGGAAGCGTCGGTGCACAGCCTGATGCGCGCCACGGCGACGCATGAATTCAACCATGTGATCCAGTTCGGTTACGACTCCGAAGAAGGCCTGGACTGGCTCTATGAGGCGACCGCCTCCTGGACCGAGACGACCACGGTCGGCGCCGACCAGGATGCCACCGACTATGTCGAGACCGATTTCGACGCACCGGAAGTGTGCTGGACCACCAGCCAGGACGGGTTCGATTACTCGCAATGGACCTTGCTGCAGTCGATGGCCGACGTCTATGGCGACGGTATTGTCGTCACGATGTGGGAGAACAGCGTCGCTCTGGACGGGTTCGAAACGATGGCGGCGACGCTGGAACCGGTCGGGACGACCATCCCGGACGTCATCAGCCGCTGGCGGACCCAGAATTATGCCCTCGCTTACGATCTGGCTCCGATGTTCAACAGCACGGTCCGTATCCAGCACACGCTCAGCAGTGAGCGCGGCTGGATGTCGAAGGGTGGTCTGGAGCAGCTCGGCGCCAATTATATTGTGGTCGATCTGGACGGGGTTTACGCGTTTTCCCTGCGCGGCGATGACGGGCTGGAATTGCTGGCCCTTGCCCATGACGGCGGCGAAATCCAGGTCATCCCGCTGGGGCGTGGCGGTGTTGTCGACACCACTGCGTATGACTCGGTCGCCCTGATGATCTTCAACCGAACGATGCCGGAAGCCCCGGGCGTGTGCAGCGATGTCGGCTATTCGCTGGACGTGGCGCCGGCGACGTCGCCCGCTGCGGCCCCCGCTTACAGCTTCAGCGCGGAACACTTCACTCCGCCGGGCTAGGTGCGAGTTTCACAAGCCTGTCCACCCAGGCTACCGCCTTGAGACGGGGTGTTGAGAAACGAGCCGTCTCAAGGCGAGTCCGGATGTGTCCCGACAGGAATGCCTGAACAACGTCTTGAGAAACGTGACCTGCCGCGCCAAATCGCGACGTCGGATCACGCTCGGCAGGTGTTCTGCGGCAATTGAATGCTTCCTTGTCGGGGCGCCAGCGGAGGATATGCGCGCACGACGGTCCTATTTGTGCCGATCAAGGACATCCCGAGCGACGGCCCTGGCCTGCTCGCCGATGACTTTGTCATTGAGCGCATAAGCCAGGCTGGCGCGCAGATAGCCCAGCTTGCTGCCGCAATCATAGGACTGTCCGTCGTACTCGACGGCGTGAAAGTCCTGGATATCCATCAGCCTGGCCATGGCGTCGGTCAATTGGATTTCACCACCGGCACCGGCTGCCTGGTCGGCCAAGAAGCGGAAAATTTCACCCTGCAGGATATAGCGGCCGGTAATCGCCAGATTGGAAGGCGCCGTGCCGAGCGGTGGCTTTTCGACCATGCCGTTCATACGCAGGCGATTGCCGTCGCGGGACGCCGGGTCGATCACCCCGTATTTGTCGACTTCGCTATCCGGAACAGCTTCCACGGCGATAATGTTGCCGCCGGTTTCCTGATAGGCATCAACCATCTGGGCAAGACAGCTGCGTTCGGCCTGGACCAGGACGTCCGGCAGCAGGATCGCGAAGGGTTCGTCACCGATTATGTCGCGCGCGCACCAGATGGCGTGTCCCAGGCCCAGCGGGGCCTGTTGCCGCACAAAACTCATTGAGCCGGGGATCGGTCGCGTGCACGCGACCTCTTTGAGGATGTCAGTCTTGTTTTTGGCTTCCAGCGTCGCTTCCAGCTCGAACGCGGTATCGAAATAGTCCTCGATGGCGCCCTTGTTGCGGCCGGTGACGAAAACAAAGTGCTCGATCCCGGCGGCGCGTGCCTCATCCACGACATACTGGATGGCGGGGCGGTCGAAGACCGGCAACATTTCTTTCGGAATCGTCTTGGTGGCGGGCAATACCCGCGTCCCCAAGCCGGCCACCGGAAGCACGGCCTTGCGAATAGGCTTCATTTATCATCCCCTTGACGAAGCGGTTTGTCGGTTAGCGTATCGGGATTGTAGCGTCCAGCACAACGATTCACTTCGCATAAGGCGGTACGTCTTATATAGGACGCCGGACGACATTCGGGGACCAAGTCATGGGCAAGAAATATTTCGGCACCGACGGCGTGCGCGGTCTGACGAACAGCTTCCCCATGACGGCGGAAACAGCACTGCGTCTGGGCATGGCTGCGGGCAAGCATTTTGTCCGGCACACCGGGCGCCACTCGGTGGTGATCGGCAAGGATACGCGCCTGTCCGGCTACATGATCGAGAGCGCGCTGGTCGCCGGTTTCACCTCGGTCGGGATGGATGTCTTCCAGTTCGGCCCTTTGCCGACGCCGGCCGTCGCCCTGATGACGCGGTCCCTGCGCGCCGATCTGGGCGTCATGATCACGGCGTCACACAATCCCTACCACGACAATGGTATCAAACTTTTCGGCCCCAACGGACGCAAGCTCGACGACAAGACCGAGCTCGAGATCGAGGCCCTGATGGACGGGTCGCTGTCGGAGGAGCTCGCCGCGCCGTCCGACCTCGGCCGTGCCAAGCGTGTCGATGATGCCCAGGCGCGTTATGTCGAGATCGTCAAATCCTCCTTCCCACGCTCGCAGCGCCTGTCCAATCTTCGCCTCGTGGTCGATTGCGCCAACGGCGCCGGTTACAAGGTCGCACCCACGGTCCTGTGGGAGCTCGGCGCCGACGTCATCCCGATCGGGGTTGAGCCGAACGGGTTCAACGTCAATGAGGAGTGCGGCTCTACCGCGCCGGCCCGTCTGTCCAAGGAAGTGGTGAAGTTTCGCGCCGATCTTGGCATCGCCCTCGACGGCGATGGTGATCGTGTGGTGCTGTGCGACGAGAAGGGGCGTGTCATTGATGGCGACCAGATACTTGGGCTGCTGGCGGGGCACTGGCAGGATACAGGCGATCTCAAACACCCGGCCATCGTCGCGACAGTGATGTCCAATTTGGGTCTGGAGCAACACCTCGCCAAACGCGGCATTACGCTTGAGCGGACGCAGGTTGGTGACCGCTATGTGTCCGAGCGCATGCGCGAAACCGGGATCAATCTCGGCGGCGAAGCGTCCGGCCATATCGTGATGCCGGATTACGCGCCGACCGGTGACGGCCTGATCGCCGCATTGCAGGTATTGCGCGTGCTCGGCGAGAGCGGCAAGCGCGCTAGCGAATTGCTGAACGTGTTCAAGCCGGCCCCGCAATTGCTCGAGAATGTCCGCGTGTCGAAGGGCAAAAAGCCGCTGGAAGCGGAGGCGGTGAAAGCGGCCATTGCCGAGGCCGAAACACGCATGGGAAAGGCGGGGCGTCTCGTTGTGCGCGCGTCGGGCACCGAGCCGGTCGTTCGTGTCATGGCCGAGGGCGAACAGAAGCTGATCCGGTCGGTCGTCGACGACGTGCGGACCGCCGTCGAAAATGCCGCGATGACCTGATGGGCGACCGGTCAATGACCGGCGCCGACAAAATCAGTACGCCCTTCAGGGATTGACTGCTCGGGCTCGCGTCGATGGCGTCTCGTGCGCAACAACCCAGTCTCAAGGCGCCAGTCCGAGTGTGCAATCGCGTGAGACCCCGTGCCGGGCGCCGGCATTGCAACACTGTGCGACCGCATTCTTCTTTCGGCAACAATCATGAAGATGTCGTCAGGCAGACCGACCTTATCGACTTGCGTCCGATGAGCGCTGCCTGATCAGCTAGCACCGGCAGCTGCTGGAAGCGTCGAATGAGGCCGAGGCGGGGTAGTGACGGCGCCGCCTTTCCGGTAGGGGAGGGATAATACAAGCACACGCGAGGATGTGATGGCCGGTCTGTTTTTGCCGTTGGAACTGACCCTGTCCGAATTCCTGGAGCTGGTGGCCGGCGGGATGACAGCCGCGACGGCGCTGTTCGCCGGCCTGTTGCTGCTCGGTCGCGATCACGATGCGCGCATGCGTGCGCTCGGCCTCGCCATCTTCCTGCTTGCGACCGCTGTGTCGGAACTGGATGAGCTTGCGATGCTCGGCGGCGCCTATGTCGCCTATCCGCATCTGGCGATGGTGTTCTGGCCGGTCACCGTGGTGATCGGCCCGGCCATCCTGCTTTATGTGAGGGACATGACCGCGGCTCAGCGACGACCGCTGACGCCGATACGCCTTGTCCGCTATTTCTGGTCGGTTCCCGCAGGCTATGTGATCGCACTGCCATTCTATTTCCTGCCAGCCGACAGAAAACTGGCCTTGTTTGCCGGCGAAACCGACGGGCTCGAGCTGGCCGCTGCCGTACCCCTGGTCTTGATGGCGACCTTCCTCGTTATCGCATTTGTCTCCCTGGTGATCGCGTACCGGGCCCTGCTCGTTCACACCCGCTCGGTGCGCAACCTGTTCGCCAATATCGAGGACAAGTCGCTGAGCTGGGTGCGGGTGGTCCTGTTTGTCCTGTCGGCGGCCTGGATATGGGGGGCAGTGATGGTGATGTGGCGCTTCGACAATAGTCTGCCGGGCTGGCAGGGCCTCGCGGCAACGGTGCTGGAGTTGGGCTGGGTCTTTGCGTTCGGCTTTTTTGGCGTACGTCAGGCGGCGATCTACAAGCCGGTCGAGCCGGCGACGCCATCGGTGCCGACCGGAAAATATCATCGCTCGGCACTGGATGCGCCGCGCATGCAACGGATCGCAGGTCGTGTCGCTGCGGCCATGGAGGAGCGGAAGCTATACCGCGACTCAACCCTGTCCTTGCGCCAGCTCTCGGACGAAATCCGGGTCTCCGAGAACTATATTTCGCAAACCCTGAACGACCAGATGGGGCGAAATTTCTTCGACTATGTAAATGCCTGGCGCATCGGTGAGGCCTGCCAGCGCCTCGCCGCCGGAGCCCGGATACTGGAAACCGCGCACGCGACCGGCTTCAATTCACGGTCAACCTTCAATGCCGCTTTTCGCAAACACACCGGCATGACGCCCAGTGCCTGGCGTCGGGAACCCGAAGTCTGGCCTGACGGATTGCCGCGGCCGGACACCGCCTGAATTTTCCGATTGTCTCACTGCGATCATGTCCGGGCGTGACCGTCCGGACATCTGAACGTACCGGCCTGACGGTCCGGACGACTTTGTGTGCCGCCGACGGTCACAAGTCGAGCCGGCCCGTTGCTCCCATCTCCCCAGATAAGTCCCCCCGGGGGCAGCGGGCGCCAACCAAAGGTGAGAGTGAAGATGAAGCTTGTTTATTGCTGGAGTATCCTGGCCTCGGTCGCGGTGGCGTCGAGCCTGTGTTGCGGCAATGTCGGCGCGCAAGAGCTAGAGCGCCGATGGACGTTCGGGCTTGGCGTCGCCATTGAGTCCAATCCCTATCTCGGCGCGACCGATGACACGACGGTCAAGGCGCTGCCCTATATTGCCTACGAAGGAGACCGCTTCTCTGTGTCACCCGAAGGGCTTGAGGTCGGCCTGTATGAGAATGACCGGATCCGTCTTGAAGGGCTTGTTGCACCGCGCTGGCAGTTTTCGGACCCGGCAGACGTGCCCGACCTGTCAGACATGCAGCGGGAAATCGCGGTGGATGCCGGCTTCCGCCTGTCGACTGAAACCGGCCCGGTCTCGATTTCCCTCGACTATCTCACTGACATATCCGGCCGCCACAAGGGCCAGGAAGTGGCGCTGACGGCGGGCGTGGTGTCGCAAATCGCGCCGCGATGGACGGTGGCGGCAGAAACCGGCGCCCGTTGGCGTGATGGAGATCTGGGCACCTACATGTATGGCGTCTTTGCCGATGAGGTTGCCCTCGACCGCCCGGCCTATTCGGTCAGCGGCACTGTATCGCCGTTCTTCGGGGCGACCGCCAGATACGCCCTGACGGACCGTGTCGCCCTGGTCGGCGGCATCGAGTTCGAGATGATCCCCGACGAGGGACGCGACAGCCCGATCATTGATGCCGACTCCCAGTACGGCGCCTTCCTTGCTGTCACCATGCGGTATTAGGGCTGCATGTCGCGCCGTGCGGGGATCGGGAGGCGGCCCATGGGCTTCATCTGCCAGCGTCCCGGCACGGCGCTGCTCGGACTTGCGGCCGTGGCGGTTTGCGTCGGGTCCCTGGCTTATTTCTCGGCGCCGGTCGGGGATTATCCGTTTGACGAGCAGAACCGCGCCTATGCCGGCCTTCATGATGTGCTGGTGGTCCATATCGCCGCAGGCATGACGGCTTTGCTGGCCGGACCGATCCAGTTGCTGGTTTGCATGCAGGCCCGGCTCAGGGCGCTGCATCGCCTCGTCGGCGTGACCTTTGCCGGCGCAGCGGTGCTATGCGCTGTCTGCGGGTTGATCCTCGCCGGGCATGCGTTTGGCGGTGGACCCAACAATGCCGCGTTCTCGGCGTTGGCAGTGTTGCTGCTTGTCACCACCGTCATGGGGGTTGGCAAAATTCTCATCCGCGATCCGGCCGGCCATCGTATCTGGATGCTGCGCGCCTATGCGTTGATTTTCTCCGCCGTCACGCTCCGGGCGGAAACCGCGGTCCTGGTCGCCGGTTTCCAACTGGATTTCCCGACCGCTTATGGCATTGCAGCCTGGACCTGCTGGGTGGGAAATCTTGTCGTGACCGAATGGCTGATCCTTGCGCGCGGTGCGCGGCGTTCCTGAACGGTTGTTGTGCCGGGGCAAGTCCGGCTAACCTCCAGCCAGCCAATGCGGATCAGCTCATGTCGACACAATCATCCCCCTCCCTGCCGTCCTGGTTCGGTCGTGCCCTTGTCGAGGGGTTTTTGATCGTCTTTGCGGTCGTGCTCGGTTTTCTCGTCAATGAATGGCGCGAGGATGTGGCGGATCGGCGCGCGGCCGAGGCGGCGATGGGCCGTGTCGTCGCCGAGATCGAGGCCAATATCGCGGCCCTGGAAGCCGTCGCCGGCTATCACGAGGAGGTGGTCGAGCGGATCGGTGCGCGGCTCGCGGAACTCGAGGCCTCGCCGGAGGGGGCCGAGGGCGTGCTGTTCGATGAATTCCCCCGCGTTCTGCCGCGCGGGGTCAATGCGCCGGGCTTGTCGCGTTTTGCCTGGGAGCACGCCCAGCAGCATGGCCGACTCAATGTTCTGCCCTATGCCCGCGTATCCGAGGTCGCCCGGATCTATGAAATGCAGGCCAATGGTGTGGAATCGACTTGGCGGCAAATCGTCGAATTATTGTTTGCCGGGCCGGAAATCATGCGCCCGCAGGATCTCGGCCCCAGCCTGCGCTTCACCCAGATCGGCTTTACCGAACTGGCCTCCCAGGAACGCTTCCTGATCGGCCAGTATGAGCGTTTGCTGGAGAGGCTGGACGAGAGCCCGGACGCCTAGCCATTCCGATCCGTCGGCAGATCATTCAGCGGGCGAGGGACAGGCACTAAAGATACATGGTCCCCGTCCTGCTTTTGCGGAGCGCGGCAATTCGGTCAGCGCCCCTTGCCGCGGGGCGGGTGATTGCGTACCTCCGATGCATGACTCGCATCACACCGCTCGAAGGCGTCCACAATTTCCGGCATTTCCACGGCTATGAAGGTCGGGATGGCGCACGCGTGAAGGACGGGCTTTACCGCTCCGGCCACTTTTCCCGTGCCAGTGACAATGACTGGAACCATATCGGCGGGCTGGGCATCCGGGTCGTCGCGGATTTGCGCAAGCCGCGCGAACGCACCAACGAGCCCTCCAACTGGCCGGATCCGATCGCGCCGCGTGTGCTGGCCTCCGACAAGGGTGATGCCGGCGAGCCGCCGCACCTGCGCTTTTTGCGCATGGGTGTGCACACGCCGGACGGGGTGCGTGACTATATGCTCTCGGCCTATCGCCGCATTCCGATGGAAGAGGGCAATATGGATGTCTATCGCGACGCCTACCGGGCGCTCGCGACCGGCGACGCCGAGGCCGGCTTCCTCGTCCACTGTGCTGCCGGCAAGGACCGGACCGGGATATTCTGCGCCCTTGTGCTCGACGAGTTGGGCGTCGATCGTGATACCGTCATCGCGGATTACGAGATGACCAATCAGGCGGTGAATTTCGACGCCATAATCCCGCGCATCCGTGAGCGCGTGCTGGCCGATTATGGACAGGCCATGGAGCCGGACATGATGCGGGTCTTCCTGGGTGTCGATGGTGATTATCTTCGCCAGGCTTTCGAGACCATGGGCGGGGTTGATCATTATGTGCGTGAGCATCTTGGCATTACCGAGGATGAACGCGCCGCCCTGCGCGCACGCTGGCTGACCGGCTGACCCGGCCTCCCGCCATGGCCGCTCCACACCCTGAAACCCATCTGCCCTGGCGCGACCCGCTCGTCGTGTTTGCGCCTTGGGCCGAGACGCCGAACGCGCTGCTCCTGCATGACGGCCGACACAATCGCGCGCGTCTCTTCGTGCATCCCGACCGGGTGATGACCGGGACGGATCGGGCCGATTTCGACGCGCTGGCGGCCATTGCGCGCCGCGAAGGGGGCGTCTGGGCCGGCCTGTTCGGCTATGACCTTGCCGCCGCCTTTGAACGCCTGCCGCATCTCGATCCGCGCTGGCCACCGCTTGCGATGGCCCGCTATCCCGCCTGGGCCGAATTTGATCGGGACGGTGGCATGATCCGGGTTCGCGGCGGGTCTGCCGGTGCTGTTGCCCGGCTGGCCGATGCCATCAATGCCGTCCCGGACGCGGCGTCGACTGCTGCGGTTGACGCGCGGGCACTCGACTGGTCGCCGCGCTGGGACCGCAACACCTATCTCGCAGCTGCCGGCAAGGCGCGCGACTATGTCCATGCCGGTGATGTCTTCCAGGTCAATCTTTCGCAGGCCTTTGACGTTTGGCTCGATCCGGTCGACACGCCCTGGCAGGTCTTTGCCCGTCTGTGTGAGGCCTCGCCTGCGCCGCATGCCGCATATCTCTGCCTCGACGCGGACCATGTCGTGCTGACCAATTCGCCGGAGCGTTTCCTCAAGGTCGGGGGGCGCCGTGTCGAGGCGCGGCCGATCAAGGGCACGCGGCGCCGATCTGCCGATCCGGCCGAGGACAAGGCCTTGGCCGCTGAATTGTTAGCCAGCGCCAAGGACCGGGCGGAAAACCTGATGATTGTCGACCTGATGCGCAATGACCTGTCGCGGGTCTGTGCGCCCGGTTCGGTCAGCGTGCCGGTGCTGTGCGAGATCGAGAGCTATGCCAATGTCCATCATCTGGTCTCGGTGGTGGAGGGTGACCTTGCCGACGGGCGCGACGGGTTCGACCTTCTGGCCGCCAGCTTCCCGCCCGGCTCGATCACCGGCGCCCCGAAGGTGCGGGCGATGGAGATCATTTCCGAACTCGAGGGCGAGCCGCGCGGCGCCTATTGTGGTGCGCTGGGCTGGATCGACATGGAACGCGGCGATATGGACTTCAATGTCATGATCCGCACGGCGGCCCTGCGCCGCGATGGCGGCCAATGGCGCGCCAGCCTGCGCTCCGGCGGTGGTATTGTCGCCGATAGCGAGCCGGTCGCGGAGTACGAGGAAACACTGACCAAGGTCTCGGCCCTGCGCCAGGCCTTGGGGGCGGGATCGGCATGAACGGAATTGCTTTCAAGGATGGCGAGTGGATCGAAACCGCCCGCACCGGCTGGAGCCTCGCGGATCGGGGCGGTCTTCTGGGCGACGGCCTGTTTGAAACCCTGCATGTGATCAAGGGCAAGGCGGTCCGTTTTGATCGCCATATGACGCGTCTGGCACGCAGCGCGGCCGAACTCGGCTTGCCGGGGCCACACGACGCTGACGGCATGGCCGGCCTGATCGAGGAATTGGTGGCGCGCAATGCGCTCAAGGACGCGATGGTGCGCCTCACCCTGACGGCCGGGCCGGGGCCGCGCGGTCTGGAGCGGCCCGACGAGCTGGTCCCGTCGCTGACTCTGACGGCCTCGCCCCGCGCTGCGCCGCCCGCCTCCATTGCCCTGTCGCTCAGTGAAATCCGTCGCTCGCCGGCCAGTCTGGCGGCGCGCCACAAGACCCTGTCCTACATGGACAATATCCAGGCGCGCCGGCAGGCGCGCGGGCAGGGGGCTGACATGGCCTTGCTGCTGGATACGCGCGGTCATGTGTCGGGTGGCGACAGCGCCAATGTGTTCTGGCTGATTGCCGGCGAGGTCTATACGCCGGCGACCGCTTGCGGTGTTCTCGCCGGGACGGTGCGGGCCGAGATTCTTGACTCGATGCCGGTCGAAACCGGTGCGTTCGGACTGGATGTGCTGGAGGGGGCTGAGGCGGTGTTCGTGACCAATGCCGCCTTCGGCGCGGTTCCCGTAGCGACGCTCGACGGGCGTGCCCTGGGGACCGGCGAATTGCCGGCGCGGATCAAGGCGCTCTTTGCCTAACTCCGCGAGACGACGATCGAGCGGCGCGGGCGGAGATAGAAGATTTCAGAAATATTGAACTGGCTTACCCCAAGCTCGCCGAACATGGTGTCGTACTCGTAGTTCACCTCGACCATGATGACGGAACGATTGCGCTCCAACACACCGCTGGGAATGGTCACCGTGCTGCCCTCGGAATAGGGCGCCATGCCTTGCGCGTCGGACCATTGCACTTCGACATTATCGCTGCTGTCCATCAGCACCGAGGTGATGCGGATCTGCAGCGGGGTCGGGTCAAACGGCGCCGCGATGACAGAGCCGGCATTGAGAATGTCGGTCATCTCGTCATCGGTGATGATGTCGTCCTGGGCGACCAGGTCGGCGAGGGCGCTGGAGATCGAGGTGATCTTGCGGTCGATCGAAAGGGCCAGGCTGATCTCCACCGAGCCGAGATAGAGCAGGATCATGAACGGCGCGATCAGGGCGAACTCGACCGCGGACACGCCGCGGCGGTCGCGGAAAAGACGGCTGATCGAGCGGGTGAGCGGCTTAATCATCAAAAGGCTCATTGCGGAAAACGGTCGCGGAGGTGATCAGGCGCTGATTGTTCTCCATGTTGGACAGGGCGCCGCCGAAATTGGGGGTCATCAGCGACCAGCGATAAAAGACGCGCACCAGCACGATGTCGCCCGCGTCACCGGGTTCCCAACCAAAATCGGAATTGTCGAGGGCACCATTTTCGTCGATCGGGCTGGACTGGTCGACCGTGTCGAAGTCCTCGAACACCTGCACGTCGATCTCGAGTTTATCGCAATCGGCGACTGTCGAGATCAGGTTGCACACTTCCTGACGGAAGCCGGCTTGCGACATGCCACCGGTCTGGGCCTCGCCGGTGCGGATCTTGCGGGCTGACTCCAAAACCGCGTTTTCGAGCACGGTACCGGTGAAGAAGACAGCGGCGATTTCGATCATCGCAAAGAGAAGCAGGAAGAAGGGCGCCGCGATCATTGCGAATTCGATCGCGGTTGCACCGTTGTCGGCCCGGCAAAAGCGGGCGAGTTGCGCTTGGTGGCGCTTTGGTGCGGCTGTATCTGATGCGGTGGTCATTGGTGTCCCCATCCAAGGCCCGGCTTTTGCGGGCCTCCTCCCTGTTACTGGGGATTGTCGCCGGACATCGCCGTGTCGACGATCGACAGGCGACCACGTTGCTGGTCGGTCAGGGCTTCGGTGCGTTCGGTATCGTCGCCGACGCGCGGGACCTCACCACACACCGCCCCGCAAGACAGGGTGTGCTGGTTCGGGCCGCGGAACAGGGCGACCTGGCCGGCGACCGGATTCGAGACGACGACGTCGCGCTCGTAGATGACGCGGCCGATACGGTCGATGGCGATCACATTGGTGCGGCCCTGCAGGCGACCGGTGACGATCAGTGTGCGGCCGTCATGCACCATGGCGTCGGCGATTGAGGGATTGCCGACCACAATCGCGGAGGCCTCGGCAGGCAGGCGGATCACTTCGGCATGCTCGACAGGCACGGCCAGGTCGTGCGCCGCAACGGGGGCGACGCAGACAATCGCCAGGGTGAAGGCGGTGGCAATCCGGTTGAACATGGCAGGCGCTCCGTGCCGCTGTGTGAAACTGGCGACCACTCTCGCGCGCGCGTCTGAATCTTTTCTAAACGCAGCTGAGATTGTTTGAGCTCTTTGCGCCCGGTTCCCGTTATTTGAATGTTAACTATAGCAGAGGTTCACGCAAATATATGTTTTGTTAAGCACGAATTTTTACTCGGCAGAAAGTCTTCTCGTGTCTATTGGTCAGCGTTCAGGAGGGGTCGGGACGGATCGGCTCCTGATGGTTGGGAACTTTCACGGGAGTATACAAAATGAAAATGATTTCTCGCTTCTTCAAAGACGAATCTGGCGCCACCGCGATTGAGTACGGCCTGATTGCCGCCCTTATCGCTGTTGTCATCATCGGCGCTGTGACGGCTCTTGGCACCGAGCTTTCGGGCAATTTCGACGCAATCACCGCCGCCATCTGATACGGCGTCTGCGTGACACGAATGGCAGGGCCGCTCCGATCGGAGCGGCCCTGTTTCGTTTGCCAACCGCTCATTAAGGCTTCGTGGTCACTCTCCGCAGGAATGGTAGAGGGGGCGAACCCGTGTTGATGCAGATGGTGATACTGGGCCTGGTCGGCCTGATGTTGGTGGCGGCGGTTTTCGATGCCGTCAAATTCATCATTCCCAACTGGTTGTGCGGCCTGGTCGTGCTGACTTTCCCGGTCGCGGTGCTGGCCGCCGGCCTGGGTTGGTCGGACGCCGGCAATCACATGCTTGGTGGCGTGATTGCCCTGCTCATCGGCTTTGCCCTGTTCGCTCCGGGCTGGATTGGCGGCGGCGACGCAAAATTGTTCGCCGCTTCGGCGCTGTGGTTCGGCTGGCCGGAAATCCTCGCATTTCTTATCCATACCGTGATTGCCGGCGGGGTGCTGGTGATCCTCCTCCTTGCCCTGCGCTGGCTTGCCCCGCGCATTCCCGCCCTCGCGGCACGTGTCGAGGATAGCGCACTGGCGGTAAATGCCCCGGTTCCTTACGGAATTGCGATCGCCGCCGGGGTTTTCTGGAGCCTGCCGAACAGCGTCTTCTGGGGCGCCTTTTAGGCACATTTGAGCGGTGTCTTGCCGGCCCTGAAAAAAGCCCTCATTAGGGGGCATTGTCCCGATAGCATTAACGCGACTTTGAGGAATTCAGCGTCTCCTAGCACATGAATTCGTGTGCCTGAGAGGTTCGAGACGCCTGATGAACGCCGTCCGCATCGCCATTCTTGTCGCCGCCGCCATTGCTGCGGTCGCCGTGGCCATTTTCGTTCGCCAGGCCATGTCCAGCAACGAAACGCCGCAGGTTGTGGAAGTCGAGGAGCGGCCCGCCGTCCGCATTCTTGCGGCCCGCCGCGACGTTCAGATTGGCGAGCGAATCAGTGCTGCTGACTTCTACTGGCAAGCTTGGCCCGATGAGGCCATTGCGCCGGGATATATTGTTGAAAACCGCGGTCAGGCGATTGCCGACTTCGCCGGTTCGGTGGTTCGTGCCCCGATCAGTCAGGGAGAACCGATCACCGGTCGCCGCCTTGTCCAGCCCGGTGATGCCGGTTTCATGGCCGCCGTTCTGACGCCGGGAATGCGCGCCGTGGCGGTACCGATCTCGGCCGAGACCGGGGCGGGCGGTTTTATCCTGCCGAATGATCGCGTCGACGTGATCGTCTCCTTTGAAGAAGAGTCGGAAGGCCGTCGTGGTTCGAGCCGTGCCTTCGTCGCCCGCACGATCGTCGAAAATGCCCGCGTGCTCGCGATTGACCAGTCCTTCTCCAGCGATGGTGATGACGAAGTTGCCGTCGGCGAGACTGCGACCTTGGAACTCACCCCCGACCAGGCCCGTGCCGTGTCCGTCGCGGTCGCCCGCGGCGAAATCGCGCTCGTGCTGCGCAGCCTGACCGACAATACCGGTGATCCGGTCCTGGTTTCCGGCGGCAATCTGCCGGAAGCCCCGGCCCAGTCTTTCGAGGAGCGTCGTTCGAGCTCCGTCACCCTGATCCGCTATGGCCGCGCCCAGCAAGTTGCGCTGGGTGGGGACGAATGAGGACCGAGATGATGATCCGCACCCTGCTCCTGCTGGCCAGCCTGGCCCTTGCAGCGCCGGTCGCCGCCCAGCCGGCAGGCACCGAACGTGGCAATACGATGCAGGTCTATATCCGCGAGCCGGGCAATGGTCCGGTTTCCGAGACCTTGAACCTGCCGCTGTCGAAGGCCGCGGTTGTCCATCTCCCGGTTGATGTCGCGGACGTGCTGGTGACCAATCCTGCGGTGGTCGAGGCCATCGTGCGGACGCCGCGTCGCGCTTACATCATGGGCATGGCGACCGGCCAGACGAACGCCTTCTTCTTTGATGCCAATGGCCAGCTGATCCTGGACCTTAACTTGCGAGTCGAGCGCGACCTGTCGCCGCTGCAGGAATCGATCAACCGCTTCCTGCCCAATGCGCGGGTCGAGGTTGAAGCGATGAATGATCATATCGTGCTGTCGGGCCGTGCCCCGAGCGCGTCGGATGCCGATGCCGCGTTGCGCATCGCCCAGCGCTGGGTCGATGAGCCCGATCACATCCTGTCGATGATCACGGTGGAAGCGCGCGAGCAGGTCATGCTCCGCGTCCGGATCGTGGAAATGCAACGCACCATCGTGCGCCAGCTCGGTGTCAATCTGTCGACCGCCGGCACCACGGGTGAATTCGGTTTCGGGGTCTCGACGCAGCCGGACTTCTCCCGCGTCGGTCGCTTTCTCGGTGGCACGAGTGCCATGCTCGACTGGGTCAGCGGCAATCCGGGCGGTGTCGAAAATGTCAGCGCCTTGTTGCAGGCGATGGAACGGGTCGGCCTGGTCCGCACCCTGGCCGAACCGAACCTGACCGCGATCACCGGTGAAAGCGCGAACTTCCTGGCCGGTGGCGAATTCCCGGTCCCGGTCGGGCGCGATCGTGATGGCAATATCATTATTGAATACAAGCCCTTCGGTGTCGGCTTGGGCTTCACGCCCGTTGTCCTGTCAGAAGGTCGCATCTCGCTGCGCATCTCGACGGAAGTGTCGGAATTGACGAGCCAGGGCTCGCTCACCTTCCAGTCGAACAATGTCACGGATGACGACGGAAACGTCATCGGTACGGTGCCGGGCCTGACCATTCCCGCCCTCAATGTGAACCGTGCCGAGACCACTGTGGAACTGCCGTCGGGTGGCAGCCTTGTCCTGGCCGGCCTGATCCAGGAAGAAACGCGCCAGAATCTCGACGGGGTTCCCGGTGTCCAGAACCTGCCGGTGCTGGGGTCCTTGTTCCGTTCGCGGGATTACGAGAACCAGGAAACCGAACTGGTCGTGTTGGTGACGCCGTATCTGGTCGATCCGACAAACCCGAACCAGATGCAGACGCCTGCGGACGGATTCCGCAATTCCAGCGAGGCATCGACCCTGCTCTTCGGCCGCATCAATCGCGCTTATTCGGTCCCCGGATCGGATACGGGCGAACGCGGTTGGAGTGGTCCGGTCGGCTTCCTGTTCGAGTAGTGGAGTTGGTGATGGTGGCCTACAAAAAAACAATCGGTGCCCTGATCGGACTGGCCGGCCTTGTCTCGCTTGGCGCCTGTGCCGCGACGCCGACCGGCCTTGGCTTGCCCCAGGCCAGCGCGGTCGCGGAGACCTATCGTGCCGAATTTGCCGTCGACCCGCAGGACAATGGCCTGACCTGGGCACAGCAGCGCGTGCTCGCCTCGGTGGCTGCCGAATACAAGGCTCGCGGCCACGGCCCGTTGGTAATCAGCTATCCCCAGGGCGCGATCAATGAAGACGCGGCCATCGGCGCCATCGCCGAGGCGCGGACCTTCTTCTACGAGCAGGGCATTGACTGGCGCATGATCGCCGGAGGCGCCTATGACGCGCGCGGTCAGCACAATGGCGAGGTGATCTTCTCCTTCGCCCGATATACCGCAGTGGCGCCTGCCGAATGTGATGGCAGCTGGGACCAGATGGCGATGGAATTCGACAACCAGCGCCACACCAATTTTGGCTGTGCGATGGCTGTGAATCTGGCCGCCATGGTCGCTGACCCGCGTGACCTGGTCGCGCCGCGCGACATGGAGGCCGGCGATACCGGTCGCCGTCAGACGGTGATCGACGGTTATCGGGCCGGTGAATCCACCGCCAGCGAGCGCAGTGACTACGAGAGTGGCGCCGTATCCCGCGTCGGCAGCGGAAACTAGGGAGGGCCAGCCATGACCGATGCCAATCGCGCACTGAAGCAAGACCCTTTCCTGGACGGTGATGATCCCTTCCTGGACGCGGCCGATGTCGAACGCCTCCTGCTGGGCGAAGCCACCCGCGAAGAGATGAACCGGCCTCCGGCGCAACAAGCCCCGGTGGACACGTTCGATGATGATTTCGGCGACGATCCCTTCCTGTCGGATGCGGCGCCGGTTCCGGCCAAGCCGGAGCGCGTCATCGACCCGGTATTCGAAGACGTGCAAGATGAAGTCGCGGCGATCCAGGTCGGCGAGTCACTCTACGGCGAAGTCGATAACGACGTGTCAGACCAGCCGGTGCCGCGCATCTCGGTCGGCGCTTTTTGTGAACGACCGGAAACCGGGGCGCTGATCCACAATGCCGCCAATGACCGCCGCCTCGCCAAGGCGCATGTGACGGTTGAGCTGGGCGGCTTGCCGGCGGCCATTGAACGCTATCATGACGAGACGACCCCGAACCTGCTGATCATCGAGAGCGGCATGCGCGGACGCGGCCTGTTCGACCAGCTCGAAGAACTGGCCGGGGTCTGCGATCCGGATACCAAGGTGATCATCATTGGCGCCGCCAATGATATCAGCCTCTATCGCGAGCTGATGAAGCGCGGGGTCAGTGAATATCTGGTGCCGCCGATGACGCCGATTCACGTGATCCGGACCATTTCCGAGCTTTTCCTGGATCCCGAGCAGCCGTTTGCCGGCAAGACAATTGCCTTTATCGGCGCCAAGGGTGGGGTCGGGTCTTCGACGATCGCCCACAATGCGACCTGGGCCCTGACCGAGGGCATGCAGTCTGATGCCGTGCTGGTCGATCTCGACCTGTCCTTTGGCACTGCGGGCCTCGATTTCAACCAGGACCCGGCCCAGACACTGGGCGACGCCCTGGCCGAGCCGGATCGTCTGGATGATGCGTTGCTGGACCGGCTCCTGGTTCGCTGCACGGACCGTCTCAGCCTGTTCTCGGCCCCGGCAACCCTCGACAAGGAATGGGATTTCGGCACCCAGGACTACGAGATGGTGTTGGAGAAAGTCCGTCGCCAGGCGCCCTATGTTGCACTCGACCTGCCGCACATGTGGACGCCTTGGGTGAAGCAGACATTGCTCGCAGCCGATCAGGTCGTGGTCACGGTGGCGCCGGATCTGGCGTCCTTGCGTAATGCCAAAAACCTGTTCGATCTGGTCGCTGGCGCCCGTCCCAATGACGAGCCGCCGCGCGTCGTGATCAACATGGCCGGCATGCCGAAACGTCCGGAAATCCCGATAAAGGATTTCGCCGAAGCGCTGGGCACTCCGCCAACCCTGGTCCTGCCGTTCGAGCCGCAATTGTTCGGCAAGGCGGCCAATAACGGCCAGATGATCACCGAACTCGATCCAAAGTCGAAAGCCGCGGAAGGCTTTTCGCATCTCGCCAGCCTCGTCTCCGGCCGGACACCGGTGGCGATGCCGAAACGCTCACTCATCGCGAAACTTTTCGGAGGCTAGTTAGCCCATGTTCGGCAAGCGTGCCGGAGGCCCGACACCCACGACCGCCCCGCTGACGCCGCCGCCGGCCGCGCCAAAGGCGGAGGCGCGTGCTGAGACGTCGCCGCGTCGCGAGGCCGCTGCAGCCCCGACCGCCCGTCCCACCGCCAAACCGGCTGCGCCGGCCCCGAAGCCGGTCGCCAAGCCGGCCCCGGGCGCCTATGCCGGCCCCAAGGCCGCCAAACGCACGGTCCGCGCCGCGGAGCCGGGCGGTCGCTCGGAAGAGTATTACGCAATCAAGACGACGATCTTCAACGCCCTGATCGACACCATTGATCTGGGCCAGTTGGCGCGTCTGGACAATGAAACCGCGGCCGAGGAAATCCGCGACATCGTGACCGAGATCATCTCGATCAAGAATGTCGCCATGTCGATCGCCGAGCAGGAACAACTGCTCCAGGACATCTGCAATGACGTCCTCGGTTTCGGCCCGCTGGAACCGCTTCTGGCCCGTGATGACATCGCCGACATCATGGTCAATGGTGCCGACAAGGTCTTCATCGAAGTCAACGGCAAGCTCGAGGAGACAAATATCCGTTTCCGCGACAATGCCCAGCTGATGAATATCTGCCAGCGCATCGTCAGCCAGGTCGGTCGCCGCGTCGATGAAAGCTCGCCGATCTGTGACGCCCGCCTGATGGACGGCTCGCGTGTCAACGTGATCGCGCCGCCACTGGCGCTGGACGGTCCGACGCTGACCATTCGTAAGTTCAAGAAGGACAAGCTGACGATGCAGAACCTGGTGGAGTTCAACTCCATCACGCCGGAAGGCGCCAAGGTCCTGTCCATCATCGGTGCCTCGCGCTGTAACGTGCTGATCTCCGGCGGTACGGGTTCCGGTAAAACGACGCTTTTGAACTGCATGACCGGCTTCATCGAGGAAGATGAACGGGTCGTGACCTGCGAAGACGCCGCCGAACTTCAGCTGCAACAGCCACATGTCGTGCGACTGGAGACGCGTCCGCCGAACCTGGAAGGGTCCGGGATGGTCACCATGCGCGATCTGGTCAAGAACTGCCTGCGCATGCGTCCCGAACGGATCATCGTCGGTGAGGTGCGTGGCCCGGAGGCGTTCGACCTCCTGCAGGCCATGAATACCGGCCATGACGGCTCGATGGGCACGCTGCACGCCAACTCGCCGCGCGAGGCGATGTCGCGGATCGAGTCGATGATCACGATGGGCGGCTACAACCTTCCGGCCCGGACGATCCGCGAGATGATTGTCGGCTCGATCGACGTCATCGTCCAGGCGGCCCGCTTGCGCGATGGTTCGCGGAAAATCACCCACATCACCGAAGTGGTCGGCATGGAAGGCGATGTCATCGTCACCCAGGACCTCTTCCTCTACGAGATCAAGGGCGAGGACGAGCACGGCAAGATCATCGGCCAGCACGCCTCGACCGGTATCGCGCGTCCGAAATTCTGGGACCGCGCCCGCTATTTCGGCCTGGAGCGTGAGCTCGCCAACGCGCTCGACGCGTCGGAGGCCTGACGCGATGGGCGGTGACATGGCCTTCATCCTCGCTGCCGCGGCTGCCTTCATGGCGGTCGGCGGAGTCGGCTGGGTCGTCACCGGGGCGGCCGGGGACGCGCAGTCGAAAAAACGCATGAACCGGGCCGTCGGCACGGGCGGATTGCAACGCGGACGGCGTCAGGCCTCGGCCCTCGACCAGGCCGCCCAGCGCAAGCGCCAGGTCCAGGAAACGCTCAAGGATCTTGAACAGCGCCAGCGCGACCAGCGCAAGAAGTCGCTGTCGGTCAAGGCGCGCATCCAGCAAGCCGGCATGTCATTCACGCCCGCTGTTTTCTGGGTGGTATCAGCCTGTCTGGCCGTGGTCGGCATGTTGGTTGCCTTGCTCACCGGTCAGAAGCTCCTGGTGATCGGGGCGGTCGGCCTGATCAGTGGTCTGGGCTTGCCGCGCTGGTGGTTGGGCTTTCTGCGCGGACGACGCCAGAAGCAGTTTTCCGGCGAATTCGCCAACGCACTGGATGTCATCACCCGCGGTGTGAAGTCTGGCCTGCCACTCAATGAATGTCTGAAAATTCTCTCGGTCGAGAGTCCCGAACCGGTGCGCACCGAATTCGAGAAACTTGTGGAAGGCATCGCGGTCGGCGTGTCATTGCCCGACGGTCTCGACCGGATGTGCGAGCGCATGCCGCTGCCCGAGCTGAACTTCTTTCGCACCGTGCTGATCATCCAGCAGAAGACCGGCGGCAATCTGGCCGAGACGCTGGGCAATCTCTCCACCGTGCTGCGCTCGCGCAAGATGATGCGCGAAAAGGTCGGCGCGCTGGCGTCGGAAGCCAATGCTTCGGCCGCCATCATCGGCTCGCTGCCGCCCGGCGTGTTCGGCATCGTCTATGCCACCACCCCGTCCTATATGAGCCAGATGTTCACTCACCCGACCGGCCAGTTGATGTTGCTCGGCGGGGTGACCTGGATGTTCATCGGCATCATGGTCATGCGCGGCATGATCAATTTCAAGATCTGAGGCGGTCATGTTCGGCATCAGCTTTACCGACATACGTGATTTCCTCACCGATCCGCAGAGCCTGATCGCCATGGTCGCGGCCATTCTGGTTTTCGCCACGATCGTCACCCTGTCGTCGCCGGCGATGGGTACGGACAAGCTCGACAAGCGCATCAAGTCGGTCAACAACCGCCGCGAGGAGCTGCGTCGCAAGAGCCGAGAGGCACTGGAAGCCAATGCCCGCGGCGGCAAGGGGTCGATCCGCGGGGCCGAGGCCAAGGGCCTGGTCCGCTCGATCGTCGATGCGCTCAACCTGCAAAAGGCGTTCGAAGATCCGGCCCTGCACGAAAAGCTTGCCCAGGCTGGCATGCGCGGCAGCCGGCCGGCGATGACCTTCTATTTCTTCCGCTTGTTGTCGCCGATCATCCTGTTCGTCCTGGCCTTGTTCTATGTCTTCGTGATCAATGATTTCGGCCTGCCGCAGATCACCCGCGTCTGCTTCTCCTTCGGGCTCGGCCTGCTTGGGTACTACGCCCCGAACCTCTACCTCTCCAATCTCGCGACCAAGCGCCAGCAATCGATCATGGGCGCCTTTCCCGATGCCCTCGACCTGCTGTTGATTTGTGTCGAAAGCGGGATGTCGATCGAAGCCGCCTTCCACAAAGTGTCGAGCGAAGTCGGCTCGCAATCGATTGAACTGGCCGAGGAATTGTCGCTGACCACAGCTGAGCTGTCCTATCTGCAGGATCGCCGGACCGCCTATGAAAATCTCGCCAAGCGCACCAATCACCCCGGGGTCAAGGCGGTTTGTACCTCTTTGATCCAGGCCGAGCGCTACGGTACGCCGCTGGGACAGGCCCTGCGGGTGATGGCCAAGGAAAACCGGGACATGCGCCTCGCGGCTGCCGAGAAGAAGGCAGCGTCCCTGCCGGCCAAGCTGACCGTGCCGATGATCGTCTTCTTCCTGCCGGTCTTGTTCGTCGTCATTCTCGGTCCGGCCATCATCCGCTTCAATAGCATGTGACGAATCCGTTCTGGCGCGTTACTTGAATGGTATCGTGCATGTTGAACAGGTGGACACAGCCCATGTTTTCCGGGCGAAAAACGGCCGACAAGCTCCGCGAGGAAATCCGCAGCGCCGATTCTGCTGTGGGTGAAACCATGAGCGCGCTGGCGGCTGACAAGATCGAGGCGGCCCGCCGCGCCCTGTCGCATGCGCCCAAGACGCATTTCGCCGACATGGGCTGGAAAGTCGGTCTGGCCGGCGCGATGATCGAGCTGAAGGCCGGCAAGCGCAAACAGGGTCTGCAAAAGCTGATCACTGTGTGCTCGCGTCTCGACGACACATCCCTGTCCCGCGACGACAAGAACTATCTGCGTCTTTATGCGCTTTATCGCGGCAGCGAGGCGTCGAAAGATGGTCGGGCGCCGGTCGAGTTGCGTGAACTGGTCGAGGATTTCCGTTTCGACCACACCCTGGTCACGCCCTTGTTGCGCAAGGACTTTCCGCTCAAAACCCTCGACGATGCCGAGGTCGCGCCGCCGCCACCTCCCCCGCCACCGCCTGTGCACAGCAACAGCCACTGAATATTTGTATTCCGCGGATGATGTCGCGCGGGTTACAAAGAGGCCGGGGCGAGGCGATGATACAGGTGATCGGGATCATTACATGAAATTATCGCGTGACGTGGCGCTCTATTGGGCAACGGTCCTGCTGTGCGGATATGGCGCTTTTACCTATGGGCGCTGGGGCGTGCTCGAGCTCTTGGTGCGCACCGGCACCTGGCCGAGTGATCGTTTCAGCTTTGACGCCTACGGCTATGTCGCCAGCATGTCGGTGCTTCAGGAAGCAGTCTTCCTGATCGCCCTGTTCGCGGCGTTGGTCGCATGGGTGATGCTGCTCATGCGGTCTCGCTGGTCGGCCTTTGCCTATGGGGCATTCTTCTTCGCCTCCATGGTCGACTGGCTGCTGCTGGTCGGCAACCCGTTCATCGGCATGGAAATGAATGGCTATTTCGGGATCACGGTGAACCTGATCGCGCTCTCGGCGATCATTCTCATCACGTCGATGGGTCTGTTGAATGGACGTCCGGCGCGACGCTAATTCTCGCGCACCGCGTCATAGCGGCGGTTGGTGGTCAGCATGGCGCGGATATAGGCCATGTTGGCTTCCGCCATTTGCGGCGAGACATCGACGCGGGCCAATTCCTCGGCTTCGGTAAACCGGCCTTGCAGGGCGATCACCAGCGCCAGGTTCTGGCGCACGGTGGCGTCGGCACCCGGACGCACCATGGCTTCCCGCAGCATGCGTTCGGCCGTGTCGGGTTCGCCGGCGGTGACGTAGGACATTGCGAGATTGGACAGGATGGCCGGTTCACCGGGCGACAGGGTCAGCGCCTGGCGGAAGGCGCCCCGCGCGGCTTCGCTCTGGCCGGCCTGTTCGAGGGCGACCCCGAGGGCATTGTGGATTTGCCAGCGCGTGCTGTCGATCTGGCTGGCGCGGCGCAGTGATTCGATGCCGGCGACGCCGCGACCGGCGGCGGCCAGCGCGCTGCCATGGGCCAGCAGAAGATCGGCATTGTCCGGATAGAGGGCCAGCGTTTGCCGCGCGACTTCGCTGGCGCGCTGGTGATTGCCGAGCTGACGCAGGGTGCGCGACAATTCCAGCGCGGCTTCCAGGTCCGACGGGTTGAGGTCGAAGGCTTCGGCCCAGAAGGCGGCCTGGGTCAGCATGTCTTGGCTGCGCACGGCCTGACGCTCGCTGGCCGAGGCCGGCACGATCGTGTTGGCGTTCATCGTGTCGATGACAGCCTGTTCCTGCTCGGTCGGTGCCGTGGTCGCGCAGGCCGCGAGCAGGAGGGCGCCGAGCGGGGCGAGGGCGATGAGTTTGCGCATGGTCAGAACCGGGCCACTGTTAAGCATGACTTGAATCTGCGCTGCGCCGGTCAAGAATGGGTTAATCCGCCCGCTCACTCCGGACCGGCAACAGGATTCCCGCCCGGAGCCATGAAAGGAACACCCATGACCGCCCTCATCGCAACCGCTTCGGATGCCCGGATTCTGCGCCTCGTCGATGAGGCCGGTGCCGAGGCGGCGATCGCAGCCCTGGCGCCGGAACACCGCAGCCTGGCAGCCGGTTTCAAGGGCAAGCCGGGTCAGATCGCACTGCTGCCGGATGCGGCCGAGGCCGGGGCCTTGTTCGGGACCGGCAAGGGCAAGGACGCGTTTGTGCTTGGCGCCGCGCCGCTCACCCTGCCGGAAGGCAATTGGCAACTGGAGAGCCTGCCCGCAGGCTGGGACGCGACGCTGGCCGCCACGGCCTGGGCGCTGGGCAGCTACATGTTCACGACCTACAAGCCGGCGCCGCGCGCGGCGGCATGTCTGGTGGCGCCGGAGGGGGCCGATCTCGACGAGGCGAAGGCCGTCGCCGAGGCGGTGCACCTGACCCGTGATCTCGTCAACACGCCGGCCGACCGGATGGGGCCGGAGGGTCTGGAGGCGGCTTTCCGAGCGCTCGCAAACCAGTTCGGGGCGACGGTCCGGGTGACACGCGGCGATGATCTCCTGTCGCAGAATTATCCGATGATCCATGCCGTCGGTCGCGCTGCCGGTGAAGCGCCGCGTCTGCTTGAGCTGGAATGGGGCGATGACAGCCATCCGCGCCTGGCGCTGGTCGGCAAGGGCGTGACCTTTGATACCGGCGGTCTCGATCTCAAGGCAGCGCAATTCATGCGCCTGATGAAAAAGGACATGGGCGGCGCGGCCAACGCGATGGGGCTGGCCCGTATCGTGATGGCGCGCAATCTGCCGGTTCGCCTGCACCTGCTTGTTCCGGCCGTCGAGAATGCAGTCGGGGCAGGGGCGTTTAGGCCCGGGGACATCATCGACTCGCGCAAGGGGCTGACGGTCGAGATCGACAATACCGACGCCGAGGGCCGTCTGGTGCTGGGTGACGCCCTGACCCGTGCCACCGAGGAGAATGTCGACCTGCTGATTGATTTCGCGACGCTGACCGGCGCCGCCCGGGTCGCGCTGGGCCCGGAAGTGGCGCCGTTCTACACCGATGACGACGCGCTTGCGGCGGATCTCGCGAAAAGCGCCGGCTCGGTCGCCGACCCCTTGTGGCGCATGCCCTTGTGGGACGGGTATGAGGGCGAAATGGACGGCGAGATCTCGGACCTGGTCAACAGTGCCGCAACGCCGATGGCCGGCTCGATCACCGCCGCGCTCTTCCTGCGCCGCTTTGTCGGCACGGCGCGCTGGGTGCATTTCGACATTTTCGCCTGGAACCCCAAGCCTCGCCCCGGCCGGCCCAAGGGCGGCGACATGCACGCAGCGCGCGCCGTTTACCAAATGCTCAAGGAGCGGTTCCAGAATAAGGGCTGATCAAACCGGTCGGACGAGTTCTGGAGTTGGCCATGCCGTCACAGGCGATGACATCGCTTGAGATGATGCGACGCGTGTCGGCGGACGCGGTGCGAGGCGCCGCGGCCGATTTGACGGCGCGTCAATTTGCGCTGCTCCTGGCGATCTTCATGAAACCCGGCCCGCATGCGATCCGCGACCTTGCGCGCCAGCTCGACCTGCCCAAGCCCGCCGTGACGCGGGCGCTCGACGTGCTGGAACGCCAGGGCTTTGTCCGGCGCAAGCGCGACCGCGCCGACAAGCGCGACGTGTCGGTGCATCGCACTGTAAAGGGAGCGGTTTTCCTGTACGATTACGGCGAAGCCGTTGCCCATCGTGCCGAGGAAACCCGTCAATGTCCCAGCTGGATCCCCGTGTCACCGCCGCCCGCGCCGACCTCGCATCCTCTGAACTGAAGGGGCGTGTCGATGCGGAGCGCTTTGTCGATCCCGTCGATCATCAAGTCATCATCCCCGCTGCGCCGATCCGCCAGGCACCGGAACATGCTGCCGCCATGGACGACCAGCTCCTGGCAGGTGAGGTCTTTGCAGTGCTTGAAGCCCGCGATGGATGGGCCTGGGGACAGTCGCGGGCTGATGGTTATGTCGGCTGGGTGGACATGGCGGGCCTGTCCGCGACGATTCATCCGGTTGATCACAAAGTGTCCGTCCTGCGGAGCTATGCCTTCTCCGAACCCAGCATCAAGACGGCACCAAACCATCTGCTCAGTCTCAATGCGTGTTTTGCAGCGGGGCGTCGTGAGGGGCGTTTTGTCGAGGCGGTCGGCCTCGGTTGGGTGATCGCCGCCCATAGCGCGCCATTGGATGAGACCGCGTCCGACTTTGTTGCCGTCGCCGAGGCCTTTCTCGGGGCGCCCTATCTGTGGGGCGGCAAGGAGAGCCTGGGTCTGGATTGCTCCGGCCTGGTGCAGATGGCGCTGCAGGCGGCCGGTCAGGATATGCCGCGCGATACCGACCAGCAGGAGGCTGTGCTCAAGGCGCTATGGCGGGACGTGACCGGAGAGCCGGAGCGGCAGCGCGGCGATGTGGTGTTCTGGCCCGGTCATGTCGGCATCATGACTGACAGCGAACACCTGCTGCACGCCAACGCGTCGAGCATGGATGTAACGCTGGAGCCCTTCCTTGAGGCCGAGGCGCGCATTCGCGCGGCCGAAAATCCGGTGCGGGCGATCTACCGTCCGGCCTGATCCAGCGTCAATTTCAAGCAAGAAAAAACCCCGGACGATCCGCCCGGGGTTTGATCAATTGGCGATGCGGCCAAGCCTAGTTCTGACCGTCTTCGGTCGTTTGCGGCTCTTCCGTCGCGTCAACGGTTTGTGCAACGTCATCGACCATGTCCTCGGCCGCATCCGTCGCGGTTGCCATGGCGTCATCGACGGCTTCGGCAGGCGCTGTGTCGGCCAGCGGCGCCGGCAGCGGCATCGGATTGTTCGACAGTGAGCGCAGATAGGCGATCAACTCGAGGCGGGTGTCATCATTGCCCAGGCCGCGGAAGGACATCGCCGTGCCCGAAGCATAGGCCGACGGGTTCTCGATGAAGGCGTCGAGCGCTTCATAAGTCCAGGTGCCGTCCAGGCTCTCGAGCGCGCCGGAATAGCTGAAGCCGTCATGCCCTGCGATGTCGGCACCGACAATGCCCCAGAGATTGGGGCCGACGCCATTGCCGCCGCCTTCATTGAAGGTGTGGCAGGCAGCACAGCGACGGGCAGCGCGCTCGCCGGCACCGATATCGGCAGCCGCGAGGACGAGGCCGTAATCGGTCGGGCCTTCTTCGACCACTTCCGTGCTGGGGCCGGAGCCGATGGCAGCCCAGTCCACCGGATAGGCGGTATTCTCAGCGGTCAGTTCGTGCGCGGCATGCGACGGAACCAGAAGGTGACCCAGCTCGGTAATGGCCAGGACCCCCAGTACTGTTGCCAGCACGACGCCGGCAACCTTGTTCCAGAAGAGTTCGCCCATGGACGCCCCCAAATTCATTCAGGTTGAAAATCGAACCGTGTTTGGCACGCGCCGCGCCCTCAGGCAACACCGCAACGCGCTCATCTGCATGCGGTATCGCGCCGCACAGCGTGATCACGACACGCCTGGTGTGCGCCGGATGCAACACTTTGCGCAGTCTGCATGTCGGCCTGCAGTTCGCCACGCATCCGCCTTGATCCGGACTCGATTGCTCACCAGATAACGTCTGGCTGGGGGGCGCCAATGGCGTACAGCTAGAAAATACTAATCAAGGTTGATCCAAAATGATCCGCACAGTGCTTGTCTCCTCCCTCTCCGTTCTTGCCCTCACCGCCGGTGCCTTGGCACAGGACGGTCAGATCCGCGTCGGCGGCGGCTATGAAGCCGCTGACTTCGACGGTGTTGATTTCGATACGGTTGTCGTGCGCGGCAGCTATGACTTCACCCGCTATCTGGGTGTCGAAGGCCAACTGAATATCGGCCTCGGCGATGAAAGCGTCACCGTTGGTGCCGTCACCGGCGATGTCAGCCTCGACTATGTCGCTGGCGTGTTCGGCGTGGTCCGTCCCTTCTCCAACGAGAATGGCTCGGTCTTCCTGCGTGCCGGTTACACCACGACGGAAGCCGAAGCCTCGGCCGCCGGCCTGAACTTCAATGCCGACGACCAGGCCTGGGCCTATGGCGTGGGTGGCGAATACTTCTTCGACGGCCGCAACGGCGTCCGCGCTGACTACACCCGCTATGATTATGATGATGGTGGCGAAGCCGATTTCTACGGCATCTCCTACGTTCGTCGCATCGGCGGCTAAGCCGTCTGCCTTCGGGCATTGAAAGGCCGCGGTGCTGCAGCGCCGCGGCCTTTTTCATTGCCGCAATGTCACAATATTGGCGCGATGTAACCTTGATGAACCCGTCATTCAGCGCGCGCTCAGGCAGCGTCGCCTATTCCGAAGTCGAGGGACATTTGCGAGGAATATCACTATGTTGCGTACAATTTCGGTGAGTGTGTTGGCCGTTTTGGCGATGGTCGGCACGGCCAGCGCCCAGGACGACGCGTTCACCCTGTCCGGCGGTTACAGCCAGATCCAGCTGGACGATTTCAAACTCGATGCTGTGACCTTCCGGGCCGGCTATGACGTCAACGCCTATTTCGGTTTCGAAGGCCAGCTCGATATCGGCCTGGGTGATGACACGGTCGCGACTTGTCCGGCCGGCGCGGCGTGCCTTGTCGCTGATCCTTCCGTCGGACTGGATTATGGTGTCGGCCTGTTCGCGATCGGTCGCCTGCCGGTGGGCGAACGCTTCAGCCTCTTTGCGCGCGGTGGCTATGTGCACAACGAGTTTTCGACCAATTTCAGCTATACGGGCGGCATGGATGCCAACAGCTTCGCCTGGGGCGCCGGCGCCGAACTGGCGCTGACACAGGCCGGGTCATTGCGGTTTGACTACACACGGACTGACTATGACGGCTTTGGCAATGGCGATGCCTACAGCTTGGCCTATGTTCACCGCTTCGGCGGCTGACCGGACCGGGGCCGTGCTTTCGGGCGCGGCCCCGCACCGTTTTGACGACGGGGTTCAGATGTCGCCGTCGGCCCACAATTCCGCAAGGCGGCGGGCGATGGCGATCGAGGGTGGCATGGCGGCGTCGGCGTGGGTGCCGGCCAGCATGGTGCGCACCTCGTCGCGGCTGAACCAGCGTGCCTGCTCCAGCTCGTGCGGGTCGATTGTCACATTGGCATCGGTCACCGGGGCGACAAGGCCGATCATCAAGGACGAGGCGAAGGGCCAGGGCTGACCCATGACATAGCGGACGCCGGCGATGTCGACCTTGATCCCGGCCTCTTCCTCAAGCTCGCGGGCGCAGGCCTCCTCCAGTGTTTCCGCCGGTTCGACGAAACCGGCGAGGGCCGACCAGATGCCCTCCGGCCACGAGGCCTGGCGCCCCAGAAGACAGCGCTCGCCATCGACCGCCAGCATGATCACCACCGGATCTACGCGCGGGAAGTGTTCGCTCCCGCAGGCGTCACACTGCCGCCGTCCGCCGCCGGACTTTGCCGTGGTGGCGCCTCCGCACGCAGCGCAGAAGCCGTGTCGGGCGTGCCAGGCGAGCAGGGCCTTGGCCTGGGCGTAGATGGCTGCCTCGTCATGGCTTAGGGCCATGGCGGCTTGGCGGGCCGGCGCGATCTCGGCATCCAGGGGCAGCTGGTCAGCCATCGTGATCGCAGCGGCGAAACAGGGCGAGCCCTTGTAGTGGCCGAGAAACAGGCCCGTCGTCATATCAGCCAGTGACGCAATTTCGCTACGGCGGAACCAGAATAATCCGCCCTGGCCCTGCAGGACCGGATCGCCCTCGATGAGGCCCAGCCACCAGCCATCATCACCGCCGAGCAGTGCGGCCATGCCGGCCTCGTCGCGGCGTAGCTGGTCGCCGCGGTCGAGCGGAGAGCCGGCAAAGACCAGCGGGTCGCGGCCGGCCAGGATTGTGCGATCATTCATGGGCAGTATCCGAACATGATGCGGCAACCATCCGGATCGTGGACAGCAATCTGTGTGCAGCCATAGATATGTTTGACCCGGCCTTCAACACGGTCCGTTCCGGGCATTGCCGGGTGCTGGCCAACTGCGGCGCGGCGCGGCGGCTGTCATCTTTCGACTTGATTATGAGAATGAGTCGCAATTACTGTGTGTGCAGGAGGTGCCGACATGGCCTGTGATTTTCCCGATGACCGCCCGCGCGCTGTGGCGGACCACGCCCAACGCGCCGTGCGTGACTGGCTGGAAACCCAGGCGCGGGTGACCGGCTATTGGCGCGATGTGCTGCTCTCGTCCGGCGGCAGTCTCGCCCTGATCGAAGCGCTCGATGATCATGCCCGTTTCCTGGAGGCCGCCGCGCTTCGTGGTGAGGGGGATGTCCTGCAGACACAATGAGACCACGCCTTGCACAGCCGCCTCAGGCACGCGATATAGGGGGCGGAAGATCGGCGGTGGACGAGCGCCTCGCCAACCCGGTCAGGTCCGGAAGGAAGCAGCCGTAACGAGTTTTCGCTCGGGTCGCTGTCCGGTCTTCCACTTCAAACCCCGCATCGCCCTTCGCGGATCGCGAATCTTGCTCTAGGCTCGATCCCGGCGACCGGTGGGGTCGTCGTGGGGGTTGCCGCGCCCGACCCGCACTCCACTCGCACCAGCCGACAGGACGTCATGGACGACACGCCGCTCCCAGCCGAAGACACCGGAGCGACCGAAGCGTTGATGCCCGGGCTCGATCTGCCGGCCACCGGTCCGACGCCGGGCTATCAGGTGCTGGCGCGCAAATACCGACCGAACACATTCGAAGACCTGATCGGCCAGGACGCCATGGTGCGGACCCTGACCAATGCCTTCGCCGCCGGCCGCATCGCCCATGCCTACATGCTCACCGGGGTCCGCGGGGTCGGCAAGACGACGACAGCCCGCCTGATCGCGCGGGCCCTGAATTTCCAGACCGACGAGATCGATGCGCCGTCCATGGCCCTGGTAGAGACAGGCCGCCATTGTGATGCCATCGCCCGCTCGGCCCATGTTGATGTGATGGAGATGGATGCCGCCTCTCGCACCGGCGTCGGCGATATCCGCGAAATCCTGGAAGGCGTGCGCTACGCCCCGGTGTCGGCCCGCTACAAGGTCTACATCATCGATGAAGTCCACATGCTTTCGACCTCCGCCTTCAACGCCCTGTTGAAGACGCTGGAGGAGCCGCCCGAGCACGCCAAATTCATCTTCGCGACGACCGAAATCCGCAAAGTCCCGGTGACCGTATTGTCACGTTGCCAGCGGTTCGACCTCAAGCGGATCGACCGCGAGGTTCTGACCGATCATCTCGACCGTATCTGCGGCCTTGAAGGCGCGTCGGTCGAGCGGGACGGCCTGTCGCTGATTTCGCGCGCGGCCGAAGGCTCGGTTCGCGATGCGTTGTCGCTGCTCGACCAGGCGATTGTCCAGGGCAGCGATGCCGACGGGCCGGTCAGTGCGCCGCAAGTCCGTGACATGCTGGGCCTGGCCGACCGGGCCCGCGTGCTCGATCTTCTCGAACAGACTTTGACCGGCAAGACCGCCGATGCCCTGGCCGAACTGGCCTCGCTGCATGATGCAGGCGGAGACCCGGTGGTGATCACGCGCGACCTGCTGGACTATGTCCACGCCACGGCGCGGGTGAAGGCCGCCGGTCCCAAGGCCGATCTCGGCGAAGCTGCCGACACGGTGGCGCGTCTGGTGACGCTGGCGGAGAGCCAGTCGCTGGGGCAATTGACCCGGATGTGGAAAATCCTGCTGACCGGCCTCGATGATGTCCGGGCCGCGCCGGATGCCTTGGCGGCCGCCGAGATGACAGTCTTGCGCTTGGCGTCAGCCGCCAGCCTGCCACCGCCCGAGGAGGCCGCCCGCATCCTCGCCGGAATGCCGCGGACGAATGCGCCACCGGAGGCGCCGGGAAAGCCTGATCCGGCCGCTGCGCCGGCACCGACTGCCACCGCCGGGCACGACGCCCCGGAAGCCGTCCATCGTGCTTTGCAGGAACCGGAACAGGCCAGCGCTGTCGAACAGGAAGAGGTGGCAATCTCCGGTCCCCAGACCTGGGAAGCGCTGATGGAGATGTTGCGCGACAAGCGCGATATCGGCCTGCAGTCGGACATGGAACGCTATGTCCGCCCGGCGGCCTTCAAGCCCGGCTCCTTCAGCTTCCAACCGCTTGAGGATGCGCCGCGCGATCTGGCCCAGCGCCTGTCGCGGCGGCTTCTGGAATGGACCGGCGAACGCTGGATGATCCTGGCTGATGCCGGCCTGACGGGCGGCGAGACCTGGGCCGAGCGGCGCGAGCGCGAGAAGGCCGAGCGGCTGGAAGAGGCGCGTCGTGACCCTGCGGTAACCGAGGCGCTGCGCCTGTTCCCGGGGGCCGAGATCATTGCCGTGCGCGATCCCGCGCCGGCGCAAACCCGTGACAAAGACGAAACGACGGAGAAACGCGCATGAAGGACCTGATGGGCCTGATGAAACAGGCACAGGCCATGCAGGAGAAGATGACCGAGGCCCAGGCCCGGCTCGACGAGACCGAAGTCACTGGCGAAGCCGGTGCCGGCATGGTCCGTGTCACGCTGACGGCCAAGGGCGACATGGTATCGGTGAAGGTCGATCCGGGTGTGATCGACCCGTCCGAGCCGGAAATCCTCGAGGATCTCGTCAAGGCGGCGCATGCCGACGCCCGCCGCAAGGGCGAAGCCGCCCAGCAGGAGATCATGAAGGAAGCGGCCGGCGGCCTGCAATTGCCGCCCGGCATGCAGATGCCCTTCTAGGTCGCAGCCAGAATGAAAACCGCTTCCGCCGGACCCGAGATTGAACGCCTAATCTCGCTGCTCGCCAAACTGCCCGGCCTGGGGCCGCGCTCGGCGCGGCGGGCCGCTCTGCATCTGCTGGGCAAGAAAGACGCGTTGATGCGGCCGCTCGCCGATGCGCTGGCCGATGCTGCCGACAAGATCCGCGCCTGTCAGGAATGCGGCAATCTCGATGTTGCCGATCCGTGCACGGTCTGCGCCGCACCGAACCGTCTGGATGCCGCGATCTGTGTGGTCGAGACCGTCGGCGATTTGTGGGCCCTGGAGCGCGCCGGCGCCTTCAAGGGGCGCTATCATGTACTGGGTGGTGTCCTTTCGGCCCTGGACGGGGTGCGGCCGGAAGATCTCAATATTGCCAAGCTGGTTGAGCGCGCCGCCCGCGATGAGGTCAGCGAAATTGTGCTGGCACTGAATGCCACTGTCGACGGTCAGACGACGGCGCACTATCTGGCCGACCGGATGGCCGATTGCGGTGTGTCGATCACCTCGCTCGCCCGGGGTGTGCCGGTTGGTGGTGAGCTTGACTATCTCGACGATGGAACGCTGGCCGCCGCCTTCCGCAGCCGGTCAAGCGTTTGAATTCTCCTATCCAACGCCGAATTTCCGTCTATTCTCAGAACCGGCATCGGGGAGACAAGCGTGGATCAGGCTAACCCAGAGACGCGTGACGCGATGGATCCGGCTCGGATCACGCCGCGGACCTTCATCCTGTTTTTCTGCACTGGCCTGTTCATGGTGTCGCTGGTGCTCGCCGCGATCACCGCCGTCAAGATCCAGGCCTTTCATTTGGGACCGCTTACGGTGCTGGTACCGGCCGGTACACTGGCTTTCGGCCTGACCTATCTTGCCACCGATGTGATCTCGGAAGTCTGGGGCCGCGGTTATGCCCTGTGTGTCGTGATTTCCGGCGTGCTGATGCGTTTTCTCATTCTCATCCTGCTGCTTTACGCCATGCACGCCGAGGCCGTCTTTCCCTTCATCACGACGGGCGGCAGCTGGACCGATGCGCAGCAGGCCGCGTTTGTGGACGTGCTATCTTCGGGCAACCGGACCAATTTCGCTGGCATGGTCGCCTTCGGCATCAGCGCCCTGGCTGATGTGATGATCTTCCACCATCTCCGCGAGAAGGATGCCGGCAAGAACCGGCTTTGGCTGCGCAACAACATCTCGACCATGGTGTCGCAGACCTTCAACAGCGCGATCTTCATCTCGGTCGCCTTTGCGGGGGTGCAGACCTGGTCGGTGATCGGCAGCCTGATACTGGGTCAGGTGATCGTGAAACTGCTCGTCGCCGTGATCGACACGCCGCTGGTCTATTTGTTGCGCAATATTGCCCAAGGCCGGCGACTGACCGACTTGACCGGCTAGTGGCTCACGGAATGACCGGCACCAGCCGCAAGACGGCACCCTCGTCGGAGTCCGTGAGAATATAGAGATGTCCGTCCGGCCCGGATGCGACATCGCGGATGCGATCGCCGCGATCAACCAGCAGGTCCTCGCTCGAAATCACCCGGTCACCATCAACTTCCATCCGCACCAGCCGGGAACCCGCCAGGGCGCCGATGAACACATCGCCCTGCCAGCGCTCGAACCCTTCGCCCTCGTAGAACGCCATGCCCGACGGGGCGATGGACGGATCCCAGAACCAGATCGGTTGCTCCAGACCATCGCCATGCGTCGCATCGGAGATCGGCGTGCCGTCATAGTCGATGCCCCAGGTGATGCGCGGCCAGCCGTAATTATTGCCAGCCTCGATGATGTTGATCTCGTCACCGCCACGGGCGCCGTGTTCATGGGTCCAGACCGAGCCGGTCTGCGGGTTGATGGCGATGCCTTGCACATTGCGGTGGCCATAGGTGTAAATCTCTGGCCCGGCGCCGCGCACGCTGACGAAGGGATTGTCGAACGGCACGGTCCCATCATCATTGAGCCGGACCACACTGCCGAGATGATTGGCCAGGTTCTGCGCTTCATTGGGATGCAGCCCGCCTTCGCCGAGAGTGAGGAGAAGCGTGCCGTCGGCGATGAACTGGATGCGACCGCCGAAATGCAGGCCGCGCGCCTTGTCGAAATTGACCCGGAACAGCGTCTCGACAGTCTCCAGCGCCGTGGCGTCATCGCTCAACCGGCCGCGGGCGAGGGCCGTGTGGTTGGCGTTGATCCGGCCCTCCGAGAAGGCGAAATAGACGAGGCGATTACTGTCGAATTCCGGGTGCAGGGCGAGGCCCAGCAGGCCGCCTTGCCTGGAAACGAGCATGTCAGGCAGACCCGTGATCGGCGCATCGCGCAACACGCCGTCATCGATCAGTCGCAGCCGGCCCTCGCGTTCGGACACCAGCATGTCGCCGTCCGGGAGAAAGGCGATCGACCAGGGGAATTCCAGCCCCTCGGCCACCGTCTCGACGCGGAAGTCCGCCTGCTCGGTCTCGTGGATCCCGGTTTGTGCCCATCCCGCAGACATCGTCGCGGCGCAGAGGGCGGCAAGGCTTGCAATGATACGCATTCATCAACTCCCGACACGGCATCGCCGCACCAAGACTAGCGCAAGCTTGCCGCCGGGGCAGCGGTGTTTGCATCACGATCCGGGGTTTTCCGGAGCAGCGTTAAAGCGCGATTGAACCCGCGAAGCTGGCCAGGCGTGATCCCAGACGCGGCTGGAAGGCACTGACCTGCGACCAGCGGCGGCGCAGTCGGCCCGGCAATTCCCCGACCTTGCCCGGCATGCGGGCCACGGCCAGCTCGGCCAATTCCCAGGTACGGATGCCGACGGCGGCAATGCCGGGTGCGAGAACGCGGCCATCGGCCAGCGGTACTGAATGGCTGGCATAATATTTCTTGTAGTGATCGCCGCCGCGACCCAGGTCGATCCGGGTCAGGCCACGGGCCGGGGCTTGTTCGAACAGGCCGTGCAACAGGAGCAGGCCGGGCGAGTAGCGGGACAATTCCGGGTCATAGGCCGGGAACCAGGAATGGTAGATATCGCCACCGACCAGGCCGAACTCGACGGCTGCCAGTCGATCACCGAACCACAATGCCGCGGTCAGGCCTGAAAACTCCGCGCCTTCGCGCTGGCGCAACTCGTCCAGCACTGATTGCACCCAGTCGATCCCGAACACGTTGAGCTTGCCAGTGTCGCGGTACTGGGCTTGTTTCCACTCGCTCAGCGCCGCAAAGGCGCGACCGTCCGGATCGCCGAGCGTGACACGGACCTCGCCGAAATCACGGGTGGCGGCGCGCAGGCGGCGGGCGGTTTTCTTGAAGTGATCCTTGTGCGCCGAGCGGCGCTCTTCCAGGAAGGCGGCACCGTCTGCGCCGATATCGGCGACATGGCTGCCACAGCGCTGGCGCCGGGTTTCGCCGGTCGCGCGCAGGGGGCCGTGCCAATTGTCGAAGACCAATGCCGAGCCGCCCGCCGCCCTGGCCAGGCGTTCCGGTGCGATGCGTGACGGGTCTTTGGCGATGACACCCTGATAGTCGCTCATCGGAGCACCGATCGGTCGGACAATGCCGCCATGTGCGGTGTGATGCGGGAAATAGCCAACGGTTTCGCCGCCATCCTCAATGATGGCAACACGGGAGTCCGGGCGGGCGCGGGCGACAGTTTGTGCAAATTCGAAACGCAGATAGGGGCTGATGAGCTTGCCATCCGGGCACGCCCAACGGTTCCACTGGTCGGCCTGGCCTGCGGAAATGTCCTCGATTGACACGATTTGTGTGCGCACCTTGTCCCTCCCAAGACGTTCACCCTTGTCCAAGCAAGGGACGGGCCGGTTTGCGAGGTCGCCGCTTCAAGTGGCAGGTGACAGGTTTTGTCGGGTCTGCGTGGCAGGGTGAGATGAGCAAGGCGGGCGGCTGGCCGCTCCGGGCCGACTCATCCAGAATGGCCGCCAATCAGAAGGTGCTGAAACCGTGACCCTCAACGAGATATCCACCGATACTTGGCTGGTTCTGGCCGGGATCGCCCTTCTCCTCATCGTGCTGGCCGGGTTGATCCTGTCGCGCAAGCCGGACACCGCCGGGATCGACACCGGCGAGGCCGACCGGCTGCGGGCCGAGCGCGATGACTGGCGCCAGCGCCAGGAGACCACCGCGAGTGATCTCGCCAAGGCGCGTGAGGCACTGGCGCGGCTCGACGGTGTCAGCGAGGAGCGTGACCGGCTGCGGATACAGCTGGAAACGGTCACGACCGAGCGCAATGCGCTCAATGCCCGCCATGAAGCGCTTAAGACCGAGCATGAGGCGACCCAGCGCCATCATGGTGAGAAGCTGGCCGAGCTTGAGAAGGCCCGCGAGCGGCTGTCCGAGCAGTTCAAGCTGACCGCCGGCGAGATCCTGAAAGCCTCGGGCGAGGAGTTGAACAAGCAGAGCACCGACAATCTCCAGACCCTGCTCAAGCCCTTGCGGGAACAATTGAGCGAATTTCGCACCAAGGTCGAAACTGACGCCAAGGAACGCCATGGCCATGCCGGCGAGATCAAGCAATTGATGGAGACCGTGCGCAAGGACGCTTCGCGCATGTCTGAGGACGCCCAGAAGCTCGCCAATGCGCTGCGATCCTCGTCCAAGGTTCAGGGTGATTGGGGCGAGATGATCCTGGCCAGCATTCTCGAGCGAGCCGGGCTGCTGGAAAACGAGCACTTCCACACCCAGTCCACCGAACGCAATGCCGACGGCGCACTGCTTCGTCCCGATGTGATCGTCGACATGCCGGGCAGTCATCGCCTGGTGATTGACTCCAAAGTGTCGCTGACGGCCTTCGAACGCTGTGTGAATGCCGAGGATGACGAGGCCCGGGCGGCGGCGTTGAAACAGCACATCGCCTCGGTGCGGGCCCATATCAAGGCGCTGGGCGAGAAGGACTATGCCAAGCTCTATGAAGGCGTGAATTTCACACTGATGTTCATTCCGCTCGAAGGCGCGGCCTCGCTGGCGCTGCAGAATGACCCCGAATTGTCGAGCTTTGCCTGGGAGCGCAATGTCATGATCGCGACGCCGACGACGCTGATGATGGCCATGCGCACGGTCGGCAATCTGTGGACGATTGACCGCCAGAACCGCCACGCCATCGATATCGCCGATCGCGCCGGCGCGCTTTACGACAAGTTCGAGGGTTTCGTCGGAGACCTGGAAACCGTCGGCAAGCGCATCGACGGCGCCAAGGATGCCTGGGCGGCGGCCAAGGGCAAGCTGGTCGAGGGACGCGGCAATCTCGTGCGCCAAACCGAAATGCTCAAAACGCTCGGTGCCAATGCCCGCAAGTCCCTTCCGGCCGAGTATCTGGACGCGGCCGGCGCGTATGAGGGTGCCCCAAGCGCCGAGGCCGATCCAGCCTCCAAGCCTGCCCTGACAGCTCCGGAAGCGGTCGATTCTTGATCCTTTAAGCCGGGGCGACTATCTAGGGGCCATGGCTGTTCTTGAAATCCGCACCGTTCCCGATCCTGTCCTCAAAGAGGTGTCGCAACCTGTTGATCAGGTTGATGATGACCTCCGCCAGCTGATGGATGACATGTTGCAGACCATGTATGCCGCTGATGGCATCGGTCTGGCGGCGATCCAGGTTGGCGTTGCCAAGCGGGTCATCGTCATGGATCTGGCCGGTCCGGACGAGGAAGCGCAGCCGCGTTATTTCGTCAATCCGGTCTTGTCCGACCCGTCTGACACGCTGAAACCCTATGAAGAGGGCTGCCTGTCCGTGCCGACCGTCTATGACGAGGTCGAGCGCCCGGACCGGATCCGCATCCGCTATCTCGATTATGATGGTAATCCGCAGGACGAAATTGCCGAAGGCATGTTCGCCGTCTGTATCCAGCACGAGATGGACCATCTCGAAGGCGTGCTCTTCATCGACTATTTGTCCCGACTGAAACGCCAGCGCGCGGTCCAGAAGGTGAAGAAGGTCGAGAAGTCGAAGGACCGCGACGCGGCTTAAGCCGTCGGTATTGTGTAACAAAAAGGGCGCCTGGATCTCTCCGGGCGCCCTTTTCGTACCAGGTCTCGTCGTTGTCAGAACTTCCCGGCCTGGAAGTCACGCACGGCCTGGTGCAGTTCGGCTTCGGTATTCATCACGAAGGGGCCATAGCGGGCGACCGGCTCGTTGATCGGCTTGCCGGCGACCAGCAGCAGGCTGGCGCCTTCGGGTCCGGCCTTGAGTTCGATCCGGTCACCATCTTCCAGCACGCCGAGATCGGGATCATCGACACGGCCTTCGCCGGACGAGACCGAACCCTTGTAGACCGCGATGAAGGCGGTGTGGCCGGGATCGATCGACTCATCCAGCGTGGCGCCGGGTTCGAGCACGATGTCGAGCAGGGTCGGCTGGATGGCGACTGACCTGGCGGGGCCCGTGACGCCGGTCGAGCTGGTGCCGGCGAGGACACGCAGGCTCGCCCCGTCGCGGGTTTCGACCGGGATTTCCGACTTGTCGAACTCCTGATAGCCGGGATCGGTCATCTTCAGCTTGCCGGGCAGGTTGACCCAGAGCTGGAAGCCCCACAGCCGGCCATCGTCCTGTATGGGTTGTTCCGAATGCACGATGCCGCGACCGGCCGTCATCCATTGGACGCCGCCGCCCTCAATCACGCCGGCATGCCCCTTGTTGTCGCCATGGCGCATCTTGCCATCGAGCATGATGGTCACGGTTTCAAATCCGCGATGCGGGTGATTGGGAAAGCCGGCCATGTAGTCGGCGCTGTCGTCCGAGCGGATCTGGTCGAGCATGAGAAAGGGGTCGAGGTCCATCAGGCCGCGATGACCGAGCATGCGGGTCAATTTGACGCCGGCGCCGTCGGATGTCGGCAGGCCGCGTGACACCTTGGTGATCCGGCGGGTCCGGGTGAGCGTAGCAGTGGCAGACATGGCGTGTTCCTGTCCGATAAGCCCGAGTGGGCGCGAGGCAGACCACAAGATAGGGATTTTCGTCAGGCTTGCTATGCAGGCCGGTGAAACTCATCGTTTCCATATCGGAAGTGATCGGGCAAGCTATTGCCGAATAGAGGGGGAATTCATGCGAGTAATCAGTTTTTTGACGCTTCCGCTGGTCTTGGCGGCTTGCTCGCCATCGTCCCCGCCTGCGGGTGACGCACTCTTCTCGACCCTGTCTGATCTGTGCGGGCAGGCTTTCGAGGGGCGCGTGGTGAGTGACGATCCGCGGGATGCAGATTGGGCCTCCGAGATCCTGACCCTGCACGTTCGTGAGTGTACGCCCGGACAGTTGCGCATGCCGATGCATGTTGGCGACAATCGATCCCGCACATTCGTTTTGAGCCGGGTCGCCGGGGGGCTTGAATTCAAGCATGAGCACCGGCACGAGGACGGCATCGAGGATGTCCTCTCGCAATATGGTGGCACGACCGTCGCCACGCCGACCGAAAGCCATGCCGAGTTCCCGGCGGATCAATTTACCCGGGTCCTGTTTGATCGCGAGGGCATTGCTGTGTCGATGCAGAATGTCTGGTCGATCACAGTGACCGACACGACCTTCACCTATGCACTCGACCGACCGGGTCGGCATTTCGAGGCCGAGTTTGATCTCACCGAACCCGTCGACGCACCGCCGCCGCCCTGGGGCGCCGGGTAGCAGAACGGGAAACGGGCTGGTCGTTTCCGAACCAGCCCGTCCCTGTCGGCAGTCCTGTCAGTGACGGCGACGCTTAGTCTTGCGTCTCTTCGTCAGCATGGCATTCGCCGGTCGCTGCGACTTCGACGCCGTCAGCGGCTGCTTCGCAAGCATTGCCGTAGGTTTCGCCATTGGCGCCGCAGACCGGAGCATAGTCCTGCGTGCACATCGCTTGCGCGTCGGCAGACAGGTCGGCTTCGGTGGTGATGTCCGCAGGCATCGCGGTCTCAACCGGTGTCTCGACGGTGGTTTCTGCAGCGGTGGTATCTTCGGCCGGGGTTTCGAGTGCGGCCAGATCCTGGTCAGCCGACACGGAGTCCGGCGCCGAGCAGGCCATCAGAAGCACGCCGCCGAAACAGGCAGCGGCAAATTGCATACGCATGTGAGGTGTCCTTGACCCGCGTGCCGTGATCGGCACGTGCGTGCGATCTACCACTTTGCCCGGTTCGCGCGTAGTGGATATTCGAGCGTCTGCCATCACGATTTGTTGCGATCACACACCGTCGTGATCGCCTTTGTCACAACGACATCCCGGATGCGACGACGCGGGGCGGGTGAGGCGCGGGCTTGGTGTTTCAGCGCCAGGGGCGATATCAAATGCCAATCAGAAGCTTTGACGAACCGGCACGAATATGACCTTGCGCCTCGCCTTCATGGGAACACCCGATTTTGCTGCCCGCTCGCTGGCGGAGATCGCGGCTGCCGGCCATGAGGTCGCCCGCGTCTACACCCAGCCCCCGCGCCGACGCGGTCGCGGCCAGGCGGAACAGAAGACGCCGGTCCACCAGCTCGCGGAAGTCCTCGGCATACCGGTCTCGACGCCGGCGAGTTTTCGTGATCCGGCAGTGATCGAGGACTTCGCCAGCCTTGATCTCGATCTCGCGGCCGTGGTCGCCTATGGCCAGATCCTGCCACAGGCAGCGCTTGATGCGCCGCGACTGGGCTGCCTCAACCTGCACGCCTCTCTTTTGCCGCGCTGGCGGGGTGCGGCGCCGATCCAGCGTGCCATCATGGCCGGGGACGACCTCACCGGCGTGCAGCTGCAGCAAATGGAAGCGGGTCTCGATACCGGTCCCATCCTGTTGTCCGAAACCGTCCGGATCAGCCCGACCGATACCGCCGCCAGCCTGCACGACAAGCTGATGGATGCCGGCGCCCTGATGTGGCCGCGGGCCCTGGCGGCGTTGGAGCGCGGCTCCCTCGAAGCCGTGCCGCAGTCCGATGACGGCGTCACCTATGCCAGCAAGATCTCCTCGGCCGAGGCGCGGATTGACTGGACGCGGCCGGCCAGCGAGCTGGTCAGTCATGTTCGCGGTCTCTCGCCCTTTCCGGGCGCCTGGTTTGAGCTGCCGACCGAGAAGGGACCGGTCCGGGTCAAGGTCTTGATGGCAGGGCTTGCCGAGGCCGGGAATACAAGCCCGGGAACGGTGCTGGATGGACTCACCATTGCCTGTGGCGACGGCGCGCTGACGCTCACCCGCCTGCAACGCGAAGGCAAGGGCGCCATGGACGCGGCCACCTTCCTGAATGGCAATAATGTGCCGCCGGGCACGGTGCTGGGCTGATGCCGCGCTACAAGATCACGATCGAGTATGATGGCCGTCCCTTCGCCGGCTGGCAGCGCCAGGACAATGCGCCATCGGTGCAGGAAAGCCTGGAACGCGCCGCCGAAAAGCTCGATGGCGCGCCGGTGCTGGTTTACGGCGCTGGCCGCACTGACAGCGGCGTGCATGCGCTGGCCCAGGTCGCCCATCTCGACCTGACCAAGGATCTCTCCACCGACAAGGTCCGCGATGCCATCAATTACCATCTCAAACCGGACCCGGTGGCGGTGATCGAGGCGGTGCGCGTCGCCGACGACTTCCATGCCCGTTTTTCGGCGACACAGCGTCACTATCTCTACCGCATGATCGACCGCCGGGCGCCGCTCACCCTCGACAAGGGACAGGTCTGGCGGGTGACCCGAAAGCTCGACGCTGACGCCATGCATCATGCCGCCCAGGCACTGATCGGTCAGCATGATTTCACCACGTTCCGCGATGCCCAATGCCAAGCCGAGAGCCCGGTCAAGACGCTCGATGCGATCGCGGTGTCACGCTATGGCGAAGAAGTGCAGCTGACCTGTTCGGCCCGTTCCTTCCTGCACCGGCAGGTGCGATCAATGGTGGGTTCACTGGTCGAAGTCGGCGTTGGCAAATGGTCGGCGCGGGACTTCAAGCGTGCCCTCGACGCTGCCGATCGCAGCCGGTGCGGCCCTGTCGCGCCCGCCGACGGCCTTTATCTGACGGCGGTGGACTACCCGGCCGGTGCCTGACCGGTCGCCAGTGCCTGGCTGATTGCGACCAGCACCAGGAATGAGGTCATTGCCGGGATGGTTGCCGTCAGCGCCGCCGTGATCGTCGGCAGGCCCAACGTCACATAGGCGATGCGCCAGTGCACGAGAATGCGCAGATAGCCGTACAGGAAGAACAGGAAGTCGCGGAACTGGGCGTTGATCAGGCCGATCACTTCCAGCGACAGGATGGCGGCGATCACGCCATAAAGCCAGACCACGCCCCAATTGTGGACGACGACCCAGTGCAGATAGCGTTTTCGGGCACCGGCAATCGCCACTGCGAGCGCGGCGGTCAGCGGAAAGCTCAACCAGGTCCCGAAGAAAATCAGGAAATAGGTCTGTGCGCTGACTGTCGTGCCCAGATGCTGTCGCTCGATATGGGCCAGTGCCGCAAGCGGCAACGCAAACAGGATGGCGCCAAAGGAGCGCCAGAAGCCGCGCAGCGAGACGTCGAACATTGCTTCGCCGCCCGGCCGGAAGGTCAGCAGACGCAAGGCGCCGACCATGCCGCGCCAGCCTTCCATCACGAGGCCGATCATGCGGGACGGTCCTGGAAATAGCGGGTCAGGATGCGGGTGTAGATCGCGGTCAGGCTCTCGATATCGCTGATCGCCACATGTTCGTCGACCTGATGCATGGTGGCGCCGACCAGGCCGAACTCGGCCACCGGGGCATAGAGCTGGATGAAGCGGGCATCGCTGGTCCCGCCGCCCGTGGTGAGGGCCGGGCGGCGACCGGTTTCTGCCTCGACACAATCCTGCAACAAGGTTGTGAAGGCACCGGCCGGGGTCAGGAAAGCCTCGCCGGTGACGTGGATGTCGGCTTCGACCCGCCCGTCGAACTCAAGGTCGCTCTTGGCGACCTCGTCGCGGATCCACTGGCTCAAAGCATCACCGGTATGGGCGATGTTGAAGCGGATATTGAGCCGCGCCGTGGCGGTTGCCGGAATGACATTGGTGGTTGGATTGTCGACATCGACGGATGTGACTTCGAGATTGGATGGCTGGAAGGGCGAAACCCCGTCATCCAGCTTGCGCGCCAGCAGGCGGCCAAGCAGCGTGAGCAGCGGCGGGATCGGGTTTTCGGCCCGTTCGGGATAGGCGACATGGCCCTGCCGACCGGTCACGGTCAGCGTGCAGTTCAGCGAGCCGCGCCGACCCGACTTGATGGTGTCGCCAAGCTGGTTGGGATTGGTCGGCTCACCGACCAGGCAATGATCGAATTGCTCGCCCTCATCGGCCAGCGCCTTGAGGACAGCCTTGGTGCCGTCGATGGCCGGACCTTCCTCATCGCCGGTGATCAGGAAGGCGATCGATCCGTCCGGCTCGCCGGCGGCGTCCAGGAAGCGCTGAACCGAGGCGACCATGGCCGCAATGGCGCCCTTCATGTCGGCCGCGCCACGCCCCCACAGCAAGCCGTCATCGGCTTCGCCTCCGAAGGGCGGTCGCTGCCAGTCCGCGTCGGCGCCGGGCGGGACGACATCGGTATGGCCGGCAAACAGGAAGCAGGGCGACGCCGTGCCGCGCCGGGCATAAAGATTATCGACCTCGCCGAACGGGTAGCGGCGGCACGCAAAGCCTAGCTGCTCAAGTGCCGCTTCCAGCACGCCCAGCGCCCCGGCATCGGCCGGCGTCACCGACGGGCGCCGGATCAGGGCTTGGGCGAGCGGCAGGGGGTTGGCGAGATCATTTGCAGTATCAAAGGTCAACAACCAGATCCTTGCCGAATTCGAGGCCGACAACGCGGCAGGCGATCTTGAGCCTCGACAGTTTTTGCTGTTTCGAGAGGTTCACATCGACATACCAGTCGTCGATCAGCTTTTCAGCCATATTCACCAGCGATGGGGACTTGGGATAAAGGGCCTGCGGCGACCGTGCGACAATTCGGCGGCGTCTCGAGGCTGTGTCAGCGAGCCGGTGAAGTGTACCAGGATATTGTTTTTCCAGCCAGATCAAAGCCAATCGGTAGGCGGCCTTTTGGCTTTCCGCGAACTGGGCATAGATGTTCAATCGAACCAGATAATCACCGGTCTTCCGGTCGCTGACGCCCGCCATGTCCTGCCAGCCCCCTGGTGGCGGGCGCGACTCTTCCTGGCGATGCGGGTGCGGTGTGGTCGGACGGGCTGAGGGCTTTATGTCCCCGCCGACGGCGCGCCTGTCGCTTGCGGCTGCCAGGACACGTTTGAGAATGTCCAGTTGCGTCTCGTCCAACGAAGCCCGTTGCGATTCCAGCGCCTGATGCGCGTCCAGATCGAGCTGCAGCAAGCCTGCTTGCGTCAAATTCGTAGTCATAACGCTGCCTCCATATTGTCCTTATAAGGCATGTTGAGACAAAGGCGCGTTATATTTCCTTACAAGGGAGCGTAGGCATTGACCTGGCATCCGCTGGGCCGATGGCAGCCGGTGGCCGGGCGGCAAGGAGGCAAGGAGGCAAGGAGGCGAGGAGGCGAGGAGGCGAGGAGGCGAGGAGGCGAGGAGGCGAGGCGGCGAGGCGGCGAGGCGGCGAGGAGGCGAGGAGGTCGCGTTCAAGGTGCAGAGGCCGAGGCCGTGGGGCGGGGGCAGGGTAGGGCCGCCGGTGCCACTGCGAAAGTTTGCCGTAGCGATCAGCGGTCGTATTGGTCGTAACGGGTTATACAGGGCGGCGGGTTTGCGTTGTCCGCGAGATCATGTGGTCGCCATGGTGCTGGTGCTGGTGCTGGTGCTGGTGCTGGTGCTGGTGCTGGTGCCGGCGTGGGGCGTCACCGATATTCGGTGCCGGACAGGCGCGCAGGCGGCGCCAAACTGCGGCTGCCAGGCAAGACCAAGGAGGCAACCATGCCCAAATTTGCCGTGAGTGACATTCAGGAAAGCTCGGGTACCGGATATCCGCCGGAATTCGCTGGCGTGGTCGACGGGCGCCTGGTGCGCCGATTGACCGGGCCGGCAGGGCTCAGCCAATTCGGGGTCAATCTCGTTCGGCTCAAACCGGGTGCTTGGTCGGCGCAGCGCCATTGGCATACGCATGAAGATGAATTCGTCTGGCTTGTGGAGGGCGAGGCCGTGCTGGTTACTGGTGTCGGCGAAACCCCGATACGGGCGGGCGAATGCGCTGGCTTTCCTGGCGGCGTGGCGGACGGGCATTGTCTCATCAACAAGTCGGAGGCCGATTGTGTCTTCCTGGTCGTCGGTTCCCGCTTGGATGAAGACGGGGCGCACTATCCCGACATTGACCTGGAAGCGAAGCCTGGTCGCTATTCCGGGCCGGGTCTGTTCACACGCAAGGATGGCTCGCCGGTTGGCTAGGGCGTGTGGCCCGGGCGCCGATCGCTTGCCCCGAGCGCCACAAGCGCGGTAATGCAGGGGTTTGGGAATGAGTGCCGGAACCGGTATGCGCAAGGATGACCGCAATACGATGAATGTCGACGCGCTGGCCGACTGGTCGGAATTCCTGGAAGACTATGCACGCGACTGGGATCGCGCCTTTGACGGGCAACCGCATTATTTCACGCAGGAATTCTGGTATCTTTTCGTCGCTTGCCTGCGCTCGCACTGGCGCGGCACGCCGATCACCGTATCGGCCGCTTGCCAGGCCATGAAGACCGGATCCAACCGGACCCGGGAAGAGCGGATCAATCGGGCCGTCAGTGACGGTTTTCTCACAAAGGCGAAGACCGGCGAGGACCGGCGCACAACCGTGCTGGTCCCGTCCGAGCGCCTCGAGGCCCTGTTGCGCGGGCACCTCGAACGCACCCTGGCGGCGGGCCGGGCGCATTTCGGTCTCGGTCCGGAAACAGTAGATGACAGCGAAGAATAGACGCAGATTTTGCGGGTATTCTTTCCGCTATTTCTCCGGTTGAGCGCAGTCTCCAGCCGGGCGCACACTTCTCCCAACATGAGATCAAGCCGGAATAACCGGTCGATCATGGGGAGGAATACCAATGAAAATGTGTCTGTTCCGGACATCTTCGACAATCGCCGTGTGTATCGCTCTGGCCGGGTCCATCAGTCTCGCCACCGCCAGTTCTGCGCAGGCCCAAGGCGGCGACGGGACCGCTGCCCGCACCAGCAATGACGTGATCGTCGTGACGTCTCGGCGCCGCGAGGAATCCCTGCAGGATGTGCCATTGTCGGTCTCGGCCTTCGGCGAGGCGCAGCTGGAAGACCTCCAGGCGAGCGACATCTCTGCCCTGCAGAACGCCGTGCCCAACCTGACCATGCATACCGGCGACGCCGAAAACGCGGTCATCTATATCCGCGGCGTCGGCCAGGTCGACTCACTCGCTTTCGCCGAGCCGGGTGTCGGTGTCTATCTGGATGATGTCTATCTGGCGCGCACCCAGGGCGCGATCCTCGACGTGTTCGACGTTGAACGGGTGGAAGTGCTGCGCGGGCCGCAAGGCACGCTGTACGGCCGCAACACGATCGGTGGCGCCGTGCGCTTCATCTCGACCCGGCCGGGCTCGGACCCGGGCGCGCGGCTCGAACTGGGAGCCGGCAATCACGGCCAGCTCTTCGCCCGGGCACGCATGTCCGGGGATCTGGTTGATGACAGGCTGGCCGGCAAGGCGGCGCTCTTCTATTCCGCTCGTGATGGCTATTCCACCAATGAGGTCGATGGGTCCGATGATGGCGATGTGAACCGTATCGCGGGTCGTCTCGGCTTCCTGTTCATGCCGACTGATGATGTCGAACTCGAGCTGACGGTGGAAGGGGCAAGCGACAGCCCGGACACTTCACGCACGCCGGCGCGGATGACGGATGTCGCGGGCATTGATCCGGCGACCGGTACGGTCAGCATCTTCGCCGCCCAGGACGATCCCTACGCCATCCGCGCCAGCTATAATGACCTCGACGACCTGTCGAGCTGGGGCGTGACAGCGCGGGCCCAATGGCAGGTGTCGGACGCGCTGAGCCTGACCTCGATTACCGGGCAGCGGACACTGGACTACGACTCCAATCTCGATCTGGACGGCACTGAGTTGGAGATTTTCGAGATCTTTGTTCGTGAGGAAGCCGAGCAGTTCAGCCAGGAGTTTCGCGCCGAATATGATGCTGGCGGTGCCTTGCAACTGACCGGCGGTGTCTATTATTTCGATGATCAGGACACCACGTTTAACGGGCTGGCTGGCAGTGCCATTGCCCTGCCGCTGGGCGGTGGAGCCTATCTGCCCTATCCCCTGCAGACGGCCTCCATCAATGACCAGAACACAGAAGCCTGGGCGGCCTATTTTGACGCCAGCTATGCCCTGTCCGACCGGCTCCGCCTGAGCGGTGGCCTGCGTTATACGTCCGAGGACAAGTCCTTCACGCGGCTGCAGGAAGTCTATGCACCGGGCACGTCCAACCCGCCGCCCTTCCAGACCGGGGCCGGGATTGTGGCGACGGATATCGACACGTCTGAAACCTTTGACGCCCTGACCCCGCGCATCGGGCTGGACTATCGGGTCAATGATGCCGTCATGCTCTACGGGCTGGCCTCGCGCGGCTTCAAGAGCGGCGGCTTTGATGGTCGCTCCAACACGCCTTTCGATGCCAACCCTTATGATCCCGAATTTGTCTGGTCCTATGAGGCCGGCATCAAATCGACGCTGATGGACGGTGAGCTGGTCCTCAATGCGGCGGTCTTCCGGAATGATTACACCGACCTGCAATTGTCCAGCTTCACCGCCAATCCGGGGACGGGTGCCTTTGAGGCCCAGTTTACCAATGCCGGCGAGGCGGTCATCCAGGGCGTTGAGGCGGAAGCCATGTGGCGCCCTGCCGACGGACTCACCCTGACCGGACATGTCGGCTATATGGACGCCTTCTACGAGGAATATATCGGCGCCGGCGGGGTCAATATCGCTGACGACCGGGAACTGGTAAACACGCCGGAACTGAGTGGCGGCATTGCCTTCACCTATGAGTGGCCGGTGAGCGATAATCTCTATGCCACCGTCCATGCCGATGCGTCCTGGCGGTCGAAGACCTATACCACCGTCTCCAGTGCCGAGAGTCTGGCGCAGGATGGCTATGCCCTGGTCAATGCTTTCGCCTCGATCGCTGCGGCGGACGAAAGGTGGGAGATCCGGGCGGGTGTCCGCAACCTGTTTGATGAAGCCTATATCAACCAGGCCTTCGACCTGATCGAATTCCCCGGCTACCAGCTCGCCTACTATGGTGCGCCGCGGACCTTCGACATCCGCCTTGTCCTGCGGACGCAATAAGGCGCATGTGGTTCCGACCCTATACCACCCGGCCCGTACCGCTGGCGCGGGCTCGGCCGCGCCCCCTCTCGAAGGGGGCGCAAGCCTTCCTCGATGCCACCCCGCCGGACGCGCCACCCATCCGTGATCTGCCGCTGGACGAGGCGCGGGCCGCGATTTCAGGGCTGATGACGGAAGTCGACCAGCCCGGCCCGCGCATGAAGTCGGTTGAACCGGCGACCGGGCCCGTTGTCGAGGGGCAGGTCGCAGACCTCAGGGTCTATGAACCGCGGGGCCGGGCGCGCGGTGTGCTGGTCTTCTTTCACGGTGGTGGCTGTGTATTGGGCAATCTGGATGCCTATGACGGCTTCGCGCGCCGCCTGGCGGTGGCGACGCGGCATGTGGTGGCCAGTGTCGGCTATCCCCTGTCGCCGGAAAACAAATACCCGACCGCGATCCATGCAGGTCTCTCGGCCCTGGCCTGGGCCGGGAACGAGCTGGCCCGGCGCGGCCTGTCATCGCTCGCCCTCGCCGGCGACAGTGCGGGCGGAACGATGGCGGCAGCGCTTGCCCTGCGCGCCCGGGACATACCGCAGGTCACGCTCAGCCATTTGGCGCTGTTCTACCCGGTCATGCTGGTTCCCGATCTGCCCGAGCACGGCTCGCGCCAGACCCTCGGTGACGGGCGCTATTTCCTGGCCCGCGAGGATGTCGCCTGGTCGGCGGGCAATTATCTCGACGATCCGGAACTGGCTCGATTGCCGGATGTGTCACCTTTGCTGGCCGACGGGTTTGCCGGGCTGCCGCCGGTCACCGTGATCACAGCCGGCTATGACCCGCTGCGGGATGAAGGTGCCGATTTCGTGTGCCGGGTTCGTCGGGCGGGCGGCAGGGCCGGCCTTTATTGTTTCGAGAACACGCTGCACGGCTTCATGGGATTGAGCCACGCCATGCCGGAATCCGCGCAGGCGTTCAAACTCCTGCGTCGCCGCTTTTCCTGAGTCCCCTCTATGTGGTTCGTCCGGAGGTTTCGGGCGGACCACTTTTTTAGTCAGCCCGTTGCCGGGGGGGCAGCGATTTTTCCATGGCGAAGCGGGCCAGCGACTGGTCGCCGATGGTGACGGTTTCCTGTGCTGTGACCGCAAAACCCATGGCCGCAAAGGCCGGTCGTGCCTGCAGGCTGGCATGGACGCGCAGGGCAGGTATACCGGTTTCGCGAGCGTGGTCTTCCAGTGCCTGATAGAGACGGCGGAACAGGCCGCATCCCTGCCAGTCTGGATGGATAAAGGCGAAATCGACACAGTCCGGCGGTGCCAGTGTCATGAAGCCGACGGGATGGTCATCCTGTTCGGCCAGGATGATGGTCTGACCGGACAGGCGGGCATCCCAGTCCGGGCCGGACCGCGGCGCGGCAATCCAGGCTTGGCGCTGGGCCGCACGGTACGGGCTGCCGGGGCCATGCACGGCGGCATGCATGAGCAAGCCGAGCGCGTCATGATCGGCAGCGTTGCCGCGACGCAGGACCGGTTTCATCGCCGTCATACCCATTGCATTGATCAAAGGCGCAGGAGCTGCCGCTCAGTGCGAACGTCCGTGGGTCTCGCGGAAGCGCTCCATCGAGACGGAGATCTTGAAGGTCTCGCGGTATTTCGGCGAGCCCACCGGACGCGGCGGCTTCTGCGAGGTCAGGGCGAGAATACGCTCGAGCGTGTCATGGGCCGCGCCGGACTGACCGGCCCCGATATAGGCGTGCAGCTCCACCAGCGCGTCGGACAGCGGGTCGCCGCCGCGGATGATGAAATAGGGCTCTTCGGAGCCCATGCGGTGCAATACGTCGAATTCCGACGGGTTGTCGGCCGAGCCGTATGGCGCCGCCGGATTTTTGGCCACCGGCTTTTCCCTGGTGATGTCGTCAGTCATGGCGCGCCCCTTGTGAGTGATTTCCACCATGTGACCAGATTCGACACCAAAGCGGTAGCGGCGCATCAGCACAGCTCCCGTCGTCGCGTCCCTGTCACCGGATGGTCGTGTGCATGTCATGGGGGCGGGGTAGAGCCGATGCAGGGGGGGCTTCATGTTGTCATATCTGTATCGTGTTTGCGCGTTGATCATCCTATTCGGCCTGGCGGGACCTTCCGCTTCCGGCCAGCAGGCGACGTCTCAACCCGCTCATGCCCATGACCATCCGCATGCCGAGGTCCGGCCGTCCCGGTCGCTGCAATTCCCTGACTTTCCGGATGGCCGTGCCCTGTTGGTGGTGGACCTGCATACGCACAGCGTGTTTTCCGACGGGCATGTCTGGCCGACCGTGCGGGTCTGGGAGTCGTCGCGTGACCAGCTTGATGCCATGGCGGTGACCGAGCACCTGGAATACCAGCCGCACCGTGACGACATCCCCCATCCCGATCGCAACCGGTCTTTCGAGCTGGCCGAGCTGGCTGCGGCCAATGCCGGCGAGAGTGCGCCCCTGGTTATTCCGGGTGTGGAGATCACGCGGCAACTGCCCCCCGGTCACGTCAATGCTGTCTTCGTCCAGGATGCCAATCCGATCCTGACGATCGAACGCCGCGCAGATGATAATCTGGCCAATGCCCGGCTCGCCCTTGAAGAAGCACAGCGCCAGGGCGCTTTCACCTTCTGGAACCATCCGGCCTGGGGCCACGATGCGCCTGCCGGGATCATGCAGGTGCCGGCCGAGCAGCAGGCGCTGGTCAGCGAAGGTCTGATCCAGGGCATTGAAGTGGCCAATGGCGGCGAGTTCAGCGAGGAAGCACTTCAGTTTGCCCTCGACAATGACCTGGCCATTCTCGGCACGTCCGACATTCACGGCCTGATCGACTATGATTATGACATCATTGCTGGGGAGCACCGCACGGCGTCGCTGGTGATCGCGTCCGAGCGCTCCCTGCAGGGAATTCGTGACGGGCTGGAAGCCCGGCAAACGGTGGCCCTGTTCAAGAACCAGTTCATCGGCCGGGAAGACGTGATGCAGACCGTGCTCGGGGCCGTGCTCAGCCTTGAGGTGGCCGACTATCAGCGCAATTCAACCGTATTGCGGGTCAATGTCCGCAATGACGGGCCGCTGCCCGTGGTGTTGCAGAATGTCGGTCCGCGCAACTTTGCCAATGCGGCCAGCGTGGTGACCATTCCCGCCCATGGCAGCTTGCGTATCAGTATCACCGATACGCCGGATCCGGCGGCGGTCTACATCCAGGCCCGTGTGCTCAATGCCTATACCGCACCGCGCGAGAATCCGGTCATCGTCCTGCGACCCTAGACCGGCGATGGTGGGGCTTCGCCTCGCCTTTTGATCGTGCAACCGCTATGGCGGCTGTATGTCATCCCTCGCATCCAGACACATCGCCATCATCGGTGCCGGCCCGGCCGGCCTGATCGCCGCTGAACATCTCGCCCTGATCGGCCATCGCGTCGACGTGCATGAACGCATGCCGACGCCGGGACGCAAATTCCTGATGGCGGGACGCGGCGGGCTCAACCTCACCCACTCCGAACCGCTGCCGGCCTTTCTGGGGCGTTATCGTGAGGCGGCGGACTGGCTGGGCCCGGCAGTCATGCAGCACGACCCGGGTGCCGTGCGGGCCTGGTGTGACGGGCTGGGGCAGGCCAGTTTCGTCGGCTCGTCGGGCCGTGTCTTCCCCGAAGCCATGAAGGCCTCGCCCCTGCTGCGGGCCTGGCGGATGCGTCTTGAAGAAATGGGCGTGAGTCTGCATCTGCGCCAGCAATGGGTCGGCTGGAGCGATGACGGCGCGTTGATGTTCGAGACGCCGGACGGGCGCGTCACCACGCGTCCGGACGCGGTATTGCTGGCCCTTGGCGGTGCAAGCTGGCCGCGTCTCGGATCCGACGGTGGATGGGCGGATCTGTTGTCCGCGCGCGGCGTTGAGCTGGTTCCATTCTCCGCCTCCAATTGCGGCGTCGAGACCCGTTGGAGCGCGATCACACAGGACCGCTTCGCGGGAGCGCCGCTGAAGACCATCGCCCTGTCACTCGGCGAGGAACGTGTCGCGGGCGAGGCGATGATCGCGCGCTATGGCCTGGAAGGCGGGGCCGTTTATGCGCTGGCCGGGCCAATCCGCGACGCGCTGGCGACAGGGCAGCCGGTTACGCTGCATCTCGATCTCAAGCCCCATCGCGATCTGGCCGACATGACCGCCTGGCTGGGCCGGGCCAAAAAGGGTCAGTCGCTGACCAATACCTTGCGCAAGGCCGGGCTGACGCCGCAGGCGATTTCCGTCCTGCGGGACGCCGTCCCGGACCTGCCGCGTGATCCGGGCAGCCTGGCCAGGTTGATCAAGGCCGTGCCCCTGACCGTCAACGGCCAGCGCGGTCTGGAGCGGGCGATCTCCTCGGCAGGCGGGATTGCACGTGACGCGGTCGACGCGCGCTTCATGCTGAGCGACCTGCCGGGTGTGTTCGCGGCCGGTGAAATGCTGGATTGGGATGCGCCGACCGGCGGTTACCTGCTGCAGGCCTGTTTTGCCACCGGCATGGCAGCAGCCCGCGGTATCGAGGCCTGGCTGGCCGAGGCCGACTAGCGCAGAAGGTCGTTGATCGAAGTCTTGGCCCGGGTCTGGGCGTCGACGCGTTTGACGATGACCGCGCAATAAAGGCTCGGACCGCCCTTCGGGTCGGGCAGGGCGCCGGGCACGACCACCGACCAGGGCGGCACTTCGCCATAGCTGATCTCGCCTGTGGTGCGATCAACGATCTTGGTCGAGCGCGTGATGTAGACGCCCATCGCCAGCACCGACCCCTCGCGCACGATCACGCCCTCGACGACTTCCGAACGGGCGCCGATGAAGCAATTGTCCTCGATGATGACCGGGTCGGCCTGCAGCGGCTCCAGCACGCCGCCGATGCCGGTGCCAGCCGATATATGGCAATGTGCACCGACCTGCGCGCACGAGCCGACACTGGCCCAGGTGTCGATCATCGTGCCTTCGCCGACATACGCGCCCAGATTGACGTAGGAGGGCATCAGCACCGCGCCCGGAGCGATGTAGGCACCGCGGCGCACGGCACAAGGCGGAACGGCGCGAAAGCCGGCGGCCTTGAACTCGGGCTCGCCCCAGCCATCAAACTTGGACGGCACCTTGTCCCACCATTTGGCACCGGCAATGCCGCCGTCGATCAGATCCATCGGGTTGAGCCGGAAGCCCAGCAGCACCGCCTTCTTCAGCCATTGATGCACGACCCAATTGCCGTCATCCCCGCGCGACGCAACCCGCGCCTTGCCACTGTCGAGCAGGTTGATCGCGGTCTCCACGGCATCACGGATTTCACCGGTCGTGTCGGTCGAGACGCTGTCACGATTGTCCCAAGCGTTGTCGATGGTGGTGATGAGGGTGGTATCGGTCATGGGGCTGTACTCTTGGTGTCGGGTTTGCGGGCTTCGTGCAGGGCCACGATGCCGCCGGTGTAATTGGTATGATGCACGTCTTCAAACCCTGCCCGTGCAATTTCTTCGGAGAAACTGACGGGATCGGGAAATGTGTGGATGCCCTTGAGCAGGTAGTCATAGGCCGAGCGGTCGCCGCCGGTCGCAATGCCGGAAATGAGTGGCAGGCAGATATCCATATAGGTCAAATAGGCCCAGTGGATGACCGGCACGGGGATACGGGCGGCCTCGAGGTTCAAAAGATGGCCACCCGGCTTGAGAACCCTAAGCGCGGAGGCCAGGACGCGTTCTCGGTCGCAGATCTTCATGCCGAAGGAGATACTGACCAGATCGACGGAATTATCGTCGATGCCGTCGAGCGTGTGGGCATCGAGGCGAAATATCGCGATATGGTCCTGTCCGGCTAGCCGCTCGCTGGCGAGGCTGAGCATCTTGGGGCTGAGATCGGTGACGATCAGGCGGCGAGGCGCGCCGCTGCGTCCCACCAGCCGGGTCGGAATGTCGCCGGGGCCGGAGGCCAGGTCGAGGGCTGTGTCGACATTCAGGGCGGCGATGCGGCGCGCCATGCCAGCCTTCCAGAGACGGTGAATGCCAAAGCTGAATATGTCGCAGAGCAGATCATACTTGTCGGCAATGCGGGCAAACACATCGTCATCACCAGGATCAAACGCGGCAGCATTGGCTTGGTCCGTCACGTGGCGTCATCGTCCGGTGTCGCGGCGGTCCGTACGGTGCCGAGGAAGGTGGGCAGGCAGTCCACGGCGTGGTGGACATGATCGGGATGTTCGTCGGGCGCGGCGCTTTCATCGTCGCGGGGCCCATGTTTGGCGCGGACGAGAACGGTTGTGAAGCCCATGTCGAAGGCGGTTTTCAGATTGCGGACACTGTCCTCGAAGAAGACCGACTCGGGAACCGGCAATGCGAATTTGCTGACGAAACTGTCGAAGCCGGCCTGATGCGGCTTGGGCTGGAAGCCGGACGCCTCGACATCGAAGATATCGTCGAACAGGTGGGTCAGCCCCATATGGCCGAGAATATTCTCGGCATGGCGAAGTGAGCCATTGGTGTAGACGAGGCGCTTGCCGGGCAGGGCGCGGATCCGCGCTTCCAGCTCGGGATGCGGTATGATCACGGTCGGATCGACATCATGGACGAAGTCGAGGAAGTGGCGCAGGTCGACCGTGTGGTTGGCCATCAACCCGTTGAGTGTGGTGCCGTAGTCGCGCCAGTAGGATTTCTGCACGCCGCGCGCCTCGTCCTCGGGCAGGTCCAGCAGGCGCGCGACATACTGCGTCATGCGCTGATCGACCTGGGTCATGATCGGCGCGTCGGACGGGTAGAGCGTATTGTCGAGGTCAAAGACCCAGTGGGTGATATGTCTCAGATCGGCCATGTCAGGGTCTCCGGAAGTCGCCCTCACCGAGCGTGATGCGGGCACCGCCCTCGCTGGGCTGGGTGATGCGGCGGAAATCGGCGGCGGTGTAGCCACGGTCGGCACAGTCACGGCGCCCCTCGGCGACAAAGCGGGCCGGTGCGATGCAAAAGCCCTCATCGCCCTCGGTCAGGCCGCGTCGCCCGGCGGTATTGATGCGCTCGGCATAGTAAAAAGTGTTGGCCGTCTCCAGCCGGGTGGCCAGAACACGCGCGCACTCACCGGCATGGATACGCCACCAGCCGCGGGACTGCCAGATCGTGCCAACCTGGTGTCCGATTGCGACAGCAATGTCGCCGTCGGCCTCATTGCACACGCTCAGGCCACTGGCGGCGTTGCGGCCCAGGGCGCGAGCCTCCAGCGCGTCAATCAGCGCATCATCGGAGGGGCGGCTGGCAAGACCGGCATCGCTGAGAAAACTGCTGATCGAGCGGGCGGTCGAGCGACCGCTCAACCCATCGACCGCCGTGATCGGATAGCCGGCCGATTGCAGCAGGCGCTGGATGCCGGCGACGCTGGCACGGATGCCGAAATCGATCGGTTCGACCAGCACGGTGCGCTCGCGGTCATCGCCTTCCCGGATAAAAAAGTCGCGTGAGGCCAGGCCGAGCGAGGCGCAGCGCGTGTTGGCCACGACTTCGAAATCCGCCTCATCGACACACAGCGGCACGGTGCCGCGCCATTCGCGCACACCGCCGAGATAGGCGATGGAGGATTTGGCGTAGAAGAAGATCGGTTGGTCGCCATCGAGATCGACATCACTGGCGACAGTGGTGCAATCGCCCGGACGCAATCGGGTCCAGCCCTCGATCGCGACGCCCCCATCGACCGGCCATGCCGTCGCGGCTTCGACGATATAGCTGGTTTCATTGCACAGTTCGGCCGCATCGGCGCGTTCTGTCGTCGCAAGGGTCAGGGCGGGCAGGGCGAACAGCGCCGGGATCAGGAAACGCAACATGCCCCTGTCATCCCATGTCGGGCAGCAAGGCGACAATCTCGGCCCGCAGCTGGTCGACGCCGTCCTGCTTGGCGCTGGATGTGGCGACGACGCGTGGGAAGGCGGCCGGGCGTTTGGCGATCTTCTCGCCGGTCTCGCCGATCAGTCGGGCGACAGCCGGCGGTTTGATCTTGTCGGTCTTGGTCAGCACGACCTGATAGCTCACCGCGGCCTCGTCGAACACGTCCATGATCTTCAGGTCGACATCCTTGAGGCCGTGACGGCTGTCGATCAACAGGTAGACGCGTTTGAGATTGACCCGGCCGCGCAGGAAGGCGCGTGTCAGGCGGGTCCATTTCTCGACCACCGGCTTGGGCGCCTTGGCATAGCCATAACCGGGCAGGTCAACGATGCGCAGGTCGCCGCCTTCGACATTGAAGAAGTTCAGCTCGCGCGTCCGCCCAGGCTCGCCCGAGGCGCGCGCGAGGCCCTTCTGGTTGGTCAGGGCATTGATCAGCGAGGATTTGCCGACATTCGAGCGACCGGCAAAGGCAATCTCGATTCGGTCCGGTTCGGGCAGATGATCCAGCGCAACTGCACCCATCAGGAAGGTGCAGGGGCGCGAGAAGAAACGCCGTCCGAGGCCGATGTCGAGGTCGTCGCTACCGTCGGTCAGGGTCAGTCTCCGCGGTCCCGTTTCATCAGGCGGGCGATCAACTTGTCGACCTGGGTCTCATTCCCGTGACGCCGCATGATGATGTATTGCTGCAGCACCGACAGGAAGTTGTTCCAGGCCCAGTAGATCACCAGGCCGGCCGCGAACGGGGCCAGGATGAAGGTGAAGACGATCGGCAGGAAGGCGAAGATGCGCGCCTGCATCGGGTCCGGCGGCGGCGGGTTGAGCGCCTGCTGCGCCGCCATGGTCAGGCCCATGATGATCGGCCAGACGCCAATGCCCAGAATGCCCCCGATCAGCCAGATGCCGGACGGGTCGTAGGGGATCAGGCCGAACAGGTTCCAGATATTGGTCGGGTCGGCGGCCGACAGGTCACGGATCCAGCCAAAGAAGGGCGCGTGGCGCATTTCGATGGCGTTGAACAGGGTCTGGTAGAGCGCAAAGAAGATCGGGATTTGCGGCAGGATCGGCAGGCAACCGGCCAGCGGGTTGATCTTCTCGGTGCGGTAAAGCTCCATCAACGCCTGCTGCTGCTTTTGTTGGTCCGAGGCGTAGCGCTCCTTGATGTCGGCCATTTTCGGCTGCACGGCCTTCATCTTCGCCATCGAGGCGTAGGCGCGGTTGGCCAGCGGGAACATGACAATCTTGACCATCAGGGTCAGCGCCAGGATGGCGAGGCCGAATTGACCCAGGGCGCCTTCCAACATGGTGAGCAGCCAGACGAAAGGCCGCGTCAGGAACCACAACCAGCCCCAATTGATCGCCATGTCAAAACGCTCGATGCCGACCACGTCCTGGACTTGCTGCAACACGCCAAGTTCCTTGGCGCCGGCGAAAATCCGTGTCGTGGAGGCCAGGCTTTCGCCAGCCGGAACAGCGATGGCCTGTTCGACATAGCTGGCTTCAAAGGCATCAATCTCGCCGCGTTCAATGGTGCGGAAGCGGGCCGTGAAGGGACGGTCCTGATCGGGAATGGCCGCCGCCATCCAGTAACGCTGGGTCACGCCGACCCAGCCGCCAGTGCCGCTGTCCTCGGTCTGATTGCCGTCTTCCAGCTTGCCGAAACTGCTGCGCACCATGGCGCCATCGACGACAGCCAGGGCGCCTTCGAAGACGGCCATGTTGCGCGTCTCGTCTTCCGGGCGACCCTCATGGCGCACCAGGCCATAGCGCGACAACTCGACTTCCTGGCCGGAATTATTGGTGACCACGTCGGTGAGCGTGAAAAGATAATTCTCGTCGACCGAGATGACGCGCTCGAAATGCAGGCCTGACGGGCTGTCATAGGTCAGGGTGACCGGCGTATCCGGGGTCAGGGTCGAGCCTGACGCGAGCGTCCATTCGGTGGCGCCACCCGGCAGGTCATTGAAACCGGCCGTGCCCGAGGTCCAGCCATCACGGGCGTAGAAGACATGGTCGCTGCCGATCGGGTTGAGCAGGGCGACCGGCGTCGGGTCGTCAATCGTTTCGCTGTGGCGACGCAGGCGGATATCGTCGAGACGGGCCCCGGTCAGCGACAGCGAGCCGAGCACGGCCGGGGCATCGATGACGACACGTTGATTGCCGGTCAGCGCGGTTTCGCGGTCGACCGTCGTCGGGGCGGCCGGTTCCAAGGCTGAGGCAGGAAGGTCCGGATCGGCGAGTTGGCCGGCCGCTTCAACGGCGGCTTCTTGTTCGGCGCGGCGCTCTTCCTCGGCCGGCCCCATGACGAAGACCTGATAGCCAGTCAGGATCACCAGGATCAGGCCCAGTGCGATAAACAGGTTGCGTTGATCTTCGCCCATGAAAACTCAGGCCTCTTGCGCTTTGTGTTCGCGATCGCCCGGGACCTGACCGTCGGCCAGACTCACCAATGCGCTTTCGACATCCCCCACCAGGCGCGACCAGTCCCGATCGGGCGTCGTCGCACGTGCGATGAATACATAGTCAATGCCGGGCTGTCCGTGGAGGGGGAGAAGCAGCCGGACAATCTCCCGCAAACGGCGCTTGGCCCGATTGCGGATGACGGCACCGCCGATCTTGCGGGTGGCGGTGAAGCCGGCCCCGATGGGCGCGTCCTGCAAATGCAAAGAGCCGTCTCGCGAGCGGGCCTGGATGACCACGCCCGATCGGACGGCTTTTTTACCTTTTGCGACGTGCAAAAATTCGCGCCGCGTTTTCAGCCGTCGGACGGCAGGAAGCGGCGTTGGCATCGTCCTTAAGCGGACAGACGCTTGCGGCCCTTGGCCCGGCGGCGAGCCAGGATAATACGGCCAGATTTCGTCGCCATGCGCGCACGGAAGCCGTGCCGGCGCTTGCGGACTAGCTTGGACGGCTGAAAAGTACGTTTCACGGTCGCGCTCCATCGGCATGCAATTCGAGAGCGGCGGCAATTACGCGCTTGAAGCCGCGGCGTCAAGCGTTCATGCCCCCTGTCGCGCAGGAGAATGACATGTCGGACGCGCCTGTCCAACCATTGTCGGCGCCGCCGGATCGCCGGAACCGGCTGCCAGGGGAGAGCTGCCCGGTGGATGGCAGCGATTATGGCCCGGCTTTCGTGCTGCTGTACATCATCAGCCGGCCTTCGCCGGACTCGCAGTGCATTGCGGACCGGGTCTGCCGCAGAGAGAACGTCGGCCGATCCGATTCCGCCGGGCGGCAAGGTTGCCGCTGTCGCACCCATTTGATGTCATCGCGCTCGACATGGCCATCAAAAGCAGGCGCCTTGCCGGGCAAATCGCTCTAGGCTATCCGCGAATGCCGATGTCCATTGAACCATCCTCCTCCAGCGACGATCCAGCTCGCCCCGATGCCGCGCCGCTCGTCGGTGTCCTCGACAATTTGCGGGCGCAATTGCTGATGGTGACGCTGGGTCTGGTCACGGTCGGCCTCGTGCTGGTCTATTTCCCGGCGGCGGCGAGCTTCCGGCTGCAATGGATGACAGACCGCGCCGAAGCGGCCCACCTGGCCGCCCTGGCGGCGGATGTGGCACCCGGCGGGGCTCTCGGCGAGGAAGAAGTGCGGGCGCTCCTGATGGGGGCTGACGCGGTCGCTGTGGCACGCGTCCGCAATGGCATGAACGAGTTGGTGCTCTATTCCGGCCCGATCGGCGAAGGGCTGGTCGAGAGTGACCTTCGCAAGGCGGGCTGGTTCACGCATATCCGCGATACGATCGAGACCTTGAACGCGCCTGACGACCGGCTGCTGCGCATCCGGGCCCACCCGATGGGCGCGCCGGACGAGTTGATCGATGTGATTGTCCGCGAAGCGCCGCTGCACGCTGCCCTGCGCGAGTTTTCACGCCGCTTGCTCATCTATGCCAGCCTTGCGGCGATCATTGTCGGTGCTGTGCTTTATTGCGCGCTTTTCTTTCTCTTTGTCCGGCCGATGCGCCGTTTGGCCGGCGCGATGACGCATTTCCGGGAAGATCCGGCAGATCCCGCCCGCATGATCCGGCCCGGCGCCGCGCGCAATGAGATTGGCCAGGCGGAGCATGAACTGGCCCGCATGCAGGCTGATGTCCGCCAAGCGCTGTTGCAACGCGAACGCCTGGCCGCGCTCGGCGGTGCCGTCGCCAAGATCAATCACGACCTGCGCAATGTTCTGGCCAGTGCCCAGCTCGTTTCCGACCGGTTGGCCATGGACAGTGATGACCGGGTTCGCGGCATGGGCGAGCGCTTGGTGCGGGCGGTCGATCGGGGCGTCCGCCTGTGCGAGGCGACGCTGGAATTTGGTCGGGCCGAGGAAAGCGCCCCGGTGCGTCAACCGATCGCGGCCCGTGCCCTGCTCGAAGAGGTTGCCGGTGACGCGATGCTCGCCGAGGGCGATGTCGTCTGGACCAATGATATCGGTGATGAATTGCGGCTTGATGCCGATCCCGACCAAGCGCATCGCCTCTTTCTCAACCTGTGCCGTAACGCCATCCAGGCGATGCAGTCGGTCGAGGGCGAACGGCGTCTGTCCGCCCGTGCCACGGCGATGCCGCTGGTTGCCGACGGATCAGGCGAAATCCGCATCGAGATCGCCGATAGCGGCCTTGGCGTGCCGCCCAAGGCGCGTGAACGCCTCTTCCAGGCCTTCAGCGGCTCGACACGGCGTGGCGGCAGCGGGCTGGGCTTGTCGATTGCCCGCGAGCTGGCGCGTGCCCATGGCGGTGATGTCGATCTGGTCACCACAGGTGACGCCGGCACGGTTTTCGCCGTTCGCCTGCCTGCGGCCCCGCCGGTGCGCCCCTGATCAGGGCTGGCGGGCCTGGCCTTCGCGGCGTGGGTCGGCGCCGCCGATCAGGGTTCCGTCTTCCAGCCGACGCACGATATGCAGGCCGGAATTCTCGCCGCGATTGGCATCCAGCGTGAAACCGAGCGCGGCCAGGCCGGCAAGGATATTCGCATCCATGCCATCCTCGACCCGAACGATATCGCCCCGTGCAACGACATTGGGTAGCTCGATCGCCTGTTGTGGTGTCAGCCCCCAATCGAGCATGCCGACCAGCGTCTTGGCGGTATAGGCGATGATGGAGGAGCCGCCGGGTGAGCCGGTGGCCAGCACGAACTCGCCGTCGCGATCAAAGACGATGGTCGGTGACATCGACGAGCGCGGCCGTTTGCCGCCCTCGGGCGCATTCGGCACGACACGGCCTTCGGCATCGGTCGGTGCGCGCGAGAAATCGGTGAGCTGGTTGTTGAGAAAGAAACCGCCGGCCATGCGATGGCTGCCGAACACGCTTTCAACGGTTGTGGTCATCGACACGACGTCGCCATCGCTGTCCACGATCACGAAATGGCTGGTGCCGGGTGAATCCGGGGTCGCGTCGGCGCCTGGCTCGCTCACACCATCGGGGATGCCTGGTACCGATGTTGGCAATGCGGTGGTCCGGCTAATGCCCAGGGCGCGGCGATTGATGTAGTCGGCGTCCAGCAGCCCGGCGACCGGCACGTCGACAAAATCAGCATCCGCGACATAGGCGTCGCGGTCGGCATAGGCGAGGCGGCTGGCCTCGATGAAGCGCCGCCAGCCTTCAACCGTGTCTGGGCCGGTTGCAGTCATGTCATAGGGTTCGAGCAGGCCCAGGATCTCGTTGACGGTGATCCCGCCGGACGCCGGCGGCGGCGCGCCGCACACCGTCCATTCGCGATAATCGCGGCAGAGCGCATCGCGCCGTACAGCTTGGTAGGCGGCCAGATCGGTCAGGGTCAGTCCGCCGGGGCGCGGCTCGTCCTGGACCGCGTCGATAATCGCGGCGGCCAGGGGGCCTTCATAAAGCGCCCGCCAGTCGGCCGCGAGCGCGCGCGTGGTCTCGGCATAGGCCGGATTGCGCAACAGATGGCCGGCGGGAAGCGGTGTGCCGTCATCGGTGAAGAAATAGTCGCGCGAGGCCGGCCACTCATCCAGTGGCCCGCGCGGTGCCATGCCGGCGATGAAGCCGGCCAGGCGCGGCGAAATCTCGAAACCGTCTTCGGCCAAGCCGGTCGCCGCATCAAAGCCATCGGCCCAATCCAGCGCGCCGTGGTCGGCATGGGCCATTGCCAGCATTGCGACAGCGCCCGGCACACCGATGGAATGGCCGGAGAGGACTGATTCCACGAAGCCGAGCGGCTGGCCATTCAGGTCAAGGAAAAGCTCGGGCGTGGCGGTCGCCGGGGCCGTTTCGCGCCCGTCATATACGGTGAGGTCGCCCGACTGGGCGTCGTAATAGAGCAGGAAGGCACCGCCGCCGAGGCCGGAACTTTGCGGTTCGACCAGTCCCAGCACACTTTGCACGGCAATGGCGGCATCAATCGCGTCGCCGCCGGCACGCAAGGCGTCCAGCCCGGCTTCAACGGCATGGGGATTGGCGGCAGCGACCATGGCCGGACCGCTCGCGCTGGTGACCTCGGCCTCAATTCCTGCCCCGGCATTGGTCTCCGGCATTGCCTCGTCGGCGCTGGAGCAACTGGCAAGAATGAGCCCACCGGCGAGCGCGGTGGTGGCGAACAGGAAACGCAGCATCTAACTTGCCCCTCAGCAATGTCCGGTCAGACTGGACCCACAACACACAGATAAGAGGCCGGTCATGTCAATGCCAGCACCCCGCAACAGCCTGACCGATATTGCCGGTCTGCGCGTCGGACAGGTCCATGATGCAGCGGTGCGCACGGGTGTGACCGTGATCCTGCCTGACCAGCGCGCGGTGTGCGCCGTCGACGTTCGCGGTGGCGGGCCGGGCACGCGCGAGACCGACGCCCTGGCCAGTCACACCCTGGTTGATGCTGTCGATGCGATCGTGCTGTCTGGCGGTTCCTCCTATGGCCTGGCCGCCGCCGATGGTGTCGCCGCGGCGCTGGGCGCGCGCGGCGATGGTTTCGGCCTGTTCGACATGCCCGGCGTACCCAAATCCCCGGTCGTTCCCTCGGCCATCCTCTATGATCTCGCCAATGGCGGCGACAAGGCATGGGGTGAGGAGCCGCCCTATCGCAGGCTCGGGAAACAGGCGCTGGCGGCGGTCTCCGACGAGGTCGAGCTGGGCGCTTTCGGCGCCGGCCATGGCGCCCGGGCCGGTCTGCATGCGGGCGGGACCGGCAGCGCCAGTCTCCAACTGTCGGGCGAGGGCGGGCGCGTTGCCGCGCTGGTCTGTGTCAATAGTTTTGGTTCGGTCACCTTGCCTGGCGCCGACGATGTTTACTGGGCCTGGCCCCATGAGATCGGCAGCGAGTTCGGCGGTCGCCGCCCGGCCGCTGGCTGGCGGGCCGGCGCCGAAGACTGGGGCGCCGCCAAGATGCAGCCAGGCCCGCGTGAAAACACCACCATTGCCGTCGTCGCCACCGATGTCGCGCTCACCCCGTCACAGGCCAAACGCTTGGCCATCATGGCTCAGGACGGGCTCGCCCGTGCCATCCGCCCGGTTCACACCCCGTTCGATGGTGACGTCGTTTTTGCGCTGTCGACGGCGGCCAAACCGCTGGGCGAGGGGGGAGAAATTGCGCTCGCACGGCTCGGATCCGCCGCTGCCGACTGCCTTGCCCGCGCCGTCGCCCGCGGCGTCCACGCTGCCCGCACCGCCAGCGATTGAGATGTGCTGCACGTCGCTGTGCAATTGCCGCAATCGGGGACTTGCCATCAGCAAAACCCGGGGCTAGGTTCCGCGCCTCTTCGGGGCTGAGGCCTTGGAGTGACACGGTCTGCACCGGTAGCTCAGCTGGATAGAGCACCAGACTACGAATCTGGGGGTCGGGAGTTCGAATCTTCCCCGGTGCGCCATTTCTTTCTTTGCTCCCGCTCCGCTCGACCCGCGCCTGATGCCAATTTCGGTGCCGGGGTCGATGCTCACATGGAACGCGCTCAGGGCTGTGGGGTTGAACCTGATCCCTAAAGGTGCGCCATTTCCTCGATCTTACGGCAGCTCGTTATCCGCGCCTCCGATGGGGCGGATCTTGGTGCCGCATTCCTTGGTGGCCGGTGAAGGCGAAGCTGAATCCGGCATCATGTGACCGATTGTCCTGCCGCGACAGGCTAATCGGACGTGGCCAGGCGTCCATGAACCCTGTTCGTCGGAGGCGATCCGATAAGCATTTATATAATATGACCTTTTCGCCACCGCTTTAGCCAGCACATCTCAGCCGATGGTTAAGGTTTGCCGCGCTAGCTGGGGCCATGCTTTTGCTTGAACAAAAAAGGTAGCCCCATGCCATTCCGTCTCCAGGCCCTTTCCCTGAAAGCCCGGCTCGCATTGCTTGCAGCCACGTCCGTGGTCCTTCTGCTTGGATATGTCGTTGCAAACGGACTGTTGCGAAACGCCGTTTCCGGTATCGAGGATGAAGCCCGACACGCCACGCTGAGTCTGATGGCGGCGAATACGGTTGAAAAAGACCTGACCTCCCTGTTGCGTGACACCTATCTGATGGCGGCCGAGCCGATGGCGGACCGGATCGAGGCCGCGCGCGGCAATCTGGCAGACTTTGAAACCTCGCTGGCTGAGGTCGAGCAAATCGTGACGCGGCCAGAGTATGATGCCGCGCTATCGGCCGTGCGGGCCGACTATGCAGGATTGCACCGCCTGATCAGTGATGCCGCGCGAGGTATTGCCGGCATGGATCAGCAGGGCATTTCCCGCTTCGTCGTCGAGCTGGCGGATTATGATGACCGGATGGATACGGCGATCGAGACCGTTCGTGACGGCGCTCGCGCCGATCTGGATGCGGCTTGGGAAAGCCTTGACGGCATGGCATCGGTGACTTTCTGGGCCGGGATCATCGCGGTCGTGATCGCCACGATCGGCCTGTTCGGCCTGACCTCGCTTATCGGCGGCACGATCCGTGCCTCGGTCGTCAAGACACGCGACATTGTCGGCGCGCTCGCCGAAGGTCGCCGGGATGTTGATATCATCGGCGTCGAGCGGACCGACGAATTCGGTGATCTCGCGCGTGCCACATCGACGCTGCAGGACACACTCCGCACCGCGGACGCGATCCGCGAGCGCGAACAGGCGGAGGCTGAGGAGAAAGCGCGCCGCCATGCGGCCCGTGAGGAGGCCGTTGGCAAGTTCGAGCAGGCATCCAGTGAGCTTCTGGCCAGTGTGATGGCGGCATCAGAACAATTGTCGGCCTCGGCCAATCAGATGCAATCGACGTCCGGCGAGGCCGCCAACCTGTCAGATTCAGCCCGCGGTGCGGCATCGAATGCGGCGTCGAGTGTCCAGGCCGTCGCGGCGGCTTCGGAGGAACTCGCAGCATCCATCAGTGAAGTGTCGACCCAGGTGACCCGGACCAGCGAGTTGTCGCAGCAGGCGGGCGCCGAAACCGGGTCGAGCGCGGAAGTCATCGGCCAACTGGCAGAGGCAGCTGACGCGATCGGCGCCATTGTTGAAATCATCGACACCATCGCCTCGCAGACCAATTTGCTCGCACTCAACGCCACCATCGAGGCCGCCCGGGCCGGCGAGGCTGGCAAGGGGTTTGCGGTCGTCGCCTCAGAGGTCAAGGCCCTGGCCGAGCAGACCACGTCGGCGACGCAGCAGATTGCGGAGAAAATCAATGGCATCCAGAGCTCGGCTGAGGCGTGTACGGCCTCGTCCGCCAAGGCGCTGGAAGCGGTCGCGCAATTGGGTGAGCTGGCAGTGGCTTCGGCCTCGGCGATCGAACAGCAACGGGTCGCAACCTCGGAAATTGCCCAGTCGGCGCAGCGCGCGCAGGATGGGACGAGCCGGGCGTCCGCTGATGTTGACCAGGTCGCGCAATTTACCCGTCAGACCGATGATGTCTCGCGCTCGGTGTTGAGCGCATCGACCGAGATGGCCAGCCGGCACGAGGCCTGGAAGGCCGAGTTTGATGAATTCCTGACCGCCATCCGTGCGGCCTGAGGCAGGAGAGCGACCATGATGCGACTGACGCGAAATACCGCCACTGTGCTGCTTGCCACTGCCGCCATGCCGGCTGCCGCCGCCGATGACGAGGCCGGGACCATCCTGCTCGACATCCGTGCCCGCTATGAGGCGGTGGAGCAGGATGGCAAGCTGGATGCGGAGGCGGCGACGCTGCGAACCCGTTTGGGGTGGCAGTCGCCGCAATGGGCCGGTTTTACCGTTTTGCTTGAAGGCGAGTCGGTCATTGCCCTCGGCTCGGACACTTATAATTCCGGCCTTAACGGCCAGACGGCCTACGCGTCGATCAAGGATGATGACGTCACCGAGCTCAACCGGTTGCAAGTGAGCTATGCCGCCAGCGAGCATGCGCGCATCACCGTTGGCCGCCAGTTGTTGTCGTTCGACGGCAACCGTTTCGTCGGTTCGCCGTCCTGGCGTCAGGACCGCAATTCCCATGATGCCGTGCGTGTCGATCTCAGTCAGGACGGCTGGCGCGCCAGCTATGTCTATCACGACCGGGTTCTGCGCGGACCTGGCGATGATTTCGATTGGGACAGTGACAGCCACTTGGTCAATCTGGGCTATACGATCAATGACTCTGCCGAGCTGACCGGGTTTGCGTATTTCATTGATCTCACCGATCCCGCCGCTCCGCAGGACCGGTCGAACATGACCTGGGGTGGTCGCCTGACCGGCTCTGTGCCGCTTGGTGAAGCCCGGCTGAGCTATGCGGCGATGCTGGCCCGCCAATCCGATTATGGCTCATCGACGGCTGATTTTGAGCTCGGTTTCGCAAGTTTCGACGTGCGGGTCTCTGGCGCCGGCGGGACATTGCTGTTCGGCTATGACGTGCTGGACGGTGATGGCAGCAATACGATCGCAACCCCGTTGGGTTCCGGCCACAGCTTCCATGGCTGGGCTGATGCCTTCAGTGGTGGCGGCGCGCAATCGACGGTCGATGGCCTTGAAGATCTGCGCTTTGGAGGCAGCTATGAAGGCACGCTCGAGGCGGGTTTCCTGTCCGGTTGGGAAATCGGCGCGGTGCACCGTGATTTCTCCTCGCAGCGCAATGGCGATGATCTGGGCCGCGAATGGGATGCTTGGTTGAATTTCGACCTGCCGGGCAATGTCGGCCTGTCATTCCAGTTTGCCGACTATCGAGGCGGGTCCAGCCCGCTTTCGCCGGCAGACCGTACCAAGCAGTGGGTGGTGCTGACCTATAGCCGCTGACGACAGCGGGCAACAGACACGAAAAAGGCCGGGCAAGCGCGCCCGGCCTTTTTCATGTCGTCGGTAGTTTGCGTCAGGCTGCTGGCGCGGCTTCACGCTGCATGCGACCGGCGACGGCGTCGATGATCTTCCAGTCGCTGTCAGCATCGTCGCTGGCGTAAAGATTGCCATCGATCAGCGCGGCGGCGGTTGTGTCGGTCGGCGTCGCGGTGCCGGCCATGGCGGCGATGATCGTCGCACTGCCGCTCAGGGCGATCACCGGCTTGCCCTTGTCGGCGAAAAGCTTGGCCAGTGCACTGGCGCTGTCGGCCTGGGTCACCGCGTCTTCGAGCAGCACAAGCGCGTCATAGGCGCTCTCATCGATATCGGCGACGGTTTCCGCAACGGCGAAATTGATCTCCGTGCCGCCATTTTTGCCGCGCAGCAGTGCTTGCTGTCCGGATACCAGGACAAGGCGTCGATTATGGCGGGCAAGTGCGTCGGTGGCCGTCTGCATCTGCTGCACATTGACGGTTTCGGCGACAAAGGCCGCGACGCGGGTGGGGCGGGGACCATGTTTCATCAAGCGGAAGCTCTCCATTTTTGCGGGCGCAGTTCATCCGGCGCCAAAGTTTAATCGTGTAGAGGAATAATGATGATGCGCATCGAATCAAGGGGCGCGTGTGCGATTAAAATATATTATCGGTCAGGAAATAATTCAGGTGCGCGAAATTTTTACAAATTCACTTGGCACTATGCTTATGCTAGGTGCGAACTGTGCAATATCGATGTCGATTTAATTTGCAATTACTTAAAAACAGTCGAGTGAACCTCGCGATTGGCAATGACAGTGCCGGCGGCCTGGATATCCCGTACGGGCGCGCGACGTCAGTCGCGCCAGCTGGCGTCCTCGAACTCGGTGTCGAACTCTGATCCGAATTCGGTTTCAGGGTCGGCCGCGAATTCCTGATCCTCGCCGGCCCTTTCCGTGAGTTCGATCACGGAAACCGAGGTCGTGGCCGTGGGCTCGAAGTCGGCCTTGTCCTCGCTGCGCACAGGCGGCGTCCCGGTGCGGCGGACCAGCATCAGCCCGGTCAGGGTGAACAAGGCGGTCGCGGCAAAATAAAACAGGCCCGACGGCCCTATCAGGCTCATCACAACGCTGGCGACCAGCGGGCCGATCATGGATCCCAGCGCCCAGACCATCAAAATCCCGGACATCATGCTGGTGGCCTGCCCTTCGGGCGCGCGGTCGGCGGCGTGGGCCACTGCTACCCCGTAATAGGACAGCGCCCCGGCACCCCATAATGCTGCGATGGCGAAGATTGCGGCCTGTGGAAGGAGGCCACTGAACAGTGCAAGGATCAGCGCTGAGCCACCTGCCACGATTGCCAATCCGGCAATGACAAGGCGCCGGTCAATCCGGTCCGACAACATGCCGGCCGGCCATGTCGCGATCACGGATCCTCCGATCATGGCGGCGTTGAAGAGGGCGGCCGTCTGGGTGACGCTGGCGGCGGAGAAGTCCTGAATGAAGACCGCGTAGAGCTGCAGGACGGCACCCGATACCATCCCCGAGATCAGTGCCGCGATGATGGCGGACGGCGCAAAACTCCAGATTTTAAGAGGGCTGAAGGGTTTGGTGGTGGGGATGGCGGGTTCGGCTCGGCGGGTGGCGCACACCGGGATCAGGCTGGCGGTTAGCAAGGCTGCGACGATCAGGAAGCCGGTCGCAGTTCCTGTCGGCGCGCCGGCGACCAGAAACGGGCCGGCCATGAAGCCGAGCTTGGACGTGACAAGGTAGAAGCCGAGGATGGCGCCGCGGCTCTGGCTCGGCGCGGCGTCGGCGATCCAGCTTTCCCCGGAGGCCAGGAAGCCGGCCACGCACAGTCCGATGATGAATTGCACCAGCATCCACCAGGCCATCGCGCCGCTGATGTAAAGCGAGGCAGCGCCGAGCGAGGCCGCCGCGGCGAAACCGGCGATGGCGCGGATATGGCCGATCTGCATGATCTCGCGTGGCGCCAAGCGGGCGCCGAGCAGGAAGCCGAGCGCATAGGCCGATACGATCGCACCGATCTTCATTGGCGCAGCGCCCTGCGACAACAAGGTCAGCGGGCCGACCACCGAAAGACCGCCGAGGGCCGTCTGCAGGATGGCGAGGGCAATGACGATTGCCGCGACATTGCGATAGCTGTCGGTTCCGGGAGCGGCGGTTTGGGGGATTGTCATGATGGCTCGTCAGAGGGCGGCGGTGCGGGTGCCCGAAACGCGGGCGGCGAGGCGGCAGCTTCAAACAGACCCGGCAGGCATGCAAGGCTTGGCTTGGGTCAGACCGGCAATTCGGTGGTGTTCTTGATCGCTTCCATGGCGAAACTGGCACTGACATCGGACAGTGGCGCGATCGCGATCAGCTTCTTGTAGGCTTCGTCATAGGCGCGCACATCCGGCAGGCAGAGCTTGATGAGATAGTCGATATCGCCACTCAGACGGTAGAACTCCACCACTTCCGGCATGCGCGCCACGCCGTCGGCAAAACGTTTCAGCCAGTCGGCATCATGATGGCTGGTCCGCACAGTGACGAAGAGTGTCGCTTGCAGATCCAGCGCTTCCGGATCGAGCAGCGCGACGTGTTTGCGAATGACGCCGGCCTCGCTCAGACGCTTTAAACGTCGGGCCGTCGGGGTTGCGCTCAACCCGATCAGGTCGGCGAGTTCCTGGACTGTCCGGTCGGAGTCCTTTTGTACGGCCCGTAGCAAGCGGCGATCATGGTCATCAAACACCATGCGTTATCTCCATCGAGGTGAATTTCACCATCATTCGAACCCAGTATAGCTGAACTTTGGTGATTATCGCCCCTGGTCAGATGTTTGTATAGCGGCTCATTGTCAGGAGTCGCGCATGTCCCATCCGTCGAGAACCGCTGCTCGCATTGAGGCTGCCCGCCGTGGGATGATAGGCGCGGAGCGGATGTTGGCGACGCCTTTCGGCAGCAAGCCCTTCCTCTATGCCGACTATACGGCGTCCGGACGGGCGATGCGTCATGTCGAAACGCAGGTCGAGCGCATGATGGCGGACTATGCCAATCCGCATACCGAGGACAGCGCGACCGGGCGGGCCAGCAATCGCTGGATGCGTCAGGCCGAGTCTGTCATTCGCCGCGCCGTCAATGCGGCGCCGGATGACTGTCAGCTGCCGTGTGCTGCCGGCGCCACGGGGGCGATCCACAAGCTGCAGGAAATTCTCGGCCTCGCCGTCGCCCCGGCCAGTCGGTCCGGACTGGGGCTGTCGCAGGGGGCAAAGGTCAAGACCGTCGTGTTTGTCGGGCCCTATGAGCATCACTCCAACGAGTTGAGTTGGCGCGACAGTCTGGCCGAAGTCGTGCCGATCGGACTCGACACGGCCGGCGGGATCGACCTCGCGGCGCTGACCGAGGCATTGGCCGATCCGCGCTTTGACGGGTGGCGGAAGATTGGCGCCTTCTCGGCCGCCTCGAACGTCACCGGCATCCGCACCGATATTGCCAGCCTGGCCCATTGCCTGCATGCCGCCGGCGCGATCCTGTGTCTCGATTGCGCCGCCAGCGCGCCCTATCAGCGGATCGATATGCATCCGGAACTCGACCCCGATGCGGCGATCGACGCGGTCTATTTCTCGCCGCACAAGTTTGTCGGTGGTCCGGGCGCCTGCGGCATCCTGGTTTTCAACGAACGCCTTTACCGGCGCGACCTGCCGCCAACCCAGAGTGCCGGTGGCACGGTGCGCTATGTCTGGCAGGACGGGCATGATTTCCTCGAGGGGATCGAAGCGCGTGAACGCGCCGGCACGCCGGGACTGCCACAACTGGTCCGGGCAGCGCTGGCCTTGCAGATCCAGAGTGAGATCGGGTTCGACGTCATTTCGGGGCGCGAGCATGACGCACTGGAGCGTGCCTTTTCACACTGGTGCTGCAATGACCGGATCGACGTGCTGGGGCCGCAATTGCCGGCTCGCCGTCTGGGCATTGTCGCTTTCAATCTGCGCAAGGCCGATGGCGATCTCGTGGAGCCGCGCCTGGTGACCCTGTTGCTCAATGACCTGTTCGGAATTCAGTCCCGCGCCGGCTGTTCGTGTGCGGGTCCCTATGGCCATCACCTGCTGGGAATTGACGCGGATACCACGCAGGACATCCGCACCCGCGTCCTGGCGGGCGATGTCGGTGCCCGTCCGGGCTGGTGCCGGGTGAGCCTGCACTGGATCATGTCGGAGGCGGAAATCGATTATCTCATCGACGCCGTCTGCTTCCTGGCCGAAAACGCTGAATTCTTCGCCGGTTTCTACGACCGCGACCCGGCGACGGGGGCTTGGCACTGGGCCGGTGACCCGGTCGAGGACAGTAGCATCTGGCCCACCGGCCTGCTTGATGAACGGACTTTCCGTCCGGCGAGCGAGGACTTGACCGAAATACCCGATCCGCAGGACCGCTTTGACGCCCCCTTCCGGGTGGCGCGGGACATGGTGCGGGTTTTCAGGGAGACCGGCCTTGATCCGCGGGACATCCAACTGGTCGAAGCCTGACAGTTTATGGCCGATCAGACCGGTTGTCGGTATTTCAGGACACCGCAGGCCAATAGCAGCCGATCGACCAACGCGCGATCGCCGGCGTCCAGCGGTGTGCGTCGCGGATAGAGCGGTGCGGCGCTGTCACGATCATTGACCCAGGGTGCATCCCAGAGCTCCGTCGCTTCGATAAAAGCCCTGGCGCGGGCTTCGCCACCCGTTTCCAGGCAGCCGGCCAGGCAGGTATCGACATAGGTTTGCGGGATTGGATGGGCACTGTCGGCGCGGAGCTGTTCGCGATTGACGACGATCCAGTAGCGCCCGTCGGGCAGGGCGGATTTGTCCGACCCGGCCGGGTGGACGGTCGCCGGGTCGACTTCTGTGAAAACATAGCCGCGCTCGCGATGGCGCAGCTCCGCGGTGATGCGGGTCGGGACGAGGGCGGCATGCAGGACCTGTCCGGGCGCCTGCCTCACGCCGGCATAGGTCGCCGCCTCGTCACCATAGCGCACGGTCCAGCCGCGTCGCCAGCCGGTGGCGACAACCGGACGAATGACGCTCTCGATCTTCGAGTAGGTGCGGCGGCTATAACTTGAAAGCAGGCTGCCATAACCGATCATGTAGTCAGACACGCGAACTCCGATCCCGGCGCACAAAAAGAAATGGCGCGGATCGCTCCGCGCCATTTCATTGTCTCCGGGCTTGCGCCCGTGTCCAGTCTTCGTCTGTTGATCAGCGCTGGCGCCGGGTCGAACGCGAAGATGAGCGGGGCGAGGAATAGGACGCCTGCGCCACCGGCACTTCTTCCGAATAGGCATTGCCATCGGCCGGCATGTCGGTGCCGTAGAGATAGGTGTTGCCCTGGCTCGACGGCGCGGCCTGCCGCGAAGCGACCGGCGGGATTTCCGAACTCATTGGCGGGTTGTGACCGGGAAGATTGATCTCTTCGCAGTCGACCAGGCGCCATTCCCAACGCTCTTCGGTGCGCAGCGAGTAGCGCGTCACCGTCTGGGTTTCGACCGGCACGACATGGCTGTCGACGGTCGCGTGTTGGTCGAGGACTTCGATGCGATAGGTGTCGCGTTCCTCGGCGATCGGAATTTCCTCGATGCGCGCTTCCTGAACAAGGACATCGCGGGTGATCTGGGCGTATTCGGCGGGATGGTTGATCTCACGGATATTGGCCGGCGAGACCACGATGTTGCGGGTCACGGTCTGGTATTCGCCGGCTTCTTCCACCAGGCACCACACTTCGCCGGTCTCGCTGTCAAAGCGCGTCATCGATGCACCGGGCACGTAACCGCGACGCCAGACCATGCGCGGTTCGCGCACAAGGATGGTCTCGGTCACGGTGTCATGGGTGGCCGGAACGACTTCATACTCGACATAGGCCGGGCGGACCTGGACGGTTTCGGTGACCGTTTCGTAGACCGGCTCGTGCACGATGTAGCGCATGCCGGCTTCGCGCGAGATATATTCGCGATACTCGTCACGCAGGCTCGGCGGCGCCACATTGTAGCGCTCGTAGGAGTCTTGGGTGGTGACCTGCTCGGAATAGACATCATATTCCGGCGCGATCCGCACGCGGGCGTAACACTCGCCGGTGGCGGCGGTGGTTGGCGGATCCGGCGGGAACCATTCGGTATCACCGGCAAACGCGGTCGACGCGGTCAGCAGTGTGATGGCACTGGCGCACAGGAGTTGGTGTTTCATCTTGCATCCCCCCTAGGAATTCGCTGAAGGCACGCTGATCCGCCCCTCGATTAAATAAGGTTAACGGAAACACGGGGTGTCGTTAAGAAATAATACGCGTCAGACGGTATTTTCAACCCTCAGGGGAAATGGAAGAGGTGTTTTCAACTCAAGGGGTTACGCTGGCGCCCATCATGAACATCATCAAGTAGCCGGTCATCATGGCGGCCCAGGTGCCGACGATGTAGCCAACGACCGCCAGCAGCACGCCGACCGGTGCCAGGGATGGATGGAAGGCCGCTGCGACGACCGGCGCCGAGGCCGCGCCGCCAATGTTTGCCTTCGAGCCGACCGCGATGAAGAAGGTGGGGGCCTTGATCAGCCACGCGACGAGCAACAGCAGCGCGACGTGGACAAGCATCCAGATGATGCCGATCACGAAGAACTCCGTGTTGCGGAAGATCGCCGTGATGTCCATGCGCATGCCGATGGTGGCGACCAGCACATAGATGAAGACCGAACCGACCTTCATGGAGCCGACACCTGACAGCTTGCGCGCCTTGGTAAAGGACAGCGCGACCCCGATCACCGTGGCCGACAGCATTAGCCAGAAGAAACCTGAGTTAAGCCCGAGGTCCGCCAAGCCCGGGAAGTTGGCTCCGACCCAGGGCCCCATGAAGTCAGCGACGATGTGGGACAGGCCCATGGCCCCAAGGCCGAAGGCGAGGATGATCATCAGGTCTTTGAGCTCGGGTATCCGGGCATGGGTCTTCTCGAAACCCTCGGCCTTTTCGCGCAGTGTATCGACCGAACGGCTGTCGGCGTTCAGCGCCTTGTCGATGCGCTTGGCGTTGGCGACACCAAGCAGAAGGAAGGCCATCCAGATATTGGCGACGATGATGTCGACCGCGATCCAGGCCGAGTAGACCTCGCTTCCGACGCCGAAGAATTCATACATGGCGGCCTGGTTGGCACCGCCACCGATCCAGGTGCCGGCCACAGTCGACATGCCGCGCCAGACCGCATCCGGACCGGTCACACCGATCAGGTCGGGGAAGAGGATGCTGGCAATGAAAAGCGCGACCGGGCCGCCCAGCACGACGCCGATCGTACCGGTGAAGAACATGATCAGCGCCTTGGGGCCGAGCTTGAAGGTCGCCGGCAGGTCGGCCGACATGGTCAGCAGGACCAGCGCGGCGGGCAGCAAATAGCGTGAGGCGACGAAATAGGTCTGCGAGGCTTCCGGATCGACAATGTTGAACAGGTTCAACAGCGAGGGCAGGAAGTAGCAAAGCAGCAGGGGCGGAAAAATCCGGTAGAAGCCCTTGGCCAGCTTGTTGTCGAGGTTGGAGGTCCAGAATACGGCGCCGAGCAGGACGGCAAGCAGGCCCATGATGATCGCATCATTGCTGAAGAGCGGCGCGGTTTCGGCGTCCATGAATTCCCCCGAGAATGGTTCTTGTTGGCGGATAGGACCGGTTTTGGTGAAACATGGCAAGGCGCCGGATGCAAAACGGCCCGGCTGTGATGCCGGGCCGTTTCGTCAGTTCATCCTCAGGCCTACCAGATCGAGACGCGCTCTTCCGGTGGCAAATAGAGGTCATTGTCCTCGGTGACGCCGAACGCCTCGTACCAGGCATCCATGTTGCGCACGACGCCATTGGCCCGGTATTGGCCCGGACTGTGCGGGTCGGACAGGAGTTGGCTGCGCGCGGCATCGTCGAGTTGGATCACGCGCCAGACCTGGGCCCAGGACATGAAGAAGCGTTGCTCGCCGGTATAGCCGTCCAGTACCGGCGCTTCATTGCCGTGATCGGCCAGATACATCTGATAGGCCCGGTGGGCCATGGACAGGCCGCCGATATCTCCGATGTTTTCACCAAGGGTCAGCTGCCCGTCGACATGCATGCCCTCGATCGGCGAGAATTGCTCGTACTGGGCAATGATCCGGTCGGTACGGGCATCGAACTGTTCGCGGCTGGATTCGGTCCACCAGTTCCGCAACACGCCATCGCCGTCGGACTGGCTGCCCTGATCGTCAAAGCCATGCCCGATCTCGTGACCGATCACGGCGCCGATACCGCCGAAATTGACTGCCGGGTCGGCGTTCGGATCAAAGAAGGGCGGTTGCAGGATGGCCGCCGGGAAGACGATCTGGTTGCCGGTGGAGTTGTAATAGGCATTCACCGTTTGCGGTGACATGCCCCACTCCCAGTCGCGGATCGGACCGCGCAGCCGATCGCGACTGTCAGCGCGGAACCAGGCATTGATGCGCCAGGCATTGCCGAACAGGTCGTCGGACCGGATTTCGATCTCGGAATAGTCCGGCCAAACCTCGGGGTAGCCAACCTTGGGGAGGAATTTGTCGAGCTTGTCGAGCGCTTCGGTGCGGGTCTCGGCATCCATCCATTCCAGGGTCTCGATCCGCTCTTCCAACGCGCGGCGCAGATAGTCGACGAGTTCGTCCATCTGTTCCTTGTGCTCGGGCGGAAAGTATTGCTCGACATAGATCTGGCCGATCGCTTGGCCCAGATTGCCATTGACGAACTGGATCGCGCGGCGGTCTCGGGGGCGCGGCTCCTGGGCGCCGCTCATCGTCCGGCCCCAGAAGTCGAAGGAGCGGTTGTAGATTTCCTCGGACAGAAGATTGGTGTTCGAATTGACGTAGGCGAAGGTCAGGTAATCCCGCCAGGTCTCGACTGGCGTGTCAGCGAAGACGGCTGCCAGGCCAGTAATCGCGGACGTTTGGGAGACGATGAAATTCTCCTGGTCGGCATAGTCGGCCGTTTCGAAGAAGGCATCCCAGTCAAAGCCCGGCGCCAGTTCGCGCAACTCGGCCAGCGATGTCGGATTATAGGTGGCGACACGGTCGCGGCTCTCGGCCGGGGTCCAGTGGACATTCGCCATCGCGGTTTCCAGCGCGATGATGCGGTCGGCGCGCGCTTCGCCATCATCCAGCCCGAGGAAGCCGAACACGTCGGCGATATAAGCGCGGTAGGCGGCGCGATATTCGACGAAGCGCTCATCTTCCAGCAGGTAATAATCGCGCGTCGGCAGGTGCAAGCCGCCTTGGTTGAGATACAGGATGTAATGGCTCGGATCGCCTTCGTCTCTCTGCACCGACGTGCCGAAGATCGAGGCATGACCGAGCATCCCCATTACGGCAGCAATGTCGTCATGACTGTCGGCATCGGTGATCGGCGCCAGACCTGGACGGACCGGATCAATCCCGAGCGCGTTGATCGCGTCGACATTCATGTAGGACGCGTAGAGGTTGCCCACTTGTTGGGCGAGTGTTCCGGCCGGCGCGTGGGCAGCGGCACTGTCGCGAATGATGCCCTCGATCCGTTCTTCCGATTGCAGATAAAGCTCGTGGAAGGCGGTGTAGGAAGAAAAGCCCGCCGGGATCTCGGTCGTGTCGAGCCAGCCCTCATTGACGTAGCGGAAGAAGTCATCGCCCGGGTTCAGTGTGTCGCTGACATGGGCGGTTTCGACACCCCAGTCCCCGAGAATGGCGTCTTGCGCTAGGGTGGGACCAAGAGCGGTGAGTGACAAGGCAATGCCGGCGACGCCGGCGCGCAGGATGTGTTTCATCAGTTACCCCCGAAAAACGGTTTCAGACGCCGCAAAACTGGAATCGGGCAGGCGTCGCGCCGATGGGGGATTGATTAAGCTTCCGCAATGCAAAACGGCCCGACGCGAGCGCCGGGCCGTTTCGTGGGTTTAGGGTTAAACCCTACCAGATCGAGACGCGTTCTTCCGGGGCCAGATAGAGTTCATGGTCTTCGGTCACACCGAAGGCCTCGTACCAGGCGTCATTGTTTCGGACGACGCCGTTGATGCGGTACTGGGCCGGGCTGTGCGGGTCGGACAGGAGCTGCGCGCGCAGGCTGTCCTCGGTGCGCACATTCCGCCAGACCTGCGCCCAGGCCATGAAGAAGCGCTGATCACCGGTGAAGCCGTCGAGCACCGGCGCTTCGCCGCCATTGTCGGCCAGATACATCTGGTAGGCGCGGTGTGCCATCGACAGACCGCCGATATCACCGATGTTTTCGCCGAGCGTGAGCGAGCCGTCGACCGTCTGGCCTTCGACCGGCGAGAAGCCGTTATACTGGGCGACGATCTGGTCGGTGAGGGCATTGAAGTTCTCGGCGCTCTCATCTGTCCACCAGTTGCGCAGGACGCCGTCACCGTCGGACTGGCTGCCCTGGTCGTCGAAACCATGGCCCATTTCGTGGCCGATCACGGCGCCGATGCCGCCAAAGTTCACGGCCGCGTCGGCATAGGGGTCGAAGAAGGGACCCTGCAGGATAGCGGCCGGGAAGACGATCTCGTTGGCGGTCGATGAATAGTAGGCATTCACCGTTTGCGGCGACATGAACCATTCCCACTCGCGGATCGGGCTGCCGAGGCGGGCGCGGTTGTCGGCCCGGAACCACGCGGCGATCCGCTCGGAATTGCCGAACAGGTCATCGGCCCGGATTTCAATCTCGGAATAGTCCGGCCAGATGTCCGGATAGCCAATCTTGGGCAGGAATTTCTCAAGTTTGTCGAAGGCTTCGATGCGGGTCTCGTCATCCATCCATTCGAGCGTCTCGATGCGCTCGCGCAGGGCACGACGCAGATACTCGACCAGTTCTTCCATCTGCGCCTTGTGCTCGGGCGGGAAGTATTGGTCGACATAGATCTGGCCGATGGCCTGGCCGAGATTGCCGTTGACATACTGGATGCCCCGGCGATCGCGCTCGCGCGGCTGTTCGGTGCCCCGAAGGGTGCGGCTGTAGAAGTCGAAGGAGCGCTCGTAGAATTCCGGCGTCAGCAGGTTCTGGTTCGAGGACATGTAGCGGAAGCTGAGATAGTCCTGCCAGGCCTCGACCGGGATTTCCGTGAACAGGGTGGCCAGCGACTGGATCGCCGTGTCCTGACGGACCACGACTTCACTTTCGCCCTCAAACTCGAGCGCGGTCATGAAGGCCTGCCAGGGGAAGCCCGGTGCCGAAGCCGTCAGATCATCCATGCCCATCAGATTGTAGGTGCGAACCCGGTCCCGGCTCTCTGCGCGCGTCCAATGGATTTGTGCGATGCGCGTTTCCAGATCGAGCACGCCCTGGGCACGCTCGGCCGCATTGTCCATGCCGATCATGTCGAACACGTCGGTCATGTAGGCCACATAGGCGTCGCGATAGCCGACGAAGGTCTCGTCGTCGCGCTCGTAATAGGACTTGTCCGGCAGGCCGAGACCACTCTGGCTGACCGAGACGATGTAGCGCTGCGGGTTGCCCGGGTCGCGGCCGACGCCGGCGCCGAAGATGGACGCGGTCCCCGGGCTGCCCATCAGGGTCGCGATGTCGTCATGCGACTGCGCGGCGGCGATCGTGTTGAGCATCGGGCGCGCCGGCTCCAAGCCGCGGGCCGCGAGGGTGTCGGTGTCCATATAGGAGGCGTAGAGGTCACCGACCTGCTGCTGCAGTGTGCCAGCTTCGGCATTGGCGGCGACGGCTTCCTGGATGATGCCTTCCACGCGTTCTTCCGACCGCAGATAAAGTTCGGTGAAGCCGCCAAAGGACGAGAAGCCCTGCGGTAGCTCGGTCGTGTCGAGCCAGCCTTCATTGACATAACGGTTGAAGTCATCGCCCGGAGCCACGGTCTCGGAGACGTATTCAATCTCGACACCCCATGTGCCGAGGTCCGGCGAGCCGGCCGGCATCGCGGCGGTGTCCTGGGACGCGGTCGTGTCGTTGGCAGTATCCGGCGTCTCGCTGGTCGGCGAGCAGGCCGCCATCAGCGCCACGCAGGCGCTGGTCAGCAGAAGCTTTTTCATGGTGTTTCCCCTCAGAGCGATTTCATTGGCGGAAACACTAGTGCGATAGGGCGGCGGCGCAATACGCGGGAGACATGTCTTACAGCCCTGTAACAAAACGGCCCGACGTCTCCGCCGGGCCGTTTCATACGGTCAGGTGTGAACCTACCAGATCGAGACACGCTCTTCCGGTGGCAGGTAGAGGTCATTGTCCTCGGTGACGCCGAAGGCCTCGTACCAGACGTCCAGATTGCGAACGACGCCATTGGTCCGGTATTGTGACGGGCTGTGCGGGTCAGTCGCCAGGCGGTTGATCAGGTTTTCTTCCCGATACAGGCGACGCCAGACCTGGGCCCAGGCAAGGAAGAAACGCTGCTCGCCGGTGAAGCCGTCAATGACCGGGGCTTCGCCGTCACAGCAGGCATCAAGATGACGCTGATAAGCGGTGTAGGCCATCTGCAGACCACCGAGGTCGCCGATATTTTCACCCATGGTGAACTCACCATTGACGAAGCGACCCTCAACCGGGGAATAGCCGGAATACTGGGCTTCCAGTATGTCGGCCCGTTCTTCGAAACGCTCATTGGTGGCCTCGCTCCACCAATCCCGGATCGAACCGTCATGATCGAAGCGGCGGCCCTGATCGTCAAAGCCATGGCCGATTTCGTGGCCGATCACGGCACCGATACCGCCGTAATTGATCGCCGCGTCAGCATTGGGATCAAAGAAGGGCGGCTGCAGGATGCCGGCCGGGAAGGTGATCTGGTTCATCAGCGGATTGTACGACGCATTCACCGTTTGCGGCGGGTAAGGCCAGGCATTGCGATCGACCGGACCCGCGAGGTCGGCGATTTGCTCATTCCACTCGAATTCGGTCAGGCGGAAGAGGTTGCCAAACAGGTCGTCGGCCTGGATTTCCAGTGCCGAATAGTCCTGCCATTCGTCGGGATAACCAATGCGTGGCTCGAAGGTGGAGAGCTTTTGCAGTGCATTGGCCCGGGTCTCGTCATCCATCCAGTCCAGCGCTTCGAGGCGGCCCTCAAAGGCAACAGTGAGATTGGCCACGAGGTCTTCCATCGCCGCTTTCGACTCCGGCGGGAAATGACGTTCGACATAGACTTGGCCGACGGCCTCGCCCAGCTGGCCACCGACCAGGTTGACGCCGCGGCGATCGCGCGGCCGCTGCTCCTCGGCGCCGTTCAGCGTGGTGCCGAACATGGCGAAATTGGCGGCGTCGAATGCTTCCGGCAGTGCGCCGGCATTCGAGCGGATGAAGTGGAAGGTCATGTAGTCCTGCCACACATCAACCGGCGTTTCCTCGAAGATTGCGCCGGCCGCTTCAATGGCACTCGGCTGGGCGACCAGATAGGTGGCGACGCCATCAAGACCAAGCTGTTCCATGCCCGCTTCGAAGTTCAGCTGGGGCGCGAGGCTGGCAAGCTGCGCCATCGGCATGGGGTTGTAGATCTTCTGGATGTTGCGGCTGTCGGCCTGGGTCCAATGGGACTCGGCGAGACGCATTTCCAGATCGAAGATCGACTGTGCCTTGGCGGCTCCGTCCTCGATGCCGGCCAGATCGAAGATCTGGGCAATGAAGGCCAGATAGGCATCGCGGATCGATTGGTTTTCCTCGACCAGGTAGAAGTCGCGGTCCGGCAGGCCTAACCCGCCTTGGCCGACAAAGACCGTGTAGCGGGTGGTGTCGGCCGGATCGGGGATGATGCCGACGCCGTAGGGCGACTGGTGATGGATCGTCGCGAACAGGGCATTGATGTCGGCATGGGTCTGGGCTGCCGCGATCTCGTCGAGATAAGGCTGGGCCGGCGCCAGGCCGAGCTGGTCAATGGTCGAGGTGTCCATCCAGCTGCCATAGAGATCGCCGACCTTTTGTTCGATCGAGCCGTTCGCAGCGTCGAGGGCCGCCAGTTCCAGAATGATGTCCTGGACCTGTTCCTCGGCTTCAAGTGCGAGCTCGGTGAACATGCCGTAATTGGTCAGGTCGGCCGGAATTTCGGTGCGGTCGAGCCAGGCGCCATTGGCATAGCGATAGAAATCATTGCCGGCCACGACACTGGTATCCATGCCAGTCAGGTCAAAGCCCCAGGCGCCGATTTCCGGGCTGCCGGTGGTGGCTGTATGCGTGTTTTCGGCGGTCGTGTCATTGGATGGTGCCGGTTGGCAGGCCACGGTAAGCGCCAGCACGGCGGTGCTCAGCAAGAGCTTTTTCATGCGATGATCCCCTTGTTTCATTGTCCAAGACGCAAAAACGCCCCGCGCTAGATACAACGCGGGGCGTTTTGACGCCAATTATTCGGCAGGCGAATGGTCGAGATGGCCGGGCCGTTCGCCATGGGCGAAATCGGTGTCGGTATAATGCTCGCCGAGGGCCGGCTGTTTCTGGCCCGTCCACATCATCCGGAAGAAGCGGGCGATGTCGACGCCGATCGCGTACATGGCCGGAACCATCACCAGTGTCAGGAAGAGCGCGAAGATGACCGCAAAACCCAGGGCGACGACCATCGGCTTGAGGAATTCCGCCTGGGTCGAGCGCTCGGCCATCATCGGGAAAATCCCGAGGAAGGTGGTGACCGAGGTCAACAGGATCGGGCGGAAACGCTGCACACCCGCATCGACCAGCGCCTGGAAAGCCCCGACGCCATTGGCCCGCAGCCGGTTGACGAAGTCGATCAGCACCAGGTTGTCGTTGATCACGACGCCAGCCGCGGCGCCCACTCCGAAGTAGGAGAAGAGGGCGATCGGCATGTCGAACATATAGTGTCCGAAAATGGCGCCGGTCAGCGAGAACGGGATCGCGATCATGATCACGATCGGCTGGAAGTAGCTGCGGAAGGCGATCGCCAGCAGCAGATACATCGAGATCAGCGCGAAGAGCAGCAGGACCATGACTTCGGCCATGAATTCGCGCTCACCTTCGGCTTGGCCGATCTCGTCACGCGAGACGTGCGGGAAGCGGGCTTCGAAGGTCTCCCAGTAGTTCTCGTTGAGACTGGTATTGACGTCGCCGCGGGCTGCCGGGTCAGACAGTTCGGCACTGACCGTGATGGTCCGCATGCCGTTGCGGCGGTTGATCCGGTTGAGGCCCGGTGCGAAATCCGCCTCGGCGACAGCTGCCAGCGGGATCTCCCGGCCGTCAGCGGTCCTGATGCGGACATCGCGAAGCGTGTCGAGCGAGCGGCGCGAGGCTTCGTCCATGCGCACCATCACCCGGACATCCTGACCGTCACGCGGCAGGCGTTGCACTTCCTCACCCCAGAAGGCCTGACGGACCTGGCGGGTCACGTCATTCAGGGTCAGGCCGAGTGCCTGGGCGTTGGGACGCAGGCGGACCTGCAATTCCTCGGTCGAGGTCTGCATCGAGTCGACGACGTCATAGAGCGTGTCATAGCTGCGCAGTTGGGCTTTCAGATCGTCTGCCGCAGCACGCAATTCGTCGAGATTTTGCCCGGACAGGGCGAAGTTCATCGAATTGCCGCCGTCATTGATCGTGGAGTCGAGGCGGATTTCTTCGGCATCCGGGATCGGTCCCAGAAACTCGCGGATCTGGGCCGCGACTTCTGATGTCGGCAGGTTGCCGGGGCGGACTTCCGGATCGGCAAGTGTGATCCAGGCCCGGATACGGCCATCGGTTGCCAGGGTCGAGCGGCTTTCGATCATGTCGACTTCGCCCGGGAACTGCTCCCGATAGTAGCTCAGAGCCTCGTCCTGGGCCTGGTCAAGCTGCTGGCGAACCTGCTCGGTCCGGTTCCAGGGCGTGCCCTCGGCCAGGGTGATCGAGGTCTGGATCGTCTCATTCTCGATCTGCGGCATGAAGACCGAGCCGACGCGGTTCGTCGTCAGCATGAAGATCGAGATCAGGAAGACAAGGAAGAAGCCGAGGAAGGTCGCATAACGATTGCGGATGCAGGCCTTGGCGACCGGGCGGTAGACGCCGCGGGCAAAGGTCAGCAGCGAGTTGGCGATCATCCGCTGCACGGCAATCAGCGGCCCGAAGAGGCCGGTATTGGACTGCGGCTTCATGTGCGACAGGTGGGCCGGCAGGATGAGCAGGGACTCGATCAGCGAGAAGGCCAGCGCCGCGATCACGACCAGCGAGATCTGGCGGGTGAACTGGACTTCCGGACCGGTCAGCAACATCCAGGGCGAGAACATCATGATGGTGGTGATGACGGCGAAAATCACCGGCTTGGCCACCATCTGCGTGCCGACGATCGAGGCCGTCAGCCCGGGTTCGCCGCGTTCGACGCGGTCGTGGATGTTCTCGCCGACAACGATGGCGTCATCGACGACGATACCGATCACCAGCAGGAAGGCGAACAGGGACAGCATGTTCAGCGTCACGCCGAGCATGGGCAGGAGCAGGAAGGCGCCACCGAAGGCCACGAAAATGCCGACAGTCACCCAGAACGCCACGATCGGACGCAGGAAGAGGAAGAGGACGATCAGCACCAGAATGCCGCCGAACAGGGCCGATTTGGCAATCGTCTCCATACGCCCCGTATACATTTCCGAGTTGTCCCACCACAGCGACAGGTGGACGCCATCGGGCAGTTCGGCGCGCTTGCGATCAATGTAGTCCCGGACCTGTTGTGAGGTGTCGACGACATCGATATTGGGCGAGGTCTCGACGACCACCAGCACCATCGGCTCACCATTATAGGTGGCTTCAAGGTTGAAATCGTTGAATCCGTCCGTCACCCGGGCAACGTCACGGACGCGCAGCGTACCGCCGTCCGAGGTCTGCCGGATGATGATGTCCTCGAATTCGGGCGCCGTGTCGGCGAGCTGGCGCGAGGTGATGTTCACATCACCGAGATCGGTTCGCACGCTCCCGGCCGATGCATTCAGCGAGCTGGAGCGGACGGCGCGGACGATCTCGTCAAAGGTCAGGTCATAGCGGCGCAGCGTCTCTTCGGAGACCTCGATGGACACTTCTTCGCCGCGGGTTGCCCACATGTTGACGATGGAGGCACCCGGGAGCTGGGCCACTTCATCGCGGATCTCGCGCCCGATCGCCTGAAGCTCACGCCGGTCGGGGCTGCCATGCACGGCAAATCCGACGACTTGGTCCTGCGAGCGCCAGGGCGTCACAACCGGGCGGAAGGCTGATTGCGGCAGGTTGTTGACCGAGTCGACTTCCAGCTTGATGGCGTCGATGAACTCACCAACATCGACCGAGCGCTTGCCCTCGATATTGATGTTGCCGCCGCCTTCGCGGGCCGTCGAGGTGATGGTCTCGATCCCGTCCATGTCGGACAGGGCTTCTTCGATGCGGACGATGATCTGTTCTTCGACTTCCTGCGGTGAAGCGCCGGGCCAGGCAACGGACACGCTGGCGCCGTTCACCGACACGGTCGGGAAGACTTCGCGGTTGAGCGAAGTATAGCCGATGAAACCGCCGAGAACGGCGATGATCATCACCAGGTTGGCGGCGACGGAATTCCGCGCCCACCAGCCGATAATACCGCCCCGCGGGGCTTCGTCATGAGTGGTGTTCGGGTCGGTCATCGCCGTATTCCTCCCTGGGGACTGTTCGATCAACCGGCGCTTGCGACAGCTTCGCTGTCAGCTTCGCCGGTTTCGGTTTCAGCCAGGCCTTCGGCCGTGTCTTCTTCGTCATAGGTTGCTGAATGGGACGCTATCATTGTGCCTTCGGCGTCGAATGTCTGGATGCGCATGCCATCACTGGCGCCGCGGATCGGCGAGGTGACGACCATTTCGCCGCCACGGACACCGGACGAGACCACGACCCGCTCGGAGTTGGAGTCGATGACCTCAACCGTGCGGACCGACAGCGTTCCGCCTTCTTCGGCGACATAGACGCTGTTCTGGCCGCGCAGAGCTGACCGCGGCAGGATGTAGGCGTTTTCCACATCCCGTCCGGTGATGCTGGCCGTGACAAACAGGCCGACTGCCAGCGGCGTGCCGTTCGATGCGCCGGCGCCATAGGGGTCGGTCACTTCGGCAATCGCGTAGAGGACGCGGGTTTGCGGGTCGATGGCACTGTCGGTGCGGGTGATGCGGCCCTGCCAGGTTTGCTGGCTGCCACCCAGGGCGGCGCGCAGCTGGACCGGCATGCCTTCGCCATCGCCGCCGGCATTATAGGCGATCGGAATGCCCAGCAGGCCGAGTTCATGATCGGTCAGCGGCAGGCGGACCAGCACGGCATCGGTCGAGAAGACCTCACCCAGCGGCGTGCCCGGAGAGACATACTGGCCGAGATCGGCATTCTTGACGCGGACGCGACCGCTGAAGGGTGCAGAAATGCGGGTGCGTTGCAGGTCGAGGCGTGCCGATTGCAGCGCGGCTTCGGCGGCGGCCAGCTGGGCCCGGGCTTCGGCCAATTGCGGCTCGCGCAGCGTCAAGGAAGACGCCTCGCCGTCACCGAGCTCGGCCCATTCGCTGGCAGCCAGTTCGGATTCGGCCTGTTCGCGGACCAAGGCTTGCTGGGCTTGGGCGACCTGCGCCGAGGCGCGGGTCACGGCCAGGCGATAGTCGGCATCCTCGATCTGGACCAGGGTCTCGCCGGCTTCGAAGAAACCGCCCTCGATGAAGTCCGGGTTCACGAAAGTGATACGGCCGGCGACTTGGGGAACCAGATTGATTTGGGTGCGTGGCCGCGCCTCGCCCTGCGACGTCACTTGCAGCGCGATGGTGTCCAGCCGAGCCTCGTCGACAAAGACCGCGACCGGTCGCGGTGCCGCATTGGCGCGCTCAGGGCGCTGTTGTGATGCCACCAGGCTGATGATGACGCCAATGCCGACTGCGCCGACAACGATCAGGATCAAAAAACGTCCGAGAAACTTACCCATGATTATTCTCCTGTGTGCGCGGCCGGGTCTGCGGACTGGGCCGCGGAGAAATCGCCGGCGAGGGCGAGATAGAGGTCGACGCGATTGGTCACACGTTCGCGACGCGCCGAGATGTATTGGCTTTCAGCGCTGATCCGCCGCGACTGGGCGGTCAGCAGTTCGAATATGGTCGAGACGCCGCGGGCATATTCGCGGACCACAAGATCCTCGGCAGCGGCGGCTTCTTCATAGGCTTGGCGCAAATTCTCGACGCGTTGGGCGAGAATGGCGTCGGCATGGATCGCGTTTTCCGATTCCTGCCACGCGGTCAGCACGGTCGAAACATAGCTCGCGACCAAGCCTTCGGCATTGGCATAGACCTGATCACGCTGCGCCAGCAAGGTGCCGCCATCGAAAATCGGGGCCACAAGCGACGCCGTGATGCTGGAGACCAGCGTGTCGAGGTCGAACATGTCCGAGACGTCGACACCGCCGGTACCGGACGATCCGCGCAGTGACAGGCTCGGAATGAGGGCCTTGGCTGCGGCCTCAGACTGCAGGCCGGCGGCATCGAGGCGATCACGCGCGGCGCGCACATCCGGGCGGCGACCGAGCAGGTCGACCGGCGTGCCCAGCCCGCCAAGGGTGGCAAGCTCCGGGAAGTCGCCTTCCGGCGCGAGGCTGGCGGACGGATAGCGACCAAGCAGGGTTTCGAGGCTGCGCGCGGACGATGCTTCGGCACGCTGGCGCGAAGCGAGGGCCGCTTCCGACGAGGCCAGCGCGCTGCGGGCGGTACGAACGTCCGAACTGCGAACCAGCCCGCGGGCGAACCGGCGTTCAGTAAGGTCGAGTGAGCTCTGGCGCGTTGCGACATCGCGTTCGGCCAATTCGGTCTGCTGGCGGGCTTCGATCAGCGAGAACCAGCCCTTGGCCACCAGTCCGGCGACCGACAATTGCGCGGCGCGCACGTCTTCTGCCGCGGCTTCGGCGTTGAGGCCGCTGGCGCGTGAGTTGTCGCGGAGGGCACCCCACAGGTCGGTTTCCCAGGATGCGGACAGCCCCAGGCTGACGCTGTCCGATCCGGCACCGGTGTTACGCTCGGTGCGGGTATAGCTGGCGCTGCCGTCAAGCTGTGGAAGGAAACGCGCACCGTCGATGCGGGCGGCGGCCCGGGCACCATGATACCGTGCCAAGGACTGGGCCAGGGACGGATTTCCCGCGAAGGCCTCGTCGATGAGAGCGGTCAGCCGCGCATCCTGGAGGGAGGCGACCCAGTCGCGGGCCAGTTCGGCGCCGGCTTCACCCGTCCCGGCCGACCAGGAGGTCGGTGCCGGGGGAAGGGTTCCATCGGCACTGAATTCCCGCGTCTCGAAGGCCTGCATCGTGCTGCAGGAAGCGGTGGCCAGTGCTGTGGCGATTACTAGCAAACGTTTTGCCATGCGTTGTCCCCGCACGTCTTGATCTGAATTGGAATTGCATCCTAGGAAGGGCATAGCGAAAGTCAACAGATTTTTATCGAAAAACACTAAATGCATAGCGAATGGCATGAAAACTCTCTCGAAATTCGTGATGTCGTCCGCCTGCCATGACACCTTTGATGCCGCAGGCTCGTCATTTGGATGCAAATCACGCTAGAAGCGGCGCGCGACAGGGCGCTCCGGTCAAGCTTTGCGCCCGATTGGCGCGCTACATGACGCATCATCAGTGCGAAGGCGACTAAAACTTGAGCAATAAAAGGGACTCAGAGGCGCCGCTGATCCGGATCAGGCGGCGCGACACAGCGGCGGTCGCTGCGCTCGGCAGCATGGTGCTCATCCTGTTCTGGCTGTTCGGCGAGCTGGGACTGCTGGAAACCGTGGTGGCGATCGCCACCATCGCGGCCCTGTCTACTTTTTATTACCTGACCGTGCGCACAACCCTCAATCCGCTGCCGGACCCGGCGTCGCGGCGCGAGCATGAGGCCAGCGGTCCCGACAGCCCGGCAAATGCCAAGCTGATGTTGGACAGCCTGCCCATTCCGGTCCTGCTCATCGGGGCCGGAGGTCGCATTGAAATTGCCAATCCGGCGGCGCGCGAGTTTCTCGGTCTTGGCCCGGTGACCGGGCATTTGTCGGCCGTGCTGCGCCAGCCGCAAGTGCTTGAGGCGGTCAGCGCGGCGCTGCGTGGGCAAACTGTCGACCCGGTGGAGTATTCGATGATGGCGCCGGTTGAGAGTCATGTCCGGGCCTTCGTCGCGCCAGTCGCGTCGCAGGGTGATCCGGCGCAGCCCTGGCGCGCCATGCTGGTGCTGTCCGATGAAACCTCGATCAAGCGGGCCGACCGCATGCGGGCTGACTTTCTGGCCAATGCCAGTCATGAACTCCGGACGCCGCTGGCGTCACTGGCCGGTTTCATCGAGACCTTGCGCGGCCATGCCAAGGACGACCCGGACGCGCGCGACCGTTTCCTCGGCATCATGTTCGACCAGACCGAACGCATGCAGCGATTGATCAATGATCTGCTGTCGCTGTCCCGGGTCGAAATGGACGAACACGTACTGCCGGGCGGTACTGCGGACATGGCTGCGATCATTGATGACGTCGTTGACGTTCTGCGACCGCAGATCACCGAGAAATCTATCACCCTGTCCGTCGAGGCCGACCCGGCGACGGCGATGGGGGATCGCGATCAATTGCTCGAGGTCGTGATGAATCTGGTCGAGAACGCAATCAAGTATTCCGAACCCGGCGCGACGGTGACACTGCAGCTCAGCAATGATCTTACGCGTGACCAGGCCGAGCGGCCGGGCCTCTTGTTGGGCGAGGGGGCAAGTCGTTTGACCCTGGCCGCGCCCAGTTCGGATGCGGGCGACCGGTTCGTGGCGGTCCGGATCCGCGATGCCGGCAAGGGGATCGAGCGCCGGAACCTGCCGCGGCTGTCCGAGCGATTCTACCGCGTTGATGGTCAGAAAAGCGGTCCCAGGGAGGGCACCGGCCTCGGCCTCGCCATCGTCAAACACATCATCAACCGGCATCGTGGCGGCTTCACGGTCGAGAGCTTGCCGGGCGCTGGTTCTGTTTTCACCGTGTTTTTGCCTGTCATGAAACGCATGCCAAAAACGTCGCAAACACCAAGGGCTTGAGGCGAAATTCGGAATATCCCTGCAGGCAGTTCGGGCGCTGTCACAAAACTGTAGCCCGACTGTCATAAACGGGGCGCGCACCGGGCGTACCACGCAGCACGGTGCCAACGAAACCCGACCACCATCGGCGAGCCGAGGGGAATTGCATGTCGATTATCGCCATAGTCGCTCTCGCGATCATCGTGATGCTGGCCGGCGCCTTCTATGTCGGTCGTTCGCGCGCGATCGCGGCTGTAGCCGGCGCGACAGCGGGCCTGCATTCCCTCCCCAATTATCACGGCTATTATGTAGCGATCTGGACCGGGCTTCCCGCGTTTCTCCTGCTCGCCGTCTACGGCATGTTCGGAACTCCGCTGGTTGACCGGTTGACGGCCAGCGAGCTGCGCCGCGACGCCGTCGTGCTGACCGCCGATTTCGAGGCCGAACTTGTCGCCGACACCGCCACGCGTGATCTGGAGGAAGCCCTCACCATGCTGCGTGCGCGGGCCGCAGCGATCACCAACTCTATGGCTGATTTGCGCGACGCCAGCGGCAGCGATCGTGACCCCCACCGGCTTGAGGCGCTGGGGGTCGAACAGACCGAGCTGGTCAATCAGATCGCGACGGCCGAGGAGGCCCGGCTGGCCCGTCGCAACATGTTGCGGGATGCGGTCGCCCGTGCCGCTGCCGAGGACGGGGCCAGTCTGCGTGCGCTGGCCGGGTTTGAACTCGTTCATGCCCCGCGGGAACGCCGCCAGCTGTTTTTGTCGGATGCCCGCCGGATCGCCACCGACGGTCTGGCGAGCCGGTCGAGCGATGAACTCGATGCGGCGGCTGCGGTCATGGCGCGTCATGACACCCAGATGCGCAACCTGTTCGCCGGACTGGCGCTCGCCCTCGCCGTGGCCGGTCTGATCCGGACACGCGGCCAAGTCGCAGTCGCCTTCCGGGCCCGCAATCATGTCGAAAGCCTCGTCACCGCGATGCTGTTCCTGTCGTCGGTCATCGCGATCCTGACAACGGTCGGCATTGTCTTCTCGCTGCTGTTCGAAAGCATACGTTTCTTCTCGACCGTGCCGCTGACCGAATTCCTGTTCGGTTTGCAATGGTCGCCGCAGATTGCGTTGCGGGCGGATCAGGTCGGCCAGTCCGGCGCTTTCGGGGCCGTGCCATTGTTTGCCGGCACGGCGATGATCACCCTGATTGCAATGGTTGTCGCAGTCCCGATCGGTCTTCTGTCCGCGATCTACCTGTCCGAATATGCCGGGCCGCGCTTTCGCCTCACGGCGAAGCCGATCCTGGAAATCCTCGCCGGCATTCCGACCGTGGTCTATGGCTTCTTTGCCCTGCTCACCGTCGGGCCGGCCATCCGCAGCTTCTTTGCCATGGTCGGCATTGACGACGTGGTGACCCAGAGCGCGCTATCTGCCGGCCTGGTCATGGGGGTGATGATCATCCCCTTCATTTCCTCGCTCAGCGATGACGTCATCAACTCGGTGCCGCAATCCCTGCGGGACGGATCCTATGCCATGGGCGCGACCAAATCCGAGACAATCGGCCGTGTGATCATGCCAGCTGCCTTGCCGGGCATTGTCGGGGCCGTCCTGCTGGCCGTATCGCGTGCCGTCGGCGAGACCATGATCGTGGTGATGGCCGCCGGCCAAGGCGCCAACCTGACCGCCAATCCGCTGGAATCGGTGACCACCATCACGGTTCAGATCGTCATGTTGCTGACTGGTGACCAGGAATTCGACAGCCCCAAAACCCTGTCGGCTTTTGCCCTCGGTCTGGTCCTGTTTGTCATCACCCTCCTGATGAACGTCATCGCGCTGCGCGTCGTGCAAAGATACCGGGAAAAATATGACTGATACCCCCGACATCTCGCCGATCCGGTCCGCCGTCAGCAAGAATCTCGGCGCGCGCTATCGCGCCGAACTGCGCTTTCGTGCCGCCGGTCTCGCCGCCGTTGCGGCGGCCGTTGGCATTCTGATCGTATTGCTCAGCTCGATCGTTTCCGGCGGCCTGCCGGCATTCACGGTCAATGAGCTGGAGCTGACGGTCGATCTTGAACGCGAGGTCATTGACCCGCTTGGCGATGGCAGCGAGGAGTCGCTGCGCCGGGGTGGTTACAGCCGTGTCCTGCAGAGTGCGATGCGGGCCGAGTTCCCGGAGGTGCAGGCGCGCCGTGACCTGCGCAACCTGTTCAGCCTGTACACCGCGCTCAACGCGACCCGCCTGATGGACGAGGTGCTTGAAAATCCCGGGCTGATCGGTAGCCGGCATGTCTTCACCATGCCGCTGGCAGATGATCTCGACCTTTACCTCAAGGGCCTGCTGGTCGAGGACCGGGTCCTTGATACCGACGGGGCACTGTCCTTGTCGGTCGAGGGTGATGCCGTGACGGTGCGTTCCAGCGCGACCGACTTTCGCGACCTCGCGGGCGAGTTTGCCCGCACCTTGCGCGCCCGTGCCACCCTGCTCGAGGTCGAGGCCGACACGCTGGCTGAACGCGCCGAAGGCCTGTCCGGCAATGACGCCGAGGACATGCTTTATGATGCCGAGCTCAACCGGCGCCGGGCGCTCGACATCCGCGCGACCCTGGAGCGGGACGCTGGCCCATTGGCACTCGATGCCAGCTTGCCGAGTGTGCTGGTCGAAGTCGACGGGCGGGCAGTTGCGCTGACCAGTATCGCTGCAGACGGGGCGACGGCGAGCGGCCGCTTCCTGCTCGGCTCAGAGCCGGTCGACGCCATGTCAGACTGGACGCTCTATGTGATCGACACGCCGGCCGAGCGCCGCCGGGTGAGCGATCAATTGATCGTCTGGACACGGGCCCTCGAGGCCCGCGGCGTGATCAGTTCCGCGTTCAACACCTATCTCTTCGCCAATGCCGACAGCCGCGAGCCGGAACTTGCCGGCGTCAAGGGTGCCTTGTTCGGTTCGATCCTGACGATGATCATCACCATCACCATCTCGGTCCCGATCGGCGTCTTCACGGCACTTTATCTGGAAGAATACGCGCCGAAGAACCGCTTCACGGCTTTGATCGAGGTCAATATCAACAATCTCGCGGCCGTTCCTTCCATTGTCTTCGGCCTGCTGGGCCTCGCGGTCTTCATCAATGCGTTCGGCCTGCCGAGATCAGCGCCGCTGGTTGGTGGCCTGGTCCTGTCCTTGATGACGCTGCCGACGGTGATCATTGCGACCCGCGCGGCGCTGAAGGCTGTGCCGCAATCGATCCGGCAGGCGGCGCTGGCCGTGGGGGCCTCACGGACCCAGACCGTCTTCCACCATGTTCTTCCCCTGGCGGCGCCGGGCATCCTGACCGGTTCCATCATTGGCCTGGCCCAGGCGATGGGCGAAACCGCGCCGCTCCTTATGATCGGCATGGTCGCTTTCATTGCTGACGCCCCGACGCTGGGCCTGGAAGGCTTTACCCAACCCGCCACCGTCATGCCGGTCCAGATTTTCCTGTGGTCGGATGGCGCCGAGCGGGCCTTCGAGGCGCGCACGGCCGCCGCAATCCTTGTTCTTCTCGCGCTGATGATCGGCTTCAATGCCCTGGCCATCTATCTGCGCCGTCGCTTCGAGCGGAGATGGTAGATCCATGACCGACGCTATTCACAACCCGGCTGACGAGCTGCCGATCAAGGTCGCTGCGCGCGACGTGACCGTGAGCTATTCCGGCAAACAGGCCTTGCACAATGTCTCGATCGACATTCCCGATCGCTCGGTAACGGCCTTCATCGGCCCGTCGGGCTGCGGCAAGTCGACCTTCCTGCGGTGCCTGAACCGCATGAATGACACGATCGAGGGCGCCAAGGTCGGCGGCTCACTGACCATTGACGGCCAGGAAATCAACGACAAGTCGATCGACCCGGTCGTGCTGCGCGCGAGCGTCGGCATGGTGTTCCAGAAGCCAAACCCGTTTCCCAAGTCGATCTATGACAATGTCGCCTACGGACCCCGTATCCATGGCCTCGCCCTGTCGCGCCCCGAACTCGACGAGATCGTCGAGAATGCCCTGCACAAGGCCGGCCTGTGGGCGGAAGTGTCGGATCGGCTTGCCCATCCAGGCACCAGCCTGTCGGGTGGCCAGCAGCAGCGTCTGGTCATCGCGCGCGCCATAGCCGTCAATCCGGAAGTCATCCTGATGGACGAGCCGTGCTCGGCCCTCGACCCGATCGCGACGGCGCGGATCGAGGAGCTGATCGACGAGCTGCGCGAGAATTACTGCATCATCATCGTGACCCACTCGATGCAGCAGGCGGCGCGGGTCTCCCAGCAGACCGCCTTCTTCCATATGGGCAACCTCGTTGAATACGGGCCAACCGAGGACATTTTCACCAACCCGCGCGACACCCGCACGCAGGACTACATCACCGGACGCTTCGGCTAGGCCGCTGCATCCATCGAGAAGGGGGCCAGTCATGGCGCTTTCAAGAACTGCGCATATCGTCACCGCCTATGGCGAGGAGCTGGATCAGCTCGCCGACGATCTTGCCCGCATGGGCGGGTTGGTCGAGACCCAGCTTGAAAAGGCCATCGCTGCGGTTGTCCGCCGTGATGCCAGCGTCAAGCCGGACATCAAGGCCCGCGAAGCCCAGGTCAATGCCTTGCAGGTTGACGTGGAAAAACGCGTCCTGCGCCTGTTTGCCCTGCGCCAGCCGCTGGCGACGGATCTGCGCATGACGATTTCGGCACTCAAGATCGCCACCGACCTCGAACGTGTCGGCGACCTGGCCAAGAATATCGCCTATCGCGCCGGCGATCTGGCCGGCTATGCCCCGGTCTCGCTGACCCAGCAGGTCGAGCGGCTTGGCGCTATCGTCATCAAGCAATTGCGCGAAGTGCTGGACGCCCTGTCCTCGGCCGATGTCGAACCGGCCGTGCGGGTCTGGCATTCCGATGATGAGGTGGACGAGCGCTACAACACGCTGGTTCGCGAGATGCTGCTGTCGATGACCGAGGATTCCGGCCTGGTTGGCCCGGGTGTCCACATCCTGTTTGTCGCCAAGAACCTCGAACGTATCGGCGATCATGCCACCAATATTGCCGAAGCCGTCCACTTCATGGTGACCGCGTCGCCACTGGTCGAAGACGGCAAGTCCTGAGCCATAGCTGATCGATAGCCCGGAGCCGGTCGATGAAACCCCAAGTCCTAGTCGTTGAAGACGAAGATGCCCTCGCCACCCTGCTTCAGTACAATCTGGAGAAGGAGGGCTACACCGTTGCGGTTGCCGCTGATGGCGAAGACGCGCTGATGCAGGCCGAGGAGACCACGCCCGACCTGGTGCTGGTCGACTGGATGTTGCCGAAAGTGTCCGGCATCGAGGTCTGCCGCCGCCTGCGCGGTCGCCAGGAAACGGCCAATGTGCCGATCATCATGCTCACCGCCCGCGGCGAGGAGACGGATCGTGTGCGCGGTCTCGATACCGGCGCCGACGACTATGTCGTCAAACCCTTTTCGATGACCGAGCTGTTTGCCCGCATCCGTGCCGTGCTGCGCCGCATCCGTCCGGGCCTGGCCGAGGACGTGATCGAGGCCGGCGATATCACCATGGACCGGGTCGCCCACCGGGTGCGCCGTGCCGATCGCGAAATCCATCTCGGGCCGACCGAGTTCCGCTTGCTGGACTATCTCATGCAGCACCCGGGCCGGGTCTTCTCGCGCGAACAATTGCTGGACGCGGTCTGGGGGTCGGACGTCTATGTCGAGGCCCGTACCGTCGACGTCCATGTTGGCCGCCTTCGCAAGGCGCTCAACAACAAGGACGAGCGTGACCCGATCCGCACCGTGCGTTCGGCCGGCTATGCGTTTGATGTGAATGCGTGATCGCGTCGAGCTTCACTCGCTAGGCGTCATTGGGCGCTAAACCGCTTCCAGTACCACAAGCCGGCATTTGTGCAGGTGATAAGGGGCGACATCGTACTCCTTGAGGCGGGCAGCGCCGGAGGCGTCCAGGCTTTTGAGATGGGCCAGATAGTCGTCGGCGTCCCAGACGTCCTCATGCACGGTGGCGACGATCAGACCGCCCGGGCGGGTGATGCGGACCAACTCGTCGAAACCCTTCGGGCCGACATGGGCGTGGGTGAAGGTGCCGACGCACATGACCGCGTCATACTGGTTGGTCTTGTAGTCGAGCGGGCCGGTCATGTCGGCGGTTCGCAAATCCTCATACGCCCCCTTCTTGCGGGCGAGGTCGAGCATGTCCGGCGAAATATCCATGCCGTCGATCAGCGCGCTGGCGCGTTCCGCCAGTTCGACACCGGCGAGGCCGGTGCCGCAGCCGGCATCAAGAACCGATTTGCCGTCCAGCTTGGCGAGGCTTGCCAGCTTCTCGGCGACCACGGTCGGCGCGACATAGCCCATACCGTCTACGGTGTCCTCTTCGTAATGATCAGCCCACTCCTTGTAAGCTTCCACGCACTCATCGGGATTTCCCGTTAAGTTGTAAATCCTATTCAGAGTGCGATTTTTTGATTTGGCTTCCATCGTGACCTCCTGAACAGATGAGCGCTATTATGCGCAAACTTGGCCTTATTCCAAGTTTTGTGGAGATCGCAAATTTAATGTTTGTATAAGTCTATACGTTGCCGAGCAAAATGTGTGGTCACTTGGCGCAGAGGCGAGGCTGGTGCTTGCGGGATATGGTCGGAACCGGGATTTCGGCAAAAAAACGGCCGCCTCGAAAACGAGGCGGCCATTGTCTGTCCCGGTACCTGGGTGAGGGGTCGGGTCAGAAATTATAGCGGCGCGTGGCAGCAATTGCGTCGAGTGCAGCCGAAGCGTCGGAATTGCGGCGACGGCGTTTCTGGCTCGGCTGGTAGGCCATGTCGGAATGCGCGTTGCAATAGGCCTGACCGGTGTCGGTCTTGCGGCCGCAGAAACGGAATTCCGACTGGGACGGATCGCCGATCGGCCATTTGCACATGCTTTCGCGGAGCGTCAGCACGGTGGCGAATTCGCCGGACGGAAGGACGGCTGGCTCCACCGGCGCCGGCGTTGCAGCCGGGGGCGCTGAGGGGGAGGGGCGCGCAACGGTGCGAGCCGGCGCGGTGGAAGCCGTGGTTGCGCGCGGGCGGGAGGGTTTGGCGGTGCGGCGGGCCGGTCGCGACGGGGTCGCCCGACCTGACAAACCAAGACGGTGCACCTTGCCAATGACGGCATTGCGGGTCACACCACCGAGCTGTTTCGCAATCTGACTCGCGCTCAGGCCTTCCGACCAGAGTTTCTTGAGTTCTTCTACGCGTTCGTCAGTCCAAGCCATCGCCCTAGTCTCCCGTTTGGGATGCGCTTGCCTACCTAGATGATGGTAAACCGCGCATTGCTCAATGCATGTTTAATTACACTAGATATTGTACCCACGCGGAGCGGTGCCACAAGATGGGGTTATGGTCATACCTGTGGAAAGCTCCCTTGCAACACCAATCGTTAACGAAGATGGTTACCGGGAAATTAAGGGTAATTCGATATGAGTAACGCTGCCTTAACCGATTTTCCACAGCCCAAGAAATTCGGCCTTTTCAACGGGTTGGGTCTTTGGACTTTGTACAAGAAGGAAGTTCGGCGATTCCTCAAGGTCGGCATGCAGACCGTGCTCGCACCGGTCGCAACCACGCTGCTTTACATGACTGTCTTTGCTGTCGCCATCGGAGCGCGGCGCGGTGATGTCGGCGGCATTCCGTTCGCGGAATTCCTGGCGCCGGGCCTGATCCTGATGGGGCTGTTGAACAATGCCTTCGCGAATTCCGGCTCTTCGATCCTGGTCTCGAAGGTCCAGGGCAATACCGTCGACTTCCTGATGCCGCCGCTTTCGGCGCTGGAGCTCTTTATCGCCTTCACGGCCGGTGCGATGACGCGCGGCGTGTTGGTTGCGGCCGTCACGGCCATCACTTTGGTACCCTTCATTGATGTCATGCCGACACACTGGTGGGCGGTGGTCTATTTCGGTTTCAGCGCGGCGGCCATGCTGTCGATGATCGGTATTGTCGGCGGTCTCTGGGCCGAGAAATTTGACCACATGGCGGCGGTCACGACTTTCGTGATCACGCCGCTGACCTTCCTGTCGGGCACTTTCTATTCCATCACCAATCTGCCCGGACCGTTGGCAACGATCAGTCATTTCAATCCCTTCTTCTACATGATCGACGGCTTTCGCTATGGTTTCACCGGCCATGCCGATGGCAACCTGCTGATTGGTGTTGTCCTGCTCGCCGTGATCAACCTTGCACTGGGCGCGGTGAGCTATGCGCTCCTGCATGCAGGCTGGCGCTTGAAGAGCTGATCGGCGCGGCCTAGAGGAGAGGAAAGGCCCGCATCAAGACCGGGCCGGATAACCAGCCGGACACTCCAGGAGGACACGACATGCCCGCACCGATGATGGACACCTATGCCCCGCCGGATCTGGTCTTCGACCATGGCAAGGGCGCGCGCCTGTATACGGGCGATGGCGCAGGGTATCTCGACTTCATTTCGGGCATTGCGGTGAATTGCCTGGGTCACGCGCATCCCAAGGCGGTCGCGGCGCTGACCGAGCAGGCCGGCAAGCTCTGGCACCTGTCCAACATGTTCAGGGTTCCGGCTGGTGTCGAACTGGCTGACAAGCTGACCAAGGCAACATTCGCCGACCGGGTCTTTTTCACCAATTCCGGGGCCGAGGCGATGGAGTGCGCGCTCAAGACGGCGCGCCGTTATCACTATGTGAACGGCAATCCGCAGCGCTATCGCATCATCACCTTCACCGGCGCTTTCCACGGCCGCACCTATGGCGCGATCAATGCCGGCGGCAATCCGAAATATCTCGAGGGCTTCGGTCCGGCGATGGAAGGCTTCGACCAGGTCGAGTTTGGCGACCTTGACGCGGTCAAGAATGCCATCAGCGACGAGACGGCTGCCATCTGTGTCGAGCCGGTCCAGGGTGAGGGCGGTGTGCGCGCCCCCGAGGACAGCTTCCTGCGCGGTCTGCGCCAGCTCTGTGACGAGCACGGCCTGATGCTGGTCTATGATGAAGTCCAGTCGGGAGCCGGCCGGACTGGCAAACTGTTTGCCCACCAATGGGTCGAGGGCGCCGAGCCGGACATCATGGCCGCGGCCAAGGGCATTGGCGGCGGCTTCCCGATGGGCGCCTGTCTCGCTACGGAAGCGGCGGCTGAAGGCATGGTCGTCGGCACGCACGGGTCGACCTATGGCGGCGGCCCGCTGGCCATGGCGGTTGGTAATGTCGTGTTTGACGAGCTCACCTCGGATGGCTTCCTCGACCAGGTGGTCGAGGTCTCCAACTATCTCAGCCAGCAATTGCATGGGCTGATGGACCGTCATCCCGACAAGATCGAGGAAGTGCGCGGCAAGGGCCTCTTGATCGGCATGAAACTGAAGCCGGGTTTCGACCCCAAAAAGCTGGTGGGCCTCGCCCGCGACCGTCATCTGTTGATCGGCGCCGCTGGTGACAATGTCTCGCGCATGGCGCCTCCGCTGGTCATCACCAAGGACGATGCCAGCGAGGCTGTCGCGGTGCTGGACGAGGCATTGGCTGCTCTGGAACCAACCGCCTGATCCTGTCAGGCTTGGATGATCAACAAGGATTTCGACCGTGAGTGACCCGCTCGGTGAACACGACAATATTGTTGCCGGCTTTCAGGTTGAAGGCCGCACCGTTCGCGGGCGGATCACCCGGCAGGGCGCCGTGCTCGACGAGATCCTGTCGGCGCATGACTATCCCGAACCGGTCGCGCGCCTGCTGGGCGAGGCTGTGCTGGTCACCACGCTGGTCGGTGATGCGCTGAAATTTGACGGTCGCCTGATCGTGCAGGCCCAGGGTGATGGACCGGTCCGCTTTCTCGTTGCTGAATACGTCACCGGCGAGGGCGTTCGGGGCTTTGCCTCGATGGACCGCGATGCGGTGGATGCGGCCTTGGCCGCCGAGATCGCGCCGGAAGCGATGATGTCGACCCTGCTCGGGCGCGGTTCCTTCGCCATGACCATCGATCACGGGCCGGATATGGACCAGTATCAGGGCGTGGTGGCGCTGGAAGGCGAGAGCCTGAGCCAGGTCGCCGAAACCTATTTCCGTCAGTCCGAGCAAACGCCGACCCGGCTGCGTTGTGCGATCGGCGAGATATGGACCGGCGATGCGGCGCGGCAATGGCGCGGCGGCGGGGCCCTGCTCCAGTCGGTGGCCGGTGACGAAGCCCGCGGGTCGGCCGAGGAGGACTGGGATCACGCCCGTGCCCTGTTCGAGACGGTCGAGGATGCCGAGCTTCTCGATCCTGACCTGTCTGCCGGGGCGCTTCTTTATCGCCTGTACAATGAGGACGGTGTTCGCCTGCTCGAGCCGGCGGCTGTCACCAAACGCTGCTCCTGCGAGCGTGAACGCCTGCGGCGCATCATCGCCTCTTTCCCGGCCGATGACCGGGCCGAGATGGAGGCTGACGGGGCCATCGTGATGACCTGTGAATACTGCAATCGCGACTGGCGTTTCGCGCCGGACGAGGTGGCGGGCTGAACAGCGCCCCCTAGGCGCGCCAGAAGCGCGGGCTGAGCAGGACAAGCACGGCGAGGACTTCCAGCCGCCCGATAAACATGTTGGCGGTCAGCACCCATTTCACTGGATCGGACAGTGGCTGGAACGTGCCCGATGGCCCGATAAGGGTGCCGAGTCCCGGGCCGGTATTGGTCAGCGTGGTGCCCGCACCGGACAAGGCCGTGATCAGGTCCAGCCCCAAGGCGGACAGCAGGGCCGCCGAGACCGCATAAACCGCGAAGAAGACAAAAAAGAAGCCCAGCACCGAATGCAGGATGCTCTCCGATACCGGTCGGCCATTATACCGCATGGGGATGATTGCATTGGGGCGAAGCAGCCGGGCCAGGTATCGGCGGATTGCGGTGCCGGCGATCTGGAAGCGGAAAATCTTGATCGAACAGGTTGTCGAGCCGGCACAGCCGCCGATGAACATGAAGATGAAGAAACAAGCCTGTGCGAAGGGTCCCCATTGTCCGTAATCCGTGGTGGCAAAGCCGGTTCCGGTGATAATGGAGATCGCGTTGAAGCTGGCATGGCGCCATGCCGCTACATCGTCGGTCGGGATGTCCTGCAGCATCAGCAAGGCTGTGAGTCCGACCGAGGCCACCAGGATGACAAGCAGGAAACCACGCACCTGTGCATCGCGAAACAGACCGCTGAACCGCCCCCTTGCCGCAAGCAGGAACAGGGCGAAGGGCAAGGAAGCCAACACGATGAAAACCGTCGTGATCATGTCGGCGCCCAGATGGACATATTGGCCCATGGAATTGTCCGACGTGGAAAAACCGCCGGTCGAGACCGTCGACATGGCGTGGCAAATTGCCGGCAGCCAGTCCATCCCCACCGCGATGTAGGCAAGGAAGCAGATCACGGTCAAAAGCAGGTAGATGATGGCGATTCCGGCAGCGATCTGGGTTGCGCGCGGCAAGACCTTGTCTGATTTGTCGCCGCTCTCCAGCTGGAAGAGCTGCATGCCGCCAATGCCGAGCATCGGCCAGAAGGCCATGGCGGTGACAATGATTCCGATGCCGCCAATCCATTGCAGGATGGCCCGCCACAGCAGCAGGCCCGGCGGTCGGTAATCGAGGCCGGTGATCACCGTGGCCCCGGTCGTGGTCAGGCCCGAGATCGACTCAAAAACGGCATCGGTCCAGCTCAACCCCTCGCCGGACAGCCGTAACGGCAGCGCCGCACACAGTGCCAGTGCTAACCATGCGCCGACGATCAGGACAAAGGCGCCGCGCGGCGGCATGTCGCCGACCGGGCCGCGCGTACCGAGGGTTACCGCGCCGCCGACGAAAACCCCGATCACCGCCGACAGGATGAAGGCGGTCGCGCTCTCGCGATCACCCGCGGCGAAATCCACCAGGGCCGGGGCTAGCATGGTCACCGCCAAGACGGTGACCATCATGCCGATCATGAAGAGGACTTGCCGCAGGGCCTGGGTCACGGTTGCAGGGCTTCCTGGGCCAAGACGTGCCGGGCGGAGGCGTTCATCGGATCAATGCAGCCAGAGCCGGTCGGACGGGCGGTCGAGCGAGAAGCCGGGGATGGTGGCGGCAAAGCTCTCACCATCGCCGCGGCGCATTTCATAGCTGCCGCTCATGAAGCCAGACGGGGTCGGCAGCGGTGCGCCGGAGGTATAGCGAAAGCGCTCACCCGGCTCGATGACCGGCTGTTCGCCAATCACACCCATGCCCTGCACATGCTCGGTGCGGCCATTGGCGTCGGTAATCACCCATTTGCGGGCAATCAGTTGCACCGGTTGCTCGCCGGTATTTTCGATCTCGATCGTATAGGCCCAGACATAGCGCCCCTCGTCCGGAGTGCTTTCGTCTTCGAGATAGTCCGGACTGACACTGATCCGCACGCCGCAGCTTTCGTGCTGGTACATGGAGCGCCCCTGTGACCGGCACGCCCTGTGCCGCCGGTCGGTTCTGAATTCGCCGCTATCATCAACCTGCGGGCGGGCCGGCTCAACCCCCACGGTCAGCATCGCTGGACAGGGCGGGCTGGATGTTGGACATCTGCCACGCACCAGACATGCTGATCGAGAGCCATGGCCGACACCGGAATCCTACCTGACCATCATCTCGCCGCCCTCGTCGGACAGGGTATCCTGACCACGCAGCAAGCACTGGCGGACGGCCAGGTGCAGCCGGCCAGTATCGACTTGCGCCTGGGCAGCAAGGCCTGGCGCTTGCGGGCCAGCTTCCTGCCCGGTCCGGACCGCACGGTTGCCGAACGTCTCGATGATGATCTGGTCATGCACACGGTCGATCTCACCGTTGGTGCGGTGCTGGAGACGGGGTGCGTCTATCTCGCGCCACTGCAGGAAGGACTCAAATTGCCCGCCGGTCTGACTGCCGCGATGAATCCCAAAAGTTCAACCGGTCGTGTCGACGTCTTCACCCGCGTCATCACGGATCGCGGGGTTGCGTTCGACCAAGCCCCGGTCGGGTATGACGGGCCACTCTATGCCGAGATCTCGCCCTGCACCTTTTCCATCCTTGCCCGCGAAGGCGACCGGCTGAGCCAGGTCCGGTTCCGTCAGGGTGCGCATTCGACACTGCGCGAAGTCACCGTCAGCGTCGATCTGGCCGGGTTTGATGATGGTATTGTCGGCTATCGGGCCCGTCGTCATTCCGGACTCGTCGACCTTGCACGGATCGGCGGACATGCGGCGAGCCGTTATTGGGAGCCGCTGCGGGCGCCGGATCGGCGCCTCATTCTGGATCCGGGTGAGTTCTACATCCTGGCATCGCGCGAGGCGGTCGAGATCGGCCGTGGCGAGGCGGCCGAAATGGCGCCGATCGCCACAGAGATTGGCGAGTTCCGCGCTCACTATGCCGGCTTCTTCGACCCGGGCTTTGGCACAGCCGAGGCGGGCGGTGTCGGGGCGCGGGCGGTGCTGGAAGTGCGTGGTCGCGATGTCCCCTTCATTCTCGAGCACGGCCAGCCGATCGCCCGTCTTGTCTATGAGCCGATGCTCGAACCGCCGCAGACGGCCTACGGCCAGGTAGCGTCGAACTACCAGGCGCAAGGCCTGAAGCTGTCGAAGTTCTTCACGCTCTGAGCCGGTCGCAGCCGGGCGTGCAAATCGCGGCTTCCGCTATGGCAATCAGTGCGTATAAGCTGACGGTGTCGCGGGTGTAGCTCAATGGTAGAGCAGAAGCTTCCCAAGCTTACGACGAGGGTTCGATTCCCTTCACCCGCTCCAGTCCCTGCGCCCTTTTCCGTCGACCCGCCGGGCAGAGCCGTCACATAAGGCGTGTAGCCTATCTTTCATTGTGGTGGTTTTGAGGAGTGTCCAATGTCAGCAACGACTGCGGCACAGGCGATACGGCGCGGGATTTCGCAGGTGATCACGACAGCGCTTGGCGCATTTCGCACGATGCTGGGCTATCTCACATTCACCGCGACCCTGTTGACCGCACTGACGCTTGTGGTGCGGCGCGACTTTTCCAATGCCGTTCTTTCGGTGGTCGAAGATTGGCTCAGCCAGCTTGGGCAGGTCGCCGATGTCGTCGACAGGATCGTGGTCGCGTGGCACGAAATTGCGGTCGTCCCGCTTGCCGCATATCTCGGTGACTGGCTGGATTGGCATCCATCGCTGCTTGTCGTTGAAGTTGCCACGCTCGTGCTGTTTGCCATCGGGCCGTTTTTGCGCGCGGTGTGGACGGCGCAGACAATCAGGTCTTCAATCCGGAAACGCTTGCGTTGGGTCGTTGAGCTACAGTCGGCCAAGGAGACGCAGTCGGCTGCGATCAGCGAACTCAAGAGTATCCAGGATGAGCTGCAAGCCTCCTATGATGATCGCAATTGGACGCGGGCCAAGAAGGTTGGCAAGGCGGTGGGCGGGCTGGCGCTTGCCGGCTTGAGCCTGCTGGCGGGAGGCGCGAATGTTCGCTTTGTGCAACCGCTGGCCAAATCGGCCTGGGACAGCCTTTCCAGTTGGGATGAGGTCCGGGACCGCATCATCGAGCTCGGCAAGGACGTCGAAATGCTCGAGAAGGAACAAGCCCGGATTGAGCGTCAGATCGAGGCCTTGAGCGCGCGAGACAACCATCTGATCGGCCGTCTGGTGACGGTGTCGGCGGAGGCGGCGGCCGCGCAAATTCGGGACCATGTTGCGCACAAAATGCGGCTGGCGGTCGCGCTGTCCCGCTTTGCGCTCGGCGTGGTGATGGCAGTCGTTCTCGCCTATGTCGTTGAGTGGACCTGGCCGGGGCTTTGAGCGCTACACATTTCGTTCCAGCCTAGCGCTGAGGCCGAAACGCCGCCGGGTCCATGCCGGCCAGCTCCACCAGGTGTGCCACCATCACGATGGCGATTGCCGCGGCGAGAATGGCGATCAGCGTCCAGGGGATGAGGCGGGGTCCGCGTTCCGGGCGGACCGGCTGTCCGGCGCGCCAACGGGCGAGGAAGAAGGCGCCGATGCAGGCGGCAAGGCCGATGAGTGTGGGGGTGAGTGAGAGGTACATGGCCGCCCCGTCATGGCGCTCAGGCCGTGTTCGGTTTTCTCCCAGTGATGTGGGTTGGTCAGGAGTTGACGCAAGGCCCGTGCCGCCGCAAGCGTTTGCAACAGCCAATAGCCGGGCATGATCGCCAGATCACGGACCCGCAGGCGCAGTCCGGCACGGCGCATCGCGATGGTGGCGCATGTGAGGGCGCTGGCATAGCCGGTCAGCATGAAGGCCAGGGCCGCCAGGCTGCCGGGCCAGGCGACCGGGGCGAGCGCGAGCGCCGCGATGCAGACCAGGCTCAGCGGACCGTGGATCAGTGCCGACAAGGCTGCGCCGCCCAGGACGAGGGCGCCGGGCCAGACCTGTCTCCAGGGTGTGTCGGGGCGGGCCGCGAGCACAGCCAGCGTCTGGGCATAGCCCTTGATCCAGCGGGTGCGCTGCGTGACCCATGGTGCCAGGCGCAGCGGGGCTTCTTCCATCGTCATCGGCGCAATCAGGCCGCAACGATAGCCGGCGGCATGCAGGCGCAGGCCGAGATCGGCGTCTTCGGTGACATTCCAGGCATCCCATCCGCCGACCCGGATCAGCGCGTCGTGGCGGAAATGATTGCTGGTTCCACCCAGCGGCAGTGGCCATCCCAAGCGTTGATAAAGTGGCAGGAGGGCGTGGAAATGGGCGGCGTATTCCAGTGCGAATTGGCGCGTCAGCCAGGTTTCGTTGCGGTTGAACCAGTTCAGCGGGGCCTGGATACAGGCCAGTCGGGCGTCGCCGGCGGCAAAGGCCTCCGCAGCCCGGCGCAGCTGACCGGGGTCGGGCCTGTCCTCGGCATCGTGCACGGTGACCAGTTCGCTGCGGCACAGGCGCAGGGCGTAATTGAGCGCGCGCGGCTTGGTGCGCGGATGGCCCGGCGGCACAATGATGATCTCGAACCGGTCATCCAGCGCCAAGGCGCGTGCGACATGCAGGGTCTCGCCATCCCCGGCTTCCAGTACCAATTTGAAGCTGACCCGGTCGGGCGGATAATCGATTGCGACCAAGCTGGCGGCAAGCTGTGGCAGGACGGCCGCTTCATCATAAAGTGCGACCATGACGCAGGCGGTCGGCAGGTCTGTGTCCGGAAGCGTCGGCGCCGCTTGCCAGCGTGGTGCCACGACACTGGCAGCGAGCCGCAGGCCGATCAGTGCCGCGAACAATGCGCAGACAAGGCAGCTGGCGAGCGACAAGGCGAGGCCAGGGGCGAGCAGAAACAGGATCAGGCTGCCGACAAGTCCGGCGAGGCTTGCTGTAGCGAGGCCGTGCGACACCCGGCCAAAAGCACTCAGCTCGGGCGCCCGGCATGGCAGGCCACAAGCGGCGTGATCCCGCCACAGGCGCGCCAATTGTGCCGGCGGCCGCGCCAGTCGTGTGGGCCGGAAGGCGTGTCCGCCTTGGGGGCGCCAAGGCCGGAAGGTTGATGTTACGGAGTCACGCCTTGCAACGGTTCGCGGTCGCGTTCGAACGCGGGTTTCGTCGTCCAGCATCGCCATGGTGCAAAGATCCCCACTGCCTCCCATGGGCGCATACAAGCATGATTGCATCTTTAACGCGAATCGCTTGGCGTTACGTCTTGGGATTGCTGCAGGTCACGAAGTGCGGCTGGCGCAGATCACAATCGGTCAGTTCGAACACGCTGGCCGTCGCGGTGGGGTAGCCGGACGGAAGATCGCGGGTCGCGCCGCACAGCTGGGCCAGCTTGTGGGCAAAGCCGCCAATGCCCGGATTATGGCCGACCAGAAGGACGCTCCGTCCCGGCGCCAATACGTCGCGCGTGGCCCGTTCCAGCATGTCGGTCGAGGCGTGGTAGAGCACCATCGGGTCGTCCATTTTCGGTGACCCAATTTGCGGGACCAGCTGGTCGAAGGTCTGACGCGTGCGCCAAGCGGGCGACACAAGGGCGATGTCGGCGCTGATGCCGAGCGCCGCCAAAGCCTCTCCTGCATCACCGGCATCGCGGCGGCCGCGCGGCGTCAGGCCGCGCTGGAAATCATCTTCCGCTTCCAGCCGGTCGACGGCCTTGGCATGTCGCATAAGGATCAATGTGGCAGTCATGGCGTCCGCTGTTTCAAGCCAGGGCCGGCTGTTGCAAAGTCGGGCGTGCCGGGCGGAACAGGGCTTGATCTCCCGACCGACAAGGCGCACCTACTCCTAGGCCAGTTTCATCGCGTTTTGAACCGAGGAGAAAGCCATGGGCCTGCTGTTGGGCGATATCGCCCCGAATTTCCAAGCCGAGACGAGTGACGGACCGATCAGTTTTCACGACTGGATCGGCAAGGACTGGGTGATCTTCTTCTCCCATCCGGCCGACTATACCCCTGTCTGCACAACCGAGCTGGGCTTTACCGCCAGGCTGAAGGACGAGTTTGCCAAGCGCGGCGCCAAGGCGATCGCGCTGTCGGTGGACAGCGTCGAGGACCACAAGGGCTGGATCAAGGACATTGAGGAAACCCAGAATGTCCGGATGAACTTCCCGATCATCGCCGATACGGATCGCTCCGTGTCCGAGCTCTACTCGATGATCCACCCGAACGCCGATCCGAAGCTGACCGTGCGTTCGGTCTACATCATCGATCCGAACAAGAAGATCCGCGCCACCTTCACCTATCCGCCCAGCGCCGGCCGGAATTTCAATGAAGTGCTGCGCCTGATCGACAGCCTGCAACTGACCGACGGCTACAAGGTCGCCACCCCGGTCAATTGGGAAGATGGCCAGGACGTGATCGTCGTGCCGTCGATCTCGGACGCCGAAGCCGACAAGCTCTTCCCGGCCGGCTACAACAAGATCAAGCCCTATCTGCGGGTGACGAAACAGCCGAACAAGGTCGATGAGCCTGCGGAGTAGGCGCATTTTATACGGTCGGAAGAGAGGCGCTCAGGGCAACCGGGCGCCTTTCTTTTCGCATTCGATTGTAAAGCACCCTTGACGACAAGTTTCCTTTACGCCACATAGTCAAGGTCACTTTACAAGCGTGAAGGAGGTTTTCATGACGATGCGTGACTGGATGAAGGATTTTGGAGATGCGGGCGACCCGCCCAGCCTGGTCTCTCTGGCCCTGTTTGCCGTCGTATTCCTGCCGACCATCTTTCTGGCTGGAATGGTTGGTCCGTCGCTCGACATGGTGAGAGACGTCGTCGACGGATTGTCTCCTGAAATGAAGATGGCCGGCCTGACGGTGTTCATTCTCGGCGTGATGGCGATTGCCCGCATTATCTCGCTGTTGGTCAGCGGCGACGAAAAGGACGTGTCATGAGTGCAAGTAAAAAACAGGCCTCGGTGACCCGTCGCTATTTCTGGCGGACTTTCGTGGCGATGATCGCCTTCACCGCCATTCTCGTTGCCATCGACAAGGTGCTCAACCCATCGCTCAATGGTTGGGACGCCATTTCGGCCTGGCCATTGGTGGCGCTGACCTGTCTGCCGCTGCTGGTCTACGGCTATGAAGTCATTCGCTATGTGCGCTCGATCGACGAGATGCTGGCACGCATGCAGGTTCGGGCTGCGGCGATCGCAATGCTGGCGATGCTTTTGTTCAGCGCGGTCTTCGGGGTGGCCGAGATCTACGGGATCATGGAACCGCTCAACATGACCATGCTGTTTCCGTTGGCGGCCGTCGTGCACTCTCTTGCTGCCGCCGTCCAGCAGGTCCAGGTGCGATGAAGAACCGGCTCAAGGACTTGCGCGGCGAGAAGGGGTGGAGCCAGCAGGTGCTGGCCGACCATCTCGACGTCTCCCGCCAGACCGTCAACGCGCTGGAGACCGGCAAGTATGACCCGTCCCTGCCGCTCGCCTTCAAACTGGCCCGCCTGTTCGGCGAACCGATCGAGAGCATTTTCGATGATGAGTGGGCGGGTTAGCGCCTGCCCACTTAGTCCAGCGTCCGGCGGTAGCGCAGCATCGCCACCGCTGCGATCGCCGTGAAGATCACCAGAAGCGGCCAGATCTGGGGCCAGACGTGATCCAGTTCGGCGCCCTTCAGCATGATCGCGCGAACCGCCCGGATGAAATGCGTGGCCGGGATGATCTGTCCCAACGCTTGTGCCCATTGCGGCATGGCGGCGAAGGGAAACATGAAACCGGACAGGAGGATGGAGGGCAGGAAGGCAAAGAAGGTCAGTTGCATCGCCTGCATCTGGCTGCGCGCCACGGTCGAGAACAAAAAACCCAGCGCCAGATTGACCAGGATGAAGAGCGAGACTGCGACCAGGAAGGCGGGCGGCGAACCCTCAAAGGGCACGTCGAACAGCAAGCGGGCACCCAGCAGCATGATTGCCACCTGGATGAAGCCGACCACGACATAGGGCGTGATCTTGCCGATCATCACCTCGTGCGGCCGGGTCGGGGTGGAGAGGAGGGCCTCCAGCGTGCCGCGCTCGGCTTCGCGGGTCAGCGCCATCGAGGTCATCATCGCCATGGTCATGGTCAGGATGATGCCAAGAAGTCCCGGCACGATATTGAGTGCGGTCCGCCCGGCCGGATTATAGCGACGGTGAATCACGGTTTCGACGGGAGGAGACAGGTCGCCCAGCATGGGTTCCAGTGCTTGCTGGACGATGGTGGAGAAAACGCCGCTGCCAGCCCCGGCCGCCACGGGGTCTGTGGCATCGACATCGAGCAGGATTTGCGGCCGCTCGCCGCGCGCGAGGGCGCGTTCGAAGCCGGGCGGAATGGTGACGATGAAGACAGCCTCACCGTCGCGCATGGCGTTCTCAACCGAGGCACCCGGCGCGACCGTCCCGACCAGGTCGAAATACGCCGATATCTCCATGGCCTGCAGGATGGCGCGGCTGGCCGGGCCATTATCGCCCATCTCCACAAGGGTCGGCAGATGGCGCGGATCGGTATTGATGGCATAGCCGAACAGCAAGAGCTGCATCACCGGAATGCCGACCATCATGCCGAAGGTCAGCCGGTCGCGCAGCATCTGGATGAATTCCTTGCCCAGAATGGCCAGGATGCGGGACAGGCTCTTCACTGGAAATTGTCCTCTGCGCCGCTCATCAACCAGATGAAGGCTTCTTCCAGCCCGGTCTTGGCCTCGCTCACGCTCAGCCCGTCGCGCCCGTTGTAGGGCTGCGCGGCGGCGGCTAGTGCGTCGGCATCGCGGCCGGAGATGTGCAGGGCGGCGCCAAAGCGCGCGATCTGCTCGACACCCGGATCCTGTTCCAGCGTGTCATAAACCGGCTGCAGGCCGGGACCTTCAATGCGGATCGTGTGCAGGCCGATGCGCGACGGGATCTCACCCGCGGGGGCGTCGATCAGCTTTCGGCCATAGGCGATGAAAGCGATATTGTCGCATTGCACCGCCTCATCCATGTAGTGGGTCGAGACCAGCACCGTGACGCCCTGCTTGGCCAGTCGCCGGATACGGTCCCAAAAGTCGCGCCGCGCCTTGGGATCAACGCCCGCGGTCGGTTCGTCGAGGAGCAAGAGGCCGGGCTGGTGCAGCGAGGCGGCGGCGAGGGCCAGGCGTTGTTTCCAGCCGCCGGAGAGATTGCCGGCCAGCTGTTTTGCGCGTGGCGCCAGATCATATTCCTTGAGCGCCCGGTCGACGACATCACGGACCTTGGGCAGGGCATGCAGCCGCGCCATGAAGGTCAGATTTTCGCGCACGGTCAGATCGCCATAGAGCGAGAAGCGCTGGGTCATATAGCCGACCCGTGCCTTGATCTCCCGGCTCTGGCGGATGATGTCGAGGCCGAGCGCCGTGCCGCCGCCGCCATCGGGCTTCAACAGGCCGCACATCATCCGGATCGTGGTCGTCTTGCCGGACCCGTTGGGGCCCAGAAAGCCATAGATCTTCCCGGGCGGGACAGCCATGTCGAACCCATCGACGACCCGGGTACCGCCGAAAGACTTGCTCAATCCCAGCACGTCGATGGCGAGAGCGTCACTCATTGCGCAGGCTCAAGAAAGAGCGGGGTACCGGGTGGCGGCGGATCAGACGCGAAGCGGGCTTCTGCGCGATAGACCAGACGCGCCCGCTCATTGTCGGAATAGAGGATGGGCGGGGTGAATTCGGCTTCGTCGTCGATCGTCGCAATGGTCACCTCGAGACCGGTCGGGCAGGCATCACAGCTCACCCGAAGCCGGGTTCCGACCGGCAGGCTGGCCAGGGCGGGTTCCGGGATGAAGATCACGGCATGCACGGCGTCGTCGGGCAGGAGGTCATAGACCGGCGCGCTGGGTCCTGCCTGTTCGCCGCCAAAACGCAATTGGCGATGGATGCGCGCATCGACCGGAGCGCGGGTCGTGCGCTGCTCCAGCCGGTAGAGGGCGGCATCGCGGTTGGCTTCGGCGCCGGCGATCTCGGCTTGCAGGGCGCGCAGCTGATCGGCCCGGGCGGGCAGGCGCACAATGTTGAGCCGCTGGCGCATTTCATCGACCCGGGCATCCGCCGCTGTCGCGGCAGCCCGGACAGTATCCAGTCGGGCCTGGGAGATATGGCCGTCGGCAAAGAGGGCCTGGCTGCGCTCAAGCGAATGCGCGGCGTCGTTCTGGGCGGCCAGGGCCTGGCGCAACAAGTCCCGCGCGGCCTCGATTTCCGGGTCACGGGCGCCGGCGAGGGCATCATCATAGCGCGCGGTGGCGGCATCGATGCGGGCGGTAGCGGATGCGAGGGCCGCGATTTCGGCCGTGGCGTCCTGGCGAAAGAGCTCGTCGCCCTCAATCACCCGATCGCCCTCGCGCGCGGCCGTGTCGATGAGCTGGCCGGGCTGTTGGGGTGCGATGCGGATGAAGTCGCCTTCGGCGTAGCCGTGCAGCGTGGTGTTCGTTTCCGCACTGCAGGCGGTGAGTCCCAGGGGCAGGGCCAGAAGGAGGGCAAGCGTGCGAAGTCGGGTCATAAGGCGGGAACTCGCGGCTTGAGACCATTGAGGAGAATGTCGGCCAGGGCGTCGGCCATCTCGGCTGGATCTGTGAGCTGGTCGGGCGGGAAGCCGAAAATCGAGGTCAGCGCCATATGCGCGATGCCGGGCCCGCCCGTGGCGCGCATGAAGGCGTCAGCATCGACATCCCGGAAGGCCCCGCTCTCGACACCCGCCGCAAGGAGTGCCCGCAAGGCACGGCGAGCCACATCCAGGACCTGGCTGCGGTAATGGGCAGCGATCTCCGGGAAGCGGCCGGCCTCGGCGAAGACCAGGCGCGGCGCGGCATTGATGTCCGGATCGCCCATGGCCGCGAAGAGCATGCGCAGAAGACCGCGAAAAGCGGTTTCCGGGTCCTGCGGTGCGCCCAGCGCGACCAGCTGCTCGGCACCCTTGGCCAGCTCGCCGGCGGATTGTTCGACCAAGCCGTTCAGCATGGCCTCTTTGGAGGCAAAGTAGAGATAGACCGCCCCCTTCGACAGGCCGGCTTCCCGGGCAATGTCCTCCACGCGCGCCGCGGCAAACCCCTTGGCCGAAAACACGGCGAGGGCGGCGTCGAGGATCTCGTCGGGGCGGGCGTCAGGGCGGCGTCGTCGTTTGGGAGCGGAGGTCATGAGATTGTTTATAACTGACCAGTCAGTCAGTAACAAGGGTGGAGCCGATCGCGAATCTGGATGAAGTAGTCCGGTTCGCCCCTATCCATCGCGGAAGGAGTTCGTGATGAGCTATGACACCCTTTACACCGTGCTCAACCTGTCCGTTGTGCCGGCCTGGGCCCTGCTGATCCTCGCACCTGGCTGGTCATGGACACAGCGCCTGGTTCACTGTGCATTGATCCCGCTTGTCCTGGCGGCGGTCTATCTGAGCTTCCTGACGCTGGGGATCGGCTTCGGCCAGTCCGACCCGGAGGCCGGCATGTCCAGCCTGGCCGCTGTCCAGGCCCTGTTCTCGCACCCGGTCGGCTTGCTGACCGGCTGGGTCCATTTCCTGGTCTTTGATCTTTTCGTTGGTGCCTGGATAAGCCGCGATGCCCGGCGGATCGGCCTGGGCCGCTGGATCGTGACGCCGGCCCTCATCCTGACTTTCCTGTTCGGACCGGTCGGCCTGCTCATCCATCTCCTCGCCCGCAAGTGCAGCGGCAAGGCGGGCTGGTCGCTGGACGAGGTGGCAGGCTAGCGCCGCAGTGTTGTGGCGACCCGCGACTGCCCCAATACGGGAGGGAGCGCGTCGGGGGTCGCGCTCCCTCCCTGGGTTTGCATTCCGGCCGCCATGGGGGGAGAGCGGCGCAGAACACAAAAAACCCTCCTCGAGCGGGCGCTCGGGAGGGCCAACAACCGGGACTGTGGGGCCAGTCTACCGGGTGGAAGCGTCATCCTCCGCGCGCACAACCACCGCCGGCCAAAGGGCCGGGCGGGAGAGGCGATATCGGGTCTGAACTGGGTTCATGATCGTCTCTTCTTGTGCGCAGGACCGGATGGGCCGGTCCCGAGCGGGGCTAACGGGAGGCGGCTTATGACGCCGTCCGACTTCGCGTTCAAGGCGAAATCGACACGCCTGGGTTGGATTGGCGCGAAGTGTGGCTTTTGGGTGACGGGTTCGTGGTGTGGGGTGCCGCCTTCAGTCCTTCTCCCGTGGGAGAAGGTGCCCGAAGGGCGGATGAGGGGGATCAGCCCGCCATCATCGGGATTTCCCCCTCACCCTGCCCCTCTCCCAAGGGAGAGGGGAAGCGTGCCTAGTTGATCTGGAATTTCCGGCGCAGGGCGAGGGCCGAGAGAAAGAGGAGGATCAGCGAGATCAGCGATTGGCCCGCCGACAGCAGGCCCAGCAGCAATCGCGTGCCCGGTGCGTCCGCTGTCATCGCGGCGAAGGGCTGGCTGTCGGTCAGGGCGAATTTGAGCGGGCCGAGCATGTTGGTCAGGGCCAGTTCCAGAGCGGCGAGGCTGGCGCGGTTCAAGGCTGGGTCCGGATCGGGCCAGAGCTGGTTTGTATCCTGGCTCAGCAGGCCGAGGGCGATCATCGTGTAGAGTAGGAAGAAGATTATGGCCGTGGCGAGCAGGGCAAGCAGCGGCCGCGACGACGAGGCGCCATAGTCGGCCACGAGGCCGTAAAATCGTGAGGCGAGATTGGAGAAAATGGAGATCTGTGTTTCCGGCTTCTGCTTGATCCAGTAGACCGGCCGCCGCTCCCGCGCTTTCAGCTCCATCCGGTGAAAGGCCTGTTCGCGCTGCCGGTCACTGCCGCGCGCCATGGCGTGTTTGAGGACCAAACAGCCTTTTTCCAGCGCGGCGAAACGGGCGTCGCGGCCCCGCCTGTCGCGATCACCATCCTTGTTGGCGTCATAGGACGGGTCCGTGCAGATGGCGGCATCGCGGCGAACAGCGGCTTCTGTCTCGTCGCGGGCCCGGTGGAAGTCGGCATTCTTGGGATGGTTTGAGCCGATCAGCACGCCCTGATCGAATATGGCCCCCTGAAAGGCGGAGAAGGGCAGGTGTTCCACACCTTTGAAATCCACCGTCTCATGAAAGCGCGCCCCTTCCAGCGCGCCATTGCGGTGTTCAGCCTGTTCGGGAAAGCGGCAGCGAGCAAAATCCGCGAGGGCATGGAAGGTCGAACCGCGGAAGCTGAGTTCCGCACAAAACCGGGCGCCGGACCGGACGGCAGTGTCGCGCAAGCCAAACTGAAAGGCGTCGCCATATCGGACACCACCCTCGAACGTGCAATCCCGAAAATAGGTGGCTTTTTCGAATTGGGCCTCAATAAAACGGCACTCATGCTTGGCGCTTATTTTGTCGAAGTTCGCGTTACCGCCGGAGAATTGCGCTTGATTGAAGGAAGCGTCACCGCCGGAGAATTGCGCTTTTTCGAAGTAAGCGTCTCCGCCGGAGAATTGCGCTTCTTTGAAGTTAGCGTCTCCGCCGGAGAATTGCGCTTCACTGAAGATAGCGTTTCCGCTGGAGAATTGCGCGTCCCAGAAGTAAGTGTTACCGCCGGAGAATTGCGCTTCTCTGAAGATAGCGTATCCGCCAGAGAATTGCGCTTGTTGGAAGTTAGCGTATCCGCCGGAGAATTGCGCTTCTGTGAAGTCAGCGTCTCCGCCGGAGAATTGCGCTTCATTGAAGTCAGCGTCTCCGCCGGAGAATTGCGCTTGATTGAAGTAAGCGTATCCGCCGGAGAATTGCGCATTTTCGAAGCCAGCGTATCCGCCGGAGAATTGCGCTTTTCCGAAGTTCGCGTATCCGCCGGAGAATTGCGCTTGTTGGAAGCTCGCGTCTCCGCCGGAGAATTGCGCTTGGCTGAAGTTCGCAGGGGAGTCAAAGCGGGCGTTTCCCAGATGCAGATGTTCGAGCCAACGGGTGTGATGGGCGGTCAGATTGTAGGCACCGGGTTGGGCAGCCTGTGAGTTTGCCCCGGGCGCATCGCTATTGGTCGATCGGGCGCGGTCGGTATCAGGGTGTTCAGGCTGGCTGGGTGGGCGGGGCAGGGCGCGAAGATGGGCGCCGGTCAGCTGGGCCCGGTGATCCGCGCCCTTGAGGGACCCTTTTTCAAAGCCATCTGTATGGATATCGCAAGATTTCGTATGACTGAACAGGCGCTCCAATTCGTCGGTGAGGGCTGTCCACAACGGATGCGCGGGATCAATTTTCCAACTTTCCGAGCCGTCTTTCCAGCGTTCGGGCAAATGCAGGATGTGGAAACGCGGTTGGTTTGGCGTCTCGATCAGGGCGCCGTCCGCGATCAGCCGCTTGTCCCCACGCCAATGCCGGGACGCGGCATCCCAGCGGAAATAGTCCTGCAAGCTGGCAGGCCGTGCCGAAGCCGTGGCGTGGCTGGCCTCAATCAGGGTTTTCGTCTTGGCCTCGGTGTCTTCCTGTACCGACCAACCAATCCACGGATGGACCGGATCGCCATCCTCGTCCAGCCGTCCCAACCCCTCCCAGCTATAATCCGCCGCCCACCAGCCCTTCCACCATTCCTCGTCCGCCGCTTTGATCGCGGCCTGGCGTTCTTCCTTGGTCAGCATGGGTTTGGCGCTCTTGTCCTGCATCTTCCGCGCGAGTTAAGCGCAGCCGCGTCGAAAAGGCCATCGCTGCCAAGCCCCGCCAGCTTGACCCTGCAGCGCTTCCCCTCTACCTCGCGAGCTTCTGTCCACATGCATGAGAAAGTTGCCCGGGATGTCTGTTTCCGATCTTGCCCAAAACGCGAAAGCCTGGCCGTTTGAACAAGCGCGCCTGCTCAAGAAGCGTCTGGACAAGCTGGGGCGAAAATCCGGGCCGGTCGTGTTCGAGACCGGCTATGGCCCGTCGGGGCTTCCGCATATGGGCACATTCGGCGAAGTGGTGCGCACCACCATGGTGCTGCGCGCCTTCGATGCGCTGACTGGCGGGGCCTATGAGCCGCAGCTGATCTGTGTCTCCGACGATATGGACGGCATGCGCAAAGTGCCCGACAACCTGCCGCAACAGGACATGTTGAACCAGCACCTGCAGGAGCCGCTGACCGTGGTGCCCGATCCGTTCGGCACGCATGAGAGCTTTGGTGCCCACATGAATGCCCGCCTGCGCGGCTTTCTCGACGGGTTCGGCTTCACCTACACCTTCCAGTCGGCGACCGAGCTCTACAAGTCCGGCGCCTATGACGCGATGCTCAAGCGCGCGGCCGAACGCTATGACGACATCATGGCGGTGATGCTGCCGACGCTGGGGGCGGAACGCCAGGCGACCTATTCGCCTTTCCTGCCGATTTCGCCGAAGACGGGCCGTGTCCTCTATGTGCCGATGAAGGCTGTCGATGCCGCAGCCGGCACGATCACCTTTGACGATGAAGACGGGACCGAGACCACGCTGCCGGTCACCGGTGGCCATGTGAAGCTGCAATGGAAGCCGGATTTCGGCATGCGCTGGGCCGCCCTGGGCGTTGATTTCGAGATGTTCGGCAAGGACCACCAGACCAATGCGCCGATCTATTCGCGCATCTGCAAAATCCTCGGTGCCGAGCCGCCGACGCAATTTGTCTACGAGCTCTTCCTGGACCAGAAGGGCGAGAAGATCTCCAAGTCCAAGGGTAATGGCCTGTCGGTCGAGGACTGGCTGAGATACGCCCCGGCGGAAAGCCTCTCCTACTATAACTTCGTCAAGCCGAAGACGGCCAAGCGCTTGTATTTCGACGTCATTCCCAAGGCAGTTGACGAGTATATGCAGCATCTGGCGGCCTATGCCGGCCAGACGCCGGACAAGCAGCTGGAAAATCCGGCCTGGCATATCCATGACGGCAATCCGCCCTCTGATACCTCGCCGATTTCCTTCGCGCTGATGCTCAATCTCGCTTCGGCCGCGTCGGCCCATAATAGCGAGGTGATGTGGGGCTTTATCGGTCGTTATGTCGAAGGCGCCTCGCCGGCCAGCCATCCGCTGCTCGACCAGCTGGCCGGCTTTGCCGTGCAGTATTTCCAGGACTTCGTGAAGCCGACCAAATCCTTCCGCGCACCCACCGACATGGAGCGGGCAGCGATGGAGGATCTCTTGTCCCGGCTTCGCGCGATGGATGCCGGCGAGCGTGACGCTGCCAAGATCCAGGACGAGGTGTTTGCCGCCGGCAAGACGCAGGAATTCGACAATCTGCGTGACTGGTTCCAGGCCCTCTATGAAGTCCTGCTCGGCCAGTCCCAGGGACCGCGCTTTGGTTCCTTTGTCGCCATTTACGGCGTTGGCGAGACCATCAAGCTGATCGAAAAAGCGCTGGCGGGCGAGCTGGTAACAGGTTGATTTGACTGGAAGGCCCGCCATGCGGGTCTTCTTTTTCTCACAAAATGTAAGAAAAATTTGACATCAAGTCCGATTGTTCCTACATAACATCATGTCAAAAAAATCAGACACAGAGAATGGAGTGTTTGACATGAGTTTTCACGAGAAAAGCAATATCGCCATGCTGCTGCTGACCGGCGGAGTCTATGCCTGGTACTTCGCGACCTCGGCCGGTGTCCTGTTCGGCGGAGCGATGAGTCCGGAGGACGCGCTCGACCTGACCAATACCAAGATGCTGGTCACGGTCGGCATTATCATCCTGGCCTCCATCGTCGCCAATATCGCGATCGCAATTTCGGCCCCGTCGCAGGCCAATGAGGATGCCGACGAGCGTGACAAGCTGGTCGAGATGCGCGGCGACCAGCGCGGCGGCTTCGTGCTGGCCCTGTTTGCCCTGGCGGCGATGGCGTCGGCAATGACCGCGCAGCCCTACCACCTGATCGCCAATCTGATCCTGGCCGGCCTGGTCGCCAGCGAGCTGGTCAAGGGCGTGTCCAAGCTGGTCGATTATCGGCGGGGTGTGTGATGTCCGGTTTCCTCGAAAAACTGAACCGCGCCGCCGCGATCGGCACCATCCTGGCCTTGGGCTGGTATCTCATCCGGGTCGTGCCGCAACTCACCAGCGGGCCGTTGGACGATGTGTCCTGGAAGGGGGAGATGATGATTGCGGTGGTGATCTTCGTGGCCACCCTGATTGCCGACAGTATCCGGGCTGCCATCGCCAGCCGGGAAGAACTCGTCGAGGCGGATGTGCTGGATGATGAGCGCGATGACGTGATCGAACGGCGCGGCGACGCCTGGGGTGGGCATGCCATGCATGCTGTTGCCTTCATTGCCTTGATCTTGCTGGTGCTGGACTCCGATCCGTTCTGGGCCGCGAATACCCTCTTTGTGGGCGCCATGCTGGCCGGCCTGACGAGCATGTTGGTGAAATGGATGAGCTATCGGGGAGGTGTGTGAGACATGGCCAAACCCACCCCCATCATCAATGAGATCCGCACCCTGCGCTTTCACGCCGGCGAGATGACCCAGGCCGAGCTGGCCAGGCAGGTCGGTGTGACGCGGCAGACCATCATTGCCATCGAGCAAGGCAAATACTCGCCCTCGCTCGAGGTCGCCTTCAAGATCGCCCGTGTCTTCAAGGTCGGATTGGACGCAGTTTTCCAGTATCCGGAAGATTAAGCCTGCATCCGGTTGCGCAAGGGAGAATTGCGCTGCAATTTCTCGCCGGGCAAGCTGGATTTTCCGGTCAATCCTCGTTCTTTTCTAACAAAATTCAGCGATCTTGCCGTTTGATTTTGTTGGAAAGGGCGGGTGGTGACGCAACAGAACTGGCACAAGCTTCCGGTCGCAGCCGGACTGATCCTGGCTGGGCTGTCGAGCGTACCGGCCCTGGCAGACGGCGCCGATGTTGAACCCGCCGCAGCGGCAGAAACCGGGGTTGCCGTCTACACGCCGGCCTCCTTCCGCGAATATCTGCCGCGCAACGCCCTGGACATGGTTTGGCAATTGCCCGGCTTCAGCCTCAATGGTGGCGACAATGTCCGCGGCCTTTCCGGCGCGCAGGGCAATGTCCTGATTGACGGTCGCCGGCCACCCCGCGGTGGCGGCTCGGTTGAAAGCCGCGTTCGCGCCATCCGGGTCGGGGACGTGGTGCGGCTGGAATTGATCGATGCCGGCGCCCGCGATGTCGATATGCAGGGCTATCCCGTCCTGCTCAATATCGTGACAACCCAGCGCAGCGCCGCTCGCACCGATGGTCGGATCGAGCTGGAGCAGCGCGGCAATGGCGGTGAACGCAATAGTGGTGAGCTGCTGGCCTCGCTGAGTGGTGGGCGTCTCGAACTGGAAGCACGCATTGATGGGCTGGACGAGAGCCGCATCGATTTTGCTGAAGTGCGGGCATCGACGGCCGACGAACCCGTCGCACGAGCCTCGGTTGACGAGTTGACGACACGGACGCGGCGCAACTGGCAGGCGATGGCCCGGTTCGAACTGGACGAGGCGAATGAGTTTGAATTCACCCTGTCCACCGAGCGCCGGGAAGACACGGGTGAGCCCACCACCGAGGCGCAGGCCGCGGGCGGGTTGATCGAAACAGGGGAGTCGTCTTCGGTCGCCCGTTTCGGTTCGGCGCGCTGGCGCCATATCCTCACCCGGCGATTGCAGATGATCGGGCTGGTGACGCGACGTCAGGGCGAAACGGTCGCCAGTGACAGCCTGTTCTCAGGCGGGTCGCGCAGCCGTTCCGCCTCGCTGCGCGAAACAAGTGAGACCGCGGCCCGGGCTGATCTGCGCTGGCGGCCAATTGATAGGCTGACCGCCGAGACGGGCGTCACCTGGGCCAGCAATACGCTTGAAGGGGCCTCCTCGGCGTCGATTGACGGGGTCGACCAGGCGATTGATGGCGCCGATGCGCGGGTCGAGGAGACTCGGTCGGCGGTGTTGGCGTCGGCGACCTGGACACCATCCTCGACGGTTACAGCCACGGTTGGCGGTCGCGTCGAGCAATTCTCGCTGGAAAGTTCGAACCAGGGTGGTGCTTCGCTCAGCCTGACCGATATCGCACCGCGGGCCGATCTCAACTGGACCCTGCTGGAAGCCTGGACGCTGCGCCTGAGCACGGAACGTGAGGTCGGTCAGCTCAATCTCGACCAATTCCTCGCCTCGACGGATCTGGACAACGCCCTCAACACGGCGGGCGCCTCGACGCTGGAACCGCAACGCGACTGGGTCCATCGCGTCACGCTGGAGCGCCGTTTCGGCGAACGCGACTTGTTGCGTCTCGAGGCTGCCGCCCGGCGCACGGACAATCCGGTCTCCAATGTCCTGGATGGTGATGGCAGCGTTCGTCCGGCCAATGTCGGACCGGAGAGCATTGATCAGCTGACTGCCGAGTTCGAGTTCGATCTCACGCGGTTCGGCCTGGATGGGCTGAGTGTCGAGGGCATGGCGACGCGGCGCTGGTCGGACCGCCTGGATCCCTTGCAGGGCTTTGCCCGCACCACGTCGGGCCATCGCGATCATCATGTCCGTCTTGGCTTGCGTCAGGAATGGTCCGACGGGCGCTATGTCGTGGCCGCCAAAGTCGAGGACAAGGCTCCGGCCATGCATTACTGGCTGACGGAAATCCGCAAGGAAGCCAATGGTCTCAGTGTCGAGCTGGATGGCGAGTGGCGACACGCGCCGGGCTGGCGGTCCGGCATTGCCACGCGTTGGCGCGGTGATCGCGAGGACAGGATTTACGTGTTCGACGGGGTCCGCCAGTCGGGCAATGCACCGATCCTCGTCAACACGCTGGACCGTGCCGAAGGCATACATGCTGACATCTGGTCAGAGTGGGAAATTCGCCGCGCCGCCTATCTGCGCCTGTCCCTGCGCACCGGTCGTGACCGAGCCGGCGTCAGCCGTGTCGAAACGCTCGACGGGGTGGCACTCGATCAGCTGAGTCGCGACTCGCAATCGGTGCCATCGGTGAATGTACGCCTGCGCTTCCAGCGCTAGCGGGGCTGGACAGTCATCGGCATGCCGGTGTCCGGCTGCAGTGTGATGCGCATCACCGGCACCGGGTCGCGCTCGCCGGCGAAGTCGAGACGCAGGCGCTTGGACAGGCATGCCATTACGATCACCATCTCCATCATCGCAAAACGGGCACCGATACACACGCGAGGCCCCAGCCCGAAGGGCAGGTAGGCATCGCGCGGAATGGCGGCGGCGGCCTCGCCAAGGAAGCGGTCTGGACGGAATTCGTCCGGCTGTTGCCAGATGTCGCGCTGGCGATGCAGGAGCCAGGTCGAGACCAGTATGTCGGTGCCGGCGGGCACCGGCAGACCGGCCACCAGGCTCCAGGCCTTCGAGGTCCGCGTCAGCATCGGCGCCGGCGGGTAGAGGCGCAGGCTCTCCTTCAGTACCGCCTCGGTGAAGGGCAGCAGGCCCGACCAGGCGGCGGGGTCAGTATCGGCCAGCGGTGCGGCATCGATTTCGGCTTCGACCCGGTCGCGGGAATCCGCGTCGCGCGACAGGAGGTAAAGCGTCCAGGCGAGGCTGCGTGCCGTCGTCTCATGGCCGGCGGCGAGGAAGGTCAGGAGATTGTCGATGACGGCGGTATCGTCCAGTCCGGCGCCCAGCAGCAGGTCGAGGAAGTCGGGTGTGCGCCCGGCAGCTTCCGGCGAGGGTGCGGCGCGGCGGGCGGCGGCGACGGCCCCGACCTGATCGCGCAAATCACGGATCACCTGGCGCGACTTGCCTTGGCCGATGCGCGGAAGCCAGCCGGGCAGGTGCATCAGGTCGAAAGGGTGCGGGATGCCGGAGATTTCCAGGAGATCACAGATGCCGCGGGTGAAGCGCGCCTTGTCGAGCGCCTCATCGCCGGAAAACAGTGTTTCCAAGAGCACGTCCAGGGTCAGCTCGACCATCAGGTCCGACACGCTGACAGTCTCACCGGCCCGGTCTGCCAGTTGCGTGACTGCGGCCTCGCACACATCGCGAATTTGTGGCGCGAACCCGTTCACCTTGCGCGGCGTGAAGACCGGTGAAACGGCCTTGCGGGCGGTCTTCCAGACATCGCCCTCTGCCGTCAGTAACCCATCGCGCAGGAAGGGGCGCAGCACCGCCTGTCGTAGCGGGTTCATGGTGAAATTGCCGGCGTCGGAGACGAAGCATTGGTGGATGGCGGCCGGATCGTTGAGCAGCAGGTTGGAGCGGCCGAGAAAGCGGAAGGGTGCCAGCCGGATCGAGAAATGATGCTCGCCCCAGACCTCCAGGGGATTGCGCTGCATCGCCTGGAAATAGGTCCAGTAGTCAGACAGCTTCAATTTGCCGACGCCGCTGTAGTTGGCATAGGGCGGTTTGGGCGGCGCGAAGGCGAGGGTCATGCGGGTTTCCTTGTGACGTCACGAAACTAGCCCGATTTGCGCCTTACGCCAGCGCGCGAAAAGTCGCGGTCGCGACTTGCGCCGTCGTCGGACTGATCTAGAGTTGCCGGCATGGTCCGGACCCTCGCGCTTCTCTCATTCCTGCTTCTCGCAGCGCCGGCCGAGGCCGATCACGCTGCTGCCGCGGCGGCCTATCAACAAGGCGATTGGGAATTGGCAGCGAATGAGGCGCAGCGGCTGGACACAGCCGACGGGTACGCCTTCGCAGCGAGTGCCTTGTTGACCCGATTGATGGTCGAGGATGCCGGGGCTGATCGTGAAGCCTTGGCCGAGCGTGCCATTGATCTCGCCGAACATGCCCTGCAGCTGGATGAGGATCATGTCGAAGCGCGCGTCAGCCTTGCCGGCGCACTCGGTTTTCGCGGCCGTTACATGAGTGGCTGGCGGGCCTATCTAACCCGGGTTCCGCAGCGCGGCCGTAATCTTCTCGAAGACGTCGTGGCCCGGCAGCCCGACAATGCCCGGGCGCTGGGCATGCTGGGGGCCTGGCATCTGGAAGTCGCCCGCCGTGGCGGATCGCGAGGTCTGCGGGTGCTCGATGCCTCGGTCGAGGCTGGCATGGGTTATTATTCGCAAGCCATCGCGCTGGATCCGGCCAGTCCGGCACCGCGCTATTTTGCGGCGCTCGGCCTGGCGGCGCTGGATGAGCCGGCCTACCGGGTCCGTATCCGTGAACTGGTCGAGACCGGTCGCCAACTGCCGCCGCGTGATTCCTTCGAGGCTGCCATACTCGGTGAGCTTGACGAGTTCGCGGCCCGACTGGACGATCATCGCGTCGTCTCGGCTTGGGCCGATGCGCGTCTGCAACGGTAGGATCTGCCGCTACTGGCTGACCCAGATGATGCGCGCCATCCAGGCGATCTGCGACAAGGGCAGGTTTATGCTGGGGCGCAGCGGGTCGAATGGTGTCAGCCGCACGCCTTGCACGGTCTTCTCCGCCAATGTCCAGGCTGCACGCGTGCTGTCGCGGCGCTGGATGATGACGCGGTCGCCGACCCGTGTCGGCGCCTCGTGCGACACGACCAGTCGATCGCCGGGACGGTAGACAGGCCGCATCGTGTCATCCTGTACGGTCAGGGCGTAGGCATCACCGGGCGCCAGGCCGGGAAAGGGAATGGCCTCCCAATCGGGGCCGACCGGGTGACCCGTGGCATCAAACGGGTTGTTGGCTTCGCTGTCCGCGAGGGCGCGTGAAAGCAGGGCGCCGCCGCGCGGTTGGCCCGAGATCAGGGCGGCGAAATCATCAAAGTCGAGATTGGCGGCCGCCAGCGCCTTGGCGATGCTCTCGGTCGACGGCCAGCGCGGCTTCTTGCCGTCGGATGATACCCGTTTGGACGGGTTGAACGTGGTCGAATCCAGCCCCGCACGTCGGGCCAGACCGGACGGGCTGGTCTGCGCATGCCGGGCCAGGCGGTCGATCCCGCGCCAGATGTCCTCATGGGTGAGCATGGGCGCGGAACGCTATAGGAAAATTGTCCCATGCGCGAGTCGTGTGCTTGCCCGAATCCGCCCTCGGGGCTAGTCCCTCCCCATGACCATTAAAACCGCATATCGACTGGCCACGATCGAAGGCTGGTCCGACGTCATGGCCGCGGGCCGTTTCACCGGTGATCCGCACGACATCGCCGACGGTTTCATCCACCTGTCCGCTGCCGATCAGGTCGAAGGAACGTTGATCAAGCATTATGACAGCCATGAGCGGCTGTTATTGGTCGAGATCGATCTGGAACCGCTGGGCGATGCCGTGAAGTGGGAAAAGTCCCGCGGCGGCGCCCTCTTTCCCCATGTCTATGGCGAGATCCCGACGGCGGTCGTGCGCGGCATGCGCCATGTCCGGCGCAATGAGGAGGGTGACTGGATTCTGCCCGCCGATCTGGAGAGCCGCTGATGATTCACGACCTCGCCACCCGCCTGCTGTACGGATTCGAGCCGGAGACCTCGCATCGGCTGGGCCTGCTCGGCCTGAAAGCCGGCCTTGGGCCACGCCAATTGCGTCGCGATCCGGCGATCCTGAAAACCTCGCTGGCTGGCCTCGATCTGCCCAATCCGGTCGGGCTGGCTGCCGGTTTCGACAAGAATGCCGAAGCGCCCGACGCCCTGCTGGCAGCCGGTTTCGGTCTTGTCGAATGCGGCGCCGTGACGCCGCGCGCCCAGGATGGCAAACCGAAGCCGCGCATTTTCCGACTGGCCGAGGACCGCGCCGTCATCAACCGCATGGGCTTTCCCAATCAGGGTCTCGACCTGTTCAGGTCGCGGCTGCAGGCCCGCATGGGCCGCAGCGGCGTGGTCGGCGTCAATCTTGGTGCCAATCTGGACAGTGAGGACCGGGTTTCCGACTATGTCACTTGTCTGCGCGAGCTGCAGGATCTGGCACAATTTTTCACCGTCAATGTCTCTTCGCCCAACACGCCCGGCCTGCGCACACTGCAATCTTCCGGCGCGTTGGATGACCTTCTGTCGGCGGTGGCTGCGGTTGGTGCCAAGGCGCCGGTCTTCCTGAAGATCGCGCCGGATATTGATGACGCCGAGGCCGATGTCATGGTCGCCGCGATCACCCGCCACAAGCTCGACGGGATCATCATCTCCAACACCAGCATCACCCGGCCGGAAAGTCTGGTCAGTGACAAGATGGGCGAGGGGGGCGGTCTGTCCGGCCCGCCGATCTTTGCCCGGTCGACCGAGCTGGTCCGGGTCTTCCGCAAGGCGGCCGGACCGGAGATGGCGATCATCGGCGTTGGTGGTGTGGCCTGTGCCGACACCGCCTATGCCAAGATCCGTGCCGGGGCGAATGCGATCCAGGTCTATACGGGGCTGGTCTATGAGGGGCCGGGTCTTGTCCAACGGATCAAGCGCGGCCTGGCGGAGCGGCTTCAGGTCGACGGGTTTGCGTCTGTCGCCGAGGCTGTCGGCGCCGAGTGAAGCCGGCGTTCCAACGCCGGATAGGCACTCATCAGCGCCCCGGCCCGGGCGATGTAGAAGATCAGGAAAGCGGCCCAGACTCCGTGGTTTGAAAAGGCCGGCGCCAGGATCGCATCGGCGGCCAGATAGACCGCGACCGCGGCCAGTCCGGCATTGCGCAGGATCTTGCCGCTGGTGGTGCCGATGAAAATACCGTCCATCAGCCAGGCCGGCGCGCCCAGTAGCGGTACGACGGCACACCAGGGCAGATAGGCGATGGCGGCGGCGCGGGCTTCGGGGTCCTCGATCAGCGCGGTCAGGGCGGCGGGACCGAACAGCCAGGTGGCGAGGGCAAACAGGCCGCCGGCGATCAGCATGGGTTCGCCGGTGAGGCGCACCGAGCGCCGCAAATCGCTTACCGACCGTCGCCCGAAGGCGCGGCCCGCTTCGGTCTCGGCCACAAAAGCGAAGGCGTCGAGCACGAAGGCCCAGACCGAGATTACCTGCAGCAGGACGTGATTGCCGGCCAGCGCGGCGGTCCCCTGGCGCGCGCCGGCATTGGCAAACCAGGTAAAGCCGATCACCAGCGACCAGGTGCGGATCATCAGGTTTACATTGACCTGGAACAGCTCGCGGATGGCGGCCGCATCGAGCAGGCGGGCGCGGTCGAGAACGCCGTCCGCCCAGCCTTTCTGGCGTCGCAGTGTGTCAGCCATGAAGGCCAGGCCGACCAGAAGGGCGACCCATTCGGCGATGGCCGTCGCGGCGCCAACTCCGCCTGGCCCATAACCAAGGCCGAGCACAAACCACAGATCGAGCCCGATATTGACCAGGCTGAAGACGACATAGATGGCCAGTGTCGCGGCGTTGCGCCCCAGCCCGATCAGCCAGCCGGACAGGGCAAAACATGCCAGGGCCGCCGGGGCGCCCCAGGCCCTTGCCACGAGATAGGTCGCGCCCTTGTCCTCGACGCGGGCCTCGCCCTGAAGGACCGCAAAGCCGGCCAGGGCGATCAGGTCGCGCAGCGCGAAGATGAGGATGCCAAAGGCAGCGGCGATGGCGAGGGCGCGCAACAGGATGCGCTGGGTCTCGGCCCGGTCGCCGGCGCCATCGGCCTGGGCCGTCAGCCCGGTCGTCCCCATCCGCAGGAAGTAGAAGCTCCAGTAAAAGACCGCGAACAGGGCGCCGCCGAGCGCCACACCGCCCAGATCCGCCTTGTCCCCCGACAGGCCGAGCACAAATGTGTCGACGACCCCGGCAAGCGGCACGGCGGCATTGGCGAAGACGAGGGGCCAGGCGCGCTTGATGACGTCGAGCCGGGTCAGGGACGGAACAGACATGTTCCGCACCTATCCCGGCCCGGCGAGGCAGGCAATAGCCGAACGGTCAGCCCTGGTCCGGCACTGATGCCGCGGCGACGGTCAGGGCCGTTGATCGTTGCGCCTCGAGTTGATCAATGGCCCGGGCATGCGCGTCCCGGATGCAGGCGTTGAGGGTGACGGGGCGTAGCAGATCACCCAGCAATTGCTCGCGGCAGACATCGCGGGCGGCGATTTCGACCCGTTCACGCAGGGCTTCGTAGCGGGTCGGGTCGATCAGGTCGGCCGCTTCGAACGGGATCTGGACCGCTGGGCCGGCGGGTGTTTGGGCGGTGGCGGTACCACCCGTTCCCGACAGCGCTGCGGTGAGGCCGGTCAGGCAGACGGCGAGGGTGAGCAGGGTATGTTTCATGGCTCTCTCCAGAATGGATGTCACGCGACATGCAAACATGCATGATGCAACGACCCCTATTTGGGTGGGGTTGTCCAAGAGTCCATGGCTGTGTTGTTGAGGTTTGTCTCTGGCAGCTATACAAAATTGTATGGATGTCAGATGCGACCGTCGCAGATACCGTCGCGGCAGACCTGACGGGGCCGGTAGGGGGCCAACCAGCGATAGAGGCGGTCGAGCGGGACGCGGATCCAGGCTGGCCGGGTCAGCCAAGCCAGCCAGCCCCAGCCAGGTACACGTTCCCAGATTGCCAGGAATGCAATCCACCCGTCGACCACGACACCGTCGGGAAGGCGGACATGCAGGCTGGCAAGGGCGGCCTCGCGGTCGACATCGCCGGGCAGCTCGCCGTTGCAATCATGCAGCTGGATGAGATCGGGGGCGCGTCTCGCATAGCCGGCCATTTCGTGTCGGCAGATCGGACACAAACCGTCGAAATAGGCAATCACGGCATTGGCGTTGGTCATGGCGTCACCGTGCCGCGAGCGCGCGCCACAGGCGAGATGTCACAAGGTCGCAGGCGGCCGCGCCAGCCCCGTGGCGGCCGCCTTGATTGCGAGCGTCTACTGGGCGGCGATGACGACAGCAACGGTGCGGCTGGTCGTATCGGCGTATTGGCGGTTGAGCTGCGACATGCCGTCGGTGAAGGCTTCGCGGAAGCAGGCTCGCCGGATGCGTTCGGCGACCAGGCCGCGCAGGCCGTGCTGGCGGCAGACACGATTCGCAGCGACGCGGATGCGGGTCTCGACATCGGCCCGACCGGCTTCGCTTTCGAGTTCATTCATATGAATGCGCACGATCTGGCTTGGCGGGGACTGATCGGTGGCGGCGGCGAGTGGGGTTGCGGTCAGGCTCATCGTGAGCGCGGCCAGGGACGTGATAAGCATGGGGCTGTCTCCTCAAGCGTGGCCGGTTACCCTCTGTGACCCGTCACCACGCCCACCAGATTGCACGATGCCATGTCTCCGGGCCCTGACAGCGGGCCTAAACCTTTGAGAGAAAACAGTTAGAAACTGTCGGCATTGTAAGGTGCAGGTAAGTACCCGTCAGTCTTCTGCGACCAGTGACGGCGTGTGTGCGACGAACGACACCGACCGGTCAGTCGGCCGCGGTGTCGTCTTGTCCCGGTGTAATCAGGAAATGACCGTGCAGGGTCGCAACCGGCGCATCAATGCGGTTTTGCCATGCTTCAACGCGGACATTGGCGACGCGTCGTCCGGACCGGGCGACGACGGCGCGGGCATAGACGTCCTGGGCCCGGGCCGGGCGCAGATAGTCGATCGCCACATCGATCGGCTTGGGCAGGCGTTGCAGCGGCTGGCTGGCCAGCAGCGAGGCCGAGGCAACGATTTCCAGGAAGGCGCCCACGGCGCCGCCATGCAGGGCCGGGATCAGCGGATTGCCGACCAGGTGGTCCGCGAAGGGCAGCACGCCGGTCAGCTCATTGCCCTTGCGCTCCAGGCGGACACCGAAGCGGGCAACATAGGGGGCTGACATGAGGGTTTCGATCAGCACCTGGCTCATTCCATCCGCCCCTCGGTATAGGCCCGGCGGGCCCGTTCCTGGGCAAGCTTGGACGCCTTGGTGATCATGAAAGCGGCTTGGGCGATGGCGACCGGGTCATCCGGGTCGCCATCATGCGCCGTGGCCCGGACGAAGGCGACGAGGCCGTGCGATTTCAGGCAGCTGGCCTCGGCCGTGACATCAAGGCCGGGTTTCGCCGGACGCAGATAGTCGATCCGCAGGTCAAGTGTGGCCGGCGTGTCCTTGGCGCCGAAACCGGCAAAGGCCGCCATGCCGCAGGCATGATCAAGCAAGGCGGTGACCACGCCGCCGTGCAGGGTTCCCGTATCCGGATCACCGATCAGGCTTTCGTCATAACGTGCGCCCATCACCGCTCGTCCCGGCGTCAACGCCTTGAGCGAGAGGCCGAGCGCGACGGCATGTGGTGACCCGTCCACGATGAGCGGGGCGATGGAATCGAGGCGGGACTGGATATCGTCGGTCATGGCGATCCTGCGGACTTGGACCGTCTTGATAGGACAGGCCGGGGTTTCCCGGAAGCGGCGTCAGCGGCGGCCCATGCGTTTGGCGACCACCTGCTCGAGGCCGGCAACGACCGGTTCGCGCAGTGGATTACCATCCTCAGCCATGCGTACGAGTTGTGCCAGGGCAGCGCGGTGCATTTCGACAACCTCGGCCTCGACGGGTGTATAGTCGGTCACGGCGGTGATGAAGCGCTGCAATGAGCGCCCGACCCGGATCGCCAGCCGGTCGCCGCTGAGCTGGGTCTCGTGGGCCAACGCTACCGCTGCCGCCCGGGCGGCGCCCATCGGTGTTGCCAGGCCAGCCTCGACATCGGCCGTGCGCTTGTGGGCCGGCCCGTGCGCCTTGCGTGGCCGACGCCGACGATCCGGCCCGGCAAAGCGGGCCGCGCTGATGAAGTCTCGTGGCTGTGTATCCAGCGCCTGCAGTCTGTTCTGCAGGGTGATCGGTGCGATCGGCGTGATCAGGAATTCCGAGACACCGACATCGCGGGCCCGTTCGACTTCCCGGCGCGAGCGTGGCTGGGAGATGAGAACAATCGGTGTGTGCCGGTAGGGCGCGTGTTCGGATTCGCGGATCGCGCGAACCAGTTTGAGGCGATCTTCGGTCGGGTCATCATGATTGTGCCAGTCGGCGATGATGACGCTCGGCGTGCGTTCGGCAATCTGCATCAGGGCCGCATCGCCGCGCTTGGCGAGCATGACGTCGCCGGCGCCGGCATCGCGCAGCAGTCCGAGCAACATGTTGCGCAGGAACCCGTTCGACTCCAGCAGCAAGGGGGTCTCGCCGCAGCCGTTCGGGGCGATGGCGGCCAAGCTGGTGGCCGAGACCGGCAGGTTTCGCGCAAGGGCTGTCATGCCCAAACTCTAGCAAACCTTCCTTGCCATTCGGCAAAGGAAGTTGGTTAACGAATCCGAAAAGTCGAAAAGATTCAGCTGCGTCGCAGGGCGCCGAGAACCCGGAACACGATCCAGATCGGGATGACCAGGATGGCGCCCAACAGGAAGTATTCGATCGCCCAGCCCACCGAATGGGTGAGAAAGTCGATGAAACGCCCCCAAGATTCGGCGATCGTGCCGAAGAAGTCGACCCACAGCCGCCGCGGATTGACGTGGAAGGCGGCCAGTACGAAGCCCGCAAGCACGCACAGCACCACGACCCGGATGATGTCGGTCGACCCGACCCGGATCAGCCGTTGGACGAATGTGGTGCGGTTTGACCGGCTATCGGTCTCTGTCTCTCGGTCTGTCATGTGCCCAGCTTACCCCCAAATGCGGCGCAATCGGGGCCGCAGCCCCGACCGCGGACCGATTCAGCCCTTGCGGGCGATATTGACGCGATGCGGATAGGGAATGGAGATGCCGTTCTTGTCGAAAGCCTCTTTCACATTCTTCATCGCATCGAAGTGGACGCCCCAATAGTCGCTGGTATTGCACCAGGCGCGGGCGACGATATCGACCGAGCTTTCGCCATGCGCGGTGACCGCGGTAAAGACAGCCGGGTCGACATGAACCCGTTCGTCGGCAGAAATCGTGTCCGTGATGACCTGCATCGCTTTGCCGATATCGTCGCCATAATCGATCGAGAAGGTCAGATCGACGCGGCGGGTCGGATTGGCCGAGTAATTGGTGATCGTATCACCCCAGGACTTGGAGTTGGGGATGATGATCTTCTTGTTGTCGCCGGTCGACAACACGGTGGTGAAAAGCGTGATTTCGGTTACTGCGCCCGACGTGCCCGCCAACTCGACCCAGTCGCCCAGGCGATAGGGGCGGAACAGGATCAGCATGACGCCCGCAGCCAGGTTCGACAGCGTGCCCTGCAGCGCCAGGCCGATGGCCAGCGAGGCGGCACCCAGCGTGGCCACGAAGCTGGTGGTGGGAATGCCGAACGTGCCCAGCATCGCGATGACGACCATCGCCATGATGCCGTAATAGGCCAGCGAGCCGAAAAATCCGCCGAGCGTGTCGTCCATGCGCTCGCTCTTGTGGACCGCATTCTTGATCGCCTTGCGTACCGAGCCAGCGACCACCAGGCCGATAATGAGGATGATGGCGGCCAGGACCACATTCGTGCTGGCGGCAATCCCGGTCTCGATCAGCGTTGCGAGTGTTTCGGGATTCATAAGGTCTTCGGGATTCATGCGGGGCCCCCTTGTCATTTGGTTCTGAAACGCTCCCTAGCACCCTTCTTCCGGGAAGGGAAAGCACCATTCGGTCAATCGTCGCGCTGCTCGCCGGCATTTGGCTGCGCGTCGCGCACGATGTTGATTTTCTGCCAGATCTTGGCCGACATGTTCGATGTCAGGCTTTCGATGTCATTGACGGCCGCGATCACGACCGGATCGCGTGAGCTCTGGGCATAGAGGGCGGCGATCTTGCCGGCCAGGCTCAGCGCTTCGGCGCAGTAGTCGAGATAACGACCAAGCTCGAACTCGCTCATGGCTCGGTCCGGTGATGCGGCCGTGCGTGGCCCCAGTCGCAGCAGGGCTGTCGGGTCCTTGGTCAGCTGGTGCATGTCAATGACGTGGGCGATTGAGCGCAATTCGTGCAGGTCATCCAGGGCAAGCGAGCGCTTCAGCCGTTCCTCGACGCGCGTCAGTGTGAAAATCGCGACGGCGGCCAGGATGACAATATTGAGGCCGGCCTCGACCCCCTCGAACACCGTAAAGACATCCGCGCTGGCCCCGCTTTCCTGCGCCCAGTTGAAGACCCGTTCGCCGACAAAGACGAGTCCGGTCAGGGCCAGCAATACGGCGAGCAGTGTGCCGCCGCGTAGGAGGAGATAGGGGCGGGACAGGCGCTGGCTGCGCCGGCGATCGCGTTTGGCGAGGCCGATAAGCTCGTCGATGACATTGTTCAGGCTGGCAGACGCGAACCGGTCGCGGCAGCGGGCGGCCAATCGCTCCAGTGTTGCCACGATGTGATCGGAACTGAGTTGGCTGAACACGGCACTTCCCCCGACGCCACCTTCGCGTGCGAAGGCCAGAACCCGTTTTTAACGTGGTCTGGCGCCGGCTGTCACGCCGGTTCAGCTCGCAGCTGCAACGGCCGCCGTGGAACCGGCGACTGCGGCGATCACTGCGGCTTGGGCGGCCAGGATGGCGGCCAAGTCGCGGGCCGCCGCGTGCGGTTGGCTGGTTCCGGTTTGGGCTTGGGCGAGGCGCATGGCCAGACGCGCAGCGACCTGTCCCGATGGCCGCGGCCGGAGCGCCCGCACGGCTTCGAAACTGGAGACCAGGCGGTCGGCGGTCTCGGCGCCACGGCCTCGCGCGGCAAGGATGGCCAAGCCGGTCTTGCCGACGCCATTGCGCAGCACGATGCGGCCGCGAACCGCTGTGTTGAGACTGGTCCAGGCCGCGGCAATCTCGCCGTGATCGATTGGGCCGAGGCAGATCTCCTGTGCCGCGCCTTCCACGTGATGGCCGGGAACACCGGCGGCGCGCAGGGCTTGGCGAGCCTTGTCGAGCTTGGCGCGCGCACAGTCCGGAGTCTCGCCCATGGCGGCAAAGGTGGCCGCGAGAACATCCTCGCGCGCCGGCACACGACGCCACCAGGGCAGCGAGATTTCGTCAAGTATGTCAAAGAAGGTGTCGACCTGGCCGATCTCGCCGCCGGCCACGGCCAGAGCGAGTGCGGCGCAGGAGCCACCATGGCTGAGCACGCGGCTGCCACGCTCGCGCCGCCGCGTATTGATCGCTTCGCGGATGGCGAAGAATTGGTCGGCGTTGCGGTTGGACGAGGCGAGGGCGGCGGAGAAGACCAGTCGCATGGCCCGCCCCGGCGAACGCCAGGTGCCGAGGCCCTCATTCATCCGGTCGCGAATGGTGAGGGTCCGCGCGACAAGCGCCTCGGGGGCTTCGGTCGCCGAGATGCAGGCCAGCGCCGAGAAGCGGCCATACAGGCGCTCGCCCTTGCTGGCACGCTCACAGAACGCGGCATCAAGCCGTTGAAACCGTTCGATGACGGCGTTGACCATGACCCAATTTCCCTCGCTAATGGCAAACTCGCCTGTGACCATGGCGAAATCGGGGCAAATCGGGCAGGGGGACGCTCAGGGCAGTCATCCCCCATGAGGAAAGCGCCCGCCACAAGGGCGGGCCGGAATAATGTCATGCCGACTGCACCCGCCGCAAAACCCGCCGCGATCACATTGCCGGAGCGCTTTGCTGACTGGTTCGCCGCACGTGGCTGGCAGGCCCGTCGCCATCAGATCGACATGGTCGCGGCCGCCCGCGCGGGCGAGGACGCATTGTTGATCGCGCCGACCGGCGGCGGCAAGACGCTGGGCGGTTTCCTGCCGAGCCTGATCGATCTGGCCGAACAGACAGACGGGGCGGGCAAGACCCGGCCCTATCGCCTGCACACGCTCTACATCTCGCCGCTCAAGGCGCTGTCGGTCGATGTCGCACGCAATCTGATGATCCCGGTCGAGGAGATGGGGCTGGACCTGCGCATCGAGACCCGGACCGGTGATACATCGACCGCCAAGCGCCAGCGCCAGCGTGCCCATCCGCCCGACATTCTTTTGACCACGCCGGAACAGCTGGCCCTGTTCTGCGCCACCGCCAATGCCGAGGCCTTCTTTCGTGACCTGCGCCGGATCATCATTGACGAAATCCACGCCATTGCACCGCAAAAACGCGGTGACCTGCTCTCGCTTGATCTTGCCACGATAAGCCAGTGGGCCCCGCAAGCCAGTCGTGCCGGCCTGTCGGCCACGGTGGCGGACGAGGGCGGTCTGGCGCGTTGGCTGGTGACGCAGCCGGCTGGCGATGACCGCTTTGCCCGCATCGTGCGCGGCGAGGCCGGCGCCCGGCCGCAGGTGGAAATCCTGGACCCGGCTGACCGCATCCCCTGGGCCGGCCATTCCGGTCGCCACGCGCTCGGTGATGTCTATGAACGCATCAAGGCGGCGAAAATGGCGCTCGTCTTCGTCAATACGCGCTCCCAGGCCGAGCTGACCTTCCAGGAGTTATGGGCTCGCAATGACGCCAACCTGCCCATCGCCCTGCACCATGGATCGCTGTCGCCGGAACAACGCCGCAAGGTGGAAAAGGCGATGGCCGAGGGGCGTCTGAAGGCGGTCGTGTGCACCTCAACGCTCGATCTCGGTATCAATTGGGGCGATGTCGATCTGGTGATCCAGATGGGGGCGCCGAAAGGTTCGTCGCGACTGATCCAGCGCTTGGGGCGCTCCAATCACAGGCTCGATGCACCGTCTCGCGCCTTGCTGGCGCCGACCAACCGGTTCGAGCATCTCGAATGCCAGGCGGCCCGTGAGGCTGTGGCCGAGAATGCGCTTGATGGTGAGCCGCTGGCTGCCGGATCGCTGGACGTATTGGCCCAGCACATCATGGGGCGCGGCTGTGGTGACGGTTTCGAGGCCGAGGCCCTGTTCGACGAAATCCGCAGCGCCGCGCCCTATGCGCAGCTGGATCGCGAGACTTTTGACCGGGTGCTCGATTTCACGGCGACCGGTGGCTATGCGTTGAACACTTATGAGCGCTTCCGGCGCCTGGTGAAGCGCAAGGACGGGCGCTGGTTAGCCCGCACACCACAGATCGCCCAGCGCTATCGGATGAATGTCGGCACCATTGTCGAAGCGCCGATGCTGGATGTGGTTGTGTCCGGACGGGGCCGCGGCGGCCACCGGCTCGGCCAGATCGAGGAATGGTTCGTCGAACAGCTGGTGCCGGGTGACACCTTCATCTTCGCCGGCCAGGTGCTGCGCTTTGTCGGCATCGAGGAGATGTCGGCCCGGGTCACCCGCGCTGCCGACGCCGATCCGAAAATTCCCTCCTATCAGGGCGGCAAATTCCCGCTCTCCACCTATCTGGCCGGGCGGGTACGCGATATCGTGCAGAACCCGGACCATTGGGGCGCGCTGTCCGTCCAGGTGCGCGACTGGCTGCAGCTTCAAGCCGAGCGTTCGCGCCTGCCCGATGCGGATGGCCTCTTGGTCGAGACCTTCCCGCGCGCGGCCCGCCACTACATGGTCTGCTACCCGTTCGAGGGCCGGCTGGCGCACCAGACGCTGGGCATGTTGCTGACCCGCCGGCTGGAACGTCTTGGCATGCGGCCGATGGGGTTTGTCGCCAATGAGTATGCGGTCGCGGTCTGGGGGCTGCGCGATCTCGCCGGCCTCGATTTCGACGCCTTGTTCAACGAGGACATGATGGGGGATGACCTTGATGCGTGGCTCGCCGAGAGCCAGCTCATGAAACGTACTTTCCGCAATTGCGCGGTCATCGCCGGCTTGATCGAGCGTCGTTTTCCCGGTCAGGAGAAGTCCGGCCGCCAGATCACCTTCTCGACCGATCTCATCTATGACGTGCTGCGCGAGCACGAGCCCGACCATGTCCTGCTGCGCGCCGCTTGGCAGGATGCCGCCGCCGGCCTGCTCGACATCCGCCGTCTCGGCGAGGCATTGACCCGGGTGAAGGGCCGCATCAGCCATGTCGGTCTTGACCGGATTTCACCGCTGGCCGTGCCGGTCATGCTGGAGATCGGCAAGGAACCCGTTTATGGCGAGGGCCATGACAGCATCCTCGAGGATGCTGCCGATGATCTGATCGCGGAGGCCCTCCGGCTTGACTGACACGCTTGCGGACCACGCGTTCACACTGGCCGGTGAAGCCGCGATTGCCGATGCCGACGGGGTGCTGGTGCTCCCGGACCACGGCGTGCTGGTGGTCTCCGACCTGCATTTCGAGAAGGGCTCGTCCTACGGCATGGGCGGCCAGATGCTGCCGCCCTATGACACCCGCACGACGCTGCGCCGCCTCGCCGCGGCCATTGCCCGGCACCGGCCCCGCACCGTGATCGCGCTGGGGGACAGTTTCCACGACCGGCTTGCTGATCGCCGCATGGACGGGGCCGATGTTGAACGGCTGGCTGATCTGGTGGATGGGGTTGGCCGCTGGGTCTGGATCGAAGGTAATCATGATCCGGCGCCACCACCGCAATTTGGCGGCGAGGTGCGTCACACGCTCGAACTGGGAGGCCTGGTGCTGCGCCATGAACCGACCGAGGGCGCGGCGCCCGGCGAAATCGCCGGTCATCTACACCCTTGCGCGAAGGTGCGCGGCAAGGGGCGGGCGGTCCGGGCGCGTTGTTTTGCCACTGATGGCGAGCGGCTGATCATGCCGGCTTTTGGCGCGTTTACCGGTGGGTTGAATGTCTGTGATCCCGCCTTTGAGCGCTGTTTTGGCGCGGTGCCGGGCGTGCTGGTGATGGGGCGGGCACGGGTTTATCCGGTCGCCGCCAAATCTTGCGTGCCGGATCGCTCCTAACGGGCGACCGGGTCGCCGCCGGTGCCAACACGGTCGACCAGGCCCCACATGTTCGGATTGTTTTCCTGTGGCCGGGCGCCGAGGGCGACGAGGTCTTTGCGGACGGTGTCCGGGTCTGTGCCCGAGGCCGCAACCAGTTGGGCGAGGCTGCGCCACTGGAAGCGTTTATCCTCCAACATGGCCTGCAACCGCATTCGGCGCGCCCGTTGATCGGCACCAGCGTCGCGGTGCCTGACCCAGCCAAGCAGGAGCTGGCCGATATCGCTGATCCATCCCATGGCTGCAGGATAGCGCTGATCTAGCGGCGGTTGAAGGCCAGGTTGGCGAGGTAACCGGCGAGCATCGCCATCAGAACGCAGAACAGGCCGTAGAGCGCCGGCAGGTCGTGGGCGAATTCGAAGAAGAAGCGTTCGATGCCGGCTTTCTCCACCCGCAGGCTGGCCGAGCGGCTGGCAATCGGACGGCCGTCGCGGAAGAGGTAGACTTCGGCGACATAATTGCCGACCGGGGTCAGGGGCGGCAGGGCGATGGTGGCGCGGAACAGGCCGCCATCAAGGATTTCGACACCGCGCTGGGCCTCGGCAAAGGTGTTGTCGCGGCGGCCGGAACGGGCGATGGCGGCGAGATAGTCGGCGACCTCGTCGCGCCGGATCAGGGCCGGCACGTCGTGATCATCGGCGACGGCGGCCGGTTGCAAGACATCTGCTGTTTCGGCGGGCAGGGTTGAAGCGCTCAGCAGCCAGCTCGGCGCCATGGCCGCGGCATTGGCTTCCAGCATGGCCTGCAGGCCGACGCCACTGCGCGCCAGCTCGTCCGGGCCGGCAATCGTGTCCAGCGGTAGCGAGGTCGCGATGGCGTAATAGCTGGGCACGTCGTCAAATTCGAGCGGCGCGGCGTTGATCCAGATACCGAACGTGCGGCGCTTCTGCATGACCCGCAGATCGCGTCCCGGGCCGCGAAGGACGACCACGATCTCGTCGCGGATGGTGAGGCCGCGGGTGGCGCCGTAGAGCACGAGTTCAGCGCCGTCGAAATCCTCACGTATCTCGACCGTTTCCTGGGTCAGGGCGGCGACGATGCCGGGCGCTTCGGTGGCGATTTGCGGCTGGCCCTGCAGGGCGATGGCAACGAGGAGGCTGGTCAGCATCTCAAAACCCCTCGCCGGCGCCGCGAGGCAGGATGACAAAGAGATCGGACGGCGTGACCACCAGATCCCAGCCCATTTTCAGGCATACGGCCAGGACCAGGGCGGCCAGCAGGGCGCGCAATTCCTCCGCCTTCACATTGCGGCCGGCGCGGGCCCCGAACTGCGCCCCGATGACGCCACCCACGGTCAGCAAGAGTGCCAGCAATATGTCGACGGTCTGGTTCTGGGCAGCCTGCAGGAAAGTCGTCAGGGCGGTGACAAACAGGATCTGGAACAGGGAGGTGCCGACCACGACGCTGGTCGGCATGCGCAGCATGTAGATCATCGCCGGTACCATGATGAAGCCGCCGGCAACGCCCATGATCGCGACCAGCGTGCCAACGAAAAGGCCGATCGCGAGTGGCGGCAGGACCGAGATATAGAGGCCCGATGTCGGGAAACGCATCTTGAACGGCAGGCGCGAAATCCAGCCGCGCCGGCGCAGCGGGCGTTTGCTGCCCGCCTTTTCCGGATTGGCGGCGCGCAGGATGGAGCGCACGCTCTCGACCATCATCAATCCGCCGACCACGCCGAGAAAGCCGACATAACTCAGGGAGATGATGAGGTCGATCTGCCCCAGTCCGCGCAACAGGGCGAAGAGTTGCACCCCGGCGATCGAGCCTGCAGAGCCGCCGATAAGCAGAAGCAAGCCCATCTTGATGTCGAGCGTCTTGCGTCGCCAATGCGGGAAGACGCCGGACATGGAGGAGGCGACGATCTGGTTGGCGCCCGTCGAGACGGCGACCGCCGGCGGCACACCGATGAAGATCAATAGCGGCGTCATCAGGAAGCCGCCGCCAACCCCGAACATGCCGGACAGGAAGCCGACGCCGAGGCCCAATCCGAGCAAAAGGAAGATGTTGACCGAGATTTCCGCGATCGGGAGGTAGATCTGCACCGCGGGTCAGCCCGCCGCCGCGCGCTCGAGGCGTTCAACGAGAACGGCATCGACACGTCCGGTGCGGGGCAGGCCCTGATCGGCCTCGAATTGCATGATGGCGTCGCGGGTGCGGCCGCCGATTTCGCCGTCGATCGGACCGGGGCCATAGCCGAGCACCGAGAGGAATCCCTGGGCGCGGCGAACGATGGCCGTGTCGGTTGTCGCGACTCGTTCCCAAGGCAGGTCGGCGTAAATGCCGTTGGCTTCGCCATCGAGGGGGCGCGGCGTGAAACCGGCGGCGGTCGAGCGGGCGGCGCTGAGGGCGGCAGGTTCGATCAGCTCGGCGAGGGCCGCAGCGCGCTCGGTCGCCGTCGGATCGCTTTCGCTGGCGGCGATGGTGAACCAGGCATAGGCGTCGGGAAGGCTCAGCGGCACGCCGTCGCCGGTCTCGTAGAGCAGCGCCAGATTGAACTGGGAATCGCGCAGACCAAGCAGGGCCGCCTCCTGGAACCAGCGTGCTGCCGTCTCCATGTTCTGGGCGGCACCGGTACCATAGTAATACATCACGCCGAGATTGTGCATGGCCCGGCGATGACCGGCATTGGCGGCCCGTTCGGTCCAGCGGCGGGCATCTTCGAGATTGATCTCGACGCCGTCGCCGGTCTCCAGCAGCTTGCCATAGCGATACTGAGCCGCTGGCACGCCCTGTTCGGCGGCGCGACGAAGCAGGATGGCAGCCGTCGCGGCGTCACCATTGTCCAGTGCACGCACGCCCAGCTGGTAGCGGGCGACCGGATTGCCTTCGGCGGCGGCGCTTTCCAGCGTCATCCGGCCGGGCTGGTTGTTGTTTGAGGTTGAGTGTGTCGAAACGGGCGCGGGTTCGACCACGGTGGTACTTGGAGCGGCCGGCAGGCTGGTACCAGTGGCGTCGGCAACTTGGTTGGTTGGCGGCCGTGGATTGTCGGCTGACGGCTGGGCTTCCGCGACCCGGGTTTGGGCCGGTGTCTGCTCCGGAGATGGTTCCGGGACCTGATTGACTGGCGGCGTCGCGGCGTCCGCTTCGGCGGCTTGCGACGCGGCAGTGTCGCTCGGTGCTGTGGTGGCGGCGGTCTGGTTGTCGCTGCCGGACAGGTCGGCTTCAACCTGGGCGATGAAGCTGCGTTCGGCGGCTGTGTCGGCGGCAACGCGTTCGCCATCACCTTGCCAGGCTTCCCAGATCAACAGCGCACCGGCACCGGACAGCATCACCAGTGCGATGACCGGCAATGTGTAGAGCAGGCTGCGGCCGAGCTTGGACTGCGGCAAGCGGCGTTGCTCACCCGTATCGCTGCCCTGGCTCGGCATGCCGGTGCGGGTGCGCTCGCGGGCGGCGGCCAGGAAATCGGCATCGGCGGTGGCGCCCATGCGGTGCGGACGGGCCGGCTGGGCCGGTGGTTGTACAGGGCCGCGCGCCTGGGGGGCTGGCGCCGGCATGGCAGACGCCGTCGAGGGCGTCTGGGGCCGGGCCGGCTTCTCGCGCAGGATTGGCGCGGCATGTGCAGCGGCCGCGACCGGTGTCACAGGGTCGGCCTCGGCGAGGAAGGGGTCATCGCCGTCAATGTCGAAACCACCCGATGGCGTCTCGGCCTGCGGCGGCGGCGCCAGCGGTGTGTCGAAATCAATCGCCGGGTCCGGCGCGGCGTCGTCTTCGGCTTTGCCGGTCTCCGGCTCGCTGTCCGGTGCCGGCTTGCCGCGACCTTCAATGGCTTCAAGCCGGTCGGCCAGGGCCGACATGGCGCGCTGGACCGGCGACAAGGCCTGTTCGGTCTCGGCACGCACCGCGCTCATGCGATCCTTGACACCAGACAGCGCCTCTTCAATGCGCTGGGCGGTGCGTTCCTCGGACTGGCGCAGCCGGTCTTCCAGATTGTCTTCGCGGCCGGATTGTTCCAGCCGATCCATCATCTGGGCCATGCGGTCGGTCGCGGTCTCGACCATGCCGGCGGCGCGTTCTTCCGACTTCACGATGCGGTCGCCAAGGGCGCGTCCGAGGCGGGTGACCTCGTCGCCCATGCGCTTCATGGAGTCCTTTTGTTCCTGGCGGACTTCATCGAGGCGGCGATCAAGCTTTTGTTCCGACTGGCTTTCGCGCAGAGCCTCGACGGAACGGCGTTCGCTCTCGGTGAGGCGGCGGTCGATGGCGCCGGCCAGCTTGGTGATCTCTTCGCCGAGGCGGGCCATATTGTCGCCCTGGCGGCGTTCGGCGGTGTCGATGCGGTCGAGGGCCTTGGCGAGGGCATCCTCCAGCCGGTCAACACGCGGCTCGGCGGCGGCCTTGTTGAGCGCTTGGCTGACCTGGCTGCGGGTCTCGGCGATGGTGCGGGCGACGTCATCGGTCAGGCGTTCGAAGCGGCGCTCCAGCTCGACCGTGTCAGAGGAATTGCGGGTTTCCAGCTGGCGCAGCCGGTCGTCGAGGCGTGTGAAGGAGGTTTCCAGCAGGCGGGCGGCATCATTGGTGACGCGCTCGGAGCCTTCGATGCGGGCCTTGAGCATTTCGGTCGAGGTGTGCAGGCCGTTCAGCGTTTCGGCGGTGCGGTCGTCATGTTTCTTGGTCAGCTCGGCGAAGTCTTCGGCCCGGTTTTCCAGCCGCGCGAGACGCTCTTCCAGGCTCTCGGCCATGCGCTTGCTGTCGTCGCCGACCTCATGAACGCGGGCAGCGGTGTCATTTTCGTGTTCATAGAGCCGGCGCGCCAGCTTCATGATCGTGGTCTCGACTGCCTTCACCGTGTCCGGAGACGCGCCGCTGCCGCCACCGCTTTCCAGCGTGCGCAGGCGGTCGCCCATCTCGTCCTGGCTTTTCTTGACGCGTTCAATGCTGTCGCGCGCCGCAGCCAGTTCGGACTGGGTGCGTGTCCCGGTCTTGCTGATCTTCTCGGCCAGCTGGGTGATCGCCTTGTCGATGCCGCCGAGTGTGCGGGCCGACATTTGTTCGCTGCTGTCGACACGTTCGGACAGGCGATTGACCATGGCCCGCAGCAGCTTGTCCTCGTCTTCGCTCAGCGATTGCTGGCTGCCAAAGCCGGGGAAGGCTTCCAGCGCATCATCCCAGTGCGGGGAGGACGGATCATTGTCTTCGAGGATGACGCGGTTGAGCCATTCGCCGAGGGTCATGCCCTCCTTGCGCGCGGCCGTCTTGGCTCTCGCCCGGGCGCGGGGATCAATCCCTTTCACGCTCCAAGGGTTACCCATAGACGACATTTGATTCGCTCGCTCAGCCTAACCCGCGGAAGGCTATTCCGTGGTTAATATTGTGTAAACCAAGGGTGGAGACCCAATATGTAGTGTTTCCACACCAAATCTCAGATTGACGCACACGGGTGCGAAATCCTGAGTCTGAACAAGGCTCTGACTCGGTTAATGGTGGGTAAAATGTGTGGATAAGTTGGCGTTCCGACTCAGTTTTCGACCGGGTCGACGGCGTTACCTTCGTCGGCGTCTTGGTCAGGGTCATCCTGGGGGGTGTCGCTGACATGCAGGAAGAAGCCGGGCGCAAGCATCTGCAACTGCTCGCTCATTGCCACGGCTTCGCGGGCCGGCGGCAGGCTCTGCGAGGCCGGCAGCGAGCGGGCAATATCAAATAACAACCAGGCCGTCTCGACATCGCCTTGGCTCGCGACGAACCGGCCACCATGCCAGAATGCCATCGGTGCATAAGGGTCGGCGACGGCGCTGGCGGCGAACAGGGCCGGCAGATTCATGTCCGGCAGGGCGCCAGCCTGGCTGCTGCGCAGGGCGGCCAGGGCCTGGGCGGCGAGCAGGTTGGCGGCGCCGCCTTCCAGCCCGTCCCGGTGCAGGTGGTCGCGCAGGATGGTGATGGCGGCGGCCCGGTCGCTCTGCATGCTGGTGATGGCGCTCATCAGGGCTTCAAAATTGGCATTGCCGATCCCTGACGCGGTGACCTGGCTCATCCGATTGCACACTGGCGACGGCGTGTCGCCACGGCACGGGCCCTGATGGTGCGAGATCTGGTACAGGGCGAGATAGGCGCCGGCGGGATCAGCGCGGCGCTGGGCGGCGTCGGCGGCGGCCAGGAAGTCGGCATCGGCCGGCGCTGCTGATGGTCGGGCGGCAGCGTCGAGCCCGGCCTGCAGCAGGCCGCGCACGGCGGGGTCGTCGATCTGGTAGCTGTCGGCGCGGGCCGGGGCGAGGCCTTCGGGCCAGGGGAAGGCGGCCGCGTCCTCGTGCTCGCTGAGCCGGGTCCAGGTCTCGCGGCGCCCGTCCGGACTGGACGGGCTGAAGACGAGGAAGCTGAACTCCGCCGGAATGCCGGCCTCATCGACCAGCGTGGCCAGCGCGTCCGGATGGACCGGGACGGAGTGTTGCAGCCAGGCGCGGAACAGGGCGGCCGGGCGACCGGCGCCCAATCTGTCATCGCGGTGTGTGAACAGGGCTGAGCCGTCGGCATTGCGGCGGATTTCGGTGATGCCGTCCTCGTTCACAGTCGAGGCAAGCTCGGCCTCGGCCAGTCGCACACCCATCGCGGCTTCGATCCAGAACCGATCGAATGCCGTGCCGCCGGGGCCGGTCACCTGATCCAGCGTGCCGCCCTCGGTGTAATAGGCGAACGTGTTCATCTGGCGATGGATGTGGGCGACGAAGGGTTCGTTGCGCATGACCGGCCCGTCCAGCGCCGGGACGCGGGTCAGGGTTCGCCGGGTCAGGAAATCCTGGATGACGCGCTCGGACTCGCCGGTCTCGGTGACATAGCCGTCACCGATCACGATCTCGCGCTGTTCGCTGTCCAGCGCCGTCCCGTCGAGCGCGGTCCGCGCGATCCGCCAGCGGGTGCGCAGGACCTGGTCATGCGTGCCGCCGCGCAGGGCCAGATAGGAATCGCGATCAAGGTGCGGCCCGATCACGATATAGGTCTCATCCGACAGGTCCGCGACCGGCTGGTCGGGTGTCGGATCCGTCCGTCCGGCCTGTGGCGCCAGGATGGAGAAGCCGGGATCGGGCTGGCCGGCCTGGGCGGCGGCACTGGCAGGAAGGGCCAAGTCAATAAGGGCCGACAAGGTCAGGGCGAGGGCGGGGAGGGCAGGAGAACGCAACATGCGGCGGACTGTGCCGTGCCTGCCGTGAAGATGAAAGGGGGCAAAGGCGGATGAGCCCGGCAAGGCTGAAAATTTCCGTCTGTCATATATTTGACGTTGACGTTCGCGTCACTTCGTGAACACCATTCACCCCATGATCAAGCCTGTCGCTCCCGATGCCGAATTCACCATTCGCGAACTCGCCCACGAGTTTGATATCACCCCGCGCACGCTCCGCTTCTATGAGCAAAAAGGGATGATCCATCCGCTGCGCCGCGGTGCAGCCCGGGTCTATTCCGCCGAGGACCGGGCCCGGATTGAGCTGATCCTGCGCGGCAAGCGGGTCGGGTTTGCGCTCGACGAGATCAAGGAAATCCTCGACCTGCAGGCGATCGACCGTGGCGGCCGCGAGCGTCTGGAGCCGGCGATCAAACGTTTCGAGCACCGCATCACCGTGCTGCAGCAGCAGCGCGAGGATGTCGCCCGTGCCCTGGCTGAGCTTGAGGCCGGTCTCGACTGGATGCGCGAGCGCCTGGAAGACCGCACCCCGCCGGACGATGTCCGTCGCCGGGCCCGCGCCTTCGAGGCGCTGGCCAATGCCCATCTGGAAGACTGGAGCGGTCTGTCACCGGGCTGACCCGGTATCGCCCGCCCTGATCGCGCCATTACAAATCACAATAATTCACACCCCGCTCCCCGGAGACCCATCATGACCACCCCGTATCGCGCCCCGGTTCGTGACCAGCGTTTTGTCCTGCATGACGTGCTCAATATTGCCCAGTATGGCGACCTGCCCGGCTTCGCCGACGCCGATGCCGACACGGTCGACGCCATCCTCGAGGAGGGGGCCAAATTCTGTGAGGGTGTGCTCGCTCCGATCTCCAAGATTGGTGATGAGGAAGGCTGCACGCGTGACGCGGACGGAAACGTCAAGACGCCGACCGGCTGGAAAGACGCGTTCAAACAAATGTCCGAAGGTGGCTGGACGGCGCTGTCCTCGGATCCGGAATATGGCGGCCAGGGCCTGCCGCATGTCCTCAATCTCGCCTTCAACGAGATGGTCTCCTCGGCCAATATGGCCTTCGGCATGTATCCGGGTCTGACCCTGGGCGCCGCGGCGGCGCTGGCGACCGGCGGCACGGACGAGCAAAAGGCGCTCTACCTGCCCAAGATGATCTCCTGCCAGTGGGGCGGGACGATGAATCTGACCGAGCCGCATTGCGGCACCGATCTGGGTCTTCTGCGCACCAAGGCCGTGCCGCAGGCCGACGGCTCCTACAAGATCACCGGCCAGAAGATCTGGATCTCCTCCGGCGAGCACGACATGGCGGAGAACATCATCCACCTCGTCCTGGCCCGCATCGAGGGTGCGCCGGAAGGCGTGAAGGGTATCTCGCTTTTCGTGGTGCCGAAATTCATCCCCGATGCCGACGGTAATCCGGGGGAGCGTAACGCGGCCAAGTGTGGCGGCCTGGAACACAAGATGGGCATCCACGGCAATGCCACTTGCGTCATGGACTATGACGAGGCGACCGGCTGGCTGGTCGGCGACGAGAACAAGGGCCTCAAAATCATGTTTATCATGATGAATGAGGCCCGTCTGGGTGTCGGCCTGCAGGGCTATGCCCTGGCCGAGGCCGCCTACCAGCAATCCCTCGGCTTTGCGAAAGACCGTCTCCAGGGTCGCTCCCTGACCGGACCGAAGAACCAGGATGGCCCGGCCGATCCGATCATCGTCCATCCGGACGTGCGTCGCATGTTGATGGACCAGAAGTCCTTCGTCGAAGCGGCCCGCTGCTTTGCCCTGTGGACCGCCCTGCAAGGCGATCTCGAGGAAAAAGCCTCCGACCCGGCCATGCGCGAAAAGGCCGGCGACTACATGGCGCTTTTGACCCCGATCGTGAAGGGTTATCTGACCGGCAAGGGCTATGATATGGTCTCCTCCGGCCTGCAGATCCATGGCGGGTCCGGTTTCACCGAGGAATGGGGCGCGTCCCAGCTTCTGCGCGATGCCCGCATCACCCTGATCTATGAAGGCACCAACGGTATCCAGGCGCTCGACCTGGTGGGCCGCAAGCTGGCGATGAACGGCATGCGCCCGATCACGACCTTCTTCGCCGAGCTGGACGCCTTCGTCGCCGAAGGCGGCAATGACGAGACCCAGCCCTTCGTGGATGCTGTGGCTGAGACCAAGGGCAAGCTCAAACAGGCCACCGACTGGTTGATGAATAATGCGCTCAACAATTTCGACCATGCCGGCGCCGGCAGCCACGACTATCTCAGCCTCTTCGGCCTGACCTGCCTGACCTATATGTGGGCGAAAATGGCCAAGGTCGCCTCGGCCAAGATCGCCGCCGGCGACAGCGATCCGATCTATGCCGCCAAGCTGAAGACCGGCCAGTATTTCCTCGACCGCTGGGTCCCGGAAGCGGCCATGCACCTGGCCAAGGTCGAGGCCGGTGCCGACTCCATGATGGCGCTGGAAGCCGACGCCTTCTAGGCGCAGACTGAACGACAAATCGGCGGGACCGTTCCGACAAAAGAGAGCGGCCCGCCACACAATTCCGGTTGATAAAGGGCATCCGCCATCCCGCGGTCAGGCTCGTCTCAAAAGAACCGTCTGGGGAGGACGTTTCATGTTTCAGGACCCACTCAATGTGCCCCGTCCGGCCTTTCTCGAACGCGAGGATGTGCGGATGTTCGAGGACACGGTTCGCGCCTTCATGGCGAAGGAATGCGTGCCCAATGCCGAACGCTGGGAAGAGCAGGGCATGGTCGATCGCGAGATCTGGACCAAGGCCGGCAAGGCGGGGATCCTGTGCCCCTCCGTGCCCGAGGAATATGGCGGCGCCGGCGGCGATTGGGGCCATGAATACGTCTTCCACACCGCAGGCGCCGAGATCGGCGCGGCCGGCTGGGGTGTCGGCTTGCACAATTCCATCATCGCGCCCTATGTCACCCATTACGGTTCGGAAGATCAGAAGAAGTCGGTCTTGCCGCGGATGATTTCCGGCGAGCTGATCGGCGCCATCGCCATGTCCGAACCGGGCACCGGCTCGGACCTGCAAAGCGTCAAGACGACGGCGATCAAGGACGGCAATGGCTATCGCATCAATGGCCAGAAAACCTTCATCACCAATGGCGGTTCGGCCAATTTCATCATCGTCGTGGCCAAGACCGATCCGTCCAAGGGCTTTGACGGCGTCTCCCTGCTGATGGTCGAGACCGACAAGGTCGAGGGCTTCCGTCGCGGTCGCCTCCTCGACAAGGTCGGCATGAAGGCCCAGGACACGGCCGAGCTCTTCTTCGAGGATGTCTGGGTGCCGGCCGATGCCTTGCTCGGTCAGGAAGAGGGCCAGGGCTTCATCCAGCTGATGCAGCAATTGCCCCAGGAACGCCTGCAGATCGCCGTCCAGGGTGTCGGCGCCATGAAGCGCGCCCTCTTTGAGACGATCAACTACACCAAGGAACGCGAGGCGTTTGGCCGTCCGATCCTGAAATTCCAGAACACCCAGTTCAAGCTCGCCGAATGCAAGACCAAGGCGACCCTGGCCGAGGTCTTCACCCATCACTGCTCGGAACGCCTGATGAAAGGCGAACTCGACGCCGCCACCGCCTCAATGGCCAAATACTGGGTCTCCGAAGCCCAGAATGAAGTCATGGACGAATGCGTCCAGCTGCATGGCGGCTACGGATACATGCGCGAATACCCGATCGCGAAGATGTGGACCGACAGCCGCGTCCAGCGGATCTATGGCGGGACGAACGAGATCATGAAGCTGCTGATTGCGAGGACGTTGTAGGCTGATGAGTGAGGGCGCTCTGCTTTCCTCCCCGCGTCAGTGGGGAGGGGGACCGCGAAGCGGTGGAGGGGCCGCCGCGCGACGACGCGGCGGAATCTTCGTGCCACGCGCCGAACGCCCGTCTCCGCTTGCGCTGCGACGGGCGCCCCTTCGACCCGATGCTGCGCATCGCCCCACTTCCCCACTGATGTGGGGAAGAAATCCGGCGACGGAGCCCGCCTGATGTACACGCCCACACATTTCCGGATGGAAGACGAGAGCGAGATGCGAGCGGTGATGCGTTCGTATGATTTCGGCCTGCTGCTCATTCCGGGCGAGCCGGACCTGGCCGCGACGCATATCCCCTTCAAGCTGGCCGATGAGCGCCTGGTCCTGATCGGCCATGTCGCCATGGCCAACCCGGCCTTCGAGGCGATCAAGGCGGGAAAGGAGGCGATGGTCGTTTTCACCGGTCCGCACGCCTATGTCTCGCCGACCTGGTATTCGCGGCCGCACGAGAATGTGCCGACCTGGAATTATGTCGCCGTGCACGCCTTTGGTACGTTGGTGCCGCTCGAGGGTGTCGAGGCCGAGCGGGCGCTGTCCTCGCAGATCGCCGATTTTGAGAGCGAGTGGCGGATCACCCAATTGGAAGAAAAGCGCCGCGCCATGCTGGAACGCGCCATCCAGCCTTTCGAGCTCGAGATTGACCGCCTGGAGGGCAAGGCCAAGCTCTCCCAGAACAAGCCATTGGAGGAGCGTCTGCGCATCGCCCACGCCCTCAATGAACGCGGCGAACACGCCGTCGCCTACCACATGATCGAGGACGAGGCGGAAGAGGATGATTAGTCCCGTGCCCAGCCCTCATCGGCTCCCGAGCGCGATGCGCCCGGGGGCCACTTCTCCCGCTAGCGGGGGCAGAAAACTTACGTCGATAAAGGGAACCACCCCGCCAAGGGAAAGGAAGTGACCATGACAGAAGCTTATATCTTCGACGCCACGCGCACGCCGCGCGGCAAGAAAAAGAACGGGGCGCTCAACGAGATCACCGCGCTGCAGCTGGCCACCCAGCAGCTCGCCGCGATCCGTGACCGCAATAATCTCGACACCGCGCTCGTCGATGACGTGATCATGGGGGTCGTCTCGCCGGTCGGTGAGCAGGGCGCCAATATTTCGCGCTCGGCCGTGATCAATGCCGGCTATGCCGAGACCACCGGCGGCTATCAGCTCAACCGTTTCTGCGCCTCGGGCCTGGAAGCGGTCAATGTGGCCGCGGCCAAGGTGATGTCCGGCGAGGCCGATTTTGCCATTGGCGGCGGTGTCGAAGCCATGTCACGCGTGCCGATGGGCTCCGATGGCGGCGCCATGGGCGTCGATCCGGAGATTTCCTTCGACAATTACATCGTGCCACAGGGCGTCTCCGCCGACCTGATCGCCACCAAATACGGCTTCAGCCGGGATGATGTCGACGCCTATGCTGTCGAGAGCCAGAAGCGCGCGGCGCGGGCCTGGGAAGAGGGCCGCTTTGCCAAGTCGGTCGTTGCCGTGAAGGACCAGCTGGGCACCACGATCCTTGATCATGACGAGCACATGCGTCCGGGTACTGACATGCAGGGCCTTGGTTCGCTGAAGTCGGCCTTCAAGGACATGTCCGATTTCGTCGGTTTTGAAGCGGTCGCGACCCAGCGCTATCCGGAAGTGGAATACCTCAACTGGGTCCATACCGGCGGCAATTCTTCCGGCATCGTCGATGGTTCGGCCATGGTCCTGGTCGGGTCGAAAGAGGCGGGCGAGCGTGCCGGCCTGAAGCCGCGGGCGCGGATCCGTTCGATGGCCTCGATCGGTTCCGAGCCGACCATCATGCTGACCGGCCCGGTCCCGGTCACCGCCAAGGCCCTGAAAAAGGCCGGCATGGAAGCGGGCGATATCGACCTGTGGGAGCTCAACGAGGCCTTCGCCGCTGTCGTGCTGCGCCTTATGCAGGCCTATAATATCGACCACGACATCATGAATGTGAATGGTGGCGCCATCGCCATGGGTCACCCGCTGGGCGCAACCGGCGCGATGATCCTGGGCACCGTCCTCGACGAGCTGGAGCGCACGGGCAAGCAAACCGCACTGACCACGCTCTGCGTCGGCGGCGGCATGGGCACCGCGACCATCATCGAGCGGGTTTAAGGGTCGAGCAGGAGAAAAGACGATGAAAAACTTCACACTCGAAATCGATCAAGACGGCATTGCCCTGGTCACTTTTGACAGCCCGGGCAAGTCGATGAATGTCATCTCCGCCGATGTCATGGATGACTTCGACGCGCTGACCGACAAGATCATCAATGACGACGCCATCAAGGGCGTGGTCATCACCTCGGGCAAGGACGCGTTCTGTGCCGGGGCCGATCTGTCGGAGCTGGGCAGCTCCTCCTCCGAGCTGGCCAAGCTGCCGGAAGAGGAAATGAAGACGAAGCTGTTCGAGCAATGCTTCCGTCTCAACAAGACGTTCCGGGCGCTGGAAACCTGCGGCAAGCCGATCGCCGCGGCGGTCAATGGCCTCGCCCTGGGCGGCGGCTTCGAGATTGCCCTGGCCTGTCATTACCGGGTCATGCCGTCGGACAATCCCAAGGCCAAGCTCGGCCTGCCGGAAGCCATGGTCGGTGTCCTGCCCGGCGGTGGCGGCACCCAGCGCCTGCCGCGCCTGGTTGGCCTGATGAATGCCGCACCGATCCTGTTGCAAGGCAAGCAGCTCGACGCCGCAACCGCACAGCAGCAGGGCATTGTCGATGCCCTGGCGCCGCTGGCCGAGCTGGTCGCCAAGGCCAAGGGCCTGGTCAAGGAAGATCCGAAGGGTGCCAAACAGCCCTGGGATGGTGACAAGTTCCGCTTCCCGGGTGGTGGTCCCTACCATCCCGCCGGTGGCCAGATGTTCGGCGCCGCCTCGCCGATGCTGCGCAAGACCAGCTATGGCAATTATCCGGCCCAGCGCTACATCCTGTCCTGCGTCTATGAAGGCTCGCAGGTCTCGATGGATGCCGCGATCCGCATCGAGAGCCGGTATTTCACCAAGCTTTTGCTGCGCCCGGAAAGCCGCAACATGATCCGCTCGATCTTCCTGTCCAAGCAGGATCTGGACAAGGGCGGACGCCGTCCGGCCGGTCAGGACAAGGGCGAGATCAACAAGATCGCCATCATCGGTGCCGGTTTCATGGGTGCGGGCATTGCCACGGTTTCGGCCCAGGCCGGGATCGAGATTGTTCTCATCGACGCCACGCAAGAGGGCGCCGAGAAGGGCAAGAAGCATTGTACCGATCACTTCGCCAAGGGCGTCGCCCGCGGCAAGCTGAGCCAGGACAAGGCTGACAAGCTGGGCGCCCTCATCACGCCGACCACCGATTACACCCTGATCAAGGATGTTGATCTGGTCGTCGAGGCCGTGTTCGAGAATTCCGAACTCAAGGCCAAGATCACCAAGATGGCGGAAGAGCAGATCGGCACCACGGCGGTGTTTGGCTCGAACACCTCCTCCATCCCGATCACCGATCTCGCCAAGGCGTCGGATCGTCCGGACAATTTCATCGGCATCCACTTCTTCTCGCCGGTCGAGAAGATGAACCTGGTCGAGATCATCATGGGCGAGAAGACGGGCGATTATGCCCTCTCGCGCACGATCGATTTTGTCACCAAAATCAAGAAGACGCCGATCGTCGTCTCCGACACGCGCGGCTTCTACGCCAATCGTTGCGTCATGCGCTATATCGGCGAGGGCATGAACCTGCTGGCTGAGGGCGTGAAGCCGGCCCTGATCGAAAATGCCGCCAAGATGGCTGGCATGCCGGTCGGCCCGCTGTCCCTGCAGGACGAGGTGGCGCTGGATCTCGGCGTGAAGCTGATCAAGCAGACCAAGGCCGATCTCGGCGACAGCTACAAGCCGTCCAAGACCGAGCCCATCCTGTTCAAGATGGTCGAGGAATATGAGCGCTTCGGTCGCAAGAATGCCAAGGGCTTCTATGACTACCCGGCCGAAAAGGGTCAGCCCAAGCGTCTCTGGCCGGAGCTGGAGCAGTTTGCTCCGGGCGGCAAGTACGCCGACGAGCAGCCGACAGCGGACGAGATCAAGGACCGCATCCTCTACGCCCAGGCGCTGGAAGCGGCGCGTTGCATGGGTGAGGACATTGTCCAGGATCCGCGTGAGGCCGATGTCGGCTCCATCCTCGGTTGGGGTTTCGCGCCCTATACCGGCGGCACGCTGTCCTACATCGACACCATAGGCGCCAAGGCCTTCGTGGCCCGCGCCAAAGAGCTGGAAGCCGCCTATGGCGACCAGTTCGCGGTGCCGGACCTCCTCGTCGAAATGGCCGAGAAGGGCGAAACCTTCTACGGACGCTTCGGCGCTCCGGCGGCGGTGGCGGCGGAATAGTCCGCCCTAAGCTTCACGGCGACTGCAAGAAACCGGCGCGGCATTGTTCGCGCCGGTTTTTTCTTTGCGCTGCGGAGTAAAGGGTGTGTGCCTGTCCTTTGCGTCATCCTGACGAAAGTCAGGACCCAGTCTCGCAGGCGCGGTTTCACCAGACTTGCCAACAACCAGAGTCGCAATCTGGGTCCCGGCGTTCGCCGGGATGACGGTATTTAAGTCCAGGAATGGATGAGGACGCACGTCATGCCTGTGCACTGCAGAAGCCGAGCGGATTCAATGAGCGCCCCTCTACGTCCGCGCCTCCGGCGCAAACCCCACCATAAACCGCTTGCCGAGAGACCGCCGTATCCGCTTCTTCAGGTCAAGGGCCGCAACGCGGCCGCTTCGCGGTTTCACCCTTGAGCTGAAAAAGCGGATACGGCCTGCTGGCTGACAAGCGATGAATGGTCGTTGGGTGCGGGATCTGACCACAGCTGAGCTGGCGGCTGTTCGCGTGAGTCCGAGGTGTCCATTGGTCGGCTTCTCGATCATCCGGGCTCAGGTGAGCGGTCTTGGAGCCTCTTACCTGCGCCTGGGGGTTGGGCTTAGGCCGGATCGTATCCTGCGTTCGGCCATTTCCATGCCGTCCTCCAGGGGACACAAGTCGAAGCCATCATCCGCTTGAAAGCACGATTGCGTGCCGTATCGTTGGCTGCGACCTTCCCCTATAGCGACGCGATCATAGAGGTATGCATAGTACATGCTCGGGCGACTGCCAGATTCGGCGTATGGCCGGAACGCTTCCAGCGCCAAACGTTGGAGATCGAGGTCGTGGTCCGCGTGCTGCGACGTGTACCATATGCCATACAAGGTGGTCGGGTCGTCCGGCAGATTCGATAGGAAGTCACTGCTACGAACGTACTCCGCATTAGCTTTGACCGCTTCACACCACAAAATTGAGCTAATTCGGTCGTGTGTTGCTCCGAACCTGTCTGAGTGAGGTCGCGTTGTATTCATCGCAACGTCCACCTCAACCAATCTTTGCCATGTCCCAGGGTCGCTTGCGTCCGCTCCGTCCAGAAACTCAATGTGTCGTCTTAAAAGCTCCAACTTGTCCGCGTGGCCATCAAGCAAATCGCGCAAGAGAGCATTGTGTTCAATATCAGGTGCGTTGAGTGCTTCGGACCCATTAAAAAGCTGATGCAGAGCTATAGTTACGCGCGCCCAAAGTGGCGTTTCGCAGCCACCAATAGCGTGCTGCGCGGTACGTTCAGGTATGCGCGGACCAATCGGCGACACCTCTCGCGCTTGGTCCCGCAATTCACGGGCTTGCTCCAGTACGTTTCGGTTGTCGGGCTCAACCACTCTTTCATTCAGGCATATTGCAAGGTCGGAAAGTTGCCCAGTCCCGAATTCGAGCGCACATCCGCTGGGGTCAATGGATGATCGCCCATAGAGTGAAGGTGGGATGCAGCCGGCAGCAAACATCGCTGCTGATAGCGCAATTGTTGTTTTTAAGACCAAATTATTGGAAACATAACAATGCATTAGGCTTCGCTTGCGGCGTCAGATTGAAATCTGAGAGAAGCATTCCGTTCAGATCGATGCAATCCCACCAAATCTAGGATTGGAAGTAGCCGGGAAAAAGCAACCCAGATACGATTCCTACCCCTCTCCCCCGCGCCCCGGCGCATACTCCGCCATAAACCGCTTGCCGAGAGACCGCCGTATCCGCTTCTTCAGGTCAAGGGCCGCAACGCGGTCGCTACGCGGTTTCACCCTTGAGCTGAAGAAGCGGATACGGCCTGCTGGCTGACAAGCGATCTATGGACAGCCCCGCGCGCCGCGCCTGGGTCAGAGCTGAACTTTTGGCGGCTCAAGACTGCTCGCGCCGGTTTTTTCCTGGCCGCACTTGGGCTAATCAGGGCGTGAAATCAGGCTGTTGAAAGTTTTCACCAGCTTTTCCACGGAAAGTGGAAAGTTTTCCACCAACTCCGCCGACTTGTCCACGAAATCGCATTTTCCGTGCGTTGCGGAGCCGGGTCCGGCCTGTTCTACTTCAATCATCGACAGCGACCGAAGTGGCCCGCAAGGACCAGGGATCGCCGGAGAGGTGGCTCGGAGGAGCAGGTTCGCAAGAACAGGTTCCACAAGGGCAGGCCGGAAGGAAAAGGACCCGCAAGGGGCCCGGAATTCAGGTCAGGTTCCAAGGCAAGGGTCCGCAAGGACCGGCGCTGAAGGGCTCACCGAACCGGAGGGACTGAACCGACCGCAAGGGAGGGGACCAGGACGCCAAGATGCCAGCGCTGCCTCACCGTGGTGCTGCCCCGGACGAAAGAAAGGGGACGCGGAAGGGACGGGTGTCAAAACCCGAACCGGACGCAACACGGCCGCCCGCCTCCTCACCTCTTGCCAGGTCAGGGACGGGCGGTTGGTGCGTTTGGGGACGCATCGCGGTCGCCCGCACCGCGATGGACCTCCCCCCTCCTTTTCCCTTGTCCAGCGACCCGCTGCGCCATCCGCCGTCCGGTCCTGGAGCCACGGGCTGGCGCTGCGCCGCCTGTGCTGACCTGGCGCCTTCGGCACAGGTTTCTCGTGGCAAATTCCCCTGACAGGCGAATATCGTATTCGTTCACTAACACAACCAAGTGTTTAGGCCGTTGAATTGGCATTCAAAACACGTCTGGCGCGAAATTTGAACAAGACGTTAATCAAATATGAGATGCGTTAACCAAATCCATCGCCAAGATGCGCCGCGACGGGCAGGCCATGCCCGGCAGGCAAGGCAGGACTGACATGAACTCCTTTGGACCCGATCGCTGGGGGCTGACCGACTGGGCGGGCTATGCCCGTGCCATCGCGCTGGTGTGCTGGTCTGCGGCCGTGCTCATGACCGGTGTGATGGGCTGGTCGGCCTGGCGCGCCTTCGACAATGCTGCGGATGGCGTCGACCGTGTCGTCGCCCGCCACGAAGCCGGCGTCGTTTCCAAAACCCGCGACATCTTCATCGCCCGCCGTTAAGCCCCGGGACGCGTCGCGGATTGCCGGGCGCCGGATAATCTGGCACCGGGCACCCGGTACATGTTCGAGCACAGCGCACCCAGCCTCGCCGACATAGACTCTCATCTTGCTTGACGTGCTGGCGGAAAGACCCTGCGCCGATTGTGAGGCCGCTGGCCGCAGCGCCCTATCGCCACACGCGACCGGCTCGCCTAGGCTTACGCCATGTTGGTCACCGAAATACCGGGCAGGACGCGTTTTGAAGCCGGTGAGTGCCTGCCGATGCACCGGCATGCCGATGCCTATGCCGCTGTGATCGTCGAGGGCAGCTATGACGAGTTCGGCTTCGACGGGCGCTATGTCTGTCAGGCGGGCGATGTCGTGCTGCATCCGCGTGTGCATGCACATGGCAATGCCTTCCCGCAAGGCCGCGCCAGGGTCGTCAATATTCCGCTGCCCGGCATGCTGGCCGACGCGCACGGCCTGAAAGTGTTCAATGCTCCGGATGTCCAGTCATTGCTCGCATTGGCGGCGGACAATCCGGTCAAAGCCGGCCATGCGTTGATCGAGGAGGGGGCCGGTCGTCCGCCGCTGGCGCCGCCGAGTTGGCTGACGGGTTTTACCTTGCGCCTGTTGGCTGGTGCTTCGGTCGCTGCCAGTGCCAGGCAGGCCGGTTGCTCACCGGAACATGCCAGCCGCACGTGCCGGTCATGGTTCGGTCTTTCCCCCCTGGCGTTGCGCCGCGAGGCGCGGATGCGTGCCGCGATCGCCGCCCTGCGCGACGGCGCGAAGATATCGGAAGCGGCGCAGATCGGCGAATTTTCGGATCAGCCACATCTGACCCGTGTCTTGCGTCATCAGACAGGACTGACACCGGCTGGTTTCCGCGGTCATTGAGATCAGATTCGTTCAAGACAATGGCCACACCATTGCGGTCCTATCCGGGGACGCTTGGGGGCGTATGAACGAAAGAGATCATTCAGATGCGTTTACTCGTACTTGCGTTCGCCGGCGCGCTGGCTTGTGGTTCGACAGTTCCGGCCGTCGCGCAAACCGAAGCTCCAGACCACACCCAGGCCATGACAACGCAATGGCGTGTTCGGCCGGCACCCGGGCTGGATGCGCTCATGTTGCTCGGGGCGGCATCCGGCGATGCGTTGCAATCGGGCTATTATTCCGAGGAAATCGTTTTCATTCGCGGGCAGCTTGATCCTGCGGCGGTGGCGGCGATGGATCGTATCGGGCAGCGGATCCGGTCGCACGACTTGTTGGTCGGCCCGTTGCTGGCGCTGCTGTTTTCGGCCGGGCCGGTCGACAGCCTTCAGGACATCATCACCTCGGCCGGCGACCCGGACCGCTACTTGCGGCCGGGCTTTGAGGCCTCACCGAGTTGGGACGCCGAACGTTATGCGGGGTTGCGGGGCTTGATGCCGGACATACTCACGGTCCTGGAGGGATTTCGCACCAGTGGTTTCGAGACTTGGTATGCGGAACGCTTCATGCCCGACATCGCACTCGCGATTGACCGCAACCTCGCCGCCGTGTCGGCTCATGACATTATTCCGGAACAGGCGCGTCTTCTAGGTCGGGATCTCGAGCCGACCGTCGAAATCTTGATCCTGAATTTCTCGCAGCCCTATGGCATCCGCATTATCGGTCAGCGCTTCATCGCCTATCATGGCTGGCCCGGCGACACTCAGGTCCGGGTTGCGGCCCATGAAATCTTCCACCCGCCATTCGATCGCGGCGACGCGGATCTGCGCGCGCGGCTTGCGCCGTTGGAATCCGATCCGTGGATGATCTCGATCGTCGAGAACCATGATCCGGCGTTTGGATACAATTCCTTCATGGGGGTGGTGAACGAGGACTCGACGCAGGCGCTGGACCAGATCGTTTCCGAGCGTATCGGCGTCGGGCGGGATCCGTCGCAGCGCTGGCAACACGCCGATGACGGGATGCACATGCTCGCCGCGGCGCTCTATCATGCGATGAAAGAGGACGGATTCGACGAACGCGGCGGCCGATATCGCGATTGGCTCATCTCCGCCTTTGATCGGGGCCTGCTGACGCCGGCCGAAGTGCGCCGGCGGGCGACCGCCATCGTCGGTGCGGACGCGGTTGCGCGGTGGTATGTCGTCGCCGACATGCCGGAGGCGGCAGCAGACTGAAGCCCTGCCATGCACTGACGCAGGCTGGCGCCGGGCGAAAAGCAGGTTAGCTTTCGTGGCTCAAAGCGGTGCGGAGCAAGCAATGAGCTATACCCTGATCGGGACCCCGGTCTCCCTTTATACCGGCAAGGTGCGGGGCTATCTGCGCTGGAAGAATGTCGCCTTCACCGAGCGGCTTTCAACGCGCGAGGTTTTCAAGGCCGACATTCTTCCGCGCGTCGGCTGGTCGGTCATTCCGGTCGTCATCCATGAAGACGGGTCCGAAGACGGCGTGACGCTTCAGGACACGACCGATATCATCGACCATGTCGAAGCGTGCGAACCCGGCCCGTCGGTCTATCCCGACACGCCGCGCCAGAGGCTTGCCGCCCTGATCCTGGAATTGTTCGGCGATGAGTGGCTGGTCATCCCGGCGATGCATTATCGCTGGGCCTATAATCGCGACTTCGCGCAGCAGGAATTTGGCGCCACCAGCCATCCCCACCTGCCGCCGGAAGAACAATTCGTCGCCGCCGAGAAGGCTGTCGGCTTCTTTTCCGGCTCGATCACCGGGCTCGGCATCAATCCTGACAGCGTTGCGGCGATTGAAGCGGCCTATGAGGATTTTCTGGCCGTGTTCGAGGCTCATCTGGGCGAGCATGACAATCTGTTCGGCTCGCGACCTTCGATCGGCGACTATGGTCTGCTCGGTCCCCTATACGCGCATTTGCTGCGCGACCCGAAGTCCGGCGAGCTGATGCGACGGCTGGCGCCGCGGGTCGCGCGCTGGGCGGAGCGTTGCCATGCGCCGCAGCATTCGCTGACCGGTGACTTCCTGCCGGACGATGAAATCCCGGCGGGCGTCGAGAAATTGCTGCAGCGTTTTGCTGCGCAGCATTGGCCGGTTCTGCGCGATACCGCCGACGCGCTCGCAGGCTGGGCTGCGGACAAGGCGCCGGGCACCGAATTGCCTCGTATACTGGGGTTCCACAAGGCGGTCATCGGCCATGGTGACAGCGCGGTCACCACCGACCGGGCGATCATTCCCTTCCCGCTCTGGATGCTGCAACGGGTCACCGATTATCGCGACGGCCTGGTGGGTGAGGCGCGGCGGGCTGTGGGTGAATTGCTGCGCAGCATGGGTGCAGCAGATCTTGACGAGTTCACCTTGCCGGTGCGCTTGCAACGCCGCAATTTCAAGCTCGCGCTCGCGGATTGATCACAAAGATGTTGGACGCGTCTGGCGTCGTGCCGGGCTAACCTTCCGATCGGGACGGGAGGACATGATGCGAATTCTTGTGACGATATGTATGGCTGTTGGTTTGATGCTTCCGGCGGTCGGTGCACCGCTGGCGGCCCAGTGGCCGGAGGCGGTGCGGACAGCGTTGGAGGCCGGCGATGCCGAAGCACTGGCGGCGGCATTGGACGCCGGCGCTGATCCCGACACGCGGGCCGAGGGTGGTCTGCAGGCCACGGCGCTCATGTATGCAACGTCCAATCCCGACCCCGCGATGACCCGCGTCCTTATCGAGGCCGGCGCTGACATCCATGTCCGGGACACGATGGGTGATCCGGCGATAAACTGGGCCGCCTATTATGGCCACGCCGCAATTGTGCAGATGTTGTTCGAGGCCGGCGCCGATGGTGAGGCCAGCGGCCATGGCTCCGTTGCCGAAATCGCCCTGCGCCGGGGACATCAGGCGACCCTTGCGGTGGCATTGGACGCCACGGGTCAGGCGCCGGCCCGCTTGGCGGTCGACGCCGTCCTGGAACGGGCCGTGATAGCCGGCGACACTGCAACGGTCGCGGCCATCGCGGAATGGCATGACGTCGCCTCAGCACGCGATTGGGCCGGCCGGCCCCTGGTCCATGCCGCGGCCGGGGCCGGACAGGCCGAGACGCTGGGCCTGCTTCTCGCAAATGGGGCCGATCCGGATGCGGTCGACGCGATCGGCTATACGGCCCTGTTCGAAGCAGCGCGGACCGACCAGGTCGCGATTGTCGAGCAATTGATCGAGGTCGGCGCCGACCTCAACCGGGCAGGGGCGGAAAACGGCATGGCGTTGACGGCGGTCCACCTGGCCGCAATCGCAGGGCACACGGCGATGCTGTCCCGGCTGGCCGAGGCCGGGGCCGATCTGGATGTCCAGGGCGTGTCCGGTGCCACGCCGCTGTACTGGGCCGCGTTTGAAGGCCAGCGTGAGGCCGTGCTGGCCCTGCTGGATGCCGGTGCCGATCCCGATGTCAGATCCGAGACAGCACCGGGTTTCGCCGACATCGCCGAAATGCTGGATTGGCCGGATGTCGCGGCGCGACTGGCGGAGCGCGCCGCCGAGTGATCAGGCGGCAAAGCGCCAGATATCCATGGCCAGGGCGCTGCGGCTCCAGGATTGATGCAGACACGTGCCGGCCTGTCCGCCGCCAGCCGCCATGGCGACAAGCAGCGGCCGGAAATGCTCCGGTGTCGGGTGATTGAAGCGCGCGGCCGGTGCGCTGCGCCAGCCGGCAATGGTGTCGGTGTCACCGGATGCCAGTCGCGGTCGGATCCAGTCGGCGAAGGCCAACGCGTCGGGATGGGCAGGCGCGTCCTCGGCGGCTGGCAGGGCGGCGCCGAGCGCGTGCGTCAGGGCGCCGGACCCGATGATCTGGACGCGGTCACGGCTCAGTGGGGCGAGTGCCTTGCCGAGGGCGATGGCCGCGTCGTCGCTGGCGGGAAGGCTGACCTGGAAGACCGGGATGCGGGCGTCTGGATGCATCAGCGCCAGCGGGATCCAGGCGCCATGGTCGCGGCCACGTTGCGGCTCGGCGCCGGCGGCCAGCCCGGCCGCTTTCAGGCGCTCGATCACGGCCGCTGCCAGGTCGGGCGCACCCGGTGCGTCATAGACGGCGCGCGCGAGTTCCGGACCGAACCCGCTGAAATCATGGATGGTCGACGGGGCCGGCGCGGTCTGAACCCGCACCGGGTCCGCTTCCCAATGCGCCGACACGACCAGAACGGCCCGGGTTCCGGGTGTCAGGGCCAGGGATGCGAGGGCGTGGTGAGCGGGTGTGTCGCGTACCAGAACATCCGGTGCGCCGTGGGAGATGAAAAGCGGATCGATCAACATGTCGGCCTCCTGGCTTTTCCATATGAATGCGGCGGCAAATGGGATAAATGCCCGGTAACGACACTTTCTGTTTCTTGTGGGGAATAAATGGACCGGATTGATGCGCTGCGCCTGTTCTGCTCGGTGGCTGAGCTGGGGAGTTTCACCAAGGCGGCTGACCGCGAAGGCATGACGCCGGGCGCTGCCTCGAAGCAGATCACCGCGCTCGAGGAAAGATTGCAGGCGCGCCTGTTCGAGCGCACGACCCGCTCCGTCCGCCTCACCGATGCCGGTGACGCCCTGCTCGACCGGGTGCGGCCCTGGCTGGACGAGTATGACGGGCTGGAGCAGGGCGTTGCCGATGCACGCTCGGCGCCGGCCGGCGTGTTGCGCGTCTCGGCGCCGGTTGATTTCGGCGCCCGCCGGCTGATGCCGATCATCACGCAATTCATGACCGACTGGCCCGGTGTCGAAATTCGCCTGTCGCTGGCCGATCGCATGGTCGATCTGGTCAATGAGGGATTTGATGTCGGGGTGCGGATCGGCAATCTGCCCGACAGCGCCCTGATCGCCAAACAGCTCGCGCCGGCCTGCATGTCAGTGGTCGCCTCGCCGGCCTATCTCGCCCGTGCCGGAACCCCGCAACACCCGTCGGAACTGGCCGGGCACGAAATGGTCATCGACCGCAACAAGCCGGCGCCGCAAATGCTGAAATTCCTGCAGGGCAGGGACGAGGTCGATGTCCGCATCCATGGCCGCCTGTCACTCAATGGTGCTGTGGCAGCGGTGACGGCGGCAGAGGCGGGGGTCGGCATTGCCTGTTCGCCGCGCTGGGCGGCCGAGCGGGCAATCGCCGAGGGCCGCGTGGTTGAAATCCTGACCGACTGGGAGTCGGAAAACCGCTTCCTGTGGGCGGTTTTCCCGTCCAACCGCTATCTGGCCCACCGGGTCCGCCTGTTCGTGGACTTTCTGGCCTCGCAATTCACCGACCGGATCTGACAGCGTACAGATTTCGCCACTCAGCTTGCGTTCATGTGTTAGGCTATTTAAAGGCGGCTGGACGAGCAGGGGGCATCTGGGCGGATGAATATGCGCGCACTCATTTTGATCATGGCAGGCTTGAGCCTGTCCGCTTGTGCCACGACGGTCACGGACAGTCGCAATGGCGGCAGCATGGCCAATTCGGCGTTCAACTATGCGCCATCATCGCGGGCGCCGGTCAGTGGTGCCGGCTATGAGCTGATCGGGCATTCCGACTGGACCGGGCGATTGGCTTACTATGACGATGAGGGCGATGCCCGGGCGCATCTGGTGATGCGTTATGATGACGGCCGCGAGGTCGATGCCCGGCTCGATATCGTGATGCCCTATCTCGATGGCGGGCTGCGCCAGTTCCGTGGCGAGGACCAGGACGGGCGTTATGTCGCGGTCGAATTGCAGGCCGGCCCGTGCCCGTCCGCCGACGGCGACACGCTGATCTATTTTGCCGACATGTCGATCGGCAGCCAGACCGCCAGCGGCTGTGGTCGCGAGGTTGGCGGCGAGGTCGATCGCTGGTCGAACTATCTGATCGATTATCTGCCGATGATTGATCTCTGCCTGTCCGATTTCCGCGACCGCGCCCGTCATGTCTCGATCGCCTATACGATGGCGGGTGGCGAAACCGGTGTCCGCATCGTCGATCTCGACATGCGGACCTGGGAATGTGCGACCCGCGAAGGCGGTACCGAGATCAACACGATCCGCCCGCTCGACGCCGCCGATGCCATGTTCGGTGAAGGCGATCCGATCTTCGTGCGGGGTGCCATGCCGGACTTCGGTGAGGGGTGTTATGTCTACGAAGCGGTGCGTGAAGCCGACCGGACACTGATCGGTGCCTTTGGCTTCGACGCCTGCAATAGCGGCCCGATTGCCGCGCTCGGACCGGACGTCGGCTGACTTAACCGCGTCTTTACGCAACGCAGAGCAAGGCCTTGGGCATGCGCGCGAAAATCGTCCTGACCCTGATTGCCAGCCTCGCCCTGACAGCCCCGTCGGCGGCAGAGATCACCGATTTGCGGGCCCGCCTTGATGGCGATGCGGGCCAGATCTGGATTGCCCTCGACGAGCAACCGGCCGGTCTGATCAGCGAGGTCAGCCAAGCCGGCCTGACGCTCACCCTGGACGGTGTCAGCCTGCGCGCCCGCGCGATCAGCCCGGCCTCGGATACGCTGGTGGCAGCGGTGACCATTGATCCGACCGAACAGGGCGCGATCGTCCGACTGCATGCCAGCCGCAGCTGGACCGGTGCCCGTGCCGAACTTCGCCAGGGCGGCGTGCTGGTCAGCATGATGGTTGGTCCGACGCCCGAGGTGCATGTTGCCGCCGGTGCCCTCCGGTCTGACGGTGGCATGTCGCCTGCCAATGTCCCGCCGTCGGACCGTGCGCCGATGCCGACATCCGCCACCGGCAGCGAAAATGCGATCCAGGCCACGCCGGAACCGGCGCAATCCGTCGCTCCCGCTACATCAGCGCCAGCCGCGCCGACGCCGCTCTTCGCCAGCAATGACGGTGCTGCCCAAGCGGCGCGTAGCGGCACGTCCGTGGTGCCGCCGGGCGTTTGCACCGAGGCGGCACAAGCGGTCGCCGAAAGTCCATGGGATGATGATCTCCTGCACGCCCAGGCGGCCTGCCTGAATGATGGCGGCTATCACGCCGCCGCCGCATCGATCTACGAACAGATGCTGGCCTTCGAACCGGAGAATTTCCGTGCCACAGTCGCGCTGGCGGAAATCCGGGTCGAGCAGGGCGATGAACAGGCGGCGCGTGCACTCTATGACCAGGCGGCCCGGCATGCGATATCCGACGCCGAGGCGGCCCGCGCGCGGTCCCGGTTGCGGGCCTTGCGGGAGCAATAGGCAAGGCAGGCCGACTGTCCGGCCGGAGGATGCAAGGCGCGATGGATATTGATGAACCCAAGGGCCGGGTCCTGATCATTGCCGGCTCAGACAGTGGCGGCGGTGCCGGTATCCAGGCCGATATCAAGGCGGTGACCGCGATGGGCGGCCATGCTGCCACCGCGATCACCGCAATCACCGTCCAGAACACGCTCGGCGTCAGCGCCATCCATCCTGTGCCGCTGGACATTGTGAAGGCGCAGATCGATGCGGTGCTGTCCGATATCGGGGCCGATATCATCAAGACCGGCATGCTCGGCACGCGCGAGATCGTCGATCTTGTCGCCGACCGTCTGGAGGCCTGCGACCCGCCGGTCCCGCTGGTGCTCGATCCGGTCATGGTCGCGACCTCGGGCGACAGGCTGGTTTCAGACGACGCTGCAATGGCGATCCGAGATCGACTGTTGCCACTGGCCTGGCTGGTCACGCCCAATATCCCGGAGGCGGAAAAGCTGACCGGCCTGGTGGTCGAAGACATCGCCGGCCAGCTTGAGGCGGCCAACAAGCTCGTCGCGATGGGGGCCCGCGCGGCGCTGGTCAAGGGCGGTCATCTCAAGGGCGGGGTGGTGACCGATGTTTTGGTCTCGACACGCGGTATGGAGCTGATGGAACGGCCGCGCCTGCCCGGCCGCAACACCCATGGCACCGGCTGCACGCTGGCCTCGGCGATTGCCGGCCTGCTGGCGGACGGGGCGGCCCTGCCGGACGCCGTTCGCCGGGCTGGCGACTATCTGCACGAAGCGATTGCCCGCGCACCGGGCTTCGGGGCTGGCAATGGTCCCGTCTATCATGCCTGGGTGATGCGGCCCTGATCCCGGTCAGGGCGGTGAAGTCGAGGACGTCCCGCTGCGGGCCAGCCAGACGCCGGCCAGAATGATGGCGAGCGCGACCACCGCTGGCCAGCCGATCATCTCGCCGATCACCAGACCGGTCAGCAGGGCGGCGATCGGTGTCAGATAGTTTGCAATCGCCAGAAAATTCGGCCCGGCGGTCCGTGCGACCTGCATCAGCACGACCGAGGCGAGGGCGGTGGGGCCGATGGCCAGCCAGGCCGCGGCAGCCCACGCCGTCGGGGCCACGGCCTCGACCCGCATCAGATCCCAGATGCCGATTGGCAGGGCGAACAGGGTCGCCATGATCAACATGCCGGCAGCCGATACGGAGGGGCGGGTTTCGGGCAGGAGCCGGGCCTGGATCGCGTTGACGGCATAACAGACCGCGGCTCCGATCACGGCCAGCTGGGCCAGCGTGTCGGCGCCGCCGAGACCGGCCAGCGCCGAGGGCCCGAGCAGCAGGATGACGCCGCTGAAACCGACCAGAAGGCCCAGAACGGCGCGCAGGGTCATGCGCTCACCGGGCACGAAGACATGCGCCAGGCCGACCGTCGCCAAGGGCATGGTCGCGACCAGGATTCCGGCCAGTGCACTGTCGATATATTGCTGCGCCCAGCTGACCAGGAAAAAGGGCAGGGCGTTGCCGAACAGGCCGAGCCCGGCCATCCACAGCCAGCGTCGGTCGGTGAGCGGCGGCAGCCGGTGACCGCGGGCGTGGGCCCAAGCGGTCAGGATTGTGGCGGCGAGGCCAAGGCGCACAAAGATCATCGCGCCGGGTGGCAGGGTTTCCACGCCATGTTTGATGAAGGCGAAGGCCGATCCCCATAGAACGGTAAGCAGGATCAGGGCGGCCCAGTCGCGCGGGCCGACGGTGTGAGGCAAATGTGCGGGCGTCAAAGCAGGTCTTCCAGAGCAGTCACAAAACGCTGGAAGTCTGCCTCATCATTGTAGATATGGGGTGTGATGCGCATCCGGTCGCCGCGCTGGGAAACATAAACTCCTTCGGACGCCAACCGGGCAACCAGATCGCCGGGCGCGCCATCGGGCAGCGACAGGCTGAGATAGTGGGCGGCGCGATCCGGTGTCGTTTCGCGCAGTCCGAGCGGTGCGAGGCGGTTCGCCAGGGCGCGGTTGGTGTGGCCCAGCGTGGTCGCCAGCGCGTCGGCGCCCCAGCCCAGCATGGCGTCGAGGCTGGCAATGGCGGCGGGAACAAGCTGGAAGTTGGAGCGCTCGCCCATGTCGAAACGGCGGGCGCCGGCGGCGTGCGCGTCGGCATAATCGACCAGACGGGCAAAGTCCTCGGCCTTGTCGCGAACGATCCAGTTCTGTTCCAACGGCTCGCCATCATGATGATGCGGCGCGGCGTAGAGAAAGCCCATCGCATAGGGGCCGAGCAGCCATTTGTACGAAGCGGCGACAGCAAAATCCGGCTGGATCGCGGCCAGGTCGAAGGGCATCACGCCGAGTGATTGGGTCAGGTCGAGCACCAGGGCTGCCCCCTGGCGCCGGGCTGCATCGCTGATCGCGGCCAGGTCGAGGGCGCCGCCATCGGCCCAATGGACCTGCGGGCAGGCGACAATCGACGTCGCGGTCGAGATGGCGCTCAACACGGCCTCGGTCCAGCTCTGATTGTCCGACCGGCTGACCGTGCGCAGGCGGGCGCCATGCTCCGCAGCCAAGTCGCGCCAGACATAGACATTGGACGGGAATTGTTCCGCCAGGACCAGGATTTCGCTCTTGGCGTCCGGGGCCAGACTACGGGCTGCCGTTGCCAGCCCGTAGGAGGCCGCCGGCACCAGGGCGACCGTGTCGGCGCTTGCGCCATACAGGCGGGCTGCCCGTTCACGCAGGGCTTCCGGGGCGTCGAAGAAATCGGTCTGGACCTGATAGCGCCAGGGCTGGCCCTTGCGGGCATAGCTGTCCTGGCCGGCTGCGACGGCGTCGTGCGGCATTGGCCCCATATAGGCGGCGTTCAGGTAGCAAGTCTCGCGCGGCAGGTCGAACTGGTCGCGTTGCGGTGGAATCAGGGACGGGGAAATCATGGCGAAAGCTCTTGCCCCGCGCCGGGGAGGGCGTCAACGTGCGCTGCAACATAACCCGCCCCGATGCCCGCACATTCCCCGGAGACAGACTTGGCCGATATCCCGACGCAATCCGCGACCCGCACGAATAATCCCAAACCTGTCCTTCGTCCCGGTGATCCGCGCTTTTCCTGCGGGCCGGTGAAAAAATATCCCGGCTGGTCATGGGACGCGATCGCCGATGCGCCGCTATCGCGCACCCACCGGGCCGGGGCCCCGGTCGCGCGGATCAAGGAAGCCATCGAGCGTACCCACGCCCTGCTCGAACTGCCCGAGGGTTATAAGGTCGCGCTCCTGCCGGGCTCGGACACCGGCGCGATGGAAGCGGCGATGTGGTCGCTGCTCGGTCAGCGCGGCACCGATGTCTTCTCCTGGGATGTGTTCGGCAATCGCTGGACGCTCGATGCCCGCGACGAGCTGAAGCTGCAGGATTTGCGTGTTTTCCAGACGCCGGCGGGCACGCTGCCGGATATCAGCCAGTATGATGGCAAGCGCGACGCCATTTTCACCCTCAACGGCACGGCGGCCGGTGTCTGGATTCCGGATTTTGACTGGATCGACGCTGATCGCGAGGGGCTGACCCTGTGTGACGCCACGTCGGCCGCTTTCGCCGTGGAGATCGACTGGTCGAAAATCGATGTGCTGACCTTCTCCTGGCAGAAATGCATGGGCGGCGAGGCCCAGCACGGCATGCTGGTGATGAGTCCGCGCGCCATCGAACGCCTCGACAACTACCGGCCCGACTGGCCGATCCCGGGCCTGTTGCAGCTGCACACCAAGGGCAAGGCCAATCTGGCGGTCTATGAGGGCTCGACCCTGAACACGCCGTCGCTGATGGCGGTCGAGGACTATCTGGCGGCGCTGAAATGGGCCTCGCGCATTGGTGGCCTGCCGGAACTCATCCGTCGCCGCGAGGAGAATTTCGCCGCTCTGGACGCCTGGGTGCAGGAGGCCGACTGGATCGATTATCTGTGCGCCAATCCGGCCCATCGTTCGCCCGTCTCGGTGACGCTGAAATATACCGACCCGGCGGTGATCGCCGCCGGCGAGGATGCGCAATGGGATCTGACCAAGAAAATCTCCTCCCTGCTGGAGCGGGAAAATGCGGCGCTGGACATCAGCATGCACCGGGCATCCGTGCCGGGCATCCGCATCTGGTGCGGGCCGACAGTGGAGCGTGATGATTTGGCCGCACTCGGTCCCTGGCTCGACTGGGCCTATCGCGAAGCGCTGGACGCGGGCTGAGACACGCTTTATCCCGTTTGCAACCGATAACAGACCGGTCGCGCAGGCGGCCCGAGGGGACATCATGAAACTCATCCTGACGACGACCGCCGCTTTCGCCCTGCTGACCGGAGCCGGACTCGCCGATGATCGCGGCATGGAATTCCGCCTTGGCGTGACCGCGCACGATCTCGCCGATCACGTCGAAGATGGTCCGAACATCACCCTCGACCTGCTGTTTGCCTCGCCGGATTTCCTCGATGCCATCTGGTCGCCGCGCCCGTATCTCTATGGTTCGTTCAACACCAATGGCCTGACCAATTTCGGCGGTACGGGCCTGGCCTGGGACTTCGAGGTCGCCGAAAACCTGAACTTCGAATTCCGCACCGGCCTGACCTATAATGACGGCGTCGAGGACATTGACCCCAACTCGCCGCCGGGCGACCCGACCCGCATCCGCCTGGCGACCACGCGCTCGCTGATGGGCAATGAAATCCTCTTCCACAACGCCATCGGTCTCGATTACGACCTCAATGAGCGCTGGTCGATCGGCGCCTATTACGAGCACATCTCGCACGGCCAGATCCTCGCCTCGGGCCGCAACCAGGCGCTCGACAATGCCGGCATCCGTTTCGGATACCGCTTCGGGAACTAAGGGGGCGGGCTTTAGCTCCGATACTTTTCCTCCCCATCTTGATGGGGAGGTGTCTCGACGCGTAGCGGCGGGACGGAGGGGCCGCCGCAGGCGGAGGGCTCCCCTCGCTACGCTCGGCCTTATCGAGCCCTGCTACGCCAAGGCTACGCAGGGCCCACTTCCCCATTTCATGGGGAAGAAAAGTGCCGCACTAGGTCCTCGCCCGTGATGGGCGCAACATCGCCTACTCCCCCCGCGCTGCTGCCGCCTCTTCCGCGCGCGGATCGTCGGCTTTGGGGACATAGATGCCGATAAACACCGTCTGCCAGTTTCCTTCGCCATCACCCTGGTCAAACTGCTGGGTGACGGTGCCGTCTTCATTCGGGGTCCAGCTGCCGCGCAGCGGGGCGCGGGTGTCGGTCTGGACGGTGTAGGCCTCGCCCGAGAGCACCATGGCACCGGCCTCATCCAGCCCGCCGGTATAGTCGATATACCAGCCATTGCTCATCCAGACCTGACGCCATTCGCCGATCAGCGGATCATGGATATTGATACTGTTGCCGGCATTGCCGCTGGCGCCGACCCAGTGCTCGGTGACCAGGCAGCCGCCATTGATTCGTTCGATCTGGTTGTGGCCGAGATAGGGGCCGGGCGCGTCATCGGTGTCAGGCGCGTAGACATTCCAATCCCCGACCCAGAAATCGAAGGCGTTCCAGGGCGCGCCGACACAGGCATCCGGCGGCGGGGTTGCGGCAGATTGCAGCAGCAGGAGGCCTGACCCGGCGAGGGTAAGCGCGAGCGACATCGGATACTCCCCGTTCTCGACACGCTTGCCATAATGCCGCCGCTGCCCGCCGGGGCAAGTCACGCATTCGCGACCGGGGCGACCGTTAACCTGTGACACACGGACAAGGCGTCATGATCGGCGAGACAAGCTGACGGAGTCTCGCATGGCAGGACATATCCGCGTGGTCGCCCGGGATGACCTGGCCCGGCTTGCCGAGCTGATCGACATTTGCGGCTTCCCGGACCGCGACCGTGCCGGCTGGGACTGGGTATTGTTCGGCAATCCGGCGCAGGGCGATGCGCCACCGGGCTGGGTCTATGAGGAGGCCGGGACGATTCTCGGCTTTGTCGGCAATCTGGTCAGCGATTTCATCGGTCCCGACAAAACCTATCGCGGAGCAATGGGGCATACGCTGGTGACCGATGTTGGCAACCGGACCGCGCGTGCCGGCATCCGTTTGGCGCGACACCAGCTGACCCAGTCGGGACCGGATTTTTGCTATACGCTCAACAATAACACGCTGTCGGCCGTGATCCTGCCGCGATTGGGCTATCAAGCCTGGCTCGGCGCCGATGCCCGGGAATGGCTGGAATGGGTGACCGCCCCGGTCCGGCTCGCGGCCTCGACCGTGCGGACCCGCCTGAAGACTGCGGGCCTGCCGGCGCCGGACTGGTTCGGGCGGATGGCGCTGGAACGGCCGGGCGACCCGGTTGCGGCGCGGCTGCAGCGGGAGATGGCTGCCGACTGGCCCGAAGACATGCCCGGTCTCGACACCGTCGGGCCGGACGCGCTGGCGCGTTTTCGCGATCGCCGGACGGCGGCCGGCGTGATTGTGCGGGACGGCAGTGCGGCCGATCTTGGCTGGCGCCGGTCCGACCCGCTGCGGGCAGGCGGACAGGTGTGGCGGGTTGTGCGGCGTGATGGCGATATTCTCGCGCTGATCGGTGCCGTTGTCGCCAAGATGGAGGTCGACGGCCCGGAGGCCCTCGATATTGTCGAGCTGGCGGTCCTGCCCGGCGCCGACGGTGTGCGGGCCGGGCGCGATCTGATTGCGCGCGTGCTGCAAACGGCGCGGCGGGCCGGCCTGGCGCGTGTGCGTCTGCGTTTTGCCGCCTCATTGGACAGTGCCGTACTGGCGGGGCTGCCGCGACCGTTGCGCCGTCGCCAGCGCCATGACTCCTGCCATATTGCCTTTCACAATCCCGATCCGGCCTTGCGACAATTTTGGCGACCGGCGGCTGGTGATGCGGACTTTTTCTTCGCCCAGCGGGTGCCGCCGGCGCTGCGCTAGAGAAGGCCCTGGCGCAGGTTGGCGAGCCGGCACAGCGACGCGCCGACACTGCGGGCGCGGTCGATCGGTGAGCGCTCCGTGGCGCAGATCTGGTCAAAGCGCCGACGCGAACGCGCCACCATTGAGCGCACCATGGCGGGCCCGCTGTATTCGAGATGTCGGATGATCTGCGCCAAGGGGCGGCTGCGCGGCCGGTCCGTCACGGCGTCGATCGTCGCTGAATGGCCGATCACGACATCATTGGCGTAAAAGCGCTTATAGCCATGCTCGAGGCTTCCGGCGTCATACTGGCGGACACCGATGCCCGGCATCGCGGCGAACATGTGCTGCATCAGGACATGACCGGGTGAGTATTGACCGAACTCCGGATCGAAGGCGGTCAGCCAGCCATGTACGCGATCGGCGGATCGCAGGTTGAACTCTGCCGCCGCGAGACGTCCATCCAGGTGCAGGGTTGAAAAGAGCGGGCCGAAGCGGCCGTCCGGACTGCCGGCATGCAGTTGCTTCAGCAGGCGATGAACCCAGGCCCGGCTCAGCACATCGTGTCGGCCGGTGGCGCGAAGTTGCCGCCATTTCAGCGCGATCAGCGCTGCGAGGTCGGCTGGCGATGTCGAGTGAAGCGTGAAACGCACCGAATGCGCATCATGCAGGCGACGCTCGAGTCGGCGCATTTTCTTGAACTGTCGTGGATGCCGGGAGGCTTGCTGCCGGAGGAAGGCCGCGCCATCCGTCCCGAGATCCGACAGGGCGTTGCGAGTGGTGTTCAGATGGGCATGGTCCAGCGTGACCGGGGTCACCAGATTATTGCCGCTATAGCCCGCCAGGCCGAGTTCGCGCAGCATGTGCGAGGGTTCGATCGACACGTCGGGGGCCAGGATCGGACCGTCCCAATCCGTGAAGGGGGCAGCCGGCGCCCTGCACCAGCCATTGGCGCGGCGTTGTACCGGCCAGGCTGCCCGCATCTCGCCACCGTGTTCGGCAAAGCCGATGGCCAGGCCGGGCTGAACCGCAGCCACGGCTCGCAGATAGTCGGGGTCGAAGAAGGGGCTGGCATAGGCGGGATTGTCCAGCCGGATGGCCTGGATGCCCTGCCAGTCGCGTGGTCGAAGTTCGCTGGCCGGTCGCAGTCGGTATGCGTGTATCATGGGCGACTCCAACTCGTGGTGTTCCATTCCGCAACGATCTGCATCGTCATGCCGGAGGGCTGCAGTATCGGGGCCAATCAGTTGGGCGGCCCGGCGCACGTGGAAAGCGGTAACGCCTCACTTGTGAGGATGGCGGTTCTGTTTTAAGGCTCGCCCGACGCGGCCCGCTCTGGCTTTGATCCGTCGGCGGACGTCTTCCGCGGCAGTTGCGGACAGATCGACCGGCCGCGGTCACGACATGACAGAAGCGGAGATCTTCATGGCCAATGTTACCGTGGTGGGTGCCCAGTGGGGCGATGAGGGCAAGGGCAAGCTGGTCGACTGGCTGTCGCACCGCGCCGATGTGGTGGCCCGTTTCCAGGGCGGTCACAATGCCGGTCACACCCTCGTTGTTGGCGAGAATGTCTACAAGCTCTCTTTGCTGCCCTCCGGTGTCGTGCGCGGCAAGCTGTCGGTGATCGGCAATGGCGTGGTCGTCGATCCCTGGGCCTTTGTCGCCGAGGTTGATCGCATCGCCGAGCAAGGCGTGAACATCACCCCGGACGTGGTCAAGATTTCCGAGACCGCGACCCTGATCCTGCCGATCCACCGCGAACTCGATGCCCTGCGTGAAAACCGCGATGATGGCGAGCCGATCGGCACGACGCGCCGCGGCATAGGCCCGGCCTATGAGGACAAGGTCGGCCGCCGCGCCGTGCGGGTCATCGACCTCGCCGATCCGGCAGCGCTGAAGGCGCGGGTCAAGGATATCCTGCATCACCACAACGCCTTGCGCCGTGGCCTGGGTCATGAGGAATACAGTGCCGACCAGCTGGTCGCCGAGCTGACCGAGATCGCGCCGAAAATCCTGCCCTATGCGGCGCCGGTCTGGCGGGTGCTGAAAGACGCCATCAAGTCGGACCAGAAAGTTCTGTTCGAAGGGGCGCAGGGCGCCCTGCTGGACGTTGATCACGGCACCTATCCCTTCGTCACCTCCTCCAACACCGTCTCCGGTCAGGCCTCCGCCGGCACCGGCGTCGGGCCGCGCGATGTCGGTTATGTGCTGGGCATTGCCAAGGCCTATATGACCCGCGTTGGCGAGGGGCCGTTCCCGACCGAATTGTTTGATGCCGATGGCCAGTCACTAGGCGAGCGTGGCCATGAATTCGGGGTCGTCACCGGACGCAAGCGTCGCTGTGGCTGGTTCGATGCGGTCATCACCCGCCAGACCCTGCAGGTCGGCGGCGTGCACGGCGTCGCCCTGACCAAGCTGGACGTGCTCGACGGTTTCAAGACCATCAAGGTCTGCGTCGCCTATGAGCTCAATGGCGAGCGTCTCGACCATCTGCCCGCCGGCAAGGAAGCCCAGGCCGGTGTGACGCCGGTCTATGAAGAACTGCAGGGTTGGGAAGGTTCCACCGCCGGGGCCCGCTCCTGGGCCGATCTGCCGGCCGAGGCGGTCAAATATGTCCGCCGCCTGGAAGAGCTGATCGAATGCCCGATCGCCCTGGTCTCGACCTCGCCGGAACGCGAAGACGTGATCCTGATGCAGGATCCCTTTCGGAGCTAGGCAGCGGCGGTTTCGGCAGCGGTGGCAGGCGCCGCCCGTCGGCTCAACCGGGCGCGCAGCGCCAGCGCCGGTTTCTCGACGATCACCCGCAATCCCCAGCCAGCGAGCACGGCCAGCGGCAGCATGACCAGGGCGAGCATTGTGGTGCTCAGGCCGGGCAGCAGGGCGAAGGCCATCATGCCGATCGGCCAGTGCAGGATATAGATGCCGTAGGACACGTCCTCGACATTGCGGACGCGCTCTCCGGTCTGACCGGGAATGCGGGCATAGCCGAGCAGGAGATAGCTGGCGGCGAGCGCGATGTCGAGCATCATCCAGCCGATCGGCAGGTGCTGGGTTACAAGCGCGGCCAGTATGGCAAGGCCGGCAAAGGCCGGGGTCAGGCGCAGAAATTTGCGGCCGGCATGAAAGGCGGCGCCGATCATGAAGGCCGGCGCAAAGCGGGCCAGCGTGCCGATCGTCTCCTCGCCGATGCCGCGATAGCCGAAGGTCTCGACCAGCATGCCGAAAACGAGGGTGAGGGCAGTCCAGACAAGGACCTGGGCATTTTTGCGATAGAGGCCGAACACCATCAGTACGCCGACACCGAGATAGGCCATCAGCTCATAGCGGATGGTCCAGAGCGGGCCATTCATGTTTTCGCCCATGGGCGAGGCTTCGAAGACGCCGGGCAGGCCGGCCATCGGATCGACTTGGCTGATCAGTTTGAGCGGGAAGAGCAATGTCTGCGACTGGCTCCAGTATTCGCCGGCCGGCAAGCTGGTGAAGAGCGGACCGACGACAAGCCAGAGCAGCAGCACCGTGGCGATCAGGCCGGGAAAGATGCGGAAGAAGCGGGCGCCGACATAACGCGCGATATCGCGTGATTTCATGGCGCTGGCGGTGATCATGTAACCGGACAGGATGAAAAACCCGTCGAGTGCACACTGGACGATGAAGTCGACCGAGGTGGCCCAGACGCCGACATAGGGCAGGCCGAGCGGGATCATCAGGGCGTGGCCGTACAGGACAATCAGCGCGAACAATATCCGCATTGCCGTGAAGTTGTTGGCCTTTTCGTCGAGACGGCCGTGACCGTCGCGAAACAGGAAATGTCGCATGCCCGTATCCTTGTTCTGGGACAGGTCCATGCAAAATCCGATCCGCGCATGGCGATCCGGGTTCTTAAGGTTAATATATTGAAATTATTGAAATATTGGGCGTCGTAATTGGCGCGAAGTTAAAAGGCCGGGCACCACATTCCTGCCAGATTTCAATTTGGGAGGGAAAAATGGTCCGAAATCGGACAATTCTGGTGTGGACGGTGGCGCTGGGCTGGGGCCTGGGCGCGGCGCTGATCGGGATGAGTGACGCAGCGGCGCAATCGACCCGGTCTGCGGACTGTCAGCGCTATGGTCAGCATCGCGACACTTATCTGCTGGGCGTCAGCGCCGGCATGGAAGAACAGCTCGAGGCGATGGCGAGGCAACGCCAGGTGCCGGTGCAGGCTGCGGCCTTTTATTGGGGCGGTGCGCTGATGCAGGCCGGCGATACCCGAACGCTGGCCCAGTTGACGCTGGCCACCGCCGGTTGGCCGGGGCAGGGCGCCCGGGCGGAACGCGCGATGGCGCGAATTTCCGACGAGCATCAGGGCGATCTGGCGGCCTTGCTGGCCGGGCTGATGCTGTCGGACGGCCGCGGCACGGATGATCCTTACCGCGCCCGAGCCTATCTCACCGATGCCAGTCGGCGCGGCAATACAGACGCGACAGCCTTCCTGGGCCTGTACGAGGCGTGCCATTCGCGGCGGGTGGCCCTGAACTAGCGCGAAAGCCGACCTTACAGCGACGTCATCATCCAATCACATCGCCGCGTGCATCCATGCACTAACCCTCGGTAGCCTGGGTGACGGGAATGATGATGAAACGGCAGAAAATCTTGGCAACAGCGCCCGGTCTCGACATCCAGCTTACCTGGTACCAGCCGGGCCAGTCGATGGCCGATCATGTCCATGCGGACCATCAGGTGTCATGGCTGATCAGCGGTGACATGCGCGAGACCAGCGCCGGGCGCGAGCACGACCTGCTACGCGTCAGCCGCGGCGTCAAACCCGCCGGTTGCCGCCATGCCAATCTCTACGGGCCCGACGGAGCCCTGGTCCTGGCGCTCAACCTTCAGCCCGGATCGCCTTTCTGTGCCGACTTGCCGGGGCTCGACGACTGGGTGTGGGCGGCGTCCGGCGAGGACATGCCGGGAGAGATCATCCGGATTGCGCTGGCCCTGTCCGACGGTCGGCTGTCTGCGGGGCTGGCCTTGCCGGACCTTGCGGCTCGTATCACGGCGCCGCCCCGGACCACGCCGTGCCGGTCGGCCCAGGCGCCGGACCCCTGGTTGGCTCGGGTGCGGGAACAATTGCGCGACGCGGCCGACGATCCGGACCTGGCGCAGCTGGCCGAGAATGCCGGCGTCCACCGGGTCCATCTGTCGCGCAGTTTTGCCCGGCATTACGGCATGCCGCCCAGCCTGTACCGCCTGCATTGCAAGCTGGGACGGGGGATATCCGGATTGATGCAGGGCGACAGTCCGGTCCAGGCGGCCCAGGCTGGCGGATTTGCCGACCAACCGCATTTTACGCGGGCTGCCCGGCGCCAGACCGGGCTCACCCCGCACCGGATCCGGACTCTCATGGCCGCATGATCCGGTCACACAATACGCCCGGCGGTCGGTTACATGCGTTCAAGACCGCAGCGGTCCCGGTCCCTAACCTGCTCGCGAAACCCGGTCACCTTGCGTGGCCCTGACAGGAGAGATTGCATGTTGAAAGCCCTGTGCCTTGCCACGGTCGCCGCGTTGGCGACCACCGTCGGCGCCTCTGCGGAAACGCCGGAAGGGGCGGTCGCCAGTCTGGATGAATTCCTCGATCAATTCCCCGATCTCGGACCGGGCTATGCTGTCGTGGTGGTGACCGCGGATGATGTCCTGATGCGTCGGGTGCAAGGCGTGCGGCGGGCTTCGACCGGGGCGCCGATGACGACCGACACGCCAATCTATATCGCCTCCCAGACCAAGGCCTATATGGGCCTCCTGGCGGCGCGCCTCGATGCCGAAGGTATTTTGCCGCTGGACAGCCATCTGACGGATTACTGGCCGGATCTGCAATTGCCCGATGGGATGGACGCGTCGCAATGGACGCTGCGCGATCTCATCACCCACCAGGTGCCGATCGAAAACGGCTTCATCACCACGATCGAGGCTTATGTCGGCTATCTCGACCCGGCCGACTATCCGCGTCTGATCGCGGAACATTCCGAGGCCCGCGAGACCGGCTTCCAGTACAGCAATCTCGGCTACAACATCTACGGCGCCATCCTTGCGACCGCGACCGGCCGCTCGTGGCAGGACTGGCTCGACCTCTATGTGATCGACCCGCTGGGGATGGACCACACATCGGCCCGTACCTCGGATTTTGCGCTGGATGACCTGTCCTGGTCGCACTACTGGATGGGCGAGCAGGATGGCTGGTACGATATCCGCCCCAAGACCGACGGAATGATGCAGTCCGCCGGCGGGCTGGTGACGTCGGTCGATGACATGGCCGCTTGGTTGCAGCTTCAACTGCGCGGCGAGGGGCCGGAAGGATCCGGCATCACCGCAGAGATGGTGAGCGCCGCCCAGACCGGTTATGTCGCCACCCATTCTGAAGACCGGCGCAACGCCGCCGAGCTTCCCTGTTCGCAATACTCGCTGGGCTGGAATATCTGCGATTTTGAGGGCCATGACTTCTACGTCCATGGTGGCGGATACACCGGCATGCGCACGCAGATGGCCTTCTCGCCGGACCTCGGTGTCGGCGTTGCGGCCTTCTCCAATTCCGACAACATGACCGGCTGGCTGACCAGCCGCACGATCAACATGTATTTCCAGTTCCTCACCGAGCACGAGACGGCGGCGCGCATGCGTCAGATCCGGATCGAGCAATATCCCGAGCGCATCCAGCGCTATCTCGATTACCGCACCGGCAATCTGGCCGAAGTCCGGGCGGAAGAGCGTTGGGGCGGGTGGACGTGGTCTCCGGATGCCGAAACGCTTGTGGCCTATACCGGCACCTGGTCGACGGGCGAGCCCTATCTCGATCTCGATATACGGATCGACGGTGATCAGCTGGTGGTGCACTGGGGCGATCGCCGTGAAGAGCTTGAACCGGCCAGGCCGGACCGTTTCGCAGCCCTGTCGGATCCGTTTGACGAGTTTGACCAGTTTGACTTCGAACGCGATGAGACAGGTGCACTGGCACGACTTGTTTGGGGCGACGACACCTATACCCGCATCGATCAATCCGGGCAGTAGCTGAAGGGCCGCAGTGCCCGCCCGTCCGCGTCGGCGCCGGCTTCGGCAAAGACGCGGACCTCGCCCGGCCGTCCATTGCCACGACGACCGGCCGGGTCGTAACGCCCGGTGACAAGGCGCAGATCGCCGCCTTGCCCGGCGGCCAGCTCGACCACCAGCTCTCCGGTCAATTGCGAGTCGAGGACGCCATCTCGCTCGACCCCGACGGTGAAGGCCGTGCCGCCGCCAAACAGCCAAGGGTTGGACGAGGCCCGCAGGATGAAGCGGCCGGAAACGTCGCTGATCCGGATACCCAGATTGCCGACATTGCGTGAGCGCGCATGCGGGGGTTCGCCGTTCGGCGCCAGATGCAGGTCGAACCGGTTGGCGTCGTCGTCAAGGCAGGCGGGTGAGCCATCGGCGGTGCGCTCGACATAGAGGCCGGGCCGCGGGCCGCTCGCAGTCTCCGGCGCGGCGGCGACCAGTGCCAGTGTGAACAAGGTCGGTGCAATCATGACGGTCTCCTCCATGACGCACTCAAGACAATCGCATTTGAACCGCAGCTGAACAGGGCCGCTGACGCGCTCCGCTTGCCAAATCACCGCGTCCCGTCCACCCTGCGCGCATGAGTTCCAAGGGGTGCCCGCGCATGTTGCGTCCGGGCTGAGACTTCACCCTTAGGACCGGATCCGGGTCATGCCGGCGTCGGGATGGAGCGGGGAATGGACGTCGAAAGCTTCAATACGTTTTGCGGATCACTGCCTCACACCACGCATGTGGTGCAATGGGGCGGCGCCGAAGTGTGGAAGGTGGGCGGCAAGATTTTCGCCGTCGGCGGCTGGAACAAGAATAGCGACAGCTTCGCCGCCAGTTTCAAATGCTCGGCCATGACGTTCGAGATGTACAAGGACGAGCCGGGCGTGCGCCCCGCCCCCTATCTCGCCTCGCGCGGCATGTTGTGGCTGCAATGCTATGACGACAGCACGCTCGACGACGCGGCGCTGGAAGCCTATCTCGCCGAAAGCCATCGGCTGGTGGCCTCCGGTCTGACCAAGAAACTGCAACGCGAACTGGGGTTTATCGAATGAAGACCAAACGCCTTCAAATGGCAGCCACCGGTCTCGCGCTCGCCCTGGCTGCGGCCATGCCCGTCTTCGCCCACCCGTCCGAGGATGACCCGGCGACCGCGCATTTCCTCGCCAATGAAGCGATCCTGGTCACCGCCGGCGAGACGCGCATCCTGTTCGACCCGCTGTTCAGCGTCTCCTATGGCTATCCGCTGGTAGCGCCCGATGTGCGCGCCGCGATCATGGCCGGCACGCCGCCCTTTGACGGGGTCGATGCGGTCTTTGTCAGCCATGTCCATGGCGATCATTTCGACGCGGAAGCCGTCAATGCCTATCTCGCCGCCCATCCCGATGTGATCCTCGTCGGCCCCTGGCAGGCCCGGCTCGACATGCAGGCGGCGGACGGCTGGGACGCGGCCTTCGAGGCGCGCATCCATGCGCTGCCCTTCATCGCCAGCCCGCAGGACCTCGTCCTCGCTGCCGACGGTGTCGAAGACGCCATCCGCGTCGAGACCGTGCACATCCCCCATGCCGGCGGAGCGGGCCGGGCGGGCATCCAGAACATGGCCCACCGCGTGACCCTCAATGGCGAGGCGACCGTTATGCATATGGGCGATGCCACCACCGATAGCGCGATTTACGACACCCACAGCGACCACTTCGCCGCCCGCCGCAGCCAACACGCCTTTCCGCCCTACTGGCTGATCGGCGAGTGGGGCGGCGACACCACGCGCGACCGCCTCAATGCCGACCATGTCACCGGCATCCATCTGGGCAATGCCCATCCCGCCTGGATCGCGCAGAGCGATGAGGATTTCTTCACGCAGGCCGGTGAGGAGCGCGGGATACACCGTCATGAGTGAGATCGAACTGGTCGAGGGCGAGGCCCTGCTCTGGCGCGGTGAGCCTGATTTTACCAAAGCCGAGAAGACGCCGAAATCCTGGCACCATCGCCGGATGGTGCATGTCGCTTGGCTGGTCGGACTGGCGCTCGCGGCGATGGTCGTCTTCTATCTCGGTCATCTCGTCGCGCCGCCATGGCTGCGCAATACGCTCGGCGGCGGGCTGGTGCTGGCTTTCCTGTGCACCCTGCTGGGTTTTGTGAACGCCAGGCCGCGCCCGACCGACCTCGCCACCGAGCCGCCGGTCTTCATTGTCACGGATCGCCGCGTGACCCGGATCGACGGGCCGGATGCCCGCTTCAGCCTCTACGCCCAAGGCCTGGCCGCCGCCCGTTTGGAGCCGAACGGAGAGGTCCATGACCTCTCGCTCTACGGCATGACGGAAGACGCCTTCATCCAATTCACAGCCATTGCCGACGGCCCGGCCGTTGAAAAACTGATCACGTCGACCCTGGTCGCACCGCTCAAGGGAGCTCCCTCATGAACAAGCCCACCCACCAGTCCGAGTTTGAAACGCCGAAAGTCACCACCGGGCCGCTGCCGGGGTCGCGCCGGGTTTATACCTCGCCCAAGGCGGCGCCGGCGCTGAAAGTGCCGCATCGCGAGATCGACTTGCATCCCACCGCCAACGAGCCGCCGGTGCGGGTCTATGACACGTCGGGTCCTTACTCGGATCCGGCGGCGAAGATTGATGTCGAGACCGGCCTGCCGCGGCATCGCCTCGCCTGGTACAAGGACCGCCAGCTGGTTGAATATGAGGGCCGCCCGCTCTCGCCGCTCGATAATGGCGGCGCCACCGGCAAATATCTCGCCCGCGAATTCCCCACCACGCACAAGCCCTTGCGCCGTGCTGTCGAGGCCGACCGGATCGAGTGCGCTTCCTCGCCCTGCGGCATGGACGGGGACACCAGCTGGGACAGCAAGAAAGACCTGCTGACCCAGTATGAATTCGCCCGCGCCGGCATCATCACGCCGGAAATGGTCTATGTCGCCGAGCGCGAGAATCTGGGTCGCAAGACGGCCGTCGAGGGCGCTGCCGAACGCCTCGCCGATGGCGAGAGCTTTGGCGCCGAGATCCCGGAACATGTCACGCCGGAATTCGTGCGCGACGAGATCGCCCGCGGCCGCGCCATCATCCCGGCCAACATCAACCATCCCGAACTCGAGCCGATGATTATCGGCCGCAATTTCCTGACCAAGATCAATGCCAATATCGGCAATAGCGCGGTGGCGTCCTCGGTCGAGGAAGAGGTCGACAAGATGGTCTGGTCGATCCGCTGGGGCGGCGACACGGTGATGGACCTCTCCACCGGCAAGAATATCCACAACACCCGCGAATGGATATTGCGCAACTCGCCCGTCCCGATCGGCACCGTGCCGATCTACCAGGCGCTGGAAAAGGTCAATGGAGTGGCGGAGGATCTTACTTGGGAAGTCTTCCGCGACACTCTTGTAGAGCAGGCCGAGCAGGGCGTCGACTATTTCACCATCCATGCCGGCGTGCGCCTGGCCTATGTGCCGCTCACCGCCGACCGGGTCACCGGCATCGTCTCGCGCGGCGGCTCGATCATGGCGAAATGGTGCCTGGCCCATCACCAAGAGAGCTTCCTCTACACCCATTTCGAGGAGATCTGCGACATCATGCGGGCCTATGATGTCTCCTTCTCGCTGGGCGACGGGCTGCGCCCCGGCTCCATCGCCGACGCCAATGACCGCGCCCAATTTGCCGAGCTGGAAACCCTGGGCGAGCTCACCAAGATCGCCTGGGCCAAGGGCTGTCAGGTCATGATCGAGGGGCCGGGCCATGTCGCCATGCACAAGATCAAGGCCAATATGGACAAGCAATTGAAGGAGTGCCACGAGGCGCCCTTCTATACGCTCGGGCCCCTCACCACCGATATCGCGCCCGGCTATGACCACATCACCAGCGGCATCGGCGCCGCCATGATCGGCTGGTTCGGCTGTGCCATGCTCTGCTATGTCACGCCCAAGGAACACCTGGGCCTGCCCGACCGCGATGACGTCAAGGTCGGCGTGATCACCTACAAGATCGCTGCCCATGCGGGTGACCTGGCGAAGGGCCACCCCGCCGCCAAAATCCGCGACGATGCCCTGTCACGCGCCAGGTTCGAATTCCGCTGGGAAGACCAGTTCAACCTCGCCCTCGACCCGGAAACCGCCCGCGACTTCCACGACAAGACCCTCCCCAAGGAGGCCCACAAGGTCGCCCATTTCTGCTCCATGTGCGGGCCGAAGTTTTGCTCGATGGAGATCACGCGGGAAATCCGGGACCGGTTTGGGAGTGCGCGGGCGCCGAATGCCGTGGAGGCAGAAGCGGGCATGCAGGCCAAGGCCGAGGAGTTCAAGGCGCTGGGCGGGGAGATTTATCTGAGTGAGGATGGGACGGTGAGGGAGCCGATTGATTGAAGGGCTCAACGTGTGAACTGCGTTGAGCCACTAGAGTATCGCACTCAAGGCTGAAGCCTAAGCAGCTTCTAGGTTTCGGCTGGGCCGCACCCTCAGAAATACATACGGACGCGGGCGGTGGGGAGTACCATTCACCCTTAACAAAGAGGCTTCAACCAACCTGTTTGATAACCAATAGAGAACGGACTTGGCTTGGAGGCGATTGATGTACCCTATGTTTTGCGAACCCACTGTTGCTTGAACCGCGTGATCGTCAAAGGGGTTCTCTACGTCGTGATCCAATATAACGCTCTTTCCTTTGAATCCTTCCGGAATATTGCTGATGTAGTGACGAGTTCCTGCAAGTTCCAATATCAAGTCGCAGGACGTCCATTCGGAGCACAAAGGGTCGACCATGGAAAAGCCGTCATTGGGCGAACGTAGCTCAGTAATGCTCATCAACTGAAACGGGGACAGCACCTTACCGCTAGGGATGCAAAAGTTAGCCAGATATTTTTCGTAGTCGGAGCGCTTCGGGTCAGGAAGGCGCCGGAGGAATGCTTTGAGAACTTCTTCTCCATCCCAGCTGCGCCCGGGAGAGAATCGGAATGCAGGGTAACCTACGAATCCTGAAGCGCTCAGCTGCGTAAGCGATCTCCCGCCGTTGCGATCTTGAAGCTCTTCTTCGCCAAAATAGCGGAATGTCGGCGACGGTCTATCAAGGTTGACCATTTCGCCTACCGCCCAACGCGTTCTATTTGGGAAGTTTAGCGGCGCTTCCCAAGCCAAAATTAGCTTTTCAGGCGTCTGAATCCGGTCCAGCAAGTAGGTCACAGACAATTCCCCTAAATCGCACGGAGCAGAGCAAGCTTGGCCTTGATAATGGCAAGAATAAATTCCGCGCGGTAACCTGAGAACCTAGCCGGATGGGCAAACTCACTAGCCCAAGCCACGATTCCCTCAACTTCGGCCTCTTCCAATTGAATCACACGCTGAAAGGTAGCGCCAGCCGTTTCGTAGACAGACAAATATTTCCGGCACAATTCAACGTGATGCGCTCCCGAGTGATCGCCTTCAAGCCAGCCGTAATGGTGCTTTCCACGGTTAACGAATCTGCGAATCGATTCTTCGGACAAGTGCTGCCTCAGGTCCGCGTCTCGAATTCTCCAACCCAAGCTGGACCCATTGTCGAAAGCCGGAGCGAGTTCGTAGCTCACTTCGCCCTGAGGTGAGTGATTGACTAAAAAGCCCCAGTTTTCTGAATGGCGGTCACTATTCGAAATGATTGCATCAAAGGCGATTGTTTCGGCCCACCATCTCCGCCAGTTGGGAATTCGATGGCTTCTAGTCAGGAGTAGGTTGGAGCGTAGACTTCCTCTTTGCAGGTCAATCTCTGAGTCAAAAGCTTGGAATCTATCGATCGCGTGCACAAATCTCCGAGGATTTTCTTCGTCTTGATACCCAAAGAAAAATTCTATCAAGACACCGATTTCATCGGTGCGGGAGTTTATTGCGATGAAAGCTGGCGGCACTGGGACTCCGCATAGTTTGCCCACTTCATACGCAATAGCTTCCGACCAAATCTGGGGGTTTTCGCCATCTACGTTGGGCTTTTTAAAAAGGTAGCGGTGGCCTCCAAGCAAGAACCCAAATGGAGGCGGACTAGGGCAAACTAGTATGTCTTTCGCGCGCTTTCCAACTGGAGGGATCGGGAAGTCCTGGTCGGGCTCCCAGTCCGCAACATCCACTATTTCTGCTGCATGCTGGCGATTTCGTGGGCCAATTGGCATAATTTTCTCAATGCAGCTTCGTTGTCATATTCATGCGTGGCGACCATAAGGCAGCCGAGTTGGTGCGAGGAGGCAAATCTGAATTGCCGAGTGGAAAACAAGGGCACACCGATTCCCTGCATTCCCCCACCTCCCCACAAACCCCATGCCGAGACCCCGCCGTATTGAAGTCCCGCGGTCAAGGGCGGCGGAGCCGCCGCTTCGCGGTTGTCACCCTTGACCGCGGGACTTCAATACGGCCCCTTGCTGGCAAGGGTTTTATGGCTCTGTCCGCGCTGTGGGCGCGACGGCTGACTAGGTGGGGGCGAATGGCGACCAAGGAAGACATTCTCGAACAGGTCGTTGAGGAATACCTGATCCACCAGGGCTATTTCGTACAGCACAATGTGAAATTCCTGCCGCGGCGGGATCATCCGGATTTCGTATCCAATCAGGACAGCAATCACTCTGATATCGATGTGCTGGGCTTCCATCCGGCCAGGCGCGGGCCGGAGCAGGTCGTTGCGGTCAGTTGCAAGAGCTGGCAGCAGGGCTTCAGCCCGGCCAGCGAGATCGCGGCCATTGAGGGCGACAAAACCTTGCGCGGGCGAAAGGCGTGGAAGGCGTTCCGGGAACTGACCGTGCCGAAATGGTCGGAGGCGTTCATCGCTGCGGTTGAAGCGGCGACCGGGCGCCGCGAGTTCACCTATGTCACCGCCATCGCCAAGCTGAGAGGTCCTGCTGAGCCGTGGGAAACCCATCCCGGCTTCCGTGCCGCGCTCGGTGGCAACCCGATCCGCATCCTCACCTTCCAGCAAATGATCCGCGACCTCGCGCCGGACATGTCGACAACGCTCGCGGCAACCGAAGTCGGGCGTTTGCTGCAAATGTTTGCCGCCTCGGGTTTCAACCTCGATCAAACCCGCTGAAGCGCCGCCTTGCCGGCAAGGGTTTCCTGCTGCCCTCCGGCCCAGGCACCGCCTCTCCCCGACCGGGGAGAGGATCAAGGTGAGGGGCGGCCGCGTTGCGGCCAGGGAAGAGTTTGTCCGGCGCGGCTGCCGCCGCGTGCCCCTCATCCGCCCTTCGGGCACCTTCTCCCCGGTTGGGGAGAAGGCGGGCTGTGACGCTGGTCCCAACCCTTATCCCACAGTAGCCGCTTCGTGGTTCCACCCTTGACCCCGCTCATCCCCTGAGGCCCCTTTTGGCTGGCAAGGGGTTTATGGCCCGGTCTGCGCCGGGGCGCGTGAGGTCCTCGCCTTTGATGGGCGAGGTGGCTGGGCGCGTAGCGGCCAGACGGAGTGGGTGCGGGGCGGTCGGTGCCGGAACGCTGCGCGTTTCACCCCTTCCGGCCCTTCGGGCCACCTTCCCCATCGAGGGGAAGGACCTGTCGTGTGTTTTCCGTGCGCCACCATCCGCCCCTCGCTCCGCTCGGCCCCCGTCGACCCGTCGCTTTGCGCCGGCGGACGAAGGGCGCGGCGCGTCAGCGCCGGGGGGCTGCCTGTGCCCCGCTTGCCACACATCTCGCCTCAAACGCGAAACAGGCGCGCCTTCACCTTGCCCTTGCCGCCGGGCCGGGCTACCCAGCGCGTCCCGGATCAATCGGCACAAGAGAGCAGATCCATGCGAACTTTCATCTAGGCAAAACAGGTCGCCGGCGCGCGTCCTGACCCTGAGACCGCTTCGACCGCAACCCGGTCGCCGCCCTCGGGATTCCGCTGCGTCACCGCCTGACTGTCCAGATGATGATGACCATGAGGACGGACCCTGCAGCACCGCTGCCCCCGGGTCCGCTGCTGAGATGTCCGACTTTCAAAACCAAGACGAAACGCCCCGCGCCCGCAATCTCTCCAATATGGAAGTGCTGGCCTATCTGACGCGTCAATGGCGCCGACGCCCGGTCCTTCTGACCGGGATGATCCTGTTCATGGTGCTGGCGACCATTGCCGAATTGCTGATCCCGCTCGCTGCCGGACGGCTGATCGATGCCCTCGCGGCCGGCCCCGACAACGGCACGCCCTGGCCGGCCTTTGCCACCTATCTCGGTGCGGCATTGCTGTATTATGCGCTGCGCCAGTCGGCCTCGCGCTGCGAAGTGCCGTTTTCCTCGGCCAACATGGCCGACCTGACCACCCATGCCTTCGCCCGGGTGCAACGCTTTTCGCTGGACTGGCACGCCAATACTTTCGCCGGCTCGGTGGTGCGCAAGATCACGCGTGGCATGTGGGCCTATGACAATATCACCGTGAACATCTTCATGGGGATTGCGCCTTCGATCGGGGTGATGCTGGGCATTGCCGGCATGATGGCGCTGCGCTGGCCGCTGGTCGGCGGCGTGGTGTTCGCGGTGATGGCCTGTTTCGTGACCTCGTCCCTGCTGCTCAGCCGCTATTATATCCGGCCGCAGAACATTCGCTCCAACGCACTCGACAGCGAGATCGGCGGGGCGCTGGCCGATGCCATTGGCGGCGTCGCGACGGTGAAGAGCTTTGGCGCCGAGGCGCGCGAGGATGCCCGCTTCCACGATCTCACCTGGCGTTGGCGGGCCGAGACCAAGAAGACCTGGCTGCGCTTCGTCAATTCCTGGCTGGTCAATATCGTCACCGATCTGACCATGCAGGCCGCCCTGGTGGGCCTTTTGGTCTGGCAATGGTCGCGCGGTGTGGCCTCGGCCGGTGATGTGGTGGCAGCGCTGACCGCCTACATGATCGTGTCCGGCTATATGCGCCGTTTCGGTGAACAGGTGCAGCAGGTCCAGCGCGGCATGGACGAGATCCAGGACCTGGCGATCTTTGACCTGCAGGAGAGCGATGTCGGCGACCGGGCCGATGCAACCGAGTTCAAGCGCCGTCGCGGGGCCATCCGTTTCGAGGAGGTCGGCTTCACCTATGCCGGTCAGACGCGGCCGCTCTATACCGACTTCTCGCTGGAGATCGATCCGGGCGAGACGGTGGCGCTGGTCGGGCCGACCGGCTCGGGCAAATCGACCTTCGTCAAGCTGGTGCAGCGTCTTTATGACGTGACGGAGGGGGCGGTGCGGATTGACGGTCAGGATGTGCGCGGCGTGACCCAGGACAGCCTGCGCCGCAATGTGGCGCTGGTGCCGCAGGACCCGGCCCTGTTTCACCGCTCGATCGCGGCCAATATCGCCTATGGCGCCCCGGATGCGACGCCGGAGGATATCGTGGCAGCGGCCAAGGCGGCCCATGCCGATGCCTTCATCCAGCGCCTGCCGATGGGTTATGACACGCTGGTCGGCGAGCGCGGGGTGAAACTGTCGGGCGGCGAGCGTCAGCGGGTCGCGATTGCGCGGGCCATCCTCACCGATGCGCCCATTCTCATCCTCGACGAGGCCACCTCCAGCCTCGACAATGAGACCGAGCGCGATGTGCAGGCGGCGATGGAAGCGGTGATGGATGGCCGCACGACCATTCTCATCGCCCACCGCCTGTCGACCATCCGCAATGCCGACCGCATCCTGGTCTTTGAACAGGGCCGGATCGTCGAACAGGGCACGCATGACGAGCTAGCGGCCAATGATGACGGCCTCTATGCCCGGCTGGCAGCCCTGGCGGCGGGCTAGGGTCACAATCGCGAGAACAACAGGCGGGCGCAGCGTGTCCGCCTGTTCGATGGCGCCTGATCATGCTTGACTGGCGACCACACAAATCGAGGACATCCGACATGCGTCTCGCCGTAATCCTTGGCTGCCTGCTGCTGATCATCACACCCGCCGGACTGGCGGATGACGACCATCCCCGTCCCTTTGACGAGAATTTCGCGGCCATGGACGTCGTCGATGCGGCGCTTGCCGAAGCGCTGGCCGAGGACAAGCGGCTCCTGCTCGTGCTGGGCGCCAACTGGTGCCATGACAGCCGCGGCCTGGCGCATCATTTCGAGGATGCCGAGCTCGCCGCCACGCTGGAGGCGCACTATGTCATCCGTTTCATCGATGTCGGCTGGCGCGACCAGAACCACGACATCATGCGCCGTTTCGGGGTCGCCGCGATCTATGCCACGCCGACCGTGCTGGTGATTGATCCGGGTGACGAGACCCTGCTCAACCGGGCCGAACGCAATTTCTGGGGGTCGGCCTATTCGACGCCGATCGAGGAGGCGCGCGCCTGGTTTGTGCGCTGGGCCGATGCCCGTCCGGCGACCGGCGGGCTGGTCGAGAATTCACTGATCTACCAGGCGATGATGATCGAGATCGATATTTTCGAGGAGGAGGAGGGCACGCGCCTGTCCGCCGCCTATCGCGATATCGGTCGCTGGCGGCAGCTGGACGAGGCGGACCGTCCCGACAATTTCCGCGCCCTCGATCGTGAGGTCGAAAACTGGCGCCGCAATCTGCCACGCGACATCGCGCAATTGCGTCAGGAGGCCCGCGCCATGGTGATCGGGGCCCTCAATGCGCGCGCCGGCGGTGATCCTTTCACCGCTGACACTGTGGCTGCGCTGGATGCCGATGATCCCGATCTCGCCCTGCGTTTCCGCCCGCATGCCAGCGACACCTGGTAAGGATCACGGCCGGTCATGACGCGCAGCTTTCCCTATTACGAGCTCCACAGTTTCGCCGTGCCGGGCCGGCCCCACAGCGGCAATCCGGCTGGTGTTGTACTGATGGATGATTTCCTGTCCGACAGCGAGTTGTTGGGCATCGCCAATTCCAACAATCTCTCCGAAACCGCCTTCCTGGTCCCGCGCGGGACAGATTGCTGGCATCTGCGCTGGTTCACGCCGGCCATCGAGGTCGATCTGTGCGGCCATGCGACTTTTGCGGCCGGTGCCGTGGTGCTGGAACAGGGGATGGTGTCGGGCCGGACCGCCAGTTTTGACACCCGTTCGGGCCGGCTGGCCGTGAGCCGCGACAATAAGGGTGACGGCTTTGCCATGGACCTGCCGGCCATCGGCTTTGAAACGACCGGCCGCGCGACCGCGCTGGAGGCTGCGCTCGGTCTCGATACGTCACCGGAAGCGGTGTTCAACGTTACCCGCATCCACGGCGCGCGCTACCAGATGTGGGTGATGGCGGATGAGGCTGCGGTACGCTTGGCCGAGCCGGACCATGGCAAGTTACGTTCGCTGGACACCAATATCATCCTGACCGCGCCAGGCGAGCACTGCGATTTCGTGTCCCGCTTCTTCGCCCCGGCCTCCGGCGTTGACGAGGACCCGGTGACCGGGTCGGCACATTGCACGCTGGCGCCTTATTGGGGCGAGCGGCTCGACAAGCTGCGCCTGTCGGCGCGTCAGATCGGTCCGCGTCCGGGGGCGCTGGACGTCGCGCCCAAAGGCGAGCGCGTGACCTTGTATGGCCACGCGCCGCGCTATCTTGAAGGCCGGATCACGGTCTGAGCGACCACGACGGCGGCGGCTGGATCAGTGACGCAGAGCGCTGCCGCGCCGGGGGTCACGTCGGTCGCGCGGATGGTCGAAACGGTCCGGCCCGAAACGGCGTCCGCGGTATTCGCGCGGATAATGGATGGCGACATCGATCCAGCGCGTCTCGCCGCGATAACCGCGCACATAATAGGCGCCATTGCGGGCGACATAGACCACGCCCGGGCTGGCCGGCTGGGCGGCAATGCCGATATAGCGACGGTCGCGCTCATACCGGTCCGGCTGGTAGGACCAGGCCCGGGGCGGACATTCGATGACGCTGCGGTCGCGAATGTCCTCGCGGCGGTCGAACCGGCTATCGGTGCGGCGGGCATCGATCCGGTCTTCGCGCAGATCGGGGCAGGCGGCGGCATTGAGATGCCAGGTTCCGGCACTGGCCGCACCGGTCGCAGCGACCGATCCGAACAGGGCGAGAAGGGCAATGCCGATACGGGTTTTTGCGGTCTTCATTGGGGTCTCCTTCATGGATCCGGCGGGGGCAGCCGGGATATGATGGGAGCAGTGAGCCAGAATGCGCCTGACTGGCGCTTGAAGCGGCCGTTCAGCTTCCAGTCATCGCGATGAACATTAAATGCATGGCGCTGGATTCAGGGGGCAATCTCGGCTTTGCTGAGGTCTGATGACCGGGCGGTCGGCCCACGGGGAGGGGAAATCATCATGCGCCACATCATCGGGAACCTCGCATCGGTCCGCGCGTCGGCACTTGCACCGGCATGGGTAATGGCATCGATACTGGCATTGGCACTGTCGACGCCCGCCCCGGCACAGGGCGATGCTCCCGAGCTCGCAGGCGGGCCGGATACGCAGCTTGAAGCCGACCGTCTCTCCAGCCGCGAGATCGGCCGCTGGCTGCGCCAGATCGACGTCAAACCGCCCAAGCCCGGCGGCGGCACCTCTCCGGCCTCGACCCGCTATACCGGCAATGACAGCTGCCAATGGGCCAATGATGGCGAGTGCGATGATCCCGGCATCGGCACCGGCGCCTGCCAGGTTGGCACCGACTATTCCGATTGCTGGCGCCTGGTCGAAGGTGTCGAGGACAATACCTGCCGCTGGGCCAATGATGGCGAGTGCGACGAGCCGGGTTTCGGCACCGGCGCCTGCACCCAGGCCACCGATCTCGCCGATTGCGGCGACATCATCCATCTGCGCTTCCGCAATGACAGTTGCGAGACCGCCTTTGACGGCGTCTGCAACGAACCGGGTATCGGCGATGGCGCCTGTGCCGAGCGCACCGACCGCGCCGATTGTTTCGGCCGTGAACGCCCGCTGACCATCAATGATCATTATTTTGGCCGTGACGACCGCGTCTTCCATGACACCGCCACCTTCCCGTGGTCGGTGGTCGGCCAGGTCGATTTCGACACGGGCGGCGCCTGCACCGCGACCCTGATCGGTGATGACATATTGATCACCGCCTCGCATTGCATCGACGATAATGGCCGTCCCAATTCACGCGGCACCTTCCACACCGCCTATGGTCGTCCCGGTGGGGCGCTGTCGGCGCGGGTGATCGATCACATGATCGATCCGGACTGGAATTCGCAGCGCTTTTCCTCCGGCGACGAGATCGACGGGACCGACTGGGCCCTCCTGCGCATTGACCGACCGCTCGGAGCCGAACTCGGCCATGTCGGCGTGCGCGCCCTGGTCGACAGCGGCAGCCGCCGCGACGCGCTGCGCGCCGAGCTCTACCAGGGCGGCTATAGCTGGGATACCGGCGCCCATCTGTCCGGCAATATCGGCTGCCACATGGTGGAAATCTTCAACGACAACACCATGGCGCATGATTGCGACACCACGCGCGGCGACAGCGGCTCGCCCTTCATGGTGCGCGAGGGTGACGCGTATTTCGTGGTCGCGACGGACAGTAATTTCCGCTCCAACCCGAACGGCCCGATGATCTATATCGCTGCCCGCTCGGACCGCTGGATCCCCTATCTGGAGGAGTTTGCGTCAGGCCGTCGCAGCGCAGCCGCCGCCTCGCGCCCGACGAGCGGGGTGAAACCGCCGAAATAGGCGTGCGAATGCAGACGTCACGTCGCTTGCCCCTCGTGCATCCAAAATTGCACCTCCGCACAAAGCTCGCATAGTTTGATTTCTGCCCGCTCCTTTGATCTAGTCACATACAACGACGAACTATCGGGGAGTTTATAGCGCTATGGACGCTCAAAAGTTTTCGCGAATTGCCGAGTCTCTTCGCCAGTATCGCCGGGCCGAACTCAAAGATTTTGGCGAAGATGTATCTGGCCAACCGATCGACCAATTGTACGTCGACCCGTTACCAAGCAATGCTATAGTTTCAACTGTAAAATCCGGCAACACGACCTTTATTCTAGGCCGAAAGGGCACCGGAAAAAGCACCGTCTTTGCCAAGGCGCAGTCTGACATTAGAAAACAAGATGATCTTATTTCCTGCTATATCGACGTTAAAAGTCTGCATGATCTCACAAAACCTGCAGATATTTCATCCAGCGATGAAGTAAATTTGAACCATGGCATCTATCGTACACACCTACTCCGAAAAGCGTTCCTTGGGAGCGTCCTGTCACAGGTTATTAAGGAGCTAAAAGCCGCCAGCCAGGATATGTCGCTATGGGATCGCTGGGCGGGCCGCCAACGGTCTATTGATGAACTGGAGGAGCGTCTGACAAGGATCGAAAAATCCGTCAAGAATGCAAAACTGGAAAATCAAGAACTGCCAATATTACAGCGCATTCAGACACGCTGGCGGGCCCAAACCACCGACGAGCAGACTACAGAAACTTCCGCCTCAGCAAAAATTGTAGCATCGCCGACTTTCCCCCGCGCCGAAGCTCAAGCCGACACCAAAGATTTTGAGAGAACGCTGGATGACAGGGAAATATATGATGAATACTCCCGTATAGTTTTGAGCACTTTTCCTTATGAGGATATTATATCGGAGATTAAAAGCCTTTTGGATGAAAGCTCTCTAAGGAGGCTTATTATTTTCTTCGATGATTTTTCAGAGCTAAGCTTTTTAGACCAAAGGCTTTTTGTTGATATAATTTTGTCTCCACTAAATAATTCAAGCAACGAACTAATAAAACTAAAAGTGGCCGGATACCCAGGTCGTGTTTATTATGGATCTATAGATCCAACAAAAATTGATCGGGTGAATTTAGACTTTTCGAGTCTATATGAGACCACCGACGTGCAGTCAATGGAAAGCGCCGCGATTGATTACACAACCAGACTTATAAAAACTAGATTTTCGGCGTTCGATGCGGAAATAGAAGATTACTTTGACTCGGGAACTCCAATAAGCGAGCACATGCGCACCTTATTTCAAACAACATTCAATGTACCACGACTAATGGGGTCGCTTCTGCAATATTGCTATCTGGATAGAATTTCAAAAAATCAAAAAATAACCCCATCTTCACTTCGATTGGCGGCTCGTAAATACTACGAATCCACACTGAATACATACTTCGACATGCTGAACAAATTTGCATTAGAACCATTTGACAACAAACTCGACCGCCACAATCAAAAAAAGCTCTTAGAGTTTGTAGTAGGAGAGATGCGTAATATAAGAAAAAAAATTGCAGATGGCACTGTCGGCGGATCGTACTTCAATAAACTGAGCGTACAACCTGTAAGCCATTTTTATGTCAGCTCTTCTTTTAGCGATATATTCAACGCTCTTGAAGCCAACTTTTTAGTTTCGAGGTATAAAGACACGCGAGATAAAGATGGACGCTCCGTTACGGTTTTTGCACTTTACTACGGATTAACGGAATTGGAACGTATTGCTTGGGGATACCCAGAGGGACGAGAGTATCGGAACTATTTCGTACAGAGGTGCTTCGACCTTACGACGTCAATTCAATCATTTTTGTCCAGCAAGCAAACTATACGTTGCAACGGATGCAAAACCAGCTTTCCCCTTGAAACGCGTGCTAGTTTAGAGCTTTACAAGTGGAAGTGCCCAGAGTGCGCCGATGGTGTTTGTTCCATTGTGAATATCGCGGATGATTTTTCTGCAGAAATTGACGAAATCAAACAAGATTTACAACTCGAACCAGTTGAGCTTGAGATTTTGAATACGCTACAGGTTGAAAATCGACCGATGGCCGCTGGGGAAATTTCGTCACTTATTGACGTGACCTATCAATTAGTGGGTCGCCGCACGGCAAAACTCCAAGATAAAGGATTTGTGAAAAAGAGTCAGAATAACAACGATAAGAGAGTGCGAAGTGAAATTCTAGAAAAAGCGAGTGATTTATACTTTTCCTGAGCTGGTGAACATTCATACAAATTATGTTTTGACGCGCCTGTAGCCCACCTTAAACCACTTGCCGAGAGATCGCCGTATCCGCTTCTTCGGGTCAAGGGCGGCGCAGCCGCCGCTCCGCGGGCAGGCCCCTTGACCCGAAGAAGCGGATACGGCCCGCTGGCTGACAAGTGATTTAGGGTTCAGATCGCGCGGGCCGCGAGCACATTTCGAGGCTCGCTTACCGCTCTCCCAACAACACCACCAACCCCTCCGCGAGCGCATTGCGCCAGCCGGCGATGTCGTGGCCGCCGGGATAAACCGCCAGTTCGGCCGGATAGCCGTGGGCGAGGAGTGCATCGGTCATGGCGGTATTGGTGTCCAGCATGACATGGCCCTGATTGGTCGAGGTCGCGACGGTCTCGAGGCGCCCGGCTGCGAGGTGGAAGCGCGGGGCATCGACCGGCGCATCGCCGAGCTGCCTTGCCGCCCATTGCGGGGCTTCCCCATCCGGCGCCCAATAGAATGAGCCCGATAGCGAAATCACCCCACCGATCCGGTCGGGCCGGGCCAGCGCGGTCAGGCTGGCTGACAATCCGCGGCGCGAGGCGCCGGCCAGCAGCGTCGTCTCGCGGCGCGGCGCCAGGCCGACCTCGCGGGCGAGCGCCGGCAGGAGTTCATCGGCGATGAAGACGGCCTGGTCGGCATAGGCGTGACCGGCGCTGGCGGCGTCGAGTTGGTCGATCAGCACCAGATGCGTCGACGGGATGGCGCTGCGTTCTGCGAGCCGGACCAGCAGGTCGCTGGCCGGCGCGCGCTGTCCCCACAGGAAGGCATCATAGAGGATCAGCAGCGGCGCATCATCGGGCGCGCCGGGCATGCGATGGACCTGGGTCCGGACCCGGCGCCCGAGCGCCGCACTGTCGATGTCCAGCTGTTGCGCCTCAATCACTTCATCAAAGGCGAGCGGGCGGTGGATATCGGCCGGCGCGGCGCGGTCGAGACGCAACAGGCTTTCCCCGTCCGCCCCGCCGAGGCGGGCCGGATTGGCCGGGTCGGACCAGCGCCGCAGGCCGCTATCGTCCTCGACCAGGAAGGAATAAACCGCCTCGACATCGCGCGGCAGCGACAGGGTCAGCGTCCAGATATCGGCGCCCTCGACACGGCGCAGCGGCAGAGTAAAGTCGGCGATGTAGTCGGTCACCGGCTGGCGGGCATGGGCGGCGTTGACGACACTGTCCAGCCGCACGCTGCGCGTCTGGGGTCCCCCCCGCCAGGCGAAGGTGACCAGGGTCCGCTCGGGATCGTCCGGGTCCGGCGTGCGGCGCGGCAGGCGCGGTTGGGCCAGCGTGCGCCAGGCTTCGTCGCGGGCATGCGGCCGCTCGACCAGCATGGTCTCGATGGCCATGACGAGCGGCGAGCTATCCGGGGTCGGTGTCTGGGCACCGACGCGCGACACTGTTGCCGCGAGCGCAAGCGACACGACCAGAAGACCTGCAATCCCCGTCCGCATCGCCGCTCTGCCCTCGCCCCTTTGCGCGTCCATGCGGGCAGTCTAGCGTGGCTTGGTGGCACGAGGGGAGAGCCGATGACATTGTTCAAGGACGCATGGCCGGACGAGCGCATCTCGCGCCTGATCCTGATCGCCTCGGCCATTTTCGGCCTGGCCTATCTGTTGGACGGGTTTGGCCTTGCGGCACCTTTCCCGGTCAATGTCGTGATCAAGGCCGCCGGAATTGTGTTGCTGGCGGTGTATGCCCTGCGCCAACGCCATCTCGTTCTCGCCGTCGGCCTGGCCCTCGGCGCGGCGGGTGATGTTTTCCTCGCACTCGACGAAAGCGTGCTGCCACTCGGTATCGCCGCCTTTGGCCTCGGTCATCTGGTCTATATCTGGCTGTTCGCCCAATGGCGTATCAAGGCCGGACCGCGCGGCGGCATGAGCCGGATCGCGGCCTTGGTCCTCGCCGTCTTCGGCCTCGTCATGCTGAACTGGCTGCAACCGCATTTCGGCGAGATGCGCGTCTTCGCCTCGGTCTATAACGGCATCATCCTGGTAATGGCCGTGCTCGCCGTGCTCGGCCGCTCCCCAATGCTGGCGATGATCGGCGCACTCCTCTTCGTGGTCTCCGACAGCGTCCTCGCCGTGCGCCTGTTTGCCGGCGAACTCGACTGGGCCGGACCGGTGGTCTGGGTCTGCTACTATCTCGGCCAGGCCGGGATCGCGCTGGGGCTGGCGCGCGCCGCCCCCGAAGCCTAGACGCTTTTCGCGACCAACATTGTCGTCAATGCGCGCCGGGATCAGTTGGAGCGCAACCGTGATCGCCAATACTGACAGTGACATGACGGCCCTGCGGTCGGGCGGCGCGGATCGACGAGAGCGTGTTGGCCAATTTCGGCGTTGGTTTCGGCGGCAGGACTGGCGAGGTTGGCGCGCAGGCGGGTGTTCGTCTGGGTTGGTAGCCTGCCTGGTCCGGCTCAGAAATCGCGGACGATGGAGACGTTGAGGTGGCTGTCGGTTGCCTCGCTGCCGGGCTGCGGTTCGAATTCGTGTTTGATGCGGTAGGCCAGCTCCATGCCCCAATCCCCGGCGATGGCCGTGGTCAGGGCGAAACGCTGGTCGGCGCGTGAAGCCGGGCCGGCGAGCATGGTGGTTTCAGATGCGAAGTCTGTCGCCTCGCTGAGGGCAAAATTGAGGATTGAGCCCATCTCGAAAATCCAGTCGGTCTCGGCATCCCCGTCATCAGGTTGGCGATAGCGCATGCCGGGTCCGGCCCGCAAATCCCAAGCCAGCCCGTCGCTGTCGAAGGGCTGGTGCAGCGCGCCGGCGGTGGCGAAGGCGACGTGCTGGTAGCCGGACAGGCGGTCCTGTTCGTAGGTGCCGCCGACATAATAGCCCCAGGCGTCGATCACATTGCGCTCGCCACGCATTTCGACCAGCCAGTTGTCGCGGGTCACGGCCTCACCGTTCCGGGTGAAATGATAGGCGAACTTGCTGTCGAGACCCCAGCCGCCCTCCAGCTCGCGATCCAGTTCGACGGCGAAATTATAGTCGGTCTGTTCGGTATTGCCGCTGTCGATGGTGACGCCGAAGCGGGCGCGGCCAGACCATTCCTCAGGCTCGATCCAGGCCATCGCTTCGGCCAGTTTCCCGACAGGAGACCAGCCTTCCGGTCCCGGCTCAGCCGGGGCGGGATCGAGCCTGATGACGGCATCATCTGACAGGGGGGGCGCCATGGCGGCGCTGGCTTGCGTCATGGCCGCATCCGGCACCGGCTCACGCCAATCGGCCAGCAGGGCTTCGCGACGGGGTGCAATATCGGCAATAGCGGCCAGCACCTCGGCTTCCCCGCCCTCGGCGACATCGGCGATCAGCTCGACCGTCTTGCGGAAATCCCCGTCACTCTGCTGCCTGTCGGCGGCCCGGATCAGCGTCCGGTAATCTTCAGACAGATCGGCGTGGGCGACCGGAAACAGGCCGCTCGCCGCCGCGATCAGCAGGGCAATCAGATAACGCATGGGCAGTCCTCAACTTGCGCACCATCGTGGCAACGACACGCGCGCAAGTCCAGTCATGCCCCATGCAGGTTTCCGTAATCTTGACGCTAGTTGAGAAGGCCCTGGTCAGCTGCCATGGACTTCATGGCCTTTTGCAGCTTTTCGAAAGCGCGCACCTCGATCTGGCGGATACGCTCACGGCTGACACCATAATGCTCGGCCAGATCCTCAAGCGTCTTGGGCTCATCCGACAGGCGACGTTCCTGCAGGATGTGCTGTTCGCGCTCATTGAGCTCGCCCATGGCCGATTGCAGGAGCTGCATGCGGGTGTCGAACTCGTCGCTTTCGGCCAGCTCGTCTTCCTGGCTCTCGGCATTGTCGTCCGACAGCCAGTCCTGCCATTGGCCTTCGCCTTCCGTGCCGCGCAGCGGCGCGTTGAGCGAGGCGTCGGGACCGGACAGGCGGCCATTCATCGACATCACCTCGTCATTGGTGACGCCGAGCTTGGTGGCGATCGCCTCGACCTGGTCGGGCTTGAGATCACCCTCGTCCAGGGCCTGCATCTGGCTTTTCATCCGGCGCAGGTTGAAGAAGAGCTTCTTCTGCGCTGCGGTCGTACCCATTTTCACCAGCGACCAGGAGCGCAGGATATATTCCTGGATCGAGGCGCGGATCCACCACATGGCATAGGTGGCCAGGCGGAAGCCCTTGTCCGGGTCGAATTTCTTGACCGCCTGCATCAGGCCGACATTGCCCTCGGAAATCACTTCGGCGATCGGCAGGCCATAGCCGCGATAGCCCATGGCAATCTTGGCGACGAGGCGCAAATGCGAGGTGACCAGCTTTTCAGCGGCGCCGCTGTCCTCATGCTCACGCCAGCGCTTGCCCAGCATGAATTCCTCGTCCTTCTCCAGCATCGGAAAACGACGGATCTCAGAGAGGTAGCTCGACAGCCCTTGTTCGGGCGAGAGCGTCATTGAAACTGCATTGGCCATGACACGTATCCTATCCCATCGAGGTGCCAGTCGACATGCGACATTTGCACGTCCCCGGCGCCTCGTCCGAGACCTATTTGGGGACCCGACTTACGAAATGTAACCCCCTCACATGCCTGTGATGTGCATGGGTGTCATTCGTGAATGGTTGAGCGGGTCAGTCGGGCATTGTGGCGGCGAGGTGCGCCAGGATGACGAGCCGGTCCAGCGTCAACTCTGCCTGGGTATCGCGCCACACCACGGCCCGATAGATTGGCGCCCAGATATCCCGAGCCCTTTCCGGCATTCCGCGGACCATCAATGTCATCAAGATCAGCTCGTCCAGACGGCGATGATCCGTTGCCCGTCGGTGCGGCATGAGCGCGATCAGCGGAATCAGGGAGCGTTCGAACTCGTAAGTCGGCATCGGCCAGCGGTTCCAGATGGCGGCCTCCATGTCGGCACGCGACGCCGGTGCCTGCAGCGTCTGCCACAACGCCAGAAGATCGATTTCGATCTGCGCAAGGCTGACAGGGAGCATTCTCATCGACTGACCGGCCTGCACATCCAGGGCCTCGCGCGCCGCACCGCATTCCAGGAGCACGGTGGCGATGCGCGCCCGGATGCCGCCAGGGCGCCGCATTGCCTGGCTGCGTGACACATCCGCGTGAGTGATCACGGAATCCTCGTGAGCGGATCTGACGCCTTCATCACCGCTATCGAGACGGACGCCTTCCATGGCAGGCTCATCGATCCTATGCATGGTCAGGCGTGCGGCGGCCTTCGCGCGTGGACAATCCTCAAGTGCGAACCACAACTCGGCCAGGCGCGGCGACGCCTCGGCCAAGAGCACGTTCTGATAGGAAATGAGAAGCTCCGTTGCGGCCTCAATCTCGCCCGACGCAGCGCGATCACGGACAAAAGCCGAAAGCATGTCGCGCGCTTCCCGGAAATGGTCGTCGCGCAGGTCCCAATGCCCCGAAAGATATGCCTCGATGACCATGGACGCTGACCGCTCGCCAATCAGCACCGAAAGTCGTGTTTCGATTATATCCCGGGGATTGTCCCCCCAGGCGTCAAAAGCATGGCTCAGCAGTCGGTCCGGCAAGCTATCCAACAGGTCACGCGCCAGAGTGCGCGCTTCGAAATCCCAACCCCCATCCCAGGAAAGGGCAGGCTCATCAGACTTCCACACCCCGGTGGTCACGGCTTCAGTGATGAGCAGGGCACGAAACCGCCCGATCGCCGCATCATCCTCGAGATTGAGGGCTTCCTCATACGCAACCGCAATCGCTTCGCCGCGCGTATCTGGTTCTGTCGACTCGATCACCAATTCGAGCCAGGCGACATGAGCCGCGGCGACCTGACCGGCCGCCGCCTCTGCGCCCGCAGCCCGAAGCTGCCGGGAAAACGGCGGAACGTCATGCCAATCCATATAGTCACGCGTCGCAACCGGCTCCGCGAGCGCAATATACCGATCGACCCAGACCTGCAGCCTGTCCGGCTCGATCACCGGTACAAGGGGCGGCAGGACGCCCACAATCAGCTCGAGCGCGGGCCCGGGGCCATCGCTTTCAAGCAATGAAATCCGCTCATCCCATTCACGATCAATGAGTGCGATCAAGGCGTCCCGGCCCGGTGGGTCTTCCAGTGCCCCCAGATCGCCAGGAACAGTCTCGATTGCCTCTCCGACAAGTTCGTATTCAAACGCCGTGCGCTCGTCTGCGGCTTGTTCCCTCAACGCATCCACCGCCTCGCGCACCGTCTGTGCGGACGCCGGCATCGCCATGGCGACGACCCCAGCCAGTCCCATCAGGATCTTCCAGAACACCATCAACACCCTACACCCCGAAACGCGTATCAGCTGACCCTACACGCTTGCCCGCGCCTGGCCACGCGCGAGCTGGAGTTCGACGCGTTTGAGCTCGCGCAGGATGCGGTTGTTCTGCATCTGCAGGCCCAGCCCGCCTTTCATGAACAGGCCGACATTGACGGCCACGACGACGCCCACACCCCAGCGGATGGTCATGACCGGGTCGGTGGTCTGGAACATTTTCCAGGCGGCGAAGATGGCCAGGCCGGCTCCGATGATATTGACGATGTAGGCAATCCACATCACCCAGGCGAGCTTGCCCCGGAACAGGCCGAAGGCCTGGGCGAAATAGCCGGGCTCCTCGCTGAGTTCGCCGAGAATGGCACGATCGTCGGCGTCGAGGGATTCCAGGATGAGACGGTCGAGGTCTTCAGTCCGGTTGGTCATCGCGATCTCCTTTTCATGATCATGATGCGGTTGGCTCAGGATTGAGGGCCGCGGCGAGTTTGCGCCGGGCATGCATGAGGCGGGTTTTGACCGTGCCCGCCGCGGTATCCGTAATGACGGCGATCTCGGCGACGGAGAGTCCGTCCTGATGGTAGAGCGCCAGAGCCAGATGCTGCTCGGCGGGCAAGTCCGCCATGGCGAGGCGGATGGCGCCCTGGTCGGCCTGGCGTTCGGCGTCGGCAATCCCGTCAATTGCGGCGCCGGCGAGTTCCGCCCGCAGCCCGTCGGCGGTACGTCGGTCCGTTTGCCGGCCGCGGATTTCCGCGGCGCACTTGCGGGCGACGATGCGGTAGGCCCAGGCCGGGAAGGCCGCCGGCTCGCGCAATCGGCGCAGTCCGCGCAGAATATCGCACCAGGCCTCCTGCATGATGTCACGCGCCGCCTCGGCCTCGCCGATCAGACGTGCGGCATGGCGCAAAAGGTCGCCGTGCCAGAGTTGGCAGAGCCGGTCGAGCGCGCGCCGGTCGCCGGCATGAGCCGACACGATCAGGAATTCCGACAGGACGCGTTTGCGATCTCGTTGCATGCCGTCTCCCACCGCACCGCAACGAATGCAGCGCTTCGGAAACAAGGTGTGCACGCGCCGGGAAAGGGTTCAATCGGCACGTCACGACAAGGCACGCACGCTCCGACTGCGAACGTCCGAAAATCGACCTGACATTGCCAATTGCCCGATTGTGAACTATGATTGCCGAACTGAAGGGGGGAAGCATGCAGGTTTCTCGGATCATTGCCAGCATGGCGGCGCTTGCCCTGAGCGGCTTGGCCGGCTGCAACACGCTCACCCCGCCACCGCCGCCGGCGCCCTTGAACGGTGCCAGCTATTGCTTGGCCGTATCGGGGCCGGTCGATGCGGCGAACCCGTCAGCCGGCTATGCCTTTTCCGTCCGCGCCCGAGATTTTTCTGACCCGGAAGCGGCTCTCGCCGACGATCTTGACTGCCAGCTCAGCGAAGTCCTGGCCCGGCAAACGCTCTACAATCAGCGCTATTTGGCCATCGCCGGTGAACAACGCGCGATCAATTTCGGCAGTATCGGCTCAGCCTTGCTCGGCGCTGGCTTCGCAGCCTTTGATGCGCATGACGACAATGTCAGTGCAGCAGCCCTGTCGCTGGGCGGCCTGACCGTCCTGCGCAATGGTCTCAACCAGTCCGAATTGATGGACGCCTATGCCGACGGCGCGAGTGCCATGGGCTGTTACGCGGCCCCGGGCCAGCAGGTCTATCGCGGACTGCGGCTCGACCACGATACTGAGCTGGAAGCCTATATCAACGATCTCTCAGGCTTGGTCGGGCAAGGGCATGGTCGGCTCGAAAATCAAGCGGCCGCTCCCGATTCCGACGAGGCCAAATCGGCGCTTCGGCAGGCCATGGCGACCGCCAGTACCGTCATCACCGATCTGCGGGCCAGTCGCGCGGCGCTGAACCGGTTCCCGGGCGCGCTCGGCCGCAGCTGGCGCGATGCGGACGATGCGACGCTCGTCCGCTTGCGCAACCAAGCGCCCAACATCGCCTCCCTTGTCGAAGCGGCGCAGGCGCTGGCCAATCCGACAGGCAGTGGCGGCGGGTCGAGCAGTGGCGCGGCGCCACCGCCGAACGCTGTGTCTGCCCCGTCAAACCGGACGGCCGCCATCATCCAGCGGGAGATTTCCGACATGATCTCCCAGGCGCGGACCTTCCTCGACCAGACACGCTATCCGGCAGCACTGGCCCGCCTCGGCCAGTGCCAGGCCCTGGCCTCGGGCTGAGCGCGGGGATGGTCGCACCATGACGAAGGCCCGGGCTTGTGGACTGGACGGCGCCCACAGCGTCAAGTGGGCGAACGGATCGACCTTGCGCTACCATCTCTACAAACGGCCATCATCGCGCGCAGCGAATGCCCGTGACCGGACGATATTTGATGAGGTCCTCGGCCTGTGGACGAGCGGCGGCTGCGGACTGCGGCTGATCGAAGAGGCCGACCCGGACAAGGCCGAAATCCGGGTCATGTTCAATCATGCACGCGGGCGATGGTCGATGCTGGGCGCCGAGGCGCTGGATATCACCAACAGCAAGGAGCCGACCATGAATTTCGACTCCCATCTCGACAGCACGGACGGCCTGCTCGCCGCACTGCACGAGGTCGGGCACATGTTCGGCTTTCGCCATGAACACCAGACACCGGACACGCCGCTGCGTTGGCGCGAGGACGCGGTGATTGCGCACTACAAGTCGATGTCCGGATGGTCCGCCGATTACACCCGGCGCAATGTGATCCACCGCCACGACATGGCCCGCAAGAGTCCCCATCCCTGGGACCCGGAGTCGATCATGCACTATGGCGTGGCGCCTGGGTTGATTGCCGCGCCGGCGGACTGGAAAGACAAGAAAATTCCGGCCCCCACCGGCTTGTCCGCCGGCGACCGCGCTGAACTCCTCGCCTGGTATCCGCCGCTCTAACCCGGACCGGGTTTTTCCGCGCCCTTGTGGAATTGCAGATAGCCGCGTTCGACCATGCGCCGCATGGCTTCATACGCCTCGGAGAGTTCCTCATAGGCGGTGCGAAGCAATTGCAGGCGGGAGACTTCCTCGGCCGAGAGCGGCGAGCGCGAACGGGCGGCCGACATCGCCGCATCCACCCAGGCCGAGCGGGCTTTGGAGGCCGACAGGGCGAGATTCTGGAAATCCTCAATGCCGACATGATGGATGGTCTTGGCGATCACCGCCTGATTGGCCGCGAACACCGTGTAATCAATCTGCTCGAGATGGCCGCGCCGCTTGCGCTGTTCGGCCGGGTCCTCGACCAGGTCGGGCTCGAAATGATCCGAAACCCGGCGATAGCTGGACGCAATGATCTTGCCCATGACGACACCTCCCTGCGGTATCAGGCGTCAAGCTTGACCGATCACGCCTTAACAAAGCGTGCAATGGTCGCGCGCAGGGCCCGGGGGGGGCGGCGGGTTGTGTGGGGTATCGGGAGGCGGACGAACCAAGTGGCGCTTGGGGACGTTGGGGGGCACCGGGACACCCGCCTCCCGATCCGGTTACAGCGTGGCCGAAGGCCCGCCGAACAACAAAACCAGGGAACCGCTCAAGAAGGCGGCGAGGTAAAAATACAGTTTGATACGCGACCGCATGACGTCTCCCCACTGGTCTGTCTTGCGGGGATAACGCGCGATTGTGAAACCGGTTCCGTCGTGGCGGAAAAAATTGCGGTCAGTCGAAGGCGTACAGCAGCGACACGTCGAGGCGGATATCGGTCGGGTCGAAACCGGGCCGGTCCTCGAACTCGTGCTCGATGCGCAGACCGGTCTGTACGGCCCAGTCCCCGAACAGGCGGTTGGTGAGCGTGAAGCGCTGGTCAATCCGTGAACCGCCACCGGCAAAGCCTGTGGTTTCCGATCCGAAGCTGGCGGTGTCGGAAATCTGGTAGTGGAAACTCGACCCCGCCTCGGCAACCCAGTCCGTCAGGGTGTCGCCGGTCAGGCCGTCCTCCCGCAAGCGCTGGCCGACACCGGCTCGAAGCACCCAATCGGCCTTGGGATTTTCCACCGCATGCCAGATTCCGCCTGCGGTGAGGAAGGCTGAGCGTGCGTAGATCCCGATCAGGTCACGCTCATAAGAGCCGCCGGCGTAATAGCCGATGCCGCTGTCGAGCTCGCGCGTGGTGCGCAACTCAACCAGCCAGTTGTCGCGTGTCGTGCGGGTCGCGCTTTCGGACAGGAAATATTCGAACTGGCTGTCGATGCGCCAGCCGTGCTCCAGCTCCCGGTCGAGCTCGAAGGCGAAGGTGAAATCGGTCAACTCGGAATTGCCACGCTCGAGCTGGACGCCGGCGCGGATATGCCCGGCCCAACTGTCATCGGCCAGGGCACGGATCGAACCGGCCAGCCAGCCACCGGACCCGTCGGGCGCTTCTGTGAGGTCAATCGGTGCGCCGCCAAGGCTGCGGTGTTCCGGGTGCTCGGCCGGGGTCGGTGCGGGCGTGTGCTCCGGTGTGGCCGCCGGCGCGGTATCCGGTGCCGGCGCGGGCAGAGGCCAATCGGCCACGGCGCCGGACCGCTGCGGCAAATGCGTATTGATATAGGCATGCACCTCGCCCCGGCCGCCCTCGACGAGGACGGCGACCATGTCGGCCGTCTCGAGGAAGCGGGCATCATCGTCCTGCCGGTCCGCGGCTTCGTTGAGCAGGGCCTGATAAGCTTGCGGCAGGTCGGCAAACGCCGGGCCGGTCGCCGTCGTTGCGACAACAAAAATACTGGCAAGAATGGCGGGGATCGGGTTGCGCATCGAAAGTCTTCTGCTGGCAGCGACCGCAGATCGGCCTGTGAACGGCGCGGTTCTAGCCAATCAAGCTTAAGATTTCGTGGGTTGCGCTTCCCGCACGGCTCGTCGGATGGGGTGCTGCCAATCCCGTATCCTGCTGTCGCGGTGCAGCGTAGGATAGGGCGCGCGCATCCGCCGGATGCGGCCCCCGTGCGAAGGAGCACACCATGGCCAAAGGCCAGAAACGTTCCAACAAGGAAACCAAGAAACCCAAGGCCGAAAAGAAGGCCCCGGCCCCCGCTGTCGCCCCGGGCAGCGTGAATGGCGTGCTCGACCGCCGCCGCAAATAGCGACACGCCGCACCGCGCCTGCAAGGGCGCGGTGGACGGGCGTCGCAACAGGCCGCCCCCGCTGTCACCGCTCACACGGTCAGGCGATTGGCCCTGACCTCATCCGAGCCCCTATTCGATGCGCGTTATCTCCCAGTCGAGCTGGCCACCGTCCGGGCCGAGCCGGCACAGGCCCGTCGCTTCGCAGTCGCCGCCAACGGACTCGATATTCGCGCCAACCGGATAGTCCGGCCCGCTGCGGCAGGCCGGGCGTTCACTCCAGGCGTCCATCGAGACGATCGAGGCGGGGCCGCGCCGGCTAGCGCCCCGCGCCATCAAACGGGCCGTGGTCATAGCTGACGATGCGGGTGATCTTCCAGCCATCCTCGTCCTGCCGCCAGATGTGCAGGAAGCGGCCCTGGCCGTGCGGCTCGTCGGCGCCATAATTGATGAAGGCATGCCAACCGCTCTCGATGGCGCCATAGCCGGGCAGCGGCCAGACTTCGATCGAACCGGGCGTCAGCTGGCGCCGGAAATTGCCGCAGATCGAGGTATTCACGGCCTGGATCAGGCTGTCGCGATCCCGATTGAGGCCGTCCAGGTCGTGATAGAATTCGATGTCCTCGGCGATAAAGGTACCGAATTCTTCGCCGTCACAGCTGTTGAAGGCCTCGAACATGGCAGCATCGAGTGCCGAGATGGTGTCATGCAGCGTGGCGTCACTGGCCGGTTGGGCGACTAGGATGAGGGCGGCAAGGATGGCAGACATGGCGGGACTCCGACTGAAAGGCCCGCATCTTCGTCTGGCCGCTCAGGGCGGACCAGCGGGACCGTGACCGGCCTGGTCCCGGGCCTGCCGGTACGAACTGGCCTAGCCGGGCAGCCGCCGGCTCCGCAGCCCGTCGAAACACAGGGCATAACCGATCAGGATCATCACCCAGCCGGCAACATTGTACCATTGCGTGCCGAACAACATGACCAGCGAGCCGGTCACAACCACCGCCGCGCCGATGCGTGACACCGACAGGTAGGACAGGCAGGGCAGCACGACGGCTGTGACGAAGACATAATTGGGGCCGAAGGTGATAAAGGGCGACCAGACGGCCGGTGTGGCGATCAGCTGGCGTGCGACCGTATTCTCCATCTCGCCATTGGGCAGGGCCCAGAACACGAAATCCAGAACGCACATGCCGATCAGCGCGGTGATGCCGGCATAGAGCAGCGGGATGGTCAGCCAGTGGATATTCCGCCAGGGAAGGCGACCGGCAAAGGGCAGAAGCATCACCCCGCCCACCAGCAGGGCCCAATGGGCAAAATCGATCGGCCGCTGCGCCTCGACAAAGTCCTGGCCCTGCCGCAGCAGGACCTGGCCGATGATGTAGACAAGCAGGCCGGCCAGCCACAGGGCCCGCTCGCCACGGCGCGGAAACTCCGCCCGACCCGATGTCGCCTGGATGATCATGGCGCCGCGCTCTCCATCCGCCTGCACCGGCACACTAGCGACAGTGTGGAAGGGCCGGAAGCGGCGATAAGCAGCGGCGGGTGCGGCAGCCGGTCCGGGGCCTAATTCTCCCGTGTCACCTCAACACCGGCCCAGCAGACCGAACCGGTTTCCCCCGGCTGCAAATCGTCCCAGCCATGCTCACACGCCCCGTATCCAAATCGCAGGACTTCCTCCATGCCCTGCGCGCGCGCGCAGGCATTTTCGGAGGTTTCCAGCGTGGTCATCGCCGTGCCGTCACTGTTGACATGGATCCGCCAGCTTATCTCGACATGGGCCGTGCAGAAGGTCTCATCGAGGCTGTAATAGCCGCTGCCGGAGGCATCCCGGCCACCCGCGCCATCGGGACGGAATTCGCCTTCGTCGGAAAAGCGGATGGTGGCGCTGCCAGCGAGCCCTCCGCCGGCCACGGAATAAGTCCGCCCAGTCGGTGTTGTGACATCATCCTGGATCGCCAGCGCCGGAGCGCCGGCCATCATGATGGCCGCGATTGTACCAATTACCGTTTTCATCATGGTCCGTCCCCCGGGTCTGATCTGTTGGACGGCCAAGCCTGACGGGAAACACTTAAATTTTCGCGTGCGGCGCGGCGGGCCGGTCAGACGCGCCAACATTCCGGCATCCCCACGCCTCGTCCGGGCGAGGATCTTTTCAAGTCTCAAATCTGGGCATTGGGTGCTGAAAGGCTCAGTCGGCGATTTCTCGCGATATGGCGCGCATCAGTGGGGTCATCGCGTCGTCGACGTCTTCGGCAACGTCTTGCAAAGCTCGGCAGTTGCGCCATTGAGGTGAGACATCGAAGGAAAGCGATGTTGAATCGGAATAGGTGATCATCACACCGACCCGCATCCCGTCGCCGGTTGTCTCAACACATTGCTGGCCGGATCCTGCGAGGATTGCTGATTCTACGCGCCGGCGCTCGACGTGAGTTGCGACACCGGAAAATACCTCAGACCCAATTCGGCCGGATGGTCCGCCAAATCGCGGTCGGGGAAAGCGGGGTGCCAGCCAGAACTCGCCACTGTCCCGCAATTCGAAATCGAACTGCGGGCAGGGCCCGTAACAGCCTGATGAATAGTAACGCACAGATGTGGGCCCGGCGCCCGCTGTGCGCGAGCCAATGAGCGTTTGGAATGCCGATTGGATCGCGGTTGTGATGGAATCCAGGTCGGAACACTCATCCCACCCCGGCGAATGATAAAAGCTGAACCGGGTGCCGTCCGGGTATTCGATCCGCACGAAGGCGTGGTTCTGCGCGCTCAGCAATTCGGTACACCGGCCTTCCTCGAAGGGACGCATCGCGGCACTGACTCGATCGAAGGTCAGTTGATTGGCGAGTCCGGCCATCATTGTCCCGCGATCGCGTGCGGTCGGCGATGTCCGTCGTGTCGGATGGGGCGCCGGTCTGTGCACATCCCGCGGATAATCCAGATAAGCACCGGGGAATGTGTCGCTGATCCAGTAGGCGCCGTCGATGCGCACCATGATGTCGTAGATCGGGCACAGTCCATCACATCCAAGCGACCCCAAACGCACGACAAAGGGCAGGCCGGGATCAGCGTCCTGCCGGACCGGGTCCTCTGGCCTTGGATAGGCGTTGAGCTGACTGGTCGCGAGTCCTGGCGCCAGGGCAATGAGCAGGCAGGCTAGGGCGCATGCCCGCATCCTAAGCCTCGATCCCCGGCACCGCTGCCGCGTCCAGTTTTGCCTGCGTCTCCGGATCGATCGCCGCCAGCTTGCGCTGGTCGAGGTCCATCGGCGCGGCGACGCCTTCCATGGTCCACCAGGGTTTGCCGCTGGCCGGCTCGAGCACCCAATGGACGATATTGCGGACCTTGGGGCCGGCGGATTTGAGACCGGAGCGGATGACGAACCCCTCGCCGGCGCGCGGCCAGCGGTGGACATGGATGCAGCATTCCAGCAGTGCCGAGCCGATGCGGGCTGACGGTTCGCCGGCATGCATGTCCCATTCTTCGGGGAAGGCGGCGGCGAAATTGGTGACGCTGTCGGACACGCGGCCGAGCAGGAACTCCGCCCGCATCCAGCCGAAAGCATCCATCTCGTGCGGGCCGAAACGGCCGCGCCCGATCACCGGCAGGTCGAGCGCGTCGGCGGCGCTCATCGAGGCGCGTCGGCCGCCCGTCCCGGTGGCCAGGCCGCGCGGTGCCGCGAAGTCCGGCTTGTCGACAGTCAGGGCCTCGACGGTCGTCGCGAAACGTTTCGGCCAGGGGAAAGCTTCGGCACTGGCGGGGGCGGCATGGCCGACGCGCATACTGAAGCTGGCCGCCGGCTTGCCGGTTCCGGAATGGCGCATGACCAGCACGATGTCGGCGGTGGCGGTGGCAAAGCCGACAATGCCGCCCTCGATGTAAAGCGGTGCACCGGGACGGGCCTCGGCCAGGAAGCGGATGTGCAGGGTCTGCGGGATCAGGGTGGCGAGCGCATCGGCGCGCTGGATCGGGTTGAGACCGGCGGCTTCGGCCAGGTTGGCCAAGGCCTCGCTGGCCCGGGCGAGGTAGAAGCGGACATTGTAATGGCCGAGCTCGTCACATTCCCAGGCATTCACACAGCCGCGCCAGAGCTCGATCATGGCCTCACTCCATCAGCCCGGATGGCAATTGGCGCACTGGCCGAAATGCTCGACGACCGAGCGCTGGATCGTGAAGCCGGCCGGCGCATTCATGGGCAGGGGCGCGCCATGGCGTTCCTCGACCGCGCCGCAATCCGAGCAGATGAACAGCTCGGCGCCGCCGCCATGCTCGTCATGGTCATGGGTGTGACTGCAGCCAACAAAGGCGTTGAGCGCCTCGACCTTGTGCACCAGGCCGGCGGTCATCAGGAAATCGAGGGCGCGATAAACGGTGGGCGGCTTGGCCGAGCCGGGGCCGGGTTTGAGCGCTTCGAGCAAGTCATAGGCTTTCACCGGCCCGTCGGCTTCGAGCACGAGTTCAAGCACGCGCTTGCGCACCGGGGTGAGTTTCTCCCCCCGTTCCACGCAATGGGCTTCTGCGGCGTCCAGCGCCTTGGTCAGGGAATCAGTGGTCATCTTGCCGATATTTAATCACGCTTTGCCGCATTTCCCAGTGCTTCGGCATTGCGATAATCCGAATGTTATAATATCACGCCTCAAAGTCTGTATTGTTATTACATATCGGGGAAGCCATGTTCGCGCGTCTGACCACCTCCACTGCCTGTATTGCCCTGCTCGCCGGAGCCGGCTTGGGCGGCACCGTTTCCGCCCAGGAAACGGACCGGGACGAGGACGTGATCCTCGTCACCTCCTCGGCACTGGGAGTCGGTGCGGATGAGGTCGCCGGTGCGGTCGAAATCGTCGACCGGCGCCACCTCGAGGACAATCTGTCCGGCTCGCTGGCCGACACGATTGCCCACGAGCCCGGCGTGTCCACGACCTATTTTGGTCCGGCCGCCAGCCGTCCGGTGATCCGCGGCCTCGGCGCCGACCGGGTCCGCGTCCTGGTCAATGGTGTCGGCCTGATCGACGCCTCCACGAATTCCCCTGACCACGCCGTTGCCTCGGAAGCACTCGAGGCCGAGAGCGTCGAAATCCTGCGCGGCCCGGCGGCGATCGCCTATGGTGGCGGGGCCATTGGCGGCGTGGTCAATGTCATTGACGGACGCATTCCTGAAGCCCGTGTCGAGGACGGGCTGGAAGGCCGCTTCTACGGCTCGATGACCTCGGTCGACGACGGCGAGACCGCCGCCGGCCGTGTCCGCTTCAACGCCGGGCAATTTGTCGTCAGCCTGGAAGGTCTGATGCGGACCGCGCAGCCCTATGACATTCCCGGCTATGCCGAGTCGGAGGCCTTCCGCCTGTTCGAAGAGGCCGAGGAAGAGCATCACGACGACGATGATCACGACGAAGACCATGAGGACGAGCATGAGGACGAGCATCCGTATGGCTCGGTCGAAAATTCGGGCCTCGATTTCCGCTCGGCCTCGGCGGGCATTTCCTGGGTCGGCTCAAACGGCTTCATCGGGGTGGCGATCAAACAGTCGAACGCGCTCTATGGGATCCCGGGTGGCCATGCGCATGGTGAAGAAGAGCACGACGAAGATCACGATGAAGATCACGACGACGACCATGATGATGACCACGAAGACCACGATGAGGAACATGGGCATGATGAGAGCGTCCGCATCGATCTGGAACAGACCCGTTTCGACCTGCGTGGTGAGTGGCGGAATCTGGGCGCGCATATCGAACGCGTGAAATTTTCCTTCGGGACCGGCAGCTATGAGCATGTCGAACTGGAAGGCGACGAGATCGGTACCCTGTTCACCAATGATGGCTGGGAAGGCCGGGTCGAGGCCCGGCACACGCCGATCGCCCTGTGGGGTGGCAGCTGGGAAGGCGCCGCCGGCATCCAGGCCTTCAATCGCGACTTTGCTGCGATCGGTGAAGAAGCCTATGTCCCGCCGTCGGAAACGGCCGATTGGGGTGTCTTCTTTGTGGAGCGCTGGGACGCTGAAAGCTGGGGCCTGGAAGGCGGGCTCCGTTTTGAAAGCCGCGACCTTGATACCGCCACCGACAGCCGGAGTTTCGACACGGCCAGTATCTCCGGCTCGGTCTTTGTGCGGCCGGCGCGAGATACCTTCCTCGCCTTCACCCTGTCATCCAGCGAACGCGCACCGACTGATGTCGAGCTGTTTGCCGACGGGCCGCATGTCGCCAGCAGCACATTCGAGCTGGGTGATCCGGACCTGGGCGTCGAACGCGCGGTGTCTGCCGAGCTGACGGCGCGGACCCGCTTCGCCGATTGGGCGCTGGAAGCGTCGGTTTTCCGGGCCGATTATGACGGCTTCATCGCCGCCTATGCCACCGGCGCGGAAGATCACGGCTTTCCGGTCTATGCCTACAGCCAGGATGATGTCGTCCTGTCCGGCTTCGAGGGGCGCCTGGAAGGGCCGCTCGGTGCCTGGGGCGGATGGGATTTTGATGGCGAGCTGACCGGTGAGTATGTCGAGGCGAGCCTTGATGCCGGTGGCGATCTGCCGCGCCTGCCGCCGCTCTCCGTCACCGCCGGCGTTTCCGCGTCGCGGGCGGGGCATGACCTGCACCTGGAAGCGGAATGGGCCGACGTCCAGGACAATACGGCGCCGTTCGAACTCAAGAGCCAGTCTTACGTGCTTTTCAACGCCCGCTGGTCCTTCGAGCCGGTCGAAAGCCGCGACATGCGGGTGATCCTGGAAGCGCGCAACCTGACTGACGCCGAAGCGCGCCTGCACACGTCTTTTCTGAAGGATCAGGTGCCGCTGCCGGGCCGCAACTTCCGCGCCGCCTTGGTGCTCGACTTCTAGGACTGCCCGGCGCGGAGCGGCGCTGAAACCGCTCCGCGCGCCGTTCCGGCGGAGGGCAATTCAGGTTTGAAATCAAGTCCCTTTCAGCGTCCCGGCAAACGCGGCATTTTTCTTGCGTGGACACACTGCACAGCCCTGCGCCGGTCCGTTGCCGGGGCAGGGCATATCCGCTATCCAGTGCGCAAAGAACTTAAAGGGGTTTCTATCATGGTCGACGCTGCCGCAACCGAGCCGCGCCTTACCGGGACTGTTCCGCTCTACAAGAATGTGGAGCCGCTCAATCGTCAAAAGCATGCCAAATACGGTGTGAACACGGTGTCGCAGCCGTTCAACTTCCTGAAGGATTGGCATTTCGTGCCGGCCATCAGCGCGGAATTCTCTTTCGCTTGCGGCAGCTTTCCGATCATCTTCCTCGGTGAGAAGAAGATGCCGATCCTGGTGATGGGGCTGCGTCAGGGTTCCAACGTCTTCGTGACCGAGGAAGGCCAGTTCGACAGCGAGCACTACATTCCGGCCTATGTCCGTCGCTACCCCTTCGTGAGCGCCGCCAACCCGAACGACCAGCCGTCGACGGTCTGTGTTGATCTGGATGCCGAGTTTGTCGTCACCGAAAATCCGGAGCGTCCCTTCTTCGACGCCGACGGCGAGCCGACCGATTACACCCGTCAGGCCATCGACTTCGTGTCCGCCTTCGAGAATGATGCGCGAACCACGGAAGCCTTCGTCGAGCGTTTGATCGCGCTTGACCTGCTCGAGAAAAAAGACGTCAAGGTTTCCAACCCGCAGGACCCGGAAAACCCGGTCACCGTGGCCGAGTATTTCGGCGTGTCGGCCGAAAAGTTCAACGCCCTGCCGGCTGAAAAGCTGAAAGAAATGAACAGCAATGGCGACCTCGTTGCGATCATTTCGCACATGATCTCGCTGCAGCGCTGGGAACGTATCCTGCGCCGCACATCGAACGTCGCCAACACCCAGGCACCGGCTCAGGCCTGATTGCCTGACTGATCCGATCCGTGAACGGCCGTGCCCTTGGGTGCGGCCGTTTGCATTTGTGATCACGGTTGCGCGAAGTCGGTTCGACCCGCGCGAAAAAGCGACTATATCCTCCGCACATGCGTCGAACCCGTGGCTCCGAGAGGTAGTTGAATGCGTGTCCTGAGAGGACTGATATCCCTGATCCTGCTGGCCGGCCTGCCCGGTCTTGTCATGTCCGCGCCGGGACGCGCCCAATCCGGTTGGTCAAGTGGTCAGGAAATCATCGAGGCACAACTGGTCTCTGACAGGGCGGTCGTCGCACCGGGCGAGGCGTTTCATATCGGCCTGCACCAGATCATGCCGGAGGGTTGGCACACTTATTGGCGCAATCCGGGCGACAACGGCCTGCCGGTCGAGATCGACTGGACCCTGCCGGCCGGTGTCGAGATCGGCGAGATCGTCTGGCCGACCCCGATCGAATTGCCGCTGACCGATGTGATCATGGACTATGGCTACAAGGGCGAGCTCGTCCTGCCGATGCCGGTCACGGTCGACCCGTCCTATGCCGGCACTGCCATCGAATTGCGCGCCGATGCGACCTGGCTGGTCTGCGATGATATCTGTGTGCCAGAAGAGCGAACGCTGTCATTGACCCTGCCGGTTGGCGCGACAAGCGAGCGCGACGAGGCAGGGTATTGGTATATCCAGGGCGCGCTCGACAGCGAGCCGCAAGCCGACCCCGCCATCTCCGCCCGTCTGGCGGTAGAAGGGGGGCAGGTCATTCTCGAACTGGACGGGCCGGCTTTCGCCGATGCTGCCGCCATCCGGGCGCTGCGCTTCTTCCCCTACGAGACCGGCGTCATCCGCAATGCCGGCGAGCAAGTCCTGTCGGCCGGTGAGGGTAGCACGCTGGTGGCGATGGAGCCGGGCTATGCGGTTCAGTCGGCGATCCGCGAGGCTCAGGATGGCGTCGTGACCTGGCGTGATGCCGATGGCGAGCATGCCGTCGTGATCTCGGCGGAGCCGGGACCGGGCGGTTATGGCCTGGCGCCGCGCCGCGCTGCGACGGAGGCGGCCGGGAGCGCGCCTGTCGGCCTGTTCGGACTGGTCCTGCTGGCCTTTGGTGGCGGTCTCATCCTCAACCTGATGCCGTGCGTCTTCCCGGTCCTCTCGATCAAGGTGCTCAAATTCGTGCAAGCCGCCCATGCCAATACCGGCGCGGTGCGGCGCCAGGGCGGTTTTTTCCTGGCCGGCGTGTTGCTGAGTTTTGTCGGGCTGGCTGCGGTGCTGGTGGTCCTGCGCGAGGTCGGCCTGCCGGTCGGCTGGGGCTTCCAGCTGCAAATGCCGATCGTGGTCGCGGTGCTGGCACTGTTGCTGTTTGCCATTGGCCTCAATCTGCTGGGCGCATTTGAGGTCGGAACGCGGCTGATGGGGCTCGGCGCCGGCTTGGCTGACCGGCCTGGCTGGAAGGGCGCCTTCTTCACCGGCGTTCTGGCCGTTGTGGTCGCGGCGCCCTGTGTCGGCCCGCTCGCAGCGGGTGCGCTGGGACTGGCACTGACCCAGCCTGCGCCTGTGGTGTTGCTGGTTGCTGCGGCGATGGGACTCGGCCTGGCAGCGCCGTTCGTGGTCTTCTCGCAATCACCCGGCCTGTTGCGTTTCCTGCCCAAGCCGGGCGCGTGGATGGTGACCTTCCGGCAATTCCTCGCCTTCCCGATGTTCGCCTCGGTCGTCTGGCTTGGCTGGGTATTGGCGATCCAGTCCGGCCCGACCGGCCTGCTCTTGCTGGGCGCCGCGATGCTGGCACTCGCCTTCGCAGTCTGGGCGCACGGGCTGGGTCATCGCATCTGGTCCGTCACGGCCGTTTTCGCGCTGCTGCTGGGTGTGACCAGTCTTGTCGCCATCGCCCGCCTGCCGGCCTCGACCAGCACACAGACCCTGTCGGCGCGCGAAGAGGCGTGGTCGCGTGAGCGCGTTGCCGAGTTGCAGGCGATGGGACAGCCGGTCTTTGTCGATGTCACCGCGGCCTGGTGCGTGACCTGCCAGATCAACAAGCTGACCGTGCTCGACAGCGCGGCAGTGGAAGATGCGTTCGACACGCTGGGTGTGGTCAGCCTGCGGGCTGACTGGACCAATCGCAACGAGACCATTGCCAACCTGATCGCCGAGCACGGCCAGGCGGGCGTTCCGCTCTACCTGCTCTATCCGGCATCCGGCGGGGAACCGCGCGTGCTGCCGACGGTTCTGACAACGGGCGGATTTGTCGACGCCCTGGAATGGGCTGCCAATAGCTAAGGCGTCAGTTCTGACCGCCGGACAGGGCCGGACAGCTGGCCGGCAGTTCGACGCCGTCCAGCGCGGCTTCGTCATCGACCGCGGGCGCGATCTCGCTGGCATCGGCCATCAGGGCCGCCAGATCCGTGTAGATATGCGCTTGCTGGGCGGCGGTCTCGGCGGCATTGAGCGCGTCGAGCCGGGCCGTTGCATCGGCTGACATGCCGCGGAAGATGCAGCGCAGGTCGATCGGGCCACCGGCTTCGTCGATGCGGCGGCTCATCAGCAGGGCCTCGACGGAAAACTGCTCCAGCTCGAAGGAAAGCGGATCCTCGATGTCCAACGGCAAGGCCGGTGCTGCGGGGCGAGCGGCGGCTTCACGGGCGCGCTCACGCGCCGTCGCGCCGATCGCGGCGGCGAAGGCGGCGAAATCGCTGCCCGGTCCGGCCGGAGCAGCGCTGCCGGTCAGAATGAGCGCGGCGAGGGCGGCATGGAGCGCGGTTTTCATCTCTGTCTCCCGTGATGTCTCAGATTGTCCTAGCAGTAACGCCTTGATTTCCGGTGAATCGACCGGCATCTCCCCTGTCAGTCTGCGCACGTGGGTTCACAGCGCGTGCCGGCTCGTGGAAAACACCGCCTGATAAAGGTTGCCATGCAGGGCAGGGCGACCGGCAAACCGGAGATCGTGATGAGCGCCAAGAAACCCTTCCGACCCAAGGCCCGCCGTCCGCGCGGCTTTGAAGACCGCAGCGGGTCTGTCCTCCGGGTCGAGCGCCATCTCGTCGAAACCGCCAGCCGCATCTATGATGATTGGGGCTTCGAGCCGCTGCAGACCTCGGCCTTTGAATATGCCGACGCGCTCGGCAAATTCCTGCCCGATGAGGAGCGTCCCAATGAGGGCGTGTTTGCGCTCGAGGATGATGACGGGCAATGGTTGTCGCTGCGCTATGACCACACCGCGCCGCTGGCGCGTTTCGTGGCCGAGAATTATCAGGATCTGAACAAGCCCTACCGGCGCTATCAGGCGGGCGATGTCTGGCGCAATGAAAAGCCGGGGCCGGGCCGTTTCCGCCAATTCGTCCAGTGCGATGCCGATACGGTCGGGGCCAGCAGCCCGTCCGCCGATGCTGAGATGATCGCCCTGGCCGCCGATGTCATGCGCGCGGTCGGCCTGGCCGACGGCGATTACGTGGTGCGGGTCAATGACCGGCGCATTCTTGATGGCGTGCTGGAAACCATTGGCGCGGCAGATCCGGAGCGGCGCATGCGTGTGCTGCGCGCGGCCGACAAGCTCGACCGACTGGGTCGCGAGGGTGTCGCCTTGCTGCTCGGCGAGGGCCGCAAGGATGAGTCCGGCGACTTTACCGAAGGCGCCAAGCTGGATGCCGCCGGGATCGATACCGTGCTGGGTTTCCTTGATGCCGGCGGTGGCAGCCGCGGCGATGTCATCGCCCGTCTCGAGCCATTGATCGGCACGTCGCAAACCGGCAAGGCCGGCCTTGCTGCCCTGGCCGAGATCGATGCCGTCCTCACCGCCATCGGCGTTGATGTCGACCGGGCCCTGTTCGACCCGTCCGTCGTGCGCGGGCTGGGCTATTACACCGGTCCGGTTTTCGAGGCCGAATTGCTGGCCCAGGCCACTTATGACGACGGGGCGCCGATCCAGTTCGGCTCGGTCGGCGGCGGTGGTCGTTATGATGACCTGGTGTCACGTTTCACGGGCCAAGCGGTGCCGGCGACCGGTTTTTCCTTCGGCGTCAGCCGCTTTGCCGCGGCCCTGTCGGCGCTGGGCCTGACCGGTGCGGTCGAGGAGAAACCCCTGGTGCTGGTCGTTGCCAGCGAGAAGGATCGTTCGGCCGACTATCTCGCCATGGCGCGCGAGCTGCGGGCCGCCGGTTTCCGGGCCGAGGCCTTTGTGGGCTCGGGGAATATGGGCAAGCAGATGAAATATGCCGATCGCCGCGGTGCGGTGGCGGCGGTCATCATCGGTTCCGACGAAAGGGAGCAGGGCCTGGTCACGATCAAGGACCTCAAGCTCGGCGCCCGCCTGGCGGCAGATATCAGCGACAACAAGCAATGGCGCGAGGAACAGCCGGCGCAGGAGACTGTATCCCGCGAGACCTGGATCAGTGCCGTCGCAGCGGTCGTGCAACGCAACAAATAGTGGCAAAAAGTCGAATGAGCGGTGAGGCTTATCCCCATGTGCCGGGAATATTGGGGTTGACGTAGTGAATGCGCTACGTCAACGTCGATATCGGACTGGGCCTGACCGCTCTGTCCTTTGGCGTTTCGGGGAGGAGACGCCCTTTATCGACCAACCGTTATCTCGGGGCTGGCCTTTGCCAGCCCCTTTTTTTGTCCGTATCCGGCCAGAAAAAGGGCGGACCCGCCCGTGCTGGTCCGCCCCGTTTCATGACCGGCGTTGGCGCGCGGTTACTCCTCGTCATCCTCGCCGGTCTCGATTTCCATGATGACGACGCGATCGCCGCCATCCAGCTCGATAACGCGGCGATTATCGGCCCGCTGGACGCGTTCGATCCGCATTTGGCGGCGGGCGTCGCGGCTTTCACGGCGACCCTCACGGTCGGCGCCGGCCAGGCGATCGACTTCCAGGCGATTGAGCCAATCGACCAGATCATCGCCGGTCTGTTCTTCGCCGTCGATCCAGACACGCTGGCGGCCATCGGTCTCTTCGATCCGGATGTCGTTGACATCATCGCGGCCCATCACTTGATGCAGACGTTCGATGTCGGCGCGTCGGGAGTCATCCGCCCGCAGGACTTCGACCCGGGCCCGGCGCATCTCGTCGTCGGCGCGCAGGACCTCCACACGGGCGCGGGCGATGTCGCGTTCGGCGCGGGCCATGTCACGGACGGCGCGCTCGACCTCGATCCGCGCATGACGGCGTTCGGCCTCCATCTCGATGCCGGCCTCGCGCAACTCACGGCGCGCCTCTTCCATGGCTTCGCGCATTTCCTGGCGCGCTTCCCGGAGTTCGGCGCGAACTTCGGCCTTTTCCTCGTCGCTGAGCTCTTCCCAGTCGCGCGAACTGACGACGCGATCCTCGTCGAGCCCGGCCAGGGCCATCTCGAGCGAGTGCATCACCGTGGCCTCCAAGCTTTCGCCGTCAAAGCCATCGAGATCGATCGCGATGCGGGCGAGATTATGTTCCATGTCGGCAAGGTGTTCGGCGCGCTCGGCCATGTGGATGTCGAGTTCGCGTCCCATCCGGACGTGCTCATCTTCCACGACGCGGACGTCGTCACCGTCGATGATGATGACGCTGCGAGGCCCGACTTCGACGCGGTTGCCATCGACGTGCACGATGTTGTCGTCGATCTCGATTTCCTGGCCGTCGATGCGGATCACCGAGCGCTCGCCGTCACGGTCGATGTGGATGGTCCGGTCGCCATTGGCGCCGCGGATCTCGACGATCTGGCCATCATCGCCGACAAAGGTGGCGTGGTGGTCGGTGCTGACATGCACACGCATCTGGCGGGCGTCGTCATCGTCCAAAGCAAAGGCGGCGGCCCCGGTCACGGCAAGCGCAGCGCCTGCCAGCAAGAATTTTCTCATCGCTCATATCCCTCTTCGATGTCCGCTCAACCTGCACAGTCCAGTCTTACGGCGCCCCTGTGCGCGGCTAAATAATTTGTCACGAACCCAACCTGCTCCGCCTGGACTTTATCGACAAGCTATAGCGCGTGACTGCGCCTGAGGGGCGAGCAGGCTTGCCAGCGGGCGGACCGGTCCGCATGGTCACAACAGGGCAAGTTGGTGACGGACAGGACAATGGATCGACGACGCGTACTGCAATCGGGGCTCGCGGCCACGCTGATGGCGGCAGCCGGGCCGGCGGCCCGCGCGAGCCTGCTGGACGCTGTGGCAGAACGCTCGCTGGCCGAGCGGGTCGGCGAGATGTTGTTGCTGGGATTCATCGGTTCGCATGCTCAAACGGAAGGCGCCGACATCATCGACGCCCATCTGTCCGAAAAGCGGATCGGCGGCGTGCTCTTCCTGCGCCACAATGCCCGCACCCGCGAGGGCGCCGAAGGATCAGCCGCCCGTTTCCGCGCGACCCGGCCGGACGCCTGGATGGCGATCGACCAGGAAGGCGGGCTGGTCCAGCGCCTGTCGCGTGACATGGGCTATACGTGGATCCCCCGCGCCATGCAGGTGGTCGAGGAACGCGGGCTGAGTGGTGCCCGCGAGCTTTACGCGATCGGTGGCCGCGAGCTCAAGGCCGCCGGCTTCAACATGAATCTGGCACCCGTCGCCGACGTGCATGATGCGGAGAATGCCGTGATCGGTCGTCATGGCCGGGCCTATGGCACGGATGGCGAGACCATCGCCGCTTATGCCGGGGCGTTCATCGATGCGTTTGAAGCGTCAGGCGTGGCCTGTGCGATCAAGCATTTCCCCGGACATGGGCGCTCACGCGGCGATAGTCATGACGGTTTTGTCGACATCTCCGAGAGCTGGAGCGAGGCCGAGCTGGCCCCCTTCCGCGAACTCATCAATGACGGCAAGGCGCACCTCATGATGGGCGGACACCTGACCAATCGCCAGCTCGACCCCAGCGGCGTGCCGGTGACCTTCTCGGCACCCGTGCTTGAGGACTTGCTGCGCGGTCAGCTCGGTTTTGATGGCGTGGTGATGACCGATGATCTCGACATGGGCGCCATCCGCGACAACTACGATCAGCGCGAGGCCGTGATCAGCGCCATCGAGGCCGGCAATGACATGATCATGCTGTCCAACTCCGCCGCGCCGGACCCCGAACTCCCGCAACGCATTGTTGACTGGGTGGTGGCGGCCATCTCGGACGGCCGCCTGACCGAGGCGCGCATCAACCAGTCGGTGGCCCGACTGGCTGTGCTGAAGGCGCGAGTCGGGCTTTAGTCGGCTCGGCCGGTCAGGGCTTCCAGCAGGATCTGTTGCGCCAGCTGACCGGCTAGGTCACCGGGACATATGCGCAAGGCATCTGTCCCGGCTTTGACTTCCGTCGACTTACTCGGCCGGAACGTCGTCCTGCTCACGCAGATACTCATCCAGGAAGCTCACATAGGCCTCCGACGCCGTGATGCGGTTCTCGCGGCGGCGGAAGCCGTGGCCCTCATCGGGGAAGAGCACGTATTCCACCGGCACGCCATTGGCGCGGACAGCCTCGACCAGCTCATCACTTTCGACCTGCAGCACGCGCGGGTCATTGGCGCCCTGGATGACCAGCATCGGACGGATCACATTCTCGGCGTGGAAGAGCGGGGAGATGGCGTGGTGACGCTCGCCGTCGGTCGCCGGATCGCCCATCTCGTCATAGAGCGCTTCGCGGAAGCTCTCCCACCAGGGCGGGATCGAGGCCAGGGTGCGCTCCCAATTGGTGACGCCGAAAATATTGATGCCGACCTCGAAGGCTTCCGGGTGGAAGGTGAGGGCGGCGGCGGTCATGAAGCCGCCATAGGATCCGCCGATCACCCCGACCTCGTCTGCCGAGACCCAGTCCTGTGACCGCAGCCAGTCACCGGCGGCGACAATATCGCGCAGGTCTTCCTCGCCATGACGGCGGTCATCCATGTGGAAGAAGGTCTTCCCATAGCCTGACGAGCCGCGGTTATTGGCGGCATAGACAGCATAGCCGTGATTGACGAGGTGCTGGATGGTAGCGGAATAGCCGATCCGGCTTTGCCCGCCCGGGCCGCCATGCACCCAGACCAGCGCCGGCACCGGATTGTCGGCGCTGGCCTCATGCGGGCGATAGAGAATGCCCGGGATTTCCAGCCCGTCGAAGCTTTCAAAGCGGACGACCTGCGCGTCCACCATCTCGTCTTCCGAGATGGCCGGATTGAGGGCATTGGTCAGTTGGGCATGGTTCTGGCTGGCCAGGTCCACGACATGGAGATTGGACGGCGAGGTCGCCGAATTGATCAGGAAGGCGATGCGGCCCTCGTCGCGGGAGAAACGGACCGAGCCAATATCACCGGCCGGCAGTTCGGGCAGGGTCAGGGTCTCGCCACTCATGGTGTCGAGAATGGTCACCTCGGTGCGGGCATCGGCATTGATGCCGGAGACGCGGTATCGGCCCGTGTCGGAATAGATGACGAACTGGACGTCCCATTCGGCCTCGATCAACGGCGCTGTGGTGCCGTCGGACAGGTCATAGGTCCAGGCCTGGTTGAATTCGCCATGCTCGTCCGTGGCATAGACAAGCTGCGAACTGTCTGGCGTGAAAGTGTAGACGCCATGCGCGATATTGCCTTCGTGGGCCGTGATCACGCTGGGCTCGGTCTCGCCGGAGGCCAGGTCGAGCAGCAGGATGTCGCTGTCGGCCGAGGTGCGGTTGCGCACCAGGGCGACCCAACGCCCGTCCGGGCTGACATCGCCGATCTCCAGCGCATCATCATTCTGGAAGACGAAGCCGCTCTCATAGCTCAGCGTGTCATAGGCATAGATGTCCATGGCGCTCTGGTCGCGCTCATTGGTCATCAGCCACATGTCATTGCCATCCGGCGACCAGCCGAGGAATTGCGCTCGCACTTCTTCGCCGGGGGTGATGTCATTGAGACGGCCATCGAGCTCGCGCACGAAGATGTGGGAGATTTCATTGCCGCCGCTGTCGGCGGTCACCACGGCGCGGTCATCGGTCGGGAACCAGGACAGGGCGAAGGTGGCATTGGTGTCGGATGTCGTCAGCGCCTCGCGCTCACCCGTTTGCGGATCGACGGCATAGGCATTGAACACGCCGGTCTCGTCCGAGGAGATCAGGATCCGGCTGTCATCTGCCGACCAGGCAAAACCGGCTGATGAGGCGAGGCCGAAGCTGGTGGTCTGGTGGAAGGTGGCCGCATCGTAGCGGGCAACGGCCTCAGCGGCCGCAGCGGGCGCCTCGGCGATCTCGGTTTCGGTGCCGGTCCCGGCCGGCTGGCAGGCGGCCAGCAGGCCGGCCAGCGCCAGGCTGGAAGCGGAAATCAGGTATTTCATGGCGAACCCCTCGAAAATTGCTGGCGCGACCATAACGCGGAGAGGGGGCCATGTCGCAAGGCAAATGGAATAAGTCCTTCGCGCGTCTTCCTTCTCCCTTGGGAGAAGGTGCCCCAAAGGGGGCGGATGAGGGGATTGGGTGGTTGGCACCGCGATTTGCCCCTCACCTTGACCCTCTCCCGAGGGAGAGGGAAGCGCGCCGAGAGAACAAAAGAAAAGGGCCGCCCCATCGGGACGGCCCTTTCCTTTGTTCGGTCAGGTGACCGGCATGATTACATCATGCCGCCCCCGCAGACCGGCTTGCCGGTCTGCTCACCTTTCGATGATGGGCGGCTTTATGATGTTTGTTACATCATGCCGCCCATGCCACCCATTCCGCCGCCGCCGTCCGGCTTGCCGGACGGCTCACTTTTGATCGATGGGCGGACTCATGGGGGCATGGCAAAAGAAAAGGCCCGCTCCATCGGAGCGGGCCTCTCTTTTAGTCGGTCAGGTGACCGGCATGATTACATCATGCCGCCCATGCCACCCATTCCGCCCATGCCGCCCATGTCAGGCATGCCGCCACCGGCGCCTTCTTCCTTCGGCGTATCAGCCACGGCAGCTTCCGTGGTGATCAGCAGGGAGGCGACGGAGGCCGCGTCCTGAAGGGCTGTGCGGACAACCTTGGCCGGGTCGATCACACCGAAGGCGAGCATGTCGCCATACTCTTCGGTCTGGGCGTTGAAGCCGAAGGTCGCGGAAGCGTTTTCCATGACCTTGCCGACCACGATCGAGCCTTCGACACCTGAATTGGTGGCGATTTGGCGGATCGGGGACTGCAGGGCGCGGGCCACGATGGCGATACCCTGGGTCTGGTCCGGATTGTCACCCTTCAGGCCGGCCAGCTTGGCGGAGGCCTTCAGCAGGGCAACGCCGCCGCCCGGGACAATGCCTTCTTCAACCGCAGCGCGGGTGGCATTGAGGGCGTCGTCGACGCGGTCCTTCTTCTCTTTCACTTCGATCTCGGTGGCACCGCCGACCTTGATCACCGCGACGCCGCCGGCCAGCTTGGCCAGACGTTCCTGCAGCTTCTCACGGTCGTAATCAGAGGTGGTTTCCTCGGACTGGCGACGGATCTGGCTGACGCGGGCTTCGATCTGGGCCTTGTCGCCAACGCCGTCGACGACCGTGGTGTCGTCCTTGGTGATGGTGACGCGCTTGGCCGAGCCGAGCATGTCGAGGGTGACGGTTTCCAGCTTGATGCCGAGATCTTCAGAGATCACCTGGCCACCGGTCAGGATGGCGAGGTCTTCCAGCATCGCCTTGCGGCGATCACCAAAGCCCGGCGCCTTGACGGCGGCGATCTTCAGGCCGCCACGCAGCTTGTTGACCACGAGGGTGGCCAGGGCTTCGCCTTCAACGTCTTCAGCAATGATCAGCAGCGGACGCGAGGACTGAACCACGGCTTCCAGGATCGGCAGCATCGGCTGCAGCGAGGTCAGCTTCTTTTCGAAGAGCAGGATATAGGGCTCTTCCAGCTCGGCCTGCATCTTGTCGGCGTCGGTGATGAAGTAAGGCGACAGGTAGCCGCGGTCGAACTGCATGCCTTCGACGACGTCCAGCTCGGTTTCCAGGGACTTGGCTTCCTCGACGGTGATGACACCCTCTTTGCCGACCTTGTCCATGGCCTTGGCGATCATTTCGCCGATATCGCTCGCGCCATTGGCGGAGATGGTGCCGACCTGGGCGACTTCAGCGGAGTCCTTCACCGGGGTGGAGCTCGCCTTGATGTCTTCCATGACGATGGCGACGGCCTTGTCGATGCCGCGCTTGAGGTCCATCGGGTTCATGCCGGCAGCAACCGACTTCATGCCTTCACGGACGATGGACTGGGCCAGGACCGTGGCGGTCGTGGTGCCGTCGCCGGCGACATCATTGGTCTTCGAGGCCACTTCGCGCAGCATTTGTGCGCCCATGTTCTCGAACTTGTCCGTCAGTTCGATTTCCTTCGCGACGGAGACGCCGTCCTTGGTGGTGCGCGGTGCGCCGAAGGATTTTTCGATGACCACATTGCGGCCCTTGGGACCGAGTGTGACCTTGACAGCATTGGCGAGGATATCGACGCCGCGCAGCATGCGTTCACGCGCGTCGGAGCCGAAAAGTACGTCTTTGGCAGCCATTGGAATATTTCCGTTCTTCTAGCTTGAGAGGGGTGTTCTGATCAGGTGTGCGGCTTACGCCATCACGCCGAGAATGTCGGACTCTTTCATGATCAGCAGCTCGACACCGTCAACGGTGACTTCGGTGCCGGACCATTTGCCGAACAGGATGCGATCACCGGCCTTGACGTCGAGCGGGCGCACAGTGCCGTCATCCTTGATGGCGCCGCCACCGATGGCGACAACTTCGCCTTCCTGGGGCTTTTCCTTGGCCGTGTCGGGGATGATGATCCCGCCTTTGGACGTGGACTCTTCTTCAACGCGCTTCACCAGCACGCGGTCGTGCAGAGGACGAAAAGTCATCTTGGGTTTTCTCCAAACAGAGGACTGAAGGTTCATCGCGGTCGGTGGGGGTTGTTGGCACTCACCCCAGTCGACTGCTAACAGCGGCGGAGATAGGTTGTCGCCGCTCGTCCGTCAAGGGAGATCCGGTGCAATTTGTGTCGCTTGAGTTCGACGGATCGCCGGTCAGCTTGCGTTCATATCCGGAAAGATAAATCCGCCATTGCCATAGCTGTCATATAAATCGATATGATAGGCATCTAGTTGCGTCACCGAGAGGGATACACGATGAAACTCCGCCCAACCATTCTCCGCACGACCATTCTGACCGTCGCTGCGCTGTCCATGGCAGCCTGCACGACGACCGACCCCTATACCGGCGAGACCCGGGCCAACAATACGGGGCGCGGCATTCTCCTGGGCGCAGCTGCCGGTGCGGCGCTGGGTTATCTCACCAACACCAATGACAGCGAAGAGGGCCGGACCAACGCCCTGATCGGTGCCGGCATCGGCGCGCTCGCCGGTGGGGCCATCGGCAATTACATGGACCGCCAGGAAACGGCCATGCGCGAAGCCCTGTCCGACACCGGCGTTGGTGTCCGCCGCGAGGGCAATGATCTGCGCCTGATCATGCCGGGCGATGTCACCTTCGCGACCAACTCCGCTGACATTCAGGGCCAGTTCTATAGCATCCTCAGTGATGTCTCGACGGTGCTGAACCGTTACCCGGCCACCTATGTCGATGTTGTTGGTCATGCCGACTCGGTTGGCGCCGCGGACTACAACCAGCAGCTCTCCGAGCGTCGGGCCCTGTCGGTCGGCAATTATCTCATCGCCCAAGGCGTGTTGCGGGACCGTTTCTACATCGCCGGCATGGGCGAGCGTTCACCGATCGCCTCGAATGACACGGCGGACGGGCGTCAGCGCAATCGTCGCGTTGAAATCCTGATCCGGCCGCACGCCGCCTCGTAGGCAAACTGATTCTCCACAGGAAACGACCAGCGGCCCGCCTCCAAGGTGGGCCGCTTTAATTTATGCATGTCATTATAGATCAATATGTTAGATGGTGAATACCCGATCAGGGTTTACCTTCGTTAACCAAACGACAACCCGCGCCAACACAGTTTAACCTTCAAGCACACCTGACGTTTCGCTGATTCGAAGGCCCGACATGCCCCGCGCATCCGACATTTTGATCCTGCTGACCTACATCACTATTGCGGCCGTTGCCGCGATCGGCTTCGAGTTCTTCGGTCTGATGCCGACGCTCAATGCCTGGATGATGGGGGCGATCGTCTTCGTCGTGGCCGGCATGGCCCATTCGGCCGCCGCCCGTGGCCAGGAGCGTCGGGCGCTGGAATCCGAGATCCATGAACTCAAGGCGGCCAATCTGGCGCTTGCCGAGGAATTCGAGGCGGCCCAGTCGCGCATTGACGAGATCGCCGACGAATTGCGCGCGGAATCGGTCGAGCGCGACAATGCCTTGGTGCATGAAGTGAAAGTGCTCGAAGACCTGGTCCGCCGGGTTGGTCCGGCCGACGCGCAAGCGCGGGCCGACATGCCGACGGCTGCCGCATCCGCCTCGCGCACTGACATCGACACGGTTCGCGAAGCGCTCGCTGCCAACCGCGTCGATCTCTACCTGCAGCCGGTCGTCACCCTGCCGCAGCGCCGCACGGCCTTTTATGAAAGCTATACCCGCCTGCGCGATGCGACCGGCCGCATCCTCGCGCCGGGCGCCTTCATGGCCGCCGCCGAAGAGGCCGGGCTGATGACCGAGGTCGACAATCTCCTCTTGTTCCGTTGCGTCCAGATCGTGCGCCGCCTGACCGGTCAGGACCGCAAGGTCGCGATTTTCTGCAATGTCTCGCTCAACTCCTTGGCCGACGAGACCTTCTTCCCGGAATTCCTCGACTTTATCCGCCAGAACAAGGATCTGTCCGGGTCACTGATCTTCGAGATTTCGCAGCAGGCCTTTGAAGAGCGTGACGCCATTGCGGCCCGCAACATGGCCCGCATGGCCGATTTCGGCTTCCGCTTCTCGATTGACCAGATCCACCATGTCGAGCTTGACCTGACCGAGATGGAACGGGCCGGTGTCCGCTTCGCCAAGATCGGCGGCCGTCGCCTGCTCGATGCGATCGATAATTACGAGTCGATTGCCGGCTATGAGGCCGGTGCCATCGCCACCGAAGACATGGCGGGCCTGTTCGGTCGCCACGGGATCGAACTCATCGTCGACAAGATCGAGGATGAGGCGACGGTGGTTGAAGTGCTGGAAATGGACGTCGCCTATGGTCAGGGCCACCTGTTCGGCGAACCTCGCCCGGTTCGTGATGACGTGCTGGAGACTGCCCGCGACAGCGGCAAGGGCACGGGGCGCGACGCCGACAGCAATGTCATCCAGATGACGGCTTGACCAACGCGCCGCATTGACCGCTTGCCTTGCGCCTGCTTCAAGCGCGGCATGTTACCTGAATTCGCCACACTCGGCCCGCTCCGCGACCGCTATGACACGCTCTATTGCGATGTCTGGGGTGTTATCCGTGATGGCAGTGATCTTCTCCCGCCGGCCGTTGATGCATTGATGCGTTTCAGGGCCAGCGGCGGTCGGGTCTGTCTGGTCTCGAACTCGCCGCGACGCAGTTCGTCGCTGGTGCATTTCCTCGCAGATATGGGCCTGCCGGATGCCGCAACCGATGCGGTCGTGACCTCCGGCGATGCGATCCATCGCCAGCTGGTCAAGCGGACGCCAGGCAAGGCCTTCAATATCGGACCGGAGCGGGATGGCAGCCTGTATGCCGGACTCGATCTGGAATTCACTGATATCGAGCAGGCAGACTTCATTTCCTGCACTGGCCCCGACGACTATTTCAACGGTCGTCCGGAGGATTACGACGCGGTGTTGCGACGGGCGCTGGAGCGTGGGCTGGACCTGGTCTGCGCCAATCCGGACATTGTCGTGCAATCGGGGAATCGCCTGGTCTTCTGCGCCGGTGCGATCGCCCGGTATTACCGCGAATTGGGCGGGGCCAGCATTGTCGCGGGCAAGCCGCACCGGCCGATCTACCGACTGGCGAAGCGGGCGCTGGAAGCAAAGGGTTTCGAGGTCGACCTGGATCGCGTGCTGGCGATTGGCGACGGTCCGGAGACCGATGTCGAAGGGGCCAGCCGGGCCGGGGTCGATTGCCTCTTCATCGCCGACGGAATTCTCGGCGAAACGCTGAACGGCGGCCGCCTCGATGTCGAGACAGCCGCCGCAGCGCTGAAGGATTATGGTGTGTCGTCCCGCTATGTCGCGGACCGTCTCACCTGGTAGCTGTGTGGCCGGTCAATCGAACAGGGAGTCGATCGAACCTTGGTCGAGATCCGAGGCCGGGGCCGCGTCGGCGAACATCGCGTCGATGTCGTCCTGGCTGGTTTCCGGACCGCCGATGGCAGGGCCATTGAGCAATTGCTCACGGTTGCGCTTGTCTTCGGCGGTTTCCTCGACAACCTGGTCGGCATCGCGAACGCCCATGACTTCGGCAAAGCGGGACACGCGGTTTTCCACGTGGCGCAGCGATGTCACGACTTTGGACACCCGTTGGCCGGCGAGATCCTGGAAGCTGCACGCCTCGATGATGGTCATCATGCGGGCTTCGACATTGGCGCGGTAGGCGTCATAGTCGGCTTCATCGTCACAGAGCACGGCTTCCGCCTCGCTCATGATGGTCTCGGTCGCCCGTTCGGTATCCCCGACGACGGCCTCAAGTTCCTGACCGGCTGACGGGATACGCGACGTCTTGATATCGTTCGGTCGCAGGGCAGCAATCTCGTCGCGAGTGCGTGAGATATAGTCCGCGATATAGTTGAATTCCTGGCAGATCGACTGGTCGAGGGAGCTGAAGAACAGCTTCATCGTATCCGTCAGCTGGTGCGCCAGCTTCAGGACTTCCATGATCTGGGCGTCCTGCAGATCACTCGCTTTCAAAGAAGCAAGAGACGTGCGGACTTGCGCGGCAACATTGGCGGCGGGCATGGGGCCCTCCTTCCTTTGCAGACTCAAACGAGGGTGAGGCGGTTCATCAAGCGACTAGAAGTCGCCGAGAACAGCCGACATCTTCGATTTGAGGGTTCCGGCGTTGAAGGGCTTCACGATGTAATTGTTTACACCAGCCCGCTTCGCCGCGACCACGTTTTCGGTCTTGGATTCTGCGGTTACCATGATGAAGGGCGTTGCCTTCATGCTTTCATCCGCACGAACTTTCTGCAGGAGCTCGTAGCCCGTCATGGGCTCCATGTTCCAGTCTGAGATCACCAGACCGTACTTGTTTTCCTGCATTTTCGCGTAGGCTTCCTGGCCATCGGCGGCCTCGTCCACATTTTCGAACCCGATCTGCTTGAGCAGGTTGCGAATAATGCGGATCATGGTTTTGTAGTCATCCACGACCAGGATCGGCATCGTCATATCGACAGCCATGCTTAGTCTCCATCCACTCGGCGCGTTTACACAAGGACAGCTTGTTCCGCTGTCTTCAGCGAGGACCCTAGACATTCGCGGATAAAAATCGGTTAAAGCGGATACAAAGATGGAGTCACACATGTCGGAAGTGCGCGGCATCGCCCTTGAAGAAATGGAAATTGGTCTTTCCGCAGAGGCAGTTAGAACTGTCACTGAAGATGATTTGGATATGTTCGCGAAGGTGTCCGGGGACTATAACCCGGTGCATATGGACGAGGAATTCGCCCGCAAGACGCCTTTTCGCGGCCGGATTGCACATGGCGCGCTGGTCGCATCCTATATTTCCGGCGTGCTCGGAAATCAGCTGCCCGGACCGGGCGCCATCTTCCTTGGCCTCAACATGCGCTTCTTCCATCCGACCCGGATCGGCGACGAGGTGCGCACCCGTGTTGAAGTGAAATCGGTCGATCTCAAATCCCGCAAGGCGGTCATGGACTGTACCTGTTATGTCGGCGAGAAACTGACCATGCAGGCGGAGGCCGAGGTCATGGTTCGCAAGCAACGCCGTGCCTCGACAGACTGATCGCGGATGAGAATCCTGCGAGGTCATAATCAATTGCCGGGTGATAGTCGTGGCGCTGTCATTGCCCTGGGTAATTTTGACGGTGTCCATATGGGGCATCGTCACGTCATTGCGCTGGCGGGTGGTCTGGCCGGCTCATTGAAGGCGCCGCTCGGGGCCGCCCTGTTCGACCCGCATCCGCGTCGTTTCTTCGCGCCGGACGCGCCGACCTTCCGGCTGATGAGCGAAACCCGGCGTAACCGCATCCTGGAAAGCCTGGGCGTCGAACAATTGCACATCCTGCCTTTCTCCATGGATATGGCAAGGATGACTCCGGCCGAATTCGTCGGCGATGTGCTCGCCGACGGGCTGGGCATTGCCGGTATTGTGACCGGTGAGGATTTCCGTTTCGGGGCCGGTCGGGCGGGCGCCACCGACGATCTCGCCCGCCTGTGCGCGGATCACGGCATCGCAACGGCCTTTGCCGAACTGCACGGCAATGGCGCCGACAAGGTCTCCTCGACGCGTATCCGCAAGGCCATCCATGATGGCGACATGCGTGCCGCCGAGACGCTGTTGGGCACGCCCTGGGCCGTTGAGGGCATCGTTCAGCGCGGCGATCAGCGTGGCCGCACCATCGGCTTTCCGACCGCCAATCTGACGCTGGGCGACTATGTGCGCCCCGATTATGGCGTCTATGCCGTCCGGGTGGGTGTCGATGGTGACAGCCCGTCCATCGCTGCCGTTGCCAATATCGGCAAACGGCCGACGGTTGATGGCGTCACGGAACTGCTCGAAATTCATTTGCTCGACTGGTCCGGTGACCTTTACGGTCGCAAGCTGGAGGTCGAGTTCTTCGATCATCTGCGCTCGGAAAAGCGGTTCGACGGGCTGGAGGCGCTGAAGGCCCAGATTGCCGAGGACGCCATCGCCGCCCGCAAGGTGCTGAGCGGCCTGTCTGGACCGGCCTGAGCGGCTCTGTTACACGCGAGGCATGGTCTCAATGTCCCTGTTCATCCGCCCGGCAGCGCCCGCTGCTGCCCTCGCCATCGGGCGAATTACCGGCCCGGGCCGCCGCATGTGATGTGGGCGGTTCCGGGACATGTCCTGCCTTGAACCCATGACCATAAAAGACCGCAAGGATCCGATCCGATGACGGACACGCCCTCGACGACTGGCGCGACAGATACCGCCGCCACCTCCCGTGATTACAAAAACACGCTTTTCCTGCCGACCACGGAATTCCCGATGCGCGCCGGCTTGCCGCAGCGCGAGCCGGAATGGCTGGAACGCTGGGCCAAGCTTGACCTGTACAAGCGCCTGCGGGCCGAAAGCGCCGGCCGGCAGCGCTGGGTGCTGCATGACGGGCCGCCCTATGCCAACGGCCATATCCATATCGGCACCGGCATGAACAAGATCCTCAAGGATATGGTCGTCCGCTCCAAGCAGATGGCCGGCTTTGATGCGCCCTACCGGCCGGGCTGGGACTGTCACGGCTTGCCGATCGAGTGGAAGGTCGAACAGAATTTTCGTGCCAAGGGGCGCAACAAGGACGATATCCCGGTCCAGGAATTTCGCGCCGAATGCCGGACCTATGCCAGCGAGTGGGTCGGCGTCCAGTCGTCGGAATTCCAGCGCCTGGGTGTCAGCGGTGAGTGGGATGATCCCTACACCACCATGGCGTTCGAGGCCGAAGCCGCGATCGTGCGCGAATTCCTCAGCTTCGTCGATCAGGGCCTGGTCTATTGCGGTTCAGCCCCGGTGATGTGGTCGCCGGTCGAAAAGACCGCCCTGGCCGAAGCCGAGGTCGAGTATCAGGACAAGGTTTCCTCGACGATTTTCGTGCGTTTCCCCGTGCGCGGCGTGCGCAAGGACGGCAGCGCCATCCCGAAATCCTGCATCGGTGCGCATGTCGTCATCTGGACGACGACGCCCTGGACCATCCCGGGCAATCGCGCGATCTGCTATTCGCCCGAGATCAGCTATGGCCTCTACAAGGTGACCGGCGTTGATGGCGGCGATTTCACGCCCTGGGCCATGCCGGGCGACCTTCTGATCGCAGCCGATGCGCTGTGGGAAGAGACGGCCAAGGCCGCGATGATCGGCAATTGGGAACGCGTTGACTCCATCGATCCGACCGGCTTCGTGTGTTCGCACCCACTCTCCGAACTCGACCGTTTCTGGTCCTATCCGGTGCCGCTGCTGGCCGGCGATCATGTCACTGACGAGGCCGGCACCGGTTTTGTGCACACCGCGCCCAGCCATGGTGCCGAGGACTATGTGGCCTGGATGTCGGCGCCGGAATGGCATGACAAGGACGCGCCGGTCCCGCACATGGTCGACGAGAACGGTGCCTATTATCCGCATGTGCCGGTCTTTGCCGGGCTGAACATCATCCGCCTTGACGGCAAGAAGCAGGGCCAGGACGGGCCGGCCAACAAGGCGGTGATGGACGAGCTGATCGTGCAGGGCAAACTGCTCGCACGCGGCCGTCTCGAGCACTCCTATCCGCATTCCTGGCGTTCCAAGGCGCCGGTCATTTTCCGCAATACACCGCAATGGTTTGTCGCCATCGATCGGCCGATGAAGTCCGGCGGCACGCTGCGCGAGAAGGCCCTGAAGGGCATCTCGGAGACCAGCTTCACGCCGAAGATCGCCGAGAACCGCATCCGCTCCATGGTCGAGCAGCGGCCGGACTGGTTGATCTCGCGCCAGCGTGCCTGGGGCGTGCCGCTGACCATGTTCGTGGAAAAGGGCACCACCCGTGTGCTCAACGACCCAAAGGTCAATGAACGCATCATCGATGCGGTTGTCGCCGATGGTGCTGACGCCTGGTTCGAGCGTCCGGCCGCCGACTTCCTTGGCAGCGAGTATGACGCCGACGCCTATGAGAAGGTCACCGACATTCTCGATGTCTGGTTTGACAGTGGCTGTACCCACGCTTTCGCGCTGGAGCCGCGGGCCGATCAGAAATGGCCGGCCGACCTCTATCTGGAAGGGTCGGACCAGCATCGCGGCTGGTTCCAGTCCTCGCTGCTCGAAAGCGCCGGCACCCGCGGCCGGGCGCCTTATGACGCCGTTCTGACCCATGGTTTCGTGATGGCTGGCGATGGCCGGAAAATGTCGAAATCGCTGGGCAATACGCTGGCCCCGATCGAGATCGGCAAGAAATACGGCATCGAAATCCTGCGCCTGTGGGCCGCGGCCCAGGACTTCACCGATGATCTGCGCATCTCCGAGGAGATCCTGCAGACCTCGGTCGATGCCTATCGCAAGATGCGCAACACGCTGCGCTACCTGTTGGGCGCGCTGCACGGGTTTGACGAAACCGTCGAGCACGTGCCGCATGACCGCATGCCGTCTCTCGAGCGCTTCATGCTGCATCGCCTGCATGAGCTCGATGGTGTCGTGCGCGATGGCTATGCCGCCTATGACTTCAAGAAGGTCTATTCGGCGCTGTTCAATTTCTGTGTCGTCGATCTGTCGGCCTTCTATCTCGATATCCGCAAGGACAGCCTGTATTGTGACCGGCCCGATGATGATCGCCGCAAAGCCTGCCGCTCGGTGATGCACGAGATTTTCATGCGCCTGACCGCCTGGCTGGCGCCGATCATGCCCTTCACCATGGAAGAAGCCTGGTTGTCGCGCTTCCCGTCCGAGGATGACAGCGTGCATCTGCGCACTTTCCCGAAGACGCCGGGCGACTGGCAGGATGGTAGCTTGGCGGAGAACTGGCGCACCATTCGCCGTTTGCGCCGCGTCGTGAATGGCGCCCTGGAAGTCGAGCGCCGCGAGAAGCGCATCGGGTCGAGCCTTGAGGCCGCGCCGCGCGTTCATGTGACCGATGCGGCCTATCGGGCTGCCCTGGCTGCCGAGACCAACGGGGATGTCGATGACTTCCTGGCCGAGATCGGCATCACCAGCCAGGCTTATCTGGTTGATGGTGACGCGAGCGGCGAAGCCTTCCGCCTCGACGATGTCGCGGACGTCGCTGTGGTGCCGGGCCGGGCCGAAGGCGCCAAATGCGCTCGCTCGTGGAAATATTCGACTGAGATCGGCGCCGACACACGCTATCCCGACCTGAGCCCGCGCGATGCGGATGCGGTCGCCTGGTGGGACGCCACCCATGCCTGAGTGGGCGATCGAGATCCGGCGGCGCTTTGCCGCGTCGCCGGTCCCGCGCCTGGGTCTGGGCATTGCCGCCGTGATCCTGGTGCTCGACCAGCTCTCGAAATGGTGGGTGTTGTCCGGCCTCAATTTCTCGCCGGCCGGTTGTCTGGACTATCAACGCGCCGAGGGGGCCGAGCGGCTCACCCTGGCCAATACCTGCGGTCATATCGAAGTGTCGCCGGTCTTCGACCTCACCATGGTGTGGAACAAGGGTGTCAGTTTCGGCCTTCTGGGCGCCGACGGGCCGATCGGCCGGACCATATTGATCGCCTTTTCCGTGCTGGTCGCCGCCGGCCTGATCGCGGGACTGCTCAATGCCGGGCCGATCCGGGCGACCCGCCGACTGCAAGGCATCGCTTTCGGGTTCATCATCGGCGGTGCGTTGGGCAATGCCATTGATCGCGGGCTTTATGGCGCTGTCGTCGATTTCCTCAACTTCTCAGATGTTTACTTTCCTTACGTCTTCAATATCGCTGATGTCGGCATCAATCTCGGCGTCGCTGCCATCCTGCTCGACGTCTTCTTCAATGACCGCAAACCCGCATCCGACACCTAGTGTGGAATGCGGGGTGGAGTGATGCCCCGGCTTTGGGTTAAGCTGCGGCAGACAAAAATTCGGAGTCTCACAGAGATGCGTTTGCGTACTGCTATTTTCGCCGCGACCACCGCGGCCATCGCCCTTTCCGGCTGCAGCAATGTCTCGCGCGCGCTCGGCGCCGAGCGCTCGACACCGGATGAGTTCCGCACCGTGACCATCGCACCGCTGACGGTTCCGCCGGAATATAATCTGCGCCCGCCGCGTCCCGGTGAGCCTCGCCCGGACGAGATCTATCCCGACCAGCAGGCGCGTGCTGCCCTGCTCGGCTCGCAAGGTGAGTTTGAAGGCTCCGACGCCGAGGCCCTTTTGGTCGCGCGTGCCGGTGGCGGTGGTGCTGATCCCTTCATCCGCTCGATCATTGACGGCGAGATGGCCAGCGTTGTTCGCAAGAATCGCGGTTTTGCCGACATGGTCCTGTTCTGGCGCGATGGTGAATATCGTCCGCGTGGTGATGCCACCCCGCTCGACGCCGAAGCCGAAGCCCTGGCCCAGGAGCGCATCCAGAATGTCACCGGTGGTGGCGATGTGGAAATCGAGCGCGATCGCCGCCTGCTGCCCAAATTGCCGGGCCTTTGAGGCCGTCCTGTCCATGAGGGCAGGCACACACACTTGACCGACTCGGGGCCAGCCAAGAGGCTGGCCTCATGTCTTTGGCCATGACCCAACCCATCATCCGACGCCTGCCACCGGAAACGGTGAACCGTATTGCTGCCGGCGAAGTCGTCGAGCGGCCGGCCTCTGTCGTCAAGGAACTGGCCGAAAACGCCCTCGATGCCGGCGCCCGGCGGATCGACATCACGGCCGAGGGCGGTGGTCTGGCCCGTTTGCTGATCGAGGATGACGGCAAGGGCATGAGCCCGGCCGAGCTGGAACTGTGCATCGAGCGCCATGCCACGTCCAAACTGCCGGTCGGTGATAACGGGCAGGATGACCTGCTCAATATTTCCACCATGGGGTTTCGCGGCGAGGCCTTGCCGTCGATCGGCTCCATCGCCCGCCTCTCGATCACCAGCCAGGCCAAAGGCGCCGGTGACGCCTGGGCGATCCTGGTGGAAGGTGGCAAGACCAATGGCATCGCTCCCGCGGCTCCACTGGGACGCGGCGGTACGCGGATCGAAGTGCGCGACCTTTTCTACGCCACGCCGGCGCGCCTGAAATTCCTCAAATCGGAACGCTCGGAAAATCTCGGCATCACCGATGTCGTCAAGCGCATGGCCATGTCACGGCCCGATGTCGGCTTTTTTCTGACCCTGGACGGTCGCAAACGCCTATCGGTCGCCGCCGAGCGCGGTGAGGGGGGTGAGGCGCGTATCGCCCGCATGTCAGCCATTCTCGGGGCCGATTTCGGCGAGAATGCCCTCGAGGTCGACCAGGCCCGCGATGAGGTGCGCATTTTCGGCTTTGCCAGCCTGCCAACCTATTCGCGCGGCAATGCGATGCACCAATATCTCTTCGTCAATGGTCGTCCCGTCCGCGACAAGCTGCTGGGCGGCGCTGTGCGCGGCGCCTACCAGGATTTCCTCGCCCGCGATCGCCATCCGGTCGTGGCGCTGAATGTCGAACTGCCGACCGGTTTGGTTGACGTCAATGTCCACCCGGCCAAGGCCGAGGTCCGCTTCCGCGATGCCGGGCTTGTGCGCGGCCTGATTGTCGGCTCCCTGCGCCATGCCCTGGCCGCGGCCGGTCACCGCGCCTCGACCACGGTCGCCGGCTATGCGCTGGGGCGGGTCCGTCCCGAGGGGTATCAGCCGCCGCAACCGCCGCCGGGTGGGTATCAGTCGCACACCGCCAGCCTGGCCGCCTGGGGCGCGCCGCGGCCGCCGTCGGAACCGGTCCAGGACCGGGTCTTTGATCCTGGCATGTCGGCGCGCGTTGAACCGGATCCATCAGGCTATGGCACCGGCATGGGCGAGGGGGCGCCGGAGGGTTTCGATACCGCCCAACAGCCTGCCAGCCCGCCGCCGGACTGGCCCCTGGGTGTCGCCCGGGCGCAATTGCACGAGACCTATGTCGTCGCCCAGACCGGTGACGGCATCGTCATCGTCGACCAGCACGCCGCCCATGAACGCCTCGTCTATGAGCGCATGAAAAAGATGATCGCCGAGACCGGTGTCCAGCGTCAGCGTCTGCTGGTCCCGGAAATCGTCAACCTCGACGAAGCCGAAGCGCGTCGACTGCTCGAGCGGGCCGAGGAACTGGAAGAACTCGGCCTGGTCATCGAAGCCTTCGGCCAGGGCGCCATCGCCGTGCGCGAGACGCCCACGCTTCTGAAAAAACTCGACGTCCAGGGCTTGATCCGTGACCTCGCCGACGATCTCGCCGAGTACGACCAGGCGCTCTCCTTGAAGGAAAAGCTGGAAGACGTCGTCGGCACCATGGCCTGCCACGGCAGTGTCCGCTCAGGCCGCCGCCTCACCGGCGAAGAAATGAACGCCCTCCTGCGCGAAATGGAAGCCACGCCGCACTCAGGCCAGTGCAATCACGGTCGGCCGACCTATGTCGAGCTCAAGCTGAGCGATATCGAGCGGCTGTTCGGGCGGCGGTGACCCCTCACCCGGCCCTTCGGGCCACCTTTCGTCGTGTCAGACAGTCCACAGGACTGTCCTTTGGCTCCTCAACCCGCAAGGGGAGAGGGCGTTCTTGATGAAGGCCGGCTCATACGCCTTCTCCCCTCGCGGGAGAAGGTCCCCGCAGGGGGGATGAGGGGGCCTAGCCCCGCGTCAGAAACAGCACTTTTGCGGCGCCATAGACCTTCTCCACCTGACACACCCACCCCGGCGTCGCTGGCTCTTCCTCGGCGCCGACTTCCAGCACGGCGACCGCATCCTCGCTGACCCAGTTTCCCTCGATCAGTTTTTCCAGCGTCTTGGTGCCGAGACCGAAACCATAGGGTGGGTCGAGGAAGATGAGGGTGAAGGGCTCACCCAGATTGGAGGGTTTTTCGCCCAGCGCGGTGGCGTCGCGGCGGTGGATGCGGGTGATGCCGAACAGTTGCAGCGCATCGATATTGTCGCGGATGGCGCCACGGGCCTCGGCGGCCATCTCGATGAAAAGGCAAAAGGCGGCGCCGCGCGACAGGGCTTCCAGGCCGAGCGCGCCGGAGCCGGCATAGATGTCGGCGACACGGGCGCCGTCGAGGGGCGGGCACCAGTCGGCATGCTCGATCACATTGAACATGTTCTCGCGCGCCCGGTCCGAGGTCGGCCGGGTCGATTTGCCCTTCGGTGCCACGAGGGCGCGATTGCGGAACTTTCCGCCGACGATGCGCATGCCGGACTAGCTCCGGCCGCCCGGCTTGCGCGGACCACCCGGACGACCGCTGCCGCCGCGTGGACCGTCATTGCGGCTGCCTTTCGGGGCGCTGCCCTTGGGGCCGCTCGGACGCGGTGCCGGCTTGGCCGTCGGCTTGCCATCCTTGTCGCGGCGGGCGCGGGTGGACTTGGCGTCGAGCGGGCGACCTTTCTGGGTTGGCTCGAGCAGGCTGTCATCGATTTCGCGCTTGGGGCGACCCGGCTGGCCCGGTCCGCCCATGGCACGCCCTGCAGGCCGTTGCCCCGGCTTCTGGCCGGGCTTGCGCGGCGGGCGGCTGGGCGCGCGCGGCTTGGCGATGGCCTGTCCGGTCGGTGTCTCACCCATCTCGATCAGATGGCCGCACTGGTCGTGCAGCACGCGCGAGGGCACGGACTTGATCTCGCCCTTTTCCAGCTGGCCGAGCTGGAAGGGGCCATAGGCGATGCGGATCAAGCGGTTGACGCGCAGGCCGACCGCGTCGAGCGCCTTGCGGACTTCACGGTTCTTGCCTTCTCGAATGCCGATTTCCAGCCAGATATTCGACCCGGTCTCACGCTCGACCTCGACTTCCATCGGGCCGTATTTGATCCCTTCCACCGTCACCCCGGCGCGCAGGATTTTCAGCGCTGACTCGGAAATCGAACCAAAGGCACGGGCGCGATAGCGGCGCGTCCAGCCGGTCGAGGGCAGTTCCAGGGCGCGGGCGAGGGCGCCGTCATTGGTCAAAAGCAGCAAGCCTTCCGACGTCAGGTCGAGACGGCCGATCGAGATCACCCGGCCGATATCCTTGGGGATGGCGTCGAACACGGTTTCGCGCCCTTCCGGGTCGGCATGGGTCGTCACCAGACCGTCCGGCTTGTGATAGCGCCACAACTTGGTCGCGGCTGGCGGCTCGACGCGTTTGCCGTCCACCTCGATCATTTCCGTGCCGGTGACCTTGAAGGCCGGCGTGTCGAGCGTCTTGCCATCGACCTTGACGCGGCCGCCCTCGATCATGCGCTCGACCTCGCGGCGTGAGGCCACGCCGGCGCGGGCGAGGAATTTGGCAATACGTTCTGAGGTGTCGGCAGTTCCGGTCACGCTTGACCCTTTCGATGCGGCGCTCTATCGCGCGCAGTATGACGAACCCGCGCGATACACGTTTTATGCAGGCGGCGCTACGCCTGGCGCAAGCGGCAGCTGAGGCTGGCGAGGCACCGATCGGTGCACTGATCGTCGATCCGGCCACGGACAGCATTGTCGCGCAGGCCCATAACCGTCCGATCGCCGGCCATGATCCGACCGCCCATGCCGAGATACTGGCCTTGCGCGCGGCGGCCGAGACGCTGGGCAATTACCGGCTCACCGGTCTGGAACTCTATGTCACGCTCGAGCCGTGCGCCATGTGTGCCGGCGCCATCAGCCATGCCCGCATCGGCCGGCTGGTGTTTGGTGCCAGCGACGAAAAGGGCGGGGCGGTGATCAGCGGCACGCGCTTTTTCGAACAGCCGACCTGCCACTGGCGTCCCGATGTCGTGTCCGGCATTCTCGCCGATGAAGGTGCGGCCCTGCTCAAGGATTTCTTCCGCGCCCGGCGCAAGGCGAAGGCAGTGGAGCGTCGCGATGGCTTATGATCCTGATCTTGTCGACCGCATGGAGGCCGCCCTGGTGGCACTGGGCCAACGCCCGGAACGTCGCCGCATGTTCGGTGGTATCGCCCTGATGATCGGTGGAAACATGAGTTTCGGGACGTCCCGGGATGAGCTTCATGTCCGCGTCGGCCCTGACCAATATGTCGCCGCACTGGCCAAACCCGGTGCCCGCGAAATGGATCTGACCGGCCGTGTCATGACGGGATGGGTGACGGTGGACGGGCCGTCCGACCTCGATGATGAGGCGCTGTCGGCCTGGGCGAAAATGACCACCGACTTCGTCACCACCCTGCCCGTCAAGTAGTTACGTTATTTCGGCAATTCGCGTTAACGCCAACTTGTCATAAAACCTTGTCTTGAGTTGAATCGGTCGCCGGACGAAGAGGAGCCATCCAAGCGGAGCGCTCCGATGCGTCGTGCACTGATCAAAACTTTCCTCGTTTCCGCCCTGGCGCTTGCCGGCTCTGGTGCCGCCATGGCCGAGGCCGCCATTTGCGCCGATGCGCCGATCCTGCTGCGCGATGTCACCATTATCGATGCGTCCGGGGAATGGGACGACCAGGATATCTTGATCGAGGCCGGCCGTATCTCGGCCATCGGTTCGGAAATCGAGCTGGAAACCGGTCAGGCCATCATCGAACTCGGCCGGCCCGGCGCCATCGTCCGCCCCGGCGTGCAGCCGACGGCGAGCGCCGGCGCGATCTTCATTCGCACCTCGACCGCCGCCAGCCGTCGCACGGCAGCAGTCCTGTCAGCCGGATCGCCAGCCGACCTTCTCGTCTATGCCACGGACGAACATCTGGCCGGCCAGGTCGAGCTCGAAATTCGCGGTGGCCGTATCGCCGGTCTCACCGATAGCTGCGTCGCCGGCTAGGCCAGGCGCGCATCCAGTCCGGCTTTGACCGTCGGCCATTCGTCTTTCAGCACCGAGAAGAACACCGTATCGCGCCATTCGCCTGTCCAGCACAGGAGATGGCGGCGCAGCGTGCCTTCGCGGGTTGCGCCCATCTTGGTCATGGCGGCTTGCGAGCGGGTATTGAGATGATGGGTCTTGAGCTCGACCCGTTCCGCCCCGGCCTCGAAGGCGCCGCCGAGCAGCAGGCGTTTGGCGGCCGGATTGATCTTGGTGCCGCGTGCCATGGCGCCATACCAGGTCCAGCCGATTTCGAGGCGTTTATGCTCGGGGGCGAGGGTCAGATAGGCCGAATGGCCCACCGCCACACCGTCCTCTTGCCGGCGGATGAGGTGGGAGATCTGCGTGCCGGCCTTGGTGCCCGACAGCATCAGGTCGAACCAGGCGTTGAAATGCTCGCCATCGCCGCGCAGCGAGGTCAGCGCCCAGAGCTCTGTCTCGGCGGCGAGCGGGCGGAGTTCCTCGCGATGATCGTCGGTGAGCGGTTCCAGGCGGACAATCGCATTCTCGCGAACCTGTGGCGTGATGATCATGCCGATCCTCCGATGAGCAACAGGGCGCCGCGCAGCACATAGATTGCGCCGATGACCGAGACGATCCATTTCGTCCATTTGCGGAATTGCACATCACTCATCAGCGCCAGGAAGCGTGCGCCGGCGGTCGTGCCGAGAATGGCGAGCGGGGCGGCGACCAGCAGCCATTGCGCCTGTGGCAGGCTGGCAGCGGTGAGCGCAGGCAGGATGTAATAGGCGATCTTGACGCCATGGCTGACGACCTGGGTCGCCGCCTTGGTTGCCACGATGCTGCGCCGGTCGCTCTGCGTGTCGGCGAAGAAGACGTCCAGCAGCGGGCCGGACACGCCGGCGACGACATTCAACCCGGTCACCACAAAGCCGCAGGCCACCGCGTGGTGCGGCTTGGCCGCATCGAGATGCAGGATGTGTTTGGGCAGCCAGATCACCGCTGGCACCAGTCCCAGGATGATGAACAGCCAGGGCTTGGACAGCTCGAAACTGGCAAAGGCGAGCAGGCCGGCGGCGCCGGCCGAGCCGGCGAGATAGATCGCCAGTATGCGCCAGTCGATCCATTTGAGGTGCAATATGGCCCGCCAGCCATTGGACACGCTCTGGATCACGCCGTGCACGACCATGGCCGAGGCCACCGGCAGGACCAGCGCCAGCGCGCCCATCAGGATCAACCCGCCCGCCATGCCGAACACACCGGAAATAAAGGCGGTGATGAAGGTCGCGAGAAGGATGAAGGCAGCGATCATCGGGCGACTATATCGCGGGCTGAGGCGAGGGCGAGTGCCGGGTGCAGGCGGGTGTATGGCTTGTGGAACATAACCAGAACTTGTATAATGGGGTCTTGCTTGGATGGATTGGAAAGTTGCGGCTCATATTGAGCGTGATGCTGGCCAGGCTGGCCCGATGGCAACCGGCGGGTTTGACCGCCAATCAGGCGCTGTGGCGTAGCTGGGAACAGTCCAGTCGTGCGGTCGGGTTGGGGTTGCTCGGATTGTCGCTGTTTACCGGTGACGGAGTTGTCCGGCCCGGTAGTTTTGCTGCCGGTGCCGCCTTGGTTGTGATAAGCTGGATTTGTGCGTTCTACTTGGGCCGATTGGAGAGCCGGTCATGATCGGTGAAATAGAAATTGCGCTCTGGCCTGCATGGGCCTTTTTGGGTTTGATGGTTTTTGTCGTGACCCTCGCGGCGACGGCAGAGGAAGCGCGTCGCAAACGGGACCGAGAGCGTAACGATTGAGTGCTTTCGGGGCGTGTTCATCCAACCGCCCGGCGCTCCCTGCACCAGCAGATAGTTTCCCTGCCCCCTCAAGCCCCCGCCTGTTTCGCGAACCCCCACGCCGCCTCGGCCATTGGTTCGACAGCCGCGCCCATCTGTGACGCGGTGGCGTTGGACGCATTGCCCTGCAGGGAGCGGGCATAGACGCCCTGTATGATCGAGGTCAGGCGGAAAATGTTGTAGGCGAAGTAGAAATCCAGCGCCGGGATGCCCGAGCGGTTGGTGCGCTCGCAATAGGCCTGGGTGTATTGCTCGATCGTCGGGATGCCGAGCGCGGTGATGTCGACGCCCAGGAGGCCGTTGCGGATCTCCGGCGGCATGACCCAGCCCATCAGCTGATAGGTGAAGTCGGCCAGCGGGTCGCCAAGCGTTGAGAGTTCCCAGTCCAGGACAGCGATGACGCGCGGCTCGGTGGGATGGAAGACCATGTTGTCGAGGCGATAATCGCCATGCACGACGCTGGTGCGCTCCTGTTCGGGCGCGGCGGTCGGCAGCCAGTCGATCAGCCGGCCCATCGCGGGAACGGTCGTGGTCTCGGCGGCGCGGTATTGCTTGGTCCAGCGGCCGATCTGGCGCTCGAAATAATTGCCCGGCTTGCCGTAGTCACCCAGCCCTGCGGCCTCGACATCAATGCCGTGCAGATGGGCCAGCGTGGCGTTCGAGGCATCGTAAATGGCGCCGCGTTCGGATGTGTCGAGATCGGGCAGGAGCGGATCCCAGAAAATCCGGCCCTCGACGAAATCCATGATGTAGAATTCGGTGCCGACGACCTCCCGATCCATGCACAGCCCGTGCATGACCGGGGCCGGAAACCCCTGGCCGCCCAGCGCCTTCATCACGCGGAATTCGCGGTCGACGGCATGGGCCGATGGCAACAGCTTGCCCGGCGGCTTGCGGCGCAGGACATAGGCCTTGCCCGGCGTCACCAGCTTGTAGGTCGGGTTGGACTGGCCGCCCTTGAACTGGCTCACCGTCAGCGGACCCTCAAAGCCGCTGACATGGCGCGTCATCCACGCCGCCAGCGCGGCCTCGTCAAAGGCCAGCGCGTCCACAACCGGCTTGGTGCCGGAAAAACTGTCGTCGATCTCGCTCATCAGTCCCGGTAAACCTCGCCGCCCTTCATCACGAAACCCATCTCGCGGAGTTCGGAAATGTTCTCCAGCGGATTGCCGTCGACGGCGATGATGTCGGCGAAACGACCCGCCTGGATGGTGCCGATATCCTGGTCCATCTGCAGATGGCGCGAGGCGTTGATGGTGGCGGTGACAATGGCTTCCATCGGGGTCAGGCCAGCTTCGACGAGGAGCTCGAATTCGCGGGCATTGAGACCGTGGCGGGAGACGCCGCTATCGGTGCCGAAGGCGATCGTGACGCCGCCCTCATGGGCCCGGCGGGCCATCTCCAGCATGACCGGACCGACCTCGCGCGACTTGGCGCGCTGATTGTCGGTCATGAAATCCGCTGTCTCGGCCAGTTCGGCGACGGTGATACCGGCCAGCACGGTCGGCACCAGATAAGCGCCATTGCGGCGCATCAGGCGGATGCTTTCGCGGTCGAGATAGGTGCCGTGTTCGATCGAGTTGCCGCCCGCTTCGAGAAAGGAATTGATGCCGGTCACGCCGTGGGCGTGAGCGGTGACGCGGCGGCCCATCATGTGGGCGGCCTCGACAATGGCAGCGAGTTCGTCATCGAAGAATTGTTGCTCGACGCCGGCCGCGGTGTCGGACAACACGCCGCCGGTCGCGGTGATCTTGATCACGTCGGCGCCGCCACGGATCAGCGTGCGCACCGCTTCGCGGCATTGCGCCACGCCATTGCAGGCGCTCTCGCTGGCGAACATGTGCAGCACGTCGAGCGAGAAGCCGTTGATATCGGCATGGCCGCCGGTCGGTGTGACGGCCGAGCCAGCCACGCGCATGCGCGGGCCGGGAACATCACCGGCCGCGATGGCGTCGCGCAGGGCCAGAGACGCTTCAAAATTGCCGCCCACATCCTGCACGGTGGTGAAGCCGGCCATCAGTGTGGTGCGGGCATTGACCGCCCCGTCAAAGGCGAGATCGGGGGCCGACATTGTGAAGGCGTTGAAGCGACGGCCCGGGCCGAGTTCCGATTGCAGATGGACATGGCTGTCGATGAAGCCGGGCATCACATACTCATCGGAGAGATCAATGATGGTGGCCCCGTCCGGCGTGACATAGCCGGCTTCAATCCCTTCAATCCGCTCGCCGCGGATCAGGATGGATTGCTCCATCGCCGGGTCTTCGCCCGGCACCGCCAGCAGCCAGCCGGCATGGATGACGGTCAGTGCATCATTGCTGTCCTGGGCCATTGCGGCCGGGACGAAGGTGGTCGTGGCGATCAGCGCGATCGCTGTGAGGGTTGTCTTGAGCATCAGGTCTGCCTCCCCGCAAACATGTGTTTGCGCAAGAAGATGACGACCCGGCCCGTGATGTCAAACCATGGTCGCGGTTGGCACTAATGCGTCTTGAGCGCCCGCCAGGCGATGTCGCGGCGGCAGAAGCCTTCCGGCCAGTCGATCTCGTCGATGGCGGCATAGGCCCGGTCGACAGCATAGTGGAGGGTTTCGCCCGAGGCCGTGACATTGAGCACGCGGCCGCCATTGGCGGTGCGTTCGCCGTCGGCATTGCGGGCCGTACCGGCTTCGAAGACGACCACGCCTTCCATCTTGTTGGCGTCATCGACCCCGCCGATCACGCTGCCCTTCTCATAGGCCTCCGGATAACCATTGGCGGCCATGACGACGGTGATCGCCGGCTCGGCCGTCCAGCGCAGCGGTGGCATGCCGGCGAGGCCGCCGGTCGCGGTGGCTTCCAGATAGGGCAGGATGTCATCCTCGATCCGCATCATCAGGACCTGGCATTCCGGGTCGCCGAAGCGGATGTTGAACTCGACGACCTTGGGACCCTCGGGGGTCACCATCAGCCCGGCAAACAGCACGCCCTGGAAAGGCGAACCTTCAGCCGCAAGGCCATTGGCGACCGGTTCGATGATGGTCTTCATCGCGGTTTCGATCAGCTCCGGCTTGGCAATCGGAGCGGGGGAATAGGCGCCCATGCCGCCGGTATTCGGTCCGGTGTCGCCTTCGCCGACGCGTTTGTGATCCTGGGCGGCGCCGCAATAAAGCACGGTCTCGCCGTCACACAGGGCGAAGATCGAAACTTCCTCGCCGGCCATGAATTCCTCGATCACCAGCGTCTTGGACGCCTCGCCGAACTTGCCCGACAGGAAGGCATCAATCTCGTCTTCGGCTTCGCCGCGGTCGGACACAATGACCACACCCTTGCCGGCGGCCAGACCGTCGGCCTTGAGCACATAGGGCGGTTCGAACTGGTCCAGGAAGGCCTTGGCCTCACCGGCATTGGAGAAGGTGCCATAACGCGCCGAGGGCACATTGTGGCGGGCGTAGAAATCCTTGGCGAAGGCCTTGGAGGCTTCCAGGCGCGAGGCCAGTTTTGACGGGCCGAACGTATTGATCCCGGCCTGGCGTAGCTGGTCGGCCAAACCGTCGCAGAGCGGGTTTTCCGGCCCGATGACGACCAGATCGACGGCTTCAGCGCGGGCCAGGTCAACCAGGCCATCCAGGTCGGACACCGGAATATCGTGGCAGGTGGCGAGTTCGCTGATGGCGGCGCTGCCAGGGGCTGCGAGAATCGCGGAGATCACCGGGCTTTGCGCTATTTTCCACACCAGGGCGTGCTCGCGCCCGCCTGATCCGACAACCAGAACCTTCATCTGACCCTCAATGCGTCTGTGGCAACTCTTTCCGCGCCCTGCCTAGCGCAATCGCCGGACAATCGCGAGTCCGCCCGACGGTATCCGGGGCGTTGCGATGGCCGACAATCCAATTTACCAGATGAAGCATGAATACGCCCACGGGAAACATCCACGAGTTCACGGTGTCCGAGCTTGCCGGCTCGCTCAAGCGCACGGTCGAGGATGCCTTTGGCCATGTCCGCGTGCGCGGTGAGCTGGGCCGGGTTGTCGTGGCCAAGTCCGGCCATGTCTATTTCGACGTCAAGGATGACAAGGCGGTCATTGCCTCGATCGCCTGGAAGGGGACGGCCCAGCGTTTCCGCTTCCGTCCGGAAGAGGGGCTGGAAGTGGTCATCGAAGGCCGGCTCTCGACCTATCCCGGCCGGTCGCAATACCAGCTGATTGTTGAAAGCATGGAACCGGCCGGTGCCGGGGCGCTGATGGCGCTGTTGGAGGAGCGCAAGAAAAAGCTCGCGGCGGAAGGCCTGTTCGACACAGGCCGCAAAAGGCTCATCCCCTTCCTGCCGACCACGATCGGGGTCGTCACCTCGCCCACCGGCGCCGTTATCCGCGATATCCTGCACCGGCTGCAGGACCGCTTTCCGCGACATGTCCTGTTATGGCCGGTCCTGGTTCAGGGCGACGCGGCCGCCGCCCAGATTGCCGATGCAATCCGCGGCTTCAACGCCCTGCCCGTCGGCGGAGTCGTGCCGCGTCCGGACGTGCTGATCGTCGCGCGGGGCGGTGGCTCGATCGAGGATTTGTGGGCCTTCAACGAAGAGGTGGTGGTCCGCGCTGCTGCCGAGAGCGAGATCCCGTTGATCTCCGCCGTCGGCCACGAGACCGACACGACGCTGATTGATTTCGCCTCTGACCGTCGCGCCCCGACCCCAACCGGGGCCGCCGAGATGGCGGTGCCGGTGCGGGCCGAGCTGAAGGCCGATATCCACCAACTCGGCGGACGCCTGGTGGCGGCCCTGTCGCGCCATATCGAGCGTCGTCGGACTGAATTGAGATCGGCGGCCCGCGCCATGCCGCGGCCAGCGGCGCTAATGGCGCTGAAACGCCAGCGTTTTGACATGGTCGCCGACAAGCTCGACCCGGCCCTGCTGAACCACGCCGCTGAGAAACGCGGCCGGCTCCTCGTCCTCGCAGCCGGCCTGAAACCGGCCGCGCTCAGCCGTGACCTGCGCCAGAAACGTGATTTGCTGGCCGAGCGCTCGGCGCGGTTGATGCCGGCGGCCGACCGGGTACGTCGCGACCGCAAGCGTGATCTCGCCAATTGGGCCGCGCGATTGGAGGCCCTGTCACACCAATCCGTGCTCAAACGCGGCTTCGTGCTGGTGCGCGACCGGGCCGGCAAGCTGGTCCGCTCGGGTGCGTCCCTGATCGAAGGCGCAGGGGTTGATCTTGTTTTTGCTGATGGCGACCGTGCTGCCCGGATCGAGGGTGGCCGGAAGGCGCCGAAACGAGCACCGGAAACGCCGCAGCCTGTCCGCAAGGCCAAGCCCAAAGCCAAGCCGCGCGGCAAGCCGGAAGCGGACGGCCAGGGCAAGCTTTTCTGATGCGGCACAGCCCTCCCGCTCGCCCGCAAACCCTGCTAGAGACAGTTCCATGAGTGATTTCAGTTTCGACAAAGACTTCCAGGGCGAAGCCATTCTCGAGTTTGGCGACAGCGACTTCATCATCCTGAAGGCGGGCAGTTTCGTGCGTTGCGCCGTGACCGGTGACCCGATCCAGCTCGACCAGCTGCGCTATTGGAATGTTGATGAGCAGGAAGCCTATCGCGATGTACTGATCGCCAAGCAGCGCTGGATCGAGCTGAACACGGAGCCGGGCAAATGATCGCTCTCGCCGTCGCCCTTGCCCTGCAATCCACGACGGCCTTCGTCGATGGCCAGTTCGATCCCATTGCCGAGCTGATTGCCCAGAACGCACCGGAGGCGCGGGAAGCCTCCGCGCCTGCGCCCACGGGCTGTCGTGGACAGTATGAGCAGGGCGCTCTGATCATCTGCCGGTTCGAACCGGGCACGCGACTGGATCTGGGTGAGAGTGTGGCCGTCGCTGACGCGCAGGGCTTCGCGGTACTCGGAATTCCGCGCAATGCGCCTGAGGAAATGCTTTTCGAGATGTCGACGGTCAATGTCGTCAACAGTACCAACCAGATCGACGAGACCCAGATCTTGTTCATCGCCCAGCGCGAATACAATCTCCAGCATGTTGACGGCGTGCCGCAGACGACCGTGACGCCGGCCCCGTCCACCCTGCCGCGGCGCCAGCGCGAATACGCGCAGAAACAAGCCGCCTTCAACTCGGTCTGGGACGGGCAGGGCTTTTTGGACGGTTTCATCAGTCCCGCCGAGGGTATCACCACTGGCGTCTATGGTTCGGCGCGGGTCTACAATAACGGCCATGAGGGCAGCCCGCATTGGGGGCTGGACTGGGCCAATGAGGTCGGTACCCCGGTTTACGCGCCCGCTGGCGGCTTGGTCACCCTGGCCGAGCCGGACATGTATTACGAAGGCGGACTGATCTTCATCGATCACGGCCAGGGCCTGGTCTCGGCCTTCTTGCACCTGTCCGGTGTCGAAGTCTCCGAGGGCGATATCGTCGAACAGGGCCAGCTGATCGGCGCCATGGGTGCCGGCGGACGGGCCACCGGCTCACACCTCGATTGGCGGGTGAAGCTGCGCAACCAGTTTTATGTCGACCCGCAGAGCCTGCTGGATCTCGACCTGAGCGAACTGCGTTAGGCTGGCGGCTTAGCGCCTGTTTTCCGTTTTCTGGGGAAGATTCCGAATTTCCCATTCGATGTGCCGGCCTCCGGTTGAACTCGTCGCGAACTGAGCGCCGCGCGCGCAATGAGCCATAAACCGCTTGTCAGCCAGCAGGCCGTATCCGTTTCTTCAGCTCAAGGGTGAAACCGCGCAGCGGCCGCCCTGCGGCCCTTGACCTGAAGAAACGGATACGGCGGTCTCTCGGCAAGCGGTCTATGGGTGGGTATGCGCCGGCGGCGCTGACGCTTTGGGGTACCATTGTGTCTGCTGCGGGTTTTCAGCGCCGTAAAACGGTGTGTGTCCCTATCAACTGGATCGGGAAACGGATGGACTCCCGCCCACACCCTGTGGACAATCCTGTCAGCGCCTCGGGAGACAGAGTGATGATGTTGCAATGGACACGACGCTTGCTGGCGGCACTGGCGATGGCCGGCTTGACGACCTCGGTCAGTCTCGCCCAATCGCCCGAGGCCGGTGACGCTCTGCTTGCTGCAGACCGGATACCGCAACCCGCATCCAGCTGGTCCGCCGTCAGGCTTGATGCCGATGGCCATTCCCGTCCTGCGCGGGGGCTGGCGGACGGCACGCTGTCCCTTGGTGCAGACGAACACGGTGTGGAGGCGCTTTACCGGCCCGCCGATGGGCACGTCTATGAGCGCGATCTGGGGAACCCGGATTATGCCGTCATGGAACCGGCGCCGCGCCGCCCGATCTATCTGGACCGCGAGCACCTGCGTTATCTGGACGTTCACGTCACGGCCGTCTCAGCGGACAGGTGGCAGGGTGAAGCGGTCGAGCGCCTGCAATTGGAAAGCCGGCATTCGATGACGCCGGAGGCCTTGTCGGGCGAGGTGGTGGTTACCGGCGACGGAATCATCGTCGCCGCGGACTTGAGTGGGACCTATGCGCCGGAAGGCCAGGATGATTGGCACGGATGGCGGGGCTCCTACCGGCTGGCCGACTTGGAGCGCGGTGTCGATCACGACCCTTACCTGTTCGACTGGCCCGAAACCGTCGCCCACCTCAACGCGCCGGGTTAGGAAAGGGCTTTGATCTTGGCCGGTGGTGCCGTTGCCGCCCGCGGTAAGTAGCGCCGTTTTTAGTCTGACTTGTAGACCGACTTGGCCCAGCGGCGATGGACCCAGAACCATTGCTCGGGGGCCTGACGGATTTCGCTTTCCACCCATTGATTGATCCGCGTCACCGTCTCGATGATGGCGGCGGACTTGTCTGGATTGGTGGAGATTTCGATCGGGTCGTGGACTTCCACCCGGAAGCGGGCGCCGCCCATGCGCCGAATTGAAAGGGGCAGGATCGGGCAGCCATGGCGCATGGCCAGACGGGTCGGTCCCGGTGCGGTCATCGAGGGCTGGCCGAAGAAAGGCGCTTCGACGCCGTCATTCATCTTCTGGTCGTTCATCAGCGCCACCGACTCGCCAGCCTTCAACGCCTGCATCAGCGCCTTGGCACCGTCGCCGCCCTTGGCGGTCAAGGTCTTGACGCCATAGCCGACGCGCATGTCGGTGATACGGCGGTCGATCAGCGGGTTGTTGGCGGGGCGGTAGGTGATGTGACAGGGCAGGCCGGTCTGGCTGATGGCTGCGGCCCCGATCTCCCAGTTCGAGTGGTGCATCGAGATGATGACCGCCGGCTTGCCGGCATCACGCAGTTTTTCGAACTTCTCGCGGCCGATGAACTCGACCCGCTCATTGAATTCCGGCCCGGCGAACACGCCCAGATGCGGCATCTCGCCGGCCAAGCGTCCGAAATTTTCCCACATGCCGCCGAGCAGTCGTTCGATTTCCGGCGCGGCGGCTTCGGGGAAGCAGCGCTGCATGTTGATGCGGGCGACCTTGTGCACGGGCATCAACGGGCCAAGCTTGCGCAGAAGCTCGCCGGCCGCGTCAGAGGCCTTGTCGATGCCCTTGATCTTGTACCAGCCGGCATAGGCATCCCAAGCAGCGGCTTCGAACCGCCAGCCGATCCGTGTCAGCGTCGAGGCATTGCGTTGGGCATCTATCATTGTTCGGATTTAACCAGCGTTGGCGGCGCCGTCCACGATGTCGCGCAACAGGCCGTCCAGGGCGCCGGGATTGGCGAAGACCGCTCGCACCGGCCAAGCGGTCACCCGCGCGCGGATATCCGGTGGCAGGCGGACCCAATCTTTCTCGGTCGTCACCAGCTGCGCGTCATGGGCGGAGGCGAGGGCATCAAGATGGCGTATATCGCCCGCCGTGAAGCTGTGATGGTCACCATAGACGGCAACCTCACCCAGATCGCCGCCGGCCGCTTGCAGGGCGTCGAAGAATTTTTGCGGACGGCCGATGCCGGCAAAGGCGACGAGCTTGCCCGGTGGTGGCGGCGCGACCGGTTCCAGCCAAGCGTGGAAGGCGGGAATTTCCAGGTCGGCGAGGCCGAGGCCTGCCCAGTCGGGTTGGCTGTCTTCATCCGGCATCATCACGATCACCGCATCGGCGCGGGCCAACCCCGCCTTGACCGGTTCGCGCAGCGGGCCTGCCGGGAAGATCGTGCCCGGGCCCCAGCCGGTCACGCCGTCGACGACGATGATCGAGCAATCCTTGGCGAGGTCGGGGTTCTGGTGACCATCATCCATCAGCACAAGGTCGATACCGCCCGCCGCATCAATGGCCTGGCCGCCGGCAGCCCGGTCGCGGGCAATCCAGGCCTGGCCCGAACTGGCGAGGAGCAGGGGTTCATCACCGACATCGGCGGCGGCGTGTTGATCGGGATCGACCTGCAGCGGACCCGCCTCGGCCCCGCCATAGCCGCGCGAGAGCGAGACAGTGGTGATGTCCATGGCAGCGAGGCGTTGCATCAGGGTCTGGGTGACCGGCGTCTTGCCCGTGCCACCGACAGTGAGATTGCCGATACAGACCACTTTCGGCCTAATGCGGACCGGTGTCGCCCGGCGGATGCGACGAGCGACGGCCCAAGCATAAAGCCAGCCCAGCGGTGACAGCAGGGCACGCGCCAAGGCGCCCGAGCCGCGTCCCCCGTCGGTGCGCCAGAAAGCCGGTTCCTTCATGCGCTTGCCCCTGCCTTGTCGGCCCGGTTCAGCAGGCGGTTGATCGCCGCCAGGCTGGTCTCAAGCGCACCACCCGAGATATCGGCGATGGCGCGCTCAGCGCTGGCCCGACCCGGCCCGTTTGCCTGCCAGACCTGTTCAACGGCTTGTGCCAAGCTCGGTGCGTCGTCAACTTCCAGTACAGCGTCGTGGCGGCGATAGGCGGCGTACACGTCATCGAAACTCGCAACATGCGGCCCGGTGATCACGCTGGCCCCTGCCTGGCTGGCTTCGATCGGATTGTGCCCGCCAATATCCGGCAGCAGGCTGCCGGCGATCAAAGCGGCCGGGGCGAGGGCGAACCAGAGCGGCATTTCGCCCAGCGTATCGGCCAGCCAGACCGTGTCCCGAGGCTCGGGGACCTCGCCGCGCGAACGCCGGGCCATCGCAAAGCCGTGTTGCTTGATCAGTGCCTCCAGCGCACCGCCGCGTTCCGGGTGGCGCGGGGCGAGGATGAGCAGGGCGCCGGGATGGGTCTTGTGCAGCACGGCGTGGGCCGACAGGACAATGTCGTCCTCGCCGTCATGCGTCGAGGCGGCAAGCCAGACCGGGCGACCGGCGAGACCCGATTTGAGGCTTGCTAGCTCGTCGGGATCCGGCGCCAGCGGCTGGGCTTCCAGTTTGAGATTGCCGGCCAGCACGATCTCGCGACCGGTCAGGTCTTCCAGACCGTCGCGGGTGCGGGTGTCGGCGGCGCCGATCCAGTCGAAGCCCTCCAGTAGCCGCCGGAGGGCGTCACCGCGCTTGCGCCAACGCTGCAGCGAGCCCGCATTCATGCGGGCATTGACGAGCGCCATCGGGATGTCGCGGAGGCGTGCCTCGATCAACAGGTTCGGCCACAGCTCGGATTCTGCGATCACACCCGCATCCGGTCGCCAATGGTCAAGGAAGCGCCGGACTGCGCCGGGCGTGTCGACCGGCACATATTGATGCTTGGCCTGGGGCGGCAGGCGTTTGGCCATCAGCGTGGCCGAGGTCACCGTGCCGGTGGTGACCAGGAATTCGAGGTCGGGGTCTTGCTGGGCCAGCTCGTCGACCAGGGTGGCCAGGACCAGGCTCTCGCCGACGCTCGCGCCATGCAGCCAGAGGAGCTTGCCGCCGGGGCGGCGGATATCGGGACGGCCCAGGCGTTCGTGCCGACGGGCCGCGTCTTCCTTTCCGGCCCGCGCCCGGCGCGACAGGATGGCGGGCAGGAGCGGTGACGCGAGCCCGGTGAGCGCGCGATAGAGTTGGAGCGAGACCGGCAGGCTCACGCCGGCGCCTCGGAGGGTTCGGAGGCGCTGCCATTCTTGGGGGTGTTGCCCCGGCGTTTGCCGGACCGTTCGCCGGTACCGGGACGAAGCTTGCTGTCGGGCTCGACAATGTCGCCGCCCACCGCTTCGTCGGCCTCACGCGTGATCGCGTTGAGCGTGGTTTCCAACGCCAGTCGGGCCGCTTCCAGCTCTTCCGGTCCGGCATTCTTGGCGACATGGATCGGTTCGCCCCAGATGATGATGCCACGGGTGAAGAAATGCGGCAGGCAATGATGGTCCCAGGCGTTGCGGAGAACGGTCTTGCGGCGCGTTGACCAGGTGAAGGGCAGGATCGGAACGCCGGTATCGCGGGCCATGCGGACAGCGCCATAGCCGGCCCGCATGCGCGGGCCGCGCGGCCCGTCCGGTGTCACCGCACCACAGCCGCCGGCATTGAGATGGTTGACCATGGCGCGATAGGCGGCTTCACCGCCCTTGGTCGCACCTGGCTTGTCGGGATTGCGGGACGAGCCGCGCACCACGCCGACCTTGTACCAGCGGGTCAGTCGCGAGCCGATTTCGCCTTCGCGCGAACGCGAAGCGAGGGCGACCATGCGGTCCTTCTGGCGCGCCCAGCCATGCAGGGCCATCAGGATCCGGCCATGCCAGACGCAGCCGAGAATGGGTTTGCGCTCGTCCCAGACCGATTGCACGAAGTCGGCATTGCGATGTTCCCAGCGTATCGAGCGCCGGACCAGCTCGAGATAGAGCAGGATGAGGAAGGCGAGGGCTTCCTGGGCCCAGGGGCGGGAGAGCAGGCGTTTTGACATGTCAGGCCCTAGCTCACCTCCGTGACGCAAAAGGTCAAGCATGGCGCGCGGTTGCGTCGGCGCCGAGACCAGCCTAAATGCGCTGCCAGACGAAAGGCCCAGCATGCCCTATGACCTGAACGACCCGAAGGACCGCGAGCGCGCCTGGCAGGATTATCTGTGGAAGGATCATGGCATCCTGCGGCAGAAATTCCACAACATGCACGAGGTCGGCGGCGGCATGTGGCGCGCCAACCAGCCCTCGCCCGAGCGCCTGGAACAGCTGGCGGCAGTCGGGTTCAAGACCATTCTCAACATCCGCGGCACCCAGCCGGGCGTGTGTTATTATGATCTCGAGAAGGAGGCCTGCGAACGCTTTGGCCTCGAGATGATCGACATGCCCTTCGGCTCACGCGAGGCGCCGTATGTCGATCGCATGCAGCGGGCTGTGAAAATATTCGACAGCATCGAATATCCGGCCCTGATCCATTGCAAGTCAGGCGCCGACCGGGCCGGCATCATCTCGGTCCTCTACGCGCTGACCAAGCTGAAACTGCCCTATGACGAGGCGATCACGCACCTGTCGCTGAAATACCTGCATGTGAAAGCCGGCAAGACTGGCGTGCTGGATTATTTCTTCGAGTGCTACCGCGCCTATAATGAAGCCACGCCGATCGATTTCATGGACTGGGTCGAAAATGTCTATGACCGCGAGACTGTGCAGGCGGGCTTCATGTCGAGTTGGTGGGGCAATTTCCTGACAGACAAGCTGCTGCGCCGCGAATAGACGCCGCCCATTTTTTATAACCAGTGAATTCATCAGATATGACGACTCTTTCCACAGGATTGAGTCACATTAATGCTCGTTAACCACGTTCAGCGTCCCGGCTTGCCGGGGGGCGAGGGGGAGGGGCTGATGCCGGATCTGGCCATACGTTCAGACTATACGCAGGAACGGTTGAACCGTCTGAATTTCCTGTTGTCGCGCGAATGTGGCCCGGCCTTTCTTGAGGCTTTCGTCAAGCAGACCGCCGAAGTTTTCGCCGCTGACCGCCTCTTTATCGCCCGCATCGACGCCACCCATTCACGCCTGCGCACCCTCAAGGTCGCCTGCGGCAGCGCCCTCGTCGGCAATTATTGCTACGAACTGAAGGGTACGCCCTGCGCCGATGTGATGGAGGCTGGCGCTGATATCTTCGAGGACAATGTGGCGGCGCGCTATCCGCGCGACTTCATGCTCGAGGAAATGGGCATGCGGGCCTATGTCGGCATGCCGTTGTATAATGGCGCCCAGTCGGTCGGCATTGTCGTGGCCATGTTCAAGCGGCCGGTTGAACTCGCCGACGAACTGCTCGCCGTGTTCAACCATTATCGTCGCCGCCTGACCGGTGAAATCCTGGCCGCTGAGTCCGGTGACCGCGCCGAACTGGCGATGAGGGGCACGTCGGACGGCATTGTCGACATGTGCCTGGAAACAGACCAGGTCTACATCTCGGCCCGCGGTCGCGAATTGCTGGGCTATCAGCCCCGCGAGTTCACGGCCGCGACCGACAGCTTCACAACGCTCGTCCACGGCGATGACCGGTCGCGCTTCCAGTCGGCCCTGAACGCCCATTTTCGCGCCGGTCGCCCGTTTGACCTGACGATCCGTTTGAAAGTTGTCGGCGGGCTTCATCGCTGGTTTCGCATGCGCGGTGAGGCGGTGCGCACGCCGGACGGCGATCCGGTTCGCCTTGTCGGTGCCCTGACCGATATTCACGACCTTGTCGAAGCGCGCCAGCAGGCGACCGAGGCGAGCCGCGCCAAATCACGCTTCCTGGCGACGATGAGCCACGAAATCCGCACGCCGATGAATGGTGTGTTGGGCATGTCAGCGCTGCTGGCGAGCACAGACCTTGAACCGTCCCAGCGCGAGATGGTCAGTCTGATCGAGGCCTCCGGCCAGTCGCTGTTGACCATTCTCAATGACATTCTCGACCTGGCCAATATCGAGTCCGGTCGTTTCGAAGTCGAGCAGGCCAGTTTCAATCCGGCCGAGCTTGTCCGCACGGTTGCCGGCCCCTATCGCATGAAGGCGATGGAGAAGGGGTTGAACCTGCATCTGGAAATCGATCCGGTTGCCGAGCGCGAGGTCGTCGGAGACCCGGCCCGGGTCCGCCAGATTTTGTCCAACCTCCTGTCCAACGCCGTGAAATTCACCGATCGCGGCGAGGTACGGGTGCGCTGCCTGATGAGCCAGACCGAAGACCGGTCGCACGATGTGAGATTCGAGGTCGGCGATACCGGCATCGGCATGGACAACGATCTGATGGCCCGCATCTTCATGCCGTTCAGCCAGGGCGAGGCGGTCATGCAGCGCAAGAATGGCGGGACCGGCCTGGGTCTCGCCATCGCCAAGAAACTGGCCGAGCTGATGGGCGGCGACATCATTGTTGAAAGCGCGCCGGGCGCCGGCTCGAAATTTGCCGTGACATTGCCTGAGAGCGGGCGTCGCAGCGAGATACTTCAGGCCCAGCACGCCTGATCCGGTCGTCCGGGGTTTTTGCTGGCGCTATTCGCCGAATTGCATCCGGCACAGGCGGGCATAGAGACCGTCGCGGGCGACCAGCTCGTCATGTCGGCCCTGTTCCGCGATCCGCCCCTGTTCCATCACATAGATCCAGTCGGCATGACGCACGGTCGACAGCCGGTGGGCGATGACCAGGCTGGTCCGGCCCTGCGACAGGCGTTCCAGCGCGGCTTGAACCCGTTGTTCCGACTCGGTGTCGAGCGCGCTCGTCGCTTCATCGAGCAACAGGATGGGGGCGTCCTTCAGGATCGCCCGGGCGATCGACAGGCGCTGGCGTTGACCACCCGACAGATTGCCGCCGCGCGGCCCGACCGGGCTGTCATAGCCATCCGGCAGCGCCATGATGAAATCATGCGCATCGGCGGCCTTGGCGGCGGCGATGATGGCGTCTTCGTCGGCGTGCAAGTCACCGAAGCCGATATTGGCGCGCACCGTATCGTCAAACAGGGTCACATCCTGGCTGACCAGCGCCATGCTCTGTCGCAGCGATCCCAATGAGACGGTGCGGGTGTCGGTGCCGTCAATCGTGATCATGCCGTTCTGGGCGTCATGGAGGCGCGGCAACAGGTTGAGGATGGTCGACTTGCCGGAGCCGGACGGTCCGACCAGCGCGATGGTCTGGCCCGGCTCGGCCTTGAGCGAGATGTCTGACAAGGCCACCGATCCGTCCGGATAGGCAAAGCCGATCCCGTCAAAGCGGACGGCGCCATCGGTGACGGCGAGGGCTGGCGCATCGAGGGCGGTGGTCACGGTCTCGTCGGTGTCGAGCACAATGAAGATCCGGTCGAGGACAGCAAAGCCCTCCTGCACGACGGCATTGAGCGTGCCCAGGGCCCGGATCGCCGGTGCGATCACCGTAATCCCGGTCAGCACACCGATGATATTGCCCAGCGAGGTCTCGCCATTGAGCATGCGCCATCCTGCAAAGGCCACCAGACCGGCAAAGGCCAGCCCGCCGACGACTTCAAGGATCGGATCGATGCGGGCCTTGTTCTCGGTGATTTTCAGGAGGAAGCGCAGCCGGTCGAAGAAGGATTTGCGGGCGCGTTCGCTTTCATAATCCTCCAGCCCATAGGTCTTGACCATGCGGGCGCCGGAGAAACTCTCTTCCAGCTGGCTGGTCACCTCGCCCATTTGCGACTGGGCCTGGGAGGAGGTCTTGCGCAGGCGCTGGCCGATCCGGATCACCGGCCAGGCCGCGATCGGGTAGACGACCAGGATCAACAGCGACAGCATCCAGTCGAGGCTCAGCATGACGCCGATCGTGATCACCACGGTCAACACGTCGCGCATCAGATTGTTGGAGAGGCGGACAATCGTCTCGCGCAGAAGCGTGATGTCATTGGTGAACCGCGACACCAGCGAGCCGGTGCCTTCGGCCTGCAGACGCGCGAAATCAGCCCGCACCAGCTTGCCGAACATGGCGTTCTGCAGGTCCTGCATCACGTTCAGCGCCAGCCGATTGGTCTGCACGGTCTGCAGATAGAGGCTGACCCCGCGCAGGGTGGCGAGGCCGATCACGGCCAGCGGGGCGAGCGGGAAAAAGTCCGCCGCACCATTGTTCAGCTTGTCGAAGGTCCAGGCGATGACGCCGGCATAGGAGGCGGCGGCTCCGGCCGTGATCGCCGACAGGACCAGCGCCAGACCGACCAGGCCGGGGCGCCGCCAAAGCCAGTCGCGCCACAGGCGTTTGCCCAGCGTGGCTGTTGAGGAGGGTGGGGTCTCGCCTGTCACGCCGTGGATCGGAACCTAGCCGTCCTTCTTCTCGGTCGAGGGATCGAGAAGCTTGTGGGCGTGGATGATGAAATAGCGCATGTGGGCATTGTCGACGGTGCGCTGGGCGGCGCCCTTCCAGGCGGCGCGGGCTTCGGCATAGCTGCCGAACGCGCCGACGAAATCGACCTCATCGAGATCCTTGAACTCGCAATTGGTGGGGTCGACACAGGCCAGCTCGCCGCCGATGACGAGGTGGAGAAGCTGGTTGTTGATCTTGGTTTCAGTCATGACGGGCTCCTAAAATGATCCTGTCCGTCCGGCGCCTAGAGACCGCCGATGGACATGGCGTCCACGAATACGCTGGGGGCGTTAACAGAACCCCGAAATTCCAGGTCACTGGCCGGAATGAGGCGGGCATAGATGTCGACGAGATTGCCGGCCACGGTGATCTCGCTGACCGGGTGATCGATCTGGCCATTGGCGATGCGATAGCCGGACACGCCGACCGACCAGTCGCCGGTATTGGCGTTCAGCGACGGGCCGAACATTTCCATGATCAGGACGCCGTCCTTGATGCCGCTGATCAGGGCGTCGCGGCTGGCCTCGCCGGCTTCCATGTGGAAATTCGTCGGACCGGCACCGGGCGAACCGCCCATATTGCGCCGGGCATGGCCGGTCGGGCTCATGTCGAGCTGGCGGGCTGCGGCCGAGTTGAGGAACCAGGTGGTCAGCCGCCCGTCCTCGATAATGGCGCTGCGCCGATTGACCGTGCCTTCGCCGTCAAAGGGTGCCGAGGCATGGCCCCAGGGCCGGTGCGGGTCGTCGATGACGGTGACGCCCGGCGCAAAGATCATCTCGCCCAGCTTGTCGCGCAGGAAAGAGACACCGCGGGCCACGGCCGGGCCGGATATGGCGCCGGCGAGTGAACCGAGGAAGGTCGTGGCGACACGGCGATCAAACACCACCGGCATGACGCCGGAGGGGAGCTTCTTCGGGCCCAATCGGCGGGCTGCGCGTTCCCCGGCCTCCCGTCCGATCTCGACACGGTCACGCAGGTCGGCACGGCGCCGGGCCGATGTGGCGGCATAGTCGCGTTCCATCGCCTCGTCGCTGCCGGCGATCACGCTGGCACCATAGCCGAACACGCTCTTTTTCCAGCCGGCATTGAAGCCGGTCGATGTGGCATAGGCGGCTGCGCCCTGACCGGACGACGCGAAGGCGGCGTCGGTCTTGGTAACGCCGTCAACGGCGCGGGCAGCGGACTCGATGGCCAGCGCCGTTTCTTCGAGTTCTTCCGGCGTCCACTCGCCGGCCTCGAACTGCTCGATCGACGGTGGTGCCTTGCACAGGCGCTCCGGGTCGGCGAGGGCAGAATAGGGATCTTCCGGTGCCGCCTTGGCCATGGTCACGGCGCGGCCGATGGTGAAGTCGCGGCCTTTCTCCGACAGGTCGGAAAAGGCGACGCCGGCCTGGCGCTTGCCGACAAAGACCCGCAGGCCCGCATCCAGCGTTTCCGAGCGGCCAATGTCTTCCAGCTTGCCATCGCGGACGGAGAGCTCGGTTTCGCGCGACTCGGCGACCGAGGCCTCGGCGCTGTCGGCACCGGCTTTCAGGGCCCGGGCGACAAGGTCGGCGGCAATGTCCTGCAGGGCGGCGGGGTCGGGGGCTTTGAAGGTCTGTGTCATGTGAGCGCTATAGCCCCGCGAGGCCCCGCCGGGCAATGGCTCAACTGACGGCCGTCCAGATCAGCCAGCCCGATCCGACCGCGACGCTGATCCAGGTGAACAGCGTGCCGACGACCCGGCCCATGGACGTGCCGGCCGAACTCGACAGGCCCCAGGCGTGCAGGATGCGGCCCAGGGTCAGGCAGATGCCGAGGGCATGGATCACCAGGGCAGAGACACTGCTCAGTGCGAGACCGGCCAGGATGACCAGGGCAATCGGGACATATTCAACCGCATTGCCATGCACACGGCAGGCCCGTTCCAGCGCCGCATCCGTGCCGGAGCCGAGGCCGATCTTCGAGCGCTGGCGATGGCGAACCACATTGTAGGCAAGACCGACGAGCAAGAGCCCGTTGAGGCCGGTATAAAGGGCAAAAGCCTGGATGGCGGTCATGATCTCTCCCCGTCTGACCTGCCCGCTTGAAGCGGGCCTATTCCGTTTCGGCCGGTTCCTTGACCGCCTGGCGGATTGCATCGGCCAGAACGGCCGCTTCCTGGGCACCGGACACGGCAAAGCGTCCGTTGAAAATATAGGTCGGCACGCCGGAGACGCCGAGCTTGCGGTAGAACAGCTCTTCCTCCCAGACCGCTTTTTCGTCGCGATCGGTGGCCAGGAGGTCGGCCGTCACCGCGGCATCAAGGCCCGCCTGACCGGCGAGCTCGGCCAGCACGGCCGTGTCACCGATATCGCGTCCCTGGTTGAAGAAGGCCGCGAACAGGGCTTCGGCCATTTCCGGCGTCTCGCCCTGACCGCCGGCCCAGCGCATCAGCCGGTGGGCGTTGAGCGTGTTGGGTCGCATGGTGATGTCGTCGAAACGGAACTCGATCCCGGCGGCCGGCCCGGCCTGTTCGAGATGGTCGCGCATGGCCTTCCAGCGGCCGGACGCTTCGGCGCCGGAGAATTTCTCGCGCATATAGTCCTTGTAGGGGCGCCCTTCGCGAGCCAGCGTCGGGTCGAGCTGGAAGGGGCGCCAGACGGTCTCGACCTCGATTTCCGCGGTCAGTTTGCGGGCTTCATCCCAATGGCGCTTGCCGAGCCAGCACCAGGGGCAGACGAGGTCGGAGACGATGTCAACGGTCACGGATTGGGTCATGCCGGTGATTTAGGCGAGTTCGCAGGAAAATGCGAGGCTTGGAGGGAGCGATGGGCGGGAGAGATGCGGGTGGCGGGCTCGTCATCCCCCCGTGCTTGGACACCAGGCCATCGCGGACCTGTGAACGAGGGGATGACGCCCACCGGCCACCCACCGACCGGAAGTCGGGCTAGACTGTGATGTCCAGCAATGTGTCAGTCAGCTCTGCCGCTGTTCGCGCCATCACGGCGGACGCTGAATGGGCCGCCTCGGCCTTTTTCAGCGCCACCGCCGCCTGGATGATGTCTTCGCCCTTGGCCGCATTGTTGACGGCTTGGCGGGCGGCCTCGCCGGCATGGGACTGGGCGGACATCATGCCGGCAACGGCGGTATTGAAAGCGACGTTCATGGCGGCACAATAGGCCTGCCATCACGAAGCCGGGAGCGGAGATTGGAGTCATGGTTAAGCCTTGGTGTCCGGCAGGCCGATCGGCGGATCGGCACCGTGTCGCGTCCCCCGGGATGCAATCGGTTGTGTTCCCGCTATTGGCGCGACGGCCGGTATGGGACAAGCTCTCCATCAATCAACGGCCACAGGAAGGTGCCACACTGTCATGACCAATTCGTCCACCCCGACCCTCAAGGTTGAGTTCGAACTCTCTGAATCCGATCTCGCCTTCTTCCGGGACCGTCTCGACAAGGCGCGTGAGGATCGTGCCGATCTGGATGAAGGCCGGATCACGGCTGGTGTGGCCGACATGATCACCAAGGCACTGGCCGCCAATCCGCCGGAATTCGTCAAGACGCGCCTGCGCCAGCTCGGCCCGCTTGTCGGCATGCTGGACGATGCCGAGTGGAAGCTGGAAGGCGAGGACCGCGAGCGGGTGCTCAATGCGTTGGCCTATTTCGTTGATCCGGACGATCTCATCCCTGATTCAACGCCGGGCATTGGCTATATCGATGATGCCATCATGATCGAGCTGGTCGCGGCTGGTCTGGCGCCGGAGCTGGAGGCCTATGCCGAGTTCGTGGCGCACCGCGAGGATCTCAAGGCACCCGACAGCGCGCCCAAGCCGCCGCTGGAGGAAGTTCGCAAGGTCATGCAGGACCGCATGCGTCGTCGTCGCGGCCGGGCCAAGGCTGGTGGCCTGTGGGCACATTCGACGGTGATCCGTCACTATTTCTAGGCAATAGGCAGATTGCCGGTCCGGCATCCTCCCTCAACCGGACTGGCCTGCACAGGTGATCCGGGCGGTCAGACCGCCCGGATTGCTGGCTGTCTGGACTTGAGGAAGTCGGCAACACCGCGTGCCGCCTGCCGGATACGTTGCTCATTCTCGACCAGCGCCAGGCGGACATAGCCCTCACCATGCTCGCCAAAGCCGATGCCGGGCGCGACGGCGACGCCGGCCTCTTCCATCAATTGCTTGGAAAATTCCAGCGAACCCATCTCCTCGCAGCCGCGCGGCAGCGGTGCCCAGGCGAACATCGAGGCTTCCGGAGACGGAATGGCCCAGCCGGCCCGGCCGAAGCTTTCCACCAACACATCACGGCGATGCTTGTAGATGGCGCGGACCTCGTCGACACAGTCCTGTGGACCATCCAGAGCGGCACAGGCCGCGACCTGGACCGGCGTGTAGGCGCCATAGTCGAGATAGGATTTGACCCGGGCCAAGGCCCCGACCAGCCGCGGTGAACCGGCCGCAAAGCCGACCCGGAAGCCGGCCATGGAATAGGTCTTCGACATCGAGGTGAACTCGATAGTGCGCTCCTTGGCTCCCTCGACCTGCAACATGGACGGGGTCGGCTCACCACCGAAATAGATCTCCGAATAGGCAAGATCGGAGAGAATGAGGAGATCGTGCTTGGTCGCGAACTTCACGACCTCCTTGTAGAAATCCAGCGAGGCGGTTTGTGCCGTGGGGTTGGAGGGAAAACAAACCACGACGGCGATCGGACTCGGGACCGTATGCCTCGCTGCATGCTCGAGTCCGCGCAGATAATCTTCCGGCGACGGCGCGTGGACATGCCGTATCGTGCCGCCGGCAATAAGAAAGCCGAATGTATGGATCGGATAGGAGGGTGACGGCGCCAAAATGACATCGCCCGGCGCGGTGATCGCCTGGGCGAGATTGGCAAAGCCTTCCTTGGAGCCCAGCGTGACAATGACCTCGCTGTCCGGGTCGAGATCAACATCGAAGCGGCGCTTGTAATAACGCGCCTGGGCTTTGCGCAGCCCGGGAATTCCGCGCGAGGCGGAATAGCCATTGGTGCGCGGCTTCTCTGTCGTCTCGCGCAGCTTGGCGAGGATATGCGGCGGGGTTGGCAGATCCGGATTGCCCATGCCGAAATCGATGATGTCGGCGCCATTGGCCCGCAATTTGGCCTTCAGGCGATTGACTTCTTCGAAAACGTAAGGCGGCAGACGCTTGGTGCGGTGAAATTCCATCGTTGAATCCGGCATACTCGAATTTTTTCCCATAGAACGCGTTCTGGTGCTGTCCTGCAAGAGGCTAGACCCAGTGAAAGGCGGGAATTGGCAGGGATCGCGGCGGCAATGCGGCGGGTTGATCGGTATCAAGGTCCCGGACTTGTGCCCGGCCTGCGCCGGGCGTCCATCCGGGACGACCAACCGGATGGTCTGCAGGGCGAAAAACCGCCCTCTCGCCAAATCAACCAAACTCGGACTAACCTCCGGCAAAATGGCCGGGGAGGGCTGAGCTATGTTTCAATCAATGATGACGCCGATATTGGCGCTGGTTTGCTGGACGCTGATCATGTGGGTGTGGATGTATGCCACCCGCATTCCGGCCATGCGCAAGGCCGGGATCGACCCGGCGACGGTGAAAGACAAGTCCGTGATGGACCGCCTGCCCATCGAGGTGCGGCGTATCGCGGATAATTACAATCACCTGCACGAACAGCCGGTGATCTTCTATGCGCTGGTGCTTTACTCCCACCTGGTCGGCGTGTCGGACGAATTCAACATCATGCTGGCCTGGGCCTATGTGCTGATCCGGGTGGTCCACTCGCTGATCCAGTGCCTGTGGAACTTCATCCCGATACGCTTTCTGGTCTTCACCCTCGGCTCGATCGTGTTGATCATCATGGCGGTGCGCAATGTGATGGCGGTACTGGCCTGACGGGTGTCCCGACAGCGGCGCAGGATTTTCATCGCTCGCGCGAGGTGCTAACGGAGCGTCATGCACGCACCTGAAGCCAGACTCGCCCAAGTCATCGACCGGTTCGACCAGGTGGAAGCCCGCCTGGGCGCCGCCGCCGACCCGGATGAAATCGTCAAGCTCTCCAAGGAGCATGCCGAGCTCAAGCCCGTGGCCGAAAAGGCCAATGCGCTGAAGTCGGCCCGCGCCGAACTCGCCGAGCTCGCCGAGATGATGGAGGGCGAGGATGCGGAAATGGCCGACATGGCGCGTGAGGAATATTACGCGCTGAAGGAACGCCTGCCCGAGCTCGAGCATGCGATGAGCCTGATGCTGTTACCACGAGACAAGGATGACAGCGCCAATGCCATGATCGAGATACGGGCCGGCACAGGCGGCGATGAAGCGGCCCTGTTTGCGGGCAATCTCTATGGCATGTACCAGCGCTATGCCCAGCTGCGCGGCTGGAGCTGGGAGCTGGTTTCAGCGTCTGATGGCGAGCATGGCGGCTTCAAGGAAGTCGTGGCGGCGATCTCCGGCAATGGCGTGTTCGGGCGTCTGAAATTCGAGAGCGGCGTGCATCGGGTGCAGCGTGTCCCGGCGACGGAAAGCCAGGGCCGTATCCACACCTCGGCCGCGACGGTGGCGATCATGCCGCAGCCGGAAGACATTGATATCGAACTCGATATGGGGGATGTGCGGGTCGACACGATGCGGGCCTCCGGCGCCGGCGGCCAGCACGTCAACAAGACCGATTCAGCCGTGCGCATGACCCATATCCCGACCGGGATTGTCGTTGTCTGCCAGGAAAAATCTCAGCACCAGAACCGGGCCCGGGCGCAGGAAATCCTCAAGGCAAAGCTCTACGACATGCAGCGCGAGGCCGCCGCCGCCGAACGGGCCGCCGACCGCAAGGGCCAGATCGGGTCCGGCGACCGTTCCGAGCGCATCCGCACCTATAATTATCCCCAGGGCCGGGTCTCCGATCACCGCATCAATCTGACCCTCTACAAGCTGGACGACATTGTCGCTGGTGACGGGTTGGACGAGGTCATCACCGCCCTGATCGCCGAGGACCAGGCGGCGCGCCTGGCCGCCCTCGAAGACAATTCGTAAGCGCCATGGCGCGCGGGCCTTTCGACGCGCTGGTTGAGGCGGCCCGGTCCGGCTTTGACGTGGCGGACCATAAACCGCTGCTTGAGGCCTGGCAGGCGCTGTCTCTCGCTGATATCCGCAGCGATCTCGCCGCGCGCCTGATCGCGGCCGGGGTTGATGAGGGCGGAGACGAGGCGCGTTTCCTGCTCAATCATGTCCTGGCTCCCGCCAGTCTCGCCCAGGCCCTGGCCGATCCCGCCCTGTTTTCCTGGCAACAGGCCGAACGGCTCGCCGCCCTGAGCTGGCGCCGTCTGCAGCGCGTGCCCTTGTCGCAGGTTTTGGGCAGTCAGCCTTTCTGGACGCTGGATCTTGCTGTCACGGCGGATGTGCTGACGCCGCGGGCAGACACCGAATCCCTCGTCGAAGCCGTGTTGTCGGAGGCCGGGACCGACGCTGCGCGGTTGGTCGATCTGGGCACCGGTTCCGGCGCCATCCTGCTCGCCCTGTTGTCGGAACGGCCGGGCTGGAACGGTCTCGGCGTCGACTTGTCCGACGCGGCCCTGATCGTCGCGAGCGGCAATGCCGAACGTTGCGGCCTGGCGAATCGCGCTCGCTTTCTGCAGGGGCGCTGGGGGGCGGGGCTGGCTGATGCCTCGGCGGATATCCTGGTGTCCAACCCGCCCTATATTGTCACTGACGTGTTGGCCGGGCTGGCGCCTGAAGTGCGCGACCATGAACCGGCCCTGGCGCTGGATGGCGGCGCCGACGGGCTCGACGCCTATCGCGAAATCATTCGCGACCTGCCGCGCCTGCTGGTGCCGGGCGGGCTGTTTGCGCTTGAGATCGGCTTTGACCAAGGCGCTGCGGTGAGCGATCTGGCACGGTCGTCCGGCCTTGTCAGTATTGCCGTGAAAGCGGACCTTGCCGGCCATGACCGCGTCGTCATCGGGCGGCGATCCGGGGGTGACCGCTAAAAGGGCTTGGAATGCCCGCCATCGCGGTCTAGGGTCCGGACCAAGGCAGGTGGATCGCGCCAGTACGGGGGTCTCGCGCGGCCGGATGAGCCACCTGCCATTATCCGGTCAATTATTTGGATCCCCAACGTATCAGCGCACAGGCTTGCACCTGCGAATGCACCGCCAAGCCAGAAGTTAGATATGCATCGCTGTTGAACAGGATAACGCGATATGAAGCGTCAACGTGGTCGAGGACGTAAGCCCGGCAATTCCGCGAACCGTAGCTATGAGAGCAATGGTCCCGAGGTGAAGATCCGCGGCAACGCGTCCCAGATCTATGACAAATACATGCAGCTGGCGCGCGACGCGTCGTCGGCGGGTGACCGGGTGCGGGCGGAAAATCTCTTCCAGCACGCCGAACACTATCTGCGCATCGTCCAGCTGAACCAGCCCAAGCGTGATCCCAACCAGGATGACGACAATGGCGACAACATGGATGATGACGACGACGGCAATCAGTCCCAGGGCAATTACAACGGCAATGGCCAGGGCCAGGGCCAGAACCAGAACCGGAATGACCGCCATGATCGTCAGGACCGGGGCGACCGCCAGGATCGCGGTGACCGTCAGGACCGGGGTGACCGTCAGCCGCGCGAGCGCCGTGACCGGGATCAGGACGAGAATCGTGACCAGCGCGAACCGCGCCGCGGCCGCAATAATCGCGGTCGCAATGGTCGCGACACGGAGCGTGACACCCAGGACGACCCGCTTGGCGTGGTGACCCCCGAGGGTGATGCGCCGTCGCCGGAGACGACGTCCGACGCGCCGAAAGATGCCGGCAATGAGGCTGAAGAGCCGCGTCGCCGCACCCGTCGTCCGCGCCGCACCAAGGCGGAAATGGAAGCGGCCCGCGCTGCCGAGGCCGCCCTCAAATCCGCGTCGGAAACCGCCGATGAAGGCAGTTCCGACAAGACCGGCGGTGACGGTCCGGAGACCCAGGCCGCTTAGGCGAGGTTTTTCGCGACAGTTTGAAATAAGGGACGGCAGGGCAAACCCGCAATTTCAGGCGTTAATCGTCGAGTGTGCGGCTGAACTCTTAGAGCTGTCGCTCGTCGCCCACTCCTTATAAACTTGTGGAAAAGTCAACCTTTGGTCGCGCGAAGTTGATGTGTGTTCCCGGTGCGCGGCTTTCCAAGTTGCCGCGCGGCAAGCCTTTTTTTGCCCCAGCTCGTGCCAAAGGTAGCACATATAGGGTTGGCGTTGTGGTATGGTACTATATTTGGGCGCTGGTAGTATTTGTCGGCGCCTCGTCTGATTCGGATGCCAGTATCATTTGGGGCCGTCTCGAAATGAAGAGGCCTCCATGACCGACTACAAAGATTTTCAAGATGCGTTGGCAAAGCAAGACTATGATGCGCTCGCATCAGCGATTGCTACGATATCCGATTTGGACGCGATGGATAGTTTCGGATGGACTCCGTTGATTTATGCCACGCTCCGAGATGACGTTAAGGCAATTGAGATGCTACTCGCGAGTGGGTGTAGCTTGGGCGCCTGCGACCTAGGGGGGTTGACAGCGTTTGACCATGCCGACCTAAATGGTAACCAAGAAGTTAGAAGCCGTCTTTCGGGATGATGCGACCGACAGGAATTCTTGAATGCCAACTTATTCTCTTCGAAACGGAAATTCACAAAATTTTCGAAACCATCCCCTTGTAGTGCATGTTGTAGGTAAAGGGCGTCGACCTCGCTACTACTCGGCAAGGCAATGCGCGGAGATCGCCGAATTTTGTCGTTCAGCAAACGCGCCTGACGATCGGATGCATGAAGAGGAATTTTGGTCTGATTTGGTTCAAGGTGACTGTTCTTTGCGTACTGGTTTCCATCTCCACGCGGTCCGGGTGCGTTCTGAGCACTCCAGTAAGCCAAAATACCAAATCACAGGCGGTGCAGCCGAGTCCTACTTCTGTGGCGGTGGCTGCCCGAAAGCTATGAGCTGTGTTGGAAAAGCCGGCATTGGTGGTCGTTTGAACTGTAGTTGTCGGCGTTAAGGTCGTTCATGATTGATCTTAAATCGCTATTAGTAATGTCCAAATCGGATTGGGACTCCCTTAGTATTGATGAACAAAAAGGGCGCATCGATAGTCTGCAGCGCAGATTGATAGATTCTTTAAGTTTATTTAACAGTGCGGCAGACGATTTCGTTGCTGCTCATGATTATGCCTCAAAAGGCAAGGTTATTAGCCGAATAGTTAGAGTTCTTTTGTATCTTATCACTGTTTCGCTTGCCGCTTATGGGACTTACGAGCCGTCTCATCTTGTTTCTTCAGGATTGATATTTTTTACGGCGATTTCGGGTTCAGCTGTAGTGTTTGAGAGGAATGTTTTTGGAGCTCAGTCATTGAACCGACTGGGAAGTGGTTTTCACCGAATTGTCCAAATACGAAATCAAGCATACGATGCCTACAATGTTTGCTATGTTGAGGGAAAAGTGGAGTATGAGAACTATATTCGCGGCGTTGATGTGTTGACTGCGCTCAGAGATGTTGACCTAAATCTGTCCGAGACGACAAGTCAGGACGATTGGCCAGATCTTCCTAGTGTGGTGCAGCAATCGGGTTGAGCCGCTCACCCAGCGCGATCTCGCCATCCTCAAGAACCGTCAGATACAGACCGCAATCCATGTGCCCGTAGTGCTCGAACAGCGCTGCGGGCACATCGATATCGCGCTCACCCTTGCCGGGATGCACGCTGGTCGCGGCGCAGCGGCGGATGCGGCTCTCAACCCGGCATTTGACGCCGCCGATCCTGACCTCCTGCCCCACCAGCTCGAACTCCTCCCAGGGCGAAAGCCCGTCGACCAACAAATTGCCGCGAAAGCGGACCGGGTCGAGCGACTGGCCGACCTTGGTGGACAAGTCCCGCACCGAGGCGGCGTTGATCAGGGATATCTGCGGCTGGGGAATATCGGTCATGGCTTGGTCAGGGGCGTGAACGAGGCGCAGCGGTCCCCGGATGGCATCGCCGACCAGCTCTTGCAGGCAGTCAAACAGCGGTTGGTGGGTATCGGCATCGTCCAGCGTCACCGCGATTGATGTGCTGCCGTCGAGGCTGACCGTGTAGCGCCCGTCGAACTCGGTGTAGCGGCAAATCAGCCGCGCCAACTCGGCCTGGCCGGCGAGCATCAGGAAATGTTTCTTTTTTACGTGACCCGGCGCGGCGGCATCGAATGGCGAGGGGCCGTTCTCGATGGCGAAGGCGCGATCCATCGGCAGGGTGTGGTTGGCACGCAGCGGCACCGTGGTCAGCGGGTCGGGGCCAAGTCCTTTGACCGGAAAGCGTGTGATGGCTGTAAGCTGGGGCATGGTCCGAGTCGCTCCGCTGCGTCCGGGTGAAACCGTGGTCAGAATGTCGCAGATCAGCCCCTTGTGTGGTGCATATGCAACACCTACATGCGGTCTGAAACGCGAGTTTGCCGTGCTTGATCAAGGCGGCGAACTGCAACCTATCTCGCCTTATCCGGGGGATCGACATGGAATTCGAGAACTATACAGACCGCGCGCGGTCGATCATCCAGGCCGCTCAAGGGCTGGCCCTGAAATCAAGCCACCAGCAATTCACGCCCGTGCATGTGCTCAAGGCGCTGATGGACGACAATGCCGGTCTGGCCGGCAATCTGATCAAGGCCGCAGGCGGCCGTGTCCGTCAGGTGCAGGACGGGGTCGATCAGGCCCTGGCCGCCCTGCCGCGCGTCGACGGGGCGGAGGCCAAACTCTATCTTGCGCCGGAGACGGCCAAGCTGTTTGGCGCTGCCGAGGAGGCGTCCAAAAAGGCCGGCGACCAGTTCGTCACGGCCGAGCGCATCCTGCTGGCAACGGCGCTGGCGAGCGGCACCAAGGGTGCCGACATCCTCAAGGCCGCCAGTGTGACACCGCAGGCCCTCAACACCGCGATCAATGATCTGCGCCAGGGCAAGACGGCCGACAGCCAGTCGGCCGAAGACGGCTATGAGGCGCTCAAGAAATATGCCCGCGACCTGACTGAAGTCGCCCGCGACGGCAAGCTTGACCCGGTCATCGGCCGGGACGAGGAAATCCGCCGCGCCATCCAGGTCCTGTCGCGCCGGACCAAGAATAATCCCGTCCTGATCGGTGAGCCGGGCGTTGGCAAGACCGCCATCGCCGAAGGCCTGGCCCTGCGCATCGTCAATGGCGATGTGCCGGAAAGCCTGAAGGAAAAGCGCCTTCTCGCGCTGGACATGGGCGCCCTGATCGCCGGTGCGAAATATCGCGGCGAGTTCGAGGAGCGGCTCAAGGCGGTGCTGTCCGAGGTCGAGAATGCCAACGGCCAGATCATCCTCTTCATCGACGAGATGCACACGCTCGTCGGCGCCGGCAAGACCGATGGCGCCATGGATGCGTCCAACCTGTTGAAGCCCGCCCTGGCGCGCGGTGCGCTGCATTGTGTCGGAGCCACGACGCTGGACGAATATCGCAAGCATGTCGAAAAGGATGCCGCCCTGGCACGGCGCTTCCAGCCGGTGATGATCGAGGAGCCGACGGTGCAGGACACGGTCTCCATCCTGCGGGGCCTGAAGGAGAAATACGAGGTTCACCACGGCGTGCGCATAGCCGACAGCGCCATCGTATCCGCCGCCAACCTCTCCAACCGCTACATCACCGACCGTTTCCTGCCCGACAAGGCGATCGATCTGATGGACGAGGCTTCGGCCCGCCTGCGCATGCAGATCGATAGCAAGCCGGAAGAGCTCGACGAGATCGACCGCCGCGCCATCCAGCTCAAGATCGAGGCGGAGGCGCTCAAGAAGGAGGCGGATGACGCCTCGAAGGAACGCCTGGCAACAATCTCCAAGGAGATCGCCGAGCTGGAATCCCGCTCCGCCGAACTGACCGCCACCTGGCGCGCCGAAAAGGACAAGCTGGCCTCGGCCACCACCTTCAAGGAAGCCATCGATCGGGCCCGTTCCGAACTCGCCGACGCCGAACGGCGCGGTGATCTCGGCCGGGCGTCGGAGATCAAATACGGCCAACTGCCCGACCTTGAACGCAAGCTCGCCGCCGCCGAGGCCGAGGGCGATGACGGGACCACGATGCAGGAAGTCGTCGATGACGAGCAGATCGCCCAGATCGTCTCGCGCTGGACCGGTGTGCCCGTCGACAAGATGCTCGAAGGCGAGCGTGACAAGCTGCTGCGCATGGAAGACGCGCTGCGCGGCCGGGTGATCGGCCAGGACCCGGCCCTGGAAGCGGTGTCCGACGCCGTGCGCCGGGCCCGCGCTGGTCTGAAGGATCCGGCCCGTCCGATCGGCTCCTTCCTCTTCCTCGGCCCGACCGGTGTCGGCAAGACCGAGCTGACCAAGGCGCTGGCTGAATTCCTGTTCGACGACGAGACCGCCGTCTCGCGCCTCGACATGTCGGAATACATGGAGAAACACTCGGTCTCGCGCATGATCGGCGCCCCGCCGGGCTATGTCGGCTATGAGGAGGGCGGTGCCCTGACCGAAGCTGTGCGCCGGCGTCCCTACCAGGTCGTCCTGCTCGACGAGATCGAGAAGGCGCACCCGGATGTCTTCAACGTGCTGCTGCAAGTCCTTGATGATGGCCGGCTGACAGACGGGCAGGGCCGCACGGTCGATTTCCGCAATACGATCATCATCATGACCTCCAATCTGGGGTCGGAGCATCTGCAACTGGTCGATGATGTCGAGGAGGCGCGGGACAGTGTGATGGCGGTCGTGCGCGGTCATTTCCGGCCGGAATTCCTCAACCGGATCGACGAGGTCATCCTGTTCCGCAAGCTGGCCGAAGCGCATATGGGCGCCATCGTCGACATCCAGCTCGGTTATCTCCAGCGCCTGCTGGAAGACCGCCGCATGGTGATCGAAATCGACGCCGGCGCCCGCGCCTGGCTGGCCGCCAAGGGCTATGACCCGGCCTATGGCGCGCGCCCGCTGAAGCGCGTCATCCAGAAAGAGCTCCAGGACCCGCTCGCCCGTCTCCTGCTGGAAGGCAAGATCAAGGATGGCGACACCATCCAGGTCTCCAGCGAGGCCGGTGTGCTGACGGTGAATGGGGTTGCCGTGGGTGTGAAAGTGCCGAGGCCGGACGCGGTGAATTGATGTTTGGGGCGGTCGTGATGGCCGCCCCATTCTCGTTCGAAAACGGGCAGCCCGCCTGCCCAAGCATCCATTGTTGGCTTGCCGAGATCAGGCCCAGGCAGGTTCAGCGCGTCAAGGGCCAAGGGCCGCTTCGCGGCGGCAAAGCCGCCCTTGACGCGCTGAACCTGCCTGGGCAAACGGCTGACAAGCCAAGAATGAATATCTCTCCGCGAGGCGCGGACGTTTCCGATGGCGATTCCGGTTCGCCCGCCCCCTACCGCCCCGCAAACCAGCCCTGCGTCCGGTTGGCAAAGGCCACCAGGGACAGCATCACCGGCACTTCCACCAGCACCCCGACCACGGTCGCCAGCGCGGCGCCGGAATTCAGGCCGAACAGGCTGATGGCGACCGCGACGGCCAGCTCGAAGAAGTTCGAGGTGCCGATCATGGCGCAGGGGGCGGCGATGTTGAACGGGGTCTTCCACAGCCAGGCGGCGCCATAGGCAATGGCGAAAATGCCGTAGGACTGGATCAGGAGCGGCACCGCGATGATGGCGATGGTGATGGGCTGGGTCAGGATGGTCTCGCCCTGGAAGCCGAACAGGATGATCACCGTGCCGATCAGGCCGATGATCGAGGCCGGTTTGATCAGCGCCGTGAAATCACCGACGGCCTTGTCGGCACCCGCGGCGGACTTGCCGCGCGACAATGCCTTGCGGGTCAGCCAGCCGGCGATCAGCGGGATGACGACATACAAGCCGACCGACAGCAGGAGCGTGTCCCACGGGACGGTGATATCGGTCACGCCGAGCAGCAGGGCGACGATCGGGGCAAAGGCGACGACCATGATGAGGTCATTCGCGGCGACCTGGACCAGGGTGTAATTGGCGTCGCCCTTGGTCAGCTGCGACCACACGAAAACCATGGCCGTGCACGGTGCGGCGCCGAGGATGATGACGCCGGCCAGGTATTGCTGGGCGTCCTCGGGCTGCAGCCAGGGGGCGAAGACATGCTCGAAGAACAACACGCCCAGAAGCGCCATCGAGAAGGGCTTGACCAGCCAGTTGACGACCAGGGTGATGATCAGCCCCTTGGGCCGTTCGCCAACATGGGTCAGCGAGCCGAAATCGATCTGGATCATCATCGGCCAGACCATGGCCCAGATCAGCACTGCAATGGCGAGATTGACCGAGGCGTATTCAAGCCCGGCGAGCCAGGCAAAGGCGCCGGGCATGATCACGCCGAGGGCGATACCCGCCGCCATGCCCATGCCGACCCAGACCGACAGCCATTTTTCGAAAAAGCCGATCCCGCCCGGGGCGGCGTCCTGTACGGTGGTGTCGGTCATGCGGGTGTGTCCTGTCGGGCGGCGAGAGTATCAAAAGCGCGTTTGAGCGCGTCGCGATCATCGCCGTCAAGTGCGGCCATCAAGGCGGTGATGCGGGCGTCCAGCGTGTTGAACGTGTCATGGAAGGCTTTTCGGGCGGCCTCGGCATCGGCAATGGCAGCCGGGTCGGGCAGGCCCCAATGGGTCTTGACCGGGGCACCGGGCCAGACCGGGCAGACTTCCGCCGCGGCGCTGTCGCAGACCGTGATGACGGCATCGAGGACCGGCGCGTCCGCCGCGGAAAACACGTCCCAGCTTTTCGAGCTATAGCCGGTGGCGGGCAGGCCGTGGGCGGCGAGGGTCTCAAGGGCGAGGGGATTGGGTGTGCCGGTCGGTGCCGAGCCGGCGGAGTATCCCGCCACCCGGCCTTGGCCACGGGCATTGATCAGGGCTTCGCCCAGGATGGAGCGCGCGGAATTGCCCGTGCACAGAACCAGGATGTTGAGCATGCGACCCCGCCCGTCTCATTGAGTACAGGCGGGGTCGTAGAGGTTGACGCGTTCGGGATCAACGCTGTTTTGTTTCGCAGATTATCGAAGCGACAATTGCAGGTGCGGCGTGCCGTCCGAGGTATGCGCGACCGAGCGGCCATCGCGACCGATCGTGCCATTGATGCGTTGGCGAAACGCCGAGAAACTGTCGAACTTTACTACATCGACGGCTTCGTCGAGGGCCAGCGAAACCCGCCAGCCACCGGCACCACCGGCAATCGATTGCAGGCCGATAATGTCGGCCTGGAATGCCTGGCCAAGATAATGTCCGGAGACACGCCCGCCAACGGCGAGCGGCGTGTCCGGCCGGTTGCCGGCAGCGGCACTGAGTGTGTTCCAGTCGCGATAGCCCATCTGGCGGGCAAGGAGTTCAAGGGCCTCGCTGTGCGAGACAAAATTGCCTTCGGCTTCCAGCGCTTTTCGCAAACGCTTGGCCTGGGCTTTCAGCGCATCGCGCGAAAGCGGTTGGGATGAGGTCATGACATGCCCTTTTCTTCTGGCATGCGGTTCAAGTGATGGGGCTCGCCTTGCCATCCCGCCGCATGTCGAAAAGACGTGAGGGAAATGTCGTGTTCAAGGGAGATTTCACCAAGGCCAAAAACCTGCGAGCGGCGGGCATCTCCATGCCTAGGGTGCTAGATAGGCGCGGCGAGGACGGGGGTCAATGGGCGTCGATGTCGGTCGTCATCCCCGACGGACGCCCCGCGAAGACCGGCGGAGATCAGATAAATGAACTGCGTCGCCGTTTTGTCGAGGTTGGCCCGTCAAGGAAGCAGGTGAAACCACCGTGCCGCTCTGGCTAGTCGCGCTACCGGCGTCGGGTGTATCCGACAAAGAGGGGGGCCCAATCAGACGTATCGTCCGGGCGGACCCAGAATTCTTGTCGGACGCTACCGTCCTCCTGCGGTGCCCAAACGCCACGGACCTGCATTTCGCTGCCGTCCGCATTGCTGTGCAACCGGCCTTCCAGGACCATCGCGCCCGTTGCGTCGAGTCCGCCTGAATAGTCGATGTGAAAGCGCGGGCTCATCCAGACCTGCCGCCAATGCCCGGTGGCCGGGTCGACAAACGTCATTCCTGTGCCTGTGCCGCCATCGAAGGTCGACCAGTCTTCAACCACCAGACAACCAGCCTCCCGCCGGGTATAGGTCTGGGTGCCGATCTGTTGCCCGTCGGCGGTAAAGAAGTCCCACTCGCCGATCACGAAATCGAAATCCGAATATGGTGCGACGTCCTGACCGCAAACAGGCGGGGCGGCTTGTTGGGCAGATGCCGTCCCTGCATAACCGAACAAGCCCATTCCGATGAGAAGGCAAGCGGATTTGAAACTTTGCATCATGCGTATTTCCTAGTTTCGACGCGTCTCGGATCAGCGAATGGCTAACAAGCCGGACGGCTTGGCAATAGCGAGATCAGACGCGTCGCAATCCCGCTTGGCGTCCATGACGGGCGGCGATCGCGGCCGGCTCGGGACAGATACCGTTGTCCCGGTGCACTGACCATTCGCCTCCCGAGGCGGGGCTGGCTTGGGGAGGAAACAGGTGACGTTACCGCGCCCGCGGCGCACGCTCGGCCATAAATCACTTGCCGAGAGAAAGCCGTAACCGGTTCTTGAGCTCAAGGGGCATGCCCGCGGAGCGGCGCCTGCGGCGCCCTTGACCTCAAGAACCGGTTACGGCCCGATGGCTGCCAAGTGATCTATGGACGACCGCGCGCGTGGCGCGCGAAAATGAAGGCCTGTCACCGCTTGTTTGCACTGACAGCCGATCACCCACTCCGTCTCGCCCTGCGGGCGATCCACCTCGCCCATCAAGGGCGAGGACCTGCGGTCTTCGCCCCAGATACTACTGCGCCCCGTTCCCCGCATCGGCGACGATCGGCGTGTCGGTGTCAGCCGCCGGGCGGGCCGCGTTGCGGATGGCGATGATGCGGTCGCGTTCGGCTTCAAACAGCGGGATCTCGTCTTCCGACAGCTGGCGGCCGGTCGGCAGGTCCAGCGTCATCGGGTTGCGCGGCGTGCCATTGTGGTGGACTTCATAGTGCAGGTGCGGACCGGTCGAGCGACCGGTCGTGCCGACATAGGCGATGACCTGGCCCTGGGTGACACGGCTGCCGGCGCGGATGCCGCGGGCGAAGCCGTTCAGGTGGGCATAGGCGGTCTGGTAGCCATTGGCGTGCCGGATGCGAACATAATTGCCGAAACTGCCATAGCGGTCGGCGCGTTCGACGACGCCATTGCCGGCGGCCATCACCGGGGTGCCGGTCGGGGCCGCGAAATCGGTGCCGTTATGGCGGCGCGTATAGCCCAGGATCGGGTGACGGCGCGCTCTCGAGAAGGATGAGGACAGGCGGGCGCCATTGACCGGAGTCAGCATCAAAAGGCGCTGGGCGCTGGCGCCCTCGGGGCTGTAATAGCCGACAATCCCGTCTTCGGTCTCGTAACGGAAGAATTCCTTGGCATCGCCGCGACCGTCATACATCGCATAGAGAATGTCACCGGTGCGGGCGGTATGGCCCTCCTCATCGACGAACCGCTCAAACAGGATGTCGAATTCATCGCCGGGCTGGATCGAGCGCTGGAAGTCAATGGCGTAGGCGAGGACGCTGGCCAGTTCGTTGACGACCCGGTCGGTGGCGCCGGCGGCAAGGGCGTCGACATAGAGCGAGGCGGTGATGGAACCGGAGGCTCGCACCATTTCGCGATCAAACTCGGCGATCGTCTCGCGGGCGCGGAATGTGTCGTCAAACGTGCGGGCAACGGTGATCGAACGCTCGATATCGGGGCGGAAGGACAGGCCTTCAAACCGTGTCGCGGCCTCACCGCCATCGGCGGCCGCATCGGCGCCGAAATACAGATTGATCCGTTCGCCGATATTCAGGTAGCGCAGGTCGAAAACCGTTCCCAGTGCGGCGATGGCCCGAGCGGCTTCGACGCGATCAACACCGGCATCATCCAGCAAGCCGGCCATGGTCCCGCCACGCGGCACGATCCGCTCGATCTGGATCCGGGTGGCGCAGGTCCGGCATTCGGTGAAGGCGGCATCATTGACGCGTGCCAGATCGGCGGCGCTGAGCACGCGCGGCGCGGCTTCGACGTCCACGTCCTGAACCGGGACGATGTTGGCCGGATCGGTCGGTGCGGCCATCGCCAGGCTCATGGCTTCGGTGCTGGCGGCTTCGCTGCGCGGTTCACCGCCCAGCATCAGCGCGGCCAAGAGGCCGGCGGAAAGCGCCAGGCTGGCGAAAGCTACCAAGCCGCGCGTGCGACGGGTATCGGCGCGGGTGACGTCGAACTCTGACACTTGCCCAAAACTCCGGTCTGCTCAAACGACACGCCTGTCCGTAGCGGATCAGGCCTGTCTGGTCCATCAAGCAAGTCTCGCACCGGTTTGTGGCTTGTCCCCAAACGCAACGCAAAACCTGTCCCCACAGCCGGGGACGAATCATGTCTTGGACTGATCCGGTTGCCAAGACCTTTCCGCGACCGTGATTGCAGTCACGGTGCGAAAACCGTCACCGATCCTCAAGAATCGTGTATGGAAATTCGCATGCAAGATGCTCTTCCCGCCGAAATCCCGGCCGACCAACTCGCCGCCCTGCTCTGTGCACGGCTCTGTCATGACCTCGTCAGCCCGGTTTCGGCGCTCAGCGCTGCGCTGAGCGTATTCGACGATCCGGACTCGACGGACATGCATGACGACGCCATGGAGCTGGTCCGCGAAAGCTCGCGCCAGGCCCAGGCCAAGCTGGAATTCTGCCGCCTCGCTTTCGGGGCTGGCGGGTCAGCACCGGGCATTCTCGACAGCCGCGAGCTGCAACGCCTGACCGAAGCCATGTTCTCGGCGGTCAAGCCGCAGATTGTCTGGAAGGTTGAAGCCACCGGGCTGGAGAAGCAGGCCGCGCGCCTGTTGCTGAACATGTGCCTGCTGGGCGTCGATGCGGCCCCGCGCGGCGGCACGGTGACGGTGGAAGCGGCGGCCGCTGCCGGCGGTGCGCGCCTGCGCGTGATCTCGGACGGTCCGCGGGCGCGTTTGGAGGAAGGTACGGCGAAGGCCCTGGAGGCGATTGCTCCGGAGAACGGCTATGATGGTCGCTCGATCCAGCCGTATTATACGGGACTGATTGCCCGCACCAATGGTGGCCGCGTCAGCGCCCAGGCCGGTGAGAACCGGGTCGAGTTCATCGCCTTGGTCAAGCCGCCGGAAGGCATGATCGGCTAGCCGGACAAAGAACGCCCGGGCGGTCTCATATCCTATGAGCGATTTGGCTGTCTCGCAGACGTCCCGGCCAATAGTCCGTTAACCAAGCCCTGTCAGGTTGCTGTGGAATCAGAACCGTACGGGGCCTGCCATGGATGATCTCATCAGTGAATTCTTGACCGAAACGGGCGAAAGCCTGGACGTCATCGATTCTGAACTGGTGCGCTTCGAGAACAACCCGGAAGACCGGGCGATCCTCGATAATATTTTCCGCCTGCTGCACACCATCAAGGGAACTTGCGGTTTCCTTGGATTGCCGCGACTTGAAGCCGTGGCGCATGCCGGCGAAACCCTGCTGGGCAAGTTCCGTGACGGCGAGCTGAGTGTCAGCCCGCCAATGGTGACGCTGGTCCTGCAGGCGATCGACCAGATCAAGGTCGTGCTTGAATCCCTCGAAAACAGCGGTGTCGAGCCGGCCGGCGACGATGCCGAGCTGATCGGACGCCTGGAAGACGCCGCCATGGGCCGTCTGCCGGAACAGGCTGCGGAGGAAGTCCAGCAAGAGCCTGAAAACTGGGACGCCGATCTGGGCCGCGAACTGCGCCCCGGCGAAGTCTCGCTCGCCGACCTGGAAGCCGCTTTCAACAGTGCCGCCCCGGAAGTCGATGTGCCCGCCGTCCCGACGGCTGAGGCCGCACCTGCCGAGGCCGCACCCGTTGAGGCCGCACCGGTCGAGCATCTCGGTGTTGGCGATTTTGATCCCGATCTGGGCCGTGAACTGCGTCCGGGCGAAGTCTCTGCCGCCGAGCTTGAAGCCGCTTTTGCCAGCGCCGAGCCAGAAGTCAGCGTCGCGCCGACGGCCGAACTGATCTCCAAGGATATGAGCCGCGAAGAGGCCCTGCAGACGGCGATGGCCGAACTCAAGGGCAGCGATGAACATGTCATGGGCGAGGGCGGTGTGAAGGTCATGGCGACCGTCCGCGTCGGCGTCGATGTGCTGGAAGCGCTGATGACCACGGTGTCGGAACTCGTCCTGACCCGGAACCAGCTGATGCAGACCGTGCGCGGCCTTGAAGATGATGACCTCAAAGGTCCGCTGCAGCGCCTGTCTGCCGTGACCGGCGAGCTGCAGGACGGCGTCATGAAGACCCGCATGCAGCCGATCGGTGATGCCTGGCGCAAGCTGCCGCGTATCATCCGCGACGTCTCCACCGATCTCGGCAAGAAGATCGAACTGGTGATGGACGGCAATGATACCGAGCTCGATCGCCAGGTCCTCGAACTGATCAAGGACCCGCTGACCCACATGGTCCGCAACTCGGCAGACCATGGCCTGGAAATGCCGGCCGATCGCGTCAAGGCGGGCAAGTCCGAAAAGGGCACGATCAAGCTTTCCGCCTATCATGAGGGCGGCCATATCATCATCGCGATCTCTGATGATGGCATGGGCCTCAACACCAAGCGTATCGGCGAGAAGGCCCTGGAGAAGGGCCTGACCACGCATGAAGAGCTGGAGCGGATGACGGATCAGCAGATCCACCGCTTCATTTTCGCGCCGGGTTTCTCAACCGCGGAAAAGGTCACCAACCTGTCCGGCCGCGGCGTCGGCATGGACGTGGTGCGCACCAATATTGAACAAATCGGCGGTGTCATTGATGTCACCTCGACGGCCGGCAAGGGATCGAATTTCTCGATCAAGATCCCGCTCACCCTGGCCATCGTGTCAGCGCTCATCATCGGATGTGACGAGCAGCGCTTCGCCATCCCGCAGCTCGCCGTGCGCGAGCTGGTGCGGGTCGGTGCCGGGTCGGATCACACGGTTGAAAACCTCAACGGTGCCCGCGTCATGCGGTTGCGTGACCGGCTCATGCCATTGGTCGACCTGCACGATGTGCTCGGTGTCGGCGAAGCCTATAACGGCGCGTCTGACGAAACCGGCTTTGTGGTCGTCCTTGACGCCGGTGGTCGCAATGTCGGCCTCGTCGTCGACAATGTCCTTGATACCGAGGAAATCGTCGTCAAGCCGCTGTCGGACTCGCTGCGCGGCGTCCACGCTTATTCCGGCGCCACCATTCTCGGCGACGGTTCGGTCATCATGATCCTCGACCCGAACGGCTTGGCCGGTGAAATCGTCACCGCCATGGATGATGAGGCGACGATCGATGCGGGTGCTTCGAAGGCGGCGGAAATGGCCAATACCCAGCGACTTCTCCTGGTCCGCGCCGGTGGTTCCGAGCCGAAAGCCGTGCCGCTGGCCCTGGTCACGCGTCTGGAAGAGTTCGAGCCGCAGGCGATCGAGAGCACCAATGGTCGCCTCGTGGTCCAGTATCGCGGCCGCCTGATGCCGATCGTGCCGATCGGGTCGGAAATCCGCACCGTCGAGGGCCAGCGTCAGCCGGTGCTCGTCTTTGCCGAGAACCACACCTCGATCGGTCTCGCGGTTGACGAGATTGTCGATGTCGTCGAGGAACGCGTTGATCTGCAGATGTCGTCCGACAAGCCGGGCGTTATCGGATCCGCGATCATCAAGGGCAAGGCGACCGATGTCGTCGACATTGCCTGGTATCTCGACCAGTCGCGCGCTGGAAACATCCAGCGTCGTTCGAGCAATCGCCGCCGCCGTATCCTGCTGGTCGATGCCGACGCCTTCGCGCGCCGCATGATCGCACCGCTGCTGGCCGCTGCCGGTTATGACGTCACGCCCACGGGCGGCATGCATGAGGTGCACGCCATTGCCGAGGCGGGCGAGAAATTTGATGCCATGGTGGGTGATCCCAGCGCGCTCTCGCGCATTCGCCAGGAGGGCCTGTGGCCGAACCTGCCGACGCTGGCCGTCACCGATTGGCCGGAAGACACCCAGGCTGAGGGCCTGACGGCTGTGCTGCCGAGATCGGATCGTGGCGCCCTGATCGCCGCCCTCGACTCGGTGTCTCAAGAGGAGAAGGTGGCATGACCACGCATCACGGTGACAACGCTGAACTCAGCGCCGAGTCGATGAATGAATATGTCTCGGTCCGTATCGGTGACCAGCTCTTCGGGGCTCCGGTCGATGCGATCCGCGAAGTGTTCGCCCCGCAATCGGTGACGTCCGTGCCGCTCGCCCCGAGCGAAGTGGCCGGCCTGCTCAACCTGCGCGGCCGGATCGTGACCGCGATCGACGCCCGCCGCCGCCTCGGTCTGCCGCCGCGCGACGCCAATGATGCCGGAATGGCATTGGGTGTTGAGCGTGGTAGCGAAATTTTTGGACTTATCGTGGACAGTGTCGGTGAAGTGCTTCGTCGTCCGAGGGCGGAGCTGGAGCCGGTGCCGGCCCATGTCGACCCGACCTGGCGGTCCATGGTCAAGGGTGTGCACAGGCTGGAAAAAGAATTGCTCGCTGTACTCGATGTCTCGGCCGTAATCGGATCGGCCGGTGCCAAGGCAGAGGCAGCTTAGCGGAGGGTGTTGGGATGAAAACATGTTTGGTCGTTGACGACTCCCGGGTGATCCGGAAAGTCGCACGCAAAATTCTCGAAGAGCTTGATTTTGAATGCCATGAGGCGGGTGACGGGGCTGAAGCCCTGGAAGCCTGTCGCAAGCAGATGCCGGATGCGATCCTGCTGGACTGGAACATGCCGGTCATGAATGGACTCGACTTCGTCAAAGCCTTGCGCCGCGAAGAAACCGGTGATCGTCCGATCGTGGTTTTCTGCACGACCGAGAACGACATGGCGCACATCACCGAAGCTCTGCGGGCCGGCGCTGACGAGTATGTCATGAAGCCTTTCGACGGCGACATCATCGAGTCCAAGTTCCAGCAGACGGGTTTGCTGCGCGCGTCCTGAGGGAGTTTCCAATGACGGAACTCGCCCCCAAGGCGTCTCCCGCCCATTCCATTGCCAGGGTCCTCGTTGTCGACGACTCGGCTGTTGCCCGCGGTCTCATGACCCGTTGGGTCGAAGAGGACCCGGATCTCACACTCGTCGGCTCTGCCGTCGACGGTGAGCAGGGTCTTCGCAAGGCGACCGAACTCAAGCCCGACCTCATCGTTCTCGATGTTGAAATGCCGAAAATGGACGGGCTCGCTGCCTTGCCATTGCTGCTGAAGGCTGTGCCGGGCTGCAGGGTTGTGATGGCGTCGACATTGACCCGCCGCGGCGGTGAAGTGACGATCCGGGCCCTGTCGATGGGCGCTGCCGATTATGCGTCCAAGCCTCAGGCCGGCCGCTTGGCGGGCGCCGAGGAATTCCGCCGCGACCTGCTCTCCAAGCTGAAAGCGCTGGCACCGCGGCCAATTCCGCCAGTGCCGACCCAGCGCGATGTCCTGCCGTCAACGACACCGCCGGCACCGGCAACGCCGACAGCGCGCACAACGACCGCGCCGCCGTCCGCCGCCGCCCCGGCCAAAAAAATGCATGCACCGGTGGCCCAGCCGCCGATGAATCGCGGTGGAACGCCGCGCCATACCGGGCGTCCGGAAATCATTGCAATCGGGTCCTCGACCGGTGGTCCGCAGGCCCTGCGTGATGTGATCGGTGCCTTTCCGGCCGATGTGCGATCGCCAATCGTGATCGCCCAGCACATGCCGGCCCTGTTCACCAAGATCCTCGCCGAACATCTGACCAAGGCCGGCAAGCTGGTGTGCAAGGAAGCGGAAGACAATGAGCGCCTGAAGCCGGGCTGCGTCTATATCGCGCCGGGTGATTTCCACATGACCATCCGCAAGGACGCGGCCGGTTACTATGCGGTGCTCGACCAGACACCGCCGATCAATTTCTGCCGTCCGGCGGTTGATCCCCTGTTCCAGTCCGTCGCCGAGGTTACCCGCGGCGCGGCGCTGGGGATCGTGCTGACGGGCATGGGCCATGACGGCCGCGAAGGCGCGCGCATGCTGCGCAATGCCGGCGGCACGATCCTGGCCCAGGATGAGGCGACGAGTGTCGTCTGGGGAATGCCGGGAGCCGTTGCCGAGGCGGGTCTGGCTGATGAAATTCTGTCCCTCGCGGACATGGGCCCGGGCATTGTCCGGCGCGCGAAAGGTGGGCTGTAAAATGATAAAACACGACGACATCCTTTTCGTTGCCGCAGAGGCGTTCAAGCGCTCCGGCCTGGTTCTGTCCGCTGACAAGGGTTACCTGCTGGAAAGCCGCCTGGCGCCGCTGGCGCGGGCCGAGGGCTATCCCTCGATCGAAGCCCTGATCACGGCAGCCCGGCGCGATGCCGGCGGTCGCCTCCTGTGGGCGATCACCGAGGCCCTGGCGACGCACGAGACCTTTTTCTTCCGCGACAACACGCCGTTTGACCTGTTCAAGCAGGACGTGCTGCCGGTCCTGGCCCGAGCCCGCGGCAATAATGGATCGATCCGGATCTGGTGTGCCGCCTGTTCGTCAGGCCAGGAACCCTATTCGCTGGCCATGCTGCTTGAGGAAGAGCGCGCGCGTCTTGGCAATCTGCGTGTCGAGATCATTGCCACCGACATGGCGCCGCGTGTGCTGGAGAAGGCCAAGGCCGGCATCTATTCCCAGTTCGAGGTCCAGCGCGGCCTCGCCGTGCAACGCCTGGTGCAGCATTTCGAACAGCAGGGCGAACAGTGGCGCGTCAAGCCAAACATTCGCTCGATGGTGACCTTCCAGAAGCAGAACCTGCTGGAAAACTTCTCGGCGATGGGCACGTTTGATCTGGTCCTGTGCCGCAATGTGCTGATCTATTTTGATGCCGACACCAAGAAGAAGGTGCTGGCGCGTATCGCGACGCAGACGGCCCAGGACGGCTATCTGATCATGGGCGCCGCCGAAACCGTGGTCGGTCTTTCCAGCGATTTCTCGCCGGTCGAGGGGCGTCGTGGCCTCTATGGCCGCCAGGCTGTCGCCAAATCAGCTGCGGCCTGATCCTGTCCGGTCAGGACGCGAATTGAGAAACCCCGCAGTGGCGACTGCGGGGTTTTCTTTTGTTTGGGGCGACGGATCGTCCCCGACGGCCTTTCCTCAAGGACCGGCCCGAGCGGGCCGGTCGTCAGCGGCCCGGGCAAAACTGACTTTCCGTTATCTTCAAGCGTGCCGATGGCCAGGCGCACGAGTCAAGCGACGGGATGAATCATGACAGCCAGCACTCTTGCCGTCGTCGCGATGGTGATCACCGAGGCGGGCTGCGCCACCCCCCCCGCCATCTCGGCCAATTGACAGGGCAACGCGCTGCCGGGCCGCGGTGGATCCGTTGTCCATCTCAAGGCCAATCTCGGGGATGCGCCGGTCGCCTCTGTCGCCGGTCGTCATAGTCCATGTCGCACCGATCGCGTATGGGGCGTCGCTTTTCCCCTGTTTCGGCTTGCCGGTGCGGCCAGCTGCCCTGCCAGTCAGGGCCTCCTCGCCTTCATGACCGAGGCAATGGAGGGGGCGGCAACCAGGATTGACCTTGTTGGTACCGAAACCGAAGGTGGACATGATGGATTGGGCTTCAAATTTGTCGGATTACCCATTGGAACAACTCAAATTGGCGTTGCTAACCGCCGGGTTCTCGCAGTCGCTGCTCGTGGCCGTGATGCTGATTGCCTATGCGCGCAGCAAGGCGGAGCCCCGCTTCTATCTGGGCGTCTTCGTCGGTCTCTACGGTTTGACATTCCTGGCCGAAATCACGTCCATGACAGGCGTCCTGACCGTGGCGCCCGGCCTCGCCGTGCCGCTTATAGCCGCGCCGATGTTTCTGGGGCCGCTTCTCTACCTGTACATCACCAAGGTCGTGAACCGTGAAGGTGAGCTTTCGGCTCCGGTCAACCGACAACACTTCATTGCGCCAGCTATTGGGGCGGTGTTCACGTCGGGACTGCTTTTTGTGCCAACCGACGCGTTTGGCGGCTTCATCACTCAGGACGTCGACCCGGCCACTCCGGTAGACTTTCTTATCGTGTTGATGCTGGCCGTTGTCTTGCTGGTCACCTTCGTCATCACCCTGATCTACATCATCAAGGGCTATGCACTTCTGAACAGGAACTCGGCCAGCATTCGTGACGAGTTCTCCAATCTGGACCGCAAGCGGCTGAGATGGCTGAAAGTATCGCTGATCAACATCTCGCTCCTGTGGGTGGTGACGATGGCGGCTGACTGGACCGACTGGTCGGAGGCGTCGGCCGGCTTTATCGCGCTGAGTGTTTGGGAATTGCTGAGCTTTTATGTGATGGCGATCCTTGGACTGCGACAGGGCGTCATCTTCGGACCACAATCCCCGCCGCCGGCGCCCGTCGCGCCTGTGCCGCCGGGCAGTGCCCGGGACGATCCCGATGCGGGTCCGGGCCCGTCCGAAGGTCGGCAAGAGGCGGAGCAGAAATATTCCAAATCCGGCCTGACCCAGCGGGACATGGACCGTATCGCCGCAAAGATCCGGCAGGCTGTCCATGCCGACGGGATCTATCGCAACAGTGACCTGTCACTGACCCAGCTGTCGAAATGTATCGGTGTTCAGGCGCCCTACGTGTCCCAGACACTGACACAGGAGATCGGCAGTACGTTCTACGATTTTATCGCCCAGGCCCGTGTTCGGGCGGCGATGGAGATGTTGGCCGACCCCGACAGTTCGGAGTCGGTCCTGTCGGTCGCCCTCACGGTTGGGTTCAACACCAAATCGACTTTCAATGCCGCGTTCAAACGCGTGAGTGGTACGACCCCAACCGAATGGCGGCGAAGCTGCGGTGGGCACCGCAACTCCGCCGCCGGCTGACGTCCGATCGCCACAGGGGGGCAGGCGATGGCGTACAGACCCTGCCTGCTAGAAGCGGCGCACGTAGGAAATACCCCAGCTCGACGCATCGTCTCGATCGTCAAAATCAGTCCGTGAGTATTCCAGCCGGACGCCATGGGCATCGTTGAAGAAGAAATCGGCGCCGGCGCCGAACGCCAAGCCGGAGTCGTCGCCGGACGGCCCGGCGGTGGCCTTGAAGTTGGCGATGTCATAGCCGATGCGGGCAAACATGGAGAGGTGTTCGGATACCGGATACTCGCCGGCGACTGACACGCCATATCCGTAGCGGAAGCGGGCTCGTGGCTCTATGGACGAGCAATCTGTGCCAACCGGGCAATCAATCCCCGAGGAGCCGCTCAGACCCGACACCGCATTGGCCTCGACACGGATGAAGTCCGTGAGGTTGTAGCCCAGCCGGCTATTGAGCGAGTGGGCGTTGAATTCGTCAAATTGTTGGTAGGCGTAGCCCTCGGAGAGGGTGAAGCGCGAGTCTTGCGCATGGGCAGTTGCTGAGAAAGCGGCGACCAGAGCCGTTGTCAGGATCAGATGTTTCATTGTTTTTCTCGAAACTGGATTTGAACACGGATTGGAATACCGGCGGCCTTGGGCACGGCGCAGTTTTGCTTGAGCGCCTTGACGCCCGGGGGGCGGCCACCGTTTGGACATCCAGCCGGATTCAAGTGGGATGATCCCGTTGCTCAGACCCGGCTGATGCGTCTTGGTAGCGGTGTCGGTCGGTCATGACGTCCGAGCCATCCGGGGCGGTCTGCCGGAGCTGCCAGCGAGGGCCGTGCCGTTTGGCTCGGACGCCGCATTTCGCCTGGGGCGACTAAGGTCCGGTTACGATCAAAACCGGAGCCCCGCATGACCTCACACATCAAGTCAATCATCCGCCCGACCAGGATTTGGCTGGCCGTTCTCACGATCGGACTCTTCGTGAGCGGCTGCACGACATCCGAGCCGCTCACCTCACCGGACGGCCTTCCGGGCTTCTCGATCGATTGTTCGAGCGGTCGCTGGAGTGACTGTTATGAAGAGGCAAGCCGCTTGTGCCCGCAGGGCTATATCGTGATCGATCGCGTTGGAGATACGGACACGCATGTCTCAGAAATGGATGGCGACTTGAGCTTCCAGACCATGGTCAGCCGTGAACTGATGATCGAATGCCGGTAGTCGAGACCGCTGCCGATCACTACCGCACGAAAACGCGACCGTGGTCAAAATCATGGACAGGTCTCACCGCCATTGTGGCGCTGTGGTCAACCATGCAGGGGGCGGCTGTGGCTGACCATGACGCCTGACCATCCGGGCCGGCGTCATGGTGTCGCATGGATCGGCGAATGCCTGCCCGGCCCCTGAACAGGGGAGGACAATTTGTCGGAGCGTCGCCGGGCAATACTTCAGCTTCGCGGCTGAACGGAACCAAAGCCCGTTCCAGGCATTTCATGGACATAGCCGAACCAGGAGATGATCATGTTAAATCTTGCTCTCGCCTTTTTCATTATTGCCGTGATTGCCGCCGTACTGGGTTTTGGCGGTATCGCAGCGGGCGCCGCGTCGATCGCGAAGATCGTGTTCGTCCTGTTTCTCTTTCTGTTCGCGCTCTCGGTTGTGGTAGGTCTGTTGCGCGGACGTAATCCGCGGATCTGACACGCAGACAATCCAGAATTCCTGAAGTCACACAGAAAGGAAATCCCATGTTGCGCAAATACATTCCGCTTGCCTTTACGGTCTCCGCCCTGGCCTTGGCCGGCTGCACCGACGGTGATGCCGAAAATGCCGGCGAAGAGGTCGACGCCGCGATTGAGGACGTCACCGGTGAAGACAGCGATACGTTCGAAGAAGCCGGCGAGGAAATCGATGACACGACGGACGAGCCGTCGCGCGATTGATACCGGACACCGGACATGAAAAAGGCCCGGGCGGGCAGCCCGGGCCTTTTTATCACGCTGAGACCGGTGGATCAGGCTGACGCCTTCTCCTCGACCGGGTCGCGCAGCACATAGCCGCGGCCCCAGACCGTCTCGATATAGTGTTCGCCATTGGTGGCCGCTGCGAGCTTCTTGCGGAGCTTGCAGATGAAGACGTCGATGATCTTCAGTTCCGGCTCGTCCATGCCGCCATAAAGATGGTTCAGGAACATTTCCTTGGTGAGCGTCGTTCCCTTGCGCAGGGAAAGCAGCTCGAGCATCTGGTATTCCTTGCCCGTCAGGTGGACGCGCTGTCCTTCGACCTCGACCGTCTTGGCGTCGAGATTCACGCCGATCGAGCCGGTCTTGATGATGGACTGGGAATGGCCCTTCGAGCGGCGCACGATCGCATGGATGCGGGCGACCATCTCGTCCTTGTGGAAGGGCTTGGTCATATAGTCGTCGGCGCCACAGCCCAGGCCGCGCACCTTGTTGTCGATGTCCGCATTGCCGGTGAGGATCAGGATCGGGGTGTCGACCTTGGCCACGCGCAGCGTCTTGAGGACGTCGAAGCCCGGCATGTCCGGCAGGTTCAGGTCAAGCAGGATGATGTCGTAATCATACAGCTTGCCCAGATCCACGCCCTCTTCGCCGAGATCGGTGGTGTAGATGTTGAAACCCTCGGATTTCAGCATCAATTCGATGGACTGGGACGTTGCCCGATCGTCCTCAATAAGAAGAACCCGCATATGGTTCGCCTCCGGTTTTGCTACCCGGGCGAATCAGTGCGCGCCCGGTCTCATCTGGTGATTAACCTTATTTGGACGCTATGCGGAAACCCTTAACGAAAGTTAACTGCGTCTTGACCCAGTTTTGGAATCGCAGATTTCCGAAATTTCCCCGGAAAAGCTTGATTCGGATTTCGCGTTAACCATTCAAGGGTTAACGGGGGTACCAGGGCCATCATCGCGGTGAAATTGTGCGGATTGATCAAATATGCACGGTATAAAGTATTCCCAGTGAGTTGCGATTTTCACCTGTGCAGACAGGCAAATCGGCTCAGGATTCCCAAGATCCGGTCGACCAGGCTTATCCACAGGCAATTGTTGCGACTGCGGGACTCAGCATTGGAATCGGAATCCGGCCTCGGTCAGAATCACCGCGTTTCCAAGGCTGCAGAATCTGCCGGGTGTTTACGTCGAGGCAACCGACGGCCCTTAAACTGTCCGGGAAGTGGCATTTGCGCCACATTTGAGAAGGCGGGCTGACCCGTATGATGCAAACCCTGATCGATCGCGTCGGGCGACTGGATGACCGGATCCTGGAAGGACGGGTCACCGCGCTCAACGGGCTGCTTGTCGAGGCGGAGGGGCCCAAGGCGGGCCTGTCACTCGGAGCCCATGCCCGGATCGACACCGGTAATGGCATCGCTGAATGTGAAGTGGTCGGTTTTCGCGGTGAAACGGCGTTGATGATGCCGTTTGGTCCGCTTGAGGGCATTCGGCCGGGCGCCCGCGCGCTGCTCCAGCCGGAAGCTGCCCGTGTTCGCCCGAGCCAGTCCTGGCTGGGCCGTGTGCTCGACGGGTTCGGGCGTCCGCTTGATAGCGGTGCGCCGCTCACCGAAGGCGGCACGCCCTATCCGCTCAAGGGCAATCCGCCCAGCGCCCATGGTCGCGCCCGTCTGGGCGACCGCATGGATATGGGCGTGCGCGTCCTCAACAGCTTTGTGCCCATGCGTCGTGGCCAGCGCCTCGGTATTTTTGCCGGATCGGGGGTCGGCAAGTCGGTGTTGATGTCGATGCTGGCGCGCGCCTGCGATGCTGATGTGATTGTCATCGGCCTGATTGGCGAACGGGGCCGGGAAGCACGTGAATTCGTGGATGACGTGCTCGGGCCGGAAGGTCGCAAGCGCTCGGTCGTGATCACCGAAACCTCGGACGCGCCGGCCCTGGCCCGCCGTCAGGCGGCGCATCTGACATTGACCGCGGCGGAGTATTTCCGCGATCAGGGCCTTGATGTGCTGTGCCTGATGGACAGTGTCACCCGTTTTGCCCTCGCGCAGCGCGAAATCGGCCTTGCCGCCGGTGAACCGCCGACCACGCGCGGCTATACGCCGTCGGTATTTGCTGAATTGCCACGGCTACTTGAGCGCGCCGGGCCCGGTCCCGAACGTAAAGACGGCAAAAAAGCAGGCTCCATTACCGGTCTTTTCACTGTTTTGGTGGATGGTGATGACCATAACGAACCCATAGCCGATGCCGTACGAGGCATCCTGGATGGACATGTGGTCATGAGCCGAGCCATTGCTGAACGGGGGCGCTACCCCGCCATCGACGTTCTCAAGTCGGTCAGCCGGACCGCGCCTGAAGTCTATGACGCAGCCGAGCGACCCCTGGTCGCGGAAGCGCGCAAGCATTTGTCGGCCTATGCCGACATGGAAGAATTGATCCGTTTGGGTGCTTACACCCAGGGATCGAATCCGGCGGTGGATCGGGCCATAGAGCTCAACGATCCGCTGGAAGCGTTTCTCGGACAGTCAAAAGACGAGGCGGCGGATATTCCGTCGACCTTCGCGATGCTGTCGGAGATTTTGGGTGGTGGTGAAGGAGTGCGACAATGACACGCTCACATGAACCCTTGATCCGGCTGGCCCGGTTCAAAGTGGAAGAACTGCAAAAGCAGATGGCCGAGCTGGATCGCTCCCGGGCGGCACTGATCGGACAGATCGAGCGGCTCGAGGCATCCGTGCCGGAGGAGCAGGCGGCTGCGACGCAGTCGAAAGAGGGCTATGTCGCCTACGGCTCCTATGCCCAGGCGGTGATCAAGCGGAAGGAGAACATCCGCGCCTCGCTCGATGAGGTCGATGTCCAGGCCGACGCCCTGCGCGACCGGCTGTCGGAAGCCTTCACTGATCTCAAGAAATACGAGCTGCTGGAAGAACGCCGTCTGGCCCGGATCGAACAATCCCTCCGCGCCGCCGAACAGGACGAGCTCGACGAAATCGCCCAGATTCGCCACGGACGCTCATCACACTGACCACGCGAATTCTGTGACGACGCAAAAAGGCCCCGGACCAGCTGGTTCGGGGCTTTTTGTTGTTTGGGCGCGGATACCCCGCCAGGATTGTCATCCCTGCCGGATGTCCGGCGAAGGCCGGACGCAGGGCAGGGACCTATGTGCCGGTGACCAGCTAGGTCCCTGACGTTCGCCCGGCTTTCGCCGGGCGTCCATCAGGGATGACAAGGAGACGGGCCGATCAAAAGTTCTGCGACCAGCTCACATCGACACGGACCGAGCGGCCCGGTTCGCTGACGCCGGCGAAGACGCGGTCATAATCGTGGTCAAACAGGTTTTCGACACCGGCATTGATGCGCAAGCCGCTATCGGCGATCGGTTGCCAACGGGCATAGGCGTCGGCGACGACATAGCCCGGCCGGTGTTCGCTGACGGCCAGCGGTTCGTCATACTCACCGGCAGCCTCGATGCGGCCACCCAGGGTCAGGCGGGTATCCTCGAAACGCCAGCGGCCATCGAGGAAGAGCCGGGTCGGCGCGAGCGAACCGAGCGGATCGCCGGTGGCGACGTCCTTGCCGTCAATACCCGTGAGTGAAGCGTCCAGCGAGAACGGGCCTTCGGCGAGGCCAAGCTGGATTTCATAACCTTCCAGCTCCGCAGCGCCGACATTGCGGCTCTGCGTCGTGCCGGCCGAGCACGGACCGAAGAAGGGCGGGGCGAAACAGGTCGGATCAAAAGCGAAATCGACAAAGAGGTCGATCAGGTTTTCCGCATCGGTCTGGTACCAGGAGGCGCTCACGTCGAGGCGGTCGACATTGATCCGGTCCGACAGATCCACCCGCAAGCCGATTTCCAGCGTTTCGGTCTCTTCCGGCAGCAGGTCCGGATTGGCAATGAACTCGTTGGTGATGAAGGTCGGCGGGCCGAGGATGATGTGCGGCAGCGAGAAGTGGGTCCCGTCGAGATAGAGCTCGTTGATCGACGGCGCGCGGAAGGCTTCACCCCAGCTGACGAAGACATTGAAACTGTCGATCGGCGCATAGGTGGCGGCAAAGCGGCTGGACGTGGCGTCGCTGGAAACCGTCGTGGTGGTTGGGGTGGAGGTTTCAAACGAGTCCTGGCGCACACCTGGCAGCAGGATGACCCGGCCCGGCAGGCCGAAGGGCGCCGGCCCGTCGAGTTCGAGCTGTACCCAGCCGGCCGTGAACTGGCTGTCGGCATCCGGCGCACCGCCGCGCACACCGCCAGCCTCGGCGCTGTCATAACCGTCCTGGCTGTCTTCGTAATACTCACCGCCCACGGTCAGGCCGGCATCATAGGCACCGAGGGTGAAGTCAAAGCGCTGGTCGAGGCGGATGCCGGAGGTTTCCAGATCGCGACGAAGCTCGCGGCCGGACACGGTCTCGGTCTCATCGACGCCGGTCTCGTTGCGATAGACGGTGACGTCGAGATCGAGCCAGCTGATCGTGGACGGGGCGATGGTGGCGTTCAACGTGATCGCGTCCGACGTGATGTCCTTGTTGACCAGGGCGTTGAGCGAACCGACCGCGGCCGCGCCCTGGGCATTGTTCGGCTCGGTGGCGCTGCCGTCGAAGGTCTGCCAGCTCAGCTCGGCCCGGATACCGTCGGCCAGGTCGGCGCCAAATTTGAGCAGGCCGGAGACGCTGTCATCATCGGCGGGCAGGTCATTGCCGGAACCCAGCGCGATATCGCCGGAGCTGCGCGAGGAGATCGAGGCGAGGGCGTCGAAGGCACCGGTGCGGCCGTAAAGGCTGACCGAGCTGCGGGTTTCCTCGTCCACCGAGCGATAGCCGGCGCCGAGGCCATAGCCCCAGTTCTCGCCATTGCCGAGCAGGTCGTGCGCGCTGGCAGTGCGGAAGGCGATCACCCCGCCGGAAGCGCCGGAGCCGAACAGGGCCGATGCCGGCCCGCGCACGGCTTCAACGCCAACCAGCATGGCCGGGTCGACAAAGAAGACACCATCATGGGCCGACCCGAAATTCTGCCGGGCGCCGTCGAGCAGCAGGGTCGTATTCTCGCGGCCCTGGCCGCGTAGCGACACCGTCTGGCCGGTGCGGCGCGGGCCGCCGGAAACGTCGACGCCGGGGAGCTGGCGCAACAGGTCATCAAGGTCGGAGGGGCGGCTGAGGTCGAGGGCTTCAGCATCAACGGTCGCGGTCGCGCCCGGATACACGAAGCGGTCCAGCTTGGTGTAGGTGGTCTCGACGATGATCACGTCCTCGGCCGTTTCGGCCTCGTCGGCTTGGGCGAAGGCGGGAGCGGCGAGGGCGAACAGGGCGGTCGAGGCCAGAAATACGCGTTTCATGATAAGTCCTGATTGCGAATGATTTGCATGAGCTGTGTTCTGCCGCTTGATTTCTGCGAATGCAAGTGAGAATTTGTATCAACAACTGCCAATTCCATCCGGGTCATTCCAGATTTCACCGAGGGGCTAATGAAACTCGCTTATCTCGCTGCCGCCGCACTGACGCTGTCTGCCTGTGCCACGACGACCACCGACACCGCGCCAGTATCGGCTCCGACGCTGCCGGTCGCCACGCATTCGCCGGAAGCATTTGAACGGGATCGCCAGGCGATCCTCGCCATGCAGGGCGAATATGCCGTCACTTTCGATTTCCGTGAGATGGTACCGATTGCCGACGGTTACGAGCTGGCAGAACCGAAGCTCACCCCGGCCCGCGAAGTCGTCGTCGTGGTCGAGGACACGGGCGATTTCATCATGCTGCAGCACTTGCTGATCGCCGGTGAGGGCGACAACCCCTTCATCGTCAAGCATTGGCGCCAGGATTGGCGCTATGAGCCGGCGACCGTGCTGGCTTTCCAGGGTTTTGATGACTGGACCGTCGAGGATGTCGCCGCAGCCGATCGCGCCGGCGCCTGGTCGCAGACCGTTTACCAGGTCGATGACAGCCCGCGCTACGCCGCCGTCGCGCCGTGGACGCATGATGCGGATGGCATTTCCACCTGGGAACCGCCGGTTTCCTGGCGTCCGCTGCCGCGCCGCGATGACACCACGCGCGACGATTATGACGTGATTGCTGCCGTCAACCGTCACACGGTCACGTCTTGGGGCTGGATCCACGAGCAGGACAATTCCAAGCTCTCGCTGGAAGACGGCGTTGTGCACGAGCTGGTCCGCGAAGTCGGGGTCAACACCTATCGCAATACCGATCTGTCCAACGGCCAGGCCGCGCTCGACTACTGGGATGCCACGCAGGAATACTGGGCCCTGGTTCGCGCCCGCTTTGACGCGCTGGAAACCGATGGCACGCGCCGTTTTCACATCGAGGATGATGCCGAGGGCACGCTGCTCTACGGCCCGGTGCTGGAAGCCGGTCAGCGGGTCCTCTTCGGTATCAGCGATGCCGAGACCGCTTTTGAAGATGCGGCGACCTATCTGGACAGCCAGATCACCATCATCGAATAGCGCCCGGCGCTGACCGGGAAAAAGAAATGGCGACGGCTAGCTGGCCGTCGCCATTTTTGTTGGCGCGGGCGTGTCAAAAGGCAGGGTGACCGGCTCCAGGACTTCGCAGAACTCGATGATCGCATCGCGCATCCAGCGCATCGCGCCGTCCAGTTCGAAGCGGCGATTCCAATAGACCGCGACCGGCACTTTCTCGATCTTGAAGGGGATGGGATAGACGGCGAACCCGCCTTCCTCGAGCATCTTGGCCGCCATGCGCGACGGGACCGAGGCCACGAGATCGGTGGTCTTCACCAGATGCGCGACGGTGGTCATGTGCTGGGTCGTGATCGCGACGCGGCGGCGATGACCCAGCTTGGCCAAGACCTCGTCGACCAGTGACTCGGAGTCGCCGCGCTGCGAGAAATTGACGTGGGAGAGGCTGGCAAAGGTCGCGATATCGGGTGGCCCCTTGACCAGAGGATGACCGGCCCGGGTCGCGAAGACGTGTCGTTCCCGCAGGACCGGGCGAACGCCGAAGCGCTTCGCGGCGGGAAATTCCATATGCATCATGAAGTCCAGCTCGCCGGCATCCAGCAGGTCCATGCCCTCCTCAATATCAACCGAGCGAATACGCAGATCGATCATCGGCGCGTGCACGGCCATATAGGCGAGCAGGTCCGGCAGTACGAAGAGGTCAAAATAATCGGCGCATCCGATCTGGAATTGCCGCCGACACTGCTTGGCGTCAAACGCCGGGCCACTGTCCAGCGCCTGTTCGATATGGCGCAGGGCCTCGCGCACATCCTTGATGATCTCGCTGCAGCGTTCGGTCGGTTCGATCCCGCGGGGTGCGCGCAAAAAGAGCTGGTCGCCAAAGACCAGGCGCAGGCGCGAAAGGGCGTTGGACACGGTCGGTTGCGACACGTTCAAACGCCGCGCGGCCCGGGTCACATTGCGTTCGTGCCAGAGCGCGTCGAAGGTGATCAACAGGTTCAAGTCAATATGTTTGAGGCTCATCAGGCTCATCCTTCCTGCACGCTCCAACCGGTCCGGCTCAGAAATGCCGGGTGATGCGAAGGGTGATGGCATCATCGTCCTGCACGACAGCCAGAGCGTCGGCGGGGTCGACATTGACGGTGAAACGCCCCTCGATTTCCACGAATATATGGGTACCCAGACGCCGTTCCGCTTCAATCAGGACTGCGCTTGATCCATTTTCCACGTCGATGACCGCGCCGCCGAGCAGGGATGTGTCATTCATGTCATTGAAAGCAAAGCGGCCTCCCAGGAAGACATCATTGTCGAAGGAAGTCGGCGGCGCGACCGATGGATCGCTGTCGCGGCCATCGGAATGGTATTCGACCAGCACGCCGAAATCGGCACCGGACGCGGTGACGCCATAGAAGGTGTATTCCAGCCCGCCGGTGAAGGCGGCAAAGGTGTCGCCCTGGCCTTCGCGGACAATGGCCTCGCCCTTCCACAGCCAGGCGCCACGGGTCAGCTGCACATCGGCCGAGAGCTGGGAAATGATATTGTAGACCGGCCGCAAGCTCTGCCCGTCGGCGGATGGAACGAATCCCGGTTCGCGGCTGGTGCCGTGAAAGGCCGCCAGTCCGAGATCCCAATCGCCGAGATAATGGCTCCAGCGGGCAGCGATATCGACATGGCGCTCCTCGTCGGCATGTTCGTAGAGCGGGGCATCCGTGTCGACGATGAGCGGGCCGCGCAGCCGGCCCTCAATGCCGGGGAAGGTGCGCTCGCGAAAGCCGGGCAGGAGATAGGCTTCCAGCCGTCCCCAACCGGTCTGCCGGGTCAGGCGGATGGCGGGCTGGCCCAGCTTGTCCTCGCCATCACTGTCCTCGACTCCGTCGGTCTGGTTGATGATGTCGACCAGATGCCGCGACTCGGTCACGCCCCAGAACACCTTGATCAGGCCGGCCTCGACGGTCAGCTCGTCGCCGACAAAGCGGTAAAAGCCTTCGCGCAAATCGGCATGGCTGCGCGCGTCATCGACGGCGTCCAGGCGCGCCCAGGGCACCAGAACGATCTGGTGGCGGCGGTCGGCGCTGCGCCAGCGAAAATCACCCTCCAGGATGATCGAAGTCTGGACACCATCCTCTTGGCCGGCGAAGGCCGGGTCGTCGGGAAAAATGCGCGCTTCGGCGCCGATCGAGCCTCCCACGTCCCAGCCCTGGGACAGGGCAGTGGAGGCGCCGAAGATCACGGCCGCCAGCACCAGCAACGGCATGATCAGGGATTTCAGGGTACGCATCAGGGACCTCATGATTGGCCTCATCAAGAACAAGCCGCCGCGACTGCACCGACAGGGAGAGGTGCAGTCGCGGCGGTCGCTGAGCCGGCCGCAGTCGGGCAGGGCCGCGGCCGGTCGGCTGGGGGGCTAGTACTGGCGTTCCAGAACGCCACGCACGAAGTCGTTGTCGGTCAATCCGACCCCGAATTCGAAATCGCCATAGACAAGATCGGTCGACTTGCCGGTCTGGTGATTGGTCATGACCAGGCGGTGGGCGCGCCAGATCCCGTCGCCATATTCACGGTAGTCGCCCAGATCGAGCGTCTTGAGGTGATCACCGCGGCGGTCGAAGAATTCAATGCGGCGGACCTGGTGGATGGTCTGGTCGATATAAGAGACCTGGCGCGAATAGCCGGAGTTCTCGTAGCGCGGAAAACGCTCGACGACGTCGGTCGGCAGGGTTTCACCGGCCACCGTGATCGCTTCGGTGGTCAGGTAGTTGTGCTCATACTTGTTGAGCTCGACCGCGGTGAAGTCCTCGAAGGCAAATTCCGAGCCCACGAAGGGGCCGGACTTGTTGGCCGAGGAGATGCGGCGCACCCGGGCCAGGGCCGGCAGGTAGAGCCATTGATCGTCCGGCTCCAGGATGTGGGCGTGCGACAAAAGGGCGGTGCCCTCGACATCAGCCGGGGTGTGGAACACCACCACAGACTTGTCGCCAACCGTATTGTCAGCCCGTTCCAGTGTCTGGAAGCTCAGCTGGCGCGAGGTTTCCTGACCGGCGGCATTGCGCAGCGTCATGGTCGCCTCGACCCGGCTGTCGCCGAAGCCATTGTCGGAATTGTCCGAACGGATGGCGATCTCATAGCCGCGGCGTTCGCTGTCTGTGTCGACCCAGGCCGGCAGCTCGGCCTCCTGGGCGAAGGCCGGTGCCGGGCCGGCCAGGGCGAGCAGGCTCGCCATGGCCAGCAGGGATTTACTGAGCGGGTTGGTAGCTTTGGTCTTCATCACGGTTTTCTCCGGATTGCGTATTGCGGGAGGTGAGCTTGTTGAGCTCGACGAGGAGGGCCGGCAGGAGCAGGAAATCGAGCACCAGGGCGAAGACGATCGCCAGGGCGGTCAGAAGACCCATGTCGGCATTCAGCTTGAAGGTTGAGAGGGCGAGGACGGCAAAACCGGCCGCCAGGATGATGGTGTTGATCACGATCGCCATGCCGACGGTCTCGAAGGCGTAGCGGATGGCGCCGGCAGTATCGGCGCCGCGCTCGACGCGGGCCCGACGGTATTTGGTCAGGAAGTGGACCGTGTCGTCGACGACAATGCCGAGTGAAACCGCACCCACCGCCGCGACCGAGAAACCGACCGTGCCGACCAGCAAGGCCCAGACCCCGAACGTGGTCAGGATGGGCAGTGTGTTCGGGATCAGGCTCAAGGCGCCAAGACGCAGCGAGCGCAGGGCCAGGATCATCACCAGGCCGATCGCCAGCACGGCGATGATATTGCCCGAGATCATCGAGTTCACATTGCGCTCGGCGACATAGGCGAACATCACCTGGGCCCCGGTCGCCGATGTGTGCATGTAGTCCGGCGTGTTGTCCGCCAGCCAGGCTTCCGCCGCGTCGAGGAAGGCTTTCGTCTCCTCGGTCGTGACATTGTCCAGGGTGACGGTCAGGCGCGAGGCCGACTTGTCGATATTGATGCGGTCATTGAGATCGAGGCCATAGGGCAAAGAGAGCTCGTAGAGCAGCAGGTATTGCGCCGCCAGACCGCGATCATCCGGCAGGGTGTAATAGTCCGGATCATCGCCATGCAGGTTGCGATTGAGGCGCCGCATGATGTCGGTGACCGAATAGACATGGGTCACATTGTCCTGCGAGCGGGCCCAGGCCGCGAAGGCGTCGAGATTCTGCAGATATTCCGGCTCGGCGATCCCGCCCGAGCTTTGCGCCGGCACTGAAAACTCGATCGGGTAGAGGCCGAAATCCTCCAGCGCCTGGTCATTGTCGCGCCGCACTTCCAGCGAGGTGTCGAAATAATTCACCCACTGGTCGTTGAAATCGATGGTCGGGATGAGCGCGATCAGCGCCGCGCTGCCCGCCACCGAGCCGAACAGGACCGGGCGGCTGTAACGGGTCACCCAGTTGGCCAGCTGGCCCATGCGGGCGGTGGCGTCCTTGCCATCCGATTTGCGCGGCGAGGCCTTCATCGGCAGCAGCGAGACGATGGCCGGCAGGAAGGTGATCGAAAGCAGCCAGGCGGCGACGATGCCGATGGCGGTCATGGTGCCCAGATGTCCAAACGGCGGCGAGTCCGACAGGTTCAGCGCCATGAAGCCGATGACGGTGGTCAGCGAGGTGATCGAGACCGCGAGGAAATTGATCCGCACCGCATCGATGATGGCCTCACGCTTGGCCAGCCCGTCGCGCATGCGTTGCCGCATCGACATCAGGACGTGGATCGAGTCGGCGATCGCCAGGGTCAGGACAATGGTCGGGGCCGAGGCCGAGACCGGGGTCAGCCCGATGGCAAGGAAGCCGGCCGAACCCATCGCGACGATGGTCGAGAACAGGATCAGGAACAGGGTGGCCAGCGTGCCGCTCCAGGAGCGGATGGCGATCATCATGATGACCAGCAGGACGAGATACATCAGCGGAATGAGCTTCGCCATGTCGCCCATGCCGCTTTCCATGAAAGCATTGTTCATCATCGAGATTCCCGACAGGACGATGTCGATATCGGGATATTCCGCCTCGATGCGGTCACGCAGGGCGCGCACGACCGCCACCGATTCCGGCACTTCCATCGAATGGAGTTCGGGGTATTGCAGCACGATGTTGATGGCCGTGACCGACCCGTCCGGCGTCACCAGCTGGTTGCGCAGGAGCGGCTCGTTGAGCGCGATGCTGCGACGCTCCAGAAGATCGCCGCGTTCAAGCGCGTGGGCATTGCGGACCAGGTCCTCGACGATCAGCTCGTCGCCCTGTGCCCAGGTATGCTGGAAATTGGTGATGGAATCGACGCGGATGGCATAGGGGACCTGCCAGCCGGCCTCGGTGATCTCCTCGACCACGGCCAGCGTGTCGGCGGAAAACACATTGCCGTCTGCGGGACGCACCACGATCAGCACATTGTCGTTCTTGGTGTAGGTCGCCTGGAAGGTCTCGAAGGCGGCAAGTTCCGGGTTCTCGTCCGAGAAGAAGGCCCGGTAATTGGTGTCGAAGGCGAGGTTCGGCATGCCGGTGGCAAAGCCGAATGTGGCGAGCAGTGTCACGAGGATCACCGCCCAGCGCCAGCGGATCATGCGCTCGGCCAGGGCCGTTGCGAACATGTCCGTGCGGTTTCTGATTGCGCCCATTTCGGGTCCTTTCAGGCAATACGGATTACGCTCACCGGCGCGTATCGCGTCCGGCGGCAGTCGCGGCGCCAAGGCGCGCGCGTCAGATGTCAGAATGTCGGGTGTGGGCGCGCCTGGGCGCGCAGGCGCTTAGCGCGTGTCGGTATATTTCGTCATGGCGATCCCTCTTTGCGACCGCCGGACGGCTGGCCGCGCAATCAGGTGGGGCATCACCACAGATTTCGCCAATTGATGGAGCGAATATCGTTCATTCGGGATATGAATAATGCGGACGCGCGGCCCTGCGGTGCCCGGTCAGCGCCCGTAGCGGCGCTTGGCCCAGTAAATCGCACCGATCGTGATCATGTAGATCGCCAGCCGCATCAGCACGACGACCCCGCCGCGCTCATCGAGGCGCGAGAAGGCAAAGTCGAAGGCGAAATCGGGCGGGATGCCGGTGGACCAGCGGTAGAAGAAGGGGGCGCAGGCATCGAGCATGAAGGCGATCGAGGCGGCGGCCGGCCATTGTGGCCATTTGCGCATGATCAGCGCCGCGACCAGTGACAGCACAATGATCAGCCACCAATCGAACGGTGTGAAGCCGACGGCCAGGCGTTCCGCGAAACTGTCATACATGCTCGATCCCCCCGGTCGATCAGGCTGCCTGTTTGCCACGCGCGAGCGAGCCCGCCAAGGCCTGGATATCCTTGGCCGCCTCGCATTGCGGCGCGCGCAGGGAGACGGCGGTCTGGGCGCGGATGGCCGCCGGGACGGTCGGGTCGCGGCGGACAATGCCGGCCAGGGTCGGCGTGAAGCTCAAAAACGCCTCGCAGGTCTTGCGGAAGGCGCTGAAGGCCTCGTTGGCGGCATTGATGCTGGGCGCATTGTTGATCACCACCAGCGGCGAGGCGCCGTCATCATGCAGGCGCAGCGTTTTCACAAAGGCATAGGCGTCGGTGAGCGAGGTCGGCTCGTCATTGAGCACGATCACCACATCATCGGCGGTCAAAGCGAGGCGGATGGTGGCGCGGTCGGCACCGGCCGCAAGGTCGAGAATGGCGCGGTCATAGGACAGGGCCAGCGCCGCGACCCCGGTGGCCAACTTGGTCAGGCCGGGACCGGCCAGATTGGCCAGGGCGCCGGAGCCGGAGCGTCCGGAGATGACGTCGAACCCGCCCTTCTGTGCCGCGCCGCCCATGGCCGGGCAGACGGCGTCTGCAATGGCAACGCGGCCATTGATGACGCTGGAAATGTCGGAATTGGGCTGCAGGCCCAGCTGGACGTCGATATTGGCCATGCCCAGATCGCCATCCATCAACAGGCAGCGCTCGCCCATTTGCGAGAAGGCGCGGGCCATCCCGATCGACAGCATGGTCTTGCCGACGCCGCCCTTGCCGGAGGCAATGGCGAGGATGCGACCGGCGGAACGGTCCTGCGGTGCAGAGGCGATTTTCATCAGTCGTCGTCCTCGAACGGTGTGGTGCGGTCCTCGACCAGGACCCGGGCCATGCGCAGCGGTGTCGCCGGGGCCAGTCCGCCGCCAATGAAGGGGGTCGAGGAGATTTGCGCAAAGGCCAGGCCGGTTTCACCAACGCCAAGGATGGCACCGAGACGGCGGGCACAGTCGAGCTTGACCGGGATGCAGCGGCTGGCGCCGATCGAGGCAAACAGCGAGGCGGCGTCCTCGGCATCTTCCGGTGTCAGGCCGGCATCAAAGACATAGAGGATTTCGGCATTGGCGCTGTCAGCGAAGGCCAGCGTCATGTCGAGATCGTCCAGCTCGAACGGATTGACCGCCGGGCTGTCGATCAGGACCGGGCCGTCAATCTCCTCGACGGCATCGATCATTTCCCGCGGATCATCGACGACCCGGAAACCGGCGCCCATGCGGCGGGCCAGCTCTTGCAGCCGGTCGGTGGCGCCGGCGCGTTCGCCGTCGCAGGAGATCAGGGTCGGCACGGCACCGGCCGTGATGGCGCGGGCGGCGGTCTTGGCCAGGGCCGAGGTTTTGCCGACGCCAGGCGTGCCGGCAAACAGGATGGCGTGTTCGGGCACGGCGGGCAGCGGCTGGAAGGTATAGCGGCTCTCGATCGCGTGGGCGAGACGGGCGACGGCCTGGCCGTCGGAGAGGTCATGGGCCGAACGGATCAGGGCCTGGGCAGCCGAACCCGGTGCGCGGTGAAAGCCGAGCGCCCGGATCACCCGGTCCAGCTCATTGTCTTCACGCAGGCCGCGCTCGATATCGGCCTCGCCGGCCAGACGGATCGAACGGTCACGGACCTGTTCGGCCGGTTCGACGACCCGCGACATTTCACTGGCCGCGCGCACTTGCACGCCGCCATCAGGGCCATCGCCGGTGGCGATGATGACAGCGTCGGGACCCATTTCACGGCGGACATCAGCCATGGCTTGGGTCAGGGACGGGGCGGCAAAGGTTTTAAGATGCATGGGCTCGGATCATATCACAGGTCAAAAACGGTCGCTTAGCCGACATGGCCCATCGTCTGAAGGCGCGCGCTCGGGTGGATTTCATTCTGCGACATCACCACGGTCTGCGGGCGAAAACGCTCAACCAGAGAACGCACATACGGACGAATCAGCGGGCTCGTCAGCAGCACTGGGACATGACCCTGAGCTGATGCGGTTTCAAAAGAGTTTCGAATGGCAGCCACGAAATCATGCAGCTTGGACGGGGCCAGGGCGAGCTGGCGACGATCACCATCGCCGACCAGGGCTTCCATGAAGGCCTGCTCCCATTGCGGACCCATGGCGAGCACCGGCAGCACACCGTCATGCGCCTTGTTGGCGTGGCAGATCTGGCGCGCCAGGCGGGTCCGGACATGTTCGACAATGGCGTCGAGATTCTGGGTCGTGGCGCTGGCTTCGGCGATGCCTTCCAGAATGGTCGGCAGGTCGCGGATCGAGATGCGCTCCTTGATCAGGGATTGCAGCACACGCTGGATGCCGGCGCGGCTGATCTGGTTCGGCGTGATGTCGTCGACCAGGCCCTTGTGCTCTTTCGACAGCTTGCCGATCAGCTTCTCGACCTCCGCGTAGGACAGGAGGTCGGCCATGTTCTCGCGCAGCAGCTCGGTCAGGTGGGTGACCAGGACGGCAGCCGGTTCGACAATGGTGTAGCCACGGAAAGAGGCTTCCTCGCGCAGGCCTTCATCAATCCAGGTCGCCGGCAGGCCGAAAGTCGGTTCCTTGACGTGCTTGCCGGGCATGTCGATCGACAGGCCGGCCGGATCCATCACCAGCAGCTTGTGCAGCTCGAGATCGCCGCGACCGGCTTCCAGCTCCTTGATGCGGATCGTGTACTCATTGTTGCCCAACGCCATGTTGTCGATGATGCGCACCGCCGGGGTGATGAAGCCCATTTCCTCGGCCAGCGAGCGGCGCAGGGCGCGAATCTGGTCGGTCAGTTTGCGGCCATCGACATCATTGATCAGCGGCAGCAGGCCATAGCCCAGCTCGATCTTCAGCTCGTCAATGGCAAGGCTGTCCTCGATCGGCGCTTCTTCGGCGGATTTGCTTTCGACGTCCTCGGCTTCCTGTTCCGCCTTGGCGTCGATCTCGGCTTGCGCAGTCCGCTCGGCGAGATCCCTGTTCATCCAGGCCAGGGCACCGGCACCGGCCGACATCAGCGCGAAGGGAATGAGCGGCATGCCGGGCAGCAGGCCGACCATCAGGGCGACTGCGGAGACCAGGCCGAGGCCTTGCGGGTTGGCGGTCAGCTGGCCGAACAGGGCCTTGTCGGCCTGTCCGTTGACACCGGCCTTGGAGACCAGCAGGCCGGCGCCGACCGAGATGATCAGGGCCGGGATCTGCGACACCAGGCCATCGCCGATGGTCAGCGAGGAATAGGCCGAGGCGGCTTCCGAGAAGGGCATGCCCGACTGGACCACACCGATGATGATGCCGCCGACCAGGTTGATGGCGGTGATCATCAGGCCGGCCATGGCATCGCCGCGGACGAATTTGGAGGCACCATCCATGGCGCCGAAGAAATTGCTTTCACCTTCCAGCTCGGTGCGGCGCTTGCGGGCCTCATCCTCGGTGATCAGTCCGGCAGAGAGATCGGCGTCGATCGCCATCTGCTTGCCGGGCATGGCATCCAGGGTGAAGCGGGCCGCGACTTCCGCGATCCGGCCGGAACCCTTGGTGATGACGACGAAGTTCACGATCACCAGGATGGCAAACACGATAATGCCGATGACGACATTGCCCTGCATGACGAAGGAGCCGAAGGCCTCGATCACCTCGCCGGCCGCGTCCGTGCCCTCATGGCCCTTCGACAGGATCAGGCGGGTCGAGGCGATGTTGAGGCCGAGGCGCAGCAGGGTGGTGATCAGCAGCAGGGCCGGGAAGGCGGAGAATTCCAGCGGCTTCTTGATGAAGAGCGCGGTCATCAGCACCAGGACCGACATCGAGATCGAGATCGCCAGCGACATGTCCAGCAGGAAGCTGGGCATGGGCAGCATCAGCATCACCAGAATGGCGAGAATGCCGACCGCCAACGCCACATCACCGCGAAGCGTGCGGTTCAGGAAGGCGCGGAGATCAAATCCGCCGGTTGCAGGTGCGGCGGTTGGGGAGGCTGCGGTATCGACCACGTATCAGTCCAATCAGGCTACGGAGACACCCTGGGCGGGTTGGTTGGGCGCGGGAATGTCCAGGCCCTGGTCCGAGTAAAGCTTCAGCTTGTTGCGCAGCGTCCGGATCGAGATGCCGAGAATGTTGGCGGCATGGGTCCGGTTGCCGAAGCAATGATCGAGCGTGTTCAGGATCAGGTCCTGTTCGACCTCGGCCACGGTGCGGCCGATCATGTCGGCCTGGACCGACTGGGCGGCGTCAGCAGCCTGGCGGACCACATTGCTGCCCGAACCGGTGAAGGCGGAGCCATCCGGCATGCGGATCGCGTCCGGCGTGATCTCGCGGCCGGTCGCCAGCAGCACGGCACGGTGCATGGCGTTTTCCAGCTCGCGAACATTGCCGGCCCATTCGCGCGCCAGCAGTGAGGTGCGGGCCGCCTCGGAAATCGGGCGGACATCGACGGCATTGGCGGCCGAGTATTTCTTCACGAAATGCTCAGACAGGGCGACGATGTCGGCCGGGCGCTCGCGCAGCGGCGGCAGGGCCAGATTCACAACATTGAGGCGGAACAGCAGGTCTTCGCGGAAAGATCCATCGGCCACGGCCTTGCGCAGGTCGCGGTTCGAGGTCGCCAGGATGCGGATATTGACCTTGACCGGCTTGGTGCCGCCGACCCGGTCGATCTCGCGTTCCTGGATGGCGCGCAGCAGCTTGGCCTGCAGGCGGACATCCATTTCCGAGATTTCGTCGAGCAGCAGCGTGCCGCCATCGGCCTCTTCGAACTTACCCACGCGGCGGGCAATGGCACCGGTGAAGGCGCCTTTCTCGTGACCGAAGAGTTCGGATTCCAGCAGGTTTTCCGGGATCGCGGCACAGTTCACCGAGATGAAGGGCGCCTGGGCGCGCTTCGACTTGGTGTGGACATAGCGGGCCATGACTTCCTTACCGGAGCCACTTTCACCGGTGATCAGGACGGAGGCGTCGGAGCCGGCGATGCGGTCGGCGAGGTGGATGACGGCCTGCATGGACGGGTCGCGGGCAATCATCGGGCGTTCGTCATCCGCGATCGCGGCCAGGACGGCAGCGATCAGGTCGGCATCCGGCGGCATCGGGATGAATTCCTTGGCGCCGGCGCGGATCGCGGCCGCAGCAGCCTCGGGACGGACATTGACGCCGCAGGCGACGACCGGCACCGAGATCCGTTCGGCTTCATTGGCCTCGATCAGGGATTGCACGTCCAGGTGCAGGTCGACCATGAGAAGGTCGGCCCCGCGCCCGGCCCGCAAATGGGCGGTGGCTTGCTCGATCGTGTCGACGTGCGAGACTTTGGCGCCGCGGTCGAGGGCGATCTTGGTGGCGGTGTGCAGTTGCCCGCCCAGGCTGCCAACTATCAGAATACGCATGATATGTTCCGTCCTTTCCGCCAGGCCTTAGCCCGCGTCCCCGTCTTTGATGATTTCCGTCATGGTCACGCCGAGCCGGTCGTCGACAACAACAACCTCACCGCGGGCGACGAGCCGGTTGTTGACATAGATGTCGATGGCTTCACCGATTTTGCGATCGAGTTCGACCACCGAGCCCGACGTCAGTTTCAGCAGCGAATTCACATCGATATGCGCCTTGCCGAGCACCGCGGAAATGTTGACAGGGACATCAAAGACCGGCGCCAGGTCGGCGGCGCTCTTTTCTTCCTCGTCCATCATCTGCTGGCCCCGTTGCGGTGCTTCGACCGGCACCTGCGTGCCGTCATCGCCCAGATCGGGAAGGTCGAGATTGTCGTCAGCCATGTCGGGCCTCCTTAAGCCGCGCTCACGCCGGCCGCATGGCCGTCGGACGCGTCAGATTGGGTTTCCTCGTCGCTTGGCGGCGAAGCCAGCCAGCGCGCGACGACGTCATTCAGTCGGGTTTCGATTTCCTCGGCGCTGCGCTGAACGGCACCGGCTCCCCATTCCAGGCGGACATCCGCGTTCGGCAGGCCCTGGTCGCCGCGCACCATGATGGCGCCGTCGAAACCGGCATCGCGGGCGGTCTTCTCCAACCGCTCGGCCAGCGCTTCAACCAGCTCCGGGTTGCAGCGGACCGACAGGCGCGGCTCCGAGCGCAAATCCTTCACCGCTTCCAGCGCGACCTGTTCGATCGTGTCGATCGGATAGGCCGACAGGGCCTCACCGGCGATCTTGCGGGCGGCCGCCATGGCCAGGCTGGCGGACTCCTGGCGCAGCGCGTCGGATTCATGCGCCAGACGGGCCAGGATCAGCTGCATTTGTGAGGCGATGGCCTGCAGCGACTGGGCGCAGCGGCCTTCTTCCATCTCGCGGCCTTCCTCGACACCCCACATGCGGGCGGCCTCGACATCATCCTGGGTGAAGAAGCGCTTATAGCTCTCGCCTTCGCGCAGGATCTGGCCGTCATGGTCGAACTCTGTATCGAAATCGAATTTGACAGGATTCATCGTTCAACCTCCCTAGTAGATGAGTTCATCGTCGGCGCCGCCATCGGCCAGCATGATTTCGCCCTTGGCGGCGAGATCCTTGGCCATGGAAACGATCGATTGTTGCGCCTGGTCGACATCTTTCAGGCGGACCGGACCCATCGAGCCCATGTCCTCGCGCATGATCTTGGCGGCGCGTTCGGACATGTTCGAGAAGAACAGGTCGCGCAGGCTGTCGGATGCGCCCTTCATGGCCAGCGCCATCTGTTCCTTGTCGATGGCGCGCATCAGGGTCTGGATGCCACCCGGATCGAGCTTGGACAGGTCTTCGAAGACGAACATCAGGGACCGGATCTTCTCGGCGCTCTCGCGATTTCGTTCCTCGAGGGCGGCCAGGAAGCGGTTCTCGGTCTGGCGGTCGAAATTGTTGAAGATAGACGCCATCATCTCGTGGCTGTCATGCTTGGAGGTGCGCGCCAGGTTGGACATGAATTCGGTGCGCAACGTCTCTTCGATGCGATCAAGAATTTCCCGTTGGACGGGTTCCATGCGCAGCATGCGGGTGACGACTTCCAGGGCGAAATCCTCGGGCAGGGCGCCCAGAACACGGCTGGCATGTTCCGGCTTCACCTTGGACAGGACCACCGCAACGGTCTGCGGATATTCATTCTTCAGATAGTTGGCGAGGACGACCTCGTTCACATTGCCCAGCTTGTCCCACATGGTCCGACCGGCGGGACCGCGCAGCTCTTCCATGATGGATTCGACCTTCTCGCCCGGCAGGAAGGAGGTCAAAAGGCGCTGGGTGGCTTCGAACGAACCCATCAGGGACCCGGTCGAGGACATCTGGCCGACAAAGTCGACGATCAGCTTTTCCACCGCGCTCGACGTTACCGTGCCCAGATTGGACATGGCCTGGGAAACCTCGCGGATTTCCTCCTCGTCGAGATGTTGCCACATGCTTTCGCCTTCATCGCCCAGGGCGAGGAGCATGACGGCGGCCTTCTCGGGGCCGGTCAGGCGGGCAGGATCTTCAATGGCGCGTTTGTCAGCCATGGGCGGGCTCAACTCTCATGCAGCCAGGTCCGGAGGATCGAGATCGATTCTTCCGGGTGGGATTCAACGATATTGGCGACTTTCTTCAGCGAGGACGCTTTCACCTGGCCATCGATCTTCTCGATATCGATGGAATCCTCGCGCGCCGCACCACCACCGGCCGCGGGCAGGGCCGCGGGGCGGTTGGCCGGAGTCGGCAGGGCGGCGGGAGCCGGCGCCCCCTGGACAGCGCCATCGGCGCCGGCGCCCGCCAGAGCCAGGCCCTGCGGCATGGCGACGCCGCTCGCGCCTTTGACCAGCGGCCGGGCGACCAGGAAGATGATCAGCAAGGCGGTGATGAACATCACGGCGATTTCCGCCGCGCGCATCATGTCATTCTTGGAGAAGGAGAAACCGCTGGCGGCCGGGGTGCCCAGCAGCGGATCGGTCCGGGCGAATTCCATCTGGCTGACGGTCAGCAGGTCCTGGCGGACGCCCGGCTCGTTGACGAAACCCATGGCCGAGCGGACCAGGCCTTCGATCCGGTCGATTTCCGCTTGCGGGCGCTCGCGCCAGGTCACGGTGCCATCCTCAGCGGTCTCCAGTACGCCATCAACGGCGACGGCGACCGACAGGCGATTAATGGCGCCGGCCTCAATGATTTCCGTGCGTGTGGTCGAGGAGATCTCGTAATTGACCCGCTCGCTCGTGCTCTCGCGGCTGGACAGGCTGGACGGGCCATCTTCGGCCGCGCCGTCACCGGCGTCCGGCAGGTTTTCCGAGGCCGAGACACGGTTCTGATTGGCACCGTCCTGATCGTTGGACAGGTCTTCGCCGCGCTGGCGCGAGCGCACGACCTGGCCGTTCGGGTCAAAGATTTCCGAGCTCTGGGTGACGCTCTGGCGATCCAGCTCGGCATTGACCTGGACGCGCGCCGCGCCGACGCCGACCACGCCTTCGACAATATCGAGAATGTTCTGGCGCAGCTGGGCTTCGATCTCGCCGCGACGTTCATCCATCAGGATGGAACCGGCCGACTGGCCGTCGCCGCCACTGGCCAGCTGGCGACCACGATCATCGGCAATCGACACCCCGGTCGGCGCGATGCCCGAGCTGGAGGCCACGATATTGCGGATCACGCGGACCTGTTCAGAGTTCAAACGGCCATTGGTGGCGATGGTGACAGCGGCGGTCGGCGACTGCTGATCGCGGGCGAACAGGCGACGTTCCGGCAGGTTCAGGTGAACACGGGCCGAGCTGACATAGTTGAGGGACTGGATGGTTCGGGCCAGCTCGCCTTCCATGGCGCGCTTGGCATTGATGTTCTGGACGAAGCTGGTCTGGCCGAAACTGTCCTGGCGGTCGAAAATCTCGTAGCCGACCGAAGCGCCGCTCAGCGGACCGTTCGAGGCGACGCGCACGCGGGCTTCGTCAACCTGGTCGCGCTCGACATAGATGGCCGTGCCGCCTTCGCGGATCTCATAAGGAATGTTTGCCTGGTCGAGCAGTTGCGAGGTCGCAGCCGTGTCGGCCGGGTCGAGACCGGAATAGAGCAGGGACTGGCTGGCGCCGCCCATCGCACCGGAAAAATACATCAGCGCTGCGGCGACACCGGCGGCAAGGCCGAAGATCGCGGTCAGCCGTCCGGCACCGAAAGCCCTGAACTGTTCAAAAAGCGCGTTCACCTGGAAATCCCTGCCTCATTGCGTGCGCTTCATCAGCGAAGCACTGGGCAGAATTTTCCTACCTGTTGGGTAAACGAGACTTTAAGACGATTGCATACGTCATGACTCGCCCCCGATTATCCAATCAGGGCACGCAATCGGTAAGCAGTGGCACCGGCGATTTCCCGCAAACGCAGGCGAGCGGCGACCGAGGGGGCGCGGTCGCCGCTCATCTTGCGCTAGTAAGGGGAGCTAGCGGTCGTTTAGCGGTATTGCTGGATGCGCGTCGTGCGAAGCCCGGCCAAACCATGACGGTCGATCGAACGTTGCCAGCCGAGGAACTCTTCCACGGTTAGCGAATAGCGCTGACACGCCTCTTCCAGAGTGAGTAGACCACCCCGCACCGCTGCGACGACTTCAGCCTTTCGCCGAACCACCCAACGCTGGGTACTCGGGTTGGGCAGGTCGCCAAGCGTAAGCGGGCTACCATCCGGTCCAATGACATAATTTTCTTTTTTAAGGCGCGGCTGCATGTCCGATCCCCGTTTCTTGTTTGTAGGATCAACCTACACGCAGCCCTTTAACATCGCCCTAAACCACTGGGTAAATTTACGTTTAACCTTGTCCGTAAAATCCGCCTCTAAATGTTCCGAACCGGCTCATCCGGCGGTCATAAAATATGGGCCTGGCCAGGATCGGGAATGCCGTCGGCATTTTCGAGAAAACTGAACCCTGTCAGAGACCCGCGCCTGGAATTCCGGGCAAAAAAAGGGCCCCGCCGGGAGGCGGAGCCCTTAGTCAAGAAGCGGTTGGGTGATGGTTAGCGCTTCATGCGGATGGCTTCGTCGAGCATTTCATCGGCAGTGGTGATGATTTTCGACGAGGCAGAGTAAGCCCTTTGTGTGGTGATCAGGCTGGTGAACTCGTTGGCGAGGTCAACATTCGAGCTTTCCAGTGTCGCGGCGGCGATGGAGCCCGAAGATCCCAGGCCCGGCGGGTTGAGCGTGTAGGCACCGGATTCCGGCGTCACCGTGAAGGTACCGCCCGACTGGGCTTCCAGACCGTCCGGATTGGTGAAGGTCGCGACCGGGATCTGGTAGATCTTGCGGACGATGCCGTTGGTGAACTTGGCGAAGACGAAACCGTCATCATCGACATCGACGCTGGAGAAATTACCGAAGGCCGAGCCGTTCACATTGGTCGAGAGCAGGGCAGACGGGCTGTCATACTGCGTGAAGCCGCCGGGTGCGTTGGGATCGCCGAAGTCCAGGGTGATCGATTGGGCATCCACGCCGGTCGCGGTCGCCCACTGGAATTCGTTGCCAGCCAGCGCGCCGGCATTGGTGGAGGAGAGGAAGTCGAGCTGGGTCGGCAGCGTGGTATTGGCGCTGTCGATGCGACCCTGGGCGTCAAAGGCCACCGTACCTGTGAGCAGCTGGCCGTTCAGGAGACCAGCCCCGGTCGTGACGTCGGTTGCCGGCACCATGTGGACTTCGGCATGCCACTGGTTCGGCGTTGAACTCTTGAGCATGGAGATGGTCAGGGTGCGGACACCGCCGACACTGTCATAGAAGGGAATGGAGCGCTGGAAGTCCGGTGTGACAGCGCCTGATGCCATGTTGGTCGCGGCTGCGGTCGGATCATAGGTCGCTTCATCAGCGGAGATCGCCTGGCTTTGCTGCAGGTTGGCATTGATGCCCATCGTCGTCGTGGCTTCGGCGGCGCCACCGATGGAGGACAGGTTGATCGTCTCCAGCGCGTTGAGGTCGGACGGGTTCTGCGGGACGGACCCGTCAGCCGCGACCGGCCAGCCGGCGAGATACTTGCCGGCATCATTTCGGAGATAGCCGGTGGTGTCCGGCGTGAAACGGCCCGCGCGGGTAAAGGAGACCGGGTCAGAGGAGTTCGGGTTGGCGTCATCGCGAACCACGAAAAAGCCACGACCTGAGATGGCCAGATCCGTCGGCGAGGAACCGGCGGTCAGGAGGCCGCTCTCGCCGATGGAAAGGCGCGCCACTGAGCGGACGCCCGCTGCCGAATAGCCCTTGGTCGAGCTGTCGCTGTCATAAAGCGGGGTAAAGACGGCGTTGGCGCGCTTGTAGCCCACCGTGTTGACGTTGGCGATATTGTCCGAAATCGAGGCGAGGGCGTTCGAGTTCGAGATCAGGCCGGATGCGCCGGCCAAAAGCGCGGAATTGATGCTCATAATGCATGCTCCTGGCGTTTTGGTTGTTATTGCGGAGCTTTCTGCTGGTCGGGTTTGCCGGGGCGCCATTCTGGCGGTCCGGATCAGGCCGGCGGCCTGGTCATGAGTTTGGGTTGGCGTCCTTGATCGACATCACCGAGGACAGCGGGACGCGAATGCCGCCCATTTCCACGATGACCTCGGATCCGGACAGGTCGACGCCGGTAACACGGGCGGCGGCCTGGATATTGACGTCGACATTGTCGCCGTCGGCGTTCTGGGCAATGACTTCCAGCGAATAGACACCGTCTTCGAGAGCGGCGCCGCCATCGCCCAGGCCATCCCAGGTGAAGTCGTGTGAACCGGCCGTGGTCTCGCCGTCGCGGCGGGCCACGATGCGGTCATTCTCGTCGCGAATGATGATCGACGAGGAATGGACTTCGTCCGGCACGGTGTATTCCCAGCTCGCTTCGCCATCCTGCAGCATGGCCTGCGGCGTCAGTGCCGTTGCCACGCGGCCGATATAGCTGACCGAGGCGCTTTGGGCGGCGGCCGACTGGAGCAGCAACAGGTTTTCCAGATTCTGGTTCTGCGCGATCTGCTGTTCAACGCTGGAGAAATCGACCAGCTGGTTCACGAACTGCGTCGAGTCGAGCGGATTGAGCGGGTCCTGGTTTTTCATCTGCTCGGTGAGCAGGGTCAGGAACATCTCGAAATTATCGGCCAGGCCGGTCTGTGAATTCGACAGGGCCGGGCTTGTCGAACCGATGCCGGATACTGCGTCTACCATGCTCTACTCCTAGACCTGCACATCGACGCCGGAGCGTCCGGACAACAGGAAGCCGTAGGCCGAGCGCGGGCGGGATGCGAGTTCATCCTCCGCGCGCTGCGCCAATTCAGTGGTTTGTGCGAAAATCGGCAGGGCCTCACCTTGGCCGCGACCGTCATCGCCGGTCGGGGTCTCGCCGTCATTCATCTGGAAGCTGAGCCCGTCCTCGTCGAGTTCGAGTCCCGCCTCGGCCAGCGAACGCTCAAGGTCGCGCGCCGAACGCTGCAACTCGTTGAGGGTCTCCGGACGTTCGACGGTGAGCACAGCGTGCACACGATTATCGGCGCGCAATTCGATGCGGACATCGACCTTGCCCAGTTCGGCCGGGTCAAGGCGGATATCGAAGACGCGATTGCCGTTCGAGACCTGTTTGGTGATCTGTCCGGCCAGTTGCTGGGTCGTGTGCGGCGTGAAGCGGGGCGTGTTGGTGGCCGAGCGATCGGCGGCCATGCGCCCGTCGACGCGCGACAGGTTGAAATCCGTCTCGGCCTGCATGGCGGCGTCTGCCGCTGCCTGGTCGGGATTCACGACGGGTTGGGGCTGGGCGCCGGTCTGCAAGCCCGCCGGCGGCGTGATCGGGGCACCGCTCTGGGCGGCGGTCGGGAGCGTGTCCTTGCCGGCCGTCAGGGTGGCCGCCGGATCGGCGGAGGACGCTGTCGGGCTTGGCGTTCCGGTTGTCGGATTGCCGCCATTGCTGCCAGTGCCGGAATTGCCGGACTGGCCACCATTGGCACCGGCATTGCCGGCTTGTGACAGGCCGCCGGTCGGCCGGGCGGCGAGGCCGCTTGCGGTCTGGATGGCCGGGGCATCGCTACCGCGCTGGCGCAACGGCGCGTTCTCGCTGGCATTGACAGCCGCCGCGGCCTGTTCCGGCGCGCTTGCACCCGTGGTGGGGGTGGCGGGCGCCGCTGAGACGGCCGGATTGCCTGTTGCCCCCGGTGCTGGCGGGTTCAGGCCGGCGGCCGCGGCTGGCGGCTTGGCGAAGGGCGTCGGCTTGACGTCGACATGCGCACTGTCAGCTGCAGTGCCGGACTTGGCGGCATCGGGTTTGGCGGGCTGGCTGGCGACGGCGGTCGCGACCGGCACCGGCCCGGAACGGGGGGCCGCTTCGTCAGCAATGGGCGACACCGGCGACGGCGTTGTCGGTGCGGCGGGCAGAACCGGCGCTTCGCCCGAAATCGCTTGTGTCTGGACCGCAGCGGTCTGGCCTGTCGCGGTCTGGCCTGTCGCGGTCTGGCCTGTCGTGGCTTGGCCTGTCGTGGCTTGGCCTGTCGCGGCCTGGAGTATTGCGGCGGGTGTGGTTGCGGCTGGTGCGGTTGCGCCAGGCATTGTCGGGGCCGGCGTCGCGGCCGGACCGGCAGGTGATGTCGCGGCCTGAGCCGGTGCTGCGGAATTGGCGGCGACCGGTTTGGGCAGAATGATTTCCGATACCGGCTTGTCGGCGGAAATGGCCTTGTCCGAGGCCGCTGCCGGAGCGGCAGCCGGAGCGGAGACCGGAGCGGCAGTCGGTATTGCCGGGTCGATCACGTCCTGGACGGGCATTGCGGGCTTGCTGCGCGTCGGGCTGACGGCTGCAACCGGCGTGACCGGCACAACGATCTCTCCGGCCAGCACTGCATCCGACGTATCATTGGCGGCCGGCACGCCTGCCGGGCTGGCGCCGGCGATTTCCAATGGCAGCGGCGAGGCAGAGGTCAGCGCGCCGCCGCGCACCGTTCCGGGCGTTGCCGGAGCGGTCGTGGCCTGGGCTTGGGCCTGATTGGCATTGACCAAGAGCGCGAAGGGCGATGTCGCCGCCACGCCGCCAGGCTGACCCGTGCCTTGCGTCTGCGGACCACCGGACGATGTTGCGGCCGGCTGCGCAGTCGCGCCACCGTTTCCGCCCGTCATGGCCAGCAGGTTCGCAGTGTTCAGGTCCAGCGTCATGGCGCCCTTCGTCGGCATCAAGGCGCACGTCACGCCTCGTCTCGAAGTCATGTTCGCAAGCCGTGTGCCAAGGTGCCCCCCCCATCTATCTAATTGATTTACCGTATTAATTTTGAGGTAACACCTTGCGGTGGGCAGGAACGTCCGGTCGGCCTTGCCCGCCGGTGGGCGCAATTTGCCGGGTCGCCGGCTTGGCATGGCGATCAGGGGCTGGCGCGCGTGTGAGTCCCTATGACCGCGCGTGATCGCGCGCGCGATCTGCGGGTGTGAGGTACGGTGGCCGCGTTTTTCATCCCTTGGAGTGTGGGGACAGCGTCTGGCCCGCCGCTTGCGATGGTTAAGGCATGCCCGGGCAGGTCCTGTGCGGGCCGGAATTCGGAAAGCGCATGAAAAAGCAAATGAAGGCAAACGGTTACGGCGTGGAATGCCCTGTGGAGGCGCCCTTGGGGGTGGCCGCCTCGCTGGGCAATGCTTGCCGCATTGACGGCAGAATCCGCCGCAACCGCCTCGTTTTTGCCGACTGCGCAGGGAGCCAGCCATGTCATTGAGCGGTATTCTCGGTAACGCCCTGTCGGGGCTTCAGGCAAGTCAGGCCGGCTTGCGTGCGTCGTCCAACAACGTCGCCAACGTCAACACGCCCGGCTATGCCCGCACCATTGCCAGTTTCGAAGCCCGCAATGTCGGCGGCGTCGCCATGGGCGTCCAGGTCAACGGGATTGTCCGCATCGTCGATCGCCATCTGCAGCTGACCTCGCTGCGCTCGATCTCGGAAGCCAGCGTCACCGCGACGCAGGCCAATGCGCTCGACCGCCTGCAATCGCAATTCGGCAATCTCGACGATAGTGGCTCGATCTTCGCCCGCCTCAACTCGGCCTTTGCCGGCCTGTCGCAAGCCAGCGTCGACCCGACCCTGTCGGTCTCGCGCCTGTCGGCAACGGCCGATCTGGACAGCTTCTTCACCGAATCCGAGCGTCTGTCCGGCGAGATCCGCGCCCAGCGCATGGAAGCCGATGCCAAGATCAATGCCACGCTGCAACGCTCCAACGAGATCCTGCGCGAGCTCTACGAGCTGAACGCCAATGTCCAGAGTGTCTCGGCTGGCGGCGGCGACAGTTCCGGCGCTGAAAACCGGGTCTCCGAACTGCTCGATGAATTGTCCGAATACATGGATGTCCGCGCCGACTTCCAGGGCGATGGCCGGGTTGTCCTGCGCACCACGGACGGCGTCCTCCTGCTCGACAATTATCCGGCCAATCTGACCTACAAGGTCTCCGGGTCCGGTTCCTACGGTGTGGAGTATGGCAAGATTTATGCGGAATCGCCGAATGGCGGAAATCCGCAGGAACTCGACAGCCATATCCAGTCGGGCGAGCTGCGGGCGCTGATCGACCTGCGTGACCGGACGCTGCCGGACGTTGCCGAGGAGCTGGCCGAGATGGCGGCCGGTGCCGCCGACGCGCTCAATGCGGCCCATAACGATGCGGCGGCCTATCCCGCACCGCAGACCCTGACCGGCCGCAATACCGGGCTGGACGCCGCCGATGCCCATAATTTCACCGGCGCGACCACGCTCGCCGTGGCCGACAATACCGGTCAGCTTGTGCGCCGCGTTGATGTCGATTTCGATGCCGGAACCTATTCCGTGGATGGCGGCGGCGCGGTCGCCTTTGGCGCGACAGTCGGCGATCTCGCGACGGCCCTCAACACCGCACTGGCCGGGGTCGGCACGGCGAGCTTTACCAATGGCACGCTCAGCGTCGCCGCTGACTCGGCCAATAATGGCGTCGCTTTCCTGCAGGACGAGACCACGCCGTCGGATCGTGGCGGCCGTGGCCTGTCGCACTTCTTCGGCCTGAACGACCTGGTCCGCAGCGACGTGCCCGGTTTCTTCGAGACCGGCCTGTCGGGCACCGATCTGCACCAGTTCTCGACCGGCACCTCGCTCAATTTCCGCATGGACACCACCGACGGCAAGACCGCGGGCAGCTACACCATTCCGATGGTCACCGGCGAGACCGTTGACGACATCGTCACCGCACTCAACGACCCTGCCACCGGCATGGGCCGCTATGTCACCTTCTCGCTCGACGGCAATGGCAAGCTCTCCTACACGGCCAATGCCGGTTATGAGGGTTACGAGCTGTCGCTGACCGGCGACGATACGGCGCGCGGCACGTCCGGCGTCGCCTTCTCGAAACTCTTCGGGGTCGGGCTGGAAGCCAAGGCGGCGCGGGCCGAGGCCTTCTCCGTCGACAAGGCGATCCGGGCCGACAGTTCACGCCTGGCGCTGGGCAAGCTTGATATCGATGCGGCCACCGTGGTCGGCGACTACGTCCTGGCAGCCGGTGACAATCGCGGCGGGGCCGGTTTGCAGGCGGCCCTGTCGGCGCCGCGGACCTTCAACGCCGCCGGCTCCCTGTCGACCTCGACGGCCAGCCTGGGTGATTATACCGCCCGGATCGCCGGCACGATCGGTTCACGCGCCGCCCGCGCTGAAAGCGAGGCGGCCTCGGCGGCAACCCTGCAGGCGACCGCGGCCCAGAAGCGGTCCGATGTCGAAGGCGTCAGCCTGGACGAGGAATTGGCCGCGATGACGCTCTACCAGCAATCCTACAATGCCGCCGCGCGCATGCTGCAGGCGGCCAAGGAAATGACCGATACCCTGATGGGCATCGTCTAGGAGGCAATGACGACATGACCCGTGTTTCCACCTTCGCCGCCAACCAGAGCGCCTTGATGGACCTGATGAAGGCCCAGAAATCCCTGCTCGACGCCCAGAAACAACTCACCACCGGCAAGTTGGCGACCGATCTCAAGGGCGTCGGCCACCAGGCCGAGACCCTGTCGGCGACCCGCGCCGCCCTGCAGCGCGCCGATGCCTTTGAGGAAGCGGCCGTTCGCACCGAGGCGCGACTGGAAAGCCAGGACATCGCGATGGGGCGGATGGCCGATGCGATCACGGATTTGCGGCTGGCGGTCACGTCCAAGGATGGCGACTACACGATGCACCAGGTCCGCGAGGCCTTCTACCAGATCTCCAACTCGCTCAACACGCAGCATGCCGGCACCTATATTTTCGGCGGCACCCGGACCGATACCCCGCCGGTGGCGACCAATGATATCAATGATCTGGTGGCAATGGGCACGGCCAGCGAGGCCTTCGTCAACAATGATCGCCGTCCGCAGGTCCAGCTCGACCAGAACCTGACCATGGAGACCGGCATGCTGGCCAGCGATGTCGGTGGGGAGGTGTTTGACAGTTTCAAGCGCATTGCCGACTTCAATGCTGGCGCCAACGGCCCCTTCGGCCAGCCCTTGAGCGCCGCCCAGGAAAGCTTCCTCAATGGCGAGATCCAGAACGTCATCACCGCGCTGGACAATCTCTACACGAAGATCGGTGAAAACGGCGCCGCCCAGGCGAATGTCGAGACCATCAAGAACTCGCATGCCGACCGCCAGGTTTTCCTGCAGCAGATGCTGTCGGATCTGGAAGATGTCGACATGGCCGAGGCCGCGACCCGTTTCCAGGCGGCCGAAACGGCGCTGAACGTGTCCGCCAAGACCTTCGCCTCGCTGAGCCAGGTCTCGCTGTTGAACTTCCTGCGCTAAGGGGGGAAGGGCGCGTGGGCGCCGGGCCTCTTACTTTTGCCACGACGACGGCGTATACACCCGCCTCCAACAACCGTTTGCTGCGGGCCTTGACCCCGCTGGAGGCGATATATGACGACCGACCTTACCGGCCGCGCCCGTGCGCAGGCCGATGACCTCATTTCCCGTTTGGGCCTCGCCGGCGATCCGCTGGGACTGGGCGGCAATCCCGGCGATCACCGCGTCGTGGTGGCCATGTCCGGCGGTGTCGACAGTTCCGTAACCGCCGCCCTGCTGCATCATCTCGGCTATGATGTGGTGGGCGTGACGCTGCAGCTCTATGATCATGGCGCCGCCCTGGCCAAGAAGGGCGCCTGCTGTGCCGGTCAGGACATTTACGACGCCAAGCGCGTCGCGGAGGCCTGCGGCTTTCCCCATTATGTGCTCGATTATGAAAGCCGTTTCCGCGAAGCCGTGATCGAGGAATTTGCCGACACCTATCTGGCCGGCTTCACGCCCATTCCCTGCGTGCGCTGCAACCAGACCGTCAAATTCGCCGATCTTTTGACCACGGCCCGCCAGCTCGGGGCTGTGTGCATGGCAACGGGGCATTACATCCAGCGTGTCACGGGCGAAAACGGGCCGGAGCTGCGCCGCGCCGCCGATACCGGCAAGGACCAGTCCTATTTCCTGTTCGCGACCACGCATGAACAGCTCGACTTCCTGCGCTTCCCGCTGGGGCATCTGAACAAGGACCAGACGCGCGAACTGGCCGAGGCCTTCGGCCTCATCGTCGCCGACAAGCCGGACAGCCAGGACATCTGTTTCGTGCCCAATGGCCGCTATGTCGATATTGTCGAGAAAGTCCGCCCCGGCGCCTCTCGTCCGGGCGAGATCGTGCATGTCGATGGCCGGGTATTGGGCACACATGAAGGCGTGATCCGCTACACCGTCGGCCAGCGCCGCGGTCTCAAGATCGCCGTCGGTGATCCGCTCTATGTCGTGCGTCTTGATGCCGAAAAGGCCGAAGTCGTTGTCGGCCCGCGCGAAGCGCTGGAAGTCGACACGATCGCTCTGAAAGAGATCAACTGGCTCGGCGAGGACGCCATGACCGATGGCGCCCCCATCCGCGTCAAGGTCCGCTCCACCCGCCCGCCCGTCCCGGCCGCCCTGTCGGTCGAGGGCGATGATGTCCGCGTGGTGCTCGCCAAGGGCGAGGAAGGCGTCGCCCCCGGCCAAGCCTGTGTCTTCTATTCCAGCGATGACGAAGACCGGGTGCTGGGCGGTGGCTGGATCACCAGCACCAGCGGTGGAAGTGGTGGTTCGAGCGGGGTGAGGTTGATCGGCTGAGGGCGGCGCTACGAGGCGCCACCGCCAGCGCTCCCCCTTTTTCATTTTTCCCGGAGGCGCGCAGCGCCATCCGGGACCGACGGGAGACTCATCGCTTGCCGGAGCGTTTCGTTGGTCCCGGCTCTCCGCCCCGCTTTTGCGGGGCTGCGGCCGGGATGACGGACTATCGCGTTTGAAAAATGCACAGCCCTCGCTTCTCCCCGACCGGGGAGAAGTGGCCCGCAGGGCCGATGAGGGGCGGCGCGTCAGCGCCATTAAAGACTTTCCCTGGCGCCGCTTCGCGGCGCGCCCCTCACCCCCTGCGCGCTGACGCGCTGCGGGACCTCTCCCCGGTCGGGGAGAGGCAGGTTATCCCACACCTCACCACCCTCACCGTCATCCTGAGACAAGTCAGGACCCAGTCTCGCACACGCGTTTTCGCCAAGCATGGCAATAGCTTGTCTCGCAGACTGGGTCCCGGCTTGCGCCGGGATGACGGTGTGTGGGGCGGGAAATTTCACAAAACTTATCCGCCCCCCTTTTGCGCCATCCCATAATCCCCGTTGTCCCGCGCTACTCGAGGCCCGGATTGGTGATCCGGGGGCGTTGGGAGTACGGAGCTCGTCCGGTTGCCTGGAAACACCGCCAGACCAACCCGGCGTGGCCATCGGCAGGGCGGCGGCACAAAGCTCGACCGTTTGTTCCTGTCGGTTTCGAGACGGGGCCGGCAACGGCCCTGACCAAATCTCCGTGTGCGAGGTGCCCCCGGCGCCACCCACAAAACTTACATAGCAAGGCACCGGCAAGGCACCTCGCACTCCTCTACTGCCCAAACCGCCAGGCGTTCGCGCCGTGGCGCGGGCCGGCCTGTCGATCACTCAAATCCAGGAAAGGAGACCGTCAATCAGACCGCCTTCCCGCCTGCCGGACCGGGCTTTCCACTCTGGCGCATCCGCGCCGCCGGTCGGGCGGGAAGGCGGCTGCAGGCTCTCCCGGATGCCGATGTCTGTCCTTGCCGGCAGGCGGGCGGACTGCCTATCCTGACCGCCAAACCTGCGGGGTGACATGCGTTTCTTCCTGATCCTTCTTTTCAGCCTTGCCCTGGCGGCGCCGGCAGCAGCCCAGCCGGAGTCGCCCGATCCGCAGCCCTATGTCGCGGCCTGTGAGGCCGGGGACGGGTTTGCCTGCAATTATGCCTACGGGTTGCTGCAGCGGGCCGACCGGAGTTTCTGGCAGAGTGAAGGCGCGATCGCGCTGTTGTTGCGGGGCTGTGAAGTCGGGTCGGACCGGTCGTGCTGGATTTTCGAACGCATCAACGAACCCAACCCCTATGATGATGTGCGCTATGACCGGCCGGTCTATCTGCCGGTGGCCCTGTCGGGCTGTGAAGGCGGCAGCACGATGGCGTGTTGGCAGGCGGCAGGCTTTCTGGAAACGGGTAGCGAGGCCGAGCGGGAGCAGGCTGCGGCCCTGTCGCGCCGCTCCTGCGAGCGGGGTTTCGCTGATGGCTGCGCCCGGCTTGCTGATGTGCTGGTATCGCTCGGACGTGATCCGTTGGACGCGCATCGCGGTGCCTGTTACGGCAATCGTCCGGGTCGCATGCGCAAGCAGGGCGATTGCGAAGCGGTGTGCGACGAGGGCGATGCGGCGGCCTGTGTCGAACTGGCCCTGATGTTCGAGCGTGGCCGCGACGGGGCGCAGACAATGCGCCGCAATGCCCGCCGCGCCGATGAGCTGTTCAGGCGGGCCTGTGACCTCGGTTCGCAGCAGGCGTGCGGCCACTAGACCGGTGCAGTCAGACCCTTCCAGCCGACCACGACCAGCCAATGGAGGAGGACCGGCGGCCAGATTGAGCCGCTGATCCGCCAGGCGAGCGTGCAGGCGAGGCCGAGGGCGGCGGTGATCGCGAGGAAGCCGGGTTCGAGAAAGACAGCTTGCGCCATCGGCAGGCCGAGCCAGGCCTGGACCGGGTGCCAGAGCACGAAGGCGGCAATCGCCAGTGCCGCCCGGACCCGGCCGCGACGACCGGCGAGACTGACTCGAAACACCAGTTCTTCGGCGAAGGCCGGGATGAGGATGGCCACTGCTGCTACCGCTAACAGGCCGGGCAGGTCGCCGGTCACAGCAAAGTTGACAGTTGGTTCAACTTCGTTGATCGCGAGCATGGCGACGATGAATCCGGCAAGGATTGGAAGGGTTTGCCCCCATTTGTCCAATCCCGGCCAAGTCCGGACCGCCCGTTTCGCATCTGCGAAATAACTTGACGCTGTGCCGCATAATTCGATCATGCGCGCCAGACTAAGCCAGAACAATCCCAGAGGAGAGATCAAATGAGTGCTGTGGACGATCCCATCGTCATCGTCGGCATGGCCCGCACCCCGATGGGTGGCCTGCTCGGCGAACTTGCACCGCTGTCTGCCAATGAGCTCGGCGCCATCGCCGTCAAGGCGGCCATGGAAGAAGCCGGCCTGGCCGGCGATGATGTCGACCAGGTCCTGATGGGCAATGTGCTGATGGCCGGCCAGGGCCAGGCGCCCGGTCGCCAGGCGGCGATCAAGGCCGGTCTGCCGAAATCCGTCGAAGCGACCACGCTCAACAAGATGTGCGGCTCGGGCATGCAGGCGGCCATCATGGGCCGCGCCTCGATCGCCTCGGGCGATGCCGACATCATCATCGCCGGCGGCATGGAATCGATGACCAACGCCCCGCACATGCTGCCCACCCATCGCGGCGGCTTCAAATACGGCCACGACACCATCAAGGACCACATGGCCCAGGACGGTCTTGAGGACGCCTATGAATTCAAGCCGATGGGTGTGTTCGCCGACATGATTGCGGAAGAACACCAATTCACCCGCGAGCAGCAGGACGCCTATGCCCTGGAAACCCTCGCCCGGGCCCAGCGCGCCACCAAGGACGGCGATTTCAAGCGCGAGATCACGCCGGTCACGATCAAGGGTCGCAAGGGCGACACGGTCGTCGATACCGACGAGCTGCCGCGCAAGGCGATGCCGGAGAAAATTCCGTCTTTGCGCCCCGCTTTTGGCAAGGACGGCACGGTGACCGCTGCGAATGCTTCGGCCATCTCCGATGGCGCCGCCGCACTGATCCTGATGCGCCTGTCCGAAGCCGAGCGTCGTGGCTTGAAGCCGATCGCCAAGATCGTTGCCACTGCCGCCCACGCCCATGAGCCGGCCTATTTCACCACCGCGCCGGTGCCTGCCATGCGCAAGGTCGTCGAGCGTGCCGGTTGGCAGATCGGCGATGTCGATCTGTGGGAAATCAATGAGGCTTTCGCTGTCGTGCCAATGATTGCGATGAAAGAGTTGGGCATTTCCCACGACATCGTCAACGTCAATGGCGGCGCCTGTGCCCTCGGTCACCCGATCGGCGCCTCTGGTGCCCGCATCATGGTCACCCTGCTCGCCGCGCTGGAAAAGCATGGCAAGACCAAGGGCGTCGCCTCGCTGTGCATCGGTGGCGGTGAAGCGACGGCGGTGGCTGTGGAGCGCTTTGCGTAATCCTGACAGGATGTCAGCGCGCCCTGAAGTCAAGCAGAGCTTGCCGGTAACGGTAATCTCTGCTTGATTTTTCGTCCGTTTGTATCGGTCAAATCGCCATCCAGATCAGGAGCGGCTCATGCAAAATTTTGACCCGAACAAGTCGTTGATATTCATCCACGTGCCTAAATCGGGCGGTCGGTCTGTGGCTGAGGTGGCGAAGGCCTGGTTTCCCGGTCAGTTTCGTCCTCACTACTACAATGAACAGGCCGCCCAAATGCCGCCCAGGCATGATTTGCGGGCGTTGGAGGCTGCCGGCACGCCTCCCGTCATATACGGCCATTTTAACAAGCTGCGCGGGTTCGGGGTCGAGCAATACTATCCCGATGTCGATCAGTTCATGACCGTCTTGCGCGACCCGTTGGAACTGATGATTTCGAACTATTTCTACGTCCGCAAGGTGGCCGCGGGCTGGCAGGATCAATCCCGGGTTCCACGGGGAGACCTCAAGGACAGCATCGCGCGAGACCCGGTAAACATGCTCAACCACTTTCCGCGCGACGTGACGCTGGAAAACTACAAGGACATTATCGAGACGTATTTTGTCGAGGTCGGCTTGACCGAGTTCCTGCCCGAATCGCTTCGGCGCATGGCCGAAAAAACCGGCAAGTCTTTCGATCCGAATAGTCTTGAGCACCGTAACGCGACTGAGCGTGATGAAACGGTTCCGGACGACATACGCGACGTCTTCCGTGAAGCTCACCCGCTGGAATATGCGGTCTACGACTATGTCCGCCAACGCTATGAATCTGCCGGGCGCTGATCGACCGGTCGGGATTTGTCAGAAGGGTGGGAGCCGGCCCTTTGCCGGCCTGTCATGTCCAAGCCGCGATCAGCAGCAAGGCGGCAATCGGCAGGAAGGCCAACCATGCCGGGTGTTTTGCCCGGCTCAGGGTCAGGGCGGCCAGACCGCTGATCGCGAAGATGGCGCTGCATATCGCAAGCAAGGCGCGATGCTGGGGAGCCGGGTCGCCATGGATGATCAGCATCATCACCGCGAGTCCCCACCAGGTCAGCGTGGTCAGGTGCCAGGCGGTGCGGATCAGGGAGCGAACATACCAGGGGCCATGACCCAGGGTCGGCAGGCCCGGTATCGCCAGCAGCGGCCGGATCAGGCGGATCTCGCCGGCGATGGAGTGGAAGAGGCCGACCAGCACGGTCAGGGTCGCAGCAGCAATGAGCATGGACGAACTCCGGTCAGGCAGGGGCGGCGATGATTGCGGCGATGCCAAGCGCCCCGGTCAGGGCGAACAGGCTGGTCGACGGCAGTCGCAGGGGCGCGATGCCGGCTTTCATTGCGATGATCGCGCTCAAACCCGACAGGCAAAGGGCCAAGGGGCCCAGCAGCAGCGGAAAGGCGGCGAAGCGCGGGTCCAGGGCGGTCGCCGCGAAGGCAATGGTCATGGCGGCCAGCAGGACTGTGGTGATGTGCCAGCAATAATAGTTCAGCCATTTGCTGGCGGGCGGCAGGTGCGTGTCCGCCAACAGGGGGCGGGCAACCTCCCGGCCGCCGGCGAAGGTGTGGATGAGGAAGGTGATGAGCGCACTCAAGCTTGCCAAGGCGGCCAGGATGTTCATGATCGATCCGTTCTGAATAATTTGTTCTAGAAAAAATGTTCTATTATGGGCCGACCGTCAAGCTTCCTCGATGAAACTGTCTTCGCCGCCGTGGCCAATTGCCTGGTCGAGCAGGGGGAGGTGCGCCTGCAGGCCGTTACGGCGACGGCCGGTGTATCGACGGGATCGATCTATCACCGCTTCGGATCCCGGGAGGGGTTGATGGCCGCGGCCTGGCTCGACGCCGTGGCGGCATTTCAAAGGCGGTTTCTTGCCGCGCTGGCATCGCCCGAGGAGATGCCGGGGCTTGCCGCGGCGCTGGTCACGCCGGCCTTCTGTCGGGAAGAGGTCGGGAGGGCCCTGATCCTCACCACCGGGCGGCGCGCCGAGATGATGTCCGACAAGGCGCCGCCGGACATGCGGCTCCGTCTCGACCAGCTCAATGCGCAGAGCAAAGCGGCGCTGGAGGCGTTTGCCCGGGAGCAGCGCCTGCCGCTGGCGCGGGTCCGGTTGGCGCTGATTGGCGTCCCGCTCGGGGCCGTCCGATTATATCTGCCGGCAAAGGCGGTGCCAGAGAGCCTCGACGCCGATATAAGCCGGGCCGTCATGTCCTTGCTGACTAGAGACTGACCGGCCCGCCCATGTTGCACTGGCGAAGCCAGTGCGCCGCCATCAGCCGTCGATATGTCCCAAGGGCAGGCCGCGGCCTTCCTTGACATTGCGGATCTGGACCGAGGTCCGGAAATCACCGACGACGTCGAGCGGGATCATGCGCTCCTGCATGAATTCGTTATAGGCATCGATGTCCGGCGTGACGATCTTCAGGAGATAATCATAGGGGCCGGTCATGGTGCAGGCCTCGGTGATCTCCTGAAAGGTCTGGATCGCCTTCTCGAACTTTTCGTAATTGGCCTTGCGCGCCGGCTGGATTTTGATCTCCAGATAGGCCGTGAACATCAGGCCGATCATGCGCCGATCGAGCTGGATCGAGCGGCGTTTTATGATGCCTTCGGTCTCCAGGCGACGGATCCGGCGCCAGCAGGGCGACGGGGTCAGGCCGACGATTTCGGCGATATCAGCGACGGATCGGCCCGCATCTGCCTGCAGGGCTTCAAGAATGCGTACATCGATCGTATCCAGGGTGACGGTCATTATTTCCTCAAATCATCATTTCGCAGGAAATTAATTCAAGTTTCCGCACTTGCGAACCCCGAAATGGCACCGCATTGCTAAGCTGGACAAGACCCGCTCTTGCGCGCTAGACGCCTGTCGCGTGTCCGCATCGTGCGGAGACCCCCAAATTGGCACGTCCTGCCGACGTTTTCAGCGAGAGCCCATGGCACACACTGAACCCCGCTTCCATGTCCCGTCCCCGCATGTGCGGCCCGGCGACAAGCCAGATTTTTCCCATATTGCGATCCCGCCGGCTGGCGAGGCCAAACGGCCCGACACGGCGGTTCCCGGCATGGAGACCCAGGATCTAGCGCTTGGCCTGGTCCGGGTGCTCGATCATAATCACCAGGCCGTTGGCGAGTGGGATCCCAAGCTGGATGCGGATGTTCTGCGCGAAGGCCTGCGCCACATGGTGCTGACCCGGGTCTATGATGATCGCATGCTGAAACTGCAGCGCCAGGGCAAGATGAGCTTCTACATGAAGTCGACCGGCGAAGAGGCCGTCGCCGTTGCCGGCGCCATGGCGATGAGCAAGGACGACATGGTCTTCCCCTCCTACCGCCAGCAGGGCATCCTGTTCGCCCGCGGTCGCGACATTGTCGAGATGATGTGTCACTGCATCTCCAACAGTCGCGACAATCTCAAGGGACGCCAATTGCCGGTCCACTATACCTGGGCCGAGGGCAAGTTTTTCTCGATCTCCGGCAATCTGGCGACCCAGCTGCCGCAGGCTGTCGGCTATGCCATGGCCTGCGAATATCGCGGTGATGGCGAGATTGCCGCGACCTGGATCGGTGACGGCTCGACCGCCGAAGGCGATTTCCACGGTGCCCTGGTGCTGGCCTCGACCTATCGCGCGCCGGTCATCGTCAATGTGGTCAATAACCAGTGGGCGATCTCGACCTTCCAGGGCATCGCCGCCGGTGAGGCGCCGACCTTTGCCTATAAGGGGCTGGGTTATGGTCTCGCTTCCCTGCGGGTCGATGGCAATGACTTCCTTGCCGTCTATGCCGCGACGCAATGGGCTGCCAAGCGCGCCCGTGATGGACATGGCACCACGGTGATCGAGCATTTCACCTATCGCGCCGATGCCCACTCGACTTCGGACGATCCGTCCGGCTACCGGCCCAAGGGCGAAAACGAGATCTGGCCGCTGGGCGACCCGGTCGAGCGCTTGAAGCAGCACCTGATCGGTCTGGGCGAATGGGATGATGAGCGCCACGCCGCGCTCGAAAAGGAACTCAACGAGCTGGTCATCGCCTCCTACAAGGAAGCGGAAAGCCACGGCACGCTGCATGACGGTCCGCTGTCGCCGGTCGAGTCGATCTTCGAGGATGTCTATGCCGAACCGGACTGGCGCCTGCGTCGCCAGCGCCAGGATCTGGGAGTTTAGATCATGGCCAAGATGAACATGATCCAGGCCCTCAACTCGGCTTTGGACAACATGATGGAACGCGATCCCGACGTGATCAGCTTCGGTGAGGATGCCGGCTATTTCGGCGGTGTCTTCCGGGTCACGGCGAACCTGCAGACCAAATACGGCCTCGACCGGTCTTTCGATGCGCCGATCAACGAAGCGGCGATCATGGGGATGGCGATCGGCATGGCGGCAAAGGGTTTGAAGCCCGTCGCCGAGATCCAGTTCTCGGACTATATCTTCCCGGGTCTTGACCAGATCGTCTCGGAAATGTCGCGCATCCGCTATCGCACCGCCGGGGCCTTCACCACGCCGGTGGTGGTGCGCACGCCGTGCGGCGGTGGCATCCGGGGTGGCCAGACACACTCGATGAGCCCGGAAGCCTTCTTCACCCAGGTGCCGGGTGTGCAGGTGGTGATGCCGTCCAACCCTTATGACGCCAAGGGTCTGTTGATCGCCGCCATCGAAAGCCCGGACCCGGTCATCTTTTTCGAGCCGAAACGCCTTTATAATGGCCCCTTCGAAGGTCATTCCGGCGGCGCACTGGCCTCCTGGGGCAATCATCCCAAGGGCGAAGTGCCCGAAGGCCATTACAGCCTGCCGATCGGCAAGGCCGAGGTCGTGCGTGAAGGCTCTGCGGTCACGATTGTTGCCTATGGCACGCTGGTTCTGGTCGCCCAGGCGGCGGCCGAGAAAGCCGGAATCGACGCCGAGGTGATCGATCTCAAGACGCTGGTGCCCTATGATATCGAGACGATCGCCCGCTCGGTGAACAAGACCGGCCGTTGCATCGTCGCCCAGGAAGCGCCGCGCACCTCCGGCTTCGCGGCCGAGTTGGCGGCGCAGATCCAGGAAGAGTGCTTCTTCGCCCTCGAGGCGCCGATCCAGCGCGTCACCGGTTGGGACACGCCTTACCCGCACGCCCATGAATGGTCCTACTTCCCGGGGCCGGACCGTTTCATCAACGCCATGAACACCGTTCTGGAGGCCTGACGACGCAACGTTTTCCTCCCCACATGTGGGGAGGTGCCCCGCAGGGGCGGAGGGGGCGGCCCGCCGGGCCGCAAGCGCGCTGCGCGTCCCCCATCGACCCGGACAATGTCCGGCCCACTTCCCCCGCAGGTGGGGGAAGAAACGGGGTAGCCGAGCCTGGAGAGACTGAAAATGAGCGAATACCGTTACAAGATGCCCGATGTCGGCGAAGGTATCGTCGAGGCGGAAATCGTCGAATGGCATGTCAAGGAAGGCGATACGGTCACCGAGGACCAGCACGTCCTTGATGTGATGACTGACAAGGCCACCGTTGAAATCCCCTGCGCCGTCAATGGCAAGGTGACCAAGCTGGTCGGCGCGCCGGGCGATGTCATCGCGGTCGGCACCGAGATCATGTTCATTGCCGTCGATAGCGCGGTTCCCGCCGAGGCCGAAGCGCCCGCGCAAGCCGAAGCCAAGGCTGAGCCGGCCAAGCCGGCCGCGCCGAAGGCCGCCGAACCGGTCGCCGCCGCCGAAGCGCCGTCGATCGCCAGCCGCACCGGCGGTGAGCGTCCGCTGGCCAGCCCGGCGGTGCGCAAACGGGCCCTGGAGTCCGATATCCGTCTCGCCAATGTGCCGGGCACAGGCCCTGCCGGACGCATCACCCATGATGACCTGGACGATTTCATCAAGTCGGGCGGCCGTCTGGTTGCCCGGTCGGGCTCGGGCAGTTCATCGGTCCGGGCACCGCGCACCGGCGTGACCGAGGAGAAGGTGATCGGCCTGCGTCGCCGCATCTCCGAGAACATGTCTCACGTCCAGCGCACCGTTCCCGACATCGCCTATGTCGAGGAAATCGACGTCACGGCGCTGGAAGAGCTGCGCGGCCATCTCAACGCCAGCAAGTCGGATGACCAGGCCAAGCTGACCTTCATCCCTTTCCTGGTGATGGCGCTGACCAAGGCCCTGCCTGACACACCGCAAGCCAATGCCCATTTCGATGGCGAGGCAATGCTGCTGACCAAGCATGATGCGGTGCATTGCGGGGTCGCTGCGGCGACGCCCAACGGCCTCATGGTGCCGGTCATCAAGCACGCCGAAAGCCTTGATATCTGGCAGATCGCCGCCGAGCTGAAGCGGCTGGCCGGTGCCGCCAAGGACGGCAAGGCGACCAAGGACGAACTGACCGGTTCGACCATCACCATCACCTCGCTGGGGGCGATTGGCGGTCTGGTCACCACACCCATCCTCAACGCGCCGGAAACCGCCATTATCGGCGTCAACAAGATGCAGACCCTGCCGCGTTTCAATGCCGAGGGTCAGGTCGTGCCGCGCAAGCTGATGAACCTGTCGAGCTGTTTCGATCACCGCATCGTCGACGGCTATGAAGCCGCCATGCTGATCCAGGCCGTGAAGGGGTATCTGGAAAACCCGGCAACGCTGTTCATGTAGGTCGCTGCTTCGGGTGCCGCGTCGATTGTCAGGGGCGGGGGCATGCCCTAGGATTGTGGCATGACACACAAATTCTGGCATGCTCAATGGGATCGTCCGAACGGGACGCCGCGCGCAGAGCTTGATGCGCTGGAGACCAGTTTTTGGAAAACACTGGGTGGCATCGCGCTGGCGATGTTTCTGCTCGTCGCCCTCGGCTTTGTGATCTGGTTCCTCGGCAATGACCCGCTGGTCTGGGCGCTGTCCGGAATCGCCCTGCTGGTAACGGTAAGTGTGGCCGGACTGATCTGGGTGGCACGGCGCAGCGAGGCTTCCTGACGCACGCGGCAGTCTTCGCCGGGTCAGGTCTTTCCCGTTGATGGGGAAGGTGGATCAGCGCGAAGCGCCGAGACGGAAGGGGTGAAACGCGCCAGCGTTCTTGTCCCGACTGCCCATCACCCACTCCGTCTTGCCGCTGAAGCGGCAATCCACCTCGCCCATCAAGGGCGAGGACCTTGTCGACCCTATCCCCAATCACCCGGCATCAACGCATCCGGCATGTTCTGGTAGCAGACCGGGCGCAGGAAGCGGCGGATCGACATTGTGCCAACCGAGGTGGCGCCGAAATTGGTCGAGGCCGGATAGGGACCGCCATGCACCATGGTGTCGCTGACTTCGACACCGGTCGGGAAGCCATTGGTCAGGATGCGACCGGCCTTGCGTTCCAGCACCGGCAACAGCTTCTGGCCGAGCGCGGTATCGCCGTCATCGAGGTACAGCGTCGCGGTGAGCTGGCCTTGCAGTGACATGGCGACGGTCAGCATTTCGGCTTCATCCTTCACTGTGACCACGAGGCCCAGCGGTCCGAAGACTTCTTCGCCGAGAATCTCATTGTCCAGCCAGTCCTTGCCGGTGGTGACGAAGAGATAGGGCGTGGCATTGCGCAGATCGCAGGTCGTGGTCAGGACTTCGCGGACACCGGCAGTGCCGCGGATCGTGTCGCGGCCCTTCTGGTAGGCTTGGGCAATCCCGTCGGTCAGCATGGTCTGCGGGCCGACTTCGCCGAGACCGGCGACGGCGGCCTGGATGAAGGTCTCGGCGTCGCGGCCCTCGATCACCACAGCGATGCCGGGATTGGTGCAGAACTGGCCGGCGCCCATGGTCAGAGACCCGGCCCAGCCCTTGCCGACCGCCTCGGCACGCGAGGCCATGGCAGCAGGCAGGAGGAACATCGGATTGACCGAGCCCAGCTCGCCGAAGAAGGGGATGGGTTCGGGGCGCGCGGCGCAGAGGTCAAACAGGGCGCGGCCACCGGCCAGCGAACCGGTAAAGCCGACCGCCTTGATCAGCGGATGTTCGACCACCGCCTGACCGACCGAGCGGTCACCGCCCTGGATCTGGCTGAACACGCCGGGATGGATATCGCAGGCCTTGATCGCGGCGTCGATCGCCTGGGCGACAATATCGCTGGTACCGGGATGGGCCGAGTGGCCTTTCACGACCACCGGGCAACCGGCCGCCAGGGCTGCTGCGGTGTCACCACCGGCGGTCGAAAAGGCGAGCGGGAAGTTGGAGGCTCCGAAAACGGCGACCGGGCCGATCGGGCGCTGCACCAGTTTCAGGTCCGGGCGCGGCAGCGGCTGGCGATCGGGCAGGGCGGCGTCATGGCGCTTGTCGAGATAATCACCGGCGAGGATATGGCTGGCGAACAGGCGCAGTTGTCCGACCGTGCGGCCGCGCTCGCCATTGAGGCGTCCTTCCGGCAGGCCGGTCTCCTGCGTGCCGATCTCGGTGATTGCGTCGCCGCGGGCGTCGATTTCGTCGGCGATGGTATTGAGGAATTTGGCGCGGGTTTCGCGCGACGAATAGCCGTAGGACCAGAAGGCTTCTTCGGCAGCGTGGCAGGCTTGGTCGACCAGCTCGGGCGTCCCGATCGCGAAATCGTGCGACGGGCCGTGCGCCGGGTCCGACGAGAAGGTCCGGTCGCTGCCGACCCAGTTTCCCGCGACGAGATGTTTCCCGATGATCATGGCCTGTCCTCCGCTGGTTGCACAGGTGTCATGCCTTAATTGTCTGAGTTATTCAACAGCCCTTGCTGAGAGATTTCCGCAACGCGGCCGCGTGCTTGACCCGCGTGATGCATCGGGGGCACAAATGCAGCAGAGGGGTGCCCGGAAATGTCGATGTCCGTGAAACAGACTTGGTCCGATTTTGTCTCCGCCATGGCCGTATGGGGCGGCGGGGTGTTCGTGATCATGTTCTATCACAAGAAGGTCGGCATGCCGTCGGAATGGATGCCGCAAGTCGTGTTCGGCAGCTTCCTCCTGGTCGCCATCCTCGCGCCCATCGGCTCACTGCTCTGGCGCCGCGTGATCCGACGGGCCTAGCCTCAGTCCGCCCCTTTCCCTTTATCCGCCGAACCGCTAAATCCGTCCCCGGAAAACGCGTTTTCGTGCTTTGATCTTCCAAGGAGCGCCTGTGATGCAGACACGGTCTTGCCAAGTCCTCATTGTCGGAGGTGGCCCGGGCGGCTATCCGGCCGCCATTCGCGCCGGCCAGCTGGGTCTCGATACTATCATTGTCGACAAGCACGGGCTGGGCGGAACCTGCCTCAATCGCGGCTGCATTCCGTCCAAGGCGATGATCCATGCCGCAACCAAGTTCGAGGACATGGCCAAGCATGCCGACAGCGATGTGTTGGGCATCTCGCTCGCCGAAGCGCCCAAGCTCGACATGGGCAAGCTGGTCGGCTGGAAGGATGGCATCGTCTCCAAACTGACCGGCGGTGTCGGTCAGCTGATCAAGGCCGCAGGCGCCGAACACATCGCCGGCTGGGCCGAATTCTCCAACGCCAAGACCTGTGTCGTCACACAAGAGGATGGCGAGAAAGTCGAGATCACGGCCGAGAACGTGATCCTGGCCACCGGTTCGGTAGAAGTCGAGCTGCCCTTCCTTCCGTTTGGCGAGAATGTCATCGGCTCGACCGATGCGCTCGACCTCGACGCATTGCCGGAAAAGCTGGTCGTGGTCGGTGCCGGCTATATCGGTCTGGAGCTGGGCATCGCTTTCCGCAAGCTGGGCTCGCAGGTCACCTTCATCGAGGCGTCAGACGGTATCCTGCCGCTCTATGACAAGGAGATCACCCGTCCGATCACCATGTGGCTGAAGAAACACAAGGTCGATGTAAACCTGTCCTGCAAGGCCAAGGGCGTCAGCCAAAGGGGCGGCAAGGCCGTTCTTGACTATGAAGACGCCAAGGGCAATGCGCAGACCATCGAGGCTGACAAGATCCTTGTCGCGGTTGGTCGCAAGGCCTGCCTCGACGGCTGGGGCTTGGAAAATATGGGCCTCGACCTGGACGGCGGGAAGTTCATCAAGGTCGACAATCAGTGCCGCACCGGCATGCGCGGCGTCTATGCCATTGGCGATGTCGTCGGCGAACCGCTGCTGGCCCACAAGGCAACCGCCCAGGGCGAGATGGTCGCCGAGATCATTGCCGGCCATCGCCGCGTGCATGATCCGGTCTCCATCGCCGCGGTCTGCTTCACCGAGCCGGAAGTGGTCGGCGTCGGCCTGACGCCGGACGAGGCCAAGGCCAAGGGCGAAGAGATCATCACCGGCAAATTCCCGCTCGCTGCCTCCGGTCGCTACCTGTCGATGGAAGCGGGCCTGGATGGCGGTTTCGTCCGTGTCACCGCACGCAAGGAAGACCATGTCATCCTCGGCATCCACGCCGTCGGCACGCATGTCTCCGAATTGTCCGGCGAGTTCGCCCTGGCCGTCGAGATGGGCGCCCGTCTGGACGACATCGCCGGAACCATCCACGTCCACCCGACCCTGACCGAAGGCTTTGCCGAAGCGGCGCTTACGGCGCTGGGGCATCCGATCCATATCTCGGCGCCGAAGAAATAGGCCCCCTCATCCGCCCTACGGGCACCTTCTCCCGCGAGGGGAGAAGGCGTATGAGCCCGCCATCAACAAGAAGGCCCTCTCCCCTTGCGGGAGAGGGTGGCCCGGAGGGCCGGGTGAGGGGCAGGCCTTCATCTGTGCTCTGACGTCTCTATATAGAGCCCAGCAATCGAGGCGGGATCATCATGGACGACAAGGGCAGTTTTCTCTCCGGCATCATCGGGTCTGATCAGGCCGTTGCTGGCGAGGGCATGGGCTGTGTCTCCTTCGAGACGGCCTTCCTGCGCCGGATCGAACCGGACCCGGCCGATATCGACGAGCTCGGTCACGTCAATAATGTCGTCTATCTGCGCTGGGTCCAGGATATCGCCATCACGCATTGGCATGCCGTCGCGCCGGACGACATGGTCGGCGGCGAGGTTTGGGTGGCGCTCAAACACACGATTGAATATCGCGATCCCATCCTGCCCGGCGAGATCGCCGAGATCCGCACCTGGCTCGGCCGGCCCCACGGACCGCGCTTTGACCGCCATGTCGATATCCGCAAGCCCGGCGCGAAGCGTTTTTCCGCCCGTGCCACCACTGAATGGTGTCGCATCAGCCGCGACACCCGCCGCCCGATGCGGATCGGTGAGGATGTGATGGCGACGTTTGGTCTGGTCGGGGCAGAGTTGGGGTAGGCGCTAAAGCCGCTCCGCCACACCCAGCCTCTCCGCCGTCTTGTTCAGCTGCCCGACCGTGACCTCGTCCATCGGGATGCCTTCCTTGGTGCGTTTGCCGGCGATGGCGCGTTCCGGGTCGCCGGGATAGAGGACCGGGCTGTCCCAATCCATCGGCGGCGAGGCGAGGGCATAGCGGGCCATGGCGTCGGTCTCGGCCTGCATCCAGTCTTCGTCGCCAAAGGCCGTCGGGTCGATGAAGATCGAGAACAGGCCGTTCGTGATGCCGCCCTTGCGCGGGGTGCCGGGCTGGATCGTGCCGCCGCCGCTGAGGACACCGGCCAGGAGTTCGCAGGCGAAGGCGAGGCCATAGCCCTTGTGCTTGCCCAGCGGGGCGAGGGCGCCTTCCAGTTCAAATCCTGCCATGCCGCTGGGGTCGGTGGTCGGCATGCCGCGGGCGTCGATCAGGGAGCCGCTCGGGACGGCGACGCCGCGATTGGCGGCGATGCGCACCTTGCCGAGCGCGATCTGGCTGGTGGCCATGTCGAGCAGGAAGACGGGGCGGCTCGGCGTGGCCGGATAGCCGATACAGACCGGATTGGTGCCGAACCGCGCATCCGAGCCGCGATAGGGCGCCACCAGCGGGGCGTGATCGGTGACATTGACGAAATGCATCGAGACCAGTCCGGCCGCGGCCGCCTGTTCGGCATAGGCACCGATCCGGCCGAGATGATGGACATGGCCCAGCGTCGCGGCAGCAAGTCCGTGCTCGTGGGCCTTGGCGCTGGCGCGTTCGACCAGGCGCTGGCCGGCTGGAGCGCCCCATCCGCCATCGGCATCAATACGCAGGATGACGCTGGTATCCGCCAGGACCTTGTCCAAGGCGGACAGGTTGACCTGCCCGTCTTTCATGTGTTGCGCATAGGCGGGCAGAAGGCCGGCACCGTGACTGTCATGCCCCTTGAGATTGGCATCGACAAGATGTGTGGCGACACAGTCGGCGTCATCAGGCCGTGCGCCGCCTGCCACGAGAACCTCGCGGCAAAAGGCCAGGAGTTCGGCCGGGGTCAGGCGGCGTTCCGGTGTGCTCATTGTCGGGTCACTCTTCCTGTTTCAGTAATGCGCGGCCATGCATAAGATTTGCGCCCTCGTGTTAGGGCTTTGTTAAGCATAGGTCAGATCAAAACCTGTCACATTTTGGCACAAGCCGGCGTTTTCGGCGCCAATTTTCGCGTAACATGCTGATTTTGCGCGCTAAAAAAATCGACTCAAAAGCGGTATTTTCCGCCTTCGTTTAAACGTTTGGCAACCGCTCTGCCCCATTATCCATCTCGTCGGGCAGCAAACGACCCGCACGAATTCAACACGGCGTTCGAACACGGGGAAAATCCCGGACGCGCCATTTGTAAAATGGATGAAGGGTAAGTCATGAAAAAGACGGGAACCATGATTCTGGCAGCCGCAATGTCGGCTCTGGCTTTCACTGCGGCTCCGGCACTGGCTCAGGACCGCGAGCGCACCGCTGTGGAAGCTCCGGAATATCCGCGTGGCGCGGAACGTCGCGGCATCGAGGGTTATGCCGTGGTCGAGTATACCGTGTCGGAAGACGGCACGATCGCAGAGGCAACGGTCGTCGAGGCAGAGCCGGAAGGCGTGTTTGATCGCGCTGTCCTGCGGGCCATTGAAGGCTGGTCCTATGCCCCGGCTCCGGCCGCCACGGCAGGAATGCAGCAGCGTTTCGACTTCAACCTCGGCGGCTAACGCCCGGAGGAAAAACGCTAATCAGCAAAAGAACTGATCTGCGTTTACCATAATAAGACTTCATTTACGGCGGCGCGGTAGCGTCGCCGTATCTTTTTGAATCGGGCCATCAGCCTTAGGGGCCGTGAAATGAATTCTGTGCTTGGTAAATTCCTCAGCAAAACCACCAGCATCCGGGTCCGTTTGCTCGCTGCATTCGGACTGACGTCTGTCATGACGCTGGTTGCCGCCATCGTCGGTGTCACCGGGTTCAACTCAGCGAATTACGCGGTCGAGCAGATCGCCAACCGCGCGATTCCGGAAACGCAAACGGTTGACGCGCTGTCCGAGGACAGCGTCGGCCTCAGCGAGGCACTGGGTGTGTTTGCCGCTTCGACCACCGTCGAGGCCCGACTTGAAAACTATAACCGGGTGATGACCTACCGGAATTCGCTCGACGAAGAACTCCAGCAGCTCGAAGCCTTGTCTGGCGTCGGTGAGACCGCAGCCCTGCGAACCGCCGTGGCTGACCTCAACGAGCTGGTTGAAAGCATGAATGAGGTGGTCGAGCGCCGTCTGCAGATCCGCGACCAGCGCTGGTCCGTGACCAGCCAGGCCCGCGATGCCCGCAACGATCTTGCCGAAAGCGTCGAAGGCGCCCTTGATGCCAGCGACGAAGCAGATGTCGAGAGCCTGCTGCGGTCGCTGCTCGCCGCCAACCAGATCATGATCCAGTACAATGAGGTCGATATCGCGGCTTCGACCGGCGAAGTCGACGTCATCTTTGACCGTTGGGACGAAGCAGCGGGCGAGCTGGATGTCAATTTCGCCATTCTCGGACCGGTCGTGACCGACATCATGCAGACCCAGTCCGACAATCTGATCAATTTCGGCGAGGGCGCGACGGGTGTGTTCGAGCTTCGCAAGGCCGAACTGGGAGCCGTGGCTGCGGCTGAAGTCGTGGCCGAGGAAGCCCGCATTTCCGCCGAGGCCTTGCTGACCAGTGTCCAGTCCTTCAAGAGCCAGGTCGATGAGCGCGTCAGCGAAGCGACCTCCGCCGCCGACACGGCAGTGATTACCGGTCGCATCCTGCTGATTGCCATTGCCGCCATCGGCCTCGTCGTCGCTGCCGCGATTGCCTGGTTCTATGTCAACAACATGCTCCTCAAGCGCCTGAGCGCCATGGCCCGCACCATGGGCGCGCTGGCCGAGGGCAATAGCGACGTCAATCTCGGCTTCACGCCGGGCAAGGACGAAATCGGCGACATGGCGCGCTCGGTGGATGTGTTCCGCCAGAACGCCATCGAACGGGCCCGCCTCGAAGCGGAGACCGAGGAAGAGCGCCGCATGAAGGAAAAGCGCTCTGCCGCGATCGAGAGCCTGATCCAGGTCTTCGAACAAGCGTCCAGCGATGCGTTGGGCCAGGTCGGCGAAGCCGCCACCCGCATGGAAACCGCTGCCCGGGCGATGAGCTCGACAGCGGCCGCCACCACCGGCAAGTCTGCCGCCGTGGCCCAGGCTTCCGAAGGCGCCTCGCAGAACGTCCAGACTGTTGCTGCCGCGGCTGAGGAAATGGTGTCCTCGATCGGCGAGATCTCGCAGCAGATTTCCCGCTCCACGGATATCGCCAACTCCGCGGTTGACCAGGTGGAACAGACCAATGGCGACGTTCAGCGTCTCGATGACGCGGCCAAGTCGATCGACAATATCGTCAGCCTCATCAATGATATCGCCGAGCAGACCAACCTCCTGGCCCTGAACGCCACCATCGAGGCGGCTCGCGCCGGTGAAGCCGGCAAGGGCTTTGCGGTTGTTGCGTCGGAAGTGAAGGCACTCGCCAGCCAGACCGGCGCGGCGACGCAGAACATCTCCGAACACATCAACGGCATCCAGGGTGCGACGGCGAAAGCGGTCGAGGCGATGTCCTCGATCGGTGGAACCATCCACGAGATGAGCGAGATTGCCACGGCCATCGCGGCCGCGATGGAAGAGCAGCGCGCTGCAGCCGGTGAGATCACCCGTTCGGCCCAGGAAGCGGCAGACGGCACCAGCCAGGTCTTCACCAACATCCAGGAAGTCGACCAAGCCACGTCGGAAACCGGCGAAAGCGCGGGCGAAGTGCTCGAGGCTTCGCTGGCCGTGTCACGCCAGTCCGATACGCTCAAGACGGCGGTCGAACAATTCCTCCAGGAAGTTCGCGCAGCCTGACTGCGACAGAACTGAAATCCGCCAGCGCCCACGGCTTGCCAGCCGTGGGCGCTGCGCGTATACGGCGTGCCTCTCCCTTGCGGAGGGGCCTGTGTGGCGAGGTAGCTCAGCTGGTTAGAGCGCACGACTCATAATCGTGAGGTCGAGAGTTCAAGTCTCTCCCTCGCCACCACTTTTCTCCGGTACAATCAGGAACCCATCGTCCGCGCTGCGACATTTGCGCCTGCGACGGGACGTCTCGTGGTGCGGGCGTCCCGACGGGTCCATATAGGGGATCAACCTGCCCGGAGACCTAGGCCCATGTCGCGTTCCAATGTGTTGACCTTGACGATGGCGATTATCGCGATCTTGATGTGCGGTGCCTTCATGGTGTTCGGCATGATCCGGCTCGCCGGTGTTGAGATGAGCGCCCATGGCTGGATCGCGCTCGGCCTTGGTACGGTGGTCAGCCTGGCTTTGGGCGGGGTCTTGTCGACCGTGCTCGTCATCTCGCGCCGCCGCGGCTTCGACGAGGCCGCTCATGAAGCCTCGCGCCCCGATAGCCCGGACGCGTGACAGCGGCCCGTCAGGCGCGAAACCGGTCCGTCTCTGTATGGGCTGCCCGATGATGGCAGCCAGACCGGGCGCCGGCCTGGTCCGGATCAGGCAGCGCCGCGCTGTTCGATCTCTCCGCCGGCACTTGCACCGGGATCGAGATGGGCATCAAGCGCCCGGAAGAAAGTTTCGCGCTCAATCGGTTTGGTCACAACGTCATTCATGCCGGCCGCCAGGCAACGGTCGCGGGCCGAACCGAGCGCGTTGGCGGTCAGGGCAATGATGGGCACGTGTTGGTTTGGGCCAGCGAGCCTGCGGATTTCCTGGCAGGCACGCAGCCCGTCCATGACCGGCATTTCCATGTCCATCAATACGAGGTCATAGGCACCCGTCGACACGGCGTCGACGGCAGCCTGTCCGTTGTTCACATAGTCAGCCTGAAGCCCCCGCAGTTTCAGAAAACCCCGGGCGACGGCCTGGTTCACCATATTGTCCTCGGCGACCAGTATCCGCGCCTGGGGTGCCGGCGTCGGCGCGGCAAGTGGTTGCGGGGCCGGTTCGTCGGCGGCGGCGGTCAATGCATCTTCGCGACGCAAGGGGACTTCAAACCAGAAGGTTGATCCCTCGCCAGGCGTGCTGCGAAAGCCGATCGTGCCGCCCATCAGTTCGACCAGCCGGCGGCTGATGGCCAGGCCCAGACCGCTGCCGCCATGCAGGCGCGTGGTTTCGGCATCGGCCTGGGTGAAGGACGAAAACAGGCCGGCTTGGGCGTCCAAGGGAATGCCGCAACCGGTATCGCGAACCTCGACCCGCATCACACTGCGTCGTCGCCCGATCATGTGCAGGCTGATATCGGCTTCCACCGTGCCAGCTTCGGTAAATTTTATGGCATTGCCGACAAGATTGAACACGACCTGTTTCAGGCGGACCAGATCGCCGACATAGCGTGCCGGATCGCTCTCATCGACGTTCACCGTGAAATCGATCGCCTGCTCGGATGCCCGGCCGAGCCACAAGGCCCGGGTGTCACGGGCGAGGGCGACCGGAGAAAAGGGGCGGGGATCAAGCTCCATCTTGCCCGCTTCGATCTTTGACAGATCCAGAATGTCGTTGAGCAGGCGAAGCAGGATTTTGCCGCTGTCGTCAATCACGCGGACGAAATCGGCTTGTTCTTCGTCCAGCTCGGTCGTCATCAGCAATTGCGCGACGCCGAGGACGCCGTTGAGCGGGGTGCGTATCTCGTGGCTCATGGTGGCCAGGAAATCGGACTTCGCCTTGGACGCCGCCAGCGCTTCAATCCGCGCCCGGCCGAGCTGTTCCGCAAGGGCGGAGAGTTTGTGATTTCGCTCGGCGCTTTCGCGCGCCATCATCCGGAACAGGGCGAGCGTCGTGCCGACGCCGAAATAGGCGTCGTTATGCATCACGATAAAGCCGTCCATCAGCGCGCTGGCGCTGTTACGAACGATCAGGGTATTGAGCTCATTGACCGGGGTCGTGGCGTCCACGATGAGCGGGGTCTTGTTCATCATGAAGGTGATCGGCCGCCGACCGAACAGGGCGCGGCCATGGCGGTCGGCCATGCGCAGGAAAAACTGGTCGCGCGAGACCAGACCGACCGGCCGACCGTCCTGCACGACGGCGATGACCAGCAGGTTCTCGTCCTCGGACAGGTAATTATAGACCTCTTCGCCGGTCACATCCGGTGCCAAGACCGGCGCGTCCACGACGACATCGCGAACCAATCGACTCATTTTCGGAACCCTTGCTCAAAACGGATCACAACCGGCAGACAGGCCGGGAAATGACGCCTGGAAAATCGCCGGTCCAGCTTTCAATTCCTTGAACAGACAGGGGGTTTCACCAAAACTTCATGGAAGTTTCACGAACCAGCGCTGTGCGCGACGACCCAGTCGAGGAAGCTCGCCGAGCTGGCTGAGGCGTCTACAGGCAGGGCAAGAAGGGCGGGTTCGTCATGGGGATGAAGGGCCAGCAGCCGTTCGCGCAGGGCCGGGGCGCCCGCGATTGAGGTCTTGAACAGGGCGACGCATTCCTGCCCGGTCTCGATCTCGCCCTGCCAGCGATAAACGCTCGTCATGCCGGGCAGGATGTTGGCGCAGGCGCACAGGCCCTCCTCGACCACGCGCGCGGCGGCTTGGCCGGCGGTGTCGGCATTGGGCCAGCATGTGTAAATCAGGCAAACGCCCTGCATGGTCAAAATTCTCCCCTTCGGTATATAAGCGCCGCATGAGCGATACCTCCAGCCCTGTTCCTGCCGAGCGATCGGCCCTTGTCCTGTTTTCCGGTGGCCAGGACTCCGCGACCTGTCTCGCCTGGGCGCTCGACCGTTATGATCGCGTCGAGACGGTCGGCTTTGATTACGGCCAGCGACACCATGTCGAGATGCAGGCGCGCGAGCGGATCCGCGGCGGCATGGCGACCGCCTTGCCGGACGCCGCCGCACGACTCGGTGAGGATTTCGTCATCGACCTGTCGGGCTATGGCGCGATCGCCGAGAGCGCCCTGACAGCGGATCGCGCCATCGAGATGGAGGCCAGCGGCCTGCCCAGCACATTTGTTCCCGGCCGCAATCTCGTCTTCCTTACGGTCGCCTCCGCCCTGGCCTATCGCCGCGGGCATGGTGTTCTGGTCGGCGGCATGTGTGAGACTGACTATTCCGGTTATCCCGACTGCCGACGCGAGACGATTGACGCGATGCAAACAACGCTCGCCCTCGGCCTCGCCACGCCTCTGGAGATCGCCACCCCCCTGATGCAGCTCGACAAGGCGCAGACCTGGGCGCTCGCGGAACGGCTTGGCGGGCGGGCGCTGACAGCGCTGATCGAGGAAGACAGTCACACCTGTTATCGCGGCGAACGCGGCGAGCGTCATTCCTGGGGCTATGGCTGTGGACATTGCCCTGCTTGCGAGCTGCGGGCGCGCGGTCACGCGGCCTGGAAAGCGTCGTTGCCGGCATGACCTACTCGGTGAAGGAACGCTTTCTCACCGTGCAGGGCGAGGGCGGCCAGGCGGGCCGACCGGCGGTCTTCCTGCGCTTCGCCGGCTGCAATCTGTGGAGCGGTCGCGAGCAGGACCGGCACAAGGCGGTCTGCAATTTCTGCGACACGGATTTCGTCGGCATGGACGGGCCCGGTGGCGGCCGGTTCAAGACCGCCGAAGCGCTGGTCGAAGCCGTTGCCGAGTTGTGGCCGGGTGGCGGAGTGCCGCTCGTGGTGTGCACCGGCGGTGAGCCGCTGCTGCAGCTTGATACGCCCTTGATCGACGCCTTGCATGCACGCGGTTTCGAGATCGCGGTGGAAACCAATGGCACGGTGAAGGCGCCCGACGGGATTGACTGGATCACGGTCAGCCCGAAGGGCAAGGCGCCGGTCGTCCAGACCTCCGGTCACGAGCTCAAGCTCGTCTATCCGCAGCCGGAGCTCGATCCGGCGACGTTTGAGGCGTGGGACTTCAAGCGCTTCTCCCTGCAGCCGATGGACGGGCCGCAGATGATGGAGAATGCCCAGGCCGCATTCGACTACTGCCTGGCGCATCCGAAATGGTCCTTGTCACTGCAGACCCACAAATGGATCGGCGCACCCTGATGACCGGCCTGTCCCGCGCTCAGCTGCGCGGCATGGGTGCGACGCCGAGACTGTTCGCCAGGGCGCCGGCAAACTGGTCGAAGGCCTGCCGGGTGTCGGTCCACACGCCATAGCCATCGCCGGCACCGCTGTCGGGATTGAACCAGACATAGTTGAAGGTCGCGATCAGGGTGCCGTCTGCATCGCGCAGTACGGCGCTGAGCGCGGCGCCGCCATCGGCGTGGGACGTATAGTGGGCACCGGCCATGTCCTGGATCTGCTGCATGGTCGGTCGGTTCGGGACGACATCGAGAATGGTCACGGTGAGCACTGTTTCGCGAGCGGCCACACCATGCCAGTTGGCGTCGATGAGCGCCCGTTCCAGATCGTCACGCAGATAGCCGGACAGGCGGGCGAGTTCGGCTTCGCCGAGACTGGTCGCCTTGCTTCGGACGAGATCGGAAAACCCGATCAATCCGATTTCGATGGATCCGCCCGCCTCGCTGCGGTAGTCGGCCCGGAAGCTGGAATCGTCCCGGGCTTCAACGGGTGGAGCAAGGCAACACAACGCAAGTACACAAACGAGAGTACGCATGTCGGTCTCTCCTGGGTTCATGTCCCCCCTGCGATGGCGCCAGCGTATCACATCCGCGTGATCGCGAGCAGGGGGCGCGCGCGTAAATCCATGCTGCAGGACAATAAAAAAACGGACGCACCTGCGAAGGTGCGTCCGTTGATGTCAGTCCACAGATGCGGATCAGGAGCCAGTGTTAGCCCGTTCGTCGAGGCTGTCGGAGACCTGGTCTGCAAAGCGCGAGAAGGTGCGCCGGGCATCGGTCCATTGGGCATGGCCCACGACGTCCCGGATATTCCAGCTGCGCCAGCCATAGCTGTAAGTTTCAAGGATTTCGCCGTCGGCGGAAACCAGTTGGGCTTCGACATCGGCACCGCCGATTGACACTGACGAGTGGTGCAGGGCGCGGGCGCCGCTCATCTGCTCCATGGTCGGCCGGTTGGGCTGGGCGTCGAGAATCGTCGCGTTCAGCACACGGCCGCCATCGCCGAGTTGGTCAGCGAGTTCGCGCTCCAGTGCGTCGCGCAGATAGCCGGCCAGACGGTCCAGCTCACGCTCGCCAAAATCTTCTGCATGTTCAACAAGTTCTGGTCCGTAGGCGATTTCACCGATCGCCACCGGCTGATCTGCCAGCGACGGGGTGGACAAGGTACCCAGTGCCAGAATGGCCGTCATTGTGCGCAACATTTCGCGCCTCCCTGATACGTCTACAAGCAGTCCCTCACGGACAATGTAGCAGACTCAGGCAGGGGTTGAGAAGGACCGACGCAACACGATCCCGTGTCGATCAGCGCCGGGTCATCCTAGTGGTCATGGCTAGTGGTCATGATCGTGATCATCGTCGTCATCACCGGGGGTGACCACGTCGATGGCGGCGCCGCCGACGGCACCGGCGGTGCGAACGGCGGCGCCGGCCGTGCCGACGGCGACATCGGTCGCCAGCGCGGCAGCGCCGATGACGAGGCAGCCGGACAGGGCCGGTGCGAGACCGAGGATGGCGATAAGGGTCAGGATGCGGCGCATGGTGATCTCCGGTGCGTGTTCACCCTGTCATGCCCGACAAGGCCTTTCCGCATGGTGAATGCGGGCCCGTCAGGATCAACGGCCTTCGCGCCACCAGCCCAAGCCGAGCATCGTCGTGATCAACAGGACCAGCAGCAGGCCCGGCAACAGCGGGATGCGGGTCGAGGCGCGCACGACATAGCGCTCATTGCGTTGCAGGCCCAGCCAGGAACGGCCGGATTGGTCGGCCGTGGAGCGGGTGCGGCGCAGATTGGGCAGATTGGCACCGGGACCGTCGCCGATAGCAAACAGGCGGCCGCCGGTCGCGTCGACAAAGGGGTCGAGTATGGCGTCGGTCGGCCGCATGTCGGCATATTCCAGCGGGTTGATCGGACCCAGCGCGGCGACGGTTGTCAGATCACCGGAGCGCAGGCGCACAAGGCCTGACCCGGACGCCGGCAGGCGGGCCGCGAAATGGCCGGGTTCGGCCTCGTCCTCGGTCATCGTGACCACGTCCTGGCGCCCGTCCGGCCAGGTCAGCTGCAGCGGCGGCGGTGTGTCGGCCAGCGTGACGCGCTCGACCCGCAATTCACCGTCGGTGGCAAAGGCGGTCAGGCGTTCCTCGTCCAGCTCCGGTTCGCGCATCAGCCAGTGGGCGACGCGACGGAACATTTCCGCATAGGGGCCACCGCCCTCAAAGCCGCGCGACCACAGCCAGGTCTGGTCCGACATCACGATGGCAGCGCGGCCTTCGCCGGCGCGCTGCACGACCAGCAGCGGATCGCCATCCGGTGTTTCCAGCAGGGTTTCGCCGCCCAGCGCCGTGCCATGGATATGACGCAGCCAGCGACCCCATTGCGGCGTCTCGCCGCCGCCGGCCAGTCCGGCCGTGACCGGGTGGCGCAGACCGGTATCGGTCGGCTCCGGTGTGAAGGGCGCGTCGGTGATATAGCCGGTCGGTCGCACGGGCAGTACAGCGGCCAGCGGCGTGCGGTAGAGGCTTGGCGGTCCGGCAAAGGGGGGCCCGGCAGTAACCAGCAGCGCGCCGCCATTTTCCACATAGCGGGCGATATAGTCGAAATAGAGCGGCGGCATGATGTTGCGACGGCGATAGCGGTCGAAGATCACCAGGTCGAATTCGCTCAGGCGTTCGACAAAGAGCTCCTGGACCGGAAAGCCGATCAGCGCCAGCTCGTCGACCGGGGTCGAATCGCGCCGGTCCGGCGGCCGCAGAATGGTGAAGTGAACCAGATCGACCGAGGGGTCGGATTTGAGCAGGTCGCGCCAGGCGCGGGCGCCATTGTGCGGCTCACCGGTCACCAGCAGCACTCGCAGCCGGTCGCGGACACCGGATACTGAAACGGCGGCGCGATTGTTGATCAGCGACAATTCCTGGCGTCCGGCCTCGACTTCGGCCTCGATGACATTCTGGCCGCGACGTTCGACCGGCACTTCGACCCGGGTCGAGCGGCCGATCGGGATCGAATGGACTTGCGGGTCACCGCCCTCGAAGCGGAAGGCGACATTGGCCGTGCCCTGCATGGCGTCATCCTCGACGCGGATCACGAAGGAGACGGTCTGTCCGACAATGCCGTAGCGCGGCGCTTCCTCGATCACGAGGCGGCGGTCTCCAGCGGCGCGGTCACCGGTCATGACATGGTGGATCGGGGCGTCGACATTGAGTGCATCGGCGTCCAGCGGGGCATCGTGAACCTGGCCATCAGTGACCAGGACGACACCGGCCAGACGGTCCGGCGGGGCCGAGGCGAGGGCGGCATTGACGCCGTCAAACAGCATCGTGCCGTCGGCGGTTTCACCGGCCTCGACCTCGATCAGGTCGAGCAGCGGGTCGTTCTCGGCTTCGCGGCGCAGGGCGTCTGCCATTTCGCCGGCGGCTTCGCGCCGCCCACCGACGGTCATCGAGGCCGAGGTGTCGGTAACCAGTACGGCGACATCCGGCAGCGGGTCGCGCTCTTCCTCGACCAGTGAGGGATTGGCCAGCACCAGCGCGATCAGGGCCACGCCAAGCGTGCGCCAGATCCAGCCGGACAGTTTTTGCAGGCCGCCGACGGCAATCGCCAACAGGGCAATACCGGCCAGCCCGCCAATTATCGACCAGGGCAGGAGCGGGGCAAAGTCGAGCGCCGACACGGTGGCGCTCAGGGGCAGGCCTTGCGACACACTCATTGGCCCAGCCTTTCCAGTATGTCCGGCACGTGGACCTGGTCCGCCTTGTAGTTTCCGGTCAGCGCATACATGGCGATATTGACGCCGAAGCGGATAGCCAGTTCGCGTTGACGTTCGCCGCCATCAATCGGCGCTGTCGCGCCGCCGCCCTCGCCACGCGACCAAGCGGTCGCCCAGTCATGCGAGCCGATGATCACGCCGGACGTGCCGTCGCGTGAGGCCCCGTCCGGATTGGCTTCAACCCAGACCGGCGATCCGGAATAACGACCGGGGAATTCCTGCAGCAGGTAGAAGGCGCGTGTCAGCACATGGTCGCCGGGGATCTGGGACAGGGCCGGCACGTCGATGCTGTCGAGCACATTGACGAGGCCGGGATGCGGGGCGCCGGCGCGCAGCATGGCGATGTCGGCGTCCTGGGTGTCAAAGACGATCAATCCGCCAGCGGCCAGATAGGCAGCGACCCGGCGCGAGGCGGCATCGCTCAGCGGGGCGGCGTCACGCGTGACCGGCCAGTAGAGCAGCGGGAAGAAGATCAGCTCGTCGGTGTTCACATTCACGGCCAGCGGTGGTTCCGGTTCCATGGCGCTGCGTCGGAATATTTCCTGCGACAGCCCGGTCAGCCCGGCCCGGCTGCGATTGTCGATCGTGGTGTCACCGGTGGTCACATAGCCAAAGCGCAAGGTGAGCGCGGCCTGCATCATCTCATCGCTCAGCTCGACGCGTTGCGGGCTGGAGGGTGCATCCTGGGCGTCGGCGGCCGGGGTCATCAGCGGTGACAGGCCGAGTGCGAGCACAGCCGCAGCAGTCGCACCGCCGAGGCGCACAGGCAGGCGGCCGGCCAGGCCGAGGGCGATCACCACGTCCAGCGTCAGCATGATCAGGGCGGCGGCCAACAGCAGCGCGTCGAAATGGCGGGCGCGGGGACCGTCCAGTCCGGCAAAGCTGGCACCGGGAAGGTCGCGGGGCAGGGGATCCATGCGGGTATCAGGTCCGACGATATTGAGGGCGCTGGCCGCCGATCCGAGCCGGTAGAGGCCGGGCGGTGCGACGGGGGACGCCGGGGTGGTATCAAAATTCGTGGCGGGCACGGGACGGGCGCTGACCGGCGCCGCGACCAGCTGGCCGCTGGCATCCAGCGCCCGGTCGAGCACCCAGGCGCCATTGCCGGGAACCGAAGCCGTGCCGCCCTGGGCGAGGCCCATCAGACGCTGCAGCATGCGCGGGAAAAGACCGGACAGGGGCAGGTCGGACCAGTCCGGGCTGGCGGTGACATGGAACAGCACGATCCAGCCGCGGGCCCGCCGTTCGGCGGTGACCAGCGGCGTGCCGTCCTCCAGTCGCGCCCAGACGCGGTCCGGCGTGGCGCTGCCCGGCTGGGCCAGGACCTGGCGGTCGATGGTGGCGGTGCTGTCGGCCGGCAGGCCGGCGAAGGGCGAGGTGTCGGGGAAGGCGGCAATGCGTTGCGGTTCGTCCCAGTTCAGCGAGCCGCCGAACAGGCGGCCGCCCTCACGCAGGATGACCGGCAACAGATCATCGCCCTGGGCCGCGAGGCGTGGTCCGGCAAAACGGATCAACACGCCGCCCTCATTGACGAAATCGGCAATCCGGACGTCATCGGACCGCGCATTGTCGGTCATCACCAGGACCGAGATATCCTCGGCCAGCAGGGCGTCGAGATCGCCATTGATCAGTTGGGCATGCGGACCCAGCGCACTGCGCACATAGTGCAAATCGGACAGGAGCGGCTGGCCCTCATCGCTTTCCAGCGTGATCAGGCCGACCCGCGGTCTTTGCCATTGATCCCCCAGCAAGCGGACCGAGGCCGCCGAAGTGGTGCCATCCAGGCGCAGGCTGGCGATACGATTGCGTAGGTCGAGCGGCAAAGCGATATCGGCCGAGGCGAGACCGGCGCCGGCGTCGAAGCTGAGATCCCGGCGCGCAATGGCACGACCATCGCTGCCCAGGGCTGTCACGGCAACCGTCCGCGGAAAGTCACGGCCGGCGCGCAGGACCGAGACGGTGAGCCCGTCGGCGGCCGGTTCCGGCGCGGCAAGGGCGAGGGGTGCCCGGCCGGCATCGGGTTCGATCACGGTGAGGTCGCCCAGACCGTCGAGCATGCGGGCCAGTTCGGCGGCGTCGCGGCTGTCGACCCCGTCGCTGAGCCAGGTCACCGCCATGGCGCCATCCAGCGTACCATTGCTGCGAGCCGTGCCGATGCGCTCGGCCGTGGCGGCGCGATCCGCCGGCCAGGGTTGTGGTTCGATACTGTCCAGCCGGCGGCGGGCCTCATCGGCATTGCCGAGGCGCAGGGCCGGCAGGGCCTGTCCGGTCGGTGCCGTAGTCACCAGGGCCACCGCGCGACCGTCGCGCTCGGCGTCACCGATCAGGCGCTCGGCTTCCTGGCGCATATCATTCCAGGCGGCGGCACTGGCCCAGCCGGTATCCATCACGATGAGGGCCGGACGGGTCTCTTCCTCGACATTCGGCGGCGTCCAGACGGGACGGGCGAGGGCGATGATGATCAGGGCGGCAATCAGCAGTCGGAACAGGATCAACCACCACGGCGCATGCTGCGGTGTTTCGGCATCATCCGGCGCACCCAGCAACAGGCGCAGCGGCGGGAAGATGGCGCGTTTGGGCGCTGGCGGGGTGGCCCGCAGCAACAGCCACAGGACCGGCAGCGCGACGAGGCCGGCCAGTGCCAGCGGGGCACCAAAGGAAAGGGGGCCAAGGGCAAACATCAGGTCAGACATCCCTCGCAAGGGCGCGGAAAAGGGCCAGAACGGCGCTGGTTGCCGGCCGGTCGGTGCGGTGGGTCACCAGGGTCCAGCCATATTGGCGGGCGAGATCGGCAAGGCGTTCGCCATGCTCGGCCCAGCGTTGGCGATAGGCCGAGCGGGCTTCCTCGGCGCGACCGAAGAGCAGGCTGGCGCCGCCGCCCGGGTGTTCGAAACGGGTGCGGCCGGCATAGGGGAAGTCTTCCTCGGCCGGGTCGATCACGCGCAGCAGCACGCCCTGGGCTTCCATGGCGGCAAAGCGTGACAGGCGGGCAGCCCAGGTCTCGACTGGATCAAGGAAATCGCTGGCCAGCACGACGCGGCCATAGCGCGACATGTTGGGCGCTTCCACCGAGGTGGCATCGCCGGGACCGAGTGCCAGACGGCGCGAGGCGCGCTCCAGGCCCAAAGCGCCGGTGCGGGCAATTGCCGATTCGCCGAGTACCGAGACCCGTTCACCGCCCTGGGTCAGCAGGGCTGCGACGGCGATCTGGCAGACCGCCGCGCGGTCGATCTTGGCGCCGTGATTGCGGCTGGAGCTGTAGCGCATCGAGGCCGAGCCATCGCGCCACAGCCAGATCGTATTGGCCGCTTCCCATTCATTCTGGCGCACGAAAAGCTGGTCCGAGCGCGCCGATTGGCGCCAGTCGATGGCCTGGCGTCCGTCTTCCGGGCGGTGGTGGCGGTATTGCCAGAACGTCTCGCCAATGCCCGAGCGGCGACGGCCATGCACACCTTGGGCGACCGTCGCGGCGATGCGATCGGCTTCGGCGAGGAGCGCTGGCAGGCTGGCGGCCGCGTCCTCGCCTTCATGGCGCAGCGAGACGACACGCGCCTCATCCTGGCGATTGCCACCCTGGCTCATGATCAGGCCGCCCGGTCAGCGAGGGACTTGATCAGGCCTTCCAGCGTGTGGCCGTCAGCGCGGGCCGCAAAGGACAGCGCCATGCGGTGTTTCAGGACCGGTTCGGCCAATGCCGCGACATCTTCGGTCGACGGGGCGAGGCGGCCCTGAAGGAGCGCGCGGGCGCGGCAGGCCAGCATCAGCGCCTGGCCGGCGCGCGGGCCGGGACCCCAGGACACGCCTTCGCGAACTTCCGGCACGTCGGAATCTTCCGGGCGGGCCAGGCGCAGCAGGTCGAGAATGGATTCCAGTACCCGTTCGCCAACCGGCAGGCGGCGTACCAGGGCCTGGAGTTTGAGGATTTCCGCAGCGTCGAGCACCGAGACCGACTCGGTGGTCACGGCGCCGGTGGTTGCCAGCAGCACGGCCCGTTCGGCATCGCGGGACGGGTAGGGCACGTCCACGCGCAGCAGGAAACGGTCGAGCTGGGCTTCGGGCAGCGGATAGGTGCCTTCCTGCTCGATCGGGTTCTGGGTTGCCAGCACATGGAAGGGCTTGGGCAGGTCGTGGCGCTCGCCGGCGATGGTGACATGGCCTTCTTGCATGGCCTGCAGCAGGGCCGCCTGGGTGCGTGGGCTGGCGCGGTTGATCTCGTCGGCCATCAGCAGGCGACAGAAGATCGGGCCGGGCAGGAAGCGGAAATGACGTTTGCCGTCATCGCCTTCCTCAAGCATTTCCGAGCCGAGAATGTCGGCTGGCATCAAATCCGGCGTGAATTGGATGCGCTTGGTGTCGATCCCGGTCGCCACCGCGATGGTTTCCACCAGGCGGGTCTTGGCCAGGCCCGGCGCGCCAACGAGCAGGGTGTGACCGCCCGACAGCATGGCGGTGAGGCAAAGCTCGACCTCGTTCTCCAGCCCGTAAATCACGCGGCCGATCGACTCCTTGACCGCCTTGAGGCGATCCGTCGCGGCGTCAGCTTCAGCGATCAGCTCTGCTGCGGGTTCATTCATCTCGGTCATCGTCCTACATTCCTCCGCGATACAAGTGATCTATAAAGCCAATTGGCGTGACGCAGCATGGCGTTGCGCAGATAAGGTGTCCATGCCCGCAGCAACGCAAAACCGTGATCCAATGCAGTCCCTGCTCAAAGCCGCCCGCGAAGCGGGAAGCGGCCTGCCGCCGGTCGAGCGTTGGCATCCCACGTATTGCGGTGAGATGGACCTCGTCATCAAGCGGGACGGATCATGGTGGCATGAGGGTACGCGCATCACGCGCGACCGTCTGATACGCCTGTTTGCCACAATCTTGCGGAAAGATGACGACGGCATTCATTATCTTGTGACGCCGGTTGAGAAAATCGGCATCGAGGTCGAGGTCGCGCCCTTCCTGGCCGTGCGAGTCGATGCCGTCGGCGAGGGCCGTGACCAGTCGCTGGTTTTTCACACCAATATGGACGAGCTGATCGAGGCCGGTCCCGATCACCCGATTTCGGTGACCGTCGAGGCGGGCACCGGCGAACCGACTCCCCTCGTTCATGTCCGCGGCAATCTGCAGGCCCTGATGACACGGCCTGTCTTCTACGAATTGGCGGAATTGGCAGTCGAGCATGACGGCGTCACCGGCGTCTGGAGCGGCGGCGAATTCTTCGCCTTGGGCGCGTGAGCCCGTGACCGCCGCGCCTGAAACCGCTGCGCTTCTGGACCGTTTGCGTGACCGGCTTGACCCGGTCGAGGGTCCAACCGGACTGCCGCGTTTCGGTGATGCCGATCTCAATGGCGGGGCTGCCGGCGTGCCCGCCGCCTTTGCCGACGTCGAAATCCGTACCGCTGCGGTGGTCGCACCGCTCATCCTGCATGATGGCCCGCCGCGTCTGCTTCTGACCGAGCGGGCCTCGCACCTGCCACGTCACGCCGGCCAGGTTGCCTTTCCCGGTGGCCGTATCGACGACAATGGCGAGACCGCAGCCCAAGCGGCTGTGCGTGAGCTGGAGGAGGAAGTCGGCATCTCACCGGCCCATGTCGAGCTGATCGGTCGCTTCGACGCCTATGCCACCGTGACCGGCTATCATGTCACGCCCTTTGTCGGTGTGATCAAGCCGGGCTATGTGGTCCGCCCCGATCCGGGCGAAGTGGCCGATGTCTTTGAAACGCCGTTCGATTTCCTGATGGACCCGGCCAATCATCAGCGTCAGTCGCGCGAATGGCAGGGGCATGTCCGGCATTTCTATGCGATGCCGTGGCAAGGTCGCTATATCTGGGGGGCGACGGCAGGCATGCTGAAATCCCTGCACGATCGGCTATATGGTTGAAACATGGTCCGCATAACGCTCATCGAAATCGCCTCCTTCCTGCTGCCTTTCGCGCTCTTCCTGTTGTGGCAGAGATTGTCATCGCGGGTGCCGGATGCGGGGCGGTTACCGACCCTGCGGCTGGCGGCGGCCGGGGCCGGGCTGGCCGTGCTGATGATGCTGGTGATGGTGTTCGTCGACGCCCGCAATGCCGGTCATGCCGGTGATCGCTATGTGCCGCCGCAAAGCGTGGACGGTCGCATCATTCCCGGCCATTTCGTGCCCGCTGGCGAGGACGAGACTAGCGACGAACCGACCGGTGACGAGAGCGGGACTGACGATCCGCAATGACCGCACTGACGCTTGATCCGGCGCAGCATGGCTGGATGACCGCGCCGGCCACGCGCAAGGTGATGACCGCACTCGAGGCGGCCTGTCCGGGTGGCGCGCGCTTTGTCGGCGGCTGTGTGCGCAATGCGCTGCTCGGTGAGCCGGTCGCCGATATCGACATTGCCACCCGGCTCGACCCTGACGCGGTGATTGCAGCCGCTCGCGCTGCCGGCCTCAAACCGGTTCCGACCGGCAAGGCGCATGGCACGATCACGGTGGTCGCCGACGGCCAGCCCTTCGAGGTCACCAGCCTGCGCAAGGATGTGGCCACCGATGGTCGCCGCGCCGTGGTCAGCTTCACCCAGGACTGGGCCGAGGATGCGCGTCGCCGCGACTTTCGTCTCAACGCCCTCTACGCCGATACTGCCGGTGTGGTCCATGACCCGACCGGCGGGCTCGCCGACCTTGCCGAACGACGCTTCGTTTTCGTCGGTGATGCCGAAACGAGGATCCGCGAGGACTATTTGCGAATCCTCCGCCTGTTCCGCTTTCAGGCCTGGTATGGCGGCGGTGAAGTTGACCCGACGGCCCTTGCAGCGGTCAGAAAACACGTCGCCGGCGTTCATAAATTATCCGCCGAACGGGTCTGGATGGAGCTGAAAAAGCTGCTGGCAGCGCCTGATCCGCGCGCGGCCGTTAAGCTGATGCGCGATTTCGGCCTACTGGAAATGATGCTCGGAGTGAACGGATCATTAAGAGTCCTGAGCGGTATCATTGCGCAAGATGTAGAATACGGATTAGCGCCCGATTCGATGCTGAGATTTGCGGCGCTCGCCGATGGCGGACCGGAAAGGATCAAGACCATGGCAGCCAAGTTGAAAATGTCGAACGCGGAAACCCGTCGTCTCGAAGGAGCGGTCAATCCGGCCGCCCGCGAGGATGTTCGCAAGGCCTGGTCGGACAGTGCCGCCGCCGAGCGCGCGATCATGACATTGGGCGCCCGTGCCTTTGAAGACCAGGTCCGGCTCGAAGCCGCTGGCGAGGTGGCCCCGCCGCCGCGCGACTGGACCCTGCTGGCGCAATTCGCCCGTGAATGGAAAGAGCCGGACTTCCCGGTCAAGGGCGGCGATCTCATCCTGCTCGGCTATGAGCCCGGCCCGATGCTCGGCGACGCGCTGGACGAACTCAAGGCGATCTGGATCGCCGAACGCTTTGAGCCGACCCGGGAAGAGCTGATCGCCAAGCTGACCAAACACTAGGCGATATCACCCGTCACGGATTTGAAGAGCCCCGGTCGATTGGCCGGGGCCTTTTTTTCTTGCGGGCGTGGTTGGCCGGTTCCGATCCAACGCTCCGCGGACTTCACGCAGGGGGGTGAGGAGGTCGGTCCAGACCTCGTTGCGGATCAGGTCGGCGTAGCGCTCACGCAACGGGCCGATGCCAGCAAGGGCGCTTTGGCGCATGGCGTGGCCGGCGGGCGTCAACACCACACGCCGGATACGGCGATCCTTGGCGTCCGGTTGCAGATTGACCAGTCCGGCCGCCTCCAGCCGGCGAATGGTCGAGGACATGGTCGGTTGCGCGACCTGCATCGCGCTGGCCAGCTCGCTGATGGTCTCGCGTCGGCCCAGCCGCACGAGATGGTTGAGAATGCCGAATTGCGCCGTCGTCAGCCCGTCCGGCAGCACCGACGCGAGCAGATTGTCGGCCAGGTGGGCGATGATCCCGATCTCGGTCAACACCTTGAATTCCGGCGGGTCGAGCGCCGCACCGGACGTGTCAGAGGCAGGTGTTTCGGGTGTCGGCATCAATCTTTCCGCTTGGAACGGCTCGCGTCAGGCTGGCATCAGGCCAGTGGCATCAGGCGGGTTTCCATGGGCCAGCGCGGTGCGGGTCGCGGTACGCTGTCAACATAACCGAGTCGGAACAAGCCTTGGATGCGGGACGGGGCCGCGACGCCGAGCAGGGCGTGGACGGCGTTGTAAACACCCGCCATCTCGGGAAATTCCTGCAGTGCTTGGCTGAGCGGATGAAAGGCAAGGCCGTTCGCCGTGGCCGCCAGGTGGGTGCGCAGCCAAGCGGCCCCGGTGTGAATTTGCGCGACCCGGTCATTGGACGCCGTCTCGAGCCAGGCGAAGGCTTGGGCGCTGCCGATTGCGCTGTCATAGAAATCCAGCGCGCCTCGCGCGGCCATGGTGTCGGGGCGGGTGAGGCTTGCATGGTTGAGCAGTCCCAGCCCGCGCCAGGCTTCCATCATCGGGCCGTAGAGAGAAATCCCGTCCGGATTGGCAGCCACCTCTGCCGCCCCGATCCGGGTCAAGGCCAGGCTTTCAGCATGGGTGCGCGATGTGTCGTATTCGATATGCCAAGCCTGATGCAGGTGCGATTTCACGGTCTCGACCAGCGCCGCGTCAGTACTGCTGCGTCGCTGCACGCCCGGTATCGCGCTGGCCAGTCGGTCCAGTTCGGCTAGGTCGTCGGTAGAGACCGGTCGATCATCGCGGAACGGCGTGCGCACGGTTCTGCGGTCGGGCACATGCGCGAACAATGGATCGGTCCCGGCGTCGGGATCCCGGACAAAGCGCACGTTGGCGACTGGTCGCTGATCGAGACGGGGTTCGCCGTCGCCGAGCGGGAACAGGGCGGTCTCCAGCCGGTAGCCATCGGCCTGCGCCGCCATCCGCAGGAGTTCGAGGAAAGCGCCGAGACCGACCGTGATCTGGCGGTCGAACGGGTCGGTCTGCGGCAGGCGGCGGTCCAGATCGCAAAACAGGGTCAGCCGGTCCTCGCCATCCAGCCGGACCCACCAAGGCTGGCGGTTGTGCGGGTTGGGCGCAAGGATCGCGAAGGCCAGCGCGTCGAGACGGGCATCGTCAAAGCTTTGTCCGGCCTGCGACCACGGTTCGCGCGCGGCCGGCGCATCCCGCATCAAGACCGAGGCGCTTCCGGCGCCAACCACCAACAGGGTGGCGCCTCCGGCAATGAGCAGGCTTCGACGCGAGGGCATGGCAGGCTCCATATACATAGATATCAATGCATATGTGTAATCCCGAACCGGCGCCGCCGCAAGCCCGTTACAAGACGGCTATTGCGGCGTGCCTGATCGGCGTGGTGCTCAGATGTCCAGGTCGAGATACATCGCCGTGAAGCCGAGCGTGTCGACGGCGCCATGGGCGAGGATGTTGGGCCAGAGATTGCGCTTGTTGGCGAGATAGAGCGCGCCGAGGGCGAGGCCGATCAGCCCGGTCACCACAAACCCCCGGAAGCCCTGGTAGTAGGCGTGCACGGCGCCGAAAATGAGGGCCGGGATCAGGATGGCGACGAAACTGGCCCAGCGCGCATCCGGCAGGAACTGACCGACCCGGTTGATCAGATAGCCGCGAAAGAAGATCTCCTCGCCAAAGGCGGCACTGGTCCAGATGATGGCGAGCCACATCAGGTAGACCGGCAGATTGCCCTCGACATTGCCCCACCGGGCCTCAACGCCTTCGGGCGTTTCCTCGACACTCCACAGCCCCACCGCATCGCCCAGATAAGCTGTACCGGCGCCGATGGCGATGATGGCAATCACCCCGAGCAGGGCTTGTGGCAGGATCAGCGGGCCGGACCACCAGCGGCGCAGTTTGCGAAAGCCGAAATTCGCCCAGCTCTCCTTTCGCGTGGCACTGATCACGGCGATGGTGGTGATGGTGCAGGCCATCGAGAAGGGGCCGGCGAAACGCCAGTCGACCTGGTCGAACAACGCCTTCGAGCCGGCCATCACGATCGCGACGATGGCGAGTTCGACGAGCAGCGCGATCCGGCTGCGATGAGGCGGGGTGAGGGGCATGGATGTTTCCTTCAACGCGACCGCCCGGTTGGCGGTCAGTGAAGGACAGGATGTCGAACCGGCGAGCGCGGGTCTTGTACGATCGTGCGGGCGAACTGGCCGGGCGTAATGCCATAGGCTGCCTTGAAGTGGCGGCTCATATGGGCTTGGTCGACAAAGCCGGCTTGGTGCGCTGCATCGGCCAACCGGTCGCCACCGGCGATGGCCTGGCGGACCTGATCTAGGCGGCGCTGGGTCAGGTATCGCGCCGGGCTGGTGCCGCGCAGGGTCCGGAAGTCGCGGCTCAACTGCCAGCGGTCCAGACCGGTCAGACGTTCCAGCTCGTCCAGTGACACGCCGCGGGCGCTGTGGGCGCGGATATGATCGCAGGCCGCCTCGACCACTGCGCGGCTGACCGGGCTTGCCGCAACCGGCGCATCGCTGAGGCGATCAAGCGCAAGGGCAAGGTCGATCAGCGCGTTCTCATGCTCGAGGGTGCCAGCCCGTGGTGGCAGATCCAGCATGGCGCGCACGGCGCTGATCAACGCCGGATCGCGACTGACCCCGCCGGGCAGGAAGGGCAGTCCGCCGCCGGGCCGGTATTGCGAGAGCGCTTCCGGCAGGAGGCTCAGACCGGCATAGCCGAAACCGCCTTCAGCGCCCGGGCGGCCGTCATGCAACTCATCGGGATGCAGGACGACGACGGCGCCGGGCCGCGAGCGCCGCGTCGAGCCGCGATAGTCGAAATCCTGCACCCCGCGAGTGGTGAGCGCGAAGACATAGCTGTCATGACGATGCGGCGCGAAGGCTGTCGCCACGATATTGGCGTGAAAACGCTGGTAGGGCAGGGAAATCTGGGTCTCTGGCACGACGGGTTCGCCTCTTGGGTTCACCCGTTTGATGCGGCCCGATCCGCTATTGGATGCGGGCGGGCTGTTATCAAGCCTGGCGTCCGGTCAGACCGCAAGGCCGGACGTGGCCTGATAGGCTTGGTTGGCCCGTTGCGAGGTCCCGGCCCCGTCAGCCGTGCCGCCCAGCGCGTCGCGGATGCGTTGCTGGATTTCCATCTCGATGCGCTCGCGCTCTTCCTCGGGCAGGGCAGCCAGTGAGTCTTCACTCAGACCTTCCTGCTCGAGATATTGTGCCCGGATGCGCTCTGCCGGTGTCATATTGGCCCAGCGCAGGAATTCCGAGACGGCGGCGGACTCCTCGGTCGACAAGGCCTTGGAGGTCGGTTCTGTTTGCGATGAGCCCGGGCTTGCGGTGCTTTTGGCAGTGGTCCTGGCTGCCGGATACTGGCTCGTGGCCGTCGTGGCTGTCCGAACCTCTTCGGTGCGGGCAGTTTCGGGGCGGGATGTCGCGGTGAGAAACGGGTTCACAGCCGTCGGGCCGATACCGGAAACACTCATTGTCTGACGCCTTGCTACAAACTCACCGCCAGGAGTTTGCAACCCGGATGCCAGCTCAACTTGCTGAGATCGCCTGCTATTTCGTGATGTGTCCGGGCGGGCTCCAGGCGGTATTTGCCGGGGGCTCAGCCTTGCCGGGCAGGAATTTCCCGGCCCGTCCGGCTTACGGCCACTTCGCTTCCGGCGGCATGGACGACAGGATCGATTTCACATTGCCGCCGGTCTCGAGGCCGAATTTGGTGCCCCGGTCGTGCAGCAGGTTGAACTCGGCATAGCGGCCGCGGCGGATCAGCTGTTCCTCGCGATCCTCCGCCGTCCAGCTCTCGCCCATGCGGCGACGGACAATCTTCGGATAGATGTCGAGAAAGGCGAGGCCGACATCGCGGGTGAAGGCGAAATCGGTGTCCCAGTCGCCGGTATTGTGGCGGTCGTAGAATATGCCGCCAATGCCGCGCGGCTCGTCACGATGCGGCAGGTAGAAATATTCGTCGCACCACTTTTTGAAACGGGCATGGAAATCCCCGCCATGCTTGTCGCAGGCGGCCTGGCAGGCGGCGTGAAAGTCGACGGCATCGGGATGGTCCTGGTTGCGGGCCCGGTCGAGCACCGGGGTCAGGTCCATGCCGCCGCCAAACCACCACTCGGTCGTGGTAATGAAACGGGTATTCATATGCACGGCCGGCACTTTGGGTGACCACATATGGGCGATCAGCGAGACGCCGGTGGCGTAGAAGCGCGGATCCTCGGCGGCGCCGGGAATCTGCTGGCGGAATTGCTCCGAGAACTCGCCCTTCACGGCCGAGACATGCACGCCGACCTTCTCGAACAGGCGACCGCGCATGATCGCCATCGTGCCGCCGCCTTCATCGGCAGACCCGTCACCGCGGCGCCAGTCTTCGCGCTCGAATGTGCCGGGGTCACGCGGGTAGAGCGCGTCCGGCGCCTCGCGCTCGAGGGCCTCGAACTCGCCGCAGATCTGGTCGCGCAGCTCCTCGAACCAGGCCTTGGCCGATTCGCGTTGGATGTCGGAGGCTGCGGCGGCGGGGGAGGTGGTATTCGTCATGCCGCGATGTTTAGCGCCTTGGCGGGTGAGGGCAAGTGAACGGGGTGTCGCAGGGGGGGCGAGAAGCGTTCGGCCTGCCTGTGGATACCAAGTCTGACAGGACGTGTGCTCGTCGGTGAGGGCGCGTCTGCGCGTACCGGTCCATACATCGCTTGCCGGGATGTCGCCGCATCCGGTTTTCCAGGTCAAGGGCCGCATAGCGGCCGCTCCGCGGTTTTACCCTTGAGCTGGAAAACCGGATGCGGCCTGCTGGCTGTCAAGAGATTTATGGTGCGGTCCGAGCGACGCACCTCCTCCGACCCGAACCGTCGCGCTGGAGGGCGTCCTGCTATTGGCGGGAGGTGAATCGCAGCAGGCGGCTCCTCCCTCGCTTCGCTCGGCCCCCTTCGACCCGAGGCTGCGCCTCGGGCCACTTTCCCCGCTTTGCGGGGGCAGAAGGGGAGTGAGGGTGCCGCTACCTACCCCACCGCAAACTGCCGACTGGCTTCCGCCAGGGCGATTCCCGCGCTCACCGTCACATTCAACGAACGCATCCCGTCGCGAATCGGAATTTTGACGCGACATTCCGCCGCGTCATGAACATCGTCCGGTACCCCGACGCTTTCGCGGCCGAACAGCAGCCGGTCATCGGGTCTGAATGAAAAATTCCACAGCCCTTCCGCACCCTTGGTCGTGAACAGGACGAGGCGGCCGACTGCCGCCTGCGCACTTGCCTGATAGGCGGTCCACGAGGCATGGCGCAGGGGCGTTATGGCGGCCTGGTAGTCCATGGCAGCGCGCCTGATCCCCTTGTCTGTCAGGGGAAAGGCGCAGGGTTCGATGATGTCGAGTTCCGCCCCGAAACAGGCGGCGACTCGCATCGCCGCCCCCAGGTTTTGCGGAATATCCGGTTGAAAAAATACGATCCGCATTCTAAGCCGCGCTGAGACTGGACCCAACTGTCTGCATGCGGCATTGCGCCACCTACTGGTCAGTGCGTCCGGGAGTAGTTTATACCGCGTCAAACCCCGCGCGTGCGGGGACGTCAAGTGTGACGTGGTTTTTCTGGGGCAGGGCCCGCATCCCGCGGTCCCGATTAGATAAGAGAAGAGGTCGGCTCGTGACGGAAGAGAACGGCGCGCCCGGTGCAGACGGTCAGGAACCGTCCCGCCGCGACTTCATCTATATCGCTGCTGGCGGTGTGGCCGCTGTTGGCGGCGGTCTCGTGGCCTGGCCGTTCATCGACCAGATGAACCCCGCAGCGGATACGCTGGCGCTGGGGTCCATCCGCGTTGATGTGTCGACCGTGGCGGTCGGATCGGAGATCACTGTCATGTGGCGCGGTGGACCTGTCTTCATCCGTCACCGGACCGAGGCAGAGATTGCCGAGGCCCGTGCGGTCGAGCTTGGTGCTCTGCCGGACGAGGAAGCCCGCAATGACAATCTGCCGGCCGGCACGCCGGGCACGGATGCCAATCGCGTCCTGCGTCCGGAATTCCTGATCGTGAAGGGCAATTGCACCCATCTGGGCTGTGTGCCGCTGGGTCTGGCTGCCAATACCGGCGATTATGACGGCTGGTACTGCCCGTGCCACGGGTCGCACTACGACACTTCGGCCCGCATTCGTCGCGGACCGGCACCGGAAAATCTCCCGGTTCCCGACTACTACTTCGAGACCGAGACGACCGTGAAGATCGGTCTGTCGCCTGAAGAAGCTGATAACTCCGGGTGGGCTGTATCATGAGCGGACCTTCGACCTACAATCCGTCGACCGGGATCGAGAAATGGCTCGATGAGCGTCTCCCGATCATCCGCCTCGGCTATGACAGCTTCGTCGACTTCCCGACGCCGCGGAATTTGAACTACTGGTGGACCTTCGGCGGTATCCTCGCCATCTTCCTGATGATCCAGATCGTCTCCGGCATCGTGCTGGCCATGCACTATGTGGCGCACGAGGATTACGCGTTTGAGAGCGTCCAGCGCATCACCCGTGACGTGCCCTTCGGCTGGCTGATCCAGTCGATGCACGCCAATGGCGCCAGCTTCTTCTTCGTGGCGGTCTATCTGCACATGTTCCGGGGCCTGTATTACGGTTCCTACAAGGCGCCGCGCGAGATCCTGTGGATCCTCGGTGTCGTGATCTATCTGCTGATGATGGCGACCGGTTTCATGGGCTATGTCCTGCCCTGGGGGCAGATGTCCTATTGGGGCGCGATGGTCATCACCAACCTCATTGGCGCCTTGCCGTTCGTCGGTGAAGCGATCCGTGAATGGTTGTGGGGCGGCTTCTCGGTCGGCCAGGCGACGCTCAACCGCTTCTTCTCGCTGCACTATCTGCTGCCGTTTGTGATTGCCGCCGTCGTCGGTCTGCACATCTGGGCGCTGCATGTGCCGGGCAATGGCAATCCGGTTGGTCTGGAAGTGAAATCCAAGAAGGATACGCTGCCCTTCCACCCGTATTATACGGTCAAGGACGGCTTCGCGATCATCGTCTATCTGATGATCTTCGCGGTCTTCGTCTTCTTCATGCCGAACGTGCTGGGCCATGCCGACAACTTCATCCCGGCCGACCCGCTGGTAACCCCGGCGCACATCGTGCCGGAATGGTATTACCTGCCCTTCTACGCGATCCTGCGCGCGATCGATTTCGGCATCGGTCCGATCGACGCCAAGCTGGGCGGCGTGCTGGCCATGTTCGGTGCCATCGGCATCCTGTTCGTCCTGCCCTGGCTGGACACGTCGAAGGTGCGCTCGATGCGGTATCGGCCGCTGACGCGCTGGTTCTTCATCTTCTTTGTTGTTGCGGCGCTCGGCCTTGGCTGGTGTGGCGCGAAGAACCCCGACGATTTCGTGCTCGGGATCGAAGGCTTCAAATTCATATATCTGGCGAAATTCCTGACCGCCTACTATTTCGGCTACTTCATCGTCATCCTGCCGGTGTTGGGCATCATCGAAAAACCCAAGGAGCGTCCGGCCTCGATCGAAGCCGCGGTTCTTGGAACGGACAAGGCCTGAGGGGAGCGACGATCATGAAGATGACCCGCATTTTCGCCGCCGCCATCGCGGCCCTTGGTTTCGCCGGTAGTGCTGCCGCTCTCGAGGGTGACCAGCACGCGCCGCACGAGCACCACTGGCATCATGACGGCCCGTTCGGCACCTATGACACCAGCGCCGTGCAGCGTGGCTACCAGATCTACCAGGAAGTCTGCGCCTCCTGTCACTCGATGGACCTGATGCGTTTCCGCAATCTGGGACAGCAAGGTGGCCCGTTCGCGTCGGACATGTTCCCGAACCCGAATGACAACCCGATCGTGATGCAGATCGCGGCCAGCTATACGCGCGTCTGGGACCAGGACGAGGTCAATGATGATGGCGATCCGGTCGAACGCGCCGGCCTGCCGTCGGATACCTTTCCGGCGCCCTTCGCCAACCAGCAGATGGCCCGCGCCTCCAATGGCGGTGCCTACCCGCCGGACCTGTCGCTGATCGTCAAGGCCCGGACCGGTGGCGAAAACTACATCTACTCGCTGCTCACCGGCTATGAAGACGCACCGGAAGACAGCCATCTCGCGGCCGGCCAGTACTACAATCCCTACTTCGCCGGGGGCGCCATCGCCATGGCACCGCCGCTCGCCGAGGGCATCATCGAATACGCTGACGGCACGGAAGCCACGGTCGAGCAGATGGCCGAGGACGTCACCACCTTCCTCAGCTGGGCCGGCGACCCGCACATGGAGAAGCGCAAGCAGTTGGGTGTGATGGTTCTCATCTACCTGCTGATCTTCGCCATCCTGGTCTATCTGGCCTACCGCCAGGTCTGGGCCAATGTGAAGCACTAGGCTTCGCAATCAGGCACCAGTTTGAAGAGGGCCGCGGACTAAGTTCGTGGCCCTTTTCTTTCCGCGCCGGCCCCTCGCTGCGCTCGGCCCCCTTCGTCCCTGCTTCGCTGACGCTGCGCAGGGCCACGTCCCCAGCAGGCGGGGGCAGACAGGAATTGAGCCATGACGACATGGACACTGGGGATTGTCGGCGGCTCCGGCCTTTATGCGCTGGACGGGCTCGCGGACGTCCGTGAACAGGTGATCGAGACCCCCTGGGGCGCGCCGTCTGCGCCGCTCACCCGCGGGCGGCTGAACGGCGTCGAGCTGGTCTTCCTGCCGCGCCATGGCGCCGGCCATGCCATCCCGCCGTCGGACATTCCCTACCGCGCCAATATCGCGGCGCTGAAACTGGCCGGCTGTACCGATATCCTCTCCGTCTCGGCCTGTGGCTCGCTGCGTGAAGACTTGCCGCCGGGGCATTTCGTCATGGTCGACCAGTATGTCGACCGCACGGTCGGTCGGGAGCGCTCCTTTTTCGGGACGGGCTGTGTCGCCCATGTCCCGCTGGCGCAGCCGGTCTGCTCGCGTCTGGCCACCCTGGCGGCGGACGCCGGCGAGGCCGAGGGCATCCCGGTCACCCGTGGCGGCACTTACCTGGCGATGGAAGGGCCGCAATTTTCAACCCGCGCCGAGAGCGAGCTCTACCGGCAATGGGGAATGGATGTGATCGGCATGACCAACATGCCCGAGGCGCGCCTCGCCCGCGAAGCCGAGCTGCCCTACGCCTCGATTGCCATGGTCACCGATTATGATTGCTGGCGCGATGACGGCGACAGCGTTGATGTTGCTTCAGTGCTGGCCGTGATGCAGTCGAATACAGGGGCGGCCAAGCGCCTGCTCGACCGGCTCACGCAAACCCTTTCGACATTGCCACGCACGTCATCGCCGGACGGTATCGAAACCTGCCTAGACAACGCCATCATCACCCCGTCGACTGCCCGTGACCCGGCGCTGGTCACCCGGTTGAAAGGGGTCGCCGGCCGCGTCCTGTGAGCACCAGGATGAGCGGGTTTTAACTGGACGGTTCCGGGGCCGGGTGTTTGGATGGCGGGATGAGACACACCGCGTCGCGCCTTGTCGGCCTCGGCCTCGCCCTGTTGACCGCGTCTGCCGCTCAAGCCGCTGACCGGCTGAGCTTCATGCCGCTGGACCCGGACAGTTTCGACGACAACCGCAATGGCGTGGTCCGCATCCTGTGCGAGGACAGCGCCAATGGTCGATCCTATCTCAGCCGCGCCGTCCTGCTGGCGGTGACCGGCGAGGGCGCCGACCATGATGTCCTGCTGGCAGCGCGTCATGGTGTGGTCGGGGGTGATGGCCCGCGCACCTGCCATGTCCATGGCCATGATGGCGCGGCCGCGCGGATCATCGACATGGTCATCGCGCCGCAGGATCCGCGTGAGGATAATGAGTTTGGCGAAGACTGGGCGATCCTGCGCACGGCCGGACGCTTGCCGGACGATATCGCGCGCTTGCCGGCGGCTGGGTCCGGACCCGGCGGGGCCGGGCGACTGACCATGCTCAACCGGGTGAACGATAATCGTGCCTGTCGTGTCGAGGAGATGGAGTATTGGGCCGATGACCGGCTCATTGTCCATGATTGCCCGGCACGGCCGGGCCTGTCCGGCTCGCCGATGGTGACACTGATCAAGGGCGTCCCCCATGTCGTTGGCCTGCATGTCGGCCAGTACATCCTGCTCGATGAGGACGGTCGTCGCCTCGGTGTCGCCCGGCGGCTGTCGGACAGCTTCCTGGACACGCTGATCGCCTATCTGGAAACCGACGCAGTGCCCTGACCCAAGCCCCCTTTCCCCGTCCGCGGGGCTCGTCCATAAAGGGCGCGTATCGGGGAGTGGGACATGTTGGTGATTGCAGGTTTGTTTGTGGCGGCCCTGGCGGGTCAGGATTTGGCCTTTCCCGCGCCGCGTCCGGCGGTGGAGTGTTCCGAGCATCTGACCGATTGGCGGGCTCGCCGCAATTGCCTACGCGATTTGCTGGGCACGGCCGAGGACGGGTTGGAGACCGCGACCGATGCGGCGCGCGAGGAGGCCGATGAGATTGATGCCGATTCCGCCGGTCGGTTCGGGGCGCGTCGGGCACTGGATGCCGCCCAGACGGCTTGGACCGTCTATCGCGACGCTGAATGTACACGCCGTGCCGCCGCCATGTTCCTGTCCGAGGAATCGCGTGAGGAGATCACGCTGGACTGCCAGATCGACCTGACCCGGGCGCGGGCTCGCGAGCTGGCGGAGCGCTGAACCCATGACACCCGTTCTCTATATCGGCAATCGGCGCTTCTCGAGTTGGTCGCTGCGCGCCTGGCTGGTGCTCAAACGGGCCGGCATTGCCTTTGATGACACGCTGATCCCGCTCAATGAGCGCGAAACCCGCAAGGCGGTCTCGGCGATCTCTCCGGGCGGCACCGTGCCGGCCCTGCACACGCGCAATGCCGTGATCTGGGACTCGCTGGCGATCAGTGAATGGGCCGCCGAGCAAGTGCCTGAGCTTTGGCCGGCCCATGAAGGCAAGCGAGGTCGCGCCCGGGCTGCCGTGTCGATGATGCATTCCGGCTTTCTCGCCTTGCGTCAGGCCTGCCCCATGGACCTCGCCCGCCGCCCGTCACCGATCAGCCTCAACGACCCGACCCGGACCGATATCGCGGCGGTCCAGGCGCTGTGGCATGAGGTCAAAAGCGTCGATGGCGACTGGCTGTTTGGTGACTGGTCGATCGCGGACGCCTTCTTCACGCCGGTGGCCGCCCGCTTTCATGCCTATGACATCCCGCTGCACGCCGAGGCACAGGCCTATTGCGACACCTTGCTGGCCGATGGACATTATCGGGAATGGCATGAGGCCGCCCGGGCCGAGACCTTCGCGAATCCGTATGAAACCCAGATCTAGCTGGCTGACGAGACGAGATTGATGGACCTGAAATCCGCCATCCGCACCATTCCGGACTATCCCAAGCCCGGCATCCTGTTCCGCGACGTCACCACGCTGATCGGCGATGCCCGCGCCTTCCGCATCGCGGTTGATCAAATGGTCCAGCCCTGGGCCGGTGCCAAGATCGACACGGTGGCCGGCACCGAGGCGCGCGGCTTCATCCTGGGCGGCGCCGTCGCGCATCAGCTTTCGGTCGGCTTCGTACCCGTGCGCAAGCGTGGCAAGCTGCCCTGGCGCACGCTGGTCGAGGAGTACGAGCTGGAATACGGCCAGGACGCGATCGAGATCCATGTCGATGCCATTCGCGAGGGAGACCGGGTTCTGTTGGTCGATGATCTCATCGCGACCGGCGGCACAGCGGAAGCCTCGATCAAACTCCTGCAACGGGCCGGCGCCACAGTGGTGGGCGCCGCCTTCGTCATCGACCTGCCGGATCTCGGCGGCGCCAAACGCATCGAAGCGTTGGGGGTGCCGGTGTCGGCGCTGGTCGCGTTTGACGGGGAATAGGTGACGGGAGTCGAGCGGGGGGCAGCGCCATGTTCATAGGTCATTACGGTCCGGCCCTTGCCGGAAAAACCATCGCGAAGGCGGTGCCGCTCTGGGTTTATTTCCTGGCGGTGCAGTTTGTCGATGTGTTGTGGGGCGTCTTTGTCGCCAACGGGATCGAGCATGTCCGCATCGTGCCGGGTTTCACCGAGGCTAATCCGCTCGACCTCTATGACATGCCGATCACGCACTCCCTGCCCGGAGCGCTGGGCTGGTCGGTGCTGGCAGGTCTGGTCTGGGCGCTGGTATCGCCGAAGCAGAAGCGGATCGGCGGCATCGCCATCGCGCTGGCGGTGTTCTCGCACTGGATCCTGGATCTGATCGTTCACGTCCCCGACCTTGAGCTGTGGCCCGGCGGCCTGCGGGTCGGGTTCGGGTTGTGGAACAACTACCCCGTCGCCCTTGCGGTCGAATTCGGGGTCCTGCTGGCCGGTTTCGCGCTCTATCTGCGGGTGACCGAAGCGAAGGGGCTGATCGGCCGGATCTGGCCCTGGGTCTTCATGGCACTTCTGGCGCTGGCGGAATACGCCAACCACACAACACCGGTTCCCGATGATTTCACGACCGCTGGCTATATGGGCACCATCACCTTCCTGGTCATCGCCGCGCTGGCGGCGATCTGTGACCTGACCCGGCGGACGCGCTGACCAACTCCGCACATGACAGGCTCCGCTCATGAAAAAGGCCCGGCGCATGGCACCGGGCCTTGTCCGTGTCAGGAGCGCTTGATCAGTCGGCGATCAGCGCCCGCACATCATCGGTCATCGTCAGCAGTGAGGGCTGGTGAATATACATCATGTGGCCGGCTTCATAATAGCGGAAGTGGACACGATCCTGGTCGAAGCCGGGCTGGTTGAACATCAGTTCGGCTGCGAAGAAGGGGGTCGCCAGGTCGTAATAACCCTGCTGCACCAGCACTTCGAGATCGGAGTTCTGGCGCAGTGCGCGGGCGATCCACGGCGCGACATTGATGTAGTTGTTGTTGCCGGAGCGACCAGCATCCCAATTCCAGCCCCGCACGCCGCCAATGGTCGAGTAATACTCGGTCAGGTCGACGCCCAGTGTGCGGCCGAAATAGTCGAGCATGGAGGCGGTGAAACTGCCATCAATGCCGTAGAAGCTGGGATCGGTCTCGGGACGTTCGCCGACCCCGTCGACCTCGACGCCGGTATAGCGGCTGTCCAGACGTCCGACCGACAGGCCCTCATCACGGCGCAGTTCGCGCTGGAAGCGCTGCAGGGAGACGCGCATATTGGCGCGATCGAGGAAGCCCTCGGACAGGCCGGTGAAGTCCGACAAGCGGGCAATCACCTCGGCTTCACGCGCCGGATCCAGCGAGACACCGCGCAGCAGGGCCGGCATGTAGTCCTCGATGGCGAATTCGCGGGCATCGGCGAGGAAGGCTTCGATATCGCCACCCCAGGCCGAGCGGTCGACCTTGCCGTGATACCAGGCCGTTGCCGCATAGCCGGGCATCAGGCCGACATAGCCGACATCATTGCCGTCGGACGTGTCATCATAGCGGAAATCCAGCACGGTCGAGATCAGGGCAACGCCATTGATCGAGACGTCGGTATAGCTGCCTTCCAACTGGTTCAGCAGCGAGCCGATGCGCAGCGTGCCATAGCTCTCGCCCAGGAGGTATTTCGGCGAATTCCAGCGCTGGTTTTCCGACAGCCAGATACGGATGAACTGGGCCAGGCTCTCGCCATCCTCATTGACGCCCCAGAAATCGCTGCCGTCGCTGTCGCCCAGCGCCCGCGACCAGCCGGTGCCGACCGGATCGACGAAGACAAGATCGGCGACGTCGAGGATCGAGTAGGCGTTCTCGACCACGTCAAACGGCGCAGCGCCGTCATCCATCGCATCGGGCAGGACCAGGCGTTGCGGCCCGAACACGCCCATGTGCAGCCACAGGCTGGCCGAACCGGGACCGCCATTGAACACGAAGGCGACCGGGCGGGTGCGCGGATCGCTGGTGCCGTCGGCGACATAGCTGGTCGCGAAAATGGCGGCGGTCGCATTGCCGTCGGCGTCACGCAGGAAGGTCTCGCCAGCGGTGGCGGTATAGCGGATGCGCTGGTCACCGACGGTGACCTGGCCGCGACTCTCCCAGACGCGCGGTTCCGGCGTGTCACCGGCTTCCTGCGCGAGCGCCGGCAGGGCGAGGGTGGCGACCGCGAGCGCGGCCGTGAGTAGACGGATCATGAAGGATCTCCCCGATTGCATTTGCCGGGGAGACTAGGGCGCAAGCGGCGCTGCGCAAAGGCCGCATGATGTCCGGTTTTGCAACCAGTGCGGACCGGCTTTCAGCGGGCGCGCTTCTTCTCGACGAGGAGGGTCTTCGGCCGGCGCTCCCGGGCCGTCTTGAACAGCTGGAAGCTCTGATTGACGAAATTGGTGACGTCGGTGAGCGAGCGCATGAAACTCACCAGCTCTTCGGTCTTCTCCGCTTCGACCAGGCGCAAAGGGGCGGCCGGATCGCCGCCTTCAAAGCGCACATAGAACAAGGGTTCGCCGCGCTTCAGGATCAGATCCTTCGTGGTGTCATGCCATTCGAAGGCCCACATATGGGCGCGCGGCCAGATATCGGCCGGAAAACGTCCGCACATCATTACACCGGGTCGCTGGCAGGCCTCATAGTGAAGGAAGGGCGGGAACTGGTTCACATAGAGCGGGTCGTCGGACACGAAGACATAGGGTGTTACCAGTTGCAGCATCGGCCGGCCCGGATGACGCCATTCATTCTGCGGTGACATCATCAGGATTTGCTGCAGACCGGCCGGCCGCGTCGAGGCCTGTGGCCCCTCGATATTGGTCAGCTGGAGCTGGCCCTGCGCGTTCTTGACCAAGCGGAGGTGCAGGTCGATCGGGCAGGGAATGGCATAGTGGCGCCGGTCAAATTCGATCGCGGCCGGGCAGGACACCGCCGATTTCGACGTCGCCGGCTTGTCATGGGAAAAGCTGACCGGCTTGGGCGCGTCCCAGATCAGGCTCGACTTCTCGTCCTTGAGAAACCAGCCCGCCTTCATCACCCGCCGCTCGCCATGAGCAGCCTCGTCTTGCATCCGGCGATAGAGTTTCACGAACATGGTGCGGCGTCCCTCAATGCTGTCCTGAGCCCCGCGAAAGCTAGGACAAGCCTGGCTTCGAGGCGAGGGCGGTTTTGCAGGTGGTGGCGTCCGGCGCCGCGCCGCGCTATAGCGCCGCCATGAATTACCGCCACGCCTTCCATGCCGGAAACTTCGCCGATGTGCTCAAGCACTCGGTGCTCGCCCTGTGCCTTGAACATCTCAACGCCAAGCCGAAACCCTATCGGGTGATCGACACCCATGCCGGGATTGGCGGCTATGATCTCGCCTCCTCCGAAGCGGAGCGCTCGCCGGAATGGAAAGACGGGATTGCTCGCCTGATCGATGCCGACCTGCCCGAGCCGGTCCAGGCCATGCTCGGTCCCTGGCTCGACATTGTGCGGGACATGAATCCGGATGGTATCAAGGCCTATCCCGGCTCGCCGGAGATTGCCGCCCGCCTGACCCGCGAGGATGACCGGGTCCATCTGTGCGAACTGCACGAGGCGGACAGTCAGACGCTGGATAATCGCTATCGCCGCGATGCCCGCGTCAAGGTCGAGCGCCGCGATGGCTACAAGGCGCTGAAAAGCCTGGTGCCGCCAAAGGAAAAGCGCGGCCTGGTGCTGATCGACCCGCCCTTCGAGGACCGCGACGAGCTGGCGCATATGGCCGAAGCCGTGATGGGCGCGCTGGCGAAATGGCCGACCGGCACCTTCATCTTCTGGCGTTCCCTGAAAAACCTCTGGGCCGCCGACCGTTTCGACAATGGCCTCGCTGAATGGTTGATCTCGGAGAAGGATTTCGAGCCGGAGAAAATCCTCCGCGCTGACCTCTGGATCCGCGACCTGGCGTCCGAAGGCAAGCTGGCCGGCGCCGGCGTGGTTATCATCAACCCGCCCTTCACGCTGGAAGACAAGCTGGTCAACGCCATGCCCTGGCTGGCGGAAACCCTGGCCCAGGGCGATGGCTATGGCTGGCGCGTCGATGGCGGACTGACCGAGGATGATCTGGACGAGGACGAGGGGTAGGGGCGCCTGGCCGCTCACACCACGTGTTGTCATCCCTGCCGGATGTCCCGCGAACGCGGGACGCAGGGCGGGGACCGATATGCCTGCAATCAGGTAGGTCCCTGACTTTCGCCCGGCCTGCGCCGGGCGTCCACCAGGGATGACAAAGGGGGGCGTTGGAGACCTTGGTGATGGTTCCATCGCACCCAAGCACCTCGAGCACGGGTTGAATTTCGCGCACAAATACCCACCTTTGGCGCTTCGCGCGGGGCAGCGTGCCTGACACTCGTAAGAGGCTGGAACTCCATGACGCATGAAACGCCGTCAGGCGCCGCCGAGCCGGCAGTCCTGACAATCAAGGGCGTGTCCAAGACCTATGCCGGCGGTTTTACCGCACTCAAATCGGTCGATCTGGACATCAAAAAGGGCGAAATCTTTGCCCTGTTGGGCCCGAATGGTGCCGGCAAGACGACGCTGATCGGCATTGTCTGCGGGCTGGTGAAGGCCACAACCGGCAAGGTCGCGGTTTTCGGACATGACATTGACGGCGATTACCGCCTGACCCGTTCGCGCATCGGTCTGGTGCCGCAGGAAATGTCGATCGACATGTTCACCAAGGTCGCTGACGCGGTGGCCTATGCACGCGGCCTGTTCGGCAAGCCGTCCGATCCGGCCTGGGTCGAAAAAGTGCTCAGGGATCTCTCCCTGTGGGACAAGCGGAATGAACAATTGCGCACCCTGTCGGGTGGCATGAAGCGTCGGGTGATGATCGCCAAGGCGTTGTCGCATGATCCCGACATTCTCTTCCTTGATGAGCCGACCGCCGGCGTTGATGTCGAACTGCGCCAGGGCATGTGGCAAGTGGTCGAAAAACTGCGCCAGCGCGGCAAGACCATCATCCTGACCACGCACTACATCCAGGAAGCCGAGGAAATGGCTGACCGGGTCGGTGTGATCCGCCAGGGCGAGATCGTGCTGGTCGAGGAGACGGCCACGCTGATGGCCAAGCTGGGCCGCAAACAGCTCACCCTGCAACTTGCCGAGCGGCTCGACGCGGTGCCCGAAGCGCTCGCGGTCGAGGGGCTGACCCTGTCCGAGAGCGGCGATGCCCTGCATTTTGATTACGACACACGGGCCGACCGCACCGGCATCACCACGCTGCTGGCCAATCTCAATGCCGCCGGCGTGTCGGTGCGCGATCTCGAGACCCGGCAAAGCTCGCTGGAAGAAATCTTTGTCGACCTCGTGGGAGGTGCATCATGAACTGGCGCGGCGCAGTCACCATCTACAAGGCGGAAATGGCCCGCACCGGTCGCACGCTGATGCAGTCCGTCCTCGCCCCGGTCATTTCAACCTCGCTGTATTTTGTCGTTTTCGGAGCGGCCATCGGCTCGCGCATGGAATCGATCGACGGGGTGGGCTATGGCGCCTTCATCGTGCCCGGCCTGGTGATGATGATGATCCTGATGCAGTCGGTCTCGAACGCGGCCATCGGCATCTATTTTCCGAAATTCAACGGCACGGTCTATGAACTGCTTTCGGCGCCGATCTCGGCGTTGGAGATCGTGATCGGCTTTGTCGGCGCGGCGGCGACCAAGTCCTTGATCCTCGGCGCGCTGGTCATGGTCACGGCGGCTTTCTTTGTGCCGATGGAAATACAGCACCCGCTGGCCATGATCGCCTTCCTGGTCATGACCTCGGTGACCTTCTCCCTGTTCGGCTTCATCATCGGCATCTGGGCCGACAATTTCGAACAGCTCAACATCGTGCCGATGCTGATCGTGACGCCGCTGACTTTCCTGGGCGGCAGTTTCTATTCGATTTCCGTCCTGCCGCCCTTCTGGCAGACGGTCACCCTGTTCAATCCGGTCGTCTATCTGATCTCCGGCTTCCGCTGGAGTTTTTACGGCGTGTCGGATGTTGATATCGGCATCTCCCTGGCCGCTATCGCCGGCTTTTTCGCGCTGTGTGTTGTCATCGTCTGGCGCATGTTCAAAACCGGCTATCGGCTGAAGACGTAAGGACAATCCCGTGACCCATCGCTATGCGATCTTCGACGTTTTCACTGACCAGGCGCTGGCCGGCAATCCACTCGCCGTGGTGTTCGGGGCCGATGATCTGGACGATGTCGCCATGCAGGCGATCGCGGGCGAGTTCAACCTGTCGGAAACGGTCTTCATCACCGAGCCGAGGGGCCGCGACGCCGATTACGGCTTGCGCATTTTCACCCCGCGCGAGGAATTGCCGTTTGCCGGTCACCCCACCATCGGTGCCACGGTCGCGCTGACCCTGGCCAGCGGCGCAGCCGAGGGCACGCGCAAGCGCTTCGTGCTGGAAGAGACCGTGGGCGACGTCACGGCCGATGGCCGCGTCAATGGCCCGCGCCATGGCTCGGCCCGCTTTTTCGCGCCCAAGCTTCCTGAACAGGTTGGTGAGCTGCCGGACTATGCCGCCATCGCGTCAGCGCTGGGGCTGCAGACGGGCGATCTGCTCGACACGCCGATCACCGGCGGCATCTGGTCGGCCGGTGTGCCCTTTGCCGTCATTCCGGTTCGCGATCCGGCCCGGCTCTCGGCGATCAAGCTCGACCTGTCTGCGTTCGAAGACGTGTTCGGCGGCGATGATCCGGTCTGTGCTCTCGTGGTCGCCAAGGCGACCCTGACGGAACACACCACCGATTGGCGGGTCCGCATGTTCGGTCCGCATCTGGGTATCACCGAGGACCCGGCGACGGGCGGTGCAGCGGCGGCCTTTGCTGGTCTGATCAGCCAGCAGGCCGGTCTCGGTGAGGGCGAGCATGGCGTTGACATTTATCAGGGTGTCGAGATGGGGCGGCCCAGCCTGATCCGCCTGCGCCTCAAGCATGAAAACGGTAAGCTGACCGATCTCATGCTGGGCGGCGATGCGGTCAAGATTGCCGAGGGTGAACTCTTCTCGCAGTCGCTTCGCTAGCCGAGCTTGCGCACCGTGAAGACGTCGTCGCTGGCGACGCGCGGCAGGATCACGCGCAGGAAATGCGTCGTGTAGCGGCGCAGGAAGCGCTTGCCCTTTTCCTCGTCGCCCGGATCCAGGGCGCGCAGTCGGATGAGGGCGCTATGCTCCTTGCCGTCAACATCGAAATATCCGATCCGCTTGCCCGGCGAGGCCGCCGTGATGCCCGCCGCCAACGAGGCTTCATAACCACGGGGTATCCGGTCCCGCAGGAAATTGGCCAGTAGTTCGCGGCGATCAATGTGCAGGGACAGGCGGTTTTTGTTGCGGGTATTGGTGTGCTCGTCCTGGATCAGTGAGAGCTGGGCGTCGATTTCGACCTTGGTGACCGTGGTGCCGGCCTTGAACTGGGTCTCCTTGACCGCCTTCGGGGCCGTCAGCCAGAGCGTGAAATCATCGACGGGCAGGCCGGTGTGATCGACCGCTTCGACCACGATTTGGTAGAATTCGCGGAAGCGGCTGGCATCTGCGCCGGCCTTGCCCAGTACGCGTTCGCGCAGGGCGTCGGCCTCCGGCCCGTCCTGGGCCAGCTGGCGGGTTTCCAGGCAGATATCGGTCCAGTCCGCGGCAACTGCGCGATAGTCGGCGGCGGTCTTCGTGGACAGCGCCTGCAGGATCAGCTTTTCCAGCCGCTGTGACACAACCGGGTCCTTGGACGCGCTGTCTTTCGGCGCGGGCTTGAGAATGCTCAAATGGCTGCGGTCGGGAATGACGGCGAACGGCGTGTCCTCGGGGCCGCGGCGGGTCCAGGCGCGAAATTCCGGCTCCAGGATCGACCCCTTGGTGAAGTCCACCGTGACGCCGCGCGGATCGATATTGGCAGTCGCGATGCGGACCGTCCCATCCCATGCCTTTTCGCCCAGTATGGCGGTCCCGAATATCGGGTCAGCACCGACGATGACAAAGGGGCGGGTGCCGTCTTCCGAGAACGGGCTGTCGGTCGTGCCGTCCTCGCTCAACCTGTCACGCAGGGCGAGGTCTTCCTGGAATTTGGAGGCCAGTTCGAGCGCATTCAGGAAATGCGTGCCGGTCTGGAAACCGGTTGAAAATCCCTTGGTCAGGCGCCCGAGAGTGGATTTGCCGATGGTTGCCAATGGCGAGCCGAAATTGGCCGGGGCGAGCATCAGGAAGTTGGTGACCGGCGCTCCGCCGCGCGGGAAATACTCCGCTATCCACCAGCGCGCGACCAGTGCGCCGGTCGAGTGCACCACGACATGGAATTTGCCTGGCAGCGTGCCGGCCGCCTGCATATCGGTGACAATCGCGTTCAGGCGACGGCCCGAGTCCTCGATACGGACATCATCATCCATCGAGGGATAGCCGCCCAGATAGACGTCCTGGGTCTGGTATCCATGCGCGGCGAGCAGCTCGCCGACCTTGGCCATCGACTTGTCGCTGGCACTCCAGCCATGGATCAGAAGGACATGTTCAGTCATTGCAACCTCCGGAGAATTCCCGGCAGGCTATCACCTGTTGCGCGAATTCAACAGTACTCGTCTTCCTCCGCATCCCACCAGGGATGCCAGGGTGGCAAGTCACTGGAGACTTTCATCGGGAAATCCGGTGCGCGTTTTTCCAGGAAGGACATCACGCCCTCCTTGGCGTCCGGCCCCATGCCGGCGTGCAGGATGCCGAGGCTTTCCACACGGTGCGCTTCCATCGGATCGGCCGCGCCCTGCATGCGCCAGGCCATGCGTCGCATCATCGCGACCGAGACCGGGGCGCAGCGTTCGGCGATCAGGCGGGCTCGCTCGCGCGCTTCGGCCATCAGGTCATCGGCCGGGACAACACGGGCGACCAGACCGGACTCAAACGCCTCCGCCGCCGAGAAGGTCCGCCCCGTCAGCCCCCAATCCATCGCCGTGGAAATGCCGACGACGCGCGGCAGGAACCAGCTGGCACAGCCATCCCAGACAATGCCGCGCTTGGCGAAGGGGTAGGCGAATTTGGCGTCCATCGAGGCGAGGCGGATATCCATTGGCAGAATCATCGTCGCGCCGATCCCGACCGCCGCGCCATTGATGGCGCCGATCACCGGTTTCAGCGTGTTCCAGATGCGCAGATTGAGGACGCCGCCCTTGTCACGCCATTTCGGATCGCTCTCGTCGAACGCTCCGCTCTCACGCGCTTGCGCGACCATGTTGAAGGTTTCGGCTCCGGTCGACAGGTCTGCTCCGGCGCAAAAAGCCGGCTTCTCGCCGGTGAAAATGATGGCGCGGACATTGTCATCGCGATCGGCCTCGTCGAGCGCCGCGATGATCTCATCGCCCATCTCATAGGTGAAGGCGTTGAGCCGGTGCGGCCGGTTCAGCGTGATCGTCGCGACCTGGTCTTCGACGGCGTAGGTAATGGTCTCGTACGGCAAGGCATGTCCCCTCAGGCGCGGTGCGTGTCCGCCATGATGGGATGGATTGGACAAACGGGCCAGTCGGCATGTTCCTGGCCGATCCTGTTTGGTGGAAAGATTCCCCCGGGCTAATCCTCGCCGGTCTGAAACAGCTTGCCGCGTTCGGTCCAGAATACGATCGCCAGTGCTGTGGCTGCCATCAGGGCCTGGCTGACGATCAGCGGCGTCGCGGTGCCGTCATAGAGTTGGCCCACATAGGAGCCGATGGCCGCCCCGATCACTCCGGTCACGAAGCCATAGACCGCCGAAGCGGTACCGGCGATATGGCCGACCGGTTCCAGCGCCAGGGCCGAGAAATTGGCGGCGATCAGTCCGAGGAAGGCCATGGCGGCGGCGAGCAGGACGAGGAAGAGCGCGAAATTGTCGACGCCGCTGGACAGTATCACTGCGTGCACCGCCGAGATCGCGGTGAAGGCGATCAGCGCGCCGTGTGACAGGCGCCGCTGGCCCAGTCGCATGACCAGGCGCGAATTGGCATAGCTCGACACCCCGATGCCGCCGGCAATGGCCGCAAAGGCAAAGGGAAAGGCGTCGTCGGACAGGCCGAAATGGCCGACGAAGATCTGCTGTGAACTGCCCAGGAATCCATACAGGCCGCCGAAGAAGGGCGCGCCGGCAAGGGTATAGCCCAGCATCAGCCGGTGTTTCACGGTCTCGCGGAAGGCCGCCATCAATGGTTTCACCCGCAGCGGGACACGGAATTCCGGGTGCAGGGTTTCCGGCAGACGCAATTGCAGCCACGCCATCAGGCCGAGGCCGAACAGGACCAGGAAGGCAAAAATCCAGCGCCAGGGTGCCACGGTCAGGATCAATTGGCCGAAGATCGGCGCCAGCACCGGCACGGCCATGAAGGCGGTCATCACCATCGACATGACCTCGGCCATGCGTCGGCCCGACGTCAGGTCGCGGGCAATTGCGGTCGCGATGACGCGGCAGGCGGCCGCCGCGGCGCCCTGGAAGAAACGGGCGACCAGCAGCATCTCGAAGGTCGGTGTCAGGGTGCAGACGAGGCTGGTTGCGATGAAGAAGGCAAGGGCGCACTGGATGACGATCTTGCGCCCGAAACGGTCCGATAACGGGCCATAGAGCAATTGCGCGGCGCCGAATCCGGTCAGGTAGACCGCGATGACGAATTGCTGGTCATTTTCGTTGGCAACCCCGAGATCCCCGGCAATGTCGTCCAGCGCCGGCAACATCATGTCGATTGCCAGCGCCACGACGGCGGTCATCGCGACAAGCAATGCAACGAGTTCCGTGAGCGAAATCGGCATGGCTGTGCCGGTCGCCTGCTGTGGCTGTTTCATGACCTGCTCCGGGAATGCGGCATGGGCCCATGCCGGAGTTTCCAAATGCGACTTCAAGGCGCGAAGTGCAACCCCACAGGCGAATGCGGTATCAGCTGTTTTCGTATGGATCGTAGAAGAGATGGGCCTGGAAGCTGGCGGCAATGCGGTTGGCACGCTCTTGGAAGGCCGCTTTGGCAGCGGGTGTGGCACCGATCTCGTCGAGGGCCTGCCCGAACAGCGACAGCCAGCGGTCGAAATGGTCCGGTGAAATCTGCGCTTTCAGCTTCACATGCGCCGGCATCGGCCGCCCAGCATAACCACCATCGTGAAACATGATCGCCGACCAGAAGGACTTCATGGTCGCCAGGTGCGGACCCCACTCGCCGGGAATGGCGCCGGCGAAGACCGGCCCCAGCATCTCGTCGCTCCGGATATGGCCGTAGAAGGTCTCGACGAGATCGGAGATCAGCTCAGCGGTAATGCCCATCGCCGCGGCTTCGGAGCGGGCAGCGAGACGGGCTTCGGTGACGCGGACTTGGTTCGGTGATGACATGGCCGCGATGTAGGATGCGTGGCTGCCCGTCGCAATGTGGCGGGTTGGCGCAGGTGGCGCGGACCTGTCCTGACTTAAACGTTGAAGCGGAAGTGCAGCACGTCGCCATCCTTGACGATATATTCCTTGCCCTCGGCGCGCATCTTGCCCGCCTCCTTGGCCGGACCTTCACCGCCACAGGCGACATAATCGTCATAGGCGATGGTTTCGGCGCGGATGAAACCTTTTTCGAAATCACCATGGATGACGCCGGCGGCTTGCGGCGCGGTCCAGCCTTCGCGGATCGTCCAGGCGCGGGCCTCTTTCGGGCCGGCGGTGAAATAGGTCTGCAGGCCCAAGAGCGAATAGCCGGTGTGGATCAGGCGATCGAGGCCGGGCTCGGTCAGGCCGATCGCTTCCATGTATTCGTCGCGCTCCTCGTTTTCCAGCAGCGCCAGCTCGCTTTCGATCTTGGCCGAGATGACGACAGCTTCGGCGCCTTCTTCCTTGGCGCGGTTGAGCACGATTTCGGAATAGGCATTGCCGGTGCCGGCGCTGCCCTCATCGACATTGGCGATGAAGAGGACCGGCTTGGTGGTCAGAAGCTGCAGGCCGCGCCAGGCCTTGCGATCATCCTTGGGCACGTCGGCAAAACGGGCCGGCTTGCCGTCATTGAGCTGGGCGAGGGCGATGTCGATCAGGACGAGGGTGGCCTTGGCTTCCTTGTCGCCGGACTTGGCTTTCTTCTCGAGGCCGGACTTGCGCTTTTCCAGGCTTTCCAGATCAGCTAGCATCAGCTCGGTTTCGACGGTTTCGAGGTCGGCGAGCGGGTCGATCCTGTTGTTCACATGGGTGATGTCGTCATCGTCGAAACAGCGCAGCACATAGGCGATGGCGTCGGTCTCGCGGATGGTGGCGAGGAACTGATTGCCCAGGCCTTCGCCCTTGGATGCACCTTCAACCAGGCCGGCAATGTCGACGAAATTCATCCGCGCCGGCAAGATTTCCTTCGAGCCGGCGATCTCGGCCAGCTTGGCAAGGCGCGGTTCGGGCACGGCAACATCACCGACATTCGGTTCGATCGTGCAGAAGGGATAATTCGCCGCCTGCGCCGCTGCCGTCTGGGTCAGGGCGTTGAACAGGGTCGACTTGCCGACGTTCGGAAGCCCGACAATGCCGCATTTGAATCCCATGGCGAAATATCCTCACTGGTTCGAGCGCGCCTTATAAGAAGAATGCAGCGCGGGGTCGACTATGGAGTCAGTGGGGACGGCTTAATCAACGTCCGGCCCGCGCTTTACCACGTCCGGCGCCGGCGCCTTGTGCGTCACTTTCGTCTGGAAGGCGTCGTAATCATCGGCCGCGAGCAGATCGAGGCTGCCGGCGACCGCATCCAGCAGGTCGATCAGCCAGTCTTCCTCGGCCTTGGCGAAGTCGGACAGGACATAGCCGGTAACGCGATTGCGGTCGCCGGGATGACCGATGCCGATGCGGGCGCGGCGGAAGTCCGGGCCGAGCTGGCTGGTGATCGACTTGATGCCGTTATTGCCGGCCGCGCCGCCGCCCATTTTCATGCGGAACTTGCCCGGCGCCAGGTCAAGCTCGTCATGGAAGACGATGATGTCCTCCGGCTTGACCCGGTAGAAGGCCGCCGCGGCGCCGACCGAATGGCCAGCATTGTTGTAGAAGGTGGTCGGTTTGAGCAGGAGCAGCTTGTTGGACCCGATGGTCAGCTCGCTCGCCAGGCCCTGGAAGCGTTTACGCCAGGGGCCGGCGCGCCACGCCTGGGCGATGATGTCGAGCGCCATGAAGCCGACATTGTGGCGGTTGCGCAGGTATTTCGCTTCATAATTGCCGAGACCGGCCAGGATTTTCATCGCGCGGGCTTTCCCAAAACAAGTGCCAGATACGAAATCAGCGAAGCCATGGTGTGGCTTCGCTGATTGCATTTCCAGTGCTGAAAAGCGGTGAGGATTATTCCTCGTCGCCCTTCTGCTTGATGGCTTCCGGTTCTGCCGGAGCCTCGTCCGTCTCTTCTTCGGCGTCGGTCAGGACGGCGCGCGAACCCTGCAGGGTCGCGATGGTGAAGTCACGGTCGGCGATGGTCGGCTTCACGCCCTTCGGCAGGGTGACCGCCGAGATGTGGATCGAATCACCAATATCGAGGCCGGTCAGGTCGGCTTCGACCGCTTCCGGGATCGAGCCGGCCGGGCAGAGCAGCTCGACGTCGTGACGCACGATGTTCAGCACGCCGCCGCGCTTCAGGGCCGGGCAGGCGTCTTCATTGATGAAGTGGACCGGCACATCGACATTGATCTTGGTGTCTTCGTCGACGCGGAACAGGTCGATATGCATGGCCTTGTCGGACACCGGGTGGAACTGGATGTCCCGGGCGATGACCGTTTGGCGCTTACCTTCGTGATCGAGCTCGATCATGTTCGACAGGAAGTGACCGCCCAGCAGGGCCTTGCGGATTTCATTGCCGCGCAGGTTCACCGAAACCGGGCCGAGCTTGCCGCCATAAACGACGCCCGGGACCAGGTCTTCACGGCGGGCAGCGCGAGCCGCGCCCTTGCCAGTGCCTTCACGAACGTCAACGGTGAGAACGATGTTGGAGCTCATCGGTCCAGATCCTTAAATGCAAACGCCGCCTCCAGCCGGTTCAGCCCCGGCGGGCGGCGATCTATCCAGGCGTCATGCCTACAGTGTTATTTCGAGCGGCGGGCTATAGCCGATCCATTCGCCCCACGCAACAGCGCTGCACGGGAAGTCGCAGCGATTGGCCACATGTCGTCCGTTGCTCAACCTAGTCGAACAGTTTCGACACCGACTCGTCATTGGCGATGCGGCGGACGGCTTCGCCGAGCAGCGGCGCGACGGAGAGGCGGCGCACTTTCGGTGTCTCGGTCGAGCCCGGCGGCGGCACGATCGAATCGGTGACCACCAGCTCGCGCAGTTTCGACTTGGCGATGCGGCCCTGGGCGTCATTCGAGAGCACGCCGTGGGTGACATAGGCGGAGACCTCGACAGCACCCTTTTCCAGCAAGGCGTCAGCCGCATTCACCAGCGTGCCGCCACTGTCGCACATATCGTCAAAAAGGATGCAGCGACGGCCTTCGACTTCACCGATGATGTTCATGACCTCAGCCACACCGGCTTTCGGGCGACGTTTGTCGACGATGGCGATCTCGGCATCGAGCAGCTTGGCCAGGGCGCGGGCCCGCACCACGCCGCCGACATCCGGCGAGACGATCAGCAGATTGTCGGTCTGGTAGTTCCGGCGGATGTCGTCTTCCATCACCTTGGTGGCGAAGAGATTATCGGTCGGAATGTCGAAGAAGCCCTGGATCTGGCCGGCATGCAGGTCGACCGTGAGAACCCGGTCGGCGCCGGCCTTGGCGATCAGATTGGCCACCAGCTTGGCCGAGATCGGGGTCCGGCCGCCGGTTTTGCGATCCTGTCGGGCATAGCCGAAATAGGGGATGACGGCGGTGATCCGGCGGGCGCTGGCGCGGACCAGGGCATCAATGCAGATCAGCAATTCCATCAGATGGTCATTGGCCGGCGAGGAGGTTGATTGCAGGATGAAGACATCCTCACCACGCACATTCTCGTCGATCCGCACAAAGATCTCGCCATCGGCGAAACGTTCGATCTCGGTCGCTGTCAACGGAGCGTCCAGATAGTCCGCAATGGACCGCGACAGCTCCGGATTGGCAGTGCCTGACATCAGCTTCATTGTTTCGACCCCCGAGTCTCAAGAAACCGCGGGCTGCTTAACAGAGCCTCGCCGGGGATTGAAGCTGAAATGATCAGCCTGCGGAGAATCCCGGTGGCGGTGGTAAATCGGCACTGTCGAAACAGACCAGTTTGAACAGCTCGCCCATCTGTTCCTTGTCGGTCAAGCGCCAGATTTGTCGGGCGATTTCCGAACGCTTGCCGGGTTGAGACTGGCTCAGCGCGGCCGCCCGCGCCTCCAGGCCGAGGCCCGTCAGCCAAGCGCCCTGCGGTTCCGGGCCGTAACAGGTCAGACCGGCGGACTTGCCTGCCATGATTAGGGATTCAAAGTCGACGCGCGCCGTCAGGTCGGCCGTGCCCGGTGCCTCGAGCGGCGGTTGTTTCTTATGAGCGCGGATCGCTTGCAGCGTGTCACCGATCTCACTTTGCGCCGGCCCGTAATCGATGAAGAGGGCCCGGCCCGGCTGGTCGGCGAAGCGGGCGGCGAGCTGGTCGATGACCTGGCGGTCACCCGGACGCAGCTCGACCAGGGCACCGTCGTCGGCGTCGCGCAGGCGTGCCGGAATGAGGTCGCTGTCGCCGGCCAGCGGCGGCCCGAGCACGAAGGCGAAGGCTTCGCCGGTCTCGTCCTGTGGGTCCAGCCCGACCAAGCGCTCATGCCATTGTCCCTGATGGCGGACGGCCTGGCGCACCGGCAGGCAGTCGAGGAACTCATTGCCCAGGATGATCGACGGGCCTGGCGCAACAGCTTCCAGCCGGTCGATCCAGCGGATCTGGGCACCACTGGGACCCAGGGTCTGGGCCTGCACGGCCTTGAGTGCGGCACTGGCTTCGATCAGCACGATCTCGGCGGCGTCCATGAAGCCGGGCACGGTCCGGGCGGCGCGCAGGGCGTCGCTCATCATCGTGCCGCGCCCCGGCCCCATCTCGATCAGCTTGACGGCCCCCGGCCGGCCCATGTCGAGCCAGGTCTGGGCGGCCACGAGACCGACCAGCTCACCGAACATCTGGCTGATTTCCGGCGCCGTGATGAAATCGGCACCGGCGCCGATCGGGTCCTTGGTGGCGTAAAATCCGTGGCGCGGATCGAACAGGGCCTCGGTCATGAAGGCGGCGATCGAGATCGGCCCGCCGGTCCGGATCCGGTCGCGAAGCGTGTCGGCAATCATGGTTTGGCAGGCGCGTCCGTCTTCAGGGCACGGTGGATCAGCCAGGCACCCGCGAGGATCATCGGGACCGACAGGATCATGCCCATGGTGATATAGCCGCGCAGCGCTTCCGGCATGTAGAGGTCCGGTTCGCGCACCTGCTCCAGCGAGGTCCGGAACAGGCCGTAGAACAGCAGGAAGAGGCCGGTATTGAGGCCGGGTTTTTCCAGCGAGCGGAATTTCCAGGTCGCGATATTGATGATGGCAAACAGGGCCAGGCCTTCAAGCGCGGCCTCATAGAGCTGGCTGGGATGGCGCAGGGCGCATTCCGGATCACCGGCAAAGCGCATCGCCCATGGCACATCGGTCGGGCGGCCCCACAGCTCGCCATTGATGAAATTGGCCAGCCGGCCAAACAGCAGGCCGATCGGGGTCACCACCGCGGCGGCATCGCCGATCCGCATCAGGTCCAGCTTCTGGCCGCGGGCAAACCACCACAACGCCAGCGACACGCCGATCAGTCCGCCATGAAATGACATGCCGCCATCAGTAATGCCCAGGATGATGTCCTGCGGCCGGGTCCAGATCATGTCGGGCATGTAGAAGAGCACGAAGCCCAGCCGTCCGCCGCCGATCACACCCAGCGTCGCCCACAGCAGGAGATCGTCGACTTGCGGCTCGGTGAAGGGCGCTTTCGGCTTCTTGGTGCCCGACGGCGACCACAGCGCCGGGCGGCGGGCCAGGGCGACCATATAGCGCCAGCCCAGCATCAATCCGGCGATATAGGCGAGGGCGTACCAGCGCAGGTCGAAGCGGAAATCCATGCCGAACAGGTCGAACGGACCGATCGTGAACAGGATGGGGTCGATCAGGTCAAAGCTTGGCGGGCAGTATTCCATGATGTATTCGGCTCATTCTTCGGCGAGGTGCAGCTGTGACGGAACGGCGCGTTGCGCTTTTCTGGCTGGAGCCGCATATAGGCGATGTTGAACCCACTAATGGCTTTCTTTGATGCAAACGCGCAACCCGCTTCTGAATGATTTTGCTGATCTCATGACCGACGCCTTCGGCGCGGCGCAGGCGATGGGCGAAGAGGCGCGTTCGGTGTTTCGCGCCCGGGCCGACCGCATGGTCGCCGAGATGGACCTGGTCACGCGCGAGGAATTCGATGCCGTCAAGGCAGCGCTCGACGCCTCCCAGGACGAGGTCGCCGCGCTGACCCGCCGTATCGAGGCGCTGGAAGCCGCGGTCGCCAAGCCGAAAACCACAAGCCGGGCCAAAGCGCCGGCGAGCAAGGCCAAGACGACCAAGGCCTGATCCTGAAATCACGCGCACAACGCGCTTTTTATTGCGCCTGACGCGGCGCAGACATACCGTCACCGGACGGTGTGAGTCGCCGCGCAGACGATGGAGCCACTTCGATGGACCTGCTGTCAGACGAGTTTTCACCGACTGTGACCGATCCGCTTGATGCGGTCGAACAGGCGGTCATCGCCGAGCAATATCCTTATGACCGTGACGAGAATGGTGAAATCCACCTGACCGCCACAGGCGCTTGGCGTGATCACCAGATCTGGTTTGCGTGGCGCCCCGATCTCGAGGCGTTGCACATTTGCGGCAGCCTGGACCTGAAAGTTCCGGCCAATCGTTTCCGCGATGTCTGCGAGCTGGTCGCCCGGCTCAACGAGAAGCTCTGGCTCGGCCATTTCGACATCTGGGCCGAGGACGGTTCGATCGTCTATCGCCACGCCCTGTCCCTGCCCAATGGCGAGGCTGTGTCCCCGTCCCAGGCAGCGGCCATGATCTCGGCCGCGCGTGAAGCCGGCGAGCGCTTCTATCCGGCTTTCCACTTCCTGGTCTGGGGTGGCAAGGGTGTGGAAGAAGCGGCGGCGGCGGCGATGTTTGAAACTGCGGGCGAGGCCTGACACCTCCCATGGCACAAAATTTTCGGATTGCACTCATTGGCGGCGGCAATATGGGCGGCGCCCTGGCGGCTGGCTGGCTGCGGACCAAACGCGGCACTGTGGCTGCTGACGAACTCGTCGTCATCGATCCGGCACCCGGCGATGTCGTCCAGGACCTGGCCGACAAGTCCGGTGTCACCCTCCTGCCCGAGTTGACCGCCGACGCCGCGGCGGCGCTCGACCTCATTGTATTTGCGGTCAAACCGCAAATGTTTGAACAGGTCTCGGCCACGATTGCCGACCTGTTGCCCGACAATGCCGGGGTGATCTCGATCATGGCCGGCGTCACCATCAATCGCATGGTCATGGCCCTCGGTGAGCGACCGATGGTCCGGGCCATGCCCAACACCGCTGCCGCGGTCGGGGCCGGCGTCACTGTCTGCGTCGCCAATGATGCCGGCGAAGCGCTGGAAAAGACCGTGACCCGCCTGCTCAAGGTCGCCGGTACGGTCGAATGGGTCGGCGACGAGCGCATGATCGGCGCCGTGACCGCCGTCTCAGGTTCCGGCCCGGCCTATGTTTTCCTGCTCGCAGAAGCCCTGGCCGGTGCCGCCTTCGCTGAAGGCCTGCCGCGCGACCTCGCCGACAAGCTGGCCCGCGAAACCATCATCGGTGCCGGGGCCCTGCTCGCCAAATCCGGCAAAACTCCCCAAGAGTTACGCCGTGCCGTGACGTCTCCGGGTGGCACCACCCAAGCCGCTGTCGATGTCCTGATGGGCGCTGGCGGCGGACTGCCCGAACTGGTCCGACAGGCCGTCGCCGCCGCCGAGCGCCGGTCAAGGCAGATGGGCCAAGAGCCCGGCAAGCGCTAAGTCCTTCCCGCGTCTGGGCGAGGACCTGTCAGCCATTCCCCTCCATACCCCGCGAACCCAAACATATTTTTCCCGGCTGGCGCTGCGCGCCTCCGGGAAAAATGTAGGGGGATGGAAGCGAGGAAGCGCCGTGCCGGCTGCGGCACTGCATCCCCGTTACTGCGGCAAGCTGATCACCGCTCGCAGACCACCCAGCTCTGACCGCCCCAGCTTGATGTCGCCGCCGTGATTGCGGGCGACGTCGCGGGCGAGGGCGAGGCCGAGGCCGACGCCCTTGCGGTTCTGGTTGCGGCTTTCATCAAGGCGATTGAAGGGCTTCAGGGCCTCGTCATACTGGTCTTCCGGAATGCCGGGGCCGTCGTCCTCGACCCGGATTTCGACCCGTGAGCCGACCCGGGTGACAGCGACCTCGACCAGGTCGCCGAAACTTTGCGCATTGCCGATCAGGTTGGCGAGGGCACGGCGGACGGCACCGGGACGGATCTCGGCATCAAGTTCACCGGCATCGTCGAAACGGACCTCACCACCATGACGACGGGCATCTTCCACGGCGTCACGGGTCAGGGCGACCAGATCGACGCGCTGGGTGTCCTCATTGGCCTCGCCGCGGGCAAAATCGAGATATTCGTCCAGCATGGCTTCCATCTCGTCGAGATCGCGGCGGGCATCGGCGGTCTCCCCGGTCTGCGGCATCAGGGCGAGCTGGAGTTTCAGGCGCGTCAGCGGCGTTCGCAGGTCATGGCTGACCCCGGCGAGGAGGGCGGTGCGTTGTTCGAGATGGCGTTTGATCCTTGCCCGCATTTCCAGGAAGGCATGAGCAGCCTGGCGCACTTCGGTGGCGCCGGCGGGGCGGAAATGGGCGACATCCTGGCCGCGACCGAATTGCTCGGCGGCATCGGCGAGGCGGCGGATCGGTTTGACCTGGTTGCGGATGAAGACGACCGAGACGGCGGTCAGCAAGGTGGTCGCGCCAATGATCCACAACAGGAAGATATGGCCCGTCGTGGCAAACACCCGGTCGCGCGGGGTGATGAAGCGCAACACGCCGCCCTCGACCTGGACGCGGACATCGACATAGCTGGGATAGCGGGTGGTATCGAACCAGACCGTATTGTCGAGCTGTTGCGACAAGGCCTCGCGCAGGGTGATGTCGAGCGTGCGGAAGAAGGAGGAGCGGCGCGAGGTCGGCAAGGTGTCGCCGGGCCGGAAATCGATCGACAGGCGCGTCGTGCCCAGCGCGGTCTCGATATGGCGCTGGAAGGCCGGGGTTTCGCCGCCTTCCTCCTCATAGAGCCGGGTTGCCATGGCAATCTCGCCGGCCACGCCCTCGGACAGGCGGCTGGTGACGGTCTCCCAGTGTTCCTCGAAGAAGGACCACGCAACGGCGACCTGCATCAGCCCGACCGGCAGGACGATGATCAGCAGCGTCCGCCAGAACAGGCCCTTGGGCAGGAAGCGTTTGAGAACCGACACGCCGGATCAGTCCTCGAAAACCGGATCGGCGAGCAGGCGATAACCTTCACCGCGCACGGTCTGCAGGTGCATCGGTTCCTTCGGGTCGGTCTCCAGCTTGCGGCGCAGGCGTGTGACCTGGACATCGACGGCGCGTTCGCCGCCGCCCGTGCGTTCCGACAGGGTCAGACGGGAGACGGTCTGGCCGGCCGAGGCCGCCAGCGCGCCCAGAAGCGCCGCTTCACCGCCGGTCAGGCGCACCGGGCTGCCGTTCTGGGTCAGGCTCTCGCGGGCAATGTCGAAACTCCAATCGCCGAAACTGACACGCTGGATGGCGGCTTGGGCCGGCTTGGCGCGGCGCAGGATGGCATTGATGCGCAGCACCAGTTCTTCCGGCTCGAAAGGCTTGGGCAGATAATCGTCGGCGCCCAGGGACAGGCCCTTGATCCGGTCTTCTGCATCGCCGCGCGCGGTCAGCAGTAGGATCGGCGTCTCGCCGCGCTTGCGGACCGCCTCGGTCAACTCGAACCCGTTCATGCCAGGCATCATCACGTCGAGCACCAGCAGGTCGAAGGCCAGGGAGTTCAGGGTCGACAGGGCTTTGTCGGCATTCGGCGCCGTCGACACGCGATAGCCGCGCTCCTGCAGGAAGCGTTTGAGCAGGTTGCGGATACGGTCATCATCATCGACGACGAGAATGTGCGCGTCATCGCCTTGCGTCTGGGCCATCTGGTCCTGCCAAATTGCGAGCCGTGATCATGAACCGCAGTGCAAGTCGGCTCAAGGTGCTTTGTCGGAGGCCGCAGCCGGCCCAAGCCGTTCGGCGCAGGCGGCGCGTAGGACGTCGAGCCCGGCTTCATAAGGTTCCGGATCGGCATAGATGGCGGCGAGGGGCGCGCGGGCGCCCTCGACCAGCTCCTCCGGTGTCAAAAGACGCGACATGTGCGGCGTCAGGCCAGCCGCCTGCACGGCCTCGATCTGCGGCCACATGCGATGCCAGCCGCCATAGAGGCGCAGCGAGATCACATTGACCGGCAGGCGGGCGCTGGCGACATTATGAACCGGCGGCCAGCCGGGCGCGGTAATCGTGGTGCGATCAGCGGTGTAACGGCCGGTGTGCACACTCAGCCGCGCTGCCGGCGCCAGCCCGCGCACGATGTCCAGCAGGTCGAGCGAGAAGGCGTCGATCAGTACCGGTGCGTCGTGCAAGTCTGCCAGGCGGACCAGTTCGGCCAGCGCCGCCTCGCGGTCGCCGATGCCGATCTTCATTTCCAGTACCACGGCATGGCCGCGCGCCGCCGCCAGCGCGTCTTCGAGCCGCCAGAGTGTGCCGTTGGCACAGCCATCCGCGATCGCGCGTCGGCCGAGCCGGTCGAGCATCATCGCGGGATGGCGGGTGTACAGCAGGGGCGGCCCCTCGCCATCGGCGACCCAGCAGATATCGGCCTCATGGGCGTGGCGGGCTTCCGGCAGCCGTCCGGCCAGTGTCAGGCCGCGGTCAAAGGCGCGCGGCGAGTTCAGGGACCGATGGTGAAGAATTTCAAGCGCTTGTGGCGGTAATGACATGCCGCATTCAAGCCTTGTCGGGCCCGGCTCGCAAGCCCGCAAGCAGGTAGTCCACACAGGACCAGACTGTCACCGCGACCGCCAACCAGAAACTGGCTTGGGCGAGGCTGGCCACGAGTGCCGGGTCGACCAGGGATGCCGGCACCAGCGGCACTGCGAGCAGGGCGATGATGGCAACGCCCTGGACGATCGCTTTCAACTTGCCGGACAGGCGGGCACCGACGGCGCGGCCTTTTGACTGCATCATCAGGCGGGCATAGCTGACCAGCACATCGCGCCAGGCGAAGACGATGATCGTCCATACCGGGATCAGCCCGCCGGCTGCCAGTGCCGTGAAGGCGCCGATCCGGTACAGGCTGTCGGCCAACGGGTCGAACTGGGCGCCGAAATCCGATTGCTGGTTGAAGCGGCGGGCGACCCAGCCGTCCAGCATGTCGGTGACCTCGGCCGTGATCGCGAGTGCCAGTGCGAAGACCAGTCCGGCCGTGCTGTCCATGGACAACGCCAGAAACAGGAAGGGCACCAGGGCAATGCGGCAGGCGGTGAGCAGGTTGGGCCAGGTCATCATGCCGGTCGGATCTTTCGTGCGGCGAGCAAACGGTTGGCGATCTCGGCAAAGCCGGCGGCTTCATCGCCCTTGGCGATCTCGGCCGGATGCGCGGTCATGACCGGCAGGAAGCGACGCACGCCGGCGACGCCGAAGCTCAACGGAAAGGCGGCGAACATCGGTTCGTCATTCGGTGCATCGCCAATATAGGCGATCTGGGCCGCCTGATCGGGTTCGGCGATACCGAATCGCGTGGCGAGGACCTGGCAGGCCGTGGTTTTCTTGTCGTGGTCGCCAAACCAGGCATTGACGTGGATCGAGCTGGTCTTGGCGATCGCGCCGGCTTCCGCGAAACGGGCGCGGACGCGTTCGGCATCATCCAGCGTCGGACCGTCGACATCTTCGGCGAAATCGACCGCGATATCGCAGGCGCGCCAGGCATTGTCGGCGGCATGGGCCAGGTTCGGCGCCAGCGAGAGTGTATCGTCGGCGATGGCGGTGAGACGGGCGCGGCCGTCATCCGAGGTCTCGCAGAACCAGTCGCGGGTAATCCGTCCGTCGCCCCGGCGGGCAAAGCAGAAGGCGCCATTCTCGCCGATCACCGCATCGACCGGCCACCAGCGCGCGATCAGGTCGCACCAGCCAGCCGGGCGCCCGGTGACAGCCAGGGTGAGAATGCCGGCCGCCTGCAGCAACTCCATTGCCGCGAGGCTGGAGGCCGGGACACGGCCGTCCTGCGTCACCGTGCCGTCGAGGTCGAACAGGAAGGCCTTGACCCCGGCGAGGGCGTCGTCAGTCACTCCGCTTGCCGGTATCGACCCGTTTGACGAGTTCATTCCATTCATCCTCATCAAGCTGGAACTGCTCTAGCATTTCGTCGCGCGGAATGGAGCGGGCCGATTGCAGCCACAGGCCGAGGAAAAAGAAGAGCAGCGTCCCCAGAACAGCGATGAAGGGGGCGGCCAGGCCGATGAAGGCGAAGACCGAGGATACCGCCAGGCTGACCCCGATCCCGGCCACCACGATCGAGCGACCGACCACTTTCAGCCGGGTCCGGATCGGCACCATGGGTGAGAGTGTGTTGGTGTGGACGATCTCGGCCGCAGCCATCATGGCGCCGGCAATCGCCAGTATGCCGGCATTCCACAATGCCAGTTCGGCTTCGGCAAAGGGGGCGACGCCGGTGGCATCGCCCTGGATGACGAGGGCGGCGACGACCATGGCTGCCGACAGGGCGATACCGGAATAGGCTTCCCACTTGTATTCGCGGTGATACTCGATCAGCGCCTCGTGCGAGAGCTTGCCCTTCTCGACCAGGTATTCCTCGGCATGGCGATAGCGCCGGATGCGCCCTTTTTTGCTGTGCCCGACCTTGCGGTTCTGACGCAGGGCGGTGATCACGAAAAAGAGGACGGCCAGCGCGTAAATGCCCAGCATGGTGATCAGCTTGGGCACAGCGCTGACTTCCAGGACCATGCATTGCAGACCGTTGCGGGCCGCTTCGCAGGTCCCCTCCGGTGCGGTGGCGCCGGCCAGATAGACCCAGATCGCGCCGATGGCGATCGTGAAGGCGAGTTGGATGAAATTCTTGAACACGACGCGACGCTCCCCCGATGCAACCGGTGGATAATACAAGTCTCGCCGGGCGCGGAAAGACTCAATCGGTCAATCGGCGCGGCAGGAAGCGATGGAGTTTGAAGGCCGCCGCGAGCCACAGAAGGGCGATCCAGACCGTCAGGGCGATCTCGCTGCCGGTCCAGTCCAACAGTGCCGCGAGCAGGGGCAGGCCGCCGGCGGCGAGGGCCAGAACCTGCCCGATCACGGCCATCGGCTTACCGTGAGCCGACAGGCCATCGTGCGGCTTGGGGCGGAGCAGGTCATGGATGTCGGTGACGAGGATGCCCAGCATCGGCGCGATCAGATAAGCGTTCGGGCCGATCATCACCACGAACAGGATGAGCCAAGCGCTGGCATGGGCGGCGCGGGCGAGCCGGGCGATCAGCCCGTCACCGCCGAGCCGGAAGGCGGCAATTGTACTGGCGATCAAAAAAGCTGCGGCGCCAAAGGCGGCCAAGGCCCGCGCGGCCTCGATGAAGCCGGCAAATGCGACCGGCCCGTCGGCGGAACCGGTCCAGCGCCAGGAAAACCAGATTGCGACCGGACCGAGTACACACAGGATCAGGCGGAGGAGGGCAGCGGCGAATGTCATTGTTGGCAGTCCGTCACTTCTGGAACCAGTCATGGATCTTTTTGGCCATGGCTTTGGAGATGCCGTCAACCGCTTCCAGATCGGCCAGGGCCGCATTGCGCACTGCCTTGGCGGATCCGAAATGGGCCAGCAGCGCCTTCTTTCGTGACGGACCGATCCCGTCGATCCCGTCGAGCGGATTGTCGGTCATCTGCTTCTTGCGCTTGGCCCGGTGGCCGCCAATGGCGAAGCGGTGGGCCTCGTCGCGCAGGCGCTGGAGATAGTAGAGGACCGGGTCCTTCATCGGCAGTTTGAAGGGTGGTTTTCCGGGCAGGTAAAAGGCTTCCCGGCCGGCATCGCGTTCCGGTCCCTTGGCAATGGCGGCGATGGTGATGCCGGTCTCTGCCGTGATGCCCAACTCCTCGGCGATCTCCATGACCGAGGATAATTGCCCCTTGCCGCCATCGATCAGTACGAGATCCGGCACCGGCGCGCCGTCATCACGCTCTTTCAGCAGGCGGGCGAAGCGGCGTTTGAGCATCGCTTTCATCATCGCAAAATCATCATTGGTGGCGGCGTCATCGCCCTTCATGTTGAAGCGACGATAATGGTTTTTCTCGAAGCCTTCTGGTCCGGCGACAATCATCGCGCCCAACGCATTGGTGCCCTGGATGTGCGAGTTGTCATAGACCTCGATACGCTGGGGCAGGTCGGGCAGGTCGAAGACGCGCTGCACGCCCTTGAGCAATTGCGTCTGCGTGGCACTTTCCGACAGACGCCGGGCCAGGCTCTCGCGGGCATTGGTCAGGGTGCGCTCAACCAGCTTACGCTTCTCGCCGCGTCGCGGTGTGTGCAGCGTGACCTTGCGCTCGGTACGCAGGCTCAGCGCCTCGCCCAGCAGGTCGGCCTCCTCGATCTCGTGCGACAGCAGGATCAGGGCCGGCGCCGGCTTGTCGTCATAAAATTGCGCCACGAAGGCAGCCAGCACCTCGGCGGGCTCGGCCTCGCTGTCATGGCGCGGGAAGAAGGACTGGTTGCCCCAGTTTTGGCCGGCCCGAAAGAAGAAGACCTGGACGCAGGACTTGCCGCCATCGGTGTGCACAGCGACGACATCGGCTTCCTCGACACCATCCGGATTGATGCCCTGGTCGGTGGTGACGGCGGCGATGGCACGGATCCGGTCACGCAGCTTGGCGGCGCTTTCAAAGTCCATCGCCTCGGCGGCCTCGGCCATGCGCGCCTGCAAGTCCTGGCGCAGGGCGTTCGAGCGGCCGCGCAGGAAGTCGGTGGCCTCCTTGACCAGCTCGTCATAGGCGGCGGGTTCGATCAGATCGACACAGGGGCCGGCGCAGCGCTTGATCTGGTGCAGCATGCAAGCGCGCGAGCGGCCCTCATAAACGCTGTCGCTACAGGTGCGGATCAGGAAGGCTTTCTGCAGCGTATTGAGGGTCTGGTTGACCGCCCCGACCGAGGCGAAGGGGCCGAAATAATCGCCTTTGGCCTTGCGCGCGCCGCGATGCTTGGTCAGCTGGGCGGCGGGATGGTCCTTGCGGATCAGGATATAGGGGAAGCTCTTGTCGTCGCGCAGCAGGATATTGAAGCGCGGCTTCAGCGACTTGATCAAATTGGCTTCCAGCAGCAGGGCTTCGGTCTCGGTCTGGGTGACCACGAATTCCATTTTGCGGGTCAGGCCGATCATCAGGGCGATGCGGTTGGAATGGCCGCGGCCATTGGCATAGTTGGAGACCCGGTTCTTCAGGTTTCGGGCCTTGCCGACATACAAGACCGCCCCATCCTCGCCGAACATCCGATAGACGCCGGGCTTGGGCGGCAGGTTGCGGACATAGTCCGCGATGAGTTTCGCACCCGCCAAAGATTGCGCCGACGCGGCGGAAGCGTCATCTATCTCACCGGATTGAGGAGTTTGCGAAGTCATGTCGGACAGGATTGCGCTCGTAACCGGCGGCGGCAAGCGCCTGGGTGCCAAAATCGCCAGCGCCCTGGGTGCGGACGGCTGGCATGTGATCGTTCATTACAATGCTTCGGCAGACGACGCACAGGCCGTTGCTGCTGACATCGTTGCGGCAGGAGGCTCGGCCCGGTGCGTTCAGTTTGACCTTGCCGATACCGGTTCTGTCGAGGCCTTCATGGCTGATGTGGGGCGGGTCGACGTTCTGATCAACTCGGCCTCCATTTTCGAGATGGATCGACCCGAAGACGTCAGTCCGCAATCGCTGGAAGCGCACTGGCGCATCAATACCGCCGCGCCGGTCCTGCTGGCCAAGGCCATGGCGACCGGTCATAGCGAGCGCGCCTCGGGCTGTGTGATCAATCTGCTCGACCAGAAACTCTTCAACCTCAATCCGGATTTCTTTGCCTACACCCTGTCCAAGCACGCCCTTCTCGGCGCGACGACCACGATGGCAATGGCCTTCGCGCCGGCCGTCCGCGTCAATGCCATCGCGCCGGGCATCACCCTGCCTTCGGGCGGTCAGAGCGAGGACGAGTTCCAGCGCGCCCATACAATGAACCCGATGCGTGGCGGCTCGACGCCGGACGACATCATCCGCGCGGTGCGCTTCATCCTTGCGACGCCCTCAATGACGGGTGAGACCATCACCATTGATGGTGGCCAGCATCTCGACGCCCGCAATCGCGACGTCATGTATGCCGCCAACCCGCCGCAGGACGATGCCTCATGAGACTGGACAATGTGATCGAGAACGCCCTCGCCAGCGCGTCCGGCGAGGATGTCTTCATCTACCGGCTGGAAGGCGTGAAGCTGGATGTCGAGATCGGCATCCATGACTATGAGCGCGGCGTCAAACAGCGTGTCCTGATCGACGTCATCACCCTGGTGTCCAAGCAATGGTGCGGCTCGGATGATATCGGCACCGTGGTCGATTACGACTACATCCTGCACGGCATCAAGGCGCTGGAAACCCGCCAGTTCGACCTCCAGGAAACCCTGTGCGGGACGGTCCTGGATATCGCCCTTGAACCCGCCGTCGTCACCGCCGCCCAGGTCACGACACGCAAGGTCGATGCCTATGCCGATGCGGCGGCCGTGGGACTGACGCGGTTTCGGCGCAAGGTTTAGGGCGGGAATCTGCGACAGGTACAATTAACGCGCGTCGCTAATTATGCCTGTCCCTATGGCGGCAAGCTCGTCGAGGGCTGGGACATAACCCTCTTTCTACTTATCCACCGTCATCCCCCGGCTTGTCCGGGGGACCTCACCCATCCGCCAGCCGTCCGGGACGAGGTCCCCCGGATGAGCGCTGTGCGCTCCCCGTGGGATGACGGAGTGGGAGGGGGAGGGGTTCGAGCGCAATAGGGTCCTTCCCCTTGATGGGGAAGGTGCCCCGAAGGGGCGGAAGGGGTGAGACGCGCCATCGGCGCACAATGCCCCATTCATCCCTTGCCGAGACGTCGCCGTATCCGGTTTTCCAGGTCAAGGGCGCCACAGGCGCCGCTGCGCGGTTTCACCCTTGAGCTGGAAAACCGGATACGGCCTGCTGGCTGCCAAGTGATGTATGGACCAGTCCGCGCGTCGCGCACTCACGTTCAGAATGTACCGGGAAAGCGTGTGTGAGCGCGGTCGACGCTAGCCTAGACCAGGCTATCCACCGCCAGACCCAGCGCCAGCAGGATCAGCGTGCCGCCGACCGCGATGTTGAACAGCTGCATGCGGATCGGGTCGGCAAGGAAGCGGCGGATGCCGCTGCCGAGCACCGCCCAGCTGCCCACCCCGATCAGGCAAAGCGCGAAGTACAAGCTGGCGAACACGGCCAACTCGCGGCTGGGACCGGCCAGCTCGAACAGCGAGACCGCGGCCAGACAAGCCGCCCAAGCCTTGGGATTGACCCACTGCATCAGGGCGCCCTGCCACGCCCGTGGCAGGTCCGGCATGTCAGTCTCGGCAAGACCGGTCGGAGCGAGGGCGATCCTGATACCAAACCAGATAATCACGGCAGCGCCGATCACTGACAGCGCCTGCATCCAGTAGCCGCCCAGCGCAGCGACCAGGTTGGCGGCGAGTCCCACGGTCACCAGCAGGGCTGTGAATCCGGCCGTCGAACCGACCACAAACGGCAAAGCCCGAACCGGCCCGTGATGCAGGCCGGCGGACAGTGTCATCATGTTCACCGGCCCCGGCGAGATCGACATGGTCAGGGCAAATGCCCCCATGGCCAACAGATTTCCCATCGCAGTCTCCTTTGACGGAGAGGTAGCTTTGCCAGCCGGTTTTTATTAGATTGCACAATTAAATTTCATTATTCGAAAATTCTGATGAATGCTTGAGCATCTCAAATCCCTGGCCACTTTCGGCATGGTCCTGCGCGCCGGGTCGTTTCGCGGCGCGGCTGAGCGCCTTGGCATGGCGCCGTCAACGGTCAGCTATCACGTGACAGTGCTTGAGGAATTCATTGGCGCCCCACTCCTGAACCGCTCGACACGGCGGCTCTCTCCCACATCCCTGGGCGAGACGCTGGGTATCCAGGCTGAAGCCATGCTCGCCTCGGTCGATGGCGCATTGCGACTGGTGGATGAACAGACCGGACTGCTGCGCGGCTTGTTGTCCGTGACCTGTACATCCGCCGTCATCGGTGCCGGTTTTGGCGAGGTCGTCGCCCTGTTCACCCGCCGCCATGCGGACATCACACTGCGTCTTGATGTTTCCGACTCCGCCGCCGACCTGATCTCCGGCCGTTTCGATCTGGGCATTCGCGCCGGCCGGTTTGCAGACAGCGCCATGAAGCGTCGCCGGATTGGCGCCATCCGCCGTGCCCTGGTCTGTGCACCGACATTGCTTCAGTCGGATGGGCCGATCCGCGATGCCAATGACCTGGTCGGGTTGCGCTGGATACGCCTGTCCAGCATGTCGTCGCGACGGCAGCTGGTGGCACCCGATGGCGACATGGTCGAACTGGCGACGCCGACCCATGCCGAGGTCGGCAGTATCGAGGCGATGATCGAACTCGCCCTGGCCGGTATGGGCGTGGCAACGCCGCCGGCGCATCTGGTCGGTGCCCATCTCGCGACCGGTGCCTTGGTCGAGCTCGCACCGGGCTGGCAGGCGCCGCCGATCGAATTGCAGGCGGTCTGGCCGGCATCACGCACCGACTCACCGCTGCGGCGGGCCTTTGTGGATCACTTGCTGGACGTGTGGGCGCCGACACTCAATGGCCCGGCTCGAGCACGATAGAGGCGGTACAGGGCGGGTCGATCGCAAGCGTCAGCAGGCCGGATCGATGATTGCGGTCTGCAACGCGCAATCGCCGATCCGTTGTTTCGTCCTGCTACGCCGCCTCGGCTGGCTTGCCCTTGAGCAGCGGCTGCGCCTTGCCATAGGTCAGCGAACGCCAGACCCATTCCAGCGGGCCGAAGCGGAAGAAGTGGAGCCAGATCGGTGACCAGATCAGCTGGATGGCCCAGACCATCACCACCAGCTTGGCCTGGTCGACCCGTTCCACCGTGCCGAACAGGCCGAGGCCCGGCGCGCCGACAAAGATGAAGGTCATGATCAGGGTCTGGCTGAGATAATTCGTGAAGGCCATCCGCCCGGTTGCGGCGAAGAGTTTGATGATCAGGCTGAAGAGGCCGATCTTCGAGAGCAACATCACGGCCGAGGCGTAGCCGAAGGACATGAGGATGCTGCCGCCATACATGTAGGCATTGCCGTCAGCCAGCGCGCCCGGTTCGAACTCGCCGGCAATCAGCGTATTGGTTGAGGCTTGGCAGAGATAATAGCCCAGCCCGATGCCGATGACGGCGAGAATGGCGTAGCGCAGATGGCCCCAACTGGCGGACAGGAAGCCACTCTTGTAGAGCGCCATGCCAAGCAGCATCAGGCCGGCCGTCCGCGGTCCGAGCATGAGGAAGCTGAAAACCTGGCCGAAGACGGCGAAGCCGGCATTCCAGGGAATGTGGTTGAGGAAGCCGGCCCGGTAGGCCTCGGTCATGCCGGTCATCAATCCGGCCATCATCTCGGCTTCCTGGGCCGCGCTCTCCGGGCTCGCGAAGGCGGCGCCCATATATTTGCCGCCGACCCACAACAGTGCGCCGAGCGCGAGCAGGGGAAGGGCGGTCAACACCAGGCGTGGCACCGACCATCGCCGCGCCCCGACCACGATCAGTCCGAGCAGGGCGTAGTGAACCAGGATGTCACCCCACCAGAAGAGGTAGGCGTGGATGGCGCCGATCGCGAGCAGCCACAGCATGCGCCGGGTGTGCGGTCCCTTGTCCGGCCCGTCTCCCGCCATGAGGACGATGCCGGCCCCGAACAGGGTCGAGAAAATCGTGATGAATTTGTAGGCGAAGAAGGTGTGGGCGAAAGCCCAGACTGACAGGCCTGCCGCACCCGCCTCGATCTGCATGGTCGGATTGTCATAGGCCATCGGCGTCATCGCGAAGCCTTGGACATTCATCATCAAAATGCCCAGCACGGCGATGCCGCGCAGCGCGTCGATCGAGACCAGGCGATCGGTCCTTGGTGCAGACATGGTGCTCCCCCCAATTGTCGTCCGGCGAAACTATAGGCATGCCGGAACGGAATGTCGCCGGGACATTGCCGTCGCCAATTCCCCCTTTTGATGTTGACCGGGGTGATCAGGTGTGTCCGTGCGCGGTGGCTTGTGCGAAACTCAGGAAATCATTGTCCGGAGACTTCCATGCACCGTCGTTCTGTCATGCTCGGCCTTGGCGCCAGCGCCCTGGCCATCACCGCACCGGTCTCGGCTGTCCAGTTTGGTCTGTCCGAAAACCAGGCCCGCGACGGTATCCGCTCGGCGCTCAGCCAGGCAGCCCGACTGGCGACCACCCGGCTTGGTCAAACCAACGGCTTTTATGGTGATCCGCAGGTTCGCATTCCGCTGCCTTCGCGGGTCCGCGACGTCCAGTCGATGCTCCGTCGGGTGGGGATGTCGCAACAGCTCGACGATCTCGAACGCCAGCTCAATCGGGCCGCCGAAGCGGCGATGCCGGCGGTGCAGACCATTTTCGTCAACGCGGTTCGCTCGATCACGCTGGAAGATGCAGTCGGCATTGTCCGTGGTGGCGACCGCTCGGCCACGGATTATCTCGAACGGCGGACATCCGACCCGCTTTTCGCGCTGATCCGGCCACGCATGGCGAGCACGCTGGAAGCGTCCGGTGCCTATCGCACACTGCAGCCGATCGAACAGCGGCTGAACAATCAGGGCGGCATGCTGGGCCGGTTCCTGCGCGGTCGTTCCAGCGGCGGGTCCCTGCAGGACCAACTGACTGACGACGCCTCGCGCCGGGCCATGGCCGGCGTCTTCCACTATGTCGGTGAGGAGGAGCGGGCGATCCGCCGCGACCCGGTTAACCGGACCACCGACATCTTGCGCCGGGTGTTTGGCTAGCCGCCGACCGCGCTGCGGGCCAGAATGACGATATAGCCGATATAGCTGGCGAAGAGCAGGCCGCCGAGAAGGCGGCTGATCGGCTGTTTGGCCATGATGACGCCGGCGATGATGATGCTGGCGCCGAGCATGACCCACAGGTCGAGACCGAAGAAGGACTCCGGAACCGGCAGGTCGACACCGATCGCCGAGGCTGCCAAGCCGGTGGCACCGCCGACGGCAAAGACGTTGAAGATGTTGGAGCCAAGCACATTGCCGATGGCGAGTTCCGCCTGTCGCCGGACCGACGCCATGACGACGGTTGCCAGCTCCGGCAGCGACGTGCCGAAAGCGACGGCGGTCAGACCGATCAGGGCATCGTCAACACCCAGGTCTGCAGCAGCAGCCGTACCGCCGGTGACGATCATGTGGGCGCCGATCGGAAGGCCGACGAGACCAATCAGCAGCGCGCCGAGGATGGTGGGCATGGATTTGGGCAGGCCGTCCATGTGCTCGAGATCGGTCAGCTCGGCAATCGACGGGTCGTCGGTCTTGCCGCGCGCCAGGAAAGCCAGCAGCAGCACATAGGCGATGATCAGCGCGAACAGGACATAGCTCTCGACCGGCGAGATCAGCCGGTCCCAGCTCACGGCGATGAGGATGACCGCCGCGCCCAAGGCGAAGATGGCATTGCGACGCACGCCTGGCGTGGTCGTCGCGATGGCACCGAAAACGGCCGGAAGGCCGAGAATCAGGAGGAAATTGGCGGTGTTCGAACCGACGATATTGCCCAGGGCGAGGCCCGGCGCGCCGGTCAGGGCCGACTGGATCGAGACCACGAGTTCCGGTGCCGACGTTCCAAACGCAATGATCGTCAGGCCGACCAGCAACGGGGGAAGGCGCCAGACTTTGGCCAGGGCGGCGCCGCCACGCACCAGCAAATCCCCGCCGAACAGCAGGATGATAATGCCGACAAGAATCAGGGCGATATAGGCGGGAGCTGCCATTTCAGGGCCGTCCGGATGGTTTGCGGACTAGTCGAGGCGGCGGTATTCGATGAGATTGAGAAGCCCGAAAATGACGGCAACCGAGCCGATGGCAACCAGAGCGTACATGAGAGATATCCCCAAAACGGCGTACAATTCGCCCGTACATAACCTGCCCGCGCGGCACTGGCTAGCCGGGGATGCGGCATGAACTGGCGGCAAAGTGTCGAACCGCTTGTCCGGCCGCTCCTGCAGGCATTCTGGCGCCTCTCACGGGGTACGACGCTGGGTGTTCGCGGCATCGTCATACGCGCCGACGGACACATCGTTCTGGTGCGCCACACCTATGTTGGCGGTTGGCATTTGCCCGGCGGCGGCGTTGAAAAAGGCGAGACCGTGCGGGATGCCCTTGCCCATGAATTGCGTGACGAGGCCGGTGTCGATATCAGCGGCGAGACACCTGTCCAGGGCGTGCATGCCAATCACCGACGCTTTCGCGGTGATCATGTCGTGGTGTGTGTGGTTCGCGACTGGCAACCTTGTGAACGCGGTGCGGCTGGCGAGATCGAGGCGGTGGACTGGTTCGATCCGGAACATCTGCCCGATGGTACCACGGATGCGACGCGGGCGCGGATTACGGAGTTCCTCGGCCGGTCGCCGGTGTCCGACCTTTGGTAGGCTTGCCGGCGGCAAGAAACCGCTCCTGGGAAGTTGCGGTGTACCGGACGAAGCTGACACGAAGCGAGGGATATCGGGCCAACCCATCCGGTACACCGCGGGGCGCACGCTGACGACATTAGGCGGGCCGGTCTGAACCCGAGCTGACAGGCGATGACCCATTTTTGCCCTGAATGTGGCTTCAAGTGGGGACAAGTGCGGCAAAATCACTAGGATGGCCTCAGATGCGGTGATGGATCGGGATCGATTCGAATGTCCACGACGCCGAGCGGCGATACCTATTTGCGGACGTCCTCGGACGCCGACGAACCGAAATCAGCGCTCCAGCGGCTGACCGACACCGATGGCTGGATCGGTCAGGTCCTGCCCGGACTGGTTGCGGTCACCTGTATTTTCATCGTCGCGCTCGCGGTCATGGCCGGCGAGGGGAGGCTGATGTCCTCGGCGCGTGAAACCAATCTTCGCACGCTAGAAACCGTTCGCAGCAACACCCGTCAGCGTTTCGAATTATGGGCGCAATCGCGTGAGAATGATGCCCGCGTCTGGGCCGAAAACAGCCGTTTGCAGGCCGCGGTTGAGGGGCTGGTCGACATGCCGGTTCCGGCGGCGCTGGCATCCTCGCCGGAACAGCAATGGCTGCGCGAGACGCTGGGGCCGTGGCTGACTGAATACGGCTATCGCGGATTCTTGTTGCTGGCGCCGAACGGCACCACGCTGGGGGCGATGCGCGACAATGATCTGGGACAGCCCTCGCTCGTGCTCGACTTGGTGAATGCTGATCGGCTCGCCACCACGGGTGTCGTGCTGACCCGGCCGCATATCGTCGATCTCGTGGACATCACTGATGCCAACGGCGTTGATTCGGTCGACGAGGAAATCCTGATGTACGCGGTCGCGGCCATTCGCGACGGTGGTGAATTACTGGGCTATCTCGCGCTGCGGATCGACCCGCTGTCTGAATATACGGCGACATTCCGGGTCGGCCGGACCGGGGTGTCCGGCGAGACTTTTGCGATTGATCGTGACGGTCGCCTGCTGACCGAGACCCGTTATGGCGAAGAATTGGTGGCGGCGGATCTGTTGGTCGAGGGGCATCCCTCGATCCTGCATGTCGAAGTGCGCGACCCGGGTGTCGATGTGACCATGGGCGGCATCCCTTCGCGGCCCTATGCCGAGTGGCCGCTCACCGAAGCCGCGCGCGGTGTGATTGCCGACGGGCAGGGGCATAACTTGCAAGGCTATCGCGATGTTCGCGGCGTACTGGTGATGGGGGCTTGGGACTGGGATCCGGCCCGCGATATCGGCATCATCACCGAGGTCGAGCTTGGCGAGGCGATGGCGGGCGCCAACAATGCCCGTGCCGTGCTGCGTGTCTTTGCCGTGGCGATGGCGCTGTCTTTCATCCTGCTGGCGGTCCTCTTCTCGGCCCACCGTTCGATCACCCGTCGCCGCGCCCAGGCGACCCATGAGGCCAATCAGCGTCTGTCGCAGATCCTGATGACAGCGGCCGAGGGGATTTACGGCATTGATGGCGATGGTGTTGTCACCTTCATCAATCCGCGCGCTTGCGCGATGCTGGGCTATCACGAGGATGAGCTGATCGGCAAAAACATGCACGCCGTGGTGCACCATTCGCGGCGCGACGGCTCGATCTATCCGCGCGAGGAATGTCCGATCCATTGTGCCGGCGTACCGGCGGAATCGCCGGATGGCGACGTGTTCTGGACCAAGAACGGCCAACCGATTCCGATCGAGTCCGCATCGTCGCCGATCGACCCGCTCGACAAGTCGGTGGGGGCGGTGGTCACCTTCCGCGATGTCACCAACCGCAAACGCGACGAGTTGGCCCTGCGCCGCTATGCCCAGGAGCTCAAGCGCTCGAACTCGGAATTGCAGGAATTCGCCTACGCGGCCTCGCATGACTTGCAGGAACCCTTGCGCAAGATCCAGGCATTCGGTGAGCGCCTGAACAATAAATGTTATGACGCGCTCGATGACACCGGTCGCCATTATCTCGAGCGCATGGTCGACGCCTCGACCCGGATGCGGCGCCTGATTGACGACTTGCTGAGCTATTCGCGGGTCAATTCCAAAACCACCAGCTTCCTGCCGGTCGACATGTCGGCAGTGGTGGCGGATGTCCTGTCTGATCTGGAGCCGCGCATCAATGCCGAGGATGCCAAGATCCGGGTCGGCGAATTGCCGGCGATCGAAGCCGATCCGGGGCAGATGCACCAGCTCTTCCTCAACCTGTTGGCCAACGCCTTGAAATTCCGCCGTCCTGGTGTCCAGCCGTCGATTTCCATCGAGGGCAGTGTCGAGGTGGGCGAGAACGGTGCCATGGCGCGCATTGCCGTGGCCGACAATGGCGTCGGTTTCGAGCCGCGTCATGCGGAGCGAATTTTCGGCATGTTCGAGCGTCTGCACGGGCGTGACGAGTTTGACGGGACCGGCGTTGGCCTGGCCACGTGCCGCAAGATCGCCGAGCGGCATGCCGGCGAGTTGACAGCCTGGGGCGAACCCGATGCCGGCGCAGTCTTCACACTGCTCCTGCCGGTCCGGCAGGGCAATGTGATGTAGCCCGCTTAACGCGCAGGGCGAAGGACAGGCATGAGGCAAGCTGGGCAAGTGCTGCATCGATTTGCGCCGATCTTCATCGGCGCCGCGGTTGGCGTGTTGGCCCTCGTCTTGGCCCTGCCCTTCCTGTCTCGGCCGTGGCCAGGCGCCGCCGAGACCGTTCTGATCACGCTGGGCGCGGTCGCCGCTGCCGGACTGGCTTGGCTGGCGGGGCACGGCCTGCGGCAGGCGGGTCTGGCCCGGCGCGAGGCCGAGGCCCTGCGGCGCCGTGTCGAGGACGTCGGGATATTCGCCAGCGCCGCGCGCCATGACCTGCGTGAGCCGCTGCGCAAGATCATCGCATTTGGTGACCGGCTGACCGAACGGCTCGGTCCGCTGCCAGACGATCCGCAAGTGGCGCGCTATGCGGAGCGGATGTCCGATGCGGCCGGGCGCATGCGGGGCCTGCTCGATGAATTGACGATCTGGGCGGGCGTCAATGACACCAGTACGACGATGGAGCCTGTCGCTGTGCGCGAGGTCCTGGAGCCGCTTGTTGCCGGTGCGAGCGAACCATTGGCGGCGTGCGGCGGCCGGGTCGAACTTGGTGAATTGCCCGATATTCACGCCGACCGCCGTCAATGCAAGATCCTGTTCGAAATCTTGCTGGCAAATGCCATCCAGTATGCGTCTGACGGACGCCCGCTGGTCGTGTCGGTTGCCGGCGAGGTCGCTGCCGACGGGGGCGTCGTCATCCGCTTCGCCGACAACGGGATCGGCTTTGATGACGACAAGGCGGAACGCATCTTCCTGCCTTTTGAGCGACTGCATGCGCGGGACGCCTATCCAGGCACCGGAATCGGCCTCGCCACCGCCCGCAAAATCGCGGAACGACACGGCGGACAACTGCTGGCGCGTGGAGAAATGGGAATTGGCGCCGTCTTCACCTTGATCTTGCCGCGCCAAAAGGCGAGTTTGTAACAAGACGAACCCAAATCAAGGCTCTAACCGGGTTGAGGCTGTCATCATGAGCGACGAAAACCGGCTTTTCACCATTCTGATGGTCGACGATGATCCGGACGACCGGCTGCTGTTCAAGGAAGCGTGTGAGGAAGTGCGGCTGCGCAATCCGCTCGATTTCCTCGAGAATGGCGAACAGCTGGTCGATTATCTCAAACGCCGCGGGCAATATGCCGATCTCGACGGAACGCCCTTTCCGGGCATCATCCTGCTTGATCTCAACATGCCGCTCAAGGATGGCCGCGAGGCGCTTGAGGAGATCAAGGCTGATGCCCAGCTGCGGCACATCCCGATCATTGTGCTGACCACGTCCAAGGACGAGGACGACATTCTTTCCTCCTACGGGCTGGGCGCGTCTTCCTATATCGTCAAGCCGATCTCGCTGGATCGTCTGATGCGGGTGGTCAATTCGATCGGCGAATACTGGGTCCAGATCGTCGAAGTGCCGTCGACCGAGAGCGAAGCCGAACCGGTCGACGATATCTGATCCGATTCCGGTTTCCCCGATCAGGCGAGTTTGCTAGCCTCCCCTCGCGCAAGGGGGCGCTTGCGGACCCGTGGGGTCTGCTTATCGGGGAGTAACTCATGAAACATCTGATTGCGGCCGGCTTGGCCGCTGCTTGTCTGGCCACGCCGGCCTTGGCCGAGGGCATGTCGAATGCGTTCGGGAATGCCGTGCGTGTCAGCATGGGCGAGCAAAGCTTCGACGCCTGGTTCAGTGCCGATGGCCGCTATAGTGACAGTCGTGGTCTCACCGGGACCTGGACCTATGAGGGCCAGCTCTGCATCCAGGTCACCACCGAAGCCGGTCCCGACGAAAACTGCGGGCCCTGGAATGAAACCCTGGCGCCGGGTGAAAGCTGGGTGACGGATGGCTGGTCGGCTGACGGCTCGCAGCTGACCGTTCAAATCATCGCCGGCTGATACGATCTCGTGACGGGCGCCGGTCGCCTTGTGCGGTGTGTGCCCGTCACGCTTTCGCGCCGCGCGTGTCCAGGCGGGACGGCGCCACAGATAGGCGCTAGTATCCGGATCGGGCACGCTGGCCAGTTCCGGCGGCAAGGGGAAGATCATGTTGTTAGCGCGTCTGTCGAAGATTTCCGCCACGCTCTTCGTGTCGATGATCCTGGCCATGATCATGCTGGTCGGCCTGTGGTATTACGCCGCCGACTGGCTGAGCTGGGTGCAGGACGGCGCCGACCTGATCGAGGACATGATCGCCTCCATCCCGCTGGAAGACCGCTACAATAATTTCGTCCGCCTCTTCGCGAGCGACGACAAGATCGTGCTTTTGATCTTCACCATCATCGCCCGCATCCTGCTGGCCCTCGTCGGCAGCAGTTTTACCGCCCTGACCGGTGGCCATGATCGCTACAGGGTCAAGGAACCGGGGCTGATCAGCCAGGTTTCGTCGATGATGGCGACGCTTTTCCTGTCCTTCATCGTGGCCATCATCATGCTGGCGGTGATCTCGATCGCGGCGGAAGGCGTCTTGCACAGCCTGCTGGACGCCGCCGACTGGGTCGAAGACCAGATTGCCCATCTGCCGATCGGCGGACGCTGGCGCGCCGGGGTCCGCTTTGCGGTCTCCGACGACAAGATCGTGCTTTTGTTCTTCACCATCATCGCCCGCCTGTTGATCGCGCTGGTCGCGACGGCCGTTACGCGCGCGGTTGGTGGCGGCGACAAGCCGGAGATCATTGCGCCGAAGGCGAAGGCCAACGCCAACAGCTGACGGTTCCCAGGCGTGTCTGGTCAGCCGTCGGCCCGGTCAGTCCTGACATGAAAGCTTGTGTTGCGTGCCACCGCCCGCTTCGGCATCAAGCGCCCAGCAGCGGGAGTGGGTGTCATGTGGGGCAATCGAGCAATACTGCCGGGCTTGCTGGCCTGGTGTCTGGTCAGCATGGCGTCGGCCCAGGCCCAAGAGGCGGCGAGCGCGGATGACGTGGTCGCGGCCTCGCGCGCGCAACCGTTCCGGCCACTTGAGGACATGTGGGTCCGCCTGGATGTTTGCGGGTCCGGCGCGGCCAACGGCAGCGCCTTTCTCAACAGCTATGACAATTACCGCGACCCGCGCTCCCTGAATGTCGAGCTGGTGCCGGCACTTCGTTCAGCGCTGGCCGCGCTTAACGGCCAGGATCCGGTGGACCATTATCTGGGGCGGCGTGTGCTGGTCTTTGGGGCGGTCCGACAGGTTCCGATCCAGGTTCGTGACGCTGATGGCGTGGTCGTTCACGTCTATCACCAGACCCAGATGCGTCTGACCCGTCCTGACCGGATACTGGTCGTGGAAAACGAGCAGGGTCCCGAGCGGGCCCGCTGCGATCGCCTCATCGCCTGATCCAGGTGGCTATCACGCGCTCAGTGCTTCGGCGAGGAAGGGCAGGGAGACGTCCATCCGGTAATCGATCGAGGAATGGGTGTCGGGGAATTCCTCATAGCGGTGCTTGACGCCCAGGGCGGCCAGCTTTCGGGTCATGCGGCGGGCGCCGTAGAGCAGGTTGTACTGGTCGATATCGCCGCAATCGATCATCAGCGCCTTGAGCTGTTTCAGTCCTTCGCCATGGCTGTCGACCAGTTCCAGCGGGTCCCATTTCATCCATTCAGCCCAGCGCTCCGGGATCAGCTCGCAAGTGTCCATCGTCACCGGCAGGCGGATGCCCATCAGCACGCTCGGATCGGGGTCAGGGTCATAGGTGGCCGCCATGGCCAGGGTCATCAGCGTATGCATGTCTTCGCCGGCCGGTTTCAGGGCGGCTTCGAAAGCCTCGATAAAGCTGGTGATCGTGCCGCCATGCTTGCCGATACGCCGCAGGGCCAGGGCGAAATCGGTCGCGAATGCCAGCTCGAAGCCCATATCGCCGGAATGGCACACCGCCCCGGCCCAGACATCGGGATATTTGAGGGCATGTACCATGGCGCCATAACCGCCTGACGATTTGCCGAACACGGCCCGCTTGCCGGTGCCGCCGCAGCCGAACTTGCCTTCGATCACCGGCAGCATTTCGGCGATCAGGAAATCCTCCCACATCCCCATGGCCGGCGAGTTGACATACTGGTTGCCGCCCAACCGGGTAAAGCAGTCGGGAAAGGCGATCACGGCCGGCTTCATGACGCCGCTGGCGATCAGGCGGTCAGCGCGTTCGGGAACATTCTCGCCGAAGTTTTTCCAGTTCACATGGCCCAGACCCGAGCCGGTAAAACCGGCCAGGTCGACCAGCAGCGGCAGGTCCGTCCCGTCATGACCATGCGGCACATAGACATCGACGCGGCGCCGGGTCGGGTCGCCGAGCCGGTTGCAGGCCACGGCCTGGCTGTCGATGAAAAGCGTGTGGATCCGGCCCTCCGGCAGGCTGTGGTCGCGGCGCATGATCTTTCCCCCGGTTGTGGTCACGGCACACTAGGCTGCGCCGTCGCCAGCGCAAATGGTTGAGCTGCGGCGACAAAGCGGGCAAGTCTTCTGCATGAGCAGCACCAAACACTACATCACCGCCAATGCCTTGCTGGAGGACAGTTTTCGCCTCGCCCGGCAGATTCTCGACAGCGACTACCGGCCAACTCATATCGTCGGTGTCTGGCGTGGCGGCGCGCCGGTTGGCATTGCGGTCCAGGAATGGCTGGCCCATTGCGGGCTGGAAACGGATCATATCGCCATCCGCACCGCCTCCTATACCGGGATCGACCAGCAGGACCGCAATGTCCGCGTCTATGGCGAGGGGTATCTCGTCGACACGCTGGAGGCCGAGGACCGGCTGCTGATTGTCGATGATGTCTATGACAGCGGTCGGTCGATTGCCGCAGTGCTGGAGACGCTTCGCGCCAAATGTCGTCGCAACTTCCCGGCCGAAGCCCGGATCGCGACCGTCTATTACAAGCCGCTGCGCAACACGACCGAGTTGACGCCGGATTATTTCGTCCATGAAAGCGACGACTGGCTTGTCTTCCCGCACGAGATTTGCGGTTTGGGCGCTGATGAGCTGGCCGCGAAAGGTCTGCCGGCAGACCTGCTTCCGCCGAACGATGTGGTGACCAAGGACGGAGCGTAGGCGCGCATGACGTCACAAACACCGCGAATTTTCTGGTTGGCCTTCGGCCTGATCATCCTGGAAGCGGGCTATGCGCTCTTCAACGCTGGCAAGGATCTGATCATCCGTTTCCTGCCGGGCAGCCACGCCTATATGAATCCGGCCGAGGTGGCGTTCATCCTGTCCGTCAGCTGGCTGCAGGAACTGGTCTTCTTTTCAGCCGTGGCGGCGACCTGTGTCAGCGTTTACCTGATGCTGCAGCGCTCGATCTGGGTGTTGGCAACCTATGCTGCGGGTGTTTTCCTGACCAAGGCCGACTGGTTGATCTCCGGCTTCAACGGTGTCGAGCTTTTTGCCCTGAACGGCTATGTCAGCCTCATCTATCAGACAGTCGTGATGGGGGTGTTGGTGTGGTTGTCATTCCTGGGAAAACTGGATTGACCGCGCGGACCCAGCAACATCTCAGCCCTCGTCCAAGCCAATATCAAAATTGGGCGCTGAATGGGTCAGCGCCCCGACCGAGATCACATCGACGCCGGTTTCGGCAATGCCGCGCACGGTCGTCAGATTGACCCCCCCAGAGGCTTCCAGCGTCACCTTGCCCTTGGCCGCCGCGACGGCGGCATTGAGGTCATCCAGCGAAAAATTGTCCAGCAGTACGCTCTCCGCGCCAGCGGAGATCGCAGCGTCGAGCTGGTCGAGCCGGTCCACTTCGACGGCAATGCGGGTCATGTGACCGGCGTTTGAGCGCGCGGCTTTGACAGCCTCGGCGACCCCGCCGCAGACAGCGACATGATTGTCCTTGATCAGGATGGCGTCATCGAGCCCGAAACGGTGCAGCGCCCCGCCGCCGGCCTGGACGGCCTGCAGCTCGAAGGCGCGGAAACCCGGTGTGGTCTTGCGGGTGTGGGCGATCCGGGCGCCGGTGCCCTTGACCGCATCGACATAAGCCCGCGTGAAGGTCGCAATCCCGCTCATCCGTCCCATGAAGTTCAAGAGGATCCGTTCGGCTGCCAACAGGCCGCGGGCGCGTCCGGTCACCGAGATCAGCACATCGCCGGGTTTCACCTTATCGCCGTCTTCCATTTGCGGGCTGACCAGGGCTTCCGGATCACATTGCCAGATCGCTTCCAGCGCCGGCTGGAAACCACAGACCACGCCGGCCTCGCGCGCATTGACGTAGAATTTTGCTTCGGCCTTGGCTGGAATGCAGGCCAGGGAGGTGACATCACCGCGACCGCCCTGGTCCTCGGCAATGGCGCGGGCGACCGCATCGCGGACGACTTGGCGGGGCAGGGGCAGGATGGCGGGCATGGCGGTCGTCCTATTCAGCCGGACCGTTGAGGGCCGCGGGCGCCAGTTCCGGCGCGGCAAGATCGTCGAGGCGCAGCGCGCTATGGCGCGCCTCCTTGAGTGTTTGTGGGCAATCAGTGCGGAAATGACCACCCCGGCTTTCACGCCGGTTCAGCGCGCCCGTCACGATGAAGCGCGCTGCGATCAGCGCATCCGCCTCGCCATGCTCGGATCGCATCGCATCGATCAGCGCCGCCAGTTCACTCAGCCCGGCCTCGCTACGCTCGACCCCGCAATGGCGCGACATGGCCTGACGCAGTCGCAGGAGGGCGAGGGGAGGGAGGTTTCCTCCCCAGCTTGCTGGGGAGGGGGATCGCGAAGCGGTGGAGGGGTCGGTGTGCGCAAGCACGCCGATGTCGATCCCAAGTGGCTCACGGCGGCCTGCGGCCGCGGCTCCATCGACCCGCGGCTTTGCCGCGGCCCACTTCCCCACGGTGTGGGGAAGAAACGCCGCTACACGCGCAAACCGCGCCGCTGACACCAGCCCCTCGGCCAGCGAATTCGAGGCCAGGCGATTGGCGCCGTGCAGGCCGGTGGCGGCGCATTCGCCGATCGCAAACAGGCCGGGGACCGAGGTTCGTCCGTCGATATCGGTGGCAACACCGCCCATATGGTAATGCGCCGTCGGGGCAACCGGGATCGGCTCGATACGCGGATCGATGCCGGCGCGCTGGCAGGCTGCGAAGACCGCCGGGAATCGCTCCGGGAACGCCTCGCCGACAGCCTCACGGCAATCGAGGAAAGCGCCTTTTCCCGATGCATTCTGGCGGTGCACGGCGCGGGCGACGACATCGCGCGGAGCCAGCTCCGCATCGTCGTGGATCGCCTTCATGAAGCGGTGACCGGTCTGGTCGACCAGGATCGCCCCCTCACCGCGCAGGGCTTCGGTGCACAGGGGCGCCGGATCGAGGCCGGCATTGAGCGCGGTCGGGTGGAATTGCACGAATTCCGGGTCACGGATTTCCGCACCCAGACGGGCTGCCATGGCCATGGCCTGGCCCTGGGCGATCGCCGGAGTGGTGGTCAGCGCGAACAGGCCACCTGCGCCGCCCATGGCAAGCAGGGTTGTGTCGGCGTCAAGGGCCTCGATCTCGCCGTTCGGGCCTTGCGCAATGGCACCCCTGCAGGCGTTCGCGTCACCCAGCAGGGAGACCGCTCTCCAGCCATCGCGGATCTCGATATGAGCGGCCGCGCGAACCGCCTCGATCAGGGTTGCCATGATCGCCGCGCCGGCCCCATCGCCCTTCACCCTTGCGACCCGCGGCCGCGAATGCGCCGCTTCGCGGGAGAGGGACCAGCCCTCGCCCTCGCGCTCAAACGGCGCACCGAGTGCCGCCAGTGCCGCAACTTCCGCCGCCGCGCCCTCGGCAAGGGCAAAGGCCGCGTCTTGATCAACCAGACCGGCACCCGCCGCGACCGTGTCGCGGGCATGCAGCGCCGCACTGTCATTCGCGGCCAGTGCCGCCGACACTCCGCCCTGCGCCCAGCCGGACGCGGCTCCGTCACCCAGCGGTGCGCCGGTAAGAAGGATCACCGGCCGCGGCGCGAGCTTCAACGCCGCCCAGAGTCCGGCGATGCCAGCGCCGCAAATAAGGGTGGGGCGGGTCATGGGATCAAATCACAACCAGATCCACACGCTTCTCCGGCTTGGTCGGATCAAAGCTGGCGGGCTTGGCCGGCTTGGGCAGGTCGAGCATGGCCTGGACCGAACGGCGGGCGCCTTCGATGACGGCGTCGGGGACGGTCACTTCATGCTGTCCCAGACGCAGGCAGTCATAGATGTTTTCCAGCGTGATCCGCTTCATGTGCGGGCACAGATTGCAGGGGCGGATGAACTCGACCTCCGGCACGTCGGCGGCGACATTGTCGCTCATTGAGCATTCGGTGAGGAGGACGGCCTTCTTGGCGCCTGAATCCTTGGCCCAGTCGGCCATGGCGGCGGTCGAGCCGGCGAAATCGGCGGCTTGGACCACCTCCAGCGGGCTTTCCGGATGGGTGATGATGACCACGCCGGGATGGGCATCGCGCAGGTCCTGGATGTCCTGCGCCGTGAATTGCTCGTGGACTTCACAAGCCCCCGCCCAGGTCAGGATTTTGACATCGGTCTGGGCGGCGACATTCTTGGCGAGATACTGGTCGGGCAGGAGGATGACGGTATCGCTGCCAAGGCTCTCGACCACTTGCACCGCGTTGGAGCTGGTGCAGCAGATATCGCACTCGGCTTTGACGTCCGCCGAGGTGTTCACATAGGTTACGACCGGGATGCCGGGATAGGCGGCCTTGATGCGGCGCACATCCTCGCCCGTGATCGATGAGGCCAGCGAACAGCCGGCGCGGGTGTCGGGGATGAGGACGGTCTTTTCCGGGGCGAGCACCTTGGCGGTCTCGGCCATGAAGTGGACGCCAGCCTGGACGATGATATCGGCTTCGCTTTCCGCCGCCATGCGGGCGAGGGCGAGGCTGTCGCCCATCAGGTCGCCGACGCAGTGGAAAATGTCCGCCGTCATGTAATTGTGCGCGAGGATGACCGCGTTCTTTTCTTTTTTCAGCTGGTTGATGGCGTGGATGAGGGGGGCCTTGGCAGGCCATTCCATCGGTGTCACGACATGGCTGACCTTGGCGTAAAGATGGTCCGTCGCGGCTTTGACCTCGTCCGTATAGGCGAGTTCGGGCCGATCCTGATCAAAGCCCGCAAGCGTGCCGTCCATGTTCATCCGGTCCATTTTTCCCTCACTTTTGCTCAATTCGAGCATATCTGGGGTCTGAAAAGAGGCGATGGCTGAAGGGCCATCACCGGAAACGCGGCTTATGCTCGAAATGAGCTTAACCGTGAGTGAGATATATGCTCACAGTGAGCATTGCGCAAGGGGTCAGAGCAAACTGGTCGCAACAGTGGCCGAGGCAGCGCTGTAACCGGCGGCACCAAGTGCAAGGGCCGGAACAATCAGGCGCCAACGTACCCGCTGTTGGCCGGCACTGAACAGGGTGACCATGAGCAGTATGGCCGCAACGGCCCCCATCCAGCCGAACACTGAAAATTTGATGGCCAGGAGGGCGAGCGCGACCACGGTGCACAGGGCGGCTGCGCGAACAAAATCTGAAAAACTCAAACGCTCAGACACGTTGTCCCCCAACAACACAAGCTCCAATCACAGATGGTCAGATATATCACCACACCTCAAGCGACAATATCTGATGTGGAGATCAGAACGGGGGCCGGCTCTCGAAACTGACCGGCGCACCCCCGTCCGGGTGGCGAAAGCCCAGCTCCTGCGCGTGCAGGCACAGGCGGTCGCTGGCGGCCAGTGCCTCGGGTGGCGCGTAGAGATTGTCGCCCAGGATCGGATGGCCCAGATGCAGCATGTGGACGCGCAGCTGGTGGCTGCGTCCGGTCAGCGGGCTGAGGCGAACCCGGCTGACGCCATCGGCAATGTCCAGCACCTCCCAATCGGTCACCGCACGGCGCCCGCGCTCATGGCAGATCATCTGCCGTGGACGGTTGGGCCAATCGGTAATGAGCGGCTGGTCGACGCGACCGGATGACTGCGTCATCTCGCCCTGGACCCGCGCGATGTACGACTTGCTTGTCTGACGCTTCTCGAACTGCTTGCCGATATGCGCCTGGGCGTGTGCGGTCAGGGCCAGGACGATGACGCCAGAGGTATCCATGTCGAGCCGGTGGATGATGCGCGCGGTCGGGAAGTCAGCGCGGGCACGTGCTTCCAGGCAGTCGGCGCGCTCCGGCCGGTTACCGGGCACGGTGAGCAGGCCGGACGGTTTGTCGATGACCAGGATATGATCGTCAGCATGGATGACCGGTAGCGGCCCGGCGGGCGGCGGTGAATAAATGAAGGGGCGGGGCGTGTCTCCGGGCATGGGCCGGGTCCATACAGGGTTTTGCCCGACCTGACCCGGGCCGGCTGCAGGGGCGGGTCGGCGCTCAGTTGTCCGGATCGCCCTCGCCATCGCCGGTATTGCCGTCTTCAGCCGCGGCACCAAAGCCGGCGAGCAGCTGGACACCCTGGGTCGTGGTGGCCTGAAGCACGGTGTTGGCGTTTTGCTGGCCGGAGGTCGCATTGTGCGCCGACCCGAGCTCGGCAGACATGGGCTCCGCAAAAGACTGATTGCCCATGCTGGAAGCTGGCGCATTGCCGAGCACCTCGGTATTCGTCTGGCTGATGCTGTCGTCGACCTGGGAGTTGACGGTGCCGGCGGGTACGGCGTCCTGGGCTTCGGCGGCAATGGACAGGCCAAGCGTTGCCGGCACGGCCAGGATGAGTGCGAAGGCACGGGTCATGAAGAACTCCCTCAATTTCGCCTCGCAGACTCACCGGGAAAACTTCCCATCCGCTTAAACCGGCAGGGAAAACTCTACCCGTCGCGCAATCTGGGTGTCGCCAGGCCGAGCGATGGCAGGCCGGCGAGCGCTTCGCGGCGATAACGGAACAGTTCGGCTGGCCGACCGCCGGTGGCACTTTCCACCTTGCCGGTGCCATCGACGAAGCCGGAGCGGTCCAGGGCGCGGCGGAAATTCTGTTTGTGCAGGCGATAGCCGACCACCGCCTCGACCACTTGTTGCAGAGCCGACAGGGTAAATACGTCGTCCATCAGCTCGAACACCACCGGACGATATTTGATCTTGCCGCGCAGGCGTGAAATCGCGGTCGCCAGTATGCGGCGATGGTCCGACGCCATCGCCTGACCCAATCCCGGAGCGACCCGCCGTGTCTCGGTCTGGCCGTCGCGGGCGGCCTCCTCGACGAGGCCGGCCTCGTAGAGCAGTTCGTAGCGGTCCAGCGCCCGCCCTTCCTGCCAGCCGCCGGGATTAAGTCCGAAGCACTGCTTGATGCGGTCATGGCAGGAGGCGCGGCGACCGGGGCCGCCGGCCTCATCCGCCCAGGCCGACAGGCGGGGTAGGATCTGGCTGTCGATGATGTCAGGACGTCCCTCGCGCCAGTCCTCCCACGGGAAGAAACGATACCAGCCGCGCCACTGACCGCCGCCTTCCGGTGGGTCGGAGACGTCCGGCGTGAGGGCGAGATAGCCGATCGAGATGATGCGATCATCCTCCGACCCGGTCATCGCGGCCACGGGCGCTTCGCGGCCCCGATCGCCGAATGTGTAGAGCTGCTCGACATAGCCGAGCTGGAAGCGCGCCTGTTCATCGACCCAGCGACGCAAGCCGATTTCAAGGGTGCGGTGTTCGGTGGGATTAAAGGGGCCAAAGGGCAGCGCCTCGCCACCCCCCGGTTGCGGCACGATGAGCACCTGCGGCAGATCGCCATCGACCGCCAGGATGACCGCGTTGAGGCCGACGGAAAGCGCGAGGCCGGCCTTCTCCATTATCGCCCCTCGAAGGCTGCCAGCACCGCCTCGAACCGGTCGAGATAGAGCTGTTGGGCCTGTTTGACGGGCAGGGGTTCGATGGTGATCTCCAGTCCGGCCGGGGGACGACCGAAGAATTTCACGGATTCGGCATGACTGAAACCGGCGATCTGGGTGGCCTCGAAATAGGCGCACATGACATCGGCCCGCTTGATCTTGCGCTTGACCTCCGCCGGCAGTTTCGGCGGCAGGCCGAAGCGCAGTTGGATGGCGGCTTCAAGCCGGTCCTCGAATTCGCGATAATTGACACCCAGCGCTGCCTTGAACGGGCTGATCATGTCGCCGATCACGTATTCCGAGGCGTCGTGCAACAGCGCTGCGACGCGCCATTTGTCGTCAATGTCGGGATAGAGATGCTCCAGTATGTCCAGCACCACGACGGAATGTTCGGCAACCGAGAAGGCATGATCGCCTTTGGTCTGCCCGTTCCAGCGCGCCACCCGGGCGATGCCGTGGGCGATATCCTCGATTTCGACGTCAAACGGCGACGGGTCCAGCAGGTCCAGCCGCCGCCCGGAAATCATCCGCTGCCAGGCGCGCGGCGCGTCCTTGCTTTTTTTCCGGGGGGCAGCAGCCATGTCATCCATCTCGTCAGCTTCGGGCGGGGAGGGGGGATAGCAGAGAAGCGGCGGCGGCACCAATGTGCTGGCATGACAGGGCTGTGGATTGTGGTGAGGGCCTCAGTCCTGCTCCAGGAGTCCGACCAGTGCGTGACCGAGGGTTCTGCGGTCCAGGGTCAGACGCGCGTAAGTGTTGAACAAAAGTCCAGATCCTCGCCTTGATGGGCGAGGTGGAGCGGGTGCCGGGAGGCCGGTGCCGGAACGCTGGCGCGTCTCACCCCTTCCGACCCGACGCTTCGCGCCGGCCCACCTTCCCCATCAAGGGGAAGGCCCGGCGTTTCCCTACTCCTCCGCCACCACGGCCAGTGTCGACAAGTCAGGGCTCAAGGCTAGGCGGGTCACACCGGTCAGCCAGTCAATCGCGCCGATGGGCTGCCAGCCGCCATAGGCGCGCCAGACAAGTTGACCTTCATGGACCGTGAGGAAGGTGACGCGGTCATCGGGCATGATGGCGACGGCGAAGTCCTGAACCGTGCCCGGCAGGGCGAACATTTCGCGCAATTCGCCGGTCTGCGTGTTGAGCGCATGGACCGTGTGGACGCCGTCCTCATCACCGAGCGTCACATAAAGCGCCGGACCGCGACCGGCGCGGAAGAAGCTGCGGCCGGGATTGTCGGCGATATGGGTGACGGTTTCCGGCGTGGTGGTGCGGTCGATCAGCTGCAGCGTCATCGGCTCGCCCAGGTGGAAGACGGCCACCGCGCGCATGTCCCCTGAAAAGCCGTAATAGCCGACCGGGGCCAGCGCCTCGGCAGGCTGGCGGTCGGAATTGTCCGGATTGGCCAGATAGGCATTGCCGGCATAGCCGCCGGGCGGTTGGTAGATATAGCTGAGCCGGCCATCGGGGGCGATGCGCGGTGAATATTCGCTCTCGCCCGGCGTTTGGGTCACCGGCGTCGTTTCGCCCGACGTCAGGTCAAGCCGCCAGATATCGGTTTCGCCGGTCTCGTCGCCAGCGGTGTAGAGCAGGCTGCCATCATCGACAAAAAAGGGCTGGTTGTCGTAACCGGCCCGGGTGACGCCCCCGAGGGATGCGCCGAGCACGGGTGCCTCGCCGGACCAGTCCAGCGCGAACAGATGGATGTCGGTGCCGGGCAGGCCGGCGGTCTCGTCTTCCGCAACGTCCTCGCCGCTCTCGTCCGTGGCAGCCGCCTCTGCTGGTTCCGCGGCAGGTGTGTTCAGAGCGACCTCGTCTTGGTCGGCGGGCGAGCAGGCCGCCAGGGCGGCGATGGTGATCAGGCTGAGCCAGGTTTTCATGCGCGTTTCCTCACTGCAGCCGCGCCGACCCCATAGCCGGCCCCGAAAGCACACATGACGCCGGTCTCGCCGATCGCCATGTCGTCGGAATGCATTTCAAAATTCATCACCACCGAGGATGAGGACGTATTGCCGTATTCGTGCAGGATGGCTGGCGCGTTATCCTCGGTGCGGTCGCGCTCGAGAATGCGCTTGGCGATCATGTCGACCATGCGGATATTGGCCTGGTGCAGCCAGGTGCGGCGCACGTCCGATGGTGACAGTTCGATCGATTCCATCATCCGGCGGGCGACTTGCGGGGCGAAGCCGACCACATCCTTGAACACGCGATGGCCGTCCTGGTCGAGATGCGGTGCAAACTCGGGATCGACCGTGCGTTCGGCGATATTGATGAAGCCGTAATCCGAGCGCAGGGCCGAGGACCACTTGTTCTCGGCATGGCTGCCGATCACATCCCAGCCGCCCGGCCTTCCGTCATCGGCCTCAACGATCATCGCTGCGGAGGCGTCGCCGAAGATGAAGTGTACTTCACGGCGCGAATGCACATTGATGCAGGTCATCAACTCGGGCGAGCAGATCAGGATGCGTCGGGCCTGCCCGGATTTGATCATGCCATTGGCCATGTGCAGGCCGTAGAGCGCCGAAGCACAGGCCATGGTCATGTCGAAGGAAAAACCTGTCGACCCGATGGCTTCCTGGATCTCGCAGGCGACGGCCGGAAAATTGCGCTGCTGGGCCGACGACGCCACTATGACGCCGTCAATGTCGCTGCCGTCATAGCCGGCCTTGTCGAGCGCAATGCGCACCGATTTGAGCGCGAACTCAGCCTGGGTCGACACTTCGTCAATGCCGCGCGGCGGGATCCGCGGAGTCATGTGATCAATGTCGAGAATGCCGGTCTTTTCATAAACATGGCGACGCTCGATGCCGGAAGCATTGCGGATGAACTCGCTGGATGACAGTGGCACTTCCTCCGCCTTGCCGGCAGCGATTGCGCCGGCGTGGTCGGTGTTGAAGCGCGTCGCCCAGGCATTGTAGCTGGCAACGAGTTCATCATTCGAGATGACATTGGACGGGACCCAGTATCCCGTTGATCGAATAAGGCTGTTTTTCACGGCGCCGGACTCTGTGCTTGTCCCTGATCTGTCCAGCCTAAACCATGGGCGCTACCGATCAATCCGCGCTGACATTGCAAGGAAGATGCGCCTTCGCCTCGAAAACAGGCAGGTGTGCACAATTTCGCGGCGCGCTGCTGCCAATCCGGCAAAAACTCTCCTGAAAAGTCGACTCTCGCCGATTCCCCGGCCTAGCTCATGGCGATCGCAAGAACACCAAGGCCCGTTCACGGAGAGCCCCATGGATAGTGGTAACAATGCCTGGATACTGACCTCGACTGCCCTCGTCCTGCTGATGACGCTGCCCGGGTTGGCGCTCTTCTATGGTGGCATGGTGCGGCGCAAGAATGTGTTGTCGACCCTGATGCAGAGCCTGGGTGCGGCCGCCGTGGTGACGGTGTTGTGGGCATTGATCGCCTATTCCCTGGCCTTTTCCGATGGCGGTGCCGTCAATGCTTTCGTCGGCGGCCTGGGCCGGATCGGCCTGTCCGGCATCATGCCCGACACCATGTCCGGCGACCTGCCGGAAAACCTCTTCCTGATGTTCCAGCTCACCTTTGCCATCATCACTGTGGCGATCATCGCCGGTGCGGCGGTTGAGCGGATCCGGTTTTCCGCCTTCATGGTCTTCGGTGCGGCCTGGTTGATCCTGGTCTATGCGCCCATCTGTCACTGGGTGTGGGGCGGTGGCTTCCTGGGCGAGGCGGGCGTGCTCGATTTTGCCGGGGGTGCCGTTGTCCACATCAATGCCGGTGTCGCCGGCCTGGTGCTGGCCAAATTCCTCGGCCCTCGCAAAGGGTATCCCGGCGCCAATCTGGCCCCCGACAATCTCGTGCTCACGGTCACAGGGGCGGGCATGTTGTGGGTCGGCTGGTTCGGCTTCAATGGCGGCTCGGCCCTGGCCGCCGACGGTGCTGCCGCCCATGCTTTTGTCACCACTCAGATCGCAGCGGCGAGCGCGGTTCTGGTCTGGATCGGTCTGGAATGGATCCTGCGCGGCAAGGCCAGTGTGCTGGGAGCAGCGTCGGGCGCCATCGCCGGTCTCGTCGCGATCACGCCGGCCGCTGGTTTTGTGCCGAGCTGGGCAGCCTTCGTCATCGGCTCCTGCGGAGCGTTCGGGGCCTATTGGGGCGTCACCGCCCTGAAAAAAGTGCTCAAGATTGACGACACACTCGACGCGTTCGGCCTGCATGGTTTGGGTGGCTTGGTGGGTGCGGTTCTCACCGGGGTTTTTGCCTCGGAAGCGATCGGCGGCGCGGGTGGTGCCATTGAGGGTAATTGGCTGCAGGTCTGGACACAGACCTGGGGTGCACTGGCTGCTGCGATGTACTGCGGCGTGGTCACAACTGTCATACTTTTCGTGCAATCCAAGATCATGACATTGCGCGTCGACGAGGAAGGCGAGATTTCCGGCCTCGATACGACGCTGCACGGCGAGTCCGTTGGTTGAATTTGGCGGCTAGCGTATAGCCGACACACATTTCGTCCTGGCCAGTCCTCCCCGGCTTGTGACGTATACTGGGCCCGGCCCGTCGCCCCCGCGTTGTGGGGGTTGGCGGGCCGGGCTCTTTTTTGTCTGCATTTTGCAAATTTGTATGGTGTGTATTCGCCTGTGTGTGCTGACTATAGTCCGCTCAAAACGACGACAAACCCGACCCAAACGACCGCGTCCAGGATATTGGATGCAAATTCGAATAGTGATGTGCGACGCATGCTGTCTCTCCCGTGTTGAGACACAGGATGGAAGGGCGGGGCGACAGAAGCTGTCAGGGTGTGGTCGGTGCGGCGGGTTCGCCAGCCTCGTTCAGCAGGCTGCCAATCGCGGCGCCGAGTTCCAGGTCGGTGATGGACCCGAAGCGTTGCATCCGGATATGTCCGCCGGCGTCGATCAGAAGGGTGGTCGGCGTGCCCTGCATGCCATAGCGGGTCATCGTTTGCGGGATAAATCCGGACCTGGCCGGGGCATCGATAGCGACCGGGAAGGTGATCCGGTTTTCGTGCATGAAGGCGGCCAGCGCCGCGCGGTGTCCCTGGGCTTCATGATGCTCGAACACGCTGTGCAGGCCGAGCACGACCAGGCCTTTGTCGCGAAAGGCAAGGTCGGCCCGCCGGGCTTGCGGCAGGGCGTGCGAGACACAGCCCGGACACAGCATCTGAAAGCATTCGAGCAGGATGACGCGCCCTGACAGGCCTTCCAATGTCGGCGGCACGTCATCGCCATTGACCCATTCGCTTGTGATGAGTTCGGGGGCTTTTTTCAGGTTCATGAATTTGCTCCGCGATGGCGGCCCGCCAGCCGGAGCCGGCGGGCCGGAACGCCTAGTTGGCGCTGACGGGTTTGACGCTGGGGAAGTCCACATCGACATCGAACACGACATTGACGTAGTTGGTGAACAGGTTGAGCGCGATATGCGCGACAATCTCGACAATCTCCTCATCGTCGAAGCCGGCCGCGCGCAATTTGGCCAGCGCCGACGGATCGACATGCCCGCGTTCATTGACGACAGCGAGTGCGAAGTCGATTGCCGCTTGGCTACGGCTGTCTTCGCCATGGCCCTTGCGGGCCTCGTCCATCTGTGAGGCCGTCAATCCGGCGTTCTTGCCCAGGACCGTGTGGGCTGACAGGCAGTATTCGCAGCCATTGCGATTGGCGATGGCGACGGCGATCTGCTCACCCAGGCGGGCACCGATGCGGCCACTGCCGAGGGCGCCGAAACTGCCCAGCATGGATTTCAGGGCCGCCGGCGAATGGGCCACGGTCCCGAACATGTTGATCACCGCACCGAACTGGCTGCGGACGGCATCCATCAGCTCTTTGCGTTCACCGGTGGCTTGGGCGGGGTCGAAGGGGGGAATGTGCGGCATGGGTGTCTCCTGAGATCATTAGTATCGAGTCGATACAAGTTGGTATTTAGGTGGGTGAGGCGATGATTGCAAGGGTGGTATTGAGTCGATACAGTGAGCGCATGACGACGTCCGCACACTCCGCCCGGCTGCTCGAGAGGCTGAGCCGGCTGATCCACAATGAAGCGCATGCCCACGGGCTGAAGCCGGTGCAGTGGGATGTCTTGCGCTATCTGAACGTCGCGAACCGGTATTCGCGCTCGCCCTCGGCCGTGACCAGCTATCTCAATCTGACCAAGGGGACCGTGTCGCAGACGCTCAACGCGCTGGAAGCCAAAGGGCTCGTCGTCAAACGCGCCGATGCGACCGACAGGCGCCGGGTCACGCTGGACCTTTCATCACAGGCGCGGACTGCGCTGAAAGATGATCCCCTGCTCCGGATATCGTCGCACCTGGATGCCCTGCAGGACGATAACCGCCGCGGCCTGGATGCAGGGCTCCGAGAGTTGCTGGACGCATTGATAAGGGAGCGGAAGGGGCGTCCGTTCGGCGTCTGTCACACCTGTCGCCACCACAGGCCGGGGCGCGATGAAGGGCAGGGCGGTTTCTGCAATCTGCTCGGGGAAACGCTCAGCATCGCCGATGGTGATCTCTTGTGTGTCGAGCACGCGGCCTGACGCGTCGCGGGCGGCGACCGCTGGTGGTCCTTGGTGATGCCTGATATCTCTGGATGACGGGCCGCAAGGCAGGGGCTGCCAATACGCGCGGGGCCGCGTGTCGGCGGGATATCACGGGGGCAAGACATGTGGCGCTATCTGGGACTTTTTCTGCTTCCGTTTCTGACCACGCCCGCCCTGCCACAGGCGGATACGCAAGCCGCCGCGATTGATGCCTATCTCGACGAAGCGATGCCGGCCGCGTCCGCGCCCGGTTTGGCCTGGGCGATTCTCGACGATGGCGATTGGCTTGCCGGTGGACGCGGGGAGCGGGTTCTGGGCAGCGGCCTGCCGGTCACAGATGATACGCCGTTTGCGCTGGGCTCGATCTCGAAAAGCTTCACCGCGCTGGCCATCATGCAGTTGGTGGAAGCGGGCGCGGTCGATCTCGACGACGCCATCGCGGACCATCTCGACAGCTTCGAGGGGCAGCCCGGTGCGGCAATCACGATCCGGCAATTGCTGAGCCATACCAGTGGTTATTCCACCTTGCAGGGAAACAGTTTCCAGACCGGGCATATGCGCCAGCTGGCCGGCACATCACCGGCCCGCGCGCCCGGCACCGCCTGGCAATACTCCAACGCCAATTACCTGATTCTCGGCGCCGTCATCGAAACGGTCAGCGGCCGCGAGTTCGAGGCCTATATCGAAACGGAAATTCTCGCCCCGCTGGGCATGGAGAACAGTTCTGTCGGCGGTCGCGCGGCCGGCGACAGGATGGCAATCGGTCATACCCCCTGGTTTGGCGGCCGGCGCCCGGTTCCCGATCAGGGCAGGGCGTCAGGGGGCATGGCGGCCGCAGGCGGTATCGTCGCCAGCGCGGCCGATATGGCGCTTTATCTGGCGATGATGAGCAATGGCGAGGATGATCTGATCACCGCCGAGCACAAGGCGATGATGATGCGGCCGGCCAGCGCGGCTTCACCGTTTTACGGGTTAGGCTGGTTCATCGATGCCGAGGCCGATGCCGTCTACCACACCGGGCTGACCCCCGGGGTCGAGACCCTCGCCATCCTGTCACGCTCGCAGCAGCGGGGCGGGGTGGTGCTTGTGAATGCCAATAGCGGCATGGGGTTTGGCGTGACCGGCGATATTCTGGTGGGCATGAGTGCTTTTGCGCTCGGAGAAAACCCTGAGCCCGGCGGCCAGCATTTCGGGACGCAGAGCCTCTATGTGATGGTGCTGGTCCTGCCCGTGCTTTTTGTGGCGGGGATCATGCTCGCTTGGCGGGGCCGGGCTGGTCTGCGTGCCAAATCGGGCGTTTCCGGCTGGTTCAGCCTGGTTTTCCCGGTGTTCTCGACCCTGGCCATGGCCTGGGTGTTTGTGGACCTCATGCCGAAACTCTTCGGCGCGCCGCTGGCCACCTTCTATCTCTACCAGCCGGACATGACGATCCTGCTGGTTGCCAGCGCGGTGACGGGGGTTGGCTTTGCGATATTCAGACTGGTCCTGGCCCTGAGCGGTCGCCGCTAGAGCTTCTCGACGAAGACCGTGCCGGCCGAGTAACCCGCCCCGAACGAGCAGATCAGACCCTTCTCGCCAGCTTCGAAACCGTCATGATGGCGATGGAAGGCAACCAGCGAGCCGGCGCCGGCGGTATTGGCAAACTCGTCGAGGATGACCGGGGCTTCGTCCTCGGTGAAGTCGCGACCGAAAACCTTCTTCGCCACCATCATGTTCATGTTGATATTGGCCTGGTGCAGCCAGAGGCGTTTCATCTGGTCCGGCTTGAGGCCGAAATTGCCCATGTCGGTGAGGATCATCTCGGCAACCATCGGACAGACTTCCTTGAAGACCTTGCGGCCCTCCTGCACGAAATAGCGGTCCTCAAAGGCGGGCGCCGGTTCTTCCGAGGCATTCAGGAAGCCGAAATTCGAGCGGATATTATTGGAGAATTTGGTCATCAGATTGCGACCAATGACTTTCCAGCCCTGACCGCCGGCCACGTCCTCATGCTCGATCAGCATCGCCACGGCGACATCGCCGAAGATGAAATGACTGTCGCGGTCGCGGAAATTGAGCTGCGGCGTGGTGATCTCCGGTGTCACGACCAATACGGTTTTGGCCATGCCGGTCTCGATCATGTTGACCGCATTGATGATGCCGAACGTGCCGGACGAACAGGCCACCGTCATGTCATAGCCGAAGCCCTCAATGCCCAGCGCATCCTGGATCTCGATCGCCATCGAGGGATAGGTGCGCTGCATCGAGGTGGCCGAACAGATCACCGCGTCGACATCGGCGGCGTCGCGGCCTGCATGTTCGAGCGCCTGCTTGGCGGCAGCGACACCGGCTTCGGCCATCAGTGACAGCGCGTCGTTCGGGCGCGGCTCGGCCCGGGGACGCATGCGGGTGATGTCCAGCACGCCTTCCTTGTCGATCGTGTAGCGCGACTTGATGCCGGACGCCTTCTCGATGAAACCGGAGGATGAGGGGTTTTTCGCCTCGACGGCGCCACGCTCGATGGCGTCGGCATTTTCGGCGTTGAAGTGCTCAACATAAGCGTTGTAGCAGGCCACGAGTTCGTCGTTGGAGACGGACTCCTGGGGAGTCCAAAGACCGGTCGACCGGATCACCGCGCTCATAAACTTCACTCCGAAACGGGTATGTCAGGGCGCGCAACTTAGTGGCTGCACCAAGTCCCGTCACCTGCGCAGCTGCGCAAGCCGCGCCCGCGAGGCTTTGACGGCGGGCGGGAGCAATGCGAGACCTTTGTTTCAAACCATTGGTTCGGGGAGAATGATCCATGAAGACACGCGCCGCCGTCGCTTTTGAAGCGGGCAAGCCGCTGGAGATTGTCGAGGTTGACCTGGAAGGTCCCAAGGCCGGCGAAGTCCTGGTCGAGATCAAGGCGACCGGCATTTGCCACACGGATGAATTCACCCGCTCGGGCGCCGATCCGGAAGGCGCCTTCCCGGCGATTCTCGGCCATGAGGGCGCCGGCATTGTCCGCGAGGTCGGGCCGGGCGTGAAAGACCTCAAGGTCGGCGATCATGTCATCCCGCTCTACACGGCCGAGTGCCGGGAGTGCGAATACTGCCTCAATCCCAAGACCAATCTGTGCCAGAAAGTGCGCGCCACCCAGGGCCAGGGCGTGATGCCGGACGGCACCTCGCGCTTTTCCTACAAGGGCGAGAAAATCCTGCACTATATGGGCTGTTCGACCTTCTCGAACTTCACCGTCCTGCCGGAGGTCTCGCTCGCCAAGGTCCGCCAGGACGCACCCTTCGACAAGATCTGCTATATCGGCTGCGGCGTGACGACCGGCATTGGCGCAGTCATGTTCACGGCCAAGGTCGAGCCCAATTCCACCGCCGTTGTCTTCGGTCTGGGCGGGATCGGTCTCAATGTCATCCAGGGTCTCAAACTGATTGGCGCCAGGCAGATCGTCGGCGTCGACATGAACCCGGCCAAGCAGGTCATCGCCCGCCAGTTCGGCATGACCGATTTCGTCAATCCGAAGGATCACACCGACCTCGTCGGCCATCTCGTCGAGCTGACCGGCGGCGGGGCGGATTATTCCTTTGAATGCATCGGCAATGTCGAGGTCATGCGGGCGGCGCTGGAATGCTGCCACAAGGGCTGGGGCGAGAGCATCATCATCGGTGTCGCCCCCGCCGGTGCCGAGATCCAGACCCGACCCTTCCAGCTGGTCACCGGCCGCGTCTGGCGCGGCTCCGCCTTCGGCGGCGCCAGGGGCCGCACCGACGTTCCCAAGATCGTCGACATGTATATGGAAGGCCGCATCGATATCGACAGCCTGATCACCCACAAGCTCAAGCTGGATGACATCAACAAGGGGTTTGATTTGATGCATGCCGGGGAAAGTATCCGGGCTGTGGTGGAGTATTAGGTGTGCGCGTTCTCGCCCCGGTATTGACCTGTCTGGTTTTGATCGGCTGTCAGTCGGTGCGACATCCGTCGATAGACATTGCCGACGATGATTGCGGAACTCTCCTCGCATGGACAGAAGAGCGAAGTCGCGTGGAACGAGTCGCGAATTGGGATTGGGCCTATTCGGGAGACGTGATCGCTATGAGGGCGAAAATGTCCGTGTGTTCGCCAGAAAGTTGTGTCGCTGATGAGATGGATCGAGCGATGTATGCGGGCCTAAGTCGTTATACGCACAGCCTTTCGCTCGGCGAGTTTGCTTGGCTTGTGGCGGAATGTGTTGGCGCGAGGCCGGACGTCAGCTTCGATTCTGCTGGCTCTGTGGTGGAAGTTGAAGCCCGTATGGAGGTCGGCGAGCGACGTCTCGAGATCGCGTACTTTGAGGATCATTGCGCTTATGGCGATTGGATCGATGATCCGGGTTGGACGGGTTGCGCTTCCTTCCGGGCGAGCGGAATTCACTGACTATTTGAGGCGCCGCAAAGGGCGCGTCTCCATCGGCAAAAAGACCGGATTGTTGAAATCACTTCGGCCTGATTTGTCATTTGAGGCGGGCAGTGTCCGACGACATTCGCGCCCCGGCGCACACCCCGCCCTAAACCGCTTGCCGAGAATTCGCCGTCTCCGCTTCTTCAGGTCAAGGGCGCCGCAGGCGCCGCTTCGCGGTTTCACCCTTGAGCTGAAGAAGCGGAGACGGCCTGCTGGCTGACAAGCGATTTATGGACAGCTCTGCGCGCATGGCGCGAAGGTACAGAAAACCAAGCGGTGGACAGCACCTACGTCCTTGTCATCCCCGCTGGATGTCCGGCGAAGGCCGGACGCAAGGCGGGGACCTGACTCTTTGCAATCACATAGGTCCCTGACTTTCGCCCGGCCTTCGCCGGGCGTCCATCAGGGTTGACGACATGTTGTGTCGGGGGAAAGCGCCCCGGCGCACTTGCCGCCTGTCTCCCGCTGCAGCCGCCGTCCCGCCCGACCGGCGGCGCGCATGCGCCAGAGTGGAAAGCCCGGTCCGGCCGGCGGGAAGGCGGTCTGACTGACGGTCTCCTTTCCTGTGGTTTGAGGGTGATCGACAGGTCTGCCCGCGCCACGGCGCTTGCGCCTGGCGGTTTGGGCAGTTGAGGGGTGCGAGGTGCCTTGCCGGTGCCTAGCTATGTACGTTTTG
>NZ_RBIM01000002.1:0-550183 GCF_003634045.1 Maricaulis maris
CCAATCTTTCCTCTTACCTTCGCCGGGTCTCGTTTTGGGATTACCGGCTCTCCAATGCGGCGCTGGAAGACCTGGCCGCTTAACCTGAAAGGAACGCATTATGAAGCCCAAGTCTCCTGCCCACGCGGCGCTTGCCCTGATCGAATGGGGCCATTCGGCCGGCCACTATCCACCAGAGCTGATTGAGGCGGCCGTCCTTTTCGCCAGACAACCTGCTATCGACCGTGCCGGGCGAATGCCCCTGATCGCGGCTTATGGGCTGTCGACTTGGTCGACGATGGCGCGCGAAGCCTTCATCGCCGAAGCCGATCTGCCCAATGCAGTGCGGGACGCGCTGGCGGCTGAACCGGTTGTCAATCCGGAGCCGCTGCCGGTGATGGCGCCGGCCGAGATGTCGGAAGACGATATCGCCGCCTATCGCCGGCGTGGGATTGCCGATCTGGCCAATCGGGCCGAGCGCCTGCGCCTGTCCGTTCTGACAGGCGGCGCCGCCAAAGCGCAGACCTATCGCGAAAAGCTGGCCGAGGTGGAGCGCCACGAAGCGGCCGCCTTGAACGAGGAAGAGATCGACCCGGCCGATTATCCATACCTGTCGGCCGAGGTGGGTGTTCACGGCGAAAGCATTGCAGACGTCGCCGCACTCATCCGTGGCAAGCACGTTGCCTGGACGCCGGTGAACGCCGCAATCGAAGGCCTGTATTTCGCTGCCAAGGCCGATATCGCCGATCCGGAAACGGATATTGCTGCCATCCCGGCCCTCATCGATGCGGCCGAAGCCGCCATGACGGCCGAGCTGGCCGTGTTGCTCGGCTAGCGTCGCCCACATCGACTGACAGCGCCGCCTCCGGGCGGCTTTTTTGTGCCTGAAAGGATGTTGGTATGGCAGATGCGACACCCGCCGATCCGCCGGCGGATCTGCAGCGGCGCGTAGCGGCGGCCGAAAGGCGGCAGGACCGGCTGGAAACCGAGGTCTCAAGCCTGGTGAAATCCGTCGATCAGATGACGGACAAGCTGTCGGGCTTTTTGCGTGAGTACAATCAGCGCAGCCGGACGGATTGGAAGGCCCTGATCGGTCTCGTCGGGGCGCTGGGCACGATCGGCACCGGCGCAATCGCTGGCATGACCTGGATCATCATGACGATCGAAGGCAGCCGCGCCGAACGCATGGCGGCGCTGTTTGACGCGATGGTCCAGGTCCAGGCCGAGGATGCCCGCCGGCGAGACCAGGTCGATGACCGGATCATCACCGATTATCGGCGCGAAAGTGACGGCCTGCGCCGCCGCCTCGAGCGGTTGGAAGGGCATCACTTGCGCGAGGACGACTGACACCCCGCCGAACGGCGTTCGGTGGCTCAAGTTTTTGCCCGCCTCGAGCGGGCTTTTTCATGGAGACTGATATGGGATGGATCAAGCGGATCCTGTCCGGGCCGGAAAACTGGCTCGGGCTTGTGGGGGTGCTCGCGGTGTTGGCAATCATCGTCGGCGGGGTGTGGGACTTTCTCGGCTCCGGCGTGTTGATGAAGGCGGGCACCTTTCTGGTCGCTGTCGTGTCGGCGATGCTGGGCTTGCGGATCGCGCGGGTGATGCGCGGCCTGTTCGGCGAGAAGGATCCGGCGCTGGCCTCGATCCAGTCCAATCCGATTGCGGCGGCCATCCTGCGCGGTTGTTATGTCCTCGGTCTTTTTCTTCTGGCTGGCGCGGCCTTTGGGCAGCCGCCATCGCCGGCGGCGTGGCCGGATGCCGAGGTGGCCGTTTTTACCGATCGCGGTGCGGATTATTCACGAATCCATTCCCCGGCCGCCATGGAGGCCCCGTCAGGCGCGTCCGTCTGGCCGGAGCGCTATGCCGCCTGCGAAGCCTGGCGCGGCGACATGGAGGCGGCTGTGGGCCGTTGGTGGGGCGCATTTGACTATCCAGCCGCCTGGGCCGCCCAGCTCTATCAGGAGAGCCTGTGTGACCCGCATGCGGTCTCGCCGGTCGGTGCAGCGGGCCTGGCGCAATTCATGCCGGCGACCTGGCGCGAGGCGCGTGATCGGCTGGGCTTGCCGGTGCAGTACACCCCGCACGATGACATCGCCGTCGAGGCCGGCGCCTGGTACATGGCCCGGCAAATGGCGGTGTGGCGATCGCCGCGCCCACCGCTGGAGCGCTGGCGATTGGCCGCCGCGTCCTACAATGCCGGCGCCGGCAACATTATCGCGGCCCAGCGGGCGTGTGACGGCGCCCGCGACTGGCGCGATATCGAGACCTGCCTGCCGTCGGTCACCGGCCATCATGCCAATGAGACCCGCACCTATGTCGCGCGCATCGAGCGCTGGTGGGGTGAGCTCGCTGGCGCGGATCCGCGGGCGATGCCGGTGGGGGTGGGGGGATGATCGAACAATCCCGAGCCTCGTGTGCTGCGGCTTTCGTGCCGCTCGCCGAATGGAATGACGGAGGTGATCATCCGCCCGGGTCGTTCACCATCGAAGAGATGGTCGATGGAACCAAGGAAATGCTGTTCAAGTGCCCGTCGGGAGATGGTGCCGAATGCGCGATCAAACTTCGCCCGTGTGCTGAAACCCCGAGCTGGGAGTTCAGCGGCGACCTCACTTCCCCGACGCTGCATCCCTCGGTGCATCGCCAGTTCAAGCGCCGCGGCACCGGCGCGCTTGGCACGATCTGGCACGGCTGGCTGCGCAACGGGGAGTGGGTGTCATGCTAGGCCGTCTCTCGGCCACCCTGCGCGCCGGTGTCGCTGGCGCCTTGATCATGGGGGCGTTCACGGTCGCTGCCGTGCCGGCGTCCTACATGCTTGGCCGGTCGCACGCTCGCAACGCCCAGACCGTCGCCAATTACGACGCCGTTGTCGAGCGCGTCGGCCAGGAGGCGGCCCGTCTCGCCGGCGTGGCGACCATCGCTGAAGCCCGGCTCGAGGAGGATCGCGCCTGGCGCGCACAGCACGTCGCCGACTTCCTCGCCGATTCCCGTCAACTGGCCGCCGATGCGGCCGCCGCCCGGAGGGCTTTCGATGAAAGCGCTGATCGCAGCTGTCCTGCCCATGATGATGATGTCCGCCTGTTCAACCGTGCCCTCGGTCTCACCGCCGCCGAGCCTCGAGCCGGAGATCCGGGAAGTGGAGCGGATCGTCCGTGAACAGGTCGAAACTCCGCCGCAAACCTGCCTGACACCGCCGCGCGATCTGGAGGCGGCGGCGCGCGATGACGACTGGCGCGCGATTGCGCTGGGCGCCGGGGAGGTGGCCGCGTTTAATGCGGCGATCGCGCGGGCCTGTCAGGAATGGTGGGGGCGTGTTGAGGCGGGGCGTGGTTAGGGCGCGATTGCTGTCAGGGCCTGCACCGCCAAAGATACCCCTAGAGTAAGTGACATGGCCGAAAAGATGCCGGCGACAGCGCCGATTGCTTGCAGCCAGACGGCCTCCGCTGGTTTGGTGGCTAGTCGTTCGGATGCAATGATTGCGGCAGCAACGGCAATGAGTAATCTGGCAATGAACGCCAAGCCAGCGGCCATCGCGAACCACCATGCGAAGCCCAGGGAAATGAATGGCGGATCGGGCCTAGCGCTGATTTGGATTGCTGCGGCACCGACCGCCGCGAGGCCGCCGAACCCACCGATGGCGAGCCAGACCAAAAGAGCGTGGAACTCTTTCAACGCATAATCGCTGTTCGCCTGCCAAGACAATTCTTCCTCCCGTCCCCAAAAGACGGAGGCCGGCGTGCGCCAACACGCCAAGCCGCGGGTCTCTCGCCCCGCAAGTTGACGGCCCTAGAAATCGTCAAACTCTCCGCCGCCGGCCAACCGGCGCGTGTATTTGTCAGCGAGACTCCTCCCATGTCCAGAGTGCCCCCTGCGCCCGATCTGCTCGGCGCCCTTCATGTTGATGCTACCGAACCGGCTGCGCCCTATCTGGGCGGCAAGCGAAACTTGGCCAAGCGGCTGGTCCGGATTCTCGACAGTGAACCGCATGACACCTATGCCGAACCCTTCGTGGGCATGGGTGGTATCTTCCTGCGCCGGCGCATCGCGCGGCCGCTGGAGGTGATCAATGACTGGTCGCTTGATGTGGCGACCTTCTATCGCGTGGTGCAGCGCCATTACGCCGCCTTCCTGGACATGCTGAAATTCCAGATCACCAGCCGGCGTGAGTTCGAGCGTTTGCAGGCAACCGATCCTGACACGCTGACTGACATGGAACGGGCCGCGCGATTTCTCTATCTGCAGACGTGTGCTTTCGGAGGAAAGATTGCGGGTCGCTCTTTCGGGGTGTCGCCCGGCTATGCCGGCGCGTTCAACGTCTACACGATCGCAAGCCGGCTCGAGGCGCTGCATGAACGCTTGGCGGCCGTGCAGATCGAGCGGTTGCCCTTCGCGGATTTCATCACCCGCTATGACCGGCCCGCCACGCTCTTTTATCTCGATCCGCCTTATTGGGGTGGTGAGAATGACTACGGCAAAGGCATGTTTGTGCGTGATGATTTCCAGCGCCTGGCAGAACAGCTCGCCGGTATCGAGGGGCGCTTCATCCTGTCAATCAATGATGTGCCGGAAATCCGCGAGATCTTCGCAGCTTTCGACCTTGAAACGGTCGAGCTGAAGTACGGCGTCGCGAAGGGAATCGCCACGGACGCGCGGGAGTTGATCATCCGGGGTGGTGGTGAGTGATGGTTGATTGACAGGCGGACTCTGTTCGCTGAATGTTCCGCGCCTCATGGCGCGCGCGAACATCTCCCCGATCTGGCTTGAAGCATACAGGACGTTCGACGAGATCGAGCGGCGCGGCTTGGCACTGCGTCTGACCTGCCGCAAGTGCGATATCATTCTGTCGGCCGACCTGGCCGTGCTGATCTGGTCGCAGGGCCGTGCCGCATCTCCGATTGATCTGCATCCGCGCTGCAAGCGGTGGGGCTGTGACGGCCGGATGTTCTTCCAGGCGCAGGTCGGCACGGTTTGGCGGCCGCTGATTTCCGGCTAGGCTGGCCGGCATGTGCAATCTCTATGACCTCGATACGGGCCTTGACGCCATCCGCGCGGCGATGGGGCAGTTGACGTTCGATCTGTCGACCGAGCCCGCTACCGGAAATTTCGCCGGTCGGCCCCGGCTTTACCCGGATCAGGACGGCGTCGTCATTCACGCCGTAGACGATGGTGTGCAGCTCTCCGAGATGCGGTGGGGCTTCCCGCCGGCCGGGCAGGGCAAGTCGCCCATCACCAATATCCGTAATCTGGCCTCGCCCTGGTGGCGCCGGGTGAATGGCGCCTATCTGATGCAGCCAGAGTATCGCTGCCTGGTGCCATTCAGGCGCTTTGCCGAACCCATTGCCGGCCGGCGCAATGCCTGGTTCGCCGTGCCGGGGCGGGACGTGGCGTTCTTCGCCGGTGTCTGGCGCCCGTGGCAGGGCGAGCGGCTAGCCCCCGTGGCCGGCAAATCGCGGCGGCAACGCACACCGGGAGATTGGCGGCTCTACGCTTTCCTGACCTGCGAGCCGAATGACGTGGTTGCGCCGATCCATCCGAAAGCGATGCCCGTGATACTAACGGATCCGGAGGATTGCCGCGCCTGGCTCGCCGGCGGCGAGGGCAGCCTCGCGCTGCAGCGGCCGCTGCCGGATGACCAGCTTGAGATTGTCGAACGGGACCCGGGCTAGGAGACCATGCCGGAGCGGTCGCCTTCATGGAAGGCGGGCCAGTTCGCCGGCAGGCGTGTGCCGTCGGTCAGATGCCCGGCCGCGAGCGCCTTTTCCCATATCTCGCGGATCAACGGCATTTCCGATTCGAGAAGCGGCCGCTCGTACCAGGGAATTCCGGTATCGATCAGCCGATCGACAAGCGCCAGGGCATCGTCCAGGCGGGGGAAGAAAATCCGGCCCCAATGAAACAGCTTGCCGCCGGGGTCCAGCGTGATCCCGAACCCGCCATCCTCGATCAGCGAGCCATCCGGCCGCACCAGGTGGTGAACCATGAACGGCCCGGCCGACAGAGCGTCGACGCGCAAAGGCTGGTTCAGCGCAGCATCGCCGAAGTCGAGATAGGTGAAGCCGTGCTCGAAGCCGTCCCGATCGGGCAGGGCGGGTGTGTCGGCGCGGATGGCGACGGGGCTGTCGGCATAGAGCTGCATGCCGCGGACGGTATCACTGCCCGGACGCTGGTCAACCTGGCTTCGTGTCGCGTGACGCCGGTCACAGCAGGCCGGCCGTCTCCGCCGCCCTTGCGGCTGCCGCTGCGAGCACAAGCCCGCCTGCAAGCCCCCTCCACCGTTGCGGCCGTGGCACCATGCTGGCCGCAACCGGGGCCAGCAGGACGAGACCGGCTGCCAGCCAGCGGTCGCGCAACACGGTCGCACCGGACATCAGGACCCCGCCAATAATCGCGCAGACGAAGCCGGCGCACACGGCGACAAGAACCCAGCGCGCCCGGCCAAGCGCGGGACGCTTCCACGCCGCCAGGGCTGCAATCCCCAAAATCAACAATCCGGCTTCTGCCAGCGGCGATGTGAGGCCGTCCATCAGCGCGCCGGGCAGCCCACGGTCGGTGAAGAATTCGGCGAGCTGGGCCTCGACCGTCTCCGGCGCCATTGCGAGGATCGCGTAGAGGGGCGCGCACAGCGCCACCATGATACAGGCGGCCTGAACCATGTGCCGAAGCATTCGCGCCCTCGCAGGGCCTGCCAGCAGCGCCACGGCGGCAAATTCCGCGGCAACCAGCGGGATCATGGAATGCTTGGCCGCCAGCCCTCCGGCCCAGACCAATCCGAGCCAGAGCCAGAGACGGCTCGTCTCGCCGTCCAGGGCGCGCACGATCAGCCAGGCCGACACCGCGCCCGCGCACATCTGCGCTGCCGTGTGCGACACCTCGCCCAGAAGATCGTCATTGACGGTGGGCAGCAGGAAGGCAAAGGCGATGGCGATCACGCCCGTGCCCGGTCGCAAACGCTCGGCCGTCGAGGCAAGTGCCAACCACATTCCGCCGACAAAGAGATATTTCAGGGCGTCCAGTGCCAGCACGCTGTCGCCTGTGGCGCGCAGCAGGGCCGTGGCCAGCCACGCATACAGCGGCATTTGTTCATCGTAGACGAGGCGCCATTCCCGCGAAAACTCCAGCAGCTCGAGCTGGTCATTGATGAAGGCAGGGTTGATCGCGCGAGCAGTGAGGCTGATGGCGATGATGGCTGCGACAAGGCGTAAGGGAGATAATTGGGAAGCGCATTCGGTGCGCCCGAAAAATCTTAGCTTTTTCTGTGGGTTAAAAAGAGACGGCGGGGCCTTAGCAGGGGAGCGCCTTCGACCACTCGGCCACCTCTCCACTGACGGGTTTAGAATGCGGCGGCGCGGGCATCAAGTGGGAGTTGCGGCGATTGCGGGACGGATTGCAGGCCGCGTGGTCTGCTCTCCCCACTTTCATATCCCTTTCTGATTGACGATTTATCCCTCACTATCTTAGCGTGCTCAGTGTGTCATTTTTTGAAAAGGGGAATGAGCATGAGAAATGTTATAGTCACGATGGCTGTGTTGGCAGGCACGGTGGGGCTTGCCGTTGGCGGCGTCGCCGTGGGTGGACAAGAGGCGACCAGCGCGGCGGACAAGATTCGCGCCGATGACGTGCGACTGAGTGCGTCTGAAATCAACGCCTATCTCAGGGAGGACGCCCGTTCTGTGCCGGACAATTGCGTCGTCCACTACAACCAGTTCACTGGCGAGTGTTCCGCCGTTGTGTGCACAACGAGCACGGGGTGGCAGACCGTTCATGAGTGTTCCGAGTTCGGCCTCTGACGGCAAGGTCCTGCGAAAATCTGTGGTGTGAGATTGCGGCCGCCTCGAGCTTCGGGGTGGCCGTTTTCTTGATCGCTCGGCGTTGATTTCAGTTCACGCTTTCAAGCGTGCCATGTCGAGCCAGCGGCGATTGGTGCGCTGGACGAATTTGGGAGCATGTCGGGCAGCGGTCAGGATTTCCTGCCAGCGGGCGCGGGCGGATACCGTGTCGCCATGGACATCGAGCAACATGGCCCAGCGGGCACGCGCTTCCGGACCGGGGAAATAGTCGGCGACGCTGGCATAGGTGGCCAGCGCTTCGTCGATCCGGCCGAGCGCTTCCAGCGTCCGGGCAAACAGCAGGTGGGCTTCGGGATGGCGGATATCCGGGTGGGCGGTCTGCATCGCTTCAAGCTGGGTCAACGCCTCGCCGAACTCGCCGGTCTCATAGAGCGCTTGGGCGAGGGTGAACATCATGGCCGCGTCTTCGGCGAAAGCACCGCTGGCGGCCTCGCGGGCCAGCACCAGCGCATCGTCGGCACGCTTGGTTGCGAGCAGTGCGGCGGCGGCGCGGCGCAAATTGCCCGGCGTCCGGCTGATCTCGATCTGGACCAGGGCGTCGCGCGCCTCGCGACCCGGATCGAGTGCTTTGCGGGCAGCGGCGCCTGCCTTTCGGGCTGAGGTGCTGCCGGCGGCCGAGGGCAGGACTTCCGCGAGCAAGTAGACAATCGATCCGAGGGCCGGGAAGGCGAACAGGATGAAAATCCAGTACATCTGCCGTTGTGTACGAATGACGTGTACGGCGCAGCCGAGCGCCACAAGAATGTGGAGTCCCATCAGAATCGGCATCGTGTCCCCCTGCTGACCAATTCCTGATAAGCGAGACGGTTGCAGGGGGCAAGCGCGCGCGTACTGCGCGTCTTGATCAGGCGCTAGAAAAAGGCCTGCAGGCCTGTCTGTGCCCGTCCGAGGATCAGGGCGTGCACGTCATGGGCACCTTCATAGGTGTTGACCGTCTCCAGATTCACCATGTGGCGCATGACCTGGAATTCCTCGGAAATCCCGTTGCCGCCGTGCATGTCACGCGCCATGCGGGCTATATCGAGTGCCTTGCCGCAATTATTGCGCTTCATGATCGAGATCATCTCCGGCGCGGCCTTGGCCTCGTCCATCAGGCGGCCGATGCGCAGCGAGCCCTGCAGGCCCAGCGTGATCTCGGTCTGCATGTCGGCGAGTTTTTTCTGAAAGAGCTGAGTCTGGGCCAGCGGCTTGTTGAATTGGTGTCGGTCGAGCCCGTATTGACGCGCCGCATGCCAGCAGAATTCGGCGGCGCCCATGGCGCCCCAGGAAATGCCGTAGCGGGCCCGGTTGAGACAGCCGAACGGGCCTTTCAGGCCGGACACATGCGGCAGGAGGGCGTCTTCGCCGACCTCGACATTGTCCATCACGATTTCGCCGGTGATCGAGGCGCGCAGGGACAGTTTGCCGCCGATTTTCGGGGCGGAGAGGCCTTTCATGCCCTTGTCGAGCACAAAGCCGCGGATTTTGCCGTCATGGGCGTCGGACTTGGCCCAGACCACAAAAACATCGGCGATGGGGGAGTTGGAGATCCACATCTTGGCACCGTTGAGGGTATAGCCAGTCGCGGTCTTGGTGGCGCGGGTCTTCATGCCGGCCGGGTCGGATCCGGCATCCGGCTCGGTCAGGCCGAAACAGCCGATCCATTCGCCCGAGGCGAGCTTGGGAAGGTATTTGGTGCGCTGTTCTTCCGAGCCATAGGCGTAGATCGGATACATCACCAGAGAGGACTGGACCGACATCATCGAGCGATAGCCGCTGTCGACGCGCTCGACTTCGCGGGCGACCAGACCATAGGCGACATAGCCGAGGCCGGCGCCGCCATATTCCTCCGGCAGCGTGCAGCCCAGCAGGCCCTGCTCACCCATTTCGCGGAAAATGGCCGGATCAGTGTGTTCCTCGCGATAGGCGTCGATCACGCGCGGTTGCAGCTTGGCCTGGGCATAGCTGTGCGCGGTGTCGCGAACGAGCCGTTCTTCCTCGGTCAGCTGATCATCGAGACGGAAGGGGTCCTGCCAGTCAAAACGGCCCAGATCCGGAGCATCCTTGGCTTTCAGCGTCGGCTTGTCGGTCATGATGATATGGTCTCCCCGGACGTCATTGGGTTTTGCTTTGATGCCGGATTAGCCGGGGCGGGCAGCGGGGGCAAGCCGCCGGAGCGGTTCGACGTGGCGTGGTATCGCAAACACGGCTAGAGCTGTCAGCAAAGGTGGCCGCATGGTCGCGCCAGGCGCCGTTCGGGGAGGGATGGATGTCGCAGGACAACATGATCGTGCTGGCCACGCTGGTGGCCTACAAGCTGATCCTCGTCGGGGTTGGTGTCTGGGCCTCGCGGCGCAATCGGACGGAAAGCGATTTTTTCATCGCCGGTCAGGGCTTGGGGCCTTGGGTCGCGGGCCTGTCCTATGCCGCCTCGACCTCCTCGGCCTGGGTGCTCTTGGGTTTTTCCGGCTTCGTCTATCTCACCGGCCTGTCGGCACTGTGGATGGTGCCGGGCATTTGGGGCGGTTATGTCGCCGTCTGGCTGTGGTTCGGACGTCGCCTGCGGTCCGAGACCGCCGCGGAGGGCCATGTCACCACGGCGGATTTCCTCGCCGGCGGGCAATCGCCGGGCGGCAAGCGGCTGATCGCCGGTGTCGCCGCGGCCATGATCCTGTTCTGCTTCATCTTCTATATTGCCGCCCAGTTCGGCGCCGCGGCCCAGGCCTTCGAGACCCAGTTCCACTTGCCGCGGATGGAATCCGTGCTGGTCGGGGCGGGGGTGGTTCTCATCTACTCCTTGCTCGGCGGTTTCTGGGCGGTCAGCGTGACCGACATGCTGCAGGGCGCGCTGATGCTGCTCGTCGCCTGTCTGCTGCCGGTTGCGGCGCTTGTTGCGGCGGGCGGTCCGTCCGGCGTGATGGCGACGCTGCAAGCCAATGAGGCGGCCGCTTATCTCAGTTTCGGCGGCGACATGCCGGTCATGCTGCTGGCCGGCTTTGTGGTTGGCGTCTGGGGTGTGGGCCTTGGCGCTTTGGGCCAGCCGCAACTCATCACCCGCCTGATGGCGGTCAAGGACGAGTCGGCGCGGCGGCACGGATTCCAGATCGCCATTGTCTGGGCCGTGCTGGTTTTTATCGGCATGACGGTCCTTGGCCTGTCCGGCCGGGCGCTGGTTGGTGCCGGGTCAAACGGCGAGGCGCTTTTCTATCAGGTCGCACGCGACTATCTGCCACCGCTGATCGGCGGTCTCGTGATCGCCGCCGTGCTGTCGGCGGTGATGTCGACGGTCGACTCCATCCTGCTGGTGGCGGCCTCCGCCGTCAGCCGCGATCTCGGCGTGTCACGCCGCTTCAAGGGCGAGGGAGTCACCGTCTCGCGCATCGTCATGGTTGCCATTGCCCTTGTCGCCGTGTGGATGACGCTGGCCCTGCCATCGACGATTTTCGCCCGTGTCCTCTTCGCCTGGGCGGCGCTGGGCGCCGCCTTCGGCCCGGTCATCGTGATGCGGGTGATCGGCGTCCAGTCCGGTCACAGGGCTGTGCTCGCCGCGATGATTGTCGGTTTCGGCCTGACGGTCTTCTTCAATGCGATGGGCGCGCTGGACGCCTCAACACTCAGCGGTCCCGGCGCCGTTGCGGCGCAATGGGCACAACTGCCCGGCGACCCGTTCGAGCGCGTGTTTCCGTGGCTTCCGGCGCTGTTGATCCTGTGGTTCGGGCGGGTGAGGGCGACGGCGTGATCCCCCCTGCGACACCCTGCGCCTTGACCTTTTGCGCCAGTCGTAACACCACCCCGGCATGATTGCTGAACTCGGGCAATTTGCCCTCATCCTGGCCTTTGTGGTCGCGCTCTTCCAATCCGTGGCCATTTTTGCGGGGCTGCGGACCGGCGATGCTGTGGTGCACGGGTTTGCGCGCACGGGCGCCATCGCGCAGTTTGTGCTGGTTCTGGCGGCCTTCGCCTGCCTGACGGCGCTGTTCGCGATGTCGGACTTTACCGCGCTGGTGGTGGCCGAGAATTCGCACACCGACAAGCCCTTCCTCTACAAGCTGACCGGCGTTTGGGGCAATCATGAGGGCTCGATGCTGCTGTGGGTGCTGATCTTGACGGCCTATACTGCGGCGCTGGCCTGGTCGGCCAAGCCGGTCGAGGCGCGGTTGATCTCGCTGACCTTTGCAGTCCAATCACTGATCACGGCGGCTTTCACGGCCTTCCTGCTCTTCACCTCCAACCCGTTTGCCCGCCTGTGGCCGGGGCCGGAGAATGGCCAGGACCTCAACCCGCTTCTGCAGGACCCCGGTCTCGCCTCGCATCCGCCGATGCTCTATGCGGGCTATGTCGGTTTCTCGATCACCTTCTCCTTTGCGCTGGCAGCACTGATTGACGGTCGGGTCGATGCCCGCTGGGCGCGGATCGTGCGGCCCTGGGCACTGGCGGCCTGGACCTTCCTCACCATCGGTATCGCGCTGGGTGCCAGCTGGGCCTATTACGAGCTCGGCTGGGGCGGCTGGTGGGCGTGGGACCCGGTCGAGAATGCCTCCCTGATGCCGTGGCTGGCTGGGACCGCCTTCATCCACTCACTGCGGGTGATGGAAAAGCGCGATACGCTGAAGGCTTGGAGCATTCTGCTGGCCCTGTTGACCTTTGCCCTGTCGATGGCGGGGACATTCCTGGTCCGGTCCGGCGTGTTGACCTCGGTCCACGCCTTTGCCGTCGATCCGGAACGCGGTGTCTTCATCCTGGCCATCCTGATCGCCCTGATCGGCGGGTCGCTGCTGATCTATGGCCTGCGGGCGGGGCTGCTCAAGCCGACCGGCGTGTTTTCCGCGATCAGCCGCGAGAGCACGCTTTTGATCAATAATCTGGTTCTGGTCGTCGCTTGCGGTCTGGTCTTTTTCGGGACTTTCTATCCGCTCTTCATCACCACGGTGAGCGATGAGACGGTGACCATTGGGGCGCCATTCTACAACAACACCTTCAATCCCTTCATCGGCGCATTATTGGTGCTGGTACCGATTTCCGGCCTGCTCGCCTGGAAGCGTGGCCGCCTGATGCCGGTGCTCAAGGACCTCGCGCCTGCCGCCATTGCCGCGCTTGCCGGCGGACTTGCGGCCTTCTGGATCGCCGACCGGGGCTTGTTGGCGGGCGCGCTGGGCACGGCACTGGCGATCTGGATCGCGCTCGGCGTGCTGATCGATCTGGCCAAGCGTTTCAAGCTGTTCCAGATCGAATTCAAGGCCTCGCTGGCGCGGGCAGCCCGCCTGCCGCTGGGCATTTGGGGCATGGCTGTGGCGCATTTCGGGGTCGCCGTGGTGGTCTTCGCCATCACCGGTGTCAGCGCCTGGAAACAGGAGACGAGTGCCTTTTTGATGCCCGGCCAGCATCTCGATATCCGCCAGCTCACCCTCACACTCGATGATGTCGAGCAGATCGAAGGGCCCAATTATGTCGCCGAGCGCGGATATCTGACGGCGCGGCGCGACCAGCAGGTGGTCAGCAATCTGACGGCTGAACGACGCCTCTACCCGGTGCGCGGCATGGCGACGACCGAGTCGGCCATTCATGCCCGCCTGACCGGCGACATCTACGTCACCATCGGTCAACCCAATCCGGACCGCGGCTGGCCGGTCTTTGTCTATATCTACCCGTTTGCGATCTGGCTGTGGATCGGCTCGGGTATTCTGGGTCTGGGTGGATTGTTGTCGATTTCCGACCGCGGCCGCCGGGCGCTGGCGGTTCGCAAACAGCCGCGCGAGGCACAAGCCCGTCCGGAGCCTGCCGAATGAACCGCGTCTTCCTTTTCCTGCCACTGGCCATTTTTCTGGTGCTTGGCGTCTATTTCGGCCTTGGCCTGCGTGAGGATCCGTCGGCCATTCCCAGCCAGATGATCGACCGTCCGCTGCCGGTGTTCGACCTGCCCGGCATTGCCGATGGCGAACCGGGTCTGGCGAGTACCGATCTGGCGGGGCATGTCTCGCTGCTCAACGTCTTCGGGTCCTGGTGCCCGCCCTGCGAGATCGAGCATCCGATGCTGATGCAGATCAGCCGCTCGGGACGGGTGCCGATCTATGGCGTCGACTGGCGCGACCGGCCCGGCGATGGAGCGGTCTGGCTGGCCCGGCATGGCAATCCCTACCAACGCGCCGGCGATGATGCCCAGGGGCGGGTGGCGATCGATCTCGGCATCACCGGCGCGCCGGAAAGCTTTCTGGTCGACCGTGAGGGGCGGGTGCGTTTCCACCATGTCGGCATCATTGACGAGACCGTCTGGCGCGATGTCCTCCTGCCCCGTATCGAGGCCCTGGAAGCGGAATGAGACAATTGGCCCGCCTTTTCCTTCTCTTTCTCCTGCCGGCACTCCTGCTCGCGGCACCGGTCGCCATGGCGGCTCCGGAGCCGGATGAACGCCTGCAGGACGAGGAACTGGAAGTGCGTGCGCGCGCCCTGTATCGCCAGCTTCGCTGTGTGGTCTGTCAAAGTCAGAGCATTGACGAGAGCAATGCGCCGTTGGCCGCCGACATGCGCGCCGTTGTGCGCGAGCGCTTGCTGGCCGGCGATAGCGATGCAGAGGTACGCGCCTGGTTGCAGACCCGTTATGGCGATTATGTGCTGATGATGCCGCCGCTGCAGGGCAATACCATTTTGCTGTGGTTCTTCCCGGTGATCGCCTTCCTGATCGGCGGCACGCTGATCGTGCTGTTTGTCCGCGGCCAGTCGGGCCGCGCGGCACCGGCGCTCAACCCGGATGAGGAAGCCGAGTTGGCGCGGCTGCGCGAGGAGGAGGGGCAGTCATGATCTGGTTCCTGATTGCCGCGTTGGCCAGCCTGGTGGCGCTGGTCTTGGTCCTGCCCGTCATGCGCGGCGTTCGCGGTGATGTGTCGGACGGCCGCGATGTGTTCGACGGCCAGCTGGCTGAGTTGGCGCGGGACCGCGAGCTGGGCTTTATCGGCGAGGACGCGGCCCGCCAGGCCGAACTCGATATCCGGCGCCGTATGAGTCAGGCCGGGACAGGGGATGCGGCCGCGTTGGCGCCGCCGGCAGCGGCGTCGAAATGGCTGCGGCACGGTCTGGTGGGCGGGGCTGGTGTCAGCGTCATCCTGGCGGTGATCATATACATGTTGGTCGGCAGCCCCTTCCTCGTCGGCATGACCCCGGCCCGGGCGCCGGGACTGCCGCCGGAGGCGCAGGCCGTCATGGCGGAGCTGGAAAATCTCCGCAACGAACTCGCCGAGCGCCCGGACAATCCGCAGGGCTGGGCGGTTCTCGGTCAGGCTTATTTGCGGATGGGGCGTTATGGCGATGCGGCGACCGCCTTTGAAACAGCGATCAATTGGGAGCCGGGTTCGGCTTTCCTGTTTGCCGCGCTTGGACAGGCGCGCCTGTTTGAAACCGGTGGCATGATGAATGCTGCCGCGCGTGAGGCCTTTGCCCGGGCGCTGGACATTGATCCGCTCGACGTGCGGGCCCGTTTTTTCATGGCGGAGGCCGTTTATCAGGACGGAGATCGCGAGGCCGCGCTGGCGAGCTGGCAGGCGATCCTGGACAGTGCCGCGCCTGATGCCGCCTATCGCGGCATGGTCGAGGCGCGGATTGCAGCGGCTCTTGCCGACGGCGAGGCCGCAGCATTATCCGGCGATGAGGTCGAACCCTAGGAGGCCGGCAATTCGCGGGGTGCCATCTGCGGCACATTGGCGTCATTGCGGGCCCAGGAGACGAAAACGTCGAGCTGGCGCTCGGCTTCTTCGTATACATGGTCCGGAATTTGGGTCCGTTCGGTCACGGCCGTACGGACTGATTGCGGGCAATTCACCGCCAATAATGAAACGGCAAGCGCTCCACCCAAGATGATTGCAGTCGTTTTCATCCACAGCTCCCCAGCGATGAATCGATTAGCAAGTATCGTTACGAAAACGTAATATCGGCGCGAGGTCCATCCCGACTATCGATAAGTCTGCGAAAATTTACGGCATTGTGCCGTCTTGCTGCCCGGTATGGTTGCTTGTGCCGGTGCAGATGGGCGTTTACCCTGTGGGCACTGGGCGAGGCAGGGTTGGCTGGCAAATTTGGGGCGCCGGTCTCCCGTTTTGGAATGTATGGACAAGCTGACAAAATCAGCGCGCGCCGGTCGTTGGGCGTCGACGCAAGAAATCCTGTTGCAGCTGGTGCAAATTAGCACGACGGGCGAGGGTGGCCATGATGCCTGTATCGACCAGTTGCTGGATACCGTGGCGCAATATTTCCGTCTGCCGCTCGCCATTATTTCCCAGATCGAAGATGGTCGCTACGAGGTGGAATTCGTCCGCGACGTGAACAACGCCGTGGTCGTCGGTCAAGTCTTTGACCTCTGCGAGACCTATTGTGAACGCGTGATTGCGCTTGAACAGCCGATCTATGTCGACCGGGCCTCCGACAGCCTGTTCGCGGACCATCCATGTTATCGGAACTTGGGGCTGGAGACCTATCTCGGCGTGCGCCTGTTCGTCGATGGTGTGGTCTACGGCACGTTGAACCTGACCGGACCGGAAGCGCGCGACAAGCCTTGGTCACCGGAGGAGGTGGCCGTGCTGGAAACCGCCGGAGCCTTGGTCAGTCACCGACTTGCCTTGCGCCAGGCGGATCGCCGTTTCTCGCTCGCAGTGAAAGGAGCCAGCGTCGGCCTGTGGGAATGGGATGTGCGAACCGACGCGGTGTTCTGGTCGCCCCGCTTCATGGAGCTTGCCGGGATCACCGATCCGGATTTCCAGCCTGTATTCGACGATTTTGCGGATCGCCTGCATCCTGCGGATGTCGACCGGGTGATGTTGGCTATCAATGACCATCTTTCGCAGCGAAAACCATTCGCGATCGAGTACCGGTGGCGGCATGAACACGGCCATTATGTGTGGGTTCAGGCGCGTGGGCAGGCCGCTTGGGGGCGCGGTGGCCAAGCCTTGCGTATGGCTGGCTCCCTTGATGACATTACCGAGCGGAAGAATGTCGAAATGCGGGCGAGTGATCGCCTGCGCCTGCTCGAAATGGCCGGGAAAGCGGCGCAGATTGGCTATATCGAGATCAGCCCCGAGGCCGGACTGGGGACGGCGAGCGATGAAGTTTATGACATACTTGGTCTCGACCGGGCCCGGTTCGAACTCTCTTTCGACAACCTCCTGTCATGCGTGCACCGGGATGAGGCCTCGACCGCACGTGTCTTTGTCGAAGACGCGTTGGAAAGCGGTCATCTGGCGTCGGAGACCTTTCGGTTTGTGCGAAAGAGTGATGGCGATGAACGCCTGGTCCACGTGTGGATCCGGGCCGTGCGGGAAGCGGACGGGCGCAATGTGCGGACATTCAGCGTCATTCAGGATGTCACCGTGCAGCGGGCCGATGAACAGAAATTGCGTCATCAGACGGTGGAACTGAAACGCACCAATGTGCAGCTCGAACGCTTTGCCTCGGTCGCTTCGCATGACCTTCAGGAGCCCCTGCGCAAAGTCTCGACCTATGGCGGCCTCCTGGCGCGAGATTACAGCGAGGTGCTCGACGCACGCGGGACCAAGATGGTCACCCAGATGGTCGACGCATCGCAGCGCATGCAACAATTGATCGCCGACCTGCTGCAATATTCGCGCTCGTCCCATGTCGCGTTGAAGCTGGAGGACTTGTCTCTGGCGACGTTGATCGAGGAGGTCATGGCGGACCTTGAAATGGCGATCACCGACTGCCACGCCACGATCAACTATCCTGTAGATGCCGTCATCAAGGGTGATCGGGTGTTGATGCGCCAGCTATTCGTCAACCTGATCGGCAATGCCCTGAAATACCGGGACAACACGCGGAAGCCTGTGGTTGATATCGGCGTCCAGGCGGCGACGAATTGCTGCAGGATCGTCGTCAGCGACAATGGTATCGGCTTCGAGCGCAAGCATGCCGGTCGGATATTCGAAGTGTTCCGGCGCCTGCATGCGCGTGATGCCTATCCCGGTACGGGTGTCGGCCTGGCCTTGTGTCAACGCATTGTCGAGCGTCATGGCGGTGCGATTCGGGCCGATGGTGAATGTGGTGTCGGTGCAAGTTTTACCGTCGAGTTACCGCTCGAGCCGGTTGATTGCTATTCCCTTATGACTGGCGAGACCGGGTAGGCGCAGTCCATACAATGAGTGTTTGACGAGAGGTGCGGGACGGCTGAAACTCCGAGTCAGCTCCGTACCGGTTCTTTTGTTTTTAAGAGAGTGTCCCTTCATGACCCTTGAATCCCGCATTCTGGCGCGTTCCGAAGCGATCCTGCGATCCTGGCGTACGCTCAATTGGGCGAGCGCGTTTTCGGCTATCATCTATCCGGCGCTCGGCATTGCGCTGCTTACCACCATGATCGTCCTCGGACTCGCCCTCGGCGGGCTGACCCTGCGCTGGTGGTATGCGCCGCTTTGCTTTGGCGTCACCGCGCTGACCATCTTCCTGTGCAATATGGGGATCGGGCCGCTGCACCGGATCTGGCAGCACCGGGCCGGCGAGATCAAATGGCCGGGCCAGGTCATCATCATGATCAATTGTATCCTGGCGATGCAGGGCACATTGAAGGATTGGGTCAATTATCACTCCCAGCATCACCGCTTTGCCGACAAGCCCGGTGATCCGCACAATCCGTTCGAGTCCAAGGTCTGGGCCTGGGTTGGGTGGATCCTGTGGCGCGACGAAAAGGACCTGGCGCGTCCCATGCCGATGTGGCTGAAGGATAATCCGGTCGTTCATTTCGCGGACCGCTTCCACATCACCCTGTCGCTGGTCATGCATTTTGCCATTCCGGCCGTGATCTATCTGATCGTCGCGCTGAGCGGCGGATCGCTGATCCTGACCGCCCTGATCCACGCCAGTGTGATCATCGGTCGCGGCCTGCAATTTCACGCCACCACACTGGGCGTGAATGTGTTCGGTCACATGAAGACGCCGAAATGGTTCGATTATCTGCTGGCCCTGCTGACCGGCGGCGAGGCCCTGCACGACCATCATCATGATTTCCCGCGCTCGGCCCTTCATTTGCCCAAGAAGGGCTTCTGGAACCGGGTCGTCGACTATAACGGGACCGCGCTTCTGGTGATGCGCCGCGTCGGCCTGGCTCGCAATCTGGAGATCGCGCCGCAATTTGCGTGATCATCCCGGCTCACGGCTGCACGGCACCCAAAGCCCCGACCATACGGTCGGGGCTTTTTCATGCGTTCACGCATGCCGCGTTTTCACTGAAATCGCCGCTTTCGGCCATGGACCTGTCCCCGGTTCGGCGCTAGCGTCTTCGCAAGTGCATCATACCGAATGCTCGATAACGGTTATAAAGGGGAGATAATGTCCGATCTGGAAAGCTTCCGCGAAGAAGTCCGTGACTGGCTGGACGCCAATTGCCCGGCGGAAATGCGCCGGCCCATGGCGAGCGAGAACGACGCTGTCTGGGGTGGCAAGAAGACCAAATACTCCGAACCGCAACAACTGTGGCTCGACCGGATGGCGTCCAAGGGATGGACGGTGCCGGAATGGCCGACCGAGTATGGCGGCGGTGGTCTCGACAAGGCTGAAGCCAAGGTGTTGCGTCAGGAGATGCAGCGCATCAAGGCGCGTTCGCCGCTGCAATCCTTCGGCATCTGGATGCTTGGACCGGCTCTGTTGAAATACGGCACCCATGAGCAAAAGCTGGAGCATCTGCCAAAGATCGCGCGCGGGGAAATCCGCTGGGCCCAAGGCTATTCCGAGCCGAATGCCGGGTCCGACCTCGCTGCGCTGATGACCAAGTGCGAGGACAAGGGCGACCATTACCTGATCAATGGTCAGAAAATCTGGACTTCCTATGCCGATCAGGCCGACTGGATCTTTGCCCTCGTGCGTACTGATTTCGAGGCCAAGAAGCATGAAGGCATTTCCTTCATCCTGGTCGACATGGATCAGCCGGGGGTCACCACCAAGCCGATCAAGCTGATCTCCGGAAAATCACCCTTCTGCGAGACCTTTTTCGACGACGCACGAGCCGAGAAGCACAATGTGGTCGGCGAACTCAACAAGGGCTGGACGGTCGCCAAATATCTCTTGACCCATGAGCGCGAAATGATCGGCGGCATGGGATCGGGCGCCATGCGCCCGGCTGGCGATGTTGCTGTGCAGATGCTGGGCAAGGACGAGCACGGACGCCTGGCTGACCCGCTGTTGCGGACGGATATCGTGCGTCTGGAAATCGATGGTCTGGCCTTTATGTCGACGATGGAACGCGTCTCCGACGAGGCCAAGGCCGGGCAGGGCATGGGCGCCAATTCCTCGGTTCTGAAATACTACGGCACCGAGCTCAACAAGCGCCGCCTCGAACTGATGATGGACAGTGTCGGTCAGGACGGTCTGGAATGGGGCGTCGATGATGATGTTGCGGCCAATTGGCTGCGCACCAAGGGCAATTCGATCGAGGGCGGCACGTCCGAGGTCCAGCTCAACATCATTTCCAAACGCATTCTCGAATTGCCGTCCGCTTAAGAGACGCACCAAAGGGGAGAGACCATCATGGCCATGGTGCTCAATGAAGAAGCCGGCATGCTCAAGGATGCCGCCCGCGGATTTCTCGCGGACAGCGCGCCGCTCGCGCAATTGCGCAATCTGCGTGACACCGACAATGCAGACGGGTTCGACCGCAAGACCTGGGCCGCAATGGCCGAGATGGGCTGGACCAGCGTCTTGGTGCCTGAAGACCAGGGCGGTGTCGAAATGGGGTATGTCGCTGCGGGCGTCATCGCCGAGGAGATGGGCCGGACGTTGACCGCCTCGCCCTTCCTGTCGACCGCGGTCATGGGCGCCACGGCGCTGTCGCGTTTCGGGTCTGACGGCCAGAAGGGTGAATGGTTGCCGCGCATTGCTGCCGGCGAAGCCATCACGGCAATCGCCGTCGACGAAGGCCGCAAGCACAACCCGTCCAGCGTTACGACGACGGCAGAACGTTCGGGCAATGGGTTCAAGCTCAACGGCAAGAAAAGCTTTGTCGCCGAGGGGCATGTCGCCGACATGATGATTGTCTCGGCACGCACCGCCGGCAGTGAAAACGAAGCCGAGGGTATCTCGCTCTTCCTGGTGCCCATGGATGCTGCCGGGTTGGCGGTGGACCGTATCAAGACCGTCGACAGCCGCAATTTCGCGACTGTCACCTTGGATGGTGTTGATGTGACGGCCGATGCCGTGCTGGGCGAGGTCGATGGCGGGCTCGCGGCACTGGAAGCCGTGCTCGATGCCGGTCGCGCCGGCCTGTCGGCCGAAATGTCCGGCTCGGCCCAGCAATGCCTTGAAAGCACGGTGGGCTATCTGAAAGAGCGCAAGCAGTTCGGCCAGATCATCGGCACCTTCCAGGCGCTGCAGCACCGCGCGGCGCATCTTTATTCCGAGGTCGAGCTTGGCAAGTCGATCGTGCTGAAAGCCCTGCAGACCCTCGACGCCGCGCCGGAGCATGCCGCGATGATGGTGTCAGCGGCCAAGGCCAAGCTCGGTCAGGTCGCCCAGCTGGCTGCCCAGGAAGGCGTGCAGATGCATGGCGGGATGGGCATGACGGACGAGTTCGATATCGGCTTCTTCATGAAGCGGATCCGGGTGGCCGAGGCGCTCTATGGTGACGCCAACTATCACGCCGAGAAATTCGCCCGCATGCGGCAATACTGATCCGCGAGGTTCGCGGAGGAGGAAACATCATGGATTACCAAGGCAAGGTGGTCGCGATCACCGGCGGCGCCCGCGGCATTGGCTTGGCGATGGCGCAGGCCTTCCACGCTCAGGGCGCCCAAGTCGCGCTCGCCGATCTGGACGGGGCCGAACAGGCAGCGGCGCAGTTCGGCGGCATCGGCATGAAAGTCGACGTCACCAAGGAAGCCGAGATCGCTGCCTTTCTCGACAAGGTCGAGGCTGAGTTGGGGCCGGTCGCGGTCTATGTTTCCAATGCCGGCATATTGCGCACCGATGAACCGAGTTGGGACGCGGCTGGCGCTGATGACAAGGCCTGGCAGGACAGTTTCGAGGTCAATGTGATGGGCGCCGTTCGTGGGGCCCGCCAGGTCTGGCCGCGCATGAAGGCGCAGGGCGGCGGCGTGTTTGTGCTGGTGGCGTCGGCCGCGGGCCTGCTCGCCCAGATCGGAGCCTCCTCTTACACCGCCTCCAAACATGCCGCTGTCTCCTTTGCCGAGAGCTTGGCAATCGGGCATGGTGATGAAGGGCTGCAAGTCGTGTGCGTGTGCCCGCAGGCGGTCCGCACAGACATGCTGGGCGGTAGCGAGGATGGCGGCATTGCCGGCGCTGATGGTATCGTCGAGCCGTCCGATGTCGCGGCCGAGACGCTCGCAGCGATCGCAGAGAAGCGCTTTCTGGCGCTACCACATGACAGTGTCCCGGCCTATGAGCGGGCCCGGGCCAATGAGCGCGACCGCTGGATTGGCGGGATGCGGAAATTCCGTCGCATGATGATGGGCGCTCGTGGCCGACCGGTTTAGACCAACACGTAAAAGCATAATCAGAACAGACACAACGGTAGAGAGATCAAGGGGAGAAACATGGATCTGGGTATGTCAGAGCGCGTCAAGCCGCTCATCGAGCAGGTCCGCGCCATGGTGCGCGACGTCGTCATGCCGGTTGAGGCCGAATACCATGCGGAGATCGGCAAGGCCGGCGACCGTTTTGCCTTCACCGACCGTCAGACCGAAATCCTTGAGAGCCTGAAAGCCGAGGCCCGCAAGCGCGGCCTGTGGAATTTCTGGCTCACCGGTTCGGATCGCGGCTATGGTCTTTCGACCGTGGAATACGCCTATCTGGCCGAGGAAATGGGCTGGTCGCAACTGGCCGCCGAGACCTTCAACTGCTCGGCGCCTGACACCGGCAATATGGAAGTCATCGAGCGCTACGGTAACGCCGAGCAGAAGAAGAAATATCTCGAGCCGCTGCTCGCGGGCAAAATGCGTTCAGCCTACCTGATGACCGAGCCGGATGTGGCTTCCTCGGACGCCACCAATATCGCCTTCTCTGCCGTCGAGGATGGTGATGAATGGGTACTCAATGGCGAGAAATACTGGGCCTCGGGCGCCGGTGATCCGCGCTGCGCCGTTTATGTGTTGATGACCCGCACCGAAGGCGATGACGCGCCGCGCCATGGGCGCCACTCGCAATTCCTGATCGACAGCGATCTGCCCGGTATCGAGATCCTGCGCCCGATGACGGTGTTCGGTCATGACGATGCCCCGCACGGTCACATGCATATCCGCTTCACCAATGTGCGCGTGTCCAAGGACTGCCTCATCCTCGGTCGCGGTCGCGGCTTCGAGATTTCGCAAGGCCGCCTTGGGCCGGGCCGGATCCACCACTGCATGCGTGCGATTGGCCAGGCGGAGCGGGCGCTGGAACTGATGTGCCGTCGCTCGGTGTCGCGGACGGCTTTTGGCAAGCCGCTGGCCAAGCTGGGCGCAAATTACGACATCATTGCCGAGCGCCGCATGGCGATCGAACAGGCGCGCCTGCTTTGCCTGAAAGCCGCCTGGATGATGGACCAGGGTGATCCGCGCGCGGCTGCGCCGTGGATTTCCCAGATCAAGGTTGTCGCGCCCCGCGTGGCCCTGGAGACGGTTGATGAGGCGATGCAGATGCATGGCGGCACCGGGGTTTCCCAGGACACGCCGCTGGCCGCCATGTGGACCGGCCTGCGCACGCTGCGCTTTGCCGACGGGCCCGACGCCGTGCACCGCATGGTCATTGGTCGCAAGGAACTCAAGCCCTACGCCAATGAGGTCTGATCATGGTGCAGCGTAAACCCGCCCCGCCGCGGGCCGTTCTCGAACAGATCGCCAGGCAGGTCGCCGAAGCGGAGCCGGTGCTCAATATCGCCGAGACGGATGTTCTCGGCGTGACGCAGAAGGCCTATGTCAACGCGCCGGCCGATCTGCGCTTCCTGCTGCTCAAGGCGATGGAGCATGGCGACAAGACGGCGGTGGTCTTTGAAGGCCAGCGCTGGTCCTTTGCCGACCTGGCCGCGAAATCCGTGGCCTTTGCCAACACGCTGATCGACCGCCATGGCGTCAAGCCGGGCACGCGGGTGGCGCTGGCCTTGCGCAATTGTCCTGAATGGATGGCCTGTTTCCTCGGTGTCATCGCGGCAGGCGGTGTCATCGTGCCGATCAATGGCTGGTGGACCAGCGAGGAGATGGCCTTCGGTCTGGAAGACTGCGGTGCCAAGATCGTCATCGCCGGTGCCCGCCAGATCGAGCGCATACGCCCGCACGCCGGACGGCTGGGCCTGACCCTGATCGCCGGTCGTGGCGAGATCGATGGCGTTGCCGACACGTTTGATGCCATGGTCGCCGCCAGTGCCGGCAAGCCGCCGCCGGAATTCGTCATCGATACTGACAGCGATTTCGCGATCTTCTACACGTCGGGTTCGACAGGAAAACCCAAGGGTGCGGTGCTGACCCATCGCGGTGCGGTGACGACCATCCTGTCCTTTGCCTTGCTCGGCGCGGCCCTGAAACTGGCCAATGGCGACCAGGAATTCGTCGACGGCGATCCCGGCGTTCTGGTCTGCCTGCCGCTCTTTCATTGCACCGGGTCACACGCGGTCTTCATGCTGTCCATGTTTTCCGGTCGCAAGATGGCGTTGATGCGCAAATGGGATGCCGGTGACGCCGTCGACATCATCCAGGCGGAAAAACTGACCGACATGGTTGGCGTGCCGACCATGTCGCACGAGTTGACCCTGGAGGCGGAGCGTCGCGGCATTGTTCTCGAGACGCTTCAGTCCATGGGGACAGGTGGCGCCAAGCGCCCCGAAGCCCATGTCGAGAAGATCAACGAGGTCTTCCCGCAGGCCTGGTCGTCCTCAGGCTACGGCCTGACCGAAACCAATGCGCTGGGCACGTTCAACGGGCTGGGCGAATACCAGGCCAAGCCGGGTTCATGCGGCGCGCCGCTGCCGGCCGTGACCTTCATCAAGACGGTGGATGAAAACGGCAACGAGACCCCGACCGGCGAACCGGGCGAAGTCTGGATCCAGTCACCGGCGGTATTCCGCGGCTATCTCAACCAGCCCGAGGCCACTGCGGACGTGCTGACCGCGGACCGCTGGTTCAAGACCGGTGATGTCGGCATCCTCGACGAGGACGGCTTCCTGTTCATCGTTGACCGCATCAAGGACATGGTCCTGCGCGGCGGCGAGAATGTCAGCTGCCTGGAAGTGGAGGGCGCACTGGCGCACCATCCCGACATCCTGGAAGCGGCGGTGATCGGTATTCCGGACGAACGTCTTGGCGAGCGGGTCGGAGCGGCGATCCTCGCCCGTGACGGTGCGACCCTGACCGATGAGGACATCAAGACTTTCCTCAAACCTCACCTGGCCCCGTTCAAGATTCCCGACCGGATCTGGCTGATGGATACCCCCTTGCCGCGTGGCGGGACCAGCAAGATCGACAAGCCGGGCTTGCGCAAAATGCTTTTGACCCAAGGGGAGACCGCCTGATGCCCGCTATCAAGACAAGCGACCTGGCCGCCAAGGTCGGGACAGAGATCGGTGTGTCCGACTGGACCGAGATCACCCAGGACCAGATCAACACTTTTGCCGATGTCACCGATGATCATCAATTCATCCATATCGACCCGGAAAAAGCCGCCCAGACGCCGTTTGGCGGCACGATCGCGCACGGCTTCCTGACCCTGTCCATGCTGTCCTCGCTGGCTGGCGGAACCGCGTTGGTGCTCGACGGCATCGTGATGGGGATCAATTACGGCTTCGAGAAAGTCCGATTCCTCACGCCGGTTCGCTCCGGCAAGAAGATTCGCGGGCGTTTCACCCTGGCCGAGGCGGTCGAACGCAATCCGGGCCAGTGGATGCTCAAATATGATGTCACGGTCGAGATCGACGGCGAGGACAAGCCGGCGCTGATGGCGCAATGGCTGACCCTGCAGATCGTCGGCTGACCGGCGCACAAAACAATCAAGGAATGAAGACGATATGAGTGAAATTCGTTTTGACGGCCGCGTCGCCATTGTCACCGGCTCGGGCCAGGGGCTGGGCCGCACCCACGCGCTGGCGCTGGCCTCGCGCGGCGCCAAGCTGGTCATCAATGATCTCGGCGGGTCGCTGGATGGCACCGGCACCGGCTCGGCCGCCGAAGACGTTGCCGAGGAAATCCGCGCTGCGGGCGGCGAGGCGATCTCGCACCGCGCCAATGTCACCAAGGCCGACGAGGTGGCCGACATGGTCGCCCAGGCGATGGACAAATGGGGCCGGGTCGACATCCTGGTCAATAATGCCGGCATCCTGCGCGACAAGTCCTTCGCCAAGATGGAGCTGGATGATTTCCGCGCCGTGGTCGATGTCCACCTCAATGGCTCGGCGGTGTGCACCAAGGCGGTCTGGGACATCATGCGCGAACAGGAATATGGCCGCATCGCCATGACGACCTCCTCGTCGGGCATGTATGGTAATTTCGGTCAGTCCAATTACGGCGCCGCCAAGTTCGGCCTGGTCGGGCTGATGAACACGCTGCATCTGGAAGGCGCGAAGTACAATATCCGCGTCAATGCGCTGTCACCGACCGCCGCGACCCGGATGACCGAGAACCTGCTGCCGCCGGCCGCGCTGGAGTTGATGACGCCGGAATCGGTGTCGACCGGTCTGGTCTTTCTGGTCAGCGATGAATGCCCCAGCCGCACCATCCTGTGCGCCGGAGCCGGTGGTTATGCCGTTACCAAGGTCCATGAGACCGACGGCATCCATCTGCCGCCCGAGCAGCAGACGCCGGAGAATGTCGCCGCACGCTTCGCCGACATTTGCGACGAGGCCGGCCAGAAAGAGCTGGGCGCTGGCGGCGAGCAGACCATCAAGTTTCTCACCAAGGCGGCGGCGAGTGCCGGCGTCAAGCTGGGCTGACCCCAACAACAGGAGAGGCCAAGGCCATGAAAGCACTTGTCTGCAAGGAATTCGGTCCCGAGGACCAGCTGGTCGTCGAGGACGTCGAAGCCCCGGCCATCCAGCCGGGCCATGTCCGCATTGACGTGAAGGCCGGGGGCCTCAACTTCCCCGACCTGCTCTGCGTGCGCGGGCAATACCAGTTCAAACCGCCGCTGCCCTTCGTGCCGGGCACGGAAGGCGCCGGTGTGATTTCGGAGCTGGGCGAGGGTGTTGAGGACTTCGCGGTTGGCGACAAGGTCCTTTTCAATACGCCGGTCGGGGCCTTTGCCGAGCAAGCGGTCGTTCCGGCCGCCTCGGTGACGCCGATCCCGGATTCAATGCCCTTTGATGCCGCCGCCGGTCTGACGATCGTCTACGGCACCTCCTATCACGCGCTCAAGCAACGCGGCCAGATCAAGCCGGGCGAGAGCCTGCTGGTCCTTGGCGCGGCCGGCGGTGTCGGCCTGGCCACGGTCGAGCTTGGCAAGGCAATGGGCGCCAAGGTGATTGCAGCGGCCTCGAGCGATGAGAAACTGGCGGTGTGCAAGGCCCATGGTGCTGACGAGTTGATCAACTACTCGACCGAGGACCTCAAGGCGCGGATCAAGGAGCTGACCGGCGGCAAGGGCGTCGATGTGATCTATGACCCGGTCGGCGGCGATTATGCTGAAACGGCCTTCCGCGGTATTGCGCCCGGTGGACGTCATCTCGTCATCGGTTTTGCCGCTGGCGAGATCCCCAAACTCCCACTCAACCTGCCCCTCCTGAAAATGGCCAGTGTGGTCGGCGTGTTCTGGGGTGCTTTCGCGGGCGCCATGCCCAAGGCGCACAAGCAGAACATGGACGAGCTGTTTGCGATGTTTGAAGCCGACAAGATCAAGCCGCATGTCGCCGGGACCTACAAGCTCGAGGACTTCATCGAGGGCTTCAATGCCCTGTCCGGCCGCAAGGCGATCGGCAAGGTGATCCTGACGCCCTGACGCCCAAGCGGAACCCAGAATTGACGGCGCGCCCGATCGGGCGCGCCGTTTTCGTTTCCGGATGGACAAAACAGGCGGAGCGCTTGACCCGCAGCCTGTCTGGCCCATCATCCTGTCAGTTGTTTTACGCGTTTCCGGGGAGGGAAGCATGAAGTTCGTGACCGCCGCATCCATGGCCATCCTGTTGGCCACACCGGCAATGGCCCAGCAGCACGCGCCGCCATCCGAAGTCCTCGCCGTCCATGACCATGTCGCGGCGGTCTCCGCGGACCGGATCGAGGCCGATATTCGTACCCTGGCGGAATTCGGGACCCGCCACACCTTGTCCGAAACCGAGAGCGAGACGCGTGGCATCGGCGCCGCACGGCGCTGGATTTTCGATGAGTTCGAACGCATTTCCGCAGATTGCGGCGGCTGTCTGGAGGTCATGTACGTCTCCGACACGATTTCCGGTGAAAGGCGGATTCCCGAGCCGGTCGAGGTGGTCTCGGTGATCGCCATCCAGCGCGGCCGGATCGACCCGGATCGTTATGTGATGATGTCCGGCGATATCGACAGCCGGGTCACCGACCCGCTGGACGGCACCTCTGACAGCCCGGGCGCCAATGACAATGCTTCCGGCATGGCAGGCGTCATCGAGGCGGCCCGCGTGCTCAGCCAGCACGAATTTGACGGCTCGATTATCTATGCCGGCCTGTCCGGCGAGGAACAGGGCCTGTTCGGTGGCCAGATCGTGGCCGCCCATGCCATCGAGAATGGCTGGCGCATCAAGGGCGTGCTCAACAATGACATGATCGGCAATATCGCCGGCATCAATGGCGTCATCAACAACACCACCGCCCGCGTCTTCTCCGAAGGTACGCGCGCCGTCGAAACCCCGGAAGAAGCCCGCATCCGACGCTTCACCGGCGGCGAGGTCGACAGCCCGTCACGCAATCTGGCCCGCTTCGTGGACCGCACAGCCGATCAATACATCCCCAATCTCGATGTGATGATGGTCTATCGGCTCGACCGTTTCGGTCGTGGCGGCCATCACCGGCCGTTCAACGCGGTCGGCTATCCGGGTGTGCGGATCATGGAGACCAATGAGCATTACGACCGCCAACACCAGGACCTGCGCAGCGAGGACGGGCGCCCCTATGGCGATACGATTGACGGCGTTGATTTCGACCACGCCGCCCGTCTGACTGCGCTCAATATCGCGGTGATGGCCCAGATGGCGGGGGCGCCGCCATTTCCGTCCAATGTGACGGTTGAGGGCGCAGTGCAGCCGTCCACCACACTGAGCTGGAACATGGCGGATGGCCCGGAAGCCGCGAACCTTGCCGGCTACCGCGTTTATTGGCGCCTGACTGACCAACCTCAATGGCAGTGGAGCCGCTTTGTCGGCCTCACCGATACGTTCACGCTCGAGAATGTCGTGATCGACAATTATTATTTCGGAGTATCGGCGGTGGCGCTGGACGGATCGGAAACGCCGGTTGTCTTCCCGGGGCCGGCCGGTTCGTTCGGGAATTAGGTCGGAAGAATGAGGCGGGAGGGGCGGCGCATGGCCGGCCCCTCCACGCCGTTTCGCGATGCTTAGTCGCGGGCGATGATGGTATAGGTCACCATCGCGCCGGTTGCGGCATTGGGTGCGGTCCAGCTCGAACCGAGAGCGAGGCCGGACTCGATCGGCGCGCAGCCGGCTTCACCGGTGGCCCGCACGACACAAAGTTCACCGTCCTCGACATGCCAAGTGCCGGAAATTCCGGCATTGGTCGTGTAGGTGCCATCTTCGTGGAAATAGGTGACATAGGATCCAGCATCGCTGGAGACCTGCAGTGCGTTGTCGAGCAATGGCTGGATGGGTGAGGCCTGCAGGGCCGCGGCCAGAACGATTGAATTGAGCAGCATGTGTATTTCCCCTTGGACGGATGCGTTTGGTTTTATGACCGGCAGGATTGCCGTTTCATGCATCCGGTATGAGGTTAAATCGTGAGTTCGCCCGTCTCAACACATCTATTTGCAAAAATCGTGTGACAGGCGAATTTCTTCAAAATGTCATGCCAGTGACATTCGGCGGATGATCCGCCCGGGTCGGCGCAGTCACTGTCTGACGAAACCGGCTGCCGTGTTCTTCAGCGGCGGATCGGAACTTCGGCCGCACAGTATGGTGCCGCCGCAGTGCTGGCCCAGTGCTGACCTGGGGCTGGGCGGTGTGGGCGGGTTGATCGTCAGAAGGAAGAAAGGCCCACCGGATCGCGCTGCCGCACGAGCTGATAGGCCTTTTGTTCACACGATTAATCCGTCCGTTTAGCGGAGGGGGTATCTGCTACTGTCTGCTACCCGGCTTCGCGGATCGAGCTATTGCGCGGATCGCGACCGGCGATGTCACGATGGGTGACTTCTTCGCCGCTTTGATTGGCAACGCTGATCGGGGCCAGCTGTTCGCCCGTGCGGGCGTCATAGACTTCCAGCGGCAGGCCGTCCTCGCCGTAGACCCATTTGTCGCCCCATTGCTGCATCGCCATGAGGATCGGGAACAGCGCCTCGCCGCGCTCGGTCAGGACATATTCCTGACGTTGCCCGCGCACACCGACCTCTTCGCGCATCATGATGCCGTTCTCAACAAGCTTGTTGAGTCGATCCGTCAGGATGTTTTTTGCGATACCTGTGCTTTCGTGGAAATCACTGAAGCGACGCGCGCCCTTCATGGCATCACGTACGATAAGGAGCGTCCACCAATCGCCCACTTGATTCAAGGTCTGCGCGATTGCGCACGACATTTCATCAAAACGTTTCCGGCCCATTCCCGGTCCCCCAAACACCAGGTCGCTGCCCGTGCGACCATCCAAGCTTACACCAAAAACAACCACAGCATCCGGCCCCCGAGGCGAGATGTTGTCTCTGTGATCCATGCGCGCCACAGTGAGACTCAAGCGCCTCATGACCCGCAAATGCAGGGTCATAAGATACAGGCTCTTACGTGTTTGGCGACCCCTTATGTTGACATGACAACTGGTTAGACGCTGATTGGTCTGACATTTCCAACTTTGGTTAATGTGACAAGTTATTGACAGGAAAGCTCTTTATGGACGCCGCTTCGATCGACCAATTGCAGGTAATAGTTGATGACCAATCGCGGCTGGGGATCACGCTCATTCTCTTCTTGATGATGATCTCGGTGGCGCTGACTTTGCGCCTGTCCGATTTCGCATTGGTCCGGCAAGAACCCCTGCGGGTTCTGGGAGGGGTCGCGGTCCAGCTGGTCGGGCTCCCGCTCTTGACGCTGGGTCTTATTCTCGTGCTGTCGCCGCCGGCCAGTATCGCTTTGGGCATGCTTATTGTCGCCAGCTGCCCGGGCGGTAATGTCTCCAACGTGTTGACCCGGGCCGCCGGTGGCAACACCGCCTATTCGGTGACACTGACCTCGATATCGAGTGTGTCGGCCGCGGTCATGACGCCGCTCTCCATCCTGTTCTGGTCCGGACTTTACGCACCGGCCGGAGATCTGGTCAGAGCGCTGGAGATCGATCCCGGTCCGTTTTTCCTGCAGACTGCCATCCTGCTGGCACTGCCGCTGTGCCTGGGCATGGTCATCAATGCCTGGAAGCCCGCCATCGCGGCCCGGGCCGCCGCCATTCTCGGCCCCCTGGCGCTGGCCTGTATTGCGTTGCTGGTTGCCGTCGGCATTGTCCAGAATTGGTCGATCTTCCTGGCTGTCGGTTCGATCATCATTCCGATCGTGATCCTGCATAACAGCGCCGCTTTCGGCCTCGGCTGGCTGGCCGGGCGCGGCATGGCGATGGAGGCCGCCCGCCAGCGCGCCCTGACTTTCGAGGTCGGCATCCAGAATGCCGGGCTCGGACTGGTCATCCTGCTCAGCCAGTTCGACGGGGTGGGCGGTGCGGCAGCCATCATCGGCACCTGGAGCATCTGGCACCTGATCGGCGGATCGCTGCTGGCGGGCTTGTTCCGGCTGCTCGATTCGCGGACACTTCGGGCAAACGCCACAGAGCGTGAGAGCTGACGGGAGGTAGACATGTACGATATCAAGATCACGGGCGGCCAGGTTCATGACGGGGCCGGAGGGGCGCCGATCACCGCCGATGTCGCGATCAAGGATGGGCGCATCGCCGCCATCGGTTCGGATCTCGGCCCGGCTGCCCGGACAATCGACGCGACCGGCAAGCTGGTGACGCCCGGCTTCATCGACATTCACACTCATTATGACGGTCAGGCGAGCTGGGATGGCGAGCTGCGCCCCTCGATCGATCATGGTGTCACCACGGCAGTGATGGGCAATTGCGGCGTCGGCTTTGCGCCGGTGCGCGAGGCCGATCACGACAAGCTGATCAAGCTGATGGAAGGCGTCGAGGACATTCCCGGCACCGCCCTGCATGAAGGTCTGACCTGGGATTGGGAGAGCTTTCCGGACTATCTCGACGCGCTGGCGAAAATCCCGCGCACCATCGATATCGCCGCGATGGTCCCGCACGATCCGCTGCGGGTCTATGTGATGGGCGATCGTGCCGTCCACTCCGAGCCGGCCAACGACGACGACATCGCCGAGATGCGGCGTCTGACCCGTGAAGCGCTGGAAGCAGGCGCAGTTGGTTTCGCCACTGGTCGCTCGGACGTGCACAAGACGGCTGATGGTGAATGGACGCCGTCGTCTGAATCCACCCGCGAGGAACTGGCCGGCATCGCCCGTGCTTTCAACGGTCTCGATTTCGGCGTCGTGCAGGCGGTCTCGGATTTCAATCTGGAACGCGGTGAGCAGGATTTCGACGACGAATGGAGCATCATTGCCGACTATGCCAAGGCGTCTGGCCGGCCCTTTTCCTTCTCGCTCATGCAGCGCGATTTCGCGCCGGACCAGTGGCTCAAACTGATCGAGCGTACCGAGAAACTCAAAGACGAGGGTGTGGATGCCCGCATGCAGGTCGCTCCACGCGCCATTGGCGTCTTCCTCGGCTTCAACTGCACCTTCCATCCCTTCATGGGCTATCCGAGCTACAAGACCATCGCCGACCTGCCGCTTGATGAGCGTGTCGCGCGGATGAAAGACCCGGACTTCAAGGCGAAGATCCTGTCGGAGAAAACCGACAAGCTCTCCGGTCCCGGCTCATCGGTGCCGCCGTTGGCGGACTTGCTGATGGAGCATATCGAGTTTGTCGCCGAGAAATTCTTCCAGCTCGGCAATCCGCCGGACTATGAGCAGGCTGGCGAAAACTCACTGGCAGCGCGGGCCCGGGCCAAGGGCGTCTCCCTGATGGAGATGGTCTATGACACCCTGCTGGAACGCGACGGCCACGAGCTGATCTATCTGCCGCTCTATAATTACACCGAGCTCAATTACGACAATGTGCTCAAGATGATGGAGCATCCCCAGGCGCTGTATGGCCTGTCCGATGGTGGCGCCCATGTCGGCACGGTCTGCGACGCATCGATGCCGACATTCATGCTCACCCACTGGACCCGTGACCGTAAACGCGGCCGCAAGCTCGACCTGCCGCGCGTGGTTCGCATGCTCACCGGCGCCCAGGCCGACTATATGGGCATGACCGATCGTGGCTATCTGCGTGCCGGCCTCAAGGCCGATCTCAATATCATTGATCTGGACCGCCTGCAGATGGAACCGCCCCACATGGAGCGCGACCTGCCCGCCGGCGGGCAGCGCCTGTTGCAGGGCGCGACCGGATATGTCGCGACGATTGTTGCCGGCGAGGTGGTGATGGAAGAGGGCAAGCTGACAGGCGCCATGCCGGGCACGGTCTATCGGGCCGGGCAGCAGGCGCTGGCGGCGGAATGACGCCTGGCCTGTGTGCCCGTGCCAGCTATTTCGACAGGGTGGCAGTTTCCTTCAAGGGACACGGACTGAAGGTCCATGCCCCTCGGTCACACGCTTAACGCTTGCGGGCTTTGCGCGCCGCATAGCGCTCGTCGCGGGCCGCTTTCTTGGCGGCTTCTTCGGCCACGAGGGCGTCGGCGGCCGCTTTTTCGGCGGCGAGGACGGCGGCGGCCTTCTCGGCGCGTTCAGCTTCCTTGCGGGCTTCGGCTTCGGCCTTCACGCGCTCGCGCTCAATCCGGCGCGCTTCGCGGGCCGCATCTGCGGCTTCGCGTTCGGCCCGCCGGGCCGCCAGCTGGGCCTCGTCCGGCTTGGGCGCATTCTTGAATTTTTCGAGAAGCCTTTTCTTGGCTTCGGCAGCGTGTTTATTGCGGTCGGCGAAGCTCGGGTTGGCGAAGTTTTTCAAGCTGTTTTTGTCCCTGGTCAGGTTTTGGGGCCGAAATGGCCAGCCGGTCGTCAATAACGACCGGCCCCTATCTGCCCCTGCGCTCTTGCAAGCACAACCCCTATCCGGGGTCATGTCGGATGAGTCTTCCGGTTTATCGCCGCTTCAGCGTGGCCGCGGGCGGGGTCCGATCCGGGTTATGCCATCGCCTCGGCAGCCCACGCCTTCACCTTCGCCATTGCCCGCCAATAGGGGAAAGGACCGTGGCTGATGCGGGCGACTCCGAGGGTGGCGAGGCTGGATCTCGTGGCCGCGCCGGGCATGCTCATGACATTGACGGGCAGGCGGACTGCCTCCACCACGCGGCTGATCAGCTCCGGCGCGACCAGGCCGGGCACGAAGAAGCCGGAGGCACCGGCCTCGGCATAGGCTTGGCCGCGCTCGATCGCGGCGTCGATCAAGTCAGGATGTGTCGCACCGTCTTTCTGGCGCAGGAAAAGATCGGTGCGGGCATTGATGAAAAGATCGATGTCAGCGGCTTGGGCAGCGGCGCGCACGGCGCGCAGACGGTTGATTTGTTCGACGAGCGGATAGACCGGGTAAAGACCATTCTCGGTTTCGCCTCCAATCAGCTGATCCTCGAAATTGATGCCGACGGCACCGGTTGCAAGAAGGCGACTCACATTGTCGGCCAGGCGCTCCGGCTCACGCGCGAACCCGGTCTCGAAATCGACACTGAGTGGCAGTTTGCTGGTTGCGGTGATGCGGGTCGCGACTGCCAGCAATGTCTCGAGCGGCAGGTTTTCCCCGTCCGGCCAGCCTTGCGCTTCAGCGACGGAGTGGCTGCCGGTTGCCAATGCCTTGGCCCCTGCCGAGGCGACGGCCGCGGCGCTGCCGGTGTCCCAGATATTGAACAGGACCAGCGGGTCGCCGGGCCGGTGCAGGGCGGCAAAGGTTTTGGCGTTTTCGGTTTGCGTCATCGTTGTGTCTCCATGGAAGGGTTGGAGACGATGTGAGGAAGGCGCGGCAGGTTTGCGACCCGGTTCTTGCGCAAACCCGGTCGATTCCCGGCTCGGCCGCGATCGGGTTCGCCGAGGTTCAGTGGCCTTTGATCATGGCCTCAAACCGGGTCCGCATACTTTATGACTGCGGCGTATCAGGCGGATGCATGATGATACCTATCTGATTTATATAAATATTTTTTACCCTCTAATGCAGGCGTTCTTCACGCGCCCTGCACGTTAACCATAGTTTCAAGTGGCGCCCGGATGCTGCTGTGCACAAGACGTCCCGACGGGTTGATCGGGTCGACGGAGTTTGTTGCATGGCCAAGATACTGAAACGAATATTGCTGCTCGAGGACATTGAGGCGAACGCGAATCTTATCCGTTTCTCGCTGGAGACCGTGTCCGACTTCGAGGTGACCCATGCCACGAACGGGCGTGAGGCGATCGAGTGTTTCACATCCAATGCCTTTGATATTTGCCTGTTTGATCACTTGATGCCGGGGATGACCGGGCTGGATGCCATGCGTGCAATCCGTCGCCTGCCGAACGGGACCGGTGTGCCATTTGTCTTCCTGACCGCTCGATCTGACGTCGGGAACTGGAAACAGCTCAAGGAGAACGGCGCCCAGGCGGTGATTTCCAAGCCTTTCGATATCATGCTGTTGGGCGCGCAACTCATTGATGTTTTTCACGCCTATCAACATCCCTGCGCCGAACGCGGCGAAGAGACCGGTGCCGCTCCGGCTTGGGCCGCGACGCCCTCGCGGTCCGCACTCGCTCACCGGCCAAGCCTTGCCTATCGCCGCTTCTGACCGGCGCCGATGCGTCCAGACCTGCTAGATCAGAACATGCCCGAAAGCGCGGCGTTCGTGATCGAGCAGCCAGCGCTTTCGCCATAATCCGCCGCCATATCCGGTCAACGAACCGTCTGCACCGATGATGCGGTGGCAGGGGATGAGGATTGCGATCGGGTTGGCGCCATTGGCGCGCGCGACGGCGCGGGTGGCGGTGGGTTGATCAAGCGCGACGGCTTGGTCTCCATAGCTGCGGGTCTCGCCGGCGGGCACTTTGAGCAGCGCCTCCCAGGCGCGTTGCTCGAAGTGCGTGCCGACGGGGGCGAGCGGGGTTTTGAACGTCGCGCTCTGTCCTTTGAAGTACGCTTGCAATTCGTCGGCGAGCCTGTCGATCGGGTCAGTTCGTCCTAGGGTGATATCCGAGTCTGCGTCAGCTTTCAGCTTGCCGAGTTCTGTCGGCAGGATGCCGCGGTCGAAAAACTCCAGAAGGCGCAGATGGTCGTTATCGGCGATGGCCAGGAGGGGGCCGACCGGGCTGTCGACCCAGTCCGCCTTGAGGGCGGCCTCAGGGGCCGGTTCGCCGCCGAGCAGCTGCGTGAAAGCCTGCCGGAAACCGGCATCGTCGTCGAACAAGGGCGCGGGGTGTTCCGGTTTCACCGGACGTAGCTGGCGCCATTGATGTCGATACAACTGCCCGTCGCGCTGCGACAGGCGCCCGAGGCGAGGAAAGCGCACATGGCGGCGATCTCGTCGGGATGGGCCAGCTCGCCGATCGGGATTTCGGCCTTGGCGCGGGCCCGGTCTTCTTCATGTTGCGGACCCATGCGGGTATCGATCCACCCCGGGGCGAGGGCATAGGCGTAGACACCATCGCTGCCCCATTGCCGGGCAATCGTCTTGGTCAGCGACAGGAGGGCGCCCTTCGAAGCGCCATAGGCCATGTGATTGCGATCCTCGCCGCGATAGCCGGCGCGGCTGGCGATATTGATGATCGACCCGCCGCCAGAGGCGACCATTTCCGGGATCGCGGCACGGCAGATATCGGCGACTGCCATCAGATTGACCTGCAGCGTGGTCGCCCAACTGGATTCCCAATCGGTATCCGAACTGTCCAGCGGGCTCGCCCAGTGGATGCCGGCATTGTTGACGATGATGTCGAGCCGACCGGAGGCCAGGTGCAGCGCCGCGTCATAGAGATCGCGCCCGGCTCCCGGCAGGGACAGGTCGGCCTGGACGGCACCGAGTGCTGCCGGACCGATGGCCTGCACGGCCGTGTCCGCATCGGCCATGTTCTGATTGCCGTGCAGCACGACTTCGGCCCCCTGGGCGGCGAACATGTGGGCCGCCGCCAGGCCGACGCCATGGCTGGAGCCGGTGATCAGGGCGCGCTTGCCCGCCAGTTGTCCCGTCATTTCAAGCCTATTTCATCTGCTTCTTTGCGACGGTTTCGTACATCTTGCCATAGGGCGGAGCAAGCAGGCGGGACGGGTGCCATTTGCCGGTGCGGAAGACCGAGCGCTCATGGCTGAAAGTCAGGAAGCCGGTCTCGCCGTGATAGCCACCCTGACCTGATGCCCCGACACCCCCGAAGGGCAGGTCTGGCACAGACAGGTGGAGCAGGTTGATGTTGACGCCCGCGCCGCCGGACATCGTGCTGTCGAGCACGCGGTCGGCCTGGGTCTTGTCGGTGGAATAGACATAAAGCGCCAGCGGGTGGTCACGTTCATTGACGAAGTCGGTCGCCGCATCGAGCTCGGAATAGCCGATCACCGGCAGGACCGGTCCGAAGATTTCTTCCGTCATCACGCGGCTATCGACCGGCGGGTTGAGGATCACGGTCGGCGGGATTTTGCGCGCGGCCTGGGCTGCCTGGCTGTCATGCTCGGGTTGCAGGATTTCGGCGCCGCCGGCGCGGGCTTCCTCAATCATCCCGTTGAGGCGCTCATAATGGCGGTCCGAGACGATGGCGGTGTAGGCGTCGTCGCTGGCCGCATCCTTGAACTGGTGTCGGGCGACCTTGATGATCGCCTCGCCCAACGCCTTCTCCCTGCCTTTCGGGGTAAGGACGTAGTCCGGCGCGACACAGGTCTGGCCGGCATTGAAAAACTTGCCCCAGCCGATCGATTTGGCGGCCGCATCCTGGGGGTAGTTCGGGGTCACGATGGCGGGGGATTTGCCGCCCAGCTCGAGCGTAACCGGTACGAGATTTTCTGCCGCTGCCATCGCCACCAGCCGTCCGACCTGGGTCGAGCCGGTGTAGAAGAGATGGTCGAATTTCAGCTTGGTGAAGGCCTCGCCGACCGCCGGTCCACCGGTGATCACGGTGACATGGTCTTCCTCGAAGGCTTCGGCCAGCAGGGATTTCATGATCTCCGCCGTGGCCGGCGTGTATTCAGACGGCTTGACCATCGCCCGGCATCCGGCCGCCAAGGCGGCGACCAGCGGTGCCATGGCGAGTTGGAACGGGTAATTCCACGGCGAGACAATGCCAGCGACGCCCTTGGGTTCGCGACGGATCGTGGCTGAGCCCGGCATCAGCGTCATCGGGACACCGACCTTGCGGGTCTTCATCCACTTGGCCAGATGTTTCTTGGCGTGGCCGGCATCCTGGATCACGAAGGCGATCTCGGCGATGACGCTTTCCTGCTTCGCCCGATTGCCGAAATCCTGGCTGATCGCTTCGGCGATGGCATCGGCATGCTTGCGGCAAAGATCAGCGACCCGGTCGAGATCGGCCTTGCGCTTGTCGATCGGCCGGTGACGCTCGGCCCGGAAGGCGGATTGCTGGGTCGCCAGAAGGCTTTTCATGCGTTCGATCTGCTTGGCTTCGGCTTCACTCATCGTGGCCTCCTTAACTACGCGTTGTCTTCGACGATCATGGCGGCCGCGCGGGTCGCGATCATGATCGTGGGTGCATTTGTGTTGCCGCCGACGAGGCGCGGCATGACCGAGGCGTCGATGACCCGCAATCCGGCGACGCCCCTGACCCGGCAGCGGCTGTCGGTGACGGCGAGGTCGCCGGATCCCATCGCGCAGGTCGAGGTCGGATGGTACAGCGTTTCAGCGCGGGCTTTCACATCCTCACGCAGCCCGTCCATCGTGGTGATGTCGGCACCGGGATAGCGCTCTTCCTTGCGGTCATGATCAAAGGCCGGCGCATTGAGAATGTCGCGCACCTTGGCCAGCCCGTCTGTCATCACGTCGAGATCGAAGTCCTCGGCGAGATAATTGGGTTGGATGGCCGGATGGTCGGTGGGGTCGGTGGTTTTCAGCCGGATCTCGCCGCGGCTCTTTGGATAGAGTTGGCAGACATGCAGGGTGATGCCGTGACCGCTCGTCTTTTCAACGCCGTGCGGGTTCGAGATCGCCGGGATGAAGACCAGTTGCAGGTCGGGGAGATCGTCGGCAAAGGCCGACTTGATGAAGGCGCCGCCCTGAACCGGATTGACCGTGAACGGACCATCGCCGCGCAAGGCCCAACGCGCCACCATATACATGTGGCTGGGCAGGGAGCGCAGCGAGTTGCCGATCGATGTCGATGACTTGGTCCAGACCTGGGCCGTGACATCGAGATGGTCCTGCAGATTCTTGCCGACACCGGGCAGGTCGTGCACGACACTGACCCCGGCCTCGCGCAATTCGTCAGCCGGGCCGATCCCCGACAGGAGCAATGTCTGGGGCGAGTTGATCGCCCCGCCCGAGAGGACGACTTCCTTGCGTGCATTGATGACGCGGAGTTCGCCCTCGATCTCGACCTCGACGCCGGTGGCGCGGCCATTCTCGATGACGATGCGATGGACCAGGGCGCCGGTCTGGACTGCGCAATTCTCGCGCTCCAGGGCCGGGCGCAGGAAGGCGTCGGCGGCCGAACAGCGCTTATTGCCTTTCTGGGTGACCTGATACGGGCCGAAACCTTCCTGGTCCGGACCGTTGAAATCGTCATTGCGCTTGTATTGCAGCTGGTCTGCCGCCTTGAGGAAGTCCTCGGTCAGCGGGTTGAGCGGCTTGATGTCCTGGACCCAGAGCGGACCGCCCGTGCCGTGCAGATCGCTGGCGCCACGGGTCTGGTGCTGGACTTCCTTGAAGGCGGGCAGGGCATTGTTCCAGCCCCAACCCTCGGCGCCATAGGCGCTTTCCCACTCGTCGTAATTCTCTTTCGCACCGCGCATATAGTGCATGGCATTGATCGAGGACGAGCCACCCAGAGTCTTGCCGCGGGGCCACAGGAGTTTGCGGTCGTTGAGGTGTTTTTGTGGTTCGGTCCAATAACCCCAATTGAATTGCTCGCCGGTGACCGCGTATTGCAACAGCATCGGCGTGCGGATGATTGGTGAATTGTCGGTGCCGCCAGCTTCCAGAACGAGGACCGAGACCGACGGGTCGCGCGACAGGCGCTCCGCCACCGTGCAGCCGGCCGAGCCGGCGCCGCAAATGATATAGTCGTAGTCGAGCTTACTCATTGCCTGCCTCCGTCATCCCCGCTTCGGTCTCGGAGGCGGACATCTCGCCATAGTGGGCGGCGAGGGCGCGCATCGCGATGATCGACTCTTCGGTCCGGGCACTCCACGTGGTGTCGGCCGCGGTGCGGGCGATGACGATATTGCGGCGCTCATCGACCCAGACATACTGGCCGTAGACGCCAGCCATGAAGTATTCCCCGTCATGGTTCTCCGGCACCCAGAAGTGCAGGCCATAGCCGCGATGGGCGTAGACCGAATCGGGCCCGGCCTCCTGGAAGGGCGCATTCGGTCGGGTCGCTTGGGCAACCCAGCCTTCGGGCAGGAGACGCGCGCCGTCCCAGACCCCGTCCTGCAGATAGAACTGGCCGAAGCGGGCATAGTCCTCAAGCGTGGCATTGAGGCAGCAATAGCCGATCGCCATGCCGTTCTCGCCCGGAATGTTCTGGTTCCAGTAGGCCTCGCCGGTCATGCCGAGCGGCTGCCAGATGCGGTCCTGGACGATATTGGCCAGATTGTCGTTATAGACACCGCGAACGACCGCCGAGAGCACCTGGGTATTGGCACTGACATAGTGCAGGTCTTCGCCAGGCGCGCGATTGCGCTCGATCTCGCCAACCAGACGGTCAATGTTCTGGCCATAGATATTGGCGCCTAGAAAGAGACGGCGGATGTCCGAATTCGGGGCGTTATAGTTCTCCTCGAAATCCATGCCCGCCGACATCATCAGGAGATGGCGCAGTGTCGTGTCGCCATAGTCCGTACCGCCATATTGCGGCGCGAACATTTCGGCGCTCTGGTCGAGATTGGCGATTCGGCCATCCTGCATGGCCATGGCGATCAGGGTCGCGACATAGCTCTTGCCGACAGACCAGGATGTGTGGCGAGTGTCGGCATCGGCGCCGAGGCGGTAGGTCTCGTAAACGACCTCGCCATCATGCAGCACCATAAGGCCCGTTGTGTCACTTTCGGCCATCCAGTCATCAAGGGTCCGGTCGGCGCCGTCAAACTGGTAGCTGATCGCTACCGATTGAAGATTCCGCGGCAAATGAGCGGCTGAGTCGGATGGATTGATCGCGCGCCAGGGGAAGACATCGCTCATGTTGGAAAATGTTTCAACAAGCCGTTCGGGCTGGGTGGCGGCCTGGATTTCCGCTGGCGAATACTCGGACCAGGGGCGGTAGAACCAGCCTGCTGCGGCGAGCGCGCCGGCGCTGAAAATTATGACTAAGCCAATGATAAGTTTCTTCATTTTTCTCCCCATGACAGCGATTTGAACGCTGTTCACTGTTTACCGTATCAGAGTTGGGACAGGAGAAAAGGGTCAGATTTCCGCCGGCATTTCAAAACGCTGGGTGAGGTATCCGTGCATCAGGCCGGGCATGTTTTTTGCGCAGTCAGGATAAACCGGCTGACAGCGGTGTCGAGCGGTGTTCATATATTGGACAGATGCGCGGAATGGTTGGCTAATAAAACCGCGCCACAGGGGAGAAATTCCAATGAAACTGTTTTCCAAAGCCGTCGCGATGGGCACGACGGCTATTCTGAGCGGGCTTTTTGCGGGTAGCGCGATGGCTCAGGTCGACGTGATCACCGTGACATCCCAGAAGCGCGAGCAGACGCTTCAGGACACGCCGGTCTCGGTCGCCGTTGTGACCGGCGAGCAGATCGAGCAATCGCAAATTCGCGATGCCGCGGACCTGCAGACCCTGGTCCCGTCGCTTCGGGTTTCTGAGTTTGCGACGTCCACCAACACCGAGTTCAACCTGCGCGGCGTTGGCACGTCGAGCTTCAACCCGGGCCTCGAGCCGTCGGTCGGCGTCTTCATTGACGGCGTTTACCGTCCGCGCTCCGGCTCCGCGATCAACGACTTGATGTCGGTTGAGCGCGTCGAGGTCATCCGGGGACCGCAGTCCACGATTTTCGGCCGCAATACGCCGGCCGGTGTCGTCAGCATCATCACCCAGGCGCCGGATTTTGATTTCAACTATGCCGGCGAAGTGACGGTCGGAAATTACGGCATGCGCCAAGCGCGCGGCACCGTGACCGGCCCGCTGTCTGACAACGCAGCTTTCCGTCTGGAAGGTAATGTCCACCAGAATGACGGCTATATTGACGTCGTTGATGGCCGCGAGGCCAATAACCGCGACCGTATGAGCATTCGCGGCCAGTTGCTGTTCAACCCGAGCGACAATACCGAAGTCCGCATCATCGCGGATTGGGGTGATATCGACGAGAATTGCTGTGCGGCACCGTTCGCCTTTTATGATCCGATCGACCTCGCGGCGCTTGTCGGCCTTGGCGGTACGGCGGTTCCGGCTGATCCCAATGGCGGCGACACGATCGCCATTGACGGTGACCTGAACACCCAGCTGACCACGCAGGGTATTTCGGCCCAGATCGACCATGATTTCGACAGCTTCACCTTCACCTCGATCACGGCCTTCCGTAACTATGATGAAGACCAGCTGTTCGACGCCGACTTCTCTGACCTCGACCTGGTCAGCCTGCGTCACATCCAGAACCAGTATGACAGCTTCACCCAGGAATTCCGCCTGACCTCGACCGGCGACAATATGGTCGACTGGATGTTCGGCGGTTTCTATTACAACAACGAGCTGAGCTTCGATAATTCGACGCCTTATGGTGCCGATGCCCGCGCCTTCTTCGATGCGGCGTCAGCGCCGGCAGTGGCCGACCTCGTTGCTTCGTTCGGACTTCCGGCCGGTACGGGCGGCGTCTCGCTGCTTGAGATCTTCCTCGACATGAACCAGGCCGCTGGCGTTGGCGCCTTCGTGCCGCTGGCGTCAGGCAATGGCGCGCTTCCGACCACGCCGGCTGAAGGCTTTGTTGCCACCAGCCACGGCCTGATTTCGGAAAGCTATCAATACGACACCAATGCCTGGTCGGCGTTCGGCCAGATCGATTGGCATCTCACCGACCAGTTCACGGTGACGCTGGGTGGTCGCTATTCCGACGAAGACAAGGAAATGGTCACGGCCATCAACCAGCCGGGTCCGTTGTCGGCCTTCTCCTTTGTCGACCTGGCACAGGATCTGCGCCTGGTGACGCCGGGTACCTGTGATCCGGGCCTCTTCCCGGTCATTGGCGGCGATGCCTGTGCGTATCTGGTGCCGTCGATCCTGTTTGGTCAGGCTCAGGCCGAAGCCTTGGCAGGCGATCCGACCTTGTTGAATACGCTGATCGGCCTCGGCATTTCGCCGACCGCTCCGCTGCCGGCGGCATTTGCCAATAATCCGGACCTCAATCCGCTGCTCGCTTTCACGGCCTTCCAGAACTTCCCGCCGGTCAATGCAGCCGACTTCCCGACCTCGCGTAACGACACCAACTTCTCGGGCAATATTATCCTGTCCTATGATGTGTCGGACACGTTCAACGTCTATGCGAGCTACGCGACGGGCTTCAAGCCGGGCGGTTTCAACGTCTCGACCAATGCCGCCTTCACCGGCGTTTTCGAGTTCGAGGAAGAGACCGCAGAGAGCTTTGAAGTGGGGGCCAAAGGGTCCTTTGACGGCGGTCGCTTCGTCTACGCGCTGGCCTACTTCAACCAGGAAATCACTGATTTCCAGACCAACAATTTCGTCGGCAATGGCTTCGCACTCGAGAATGCCGGTTCGATTGAAGTCTCCGGTCTTGAGTTCGAGGGGCAGTGGGCACCGACCGACAATCTGCTCGTCACCGGTGGTTTCACCTACCTGTTCGAAAGCATCTACGGCGAATATCTCTACGCGCCGTGCCCGGACAGCTTTGATTCGACCGATCCGAATTTCGCGCTTTGCGTGCCAGGTGCCGAGCGCACCAATGGTGCCGGCGTGACCGCACTCTTCAACGACCTGACCGGTCGTGACCGCGGCAATTCGGAGTTCGTGGCGGCGATGACGGCGACCTACACGCACCAGGTCGGTGACAATATGGAGATGTCCTGGCGTGGCGAGATGAGCCACATCTCGGATTTCTCGCACACCACCAGCCAGGACCCGCGTCCGTTCGCAAACCAGGATGCCTTCCAGCTCTACAACGCGTCGGTGACGCTCGGTGCCGATGACGGCGCTTGGGCCTTGCAGGTGTGGGGTCGGAACATCTTTGACGAGAATTACACCAAGGGCGGTTTCCCGTCGGTTGGTTATCTCGGCACCAGCTACAACGCCTATCCGGGTGATCCGCAGACCTACGGCATCACGCTGCGTGTTCGCGGCTAGTGAACATTGTTCAAATAAGCGTATGATCGCGGGCGGGAACCAGGTGTTCCCGCCCGTTTTCATGTGCGGCGGAGCCAGTGATGGGATTGTTTTTCCTGATTGTCGGATCAGTGGTCGGCGTCAGTGTCATGGTGTTTTTCAACGCCCGGCTGGGTATCAGCACCCAGGCGAAGCTGAGCGGGCTGGACGAGGCCATCATGCGCCTCGATACGGACCGCGTCGGCTTTGAAGCCGGCGAGGGGGTGCTCGCCGCAGACGGTGAAGGCGCCCTGGTCGCGGAACGCTCCGGCGCGTGTCTTGGTCTTGTGGTGGCGCGCGGCAGCGATTTCGTGATCCGCTATCTCGGCCCCGGCCGCGTCCGTGATGTGGCCATCGACAACGAACATGTGCTTCACCTGCGTCTCAATGATTTTGTCTTCGCACCGGCCCGTTTGCGCTTTGACAGCGCCGAGGTCGCCGCAGACTGGGCCGAGCGGCTCACTGCCCTGCAGGCGGTCGCCGTCGAGGTCGCGCCCCTTCAGGCAGGGGCAAGGAGCTAAAAATGGACGTTCCCGCCTTTGTCCAGAACTGGAACCCGATCACGCTGGCGATCCCGTTCTTCACCCTGTCCGTTTTTGCCGAGATGCTGCATGCGCGCCTGACCGGCAAGACCCGGTTTGAAACCCGCGACACTGCGGCCAGCCTGGTCATGGGGCTGGGCAATAATGTGTCCTCGATCGTGTTCGGCATCCTGCTGGGTGGCTGGTCAGTCTTCGTCTATGAGCACCGCCTGCTGGATATCTCCTTCGCCTGGTGGGTCTGGGTGATCGCCTTCGTGCTTGATGATTTCCTGTATTACTGGTCGCACCGTTTTGCTCACACCGTGCGCTGGTTCTGGGCCGACCACATCGTCCATCACTCGTCACAGCACTACAATCTCACGACGGCCCTGCGCCAACCCTGGATCAGCCCATTGACCCTGAAATTCCTATGGCTTGGTTCGGCCATGGTCTTCCTGGGCTTTCATCCGGCCATGGTTGCTTTTGTCGGCGCGCTCAACCTGATCTACCAGTTCTGGATCCATACCGAGGCGATCAAGCGTTGCCCGGCCTGGTTCGAGGCGGTGATGAACACGCCGTCGCACCACCGCGTCCATCACGCCACCAACCCGATTTATCTCGACAAGAACTACGCTGGCATTTTCATCATCTGGGACAAGATGTTCGGCACTTTCCAGGTCGAACGCGCCGACGAACCCTGCCGCTATGGCATCGTCAAGAATCTGGGCACCTACAACCCGATCAAGATCTGTCTGCATGAATGGATGGGTATCGTGAATGACATGGCCGGCGCCAAGTCCCTCAAACACGCAGCGATGTACCTGCTCGCCCCGCCTGGCTGGTCGCCGGACGGCTCGCGCGAGACGTCCAAGCAGCTCCTTGCCAAATGGCAGGCCCGTCAGGCCGCCCAGCCCAAGCCCGAAGCCGAAGCGGCAGAGTAGCGGCGGAGAACCGCTGAGCGGGTGATAGGGGCAAGCGGTTGGCGCCTTTACCCGCTCCGGCGATTTCGGACCACGTTCCACTGTGACGATCGGCGCGTGTATTTCAGACCTGCTGCGTTTGCCAAGACGGTCACGAAGTCTCTGCACCCAATCGCGCATCCCGCCTTGTATTACGACGCTCACCCGGTCTAATGGGCGTCAAACACGAACCCACCGGAATCGCCCCATGCGCCTGTCCCGTTATTTCCTGCCCGTCCTCAAGGAAACCCCCTCTGACGCCGAGATCGTCTCGCACCAGCTGATGCTGCGCGCCGGCATGATCAAGCAGCAGGCGGCGGGGATTTATGCCTGGTTGCCGCTGGGCCATCGCGTGCTCAAGAAAATCGAACAGATTGTGCGCGAGGAACAGGACCGGGCCGGCGCCGTCGAACTCCTGATGCCGACCATCCAGTCGGCGGACCTGTGGCGCGAAAGCGGGCGCTATGAGGATTATGGCGACGAGATGCTGCGCATCACCGACCGCCATGATCGCGAGCTGCTCTTTGGGCCGACCAATGAGGAAATGATCACCGAGATTTTCCGCTCATACTGCAAGTCCTACAAGGACTTGCCGAAGATGCTCTACCACATCCAGTGGAAGTTTCGCGATGAGCGCCGGCCCCGTTTCGGGGTCATGCGCGGCCGCGAATTCCTGATGAAGGACACCTATTCCTTCGATGTCGACGAGGCCGCCGCCCGACGCTCCTACAACCGCATGTTTGTGGCCTATCTCAACACTTTCTCGCGGCTCGGCCTCAAGGCCGTGCCGATGAAGGCTGATACCGGTCCGATCGGCGGCGATCTCAGCCATGAATTCATCGTGTTGGCCGAAACCGGCGAGAGCGAGGTTTTCTGCCATGCCGATCTCGTCGAGATGGGTGCGCCTGGACTGGATGTCGATTTCGACGGCGATCTTCAGTCCTATGTCGATCAGCGCACAGCGCTTTATGCGGCGACCGACGAAATGCACGAGCCCGACCAGTTCGCGGCCGTGCCGAAGGATCGTCAACTCTCGGCGCGCGGAATCGAGGTCGGCCATATTTTCTATTTCGGCACCAAGTATTCCGAGCCGATGAAAGCGCTGGTCCAGCATCAGGACGGCCAGCCGCGCGCTGTCCATATGGGTTCTTATGGTGTCGGCGTGTCGCGGCTTCTCGGCGCGATCATCGAAGCGCATCACGACGAGAAGGGCTGTATCTGGCCGGAAAGCGTTGCGCCCTTTGGCGTCGGCATCATCAATATGCGCGTCGGCGACGCCGCGTGTGATGCGGCCTGCGAAACCGCCTATGCGGCGTTGGCCAAGGCCGGCCTTGACCCGCTTTATGATGACACTGACAACCGGGCCGGCGCCAAATTCGCGACTGCCGACCTGATTGGCCTGCCCTATCAGCTGGTGATCGGTCCGCGCGGGCTGAAAGAGGGCAAGATCGAACTCAAGGTTCGCCGCAATGGCGAGACCCATGAGCTGTCGCTGGAGGATGCAGTGAGCCGGCTGGCCGAAAGGGCCTTCAGCGATGACTGAAGCAGCGCGCGGGACGAGTGTGGCATCGACCGGCGGGGCGCGACCCTTCAGCCCTTATGAATTCCTGCTCGCCTTCCGCTATCTGCGGGCCCGCCGCAAGCATGGCGGCGTTGCTCTGATCGCCTGGATTTCCTTCGGTGGGATTGCGCTCGCCGTCACCGGCCTGATCGCTGTCATGTCGATCATGAATGGTTTCCGGGCTGAACTTTTCAGCCAGCTTCTCGGTTTCCAGCCGCATGTCTATGTCGATACACGTGAAATTCCATCTGACGATATAGATCGCCTGCTTGCGGAAATCGAAGCGATGACCGGCGTCAAAAGCGCCGACCCGGTGGTGACCGGTCAGGTCCTGGCCTCGTCCCAGCGTTACGAATCCGTGCTTCAGGTGCTCGCGGTGCGGCCGTCCGATCTCGCCCGGATGGATGTGATCCAGTCCGGCGATGATCCCCGCAGTCTGACCGGCATCCAGTATGGCGATCTCGAGACCTTTGGTGACGGGCATAATGGCGGCGATGGCATCGTCATCGGGGCCGGCGTGGCCCAGCGCCTTGGCGTGACGATCGGTGACCGGGTCACTTTCACGGCCGCCCGCGCCGCGCCGACCGCCTTCGGCATCCGGCCGCAGCAAAAAGCCTATTATGTCGAGGCGATCATCGCGGCGGGTGTCTCCACCATCGACAATAATCTCGCCTACATGCCGCTGGATCAGGGTCAGCTCTATTTCAACCGTGGGGACGTGGTCGACACGATCCAGATCCGTCTCGACATTCCGGAAATGGCACCGCAATTTGTCGCCCCGATCCGCGCCCTCGCAGGTCCGAATGCGCTGGTCTATGACTATACAAGGCTTGATCCGGCCTTCTTCAACGCCTTGCAATTCGAGCGCACGGCGATGCGACTGATCCTGTCCATCGTGGTGGCGATCGCGGCCATGAACATCATTTCCGGCTTGGTCATGCTGGTGAAGAACAAGTCGCGCGATATCGCCATACTGCGTACGATGGGCGCGACCCGGGCCTCGGTGATGCGGGTTTTCCTGATTGTGGGCGCCAGCATCGGCATGGCCGGTACGCTGGCCGGCCTGTTGCTGGGCATACTCTTCGTGACCTTTATCGGTCCGATCCAGGACTTCATCACCTGGACAACCGGGGCCCAGGTCTGGGATCCGAACGTCTATTATCTCTACCGCATCCCGGCCAAGATGGATTGGGGCGAGGTGGCCTTCATCTCGATCTTCGGGCTGGCCGTTTCCCTGCTGGTGACTTTGCCGCCGGCCTGGCGGGCGGCGCGTCTCGATCCGGTGGAGGCGCTGCGTTATGAGTGATTTCGTTCTCGAACTCGACGCGATCGACCGCACCTATGTCACCGAGGCCGGGGAATTGCCGGTGCTGCGCGGCGCCAGTCTCAGCCTGTCGCCCGGCGAGATTGTCGGCTTGGTCGGTCCGTCCGGATCTGGCAAGTCGTCTCTTTTGCACGCGGCCGGCCTGCTCGAACGCCCCAATGCTGGCGATGTGCGGGTGAGGGGGCGGGCAACACGTGAGCTGTCGGATCGTGATCGCACCGCGATCCGGCGTCGCGAAATCGGCTTCGTCTACCAGTTTCACCACCTCCTGCCCGAGTTTGATGCGCTGGAGAATATCGTCCTGCCGCAATTGATCGGCGGCGTTCCGGCGCGCAAGGCGCGCGAACGGGCGGAGTTGCTGCTGACCCAGCTGGGGCTCGGCGACCGGATCCTGCACCAGCCCTCGCAATTGTCCGGCGGCGAACAGCAGCGGGTTGCGATTGCCCGCGCCCTGGCCAATCGCCCGCACGTGCTGCTGGCCGACGAGCCAACCGGCAATCTCGATCCAACAACGTCCGAGAAGGTGTTCGACGCTTTCCGGGAGACGGTGAAGGCAGAGGGCGCCGCGGCCCTGGTCGCGACCCATAATCACGAGCTGGCGGGTCGTATGGATCGCATCCTCACCTTCGCCGACGGGCATCTCACGCCGTATGTCGCCGACTGAGGTCTGATAGCTTCAAAACCACACTGAAACAAAAGTGGAACATTTCGCTTGACGACGCGTCTTTGCCGAAATAGAACAAAAGCAGAACAAGCGTTTTGGGGAGAGTGTCATGCGCCGGGTTGTTCAAGATGTTTCCGCCGCCACCGCCGTTTTGGGTTTTGCCTGGATGATCGCGATGTGGGGATCGGTTCTCGGCGCGGCCTGAACCGGTTAGACTGATTGATCTGACTCGGTGGCGCCGACGGCGTCAGGTCCGGGCAGGGCGGGATCAGTTTTCAGGCCGGATGTCAGGAGAGACCCATGGGCGCGCAATATCCATTTGTGCATTTGCGGGTGCGCTCGCCCTATTCGGTCCTGGAAGGCGCCATTCGCATGCCGAAAATGGTCGAGGTCTGCCAGACCCATGGCATGCCGGCCATCGCGCTGACTGACACGAACAACCTGTTCGGAGCGCTGGAATTTTCCGAAGTCCTGTCGGGCGCCGGTGTGCAGCCGATTGTCGGCTGCACACTCAAGGTCCGGCTCAGTGACCCGCATCCCGGCGAACGCGCGGAGCCTGATGGCACGCTGGTACTGCTGGCCCAGGATGAGGTCGGCTATGGCAATCTCATGGCGCTCTCCAGCGCGGCCTATCTGGATGTGGACGGGTCGGAAGAACCGCATGTGCCGATGGCACTGGTCCTGGAACACGCCGCCGGGCTGATCTGTCTGACGGGGGGGCCTGATGGTGTGCTGAACCGGCTGGTCACTGGCGGACGTCAGCCCGAGGCTGGCGGGTTTCTCGGCCAGTTGGAAGCCGCCTTCGGTGACCGCCTCTATGTCGAATTGCAACGCCACGGGCTGGCACCGGAACTGGAAGCGGAAGATTGGCTGGTCGAGACGGCCTATGCACGGGACCTGCCGCTGGTGGCGACCAATGAGGCCTATTTCCCCGACGCCTCGATGCACAAGGCACACGACGCCCTGCTGTGCATATCGGAAAGCTCCTTCGTCTCGGTTGCCGATCGGCGCCGGGTCACGGCCGATCACTATCTGACCACGCCGCAGGAAATGAATGAGCGCTTCGCCGACTTGCCGGAAGCGCTGAACAATACGGTTGAGATCGCCCGCCGCTGCGCTTTCCGGGTGCGCACCCACGCGCCCATCCTGCCGAGTTTTCCGACAGTGGGCGGCCGTGACGAGGGCGAGGAATTGGTTGCCCGTGCCCATGAAGGCCTCACCGAGCGTCTCGCCAGCATTAATCCGGCGGCACCGGAAACTGAATATCGCGAACGCTTGGATTTCGAACTCGGCATTATCCGCCAGATGGGCTTTCCGGGCTATTTTCTGATCGTTTCGGACTTCATCCAGTGGGCCAAGAACAATGATATTCCCGTCGGGCCGGGGCGGGGGTCAGGCGCCGGTTCACTGGTCGCCTACGCACTGACCATCACCGATCTCGATCCGCTTCGTTTCGGCCTTCTGTTCGAACGCTTCCTCAATCCGGAACGGGTCTCGATGCCCGACTTCGACGTCGATTTCTGCCAGGAGCGGCGCGGCGAGGTGATCCGCTATGTCCAGGAACAATACGGCCATGACCGGGTCGCCCAGATCATCACCTTCGGGACCTTGCAGGCCCGAGCTGTGGTCCGCGATACTGGCCGGGTCCTCCAGCTTCCGCTCGGCCTCGTCGACCGTCTCGCCAAGATGGTGCCGGCCAATCCCGCCAATCCGGTCACGCTGGCCCAGGCGCTGGATATCGAACCACGGTTGCGCGAAATGCGCCGCGATGACGACTCGGTCGATAGCCTGCTGACTGTGGCGCTGAAGCTGGAAGGGCTTTACCGCAACGCCTCGACCCACGCCGCCGGCGTGGTCATTGGCGATCGCAAACTGTCTGAGCTTGTCCCGCTCTATCGCGATCCGCGTTCCGATATTCCCGCGACCCAGTTCAACATGAAATGGGTCGAGCCGGCCGGACTCGTGAAATTCGACTTTCTCGGTCTCAAGACCCTGACCGTCATCGCCCGGGCGCTGGGCTATATCGCCTCGGCAGGCAAGGATGTGCCGGATATCGAGGGCATTGATTTCGACGACCAGGCGACCTTCGACCTGTTGCAGTCGGGTCATGCGATCGGCGTGTTCCAGCTGGAATCGTCGGGCATGCGCGATACGCTCAAGAAGATGAAGCCGGATGCGATCGAGGACCTGATCGCCCTGATCTCGCTGTATCGACCGGGCCCGATGAAGAATATTGACGTCTATGTCGATCGCAAATTCGGCCGGGCCGAGGTCGATAATCTCCACCCCGATCTCGAAGGCGTGCTGTCGGAAACCTATGGCGTCATCATCTATCAGGAACAGGTGATGCAAATCGCCCAGATCCTGTCGGGTTACTCGCTCGGTGAAGCCGACCTTCTGCGTCGGGCCATGGGCAAGAAGAAGAAGGAGGAGATGGACAAGCAGAAAGTCCGTTTCCTCGAGGGCGCCGAGAAAAACGACGTCAGCCGCGAGAAGGCCTCCTATATTTTCGAACTGGTGGCCGAGTTTGCCGGCTACGGATTCAACAAATCGCACGCCGCCGCCTATGCCGCCATCGCCTACCGGACCGGCTATCTGAAAGCCAATTATCCGGTCGAATTCATGGCCGCCCTGATGTCGCTGGACGCGGCCAATACTGACAAGCTGGCCGCTTTCTTCCAGGAAATCCGGCGCATGAAGATCGAGGTGCGGCCGCCCGACGTGAATGCCTCGCAAGCGGATTTTTCGGTCGAGGAGGGCGCGATCCGCTTTGCCCTTGGCGCGATCCGTAATGTCGGGTTTGTCGCCATGGAACACATCGTCGCCGAGCGTGAGGCTAATGGGCCGTTCTGCGATCTCTATGATTTTGCCGAACGCATTGATCCGCGCCAGGTCAACAAGCGCACCTTTGAAAACCTCGCCAAGGCCGGTGCCTTCGACTCGCTCGATCCTGACCGGGCGCGTGTCATGGCGTCCGCCGAGACGCTGATCTCGATGGCGCAGCACGCCGCCGAGCAACGCGAAAGCGCCCAGGCCAGCCTGTTTGGCGGTGGCGGTGAGGAAGCGCTTCTGGAACGGCCGCGCCTGCCAGAACCCGACCCCTGGACGGCGACCGAACGTCTGGATGCGGAATTGTCCGCCATCGGCTTTTACCTGTCCGGCCACCCGCTCGACGATCTGGCCGAGCATCTGGCCGGACGCGGCGTGGTCTTTTTCGCTGAAGCGCCGGGCCGCGTGGCAGACGGAGCCACCGCCCTGCGCCTGGCCGGCATGGTCCGGCGGCGCCAGGAACGGGTCTCCAACAAAAACGGTGAGCGCTTTGCCTGGACGACCCTGTCCGACCCGACAGGGGAGTTCGAGGTTTTCGTCAATTCCGAGCTGTTGCGGACCTCACGTGAAATTCTCGACAGCGGTCAGGCGGTGCTGGTCAATTGCCGGGTTGATGAGCGCGACGAGCAAATCTCCTTCTTCGCCGACCGGATCGAGCCGCTCGATACCAAGGTCTCGGCCGAACGCCTGCGTATCCGGCTCGACCTGGCCGATGCGCTGTCAGGCGTGCACGCCCGTCTCGAGCGCGCAAATAATCGGGCAGATGCCAGTCATGACGCGGTGATCGACCTGCTTCTGCCCTTGCGCGATGGCGGTGAGATCGAGATGCGCTTGCCCGGTCGTCACTCGGCCGATGCCGCCCTGCAGGCTGCCCTGAAAGGGGTGAAGGGGGTGGCTTCGGTGGAAGTGACCTGATGCGATGTGTTTGCTTTGTCGGAACCAGATTGGGGCAGCATGGCTGACCGGCTCCGGCGGCCACATCGGTCATCGGCCGACGCCCGCGGTGTCGACAAGGACCATGGCGGCTGACGGGGCCTGAAACGGCCTAGCTGTTGCGGTTATTCAACAGGTCAGTTCAGCCCTCGCCATGACGGGCGCGCTTTCGTTTGCGTCGGCGGCTGAAGCCGTGGATAGTGCGCCAAACTCGTGGGGAGGGGATCGTATGAATAGTCTTTTTGCAGGCAGCGCGATGACGCTGATGTTTTTTGTGTCGGCAGGTGCCCAGGCGCAGGACACGCCGGAGGCATTGCAGCGGGCCTTCGTGGCGGCGGTCGAGGCCGAGGACGCCACGGCACTGGGAAACTTGTTCACTGCGGATGCCGACAGTTATTCGCCGGGCACGCACCATGTCCGTGGTCGGGAGGCGATCGCCGCTGACTGGCAGGGCTTCTTCGATGCCTTTGACAATATCAGCCTGACGCTCGACATGCATGGCTCTGCAGGCCTGGGCGACAGCCATGCGGCCTGGGGCGAGTGGACGATGAGCCAGACGCCCGCCGGTGGCGGCGCGGCCTTCACGCTCACCGGGCGTTTCATGGATGTTCAGAGCCGCATTGACGGCCAGTGGTATTACCGCGCCGATCACGCCTCGGTTTCGCCACCGCCGCCTGCATCGGCCGGCGAGTAGCGCCACCGGCCAGGCATGCCCGGCGGCCGGCGGGTCCGGCCTGTCCATCGCCGCATTGTCATCGGCATTTTGGTGCCGTGACAGGCTGCCACCCGCTGACGCATGGCCGCACTGCATCGGCCATGCCCGCGCCCGCTTGCCATGACAGGCTTGCGAGCCTATAAGCCGCGCCATTACGCACACGGGGCTACGTCCGGTCTTTGGCCTGACGCTCCGGTGTCGCCTGCAGGTGCAGGTGGCTCCGCTCCGTGGAGGCCAACCGGAAAAGGAAAACACGATGGCTCTCCCTGATTTCAGCATGCGTCAGCTGCTTGAAGCTGGTTGTCACTTTGGACACCAGACCCACCGCTGGAACCCGAAGATGAAGGATTTCATCTTTGGTGAGCGGTCCAACATTCACATTATCGACCTGTCCCAGACCGTCCCGCTGCTGCACCAGGCCCTGGTGAAAGTGCGCGAAACGGCGGCCAAGGGTGGCCGGGTCCTGTTCGTTGGCACCAAGCGCCAGGCTTCCGAGCCGCTGGCCCTGGCTGCCGGTCGCTGCGCCCAATACTATATGAACCAGCGCTGGCTCGGCGGTACGCTGACCAATTGGCGTACGATTTCCAACTCGATCGCCCGTCTGCGCGAGCTGGAAAGCATGTTTGAAGGTGAGGGCGGCCTGGCCGGTCTGACCAAGAAAGAACAGCTGATGCTGACCCGTGAGCGCGAAAAGCTTGATCGCTCGCTTGGTGGTATCAAGGACATGGGCGGCACGCCGGACCTGATGTTCGTGATCGACACGAACAAGGAAGGCATCGCCATCCAGGAAGCCAAGAAGCTGGGCATTCCGGTCATCGCCGTGGTCGACACCAATTGCGATCCGGACCTGATCGACTTCCCGATCCCGGGCAATGACGACGCCAGCCGTGCGATCTCGCTTTACTGCGACCTGATCGCCGACGCTGTTCTTGACGGCATGAGCGACAGCCAGATGGCGATGGGCATGGATCTCGGCGAAGCCGAAGCACCGGTCGAGACCCTGATCGAAGCCGAAGCGGCTCCGGTTGATGAGGCTCCGGCCCAGGAAGCACCCGCGAAGGAAGCTGCAGCAGAAGAGGCTCCGGCCGCGGACGCCGCACCGGAAGCTGATGCGGCCGCCACGGACACGTCATCCGAATCTGACAAGACCGAAGCGTAACGTTTCGATCCAAAGCGAAATCCAGGAGAAACCGATGGCTGCCATTACCGCTGCTCTCGTGAAGGAACTGCGCGAAAAAACCGGCGTAGGCATGATGGACTGCAAGAAGGCGCTGAGTGAAAACGACGGCGACTTCGAAGCCGCCGTTGATTGGCTGCGCAAGAAAGGCCTGTCCAAGGCTGCCAAAAAGGCTGATCGCGTTGCCGCCGAAGGTCTCGTCGCCGTTGCCACCGATGGTGGCAAGGGTGCCGTGGTCGAAGTGAACTCGGAAACCGATTTCGTGGCCCGGAATGAAAAATTCCAGGCCACAGTCAAGGGAATCGCCTCACTCGCCATTGGCGGATCGGGCGATGTTGCCGAGATCAAGGCCTCTTCGCTGGCCTCCGGTTCCACGGTCGAAGATCATCTCACCAACCTGATCGCCACGATCGGTGAGAACATGGCCCTGCGCCGTGCCGCCGTCGTGACCGCCGAGCCGGGCGTCGTTGCGTCCTACGTCCACAATCCGGCTGTTGCCGACATGGGTGCCATCGGCGTGCTCGTTGGCCTGAAATCGGATGGTGACAAGGACAAGCTGGCCGAGCTGGGCCGCAAGATCGCCATGCACGTCGCCGCCGGTTCGCCGGCCGTCGCCGTCTCGGTTGATGTTGACGGTGTCGACAGCGCGATCGCCGACAAGGAACGCGAAGTCTTTGCCGACCAGGCCCGCCAGTCCGGCAAGCCGGAAGCGATCGTCGAAAAGATGGTCGAAGGCCGCATGCGCAAATTCTATGAGGAAGTCGTGCTGCTGAAGCAGGCTTTCGTGATGGATCCGGATTCGACGATCGAACAGGTCCTCGAAGCAGCAGCCAAGGATGTTGGCGCACCGGTCACCATTTCGGGCTTTGTCCGCATGGCGCTGGGTGAAGGCGTCGAGAAGGGTCCGGAAGAGGATTTTGCAGCCGAAGTCGCTGCGGCCTCCGGCCAGTCCTGATCCTCGTTGACAACAAGCGGCGGCGCTTTTCAGCGCCGCCGCTTTCTATATGCTGCACGCCGTGACTGATTCCTCTGCATCCGGGCCGGCTGATGGCCAGGCGGGCGCGCCGAAATTCCGGCGCGTACTGCTGAAAGTTTCTGGTGAAGCCCTGATGGGTTCCCAGAGTTACGGTATCGATATCGATACGGCTGACCGGATTGCGCGCGAAGTCGCTGCGGCCGTCACGCGCGGCACTGAAATGTGTCTCGTGATCGGCGGTGGCAATATCTTCCGCGGCCTGTCCGGCGCGGCCAAGGGCATGGACCGGGCCGCTGCCGACTACATGGGCATGCTGGCCACGGTCATGAACGCGCTGGCGATGCAGACCGCGCTCGAGCGGATCGGCGTCCAGACGCGGGTGCAGTCGGCCATCCCCATGACCACGGTCTGCGAACCCTATATTCGCCGCCGCGCCACCCGGCACATGGAAAAGGGCCGGGTCGTGATCTTCGCGGCCGGCACTGGCAATCCCTTCTTCACCACCGACACGGCGGCAGCGCTGCGAGCGGCCGAGATGGGCTGCGACGCGCTTCTCAAGGGTACCCAGGTCGATGGGGTCTATTCCGACGATCCGCGCACCAATCCGGATGCCGAGCGCTATGACCAACTTGATTATCTCGACGTGCTGACCCGAGACCTTCGGGTAATGGACGCCTCGGCGGTGACGCTGATGCGCGAAAATGCGATACCGATTGTCGTGTTTGACATTCACAAGACGAATGGTCTTGCACGGGTGCTGGCCGGGGAGGGTTTGTGCACCATGATCGGCAAGATGAAGACCGACGTGTCAGCCGGCTGAACCAGGAAAGAGCAAGAACACCATGAGTGACGAGTATGACGAGAATGATCTGAAGCGGCGCATGGACGGGGCCATCGAGGCCCTGCGCAAGGAATTCGCCGGTCTGCGGACCGGTCGCGCCAGTGCCGGCCTGCTCGATCCGATCAAGGTTGAAGCCTATGGTGCCCTGACGCCGATCAACCAGCTCGGCAATATCTCGGTTCCCGAGCCGCGCATGATCACGCTGCAGGTCTGGGACAAGTCCATGGTTGGCGCTGTCGACAAGGCAATCCGCAATTCCGGCATCGGTCTCAATCCGGTCATGGAAGGCCAGTTGCTGCGTATTCCGATCCCGCCGCTCAATGAAGAGCGTCGCGCCGAGATCGCCAAGCTGGCCGGCAGCTATGCCGAACATGCCCGTGTCGCGGTGCGCAATGTACGGCGTGACGGCATGGACGCGCTGAAGAAGATGGAGAAGGATGGCGACTTGTCCGAGGACGAGCAGAAGGCCTTCTCCGAAGACGTCCAGAAGCTCACCAATGAGGCGATCAAGCGCATTGATGAGAGTCTGAAGGGCAAGCAAGACGAGATCATGCAGGTCTGATCATGCCGTTTGGCGGAGCGAAAGAATGACTGACGACGCTCCTGCTGACCAGCCGGGTCCGGGCCATGCGGCCATCATCATGGACGGCAATGGCCGCTGGGCGAAGGCCCGCGGTCGTCCGCGTTCCTTCGGCCACAAGCGCGGGGTCGAGACGGTGCGGCAGATTGTTGAAGATGCCGGTGATCTCGGCGTCCGCTATCTGACGCTGTTCTCCTTTTCGACCGAGAACTGGAACCGGCCGGCGGACGAGGTCGGGGCCTTGTTCGAGCTTCTCAAACATTATGTCGAGGCCGATCTGGAAGGCCTGGCCCGCCGTGGCGTGCGGATCCGCATTGTCGGTCGCCGCGACAATCTGGGCTCGGATCTGACCGCGATCATTGAGCGCGCCGAAGACCGGACCCGTGACAATGACGCCTTCCATCTCACCATTGCGTTCAATTATGGCGGGCGCGACGAAATCCTGCGGACCTGTCAGGCGATCGCCCGTGAGGCTACAGACGGGCGCCTTGATCCCGATACGCTTGATGAGGCGGCCCTTGGCACGCATCTCGACACTGCCGGCCTGCCCGATGTCGACCTGATGATTCGCACCAGTGGCGAGCAGCGCATTTCCAATTTCCTGCTCTGGCAGGCGGCCTATGCCGAACTCGTCTTTCTCGACGTCTTGTGGCCGGATTTCTCGCGCCAGGACTTGGCCCGGGCGATTGATCTCTACCGACAGCGCAGCCGGCGCTATGGAGGCGTGGATGCCGGCGCCGCGTGACCCGGTCTTCCGGCGTCGACTGATCTCCGCCCTGATCCTCGGCCCGCTGGCGGTCGTGCTTCTCTATCTTGGTGACCTGGCCTTTACGGCCTGGGTTGCTGCCTTTGCGGCCGCGATGGCGTGGGAATGGATTTACATGTCCGACCGCGACGCGCCGCCCGTTGCCTACGCCATCGCCTGTGCAACAGCGTCCGGAACGGTCTTGTTGGCCGGACAGACGAATGTGATCGACGCGCTCGCCTGGGGTGCGGCCGGGACGCTGGCCAGCGGGATCGAGCGCTGGCGGCGGGGTTGGTCGAGCGAGGTGCTCGGTGTGCTCTATGTCTCGCTGTCTGCGGCCCTGCTGGCCTCGATGCGGGCCATGCCGGATCACGGACTGCAGTCGGTCATCCTGTTGTTCGCCATCGTCTGGGCGGCGGACAGTGTCGCCTATCTGGTCGGTACCTGGGTCGGTGGCCCGAAACTCCTACCCCAGGCCAGCCCGAAAAAAACCTGGTCGGGCTTTCTCGCCGGCGTTGTTGCCGGCGGTGCGGCTGGGTGGGCGGCGGGCGGCCTTTTCGGTCTCGAGGCGTCCCGGGTCATTCCGTTTGCCGTGATCGTTGCGCTGGCCTCGGTTGGTGGCGATCTCGCCATGTCGATCTTCAAGCGCAGTTTCGGGGTCAAGGACTCAGGCACGCTGATCCCGGGGCATGGTGGCGTGCTGGACCGGGTTGATGCGCTGATGCTGGCGGTGATTGCTGCTGTCCTTGTCAATCGTGTCTGGCCACTCGGCTGGGCTGCGGCATGACGGCCCGCCGGATTTCCATACTCGGGGCCACCGGCTCGGTGGGCTTGGCCACACTCGACCTGATCGGCCGGGCGACGCCCGGCACATTTCAGGTGGTTGCGCTGACCGCCAAGACCAATGCGGCCGAGCTGGCCCGGCAGGCGATCCGTTTCGGGGCTGAATGCGTCGCCATCGCGGACCCGGCGGCGGCACCGGCCCTGGAGGCGGCGCTCAAGGATCATCCCGGTATCGCGATCGGTGTCGGCGAGGACGCGGTCTGCGATGTCGCCGGACGCGATGCTGACTGGACCATGGCCGCCATCGTCGGTGCCGCCGGACTCAAGCCAACCTTGGCCGCCCTGCGCCAGGGGCGGGCGCTGGCCTTTGCCAACAAGGAATGCCTGGTCTGCGCCGGGGCGCTGTTCATGGATGAGGCCGCCCGCTGCGGCACCACGCTGTTGCCGGTCGACAGCGAGCATAATGCTGTCTTTCAGGTCTTCGATCCGGTCCAGCGCGCTGCCATTCGCTCGATCACGCTGACCGCATCGGGCGGCCCGTTCCGGGAAGCCAGCCGCGAGGACATGGCCCGTGCCACCCGAGCGGACGCCTTGGCACACCCCACATGGGAAATGGGGGCCAAGATCACCATCGACAGCGCCACCATGATGAACAAGGGGCTGGAGGTCATCGAGGCGTGCTGGTTGTTCGACCTGTCGCCCGATCGGGTCGAAGTGGTGGTGCATCCACAATCCATCGTGCATGGACTGGTGGAATATGCCGACGGATCGCTGCTGGCCCAGCTTGGCTCGCCGGACATGCGCACACCGATCGCCAGCGCCCTGGCTTGGCCAAAGCGTATGTCGGCACCGGTTGAGCGCCTGCGGCTTGCGGAGATCGGCCGGCTCGATTTCCAGCCGCCGGACCTGACCCGCTTTCCGGCCATACGGTTGGCCCGCGAGGCAATCGAGGCAGGGGGGATCGCCCCGGCCGTGCTAAACGCAGCCAATGAGATCGCCGTCGAGGCATTCCTGGCGGATCGCATCCGTTTCCTTGACATCGCTGCGAGCGTTGAAGAGGTTCTTGATCGCAGCTTGTCCGATGCAGACATGCCGCATGCGCTAACGGCTTTTGAAGATGTGTTCGCCATTGATGGTCGCGCGCGCCGGATGGCACGGGACTTGATGGCTGAGCGCTTGGCGAACCCATAACAACGGACATTTCATTCATGAGCCTGATTGGCAGCGGCTTTCTGACCATTTTCTCCTTTGTGTTCCTGATCTCGATTGTCGTCGTGATTCACGAGCTTGGGCATTATTGGGCAGGCCGCTTCTGCGGCGTTCATGCGGAAACATTCTCGATGGGATTCGGGCCGACCCTGGTCTCATGGCGGGACAAGCGCGGGACGGTATGGCGCGTTGCGGCACTGCCGCTGGGCGGCTATGTGAAATTCCTGGGTGATGCCGGCGCTGCCAGCGAGCCGGATGCCGACAAGCTGGCGCTGCTTCGCGAGCAGATGGGGGAGGCGGCGGACCGCTGCTATCATTTCAAGCCGATCTGGCAACGCGCCTTCATCACGGCAGCGGGACCGATTGCAAATTTCATCCTGGCGATTTTCATCTTTGCGAGCCATGCGCTGATTTTCGGCGATGAACAGGTTCAGCCCGTGATCGGTTTTGTCCAACCGGGATCGCCTAGCGAGGCGGCAGGTTTCGAGATCGGTGACCGTATTGTCCGGGTTGGGAGCCGTGAGATCAGCGGCTTCATGGATATCAGCCAGGCGTTGTTCGACCGGGCCAATGATACCGTGTCCATCGACGTCGAGCGGGATGGCACGTTGATCACGCTGGTCGCGACGCCGCAGCGTGTCGCCCAGGAAGACCGGTTCGGTGGGACCCGGAATGTCGGTCAGATTGGCATTGGCCCGTTCTACGAGCCGGTTATCGGCATGGTCGTCGAAGAGTCCCGCGGTGCAGCGGCCGGCTTTCGTGCGGGGGACCGCGTTGTCAGCGTCGATGGACAGACTGTCGAGACGTTTGGCCAGTTCAATACCCTGATCGGTGAACGCGACGGCGAACTCACAATTATGGTTGAACGTGACGGATCGCAGCTTGAAATCATTGCCGACCCCGTCCCGCTCGCCGATATCGACCGCCGCAATCACGCTGCGCTGGAACGCCTGGGTCTCGGCAACGAGCTGGTGCTCCGCCAGCATCAAAGCTTCACCCTCCTGACCGCACCGGTTGAAGGCGCCCGGATGGTCTGGACAACGGTAACCAGCACCGCGAGCTATGTCGGGCGGATCGTGTCCGGCCGATCGTCGCCGGAATATCTGAACGGACCGATCGGAATTGCGACCGCCGCAGGCCAAGTGGCGCATGTCGCCGTTGATGACGCTGACAGCGTCGTGGAAGGTGCCGGTAATCTGCTGCGCAGGTTGATATTTGTCGCCGGTTTTCTCTCCGTCGGACTGGGATTGGTCAATCTTCTACCGATACCCATCCTCGACGGCGGGCATTTGGTGTATTACGCCTATGAAGCGGTGGCACGACGTCCGCTGAGCATGAAGGCACAGGCACTCGGTTTCCGGGTGGGGCTTGTTTTCGTGCTCGGTTTGATGCTTGTAGCGACCTGGAATGACCTGAATTATTTGCTCGGCCAGATTTTCTGATGAATGTCTGACCGGGCCCAGCAAGCGGCGATCTTCCATGGCGAGTGTTCTGCGTGTGCTCTTCGCAGCCCTGATGACTGTGACCGTGTCGGCTATAGCGCCGGCACAACAATCGGGTGCGGAAGTTCCCGCAACGACCCAGCCGGAGGTGCAGCAACCCGCGCCGGCGCCGGTAATCCGGCAAATCCTTGTCGAGGGAAATCAGCGGGTCGAGGCCGATACGGTCCTGTCCTACCTGCTCTTGCAGCCGGGACAACCGTTTGACACGCGCCTGGTCAACCTCTCGATCCAGACCCTGATGGCGACCGGTCTGTTCTCGGACGTGCAGTTCGAGGACCGCGGCCAGATCGTTCTGGTTCGTGTCCAGGAAAATCCGATCATCAACCGCGTGATCCTTGAGGGGAACAGTGCGATTGATGACGAGAAGATCACCGATGAAATCCAGGCTCAGCCGCGCGCCATCTTCACGCGGTCGCGTGTCCAGTCGGACGTTCAGCGCATCATCGAGGTCTATCGCCGCTCCGGTCGCTTCGCGGCGACGGTGACGCCGAAGATTGTCGAGCAACCGCAAAATCGTGTCGATCTCATCTTTGAAATCTCGGAAGGTCCGGTGACGGGCGTGCGCCGGATCAATTTCATCGGCAATGAGAGCTATTCCGACCGTCGTCTGCGCCGTGAATTGGTGACGCGCGAATCGCGTTGGTGGCGTTTCTTCTCATCGAACGACAATTATGACCCGGACCGTCTGGAATATGATCGTGAATTGCTGCGGCAATTCTATTCCAACCAGGGTTATGCCAATTTCCGCGTCCTTTCCGCCGTCGCAGAACTGACGCCGGACCAGCGCGATTTCTACATCACCATCACGATCGACGAAGGTGAGATCTATAATTTCGGTGAAGTCACGGTCTCAACGGAAATCCCTGATCTCAATCCGGAATTCCTGCAAGCCATCCTGCCTGTCCAGCAAGGCGACCTCTTCCAGGGCCAGTTGATTGAAGACAGTATCGATGCACTGACCTTCTCGGCCGGTGCGTCGGGCTATGCCTTCGTCAACATCCGCCCGCTGTCGCAGCGCAATCGTGAGGACCGTACCGTTGACGTCGAATTCGTCATCGATGAAGGCCCGCGTGTTTACATCGAACGCATCGATATCTCCGGCAATACGCGAACCCTGGACCAGGTGATCCGCCGCGAGCTCGATATTGTTGAGGGCGACGCCTTCAACCAGGTCCTGATTGATCGTTCGCGCAACAATATCCGCCGGCTGGGCTTCTTCGAGGAAGTTGAAGTCGAGGAAACTCCCGGATCCGCTCCTGACAGGGCCCGGGTCAATGTCGCCGTAACCGAGCAACCGACCGGTGAGTTGGCCTTTGGTGCCGGTTTCTCCTCGACGGATGCCTTCCTGATCGATCTGTCGATCTCGGAACGTAATCTGCGCGGCCGCGGCCAATTCCTGCGCTTCCGGATTTCGGCCTCGTCGAACCGGGAATCATTGGATATCCGCTTTACCGAGCCACGCTTCCTTGATCGCAATCTGGCCGCCGGTTTCGACCTGTTCCGGGTCAATTCGGATTTCCTGTCAGAAGCCTCGTTCCAGACCGAGTCGACCGGTGCCAGCCTGCGGCTTGGTTTTCCGGTGACCGCGTCGACCAATCTGCAGCTTGGCTATACCTACCGGACGGATAATGTCCTGGTTTATACCTCGGCGTCGTCAGCCCTGCTCAATCAGGCGGGGAGCCGTGCAACATCGGTGTTGACCTATACGTTGAACTGGTCGCGGCTGAATGACCCGATCGAGCCGAGCAATGGCTATCGTTTGCAGTTCACGCAGGGCTTTGCGGGGATTGGCGGCGATGTGCGTTATGTCCGGTCTGAGTTCAATGGTGCCATCTATCGGCCATTCTTCCCGGGTCTACTCGGCAATGATGTGGTCGCCAGCTTCACCATGAATGGCGGTTTTGTCCTGCCTTGGGGCGGTGACTCGGTTCGAATCAATGATCGCTTCTTCAAGGGCGGCAATTCGTTCCGCGGCTTCGAAGTCGCCGGTATTGGCCCGCGTGCGGTGTCGCGCGATGCCACGACCGGTGAGCTGATCCGGGGTGATGCCCTGGGTGGCAGGCTTTATGCAGTGGGCGCACTGGAAGTCTCATTCCCGCTCGGTTTGCCCGAGCAATATGGAGTGAGGGGCAGCCTGTTCACCGAGTTCGGCACGCTTGGCATGCTGGATTCGGCTGATCAGGTAGACGAAGCGACAAATGCGGTGTTCACGGTTGATGATTTGGCGCTTCGGGCGTCGGCCGGCCTGAGCATCTTCTGGGATTCACCATTCGGACCGGTCCGGTTCGACTTTGCACAGGCTTTCATTCGTGAAGACTATGACAGAGCCGAATTCTTCCGGTTCAGCACGCGAACGGGGTTCTAAAACCATGAAACTGCTTAAGACTCTTCTCCTTCTGCCGGTCCTGGTGGTCGGTATCGCCGCGCCGGCGATGGCACAGACAAATATTGCTGTGCTCAATGAGGAACGTGTCCTGCGTGAAAGCGCGGCTGGCCAGCATATCGCCGCCCGCATGCAGGAAATCGCACAGGAAATTGACTCCGAACTGCAGGCGATGAGCCAGCCGATCCAACAGGAAACCGAACGCCTCAATGCCGACACCGCGTCAATGACGCAGGCGGCGATCCAGGAGCGTCCGGACCTGATGAGCCGGATCACCACGCTTAACCAGCAAGCCCAGCAATTCGAAGTCACGCGCCGGGCCCGCCAACAGGAAATCGTCCAGACCGAGCGCCAGGCCATGCGTCCTGTCTATGAAGCGCTGGGTCCGATCCTCGAAGAAGTTGTCGCGGCCCAGGGGATCGACATCCTGGTTGATCGTTCCAATCTGGTCTTTGCCTCGCCGGACATCGATATTTCCGCGTCGGTGATCACCCTGCTGAACGAACGCCTGCCCACGGTTCCGGTGACCCGCGTGCGTCTGCCGCAGGACGGAGCCGGTCAGCAACGCCCGCAATAAGCGGACAGCGCAAAGGGGGAGAGTGTGGCAGACCCGCGTTTCTATGACCGGCTTGGCCCTCTGACCCTGCAAGAGATCGCCGCGCTTTCGGGTGCGGCGATTTCTGATTCTGCAGCCGTCGGGATATCGGTCGAGGGCGTCGCTCCACTTGGCGAGGGCGGTCCCGGTACGCTGGCTTATGCCGAAACCGGCAAGCATTTCGCGAACGCGCCGGCCGGCGCGCTGGACGGTGTCGTGGTGATTTGCCCGCTTGATGCCGCGAATGAAGCGGCGAGCCTGGGTGCGACCACACTGACCCATGATGCGCCACGTACGGCCTTCGCCCATACCCTGCCTCATCTGTTCCGCCTGCGCGGCTTTGATGTGGATACCTTCATCCATCCAACGGCCCGGATCGACGAGACCGCTTCGCTCGCAGCCGGCGTGGTGGTCGGTGCCGGTGCCGAGATCGGCGCCGACTGCGCGGTTGGTCCCCACAGCGTGATCGGACCGGGTTGCCGACTCGGAGCCGGGACCCGGCTGGCGGCCCGGGTCAGCCTCCTGTGCTGCGAAATTGGCGAAAACTGCAACATTCTTGCGGGAGCCGTGATTGGCGAGGACGGCTTCGGCGTTGCAATATCCAACGGAATTAACACCGATATTTTGCACTTGGGGAGCGTTGTTATCGGCCGTGACGTCACCATTGGGGCCAATACCGCGATTGATCGTGGCGTGTTCGGCGCGACGCGCATCGGCGATGGCACCAAGATCGATAATCTCTGCCATATTGCCCATAATGCCCGGATCGGTCGGCAGGTGGTGATGGCGGGTTATACCGGTCTCGCCGGCAGTGCCGTGATTGGAGATCGCGCCGTCCTGGCTGGGCGTGTCGGTGTCTATGATCATGTCCGCATCGGTGAGGGGGCCCAGGTCGGTGCCAATTCGGCGGCATCCAGGGATGTCCCGGCTGGCGAATTCTGGGTCGGCAATCCCGCCCAGCCCCTGCGGCAGCATTTGCGTGAACTCGCCGAACTCCGCCGCCTGGCGAAAACCGGCAAAAAGACCTCGAAGAAAGGCTGAACGGCGTGTCCGATCGCATTGAAAACGCGGAAATCCAGACCCTGCTCCCGCATCGCTACCCCTTCTTGCTCATTGACGCCGCAGAAGACTATGTCGCCGGCACTTCGATCGTCGGCATCAAGGGCGTGACCGCCAATGAACCCTTCTTTCCCGGGCATTTTCCCGGCAATCCCGTGATGCCGGGCGTGTTGATGATCGAGGCCATGGCCCAGGCTGGCGCGGTTTTGATGTACAAGACGCTCGGCGCCTCACCCGATTCCGCGACCGTTTTCTTCATGGGCGCCGACAAGGTACGGTTTCGCGCCCCCGTGCGTCCCGGCATGATGTTGCGCATGCCCGTTGCGGTGACCGCAGCGCGCCATGGCGTGTTCAAGTTCAAGGGCGAGGTCTGGGCCGACGGCAAGCGCGCCGTCCAGGCTGAATTCTCTGCCAAGGCCATTGAGAACAAATGACCCAGTCCAGTCAGATCCATCCCACCGCCATTGTCGATCCGGGCGCCCAGATTGGCGAGGGGGTTGAGATCGGCCCCTTCTGCATCGTCGGACCGAAAGTCGTGCTGAAGGATCGTGTGCGCGTCATCTCGCATGTCACGATCGCCGGCAATACGACGCTGGGCGAGGATTGCGTGCTCTATCCGGGCGCCCAGATCGGCCATCCGCCACAGGATTTCAAATACCAGGGCGAAGATACCGAGCTGATCATCGGCCAGCGCAATATTCTGCGTGAGAATGTCACCATGCACCCCGGGACGACATTTGCGCGCGGGCGGACCGTGGTCGGCAATGACGGCTACTTCATGGTTGGCGCCCATGTCGCGCATGACTGTATCGTCGGTGACCGGGTTGTATTCGCCAATTGCGCCGCGATCGGCGGCGAGACCGTAATTGCCGATCACGCGATTCTCGGTGGTTATGCCGGCATCCACCAGAAAAGCCGGATCGGTCGCCACGCCTTTGTCGGTGCGATGGCGATGGTGACGGCAGATGTCATTCCCTATGGCTCGGTGATTGGCAATCACGCCCATCTTGCCGGCCTCAATGTGGTCGGCCTCAAGCGTCGTGGCATGCCGCGTGAGACGCTGCGCGAGCTGCGTGCCGCCTACCGCCTCCTCTTTGCCCAGGAAGGCACATTTGACGAGCGGGTGGATGATGTCGCCCAGCTGTATTCAGGCAATGCCCCGATCGCGGAAATCATCGATTTCATCCGGGCCGACGCCAAACGCTCCATTTGCATGCCGGATGACTGAGGCGGGTTGGACAAAGCTGGGCCTGCTCGCCGGCGGTGGAGACCTGCCGCTGGAAATCCTCAAGGCCCAAGCCGGAAAACCGGTCTTTGTCATCGCGCTGCGCGGCTTTGCCGACCGGGATTACAGCCATGCCGACACGGTGTTCAAATCAGTCGGAGAAATCGGCGGCATGATAAAGGCGCTGCGGGCGGCCGGCTGTGACGCCGTGTGTTTTGCCGGCTATGTAACGCGGCCGGATATCAAATCGCTCAAGATGGATGCGCGCGGTCTGATCATGGTGCCGCGGGCGCTCGCAGCCGGTCGCAAGGGCGATGATGCGGTAATCCGCGTCGTGGTTGATGAGTTCGAGCGGGCCGGTTTCGCCGTGGTCGGGGCTGACAGCCTGATCGGGCAGGGCGGCTTGCCGGCCGGCGTGATCGGCGATCCGGGCCTGGTTGAGGCTCACCGTGATGATGTCACCAAGGCGATGTCTGTCGCGGCGGAAATCGGGCGGCTGGATATCGGTCAAGGTGCCGTGGTTGCCGGCGGGATCGTGTTGGCGGTCGAGGCGCAGGAGGGCACGAATGGCATGCTCGACCGCGTCGCCGGCCTGCCTGACGTGCTGCGCGGTCGGCCCGGTGACCGCATGGGCGTGCTCGCCAAGCGCCCCAAACCAATACAGGAGCGCCGCGTCGATCTGCCAACCATTGGCGTTGATACGGTGGAACGCTGTGCGCGGGCCGGCCTGGCCGGTATTGTGCTGGAAGCCGATGGTGCGCTGATCGTGGATCGTGACGGTGTCGAGGCGGCGCTGGCCGAGCATGGCCTGTTCGTCTTGATCGAGGCGGTCCGATGAGCCAGCCGCACGTCTTTCTTGTGGCGGCAGAGCGCTCCGGGGATCTGCTCGGCGCCGGCTTGGCCCGCGAGCTGCGCAGTCTGACCTCCGGGGCCATCACCCTTTCCGGCATTGGTGGCAGTGCCATGGCCGAACAGGGCGTCGTCTCGGCGATGTCGATCGACGGTCTCAACATTCTCGGTTGGATCGACGGTTTGCGGGCTTACAAGCGGGTCAAGGCCGCTGTCGCCGAGGCGGTTGACGCGATCATTGCGGCCAAACCGGATACGGTTGTCCTGATCGATTCCTGGGGCTTCACCTTGCGGGTGGCGCGCGGTGTGCGGGCGATCAATCCGGCCATCCGCCTGGTCAAATATGTGGGTCCGCAGGTGTTTGCGACCCGGCCAGGACGAGCGGCCGTTCTGGCGGCGACCGTCGATGAACTGCTGACGATCCTGAATTTCGACGGTCCCTATTACGAACCGCACGGCCTGCCGGTGACCTTTGTCGGTAATCCGACGCTGGAACGCCTGCCGACCGGTGATGGCCCCGCTTTCCGTCAGCGCCATGGCGTCACCGGTGAGGAATCGGTGCTGGTGGTCTTGCTGGGAAGTCGTCCGTCGGAAATCCGGCGCATGACCAAGCCTTTCGTGAAGGCACTCGAGCGTCTGACCCGGCGTCATCCCGGGCTGCGCCTGGTCTTGCCGGTCGCGGATCCCGTTGCGACGCAGGTCGATGCCGTGATGGCCCGTCATCCGGTACTGGCCTCCGCGATCCGGGTTGGCGAGGACGAGAAGGCCGACGCTTTCGCCGCAGCCGACGTGGCGCTGGCCTGTTCGGGCACGGTGGTGACCGAGCTGGCGACGGCGGGTGTGCCCACGGTCGCCAGTTACAAGCTTGGCTGGATCACCTGGGGTTTGGTGCGGGCCTTCAACCTGCTCAAGACGCCGCACATCTCACTGGTCAATATCGCCGCTGATGAGCGCATCGTCCCGGAAGTCATCCAGCTGGCCTGTACCGGCGCCAATCTGAGCGCCGCTGTCGAACCTCTGCTGGGCAGCGCCGGAAAGCGGGCCGAGATATCCGCCAAGCTCAAGGCCGTGACCGCCGAGCTGCGCGGCAGCGGCCAAGCCAGCCGCCGCGCTGCCGAAGCTGTGCTGGCAGGTCTGCCTGCCCCGCAATAAAAAAGGCCGCCCGGAGGCGGCCTTTTCTGTGATCATCATGCGAACTGTCAACGCTTGCCGAGATCGATGTAGTCGCGCGGCGTCGCGCCGGTGAAGAGCTGGCGCGGACGGCCGATCTTCTGGGACGGATCCTCGATCATTTCCGACCATTGCGCGATCCAGCCGACGGTGCGGGCCAGGGCGAAGAGCACGGTGAACATCTCGGTCGGGAAGCCCATCGCCTTGAGCGTGATGCCCGAATAGAAGTCGATATTCGGGTAGAGCTTCTTTTCGACGAAATACGGGTCTTCCAGCGCGATGCGCTCAAGCTCCATGGCGACCTGCAGGGTCGGGTCATTGCGCACGCCCAGCACGTCGAGAACTTCGTGGCAGGTGTCGCGCATGACCTTGGCGCGCGGATCATAATTCTTGTAGACGCGGTGACCGAAGCCCATCAGGCGGAACGGGTCCGACTTGTCCTTGGCCTTGCGGACATATTCCGGAATCTTGTCGACCGAGCCGATCTCGTTGAGCATGTTGAGGGCGGCTTCATTGGCGCCGCCGTGGGCCGGGCCCCACAGCGAGGCAATGCCGGCCGCGATACAGGCAAACGGGTTGGCCCCCGAAGATCCGGCCAGGCGCACGGTCGAGGTCGAGGCGTTCTGTTCGTGATCGGCGTGCAGGATGAAGATCTTGTCCATCGCCTTGGCGAGCACGGCATTGCTCTCATAGTCCTCGGCCGGAACGGCAAAGCACATGCGCAGGAAATTGGCGGCGTAGTCGAGCTCGTTGCGCGGGCTGATGAAGGGCTGGCCGATGGCATATTTGTAGGCCCGGGCCGCGATCGTCGGCATTTTGGCGATCATGCGGTGGCTGGCAATGGTGCGCGCCTCCGGATCATTGATGTCGGTCGAGTCGTGGTAGAAGGCAGACAGCGCGCCAACCGTGCCGACCATGATCGCCATCGGGTGGGCGTCGCGGCGGAAGCCGCGGAAGAACTGGTCGAACTGGTCGTGCAGCATGGAGTGACGACGGATCGTCCAGTCAAAGGTTTCCAGCTCACCGGAGGACGGCAGATTGCCATTCATCAACAGGTAGCAGACTTCGATGAAATTTGAATTGTCTGCCAACTGGTCGATCGGATAGCCGCGATAAAGCAGCGTGCCCTTGTCGCCGTCGATATAGGTGATCTGGCTTTCGCAGCTCGCGGTCGAGGTGAAGCCGGGATCATAGGTGAACATGCCGGTTTGCGCGTACAGCTTGCGGATATCGATCACATCCGGGCCGATCTCGCCGCTGAACACGGGCAGTTCGAGCGATTTGCCATTGTAGTTGAGCGTGGCCGACCCATTCGGCTTGGCTTTGTTTTCCATCACGTCATCCCCATGGTTCGCAGGCTACTCGGATGTAGCCGGCGTCATCTGATCCTTGATACGGTCCAGCGTCTCGTCACGACCGATGAAGGTCATGACCAGGGCCAGATCGGGAGCGGGTGCTCCGCCGGTCAGCGCTGCACGCAGCGGCTGACCGATTTTGCCGAAACCGACATCTTCGGCTTCAGCGAATTCCTTGAGCGCGTCTGACAACGCAGCCTCCGTCCAAGCCTCCACATCGCCGAGATGCGTGAACAGGCGGTAAAGCCGGTCGCGGGCCTCGTCATCCATGAGCGGTTTGGCCGCCTTGCCTTCAAGTTGGAAGGGGCGCGGTCGCAGCAGAAAATAGCTCTGAGCTGCCAGCTCTTCCAGTGTCGATGCCCGGGTCTTGAGAACCGGCATCGCCGCGGTCAGGCGTTCGCGGGTAATATCGGCATCCTCAATCCGCGCTTCAAGGGTTGCGAGGAAGGGCGTCACCAGTTCAATCAGGCGGGTATTCTCAGCCTGGCCGATATGGTGAGCGTTGATGTGGTTGAGCTTGTCGATATCCATCCGCGCCGGCGCCTTGTTGAGGCCGTCCAGCGCGAAGGCGGCGACCGCCTCGGCATCGGTAAAGAGTTCCTGGTCGCCATGTGACCAGCCAAGCCGCAGCAGATAATTGCGCAGGCCTTCGGGCAGATAGCCCATGTCGCGATAGGCTTCCGCGCCCAGGGCACCATGGCGTTTGGACAGTTTTTTACCGTCTTGACCATGGATCAGCGGCACATGGGCGAAGACCGGGCGATCCCAACCCATGGCGTCATAAATCTGGCTCTGGCGGGCACCGTTCACCAGGTGATCATCGCCGCGCACGATATGGGTGATCGCCATGTCATGATCATCGACCACAACAGCGAGATTATAGGTCGGATTGCCGTCCGAGCGCAGCAGGATGAGATCGTCGAATTCCTTGGCTGCCCAGCGCACGGTGCCCTGGACTGCATCCTCGAGCACGACATCGCTATCCGGCGCCCGGAAGCGAACGGTGAAGGGCTGGTCGGCAGGCCCGTCGGCCGGGTCACGATCGCGCCAGGGCGAACGCAGGGCTCGTCCTTCGGCGAAGGCTGCATCCCGCAGGGCCTGGACTTCGTCCGGCGTGCACCAGCATTTGAAGGCATGCCCCTTTTCCAGGAGCGCATAGGCGATCTCGGCATGGCGTTCGGCCCGCTCGAATTGCGAGATGGCGTCGCCATCCCAGTCGAGGCCAAGCCAGCCAAGCCCGTCGAGGATCGCGTCAATCGCGGCCTGGGTCGAGCGGGCGCGATCGGTGTCCTCGATGCGCAGCAGGAATTGGCCGCCATGACGACGGGCGAACAACCAATTGAACAACGCCGTCCGGGCTCCGCCAATATGGAGGAAGCCGGTGGGCGAGGGCGCAAAGCGCGTGCGGATCATCTTGTCGTTGTTTTGCAATTGCGAATTCATGCTGCACTGCGAGAAGGGAAAGCCGTGTTAGCATGAATATCAGCTTTTGCGATAGACCGTAGGCTGCTTGATGCTTCAACCTGACGCAATCCTGCCGCAACGCGCGGCAAATAGCCGGAACTCACCGGGCAATCGCGTTGATCCGCTTGCGGATTTCAGCCCGGCCATTGTTGGCAGCCTGGGCGCAATGATCGGGTGTGCGAGTTATTTTTCCGCCCCGGTCGAGCCGGGATGGGGGCTGATTGCCTTGCCGGTCGCGGTCGCGGGCGTGCTCCTGGCCACGGTTCGCATTTCCCCTGCCAGCCGAATTGGGGCGGATCGGCTAGCCGGACTTCTGGCGATTTTCCTGGTCGCAACCGCGCTCTTTGGCTGGCACGCAACCCGCTACACAGCGGCCCATCATGACCGCGAACCATTTGTGACCGGGGATCGCGCGGTTGAGCTGACCGGTTGGCTGGAAGCGATCGATCGCAGCGGCGGTGGCCGACAACGCCTGTTGCTGCGTCTCGTCGGCGGCGATGATGGCGCCCGGCCGCAGCGGGTGAGGGTGCTGGGTGATCCGGCCGGTATCCGTCCCGGCGACGCGATCCGGCTTCGCGCCGTGCTGGCAGCGCCGCGACCGGCCGCGGTGCCGGGTGGTTATGATTTCGCCTTTCATGCGGCCTTTGCGGACATTGTCGCCACCGGATACGGAATCGCGCCGGCCGAGGCCGGCCCACCGGTGCACGAGGACCGTATAGCGCGGGCGGTGGCCCGATTGCGGGCGGACATGTCCCGGCATATCCGCTCGCGCATGCAGGCCCGCCCCGGTGCGCTGGCTGCGGCCCTCCTGACCGGCGACCGGGCCCATATCGATCCGGGTGATGTCGAAGCGCTGCGAAGGGCCGGGCTTGGACATGTCCTGGCGATCTCCGGCATGCATATGGCTTTGCTGGCCGGCGGGGTCTTTTTCGCCGTCCGCCTTGGTCTGGCTGCCGTCTTCCCTTGGGCGCGGCGTCATGATGCCGCTGTGCCGGCGGCTTGGGTGGCATTGGCATTCGCAGCGGGATATCTGGTCCTGTCCGGCGGTACGATCCCGACCCAGCGCGCCTTCATCATGACGGTTTCGGTGCTCGGTGCGGTCATTCTCGGCCGTCGCGCCCTGTCGCTACACACGCTCAGCCTTGCCGTCATTGCCGTCCTTGCCTTGCAGCCCCAAGCCGTGATCACGCCGGGCTTTCAGATGTCGTTTTCCGCGGCGGCAGCGCTGATCACGGTGGCGCGGCTGTGGCAGGACCGGTCCCGCCGTGGCTCGCAGGCTGGCGCCTTGTCGCAGATACGGTTGTTTTTCGGTGGTTTGGGCACGACCAGCCTGGTTGCCGGTACGGCAACGGCCGGGTTCGCCGCCTTCCATTTCCACCGCGTCGCCAGCTTCGGCCTGGCCGGCAATCTGCTGGTCATGCCGATTTTCTCCTTGCTGGTCATGCCGGCCGGCGTGCTCGGCCTGGTGCTGATACCCGTCGGTCTGGATGGTCCGGCCTTCGCCGTCATGGAGTGGGGGCTGTCGATCATGCTGGGCCTTGCTCACATGGTCGCCGACTGGCCGGGCGCGCAGCGTTATCTGCCGGCAACGCCGGGCTTGGTTCTGGCCTTGTTTGCGACCGGCTTTGTCGCCAGCCTTCTGGTTCGTGGACTGTGGCGCTGGAGCGGGGCCGCCGTGATGGCAGCGGCGCTGGGTTTGTGGGCCGTGCTGCCGCAGCCGGATATCTTCATCTCCGAGACCGGATTGATCCTCGCCCGAGATGACGCCACCGGCTGGGTGGTCAGCGACCGGCGCCGCTCACGCTTTGCAGCGCGGGTATTCCTCGAGGCACGCGGGGTGGCGGATCCGGCGCCGGCAGTCTGGGATGCCAATTGTGACAACCATGGCTGCAATGCCCGGCTCCAGGGCGTGCGGGTGACCCGCTTGTCGTCGCTGCAGGATTGGCCGACCGATTGTGCCCGCGCCGACCTCATTGTCGCTGATCTTGCGGTGCCGCCGGCAATTGCCCGCCAATGCCAAGCCCGAATCATCGATGCCGATGAGTTGGCGAGAACCGGTGGCCAGTCACTGCATCTGCGTGATGGTCAACTGGTCGCGATCCAGCGTGCCCGGCCATTGGTCGGTGCACGCCCCTGGCACGGGCGTTGATGGCGGTGGCGATTTGCGACGGTCCCTTGCCCGCCTGATCCCGGACCATCGTCGCGGCGCGGCAGGACCTGAATCTGGAACAAGAGCCGGCGTCCACCGGTGCGTTCCAAACGGCACACAGGGGGCGCCTGTAGAGCGCACCCGCGACCTGCGCCTATGGCTGTGACAGCGTCCAAGGACGATTCAAACCGTGCGCATCGAAGTTGCCAAGCATAGCAATCACGTCGTCAGTGATAACGCCGGATCAGTCCCACAAGACGTCCTTGCACCTTGACCCGATCGGGGCCGAAAATGCGGGTCTCGTATTCGGGATTGGCCGCTTCCAGGGCGATTGAGCCGCCTTTTTTGCGCAGGCGTTTGAGCGTGGCTTCCTCGTCATCAACCAAGGCGACCACGATATCACCGGACTCGGCAGACTGGCAGCGCCGGATGAGGACAGTGTCGCCATCCATGATACCGGCCTCGATCATCGAATCGCCTTTCACCTCAAGGGCGAAATGCTCGCCACCGGTGACCATGTCCGCAGGGACGGGCAGGCGGTCGGTTTCATGCTGGATGGCCGAGATCGGGACGCCGGCGGCGATCCGGCCGAGCACGGGTATGTCGACCGTCGATTCGCGCGGGCTTTCCTCGGGCTTGGCGAAATTGCCGCGCACGACATTGGGGCCGAGATTGCCGCGTGGCAGGCTCGGCGTTTCAGCCGCCGCCGCCGATTCGGGCAGTTTGAGCACTTCCAGTGCCCGGGCGCGATGGGCGAGGCGACGGATGAAGCCGCGCTCCTCCAGCGCCGTGATCAGGCGGTGAACACCGGATTTGGAGGCCAGTTGCAGCGCGCCCTTCATCTCGTCGAAGGAGGGCGAGACGCCGGTTTCCTTGATGCGTTGATGGATGAAGAGCAACAGCTCGTTCTGTTTCCGCGTCAGCAAGGCAACCCCCTTGTTCGCATTCCCGGAATCAGGCGCAGGCCTGCGGGAACAAATCAGGAATAGGAGTGTTTGTTCTACAAGTGTTCTGAAATGTCGTCAAGCGGCCGCCGGACGGCCCAACAGGGTCGCCGTTGCTGTCCGGACATCGTCCTGACGCATCAGGCTTTCGCCGACCAACAGGGCGCGGGCACCGGCCTGTTTCAGGCGCAAGGCGTCATCACGGCCGAAAATCCCGCTCTCGGCGACCAGCAGCCGGTCATCAGCCACCATCGGCGCCAGCGCGTCGAATGTGTCGAGGGATGTCTCGAAGGTCCGCAGATTGCGGTTGTTGACACCGAGCAGGGGAGCGTCGAGCGCCAGCGCCCGTTCCATCTCGGCGGCGTCATGGACTTCCACCAGCACGTCGAGCGACCAGGCATTGGCTTCCTCGATCAGCTGGCGGGCGGTGTCATCATCAACCGCCGCCATGATCACCAGGATCGCATCAGCCCCCAGAAGGCGGGCCTCGGCAACCTGGTAACGATCATACATGAAGTCCTTGCGCAGCGCCGGCAGGGCGACGGCATTGCGGGCCGCGGTGAGGAAGGCATCGGCGCCATGAAAACTGGGCGTATCGGTCAAAACGGACAGGCAGGTCGCCCCGCCGGCCTCATAGGCGCGGGCGAGGGCGGGGGGATCGAAATCGGCGCGGATCAGGCCTTTCGACGGGCTGGCCTTCTTGATCTCGGCGATCAGGCCAAGACCGTCCGGTGCGGCCGCGAGGGCCTTGGCAAAGCCGCGTACCGGCGCCACATCGCGGGCCGCGGCGGCGATCTCGGCATAGGGGCGCGCCTGTTTGCAGGCCGCGATGTGCGCGCGCTTGTAGGCGCCGATGCGGGCCAGCGTGTCAGGCATGATCTCGGGTCGCGTGCTCATGGCTCACGCCTCCCCGTGTGAAATGGCGACCATGCGGGTCAGCGCCGCCTTGGCCCGCCCGTCATCAACGGCCGCTTCCGCCAGGCGGGTGCCATCGGCGATGGTGTCGGCCAGTCCGGCCAGGAGCAGGGCGGCGCCGGCATTGAGCACGGCAATGTCCCGGAAGGCGCCGGTCTCACCGTCGAGCAAGGCGCGGATGGCGTCGGCATTCATCTGCGGCGAGCCGCCCTGCAGTGCCTCGGCGCTGGCCAGTGGCAGGCCGGCTTCTTCGGGATGGAAGCTGTATTCCCGGATCGCCCCGTCGCGCAGTTCGGCGATGTTTGAGGCTCCGGTCGTGGTCAGCTCGTCCATGCCGTCCTCGCCGCACATCAAGAGTGCATGCTCACAGCCCAGATTGCGCAGCGCCTCGGCCATCGGCACCAGCCAGCGCTTGTCATAGACGCCGAGCAGCTGACGCTTGACGCCGGCCGGGTTGGACAGCGGACCAAGCAGGTTGAACACGGTGCGCACGCCGAGATTCTGACGGGCCGGACCGACATGACGTACGGCGGCATGGTGTGCCGGGGCGTAGAGGAAGCCGACGCGGGCTTCGAGCAAGGCCCGTTCGACCACTTGTGGCGGACAGTCGAGCTTGACGCCGAGCTGGGCCAGGACGTCGGAGGAGCCGGACTTGGAGGAGGCGGCCCGGTTGCCATGCTTGGCGACCGTGGCGCCGGCGCCAGCCGCGATGATCGCGGCGGCGGTCGATATATTCCAGGCGCCCTTGCCGTCACCGCCCGTGCCGCACGTGTCGATGGCGCCTTCGGGAGCGGTGATACGGGTCATCCGGCTGCGCATGGCGCGGGCGCCGGCGGCAATGTCGACAGGGCGCTCGCCGAGTGCGGCGAGACCGATCAGGAAGCCGCCGATGGCGGCATCCGCAACATCGCCGGACATGAGTTCGTCAAAGGCGCCGGCAATGGCGGCGTCCTCGGGATAGGTGCCGCGTGAAAAGGCATTCAGGCACAGGGAAATATTTTGCATTGTCAGTCGTTTCGCCAGCTATGTTCAAATCCGGCTTGAGGCCGGACGCCATCACCCCGCAGGGTCGTCAGGAGGCGGTCTTGCGCCATCGATGGGGGCTGCGCCATCGCGTGGCCGGCTGAGCGTATCGAACGCGCGTCGACGCCGCCATGCCGACCGGACCGGCCAAGGCGGCCGGGTGGGCGAGACATGAAAGGGCGCGAGACGGCATACCTGTCACCGGGTTGAACAAAGCGAACCGAAAGGACCTAGCGCGGGGCCGCTGGCATTTCAACGCCCGCTGGCCGTTGCCATGTGCGTGCGGCCCGGTCGCGCCGCCCGATCACGCAGCCTGGGCGCGGGGCAGGCCGGTCAGGTCGAGGAAGTTGCGGAGCAGGGCGTGACCGTGTTCCGAGGCGATGGATTCGGGATGGAATTGCACGCCATGCACCGGCCGCGTGCGGTGGGCCAGCCCCATGATCTCGCCATCTGCAGTGTGGGCGGTCGCGACCAGCATGTCCGGCAGGCTCTCCGGCCGCACCGCGAGGGAATGATAGCGGGTCGCGGTGAACGGGCTTGGCAGTCCGGTAAAGATACCACTGCCATCATGCACCACCGGGCTGGTCTTGCCGTGCATGATGGTCTTGGCCGAGATCACCTCGCCGCCGAAAACCTGACCGATTGACTGATGACCGAGGCAGACGCCCAGGATCGGCATCGTATTCGGCGCGGCAGCAATCAGATCGAGACAGACCCCGGCCTGGTCCGGCGCACACGGGCCCGGTGACAGCACGATCCCGCTCGGCTGCAAGGCCAATGCCTCGTCGACGGTCAGCGCATCATTGCGCACGACCTTGGTCTGCGCCCCCAGCTCCTGGAAATAATGCACCAGGTTGAAGGTGAAGCTGTCGTAATTGTCGATGATCAGCAGCATGCGGCTCTCCTTGGCATGAAAGCTAGTCGCCGGGCCGGGCTTCGCCAATCCTGCAAGTGCATTAACGCCTGATTAACCAGGCTGGCGCGTGCTGGTGTCATGACCCGCTCTGCTCCGACATTGATCAAGGCCCGCCATTCAGCCATCCCGGCTTTCGCCGGGGCCTTGGCAGCTGCGGCCTATCTGCTTGGCGCAATTGTGTTTTCTGTCGCCAGCAACGGCGGTTTCCCGATGCCGGCCATGGCCTCGGCGGAGGAGACCTCCCAACATCAGGGGATACGCGTCAGCCGCGTCCGCAATTTTGATTCGCTGGATTCGGTCGCAATCGCCTCACAAACCGATGCCTTGGACGCGCCGATCGACATAGCTGCATCAAATATGATCCCGGTCATCACCGACGTCACAGTGGCCACGCCGGTCACAGCGCGGCGACCGCAAATCGTGCTGGTGATCGATGACGCCGGACTGGACGTCGCCGCTGCCGAGCGCGTCATTGCGCTGCCCGTGCCGCTGACCCTCGCAATCCTGCCCTACGCCGAGGCGTCCGCGACCCTGGCCGCGCTGGCGCAAGCCAATGGGCATGATGTGTTGCTGCACATGCCGATGGAACCGGTCGGACTGGCCGATCCGGGACCGAACGCCCTACGGCTCGGTCTCAGCGATGCCGATCTGCAGGCGCGGGTGCGTTGGGCGATGGCCCGGGTGCCGGGCGCAATCGGCCTCAACAATCATATGGGCAGCCGCTTCACTGCTGATCCGCGCGCCCTGCGTGTCGCGCTGGCCGCCATCAGCCACGACAACCCGATTTTCCTCGACAGCCTGACAACCGCGCAAAGCCGTGGCCGTGCGGTGGCGTCGGGACTGGGCCTGCGCTCGCTGGAGCGCGACATCTTCCTTGATCATGATCTCGATGCCGGCTCGATCCGGGCCCGCCTGGACGAGGCCGCCACGCTCGCGCGCACCGACGGGCATGCCGTCGTGATCGGCCATCCGCACGCGCTGACGCTGGAAACACTGGAGGCCTGGCTGGGCAGTCCGGAGGCGGCTGAGGTGGAGTTCGTGACCGTCAGCGAGCTCGCCGACCAGCTCTTCGTCGCCGAGCCCGGCCTGCAGGCCTCAATTGTCGAGGGAATCAATCGCGGCGCGGAATAGGGCTTCCGCCTTGTTGACCGTTTCGACCCGTTCCGACTCGGGATCGCTGTCGAGCACAACGCCGGCGCCGGCCTGGACATACATCCGGCCATCCTTGAACACCGCCGTGCGCAGGGCGATGGCCGTGTCCATGCCGCCATCGGCGCTGAAATAGCCGACGGCACCCGCATAGACGCCGCGACGATGCGGCTCCAGCTCGTCAATGATTTCCATCGCCCGAACTTTCGGTGCGCCCGACACGGTTCCGGCCGGGAAGCCGGCGAACAGGGCCGAGACAACATCCTCCCCGGCGGCCAGGTCACCTTCGACGTTTGAGACGATGTGCATGACGTGGCTGTAGCGCTCGACGATCTCTCGGGCCGTGATCCGCACCGAGCCGGGCTTGGCGATCCGACCGACATCATTGCGCCCGAGATCGAGCAGCATGAGATGTTCCGAGCGCTCCTTCGGATCGGCCAGCAGGTCGGCCTCGTGGGCGTCATCCTCGGCCGGGGTTCTGCCGCGTGGACGGGTGCCGGCAATGGGCCGGATGGTCACGACATCATCACGCAAGCGGACCAGGATTTCCGGACTGGAGCCGACCACTTCAAACCCGTCAAAGCGGAAGAAAAAGAGGAAGGGCGACGGATTGAGGCGGCGCAGCGAGCGGTAGAGCCAGAACGGGTCAGCTGGATAGTCAGCGGAAAAACGCTGGCTGGGCACGACCTGGAACGCGTCGCCGGCGCGGATATAGGCCCGGGCTGCATCGACAGCCTGGCGGTAGCTGTCCTCACTCTGATTGGACTGACGCGCGCCGAGCTGGCCGGCCGGGCGAGCCGGTTCCGGCGTGCCGCCAGCCAATTTCTGCAAGGTGGTTTGCAGGCGTTCGACCGCGGCGTCATAGGCTTCCCGGGCCGAAAATTCGCCGGGGCGGACCGGACAATAGACCTGGATTTCCTGCTTCAACGCATCGAAGACGACCATGGTCTGTGGTCGCAGCAGGATCGATTCGGGCAGGCCGAGCGGGTCCGGCGCGGCTCCGGTGGGCAGGCGTTCCAGATAGCGGACCATGTCATAGCCGACATAGCCGAACAGACCGGACGCCAAGGGCGGTGCGTCGTCGGGCAGGGGGCAGTGGGCGGCTTCAATGACGTCGCGAAGGGCGGTCATCGGTTCGGCGTCAATCGGGGTGAAGCGCCGCGCCGCGACATCCATGCCGCGCGCCTCGCTGGCGACGCCATCGCGGCATTGCCACATAAGGTCCGGATCGAGTCCGATCGCCGAATAGCGACCGCGCCAGGCGCCGCCCTCAACCGATTCCAGCAGGAAGGAGTTGGCTTGATCCGCCGCCAGCCGCAGATAGGCCGCAACCGGGGTCAGCAGGTCATCGACACGCCGGGCCTGGATGACGCAGGTCTCGCCGCGTTCGAGACGTTCGGCGACGGTGGCGAAATCCGGCGTGATCGGCGCGTGCGGCGTCATTGCGGTGTGCTGGGATCGGTCTCGCCGATGGCCAGGGAGTAGAGGCGGTTGTCGATAGATGCGTCGGTGATCTCGTATTCACGCAGCAGGAAGTCGCGGGTTGCGAAGACCACGTCATTGCCGAACTCGCTGACGAGATCGCCTTCGATACCGGCCAGATCCGCTGCCGGTGCGGCGGCAATGTCGGCAGGAATGACTTCATCGACCGTCAGGACGAGATAACGGCCTTCGGCGACCTGTTGCATCCGGTATTCGCCGGGCGTCATGGAAAAGGCCGTTGAGACCGCGCCGCGGGTGAATCCGCCAGCAGTCTGGTCGCGTCGCAGCGTCGAGCTTTCGGTGCGGCCGCCTGCGGTCAGTGAGACGAGCTCGAGATCGTCTCCGGCCTCGAGTTGGGCGAGTGCGTCCTCGGCCCGGGCCTGCAACTGGGTGTCGACTTGAATCGAGCGCCAGCGGCTTTCCGCCTGCTCGCGGACTTCTTCCAACTCAAACGGACGGCTGGGCACAATCGAATCGACCCGCAGGGTGAAGAAATCCGTGTCGTTGTAGGTCTGCAGGTCGATTGCGAAACCCTCGACCTGTGCGAAGGCGACCGGCAGGATTTCTGCAGCCAGCGCTTGATAGCGCTCCGGATCGAAGTCGAGATTTTCGTCGAAGGAGTTTTGGGCCAGCGGCTGGTAAATCTCCAGTGGTGTGCCGCTCGATTCAGCGGCGACCTCAAGCGAGGCACCGTCTTCGCGTGCGGCTTCGAAGGCCGAGATGGCACCATACATGTCGTCAGTCGCCTGGGCGCGAGCGGCGTCGGCCTGGAGGCGTTCGCGCTCATCCTCAAAGCTGGGCAGATTGGCCTCTTCGGCCAGCGTCACCTGGACGGCGCTCCAGCCGAAACGGCCTTCCACTGCCCGGGCTTCGTCCTGTGACATGGCGAAAACGGCGTCGGCCAACTGGGTGTCAGGCACTTCGTAGCGCTGGGCATTGTCCAGGGTGAGCGGCGCATCAAGGCCGAGCTCGCTCGCGACCAGGGCGGCGCTTTCGCCATTGGCGAGACGCTCGGCGGCGGCTTCGGCCGTGGCTTGGTCGGGCGCCGTCAGCTGGGTGAAGCTACGCACGGCCGGGGTGCCGATCTGGTTGGTGTCGACCAGGTAGTCATAGGTCTCGCGCAGTACCGACTCGTCGACAGCAACATCGCGGATGAAATCGTCGAGCTGGAAACGGACCAGCGTGATGGCCCGGAATTCCGGACGGGTGAATAGAGGCTGGCCGTTCTGGCCGGGGGTCTCGGTGATGAAAGCCTGCAATTGTTCGTCGGTCGGATCGGCGATCTCGTCAGCGGTCGAGGCGTCAAGCACGAGCGCGGACATGCGGCGCTGTTCTTCAGCCACGAGATAACGCGTCGCGGCGATCTGGTCCGGCAGGTCGGCAAGGCGGGTCAATGCGCCCATCAGCTGCGAGCGCAGCATGTCGCCTTCGACATCATTGGCGAATTGATCTTCGGTCATCCCGACGCGCTGCAGCGCCGAGCGCATCGTGTCCGGATCAAAGCGTTCGGTGACCGGATTGCGGAAAGCCGGGATCGCGGCGGCCTCGCGCACGACGGCGGCATCAGAGATGGCGAGGCCAAGCTCATGGGCGCGGGCAGCCAGGGTGGCGAAGGTGATCTGCTGTTGCAGGACCTGGTTGGCGATGCCTTCCTCGCGCGCCATTTCGCGGGTGATTTCGGGGTTTTGCTGTTGCAGGCGCTGCACTTCGCGGTCGAAGGCATAGGCCAGTTCGCGTTGGCTGACTTGCTCATTGCCAACCACGACGACAGCGGTGCCGCTGCCGGTGAAAATCCCGCCGGCGCCGGTCATGGCGAAGGCGAGAACCAGGAGGACAATGATGATCAGCGCCAGAGGCGACTGGGCGAAGGACCGGAAATTGGACAGCATGGTACCGAAATGCCTTTTGGAAACGTCGCGCGGAAGGTAGCGGCGAGGTATGGGCCTCGCAAGCGCGAGGGGCGGTTGTCCTGCGATTGTCGGCTTGCACCGTTGCCGACGCCGGAATTGATGATTACTCCTGCCGCCGGATCAGGGGTATGGATCGGCCGGTCGGGGAGGCAAGATGACGCGTCAGACACTCATCGCGGGAAATTGGAAAATGCATGGGCTGACAGAAGCGCTCGGCTTCTTCGGCGCGATTGCACCCATCGCCGCCAAAAGTCCGGCGACGGTGCTGGTCTGTCCGCCCGCGACCTTGCTGCAACAGGCCGCCCGGGCTTGTGACGGTACGGTGGTCCGGGTCGGCGGCCAGGATTGTCATGCCGCACCGAGCGGCGCTCATACCGGGGATATCTCCGCAGCGATGCTGCGCGATGCCGGCGCCACACATGTCATTCTGGGCCATTCCGAGCGCCGCGCCGATCATGGCGAGCGCGATGCCGATATTCGCGCCAAGGCCGAGGCGGCTCTGGCTGCCGGCCTGGTCCCGGTGATCTGTGTCGGCGAGACACTGTCCGAGCGAGAAGCGGGCCGCGAAGTCGAGATTGTCGCGGGTCAGCTCGCCGGTTCGCTGCCTGAAAATGCCGCCAGCGTGGATTTGGTCATAGCATATGAGCCGGTCTGGGCGATCGGGACCGGGTTGACCGCGTCCGTCGCCGATGTCGCGAGCATGCATGCCGCCATTCGCGAGCGTCTGCCAAATCCCGCAACCTCTTGTATTCTCTATGGAGGTTCAGTGAAGCCTGACAATGCTGCCGAATTGTTGGGCCTGGCCGATGTCGACGGTGCGCTGGTCGGGGGCGCGAGCCTGAATGCGTCTGATTTTACGGCAATAATCGAAGCGGCAAGTCGCAAGCGCGAATAAGTACGGTAAGTGGATTGAAACTTATTTGCCGGACAGTCCAAGGCTGAGTTTTCATTCGCCGCCTTTGGAGCTGAGCCGAGTATGGCCGAAATCGACTACGCCCGGGCCTCCGTGCTGCTTTTCGATCCTGTGCACGTGAACCAGCGAACAACGCGTTATGCCTTGTTCGAAATCGGGTTCCGCCAGATCGAATGCGTCTCATCCTTGTCGGACTTCAAGTCGGCCATCGCCGACAGCGCACCGACGTTGATCGTTGCCGAGTCCAGCGCCACCGATGCCGACATCTTCAATCTCGTCCGTTCGGTGCGCCGCGGTGAATTGGGCGGCAACCCGTTTGTGGTCATGCTGCTGACGACCTGGAGCCGCGATACAGGTCATATCCGCAAGGCGATCGAATGCGGGGCCGATGATGTCATCGTTCGGCCCTTTTCGACCATGTTTGCCGAGGAGCGCGTCAAGACCCTGATCAAGGGGCGCAAGGATTTCATCGTCACCTCCGACTATATCGGTCCGGACCGCCGCAAGGATACGGAGCGCTCGACCGATGCGCCGCCGATTGCGGTCCCGAATTTTCTCAAGGCGACGGTCGAAAATGATGAGCAGGCGCTCAACAATGGCAAGCAATGGGTCAGAGAGGCGCGTGACGCCGTAACCAGCGAGCGGGTCCGCCGTGTCGCCATGCGGATTGTCATTTCCGTCGAGCTGGAGGCCTCCAAGACGGATGAGGGCAAGGTGCCGGTGGCGCTCGATGTCAACGACCTGCAACGCGGTGCCCGCGAGCTGCGGGCCCATGTGCTGCGGGCGGGCCGACGCGAGGCAGCCGAGGTTGCTGAAGCCCTGATCGAGCAGATCGCGGCCCTCGGCGATGGCCGCAACGCGCCTCCGGCAGCGCTGAAACTGGCCAAGGAATTGGCGATGGGCAGCTATGCCGCTTTCGCCAATGGCGACACGATCGAGCGTTCGAAGAATGAGATCGGACGCACCGTGTCCAATCTGCGCAAGCGCTTGCAGGCGCGAGCGGAAGCCAATCAGCGCAAGGCAGAGCTCGCGGCCCAGGCGGCCGCAGCCCAAACCGCAGACGATGCTGGCCAAGACGGTTCGCCTGATATAAAACGCGCCGCCATGTGACCGGGCGGTGCTGGCATCGCACCGGGAACTCCTTATATCACTGGACGGGCTGCCAACTGGGCGGCGCGTTCTGGCTTATGGCGGTATTCATGACCACAGTCCTTTTGATCATCCAGCTCCTGGTCGCCCTTGGTCTCATCGGCGTCATCCTGCTGCAGCGATCGGAAGGTGGGGCACTGGGTATCGGTGGCGGCGGTGGCGGCGGCGGCATGATGTCGGGCCGCGGCGCAGCCAATATCCTGACGCGCACGACCATGATCCTCGGCGCGGTCTTCATCGGTAATTCGATCCTGCTCGCCATCGTGACCGGCGTCACGGCCGAGGGCACGAGCGTGTTTGATACCGAGATCGACAATCCGGCCACCGGCGTTGTCGAGCAAGAGGAAACGGGCGCTCCGGTACCCACCGACGGCTAGTCGGTCCCGCTTTAATCATCACATATTTCAACTCGCGTCTTCCGACGCGTCCGAATCTGGGATAATCAGACGGCCCATGCCGCGATATATCTTTATTACGGGCGGCGTGGTCTCCTCTTTGGGAAAAGGCCTCGCTTCAGCCGCTATCGGAGCCCTGCTTCAGGCGCGTGGATATAAAGTCCGCCTGCGCAAGCTGGACCCCTATCTCAACGTCGATCCGGGCACGATGTCGCCCTATCAGCATGGCGAGTGCTATGTGACCGATGATGGCGCCGAAGCCGACCTCGATCTGGGTCATTATGAGCGCTTCACCGGCGTTGCTGCCAGCCAGGCCGACAATATCACCACGGGACGCATTTATTCGCGCATCATCGAGCGCGAGCGCCGCGGCGATTATCTCGGCGCGACGGTGCAGGTGATTCCCCACGTCACCGACCAGATCAAACAATTCGTTCTCTCCGATGCCGGCGATGTCGATTTCGTGCTGTGCGAGATTGGCGGCACGGTCGGTGATATCGAAGGCCTGCCCTTCTTCGAGGCGATCCGCCAGCTCGGCCAGGAGCTGGGCGACGGCAATGCCGTCTTCCTGCATGTCACCCTGCTGCCCTTCATCAAGGTCGCCGGCGAGATGAAGACCAAGCCGACCCAGCACTCGGTGAAAGAGCTGCGCTCGATCGGTATCCAGCCGGATATCCTTCTGTGCCGCTGCGAGATCCCGATCCCGCCCGGCGACAAGCGCAAGATCGGCCTGTTCTGCAACGTCAAGGAAAGCGCCGTCATCGAGGGCCGCGACGCCGCCTCGCTGTATGACGTGCCGCTCGAATATCACCGCCAGGGCCTGGACACGGAAATCCTGCGCTGTTTCGGCATTGCCGACGCGCCGGCGCCGGATCTGACCCGTTGGGAAGGTATTTCGCAGACCATCGCCAATCCCGATGGCGAAGTGACGATCGGCGTGGTCGGCAAATATGTCGGCCTGCTGGACGCCTATAAATCCCTCATCGAAGCGCTGGCCCATGGCGGTATCGCCAATGGGGTGAAGGTCAAGCTGAAATGGCTCGACAGCGAGCAGTTCGAGAAAGACGATGCCTTCGAACCGCTGGAAGACGTGCACGGCGTGCTCGTCCCGGGCGGCTTCGGTGAACGCGGAGTCGAGGGTAAGATCGCGGCGGCGAAATTCGCCCGCGAGCGCAAGGTGCCTTTCTTCGGGATCTGCTACGGCATGCAGATGGCGGTGCTCGAAGCGGCTCGCAATCTCGCAGGCGTGCCGACGGCCGTCTCCTCGGAATTCTCCGAATCGGGCGAGCCGGTTATCGGTCTTCTGACCGAATGGACCCGCGGCAATGAAGTCGAGACCCGCAAGGCCGGCGACGATATGGGCGGCACCATGCGCCTGGGCGCCTATCCGGCTGTCCTCAAGGACGGCTCCAAGGTCCGCGAGATTTACGGCCAGGCCCATATCGAAGAGCGTCACCGCCACCGCTATGAGGTCAATGTCGGCTACAAGGACCAGCTGGAAGCGAGCGGCCTGACCTTCTCCGGCCTGTCACCCGATGGCGTGTTGCCGGAAATCGTCGAGATCGAGGACCATCCCTGGTTCATCGGCGTGCAATTCCACCCGGAACTCAAATCAAGGCCGTTCGAGCCGCACCCGCTGTTTGCGAGCTTTATCGCGGCGGCGCTGGAACAGAGCCGGATGGTTTAGGGGAGTGTCGGGCTTAGGTCCGTGTTTTTAACCATTTAGAACACCCGAAACCACCGTCATCCCCCGGCTTGTCCGGGGGACCTCGACTCACGCGTGTGGAAGATGGCTGAGGTCCCCCGGATCGTCGCTTCGCGTCGACCGGGGGATGACGACCAGAATTGGAGTCTCACTTTTGCTCCAAGGCAATGGTGAGCGGAACGCTTGCGGGATCTCCAATATTTCCCGAGTCCACGTGAGCATGTACCCAATCGTTTTTGGATTCGGCTACCCGAAGGCACTCTTTAGCCAAGTACAGCAAACCGTCTCTTGAACCGGTCAATCTTACTTCTAACGGGCCGTCATTTCTGGCGCATTCACCCTTGATAAACGGATCGTAGGCCGTCCCGGCCATTCTCGATTCAAGCGCCTTTCTCGCAAGGTCCGCCAATGTGTCCGCCATAATCGGTCTGTTCCTTTTTTAAATCAGCGACAACTTCTTCATTTCGCCGAAGCAAGTTTCGCGCGCTATGCGCTCCTCGAGCGCAACGGTATTGCTGCCGCTTCAAACACCCCCCAGCTCGCCGATCACACGCACAGCCGTCATCACATCCTCCCGCGTGCAATCAAACTGCCCGACCTGGAAGCGGATCACATAGCGGCCGTCATGGCGGGTCTGGGTGAGATAGGTGCGGCCATCGGTGTTGATGCGTTCCAGCAGGTCCGCGGTGGCCTCATCGCCGGCCTTGCAGGCGAAGCTGAACAGGCTGAAGCGCGGCTCTGTCACGATTTCGAGGCCGGGCAGGGCGCGGATCGCCTCGCAGGCTTCGTTTGACCAGGCGATGTGGTTGCGGATGCGGGTGCGCAGGCCGTCCAGCCCGTAGGCGCGGATCAGGAACCAGAGTTTGAGCGCGCGGAAGCGGCGGCCGAGCGGGATGGTCCATTCGGAGTAATTGATGGCGTCGTCCATGCCCGGTGTTTCGAGGTAATCCGGCCGCAGGGTCAGGGATTTGAGCTGGTCGGTCGGGTCCTTCAGGAACTGCACCGAGCAATCGAACTGGGCACCAAGCCATTTATGCGGGTTGAAGACGATACTGTCGGCGCCCTCGACGCCGTTCCAATTCGTGCGCAGCTCGGGGCAGATCATCGCCGAGCCGGCCCAGGCGGCATCGACATGGGTGTAGAGATTTTCTTCGCGGGCGACCTCAATGATCTTCGCGACCGGATCGATGGCACCGATACCGGTACCGCCGACGCAGATCACGATACCGGCCGGCAAATGACCGGCGGCGCGGTCAGCGGTGATCGCAGCGCGCAGGGCATCCGGATCCATGCCGTAATCGTCGGTGGTGGCGATCTTGACCAGATTGTCCTGACCGATCCCCGCCACCCAGCACGCCTTGTCGACGGAAGAATGGGTCTGGGCTGACGCGTAGACGCGCGGCGCCGCTTCACCGCGGAGTCCGGAGCGGATGCCGCGCCAGTCGAGTGCTCGTTCACGCATGGTCATGACAGCGGAGAGTGTGGCCGAGGAGGCGCTGTCCTGGATCACGCCGCGCCAGCCTGACGGCAGGCCGAGCGCCTGACGCAGCCAGTCGACCATGCGGGTTTCCATTTCAGTGGCGGCTGGCGAGGTCTGCCACAGCATGCATTGCGCTGACATCGTGTTGACGAGCTGTTCGGCGAGCATGGAGGCGGGCGCCGCGTTGGCCGGGAAATAGGCGAAGAAGCGCGGATGCTGCCAATGGGTCATGGCGTCGGGGACGAGGCGTTCGAAATCGGCGAAAATCTCGTCCATGCCGGTTGCGCCGTCGGGCGGCGAAACGGGCAGGGCGTTGAGGACATTCCCGGGCCGCGTCGCCGGACGGACCGGGCGGTCGCGCAGGGTTTCCAGATAGGTTTTCGACCAGTCGGCAATGCGCCGCGACCAGGTGCCAAATTCCTCGAGCTTCATCCTCATCCCCTCTACCGGTCGCCCACGAGCGACCGGTGGCTGAATTTTTTTCAGGTCTTGCGCATCTAAACCCATTGTCACGGGCATCCAACGGGCAAAGCCGTTATCATGCGGCCACGGGATCAAGGAGACTGCCATGCATCGTTATCGTTTCACCGCCCTCGCTGGCGCCGCTCTGGCGGCTGCCGCACTCACCGCACCGGGCTTTGCCCAGGACAATGAGAGCCGCAATCTCACCGGGTTCGATTCCATCGATGCCAATGGCGGGTTCGAGCTGGTTGTCGTGCAGGGCGAGGGGTTTTCGGTTGAGCTGATTGGCGATGCCGATGATTTCGACCGGATCGACACCGAGGTCGATGGCCACCGTCTTGAGATCGATCAGCACAGCGGCTTGTTCTCGCGGCGCCACAGCCTCGATGTGGTGGTACAGGTCACCCTGCCTGCGATCAGCGAACTGGCCTTCGGCCGCGGTATCAGTGCCGAGGTGACCGGGATTGACAGTGCGGACCTTGAAGTCGATGTCGCCACCGGCTCGTCCGTGCGCCTGTCAGGTACGTGCGGATCGCTTGAGATCGATGCCTCGACCGGCACCTCCCTGCGCGCCAGCGATCTGGTTTGCGCCCGGGTGGAGGTTGATGCCTCGACCGGAGCCTCGGTCTCTGCGCATGCCACCGAGGCCGCTGACGCCTCGGCCAGCATGGGCGCTTCGGTGCGTATTCACGGCAATCCGCCGGCGCGCCATTCCAGAAGCACGATGGGCGGATCGGTCAGCCTGTCCAGCGGCGGTTAGGCAAAGCAGCAGCGCGGCCTGCAACAGGCCGCGCGCCATGCTTGCACCGGGTCGATTAAGCCTGTATACGGCGCGGCTCGAACGGATGGTGAAAGCTGTCCCGACCACTGATTCATAGCGCTGGAGAGGCTCAATGGCCGTCCCTAAAAGAAAAACGACGCCGAGCAAACGCGGCATGCGCCGGGCCCACGACAAGCTGGCTGCCCCGGTCTACATTGAAGACAAGGACAGCGGCGAGCTGCGCCGTCCGCACCATGTCGACCTGAAGTCGGGCATGTATCGCGGTCGCCAGATCCTCGAGCCGAAGGACGACTGAGTCGTTTCCGGCTGACCGGATTGCCCGGTCAACATGGCTGACAAAAAAACGCGCCAGGCCAATGCCAGGCGCGTTTTTCTTTGCGTGTTCTGTCCTTTTGCGCGGAATTCTGGGTGTTTTCTCCCGCCGCTTGCACAAGGCTGCAACTTGCCCAAACTGGCGGCCTCGTACGGACAGGGGATGACATGACCAGCGATATCGAAATCGCCCGCGCGGCGACGCTCAAGCCCATGGCCGATATCGCGGCGGGGCTGGGGATACCCGATGAGGCCATCATTCCCTTTGGCCGTTCCAAGGCCAAGCTTTCGGGCGAGTACATTGCCACGCTCAAGGATCGCCCCCGCGGCAAGCTGATTCTCGTCACTGCAATCAGTCCGACTCCGGCGGGTGAGGGCAAGACCACGACCACGGTCGGGTTGGGCGATGGTCTCGCCCGGATCGGCAAGAAGGTCGCCATCTGCCTGCGCGAGCCCTCCCTGGGTCCGTGTTTTGGCATGAAGGGCGGGGCGGCCGGTGGTGGCATGGCACAGGTGGTGCCGATGGAGGATATCAATCTCCATTTCACCGGCGATTTCCACGCCATCACCTCGGCCCATAACCTGCTCGCCGCGCTGGTCGACAATCATGTCCATTGGGGCAATGAGCAACAACTCGACACCCGCCGCATCGCCTTTCGCCGGGTGATGGACATGAATGACCGCTCCCTGCGCAATCTGGTCACCGGGCTGGGCGGCGCGGCCCATGGCACGCCGCGCGAGGCCGGGTTCGACATCACGGTGGCCTCCGAAGTCATGGCAATCCTGTGCCTGGCCCGCGATCTGGCGGACCTTGAGGACCGGCTCGGCAAGATCGTGGTTGGTGAGCGCGCTGACCGTTCGCGCGTGACGGCCGCTGATATCGGAGCGGCCGGTGCAATGACGGTGCTCTTGAAGGACGCTTTCCAACCCAATCTCGTGCAGACGCTGGAACACACGCCGACCTTCATCCATGGCGGCCCCTTCGCCAATATCGCCCATGGCTGCAATACGCTGGTCGCCACTGACACGGCCCTGCGCCTGGCCGATTATGTCGTCACCGAGGCCGGCTTCGGGGCCGATCTGGGGGCCGAGAAATTCTTCGACATCAAATGCCGCAAGGGTGGCCTCGAGCCGTCTGCCGCCGTCCTGGTCGCCACGATCCGGGCGCTGAAGATGAATGGCGGGATTCCGAAGGATCAACTGGGCGGAGAGAATGTCGCCGCCGTCGAGGCCGGCTGCGCCAATCTCGGCCGTCATATCGAAAACATGGCCAAGTTCGGGGTGCCGGTCGTCGTCGCGATCAATCATTTCATCGCCGACAGCGAAGCCGAAATCGCCGCGGTCCAGTCCTATTGCGAAGCGCGGGGCGTCAAGGCCGTACTGGCGACTCACTGGGCCGAGGGCGGGCAGGGCGCGGAAAAACTGGCCGAGGCCGTCAGCGCCCTTGTGGAGGGCGGAACAAGCCGTTTTGCGCCGCTCTATGGCAATGACCTCACCCTGGCCGACAAGATCGAGATAATCGCCACCTCGATCTACCGTGCCGGCTCGGTCGTCTATGAACGCTCAGCACGCCAGCAATTGGAGCGTTGGCAGGAGGCGGGCTACGGGCAATTGCCGGTCTGCATGGCCAAGACGCAATACTCGTTTTCTGCTGATCCGAGCCTGATCGGCGCGCCGGAGGGCCATGAACTCCATGTCCGCGAAGTCCGCCTGTCGGCCGGGGCCGGTTTCGTGGTCGCTGTCTGCGGCGCGATCATGACCATGCCGGGTTTGCCGCGGAAACCGGCGGCGCTGGATATCCATCTCAACAAAGCCGGGGAGGTCGAGGGGCTGTTCTAGCCAATAAACCCGCTATTCACCGCACTTATTTCATCTGTTCGCGGTAACACGGCGCATTGCCGGCATGCTCGGGCTTGCGTCCCGGCCAGCCTTGGTTATGAAGCGCCCAACGCGCCTTTATCCCGAAGAGAGTCTCATGACCGCCATCACCGACATTATTGCCCGCGAAATCCTCGACAGCCGGGGCAATCCGACCGTGGAAGTCGACGTGCTGCTGGAAGACGGCTCCTTCGGCCGCGCCGCGGTGCCGTCGGGGGCCTCGACCGGCGCCCACGAAGCGGTCGAGATGCGTGATGGCGGTGAACGCTATGGCGGCAAGGGTGTCCTGAAAGCCTGCGACCTGGTCGAGGGCGAGATTTTCGAGGCCATTGCCGGCATGGATGCCGAAGACCAGCGCCGTATCGACGAGGCGATGATCGAGCTTGATGGCACCGCCAACAAGGCCCGCCTCGGCGCCAATGCGATGCTCGGCGTGTCGCTGGCGACCGCGCACGCCGCCGCCGACGTCCAGGGCCTGCCGCTTTACCGCTATATTGGCGGCATGAATGCCCGCGTCCTGCCGACCCCGATGATGAATATCATCAATGGCGGCGCCCATGCCGACAATCCGATCGACTTCCAGGAATTCATGATCATGCCGGTCGGTCTGCCCAGCTTCTCCGAAGCCCTGCGTTGCGGCGCTGAAGTCTTCCATGCCCTCAAATCGCGCCTGAAGGCTGATGGCCTCAACACCAATGTCGGCGATGAGGGTGGTTTCGCGCCGCACCTGACCTCCGCCGAACAGGCGCTCGACGTGATCATGGATGCCATCGAGGCGGCCGGCTACAAGCCGGGCGAGGATGTCGCCCTGGCCCTCGATGTCGCCTCAACTGAATTCTACAAGAATGGCCAATACGTGCTGGAAGGCGCCGACGAGAGCCATGACGCCGCCGGCTTTGCCAAATATCTGGAAAAGCTGGTAAATAAATACCCGATCGTCTCGATCGAGGATGGCATGGCCGAGGATGACTGGGACGGATGGCGTGCTCTGACCGAGCGTCTGGATGGCAAATGCCAGCTGGTCGGCGATGATCTCTTCGTCACCAATCCGGAACGCCTGGCCCAGGGCATTGAGACCGGGGCCGCCAACGCGATCCTCGTCAAGGTCAACCAGATCGGCACGCTGTCGGAAACCCTCGACGCCGTCGACATGGCGCTGCGCTCGGGCTATGGCGCGGTGATGAGCCACCGCTCCGGCGAGACCGAGGACGCGACGATTGCCGACCTTGCCGTCGCCACCAATTGCGGACAGATCAAGACCGGTTCGCTGGCCCGCTCGGATCGCACTGCCAAGTACAACCAGCTGCTGCGGATCGAAAGCATGCTGGGCGAGACCGGGATGTATGCCGGCGCGTCGGGCCTGGCGAGTTAGGTAGTCAGCGGCACTTTTCAAACGGCATCAACTTCCGTCATCCCCCGGCTTGTCCGGGGGACCTTTGCTCGCCTGCTAGACATCGGAGCGAGGTGGACTGGCGTATTGGCTTAGGTCCCCCGGATCACCGCTTCGCGCCGACCGTGGGATGACGATTGGATTAGGATTGGTGGGGGGAGAATCCAGAAACTCTCAGCCCCATTCCAGCCCAATCCCTTACCCAGTCCTGAATCCGTGATTCACGACTCCTAAAGTGTGATCGTGTTGAATCACCCTTGCAGAAGAACACGGTGTATCAGCGCCGGTCTCAACAAGGGTGTACGGGTTTTGGACGCGATCAAGCGCTTTTCCACGACAGCATTGCTCACCGTCGCGATCGCCTATTTCGGCTATCACGCGCTGACGGGCGAGCAGGGCGTGCTGAACTGGATTGTCGTGAAAAACGAGATCAGCGAAGCCGAAGCCGAGCTTGCCCTGGCCCAGGCCGAACGGCAGGCGCTGGAAGTCACGGCGGCGCGTCTGCGCTCTGACAGCCTTGATCTCGACTACGTCGAAGAGCGGGCCCGCGACATTCTCAATGTCGCCCATCCGCGTGAATTCATCGTCGAGATCGACAGCGAAGACCGTCGCTGAGATACGCCTTCCATACAGTCTGCCCATTCCCCATTTGAGTGAATTACTGCTTCGCGCTTGCCCGTGCGGTGCGTCATCTGCTATGCGGCGATAGACGTCAGATGGGAGCGCGAACAATATATTTCGCGTGCGAATTAATGACCAGCAAGCGTACCAGCAAGACCGCCGTATCCAAGCCGGCCGCCAAAACGACCAAGACAGTCGCGCCGGGAACGGCCGGAAAAGACGAGCTGCTTCAGTATTATCGCGAGATGCTGATGATGCGCCGTTTCGAGGAAAAGGCGGGCCAGCTCTATGGCATGGGCCTGATCGCCGGCTTCTGTCACCTCTATATCGGCCAGGAAGCCGTGGTGACCGGGATCCAGGCGGCGCTCGAAGAGGGCGACCAGGTGATCACCGGCTATCGCGACCACGCCCACATGCTGGCCTGCGGCATGGACCCCAAGGGTGTCATGGCCGAGCTGACCGGTCGCGAGGGCGGCTATTCGCGCGGCAAGGGCGGCTCGATGCACATGTTCTCGCGCGAGAAGCAATTCTATGGCGGGCACGGCATTGTCGGCGCGCAGGTGGCACTCGGCACCGGTCTGGGCTTTGCCGACTGGTACAAGGGCAATGGCAAGCTCTCGGTCGCCTATTTCGGCGACGGCGCGGCCAATCAGGGCCAAGTCTATGAAAGCTTCAACATGGCCAAGCTGTGGAATCTGCCGGTCATTTATGTGATCGAGAACAACCAGTACGCCATGGGCACCTCGGTCAAGCGCGCCTCCTCGGAAACGGCGCTGCACAAGCGTGGCATCTCCTTCGGCATTCCCGGTGAGGAAGTCGATGGCATGGATGTCGAGGCGGTCAAGCGCGCCGCAGAGAAAGCCGTCAAACACGCCCGCGAGGGCAATGGCCCCTACATTCTCGAAATGAAGACCTACCGCTATCGCGGCCACTCCATGTCCGATCCGGCCAAATACCGTACCCGCGAGGAAGTCGACGATATCCGCTCGCACCACGACCCGATCGACCTGATCAAGAAACGCCTGATCGAGGGCAAGCACGCGACCGAAGACGAGCTCAAGGCGCTCGACAAGGACGTGAAAGCCATCGTCAACGAGGCCGCCCAATTCGCCAAGGACAGCCCCGAGCCGGATCCGAGTGAGCTCTACACGGATGTGTTGGTGGAGGTCTGACCGGTATGGCGGCAACAAGTCATTCGCTGTTGGGTATACCCGCTGCCATTATCGTCGCGACCGTGTCGGGTGGTCTCGCTGCGGTGGCTGCGGTCTATCAGTCGCATCAAGAACATCGGCATGAACTCATCCTGACGATGATTGATGATGACCCGGCAGCGTCATGCCGCAATATCCGCTTCCTGCATGAGTCCCGGATTTATCGGCTGCGAGCCGATTTCTACACGGATTTCAACAATCAGTGCCGTGTCATCCTTGGTGAAGAGTCCGGCGGGGCGACGGAGCGAGCTCCGGGGGCGTCTGTTCCAACCCGGACGGTAACATTGGTGTCGCAGGATGCGGCGCGTTACCAGCAAACGCTCTTTCGTTCGATCGGGGCCGGTGAGAGCGCTGAGCGGATTGCCGCGACCGAATCCTTGCTCGACCGCTTCGCTCAGGATCCCACGGCAGCCGACAACGCGATCCTAGCGATTTCCGGTGCAACATCACACGAGGATGCAGCGAACGGTCGCTACAACGCCTTGATTTATTTGCTTGGTGTTGAAAAAGAAATAATCCAGGACGATGTGCGGTGTCAGAGACTGGTCGAGGTTTTGGATGCCTGGACCGGCGGCCAAGACGGATATGAAGCGCCGGGCCCTTCGACCCGGGAACGGATTGACGATCTTCGGTCTCGATTGATCTGCGATGACACAAGTCAGGAGCCGTCGGAATGACCCCGCAAGTGAAACACTTCCTCGACAATTGGCACCAGGCCGTGCGTGAGCGCGATGCGGCGCGCCTGTCCTCGATCATTGCCGAGGGCTGCGAACTGCATTCGCCGGTGGTGTGGAAGCCGTCAGCGGACAAGCATTACCTGCTGCACATCCTGATGGGTGTGATCACGGTGGTTGAAGGCTTCGACTATCGCCAGGAATGGGTGAACGGCAATGAGCTCCTGCTCGAATTCACCGGCACGGTGGAGGGCAAGGGTCTGGTCGGTATCGACAAGATCACCCTCAATGATGAGGGCCAGATGGCCCGCATCGAAGTGCTGATCCGGCCGATGAACACGCTGATGGAGTTTGCCGGAAAGATGCGCGAGCACGCGCTGCGCTACAAACCCGAAGCCGCCAACGGTTGATGCCGCGCCGGTCTCCGGCGCACTGCAAGATTTGACACAGGACAGGTAGAGCCATGTCGATTGAAATCCTTATGCCGGCCCTTTCCCCGACGATGGAAGAGGGCACGCTCGCCAAGTGGAATATCAAGGAAGGCGACACCGTCGAGAGCGGTGACGTGATTGCCGAGATCGAAACCGACAAGGCGACGATGGAAGTCGAAGCGGTCGAGGAGGGCGTCGTCGCCAAACTCCTCGTTGCCGAAGGCACCGAGAATGTGAAGGTCAATTCCCCGATCGCCATCCTGGCCGAGGACGGTGAGGATGCCAGCGCGGTTGAGGCGCCGAAGGCCAAAGCCGAAGCCAAGGATGAGGCGCCGGCCGATAATGGCTCCGATGACGCCGAAAACGACGACGAGGCCGACGCCAAGCCGGAGGTCATCGATTACAGCCGCCCGGACGCTAGCGATCCTGAAGTGCCCGAGGGCACGAACATGGTCTCCACCACGGTCCGCGACGCCCTGCGCGATGCGATGGCCGAGGAGATGCGCCGCGATGACACCGTCTTCGTGATGGGTGAGGAAGTCGCCGAATATCAGGGCGCTTACAAGGTCACGCGCGGCCTTCTGGACGAGTTTGGACCCAAGCGCGTCGTCGACACGCCGATCACCGAGCACGGCTTTGCCGGCCTGGGTGTCGGTGCGGCCTTCAACGGGCTCAAGCCGGTCGTCGAGTTCATGACCTTCAACTTCGCCATGCAGGCGATCGACCACATCATCAACTCGGCCGCCAAGACGCTCTATATGTCCGGCGGCCAGATGGGCTGCCCGATCGTCTTCCGCGGACCCAATGGTGCCGCCAGCCGCGTCGGCGCGCAGCACAGCCATGACTATTCCTCTTGGTATGCCAATGTGCCGGGCCTCAAAGTCGTCGCGCCCTATGACGCTGCCGACGCCAAGGGCCTCCTGAAAGCCGCCATCCGCGACCCGAACCCGGTCGTCTTCCTCGAGCACGAGCTGATCTATGGCGAGAGCTTTGACGTGCCGGAGATGGAGGACTGGGTCCTGCCGATCGGCAAGGCCAAAATCCGCCGGTCCGGCACGGACGTCACCATCACGGCGCATAGCCGCATGGTCGGCTATGCCCTCAAGGCCGCCGAAATCCTCGCCGAAGACGGTATCTCCGCCGAGGTAATCGACCTGCGCTCGCTGCGCCCGCTCGACACCGACACGATTGTGGACTCGGTCAGGAAAACCAATCGCATCGTTTGCGCCGAAGAGGGCTGGGGCCGCATGGGTGTCGGTGCCGAGATCGCTGCCGTCGTCACCGCCGAGGCCTTCGACTATCTTGACGCCCCGCCCGCTCGCGTCCACCAGGAAGACGTCCCGCTGCCCTATGCCGGCAATCTGGAAAAGCTGTCCTTGCCGGGCGTGGACGATATCGTGAAGGCGGCGAGGGCCGTCTGCTACGCGGAGTAGGATGATGGCATCTCCGCAAAAATCCTGGCGCCACGGCGAGTGTCATTGCGGTGAGGTCGGCTTTGCCGTGAACCTGCCGGACAGTGTCGTCGCCCTGTCGTGCAATTGCTCGATCTGCGCAAAGACCGGCTTTATTCATCTCATTGTCGAAAAAGACGATTTCAAGATCGAACGCGGCGCGGAGAGCCTGACGACCTACACATTCGGCACGCATGAGGCCAAGCACCTGTTCTGCTCGAAATGCGGCGTGAAGAGCTTCTACGTCCCGCGTTCGCATCCCGATGGCTGGAGCGTCAATCTGCGCGCGCTCGACGCCGATGCCGACCTCCAGCTGCGCTTCGAGGAATTCGACGGCGCGAACTGGGAAAAGAACGTCTCCAAGATCAACCCCGAACTGGCCCAACCGGGCGCCAATGACGCCTGAGGCGAGGACTGAAACCATGTCGATTGAAATCCTGATGCCCGCCCTGTCGCCCACCATGGAAGAGGGCACGCTCGCCAGATGGCACGTCAAGGAAGGCGATGTCGTGGAAAGCGGCATGGTCCTGGCCGAGATCGAGACCGACAAGGCGACGATGGAAGTCGAAGCCGTCGATGAAGGCACGGTCGGCAAGATCCTGGTCGAGGACGGCACTGAGGGCGTCAAGGTCAATGCCGTGATCGCCATCCTTCTCGAAGAGGGTGAGACCGAGATTTCTGCCCCCGCCGAAGGTGGGGGAAGTGGCTCCGCCGCAGGCGGAGACGAAGGCGGCGCGAGCAAAGCGAGCGAAGAGGCTGCCAAACCGAAGCCTGCGGCTTCGGCCCCCTCTGCCGGCAAGCCCGGCATCTCCCCCGCAAGCGGGGGCGAAAAAGAAACGAGCGACCGCATCAAGGCCAGCCCGCTGGCCAAGCGCATCGCCGCCGACAAGGGTCTGGATCTCAAAACCATCGACGGATCCGGCCCCTATGGCCGGATCGTCAAGCGCGATGTCGAGAACGCCCAGCCGTCGCAAGCCGCGGCTCCGTCGGCTTCCGAGGCTCCGTCGGCTTCCGAGGCTCCCGCGGCCAAGCCCGTCGATATGGAAGACCCGCTCAAGGCCTATGGCATCGCCCGCGACCGCTATGAGCTGGAAAAAGCCGACGGGATCACCAAGATTTCCGCTAAACGCCTGTCCGAAAGCTTCCGCGACATCCCGCATTTCCCGCTGACTGTGGATTGCCGCATCGATGCGCTGATGGATTTCCGCAAGCGCGTGAATGCCGCCGCCGAGAAGGATGGCGACAAGGTCTCGGTCAATGACATCCTGATAAAGGCCTCCGGCCTGGCGCTGAAGAAGGTCCCGGCGGCCAATTCGTCCTGGATCGAGGGCGGGATGATCGCGCGGCACAAGCATGCCGACGTCTCCATGGCCGTGGCCATTGAAGGCGGGCTGATCACCCCGATCATCACCGATGCGGATCAGAAGGGCCTGGTCGAGATTTCGCGCCAGTCCAAGGACCTCGCTGCACGCGCCCGGGATCGCAAGCTGAAGCCGGAAGAGTTCCAGGGCGGCACTTTCTCGCTGTCCAATCTCGGCATGTTCGGCATCGACAGCTTCGCCTCCATCATCAATCCGCCCCAGGGCATGATCCTGTCGGTCGGCGCCGGTGAACAGCGCCCGGTGGTCAAGGACGGCGCCCTGGCCATCGCCATGGTGATGACGGTGACACTGACCTGCGACCACCGCGTCGTTGACGGTGCGACAGGTGCGAAGTGGCTGCAGGCCTTCAAGACCTATGTCGAAGACCCGATGACGATGTTGATGTAGGGCTGATGTAGGTGCGGTATGAACGGCCTCGGCCGGTTCCAGTCGGGCCCGTATCAGACCGGCGCTCTGCGCGGTTGGAGACATTGTTCTCTTGTCAGCCAGCGGGCCTCAGCGTGTTTCTTCAGTCAAGGGCGCCGAAGGCGCCGCGCTGCGGGCATGCCCCTTGACTGAAGAAACACGCTGAGGCGTCGTCTCGGCAAGCGATCAATGGGCGGTTGTGCGCAAGCGCCGACCCCCTACGATCTCCGACACAGTGAGACCATCCCCATGACCACCCAGCCCCGCCATCTCGCCGAGATCCGCCACACCGATCTCGTCTTCCCGCACCAGACCAATCACCAGGGCAGCTATTTCGGCGGTGCGGCGATGGCGGAGATGGACAAGATCGCCTTCCTGGTCGCGGCGCGTCATGCCCGTCGCCCCTTCGTGACGGCCTCCTGCGACAAGCTCGATTTCGTGGCGCCGGCGCTGCTGGGTGATCTGATCGAGCTGACCGGACAGGTCCGCATGGTCGGGCGCACGTCATTGATCGTCGATGTCGAGCTGGCGGCGGAAAACCTGATCACCGGTGCCCGTCATGTCTGCACACGCGGGGCCTTCACCATGGTCGCTGCCGACCGCAAGACCAATCCGGACCGACTGCCGCCATCGCCCGACGCCAAGCCGGAATTCGCGCCCAGCCCGCCGGGCTATGCCCGCACGCTGCAACTGGTTTTCCCCGGTGACACCAATCACTTGGGCCAATTATTTGGCGGCAATGCCATGTCGCTGATGGGCAAGGCGGCCTATATCGCCGCTTCGCGGCACACCCGCAGCGATGTCGGCATGGCGGCGTCGGACAAGATCGATTTCATTGCGCCGACGCGCGAAGGTGAATTGCTCGACGTGATCGCGACCATCGCCTCGGTCGGACGGACCTCGATGACGGTCGCGGTGCTGGCGGAAGCTGAAGACTTGATGACCGGCGAACGCCGCAAGGTTGGTGAGGCGGACTATGTCATGGTCGCGCTCGACACAGACGGCAAGCCAACGCCTGCCCGGTCGTTGGCTTAAGGCGCGATCGGCAGTGCTTTCACCTGCAGTGCTGGCACCAGTCCACGATCATTGCAGCGATGCCAGCCGGCAATCGAAAAGCGCTCGCGGTGCGAGACCGTCACTTCGTGGGGAATTTCCTCGGACAGGAAGACTGCCAGCGTGCCGAATTCCGGGCGCAGCTCGGTCAGCACCTGATCATCCTCGCCATATATGCGCAAATGCCCGCCATCGCCCTCGCGCCAGTCCGGATTGAGATAGAGCACGGTCGAGAGGACGCGGTTGCGGGCGCCGCGGAAACTGTCGACATGGCGTTTGTAGAAGGCACCGGCCTCGTAAACGGCGAAATGTGCCTCGAAGGCAAACAGGCCGAGCATGAGCCGGGCATTGACCTCGCGGCGAAGCGCTTCGGCGAACGCCAGATAGGCGATCTGTCCGGGCGTCGACCCGTCGAGCCATTTCGTCTTGTCGCGGCGGATGCCGGCGATCAGCTCATGATCCTCGGCGCGGCCGATGCCGGCCGGAGTGAGCGCGTCTTCCTGCCACAGGGCTTCGGCCTCCTGGCGCAGGGCTGACAACATCGCTGTGTCGGTCAGGCGGACGGCCGCAAAGCCGGGTCCGGCGAGGGCGTCGCACAGCATGTCGATGTCGAAGGCAGGCAGGCCGGTCAGACCGGCAGGCAGCAGGCTCAAATGCGCGCATCCATCCACAAGAGGAGGGCGCTCTTAGGCTTGGCCTGTCAAGGCGTCAATCAAATTCGCGACCATTGGCCCGCGCCAAGGCCTTCAGCGCTGCCAACGCATCGCCGAGGCGGTCCTCGGGCACAAAGACATGGTCGTGGAAATAGCCGGCAACCGGATTGCAGCCGATGCCTTCGGCGGCGAGGGCGGCGGCGACATGGGCCATGAAGCCGACCGCCTCGAGCGAGGAGTGGATGGCCAGGGTGATGCGGCGGCAGGGGAAGACAGGCTCGAGGTCCGCCGCCACGGCCTCGTGCCAGGGCAGGATCAGCGTCGTGCCTTCGCGCTCGTGGAATATCATCAGGGCCGTGTCGGCATACGGCGCAAGTAGCACTCGTTCAGCGGTGACGAAGCCATAGCGGGTTGGATCAGGTTCCGGACGCAGACCGGCCAACAGGGTTCCCAGATCGCTGATACCGGTCATTTGGCTTGTTCCTCCCAACGGGTAATGTCGTTGCACAGCGATAGTGATACGTGAGTCGCGATGCGCGGGAGGATGTCATGACGGTCGAAACGATCTCGCTGGTTCAAAAACACAGCCTGTTCGAAGAGGTCTGGTCGCCCAAGCGGATTGCCACCCTCGACAATTACGAGCTGAAACTGGCCAAGGGCGCCGGTTCCTTCGATTGGCATTCGCACACGGATGAAGACGAGCTTTTCCTTGTGACCCAGGGTGTTCTGCGGATCGAGATCGAGGGGCAGGATGCCGTCATCCTCGGGCCCGGTGAGCTGTGCGTGATCCCCAAGGGCGTACGCCACCGTCCGGTCACCCAGACCGAAACCGTGCACATCCTGCTGATCGAGAAGGCCGGCGTCACCAATACCGGCGATAATCCGGACAGTGATCTGACCCAGACCGTGGTCGATATCTGAGTGCGCGGATGACGAGTCTTGTTGTGGTGATCGACGTCGCGGATTGATCCGGGGGGCGCTGGCTGGTATCTCGCTGATAACGGAACCATAATTGGTTCGCTAGCGAAATAAAGAGGCAGACCATGAGCTCAGGCGCTTTCGACGTGATCGTGATTGGTGGTGGGCCGGGCGGCTATGTGGCCGCGATCCGGGCCGCCCAGCTGGGCTTCAAGACGGCCGTGGTCGAACGCGACGAACTCGGTGGCATTTGCCTGAACTGGGGCTGTATCCCGACCAAGGCGCTGCTGCGATCGGCGGAAGTTTATCATCTCATGCAACATGCCGCGGATTTCGGCCTGTCGGCGGACAAGGTCGGCTTTGACATCCAGGCCATCGTTCAGCGCTCCCGCAAGGTCTCGTCGCGCCTGACCGGCGGTATTGGCGGGCTGATGAAAAAGCACAAGATCACGGTGATCAAGGGGACAGCCACGCTCAAAAAGGGTGGCGATGCGCCGACCGTCATCGTCGACAAGGACACATACACTGCCAAACACGTCATCCTTGCAACCGGTGCCCGCGCCCGCACCATTCCCCAAGCGGGGCTTGAGCCCGACGGCGACAAGATCTGGAGCTATCGCGAAGCCATGGTGCCGGACACCATGCCGAAATCCCTGCTGGTCATCGGCTCGGGTGCGATCGGGATCGAATTTGCCAGCTTCTACAACACGATGGGCGCCGATGTGACCGTCGTCGAGATGATGGACCGGGTCCTGCCGGTCGAGGATGAGGAAATCTCTGCCTTCGCCGCCAAGAGCTTCAAGAAGCAGGGACTCAAACTGATGGTCTCGGCCCAGGTCGAAAAGCTGGAGAAGACGGCCAAGACCGTGAAGGTCCACGTCAAGGACGCCAAGGGCAAGGTCGAGATCGTGGAAGTCGAGAAAGTCATCATGGCGGTCGGTATCGCCGCCAATATCGAAAACCTCGGATTGGAAGCGCTGGGCGTGAAGATTGATCGCGGTCATGTCGTCAATGACGGTTTCGGGCGCACCAATGTGAAGGGTCTCTACGCCGTTGGTGATGTCGCGGGACCGCCCTGGCTGGCCCACAAGGCGAGCCATGAGGCAGTGGTCTGTGTCGAAAAGATCGCTGGCGAGAAAGTCCATCCCTTTGAGACGTCCAATATTCCGGGCTGCACCTATTGCCACCCCCAGATTGCCTCGGTCGGTCTGACTGAAGCCAAGGCCAAGGAGGCCGGGCATGAGGTCAAGGTCGGCCGCTTCCCCTTTGTCGGCAATGGCAAGGCGATCGCGCTCGGTGACGATCAGGGTCTCGTGAAAACCGTGTTTGATGCCAAGACGGGCGAACTTCTGGGCGCCCACATGGTTGGATCGGAAGTCACGGAATTGATCCAGGGCTATGTGATCGGGCGCCAGCTCGAGACTACGGAAGCGGAACTCATGCACACGGTCTTCCCGCACCCGACCCTGTCGGAAATGATGCATGAGAGCGTGCTCGACGCCTATGGCCGGGCCTTGCACTTCTAGGGCTGACAAAATTCATCAAGGTCGTGCATCCATTGCGGACGCGTCGTGCATCCAAGGGTCAAACCAGAGCCTTGCGAGGATGTCATGCTGACCCGAATTCTGCTTTCTGCGATCACCGCCACAGTCCTGTCGGCCTGCACCTATTCAGTGTCGGGCCAAGGCGACAACCGTTCCGTTGAATCGGCCGGACTGGTCGCCTCACGCAATGTCGACGTGCCCGGCGACGCCGAATTTTCCGGCATGTTTGTCGGCGCCGACGGGGATGTCGGCGGTAATCTGGACCTGGCCGGTGCCACTGTGCGCTCGGACGCCCGGGTCGGTGGCAATTTGATCGCTGCCGGCGGTCGGGTGCGTTTCACCGGCACAGTGGCTGGCGACGCAGAGATCGACGCCGGCACCGGTTATGTCGACGCCATCATCAACGGCAATCTCGTCATCGCCGCCGGCCGCATGGAATTGGCCGGACGCGTTGATGGTGGTCTGGAGATGGATGGCGGACGCATGATCCTGCGCGCTGACATTGCCGGCCCGGTGGCGGTCCGCGGTCACGGGCGCGACAATGATCGTGGCAATGGCCGGGTCGAACTCGCCGGACGCCTGCAACAAGGTGGCATGATCTGCGCGGCGGAAGTCGAGATCCGCAGCAATGCCCGGATCGAGGGTGACCTCCTGGTCATTTCGAACCAGCGCCCGAGCGGTGACGGTTTCCGCTTTGAAGCCCTTGGTGATCGCAGCTGCAAATATATCTGATCGCCTGCACGCTCCATCCCGGCGCAACAAGCGCGCCGGGACAAAGAATCCGGGGTCCGGCGGCCATGGTTGTCCATCAGGACGACCCGCCGGTTCCAGCTCCCTCTTGTTTCGGCAAGGCGGTCGGGCTCCGGACCCATCCAGGACATCCAGTCGCGCGGTGACGCCTACTCCGCCGACTCTACGACCGGTACCGCGTCTTCCGCCATCAGCGCCTCAACAGTTTTTTGGACGGAGCCGTAGTCGGTCTTGCCGGTTCCCAGCACCGGGATCGAGTTGACCTTGATGATCTTGCGCGGAATGGCGAGATCGGAAATGCCGTGATTGCGGGCAAAGGCCACCAGATCGGCGCGGTCGGCCTTGTCGTAATCGGTCAGCAGGATGATCTGTTCGCCCTTGCGCTTGTCGGGAATGGCGGCAGCGGCGTGCATATTGTCGGGCCACAGCGAGGTGGCGCAATTTTCGACCACGGCCAGCGAGACCATTTCCCCGCCCAGCTTGGCAAAGCGCTTCACGCGACCGCGGATCGAGATGAAACCGTCCTCGTCGATGGAGACGATATCGCCCGTGTCGTGCCAGCCATCCAGCGGTGCGTCGAGCACCAGCGGCGCGTCCGGACGGATATAGCCCTTCATGATGTTCGGCCCCTTGATGTGCAGCTGGCCGCCATCATTGATGCCGGGAACCGGGATCAACCGCGCTTCACACCCCGGCATGATCTGGCCGACCGTTCCGGGCCGGTTATTGTCCGGCTGGTTGACCGAGAAGACGGGGGCCGCCTCGGTCAGGCCATAGCCTTCGACGATTTCCAGATTGAAGCGTCGGCGCAACGACGACCGTGTCTCATCCTTGACCCGTTCGGCACCGCACACGGCCATACGCAGCGTCGACAGATCGTTCTCGTCAGCGGCGCGGGCATATTGGTTCATGAAAGTATCGGTGGCGAACAATATGGTCGCCTTGGTCTCGGCGATGCGCTTGACGATGGTCTTGGCTTGGAGCGGGGTCGGGTGGCAGATCGCCGGTACGCCGAGGCCGAGCGGCACCAGCACGCCGCCGGTCAGTCCGAAACAATGGAAGGTCGGCAGCGGATTGAACAACACATCAGTCGGCAGGATGCGGATATGGTCGCGGACCTGTTCGACATTGGCGAGCAGGTTGGCATGGCTGAGCACCACGCCCTTGGGATCGCCCTCGGTGCCGGAGGTGAAGAGATAGACGGCCGGGCTGTCCGGATCGGGATGGGCGCGCACCAGGAAGGGCGCCACCATGCCGATGGCGGCGGCCAGCTTGTCCAGGGTGGAGAGGTTTTCGCGGACATCTTCCAGATAGATCAGCTCATGATCTTCCTTCAGGGCCGCTTCCAGCTCCTGCAGCTCACCCAGTTCGATAAAGCGCCGCGCGGTGACAATGCGCTTGGCCTTGCAGGCTCGGCAGGCCGCCTTGAGGGCGCGTTCACCGGCCGTGAAATTGAGCATGGCGGGGACACGGCCATAGGCCGAGACCGCGTAAAAGGAGATGATCGCGCCGACGCCGGTCGGCAGCAAGACGCCGACCGCTTCGCCCGGCTCGGTTCCGCCCTTGAGCGCGTGGCCGAGCGCGAAGACGGCCTTGGTCAGGTCGCCGAAGCTCAGCTCGCGGCCGTCGGCATCGACAGCTGCCAGCTTTTTGCTGCCATACCGGCGTTTGGAATCAAGCAGGGCGGCAAAGACCGATTTGCGGATCCGGTTGAGGTTGAAGTCGGGTCCCTTGAAGGTTTCCCCGACCGGCGCGCCCTGGTCCGGCGTGCCGGCGTCAGCCGGAATGTTTCCGGCGGCTGTGGTGTCAGCCATGTAATCCTCCCATCGGCGCCCCTTGTCGCGGACGCTCGTTTGACCGGAGATATTACGCTTGGCTGACGCAGAGGGAAGGGGGAGGAATGATTCACATTCATCACCGTCATGAATATCGCGATTTACGGAAATAATTTATCGAAAAACGAAAAAACTGGTTGATATCGTTTTTCGATAATGTAAGCTTCGACTCAACGCTGGGGAGCGTATGAATGGGGCTTCGAAGAGTCCTGACATGAACGGGAGACTTGCATGCAAAAGGTCCTGCTGGCCGCTTCGGCCCTGACCACCGCGCTGATGACATCGGGCTGCGTGATCGTTGTTGCTGACGACGATGACAGCAAGATGCTGCGTGGCCACAGCACCCGCACTGCCGACGGCTATACCGTGCTCGACCGTGACGGGGATTACAGCCGCCTGGCCGGTGATATGAATCTGCGTGGCCGGATCGGTGGCGATCTCAGCCTGGTCGCAGGCGATGTCGATATCGACGACATGGATATTGGCGGTGAAGCCTCGATCGCCGGCGGCGATATTGATTTTTCCGGCCGCGTCCGTGGCGAGGTTTCGATCGCCGGTGGTGACATCAATTTTTCCGCTGAGGTTGACGATGACCTCAATCTCGCCGGTGGCGAAATCGACTTTACCGGCCGCGTCCATGGCGAGGCCGCTCTGGCGGCCGGCGAAATGCGTGTGGCCGGCTGGTTCGGCGACACGCTGCATGCCCAGGCCGACGAGATCTGGTTCACCGGTGAAGCCGTCGGACCGGCCAAGCTCGTCGCCGCCGATGAACTCCGCAATAACCGTCGCCGAAACCAGCGCGGGATGATCGAAGTTGGCGGCACGCTGTCGGGCGGCGCCGAGATTTGTGCCATTTCCGTCGTCTTTACCGACACAAGCCGCGTCGGTCCCGGCGTGACGGTGTGGGCGGAAGAGCCGCCGGTCACGCAGAGCGGCGCCCGGGTTTCCGGCCTGGACTATCAGCCGCGCGATGGACGCGACTGCGATGACCTGATCGACGACTGAGCCTGTCACTCAATCGCGTTTGAAACCTTCACCTGACCGCCGGGGGGCGCAGGGAGATTTTACAATGAACAACATCACGATGAAAACGTGGATCATGGCCGGGGGGCTGGCCATTTCCCTTTTTGCCGGGGCTGCATCGGCCCAGGTCATCGGTGGCGATGTCGAAATCGATGGCAGTAATCACGATGTCATTTTCCTGGGCGGCGAGATGAATGTCCGCGGCCAGGTCAATGGCGACATAAAGGGCGTGGCCGGCAGTGTCCGGGTCAACGCCGATGTCACCGGTTCGGTCCAGCTGGTGGGTGGAGAGATCGACGTCGCCGGATCGGTCGGCGGGGACATCGACCTGGCCGGCGGCGAGGTCGTCTCGCGCGCCAATGTCACGGGAGACGCCAATTTTGCCGGCGGGGAGTCGCGTATTTCCGGCACTATCGGTGGCATGCTCAACGCGGCCTCCGGACATGTCGAGATCGACAGCCAGGTTGGCGGTGATGCCAAAATGGCCGGTGGTTTTGTCGAGACCAGTTCGGCCAGCCGCTTTGCCGGCGCCGCCGAGATCGTGGGCGGCGAGGTCCACCTGTCCGGCGAGTTCACCGGCCCGGTTGATATCGAAGGCGGTGAAATCCACCTCGCCGGCATCTTTCTCGACGATGTCGAGATCATGGCTGAGGAAGTCTATATCCTGGACGGGACGCAAGTCGCCGGTGAACTCCGCATCCGCTCGCCGCACGAGCCGGTGGTGGCCGATGGCACCCGTTTTGGCAGCTATGACTATGAGTACCGCCAGTTCAATTTCGGCGCCAAGGACTGGGATCATATCGATTTCGACTTTGATGCCCCGACCGGTGTGTTCGGCCTGTTCATTCCCGGTGCTGTCTTCCTGCTGGCCGTGATGGCCCTGCTGGTGGCACCCAATGGCGTGGCCTCCGTCGCGGCCCGTTTCCGGGACCGCCCGGTGGTCGGTGGCTTTTTCGGATTTATCGGCTTTGCCCTGTCGCCAGTCTTCCTGATCATCATGACCATCCTGCTGGCGATTACCGTGGTCGGCATCCTGCTGATCCCGATCATGTGGTTGATCTTCTGGCCCTTCATGCTGCTTTGCATGGGCTTTGGTGCGGTCGCGGTCGGCGACATGATCTTCAACCGCAAGCCGGACGAGAAGACTATGGGGCTGGGCATGCGCCTTCTGTCCACCTTCTGTGTCGTGGCTGTCTTTGCCGCCTTCGGTGCGATCGGCGGACTCGGCTTCCTGGCCGGTTTCCTGCTGCTCTTCATCGGACTGGGCTCGTGGATGATGTCGCTGGGCAAGCGCCGTGAGTCAACGCCGGCGATGACGGCACCGGGAACCAGCTGAGCAATTGGTCGCACGACGCATCATGACAATGCGGAAAGGCAGGGGTGACCTCGCCGGGTGAGCGCGCTAAATCTGCCTCCGAACAATCCCACAAAAGGGGTATCGGGGAATAATGCGCACACTCAACATCATCGCTCTTGCAGCGGCGGCTGCGACGTTCAACGTCGCGGTCGCCCAGCCTGTCCAGCAGACCGTCAATGACTGGCGCGATGCCTTCCGCCAGCTCGAGGACGAAGACTGGCCCTCGCCGAACCGGGAACGCCGCGCGACCGGTGCACCGGGTCCGGATTACTGGCAGCAGCAGGTCGATTACGACATCGATATCCGGCTCGATGAAGAGGCCCGGCATCTGTTCGGCACCGAGACGGTCACCTACACCAATAACGCACCCGATACGCTCGACTTCCTGTGGTTCCTGCTCGACCAGAACCGTTTCCGTCCCGATTCCATCGCGGTGATGACCGAGACTGTTGGCGGTGGTGGCCGTTCGGCCGGCCGTGTCGGTGGTGATTTCCCGGACGGGATGTCCGCCAGTTCCCTGCGCCGTCGCGAGATGCTCAATGAGGACGGTTACGGCTTCAATATCACCGGCGTCACCGATGCGAACGGCGAGCCGATGGACTTCACCATTGTCGACACGCTGCTGCGCCTTGATCTCGATGATGTGCTGGAAACCGGCGACAGCGTCACCTTCACGATCGAGTGGGATTACCGCTTGGTCGAGACCCAGGTCATCGGCGGCCGCGCCGGTTGGGAATGCTTCGAGGAGACCGAGGATACCGGCGGCGATTGCATCTATCAGATCGCCCAATGGTTCCCGCGCGCCGCCGTCTTCTCCGACTATGAAGGCTGGCACAACAAGGCCTTCCTCGGTCGTGGTGAATTCGCGCTCGAATTCGGTGACTACGACGTGTCCATCCGCGTGCCGCAAGATTTCATCGTTTCGGCGACCGGTGTTCTGCAAAATCCGGAAGAGGTCCTGACCGAGCCGCAGCGTGAGCGTCTGGAAGAGGCCCGCACCGCGGACGAGCCGGTCTTCATCGTCACCCCGGCCGAAGCCCGCGCCAATGAGCGTCGCGGCACCCGCTCCATGGCGACCTGGGAGTTCCGGGCCGAGAATGTCCGCGATTTCGCCTGGGCCGGTTCGCGCAAATTCATCTGGGACGCGGTTGGCGTCGAGCAGGACGGGATGGGGCAGGCGCCCGACCTCGTCATGGCGATGTCGTTTTATCCCAATGAAAGCGAGCCCTTGTGGTCGACCTTCTCGACCCGCGCCGTCGAGCACACGCTCGATGTCTATAATGATTTTGCCTTCCCTTACCCCTATCCGGTCGCGCAATCGATTGCCGGCCCGCAGGGCGGGATGGAATACCCGATGATCACCTTCAATGGCGGTTCCTATGGCCGTCCGATGGTCGATGATGACGGCAATTTGAGCTATTCGCTCCGCGCCAAGCGCGGCCTGATCGGCGTGATCATTCACGAGATCGGCCACATCTATTTCCCGATGGTCGTCAATACGGACGAGCGCCAGTGGACCTGGATGGATGAGGGCATCAACACCTTCCTGCAATTCCAGGCCGAACAGCAGTGGGAAGAAGGCTTCCGCTCGCGCCGCGGCGACCCCGACCTGATTGCCGGTTACATGGCATCCAGCAGCCAGATGCCGATCATGACGCAGTCGGATTCGATTGTTCAGTTCGGCAGCAATGCCTATGGCAAGCCGGCCACGGCGCTGGTCGTGCTGCGGGAAACCGTGCTTGGACGTGAACTGTTCGACGACGCCTTCCGCGCCTATTCCGAGCGTTGGCGCTTCCGGCGGCCGACGCCCTATGACTTCTTCCGCACCATGGAAGAGGTCTCCGGTGTCGATCTCGACTGGTTCTGGCGTGGCTGGTTCTACTCCACCGACCATGTCGACATCTCGCTCGACCGGGTGATCGAGGGCACGTTCGACACCGAGGACCCGGCCATCGAAAATCTGCTGGAGCGAGCTGACGACACCGAATTCCGCGAAAACCTCACCCCGCAGCGCAATGCGGCGGAGGGCATCGTGACCTATGCCGAGCGCAATCCGGAAGTGCAGGACTTCTATTCGCGCCATGACCCGTTCACGGTCACCGAGCGCGAGCGGGAAGCCTATGAAACCGCGCGTGAACGGATGGAAGACTGGGAAGCGGAGATCCTCGACAGCGACACCCGCGTCTACTATCTCGACTTCACCAATCAGGGCGGCGTGGTGATGCCGATCATCCTGGAGTTCACCTTCGCGGATGGCAGCACTGATCTGGTGCGGATTCCGGCCGAGGTGTGGCGCTATGATCCGCAAAACGTCACCTGGACCTATGTCACCGACCGTCAGGTCGTCTCGGTCGAGCTCGACCCGCTGCGCGAAACTGCCGATGCCGATCGCACGGATAATTATTATCCGCCGCGCATCGAACCGACGCGTCTCGAGCTCTATCGCTCGTCCAGCAATCCCTCCAGCATGATGGATGACATGGACCTGCGCGTGGCCCGCGACTCGACCCGCACGCGTCCGGAATAGGCCACGGGGAGGGCCGCGACACCGCATGCGTATCCGCTTGACCCTCCTGACCGTATTGGCGGGGCTGTCCCTGGTGACAGCCCCGTCGCACGCCCATCGCATGCATGCCGGCGTCACCGAGATCGCCGTCAATGCGCGCACTGCCGAGCTGGAAATTATCCACCGGATCTACGCCCACGACCTGATGGAAGCCCTCGACCGCACCGGCCTCGACGCCGTCGATTTCCTGGCCACGGCCGACGGCATGGCGACGGTGGGCACCTATGCGGCCGGTGCTTTTCGCATGGCAGACACGGACGGCGAGCTGCTGGAGCCCGCTTTTGTCGGCGCCGAGATCGATGGCGAGTTTGCCTGGATCTATTTCGCAGCGCCGGTTCCGGCCGAGCAGGCCAGCTTCATCGTCGACAATGATCTGCTCGCCGAAACCTTCGACGACCAGGTGATGATGACCAATCTGCGCTTCAACTCGCTGGTCCGCACAGCCATGCAGGGACCGGGACGCCGCACCCCGATCCGCCTCCGCTTCAGCGACGACTGAGACCGTTCAGACCTTGTGAACCGGGGCCGGGCAGCGGCACTGGAAACTGCCGGCCAGCTGCCCTTCGGTGCGGGTATAGTCAAACGTCACCTCGTCCCCGGCCGCCAGATCACGCAGCGCCACCAGGGTCGGCAGGGCGGTTTCGAGATCATAGACGATCTCGCAGCTTGGCTCACAGGCATGATTGACGAAATGGCCGTATCCGGTCGGTTCGACATGGCGATTGTCATCAGTGCGGAAGGAATAGGGCGTCTGCTCGGCGCCGACCGGACCATCAATCCCGACCACCGTCTCGCCGGCCGCCACCGGTGTCACCAGCACCGTGCCCCAGCCATGTGTGGGTGAGCGGTCGAGCCGCGCGGCGGGCGCATGCGCCATGACATAGGGCAGGGCCGCTTCGCCATCACCGCCGGCAATGCGCCCGCTCATGGCGCCACCATGGAGGCAGGCTTCGGGCACCAGGTCCAGCATCACCCCGCTTGGCGAGACGCCGTCAAATTCCAGCATCACGGCGAGACGCTCGCCAACCAGAAGCCCGCGCAGTTCGGCCCGGTGCGGCACCCCGTCGCGCTCGGCGATCCGGTCCAGCGTGCCGCCGACCCGGCCATCTTCATCGATCGTCAGGGCAATCCGGTCATAAAGCCGCGTCCCGTCGAGCGCGACATGAAAGCCGATCAAATGCACCGGCACAGACGCCGCTCTGGTTGCTCCAAGAAACTGCGTCATATCCGAATCCCCAACACAAACAATAAGGTGCGGCGAGGTTAGGGGATTTGTGTTGTGGTGCAAGCTTGCGCGGGCGCATTCTGACCAATCAGGAGCGCCACTTGGCCCGGTTTCGCACTAGGGACCCGGCTCTCCGCGCTCCTCGGCCAGAAGGTCGAGAATTCGCTCGATCCGCGCCCGCAGGGCTATCAGGATGAGATGTGTGTTGTCCTGGGTGATATAGGCACTCTGCAACGCATCCATGATGTCTCGATCTTCCAGCAGAACCGCGTGATCGATCGCCTCAACCCGGCCGAGCTGTTCGAACCTCGTCGACGGTTGCCCGGTCAGTTCCAGTGTTTTCGCGCGGATGATGACCCGGCTCAGTTCGGCCACCGGCTCGGCGACTTGCGAGAATTGGAGATACAGGAAGCCGGTATAGCTGTCATATCTGTAGAGTTCGTCGCGCAAGGCCGCGTTTCTGATCAGGCGCATCCGGCCCGTCGAGACCAATTCCTCAAATGCGGCGGACGGTGCCGGCATGCTGCCGATGGAATCCACCAGGGCGAGGTCAGAGGCGAGGAAGTCCTCATCAAGCTGGCCGGCACGGATACCGGTGATCAAGCGCTCCGTGACCTCCAGATACAGCAATTGCCGCGCGATCCCGCTATCGGTCAGCGCCAATTGCTGCTCGAAATCACGCTCCAGCCGCTCCAGCAGGCTGTGCGTCTCGATCCGCTCCTGCCGCGCCTCATTCCAGTTATTGACCTGCAGACCGATAAACACGCCAAACACCACGATCAGCGTTTCGATCACCACAGTGACCCAGTCCTGCTTGCGCAGGCCAATGGCAAGACGCCGCAAGATCATGCTTTCCCCCCGGGCCGAAAGGCCGGTCTCTACAGAGCGCGTTGCGCCCGCCAAGGCAAGGCTGGTTTGGATTCCCTCTCCCATGGGAGAGGGTGGCCGAAGGCCGGGTGAGGGGGAAAGCCCGGTGCCTGGGTGCTGATCCCCCTCATCCGTCGCTCCGCGACACCTTCTCCCCAGGGAGAAGGAAGTCAGTACCGCGGATAGGAGAGTTCGGTGCCCGTCCCCCATTCATTTTTCCCGGGCGAAGACCCGGGACCCACCGAGCGCCCTTCCCAGCAATGTGTTTCCGGTAGATCCCGAATCGCGCCGAAGCGCGTCCGGGAAAAATGGGGAGGTCAGGCGGGCGATCCCACAGCCCGTCAATCAAGCGCGCAGAGCGCGCACTTTCCAGACATGAAACAAGCGCGCCGAGCGCGCTCTGGGCCATAAACCCATTGCCGGGAGATCGCCGTATCCGGTTCTTCAGCTCAAGGGGCATGCCCGCGGAGCGGCACCTGCGGCGCCCTTGACCTGAAGAAACGGATACGGCCCGCTGGATGGCATGGGGTTTATGGGGTGGGGGTGCGGGAGAGTGGTGTGTGTTCCCACTGTTCGGGAGGACTATGATTGGGCGTGGGGCGCCTATTTGAGTCCAGTTTGGCGCAGGAGCGCCCATGGTGGGGAGCACAGTTCAGCCTTACGGCGACTAGGTAAGCGCGACCGTGATCACGGTGCTCTGTAGACAAGCCACACCTGGACCAGGTGGGTTGGCGCCACGGATTGAGAGCGCCAACTTCTCGATCATCTTGAGTAATGCGTTCATGGTCACGAACCCCCAACTGGAACGCGATAGTCAATGTGAGCTGCTGCCGGTCTGGTGGACACCCCTTCGCCAACCCGGCCCAATAACTAATCAGATTCAGTTGAATACCGGCCTAAGACACGACTACGCCATCGCCCCAATCATCGGATCAAGTATTTTTGGGAAACTCGATATATCTTGACATTGATGCGTCTAGTTATACAACTTTAGAGTATGGCCGGTTGGAGGGGACGCAAAGTGTTACGACTATTTCTTATTGTTAGTCTGCTGCTAGCGCTACAAACCCTTTCGTCCTGTGCTTCAAGCCAGCCACGCGGGGCACTCTGCGTACGCGGCGACGGGTGCATTCTTGATGAGCGCGAACGACGAGGTCCAAGGGGTAGCGATCAGTTAGAAGTTACTCCGTTCCGAACTTCGCAGCCGAATTTATCTCTCGACCTCAACATTGATGGCTATTTTGATCATGTTGGAGAGTTGCTCTTGCCCGGGCAGATCTCCGGCGCGACATGCGGCGGAGGCACGGCGACTCAGATGTTCGACGTGTCCTCCCTCGATGCCCGGCCAGGTACGGAAACACCCGGGTTTTTGACGGTCGCGGAAATGACCGAAAACTACTCAACCACCGAAAGTGGAGCGGTCAGTACGCGTGCCAATGTTGGCCCTGTCCTTGCCAATCTTCTGTCTAGCCGCGGCATTTCCCAAGAAACGGCCGCTGGTGTGGGCGCAGCCTTCGCAAGCGGTCAGACGTCTATAGTCGCCGCGCGAGGGAAGTACATTGAAGTGCGGCTGTCTGACGGGGTCATCCGGCAATTGCGCGATAGGACCGTGATGGATGGAGATGCCACTCAACGAGCGCATTTGTACAATTGTATACTGGAGCTTGCCCTATCGCGGCATGACCACCGACTGCTGACCGGGCTAAGTGGCTTCTATATGGAATCGTTGGAAATTAACTCGAATTTCAATCGCGACTTCGAATTAGCGGTAGAGGCGGCAGTCTCCAATCCAGACGAGGAGGTAGCTGTCCTCGAGTTGAGAGGCGAGGTGGCAAGTTCTCTTAACGGTGAGTTCAGATCTTTGGTCACGAGTGAGTTTCGCCAGTTTTCACAGGAGACGTTTCGCTATGGTGCAATCGCCTACACATCGCCGTATACGTTTTTCGTGTTCGCTGGTCAGGGCAACGTTCGTATTCCCGCGTTGGGCGGGCGAAGACGGGTAGAAATTTGCAATGGAGGAGAGCACCGCCAGACTGGGACGTCGAATAATTACCTCCAAGTGGTGATAGCAGACCAGCCTGGGCGCGTACCGGCAGTTGATGTTGCTGGCGTGGATTTGCCCCTTCAGACTCACGGCCACAGGCACATGCGGTGTCGTACGTATCGACTCGAAAGCCCGCTCGATATTGCATTTTATGACATGGATCCGAGCAATCAGGCCGAGGTCGCGTCTATAGAAGGCACCGTGGCTTTTTTTCGGTAACGCACTGAAAGCAAAAACTGCCGGCGCACCGTGGAGGGCGTTGGCATCTTGTTTTACACGACCTTTGCAAAGCAGCGGCCTGAGGGCCGCTGCGCGATCCCATATCCAACAAGCGGCGACGGCGCGGACCGCGGAGTTGCGCGGGTGCCGTGGTGCGATAGGGCGCAGGAGTAGGCGTAGCGTGAGCCTCGGTACAGGCCCGCTTTCGGGATCAAGCCCGCATCCCCCCCACCACCACAGCCCCCCGACCTTGCCACATCGCGCCTGTCATCATACATCGCCCCCATGGCCAATCTGATCGACACCACTGCCCGTTCCGCTGCCTCTGACGCGCGTGCGGCTCGCCATCCGGAGAAGCAGAAGCGGGCGGATACGCCTGTGCTGCGCAAGCCGGAGTGGATCCGGGTCAAGGCGCCCCTGGGCAAGACGTTTTCCGAGACCCAGAAAATCGTCAAGGATGGCGGTCTGGTGACGGTGTGCGAGGAGGCGGGCTGTCCCAATATCGGTGAGTGCTGGGAGCAAAAGCACGCCACGTTCATGATCCTGGGCGATACCTGCACCCGCGCCTGTTCCTTCTGCAACGTCAAGACCGGCCTGCCGGCCGCGGTCGACACGGACGAGCCGCGCCGTGTGGCCGAGGCGGTGGCGCAGATGGGGCTCAATCATGTCGTCATCACCTCGGTGGACCGCGATGACCTCGATGATGGCGGGGCGCAGCATTTTGTTGATGTGATCAGTGCGATCCGCGCCGCCACGCCCTCGACCACGATCGAGATCCTGACACCGGACTTCCTGCGCAAGCCGGGCGCCGCCGAAGCCGTGATCGATGCCAGGCCGGACGTGTTCAACCATAATCTGGAGACGGTGCCGCGCTTGTATCTCTCGATACGCCCGGGCGCGCGCTATTTCCATTCGCTGCGGCTTTTGGAGCGGGTCAAGGATCGAGATCCGGCGCAATTCACCAAGTCGGGCATCATGGTCGGGCTGGGCGAGAGCAAGGAAGAAGTCATGCAGGTGATGGACGATATGCGGTCCGCCGGCATCGATTTTCTCACCATCGGCCAGTATCTGCAGCCGACCCGCAAGCATGCCGCCGTTGACCGCTTCGTCCACCCGGACGAGTTCAAGGCCTATGAGACGATCGCCCGCGCCAAGGGCTTCCTGATGGTCTCGGCGACGCCGCTGACCCGTTCGAGCCATCATGCCGGCGATGATTTCGCCAAGCTGCGCGCGGCGCGCGAGCAGATGATGGCGCGCGGTTAGATCGGCATAGCGGGGGCGAAGATGGTCGTAGAAGTCCGCGAACGCCTGCGCCTGTTTCACAGCGCCGATGATGTGTTCGAGCTGGTCAGCGATGTCCGCCGCTATCCGCACTTCATCCCGCAGATCACCGCCATGCGCGTGCTCGATGAGCGCCGGGACGGGCCGCGTCTGGAGCTGACGGCGGAAGCGCGCGTGCGCTATAAATTCGTCAGCGAGCGTTTCACATCCAGGGTCGAGGCCGACGGCGCGGCGCGGCGGATTGATGTCAGCTTTGTCGCCGGGCCTTTCCGGGTGCTGGAAAACCGTTGGCATTTCCACGCCTTGTCCGACGGTTCCTGTCTGGTCGATTTCTCGATCCGGGCGGCGTTCAAGAACCCGATCCTGCAAGTCCTGCTCGAGAGCAATCAGGAACGGGCGGGCCGGGTGCTGATCAGCAAGTTTTCCGCCGAGGCGGAACGGCGCCATGAGCGCGCGGGTGATCCCGCCCTCGACCTAGCCGAAGAGATCAACGCCATCGGCTAGCAGGTCGAGCGCCGTGGCGACGCTGGCCAGGCGCACCGCATCGCGGCCGCGATCACCGAAACGGCAGACTTCGCTGCGGGTCGGCTTGTCGCGACAGGCGAGACCGAAATGCACCAGGCCGGCCGGTTTGTGGTCCGAGCCGCCAGGCCCGGCAATGCCGGTGATCGACACCGCGATATCAGCGTTTGAACGCAATAGCGCTTCCTCGGCCATGCGACGGGCAACCTCGACCGAGACGGCGCCATTGGCCGCAATCACCCGCGCCGGAACGCCCAGCATCTCGGTCTTGGCGGCGTTGGAATAGGTCACGAAACCACGGTCGACGACGTCCGACGAGCCGGGAATCTCCGTCAACAGGCCGGCGACCAGCCCGCCGGTGCAGCTTTCCGCCGTCGCAATCATCACACCAGCCGTTTTGGCGCGGGCGATCAGGGTTTCCGCCTGCTCGATCAGGGAGTGGTTGAACATCATGCTGTCAGTCTCGCCGTGACAATGGCTTGCGCGGCCAGGCCTTCGCCGCGCCCGGTAAAGCCGAGTTTTTCCGTGGTGGTCGCCTTTATATTGACTCGCGCCTCCGGCAAGCCGAGCAGCTGTGCCACTCGCGCCCGCATGGCCTCGCGATGCGGGCCGATCTTGGGCCGTTCGGCGATGATCGTCAGGTCGGCATGGACGAGCTCGCCGCCAGCGTCTTTCAGGAGTTTTACGGCGTGCAAAAGGAAGGCGTCCGACGCCGCGCCCTTCCATTGCGGGTCCGATGGCGGGAAATGCTGGCCGATATCACCGGCACCGGCCGCGCCCAGAATGGCATCGGTGAGGGCATGCAGGCCGGCATCAGCGTCGGAATGCCCAATGAGGCCCAGCCCGGCCCGGATCTCGATCCCGCACAGCCACATCACTTCGGCCGGCTCCAGCCGGTGCACATCATAACCCTGGCCGGTGACGGTGATCGTCTCGCTCATGATCTGTCTTTCTGCCCGGTCAAAATCATCCGCCGTCGTCAGTTTGAAATTCTCCGCCTCACCGGGAACAAGCGCAACCTCACCCCCCGCCGCCCGGATCACCGCGGCATCATCGGGCAGGGCGGTGTCACCCAATTGCGCATAGGCGGCGAGCAGCGGCGCCAGATGGAAGGCCTGCGGCGTCTGCGCGGCGAAAAGGCCGTCACGCGAGACCGGATCACCCATCGTGGTGCCGTCGTCGCCGGCGGACCGGAACAGCGCATCAGCAACCGGCAAGGCGGGGATGACTGCGTCGTGGGTCGCCAGCGCGTCGACCAGGCGGTCGATCAGCTTGTGGCTGACGAAGGGGCGGGCGGCGTCATGGATCAGGACGGCGTCGGCACCGGTCGCGCGAGCCGCCTCCAGACCGGCGCGGACCGAGGCGGTGCGGGTCGCGCCGCCAGGGATTGTATCCAGTTTCGTGCCCAGCTCCGCCTCGACCGCCGTGATATGGTCCTGGTCGGCCGGGTTGATCACCACGATGATGCCGACAAAGACCCGGCCATGACGCAGACGATGAAGCGTACGGGACAGCACGCTTTTGCCGGCCAGTTCGCGATACTGTTTCGGCACACCACCACCGGCCCGCTCACCGCGTCCGGCGGCAACAATGACAGCAGCGATCTTCATCAACAGGCCTCGTGGATTGCCGCAGCGCAGCATACTCGCTAGCCTTCGGCCTTACGACGCACACCGAGGATTTGTCCAGCCGCATGCGCTTTTCGATCGACAGCCACGACATTGAAATACCGGTGATACTGGCGCCGATGTCCGGTGTGACAGACCTGCCTTTCCGGCGCCAGGCCCAGCGTTTTGGCGCCGGCATGGTGGTGTCCGAAATGGTCGCCTCGGACGCTTTGGCGGCCGGTCGCCGTGACATGATCCGCAAGGCGGCGCTGGACGCGTCGTTGAAGCCCTGCGTCATCCAGCTCGCCGGGCGGCAGGCTCACTGGATGGCCGAAGGGGCCCGGATCGCTGAAGATGCGGGCGCCGAAGTCATTGATATCAATATGGGTTGTCCGGCCCGACAAGTGACAAAGGGCCTGTCCGGATCGGCCCTGATGCGCGATCTCGACCACGCCCTGACCCTGATCGAAGCGACCGTCGGCGCAACCTCCAAACCGGTCACCCTCAAGATGCGACTGGGCTGGGACCACGCCTCTCTCAACGCCCCCGACCTCGCCCGCCGGGCCCGCGATGCCGGTGTGCGCCTGGTCACCGTGCATGGCCGAACCCGGCAGCAATTCTACAAGGGCGAGGCCGATTGGAACGCTGTCCGCGCCGTCGTCGAAGCCGTGGACATCCCGGTCATCGTCAATGGTGATATCGAGACGGCGGGCCACGCCCGTGACGCGCTACAACGCTCCGGCGCGGCCGCCGTGATGATCGGTCGTGCCGCCCAGGGCCGCCCCTGGCTGCTCGGCGAAATCGGTCGCGAACTGATCGGGCGGGAAGGCGGCGAAACGCCCTGGGCCGACAAGATCGACGCCCTCGGTCAGCAGTTCGAGGACAGCCTGTCCCATTATGGCGAAGCCTTGGGTATCCGTATGATGCGCAAGCATTTTGCCAGTTTCTGCGATGTTGAATGCGGGGCCGGCGATGCCGATTGGGTGCGCGCCCAACGCGCCAGCCTGTGCCGTTCGGACCGGCCGGTCGAAGTCCATAGCGCCCTCGAAGGCCTGCGCGATGTGGCCGGACGTGCAGTCGCATGACGCCGGCAGCCACCCCGGGCACAACCATCCCCGGCGCGGCCGAGCTCGCTGCCGATCAGGCCGCCATCCCGGTGTTGGTCTTTTCCGCTGAAGCGCGCTGCCTGTGGGCCAATACCCAGGCGGAGGAATGGCTCGGCCTGTCGATGCGGCACATGCGCAAGAGCCGGTTCGGAACGCTGTCGGCAACATGCGCCCATCTCGCCAACATCATCGAACAGGCCTGCGCCGCCAACCGCACCGTGGTTGCCCTTGGCCGCATGCTCGGCGGCCAGGGTCCGTTTGATGTCCATGCCCGTTGGTCGGACGAACACAGTCAGTTGATCCTGTCGGTCCTGCCGCACCAGGAAACTGGTGCCAAGGCCTCTGAGGCACCGGCTCTGGGCTTTGGCCGCATGCTCGCCCATGAGCTCAAAAACCCGCTCGCCAGCGTGCGCGGTGCCGCCCAGCTCATCCGCCGCGAAACCGACCTTGATGGCGCCCGCGACCTGGCCCGCCTGATCATCCAGGATGTCGACCGGATCACCCGTCTGGCCGATCATTGGAGCCGTGTCGGGGATATCCAGCTGGGGCCGAATTCCGAGATCAATCTCAACCTGTTGGCGGTCAATGCGATGGACAGTCTGCATCGTGCCGATCCGGCGACCAAAGGCGTTCTCAAGGACAATTTCGACCCCTCCCTGCCGACCATCAGCGGCGATCCGGACCTGCTCATGCAGGCGGTGCTCAACCTGCTGCAAAACGCCTTTGACGCCGTCAAACCGGACCCCGGGGCCGAGATCGTCGTTGAAACCCGCTTCGATGCCGGTCCGAAAAGCCGCACCGGCGGCAATCCGACCCCGCTCGTCCTGTCTGTCCGCGATAATGGACCGGGCATTCCCGATACGCTCGGATCAGGTATCTTTACGCCTTTCGTGACGACCAAGCCGGCAGGCGAGGGGTTGGGACTGGCTTTCTCGGCCCGTATTGCCGCGCTGCATCATGGTCAGATCGATTTCGAGAGCCAACCGGGGCGTACGCTCTTCAATATCCGCCTGCCGATTGCAAAAAAGGACATGCCGTGACCGCGCGAATTCTGCTCCTGGAAGACGATGAAAGCCTGAAACTCATCCTGTCACGCGCGCTCGGCTCGGCCGGCTACCAGGTTCGCGCGACGGCCTCTCCCGATACCGCGCTCAACTGGATCCGCAATGGCGAAGGCGATCTCCTGCTTGCTGATGTCTTGCTCGATGGCACGAATTTCCTTGAAAACCTGGGCCTGGTGTCGCGTCTGCGACCGCAAATGCCGGTCATCGTGATGAGCGCACAAGCCACCGCTTCGACGGCGATCGATGCGGCCAAGGGCGGCGTGTTTGAATATCTGCCCAAACCCTTTGATCTCGACGACATGATTTCAGCGGTTGGTGCGGCCCTTGGCGATGTGGCCAAGACCGGGCGCAGCCGGATGACTGACGAGCCGACCGGATTCATCGGCCAGTCCTCGGCCATGCAGTCCTCGTTCAAGGCCATTGCCCGTGCTGCCACCAGCCAGGCGCATGTCATGATCACCGGCGAGCCCGGTGTCGGGAAACGTCAGGCGGCGGAGGCCCTGCTGCGCGCCCGCGGCATCTCGGCCGATGATGCGATCGTCGTGACACCGTCCAATACGGCCACGGAGATTTTCGGATCGACACAGGCCGCCCGCCAGGTGGTCTGGCTCCGCCTTGAGGAGTGGAATGCCGAGCAGCAGCGCGCCGCCCGTGATGCGCTTGATGCCGGTATCGGCCGGGTCATCGCGACGGCGTCCCATTCACCAGAAGCGGCCCTCGATACACGCTTGGTGGCGCGACTGTCGGAATGCGTGATCACGGTGCCGCCATTGCGCGAGCGCCGCAGCGATATTCCTGCCTTGTGTGAGGCATTTCTCGGCCAGTTTGCCCGCCGTGACAAACAGGACGTCGTCCGGCTGTCCAAGGACGCCGTGCAGTATCTTCAGGGTTCGGCCTGGACAGGCAATGTTGTCGAACTGCGTTCGGTCTTGTCGCGCCTGTCGCTGGCCACCCGCGGCCGGGTCGCGGGTCTGGATGATGTTCTGGTCGCCTTCTCGGCTGATGCCGGTGATTCCCGTGAAGACCTCGACGTGCACGCCAATGCGATCGCGGCGCTGTCACTGACCCGCGATAATGCCCGCAATGTCGCGATTGATGCCATCGACCGGGCCTTGTTTGCGCAGGCGCTGGACCGGTGCGGCGGCAATCGTTCGCGGGCGGCTGAATTGCTCGGGCTGAACCGCAATACGCTCGCGCGGCGACTGGCCGAGCTGGATGGTGAAGACGCCGATATGTGACCCATGCAGCACGGGTGTTGATTGTGTGCAACAACGGAGTAATGATGCGCTTCTGCAACATGTGAGACACACTTGCCGAATACTGCATCGAAGCCATTGATCCGTAACATCTCACCGCGTTCTGCGGCGCTGTTTGGCATCGGTTTCGTCACCTCAGCGATTTTCCTGACCATCGCCGCAACCGGCTTGCTGGGCGATAATGGTCTGATGCGCCTGAACGACCGGACGGTGACCGCGCTCCTGATCGGCAATGCGGTGCTCATTCTCGGTCTGGGCGGTGTGGTGGTCGTGCGGTTCGTGCGGCGGGTCCGGGCCCGGCGTTTCGGCGAACCGACACCGCGGCTTCACCTTCGCTTTGTGGCATTGTTCTCGCTGGCCGCTGCCGCTCCGGCTGTGTTGGCGGCGCTCTTCCTTGGTGCAGTTCTCAATCGTGGTGTCGATTATTGGTTCGGCGAGCGCATCGCCACCGTCGTCGACGGCACGGCAATCGTGGCCGGCGAAATCTATGAACGTGAAACGCACGCGGCCGGCAACCGGCTGAGCGCCATGGTCGAGGCCCTGAATCAGCCCGATGCGGTGGAGGCCTTCAGCTCCAGTCGCATCCAGTATGTCTGGGGCCTGAGCGCACTGGCGGCGCAGCAAAGCTTCTCGGCGGCTTATGTCGTGGACGGACGCGGCAACCTGTTGGCCCGAACGCGGTTCCAGGAGAACGAGCCCTATGTCGCGCCGTCAACCCGGCTCTATGAACTCGCCGATGAAGGCGAGGGTGGGGTCGCTGTGTCGACTCCGGAATTTTCCCCGGTCGGAACTGATGTTGTCCGCCTGCTGACCCAGCTGACGGCCTATGAAGACGCTTATCTCTACGCCTCTATCCCCATGAATGTGGACCTGTTCCGGCAGATGGAGGAGGCGCGGGTGGCGCTGCGCCGCGCCGACGAGCAGGAAAGTTCGATCCGGCAGACATTCTTCCTGCTCTATTTCGAAGTCGCCGCGCTGATACTGATCGGCTCGGTCTGGCTTGGCCTGAGCGCCGCCACCCGCGTTGTCACGCCGATTTCCCGCCTTGTTGCTGCCGCCGAACGGGTGCGTCGCGGTGATCTGGAGGCGCGCGTCCAGATGGGGCGCGATGATGACGAGATTGCCGCCCTGGCCCGCGCCTTCAACCGCATGACCCGGCAATTGCGCAGCCAGCGTCGCGAGCTGATCGAGAGCCATGCCGAAAGCGAACAACGCCGGGCTTTTATCGAGGCCATTCTGGCCGGTGTCCGGGCCGGTGTGATCGGCCTCGACAAGGACGACAAGATCACACTGATCAACCGTTCCGCGATCGGCATGCTGTCGCCCGGTTCGCACGATCAGATCGGTGCCCGGCTGGATGACATCACCCCGGCGCTCAGCGGGCTCGTCAATGAAGCACGCCGGCGCCCCGGCTCAGTCGCGGAAGCCCAGATCGATCTCGAGGCAGACGACGAACAAATCCGTCATATCACCGCGCGCGCATCGATGGATGAGGAAGCCGGCCTGGTGATCACCTTTGATGATGTGACGCGCCTTGTGACCGCCCAGCGTAATGCGGCATGGCGGGAGGTGGCCCGCCGCATCGCCCATGAGATCAAGAATCCGCTGACCCCGATCCAGCTCTCCGCCGAACGTATCCGCCGCAAGTATCGCGGCGAGATAAAGAGCGATCTGGAGACTTTTGACCGCTGCACCGAAACCATCGTCCGCCAGGTCAGTGATATCGGTCGCATGGTCGATGAGTTTTCCTCCTTTGCCCGCATGCCGCAGCCCAAGGTCGAGGCGGTTGAACTTGGCGAGTTGACCAAGTCCGCCGTTTTTGCACGACGCGTGGCGTCGTCCGGCATCGAAGTCAGTTTCGAAAAGCCGTCCGCCCCGGTGCTCGGCCTGTGCGACGCCCGCCTGTCCGGGCAGGCGCTTGCGAACATTCTCAAGAATGCGTCTGAAAGTGTCGAAGCGCGTATGGAAAGGGATGGCGGTTCGGGGGGCATTGCTGTCCAGCTGACCGAGCAGGATGGTTTCGCCATCATCTCTGTGACCGATGACGGGCTCGGCTGGCCGACCGCGAACCGGGAACGACTGACCGAACCCTATATGACCACGCGCGAGAAGGGGACCGGCCTCGGCCTCGCCATCGTCAAGCGCGTGATGGAAGACCATAAGGGGCGGCTCGAACTCGACCTGCCGCCCAGCGGAACGGGAGCGGTTGTCCGGTTGATATTCCCGCTCGCCGAACTGCCAGAACAAGAACTTCAAAGCACACAGGAGGCCTGATCGATGGCTCGCGACATTCTGATCGTGGATGATGAGGCGGATATCCGGGAGCTGATCGGCGGCTTGCTGGAAGATGATGGCTATGAAACGCGCGAAGCGGCGGATGCCGACGGCGCGCTGGGCGAAATCCGTGCCCGCAAACCTTCCCTCGTCATTCTCGACGTCTGGCTGCAGGGCAGCCGGTTGGACGGGATCGAACTGCTCGACGAATTCCGGGCCATTGATGCCAACATGCCGGTCATCGTGATTTCCGGCCATGGCACGATCGAGACCGCCGTCGCCGCGATCCGCAAGGGCGCCTACGACTTCCTGGAAAAACCCTTCAAGAGCGACAAGCTTCTGCTCACCGTGACACGCGCGCTGGAAACCAGCCGCCTGCGCCAGGAAAATGCCCAGTTGCGGGCACGCAGCGAGGCACAAAGCTCGCTGATCGGCGATTCCAGCGGTATCGTGCAGGTGCGCCAGCTTGTCGACCGGGTCGCGCCGACCAATAGCCGTGTCCTCATTCGCGGCCCGTCGGGCGCCGGCAAGGAATTGGTAGCCCGGCTGATCCACGACAACTCGCCGCGCGCACAGGCAGATTTTGTCGCCGTCAGTGCCCCGGGTATGTCGCCGGAGGGGGTCGAGGAGGAATTGTTCGGCCGCGAGAATGAGGACGGCAGCGTCAAGCATGTCGGCCTGCTGGAGCGCGCCCATGGGGGCACACTCTATCTCGACGAAATCGCCGACATGCCCAAGGACACGCAGAGCAAGTTGTTGCGGCTCTTGGTCGAGCAACGTTTCCGGCGTATCGGTGGCGCTGCCGACGTGCAGGTCAATGTGCGGGTGATTTCCTCGACGGCGCAGGATCTGGCTGGTCGGATACAGGGCGGCTTGTTCCGCGAAGACCTCTATCACCGCCTGGCCGTGGTGCCGGTGCAGGTGCCGCCCCTGGCGGACCGGCGCGAGGACATCCCGGCCCTGGTCGGTCATTTCGTGGACCGTCTAACAGCCTCTGCCGGCCTGCCGCGTCGCCGCTTCGGTGAGGATGTAATGGCCGCCTTGCAGGCCCATGGCTGGCCGGGCAATGTTCGGCAGTTGCGCAACAATATCGAACGCCTGCTCATTCTGGCGACCGGCGCGATGGATGAACCGATCACGCTGGACTCCCTGCCGTCAGAAGTCGTGACGCGGGAAAACCAGGATGTGGGGTTTGACGCCGAGAAGATGATCGCCTTGTCTTTGCGCGAGGCGCGGGAGAATTTCGAGCGTGAATACCTCAAGGCCCAGATTGACCGTTTTGGCGGCAATATCTCTCGCACCGCAGCCTTTATCGGCATGGAGCGGTCGGCCTTGCATCGCAAACTCAAATCGCTCGGGGTTGGCAGCCCGCAACGCGAAGGCGCGGCCTGACGCCGGACGGATGGATATCTCATGAAAGCGATTGTCTGCGGAGCAGGGCAGGTTGGTGTGGGTATCGCCCGCGCACTGGCGCGTGAAGGCAATGCAGTCACGGTCGTCGACTGGTCGACTGAGTTGATCGACAATGTCGTCACCGATCTCGACGTCCAGGGCATTGTCGGCCACGGCTCGCACCCGGACGTGCTGGAGCGCGCCGGCGCCGCCCAGGCGGACCTGTTGGTCGCTGTCACCCATTCCGATGAAGTCAACATGGTGGCCTGTCAGGTCGCCCATTCGCTGTTCCACACACCCATGCGCATTGCCCGCGTGCGAGCACAGAATTATCTCGACCCGGCCTGGGGCGACCTGTTTTCGACAGGGAATATGCCGGTCGATGTGGTGATCTCGCCGGAGCTGGAGGTTGGCCGGGCGATCCTGCAGCGGGTCGAAACACCGGGCGCATTCAACACCGCCGTCTTTTCCGGCGGGCGGGTGCAATTGTTGGGGCTGCGCCTCGACGAAAACTCGCCCGTCGCCGGCTCAACCACCGAACAGGTCATGGAATTGTTTCCCGACCTCCGGCTCGCCGTGGTCGGTGTGCAACGTGAACAAACACTCTTCATTCCCAAACTGCACGACCCCTTGCTGGCCGGCGATGACGTCTATGTTGTTACCGAAAGCCGTCAGGTACGCCGAATTCTCGACATTTTCGGACGCAATTCCGAACAGATCCGCCGCGTTGTGGTCGTCGGCGCCGGCAATATTGGTGTCTATGTGGCGCGGGCGCTGGAGCGGGCCGGTGGCGTCAAGGTCCGGCTGATCGAGGCCAACAAGGCGCGCGCCGAAGCCGCCGCCGAACGCTTGAAAAAGACGGTCGTCCTGCATGGCGACGGGCTCAATGCCAAGCTGATGCGTGAAGCCGGCGTCGCCGATGCCGAACTTGTGGTCTGCGTCACCAATGACGACAAGGTCAACATGTTGTCCGCCGTCATGGCCAAGCGGGAAGGGGCCGAACGTGCCCTGTCGCTGATCAATGACCGGGCCTTTGAAAGCCTGCGCGATGCCCTCGATATCGATGTCCTGATCGATCCCCGGGCGACCACGGTCTCGACCATCCTCCAGCATATCCGGCGCGGCCGGATCACGGGGCTGCAAAGCCTGGGTGGCGGCCAGGCCGAAGCGCTGGAGGGCGTTGCCCTGTCCACCTCACCGCTGGTCGGCAAGACGCTCGACGAGCTGGAATTGCCGGACGGGGTTGCCTTGGGTGCCGTGGTGCGCGGCGACAAGGTGATCCTGCCCTGCGACGAGGGCCGCATCCGCGAGAATGACCGGGTCCTCCTGTTCTGCAACACCGCGCTCATTCCCAAGGTTGAGCACCTGTTCCGCGTCAGCCTCGAATATTTCTGAGCCATGACGCCTGTCGCCTTTCTCCGGCCGCTTGGCGCGCTCTGGGTTCTCCTGGCGGGCGTGGCCCTGTTTGCGGCCTTCGTGGCGGCGGCGGTCGGCGAGCCGCATCTTGCGCCGCTGTTCGGGACGACGGCGCTGATTGCCTTCATCCCCGGCATCTTCATCCTGACAGCGACGCGGGGCCTGCAATCAAAAGCGAGTGCGCTCGATGCGCTGGGTCTGGCGCTTCTATCCTGGATTACCGCGCCGGCCATGGCGGCCCTGCCGTTCTGGCTGACCGGGTATTTCGATCCGATCGATGCTGTATTCGAAGCTTATTCGGCGGTCACGACGACCGGTGCGACGCTATTGCCGGCCGAGGATTTGCCACGCTCGCTGATCTTCTGGCGCGCCATCCTGGCCTGGCTGGGCGGTTATGCGTCGCTACTGCTCGCGATCGGCATTTTCGCGGCACTCGATCGGGACATTCCGGCGATCCGCAAGTCGGCGCTTTTGACGCTACGGTCCGACAATGTGTTTTCCCACTTGCCGCAAGCGGCACGGCGCATCGGCGTCATCTACACCATTTTGACATCGCTGATCTGGCTCGGTCTCCTGTTTGGCGGCAACGGATTGTTCACCTCGACCGTGCTGGCAATGAGCGCCATTTCGACCAGCGGCTATACGGTCGCCGATGGTGGCCTGTTGGCCACGATCGGTCCGATCTCGACACTGTGGGTGGTTATTGGCTGCCTGCTCGGCTCGTTGAACATTGCCCTGTTCTGGGATGTCCTCCGTGACCGCTCGGTTCTGCGCGACCCCGACATTCTCGGCATCAGCGCCCTGATTATCGGTTTGGGCTTCTTTTTTATCCTGGCGCGGCCCGGGACACCGTTTTCGGACTTCATGGATGCTGCCTTCATCGTGTCGACCAGTGGGTTCTCCGCTGGCGGTGGCGTGATACCGGCTCTCGCGGCATCGATCTTTGTCGCGCTGATCGGCGGAGCGGCAGCGTCGACGACAGGCGGCATCAAGGTGTCGCGGATACTGTTGTTGTGGAAACGCATGGGCGCCGAGCTTGCGGTCCTGTCCGACCCGCGAAGCGTCGTCCCGGTGAGCTTTCGCGGCCGCCGGGTACACGAGACGGCTTTGGTCGGGATCTGGGCCTATGTGCTCGCTTTCGTTGGCTCGATCGGATTGGGTACGATGGCGCTGACGGCGGCCGGTCTCAATTTCGAGGATGCTTTCCTCGCGATGACGGCGGCGCTCGCCAATATCGGCCCGTTGTTCGACCAGTCCGAGCCCTTGGCGAGCTGGTCGCACCTGCCCGACCAGACCAAACCCATCCTTATTTCAGCCATGATTTTGGGGCGTTTGGAAGTGCTCGCCGCGATCGCCGCCGTGTGGGCACTCTTCATCAGGAAGTGACGAAAAACCAATGCGCTTTGCCTATGTCAACGGACGCTTCTGCCGTCATGGCGATGCCGCCATTCATGTCGAGGACCGCGGCTTCCAGTTCGCCGACGCCGTCTATGAGGTCTGGAGCGTTCGCAACGGACAATTGATGGACGCGGACGGGCATTTCGGGCGTCTGGCCCGGTCATTGGGGGAATTGCGCATTCCCGAGCCACGCTGCCGTCCGGCGCTGGAACATATCATCCGCGAACTCCTGCGCCGCAACCGGGTCCGCGACGGGCTGGTCTATCTGCAGGTTTCACGCGGGCAGGCGAGGCGGGACCATGCGTTTCCGAAAAAGCCGATCACCCCGACCATCGTCCTGACCTGCAAACGACTCGATTTCGCGGCGGCCGATGCCCGTGCGGCGACCGGAATCGCGGTGATCACCGTTCCCGACGAGCGCTGGGCGCGTTGTGACATCAAAACTGTCAACCTGTTGCCAAATGTCCTCGCCAAGCAAATGGCGGTGGAGGCCGGGGCTGTCGAGGCTTGGCAAGTCGACGCAGACGGCTTCATCACCGAGGGCAGTTCGACCAATGCCTGGATCGTGACCAAGGCCGGCACATTGCTCACACGGCAGGCCGATCATGGTATACTTCACGGCATAACTCGCGCTCGAATTATTGAATGTGCCCAAAGGCTTGGGCTTGATGTCGTGGAACGCGCCTTCACCCCGGAGGACGCGCTGGATGCGCGCGAGGCTTTCCTGACGTCCGCGACTTCGTTCGTGACACCGGTAGTTTCGATTGACAACAATGTGATTGCCAATGGCGAACCCGGTTCACTGACCTCCGCGCTCCGCGAGGCCTATCTTGGCGAGGCGTGAGCCCATAATCCAGCTTCCCATGCAAAATGAAGTGGTTGCAGGGCAAGGCAGGGGCTGTATACCCTACATACGAATCGCTGATCAAAGCGACGCATGCGGAGCCAACATGTCGCACGATAAAAAACAAAATCTCCAGGATGTCTTCCTGAACTCTGTGCGTAAAACGAAGACGCCCCTGACCATTTTCCTCGTCAATGGGGTCAAGCTGCAGGGCGTTGTCACCTGGTTCGACAATTTCTGTGTCCTGCTTCGCCGCGACGGGCTGTCCCAGCTTGTCTACAAACACGCCATCTCGACCATCATGCCGGCCGCACCGGTCTCGCTGTTCGAGGATGACAAGGCGGATGAAGACGCAGCGGAAGAGAGCGCCACGGATTGATTGAGCGCGAGGCGCCGGTATCACGCGCCCTTGTCATTCATCCCGCCAGCCGCGCTGACATGGAACGCGCCGAGGCGCGTCTCGAAGAAGCTGCCGGATTGGCCGAAGCCCTCGACCTTGAGGTCGTGGACGCTTCCATATTGCAAATCCGCAAGATCGATAGCGGCCGCTATTTTGGTCGTGGAAAGCTTGCCGAATTGGGCGAGATGATTGCCGATCTCGAGGCCAATGTCGCGGTAATCGACACCGCCCTGTCGCCGATCCAGCAACGCAATCTGGAAAAAGCCTGGAATGTGAAAGTGATCGACCGGACCGGTCTGATCCTGGAAATTTTCGGCCAGCGCGCGCGTACAAAGGAAGGTGTGCTGCAGGTCGAACTGGCCCGTCTGGCCTATGAACGCTCGCGCCTGGTGCGGACTTGGACCCACCTGGAACGCCAGCGTGGCGGCCGCGGCTTCCTGGCCGGCCCCGGGGAGACACAGATCGAGACCGACCGGCGTCTGCTGAACGAAAAAATGGCCAAGCTGCGCCGTCAGCTCGACGAGGTCCGCCGGACGCGCGCCTTGCACCGCTCGAAGCGTCAGGATGTGCCGTTTCCGACGGTCGCGCTGGTTGGCTATACCAACGCAGGAAAGTCTACGCTTTTCAATTCGTTGACCGGTGCCGGCGTGTTCGCCCAGGACATGCCGTTTGCGACCCTGGATCCGACGGTGAGGGCGGTCGATCTGCCTGGTGGCACCCGTATTCTCCTGTCAGACACGGTCGGCTTCATTACGGACCTTCCGACCGAGCTTATCGCGGCCTTCCGGGCGACGCTGGAGGAGGTTCGTGAGGCGGACCTTCTGGTCCATGTCATCGACTCCTCGGATCCGGATCGCGACGGCCGGATCAAGGATGTCGAGAGCGTGCTGGATGCGATCGAGGCCGGGCCGGCGCACGAACAAGCCATGCTGGAAGCCTGGAACAAGGCGGATCGACTGGACGAAGACGGCGCTGAAGACCTCGCCATCACGGTGCAGATGGCCAATCTGAAGGCCGGCCGCCCGGTCAAGCTCGCCTTGTCGGCGGTGACCGGCGAGGGCGTTACCGTGCTCGTCGAAGCCGTCGAGCGGGCCTTGTCACGCGAGAATGAGCGGCTGGAAATCCGGATTCCGCCGCAGGACGCACGCGCCTTGGCCTGGCTGCATGCGCATGGCGATGTGTTGGCCAGCAAGATCGATGCGGAAACCGGTGCCACCACGATGCAGGTTCGCCTGCACCCGGTCGAGGCCGGACGGTTTCGCGCACAGTTCCCCGAACTGGCAATCCCGCAGGGGATTGGCGAGGTCGAGGACGAAGATGATTTCTGACCGGACCTGTCGCTGATCAGGCCGGTTCGGTGGTTGATTTCTCGATCCGCTTGGCCTCGTCCCACAGTGCTTCCATGGCGTCCAGGGACGTGTCTTTCATCGCCTGACCGCGGGCGGCGAGCGTGTCCTCGATATGCCGAAAGCGGCGCTCGAACTTGGCATTGGCGCTGCGTGTTGCCGCCTCGACATCGACCTTCATCTTGCGACCGAGATTGGTGCACACGAAGATCAGGTCGCCGATCTCCTCGGCGACCGCGTCGGCATCATCGGCCGCCATGGCTTCACGCACCTCGGCCAACTCCTCGTCGACCTTTTCCAGAACGCGGTCAGCGGTCGGCCAGTCAAAGCCGACCGTGGCGGCGCGCTTTTGCAGTTTCTGGGCGCGTTTGAGGGCGGGAAGGGCGACCGGCACATCGTCGAGCAGGCTCTCGCCCTTGTCCGAGGACTTCCGTTCGGCTGCCTTGATCGCCTCCCACTCAGCTGTCTGCGTCTCGGAATCGCGCGTGTCGGCATCTCCGAACACGTGCGGGTGGCGGCGGATCATCTTGTCATTGATGGCGGCAGCGACATCGTCAAAGCCGAACAGACCGGCTTCAGCGGCGATCTGGCTGTGAAACACGACCTGGAGGAGGAGGTCGCCCAACTCGTCCTTGAGCTCGTCATAGCGTTTGCGCTCGATCGCATCAGCGACCTCATACGCTTCCTCGATCGTGTAGGGCGCGATGCTCGCGAAATCCTGTTCCAGATCCCAAGGGCAGCCGCCATCGGGATCACGGAGCTTCGCCATGATGACGCGAAGACGGTCGATAGGGGCGAGATTTTCGGGCGGCGTGGCCATGACGTCTCCGGATTTGTCGAGCGCAGTTTCGTCGCGACCATAATCCGATTTGCCGCGCTGTAAGCCCGCCGCCGATACTTAAAGCAGGAAGAAAATTCAGACCTCTCATACCACGCGAACGAATTCCTCGCTGATAGCGCGCCTTAAGTAGGTGGTGCGTCGCATTGAATTTATTCGATAAATTGGATGAGGGGGTGCTACCGGGTGTCGGCGCATCTCGTTGCTGGCGCACGTCCGTTTAGCGCATAATAAATATTATGAGAAATAAATGATGGATTTATCGAGCCCGGCGCTGCGCGAAACTGCGCGACAAAGTGCCGGTCAAATCGGTCAGTCGCGGATCGAAATCACGCCGTCGACCTCTTCCAGCATGAGACCGTCATGCCCTGGGCGGACTCCGTCCGGGAGTCGTGCCGCGAGCTCGGCATGGTCGAGTGTGATGTGGAGATTGGTCAGAATGCCGATCGTCGCATCGACCCGGCTCAGTGCGGCGAGCGCCGCATCGACGTGAAAATGTGTCGGATGCGGTTCGTCGCGCAGCGCGTCGACGACCCAGCAAGTCACGCCGTCGAGAATTTCGGCGCTATCCTCCGGCAGTCCGTTGATGTCGGCCGAGTACGCGATCTGACCAATCCGGAACCCGAGCGATCGGATCCGGCCATGTTCCTGGTCAAACGGGATGATCGCAACCTCGCCGCCCGGACCACCGACCAGCACGCGTTCGCCAAATGCCGGCATGTGACGCTGGTCCAGGATTGGCGGATAGCCGGAATTCGGTGCCGCCTGAAAGGTATAGCCAAAACGAGTGGTCAGGGTTTTCGCGGTAGCGGTGTCCATCCATACCGGAATGCGCTGGCGCTGCAGATAGGCAAAGGCGCGCAGGTCATCAATGCCATGGGTCTGGTCGGCATGGTCATGCGTCATCAGGACACCGTCGATCCGCGTCACGGCGGTCGACAACATCTGCTCGCGGAAATCCGGTGATGTGTCGATAACGACCCGGGTCACCGCCTCGCCACCCGCCAGATCGGCCTGGGAGTGTGCATGCTCGACAAGCGCGGAACACCGCCGACGCCGGTTTCTCGGGTTGGCGGGGTCACAATCGCCCCAATCACCATTGGCGCGTGGCACGCCGCCGGATGATCCTGTTCCCAGGAGCGTCAGGCGGGTGACCCCACTCACGGACCCGGGACCCGGTCAAACAGGCGGAAGAAATTCTCGGTCGTGCGTCGCTCGCACTCTGCTTCGCTCCAACCTTTCACCGCCGCCAGGCCGCGCGCCACATCCGGCAGGAAAGCCGGCTCACAGCGGCGTCCACGGTGCGGCATGGGCGCCAGATACGGGCAATCGGTCTCGACAATGACCCGGTCGTCGGCAACCTCGTCGCGGAACACCACGCGGACCTCGTCGGCCTTTTTGAAGGTAATGATTCCGGAGGCGGCGAAATAGGCACCCAACTTCGACGCCCGTCGGGCCAGTTCGGCGCCGCCGGTGTAACAATGCAAAAGCGGGCGAAACGCCCCCTTCCCCATTTCCGCTTCCAGCAGATCGGCCATCGCCTCATCGGCGTCACGCGTGTGCAGGATGAGGGGCAGATCGGTTCGTCGAGCGGCTTCGATATGGGCAACAAGCGACTGAAATTGTTGGTCCTTGGGCGAGTAGCCGTAGTGAAAATCAAGGCCGGTTTCGCCAATGCCGACGACTTTGGGGTGGGCGGCAATCTCGATCAGCTCGTCCGCTGTAATGTCCGGACGATCCTTGGCGTGGTGCGGATGCGCGCCGATCGTGCACCAGATATCGTCATGCGTTTCAGCGATCGCTGAAACGGCTTCAAAATCAGCAAGCTGGCAACAGATGGTGATCATGCGTCCCACACCGGCCGCCCGGGCTCGGTCGATGACCGCATCAAGATCCTCGGCGAATTGCTCGCCGTGCAGATTGACGTGACTGTCGATGAACATGTCTAGGCGCGGGCCTTTTCCTTGCGCGCAACATCGCGGACCTGGCCGAGCGCGCTCAAAATTGTCTGCTTGGGGTCGAGATAAAGGGCGTTGGCGTCGCGGACAAGCGTGTTGAGGTTACGCCAGCTATCCAGCCAGTCCGTTACGTCGCGACCGGCCTCGGCCCGGTCACGCGCCTGGACGCGGATCGCATTGGCCAACACTTCATAAAACAGGTCGCGCATCTCCTCCTGCCCTTTCAGGCTGAGGCGGTCAGCGATTTTGCGGATATCAGCGTCACTGGCTGCTGCACCGCGATCCACCAGGAGATTGACCTCGGCCGCCAGCTCGACACCGCCACCGGCAATCAGCGTCAGCGCCCGACCGGGTGCGCCGCCGGCCAGTTTCGAGGCTGCCAACGCCGACCCGGCATTGTCGGCAGCCCCCGTCTCTTCCAGCCAGCCCGCTGTGGCTTCGACCGAAGGCGCGCGAAGCGACAAGCGACGACAGCGCGACCGGATCGTGGCAGGCAAACGTCCCGGCGTATGCGTGACCAGAAAAAGCACGCCGCGATGCGGTGGTTCCTCAAGTGTCTTGAGGAGTGCGTTGGCGGCGTTGTTGTTCATGTCATCAGCACTATCGACAATGCAGACCCGCCAGCCGCCACCGCCCGAGCTCATTTCAAAGAAATGCGGTGCCCGGCGCGCCTCCTCGACCGTGATCTCGCCGCGCCATCGCTTGCGCTTCTCGTCCCAGGGGCGCCGCAATAACAGAAGATCCGGCGTGGCTTGCGACTCGATCAGCTTGCACACCGGGTCCTGGGCGCCGGCACCGAGCGGTCCCGCTTCCGGCATCGCGCGGGCTCCCAATACACGGCGCGCGGCGCGCCAGGCCAAGGTTGCCTTGCCGACGCCGCGCGGTCCCGTGATCATCCAGGCATGATGCAGGCGACCGCTCTGCCAGGCGTCGGCGAAGGCCTGTTCGGCGGCGTCATGGCCAAACAAGTCGTAGCGTTCGCGGGGCGGCAGGCAGCCGGGCTGGACATCGGAGCCAATATCCGGATCGGTACTCATGTGGTGGCAATCAGCCGGGTGTCGATTGCGGTCATGGCTGCGTCAAGAAGCTGGTCGGGCGTGGAAGCGCCGTCCAGGACGGCGCATCGTTGCGGCGCCTCGGCGGCAATGTCGAGAAAAGCCTGACGCAGGCGCTGATGATATGCGGTGTCGAATTTTTCAAACCGGGTTGCCTTTTCGCCCCGCTCCACGGTCCGTTCCAGACCGGTCGCCGGATCGAGATCGACGACCAGGGTAAGATCGGCGTTGAAGTCTCCGAGTGCGAAATGCTGCAGCTCGGCCAGATCAGATGCCGACAATCCGCCTGCCACGCCTTGGTAGGCCCGAGTGGAATCGGCAAAACGGTCACACAAAACCCAGGCGCCACAGGCCAGGGCCGGCTTGATGCGTCGTTCGACATGGTCAACGCGCGCCGCAAACATGAGCAGGGCTTCGGTGCGCGCCGACCAGCGTTTGACATCGCCATTGAGAAGAATGTCACGGAGGAGTTCAGCCCCCGGCGTCCCCCCCGGCTCGCGGGTCACCACGACGTCAATCCTGCGCTTGGCCAGTTTTTCGGCCAGCCTGCGGATCAGTGTGGTCTTGCCAACGCCCTCGCCGCCTTCCAGCGTGATGAATTTCCCCGCCGCCACGTCTCAGCCTCGCAACATGTGCGCAAGGGCAGCACCAATCCGGCCCATCAGGCCTTTCTGGGCGACGCTTTCTGCGGCAACGAGATCGTATTCGCGCGGCGGATAATCCGGGGCTTCAACGATCAGCGTGCCGACGACATCGCCTTCATTGACCGGGGCAACAAGCGGGCCGTCATAACTGACCGTGACACTCAGATCGCGCCGGGCGCGGCGATGCAGCCCGGCCGTGATGTCAGCATTGACCCGCAACGCAACGCGTTCCGTTTCGCCCATGAAAACCTCGGCTTGGTGATCAACCACATCACCGGCTTCGAACAGGCGATAGAGGCCGTAATCCGACAGCGCTGCCCGCATCATGCGCTCGGCTTCGGTGGCGCGGGCGGCGTTCGACGTCATGCCATTGAAAACGATGATGCGGCGCTCGCCATCACGCTCGGCCGAGCCGACAAGCCCGTAGCCGCTTTCCTCGGTATGGCCGGTCTTCAGCCCGTCGGCACCGGAAAACACGCCCAGGAGCGGATTACGGTTATACTGGCGGATGCCGTTATACGTGAATTCACGCTCGGCCCAGAGACCGTAATAGTCCGGATGATCCTCGATCAGGATCCGGGCCAGACGGGCCAGGTCGAGGGCGCTGATGCGGTGATCGGGGTCAGGCCAGCCGGTCGCGTTGGCGAAGCTGGCGCTGGTCAGGCCAAGCTCATGGGCCCGATCGGTCATCATGTCGGCAAAACCCCGCTCGCTGCCACCGATCGCTTCGGCAAGCACGATACAGGCATCATTGCCGGACTGGATGATCACGCCGCGCAGAAGGTCCTCGACGCGGGCCCGTGAATTGACCTCGAGAAACATGGTGGAGGAACCGGACGCCGCACCGCCGGTCCGCCAGGCATGTTCAGAGACCGGGAGCTCGTCATCCAGTGACAATGAGCCGGCTTCAAGAGCCTCGATAACCATCAGGACGGTCATCATCTTGCTCATCGAGGCGGGCGGCATCGCCTCCTCGCCATTGCGCGAGAACAGGACTTCACCGGTCTCGGCGTCAAGAATGACGGCGTGGCTGGCATCGGTCTGATACGTGGCCTGTGCCGCAAGCGGCGCGGTGATCACGAGCGAAAGAAGGAAGGCAAATGCTGATAAGACGCGCACGTCGATACGCTCCCTGGCCGGAATCGGAACTGCTTCGAGGCGAGATGAGCATTGAAGCGCGGCAAGACGATGGCGTCCAGCGCCGCGGTCACGAAGACGGCAGTGGCCGGGACAACATCCCCGGTCAGTTCATCGCGACAATGCGTGTTTCATAGACGCCCCAATCGGCCAGCGAGCCGCGCGCAGCCTGGGCTGCGGAGCGATCGGCCCAGCGTCCGAAGAAGACCCGCCAGACCTGTCCGCGACCGGAATTGCCGGCTTCTACCCAGACCTCACCGGCACCATCCAGGCGCCGGGCGAAGGATTGGGCATTGTCGGGATCGGAAAAAGCACCCAGCTGCAGTGAAAACTGGCCGGCCCCTGCACTGGCCGGCTGCCAGGCCGGGCTTGGCTCCATCGTGACCGGTTCAACTGTCGCAACTTGTGTCGTGACAGGCATTTGGGTCGGCACTTGTGCCGGTGCCGGTTCGGCATTGGCATGATAGACCCGGTTCGGCGGTGCACCGTCTTCGTGGGCCGGGCCGAGATATCTCACGCGGACATGCGCCAGCCCCGTACCGATATAGTCGAGCTCCGTGGCTGCCGCACGGCTGAGATCGATCAGGCGATTGTCCACAAATGGGCCGCGGTCGTTGAGCCGCACGATCACCGAACGGCCGTTCTCCAGGTTTGTGACCTCGACGATGGAGGGAATCGGCAGGGTCGTGTGCGCCGCTGTCATGGCGTGCTGGTCGAAGACTTCGCCATTGGCGGTCGGGCGACCATGGAAATTCGGGCCATACCAGGATGCGATACCGGTCTGGTCGTAGCGGTCGTCCCGCCGCGGCTGGTAAGTCCGCCCGGCAACGGTGTAGGCGCGCCCGACTTTTTGATGGTCACTCGATGCGGCGATCAGGCCGTTGGTACTGACCGGGGCTGTGGAGCGTGTCGACGTGCTGGTCGCCGGCTGCCACGGCCCCGAACCACCGGCGGTCGAACCGCCACTGGAATAATGACGCAGATTGTCCGGTGTCGATGAGCAGGCCGCCACCAGGCTCAAGGCCAGGCCCGCCAGAAAAAGCCGCCAGTTCTGCACGCCGCGATCACTCCGCTTTGGAATTTCGGTCCAGTCACCTGTTTAGCGCAGAATGGTGAAAGGAGCGTAAGCTGCATCTGGAGAGTTGCGCACCATGCGCCAAGCCGTCTAATTGAAGCGACCGGAGGGGTGGCAGAGTGGTCGATTGCGGCGGTCTTGAAAACCGTTGAACCGCGAGGTTCCGGGGGTTCGAATCCCTCCCCCTCCGCCATTCGCTTGGTAACTGGCCCCGGCGTCGCGATAAAAGTGGCATTGCCGCCCCAAGCGTCATCAGGCATTCTGCTCATCTCATATCAGCAGAGGTCGCCATGAAGAGAATCGTCACTTTTGCCGCCGTCGCGCTTTTTGCGGTCAGCCTCGCCGGGTGCAATACGATCCGCGGGGCCGGACAGGATATAGAGCGCGCCGGCGAGGCCGTTCAGGACTCGACCAACTAGGAAAACACGACCGGAGCTGTTTGGGCGGCGGCGCCAAGTGCCGCCGCCAACAGTTCAGGACTTGCCGACGAGCAAGGTAGCAGGCGTTCCGATGCGGGCTTCGAGGCGTCGGGCGAACCAGCCGATGATGGCTTCCCAAAGCTTGTCTTTGAGCACGGCGCCTTCGACATCGCTCTCCAGGTTCGGGTTGTCATTGATCTCAATGACATAGACGCCGTCCGGCGTTTCCTTGAGGTCGATGCCGTAAAGGCCTCGGCCGATCAATTTGGCGGCGGCCAGGGCCGTTTCGATGACGGCCGGCGGCGCGTCGGCGACATCAAAACTCGCAAACCCGCCCTCCAGCGATTTGCCGCCCTCGACATGTTTGATGATCTGCCAGTGGCCCTTGGCCATTTTGTATTGGCAGGCAAACAGCGCCTCCCCGTCCAGCACGCCAACCCGCCAGTCAAAACTGGTGGGCAGGTATTCCTGGGCGATGATCAGCGCAGTGTCCTCAAATAATTGCTTGGCCCGCACCCGCAGATCGGCCTCGGTCGAGACCTTGTGGACGGAGCGCGAGAACGAGCCGTCCGGCGCCTTGAGCACGACCGGCGTTCCCAAACGGTCCATCAACCCGTCCAGCGACTGGTTCTCATCGATCACTTCGGTGCGCGGCGCCGGCACGCCGCCCAGTTCCAGCAATTCCTTCAGGAAGACCTTGTTGGTGCAGCGGATCATCGACGTGGTGTCGTCAATCACCGGCATGCCCTCCTGCTCGGCCCGGCGGGCGAAGCGATAGGTGACATTGTCGATGGCTGTCGTCATGCGGATGAAGAGCGCGTCGTATTCGGCGAGGCTGGCCAGATCGTTGGGGCCGATCGGAGCAACTTCGACGCCCATGCGGGCCGCCACGGTCGCCAGCCGCTTCAACGATGCGGGCCTGGACGGCGGCATGTCTTCGGACGGGTCGGTCAGCACGGCAAGCGACCAGCGTGCCGGCGCCTTCTCCTTGCGGTCCGACCAGCCACGCTGGGTGTGGCGTGCCAGGGCATCGAGAAAGAAGGCGCGCGCCTCGCCCTTGAGCGCATTGGGCGCCAACGACCGGATCCGTTCGATCGCCTGTCCCGATTTGGTGAGCGTGACTTCCAGTACCGGCACCCGGAACCAGTCGAACAACAGTTTGCCGAAACGTCCAAGACCGGGCTGATCCACGCGCCCGAAGGCAATGGTCAGGGCGGATGGCAAAGACGCCGCGTCGGCGCGCTCACGGAGCAAGGCTGCGTTCAATTCCGGCAGGGCCTGGGCGTAGAGTGTCTTGCGCGACAGCTCGACCATGGTCTGGGCTGTCGGCGCAATCCGGTGACCACGGGCCTCGGCCAGCAGGGAGGCGTAATAGCCTTGCGTCTGGTAGCCGTAGGAGCGCGCCAGATTGAGAATATTGGGTCGCCGTTGGGTAAAAAGCCCCGGATTGGCGAGATAGTCGCGGACTCGCAGGACTTTGTGCGGGGTCTCGTGTTGGGCGAGATCATTCGGAAATTCGACAAGGATGAGCCAGTCGCTCACGAGGGGTCATGCTCCGCTGGAAAGGTTGTGGAACCGGTCCCGACGGGGCGCTCCAGAACCAAGGCTGTTTCGCCGTCCTCGTAATAGGCAATTCGCTTGTCATGCAAGCGAAAACCGAGGCGCTCATACAATTTGACCGCGGCCTTGTTCGAGGGCCGGACTTCAAGCCGTACACGGTCGCAATTCTCGGCCGCAGCGCAGGCAATGGCGGCTTGCAAAAGCGCGTCCGCAATGCCCTGGCGTCGCGACACCGGATCAACGGCCAGCGAATAGATGCGGGCCACCGTACTGCCTGTGCGCAGGCTGAGGGCGAGATAACCGCCCTGCCCGGTTTCGGCATCCGCAAGGAAGAAGCGCGTGCGACCACCGGTCAGCATGCGCCGGAGGTTGCGGCGCGCAAAACGATCCGCGGTGAAGCTGGCCGCCTCGATTGCGTCGATGCGATCAATGTCATCCCGCACCGCCAGGCGCACCGGGGTCGTCATCAGGCTTTCCAGTCGACCTTGTAGAGATCGAAGCGGCGATCGCGCAGATTGCGGACGGTGCCTTCCTGCCGCGCCCAATCGAGGTCGGTGAGATCGAGATCGGCGATCGCGACGGTTTCGACATTCTCGGTGCATTCGGCGGCGATGCCGTCGCGGGCAAAGCGGAAGTCGCACGGGGTGAGAATGCAGGACTGGGCGTATTGGATATCCATGTTTTCCACGCCCGGCAGATTTCCGACATTGCCGGACATCACGACATAGCACTGGTTTTCAATCGCCCGGGCCTGGGCGCAATAGCGTACGCGCAGATAGCCTTGGCGATTGTCGGTGCAGAAGGGCACGAAAAGCAGCTTGGCGCCCGCATCGACCAGCTTGCGGGCCAGTTCCGGGAATTCGCTGTCATAGCAGATCAGCACGCCGATCGGGCCGCAATCGGTGGGGATGGTGATGATCTCGTCACCGCCCAGGATATTCCACCAGTGACGCTCGGATGGCGTCGGGTGGATCTTCTCCTGGGCGTGGACCGAACCGTCACGCAGGAAGACATAGGCGACATTCTGGATATCGCCATCCTCGGTCCGGGTCGGGTGAGATCCACCGATGATGTTGATATTGTAGCTGATCGCCAGCTCGCGCATTTTCTCGACGAAATGCGGCGTGTACTCGGTCAGGCGTTCAATGGACTGGGCCGGGGTGAGACGGGTCTCCTCCAGCGCCAGAAGCTGCAGGGTGAAAAGCTCCGGAAACACCACGAAATCGCAGCGATAGTCCGATGTGACATCGACGAAGTATTCGATATTGCTGATGAATTCGTCGAAACTCTCGACCCGCCGCTGCTGGAATTGCACCGTCGCGACCCGAACAATGTCCTTTTGCCCCGGCGGCGCGTTGTCACTCAATTTTTGTTCAACGGCATAAGGGTTGCGCCACACCATGTGACTGGCCCAGCCACGCGAGGCGCGGTCGCTGGGCAAATAGGCTTTCAGGACGCCGATTGGCTCAAAGCCCATGCGCGCCTGGAAGCGGATCACCGGATCGGCGATCTCCTGGGCCATGACCGCATCGAGATAGCCCTTGGCGGTGGGGTATTGCTTGCGTTTGCGCTGCCAGTTCGGCATCCGGCCACCGAACACGATGCCTTCCAGCTCATAGCGCTCCGCGAGTTCCTTGCGGGCATCATACAGGCGCTGACCGATCCGCAATCGACGCCGCGCCGGATCGACACAGACCTCCATGCCATAGAGCCACTCGCCTTTCGGATTATGGCGCGAGGCATAGCCGCCACCGGTGATCGCATCCCAGGTGTGCGGTTTCAGCGCGGTCTCGCCATCAATGATGAAGCTGGCCGCATAGCCGACGATCTGGTCCTCATACTCGACGACAACCTGGCCATCGGCAAAATTGCTGATCTGGCCCTGCAGCATGCCGGCGGAATAGGCGCCCATTTCAGGATAGACCCGACCGACCAGATCAATGATCCGGGGAATATCGTCCAGCGTGGCATTACGGACATTGAGCGTCGAGCGACCGGGTTGGCTGGGCAATCATATCCCCTGTAAGGCGTTGACCCCGGCCCATGGCCGCAGGTGCTTTCAAGACTGATCCGTAGAGCAACCATCAGTGTCGTCAACGACAATATTGCCGGCATAACTGCAAGCTTCACCCCTGTTTTCGGGTAACATCCGCGCGCAAAGCGATCACGAAACCGTAGACGGGGCAGACGCGCGGCCAAATCGGCTTATCTCTTTAGGCAAGCAGGCACGGAAACCACACATGTTCTTTCGCACCTCCCGCCCCTGGCAGGCCCGAGAATCCCAGGTCACACCCAAGGGCTTGTTCCTCAATCGCCGCAAGATCATCGCTTCGGGCGGCGCCCTGGCCCTGTCAGGCCTGGCGGCGTGTGAGGCGGAGACGGCCAGCCAGCCGAGCGGTGGCGCGGCCTCCGGATCACGACCGACCAGCGGTGCGCTTGACTATCGAGGCACCGCTTATGACGTCGCGGATACGCAGACGCCCTACCCGGCTGTGACAGGCTATAACAATTTTTACGAATTCGGCGTCGGCAAGGATGATCCCGCCCGTTATGCCGATGCGATGACCACGGATCCCTGGTCAATCGAGGTCGAGGGTCATGCTGGTCGCACGGGTCGGTTTGCGCTCGAGGATGTTGTCGATTTCTCGAACCTGGAGGAACGCATCTACCGGCTGCGCTGTGTCGAGGCCTGGTCGATGGTCATTCCCTGGATCGGCGTACCGCTGGCGCAGGTCCTGGCAGCGTTCGAGCCGACATCGGACGCCCGCTACGTCCAGTTCGAAACCAAGCTGGATCATGACGAAATGCGGGGTACGCGGTTCCGGGTGCTCGACTGGCCCTATGTTGAAGGCCTGCGCATGGATGAGGCGATGAATGAGCTCGCCTTCCTGGCGGTCGGGCTCTATGGCGAGGTCCTGCCCAATCAGAACGGCGCCCCGGTGCGTCTCGTCGTGCCGTGGAAATACGGCTATAAGTCGATCAAATCGATCGTGAAAATCCGTTTTGTGTCGGAACAGCCGGAAACCAGTTGGAACCGGTCGGCGCCGCGCGAATACGGCTTCTATTCCAACGTCAATCCGAACCGCGCGCACCCGCGCTGGAGCCAGGCGTCGGAGCGGGTTATCGGTGGCAATGTCTTTGCCCGGCGGGATACCGAGATGTTCAATGGTTATGCCGAACAGGTCGCTCACATGTATGCCGGTATGGACCTGATCGAGAACCACTAGGCCGGACAGGATAATTTCGCCCCATGGCACGCAATCCGGTTCTGCGGACATTCAGCCGTCATATCATGAAGCCGCTCGCCTTCTGGCTTCTCGCCCTGCCCGGCCTGTGGCTGGGCTGGCAATGGGCGCTATTGCTCAGTGGCCAACCCCATGATCTCGGCTTCAATCCGATCGAGACCACGCACCGCTTTCTCGGTGATGCCGCCATCCGCATCCTGCTGGTTTCGCTGGCGGTGACGCCTGTGCGTGATCTGACCCGTTGGGGACCGATCATGATGATCCGGCGGCGGATCGGGCTGGCAGCCTTTTGGTATGCATTGCTGCACATCCTCGCCTATCTGGGCCTGGATCTTTTTTTGGCCGCCGGGATGAGTGTCTCCGGTGCCCTGGCGGGTCTGTGGCGCGATGTCGCCGAACGGATCTATATCACGCTCGGCATGACGGCTTTCGTGCTGCTCATTCCGCTTGCGATGACATCGTTCAACCGGGTGCAGCGCTGGCTTGGCGGCCGGCGCTGGCAAGGGTTGCACCGCCTTGCTTACCCGATCGCCATCCTGGCGGTCTTCCATCACGGCTTCATGGTCAAGGGCAATCAGCTGGGCCCATGGATCCATGGCGGCATACTGGCCGTGCTGCTCGGCTACCGGGTTTTCGGGATGATCGCCCGGACGAGGTCACAGGCCAGCGCCAAGGCCTCCTGACGCTTGATCACCAGCAGGGTGAGGCAGGATAGCCAAACCAGACAGGCCGCCACGAACAGGCCGCCGCCATCGCTATTGGGATCGATGCCCAGCGGGGTGAAGAGATGGAAGCTGACCGCGCCCGTCATGATGGCCAGTCCGAGCGCGCTGCCGAGCAGCTGAAAACGGCGAAATGCCGGTATAAATCCAATCAATAGGAGCGTGGAAGCAAGGAGTTCTGCCGATCCGATGACGTATTGGCTGAAGAGTCCGGCGTGATCAAACAGGCCCGGCGCGCCCCAGCCGGCGGCCCATCCATCGAGCCGCCCGAAGATCACTTGTGTTTCCGGCGCATCGGTAAATTTGTAGCGCAGCGAGTCGAGAAAGATCGCTGAAACAAAGAGTGGCAGCCCGAAGCGGACGGCCCGTGAAAGCCAGATCATCATGTGCATGTCTCCCAAGCCGCGACGCAGGCACGCCGTCGATTGCCCGTGCGATATGGTCTATCACGGTCACAAGCGAGTCACCCTTTAGCGAGGAAAGCGGAGCACATAATGGGCCTGCACATCACCGACGCCTTTGACAGCGGCAATATCGAAGTTCTCGACGCCGCCGATCCGGCCCGCATTCGCCTTGAAATCCGCAAGGACAATGGCTCCGACTTCTATCAATGGTTCCATTTCCGCGTGACCGGCGCGATGGGCGAACAACTCTCCATGGCGATCGAGAATGCCGGCGGCGCGGCCTATCTGGAAGGCTGGCCGGGCTATCAGGCCTGTGCCTCCTATGATCGCGAAACCTGGTTCCGGGTCGATACCGATTATGCCGACGGCACCCTTACCATCCACCACCTGCCCGAAGCGGACACCGTCTGGTTTGCCTATTTCGCCCCCTTCTCGATGGAACGGCATCAGGATCTGATCGCCTGGGCGCAGCTGCATCACGCTGTCGAACTGGAAGTGATCGGCGAGACGCTGGATGGCCAGACGATGGACCTGCTCACGGTGGGCGAACAGGACAGCGCCACCCGAACGATCTGGGTCACGGCGCGCCAGCACCCTGGCGAGACCATGGCGGAATGGTGGATGGAGGGTTTTCTCAGCCGCCTGCTTGACGATGACGATCCGGTTGCCCGCAAGCTGCGCGAACAGGCCGTCTTTTACATCGTGCCCAACATGAATCCCGACGGCTCCAGGCGCGGTCATCTGCGCACCAATGCCAAGGGCGTCAATCTGAACCGGGAATGGGACAAGGCGACGATCGAGAATTCTCCGGAAGTCTTCCACGTCCTGGGTCGCATGCGCGAGACCGGGATCGACCTGGCGCTCGATGTCCATGGCGACGAGGCCCTGCCCTACAACTTCATCGCCGGCGGCGAAGGTGCCCCGAATTTCGATGAGCGCGGCCAGGCGCTGCTGGACGGCTACAAGGACGCGCTCTGCCTCGCCAGTCCGGATTTCCAGACCGAGCACGGCTATGATGTCGACGCGCCCGGCACCGCCAACCTCTCCGTCTGCACCAATTATCTCGCCAATGAATTCAAATGCCTGGCGATGACTTTGGAGATGCCCTTCAAGGACAATGCCGACCTGCCGGACCCGGAGTTCGGCTGGTCGCCCGAGCGTTGTCGCAAGCTGGGGGCGGCCAATCTGGATGCCATGCTGGCCCTGGTCAGCGAGCTTTAGCGCATGACGATTTATGTCGATGCCGATGCCTGCCCGGTGAAGGACGAGATCATCCGGGTCGGAGAGCGCCACCAGGTCGAGATGCTGTTTGTCTGTGATGGCGGATTGCGGCGACCGAACTCGCAATGGGCGCGGCTGGTGATCGTCGAGGGCAAGCTCGACGCGGCCGATGACTGGATCGCGGAGCATATCGGGCCGGGCGATGTTTTCGTCACCGCCGATATTCCGCTCGCCGACCGGTGTATCAAGGCCGGCGCGATCGGCATTGATCCACGTGGCAAGCTCTGGACCGTCGACAATATCGGCGCCTCCCTGGCAACCCGCAATCTGATGACCGACCTGCGTGAAGCCGGGGCTGTCACCTCCGGTGCCAAGCCTTTCGGCCCCAAGGATCGCTCGGCCTTTCTCGACGGAATGGAACGCGTGATGCGGGCCGCTGCCGCCAAATAGCGCTAACATCCGATTTTTCAGCACACATTTGCGTGCGCGTGGCTTGACCTGCACGGCAAGCGCCTCAGGATAGCGCGCGATAGCCAAACCTGCCTGACAGGGCAGACGGGGAGAGATGATCATGAAACGTTTGATGACGGGCGTCGCTACGAGCGCCCTTCTGCTTGCTATGGCAGGCTGCAGCGCGCCGACCGAAGGGCCGGCTGCGAACACCGCCGATCAGGCAGCGAACACCTCGGTTGATGCACCGATCACGCTGGCCGATGCCGAGCAATTCCTGGCCGACGCCGAAAGCGAGCTGCGCGAGTTCAGCGAGTTCGGTGCGCGCACCGCCTGGGTGCAAAACAATTTTATCACCTATGACACCAATTGGCTGCTGGAGCGCATGTCGACCCAGGGCACCGAGATTGCCGTGCGCCTGGCGACCGAGACCGCGCAATACAATGATCTTGAGCTGACCACCGAGATGGCGCGCAAGATGAATGTCCTACGGGCCGGCATCACCCTGCCCGCCCCCTCCGACAGCGCGGCCGCAGCGCGCCTGTCCGAGCTGTCGACCCGCATGGGGTCGGCATACTCGACCGGTCTGATGGAAATCGACGGCGAGATGGTTGATCACAACGAGCTGGAAAACATCATGCGGACCAGCCGTGATCCCGAATTCCTGTCGCATGTCTGGGCTGGCTGGCGTGACAGCTATGGTCCCGAGCAGATGGCGACGGATTATGCCGAAATGGTCGAGATCGCCAACCAAGGTGCTCGCGATCTGGGCTTTTCCGACCTCGCCGAGATGTGGCTGTCAAACTACGACATGCCCGCCGACGAGATGGAGGCCGAGGTCGAGCGTCTTTGGGGCCAGGTCGAGCCGCTCTATGAACAACTCCACTGCTATGTCCGTGACGACCTCAACGAGCTTTATGGTGACGAGGTCCAGGCCGCCGAAGGTCCGATCCGGGCCGATCTGCTGGGCAATATGTGGGCCCAGTCCTGGGCGGCGCTGTCAGACGTGGCTTCGGTCAGCGATGCCGGCCCGGCCTATGATCTGACCCAGCTTCTTGTCGACGCCGAATACGACCCGATCCGCATGACCGAGACGGCGGAAAGCTTCTTCACGTCACTGGGCATGGAAGAGCTGCCGGACACATTCTGGGATCGCTCACTCATCACCCAGCCGCGTGACCGCCAGGTCGCCTGCCATGCATCGGCCTGGAATCTCGACAGTGTCGATGATCTGCGCATCAAGATGTGTACGCGCGTCAATGCCGACGACTTCGTCACCGTGCACCACGAGCTGGGCCACAACTTCTATCAGCGCGCCTATAACCAGCAGGACTTCCTCTTCCAGGGCGGCGCCCATGACGGTTTCCACGAAGCCATCGGTGATTTCATCGCCCTGTCTGTGACCCCGGATTATCTGGTTCAGATCGGCCTGCTCGATCAAGCCGATGTGCCGGACGCGTCGGCGGATCTGGGCTTGTTGATGGATACGGCCCTCGACAAGATTTCCTTCCTGCCCTTCGCCATCATGATGGACCAGTGGCGCTGGCGGGTGCTGCGCGGCGAGATCCAGCCGGAAAACTACAATGACGCCTGGTGGGAATTGCGCGAGAGCTATCAGGGTATTGTGCCGCCGGTGGAACGCGGCGATGGCGCTTTCGATCCGGGCTCGAAATACCATATCGCCAACAATGTTCCCTACCTGCGCTATTTCCTGAGCTTCATCATGCAGTTCCAATTCCATGAAGCGGCTTGTGAAATGGCCGGCTGGGAAGGCCCGCTGCACCGTTGCTCGATCTATGGCAATGAGGAAGTCGGCGCCCGCTTCAACGCGATGATGGAAATGGGCGCCAGCCAGCCCTGGCCGGACGCGCTGGAAGCCTTCACCGGCACCCGCGAGATGGATGGTTCGGCGATCATTGCCTATTTCCAGCCGCTGATGACACATCTGGAAGAACAGAACGCCGACCGCAATTGCGGCTGGTAATCAATCCATCGGGTTGAGTGAAAGGCGGCGCCGCACCGGGGCCGCCTTTTTTGTTGCTCGCCTTAGCCGCCGAGGAAGACGCGCTCGATGGTCCACCAGATCGCCATCAGGGCAATGGCCGCCGAGGCAATCCGCACCAACCACGGATACCAGCTCGTATCGGCAAAGCGGTGAAGGACAAGCCAGCACACGCCGACAATCGTCAGCTGCCCCGCTTCGACACCAACATTGAAGCTTAGGAGGGAGGGCAAAATCTGGTCCTGCGGCAGGCCGTAGTCGGACAGGACCCCGGCAAATCCCAGACCGTGGAAAAGGCCAAAGGCGAAGACGATCGCCGGACGCCAGCGCGTCATGTCCTTGAAGACCAGGTTTTCGATGGCGACGAAGGCGATCGACAAGGCGATGATCGGTTCGACAATCGCCGGGTCCAGCGTCACATAACCCAGCGTGGCAAGGCCGAGCGTGAGGGTGTGGGCCAGGGTGAAGGCGGATATCTGCCAGATCAGCGGCTTCATCCGCGTCGAGGCGAAAAACAGTGCCAGCACGAACAGGATATGATCCAGCCCCATCGGCAAAATGTGGACATAGCCCTGGCGCAGATAGAGGGCGATCACGTCCCAGACGGTTTGTTCCACTGCAGTGTCCAAGACACGCCCCCCGATTGACAGGCCGCAGGCTAGGCAGGCGCGGCGGGCGCTTCAAGCGTGCGGCGCGGTTGCCAGTGAGCCTTGTTAGCCCCTACACCTCGACGCAACGACGACGGCATCCGCGAGTCGGTCAGACGCGCGACCGGAGAACGGGGAGTAACGGCATGAGTGAGGGTTTCACCACCCAGGTCGATGTGTCTGGTGAGGACATTCACTGGGATTTCAAGGACGAGATGTCCTATGGCGGCTATCTCGCGCTCGACACGCTTCTGGCGGCGCAAAAGCCGATCACCGACGAGCATGACGAGATGCTGTTCGTGATCATCCACCATGTCGCCGAGCTGTGGATGAAACTTCTGCTTCACGAGACCGGTGCCGCTTTGGACGACCTGCGCCGCGATGATGCAGGCCCGGCCTTGAAAAAGTTCGCGCGCGTCAGCCGTATCCAGGAGCAATTGATTCAGGCTTGGGAAGTCCTGGCCACCATGACGCCCGCCGATTACCTCGCCTTTCGCGACAAGTTGGGCGCGTCCTCCGGTTTCCAGTCCTTCCAGTACCGCACGCTGGAATACCGGCTTGGAAACAAGAATGGCGCCCTCGCCCGCGTCCATGCCAGCAACCCGCCGGCCCACAAAATGGTCAGCGACGCGCTCAACACGCCCAGCCTGTGGGACGAGGCGCTGCGCTGGCTGTCGCGCAAGGGTTATGACATTCCGGCCGACAAGCTGGAGCGTGACTGGTCGCAGCCCTATGAGGCGAGTTCCGCTGTCGAGGATGTCTGGCGCACGGTCTACCGCGACAGCGACACGCATTGGGAAGCCTATGAGCTGGGCGAAAAACTGGTCGATCTGGAACACAAATTCCAGCAATGGCGCTTCAATCACATGAAGACCGTCGAGCGCATCATCGGCTATCGCCGCGGCACCGGTGGCACGGGTGGCGTCTCCTATCTGGTGAAAGCGCTTGATCTGCGTTTCTTCCCGGAAATCTGGACCGTACGGACTTCGCTCTGACGCCATGGCCAAGCTCTGGGACATATCGCAAACGCTTCGCCCTGCCCTTCCGGTCTGGCCGGGCGACACCGCCTTCAAGTGCGAGGCGGTCTGGACGATCGGGCCGGACTGCCCGGTCAAGGTCTCGCGCCTGACATTGTCGACCCATAGCGGCGCCCATGCCGATGCGCCCAGCCATTACGACCCGGACGGGATCGACATGGCTGCGGCCGATCTCACGCCCTATGTCGGACCGTGTGTCCTGCTCACCGCCAGCGGCGAGAGCTCACACGTGCGCCCTGACGATCTCGACTGGACCCGGATCACCGGCGAGACGCGGGTGCTGGTCCGGACCTATGCCGAATTTCCGTATGAACGCTGGGATTCGCACTTCCGCGCCCTGCACGCCGACACGATTGGCCGCCTCGCCGCCGTCGGCTGCCGCTTGATCGGGGTAGATGCCGCCTCGCTCGATCCGGAAACCTCCAAGACCATGGACGCACACCATGCCGTCCAGCGTCACGATATGCGGATACTGGAAGGCCTTGTCTTCGACGACGTGCCCGATGGCCGCTACGAGCTCATCGCCCTGCCACTCAAGATCGCCGGCGCCGATGCCGCGCCGGTGCGCGCTGTATTGAGAGACGTGCCATGACCCGCCTGGATGATGTCCGCGCCCTCGATGCGGCCGACCCGCTCGCCGGTTTCCGCAACCGCTTTGCCCTGCCCGAAGGCGTAATCTATCTCGACGGCAATTCGCTGGGCGCCTTGCCGGCTAATGTTCCGGCCCGCATGGACCGCATGATCCGCGAGGAATGGGGTGTTGATCTCATCCGCTCCTGGAACACGCATGACTGGATCAACGCGCCGCGGCGCCTGGGGGCGAAAATTGCCCGATTGATCGGCGCCAAACCGCATGAGGTGATCGCAGGCGAGTCGACATCCGTCAATATTTTCAAGGCCCTCACGGCATGCCTTCAGCTGGCGCCGGAGCGGTCCGTCATTCTTTCCGAGGCCGGGAATTTCCCGACTGACGCCTATATGATGGAAGGCTTGGCGGCCCTGTCCGGTGGGCGTATCCGGCAAAGCCTGGTCGCCAGCGACGCCATCGAGGCAGCGCTCAACACCGATGTCGCAGCGCTTTTGCTGACCCATACGCACTACAAGTCCGGTCGCCTGCACGATATGGCCGACCTGACCGCCAAGGCGCAACAGCTCGGCATTCCGGTGATCTGGGATCTCAGCCACAGCGCCGGCGCCCTGCCGGTCGAACTGAATGCCTGCCACGCCGATTTCGCAGTCGGTTGCGGCTATAAATATCTCAATGGCGGGCCGGGAGCGCCGGCCTTCCTGTTCGTTGCCGAACGCCATCACGACGCGATCTTCCCGGTCCTGTCCGGCTGGCTGGGCCATGCCCGACCGTTTGACTTCCGCGATGACTACGAGCCGGCGGCCGGCATTGACCGTTTCCAGTGCGGCACGCCGGCCATTCTCGGCATGGCGGCGCTGGAATGCGGGCTCGATATCATGCTGGAAGCCGATATGGCGACCATCCGCGCCAAGTCGCAGGCGCTGGGTGATCTTTTCATCGAGCTGGTCGAGGACCGCCTCGAGGGGTTTGACCTGCGCAGCCCGCGCGAGGCCGCCGTGCGCGGCTCGCAAGTCTCGATCGCGCACGAAAACGGTTATGCCATCATGCAGGCGTTGATCGCCAGCGGCGTGATCGGGGATTTCCGGGCGCCGGACATATTGCGCTTCGGCTTCACCCCGCTTTACGTCGGTTATGAGGATGTCTGGACGGCAGTCGACACGCTGGCCACGATCATGCGGACAGGCGAATGGCGTGAAGACCGCTTCAATGTCCGCGCTGCCGTGACCTGAGCCTGACACCCGGGACCTGTTTCGCACTGGCGAACGATCCGCCGGGGTCGGGAATGCACGGTTCAACCCGCCGCCACTTGTCGATACTGTCCACCCGCCGCGCCAGAGTCGGCATTTGAATCAGCCGCCGCGAGGAGTTTGCCATGCGTCAATTCTACGTCTTCATCAAATGCGAGCTGGGTCACACCTATGACGTCGCCGCCAAGCTGGTCGATGATCTCGACGAAGCGCCAATGGTGCATTCCATCTCCGGCGCCTTTGACCTGCTGGCCCGGTTCACGCTGAAAGACGAGGCCGATATCGGCCGCTTCGTGAACCAGAAAGTCCAGACAATTCCGGGCATCAAGGACACCCAGACCATCATCTGTTTCAACGCCTTTACCCGCGACCAGGGTCTCGGCGACGGCTGAACCCCACGTCAAAGCGAGTACATGCCATGCATTTTGGTGTCTTCGACCTGTTCAAGATCGGTGTTGGTCCGTCCAGCTCGCACACGGTCGGCCCGATGAAAGCCGCGAAGGTCTTCGTCGAGCGTGTGCTGTCGGAGACCGCCGAACAGCCGATCGCACAGCTGCAGACCGAACTCTATGGCTCGCTTGCGCTGACGGGACTCGGTCATGGCACCGACACCGCCGTACTGCTGGGTTTGGAGGGGCACGACCCCGCGCGGATCAATCCGGACAGTATACCCGCCCGCTTGGCCCGCATTCGCGAGGACAAGACGCTGAAACTCGCCGATGGCCGCGAGATCGGGTTCGAGGAACGCCGAGATCTTGATTTTCGCGGTGATATCCGCCTGCCCTTCCATGCCAATGCGATGAAGTTCCGCGCCCTCGGTGAAGATGGCAGCGTTTTGCGCGAAGAGATTTGGTATTCGATCGGCGGCGGTTTCGTGATCGACGAGCACGAGGCCGGGCGCAACTCCGCCGCCGATGTGAAAGAGGGTGAGCCCTACCCGTTCAACTCGGCCGCCGAGCTGCTCGAAATTGGTGAGCGAACCGGCTTGTCGATCTATCGCATCATGCTCGCCAATGAGCGCACCTTCCTGCCAGAGGACACGATCCGGGCCGGGATTGAGGGGCTGTGGCGGGCGATGGAAGACTGTATCGATCGCGGTCTGCGTCATGATGGCGTGCTGCCCGGCGGCCTCAACGTCAAACGCCGCGCCCCCAAAATGCATCGCGATCTGGTGGCAGAGCCGGTCGATCCCAAGAAAGATCCGCTGGCGGCGATGGACTGGATCAATCTGTGGGCCATGGCCGTCAACGAGGAAAACGCCGCCGGTGGCCGTGTCGTCACGGCGCCGACCAATGGCGCTGCTGGCATCATTCCGGCCGTGGCCCGCTATTTCGACAAATATCATCGCGACCAGGATGACGAGGAAGCGCTTCAGCGCTTCTTCCTGACCGCTGCGGCCATCGGCTCGCTCTACAAAAAAAATGCCTCCATCTCCGGCGCCGAGGCTGGTTGTCAGGGTGAAGTCGGCGTTGCCTGCTCGATGGCTGCCGCCGCGCTCGCCGCCGCCATGGGCGCCAATAATGCCCAGATCGAGGACGCGGCCGAGATCGGCATGGAACACAATCTCGGCCTGACCTGCGATCCGGTCGGCGGACTGGTCCAGATTCCGTGCATCGAGCGAAATGCGATCGGCGCGATCAAGGCCATCGACGCGGCCCGGCTTGCCTTGCGGGCGACCTCCTCGGACATGAAGGTCTCGCTCGACCAGGTTATCGAAACGATGCGCCAGACCGGCGTCGACATGCAGGAGAAGTACAAGGAAACCAGCCAAGGCGGCCTCGCCGTCAATGTGGTTGCCTGCTAAATCGAAATGCACGCAAAGGTATAGTCGTGTCGCGTTCGAATTTGTGGTAGATTGCGCGTCCCGGCCGGAATGGCCGGAGTGTAGTTCGCAGTTTCCTGTCTCAAACGAGCAATATGAAGGCGAACATCATGACATCTTCTCACACCAACAATGTGATCCTGCAGTCCGACGATATCCAGTCGATCATCTATATCGACGGCACATTCGTCATTACCGACGGCCAGCCCTATGATTCCGGCCCGACGCCGAAAAATCTCGGCAAGGGACAATGGGAAATCACGGTCAATTGCGGTCGCAAGAAATCCGACCCCGTGGCCGACAAGTTCAACGGGCTTTGCGGTGGCGCACTCCACGAATACGCGCCGCAGGGTGGCGGTGGCGGAACGCCGGACCAGTTGAACTTCATGTTCGGCGTCCAGGTCACCTTCGCCAATGCGACACCCATTACGCTCTACCTCGCCCAAGGCAGCAATTCGTCGCACAATAACTGGTGGATCGGCGGCCAGAATGTCGTCAATGACGGCAAGCCCGACCTCATTCTCATTTCCAACAATCTGCCCATTCAGGTCATGCGCCTGTCCGGGTCGGTGTCGGAAATCGTCTTCGAGACGTTGGCAACCAGTGTTTCCAAGGACAAGCTCGCGACCGCGTAGCGGTTGTCGGCGCCACCGGACAGTCCCTCTCCCCCCGGGCTGTCCGGTCAGGCGTCCTCGCCCAGCTCGGTGACGGTCCGTCCTTCTGACAGGGTCTCGGCGCCGGAGACGACCACCCGGTCACCCGCTTCAACCTCGCCGGCAATGGCGATATAACCATCGGTGCGCACGCCCGGTGCAACTGCGACCTGGTGCGCGATGTCGTCATCATCAATCACGAAGACGAAATTGCCATTGGCGCGCAGGATGACCGCGTCATAGGGCGCGGCGAGTTGGGTCCGCGGTGTCTCCGCTGGCAGGGCGACACGGGCGGCCGAGCCGATGATCCAGTCCGACCCTTCCAGATCAATCCGGACTTCGAATGTCCGCGATACGGCGTTGCCGACGGGAATGATGGCCCGGATCGGGGCGCGAATGGCGCTGGCATCGGACAGGGACAAAGTCACATCCATGCCGACACGCAGGAAGGGCGCCACCGCCACCGGCACCTGGGCGACCGCTTCCTTGTGTTCGATATCGACAAGGCGGGCGATATCGCGACCCGGCGCCGACAATTCCCCGACCTGGATCAGACGTTCGGCGACGCGGCCTGCGAACGGCGCCCGGATCTGGGTGCGCTCAAGGGCAAGTTCGGCCCGGTCGAGCGCCGAGCGCGCCTCACGCGCGTCCTGGACAGCCAGGTCGCGGGCCAGTTCAACCTCGCGCAAGCGCGTCGCCGGCACGGTGCCGTTTTCTGCCAATTGTTGATAACGCGCCGCCTCGGCACCCTGATAGCTGGCATTGGCGGCGGCGCGGGAATGGCGTGCCCGGGCGGATTCCAGGTCGATCCGGGCCTGGCGGTCATCCATCTGGGCAATCAGTCCGCCCTCGGCAATCTCGTCGCCCGGCTCGGCGATGAAGGTGATGCGGCCGGATGCCTCGGCGGCAATCTGGGCATCATTGCGCGACATCACACTGGCCGGCGTCATGATCGTCCGCGCCATGTCCAGCGACACGACTTCCGCGGTGCGCACCACGGCGGGGGGCGGCGCCTGCTGCGCGTGAACCGGCGCCGTGGCCAAACCGATGGCGAGGGCGAGCGGTATGAGTGTCCGGATGAGCGTTTGAGCCAGCATGTGTATGCCTTCCCTTTCGGGCCTATTCGGCCGGAATTGTCTGTGTCGATTGTGCGCGCGTTTTGCGGGCGCCCTCACCCAGCCGCAGCAGGCAGGGAATGAGGATGAGGGTGAAGACCAGGCTGATGCTCATGCCACCGACGATCGCCGCAGCCAGCCCGCGATAAATCGCGCTGCCGACGCCGGGAACCAGCAACAGCGGCAGCATGCCCAGCAAACTCGTCATGGTCGACATGAAGATCGGCCGAAGGCGCATTTGCAATGCCTGTTCAACGGCCTCGCGGCGGCCAAGCCCGTCACGCTCGCCCTGCCGGGTCTGGTCCACCAGCAGGATGGCATTGTTGATCACCAGGCCGAGCAGGATGACGAAACCCATCATGGTCAGAAGATCGAGTGGCTGGGTGACGAAGAGGTTGAGTATCTGCAGCATCGCCACACCGCCGACGCCCGCCAGCGGGATCGAGACCAGTACCAGCACCGCGTCGCGCAGCGAGCGGAACATGCCGGCAAGGATCAGGAAGAGAATGACCATCGCCATGCCCATATTCATCAGCATGGTGTTGATCGCCCGGTCGAGACTGTCGGCACTGCCGCCATAGATCACCGAGCCATCGGCCGGTAATTCAGCGCGGATGGCCGGTTCGACCTCGTCCTGGACCACGGTCAGGATTTCTTCCAGCGAGACGCCCTCGGGCTGGTTGATATTGATGGTCACCGTGCGGCGGCGATTGAGACGCTGAATGCCCCCGACACCCACTTCCTCGCGGATCTGGACGAGATCACCCAGCGGCACCACGGCACCGGTCGGCGTGGCAATCGGCAGGCCGGCGAGCTGGTCCGGCGTGGCCCAGCCTTCCGAACGCAGGATGATGTTCATCCGGCTTTCGCCATCGAAATATTCGCCGATGAACTGGCCATCGCCGAGCATGGAAATCATGCCGGCCACATTGCGGCGGGCCCAACCCGCTTCCTGGATGCGGCGGTCATCAGGCACCAGGGTCAGGCGCGGCTGGGTCGATTGCGGCGGCGGATTGGCATTGATGTTGACGCCCGGGAAGCGCTCGCGCAGCAGCTGCAAACCGACCTGGGTCGCCCGCGCCCGCGCGCCTTCGTCCGAGGACTGGATATTGACCTGGATATTGCCGCCCTGTGAGAAGCCGCCGAACAGATTGCCCTGTTGCGCAAAACCGATCACATCGGGAATGCCGGTGATGATCTCCTCGCGGACGATGCGTTCCAGCTCGCCAACGCGCGACTGGTCCTGCACCCGGATGCCCGCCGTCGCACCGCCACCGCCGGGGAAAGTGCCGAAATAATAATTGCGCAGAGCCGGTTCGCGCTCGCCGGACATGTAGGGGGCGAGGCGTTCGATCACCGTGGCCGCGACTTCTTCTTCGATCCAGTCGAGATTGGAGCCGGGCGGGAACATGAAGAAGGCATCGACTGCGTCGCGCTTGACCGGCGGTAGATAATCCATCGCCGGACGCGAGAACCAGGTGAAGGCCAGTGGCAGGGCAATCAGCAAGGCGGCGACACCGATCCGGCGGCGCGGGCTGTCGCTGATCATCAGCACGAACCCGCCGATGCGGTTGAGAATGGGCTGCCGCGTGACAGTGGTGCGGTCCCGTATCCAGTATTTCGCCGCCACCGGCAGGATGGTCACCGCGACGATCATCGAAATCGCCACCCCAACCGCGATGGTCACGGCCAAGTCGGCAAATATCTGGCCTTCGGCATTGCGGGTGAAGATGATGGGCAGGAAGATCGCCACGGTCGTCGTGGTCGAGGCCAGAAGTGCGCCCCAGACCTGCTGGGCGCCCTTGTCGGAGGCGGTGTCCGCATCCTCCCCGGCCTCGCGTCTTCGGATGATGTTTTCCAGCACAATGATCGCCGCATCCATCACCATGCCGGTGGCGAAAGCGAGACCGGCGAGCGAAATCACATTGAGCGAGCGTCCGAGCAGGAACAGCACGATCAACGTCGACAGCAAGGAGACGGGGATGGCCAGCGAGATGATCAGCGTCGCCCGCGCCCGGCGCAGGAAAAGCCAGAGGCCGAAGATCGCCAGTGCGACACCGAGCGCGAGATTGGTCCGCAGAAGGTCGATGGCGCGCATGATGAAGACCGACGCATCAAAGGACGGCGCCATGACCAGCTGGCGCTCGGCGAGAAGGTTTTCGTTGATGTCGGCCACTTCCGCCTTCACCGCATCAAGCGCCGACAGGACATTGGCGCCGGGTTGGCGGCGGACCTCGATGCCCATGGCTGGATTGCCGTTCTGGTAGGTGAAATTGTTGCGCTCGCCGAAATTGACGGCGACCGTCGCGACGTCGCCCAGACGCACCGGCGTGCCATCGCGCCAGACAATGACCAGCTCGTCCAATTCCTCCGGCTCGAATTCGCCCTCAAACCGCATCTGATAGGACCGCCGGCCGATCTCGGCATTGCCGCCAGAGACGTCGGAATTGTTGACGATGGCACCGGAAATCTGCGGCAGGGTCACGCCCAGGGCGGCCGCGCGATAGGGGTCGATCGTGACCTGCAGCTCCTCGGGACGCTGACCCCAGCCGATCTGTACGCTGGCAACACCGGGAATGGCTTCCAGCCGCGGAATGACAGTGTCTTCGACGAAGGCGGAATAGTCGTGGATCTCGTTCGGATTGCCCGGCAGTGCCTGCATGAAGAACCAGATCAGGCTCTGCTGTGCGTCACCGCCAAAACCGCCGATATTGGGGCCGACGGCATCGCGCGGCAAAGGTGGCAATTGCGACAGGCGGTTCGAGATCTCGATCGCCGTCTGGGTCATGTCGGTTTCAAGTGCGAAGGTGAGATTGATGAAGGCCGAGCCCTCACCCACGAACACGCGCATTTCCTCCAAGCCCGGAAGGCCGGTCAGCAATTGCTCCTGCGGTTCGATGATCTCGCTTTCCATCTCCAGCGGCGAGGCGGAGCGCCAGAAAGTCGCGATATTGACTTGCGGCCGCTCGGTATCAGGAAAGAGCTGGATCGGGAGTTTGGTGAACGCCACGACGCCCATCAGGGCAATCAGGGCGATGCCGACAAAAACGGCGGCCGGATTGTTCAGCGACAAACGTGTCAATGGCATGTGAGTCTCCCCTCGCATGCCGGTCCTAGCCGAGTACACCTGTCCGGGAGTGTGAAACGCAGATTAAACAATGCTAAGGCGGCTCACGCATCCGTGAGCCGCCTCGACATTTCAACAGTTTGTGTGTGCCGCTCGATCAGGCAGGCTCGTGCTGGAGCAGGCTGTCGGAGACGGTGTATTTCGCCTCGGTCTGGGATGCGACAAGATCCAGCGAAACGCCGGGTGCCAGTTCGATCAGCTTGAGACCATCCTCGACCACATCAAACACGCCGAGCGTAGTGATGATGCGGTGGACGCAGGCCTTGCCAGTCAGCGGCAGGGTACATTCCTTGAGCAATTTCGGCTCACCGGCCTTGTTGGCGTGATCCATGATCACCACCACGCGCTTGACGCCGGCGACCAGGTCCATGGCGCCGCCCATGCCCTTGACCAGCTTGCCCGGGATCATCCAGTTGGCGATGTCGCCGCCCTCGGAGATTTCCATCGCGCCCAGGATGGACAAGTCGATATGGCCGCCGCGGATCATGCCGAAACTGTCCGCCGAGGAGAAATATGAGGTCCGGCGCAGCTCGGTGATCGTCTGCTTGCCGGCATTGATCAGGTCAGCATCAACCTCGTCATCATAGGGAAACGGCCCCATGCCCAGCATGCCGTTCTCCGACTGCAGGGTGACGTCAATGTCCTCAGGAATGTGATTGGCCACCAGGGTCGGGATGCCAATGCCGAGATTGACGTAGAAACCGTCCTGCAATTCCTGGGCGGCGCGAGCCGCCATGTCATCACGTGTCCAGGCCATTATGCGACCTCCCTCTCACGAATGGTGCGTTGTTCGATGCGCTTTTCAAAACTGCCGACAAACAGGCGCTGGACGAAAATGCCAGGCGTGTGGATCTCGTCCGGATCCAGCGAGCCGAGCTCAACGATTTCCTCGACCTCGGCCACGGTGACCTTGCCGGCGGTCGCCATCATCGGGTTGAAATTGCGTGCTGTTTTGCGGAAGACGAGATTGCCCTGCGGGTCGGCCTTCCAGGCCTTGACGATGGAGACATCAGCCTTGAGGCCGGTTTCCATGATGAAGGTCTCGCCGTCGAACTCGCGATGTTCCTTGCCCTCGGCGATCAGCGTGCCGACGCCGGTCTTGGTGAAGAAACCGGGAATGCCGGCTCCGCCAGCGCGAATCCGCTCGGCCAGCGTGCCTTGCGGATTGAATTCCAGCTCTAGCTCGCCGGACAGGAATTGGCGCTCGAACTCCTTGTTCTCACCGACATAGGAGGAGACCATTTTCCTGATCTGCTTGGCGTCCAGCAGCACGCCGAGACCGAAACCGTCAACACCGCAATTGTTTGAAATCACGGTCAGGTCCTTGACGCCGGACTTGTGCAGAGCGGCGATGGAATTTTCCGGAATGCCACACAGGCCGAACCCGCCGGCCATGATCGTCATCCCGTCGAAGACCAGCCCGTCAAGCGCGGCCTGGGCGTCGGCAAAAACCTTTTTCATGCGAACCCCGTTTCAAAGTTGATATTCGGTTCATGTTTATATCGCGCAAGCCGCAAATTGCTAGCCCGCGTCTGATGTCGGCCCGCCCTCACCGGTTTGACCGGTCCGGGCCGCCTTGACCCGGTTGTCGATCTCGATCGCCAGTGCGCCTCCGAAGAAGACGGCATAGGCCGACCAGTAAATCCACAACAGGAAGACGACAAGTGCACCAAGTGACCCATAGACGCTGAAATCGATCACTTCACCGACATAGGTGGAAAATCCTTTCGACAGGCCCAGCCACAAGGATGTGGCAACGATGGCCGCCGCTGTCGAGGCCCGCCAGCTCACCGCTACGTGCCGTTTGCGCATGGTCACGCGATAGAGAAGCTCCAGCGCGATGAACATGAAAGCCGCTGCGGCCGACCATTCATTGATGATCGAGTCCATGTCCAAGGCTTCCAGCCCGACCATGCGGAACAGACGGGCAAGCAGGACGGGGATCAGCAGCACCGCCAGATTGGCGGCCGTCAGCAGTGCGCCGCCGACCAGGACGCTCATCATGGCGAGGATGTTGAACTGGAGAATATTGCGGATATCGCGATCTTCCGCGAGATGATTGAGGCCGGCAATGATCGCCTTGGCGCCGCGCGAGGCCGCGAAAAGTGCGATCAGCAAGGCGATGAAACCGTTCAGCGACAGGGCGGCAATCGGCGCGTCGGCCAGTCGTCCCATCTGTCCCAGAACGAAATCCTGTGCCCCTGGCGGCATGACTTCGGCAAACCGGGCGATCTGTTGTTCGGCATCGGTTGCCGAGAAAACCAGACCATAGACCGACATCGCGAGGGCGATTGCCGGGAACAGGGCCAGCATGCCGAAGAAGGAGGCCCCACCGGCGAACAGCATGACGTCGCGCGCCATCGATCGGCTGACGGCGGCAATGATGACAGCGGCGAAACGGATCAAAAAATGGTGTTTCGGCGGGTTCGGGTTGAGTGGTGTGTTCATGTCCTGTCGAATGCAAATCACGCGCCGCTGAGTCTAGCAGACCAGGCCGGCTTCAGGCGCGGAAAATCAGACCGGTAGTCAGGACGTCGAGATGTCATTTTCCAAAGCCGTTGACCTGCTCCGGCTGGCCCGCCTCGCGACCAGCTTTAATGGCATTTCGTTGAGCGAGATCGAGGCTGAATTTGGCTGCGTCCGCCGCACGGCACAGCGCATGACCCAGGCGTTGGAACAGGTATTTCCGGACACCGAAGACCATGTCGATGGCGAGGGAATCAAGCGCTGGCGGGTGCCGCGTCGCCGGGTCGGCGAGTTTTTTGCGCCGCAGGCCGATGAAGTTGCGGCACTGGAACTGGCGCTCTCGACACTTCAGCGCGACGGTCTTGGCCGTGAGGCCGGCCAGTTGCGCAGCCTGCGTTCGAAGATTGATCTATTGATGCCGGACCGTGGCCGGGCCCGGGTCGAGGCCGATGAGGAAGCCTTGCTGGAAGCCATGGGGCATGCCGCCCGCCCCGGACCACAACCCGCGTCGGATCCGCAAGTCGATGCCGCGATCGCCGACGCCCTCAAAGGCCCCTTCGTGCTGAAAATCCGCTATCGCGGCCGCCGCGATGAGACGGCGCGGGACCGCTGGATCGAACCCTATGGGCTGCTGCTCGGCGCCCGGCGCTACCTGGTCGGTCGCGACCGCGACCGGACGGACGGCCATATGCGGCACTTCCGCGTCGAGGACATCGAGCAGGCCGAAGCCACAGCCGACTGGTTCGCCCGCGAGGACGGATTTGATTTCGACGCCTATGCCAATCGCGCCTTTGGTGTCTTCCAGGATGAGCGTGAATTCGGCGAAGTGGTGTGGAAATTCAGCCCGGACGCGGCACCACATGCGGCGCGATATCGCTTCCATCCTGGCCAGACCAGCCAAACCGGTGAAGACGGGGCGCTCACAGTGCGTTTTGAGGCCTGCGGCTGGCTGGAAATGTGCTGGCATCTTTATGCGTGGGGCGACCAGGTTGAAGTGCTTGCCCCACCGGAACTGGCCGAGATGGTCCGCGATCACCGCCGCAGCGATTTTCCCGGCTTGCCATGACGGAAAACTAGCGGATCGCGATCCGCACGGTTTCCGCCGGCTGCCAGGACGGCATGGAATGGCCGTCCGACGTGCTCATGGCCAGCTGATAGCCCTTGTTCAGATAGCGGCAGACCGAGCGCAGATCTTCGACGTGCAAACAGTCGATCTCGTCACCGGGACGCTGCATGCGGTAAAAACCATCGCGGAAACGGTGCGGCACCACATTGCGCAAACCGCTGACACCTTCGACATAAGCATTGATCGCGATAGCCATTGTGATCTCTCCATACGTGCATTCGCTTCGTTGAGGATCACAATGACAGGGGTGCCAGACAAAACCTGTCACCCCTTCCGGGGCCTGTCATTTCAGGCGCCCACAAAGAAGAAACGCCGATCATTGGGGGTGATCGGCGTTTCGGGGGCTATCTTTACGATACCGAGTTCAGCGAACGAGCGAGGGACTAAAAAGATTGTCCGCTGATCTCGAGGATGAAGATGACGCACGCCCCCTGAACCCGACATGAACGCTTTCCTGAACGGCTATCCATCGTCTAACCTGTCCCGGCTACTCCCCGACTCCAGACTGCCAGACCGGACCCGCGCTTGCCCCAGCCCGCTGTTTCTTCCATCGACCAGATCGCGCTTGACCGGATCTGCGAGGCCCATGAACGCCTGCTCGCCGGAAAGCCGGGCGGGCAATTGGCGCGCTTGGCCGGTCAGGTCCTGACCGGATTGTCGCTGACTGGTCGAAACCTGTCTGATGCGGATCTGCGTGATTGTGTGATGACGGGCTGTGATCTGAGCGCAGCGGACCTGCGTGGCGCCCGACTGGCCGGCGCCCGTCTCGATGGTGCCAATCTGGCCCGGTGCCAGCTGGACGGTGCGGACCTGCGCGGCTGCGACTTTACCGGCGCTGACCTGACGGCGAGCCAGTGCAGCGGTGCGGATTTCCGTGAATTGGCCCGACCGGGATCGCCGGGCGTCAGCCGCTCAGCATCGGCCAGCCAAGCAACGCGGCTGGATGCCGCCAGCCTGTCCGGCTCGGTCCTTGATGGTGCCCGCCTTGCGGGCGTCAGCGCCCGTGGCACCCAATTCGACGAAACCAGCCTGGCCGGCACCCGCTTTCATCGGGCCGATCTGGAAGGCGCGGTCTTTGCCGGCGCCCTGATCGCCACCACCAGCTTTGGCAGTGCCAATCTCTCCAACGCCGATTTTCGGGGCGTCGCCGAGACCGAAGCCGACATGGCGATGGCGACCACCAAGGGCATGCTGACCGGCGCCCTGCCCGACAAACGCCAATTGCCGGACCTGCCGCCCGACAGTGACAGTCGCACGCCGCAACAGCGCATTGATGATCATATCAAACGTGTCCGGACCGGCGGCAAGGAAGGCAGTCCGGCCCGGCTGGACGGTTGCGATCTGCGTGCTGTCGCAGGGCTCACCGGGGCGTCGCTCACGGCGCTGCAGGCGGTACAGGCCAATCTGAGCGGGCTTGACCTGCGCGGCGCCGAGCTGCAGGGCGCGCGCCTGACCGGGGCCGATCTGCGCCGTTGTGACTTGCGCCAAACCGACCTGCGCGGCGCAGACTTGGCCGGCGCCAATCTCGCGCATGCCGATTTGCGCGGTGCCTGTCTCGACCCGCTCACGCTGGGTGGTGGACGCGAGCTGCCAGTCAATCTGATGGACGCTCGTCTGCGCTTTGCGGACCTGCGCGATTGCGATCTGTCGAAGGCCCGCACAACAGGCTGCGACACGGCCCATGCCCGCACCTGAACGGGTCAGGGTTAGCCGTCAATCATCCAGCCAGTCGGCCAAGACGGCCTCATGGTCGGCGCCGGGCGTCGGCGCCTGTCCCTGGATCGCACCGGGCGTGCGTGAAAAGCGCGGCGCCGGGGCCGCCTGGCGAACCCCGTCCAGCTCGACATAGACACCGCGTTCCACCATGTGTGGATGCGTGGCCGACTCCTCAAAGTCCAGAACCGGCGCAAAACAGGCATCGCTTCCTTCGAGCAAGTCGCACCAGTGATCGCGGGATTGGCTCTTGAACAGGGCCGCCAGTTCGGCCTTTGCCTCGGGCCAGCCCTTGCCGCTCCAATCGGCTGGCCATTTGCCGCCGTCAAAGCCCGTCTTCTCGCACAGCAACGTATAGAATTCCGGCTCGAGCGGGCCGACCGAGATGAAACCGCCATCGGCGCACTCATAGACCGTGTAGAAGTGCGCGGCACCGTCGAGCAGATTGGTGCCGCGATCGCGGGACCACAGGCCAAGCGCAGCCAGCTGGTGCTGCGAGGCCATGAGGGACGCCGCCCCGTCGACGATTGCGGCGTCCACAACCTGGCCCTCGCCCGTCGCGCGGGCATGGTGCATGGCGGCGAGCACGCCAAAGCCCAGATACATCGCCCCGCCACCGAAATCGCCCACAAGATTGAGCGGAATGGTCGGCTTGTCGGTGTCCCCGATGGACCCCAAAGCTCCGGTCAGGGCGATATAATTGAGGTCATGGCCGGCGGCATGAGCCAGCGGGCCGAACTGGCCCCAACCGGTCATCCGCCCATAGACCAATGCCGGATTACGCGCCAAGGCGACATCCGGTCCAAGGCCCAGGCGCTCCATCACGCCGGGTCGGTATCCCTCCAACAGAATATCCGCCGATGCGATCAGACGCAGCGCGATTTCGAGTTCGGCCTCGCTCTTGAGATCGAGCGCGACCGAGCGCCGCCCCCGGCCCAGCACGTCCGCCGCGCCCAGCCCAAGCGCGCCCGGGCGGTCAATCCGCACCACGTCCGCGCCCATGTCCGACAGCATCATGGCGCAGAAGGGAGCCGGACCCAGACCAACAAACTCCACCACTTTAACGCCTTTTAGAGGACCTTGGGCTTTCATGGGGCTTCACCTCTCGAATCGATTGTTTTGAAAGCGTGGCACTTGTGACAAACTCGCGAAACACCGGAGGACCGGGGACGATGGCTGGGGGACGAATGGGACGCGAACTCGACGTCCTTGTATTTGGCTTGTCCGACCGCGTGGAGGCCTTGGCTGAAAAGCTCGGGCGCCTCGCGCTGAATTGTCGTCTCGTCCGCGCTGACAGTCCGCCGGCACGCCGCCATCATTACTGGGCCGTCGGCGTTGTGCTCGCCGAATGCGACCGCGATGTCGAAGACGGCATGAAGGCCTTCCAGCGTTTTGCACCGGGCGAACGGCCGCTGCTCGTGGTCGGGCCTGACAGTTATGGACCGACCGACTTGGTCGATGCCTGGATCCGTGAACCGGCATCGGCGGTACAGATTGCCGCCCGCATCCGCGCCCTTTTCCGCCTGCACACCATGGAAATCATCGCTCGCCGGCGCACCGAGGTCAGCGCGCTCTACGGGCAGAAACCGGGTCTTGTCGAACGTCAGGACCAACCGCCCTGCGTGCTTTATGTCGGTGACGCTTCGCCGCGTTTCATGGCCCTGCAGCACACACTCGCCTCGGTCGATGCCGAGGTGATCGCCGCGTTCTCGTCCTATTCCGCCTTCGACTACCTGCACGAGCGCGCTTTCGATGCGGTGGTTCTCAATGCCGCCGGCAAGCGCGACATTGCTTTCACGATCTCGTCGGCAATGCGTCGCAATGCGCGGCTTTATCATACGCCCGTATTGTTGTTGACCGACGATGTTGACCCTGGCGCCGCGGAAGAAGCCTTTGCCCGCGGCGTGTCTGATCTCCTGCCGCCGCGCACCGATGATGACGAGTTGCGCGAACGAGTCCTGACCCTGACCGCCGAACGTCGCCGCCGACGCGAAGCCAAGGCGATCCTGGAATCGTGCCGCGACACCCGTTCGCTCGACATCGAGACCGGCCTGTTTCACCCGGCCTACCTCGTTTCACACATCCAGGACCTGCTGAACGAGACCGGCCGCGACCAGCTGCATTTCTCGTTGATCGCGTTGCAGACCCTGTTGCCCGAGGGCAGCGAACGTCCAGACGACGTCTCCGCCGAGAAGGCGCGCCGCCAGTTTGCCGCCATGCTGCGCCACTTGCTGCGGACCGAAGATGCGGCGGCCCGGTTTGAGGATGATGTCTTCCTCGCCGTCCTGCCCTTTACCGATCCGGCAGGTATTGATTGTGTCGCCGCACGCGTTGCCGCAATCGCCGAATGCACCGCGTTTGAGAGTGATGATCCGCTGCGTCCCTTCCGGCTCAGCGTCCGGGCCGCACCGGTCCAGACCCGGCCCGGTGAAACCGCAGACGCCCTGGTTGAACGTGCGCTGGCCAGCCTGGTCCGGCCGCGCCCGATCATCGCCAGCGCCTGATACCTCCGCGCGTTGATGGGGGCTTAGGCCTGCTTTGCCTTGGTCGCCAGCTCCGCAAGCGGCGCCATGGCCCGCTCGATCGCGCGCAGGCGATCCTCCGGTTCATCCCATTCCGCCCGCAGCACCAGCTTGTGGTCAGGACGCACCTTGAACAGGGCCGGATTGGCGGAAATATGGGCGATCAGGCCGGCCGGATCGGCAAAACGGTCATTGCGGAAATGGATGACAGCCCCCTTGGGTCCGGCATCGACCTTTTCAATTCCGGCCTTTTTGCACAAGGCCTTGACGGCCACCACCCGCAGCAAGGTTTCCACCTCTCGCGGCAAGGGTCCGAAACGGTCGATCAGCTCGGCCGCATAGCCCTCACGCTCGGCTTTTTCGTCCAGCGAGGACAGGCGGCGATAAAGCTGCAGGCGCACGTCGAGATCGGGGACGTAGTGATCCGGAATGAGGACCGCACCACCAGCATTGATCTGTGGCGACCAGTCTCCTTCATCGCTCTCATCACCGCCCGAGCGCAGCGAGGCGACGGCTTCTTCCAGCATCGACTGATAGAGCTCGACGCCGACATCCTTGATATGCCCGGACTGTTCTTCGCCGAGCAGATTGCCACCGCCGCGCAGATCGAGATCGTGGGAGGCCAGGGTAAAGCCGGCGCCAAGTGAATCGAGCGACTGCATCACTTTCAGCCGCTTTTCCGCGCTCTCGGTGATCTTCTGGCGCATCGGCGTTGTCAGATACGCATAGGCGCGCGTCTTGGACCGCCCCACCCGTCCGCGCAGCTGGTAAAGCTGGGACAGGCCGAACCGGTCGGCGCGGTGCACGATCAGCGTATTGGCGGTCGGGATGTCGATTCCCGATTCAATGATCGTGGTCGACAGCAGAACATCATACCGGCCCTCATAGAAGGCGGTCATGATGTCTTCGAGCTGGGAGGCCGCCATCTGTCCGTGCGCCGCCACGAAACTGATCTCCGGCACACTGTCTGTCAGGAAGCGTACAGTCTCTTCCAGATCGCTGATGCGGGGCACGACGAAAAAGGCCTGCCCACCGCGATATTTCTCGCGCAGCAGGGCTTCGCGCACGCTGACCGGGTCAAAGGGCGCAACATAGGTGCGCACAGCCAGTCGATCGACCGGCGGGGTGGCGATGATGGAGAGGTCCCGAATGCCGGTCAGCGCGAGTTGCAGCGTGCGCGGGATCGGTGTCGCGGTCAGCGTGAGAACGTGCACGTCCGAACGCAATTCCTTCAGCCTTTCCTTGTGCTTGACCCCGAAATGCTGCTCCTCGTCGACAACCAGAAGACCCAGATCCGCGAATTTCACCGTCTTGGCTAGCAGCGCATGGGTGCCGATGACGATTTCGACCTTGCCGGCCGCCAACTCGTCCCGCGTTGCCTTGGCTTCCTTGGCCGTCACCAGGCGCGACAACAGCCGGACCTTGACCGGCCAGCCCCGGAAGCGATCGGAGAAGGTCTTGAAATGCTGACGCGCCAACAGTGTCGTCGGGGCCACGACCGCGACCTGCTGCCCACTCAGGGCGACCACGAAGGCGGCGCGCAGCGCGACTTCGGTCTTGCCGAAACCGACATCACCGCAGATCAGCCGGTCCATCGGCCGGCCCCTGCCAAGATCGGTCAGGACATCATCGATGGCATTGAGCTGGTCGTCGGTCTCCGGATAGGGGAAGGCGGCACAGAACTCATCGAACACGCCGGAGGCCGGCTCGATCGGATCGGCGGTGCGGGCAAGGCGCTGGGCCGCGATCTTGATGAGCTGATCCGCCATGTCACGCAGGCGCTTCTTGGCCTTGGCCTTGCGCGCCTGCCAGGCGACCCCGCCCAGCTTGTCGAGCTGGGCCGTTTCCGACTCGGCGCCATAGCGCGACAACAGCTCGATATTTTCGACCGGCAGATAGAGCTTGGCCGCACCGGCATATTCCAGCTCGATACAGTCATGCGGCGCGTCCTGCACCGGCAAGGTCTTCAGGCCGAGAAAACGGCCCAGACCATGATCGGCATGGATAACCAGATCGCCCGGCGACAGCGACCCGGCCTCAACGATGATATCGGCTGATTTGCGTTTCTTGCGGGGGCGCGCAAGGCGGTCGCCGAGAATGTCCTGCTCGGACAGCACTGCCAGCGTGCCGGTCTCGAAGCCACGCTCGAGCGGCAGCACGGCACGGCACACACCGCCCTTCCCGCCGGACGCGACATCGCGCCAATTGTCGACAAGCGGGATGCGCGCGATGCCGTGATCGTGCAGCACGCTGGCCAGGCGCTCTGAAGCCCCGCCCGTCCACGACGCCAGCATGACGGTCTTGCCATCCGCCGTCAGCGCTTTGATATGCGAGGCGACGGCGTCGAACACATTGGTATTCTCGGCCGCCCGTTCGGCCGTGAAGCCGCGGCCCTGCTTGCCGCCAATATCAATGGTCTGGCCGCCGGGCTCGCGGAAGGCCGTATAGCGACGAACCGGGCGCTCCTTGAGGGCCGCATCCCAGTCCTGCGGTGCGAAATAGAGCGCCTTGGCTGGCAGGGCGCGATAGGTCGGCGCCGACAGCGCGGTTTCATGCTTGCTCTCGCCGGCCGCAATTCGCGCATCGTAATAGTCGGAGACCTGACTCAAACGCTCGTCCAACGCTTCATCGGCCAGATGGTCAATGGCGATCAGGCTGTTGTCCGGCAGATAATCGAAGGGCGTGTCGAGCTGGTCATAGAATAGCGGCATCCAGTGTTCGACCCCGGCCGGACGGGCGCCAGCGCTGACAGCCTCATAGACCGGATCGCCGCCCCGCACGGCGCCAAATGTCTTCACAAAACCCGAGCGGAAACGCGAAATACTCGCTTCGTCCAGAAGCACTTCGCTGACCGGCGTGAAATCAATCGATTTGAGCTGGCGCAGCGAGCGCTGGGTCTCGGGATCGAAAGCCCGGATCGATTCCAGCGTATCGCCAAAGAAATCCAGCCGGACCGGCTCTGCGGCGCCAGGCGGATAAACATCCACGACGCCGCCGCGCACGGCGAAATCACCTGGCTCCATCACCGTCGCGGCGCGGGCATAGCCATTGACGGTGAAATGGTGGATCAGCGCGTCCAGGTCGACACTACCGCCAGGGCGAACGGCGATACCAACCTCCTGCAGCACGGCCCGCGGCGGTACGCGCTGGGCCATCGCATTGACCGTGGTGACGACGAGCACGGTGTCCGGCAGTGTACCCGACGCCAAACGCGCCAGCGTCGCCGCTCGGCGGGCGGCAACACGCGGACTCGGCGAAATCCGGTCATAGGGCTGGCAGTCCCAAGCCGGCAGGCGCAGCAATTCGGTGTCCGGCGCGAAAAATTGCAGCGCCGAGACGAAGGCGGCAGCCCGGGAATCATCGCGCGCAATGAACACATTCACACCGCCGCGCAGGCGTGCCGTGTCTGCGAAGACAAGCGCGTCCAGACCTTCCGGCGCCCCGCACACGGTCGCTTGACCGCGCACAGCTGCCACCATCTCAATTTCGGACAAGCCGGTCGTCGTTGTGTCGCTCACAATGCCTATTCCTTCGGTCCGTCACCGAAAGCGGCGTCGGCATCAACACGAAACCCTTTCAACGCGTCCATGACCGGCGTGTCGAACCGGTCCGGCGTTGCGGCCTTGCCGATGATCCAGGCATAGATATCGGCGTCATTTTCGTCGAGCAGGATTTCGAACGCGTCGAGCGATGCCGGCGACAGCCCGTCGAGATGCACATCGGCAAACCGTCCGAGAATCAGGTCAGCCTCCTTGAAGCCGCGGCGCCAGGCGCGAATGCGCAGTTTTTTGCGTTGGGTTTCGATGTCATCGGTCATGACCGGGGCATATAGTCCGCCGCATCGCCGCCGTCGACCGGTGGCAGCCGCACAACTTGCCGATAAGGTGCATGCCATGCGCCCCGAGATTCTCTTTCCGCTCTTCCAGGATGTCACCAAACTGCCCGGCATCGGCCCGCGTCTGGCAACGCTGGTGGAAAAAGTCTGTGGCGGTCGTATCCGCGATATCCTGTTCACACCACCGACGGGCGTTGTCGATCGCAGCCGCCGGGTCGAGATCGCCAACTCACCGACTGGCGAGATCGTGACCCTTACGGCCGTTGTCGAAACGCATATCCCGGCCCAGCGCCAGGGACAGCCCTACAAGGTGCGGATGCGTGATGAGACCGGCTTTTTGCACCTGATCTTTTTCCACGCCCGCAAAGACTATCTCGCCAAACTCCTGCCCGAGGGCGAGACCCGGGTGGTCTCGGGCAAGCTCGAACGCTTCGGGTCGGAGATCCAGATCGTGCACCCCGACCTCGTCGCCAGCGAGGACGAAGCCAGCGAGATGGCGCTGATCGAGCCGGTCTATCCGCTGACAGCAGGCCTCAGTGCCAAAGTCATGCGACGCGCGGTCGAAGGGGCGCTGACTTTCCTGCCGGTATTGCCGGAATGGATCCCCGGGGATGTGCGCGGCGAACATGGTTGGCCGGACTTCAAGGCGGCGATGAAAGCACTGCACGCGCCGGAAGGCGCGGTGTCGCTGGCCCCAGACAGGCCCGAGCGCGAACGGCTGGCCTTCGATGAGATATTTGCTCGCCAGTTGGCCCTGCAGATCGTCCGCGCCCGGCGTCGGGCCCAGCCTGGCCGGGCGCTGGAAGCTGACGGCACGCGCGTCAAAACTGTGCTCGCCAAGGCGCCGTTCAAACCGACCGGCGCCCAGCTGCGGGCTTTCGAGGACATTCGCGGCGACCTGCGCTCAGATGCTCGCATGACCCGGCTTCTTCATGGCGATGTCGGCGCCGGCAAGACCTTCGTCGCCGCCCTCGCCGCCGCCCATGCCGCCGAGGCCGGCGTTCAGACGGCGATCATGGCGCCGACCGAAATTCTTGCGAGGCAGCACGCGAAAACATTGTCGCAAATACTGGAACCCGCAGGCATTTCCGTGACCGCCCTGACCGGCCGCGACAAGGGCAAGGCGCGTGCCGCCATCCTTGAACGCATGGTCGCCGGCAGCGTCAATGTCGTATGCGGCACGCATGCCCTGTTCCAGGACGGGATCGAGTTCGCCGATCTCGGCCTGGTGGTGATCGATGAGCAGCACCGTTTCGGCGTGTCGGACCGGATGCGCCTGACATCGAAGGGGCACCGGCCGGATACGCTGGTCATGACGGCGACGCCGATCCCGCGCACATTGTCCCTGTCGGTTTATGGCGATCTCGATGTATCGCGGTTGGACGAGAAACCGGCCGGTCGGATTCCGCCAGAGACACGGCTGGCCTCGATGGATCGGCTTGACGAGGTGGTTGAGGGCGTGCGTCGGGCGATCGGCCGCGGCGACCGGGTCTATTGGGTCTGCCCGCTGGTCGAAGAAAGCGAGATGTCAGAACTCTCCGCTGCCGAGGACCGCTGGCGCCATCTGCGCGCGGCGCTGGGCGATGAGCGTGTCGGCCTGTTGCACGGACGCATGAAGCCGGCTGAGAAGGAAGATATCGCGACGCGTTTCCGGGCTGGCGAAATGGATGTGTTGGTCGCGACCACCGTGATCGAAGTCGGCGTTGATGCCCCGGACGCGACCGTGATGATCATTGAACATGCCGAGCGTTTCGGCCTGGCCCAATTGCACCAGCTGCGCGGCCGGGTCGGGCGCGGTGACAAGCCATCCTCCTGCCTGCTGCTCTACAAGGGGCCGCTGGGCGACACGGCCCGCGCCCGCCTGGAAATGATGCGCGAGACCGATGATGGGTTCAAAATCGCGGAGGAAGACTGGCGCCTGCGCGGTGCCGGCGACCCGCTCGGCCTGCGCCAGAGCGGGTTGCCGCAATTCCGGCTCGCCGATCTGGAGGCCCATTCAGAGCTGATCGAGCTCGCCAATGACCATGCCCGCCTGATTGTCCATCAGGACCCGGAACTCGCTGGTGAGCAGGGAGATGCCCTGCGCACCCTGCTCTACCTGTTCGACCATGACCAGGGCGTACGTTTCCTGCGCTCGGGCTAGTCGGGCTTGTCGGATTTGGGGGTATCGACCGGCTCGACCAGGTCGACCGCATCAGCGACACCGGCCGGCAGCTTGGCCTTGACCTCGTCCGGCAGCTTGTCCGGTGTGACCATCCCGAAAGAGATGATCAGCTTGGCCGCCTCCTCGACCGACATGTCAACATGGATCGTATTGGAGCGCGGGGTGTAGAGCAGGAAACCCGAGGTCGGGTTGGGGGTGGTGGGCACAAAAAGCGCCACGACATCATCACTGATCTTGCGCTTGAGGTCGCCCTGGCCCTGAGCCGAGACGAATGCGACCACATAAAGCCCCTTCATCGGGTATTCGATCAGCACCACTTCCTTGAAGGAATTGGCCTTGCCGGAAAAGACCGTCTCCATGATCTGTTTCAGTGCGCCATAAACATTGCGCACCAGCGGCACGCCATTGAGGATGCGATCACCGATGCCGATCAATGTCCGCCCGAAGATATTGGCAGCCAGGGCGCCCAGCGCGGTCAGCAGCAGGACGGCGATCAACACACCCAGTCCGGGGATGGTGAAATCGGCCGGCAGATAGGTCTCGGGATTGTAGCGCGCCGGGATCAGGGGCTTGACCACATTGTCGACGAAGCCGACGAATGACACGATGAGGTAGAAGGTCACGCCCAGCGGGGTGGCGATGACAATGCCTGTGAGGAAACTATTGCGAAGCCAGCGAAACATGGCGCTCCCGTCCTGATGACTTCCGGCCGGATAACACCCGGGCCAGCGTAAACACTACCCCCCGGCAGCCGGGTCAGCATAGGGTAAGGCAAATGGGTCGCCAATCGCCCGACACAATGTTCGCACGATGCGTTGAGTAACAGGGGAATACCAAGCACATGCTCGCGAATCCGATCACGATCGCGCGCTGGATGGTCCTCGCCGGAACCGCCGGCGTCCTGGTCATCGCAGCGCTGGCGAGCTGGTTCCTGCGTGACCAGATCTTCCAGACCTTCCAGGACCCGGGCGAACCCTTCCAGACCTATACGCCGCCAACCGGTGCCGATTACGCCAATGCCAATGCCTGGTACGCGCTCAGCGTGCCGGACGACGATGAAGAGGCGGCGGTGTTCTTTGTGCATCCGACCACCTATTCCGGCGGCGCCAACTGGAATGCGCAACTCGACAAGGAGAGCGCCAACCAGGCCGTAATCGACATCGCCCTGCCCAACTACGCCGCGCCCTTCGCCCGATCAGGCACGCTTTACGTGCCGCGCTACCGCCAGGCCTCGCTCTATGCCTTCATGAATAATCGCGAGGACAGCGTGCAGGCCCGCCTGTTTGCCTATGACGATGTCGAGCAGGCCTTCGATGTCTTCCTGCTGCGGGTCGGCGATGACAGGCCGATCTTGCTCGCCGGCGTTGGCCAGGGCGGATTTCATGTTCTCGGCCTGCTTCTCAATCGGTTTGCCGATGCTCCCGCCCTGCGCGCCCGCCTTGTGGCGGCCTATGTCATTGATACCCCGGTTCCGCTCGACCTGTTCGCGGGCCCGCTGGCGACCATCCCCCCCTGCGAGACAGCGGAGGATGTACGCTGCGTGCACGCCTATTCCTATGCCCGGCCGGACGATACCGACCGGATCCGCATCCTGACCGAACGGACAATGAGCTGGACGCCCAGCGGCGATCTTGCCTTTGTGGAAGGTCGCGGCCTGTTATGCGTCAATCCTGTTCTCGGCACACGAAGCAGCGAGTATGCGACCGCGCGCCAGCATCGCGGCGGCGTTGCCGCCGAGGGTCTGCCGCCCGACACGACACCGGCGCCGATACCCGGGCAGACGAGTGCGCAATGCGCTGACGGTATCCTGTTCGTCGATGAACCGCGTCACCGTGACCTGCAACGCCCCCATCGGCTTGCCGAGGATTTCCGCGAACCGCCCTTCAATCTTTTCTATGAGGATTTGCGGCTGGATGCGGCCCGCCGGGCCTTTGCCCTGACCAGCATCCTGCAGGAGGAGCGGCGCTGGGCGCCGCCGCTTGAGACGCTGGAAGAGGTTGAAGACGCGCCGGTGGTTCCGATCCCGGACCGGCGCGAATTCTGATCCCCGAAGTCGGCTAGTAGCCCTTGGCCAGGGCGTCGAATTCCAAAAGGCGCTTCACCAGCGCTTCGAACTCATTGAGCGGGACCATGTTGGGGCCGTCCGACGGTGCGTTGTCCGGATCGGGATGGGTTTCCATGAAGACCGCCGCAACACCGATCGAAACCGCCGCCCGCGCCAGCGTCGGCACGAATTCGCGCTGACCGCCCGATGAGGTGCCTTGCCCGCCCGGTTGTTGAACCGAATGGGTAGCATCGAAAACTACCGGCGCACCGAATTGCGCCATGATCGGCAATGAGCGCATGTCGGACACCAGCGTGTTGTAGCCAAAGCTGGCCCCGCGCTCACAGGCCATGATGTTGGGATTGCCGGCAGCCGCCAGCTTCTCGATCACGTTTTTCATGTCCCAAGGGGCCAGGAATTGACCCTTTTTGACGTTGATCGGCTTGCCGGTCTTGGCGGCAGCGATCAACAGGTCAGTCTGGCGACACAGGAAGGCCGGGATCTGCAACACGTCGACGGCCCCGGCCGCGATCCGGGCCTGCTCTTCGCTGTGCACATCGGTCAGCACCGGCAGTCCACTGGTCTCACGGATTTCCGCGAAGACTGGCAAAGAGGCTTCCAGGCCCAACCCGCGCTGGGCACTGGCACTGGTGCGGTTCGCCTTGTCGAAAGAGGTTTTGTAGATCAGCCCGATATCAAGGCGATCCGCGATTTCCCGCAATTGGGCGGAGACTTCCAGACCGTGTTGCCGACTTTCCAGCTGGCACGGGCCGGCGATCATCGTCAGCTTGCGATCATTGCCAATCTCGATCGGGGCCTGACCGGGACGCGGAATGGAAATGACGGAATTGACCTGGCTCACGCTCTGTCTCCTTGTCGGTGCGGACGCTGTCGCTCGCCGGAACGTGTTGCGACCTGATGCGTATCGGAGTGATCCGATATCGGGTCGATGACGTAACCGGACAAGGCCCTTATTGAGCGACAGGACAGGAATGGCAAGTTCGAGCGCCACCGACACAGCTCTCGTCTGGTTCAGACGCGACTTGAGACTGGCAGACAACCCGGCCCTGCACGCCGCCGTGCAGAGCGGGCGACCGCTTGTCTGCGTCTATATCCACGAGACCGGGAGCGACACCGCGCTGGCACCGGGTGCGGCATCGGCCTGGTGGCTGCACCACTCGCTCACACGACTTGGTCACGCGATCGAAAGCATCGGCGGTCAACTGGTCCTGCGCCAGGGGCCGGCGTCGCAGGTCCTGCCGGCGCTGTGCCAAGAGGCGGGTTGTAGCGAGGTGTTCTGGAACCGCAGCGACATCCCCCAGATCGACGCCCGCGATTGTCGCCTTGCCAGCGAACTGGCCGGAATGGGCGTCAGGGCGCGCGGGTTTCGCGCCAGCACGCTAATCGATCCGCAAAGACATCTCAACGGCTCCGGCGCCCCCTATCGGGTCTTCACACCCTTCTGGAAGGCGGCACTCAAAGAGCTCGATCCGAGGGAAGCCCTGCCGGCTCCAATCCGGCTTGTCGGCGGCCCGCGCCTGGTCAGTGACAGGCTGGACACCTGGCATCTCCGGCCGACATCGCCGGACTGGGCAACCGGGTTTGATGCCGACTGGACACCCGGAGAAGACGGCGCCAACGCGCGGCTGGACAGTTTTCTGGCGAACCGGCTGATCGACTATCGCGAGCATCGAGACCGTCCCGACATTGAGGGCACGTCGCGACTGTCACCGCACTTGGCCTGGGGTGAAATTTCACCGCGGACGGTGTGGCACCGGGCCCGTGGACATGCCGAGCGCAGCGGGCAGTACCAGCAGGCCGAAAAACTCCTCGCCGAGATCGGCTGGCGCGATTTCGCGACCTATCTCGCCACCCATTTCGGGGATTTCCGCACCACCAACTTCAACCGCCAGTTCGACTATTTTCCATGGCGCGAAAACCCGGACAGCCTGGCCGCGTGGAAACGCGGGCAAACCGGAATTCCGATGGTCGACGCCGCGATGCGGCAACTATGGACCACCGGCTGGATGCACAATCGCACCCGCATGATCACGGCGTCTTTCCTGATCAAACACCTCGGCGTGCATTGGCGCAAAGGCATGGCCTGGTTCGAGGACACGCTGGTTGATGCCGACCTCAATGTGAACGCGGCGAGCTGGCAATGGGTCGCCGGGTCCGGTGCTGATGCGGCCCCCTATTTCCGTGTCTTCAACCCGGTCACCCAGGGCGAAAAGTTTGACCCCGACGGCGATTATGTCCGTCGCTGGGTGCCCGAACTGGCAAATCTCGGCGGCAAGGCCATCCATACCCCCTGGCATCAATCAACGGATATGCTTGCCAAGGCTGGCGTCACGCTTGGCAAGACCTATCCCGAACCGATCATTGATTTGAAACTGGGGCGCGAGCAGGCACTGGAGGCTTACCAGTCCATGAAGGCTGACGCCGAAGCCGCGACCGCACTCGGCATTGATGGCTAGGTATCACGCAGGCGATAGACAATGTCCTGATCACCGATTGTAAAGGCGCAACCGACCCAGCGCCCGGTGGCGTCATACCAAAGATCGACCGAAACCGTGCCGGTCATGCGCAAATGCCGAGCCTCGATCACTCCATCCGCAGTCGTCACCGTCCCGACACCGAGGTCCTCGATCTCGACCGGCATCGGCTCCCCGGTCTCAGTATTCAGGACCGCCGGCACGCCCGGTGTATAGCCGGACCAGTGACTGGACGGGTGCAGCGCTTCAACAATGTCGCCATCAATATCGACATGCCCGTCCGGTCGGCGGCGAAGCGTGAAGCGCTCGCGATCCCCGTCTTTCAGCGTTGATGCCTGAAGGCTTTGGAGCGCGCCGTCCGCCCACACTTCGTCGGCAGCGTGTTGGTAGCGGAACACAGTCACAGGTCCGAAACCGACGCGCAGCTCGACATCAATATCCACCTGGAGTTCGCCGCCCGGCAATTGCTCGAACCGCACGGCATGCTCTCCGAACAGGGAACCATTGCGATAGACGTCGAAGACGACGTCCCGGGGCATCTCCGACTTCGCGGCGGCAGGCACCGCGGCGGCAAGCAGGAGGGCGCTGAGCGCGACGATACGGAATCGTGTTGGCAAGGTCATGCTATCCCTACGTTTCAGCGCAGTATCCGGATCGCAGCGCTTGCCATTTAATTCACCATCCGCGAAACCCAGATGAGTCCGGACCGCGCAATTTCAGGAGACGAACCGTGCCAACAGCCCGCAATGTCATCGACCTGATTGGAAACACGCCGCTCCTGCGCCTCAAGGCGGCCTCGGAAGCGACGGGATGTGAAATACTCGGCAAGGCCGAATTCCTCAATCCGGGCGGCTCGATCAAGGACCGCGCGGCGCTCGGCATCATTCGTGCCGCCGAGGCCAGCGGTGCTCTGCGGCCCGGTGGCACGATCGTCGAAGGCACGGCCGGCAATACCGGTATCGGCCTCGCCCTGGTCGGTGCCGCACTGGGCTATCGCGTGGTCATCGTCTTCCCGCGCACCCAGTCCAAGGAAAAGAAGGATGCGATCCGCCTGCTCGGCGCCGAGCTGATTGAGGTCGATGCGGTCCCCTACGCCAATCCCAATCATTATGCCCGCTATTCGGGGGCACTCGCGGCGCAGCTCGACAAGAGCGAGCCGAACGGGGCGATCTGGGCCAACCAGTTCGACAATACCGCCAATCGCGATTTCCATGCCGACACCACCGCCCGGGAAATCTGGGAACAGACCGGTGGCAAGCTGGACGGTTTCATCTGCGCCGTCGGGTCCGGCGGGACGCTGGGCGGGCTTTCCAAGGCGCTCAAGGCCAAGCGCGACGACATCCAGATCGGCATTGCCGACCCCGGCGGCGCGGCGCTCTATGGCTATTACAAGCACGGCGAACTGAAATCCGAAGGGACTTCGATCACTGAAGGCATCGGCCAGAGCCGGGTCACCGCCAATCTGGACGGGACGGTTGTCGACCGGGCCTATCGCATCAATGATGACGAGGCCCTGCCGCTCCTCTTCGACCTGGTCCAGCATGAGGGGCTCTGCCTTGGCGGCTCGTCCGGCGTGAATATCGCCGGCGCCATGCACATGGCCCGCGACCTTGGTCCCGGCCACACCATCGTGACCATATTGTGTGATCATGGCGGGCGCTATCAGTCCAAACTCTACAATCCCGACTTCCTGCGCGAGAAGGGTCTGCCCGTGCCGGCCTGGCTGGCCTGATGACCCGCGCGCTCATCACCGCTGCTGAGGCCGTGGCTCGGCTTGACGATCCGGACACGGTCTTTCTGGATGGCAGTTGGACCTTTCCAGGCGGTCCCCGAACCGGCGCAGACGGTCATGTCCGCGGCAGTCGGCACTTTGATATCGATACGGTGAAAGACCGCGCCAACCCGCTGCCGCACATGTTGCCGGACGCCGACACGTTCACCGCCCACGCCCGGGCATTGGGCCTCAACAACACCTCACGCCTGATCATCTATGATCGCTACGGCCTGTTCAGCGCCGCCCGGGTCTGGTGGATGTTTCACGCCATGGGCCATGATGAAGTTGCGGTCCTGGATGGCGGTTTGCCCGCCTGGGCCATCGCCGGCGGACTCATCGCCGACACGATTGAGCCGACATGGCCGGAGGGCGATTTCCAGGCGCGTTTCTGTCCGCAACGGGTCGCTGACAGGGTGGCGGTCGCGGCCGCGATTGCGTCGGGCGAGCGGCAGATTCTTGACGCGCGCGGCGAGGCCCGCTTTTCCGCCCGCACTCCCGAACCGCGCGAAGGCATGCGCAGCGGCCATATGCCCGGCGCCCACAACCTGCCTTTTACCACCCTGTTGTACCCGGACGGTCGTTTGCGGGTCAGCGCCGAAGCGTTCCGGGATGTCGGCATTGATCTCGACAAACCGGTCATCACCAGCTGCGGCTCTGGGGTGACGGCTTGCATTCTGTCGCTGGCACTGGATTGTCTGGGCAAGGAGTCGGCGGTCTATGACGGGTCCTGGAGCGAATGGGGCAGCCGTCCCGACACCGCAATTGAACCGGAAGCATGACGCCATGAAAGACGAGACCAAACTCACCCGCCTCGGTCGGCCCCATGATGAGCGCGGCCAGGTCAATCCGTCGGTGGCGCGCGGCTCGACCATGCTCGCCCCTTCAGCGTCGGCACTCTACGACTTCCCGCCGGGCCGCAAGCATTACGGCCGCATCGGCCTTGAAACCCATGACGCGCTGCGCGGGGCACTGACCGAGTTGCAAGGAGGCGCAGGCTGTGCCCTCACCTCCTCCGGCCTGATGGCCAACACGCTGTCCATCCTGGCCGCGACCGAAGCCGGTGGCGAGGTCTTGGCTGCCGATTGCATCTACGGTCCCGTACGCAATTTCCTGCTGACCCAGCTGGCGCGCTTTGGTGTCACGACGCGCTTCTTTGCGCCGCGCATGGGCGCGGAAATCGCCGATCTCATCACGGACAAGACCCAGGCCATCCTGCTGGAAAGCCCCGGTTCGCTGACCATGGAATTGCAGGACGTGCCGGCGATCGCCAAAATCGCACGCGAAAAAGGCGTCATCACCATTATCGACGACACCTGGAGCGCCGGCCTGACCCTGAAACCGCTGCAGCTCGGCGTCGATTATGCCGTCCAGGCGCTGACCAAATATGTCGGCGGACATTCCGACCTGTTGATGGGCGCTGTGGTCGCGCGCGACGAGGCCCTGTTCCAGCGCCTGCAGACCACCGAACGCGCCTTCGGCTTCCACACCGGCCCTGACGACGCCTATCTCGCCCTGCGCGGACTGCGCTCGATGGGTGTTCGCATGCAGCGCAGCGCCGAGAGCAGCCTGGCCATCGCCGATTGGCTGGCGGCCCGCGAGGGCGTCGGTGCGATCCGCCACCCGGCCCGGCCCGATCACCCCGATCATGCCATTTTCAAGCGCGACTTCACCGGCGCTTGCGGCCTGTTCGCCTTTGAAGTGCCGGGTTGGGACATCCCGACGTCAGAGCGTTTCCTCGACGCGCTGGAGGTTTTCGGCATGGGCTTTTCCTGGGGCGGCTATGAGAGCCTCGCCATCCATTGCGACCCGCAATTGAAGCGCAGCAAGACCGAGCACAAGCATGACGGCGCGCTGATCCGCCTGTCGATCGGCCTGGAAGCGCCGGAAGATTTGATCGCGGATCTGGAACGCGGATTTAAGGCAGCGACCTGAAAGCCGGTTATCGCAACCGATCCACCTCGCCATTAACAAGAGATCCCAATCCATGACGATGACACCCAGCGGAATTTTGCTTCGCACCTACACGCAAATGCTCAAGGGCCTCGCCGCCTGGCTCGAAAAGGCGCGTGACCAGGTCGACAACCCCGACACGCTGATGGCTGCTCGCCTGGCGCCGGACATGTTTCCGTTGACGACACAGATCCGCTTTGCCTGCCTGCAGGCCCACGAGGGCGGTCACCGTCTGTGTCACCAGGACTTTCCCGCAGAGCTCGATATTCTGCTCGAGGAAGGCCGGCAGGGCGGCGACACGCCGGGAACCATGGCCGACGCACTGCAACGGATCGACGAGGCTCTGGCGGCCCTGGACTCCTTTGTCCCAGAGGAAATGGACGCAGGTGGCGACCGCCCGCTCGCTCTCGAGCTGCCGATCGGCCTGGCCTTCGATTTCGACGGTGCGACCTATGTGCGGGATTGGGCCCTGCCGCAATTCTACTTCCACATCACGATGGCCTACGCGATCCTGCGCCAACAGGGTGTCGAGCTGGGCAAGGCGGATTATGTCGCCCACATGTTTGCCTATCGCCGCGAGTCCGCGGACACGCCTGGCTAGCGGCGGATCCCGGCTGACCGCGATATTGATCGGGCGCGCCACCAATTCGAACCCGCAGGGTTCGCAAGTGCGTCCAAGCGCCGGGCGGTCAGCCCGCCCCTCGGTGGCGTTCGCGCAGCGAACTGCCGCGAGATCAAAGATCAATCAAGCGCCAAGACCACAGCCCTGAGCGCGTTCCATGTGGGCATCGACCCCGGCACCGGAAACGGTGACCGCCTCGGGTCGAGCGGAACGGGAACAAAAAGAATGGCTGGCGCTTCCGGCAGGACTCGAACCTGCAACCATCCGCTTAGAAGGCGGGCGCTCTATCCGGTTGAGCTACGGAAGCTGAAATCAGGCGCGCAGGCGCTAGTGCGACCAGGGCTGTTTGCGGGTCGCCGAGAAATTGTCGGAATAGGATTTGGCGTAGCGCTTGGGCTCTTGCGGTTCGACGACCTGGAAGGGAATGCCCTGACGTTTGGCATAGGCCACCGCGTCATCCTGGCTATCGAAATTGAGTTTGATCTGACCGCGCATGTCGGACGAAGACGTCCAGCCCATCAGCGGATCCGGGCGCTTGGCCATTTCCGGCGAGAATTCCAGGACCCATCTCTTGGTCTTGCCGCGACCGGATTGCATGGCATTGCGTGCGGGACGGTAGATCTTCGCGAACATTCGCCTCTCCCAATCAAACCCTCGACCGGCCCGGAGCACAGGGCTGATCACGTCAACGGCAAATGGTCGGGGCGGCAAGATTCGAACTTGCGACCCTTCGCTCCCAAAGCGAATGCGCTACCAGACTGCGCCACGCCCCGACTTGATGCCCTTATGTAAGCGCCGCCCGATTAAGGCAAGCCTACTGCGCCTCGTCGGCGCTTTCCTCTGCAGCGGGCGCGTCGTCCAACGCAGCCGCCTCGACCTCAACCGTGTCAAAAAAGGGATGATGCACGATATCGCCGGGACGCAATCCCATCTCGATCGCCTGACCGGCTCCCAATTCCAGCACACCGGCCACGGTCGCATCCGACGACAGGCTGCGCAGCGATTCGGCTTGCGCGTAGGCGATGATCTTCACGACCACGCCGGCCGGGTCGATATAGACAATGTCGAGGTCAACCAGGGTATGGCGCATCCACATCGAAGCCGGCTGTGCCGGTTCGTAGTGGAACAGCATGCCGCTGCCCGGCTCGACCGCCTCGCGCCACATCAGCCCGCGCTCCATCTGGGCCGGCGTCGCGGCAATTTCTGCCATGATTTCATACTCATCGCCGCGCGCGGTCACGATGCGCACAGGATCGGGACCACCGAATTCGATGCTCGCATCCCGGGCGGTCGGATCTTGATTGGTTTGCGGGTCGGTCTGCTGCGCCGAGGCGGCGTCAGCAAGACCAAGAGCCAGAAGGCCGGAAAGGATCAGGTTTCGCATGCGCCGAAGCTAGCGGCGCACCGGTTCGTGCGCAACGCTCAATCACAAGCAGGGGCAGCGTCAGGCAGAGCCGGGCAAACAGGACCGGGCCTTCTGCCCCGGTCCGCGCTTGTTCACGACAGGCCGGCGACCTTGATTTCCGCCGCCAGCGCCCCCTTGGGACCTTCCACGCAACGCACTTCGAGCCGGTCACCCGGCTGGATATCGTCCAGACCCGCCCGCCGCAGTGTGGCCGCATGCAGGAAGACATCACCCTCGACATCATCGCAGGTCACGAAGCCATAGCCGCGCAAGGCGTCGAACCATTTCACAACGGCCTCACAAAACGGCGTGTTGACCACGGCATAGGGATGGAAACGGCGTGGGCGGGATTCCGCCTCGGCATCGCCACCCGTCATCGCCATCAACTCGACCGCCTGCCGACCCTTGTCGCCTTGAACAGCCTTGCAGACAATTTTCGCGTTGGGCAGGGCCGGCCCTTGGCCGAACCGTCGAAGGCAACTGGCATGAAGGAGGATGTCCCCCTGCCCGTCACTTGCATCAATGAACCCGTAGCCCCGAGCTGGATCATACCATTTTACCCGGCCTTCGAGCTCAAGCATCTCTGTGTCTTCAAAGACTTCGTGAGCCAAAACCATCTTGTCACTCGCTAAAACAACCCTCAAGCGAAGGATTGTTACACAAAATGACATGTTAAGAGAAGATGAAAGCGACGATTGGTTGCTTGAAACTTCCGCTAAATCTTGATAGTGAGAGCCAGTCGCAGCAAGATTACCACAACATGTTGTGGTATAGACAAATTTCGACCGCTATCTGATGCGGTTTTCATGACAGTTTGGTAATCTGCAAAATTCGCGTTTAAAGCGAATTTCTTGAGCAGCTAACAGCGTTCACATTCGACAAAAACCGGTTCGTGTGCGCATGGATTTGCCTGTTCGACGGTCAGCCGGTGGTGGCAAATCCGGTGAAAACGAATCAGTCGCCGGAGAGTTCGGCCTGCAGCCGTTCCGCCTCGGCAAGCTGTGCCATGGCCGCCGACGACCGGTAGATGGCCGAATTGGACGCGTGCTCAGAACATTCCACCGACTCGACCCAGCAACGCCCGCCGGTCGCCGCGCGGACGATCTCGGAGGCCTTGTGGAAGGCAAGTTCCGCCATCCGCTCGCAGCTGGTGCCCTGCACGATGCGCACGCGCGCCAGGCCGCGCTCGCCCAGCGCTTCCAGGACGGGCCGTTCCGGATCGTCCTCGGCGACAAGAAGCGTGTGGTCGAACATCTCATGAAGCCAATCCTTGATCGGCCCGAAACCACCCCTGCCGAAATCGAGCACCCAGCCGCGCTTGTCGAGCTGTTCAGCGGCGAAGACGAAATGGAATCCGAAGGAGTAACCGTGCAGGAGTGCGCAATGACTGTCCGCCGCCCATTGCCGCGAACAGCAGGACAGTCCGCGCTCATTGCCATAGGATTTGGTCGACAGATGGGCCATGCCCCACTCTCCGCTCACTGTTCGGTGTGGGCCTATAGCCCGCACCCTGCACCAAGGCAAACCGGCGCCGGACTTGCGACCGGGTTCAGGGTCGGATCGCTCTGTATGGGGAGGAACATCGTGGCAGTCCCTAGGGGAATCGAACCCCTCTTTCCAGGTTGAAAACCTGGCGTCCTAACCGATAGACGAAGGGACCGCAGCGATGTGAGGGCCGTCGTATAGAAAAGCCTGAGCGACCTTGCAAGCGGGATTTCTGTAAAATCTCATTCCGCTGCAGTCGCGAGGTCCTCCAAGTGCAGCTGCACCCGTTCCCGACCCTGCCAAGTGTCCAGCTTAAGACGACCGAAGGCATGGAACAAGCCCGGCCCGGCGGCCAGCAGGGCCTCGCCAATCGGGGTTTCGGCGCAGCGAAAACAAATGCCATCAACCCGCCGCCCGTCGAGATCACCCAGCGTAAATCGGACATGATCGGTGCCAACCCGTTTGGCGAAGCTCACCCGCATGCGCGGCAGCACAAAGCGCGGTTCGGCATTGCCCTGGCCGAAGGGCGCCGCCCGTTCGAGCAATTGCGCCAGTTCCGTCGTGATCCCGCCTGCAGTCAGAACGCCATCGGCCCGCAATGCCATCTCATCTGCCGCTGCGGCGAGTTCCGGCGCCAGCCTGTCGTCAAGATAGGCGACCAGCTCGGTAATCCGGTCCGGGTCGATGCTCAACCCGCCAGCCATGGCGTGACCGCCGCCCGACAGCAACAGGCCGGCATCGCGCGCGGCGGCAATGGCGCCGCCGAGATTGACCCCGGGCACTGAGCGCCCGGACCCCTTGCCGATCGGCGGTGAGGCCGCGCGATCCAGCCCGATCACGATGACCGGCTTGTCGAATTTCTCTTTCAGACGCCCGGCGACCACGCCGATCACGCCGGGATGCCAACCCTCCCCGGCCGCGACCAGGATGGCGCGCTCACTGGCCTGGCCCTCCAATTGCGCCAATGCCGCTTCCTGCACATCGGCTTCGATGCTGCGGCGCTCGGCATTCAGCGCATCAAGCTCCCCGGCGATCCGCCGGGCGAGCGCTTCATCTTCGGTGGTCAAGAGCGTGGCCCCGAGATCGGACTTGCCAACACGGCCGCCGGCATTGATGCGCGGACCGATCAGAAAGCCGGCATGATAGGTATTGGCCTCGCCCTCGACACCTGACGCCTCGGCCAGGCAGCGCAGGCCGAGATGCGACCAGCGCCCCATGGCCTTGAGGCCCTGCGCCGTGATGGCGCGATTGACCCCGGTCAGCGGAACGACGTCACAAATCGTGCCCAGGGCCGCCAGGTCGATCCAATCGAGCAGGTCGGGTTCATTGTCCGGTGTGATCGTGCCACGCCGCCTGCCCTCGCGATTGAGCGCGGCAAGGAAAATGAAGGTCACCCCTGCCGCCGCCAAATGGCCACAGCCGGACTTGTCGTCGGCGCGGTTGGGATTGACGAGGGCGGCGGCCGGCGGCATCGCCGCGTCCATCAGGTGGTGGTCGATGACGATGACATCGAGCCCGATCCCGGCCGCATGCTCCAGGGCCGCATGCGCCGCTGCACCACAATCGACCGTGATGACCAGTTCGGCGCCACGCTGTTGCAGCGTCTCGAACGCCGCGCCCGATGGGCCATAGCCCTCCTCGATGCGATCGGGGACATAAATGTCGGCCGGCCGGTCAAAATGCCGGAAATAGCGGATCAGCTGCGCCGCCGACGTCGCGCCATCGACGTCATAATCGGCGAAGACGGCCATGGGCCGCTGCGCCTCGATGGCGTCCCAGACCAGGGCCGCAGCCTTGTCCATGTCGGCAAAATCGGACGGATCGGGAAAGCTGTCGCGCAGACGCGGCGTCAGAAAAGCGCCCGCCGCCTCGGCGGTGATGCCGCGCGCCGCGATCACACGGGCCAGGGCGTCCGGAACACCTTGCTGGCGGGCAATGGTGACCACGGCGCTCTCATCGGCCTCACGCAGCCGCCAGCGCTTGCCGGAAAGCGAACGGCTCACCCCCAGGAGTGGGGGCGAGCCGTTTGTCAGTGTCGGATTGTCGTCGAGCATCACACCATCGATCAGGCCGCCGGTCGGGCTGACCGGATACGGCGGACCGAATGATCGGCTGAGTCGAGCAAAAGCGTATGCGTGTGCACCGAACCGCCCTCAAAGCGGACACCATCGACCAGATCACCATCGGTGACGCCGGCGGCGACGAAGAGGCAATGGCTGGCCGCCAGCTCGGCAACGTCATATTTGCGGTCGAGATCGGTGACACCGGTACGGGCGGCGCGGGCACGCTCATCATCATTGCGGAAAACCAGGCGGGCCTGCATCTGGCCGCCAATGCAGCGCAGCGCGGAAGCGAGCAGCACGCCTTCGGGTGCCCCGCCCTGCCCGATATACATGTCGACACCGGCGCCGAGTCCTGCCGTGCCCATGCCACCGGCAACATCGCCATCGGGAATGAGTCGGATACGGCCACCGGCCTCTTTCACACCATCAATGATATACTGGTGACGTTCGCGCTCGAGAATGCAGACGGTGATCTCGGACACATCGACGCCTTTGGCCTTGGCCAGATTGCGGACATTGTCGCCCGGCGTCGCATCAAGATCGACCACCCCCGCAGGCAGGCCCGGCCCGACAGCGATCTTGTCCATATAGGTGTCCGGCGCATACAGGAGACCACCGCGCAGCGCGAAGGAAACCAGAACCAGCGCATTGGCCTGCCCCTTGGCGGTCAGGGAGGTGCCTTCGAGCGGGTCAAGCGCGATATCGATCTCCGGACCTTCACCGGTGCCGACTTCCTCGCCGATATACAGCATCGGCGCCTCGTCGCGCTCGCCCTCGCCGATCACGATCCGGCCCTTCATCGGCATGGCGTTGAGACCGGTACGCAAAGCGTCGACGGCGGCCTGGTCAGCCAGCTCCTTCTCACCGCGACCGATCCAGCCGGATGCGGCGACAGCGGCGCTTTCAGCCGCTCGGACGGCCTGGAAGGCCAGATTGGTCAAGGCATGCGTATCGCTCATCTCGTCTTCCTCAAAACACCGTCCGGATCGGGTCCGGTCGGAGACTTCCTGTTCATTGCTGGGGCGGCTGCGTGCGTGCCTGCCCTTCGGACGTGAATTCTTCTGGAGAGCCACGCCGGTTTTCCGCGTCCCGACGTTCGGCCTCGGCTGCCATGGCCGCGCGTTCTGCAAGCAGCCGGCGGGCCTCGGCATCCATGGCGCTGGTTTCCGCCGCGGGAATGGATGTTACCGGTACCACCGCCGGTGCCTGCCGTCCATCCCCGGCCTGGTCCAGACGATCCTCAACCCAATCCGGATTGCCGGCATTCTCCGTCGGCCTGTCGATGACAGCACAGCCCCCGACAAGCAGCGTGATGGACACGGCGATCAGGACATGTTGCATGGGATCTCCTCGCGCTGGACGCGCGTCGCGCTTTCTATACGCTGATAAGGGTCTGAGTCACCCGTTGATAACAAGGGACTGCCATGAGCGACAAGTCGGGCAAAGGCAAGGCCGGATCCGGTGCGGCGGGTTGGAGCGAGTTGACGGAGAAAGAACTCGAAACACTCGATCATCTTTCGCGCAATCTCATGCAGGCCTCGCTGAAATCGCAGCATCTGATGTCCGATGTTATGCGCAAGGCGCTTGAGGGTGACCCCGTCCTGCCCAACGCAGACCCGTTTCATTCGGCGCCGGAATTCCAGGAAGTCTGGAAACAGATCATCGCCCAGCCCGACCTGATGATGCGCGCCCAGGCCGATCTGATGAAGGGCTATATCGATCTCTGGTCGAATACCAGCAAGCGCGTGATGGCTGGCGAGGCCGAGACCAAGCCCGCGATCGAGCCGGAAGCCGGCGACAAACGCTGGCGCTCGTCCGACTGGTCGGAAAACCCGGTCTTTGACGCGATCAAACAATCCTATCTCCTCAACCAGCATTTCCTGATGGGCCTGGTGGGCAGTGTCGAGGGCATTGATGATCGCACCAAACGCAAGGTCGAATTCCTGACGCGGCAAATGACCGACGCCCTGTCGCCGACCAATTTCGCCCTGACCAATCCCGATGTCCTGCGCGAGACCATGCAGAGCCAGGGCGAGAACCTGACCCGCGGCCTGCAAAACCTGCTCGACGATCTGGCCGGAGGCGACGGGCGGTTGGCACTCAAACAGACCGATATGGACGGTTTCCAGGTCGGCCGCGACATGGCGACGGCGCCGGGCGAAGTGGTGTTCGAAAACGCGCTGATGGAGCTGATCCAGTACACGCCGACCACCGAGACCGTGAAGCAGCGCCCACTGCTGATCGCGCCGCCCTGGATCAACAAATTCTACATCATGGATCTGCGCGAGAAGAACTCGATGATCCGCTGGCTGGTCGACCAGGGTTTCACCGTCTTCCTGATTTCGTGGGTCAATCCCGGTCCCGAGCTGAAGGACAAGACCTTCAACGACTACATGCATGAAGGCCTGTTCGCGGCACTGCACGCGATTGAGGCGACAACCGGAGAGACCTCGGTCAATGCGGTCGGCTATTGCGTCGCCGGCACGCTGTTGTCCTCGGCCCTGGCGTGGCTGGAAGCGGAAGGCCAGGCCGACCGCATCGGCTCAGCCACCTTCTTTGCCGCCCAATCCGATTTTGAAAAGGCGGGTGATCTCCTGCTTTTCATTGACGACGTCTGGATGAAAGAGATCGAGCGCATCATGGATAGCCAGGGCGGCGTGCTCGATGGCCGTTCCATGGCCGACACATTCAACCTGCTGCGCTCGAACGATCTGGTCTGGTCCTTCGTGGTCAACAATTACCTGCTCGGGCGCCAGCCTCAGGCCTTTGACCTCCTGTTCTGGAATGCCGACCAGACCCGCATGCCCAAGGCGCTGCACCTCTGGTATCTCGACAATTTCTACAAGAATAACCGTCTGGCCAAGGGCGAGCTGGAGCTGGGCGGACACAAGCTCGATCTCGGCGCGGTCAAGACACCGGTCTATATCCAGGCCTCACGCGACGACCACATCGCCCCCTACCCGTCCGTCTATCGCGCGGCGCGGCTCTATGGCGGCGAAGCCCGCTTCATGATGGCGGGATCCGGTCACATCGCCGGCGTCATCAACCACCCGGACGCGAAGAAATACCAATACTGGACCAATGAGGCCCTGCCCGAGACGGTCGAGGCGTGGATTGATGGGGCCACCGAACATCCCGGCTCCTGGTGGGGCGATTGGCGCGACTGGCTGTTCGAGCGCTCCGGCGACAACGTCCCGGCCCGCACGCCCGGCGATGGCAAGCTGAAACCCATCCGCAAGGCGCCAGGCCGTAATGTCCTGGTGCGCAGCGATGCACCCAAGGGCCAAGCCGCGACCTCGGCCGGTCCTGAGTCCACGGCAGACAGTCGGCCTGCCACCACACCCGCGTCCAGCAAACCGGCGCCGAAAAAACAGGCGTCTGCAAAGGCCACGGCCAAGAAAACAACCGCAAAGAAACCTGCCGCGCGCAAACCTGCGGCCCGGAAAACCAGCGCCAGAAAGCCCGGAAAGACCACGCCGAAGGCCAACTAGCGATCGGCGGTGGCGCCGTCCTGGCCGAACTGAAGTTCGACATAGCGGGCATAGAGGCCGCCGCGTGCCAGCAAGACCTCGTGCCGGCCTGTATCGACGACCAACCCATCTTCCAGCACGATGATCCGGTCAGCCGAGCGGACCGTCGCCAGGCGGTGGGCAATGACCAGCGTGGTGCGTCCTTGGGACAGGCGTTCCACGGCAGACTGGATCAATTGCTCGCTTTCCGAATCGAGGGCGCTGGTCGCCTCGTCGAGCAGCAGCACCGGCGCGTCGCGCAGGATGGCCCGGGCAATGGCCAGGCGTTGCCGCTGGCCGCCCGACAGGGTCGCCGCCCGTTCGCCCAGTGCCGTGTCATAGCCCTGCGGCAGGGCCGCGATGAAACCGTCAGCATTGGCGGCCTGCGCCGCCGCGCGGACATCCGCATCAGACGCACCGGGGCGACCAAAGCGGATATTGTCGGCGACACTTCCGGAGAAAAGCGGCGCATTCTGCTGCACGATTGCCATTTCCTGCCGCACGGCGCGCGGATCGAGGTCGCGGATATCGACCCCGTCAAGACGGACCTCCCCGGACTGCGGGTCGTACAGGCGCAGCAAGAGCTGGAACACTGTGCTCTTGCCGGCACCGGACGGGCCGACAATGGCGACGGTTTCGCCCGGCTCGACGGAAAAGGACACATCACGCAGCGCCGGGTCCTGCGGTCGCGATGGATAGGAAAAGGAGACCGCATCAAACCCGATGGCACCGCGTACTGGTTGGGCCAGCGGCAGGGCCGACTCGCGCACTGGCAGGGTCGACCGCGCCGCCAGCAATTCCATCAGGCGTTCCGTCGCACCGGCCGCCCGCATCATCTCGGTATAGGTTTCCGTCAGCATCGCAACGCCGCTGACCGCAACGAAGGCATACATGACGAATTGCGTCATCGCGCCCGGCGTGATCGCGCCGGACTGGACCTGGACCGCCCCGAACCACAACACCGCGATCAGGCCGGTGAGAATGACCGAGAAGATCAGGGCCGTCATGATCGAGCGCACGACGATCCGGCGCATCGAAGCGCCGAACGTCATCTCCACCGCATCGGCAAAACGGGTGGATTCCTCAGTTTCGCGGGTAAAGGCCTGCACGGTTTCAATTGCCTGCAGGGTCTCCCCGGCCCGCGCCGATGCGTCGGCCAGATTGTCCTGACTGACCCGGGACAGGCGCTGGATGCGGCGCCCGAAGAGCAGGATCGGTCCCAGCATGAGCGGGCCGAGTGCCAGCACCAGCAGCGCCAGCTGCCAGCTCACCACCACCATCAGGACCAGTGCCCCGGTCGTCGTCGCAACGGTGCGCAGGGCGACCGAGATCGACGAACCGACCACGGTCTGGATCAGGGTTGTATCCGTGGTCAGGCGGGACAGGACCTCGCCCGTCCGGGTGCGGGCATAGAAGCCGGGATCGAGCGACAGGAGGTGGGCAAAGACATCGCGGCGCAGATCCGCCACCACTCGCTCGCCGAGCCGGCTGATGAAGTAGAAACGAAAGGCGCTGGCGAGCCCGAGCAGGACGGCGACGGCCATGCCGGCCATGAAATACACGCCCAGACCGCCGCCATCGCCCAGCGTCCCGCAACTCGCCGGCCGGACATCGCCAGCGAAACCGCAATCCACCACGAGGCGGAAGGCGGCCGGCAGAACGAGGGTCAGGCCGGAGGCGAGCACCAGAAAGGCCGAAAACGCCGCCAATAGTCCCGGATAGCGCGTGATATAGGGCAGCAGGCGGCGCAAGGGCTGCACCGTCTTGGCCTTTTCGCGATGGGCCTGATCTCGTTCCAGCTCGGCGGCAAAGCCGGACCCGCGCGCTTCATCCACGGCATCACTGGCCGATGCGTCCTGTTGGCTCATCTGTGTGTCCTGCAATCCTGCGCGTGAAAACGGTCAACCAGCCGGTTTGCGGGCGACAATGAAGAGCGCCGCCGACGGCTTGGCGCGCCATTCATACTCGATCTCAAAGCCGGCATCGGCAATCTCGCGCTTCAGCGTCTTGGCGCCAAACGCCTTCACCGGCGGAAAGGCGCCCAGCATTCGCCCGATCGGCAGGATGGGGACCATGAACCAGAAACCGTCCAGCAGGCAGGCCGTGCTGGTAATGAAAAGACCGCCCGGCTTCAACAGCTGTCGCGCCTTGGCCATTGCCGCATGACGGTCGTCGAGCAGGTGCAGGATGCTCATCCCCAGGACCATGTCGAATTGACCTGCAGGAAGGTCGAGCTCGAGAAAATCGCCGCGCTCATAGCTGATATTGGTCAATCCCTCTTCGTCCCCCCGAGCCTTGGCGATACGCAACATTTCGCCCGACAGGTCGGTTGCCAGGATCGACCCGGCATGGGGTGCCAGACGGCGGGCATTTCCGCCGGTGCCGCAACCGAACTCCAGCATGCGGGTGTCCGGGGTCAGATGGCTGCGGATCCGGTCCAGCTTGTGTTCCCAGCCGGGGATGTCCGCGATGGGTTGGGTCGAGTATTTCTCGGCGATCTTGTCCCACCAGCGGTGCGCTTGCGTCATGTTCTGTCTCTCCCGGCCACGACCACCCGTCGTGATCGCCTCGGCTGATATTTAGGCATACGCAGACCGGATATGAATTGCCGCAAAACGGGTTTCTGATATACGAAAACCCATGAATTGGTCCGCTATCGCCTTCGACTGGAATCAGATCCGCGCCTTCCTCGCCACAATCGAGGAAGGGTCGTTCTCCGGCGCTGCCCGCGCCCTGGGGCAAACCCAACCCACGCTGAGCCGACAGATCGCGGCGCTGGAATCGGACCTGGGCGTCACGCTATTCGAGCGCAATCGGCGCGCCACCGTGCCGACCGGCGCCGCCATGGAATTGGTCGAACATGTCCGCTCCATGGGCGAAGCCGCGCAACGGATATCCCTGACCGCCTCCGGCCAGTCCAGCACGATTGAAGGGCTGGTGACCGTGACGGCGACCAATATCATGGCCTCCTACTACCTGCCGCCGATCATCCGGCACATCCGCGAGACGGCACCCGGCATCCGGCTGGAGATCATCGCCTCGAACGAGTTGCACGACCTGCAAAAGCGTGAAGCCGACATTGCGATCCGTCACGCAAGACCCGAACAGCCCGACCTGATCGCGCGACTGGTTGGCGAAACGACCGGCCATCTCTACGCCCATCCCGACTATCTCGACCGGGTCGGACGACCGACCTCAATCGACGACATCAATCGCATGGATTTCATCGGGTTCGAGCAGAATGAACGGGTGATCGAGGCCCTCAACGCGATCGGACTCAGCCTCACGCCTGACAATTTCCCCATCAGTTGCGGCAGCAGCACCGTTCACCATGCGCTGGCCATGCAGGGCCTGGGCGTGACGCCGATGACGCGCGACTGGATCGAGCAGCATTCGGAGCTGGAGGAGCTGTGGCCGGCGCTGCCGCCCATCCCCGTCCAGACCTGGCTGGTCACCCATCGCGAGCTCAATACCAGCCGCCGTATCCGACTGGTCTTCGATGCGATCGCGGACGGGCTGGCAAAACAGGCGCGGTCGCGCCGCCGAAGCTGAGACAAAAAGAAAACGGGCGGCGCCATTGGCACCGCCCGTCTTGTATTCGGCGTGTTCCCGTAAAGCTTAGCGCTTGGAGAACTGGAAGGAGCGGCGGGCCTTGGCCTTGCCGTACTTCTTACGCTCGACGACACGGCTGTCGCGGGTCAGGAAGCCACCGGCCTTCAGGACCGGGCGCAGGCCCGGCTCGAACAGCTGGAGGGCCTTGGAGATGCCGTGACGCACAGCACCGGCCTGGCCGGACAGGCCACCACCGACGACGGTGGCGACAATGTCGAACTCGTCAACGCGCTCGGCGGCCTGCAGCGGCTGCTGGAGCAGCATGCGCAGGACCGGACGGGCGAAATAGGCTTCCTGGTCACGGCCATTGACCGTGATCTTGCCATTGCCGCGCTTGATCCAGACGCGGGCGACCGCGTTCTTGCGCTTGCCGGTGGCATAGGAACGGCCGTGCTCATCGATTTTGGGCTCAGCCGGAACGGACTCGTCAGCCACCACGGTGCCGGCATCGGCTTCCTTGATGACGTCTTTGAGGTCTTCGAGCGAGCGGGCTTCTTCAGACATATCAGCCTCGCGTATTCTTGGAGTTCATGGACTTGAAATCGACCACTTCCGGCTGTTGCGCCTCGTGCTTGTGGTCGGGACCGGCGTAAACACGCAGGTTCGAGAACTGCTGACGCGCCAGCGGGCTGTCTTTCGGCAGCATGCGCAGCACGGCTTTCTCGACAACGCGTTCCGGGAAACGGCCGTCCAGCAGTTTCGCCGGGCTGGTTTCCTTGATCCCACCCGGGTGACCGGTGTGGTGATAATAGCGTTTGTCATCGCGCTTGGTGCCGGTGAAGACGACCTTCTCGGCGTTCACGATGATGATGTTGTCGCCCATGTCGACATGGGGGGTGTAGTCCGGACGGTGCTTGCCGCGCAGGCGGGTGGCGACATAAGCAGCGAGGCGACCGACAACGGCACCTTCTGCGTCGATCACGACCCACTTTTTAACGACATCCGCCGGCTTAACGGAGATGGTTTTCATAATAATCCTGCCTCAGGCCTGATTGGATCAGGTTGAATTCGAGCGCGCCGTTTAGGGGGGATTTTCCACTCGGTCAAGCGGGTGTCCGATTTTAGCTGTAATTTTATACACCTAGGGATGCGGTTAAATAATACCGTATGCTGCAGCGGCGTCATGCATCCGTCGCGAAGTCGTTGTAGTTACAAGGTGATCACGCACGCCCTGGAGAGCATCATGTCCCTGTCCCGACGCCATTTCCTGCGCAACAGCGCTGCCACCACCCTCGCCTTTTCCGGCCTGGCTGCCCTGTCGGCCTGCCAGCGTCGCTATCCGGCCGAACAGGGCTATTTCAACCAGGTCGAAGGCTTTGGTGATCTGCAGGTCGATCCGGACGGCCTGTTCGATCTGCCCCGCGGCTTCACCTATGACGTGATCTCCTCGGCCGGCCAGCCGATGAGCGACGGCCTCATCGTGCCCGGCGATTTTGATGGCATGGCCTGTTTCCAGCGGACCGACGGGCGCCTGGTCCTGGTGCGCAATCACGAATTGCGTGTCGGTGAGACCGACAAGAGCCCGTTTGGCGTCGACAATGCCGGGCTCGAATTGATTGATCGCTCGCTGGTGCATGACTGGGACGCCGACGGCAATCCGCATATTGGCGGCACCAGCCATGTCGTCCTCAATCCGGAAACCCTCGCCGTCGAAGACGAATACCTGTCCCTGGTCGGCACCATCAATAATTGCGCCGGCGGCCAGACACCATGGGGCACCTGGCTGACGTGCGAAGAAAACGAAACCAATGCCGGACCGGAAGCCGGTGTCGAACATGGTTATGTATTCGAGGTTCCTGCTGACGCGACCGGCCTGGTCGAACCGGTCCCCCTCAAGGCAATGGGCCGTTTCCGCCACGAGGCCGTTGCCATTGATCCGCGGACGCTGATCGCCTACCTCACCGAGGACCGGTATGATGCGTGCCTGTTCTACCGCTTTCTGGCCAATGTGCCGGGTGAGCTGGCGCAAGGCGGCCGGCTGCAGGGTCTCGCCGTGCGTGGCCGTCCGGGCTTGGATACCCGCAATTGGAACGGTGCCGACATCGCGCAGGGCGAATGGCTGGACGTCGAGTGGATCGATCTCGACGATGTCGAGGCGCCCAATGCCGACCTGGCCCTGCGCGGGATCGCCGCCGGCGCCGCCAAATTCACCCGCGGCGAAGGCATCTGGTGGGGCGATAATGAGTGCTATTTCACCTGCACCGACGGCGGCCCGGAGCGTCTCGGCCAGATCTGGCGCTATCAGCCCAGCCCGGCCGAAGGCGAAGCGGACGAAACAGCCGAGGCCGGTCGTCTCCAACTTTTCTTCGAGAGCCATGACGATGCCGTGATGGAGCGCTGCGACAATCTCTGCGTCGCGCCCTGGGGCGATCTGATCGTCGTCGAGGATGGGCCGCAGGACCAGTACATCCGCGGCGTGACGCCCGATGGCGAGGTGTATACGATTGGACGCAATGCGGCCTCCGGGCCGGAAGGTCAAAAAAGCGAGATTTGCGGTCCATGTTTCAGTCCCGACGGTTCGACCCTGTTTTTCAACGTTCAGCGCTATCCCGGACAAACCTTCGCGGTTCGCGGTCCTTGGCCCGCGCCTTCGCTCTAGGCGCTTCGCTGCTGGCACTCGCCGCCTGCGGTCCGAACGCGGAAGCGCCGGAAGGCGAGACGGCGGAGATTGAGGAAACCGGCCCGGTCGAGGTGCTTGTCACTGCGGCCTTCACCGCTGTTGAGGGTGGCGGCGGCCCGGTCGGTTTCCTGCCCGATCCGAACGCCCCTTCCTTGGGCTTTGTGCTGTCTGCACCCGGCGCCGGCGGGATCGACATTTTCGATCTCGACGGGCTCCTCAAGACCCGCCATGCCGGTGAACGCCTTACCGGTCTGGCTGTTGCGCCGGCCTTCGAGCTGCGCGGTGAAGCCCTGCCGCTCATTTTCGGATCGGTCAGCGACGCCAATGCCGTCCGGGGCTATGCCGTGGTGCGCGACGGTGCCCAGGTTCTCGACCTGCCGCTTGGCGCCATCGAGCCGGTCGACGGCGTCGCCGGGCTGTGCCTGATGCGTGAGGGCGTCGGCTTTGTCGAGCTGGTCATTCTGGGCACCGGTGCCCATGCCGAGATTTGGCGTGTCCGCGATGCCGGCAGCGACCAGCTCAGCGTCGAACGCGTCCGTGATTTCCCACTGCCCGCGCCGGCACGCCAGTGCGCGACCCTGGACGGCGACATCTACACGGCCAGCCCGGTCGGCGGCATTGCCCGCCTGTCCGGTGACGGCACGATCCTGGCCGAGGATCCCTTCCGGGCTGCCAATCTCACGCTCGGGGACTTCAACGGCACCCAGCGCGTGCTCGCGACCAGTGGCAGTGGCGAGACAGTGGAAAGCTTTGACGCGGAAACACTGGTGCGGGGCGCCTCGCTCGACATTGTCGACGGACTCTCAACCCCCGGCATCCAGACACCCGCCGCCCTCGCCGTCACCGATGCTGATTTCGGCTACACCGCCTACGCCAACGGGCTGATGGTCGTGTTCGATGAGGGTGCCGGCCGTCTCAAAGTCGTCTCGCGCGATGCCCTGATCCGGGCCGTTGTGGCGCAAGACTAGCGACGGGTTGAAATTCGATCAGACATCAAGGTGAGCCGCGCACGCGGCTCATTTTGCATGGCCCTGTTTGCATGGCCATGGCCCGGTCAGGAAACCCGGTCGACCAACGGCGTCGCCTTCAGCGATCGGACCGCTTCCACGGCCTTGGCCGCCAGATCGACGCCCAACTCGTCAAACAGCGCGTCCATGGCCGCGCGAATTTTCTCCAGCATGATCATCATCAGATCATACTGGGTCCTGCCTAGCGCAGTGAATTCCAGAACCTTGCGGCGACTGTCCGATGAGTGAGGCCGCTTGGACACAAGTCCCAGCTTGATGAGGAGCGCCACCCGTTGGGTCGCAACCTGGTGCGGCTGGTCCAGCGCGGTTGCGATATCCGCTGCAGTGACGTCGGGCACTTCACCAATCATCAGCACGGTGGAAATGGCGCGCGGCGGAATGACGATGCCGGCTGTCTGCAACAAGACCTCACCCTGATCGGCAAGGGTTTCAACCAGCCGCAGAAGCTTGTTCGACACGAAAGCGCCGCTCAGCCGGTGGGTGTCCATGATATTGCTGTCACGCATGGCTTGCCTTTATACAATTAATTGTACAATTATGTGCATAAATTACACCTGACGGCCTCACACGTAAAGGAAAGCCGCACACCATGACCGAAACCCAGGCTGACAAACGCACGACTGTCATCACCCTGCTGGTATTTATCGGCATTCTCACAGTCCTGAGCGCCCTCGCCCACTACGCCATCGTCGCGCTCATTCCAACCTCGCTCTATGTCGGCACCCTCATGATGATGCCGGCCGTGGCGGCCTTCCTGACACTCAAACTCCGCCGCCGGACGATCGCGTCACTGCCCTGGAAATGGGGCAAGCACGGCGCCAATCGAGCCGGTTACCTGATCCCGGTTCTCTACGTATCGATTGCCTACGGGCTTGTCTGGCTGACCGGGCTGGGCGGGTTTGGCAATGCCGAAACCATTACCGAATGGGGGCAGTCACTCGGACTGCCGGAAGCTCCGGCCTTCGTCGTGATCGGCTTGATGGGCGTGCTGATGGCCGTCGTACAATTCGTCAAATCATTGGGCACGATCGCCGGTGAGGAAATCGGCTGGCGCGGCTTCTTTGTGTGGGAGTTGCGCAAGATCTTCTCTTTCAATGCCACATGCCTGATCAGCGGCGGCATCTGGGCCGTCTGGCACTACCCGGTCATCATTGCCTATGGCGGCGGCAACACCCTGTTTCAGCTGGCGTGCTTCACCGTGATGATCATCGCGATGAGCGTCATCATGACCTACTACACGTTCAAGAGCGGGTCGGTTTGGCCTGCCATCATGTTTCACGGCGCCCACAATATCTACATCCAGAAAATCTTCACGCCCTTGACGGTGGAGAATGCCTCAACCGCCCTGTGGACCGATGAATACGGACTCATGATCCCGATCACCGTGAGCCTGATCGCGATCATCTACTGGCAGCGCGCGCGCCGGGCCGGTCTCTAGCCTGACGAGGGCGTCTCTCAGACCGCCCGCCGCGCCGTCCAGGCCGCCCAGACCGTGGCGCTGAACAACAGGATCGCCCCCGCCTGGTGGGCCAGCGACAGGTGCAGCGGCACGACCGATACCAGGGCCGCAATGCCCAAAGCCATCTGGCCGATCACCAGGGCCGGCAGAATGATCATGAAGGGTTTCAGCGACACCCGCGGCTCACGCCAGATCAGGACGGCATGCGCAAATACGCACAGCGCCACCAGATAGGCCATCCAGCGATGGTGCATCTGGACGGCGGCATGGCTCTCGAAAATCGCCGGCAAGAACGACATGCCGCCGAGATAGTCAGACGGGATCAGCTCGCCATTCATCAGTGGCCAGGTGTTGTAGATGCGTCCGGCATCGAGGCCGGCCACAAACGCCCCCAGCAAGACCTGTACGAAGATCAGCGCCAGCAGACCAGTGGTCACACCGGCCAGTCGTCCCCGGCGCAGCGGCGGCGGGCCGAAGCGCGCTTCCAGCGACAGCCAGATCGAAGCCCCCAATATGATAAAGGCCATGCCCAAATGCGTGGCCAGCCGGTATTGGCTGACATCGAGCCGGTCGGACAATCCGCTCGCCACCATCCACCAGCCGATCGCGCCTTGAGCGCCGCCAAGCAGGAAAAGCCCGAACAGGCGCGGCTTGAGGCGGGCGCTGAGATGGCCGCGCAGCCAGAAGAAAACGAAGGGCACGAAATAGACCAGGCCGATCAGGCGACCGAGCTGGCGATGGCCCCACTCCCACCAGAAGATGAATTCGAACTCGGCCAGCGTCATCGCCGAATTCTGGACCTGGAACTCGGTCGTCTGCTGATAGAGCGAAAACTCACGTTCCCAATCCGCTTGGCTGAGCGGCGGGATGGCGCCGGAGATCGGCTTCCACTCGGTGATCGACAGGCCGCTATCGGTCAGGCGCGTGGTGCCGCCGATAATGATCATGGCGCAGACGAGCGCGGCAACGACGAGCAGCCAGAGCGAGACGGCGCGGCTTGTGGTGCTGGAATGATACGACATGCAATCTCCCGGGCGGGCTACCTACCCCATCCACGCCGCAGCACAAGCCTTGTGCCTCACCGCCGGACCCCGACATGATGATATTGCACTCGCAGGACTGGACCGGACGCGCCATCATGTCGCAAGCGGTTCGCGAATTGGGGAGAGATGCGCGTGAGCAATACCGACGAGACAGTCGTCATTCTCGGCGCCGGCCAGGCAGGCGGCCAGTGTGCCGCGTCGCTGCGGCGCGGCGGCTTTGCCGGTCGTATCGTGCTGGCGGGCGACGAGCCCCATCCGCCCTATCAACGCCCGCCCTTGTCCAAGACCTATCTGTCCGGCGAGATCGATGAAAGCCGGCTGTGGCTGCAGCCGCCGGAAACCTGGGCAGAGCAGAATGTCGAGCTGCACCTGGGCAGCGAAGCGACCGAAATCGACCGCGATGCCCGCATCGTGCGCTTTGCCGACGAGTCGAGCGAGACCTATACCCATCTCGTCCTGGCGACCGGATCGCGGGTCCGCCGCCTGCCCGTCTCCGGCGCGGATCTCGACGGTGTGCGCTATCTGCGCACCATTGCCGATGTCGACGCCCTGAAGGCCGATTTCGCGCCCGGCAAGCGCATCGCCATCATCGGTGGCGGTTATATCGGTCTGGAAGCGGCCTCCGTGGCCCAAAAGTGCGGCGCCGAACCGGTCGTGATCGAAGCGATGGACCGGTTGCTGGCCCGCGTCGCCGTCCCCGAAGTTTCGGAATTTTACCGCACCGCCCATGAAACGCGCAGCGTTTCGGTGCGGCTGGACAGCCAGGTCGCGGCGCTCAAGGCCAAATCCGGCCTGTTCTCACGCGGCAAGCACGTGCAGGCGGTCAAACTGACCAGTGGAGAGACGATTGCCTGCGACAGTGTCCTCGTCGGCATCGGCGTCATCCCCAATCAGGAATTGGCCGCGGCCAGCGGTCTCGCCACCGCCAACGGTATCTGCGTCGGCGCCGAGTGCCGCACCGATGACCCGGCCATTTTCGCCATCGGCGATTGCGCCGAACAGCACAACTGGCTCACCGGCACCCGCCTGCGCCTGGAAAGCGTGCCCAATGCCCTCGACCAGGCCAAGCACGCCGCCGCGGCGATTTGCGGCGCGGCCGCACCGAAACCCGAAGTGCCCTGGTTCTGGTCCGACCAGTTCGATCTCAAGCTCCAGACCGCCGGCCTGATCGGCCAACACGACACCACCATCACCCGTGGCGGCGACGGTGAAACCCCGCGCAGCTTCTTCCACCTCGCCAATGGCGTCCTCATTGCCGCCGACTGCATCAATGACCCGCAAAGCTTCATGGCCGCCAAGATGATGATCCTGAAACGCGCCAAGCCGGACCCGGTCGCGCTGGCGGATCCGGAGATGGCGATGAAGGATGTGATGAAAGCGGCTATGGCGGGGGTGTAAAGGCGGTCGCGCGCGTCTGCCACCTGCCTTCCCTCTCCCTGGGGAGAGGGTCAGGGTGAGGGGTAAATCCCGGTGACCGCAGAGCGAATCCCCCTCATCCGGCCCTTCGGGCCACCTTCTCCCCAAGGAGAAGGTGGGTTGATACCCGCAACGGGGTCAGAATTGTCGAGAACATCGCAAGCAAATGGTCGGAGCGGCGAGATTCGAACTCGCGACCCCCGGTCCCCCAGACCGGTGCGCTAACCGGGCTGCGCCACGCTCCGACACTCACTTGCTGGACAGGCAGGCCCGTCCGATGGGGAAGTCGCTTATAGGGGGAGGTTTGCCGCTGGGCAACAGGCCTGTCAGCACCATCTGCGGTGACGACGCCCGGGCACCCAGGGTCACGGTTCCAGCGCCGCTTTCAGCTTGGCCTGGGCGTTTTCCAGGTCGGCGAGGATATCATCGAGCTGGCGTTGCGCGCCATCAGCCGGACGCGGTTTGGCCGGCGTCCGCACGGTCGGTGTTTCACGATCCGCGGCATCGATTGCCAGCGCGTCACGCGGCTGGCTGCCGGACGGGTCACCCATTTCCATCACGGCAGCGACACCATGATCCTTGAAATATTTGCGGGCGCCCTTGATCGTGTAGCCGTCCTCATAGAGAAGACGCTTCACGCCGCGCAGCAATTGCAGGTCTTGCGGCCGGTAGAAACGGCGGCCACCGGCCCGTTTTAGCGGGCTGATCTGGGCGAATTTGCTTTCCCAAAAGCGCAGCACATGCGCGGGGATATCCAATTCCTCAGCGGCTTCGCTGATGGTTCGAAATGCGTCTGCAGACTTGTTCGTGACCGACATGCGCTGTTCGCGTCAGTCTGCGGGTCCGCCCTAATCCTTGGACAGAGCCGAGTCGACGCGCTCCTTTAGTACTTGTGACGGTTTGAACACCAGAACGCGGCGGGCCTCAATCGGCACTTCCACCCCGGTCTTCGGATTACGCCCCACACGTCCACGCTTGTCCCTGAGCAGGAACGAGCCGAAGGAGGAGAGCTTCACGGACTCGCCTTTCGCCAGCGTGTCCGAAACCATGCCCAGCACGGATTGGACCAGATCTGCGGATTCCTGACGAGACAGACCTACCTCCCGGTAGACTGCTTCCGCCAGATCCGCTCGCGTCAAGGTTTTATCTGCCATGGCTATCCCCACAAAGACGATATCAGGCTACGCCCCGAAACCGGGTCAGGTCAACGCCAAGGTCTTGGATAGGTGCGAGAAACTCTGGAAAATGTCGATCAGAACCGGGCCAGGGCTGCGCCCCAGGTAAATCCGCCGCCCAATGCTTCCATCAAAACCAGGTCGCCCCGCTTGATCCGACCGTCCTGCACAGCGCGGTCAAAAGCCAGCGGGACCGAGGCTGCCGACGTGTTGCCATGGTCGGCGACGGTGGAAATCACCTTCTCGGTCGGGATCGACAACTTGCGCGCGACACCCTCGAGAATGCGCTGATTGGCCTGGTGCGGCACGAACCAGTCAACCTCCTCGATCGTGACGCCTGACCGGCCCGCAATCGTGGTCATCGACTCTGCAATATTGGTGATGGCGTGCCGGAAGACCTGATTGCCGACCATGCGCAAATGCCCGACCGTGCCCGTCGAGGACGGACCGCCATCGACGTGCAGCAAATCCTTGAAACGCCCGTCCGAGCGCAGATAGGTGCCCAGAATGCCGGACCGCTCGGGACCGCTGGCGGTCTCGTCGGCCTGCAACACCATGGCACCGGCGCCGTCACCGAACAGGACGCAGGTCGAACGGTCGGTCCAGTCGAGGATACGCGACATGGTCTCGGCGCCCACCACCAGAGCGGTCCGGGCCTGACCACGAGCGATCATGTTGTCCGCCATGGCAAGCGCATAGACAAAGCCGGTGCACACAGCCTGGACGTCAAACGCGGCGCCCTTGGTCGCCCCGAGGCGCGCCTGCAACATGGTGCCAACCGACGGGAAGGTGAAATCCGGCGTCGTGGTGGCAACCACGATCAGGTCGAGGTCTTCCGCGGCCAGACCGGCATCGTCCAGCGCACGCCGGGCTGCCCGTTCGGCCAGATCACAAGTGGTCACCCCCTCGCCCGCAATATGGCGCTGGCGGATCCCCGTGCGCTCGCGGATCCAGCTGTCGCTGGTATCCACCATCGCCGAGATCTCATCATTGGTGAGAATCCGTTCGGGCAGATGCGAGCCGATACCGGCTATACGCGAACTCAATTCAGTCATGACGCGGCTGCGACTTCCTGTTCTTCGAAACTGGCAAACTTGTCGAGATTGGCGCGAATCTGGGCCATGAAATCGCTCTGCGCCATGACATAGGCAAGGCCGAGTGCCGAGGCAAAGCCCTCGCCATCGGCACCGCCATGGGACTTTACCACGATGCCCTTGAGACCCAGCAGCACGCCGCCATTGATATAGCGCGGATCCATGCGCTGACGCAGGCGTTCAAGCGCGCCCAGCGACAACAGGCCGGCCGCCAGCTTGGCCAGCAGCGAACTGGTCAGCGCATCACGCACCCAGCCGGCCACGAGGCGGGCCGTGCCTTCAGCCGTTTTCAGCGCAATATTGCCGGTGAAACCGTCGGTGACGACGACATCGATACCGCCGGCGGAAATGTCATTGCCCTCGATGAAGCCCTGATACGCGATGTCCAGATTGGCCTTGCGGATCAGCTGATCGGCCTCACGGACGGTGTCATTGCCCTTGAGTTCTTCCTGACCGACATTCAACAGGCCGACACTGGGCGCCTCGCCGCCGAACACGGCACGATGATAGGCCTCGCCCATGATCGCAAACTCGACCAGCTGGGTCGCATTGCATTGAACATTGGCCCCCACATCGAGCACCACGGTGTGGCCCTTCGGGGTCGGCCAGTTGGCCGAGATCGCGGGGCGGTGGACGCCCTTCTTCATGCGCAGGATGACCTTGCTGATCGCCATCAATGCGCCGGTATTGCCCGACGACACGATGGCGCCCGCCTCACCCGCCTTGACGCTCTGGATCGCGTTCCACATCGACGAGCCGCGCGCCCGGCGCACGGCTTCGCTGGGCTTGTCAGTCATCTGGACCAGCGTGTCGGTGTGGCGCAGCTCGCACACGGCGGCGACCTTGGGATGTTTGGCCAGCAAGGGGGCCAGCAAGGCCTCGTCGCCGTGAAGGAGGTAGGTTGCCTTGCGGTCCGGCCAGCGCTTGAGCGCGTGTCCGATGCCCTCGACGACCGCCTCCGGTCCGAGATCGCCGCCCATGGCGTCGACCGAAATCGTGGGGATACCTGTCATGAGTAGCGGTGCTCAGTCCCTCGCAGAGGCGCCATGCGCCAAAAAGCTCGCGGAACTTAGACCATGACCGAAGCAATGCAAGGCAGCAAGGCGGCGATCAGGATTGCGGGAAATCGGGCGCCGCGCCATCAAGAAGCGCTTGCCCGCCCTGGCCGTTCAGCGCCTCGACCGCCGAGTTGACGTATAGGGCAAGGGCGGGCGCACGCGGATCATCCGGCCCGGCATTGAACACATTCCGCGCCAGCACGGCCTGCAATTGGCCGGGATCGGGACTGTCGATGGCATCGCGAAGGGCTTCGGCACGGCCATAAAACCCCTGCGCCATGAAGCGGATTTTCTTGCCGACGCCCGAATCCCCGACTCCCATTTCGCGCATGGCGGCGTCGAAATCATCAAACATGGTGTCAAACAGCGCCTGGCTGAGCCCGCGGGCCGGGTCGCTGTCGACCGGCTTCAGGGTCAATACGACCACGGCGCAATGCAGGATGATCATCTCGAACCGGCCCTCCACCGTGTCCGGCACGCCAAGCCCGGCATAGAGATGCGGCGCGCGGGCCGCTGTCACGACGTCACGATACAATGCCTCGGCCCGGCGTTTTTCCGGCTTGCGGCTGAAAAGACGGTTCAACATGCGATCCGCACTCCCAAGAATTGGCGCTTGAAGCTAAGCTCGCCCTTGGTTAGGTCAAGACAGGGCCGCACGCGTCATCACGTCGCGCGGGGCTGATCCCATGTCGCAGGAGTTCCTGATGAAGCGTCGCGTTAGCCTTACAGTCCTGATTGCCGCTTGCGCGATCGGCGCCTCGGCCTGCAATCCGGTCCTCCGCTCGCACGGCTATCGCTACACGACGCAGGAAGAGCCCAATATCGTGGTCGCCGAGGACACGGAAAGCTCCGTATTGTCGCGCCTTGGCAACCCGTCGACCCGTGGCACATTTGAAGACAATACTTGGTATTACATCTCCGCGACACGCGAGAGCCTCGCCTATCTGCGGCCCGCCACGCGCGATCGCCGCATCATTGCCGTCACCTTCGACGCAGAGGGCGTGGTCAGCGAAGTGTCTGAATACGGTCTGGAAGACGGCCGCGTCGTCGCCTATGCCGGTCGCGAAACCCCGACCCGTGGCCGGGAGCTGACCTTCCTCGAGCAGCTGCTCGGCAATGTCGGACGGCTCCCGACGGAACAATTCGGTGGCGAACAGAACCTGCCCGGCGGCGCCGGCGGCCCGCGTCGGGACCAGTAAGACGATCGGCATAACAGCGTCGCATCCACAAAAAAAGCCCCGACCATCCGGTCGGGGCTTTTCTTTGCTGAAGGCCCGGACACAGGCCGGCCTCAGCGGCGTTTGTCATCCAAGGACGTTCGCCGGCAGCGCTCGGGATTATTCACCACATCCCATCATGGTTTCCATCAATCGCGCTGACAGGGCGAACATTTCACCCTGGCTTTCATCCACATTGGTCATGATGGCCACGGCGTAACCTGACTGGATATCGAAGGCCGACGTCATGTTGGACGCCCCGTTGGAGCCCGACTGGGTCGAGACAAGGCGGGGCTCGCCACACAGCTCCCAGTCCCGATAGCGGCCGCCAAAAGCATAGGCTTGCTGTGGCGCCTGCACCGTCCGGAACAACTCCAGGCGCGCCGCGCTCAACACACGCCCATCGGCAAGCGCCCGCTCCAGTGCGATCATGTCCGCCGCGGTCGTATAGCTGCCGCGAAAAAAGCTCGGCGACCAATAATCGCCCTGCCCCGCCGGGTCGCCCGGGTCGAATCCGATCGCGACATCATCTACCCGCGGGTCGGTATTGAACAGGTCGTTGAGATAGCCGCCACTCTGGCGCATTTGCGCCGGATCGAAGACAAAGCGCGCCCGCAATTGCGGGTAAGGCAGGCCTGTCACTTCCTCCAGAAGGTGTTGAACCAAAAGCCAATTCGACAGGACATAGTCGAATTGCGCCCCCGGCTCGAAGCCGAGATCACCGCTGGCGTAGAGCGAAACAGCATCAGGGACACGGATCGCTTCGACCGCCTCCATCTCGCCATTGGCAGCCCGTCGGAACGCCTGGAGAATGTCATTGGGAAGGCCTGACTGATTGCTCAGGATATGGCGCAGGGTCAGCTGGTCGCCGGTATCGCTCCGGTAATCGGGAAGATAGGCCGAGATCGGGGTGTCAATGTCCAGCACCCCCTCATCCATCAGGGCGAAAACCACGATTGCCGCGAAATACTTCTCGACCGAGCCGGTCTGGAATGCCGTATCCGCTGTCAGCGGCCGCGCGGTATCCGGGTCCGCCACGCCAACGACCAGTTGATAGGCTGGGTGCCCTGGCGCGCTCGACATGATGACGCCATTGAAGTCATGCGCTTCGACCCATTCACGCGCTATCGCGTCTACCGCCTGATCGTGCGCCATCACAGCCGGAGTTGAACCGGTATTCGCGGAACATGCGGCCAGCCCCGCCGCCAGGGCAATCGTCAAAATATGCGTCATGGAAGACCTGTCTCCTTGCTATCGCGGCGGGTTCCGGTGCCGCAGCCATGAAGCAAGGCTAGCTGACCTGACCCCGCCAATCATCGCCGCTCGACGATCCATCGCCACCGCCGAACGATTGCCCCGCGCCGAGCGCGACGTCGACGTGCCGACCCCGCTCCCGGCCACTTGCCGTCTCCCTGGGAGTAAGGTGCGCACAACGCGGATGAGGGGGGAAACGCCTCCGCCCACCGGGACTTGCCCCTCACCCTGACCCTCTCCCAAGGGAGAGGGAAAGCGCGCCACATCAAAAAATCGAGAAAACTTGTCCGCCCCCCTTTTCGCCCACCCCATCATCACTCCCGTTCCCAGGCCATGGATCGGTTATCCAGGGGATTGGGGAGAGCGAAGCGCATCCGGTCTGGCGGGCCTGTCAGGCCGCCTATTCCGACGCCGAGGAAACCTGGAAATCGCGCTGCGAGACCCTGGCAAAAAGAAGGAGCTCCGGCCGCTGGCCGGAGCTCCCAGATCGTCTCGATGATCCTGCCTGACTAGTGGGCCAGGAAGGCCAGCAGCAGCAAGGCCACGATATTGGTGATCTTGATCATCGGGTTCACAGCCGGGCCGGCGGTGTCCTTGTAGGGATCACCGACGGTATCGCCGGTCACGGAGGCCTTGTGGGCTTCCGAGCCCTTGCCGCCATGATGGCCGTCTTCGATATACTTCTTGGCATTGTCCCAAGCGCCGCCGCCGACAGTCATGGAGACCGCGACAAACAGGCCATTGACGATGACACCCAGAAGCATCGCGCCGACTGCCGCCAGTGCCTGCGCCTGACCGGCGATGGCATTGATGGCAAAGTAGAGCACGATCGGCGACAGGACGGGCAGAAGCGATGGCACGATCATCTCGCGGATCGCGGCCTTGGTCAGGATGTCCACGGCGCGGCCATAATCCGGCTTTGCCTTGTACTCCATGATGCCCGGGATTTCCTTGAACTGGCGGCGCACTTCGGCGACCACGGCCGTGGCCGCACGGCCCACCGCCATCATCGACATGCCACCGAACAGGTAAGGCAGCAGCCCGCCGAACAGCAGGCCGACGATCACATACGGATTCTCGAGCGAGAAGTCCGGCTGGATGCCAAGCAGGTGTTCAACATCGGTCGTATAGGCCGCAAACAGGACCAGGGCGCCGAGACCGGCGGAACCGATCGCATAGCCCTTGGTGACCGCCTTGGTCGTGTTGCCCACGGCGTCCAGCGTGTCGGTCGTGTTGCGGACGCTTTCATCGAGCCCAGCCATTTCAGCGATACCGCCGGCATTATCGGTGACCGGCCCGAAGGCATCGAGAGCCACGATCAAGCCAGCGAGCGCCAGCATGGTTGTCACCGAGATGGCAATGCCGAACAGGCCCGCCAGCATGTAGGTGCCGAGGATGCCGCCAATGATGATCAGGGCCGGCAGCGCCGTCGATTCCAGCGAAACCGCGAGGCCCTGGATGACATTTGTGCCGTGCCCGGACTCAGACGCCAGGGCGACCGATTTGACCGGGCGGTACTCGGTGCCGGTGTAGTATTCAGTGACCCAGATAATGGCCGCCGTGACGACCAGGCCGATGATCCCGGAATAGAACAGGTTCATGCCGGTGATCATCTTGCCATTGACCTCGGCGATATCGCCCATGCCGATCGTGAAATCGGTCACGAAATAAAGCGCACCGATGGACAAGACACCGGCAACGATGAGGCCCTTGTAGAGCGCCCCCATCACATTGGTGCCCTTGCCCAGGCTGACAAAGAAGGTGCCGATGATGGACGTGACGATACAAGCCGCCGCGATCATCAGCGGATAGAGCACCATTGTGGTGGCCAGTCCGCCGGTGAAGAAGATGGCGGCGAGCACCATGGTGGCAACCACGGTCACGGCATAGGTCTCGAACAGGTCAGCCGCCATGCCGGCGCAATCACCGACATTGTCACCGACATTATCGGCAATGGTGGCGGCATTCCGCGGATCGTCTTCGGGAATACCCGCTTCAATCTTGCCGACCATGTCGCCACCGACATCCGCACCCTTGGTGAAGATACCGCCGCCGAGACGGGCGAAAATCGAGATCAGCGACGCGCCGAAGCCGAGCGCGACCAAGGAGTCGATGATGACCCGGCCATTCTCTTCACTGCCGAGCACGAAGCCCATCGGACCGGTCAGAATCCAGTAATAGCCAGCGACACCCAGCAGGGCCAAACCGGCGACCAACATGCCGGTCACCGCACCGGAGCGGAACGCGACGGCCAGGCCTGCAGCCAGGCTCGTGCTGGCAGCCTGGGTGGTGCGCACATTCGCGCGGACCGAGACCAGCATGCCGATAAAACCGGCAGCGCCCGACAGGACGGCGCCAATGGCGAAACCCAGCGCGACCTGCCAACCAAGGAAGACAGCGATCAGGACGCAGACGGCGACGCCGACGATGCCGATGGTGGTGTATTGACGTTTGAGGTAGGCGTTCGCGCCTTCCTGAATGGCCGATGCGATTTCCTGCATCTTCTCAGTGCCTGCACTCGCCGCCATCAAACGCTGGGTCTGCACGACCCCGTAGATGATGGCGAGAACAGCTGCCGCAATGGCCAACAAAAGCATGTTCATGGATTCCAGCCCCGTTTGTTCACTTCGTTGTGGTCTCGGAATGAATGCAGGGAGTCATGCGCGTGTGCCCACGCCGACCTTAGACATCTCCCCGCTTTTGTTCTTATTGTTGGGGGGACTATGCCCAAAGCATTAGAGCGGTGCAACACGCACTCTTTAACAAGTCAAAACATTGACTTGCTGCAGCGCAATATAGAATTATCGACGAAAGAGCCGGGTATCGGCATTGCGAATCTCGACACGCTCGATTGCCCGCGGTCCGTAATGCTCGGCCAACGCCGCCTGCCACACGGCCACCGCCCGCGTCACGTCGAGGCCGGAGCCTTCGACATTGGACACGGAATTGCGATAGGCCGCCCGGACGGCAGCATCGAGCGCGTAATGCGCGTCGTCGCGGATGGACCAGATATTCTGCCCGTCAGCGATACGGACCCGGATCTGCACGTAGGCAAAGCCGGTCAGCCGGCCTTCGCGCGACAAGGGCGCGACCACGGTCGGCATGGTGAAGGAACGCGGATCATCCTCGTCCTCTTCCTCGACTTCGTCCTCTTCGTCGTCGGACCCGGCAAGATTGAAGAGCGTCAGGATGCGGTTGCCACGCTGGCCGCCTTCGGACTCATTTCCGGAATCCGCCGGCGGCGACGCCAAGGCCAAGCCCGGCACTGGCGAAGCCGACACCAGAAGGGCAGCAAACAGGAATGCAAAGACGGAACGCATGACAGCCTCTCAATCACGACAGGAGACTGACAGACTTGCCTCAAAAATGCGTAAACCCGGCCGTCTGCGGCTCAAGGCGGCGCCCGTCGGCGGTTTCGGCCACGACGCCGGCCCCATCACGCACCGCACCAATCCGGGTCAACGACAGACCAAGCCGACCGCCCAGCGCTGTCAGCGCAGCGCTGTCGTCCGACGATGCGGTAAACAGGAGTTCATAATCATCACCCGAGGTCAAAAGCGTTTCGACCTGTCCACCGTCGCGCAGCCAAGCGTGCGCGGTGGGCGAATGCGGCACGGCATCGACATCAATCCGGATCGCACAGCGGCTCGCCATCGCGACATGACCGGCATCGGCCAGCAACCCGTCAGAGACGTCAATTGCTGCACTGGCGAAACCGCGCAGCGCCTGCCCGAGCGCCAAGCGCGGCTCTGGCGCCTCATAGGCGGCGCAACAAGCGGCGAGGTCGCCCCCTGCCCCACCGGCCGCCTTCAGGCCAAGACCGGCATCGCCAACCACGCCGGAGATCCAGACATCATCGCCAATACGCGCGCCGTTGCGACGCAGCGCGGTTCCGGCCGGCACGGTTCCGACCAGGGTGAGGCTGATCGTCAGGGGGCCCGGTGTCGATGTGGTGTCGCCGCCGATCAGGGTGAGACCGAACCCCGCCTGCTCACGGTGCAAGGCAGCCGTGAATGCGGCGCGCCAATCAGCATCCAGCTCGCGCGGCCAGGCGATGGCCGACAGATAGGCCCGCGGAACGGCGCCCATGGCGGCCAGGTCGGACAGGTTGGTCCGCAGCGTCCGGCTCGCGACGACTTGCGGCGTGTCGGTCTCGAGGAAATGCACGCCGGCAACCAGTGTGTCGCAGGCCAGCACCAGATCCTCGCCCGCTCCGGGTGTCAGCAAGGCGGCGTCGTCGGCCAGGTCGAGAGCGGCGGGATCGCCTTCTGTCAGCGGCTGCAGCCGCTGTCGGATGAAGTCGAACTCGCCGTCGCCGGCCATCGCCTAGAATTCGTCCGGACGGGCGCCGCGGGCGCAGCGATCAAAGGCTGCATTGATGAATTTGGGTTCCGAGCCCTCGAAGAAGGCATTGGCGACCTCGATATATTCGTCGATCACAACGCGGGCCGGAACGTCCTTGCGGTACAGGAGTTCAAAACCGCCGACACGCAGGATCGCACGCACGGTCGCATCGAGACGTTCTAGGCGCCATTTGTCGGCCAACAGCGCATCCATCGCCGGATCGACCTCGGCCTGGCGCTCGACCACGCCGGCCACCAGGCTCTCGAAGAAATCCTCATCCGCCTCAACATATTCCGGACCTTCATGGTCGGCGCCGAAACGATGGTCGCGAAACTCGCGGATGACAGCACTGGCACCCAGCCCGCCGATTTCCATCTGGTAGAGCGCCTGAACAGCGGACAGACGGGCCGCCCGACGCAGACGGGCGCGGCTTTCCGACGGGGTTTCCTTGCTGGCAGTGGCCATGCTCACGCGCTCCTGAAGCGATTGCGCAGCTCGATCAGCATCATCGCTGCATTGGCTGCGTCCGCGCCTTTATTCTTGTCGACCGCCCGCTTCAAGGCCTGGGCGCGGTTCTCGACCGTCAGGATACCATTTCCGACGGGAATGGCACGCAGGTTCAAATCCATGATTCCCCGCGCAGATTCGCCGCAGACATAGTCGTAATGAGAGGTTTCGCCACGAATGACACATCCCAAAGCAACATAGCCGTCATAGCCGGCCCCGGCCTTTTCGGCCTGGGCGATGGTGCCGGGAATTTCCAGCGCGCCGGGAACTTCCACAACGTCATGGGCAAAGCCCTTGGCCTCAACGGCTTCAACGGCGCCCTTGATCAGGGCATCGGCGATATCACGGTAGAAGGTGCCCGCAATGATGAGATATTTCGGCGCGCTCATGCGTCACCCTCCGGAAAATGCCGCTCTTCGCGGATGGACAGACCATATCCTTCCAAGCCCACAATCGTCTGCGGCTTGGTTGACAAAAGCACCATGTCGCGCACGCCGAGATCGAGCAGGATCTGGGCGCCGACACCATATTCGCGCAGACGCCGCGCTTCACGCTCGTCCTGCGGCAGGCTGGGATGGGCGCCAAGGCGCTCGATGATGGCGGTGTGCGAGGTCTCGCGGATAAAGACCATCACCGCCGGTCCCTTGGCCTCAGCGATGGCGCGGATCCCGGCCTCGATCAGCTCACCGCGCGGACCGCTCTCATGCAGGACATCGTCGACGAAACTGACCTTGTGCATGCGCACCGTCGTGGGTTCCGACGCATTCGGTTCGCCCTTGACCAGCGCCACATGCTCGGCACCGTCCAGGGTGTTGCGGAAGACGATCAGTTTGAACGGACCGCCAAATTGACTGGTGAACTCGCTTTCGATCCGGCGCTCGATGAAGCGGTCATTCTTGCGACGATAGGCAATCAGGTCGGCAATCGTGCCGATTTTGAGACCGTGCAACTGGGCAAAGGCGACAAGGTCCGGCAGGCGCGCCATCGACCCGTCCTCATTCATGATCTCGCAGATCACACCGGCCGAACCGGCACCGGCCAGACGCGCGACATCAACCGAGGCCTCGGTGTGGCCGGCGCGGACCAGCACGCCGCCATCACGGGCAACCAGCGGGAAGACATGGCCCGGCGTGGCGATATCGTCGGCGCCCTTGGACGGGTCGGTCGCAACTTCGATGGTACGGGCCCGGTCATGAGCGGAAATGCCGGTGGTGACGCCCTCACGCGCTTCGATCGAGGTGGTGAAGGCGGTCTGGTGGCGCGAGCGATTGTCGCTGGACATCAATTTGAGATCGAGCTGTTCGACCCGCTCCTGGCTCATCGCCAAGCAGATCAGGCCGCGGCCATGCTTGGCCATGAAGTTGACCGCGTCCGGCGTGGCGAACTTCGCGGGGATGACCAGGTCGCCCTCATTCTCGCGGTCCTCGGCATCGACCAGGATGAACATGCGCCCATTGCGCGCATCCTCAATGACGTCCTCGATGGGGGAAAGTGGGATGTCGCTCACGCGCGTCTCCAAATATCAGGCCGGCGAGAATTCGCTCAGGCGGGCGGCGTAGCGCGCCATGAGGTCAACCTCAAGATTGACGTGCGCGCCAATTTGCAGCGCGCCCAGCGTCGTGACCTCGGCTGTGTGGGGAATGATCATGAGATCAAAGCTGTCGGCGGTCACGTCATTGACGGTCAGCGACACGCCATCAACGGTGATCGAACCCTTGCGGGCGATGAAACGGTTGAGTTCGGCCGGGGGCCGCACGGTCAGCACGATCCACTCGCCCTCATCGCGCCGCTCGACAAGTTCGCCGACACCATCGACATGGCCGGTAACCAGGTGCCCGCCCAGCTCCTCGCCCAGTGCCAGCGCACGTTCAAGATTGACCGGGTCACCCTCGCGCCAGTCGCCGAGTGTGGTCAGGCGAAGTGTCTCCGGGGAAATCTCGACCGCAAACCAGCAGCCCTCGCCCGACACGCCCTTGTCGACCACGGTCAGGCAGGTGCCGGCATGGGCGATCGACGCACCGAGCGCGATCGTGTCGGCGTCATAGGGCGCCTCGATCTCAAAGCGTCGCACAGTCTCGCCACTGATCGCGCGGATGCGGCCCTTGGCGGTGACAATCCCGGTGAACATCAGCGTATCCGTTCGTATGTTTCCTGCAGGTCGGCGCCGCGTTCAACGACACCGGTCCGCCTGAAAATGGGGGCTTCATCCAGCGTCTCAAGGCCCAGCGCTGCCATCACAGGCAATCCGTCGCCGCCGAGAACGATCGGAGCGCGGAACCATTCGATGCAATCAACCAGGTTCGCCTTGATCATGGCGGCGGCTATCTTGCCACCCGCCTCGACCATCACACGCTCATGGCCGGTGATGGCGCGAGCAAGATCACGGTGCGGGATCAAGGTCACCGACCGGTCGCCGCCCTTGAACACGGCGGCATCGCCCGGTGTCCGCCCGGTTGAGTCCATGATGATGACATCCGGCTGGCGCTCGCAGCCGCCTTCGGGCCGAGCCGTCAATTGCGGGTTATCGGCGAGTACGGTGCCGATACCGGTGAGAATGGCATCATGCGCCGCCCGCATCCGGTGCACCACGGCACGGCTTTCGGGACCGGTGATCCATTTGGACGCGCCATTGCCCAGCGCAATCATGCCGTCGAGCGAGGTGGCAAGCTTGAGCGTGACCCGCGGTCGCTCGGTGCCGGTCATGCCCCGCCGTCGTCGTCAGGTTCGCCGAAATGAGCGGTGAGCGCTTCATCGGTGATGAATTCGCGGAAATCCTCAACCTTGTGGAAGTCCTTGTAGACCGAGGCGTAGCGGACATAGGCCACAGCATCGAGGTTTTTCAGGCCTTCCATCACCAGTTCACCGACGCGATCCGAGGTGACATCGGTCTCGCCGGTCGATTCGAGGCGGCGCACGATGCCGGAAATCATCTGGTCGATCCGGTCCGGTTCGATATTGCGCTTCTGCATCGCCAGCTGGATCGAGCGATTGAGCTTTTCACGATCAAACGGCACCCGGCGTCCCGACTTCTTCATCACCGTCAGCTCGCGCAGCTGCACGCGCTCGAACGTGGTGAAACGGGCCGCGCAGGACGGGCATTGCCGCCGACGCCGGATGGCATTCCCGTCCTCGGCAGGACGGGAATCTTTGACCTGGGTGTCAGGATGACCGCAAAAAGGACAACGCATGCGGGTATCTTAGGCCAGTTCGGGATAGATGGGGAAGCGTGCCGTGAGCGCCTTCACCGCCTCGCGCACTTCAGCCTCGATTTCGGCATTGCCGTCGGGCGCATCAACCAAGGAGTCGAGGACCTTCACCATCAACTCGCCAACCAAGGTAAATTCGGCTTCACCGAAGCCTCGCGTGGTCGCGGCAGGCGAGCCGACGCGCAAGCCGGAGGTGACGGTCGGCTTCTCCGGGTCGAAAGGAACGCCGTTCTTGTTGCAGGTGATGTAGGCACGCTCGAGCGCCTGCTCGGCAATATTGCCCTTCAGACCCTTGGGGCGCAGGTCAACAAGTGCGAGATGACTGTCGGTGCCGCCCGAGACGATCGCATATCCGCCATCGGTGATGGCCTTGGCCAGCGCCTGGCAATTGGCGACGACCTGTTTGACATAATCCTTGAATTCCGGCTGCAGCGCTTCACCGAAGGCCACGGCCTTGCCGGCGATGACATGCATCAGCGGGCCACCCTGCAGGCCCGGGAAAATGGCCGAATTGAACTTCTTGCCGAGATCGGCGTCATTGGTGAGGATCATGCCGCCACGCGGGCCACGCAATGTCTTGTGGGTCGTCGTGGTGCAGACATGGGCGTGCGGCATCGGATTGGGATAGACCCCGCCCGCGACCAGGCCGGCAACATGCGCCATGTCGACCATGAACCAGGCGCCGACCTCGTCGGCGATCTTGCGGAATTCGGCAAAATCGATCTCGCGCGGATAAGCCGAGCCTCCGGCAATGATCAGCTGTGGCCGGACCTCCTGCGCCTTGGCGCGTACCGCGTCATAGTCGATGCGCGCATCGCTCTCGCGCACGCCATAGCTCTCGGCGTTGAACCATTTGCCGGACATGTTCGGGCGGGCGCCGTGGGTGAGGTGTCCACCCGCGTCCAGCGACATGCCGAGAATAGTATCACCCGGCTGAAGCAGGGCGAGGAAAACGCCCTGGTTGGCCTGGCTGCCGGAATTGGGCTGGACATTGGCGTACTGGGCGCCGAACAGCGCCTTGGCGCGCTCGATGGCCAGGGTCTCGACCACATCGACATGCTCGCAGCCGCCATAATAACGACGACCAGGATAACCCTCCGCGTATTTATTGGTCAGCGGCGAGCCTTGTGCCTCGAGCACGGCTCGCGACACGATATTCTCCGACGCAATCAGCTCGATCTGGCTCTGCTGGCGCTGGATTTCCTCATGAATGGCGTGCGCGATCTCACGATCACTCTCGACGATGGAGCGCGTGAAAAACGGGCTTTCATTACCGGCTTCGACCTGGGTATCGGGCATGACACATCCTCATCATATTTGACCCGTGTGATAAGGTGCTGCTCCCGACGGGGCAAGCGGGCAATTGACGGTATGACAGGTCTGCTGCCCACCAGCCCAGGTCAGCCAGTTTACTTACGCAGTGTTATGTGTGGTATCGCGCATGAAAGATATTCATACTCACACGCTTGAACTGAACATCAACTCATAATACCGATCACCCATTGCAATAATGAATGAAGTCACCACTTGTGACAAAAGCAAGACAACGTTTGAAAGGTTGCCCCGATGGCCGAAGACATGCTCCCTGACGTCGACAAGGAAGAATTGCTGCGAATGACGACCGATGTCGTCGCATCTTATCTCTCGCACAACTCCATGCCGGCAGATAATGTTCCTGACCTGATCCGGTCTGTCCACGCAACCATGAAGGAAGTTTCGGAATCCGAAGTGAAGCCGGAGCCGAAGACCAAACCGGCCGTTGCCGTGTCCAAGTCTGTCGCCGACGACTACATTGTCTGTCTGGAAGACGGCAAGAAACTGAAAATGCTCAAGCGCTATCTGCGCTCGCAATACAACATGTCGCCGGATGATTATCGCCGGAAATGGGGCCTGCCATCGGATTACCCGATGGTGGCACCGGCCTATTCGCGCAAGCGCTCGCAGTTTGCCAAGGATATCGGTCTGGGCCGCGGCAAGAAAGACGGCTAAGCCGACCGCACCTAGACTTCGATTCCGCGACGGCCGGGCCTTGTGTCCGGCCGTTTTTCGTTGGCGGAGGCGCGCTTGAGTTTCCAGGCCAGCTTGGCCCGGGCCAGATCGTCGATACTGGCCCGCGGCGTGTTTGACGGCACCTGAAAGACAACTTCTTCAGCCGTCGTGGCGTCGATCGCCGCAACGCGCAACGCATTCCCCACACGCTGGATTTCGACGAATATGTCGCCGGCCATCTTGCTACCTCGGCATGCGGGCGCTGCCTGTCAGGCCCGGGCCACCCCGGTCTGTTCGCAAGCCCGTTCCCAGACATCATCGAGAGCCGCAATGAGTTGGTCAAACATTTCATCGCTGTGCAGCGGTGTCGGTGTCAGCCGCAAGCGCTCGGTTCCGCGCGGTACCGTCGGATAATTGATCGGCTGCACGTAGATGCCATGATCTTCCAGCAGCATGTCGGACATGCGCTTGCACAAGACCGGATCACCGACCTTGACCGGTACGATATGGGTCATCGAGGGCATCACCGGATAACCGGCATCGCTCAGCTTGGCCTTGAGCGTCGCGGCGCGTTCCTGATGTTGTTCGCGCAAGTGATGGCCGGCCTTGAGATATTCGACACTGGCCCGGGCCCCGGCGGCCAATGCCGGCGGCAGCGCCGTGGTGAAAATGAAGCCAGGTGCCAGCGAACGGATGGCGTCGACGATGGCCCCGTCGGCTGCGATATACCCACCCATCACACCGAAAGCCTTGCCGAGCGTGCCTTCGACAATGTCGATCCGGTCCATCAGCCCTTCGCGCTCGGCGATGCCGGCGCCGCGCAGACCGTAGAGCCCCACAGCATGGACTTCGTCGAGATAGGTCAGCGCGCCGTACTTCTCGGCGAGATCACAGACGGCTTCCAGCGGCCCGATATCACCGTCCATCGAGTAGACGGATTCAAACGCGATGACTTTCGGCGCGTCCGGCGGCGCTGCGGCCAGCAATTCCTCAAGATGGGCGATGTCATTATGGCGCCAGATCCGCTTTTCACAGCGCGCGCCCTTCACGCCTTCGATCATCGAGGCGTGATTGAGTTCATCGGAGAACATGATCAGGCCCGGCAGGATTTTGCCGAGCGTCGCCAGCGTCGCCTCATTGGCAATATAGCCCGAGGTGAAGAGCAGCGCCGCGTCCTTCTGGTGCAGATCGGCGAGCGACCGCTCCAGCTCGACATGATAATGCGTTGTGCCCGAAATATTGCGCGTGCCGCCGGCGCCGGACCCGACATCATCGATCGCTTTTTTCATCGACTCGACGACGCAGGGCAATTGCCCCATGCCGAGATAATCGTTGGAGCACCAGACCGTGACATCACGCACCTTGCCGTCTTCCGAGCGCCAGCGTGCAACCGGAAACTCGCCCTTGCGGCGCAGCAGGTCAGCAAAGACGCGATAGCGCCCTTCGGCCTTGACCCGGCGGACAGCATCTTCAAAGGCGCGTTCATAATTCATCTCGGGGCCTTTCGTGGTGCGTGCCCGATCATGTCGTGATCTGACAGCCTGTCTAGCCGCATTGCCACGCCAGGGCGACAGGACAGACAGCCGCACCCCCATGAAATATCACAACAACCTGCAGTGACGCGAACTATATCCCTATAAAATTGAGGGCTTGCACGATCGAAAGCCAGGAACAACGCCCGATGGCGACGCTGCATTTCATGCCCGCGCATGATCAAATGGCCGACGGATCGTCAGGCTGTGCGCAGTATCCGTACCATCGCCTTGCCGCGTGCCAGCTCGTCGACAAGCTTGTCGAGATAGCGGATCTCTTGCATCGTCGCATCCTCGACCTCTTCCACGCGGACACCGCAGACCACGCCCTTGATCAAACGCCTCAAGGGGTTGAGACACGGCGCTGTGGCGAAGAAGGTCTCGAAATCTGTCCCGGCCGCAATCCGGGCATCCAGCTCAGTTTGGCTGTATCCCGTCAGCCAGCAAATGATCTCATCGACCTCTGCCTTCTTCCGCCCCTTGCGTTCCGCCTTGGCGACATAGTGCGGATAGACGGAAGAAAAGCTCATTGTGTAGATACGGTGTTTGGTCATGCCTCGTCCCCCTCGCCTCGTCCCCCTCGCCTCGTTCCAACGCTCGACCACGCCTTACCGGCAAGGTCGACCCGCCAGACCGACTCTGGTGAAAACTAGCACAACCGCCGAGCGCGCGGGAACAAGGGTTCCAGGCACGACAAACCACCGCTGTCCGGCAAGGATAGCGGTGGTGTTGCAGATTTGATCGCTGGAAAGTTCGGCTACATCCGGAAGCGGATATGATCGGCCCAGAAACGCTCGATACGGGCCAGCGCGGTGTTGATGCCCGGCAGCTGGTCGACATCTACTCCGCCGACCGGATTCAGTGCCGTGCCCTGACGATCGAACAGCTTGTTGAGATGGCCACACACGGCAAACCCGTTCTCGGTCAGGCTGACCCGGACCGAACGACGATCAACGGCCGAACGCTCGTGGCGGATATAGCCGGCATCAACAAGCTTTTTCAGATTGTAGGAGACATTCGAGCCAAGATAATGGCCACGCGTACGCAATTCGCCGGCGGTCAGTTCCTGGTCACCGATATTGAACAACAGCAGAGCCTGCACACTGTTCAGATCGTCCAGTCCCTCGCGGTCCAGCTCGTCCTTGACCACATCAAGCAATTGCCGGTGGAGACGTTCCACCAGTTGAAGAAGCTCAAGATAGTCGGAACTCGGCGCCGCTTCCGGTGCCACGCTTTCTGCCATCGCCATCACACACACTCCACCCGATCTTTGATGATCGTTTTTTACGTTCAGTGAGGACTGTAATGTGAAAGCGCAAAAATCCCCTTAACAGGCACGCTCAAATGCGAATCACCTGTTCTGCCAGCTGCCATCGAGCAGTTTGTAGATGCCCGAAAAATCTGCCGAACCGCCGCCAAGATTGTCGAACATGGCATAGAGCGCTTCGGCCTGCGCACCCAGCGGCGTGGTCGCCCCGGCGCTTTGTGCCGCGTCCTGGGCGAGCTTGAGATCTTTCAGCATCATCGCTGTGGCAAAGCCCGGCGTGTAGCCGTTATTCGCCGGCGTGGTCGGGATCGGACCCGGCACCGGGCAATAGGACGTCATCGACCAGGACTGGCCGGACGCCTTGGAGGCAATGTCGAAGAAATTCTGTTGGTCCAGACCCAGTTTCTCGGCCAGGGCAAACGCCTCGCAGGTGCCGATCATGGTGATCGCCAGCAGCATGTTGTTGCAGATCTTGGCGGCTTGGCCGGCACCGACATCGCCGGCGCGGATCACCGCCTTGCCCATCGCATCGAGGATCGGTTCGGCCGCCGCAAAGTCACTCTCAGAGCCACCGACCATGAAGGTCAGCGTGCCAGCCTGTGCCGCCGCGACGCCGCCTGAAACGGGTGCATCGACAAAACGGAATCCCTTGTCCACCGCGAGGCCGCCGACATGGCGCGCACTGTCGACATCAATGGTCGAGCAATCGAGGAAAAGCGTACCAGGCGCTGCGGCGTCGAAGATCTGGCCCTCATAGACACCGCGGACATGCTTGCCCGCGGGCAGCATGGTGACCACGGCATCAGAGCCGGTGACCGCATCCACCGCCGAACCGGCGGCTTTGGCGCCCTGCTCCACGGCGTGGGCAACTGCGTCGGCGCTGAGGTCGAAAGCGTGGACCTCATGGCCGGCCTTGACCAGGTTGGCGGCCATGCCGGAGCCCATGTTTCCAAGTCCGATAAAGGCGATGCGGGCCATTTTGTGTCTCCCGGTGGATGGTGGTGTTCTTTGTGGTGTCTTCTTGGTGGTCTGCGTGTCGTGACCGTCAGGCCTCGTCGAGAAAGCTCATCTCATGGGCCGCATCAAGCGGTGCGAACGCCTTTTCGATCGCGCTGTCATCTGCGGCCGGCGCCCAATTCGGCGCGTGGTCCTTGTCAATGATCACGGCCCGGACGCCCTCGTAGAAATCGGTCCCGGTCAGGCACCAGCTGGACACCCGCAAATCCTGGCACATCACACCCTCGAAGGAGAGATCAGCGCCCTTGCGCAGGCAGGCCAGGGTCAGTTTGAGCGCGGTCGGTGATTTGGTGGCGAGGACTTTCGCCTGTTTGGCCGACCAAGGGTCACCGGCCGCCGCGATGCGGGCGAGGATATCTTCGACGCTATCACCGGCAAAGGCCGCATCAATCAGGCCGCGCGTCACCGAGAGGTCACTGTCACCCGGATCGCCGGAATATTCCTCAAGCAGGACTTCCAGCGCATCCTCGCCGGTCAGGTCAGCGGCCTCCAGAGCCGAGACCAGCGCATCGAACTGGCCGGACGGGCAGTAATGCGTGGCGAGGCCCGCGGCGACACAATCGGGGGCTTTCAGACGGGCGCCGGTCAACCCCATCCAGATGCCGATCTCGCCAGCGAGGCGCGGCAGGAAATAGGCACCGCCGACATCGGGGTGAAAACCGATCCCAGTTTCTGGCATGGCCAACATCGTCCGGTCGCCGGCGACCCGGTGCGAGCCATGAACCGACACACCCACACCGCCGCCCATGGTGATGCCATCAATCAGGGCGACATAGGGTTTGGGATAGTGATGGATCAGCGTGTTGAGCTGGTACTCATCGCGCCAGAACAGCCAGGCCTTGTCATCGCCCGCCTTGCCGGAATTGTGCAGCTGGAGAATGTCGCCGCCAGCGCAGAACCCTTTCTCGCCAGCCCCGTCCACAACGATGGCCTGAACGTCATCATCATTCCGCCAAGCCTGCAGCGCTTCGATCATCGACAGGCACATGCCATGGGTCAGCGCATTGAGCGCCTTGGGACGATTGAGCGTGATCCGGCCAACCTGGCCGATCTTGCGGGCGATGATTTCGGGTTCGTCGGTCATGATTTTTCCGCTCTACTCATTCAGGTCGTGACACGGGATGGCGTGCGCCCGCGCCGCCGTCAACAGGGCTCTGTCGCGTGAGACCAGTTCCGCATCGGCTTCGGCCGCCAGGGCGAGATAGGCCGCACCATACACGCTGAGCCTCAGCTCAAAGGCGACAGGTGCAAGCTCATATATCCGCTGGGTCGGTCGCGAAGGCGCATGACGAATATCCAGAGCCGACAACTCACCCAGACCCTCCTCCAAGTCCAGCACGCCTGCCAACGTGAAGCGACGCAGGAGGTCGGCCATCTCCCAGGCAAAGACATCCGGCGCGATCAACTCGTAAGCGTCCAGCCTGCCGATAAAGGCTTCACTCACCGGCCCCGATTGCGAGCGCACCAACCAGGCGATGGCCGCTGATGCGTCAACGACAAGCGGCGTCACTTCCGATTCTCGTCCTTGATTTCGTCCCAGACAAGACCGTCCAGTTCCGGCGCTGATGATTGGCGCTCGCGAAAAGCCTTCAAGCGCGCTGCCAATTCCGTACCGGACAGGCGCGGCGGCTCGTCATAGCTGACATCCTTGGCAAGGACCGCAATCCGCTTGCCGTATCGGGTGATCGCGATCGGCCCCTCACCCTGTTCGATCATCTCGAGCAGGGCGGAGAGCCGGGTCTTGGCTTCCAGGACACCGACTTCGATCATGATTTTCTCCTGACCAGCATTATGGTCAGATCATAACGCGAAACCGGGTCCCCGAACAGCGTTTCCCTACCTCATCACATCCTTGGCGATAATCACCCGCATGATCTCGTTCGTGCCTTCCAGGATCTGGTGGACGCGGAGATCGCGGACGATGCGTTCGAGCGGATAGTCCTGGAGATAGCCATAGCCGCCATGCAGCTGCAGGGCCTGGTTGGCGACGTCGAAACAGGTGTCGGTCGCAAAGCGCTTGGCCATCGCGCAATACTTGGCGGCGGACGGGTCACCGGCATCAATCGCCGCGGCGCCGCGATAAAGCATCATGCGCGAGGCTTCGAGTTCGGTGGCCATGTCGGCCAGCTTGAACTGGGTGACCTGGAATTGCCCGATCTCGCGGCCGAACTGCTTGCGCGTGCCGACATAGTCTTTCGCCAGTTCGAAAGCCTCGGTGGCGCCGCCCAGCGAGCAGGCGCCGATATTGATGCGGCCGCCATTGAGGCCCTTCATCGCCAGGGTGAAGCCCATCCCCTCTTCCGCCAGCAGGTTGGCAGCCGGCACGCGGCAATCCTCGAAGGTGACAACGCGGGTCGGCTGGGCATTCCAGCCCATTTTCCGCTCGTTCGCTCCAAAGGAGAGGCCCGGCGTGTCCTTCTCGACGACGATGGTCGAGATGCCTTTGGGTCCGTCGCCGCCGGTGCGGCACATGACGACATAATAATCCGATGTACCGGCACCCGAGATGAAGGCCTTGGCACCGTTGAGCACGTAGTGGTCGCCATCGCGTACGGCTTTGGTCCGCAGATTGGCGGCATCCGACCCGGCACCCGGCTCGGTCAGGCAATAGGAGGCGATCTTCTCCATCGACATCATTCCAGGCAGGAAGCGCTGGCGCTGGTCCTCGGTGCCCCAGCTGTCGATCATCCAGGCGCACATGTTGTGGATCGACAGGAAAGCCGCGGTCGGCACACAGCCGCGCGACAACTCTTCAAAGATGATCGCGGCATCGAGGCGCGACAGCGCCGATCCGCCAACATCCTCGGCCGTGTAGATGCCGGCGAAACCCAGCTCGGCGGCTTCGCGCATCACCTGGACGGGGAAGTGCTTTTCCTCGTCCCACTGCGCGGCATTGGGCTTCAGACGGTCTTCGGCGAATTTTCTCGCCATGTCGCGGATCAGGGTCTGATCTTCTGTGAGAGCGAAATCCACAGCAGCACTCCTGTTGCTATTCGGTTGTTTGGCGGACAAATCTTGTCCGACGGCTTTGGCCGGAGCCGTAACGCGGGTTTGCCGCGGCGGCAAGTTTGATATGTCATTGCAAACGAACAAGACCAGAGGCCGACATGTATCCCAATACCCGCCTTCGCCGCACCCGCCAGGCCGACTGGTCCCGCCGCCTCGTGCGCGAAAATGCCCTGTCGGTGAATGACCTCATCTGGTCGGTCGTGGTCTCCGACACCGCCGGCCCGGTCGAACCGGTCGCCGCCATGCCCGGCGTGGAACGCCTCTCCCTCGCTGCACTGGCGAAGGCCGCCAAGGAAGCCCAGGCCCTGGGCATCCCGGCGATGGCGATCTTCCCGCATATCGATCCGGCCAAGAAAGATGATGCCGGCAACGAAGCCCTGAATCCGGACGGCCTCGTGCCCAATGCCATCCGCACCATCAAGGATGCCGCCCCCGATCTCGGCGTGATCTGTGATGTCGCGCTCGACCCCTTCACCACCCATGGTCATGACGGGATCCTGCAGGGCGACAGGATCGCCAATGACGAGACCGTCGAACGCCTGATCGAGCAGGCCCTGCTGCAGGCCGCTGCCGGCTGCGATGTCGTCGCCCCGTCCGACATGATGGATGGCCGCATCGGTGCCATCCGCGAAGCGCTGGAGGGCGAAGGCCATCACGACACGATGATCCTCTCCTACGCCGCGAAATACGCGTCGGGCTTTTACGGCCCCTATCGCGAAGCGATCGGTTCAGCGGCGGCGCTGAAAGGCGACAAGCAGACCTATCAGATGGACCCGTCCAATCGCGATGAGTGCCTGCGCGAGGTCGAACTCGACATCGCCGAGGGCGCCGACATGGTCATGGTCAAGCCCGGCCTGCCCTATCTCGACATCGTCCGCGCCCTCTCCGACACCTTCCCGGTCCCGGTCTATGCCTTCCAGGTCTCCGGCGAATACGCGATGATCGAAGCCGCCGCCGCCAATGGCTGGATCGATGGCGAACGGGTGATGATGGAGAGTCTGCTGGCCTTCAAACGGGCGGGGGCAGCGGGGGTTGTGACGTATTTCGCCAAGCGGGCGGCGATGAAGTTGGCGAGGTAGCGAGACCATGGCGTGGGGACGGATGAAATGTCTCGGTTGCGGGCATGTATTCGATGCCTACGTCGCCGAACTCCAGGATAAGCGGCGACAGCTTGGTCCGGCCGGTGAGCCGATATCTCACATTGGGGACTATTATCACTTCACTGGTCGTGACCCGATACCGCATTGCCCTGTTTGCAATCTTGCTCAACGCATGGCGATCTGGCCATTCATCCCGCTGATCTGTTCGTTTGCATCGGTATGGTTGGCCGGGATGACCATGATGGTCATCTTGCTATCCGACAAGATTCCCGACGAATTCGCCGCGCCCTTGCCGTGGATCGCCGGCATATTTTTCGCGGCAAGCCTCGTCTACGCCATCATTGCTCACTCAATCGCCAAGCCGATCCGCTGCTAGCGCCTTTGGCGCCCACGCCGCCATAAACCGCTTGCCGAGAGAAAGCCGTATCCGGTTCTTGAGCTCAAGGGTTTCAACCGCGGAGCGGCGCCTGCGGCGCCCTTGACTTGAAGAAACGGATACGGCCCGCTGGCTGACAAGTGATTTAAGGTCGGCTCCGCGCGAGGCGCCGATTTTTTTCGCACCGCGCACCTCCAGCTGTTGTCATCCCGGATGGACGCCCCGCGAAGGTGGGGCGAAAGTCAGGGACCTAGATGTTCGAATACATAGGTCCCCGCCATCCGTCCGGCCTTCGCCGGACATACTGCGGGGATGACAAGTGTACCGGGAAGGAAGGATTGCGCATGCCGTGCTCATCCCGTCGCAAATGACCTGCCGAGAGACAGCATCCCGACCCTTGCCAGAAATCAAAATAGAGTATGCCGAACCCCAGTAATCCACAATATATAGCGCGACGACGCTTGCGTCACCCGTAACACAGGCCTACCGTCCGTCATGTGTTGTGGTTCACGAGCGTTGTTGCAAACAAACACTCTGGGGAGACACACATGTCGCTGGACAAAATTCTCTATGCCGTCGCTGCACTCGCCGCGATTGTTTTCGCCTTTGTCACCTTTGAATTCACGGGCCTCATCCTGGCCATTCTCGGCCTGGCTTGCGGCTTCTTCGTGAAGGGTGATCATCGCCGCGGCCTGTTGATCGCCGCGATCTTTCTCATGGCCGGCGGGGCTGGCGCCCTCGGTGGCATTCCGGCGGTCGGTGAGTATCTGACCGCCATCTTCAGCAATTACGGCGCCGTACTCGCGGCCGCCTCCCTCATGGTCATCGTGATGGCAACGGCCGAGCGGCTCGTACCAGGCATGTCGGGCGACTGAGACCCGCCAGCCGATCTGACATCCACAGAGCTCCGGGCTATACGCCCGGGGCTCTTTTCGTTGGGGATTGATTGACCTGGCGCCAACCCCTGCCTAGTCAGCTTGCATCATGACCGAGCAGGCAAACTGATATGTCCAACAAACCGACCCGCACCACCCTCACCGTCCAGGCCCTGCACGCGATCGACGAAATAACCGGCGCGGTCATCCCGCCAATTCATCCGGCGACGACCTATGCGCGCGACGCTGACAACCAGCTGATCGGTGAGCAGGATTATCGCCGCCCCTCGGGTCCGACCGAGAAACAGGCGGCCCGGGTTCTGGCCATGCTGGAGGGCGCGCCGGAGGCCAAATTGTTTTCCTCCGGGATGGCAGCCATCACGGCGGTGATTGAGAGCGTGCCGACGGGCGGCCATGTGATCGCCCAGACCGAAATGTATTACGGCGCCAAATTGCTGATGCAGCGCGCGGCGGGGAAGAAGCGGATATCGCTCAATCTCGTCGCCCCCGGCGACCTGCACGCCCTCACCGCCGCCGCCCGGCCCGACACAGACCTGATCTGGATCGAAAGCCCGGCCAACCCGTCCTGGGCGGTCGTCGATATCGCCAAGACGGCCGATATCGCCCATGCGGTCGGAGCGACACTGGCGGTCGATTCAACCTGCGCCCCGCCCTGCACCACCCAGGCCCTGGCGCTGGGCGCCGATATCGTCATGCATTCGGCAACCAAATACCTCAACGGCCATTCCGATGTGCTGGCCGGCGTTTTGGCGACGCGGGAGGTCAATGAGCGCTGGACCGAGATCGGCGAGATTCACTCCAAGACGGGCGCGGTGCCCGGTGCATTCGAGACCTGGCTTCTGATCCGGGGCCTGCGCACACTCTGGGTCCGCTTCGAGCGGCAAAGTACCAGTGCATTGGCCATCGCCGAGGCGCTGCAGGGCGCGGACGGGCTTGAGGCCGTCCTCTATCCGGGCCTGGCGGACCATCCCGGACATGCAATCGCGGCACGTCAGATGACGAACGGTTTTGGCGGCATGCTCTCGCTGCACATCGCAGGTGGCTACGAGGCCGCGGCCCGTTTTGCGGCGTCGACACGGATCTTCACCCAGGCGACCTCGCTGGGCGGCGTGGAAAGCCTCGTCGAACATCGCAAACCGATCGAGGGGCCGGACAGTCCGGTGGCCGACAATCTGGTGCGGCTGTCAGTCGGACTGGAGGACGCAGCCGACCTGCTGGTCGACATCCGCCAGGCGCTCCGTCACGGGCGGATTTAAAGCCTGTCGACCGCCTGCAACCCAGCCTTACTCACCCAGCTTGATCGCCGGCAGCGACCATTTGAACTGGATCGCGCAGCCGCGCAGGACCAGCGCCAGAAGTGCCGAGCCAAGCGTGACCAGGCTCGCATTGAAGCCCAGCGCCATGCCGCCGACATAGGCCGCCGCCCCGGCCAAGGCGGCGAGCGCATAAATGTCTTCACGCAGGACCAGCGGCACATCATTGACGATGATATCGCGCAACAGCCCGCCAAAGGCCGCACTCATCATCCCGGTCAAAAGCGCGATCGTCCAATGGGCGCCGGCGGCGAGACCGGCCTGGGCACCCAGCACGCAAAAGACCGACAGCCCGATCGCATCGGCCCAGATCAGGGCGGCGCGGCGGGTGGCGATGGCTTGCGCCCAGGGCGAGGTAAAATAGCCCAGCAGCGCGCCGAAGACGGCAACCAGCAGGTATTTCGGTTCGACGATCCAATAGACCGGCAACGAGCCGAGCAGGATGTCGCGCAGCGTTCCGCCGCCCATGCCGGTCACCGCGCCGATGATCACCGCTCCAAACGGATCAAGGGATTTGCGCGCCGCCAGCATGCCGCCGGAATAGGCGAAAAAGCCGATGCCAGCATAATCGAGGACGATGAAGAGGAGCTCGATGCTCACGCGCTTTCAGCTCCCGCCTGCGCCCGCTTGAGCGCGCGGCGGGCCTTTTCCAGATCCAGCAGATCGGCGAGGTCACGGGCGCGCCAGGCCGCCGCCATCATCACGCCGCTGACCAGCATCCAGGCCCCGATGATGAAGATCAGCGTATCGAGACGGGCAAAACCGAGGCTTTCCCAAATGCCGGGGTCCAACTCGGAGATGCCGAATACTGCGGCCACAGGGATCGAAACAATGATAAGCGCCGTGGAGCGGAAAATACGCTCGGTCCGCTCGGCATTGAGGCGCGCCCAGTCCGCAAGGAAGATAATTTGCGCCTCATCCAGCCCGCCGAGCAGGCCGAGGCCGAGCTTCCAGTGCCGCGACCGCATCAGCGTACTCATCTGGTCATTGGTCACCTGATAGAGCATCCGCTTGGAAAAGCCTGCAAACACGATCAGGCGCCAGACGGCAAACAATTGGGTCAGCCGTTTCCACACGCCCATCACGACGGGATCATTGGCGATCTGGCCCTGCGGTTCGCTCATGCCTCGCTCCCGCCTTTTGGACGCTCCAGCCGCGCAATCAGGCTCGACGTGTCCCAGCGATTGCCGCCCATGGCCTGCACGTCGGCATAGAATTGATCGACCTGGGCTGCGACCGGCAGCGTGGCGCCATTGCGGCGCGCTTCATCCAGCGTGATGCGGAGGTCCTTGCGCATCCAGTCGATGGCGAAGCCATAGTCGAACTTGCCGGCGACCATGGTCTCCCAGCGGTTTTCCATCTGCCAGGATTGGGCCGCACCTTTCGAGATGGCGCCGATCACCAGGGCCGGGTCGAGCCCGGCGCGCTGGGCAAAGTGCAGGCCTTCCGACAGGCCCTGCACAATGCCGGCAATGCAGATCTGGTTGACCATCTTGGCCAACTGGCCGGAGCCGGCCGGGCCGATCAGCGAGATCGCCTTGGCATAGGCGTTCATCACCGGTTCGGCTGCCGCAAACGTGTCCGCCTCGCCGCCACACATGATGGTCAACTGACCGTTTTCGGCCCCGGCCTGGCCACCCGAGACCGGCGCGTCGACAAAACCGATGCCGGCATCGCGCGCCTCGATATCCAGCTCGCGTGCCAACTCGGCAGAGGCCGTGGTGTGGTCAACCAGAACCGAGCCCGACTTCATGGCAGGTATCGCCTGTTCGGCGACAAGCCGTACATCGGGATCATCGCCAAGGCACATCAAGACGAAATCAGCGTCGCCGACCGCGGCCTCCACCGTATCAGCGGCAACGCCAGGATGCCGCGACGCCCAGTCCGTGGCCTTGCCGGCGGTGCGGTTCCAGACCGTCACCTGATGACCGGCAGCAGCGAGATGTCCGGCCATCGGGTAGCCCATTACGCCCAGACCCAAAAACGTACAGCGTGCCATTGCGCTCTCCCCAATCATCTCGCCCCTTGCTAGTCTCCTCGCGAATGGGGAGCAAGTCATCATGATCAAACGTGTTCTGCGCTATCTCGGCTGGGCGGTCGGAGGACTTGTCGCGCTTGTCCTCGTTGGCGCCCTGATCTTTGCCAACCGGCTCTATGCCTCCCTGCCCCAGACGACCGGCACGATGGAAATGGCCGGGCTTGAGGCCGATGCCAGCATCGTGCGTGACGGGTATGGCGTGCCGCACATCTTCGCGCAGACCGATCATGACGGGTTTTACGCCATGGGGGTGGCCCACGCCCAGGACCGGCTCTGGCAGATGGAGATCACCCGTCGCGCCCTTCGTGGCAGACTGGCGGAAATCCTCGGCGAACCCGGTCTCGACGCCGATATTTTCTTCCGCACGATGGGACTGGGCGCGGCGGCCGACACAGCCGTCGAAAATCTGCCCGCCGATGTCCGGGCCGCGCTGCAGGCCTATGCCGATGGGGTCAATGCGGTCATGGCAGCGCCCGGATTCGTGCCGCCACCGGAATTCCAGATCCTGATGTTCGCACCGGAACCCTGGCAGCCGGCCGACACCGTTGTGGTTTACAAGGCGATTGCGCTCGACCTGTTCGGCAATGCGTTCCAGGAACCGGCAATGGCAGCCCTGGTTGACCATCTGGGCGAACAGCGCGCCGCTGAATTCATTGGCCGCTATCCCGATGACGCGCCGCGCTCGCTGAGCATGGCCGATATCGGTATCGAGGCGACCGACTTGCCGCCGGCGCAGGAGCCCGCGCCCATGGTGGGGCCTGAAGACACTGGTCGCGACGGCTCGAACAATTGGGTTCTGGCCGGGTCGCGGACCACAAGCGGCCTGCCAATCCTCGCCAATGACCCGCATCTGGGCCTCGCAGCTCCGGCGATCTGGTATCTGGCCCGCCTGACCACGCCGAACGGCTCCGTTGTCGGCGCCACCCTGCCCGGCACACCTTTTGTCACCCTGGGCCGTACCGACGAGATCGCCTGGGGCTTTACCAATACCGGACCCGATGTCGGTGACCTTCACCCCGTCACCGAGGCCGATGTGACCGGTCAGCGCGAGGAGCATATCCGCGTGCGCTTTGGCGAGGACGTGATCATCCAGCGCCGCGAAACCGCGACCGGCCCTGTGCTCGACCCGAAAAATTTCAATTATCCCGTGCCCGAAGGCAGCGATTTCTTCGCGCTTCAGTGGATGCTCGACGAACCCGATGACGCCACGACCGGCGTCGGCTTGCACATTATCGAGGCCGATGACTGGGACGGTTTTGTTGCCGCTGTTCGCGGCTTTGTCGCCCCGCAGCAGAACATGGTCTTCGCCGACCGCGACGGTGATATCGGCTTTTACGCACCGGCCCGTATCCCGGTCCGCGACGAGGCCGGCAATTGGGTCTCCACCATCCCCTTCGAGGAGCTGCCGCACACGCTGAACCCGGACCGCGGCTTCGTCGCCACCGCCAACAACAAGATCGTGCCGGACGATTACCCGCACTACATCACGTCGGAATGGTATGGCGTGTCACGCATCCGCCGGATTTACGAGGGCATCGAGGAGCAGCCTGTCCACGATCTCGACAGCATGCAGGCGCTGCAGATCGATACGGTCAGCGACACCGCCCGCCGTCTCCTGCCGGTCCTGCTCGAGGCCGAACCAAGCAGTGAAGCAGGCCGGGCCGCCCTTGCCCTGTTGGCGGACTGGAATGCCGACATGGCCGTCGATCGGCCCGAACCGCTGATCTATTCCGCCTGGATGCGACAGCTCAGCCAGGACATTTATGGCGACGAGTTGGACGCCCTGATGCCACGCTGGCACGGCGACCGGCGTGTTTTCATGATGGATGTCCTGACCGGCGATCTGGGCCATTGGTGCGACAATCCGGCCGTGGCACGCACCGTGACCTGTCAGGACCTGACCGGGCCGGCTCTGGATCAGGCGATGTCAGCAGCCATGGCCGACTATGGCGATGATTTCACGGCCTGGCGCTGGGGTGATGTGCATTATGCCCGCCACGCCCACCGGCCCTTCTCGGACTTCCCGGTCCTGTCGGACTGGTTCACCATCACCACGCCGGTGCCGGGTGACGGGTCGACGGTCAATGTCGCCCACTACTCTTACCGCTCGCCGGGATATGACGTGTTCCACGGCGCCTCCTACCGGGCGCTCTACGACATGGCAGCTCCGGACACGTCGCGCTTCATGATCACGACAGGACAGTCCGGTAATGTGATGTCTCGCCATTATGATGATCTGGCCCCGCTGTGGGGGCGCGGTGAATACATCACCATTCCGACCGGCTGGACGCTGGAGACCATGCCCGAAGGCCTGTCGGTGCTGACCCTTCAGCCCGGCTCGCAATAGGTCGAGCGGTAAAAGACCAGGGCGGGCGCGTCGCGCGGTTCGTCGATTGCCATCACCCGGCCGACCATGATGTCATGGTCGCCGCCGGGATGGACGGCGTCCGCCTGGCAGGTGAAGCGGGCCACGGCACCATCGATCAACGGCACCAGATCGCCGCTCCAACCGGTGCGGCAGGCGGCGAGATCAGCTTCCAGCGCACAGGCATGCGCCAGCCCGGCCTGATCGGCCGCTAGGACGTTGACACCCCAATGGGTCGCTTGCTCGAAAATGCCGTAGCGCTCGGTCGATGTCTCGATCGACCACAAGACCAGCGGCGGGTCCAGCGAAACCGAGGCGAAGGAATTCACCGTCATGCCGAGCGCCTTGCCGTCGACAAAGGCGGTGACAATGGCAACGCCAGTCGGGTAGCGCCCAAGCGCGTCGCGGAAAGAGCGGCTGTCGACCACGGCAAGTCCTCATCTGTTCCAGATCGGTTCGGGTTTTGAAACCGGACCTTAACGCTAACGGTCTACAAGACGCCTAGGTAAGTAAACAAGGTGGGTGGACATGGCAGCCTCTGATCGGCCGATTGTCATCAAGAAAGTCATCAAGGGCGGCGGCGGCGGCCATCATGGCGGCGCGTGGAAAGTCGCCTATGCCGACTTCGTCACCGCGATGATGGCTTTCTTCCTGCTGATGTGGCTGATCAACACCACCACACCCGAGCAAAAGCGCGGCATTGCCGACTATTTCGCGCCCGCCAGCGTATCACCGTCGAACTCCGGCTCCGGCGCCCCGCTTGCCGGGACATCGCCGGGTGATGACGGCGTCCAGGGCTCCGGCGACAGCTCGATGCGCCAGCGCCTGGCCCCAACAGCGCCACAACTCAATGACCGTGACCGCCAGCAATCACCGGAAGGCTCGCCGGAAGCGGTCGAGAGCGAATCCACGGTGATGGCCACCGCCATGGCCGAAGCGCGCCAACGCCGCGATGCAGCCGAACTGCATTCAGCCGCCATGTCGCTGCGCCAGGCGATGCAGGACATGCCGGAGCTGGCAGAATTGTCCAATCACGTCCTGATTGACGAAACGCCGGAAGGCCTGCGTATCCAGCTGGTCGACCAGGAAGGGCGGCCGATGTTTGACCCGGGTGCCGTCACGCCCAATGAGCGGGCCATCACCCTCCTGCGCGCCGTTGCCCGGATCGCGGAACGCCTGCCCAACCGTTTGTCGATCGCCGGCCACACCGACAGTGCGCCCTCGGCACCGGGCGCGGACTACACGAATTGGGAACTCTCGGCCGACCGCGCCAACGCCTCCCGCGCCGTTCTTCAGCGCGCTGGCATCACCGATGACCGCATCTATGAGGTGCGCGGCAAGGCCGGCTCGGAACCACTCTATCCGGACGATCCCTACATGCCCGGCAATCGCCGCATCTCGGTCGTCCTGCTGCGTGAAGCGCCGGTCCTGCCCAGCGGGCATGAACTCTAGCCGCCAGAAAACTGCCCTGCGAGCTTGTCGAAGGCCTGCATCCAGCCGCCTTCACCCGCGCTGCCTGCCGGAACGCCGACATGCACCATCCTCATCAGGGTCTGGTCACCGCTTGGCGTCAGTTCGACGATGACCTCGGTGACGTCAGGACTGCCCTCCGGCATGCCCATGGATTGCGGTGACAAGATATTGCCCTCCGCATCACACATGCTTTCCGTGTAGCGCAGGCGGCGCGGCGCCGAAATTTCCGTGAAGACGCCTGTGAACCACAGGCTCATCGTCCGATCCGGACGCTGCATCTCCATACAGATTTTCCGTATTCCGCCGACTTCCAAGTCCATGTGAGCAACCGGAACAGAAAAGCCCATCGGCCCGTACCATTGCTTGAACAAGTCCGGATCGGTCCACATTTTCCACACCGTCTCAAGCGGCGCATCGAAACGCCGTTCGATTTTCACCCAGTCCTTCACATCAGTCATCGGCCTTGCCTTTCATGGTTTCAATGGCGCGGGTCATGGCGTCGAACCTTGCCTGCCAGATATGCCGGTATTGGTCGGCCCAGCCCGCGACCGCCTCAAGCGGCTCCGGTTCCAGATGGCAGGGCCGGAACTGGGCCCGTTTGCCCCGGGAGATGATACCGGCCGCCTCCAGCACGCGCAGGTGTTTGGAGATCGCCGGCAAACTCATATCGAAGGGCTCTGCCAACTCGTTGACCGTCGCGTCCTGCTCGGCAAGCCGGGCCAGTATCTGCCGGCGAACAGGATGCGCCAGGGCGCCGAACACGGCGTCGAGAGGGTCGGAATCAGTCATGCCCACAAATTAAACTGATTAGTTAATTAATCAACTGGTTTATTTTACTGTGGGCGCCACGATGGCAACGAGGCCGGACAAGCCAAGCATGCCGCCCCAGCAGCCCTGGCAAGAAAACCGTATCGACCTGCAACTCGTCACATGAAAGGCTTCGCAAGCGCCCAAGCCACATGCTAGCGTTTTGCATGGACATATCGGGTCCATGGATTCCAACAAATCGCGATGATTGAATCAGCGTCACTTGATGCGTGGCAAATGTGGGCAATTCTCGGCGGGTTATCGCTGGCGATTGCCTTTTATGTCTGGGACCGCTTCCCGATCGAGATCGTTTCGGCCTCGATCGTGGCAGTCCTGATGGCCTTCTTCCATCTCTTCCCGCTGGAGACGAGCAACCCCACGACAGCAGACCTGCTGGCCGGTTTTGCCAATCCCGCCCTGATCACCATTCTGTGCTTGTTGATCGTCGGCCAGGGCATTTTCCAGACCGGCGCCATGGAAGGCCCGACCCAGCGGCTGCTCAACGCCTACGACCAGCACCCCAAGGCGACGCTGGTGGGAATGTTCGCCTTCGTCTTCGTGATCAGTGCCTTCATCAACAACACGCCGGTCGTTGTGATGTTCGTGCCGATCCTCGTGGCGATCGCCAAGCGGATGGAGAAAAGCCCGTCTAAACTCCTGATCCCGCTGAGCTATATGTGCATTCTGGCCGGTATGACGACGCTGATCGGCTCGTCGACCAACCTGCTTGTGGCCGACACGCTGATGAATGTGACCGGCGAACAGCTGGCATTTTTCAGCCCGTCCATTCCCGGCCTTTTCCTGGCGGCGGTCGGCATCGTCTACATCATCTTCATCCTGCCCCATTTGCTGCCCGACCGGGCGTCGATGGAAAGCGAGATCGCCGGCGCAGGCGGCAAGCAATATATCGCGCAACTGGACGTCACCAGCGACCACCCGCTGGTTGGCAAGAAGCCGGTCGCCGGCATGTTCGCGGACCTGCCCGACATGACTGTCCGGATGATCCAGCGCGGCGAGCACGCCCTGCTCCCACCCTTCGACCAGATTGAGTTGAAGGCCGGGGATTTGGTGATCGTCGCCGCGACCCGGCAAACCCTGACAAACCTGCTGGCCAAGCGTGCCGATTTCATGCGCGGCATGCTGGAAGCCTCCGGTCCGGGCGACAATCCGACACCCGGCGACAATCTGGTGATGGCCGAAGCCGTCGTGGCGCCGGGGTCACGTGTCATTGGCCGCACCATCCAGCAGATCGGCTTTCGTCATACGACCGGCTGCGTTGTGCTCGGAATCCAGCGCCGCTCGCGCATGATCCGCTCGCGCATGGGCGAAATCCGCCTTGAGGCCGGTGACACACTCCTCCTGTTCGGTGCTTCCGGCTCGCTGCGCAGCCTGCGCGCCGACCGCGATCTGCTGGTCATGGAATGGGCCACCACATCGCTGGCCGATCCAAGACGCGCCAATTTCGCGCGTGCCATTTTCGGCGGGGTGGTGATCACCGCCGCGACCGGCATCCTGCCAATCATCCTCGCCTCCTTCCTCGGCGCCGTGGGAATGATCGTGGCCGGTTGTCTCAATACCCGCCAGGCGGCGCGCGCTTTTGACATGCGGGTCTACCTGTTGATTGGCTCGGCCATTGCACTGGGCACGGCCCTGCAAGTAACCGGCGGCGCTGACCTGCTGGCGACGGGCGTGGTTTCAGTTTTCGCGCCGTTCGGACCGATCGTCCTCATGTCAGCGCTCTTCCTGCTGGTCGCTGTACTGACCAATGTCCTGTCGAACAGCGCCACGGCCATCCTGTTCACCCCGATCGCGGTGGGTGCTGCCAACCAGATCGGGGCCGATCCGACACTCTTCGCGCTAACCGTGCTTTTTGCGGCCAACACCTGCTTTGCCACACCAATCGGCTATCAAACCAACCTACTCGTCATGGGGCCGGGTCATTACCGCTTTGCCGACTATTTGCGCGCCGGTACGCCGATGGTGGTTCTGTTCTGGATTGCTTTCACCGTCTATGTCAGCCTGCTCCATGTCTTCGGCATGGCTTAGGTCATGGTCGATCCTTCGAGCGGAAAGAGGCGAATGGCGTGACACACCCGTTTGCGACACGGCAAATCCCCTTCTTCCTGACGGCGTCCGGGCCGTGCCCCTATCTGCCGGGTCGGTTTGAACGCAAGGTCTTCACACGAATCGAGGTCAGTGAGGGTCCGGCTCTCAATGACGCCCTGACCCATGCCGGCTTTCGCCGTTCCCAAGGCGTGCTCTACCGCCCGGCCTGTGAAGCCTGCGATGCCTGCAAATCAGTGCGCATCGATGCCGAGGCCTTCGACTGGAAGCGGCGCTGGCGCAAGATTCTCAACCGCAATGACGATTTGCACGTATCGATCGATCAGCAGACCGCGACGATGGAACAGTTCGACCTGCTCTCACGCTATCTCGACAGTCGCCACGGCGATGGCGACATGGCCGGCATGTCGTTTGGCGAATACGTGATGATGGTTGAGGAAGGTGCCCAGCGCACCCATGTCACCGAATATCGTGACGGGCACGGCGTGCTGCGTGCGGCCGCCCTCACCGATGTCCTCAAGGACGGCTTGTCGCTGATCTACAGCTATTTCGATCCCGACTGGGATCGTCGCAGCCCGGGCGCCTACATGATCCTCGACGCTGTCCGCCAGGCGGAATTGGCCGGCCTGCCCTTCGTCTATCTAGGCTATTGGGTGAGCGAGAGCCGCAAGATGAATTACAAGGCGCAATACCAGCCGCTGCAAGTTTTGACGCCCTCGGGCTGGCAGCCGCATGCCGAACTCGCTAACCATGAGGACGAGGACGAATACGACGATTTCGACTGACCAAAAGCGTGCAGCGAAATCCCGGGGGAGACAGACATGGATCGACGCACATTCATCAGCGGCGGCGCCGTCGCTGCGGCCACGGTTGCCACGGCCTGCGGTGAAACCGGGCAGGACACGTCCGGCGGCCCGGCGGCGCCGAACATCAATCGCGGCGTCACCCGCCTGCGCATGGTCACCACCTGGCCAGCCAATTTCCCGGGCCTGGGCACGGCCGCCAATAATGTCGCCGATTATATCAACCGCATGTCGGGCGGGTCGCTGGAAGTGCGGGTCTATGCCGCCGGCGAGATCGTCTCGGCCTTCGAGGCCTTTGATGCCGTCTCCGAAGGCACCGCCGACATGTATCACGGCGCCGAGTATTACTGGCAGGGCAAGTCGCCAGCCTTCAACTTCTTCACCGCCGTGCCGATGGGCATGACCGCTTATGAGATCATGGGCTGGGTCGAGGCCGGTGGTGGTCAGGCTCTGTGGGACGAGTTGTCGGCCCAGTTCAACATCAAGCCCTTCCAGGCCGGCAATTCCGGTCACCAGATGGGTGGCTGGTTCAAGCGCGAGATCAATTCACTGGAGGACTTCCGCGGCCTGCGCATGCGTATCCCCGGCCTCGGCGGCAATGTGCTGCGCGAGCTCGGCGGCGCGGCGGTGACCCTGTCCGGCGGCGAGATCTATCCGGCCCTGCAATCGGGCGCGATTGACGGTACCGAATGGGTCGGTCCGTGGAATGACCTCGCTTTCGGCTTTTATCGCGAAGCGCCCTATTATTACGGCCCGGGCTTCCACGAGCCGGGCTCCTGCCTCGGTGTCGGGATCAACAAGACAGTCTGGGACGGTCTGGCGAGCGACCATCAGGCGATCATCGCCTCGGCCTGTCGCACGGCCAACAATATCTCGATCGCCGAATTCCAGTACCAGAATGGCCTCGCGCTCGACGTGCTGGTCAATGAGCACGGTGTCGAGCTGCGCCAATTCTCCGACGAAATCTGGACCCGGATCGGCGAAATCTCCGAACAGGTCGTCGCCGACACCGGCAATGCCGATGACATGACCCGCCGCGTTTATGACAGCTATCTGGCGGCGCGTGACGCCATGCGCAGCTGGGGCCGAATCTCCGAAATGCCCTACATGGTCCAGCGCGAGCGGGTCCTGGGCCGCTGATCATGCGCAAGGGTGACGGTCTTCTACTGGCGCTGATCGCCCTGTCGCTGGGCCTGATTCTGGTCGACATGGCGACCGGCGGCAATGTCTCGGATTGGTCCGGCGCGCATCTGCCCGGGTTGGCCCAATCGGCCGGCGGCTGGATCGGCCGGATCGGTGTCTGGCTGTCGCCCCTCCTCCTGCTGCCACTGTTATCGGGCGTGCTGGGACGTTTTGTGGCATTGCCGACCTCGCTCTGGTCGCTTGAAAGCCGGGCCGTCGACCTGATCGACAGCCTGACCGAGCAGGTCGCCGGTGCGGCGCGCTGGTTCGCGCTCGGCCTGGTGCTGGCAACCGCGATCATCGTCATCCAGCGCTATGTTTTCGGCTATGCCTCGACCAAGCTCGCCGAGAGCGTGATCTACATGCATGCTGGCCTTTTCCTCTTGTCCTCCGGCAGCGCGCTCCTGCATGGCGCTCATGTCCGGGTCGATGTTTCCTTCGCCAAGATGAGCGAGCGCGGGAAAGCCTGGGTCGATCTCCTCGGGACGTATCTCGCCTTGATGCCGATGAGCGCACTCATCCTGTGGTCCTCGACCGGTTATCTGGGGTCGACCTGGCGCATCCTGGAAAGTTCACGCGAAAGCGATGGACTGGCCTTCGTCTTTCTCCTGAAAACCGCCATCCCGCTCTTTGCCATCCTGATGATCCTGCAGGGGTTCTCCATGGCCGCCCGGGCTGCGATGACGCTGGCCGGACAAGCCTCACCGGCCCTGCCGGCGACCGGCGCGCGGGAGGTCTGAGTCATGGCCCTGTTCATCGAACTCCTGCCCTTCGCGATGTTTCTCGCAGCCTTTGCCGCCCTTTTGCGCGGCTATCCGGTTGCCTTCACCCTCGCCGGCGTCGCCCTCGCCTTTGCCCTGATCGGCATGGCTATTGGTGCGTTCGACCCGATCCATTTCCGCGCCTTCCCGCAACGCATCTACGGCAATCTGATGGAGATGGACCGCTCCATCCTCGTCGCCGTGCCGCTCTTCGTCTTCATGGGCGTGATGCTGGAAAAATCCAAGATCGCTGAGGAACTGCTCGAAGCGATGGGCGCCCTCTTCGGCACCATGCGCGGCGGGCTGGGCATTTCCGTGGTCATCGTCGGCGGCCTGCTGGCGGCCTCGACCGGGATTGTCGGCGCCACCGTGGTGACGATGGGGCTTTTGTCGCTGCCGACCATGCTCAAGCGCGGCTATGACCCGGCCCTCGCAACCGGCACGATTGCCGCCTCCGGCACGCTGGGCCAGATCATCCCGCCCTCCATCGTGCTGGTCCTGCTCGGCGATCAGATTTCCAACGCCTACCAGGAAGCCCAGCGCGCCCAGGGCATCTTCTCACCGGACATTGTCTCGGTCGGTGACCTGTTCGCCGGCGCGCTCATCCCCGGCATCCTGCTGGTGACGCTCTATATCGGCTACCAGATCGTGATGGCGATCATGAAGCCCGACAGCGCTCCCGCCGCACCGGCGGAAGGCGAAGTCTCGATCGCCGGCCTGATGCATGCGCTGGTGCCGCCACTGGCGCTGATCATCGGCGTGCTCGGATCGATCCTCACCGGGCTGGCAACCCCAACAGAGGCGGCCGGTGTCGGCGCAGTCGGGGCAACCTTCATCGCGGCCGCGCGCAATGCCGGGCGCGACAGCAATCCCAGGCTTGGCCAGATCATCAGCTATCTCGGCCTCGCCGCCCTGCTCGGCCTGATCGCCTTGGTCGTGTTTGCCAATATCGGCGCCGAGCGCCGCCTCTATGTCACGGATCTGGGGACGCTGGGCGGCCTTGTGACCGGCGTCCTGGTGACCCTCACCCTGCTCGGCGCTGGCTGGAGCCTGGTCCGGCTGAAGCGCTCCGGCGTGCTCGACGAGGTGATGAGCTCGACCGCCATGATCTCGGCCATGGTCTTCGTGATCCTGATCGGCGCCTCGCTGTTCTCGCTGATCTTCAGGGAGCTGGGTGGCGATGACACCGTGGCCGCTGCGCTCGAGGCGGTTCCGGGCGGCGTGTTCGGCGCCGTCGCCGTGGTCATGCTGGTCATGTTCATCCTCGGATTCTTCCTCGACTTCATCGAGATCACCTTCGTGGTGGTGCCGATCGTCGCGCCGATCCTGTTGATGATGGGCGTCGACCCGGTCTGGCTTGGCGTGCTGATGGCGATGAATTTGCAGACCAGCTTTTTGACGCCGCCCTTCGGTTTTGCACTCTTCTATCTGCGCGGCGTGGCACCCAAAGCGGTCAAGACCACCGACATCTATCGCGGCGCCATTCCCTTTGTGATCATCCAGATCCTGGCCATCATCGCCGTCGCCATTTTCCCATGGCTGGCCACCGGCCTGCCGGAGTGGCTGTACGGATAGGAGAGCCGGCATGACCCCGTTCCGCAAACTGGAACTCCAGCGCGGCTTCATTGCCGCCCTCGCCCTGATCATTTCAGGCATCTTCCTGTGGATGATCCGCGACTATCTCGCAGCGCTTTTCCTGGCCGGCGTGGTGACGCTTTTCCTGGCCAGACCGCACGACTGGCTGTCCACCAAGCTGGGTGAGCGCCGCGGCCTTGCTGCCGGCCTGCTGGTCGCCGGGGCCGTGCTCGCTTTCGTCATCCCCGCCGCCATTTTGATGGGCATTGTCGCCGAGCAGGCGATCGATGTGACCGGCATGGTCACACCCTGGGTGCAGGACCAGGTCAGCCAGATCCGCCAGGACGGGCTGGACGGCCTGCCTGACTGGCTGCCCTTCCGTGATGAGATGATCGAATACCAGGCTTCGATCACCGCCCAGATCGGCAATCTGGCCGGCACGGTCGGCCGCGTCCTGGTCAATTCCCTGCGCGCCGGCACGGGCGGTTTCCTGGTCGCGACTCTGAACTTTTTCATTCTTGTCTACGCGCTCTTCTTCTTCCTGATGACCGGCCGCCAGGCAGCGCGCTCTGCCGTGACCCTGCTGCCGATGACGGTGGAGTCGCGTGACCTGTTGGCCGAACGTGCGGTCTCGACCATTCGCGCCACGGTGAAGGGCTCCTTCCTGATCGCGCTGGTGCAAGGCGGGTTGACCGGAGTCGGCCTGTTCGTGGCCGGTGTGCCGGGTTCGATCTTCTGGGCCGCGGTCGCCGCCCTGCTCTCCATCATCCCGATGATCGGACCGCCGCTGATCTGGGTGCCAGCCGCCATCTGGCTGGGTGCCACCGGCCACCCCATCGCCGCCGCCGGTCTGGCTGCCTGGGGTGCCATTGTGGTCTCGACCTCGGACAATGTCCTGCGGCCCATCCTGGTCGGCAAGGACGCCAAGATGTCCGACCTGATGGTGTTGATCTCGACGCTCGGCGGGCTGACCCTGTTCGGTGCCGTCGGCATCATCATCGGCCCGGTCATCGCGGCCCTATTCACCTCGGTCTGGTTCATTTTCCGCGAGAGTTTTGCGGGCCTGCTGGAGGATGAGGAGGCGGACGAGGAAACCCGCGAGCAAGACCCGGACGAGATCGCGCCACCGGACAGCGGGCCCAGTCCCGACGCCTCGATCGAACCGGTGACGGACTGACCCGTCAGCTCTCGCCGGTCCGGTCGAAACCCGCCTCAACCTCGCGCAGGAAACGGCTGACTTCGCGCATGCTGAGCGAGGCCGCCAAGGCATCGCATTCCAGCCTGGCCGTGTCGGAGTAATAGCCCCGCATGGCGGAAATCGCGGTGCGATGGGCCGCAATATCGCCGGGCGGCGCGGCGCGCAAAAGCGCCTTGAACTCGGACAGGGCTTCACGATCACTCGCGGTCGGCATTTCCAGCGCCGCAAACAAGGCGTCGACATAGTCAAGATAGAGTTCAGGCCGATTGCCGACGAGGTCCGGGGCGTGGCCGTCAAACAGATGGCCATAGGTTTCGCCATAGGCCTGACCCACCGGATTGGTGTGGGCATAGCTGTCGCCCAGCGCATGGACCAAAAAGCCGGTCTGCCAGGAGGCCCGGGCTTCGGACCGGTTGCGCGCTTCAATCATGTTGGCCAGATCGAGCCGGCGTTGCGCAACGGCGGCCGGGTCCCCGCCATGCAGCGAATGCAGGACGGCATTGATCCGGTGCCGATAACCCCAGGCTCCGAACGACGCCCAGACGCTGACCTGCGGCGCCGCATAGCGCATCGCCAGATCGTCGGCGGCCTGGTTGAAAAAGGCCAGCCGGGCCGCATCTTCGGAGCCATGCCCGGCGAGACGGGCAATCACATAGGTCGTCTCCTGATGCCCGTCACGCTGGTATTTCGGCTGAACATGGGCCTCCAGGCAATTGGGATTGAGGCTGCGATAGCCCGGCGTCGAGCAGGCCGCGAGCGCGGTGAGTGACACCAGTGCGGCCGTGCGAAGCAGAAATTTCATGTGGTTCGTCCCCCGGGCGTGAAGCGCCCCTTTCGGGGAGGTTAGAGGGTGGGGACGCTTCTGCCAAAGGATTGCCGCCTACTGCATGAAACACGTTCCCAACACTGCACCCATGGTCCAGCCATTTCGGTAAGTTCGCACTGCGCAGCGTGCAGGACTGATCCATAGATCGCTTGTCAGCCAGCAAGCCGCATCCTGTTTTCCAGCTCAAGGGTGAAACCGCGAAGCGGCCGCTGCGCGGCCCTTGACCTGGAAAACAGGATGCGGCGACGTCTCGGCAAGCGATTTACGGACAATCGCGCGCCCGGGCGCGATCAATGAACCATTTCTGCCTCGCCCTAGACCTCAGGCACGGCACTCACCGGCACGCGCCGTTTGCCGCCGGCGTGTTCGACCAGCATCTCGATGCGTTTTTCAATCGGTGGGTGGGTGGCGAAAACGCCCATGAAGCCGGACTTCGGATTCTCGATGAACATCTCGCGGACTTCGTCCGGTGAGTCCTCGATGTCGGAATTCCCGGAAATCTTCTCCAGCGCCGAGATCATGGCGTCAGGATTTCGGGTCAGCTCGACGGCGCCGGCATCGGCCATGTATTCGCGGCGGCGCGACAGGGAAAAGCGGATCATGATGGCGAGGAAATAGGCCACGGCGATGATCGCAATGGCGATCACGATGACCAGCCCGCCGCCGCGTCCGCCCGAACGGCGGTCGCCACCTGCGCGCATGCCCATCCAGAACATGCGGCGAAACATGATCTCGGCGACAAAGGAGATGATGCCCACAAAGATGATCGAGATGACCAGCAGTCGCACATCCTGATGCCGGATATGCGAAAGCTCGTGAGCCAGAACGGCTTCCAGCTCGGCCTTGTTGAGCCGCTGCATCAGACCGCGGGTCACAGTGACCGTGTATTGCCCCTCGCGGACACCCGAGGCATAGGCATTGAGCGCACCGCTTTCGATCACGGCCAGTTTCGGCATGGTCAGCCCGCGTGAGATGCACAGGTTTTCCAGCAGATTATAGAGTTCCGGCTCGTCCTTGCGCGTCACCGAATGCGCACCGGTCGCGGCATTGATCATGGCCTGATGGCCAAACCAGGCGATGATGAACCAGACACCGGCAATCCCCAGTGACCAAGCCGCGATCATCGGCAAGCGGGAGATTTCCGACGTCAGGAAATCAGTCCCGCCCCCGTCCTTGCCGGCTTGCGGATAGGACGGGTCGCCAAATCCGGTCATCAGGATTGTCAGGGCATAGCCAATGGCGATCAGCAGAAGCGGGAATGCCGCCAGCAGGAAAACCGACCGCAGATTATTGTTCCAGATATGGGTGCGGAGCCCTGTTGCGCCGCCCAACATGACTTAGAACTGCACCTTCGGAGCGCCGCGTTCGGCCTCGGCCACTTCGAAATATTCGCGCATCTTGAAGCCCATCGCATTGGCGATCACAACGGCCGGGAATTGCTCGGTCGAGGTGTTGTACTCGTTGACGGCGTTGTTGAAGAAGCGGCGGGCGGCAGCGATCTTGTTTTCCAGATCGGACAGCTCTGCCTGGAGCTGCATGAAATTCTGATTGGCCTTGAGATCGGGATAGGCTTCCGACAGGGCGAACAGCTGGCGCAGCGCGCCGGAAAGCATGTTCTCGGCGCCGGCCAGATCCTTCACCGAGGTCGCATCAATCGCGGTCTGGCGCGCCTTGATGACGTTTTCCAGCGTCTCTTTCTCATGGCTGGCATAGCCCTGGACCGTGCTGACCAGATTGGGCACCAGATCATGGCGCTGTTTCAGCTGGACATCGATATCGCCCCAAGCCTGGTTGCAGGTCTGCCGCAGCGCGACCAGCCGGTTGTAGACCATGACCAGAAACACGCCGAGGGCGATGATCACGAGCAAAAGAATGAGGCCGGTATCCATGCCTGTCTCTCCTTGAGGGGCAAAACTGAAACAAACCCAACGCCCGGACCGGGCGCTGCGCTTTCAAATCACTACCTATTCCGCTTTCGCCTGTGAAGCGAGGAATTCCGAACCGCGGGGCGAAAAACGGAGCGAGCGCGGGAAACCGCGCGGCGCCATCTTGCCAGCCTGGGCCCGTTTGGCGGTCCATAACAACCAGTCATCCAGATTGAAGCGGCGACCGGCACCGTCGAGCCAGGTCAGCCCATCTTCGGCATTGAACACGGTGGCGTCGGCCAGCTTGGCCCCCTTGCCGCCCAGAAGGCGCACCCCCTTGCCGCGGCTCATGACCGGGATTTCCTCCAGTTCGAACACCAACAGCTTCTTGTTCTCGCCGATCAGGGCGACGCGGTCGCCAGTGGCCGGAATACACAGAAAGGCCTCGTCGCCTTCGGCCAGATTGAGGATCTGCTTGCCACCTTTTTTCAGGGCCAGGCAATCCTTCTCCTGGATACGGAAGCCGGAATTGCCATCCGACGCGACCAGCAGCGTGCGTTCGGGGTCATATTTGAACAGGCCGATCGGCGCGGCGTCGTCGGGCAGGTCGACATGCAGACGCACCGGCTCGCCATGGCCGCGACCGCCGGGCAGTTTGGACGCTTCCAGCGTGTAGAATTTGCCATCGGTGGCGAACATCAACAATCGGTCGGTCGTCTCGCATTTGACCGCGAAGGCGGACTTGTCGCCCTCCTTGAATTTCAGCTCGGTGACATCGTTGATATGGCCCTTCAGCGCCCGCACCCAGCCGCGCTCGGAGAGGACGGCGGTGATGGGTTCGCGCACCACGAACGCCTCGATGGGCGCCTCGCCGGAAATGTCCGGCGCGTCACCGAACACGGTGCGACGTTTGCCCAGCGGTGTGGTCTCGGCATAGATCTCGCCCAGGCTTTTCACCTCGCCGCGGACCTTGTCCCATTGCAGCGCCGTCGACCCGATCAATTCTTTCAGCGTCTTGCGCTCGCCGCGAAGGTTCTCGTCCTCCTTGCGGATTTCCAGCTCTTCCAACTTGCGCAAGGCGCGCAGGCGCATGTTGAGAATGGCTTCGGCCTGACGCTCGGTCAGCTCGAAATGGGCCATCAGCTTGGCCTTGGGCTCATCCTCGAAACGGATGATGCGGATCACCTCGTCCAGATCGGCATAGACGATGAGATAGCCGGCCAGCACTTCCAACCGATCCTCGACCTTGGCCAGACGCGTCGTGGCCCGGCGGACCGCGACCTCGCGGCGATGCTCGAGCCAGATTTGCAGCACTTCGCGCAGACTCATCACCCGTGGCACGCCGTTCGGGTCGAGCACATTGAGGTTCAGCGAGACGCGGGTTTCCAGATCGGTCAGCTTGAACAGGCTCTCCATGAGCATGTCCGGATCGACCAGTTTGGATTTCGGCTCGAGCACGAGGCGGATATCCTCGGTACTCTCATCGAGCACATCATCGAGCAGCGGCAGTTTCTTGGCGTCCATCAACTGGGCGATGCGTTCGACCAGCTTGGATTTTTGCACCAGATACGGGATCTCGGTGACAACGATCCGCCACATGCCGCGGCCGATATCTTCCTTCTCCCACTTGGCCCGTACCCGGAAGCCGCCGCGCCCGGTCTCATAGGCGGAACGGATCGCTTCGGGCGGTTCGACAATCGTGCCGCCGGTCGGCAGGTCCGGCCCCTTGATATGTTTCAGCAGCGCTTCGGTTTCGGTCTCCGGATTGTCGATCAGCGTCATCGCGGCGGCGCAGATCTCGGCGACATTGTGCGGCGGAACCGAGGTCGCCATGCCGACAGCAATACCGGTCGAGCCATTGGCCAGGAGGTTGGGGAAAGCGCCGGGCAGGACCAGCGGTTCACGCTCGGAGCCGTCATAGGTCTCCTCGAAATCAACCGTGCCCTGGTCGATATCCTGCAGCAGCAGTTCCGCCGCCTTGGTCAGACGGGCTTCGGTGTAACGCATGGCGGCCGCGCCATCGCCGTCGATATTGCCGAAATTGCCCTGCCCTTCGACCAGCGGATAGCGCGAGGCAAAATCCTGGGCCAGACGGACCAGCGCCTCATAGACCGACTGGTCGCCATGCGGGTGGTATTTACCGATCACGTCACCGACCACACGGGCCGACTTCTTGAACGCCTGGTCCGGGTTCAGCTTCAGCTCACGCATGGCGTAGAGAAGACGCCGGTGGACCGGTTTCAGGCCATCGCGGGCATCGGGCAGCGCCCGCTGGGTGATCGTCGAGAGCGCATAGGCGAGATATCGCCGGGACAAGGCCTCGTCGAATTTCTCTTCAATGATATGCCCGCCGTCGGGATCAAAATGATCGCCCATCGTCCACCGCCTCGTGATTCGGAGACGATCAGTATAGCGAACCGGGCTTGCGTGGCAGGACCCAGTCGCAGGCTTTGCTGTGGGGAACCGGTATCAGACCGTCTCTAGCTGCGCGCCCAGCAAAGTCGATACATAACTCTCACGTCGGACGAGAAATTCCCGCAAACGAACCGGGTAATCGCCCGCTACGGCATCGCGCACAGAGGAGCGGTCCGCCAGCGCCTGACGCCAGCGCGTCACCGGGCCAAGACCGGTGAAAACACCGAAATCACCGATCGCGTCGAATATGTCGAAATAACGGAAGATTGGCGCATAGACGGCATCAACGAGGGAAAAGTCCGGCCCGGCAAAATACGGACCTTCGCCCAGCACACCGGCCAGTCGCGCGAAATTCAGCGACAGCGCATCCGCCTTGTCCTGAAAACCCTGTCGGTCCGGCGCGTTGTAAAGGCCGGCAATGAGCGCAAGCTGGGCGGAGCCGAATTCGATCCAGGCGCGGTGGCGGGCCCGGTCCAGCGTGTCGCCTGGATGCAGTCGCGGTTCGAACCTGTCTTCCAGATATTCGAGGATCACGGCCGATTCAAAGACCGGCACCCCGTCGACCAGCAGGACCGGGACCTTGCCCAGCGGTGAAATGCCCAAAAACCAGTCAGGCTTGTTGGCAAGGTCGATATCGACCCGTTCAAAGGGTATCCGCTTCTCGAAAAGCGTGATGGCCACCCGTTGGGCATAGGGGCAGAGTTTGTGGCTGATCAGCCGGAGTTGCGGCTTTGCGGTGGACATCGGACTTCCCTTTCATGCAGATGCATGGAAAATGGGATGTACGAAACTATATGCAAGTGCATGGAACAGAAAATTTCATCTTCAATTGCCAAAATTGGCGCCTGGGTCGCGCTCAACCGCGCCTGGACACGCATTTCCGGCGCGGTCGAGGCGCAGCTGAAACGCGCCGGCCATCCGCCGCTCGCCTGGTATGATGTGTTGTGGGAGCTGGAAAAGGCCGAGGCTTGTTGCCTGCGTCCGATCGAGCTGGAAGCCCGCCTCCTGATCCGGCAGCACAATCTCTCCCGCCTTCTCACCCGGATGGCGACGGCCGGCCTGGTCAAAAAACTCAGCTGTCCCGAGGACGGGCGCAGCCTGCGCATCGAGCTGACGCCGGCCGGACGGCGAACCCGCAAAGCCATGTGGGAGATCTATCGGCCCGCCCTGGATGCAGCGCTGGAGGGGCTGGCGCCCGCCGAAGCGCGGCAACTCGCCGAACAGCTTGACCGTTTGGGCAGGTAAGCGCGCCGGCCCGGGTGCGAACACTTCCGGTGGTGACGGGAGACTGGGGCACGCACGCCTGTCTCCCGCCCCTGGCTCAGGCCTTCAGAATCGAGTTTCCGCCGTCCGCGAGGAAAGCGGTGCCGGTCACAAAGCTTGACTCCTCGCTGGCGAGGAACAGCGCCGCCCGGGCGATCTCGATCGGCTCGGCCATCCGTTTCAGGGCGTGGAAACTCGCGATCTGCGCGTGATAGTCCGGATCATCGCCCGCCATCGCGGTTTTCGTACCGCCGGGCAAGAGCGCATTGACCCGCACCCCGGCCTGCCCGAGCTCCACGGCCAAAGTCTGCACCAGGCCGATCAGGCCCGCCTTGCTGGCCGCATAGGCCCCCATGCCGGGTATGCCGATGGTGTGACCGACGAAGGAACCGGTAAAGGTGATGGAACCGCCGCCGCGAGCCAGCATCGCCGGCACCTGGGCACAGGCCGCCAGGTGCGCACTGTCCAGATTGACGGCAAGCGTCTCGCGCCAGCCGGCTGCGCTGACCTCATGGGCCGGCCCCATTTCTCCCAGCGTCCCGGCATTGTTGAAGGCAATGTCCAATCCGCCAAACCGGTCGCTGGCACGATTGACCATCGCGGCGTGGAATTCCGGGTCGACGACGTCGCCGACAACGCATTCCGCCTCGCCGCCGGCCTCGCGGATCCGCCCGGCAACGGCATCGAGTTCAACCGCCCGGCGCGCGCCCAGCACAAGACGCGCGCCCTCGCTGGCAAAGAGTTCCGCGGCCGCGGCACCAATGCCGCTGCTGGCCCCGGTAATGATGGCGGTTTTCTGTTTCAGTCGCATGCTCAATCTCCTGTTTGCGAACAAACGGAGTTGACCACCCGCCCCGGCGCCTCCCGACCCGATCCTTGTGATCACCGCGCATTTTACGTTTCTTGCGCCTAGAGCCGCCCCGCCCGCGGCAATTGCTTGTCGATTAGGCCTGGGCGCCGCGTTCAGGAAAACAATCGGTTACCAAGCGCCGTTCAGGCTTGCACGACAGGTCCACCGAATGTGTCCATGATTTCATCAGTGAGGCTAAGGTCCATGGCCATGTCTTGCATGCACATGCGGAGCCATTCAGGGTTTCGTATACCGGCCACAGCCGCATCGTAGGCGGCATCGATCGCCGAGCCATAGGCCGCGCGCCCTTTCGTCCACGCGGACTCGGGAATCGCCCCCCAACGGGACATCATCAATCCGAGGTCGATAATGTCCCGGCTTCTCACGGCGCGGTCGGCATACCGGTCCGCATTAGCCAGCAATTTCTCGCAATACAGATCCTCGCGAGCCAATACCGGGACATCGAGTTGCCCGGTCATCGCGCCTGACAGGTCCACGCGGCCCTCGCGGATAATTTCGAACTTGATTTTGATGCCATCCACATCAAGCACAGTTCTGATCCCGTATTGATCGGCGCGTAGCTCGCGAAGCATGTCAATGCGCGCGCCCGGGTTCAGGAGCGGGGAGTTTGCCCCTTGAAGGTGAGTTCACGCAACCGCCGATACCCTTGCGCCGAAGCGCACCGAAAATCGACATCGACGCTTTCGCGATATTCGTCCAGCAACAGAACAATTGCCGTTCCACCGCCAAAATAACATTCGGCATCCTGCAGCAGGTCCGAATTGAATGCGGCAAGAAGCTTGGCGATCGCGTTGTGGTGAGCGCGCTTATACATTCATCGCGCCGTTGCCATAGCGGGCAACGAGGGTATCCAGCATCCGGCGTTCGTCGACAGTCAGTGCTTCGGGCACCACAAAGCGCCAATTCCGTTCGTAGATCGCAAGCGCATCCGCCCCGTCCAAAACCGCGTCAGCGGGACGGTTCCAGCAGAGTTGTTCCAACTGCGGATAGTCTTTAACCCGGACTTGCATCATCTTCCCTTTGCAGCCCTCAACATAAGCGATCTCGATACCCGTTTCCATAGGCGGCTGTTTCACCCCGTAACGGACAGATTGAAGACCATCCTCCATTGCCCGGGAAGCCCCGCCCCTAAAGCCGCCCCACCCGCTCCAATTCCGCCGTCAGCCGTCCCCGCGCCTCCGGCAATTGCTTGTCGATCGGCCACAGCACCCGGCGTTCGAGGAAATAGCCGGTTAGCGCCAAACCGCGCGCAATATCGCCCTCGCCGATCTTGCCGGACCCGGCCATGAAGGGCGGGAGTTCGAGGAGTTTGGGGGCATAGGGGGCAGCTTCCTCACGGCAGACGGCGCGGCCGGTGCGCGGCGAGATATGGGTCAGATCCTCGGTAACGCCGGTCACGGCACAGGCCGACATGTCGAGGCCATAGCCGAGGTCAGACAAGAGCCCCGCCTCCCAACGCACATAGAGCGCCGGCCAGATATCGGGATTGTCGAAAGCGTTCAGCAGCAGCTGGAAACCCTGGTGGACACGCGGATGGGCTTCGCGCTCCGGCAGGCACATCACGGCAACGGCGCAAGCGGAATTGAGGCCGGCCAGCGCGGTGCGATCCTCCATCACCATGCCGGCGGTCAAATCATCGGCCTCGATCTGGAACATGCCCAAATGTTCCGACAGGCGGGCACGCCAATTGACCGTGATCTGGTTGCCCGGCTGCAGAATCGGCCGCATCGACCGCGACCGCCCGCCCCGCACCAGCCCGGCATGACGCCCCTGCCCGGCCGTCAATACCTCGACAATCGCCGACGTCTCGCCATGCGGCCGCACCGCCAGCACTATGCCCTGATCGCGCCATTCCATGGGGTGGTTGTAGGTGAGTCTTGTCGCGGAGACACCGTGATTTCCCCCTCACCCGGCCCTGCGGGCCACCCTCTCCCATGGGAGAGGGACAGTATTCCTTCTCCCCGGGGAGAAGGTGCGCGCAGCGCGGATGAGGGGGATCAGCGCTGCTGTTCAGACATCGAAATCCAGACCCACATCCTTGTAGTGCGAGCGCCGTGCCATCCATTTGGCATCGACCTTCACATTGAGGAACAGGTGGACCTTGCAGCCCAGCACCTCTTCCAGCTCCTTGCGGGAGGCTTCACCGATTGATTTGACGGCGCTGCCGCCCTTGCCCAGCACGATGGGTTTTTGGGTTTCGCGCTCGACGATGATGGATTGCTCGATCCGCAGGGAGCCGTCGCGCAGCTTCTTCCAGACCTCGGTCTCGACCATGGAGGCGTAGGGCAGCTCTTCGTGCAGGCGCAGATAGACTTTTTCGCGGGTGATCTCGGCGGCGAGGATGCGGGCCGGCAGGTCGGCGACCTGGTCGGCGGGGTAGTGCCAGACGCCTTCCGGCATTTGCTGCGCGATAAATTCGCGCAATTGCGGCACGCCCGAGCCGGTCTTGGCGGAAATCATGAAGACCTCCGAATAAACCCCTGTTTCATATAACTCTTGCGACATGGCCAAAAGCTGGTCGCGCGGCATGAGATCGACCTTGTTGAGGACAAGGATGGCCTTCTGTTCGGTCTTCTTCAGGCCTTCCGTGACCCGGTCATCATCCTCGACCATGCGGCTGTCACCGCTCTTGGCGCCACCATGGATCATGCGGGCGCGGGCACCGGCATCGACGACATGCATGATGGTGTCGGCCTCACCGGCGCCGGACCAGGCCGCCGCCACCATGGACTTGTCGAGCCGGGTTTTCGGCGCGAACACGCCGGGCGTGTCGACAAGGACGATCTGGGTTTCACCGGCCAGGGCCACGCCGCGCACGGCGAAACGGGTCGTCTGCACCTTGTGGGTGACGATGGTGACCTTCTCGCCGACCAGCGCGTTGACGAGGGTGGACTTGCCGGCATTGGGCGAGCCGATGACCGCGGCAAAACCGCAGCGTTTGGGAGTATCAGACATGCTGTCCTTCGCGTTTCAGCAATTCCTCGGCGGCGGCCCGTTCGGCGGCCTGCTTGGAACCGCCCTCGCCCACAGCGGGCGCTAGGGGGGTGACCGTGACCTGCACGGTGAAAACGGGTCGGTGATCGGGACCCGAACGTTCGGTGAGCTGGTAGCGCGGCACGCCATGACCGGCCCGGGCCGCCCATTCCTGCAGCGCCGACTTGCCGTCACTGGGCTTGGCCTTGAGCGCCTCAATGCGCGCGCCCCAATGATGATCGTAAAAGGCCTGCACCGCCGGACGCCCGCCATCCAGATAGATCGCCGCCATAAGCGCTTCGCAGGCATCGCCAAGGATCGAGGTCTTGTTGCGACCGCCACCCTTTTCCTCGGACCGCCCGATCCGCAGCGCGGCGCCCAGATCGACCTCGCGCGCGACATCGGCACAGGTTTCCTTGCGGACCATGGAATTGAGCCGCGGCGCCAGGGCGCCCTCATCGGCCTTGTCGAAGGACTTGAACAGCGCTTCCGCCGTCATCAGGCCGAGGACGCGGTCGCCGAGGAATTCCAGCCGCTCATAGGTCGGAATGGTCTTGCGGCCCTCGGCGTAGCTGCCATGGGTCAGGGCGCGCTCGATCAATGACTTGTCGCTGAAGACATAGCCGATACGGGCTTCCAGATCAGCAATCGGATCAACCATGGGCGAGACCGTCGAAATGATGGCCGACCGGCCGCGCTTCCAGCACCACGAAGGCTTGGGCCCAGGGATGGTCGTCGGTGATGGTGATATGGGCGATCGGTTCATGACCGGGCGGGGTCAGGGCCCGCGCCCGTTCCAGCGCCCGACCCTTGAATTCCAGTGTCGGCTTGCCGCCGGGCAGATTGACCACGCCGATCTCTTTCCACGACACGCCGCGCGCAATCCCGGTCCCAAGCGCCTTGGCACCGGCCTCCTTGGCCGCGAAGCGCTTGGCATAGCTGGCCGCGCGCATGCGGCGCTTGTCGGATTTGGCTTGCTCGATCTGGGTGAAGACGCGCTGGATGAAGCGGTCACCGAAACGCTCGATCGATTTCTCGATACGACGGATATCCATCAGGTCTGAGCCGAGGCCGATGATCATGAGGCCCGCGCCTCTTCAATCAGCCCGCGCATGGTCCCGACCGCTTCGCGCAGACCCCGGAAGATTGCCTCACCGATCAGGAAATGGCCGATATTGAGCTCGATCACTTCCGGGATGGCGGCAATCGGCTTGACGGTGTCATAGGTCAGGCCGTGACCGGCATGGACTTCCAGACCGCGCTCATGGGCCACGGTGGCGGCCGATTGCAGGCGCTTGAGATGATGGTCCACCTTGGCGGTGTCGCCAGCAAGGAAAGCCTCGCAATAAGCACCGGTATGGAGTTCCACAACGGCCGCCCCCATCGCTTCGGCGACCGCGATCTGGACCGGATCCGGCTCGATGAAGAGCGAGACGCGGCAGCCGGCCTCGCCGAGCTGACGGACATAGGGCGCAATCGTGTTGTGGCCAGCCGCCACATCGAGACCGCCCTCGGTGGTGCGCTCCTCGCGCTTTTCGGGCACCAGGCAGACCGCGTGCGGCCTGTGACGCAGGGCGATGTCGAGCATCTCCGGCGTGGCCGCCATTTCCAGATTGAGCGGCAGATCGATCTCGGCCATCAGCCGGTCGATATCGGTATCGGTGATGTGGCGGCGGTCTTCGCGCAAATGCGCGGTGATGCCGTCGGCGCCGGCCTCAGAGGCCTGACGGGCCGCGCGCACCGGATCAGGATGCTCGCCGCCGCGGGCATTCCGGATCGTGGCCACATGGTCGATATTGACGCCGAGACGAATGCTCACCGGCTGCTCCTGTTTTGTCCTGCCCGCCTCAGGCGAGACCGCGGCTGCCCGGCTTGATGGCGGGAATGGCTTCCAGTTCCGGCGGAAGCTGGTCGGCGGGGTAAGCGGGAACCTTGTATTCAGTCAGCGCGATCAAGGGCACGCCGACATCGGCCTCGCCGCCGGAGCGGTCCACGAGGCAGGCCTCGGCGATCACCGTAGCACCGGTCTTGTTGATGGCTTCAATGCATTCGCGCGAGGACAGGCCGGTCGAGACGATGTCCTCGACCACCAATACCTTGTCGTCCTTGCTCAGCTCGAAACCGCGGCGCAGGGTGAATTCGCCATTCTCGCGTTCGACATAGAGGCCTTTGAGACCCAGTTGCCGTGCCATTTCATAACCCGGCACGATGCCGCCCGTGGCCGGTGAAACAATCACGGTCGGGGCATCGCCCAATTGCTCGCGCACCTTGGCCGCCAGCGCCTTGCAGAGGCGTTCAGTGCGGTCCGGCTCGGAGAAGACGCGGGCCTTTTGCAGGAAAACCGCGCTGCGCAATCCGGAAGACAGGATGAAATGGCCCTCGAGCAGGGCACCGGCGGCGCGGAATTCGGCCAGGACTTCGTCGCGTGTCATCAGTCATTTATCTCCTCGACCTCGGCGCGCGCCCGCTCGGCCGAGACAACCGTCTCGCACATGCGGATCGCGGCCAGGATATTTGCCAGATGGCGGGTATCGAACACTTCGACGTCAAATTCCATATCGAAGAAGTCCGACGAGCGGTTGCGGGTGGTCACGCTGGCGATATTGCCGCGGTTCTCCGACACCGTCTTGGCAATCTCGGCCAAGGCGCCCGGTTCGTTGTGCATGACCGCCTTGATACGCGCCATGGACACCGCATTGTCCTCGGCCTCGGCGGTCCAGGCCAGATCGAGCCAGTCATCCATCGCGCTTTCCTCGAACTGGGCAAGGCGTTCGCAATCGATGGTGTGGATCTCGATACCCTTGTCCTTGCGCAAAAGACCGACGATCCGGTCCCCGGGCAGCGGCGAACAGCATTCGGCAAAGTGCAGGGTCACGCCCTGGGTCAGACCGCGACCACGCACATAAAGCCGGGCCTGGGAGTCCTGGATGAGGTCACGCCCCACCGTGTCCGGGCGTTCATCGAGCCGGCCCGGGAAAGCGGCGTTCAGAAGATTGCCCGACGAGATCCGGCCGCGCCCGAGCGTCTCGTACATTTCATGGACATCCTTGACCTCGAGCCGCGCCAACGCGTCCTTGAGGTCGGCCTCGATCAGGGTCCGGCCTTCACGGCGGAAGGCGTGTTCGGCCATGATCTTGCCGATCCGCTGGAACTCCTCACGCTCGCTCTCGCGGATCAGGCGGCGGATGGCGGCGCGGGCCCGGCCGGTGGCGGCGAGATTTTCCCAACCGGCCGGCGGTTGACGAACGCCGCCCTTCACGATCGACACAACATCACCATTGCGAAGCCGGGTCCGCAGCGGTCGTTCGCGGCCATTGACCTTCGCTGCCACCGTGGTGTGACCGAGTTCGGTATGGACGGCATAGGCAAAGTCGAGTGGCGTGGCGCCGACCGGCAGCGAAATCAGGTCGCCCTTGGGCGTGAAGCAATAGACCTGGTCGGCGAACATTTCGAGCTTGGCATGCTCGAGAAACTCTTCCGGATCGCCGCCCTGGTTGAGGATTTCCACGAAGGGACGCAAGCGTTCCAGCGGATCGCCACCGGCTGCCTGGGCAGCATCTGCGTCATAGGTATAGGTCGAATTCTTGTAGCGCCAATGTGCCGCGACGCCGCTTTCGGCGATCGCTTCCATCTCCTCGGTGCGTATCTGCAGCTCGACCCGGACATTCTTCGGCCCCATCACCGTGGTGTGCAGGGAGCGGTAGTTGTTCGGCTTGGGCAGGGAAATGAAGTCGCGGAAACGCTCCGGCACACAGCGCCACGCCTGATGGATGACGCCCAAGGCCCGATAGCAATCATCCGGCGTGTTGACGATCAGCCGGAAGGCGTAAATATCGGCGATTTCCTCGAAGGTCAGCCCTTTGCGCTCCAGCTTGCGCCAGATCGAATAGGGCCGCTTCTCGCGCCCGAAAATGCGCCCGTCAATGCCGGCCTGGGCGAGACTGTCGGTCATCGCCGCCGACACCGCGGAGACTTCCTCCGCATGGGCATCGCGCAAACGTTTCAGGCGGGTATTGATCGATTCATGGGCCGCCGGATTGAGATGTTCAAAGGCCAGATCTTCCAGCTCGACACAGACCCTGTTGATGCCGATCCGGCGAGCCAGCGGCGCGTAGATCTCCAGCGTCTCCAGCGCGATCCGCTCGCGTTTGTCCTGACGGGCAATGGCATCCAGCGTGCGCATATTGTGCAGGCGGTCGCACAATTTGACGATCAGGACGCGGACATCGGCCGAGATGGCGACGACCAGTTTCTGCAGATTTTCCGCCTGTTTGGTGCGCTTGGAACGCAGTTCCATCTGGCCCAGCTTGGTAACGCCGTCGACCAGGCCCGCAACCTCCTCGGAGAAGGCGTCGGTCAGATCTTCCAGCGTCGCCGGCGTATCCTCGACCGTATCGTGGAGCAGGCCGGTGCAGACCGTCGCAACATCCATGCGCAGCTCGGCCAGGATCACCGCGACCTGGGCAACATGGGCAAAATAGGGTTCGCCCGACTGGCGGCGTTGCGGCCGGTGCGCTTCCTCGGCAAAGTCATAGGCACGCCGAACGAAGTCGGCATCGACTTTGGGAAAATACCGGCGGATACGCGCTATCAGCTCGTCCGCGCTGGGTATGGCGGGCGGCGACGATTCCAGATCGGGTGACGTCGCGCCGGGGGTCAAGACGCTTTAGAGGCGGCCGTCAGGCGCGCCATCCCGGTCGTTTTGCAGCGCCTTGAGCATCTCGGCCTCGTCCAGCGGCACGGGCGGTGCCGGCAAGGCTTCGAGCGGCTGGCCACGCTCTTCGCGGGCAGCATCTTCCTCGTCTTCGCTCGGCAGCACGCGCTGCAGACCGTTGATGAGGCTGTCCTTCAGCGCATCCATGTCGAGTGTTTCGTCGGCGATCTCGCGCAGGGCAACGACCGGATTCTTGTCATTGTCGCGATCAATCGTCAGCTCGGAACCGGCCGAGATGTTGCGGGCACGATGTGCCGCCATCAGGACCAGACGGAAACGATTGGGAATTTTGTCAATGCAGTCTTCGACGGTAACGCGAGCCATGCGCGCGAACTCCTTGAACCAGCGCTAGAGGTTTTGGAACCGCGTTACCTAATCCCCTCGCCCTGCAAAAGCAAGGCTGTCGGGTGAGAGTTTTCCGGCCTCTTGCAGCTTGTATGTTGCGGTGCGATCCGCCTGCGGCAATGCGGCGATCAGATCGCGGATGCTGCGCTTGCTGGCCGGGTCGGACCAGTGCGGCGCGATCTCGGCCAGCGGCAGGAGGACAAACGCTCGTCCGGTCGCGCGCGGGTGCGGTACCACCAGCCCGTCCGCGTCATTGATCTCGGCACCGCACCAGTCGATCAGGTCGAGATCCAGCGGCCGCGGTGCATTGCGTTCACCACGGGCCCGACCGAACTCGGCCTCGATCGCGTGCAGCGTGTCGAGGATGTCGCGCGCCCGGCGGTCCGTTTCAACTTCCACGACTGCGTTGACGTAAGGCGGGTCGCTCGGGTCCGGCCAAGCCGGGCTGTGCCAGTCCGATGATGCCGAGACCACCACCAGCCCGGCCTCGGTCAAGGCCTGGCGGGCACGGGCCAGCGTTTCGCGCGGGCTACATACGCCCAGTGGAAGGTTGGCGCCGAGCGCGATATAGATCGGGGCAGATTGCATCGCCTTATTCACCCTTCCCGTCCAAGGATATTCCCATGGCATTTTACCCCGACGAGCGCATTGGCCTGTTCATTGACGGTGCCAACCTGTTTTCGACCACCAAGGGACTCGATTTTGACATTGATTTCAAACGCCTTCTCGATGAATTCCGCAAGCGTGGCAAGCTGATCCGAGCCAATTACTACACCGCCCTCCTTGAGCAGGAGGACTATAATCCGCTGCGACCGCTGGTCGACTGGCTCGACTATAACGGCTTCTCGGTGATCACGAAGCCGGCCAAGGAATACACCGACGAGCATGGTCGCCGTCGCATCAAGGGCGACATGGATATCGAGCTGGCCGTCGACATGCTGCAGGCCGCCACCTATCTCGACCACATCATCCTGTTTTCCGGCGATGGCGATTTCCGCTACGCGCTGGCAGCCGCCCGGGCCAAGGGTGTCCGCGTCTCGGTCGTGTCGTCGCTGAAAACCAGCCCGTCGATGATTTCCGATGATCTGCGCCGCGAGGCCGATGCCTTCATCGAATTGGACGATCTGCGGGCGATGATCGGACGGGCCCCGGCCAGCTCGTGAGCGCGCCCGTCCCACCCGAAGCACCACTGGACTGTCCGCTGTGCCCGCGGCTGGTCGCCTTTCGCGACGCCATCGCCGCCGAGCATCCCGACTGGCATAATGCACCGGTTGAGTCGTTCGGTTCGGATCAGGCCCGCCTGTTGATCATCGGGCTGGCGCCAGGCCTGCGCGGCGCCAACCGTACCGGACGCCCCTTCACCGGCGACTGGGCCGGCGATTTGCTCTACGCCACGCTCGACCGGTTCGGCTTTTCGCGCGGCACCTATGCCAGCCATGCCGATGACGGTGTGGAGCTGGTCGACGCCATGATCACCAATGCCGTGCGGTGCGTGCCGCCGGAGAACAAGCCGGTCGGCGCCGAAGCCAATGCCTGCCGCCCCTATCTGACCAGCCGGATCGCGGCTATGCCGAAACTGGACGCCATCCTCTGCCTCGGCAAGATCTCGCATGACAACACGCTGCGCGCGCTCGGCCTGCCGCTCAAGACCGCCGTGTTCGGCCATGCGGCGACGGCCGACCTCGACGGCCCCAACGGTCCGGTCCGTCTTTTCGACAGCTATCATTGCTCCCGCTACAACACGAATACCGGGCGTTTGACCGAGGCCATGTTCGACGCTGTCTTTGCCGATATACGGGCCTGGCTCGACACCAGACCCTGATTTTCTGCCGCTTGTTTATCGTTAACGCCCAGGCGCCTGTATCAAGCCTTATCGGCGATGGGCAGGTCCTGGCCTTGACCTGGAGTGGCAGAATGTCCGGGTCCCGCTGCGCGGCAATTGTCAAACATCGAGATCGCCGCTTCGAACTTGTCACGACAGCCGGGATTGCAGAACCCGACCACGGCGCCACGATAAATCGTGAGCGCATCCGCTGCGACCGGTTGGCCCGACCACGGACATGTCGCATTGATGACATCTTCCAACGCTAGCGTCATCGCGTTAACCTTTCGTCCTGTTTCCAACTGTTTCTGCTGGATAAGCTGGCGGGACAATGGCATAAATGACCACATGCTCCCCTTTTCTGCCAAACCGCAACAAATCGAAAGCTGCATCGCATTTCTCACCTATCCGGGTGTGAAACTGCTGGATGTGACTGGTCCGTTGCAGGTGTTCGAGGACGCCAACCAATTGCTTGGCCGGGCCGCTTATTCGACGCCGATTGCATCCTATTATGGTGGCCCGATCGAGACCGATGCCGGTGTGCTGCTCAACACACGTCGCCTGGCGGGTGTCGGACTGGACGAGTCCGACACGCTGATGATCGCGGGCGGCGGCGGTGTGCATACCGCCTGTCGCGATACCCGCCTGGTGCAAGCGATCCAGCGCGCGGCAGAAAAGGCCGGACGCGTCTCATCAACCTGTACCGGCGCCTTCCTGCTGGGTGCGGCCGGCCTGCTCGATGGCAAGCGCGCCGTCACCCATTGGCGCCATTGCGGGCAGTTGGCGGACAACTATCCCGATTGCGACGTCGATCCCGATCCCATCTTCATTGAAGACGGGCGGGTCTGGACCTCGGCCGGTGTCACCGCCGGCATCGACCTCGCCCTGGCGATGGTCGAACGCGATCACGGTCGCGAGCTGGCGCTGGAACTGGCACGCTCACTCCTGGTCTATGTCAAACGCCCCGGCGGCCAGTCACAATTCTCCGAGGCGCTGAAACAGCAAAAACGCTCGGCGACCGGCCGGTTCGACGCCCTGCATTTCTGGATGAAGGACAATCTGACCGCCGATCTCAAGGTCGAAGCCCTCGCCGAACGCTCCGGCATGAGCCCGCGCAATTTCGCGCGTCTCTACACCGAAGATACCGGCATGACGCCGGCCCGCGCCGTCGAGCAATTCCGGGTCGATGCGGCCCGTGCGATGCTGGAAAACCCCAATGTCTCGATCAAGACCGTCGCCAACCAGACCGGCTTTGGTAATGACGAGCGCATGCGGCGCTCCTTCGCCCGCCTGATCGGCGTGACACCGCAGGCTTATCGCGAACGCTTCGCGGTCGAGGTCACTGACTTGGTCTGAACGGCGATGTGCGGCTAGCCGTAATTCTTCATCAGCCGCGACTTCTGCTTGTTCCACTCGCGATCCTTGATCGTCTGGCGCTTGTCGACGTTCTTTTTCCCCGTCGCCAACCCGATCTGGAGCTTGGCCAGGCCGCGCCCGTTGAAATAGAGACGCAAGGCGACAATCGTTCGGCCCTGCTGCGTCGCTGCACCGGTAAGCTTGGCAATTTCCTTGGCCTTCAACAGGAGTTTGCGGTGCCGTTTGGGCTCGTGGTTGAAACGGTTGGCCGGCCCGTAGGGCGGGATGTCGGCATTGATCAGCCACAACCCCTCCCGCTCCGGGCTGACATAGCTCTCGGCGATATTGGCGCGGCCCTCGCGCAGGGATTTGACCTCCGACCCCATCAGCATCAGGCCGGCTTCGAAGGTCTCTTCAATCTCATAGTCAAAACGGGCGCGCCGGTTAACGGCGACAGGTCCGGTCTCGGATTTCGGTTTGCTCATGGCGCTTTCAATCAGGCCTGGTCAAGCAGGCCGGCATGGACGAGCGCTGCCCTCACCGCCGCGTTCGAGGCCTCATTCGGCTCGGTCATTGGCAGGCGCAGCTCAGTATTCATGACACCCAGCACCGACATGGCATATTTCGTCGGCCCGGGGCTGGAGGAGGTGAACAGCGCGTGATGCAGTGGCATCAGGCGGTCATTGAGCGTCCGCGCTGCCTCCCAGTCTCCGGCCAATGTGGCGTCCTGGAACTGCGCACACAAGTCCGGCGCCACATTCGAGGTCACCGAGATCGCACCGACACCGCCGGTCGCGTTGAAGCCGAGCGCCGACGGGTCATCGCCGGACAACTGCACGAAATCCGCGCCGGCAAGGCGCCGATGGGCCGATACGCGCGCCATGTCGCCCGTCGCGTCCTTGATGCCGACCACCCGCTCCAGCTGCGCGATCCGGGCCACAGTCTCGGCCAGGATATCGACCACGGTGCGACCGGGCACATTATACAGCACGATCGGCAGATCGACGGCGTCGTGGATAGCCTTAAAGTGCTGGTAGAGGCCTTCGGCATTCGGCTTGTTGTAATAGGGCGCGACCACCAGGCCGGCATCGGCGCCGATCTCCTTGGCACGGCGCTGGTTCTCGATCGCGACGGCAGTGTTGTTGGACCCCGTTCCCGCAATGACCGGCACCCGGCCAGCGGCGGTCTCGACCACGATCTCGACGACGCGCATGTGTTCTTCAAAGGTCAGCGTGGCGCTTTCCCCGGTTGTGCCGCAGGGGACTAGGCCATGCGTACCGGCAGCAATCTGGCGCTCGGCCAGCGCCGCGACAGCAGCCTCGTCAACGGCCCCATTCTTGAATGGGGTGACAAGCGCAGTAATGGACCCTTTGAACATGTTTCATTCCCGGATACGGCCAAATCAGCGCGCGACCATATCGACCGCGTCGCACACGGCCAAGTGTTCTTGTCAAGGCTGGACAGGCGACAGGATTTGCTGTGATGATATGCGTCCCAGTCGATCAGAGAGTGTCCCGTTTGCCATGATCGCACGTTGCCTTGCCGCGCTTGTGTTGATTGCCGTTTCGGTTCCCGCCGATGCGCAGATTCCGACGCCTCGTATCCGTCCGGAACCGCTGAATTTTTCGCAATATCTCTCGGATGCGGACTTTACCCGTTTCCGCGAAGGTCTTGATGCTGCCGACGATGAGGACTGGCAGCGTGTGCGCGAGCTGCGCCTGGAACTGACCGACACGGCTGCGCGCGACATCCTGTTGTGGCGGATCGCCCTGGGCGATGCCCGCTCCAGTTTTCTCGAACTCGACCTCGCCCTGAGCGAACTCGACAATTGGCCGCGCGACAGTTTCATCCGCTCCGAGGCCGAGTCGAAGATTTCCACATCCGGCCTGACAGCCCCCTTCATCGTGTCCTGGTTTGAAGACACGCCACCGACCACCGGGCGCGGCAGTATCAGCTATGCCGAAGCGCTGATCGGGGTCGGACGTGTCAGTGAAGGCGAGAACCTGCTGCGCGAGACCTGGCGGTCAAGCTATCTGGCCAGCACGGTGCAAAGCGACACCTATCAACGTCATAGCGACCTGTTCACCGAAGAGGACCACATGGCCCGGATCGACTATCTGATCTGGTCCAACCAACGCACCTTGGCGCGCCGCGTCCTTCCGCTCCTGTCCGGCAGTAATCGCGATCTGGCCGATGCCCGCCTGCGCCTTGCCGGTCGACAAAGCGGTGTTGATCGCGCCGTCAACCGTATTCCGGCCAGCCTGTCCAACGACCCCGGACTGGTCTTTGAACGGGCACGTTGGCGCCGCCGTTCGGGGATGCGGGATTCAACCCTGCCGCTGCTGCTGCAACTGCCCGACAGCCACACTGATGTCACTGCGCTCGAACTGATGTGGACCGAGCGCAAGCTGATGATCCTGACGCTGATCCGCGACCAGGAGTTCGACACGGCCTACCAGCTGGCGCGCGCCCATGGCATGAATTCCGGCGCCGATTTCGCCGACGCCGAATTCCTTGCCGGCTGGCTCGCCCTGGTCCATCTCGACCGGGCCGACGATGCCCTCGCCCATTTCACCCGGCTGCGCGACAATGTCTCCACCCCGGTCAGCCAGTCGCGCGGTTCCTACTGGATGGCACGCGCGCTCGACACGCTTGGCCGCTCTGACGAAGCCGCCGTTCTCTATGCTGAAGCCGGTCAGCATTCGACGGCCTATTACGGCCAGATCGCACTGACGCAGCTGACCGATACCAGCGGCCAACTCAGCCTGGAGCGCGATCCGGAACCGACGCCTGAAACCATTGTGCGTTTCGAAGCGCGGCCCCTGGTGCGCGCCATGCGCCTGCTCGCCGAACAGAATGAGGAATATTATTTCCGCCTGTTCAGCTATCGCCTGGACGACCAGCTGACCGATCCGCAAGAAGCCGTGTTGCTGTCGCGCCTGGCCAGCAATTATCTCTATCTGCGTCAATCGGTGCGCGCCGCCAAGGCCGCCCGCCTGCGCGGCATCATTCTGCCGCAGAGCGCCTATCCGACCATCACCTTGCCGCCGCAAACCAATGCCCGCGCCCAACGCCCGGAAGACGCCCTCACCCTGTCCATCATCCGGCAGGAAACCGAGTTCGGGCAGCACGCCATCTCCGGTGCCGGTGCCCGCGGCATGATGCAGCTGATGCCGGGTACAGCCCGGGCAACAGCCCGCGACCTGGGCGAAACCTATCGCTTCAACTGGTTGACCGATGATCTCGACTATAATCTCACCCTCGCCATGCACCATCTGGCCGAGGTTGTGGATGATTATGACGGCTCCTATGTGATCGCCTTGGCCGCCTATAATGCCGGCGCGCACCGGGCCAATCGCTGGATCCGGGATTATGGCGATCCGCGCGACCCCGATGTCGACCCGGTCGACTGGGTTGAGAGCATCCCCTTCTCGGAGACCCGCAATTACGTGCAGCGCGTGATGGAAAACCTGCAGGTCTACCGCTCGCGTCTGAATGACGACGCAGCGGTGCCGCTATTGATCGAGGATGATTTGCAACGCGGCGGCATGCCGGTACGGATCATGGTCGACCCGGACGAGTAGACGGAGCGCCCACAGGTCAAACCAGCAGATCATTGCCATCCAGCGAGGACGCGAACGCGTCCTTCGGCAGCAGGCTGAATGGCGTGCCAGTCCGTCTGGCCGACAGGATCCGGTCGCATCGGAACACACGCGACGCGTCCCGGAGATGATCGAAGGCGACCACATACCAGACCGGGTATTTCAGCAGGAGATAGTGAGGCTCGATCTGCCGGACGGACGCCTTGCCGTCTTCGCGCCGGTATTTGATCGCCAGAATTTCCTGATCCAGGAAAGCCTGATGCAGGGCCTGCACAACGCTTTTCGGCGGTGCAGCAACACCCGACTGGACATAGGTAGAGGCCGTATCGCCAATCAGGATTCGGGACTTCATCCGGGTCACCTTGTGGCGTTTGTCCGGAGAGAAGGACGCCACAAGCTGTCGCCGCACCGATCCCAAACTGGCCAGAAACATCGGCGAGCGCATCTGTTCGGACACCTCGATGCTGATGAGCAGGTCGACAGCTTCGGCATAGGACAGGTTCAACCGGCCGATACCCCAATTGCGGTCAAGCCGCACGCCGCCACCGCGCCCGCGGTCCGCGTCGATGGGCAGCCCCTGCTCGCGCATGAGCAACAAGTCGCGGGCAATCGTGCGCTCGCTGACACCGTGCTGCCGAGCGAGATCCCCGACCGTGCACAGGCCGTCCTGCTTCAGCTGAACGGCCAGCATGTCGATCCGCCGCAGCCTGTCTTTCGAATTCGAACGCGCCATCCAACAAATAAGACATAAAATGTCCTATTTGGCGATACACCTCGGGTCAGACACCAGGACGGTGCCTTGGCAGACAGGAGCGCAAGACATGCAAATGAATTATTTCGTCGTCGGCACGAACGACAAGGACGCCGCGACCCGGTTTTATGACTCGTTTTTCAAGGAGTTCGGCATCAATCAGGTGAAGTCGAATGACAGGATGACCTACTGGCAGAGCGACAGCTTTGCCTTTGCAGTCGCCACCCCGTTCGATGAACAACCCGCAACCCATGGCAATGGGACCATGGTCGGTTTCGCGCTCGGATCCGTCGACGCCGTGAAACGTCTCCACAGCAAGGTCCTTGAGCTGGGTGGCCGCTGCGAGGGTGAACCCGGCGAGCGCGGACCGATGTTTTCAGCCTATGTTCGGGACCTCGACAACAACAAGCTTTGCTTCTCCGCTTGAGGCTGTCAGGCGGCGGAGTCAGTCCGCCGCATCCTCGCCGGTCACCAGTTTCGGGATCGAGCTGATCGCGAAGATCGCCGCCAGCACGCCAGTCAGACCGATCAGGCCACGTTGCAGGATGAAGAGTTCGCCCATCGTCACCGCCGCCCAAATCGCGGCGGCGGCCCAACCGCCGGTGATGAGAATGATCACCAGGGACTTCACCCGCACACTTACATTAGCCAGCAAGGTCAGCACACCCAGTGCCAGGAAAGCGGTCCCGATTTCGCGATGGAGCGGCATGCGGTCGGCAATGTCGAGCAGACCGGCACGGATCACCACACCGACGGCAATGAGAGCGCCCCCGGCAAGCGTGATGCCGATCCGGTCCATGATCGAAAGACGAGCCATGCAATCTGTTAGCATAGCTCGTCGCGAAACAGGTGAAAATTCGGCGCGATTATCCAATCACCAGCAATTCAGTGCTGTTCCTGGTATCGGGTCACGATGTCCAACAGGACAACCGGGAAGGCGTGCCCGACGATTCCCACCGTCCACCAGATCATCGGCCACTTCATTGTGAAACCGCCCATGCCGAGACTGATCCCCGCGAAAATCACCATGCCGAGCACATAGCTGGCCAGATGTATCCAGAAGGACAGCTGCAGCGCCGCCCGCCCCTTGGCTTTATGTTGCCGAATCCGCTCGACGGCCTCCGCTTCCGGGTCGACACACAACGCCAGCGCCTCGACATTGAACGCCGCTGCCAGCGCCATCAGCGAGTCGCGGGAGGCCGGCTCGCCATTCTCGATACGCTGGACGGTGCGCAGCCCGATCCCGGCCAGCTCGGCGAGGTGTTCCTGTGACCAATGACGCTCCTCGCGCCAGCGTTTGATTTTGGCGGCGTCTGCCTTGAAAGCCATGCTCGTCTCCTGAAAGGCTGTGCAATCCGATTGGCTCGAAAAACCAGACCGACCGCCGGCTGGCCACGCCAGACATGCGTCACCGACACGCCAAAGCCCCGCCATCATGCCGCCAAGGCGCCGAAAAGCACAAACTCACTGCCAAGAGTGTTGCGGACGGTCGGTCGGGCAATGTTCACACCGTTTGGCCGGCAATTGCAGCGCTGAACCGTCAGTCATGGACCGCGTTGCGGATGGCATCGCCGATCGGGTCGCCGATACCACTGATCTCGATCAGGACGCCGGCTTCGGTATTGACTAGGGCCTCCGTCACGGCAGGCAGCGTACCGCCCGCAATCCCCTTGACGGCATCGGTGGCCCGGTCGCCCATCGCACCCGTGATGAACCCCTTGCCAAAGGCGGAGAAATACTCGGCATAGATGTCATCGGGATTGATCTGACAACCTTCTGCCGCCTGGGCCTGGGCATCAGCCTCCAGCTCGCCGGTCTCTATCGCGTCCGTGACAAAGCCCAGCATCACCGTGGAAAAGCACCAGAGGCGCAAATTGGTGTCGAGTATGCCGACCAGCCCGCCCAGCTGGGCACCGCTCACCCCCATCGGGGATCCGATTCCACTGGCTGTAATCCCCAGCACGGTAAGCATATTCCGAATGCGCTGGAATTCGGCGATCGCCTGCCGTGCCCGCGCGCCCTTCGCGTCCGGGTCGAACAAGCGCGCCCGGAGCGCTCCGTCGCGATCGATCAACCATCCGGCCCGACCATCAACCGTCGCCAGCAAACTGCCACCCTGGTCGGCCAGAACCCGCCCGATTGCCGCCGGCCAGGCGTCCGGAATCGCCGTGTCGGGATTGATCAGGACGAGTTCACCGCTATCCGCCAACTGCGCATTGACACCCGAGCCACCCAATACCTGTGCCTCGGCAACCGCGAGTGCCAGACCGAGCCGCGGCGACACGCGGCCATCGGCATGCCGGGCACGCCCGTCATGCAAGACATCCAGACCGCGCACCAGGTCCGCGTTTTCGGCATCATGAACATCAACCACAGCCGAGCGCAGGGTCACCAACGGGTCCAGGCGACTCGCACGCTCACCCAATAACCGGTCGACCTGCCCGACCAGCCCGTTAATTGCGGCCAGCGCATCCAGACTCGGGCCCAGCGGGGCTGGCAACCTGCCTGCCGTGCCGGCATCCGGCGCCAGTTGCGTTTCCAACTCGACCCGCCATTCAGCAAAATATCGGCGATACAGGGCTTCCGGAGCAAATTGACCGCCGCCCGAGAAGATGGCGCGGCTCCCCAGCAATTGCTCCTGGCTGTCATCCCGCGCCAGCTCGATCAGCGTCCGTCGCCCGCCGAGCGCTTGACCACCGCGCATCACCTGCAATTCCAGACGGGCGGATGTCGGGACGGTCGTCTCCGGCACCGGATACGCGCCATCAACGGCCACACCGCCCTCGCCCAGCGAGAGCTCCACGCTCTGAATCGCGTCGGCAAGCCCCGGCGGGGCGGTGTATCGGATTTCCAACTGGGTCCCGAAGGCGCGCCGGATCGAGGCGGCTGTCGCGTCCGGCTGATCGTCGGGCGGCAGCGCCCAGACCTGATCGAAGACCGGCTGGAACCGGCCTGTTTGCGATTCAGGCACGACGCCAAAGACCCGCCCGGGCAGCGCCTCGACCGCGGCCTGAAACGCCGCCTCGGCATCGCCCAGCTCGCCATCCGTCATGACCAGGAAGATCACCTCCCCCCGGGCTTCGGCCGCTGCCAGCTGCAGCGCCGCCGGCAAATCATCGCCGTCGCGGACGACCAGACCGGAATTATAGGCGAGCACCGCATCGCGCCGCTGAAAGTAGAGCTGGTTGCCCGCGGCCAGAACGGGCTCGCCGGCGGCGGAGACCGCGACGAAAGACTCCATCCGTCCCATGGACTCAACCAGGGCACGTCCGAGCAAGCCGGCCGAGAACAAGTGCCCCTCATCAATCATCGAGGGCGACACATCCGTGATGAAGACAACCTGCGGCGCGCGCCGCGGCTGCGCCAGAATGCGCGGCGTCACAGGCGCGCCATCGACCATCAGGCGAAGATGCGGCGCATACCAGTATGCCCCGTCCGGGGTATCGGTCTGGACCGTCAGACCAACTTCCGGCCAGTCGGCCGTATCAATCCCGGTCAGCGTGGCCTGTGTGATCGCCGGTGCGGGTGGCAAGCCTGCGGCCAGGTCCGGCGGCCCCTCACCCGGAACCGGCAGCAAATCACCGCCGGTGGAAAAACTACGCCCGGCAACGGGGTCGCCGGCCCCCGAAATGACCGGGCGCCAGGCCGGCACATCGACCGCGCCCGGCGCGCTATCCAGGAATGACCCGAGCTGGGCTGCGGGGAGGAAACGAAGAATCGGTTCATCCGCCATCCGGCCGGCCCAGTCGAGCAGGCGCTGGCGAGATCCACCCGGCGTCACCAGATCAAGCGCCAACTCGATAGGCGTAAGGCCGGGATCAACATAGGCGGAGGCAGAACGGGGGCGCGCGAGGTGCGGAAAGACCGGATCCGCAACCAGCCATTCTCCATCAACCTGATACTCGACCCAGACCCAATCAGGATTCGCCCGCTCGACACGGGGTGCGAGCGGCACACGGAGATAGGTGTCCAGAAGGGCTTCAGCCTGTTCCAGCTCAGCGCGCAGATTGGCGGGGATGGCGCTGGCGTCGGCCAGGGCAGACTGTCGGGCAGCCGCCTCGTCGACATCAAGCGCGTCATAAAGCACGGAGAGACTGTCCCGGCGATCACTCTCGACGGTGCCAAGCACCGGGTCCGCATCAGGCCAATCAGCCCGCTGCAGCCGGACAGGATAACCCTGCATGTCCAGCAACGCCGCCAGCAGCATGGCCTGATCGGCTGAATTGCCGCCGCGCAGGACAAGGACATCGTCAGGAGACAGGCCGCGCCCGTCATAGGATTGCAGCCAGACCCGATCACGCACAAAGGCCAGCATCGCCTCCGGCGTTGCCAGTTCGGGCGCCGCTTCAGCCACGGTCAGGCCCGGCGCGGCATAGTCTGCTTCCGCCGCGCGAAGTAGTTCCAACAGGTCGCGCTGACGGTCGGCCTGCCCGCTACCCATCAAACCCAGGAGCAGCAAGCCGAGCGTGATCACTACCGCGATACCGGCCCGGACCGGTGTCACATGTCGCGTCAATCCGTCCATGACCGCACCCCCGCTTCGGTGCGGACATACACATCCGTCACCGTCTCGATATAGCTTGTTTCACAACTGGTGGAGAGATTGTTCCGTATTCGGGAGCCGCCGATCCGAACCTGACCCGTGTCTGTGTAGCCAAAGAAAACGGCGTGGACCGGATAAGGTGTCTCCCATTGATCTGGACAGGTTTCGCGGATGCGTTCGGGAAACCGGATAACCGCGACAAGGTTGATCAGATTTGGCGCGACCTGTCCGAGAAGCCAGTCGTCCCCAAACATGTAGCGCCATATCTGGTAGTAATCATGGTCGGCATCGACATGGGTGAAGCGCATTGCCAGCTCACCACCGCGACGCTCATGATAGGCAATCAGCTGGAAACCGCCTGACATCTCCCAGATCCCCGACAGGTCGGTGAACCGCAAGCCGCAGGGATCAAATATCTCGATCCCGGACTCGCCGGCATCTGGGTCGCGGACATTCAAAGGCGGGCCGTAAGTCCCGAACGGACAAGGCCGGTCAGAGTTCGGTTCAATCGGACCGGCCGCCCGGATCTGGTCCAACAGCGCCTGCTCGGCACCGGTCAGGGGTGGTTCGACCGCCAGCCGGGTCTCGGCCGACCCGTCGCCAGAGGGGTCAACGGGTGCAGGGGAAGGCTGGGAAAAGGCCGCGGACGCGCCACCCTGAATGACCAGCGCAGCAGCAATCCCCAAGGCGTACCCGGTTCTCGACACAGGCATGCAACCTCCCCGATTTTCGGACGAAGGTTAACAAGCTGGCCGGGTAAGCGCAAACAGGACCCGGTCAGGCCTGACCGGCACGCATATCATGTGTGCCATCAAGCCCGGTCGAGGGCTTTTTGAAAGACTGCAGCATCCACATTGCCGCCGGTTGCCAGCACGCAGACTGTCTTGCCGGCAACATCCATCTTGCCGGACAGCACAGCCGCCAGCGCCGCGACACCGCCGGGCTCGACGACGATTTTGAGGTGCCGCCACGCAGCCACCATGGCATCAAGCGCCTCGTCATCAGAGATCGCGGCGCCAGCGCTCAGCTGGGTTGAATTGAGCGCCCAGGTCAGAGCGCCCGGCGTCGGCGTGATGATCGCATCACAGATCGAGCCGGTAAGCTTGGTATTGGTCTCGCGCTGGCCGCTGGCGAGCGAGCGCTTGTGATCGTCAAAGCCTTCCGGTTCCGCCGACCAGATCGCGACGTCCGGGAAGGCGTGGGACATGGCCAAGCCGACGCCGGCGATAAGACCTCCGCCACCGGCGCAACAGACCACAATGTCCGGCGTTTCTCCGAGCGCCTGCAATTGCTGTGCGGCTTCAAGACCGGCCGTGCCCTGCCCGGCAATGATGTAGGGGTCCTCATAAGGCGGCACGAGAATGCGCCCCTCGGCCTCGGCAATCGCCAGCCCCATCGCTTCGCGGCTCTCGGTAGCGCGGTCATAGGTCACCACTTCGCCGCCCCAGAACAGGACCCCCTCGACCTTCGAACGCGGTGCATCGGCCGGCATCAGGATCTTGGCGGTAGTACCGTTCAGCTTGGCCGCCGCCGCGACGCCCTGGGCATGATTCCCGGAGGAATAGGCCAGAATGCCGCGTGCCTTCTCGGCGTCATCCAGCCGGGAAATACGGTTGAAGGCGCCACGGAACTTGAACGAGCCGGTGCGTTGCAGGCACTCGGCCTTCACAAACAGCCGACAACCCGTCTCGGCGTCGAGCCGGTCATTGCGCAGGAGCGGCGTGGCGACCGCATGCCCGGCCAGCCTGCCCGCTGCATCGAGAATATCGGCATGGGTCGGCAGGTTGACGGGATGGGTCACGGGCAGAACTCCTCGACAGATGGCAGCACCGGGCGGCGCCTCATGTGCAAAAAACGCATAAGCAATTCAAACCGATTGAGCAAAGGGATTGCGCCGTGGCCCGTTAGACCGTTTGATTGGCAAAACACAAAAACGGACCAACGGTTGATTATCAGGGGAAATACATGACTTTGCGCGCACACATGATGGACTGTCCGCTCATGATCTCGGACATTCTGGTTCACGCGGCAAAATGCCATGGCGATCAGGAAATTGTCACGCGGCTGCCGGAGAGCGGCCAGATCCATCGCCAGAATTACACGACGACCTACAAGCGTACGCAGCAGCTGGCCAACGCCCTGCAAAAGAAACTCAAAATCCGCGAGGGCGACCGCGTCGCCACCATCGCCTGGAATTCGCACCGCCATTTCGAGCTTTACTACGCGATTTCCGGGGTCGGCGCCGTCGTCCACACTGTCAATCCGCGCCTTGATCCCAAGCAGCTGATCTGGATGCTCGACCATGCGCAGTCCAAGACGGTGTTCTTCGACAAGCAGTTCGCACCGCTGATCGATGCCATCTCGAAAGCGTGCAAATCGGTCAAGAACTGGGTTCTGATGACCGACAAGACCCATCTCGAGGGCGTCCAGACCAAGTGCAAGAGCTATGAAGAGCTGATCAGTGATTATCCGGCCGATTTCGACTGGCCGGTCTTCGACGAATATGCCGCCGCCGGTTTGTGCTATACGTCCGGCACCACGGGCGATCCCAAGGGCGTTTTGTATTCCCACCGTTCGACCGTCCTGCATGCCATGGCATCGGCCGCCGCTGATGTGATCGGCGTTGGCGCTCGCGGCACGATTTTGCCGGTCGTGCCGATGTTCCACGTCAATGCCTGGGGCATTCCCTACGCCGCGCCGATGAATGGCGCCAAGCTGGTGATGCCGGGCGCCCAGATGGACGGCGCCTCCATTCACGAACTGATCGAGGGCGAGAACGTCAATTACGTCGCCGGCGTGCCGACGGTCTGGCTCGGCCTGCTCAATTATCTCGAGGCCGAAGGCAAGCGCATCGACAGTGTCGAACGGGTTCTGATCGGCGGTTCGGCGCTGCCCGAAGCCCTGCTGCGCGCCTATGAGGACAAGTATGGTGTGGTCATGCAGCAAGGCTGGGGCATGACCGAAATGAGCCCGCTGGGTACGGTCAATGTCCTTCTGCCCAAGCATGAAGGTCTCGATCGCGAGGAGATCATCAAGGTCAAGCTGAAACAGGGCCGCCTCGTCTTCGGTGTCGGCATGCGCATTGTCGATGATGAAGGCAAGGAACTTCCCTGGGACGGCGAGTCCTCCGGTCATGTCCAGGTCCGCGGGCCATGGATCGCTTCCGGCTATTATCGCGGTGCCGGTGCCGAAAGCTTCACCGAGGATGGCTGGTTCCAGACCGGCGATGTCGCCCATCTCGACGGCAGCGGTTTCATGACCATCACCGACCGCTCCAAGGACGTCATCAAGACCGGCGGCGAATGGATTTCCTCGATCGATCTGGAAAACGCCGCCATGGGACACCCGTCCGTGGCAATGGCCGCCGCCGTCGGCATGCCGCACCCGAAATGGCAGGAACGTCCGCTGCTCGTCGTCCAGCTCAAGCCGGGTGCCGAACCGGATGCCGCGTCGATCATCGACTACCTGCGCGGCGAGGTGCCGAAATGGTGGCTGCCCGACGCGGTCGAGTTCATTGAGGAAATGCCGATCGGCGCGACCGGCAAGATCCTCAAGACCAAGCTGCGGGAAATCTACAAGGATTATGAATTCCCGACAGTTGAGGCGTAGGTCCTGACACCGCTGGAACGATCAAGCCCCGGCTCACTGGCCGGGGCTTTTTCATGTCCGGCGTCTGACCCGGGACTTAAATCGGATTAATCCCCCCTCGTCCTCCCTTGTGCGGTTTCGCAACCGCTCCTACATTCATATCGAAATTCGATAAGCCCCTGAACGCACGACCGACGGGGCAAAGGAGACAGGACAATGGAGGTTTACGTCATGGGTGGTGAAGTCGCGGTGATTGGTCTGCTGGCCTATTTCCTGCCAACCCTGATCGGCCTTCTGCGCGGTCACGACAACACATTCGCGATCTTCCTCACCAACCTGCTTTTGGGTTGGACCTTTATCGGCTGGATCATCGCGTTCATCTGGTCGTTCACAGCCATCCGCCGGCGCGTGCGGGCCTAGAGGTTTCCCCAAGACCTCGCTCACGGGTTGACCGCCCAGCCTCACACCCCAACGGTCAGCCTTGGCAAACGCGCCTACCCCAACCGGCCCCAAACCGGACAATGCTACGCCCGGATCGCCCCCAACGATCCGGGCGTTTTTTGTCCGGAACGCGTCACTCATTTAGATCGACTTCGAACTAAAGCTTGCATTCATTTTGATCATTAGCTAATTATCGAGTTGTAAGCGGGCTCCAACCGTCCCCGGCCAACGGGCCCAACCATCCATCACAACCGGCTGCCCGCCTCATTGCAGGCGAATGCATCCGGCTGGCCAAATCCCGGAGGGCCAAATGCCGATTATCCGAACCATCACCGCCTGGCTGACAGGCCTCGTGATCACATTCCTGATCACGATAGCCCAAGCCTCCGCCGACAACAGCCCGAATATCCCCCCATCCGGCGACTGGCTCGGCGTCCTGACAACGCCCGGCGGCGAATTGCGCTTGTTGATCACCGCCACGGAACATCCGGACGGCAGTCATCGTGGCGAGCTGGAAAGCCTCGACCAGGCCCCCGGCCAGAAAATTCCCATCGATGAGTTTGCGATCGATGCCAACGCGATGCGCTTCGCCATCACCGCGATGGGCGTGTCCTACAGCGGCGAATGGAATGAACAGACCCGGCGCTATGAAGGCGAGTTCAGCCAGGGCATGAACCTGCCCCTGGCATTTGCCCGGCCCGAGACTGTCGAGGTGACGGTCATCGACGGTATGGACGGTGTCTGGGAAGGCATGCTGACACGCGGCGAGACCGAACTGGCTTTCACCCTCAATATCGAAACCGGCGAGGACGGCACCCAGGCCACGCTCGATTCCGTCACCCAGGCTGCCTATGGCATCCCGGTCACGGAGTTCACCCGTGACGGTGACGCAGTCGGCTTTCGCATCCCGGCCGCCAATGTCACCTATCGCGGCACGCTGGATGCGGGCGGCGACATGCTGACCGGTCAATGGATCCGTCCCGGCTTTCCCGACGCGGAGGTCAGCTTTCAGCGCACGGCCAACCTCGTGACCGGTCCCAACCGCCCGCAGGAACCGGTCGGCCCCTTCCCCTACCGCGTCGAGCCGGTCCGCTTCGACAATCCCGAGGCCGAAGGCGTGACCCTTGCCGGCACGCTGACCATTCCCGCTGGCGACGGCCCCTTCCCTGCCGCCATCCTGATCTCCGGTTCCGGCCCCCAGGACCGCGACGAGACCGTGTGGACCCATCGCCCCTTCGCCGTTCTGGCCGATCATCTCACCCGCAATGGCATCGCCGTCCTGCGCTATGATGATCGCGGCTTTGCCGAGTCGACCGGCGATTTTGCATCCTCCACCTCGATGGATTTCGCGTCCGATACCGCGGCCGCGCTGGCCTGGCTTCGGGCCCGGCCGGAGATCGATACCTCCGCCATCGGGCTGATCGGCCATAGCGAAGGCGGTCTGATTGCCCCGGTTGTCGCTGCCGACAATGACGCGGTCGCTTTCCTGGTGCTGCTGGCGGGTCCCGGTACGACAGGCGAGCAGATCATCCTGGACCAGTCGCTGGCCGCAGCCCGCGCCGGTGGTCGCAGCGAGGAAGAGCTGGAAGTGCTGGCCCGCCTGATCCCGCAAATCACCGGCACGGTGAGCGCGGCAGCGGATGAAGAGGCAGCCCGCTCGGCCTTGAACGCCCTGTTTACCGACGAGACCCTCGCCCTGCTCGGCGCCGCACCGGCGCAGCGCGAACTGCTGGTCAGCCAGAATGTTCGCGCTTGGCAGCGCACCTTCCTGCGTCACGACCCGGCCGCCTATCTGCCGCAGGTTGATCAGCCGGTGCTGGCCGTGAATGGTTCGCTGGACCTTCAGGTTCTCCCCGGCCCCAATCTGGCCGGGCTGGAAGCGGGCCTGTCCGGCAATCCCGACGTCACGGTGCTGGAGCTGGAGGGTCTCAATCACATGTTCCAGACGGCGCAGACCGGGACCATCGCCGAATATGCCGAGATCGAAGAAACCTTCGCCCCACACGCGCTGGACCTTATCTCGGACTGGATCGCGGCGCGTTTCTTGGACTAGCACCGCATAAGCCGCACGGCGCCTGGACCTACAGGTCCGGGCGTCTGTTGGGCGAACAATGGCCACTGCGACATCTGCTAAATTTGGCCTACGCCCGCCCAGCCCTTCACGGTACAAGCGGTGTCGATGTCAGATTCTTCCCATCCTTCACCTACACAAACAAGCCAAGAGAATATCTCCGCCGGCGAGGTTTGGCTTTTGCGCCAAGTGCTTTCACAAAGCGCACTTCACGCAATGCGCGAGATGGTCGGGCACCATGATCAACCCGGCAGACGGATTGAGGAAAGCGCGCCCCTCTACGAGAGCAAAGGCATCGCGGCACTCTGCAAGCGCATCCGCACCATATGGCCGAAAATGCGGCCGGTCCGCATGATTTCATTCAACAAGATAGCCGACACAAACTGGGCGGTGCCGTGGCATCAGGATCGCGTCATCGCAGTTCACGACCGAGTTGATATCAACGGGTTCAAAAACTGGTCACGGAAGGACGGTGTCTGGCACTGCGAAGCCCCGGAATCGGTATTGGCTCGCATGCTCTTTGTCCGCCTCCATCTGGATGATGCGGCAGAGGCCGATGGCGCGATGGAGATCGCATTGGACAGCGCGCGGCATGGCCGGGTTTCTGCCGATAACGCCGAGGCAATCGCTCGATCCTGCCAGACCACCACCCCTCAATGTGCGGCGGGCGACGCGATCGTGCTACCAATGCTCACGCTGCACCGATCCCTCGCATCCCGCTCACTGCGGCCACGGCGCGTAATTCGCATCGACTTTGCCGACCTGGAGCTCCCCGGCGATCTCAACTGGCGGACCTGACCGCGCTAGCCTGCAACCGTCAGGATTCCCTCATCAAAGCCAGGTCGTGATCTCGTCCAGCCGCTTCTTGACCAGGGCGTGCTCCGGCACGGTCGCATCCTCGGCCGGATAGCCGCCGACGATCAGCATGTAGGGTTTTTCCCCGGCCGGGCGTTCGCAGACCTCGTTGAGGAAGCGCATCGGATTGGGCGTGTGGGTCAGCGTGACCAAGCCGGCCTCGTGCAGCGCGGCCAGCAGGAAGCCGCAGGCAATGCCGACGCTCTCGTGGATGTAGTAATTCTTCTTGTCCTGGCCGATCTCCTCACCACCGCGCTTCTGGGCGAAGACGGCGATCAGGACCGGCGCATGTTCGAGGAAAGGCTTGCTGGCATCGGTGCCCAGCGGCGCCAGCGCGTCGAGCCATTCCTGCGGTGCCTTGCCATTGTAGAAGGCCGCTTCTTCCGCCTCGGCCGCCTCACGCAGGGCCCGACGCTTGGCCGGGTCGCTGAGCACAACAAAATGCCAGGGCTGGTGATTGGCACCTGAAGGCGCCGAACCGGCGGCGATGATGGCCTGTTCGATCACCGCCCGCTCGACTGGCTTGTCGGCATAATCCCGCACCGTGCGCCGGCGCAACAGGTTCTGCGTGAACCGGCTGACCCGCTCGCGCATCTCGGCTTGCGGATATTCAATGTAGTTTTCAAGCGGTACGCGTTTTTCCATACCCATCAGGACCCTCCCCGGCCCAAGCGAGGTGACACGCTCAATCCCAGTCCAGAACCACCTTGCCGGACTTGCCGGCGCGCATGGCGTCGAAACCCTTCTGGAACTCATCGGCCTTGTAGCGGTGGGTGATGATGCGCGAGACGTCGAGACCGCTCTCGAGCATGGCGATCATCTTGTACCAGGTCTCGAACATCTCACGGCCATAAATGCCCTTCAGCGTGATCGCCTTCAGGACGAGCTGGCCGAAATCGACCTCGATCGGCCTGGACGGCAGACCGAGCATGGCGACCTTGCCGCCCATCACCATATTGTTAAGCATGGAGCCGAAAGCCTGCGGCGCGCCGGACATTTCCAGGCCGACATCAAAGCCCTCGGTCATGCCGAGCTCTTTGGCCACATCCTCGATCTTCTCTTTCGAGACATCGACCGTGCGGATCTTCGGCGCGACCTGGCTCGCCAGGTGCAGGCGGTGCGTGTTGATGTCGGTCAACACGACATGGCGGGCGCCGACATGGCGGGCAATGGCGGCGGCCATGATGCCGATCGGTCCGGCGCCGGTGATCAGCACATCCTCGCCGATCATGTCGAACTGCAGCGCTGTGTGGACCGCATTGCCGAGCGGATCGAGGATGGAGCCGATCTCGTCGGGCACATCCTCGGACAGCGGCACGACATTGAAGGCCGGCAGCTTCATGTATTCGGCGAAGGCGCCGGGAATGTTGACCCCGACACCGCGGGTTTCCGGATCGAGATGGAAACGACCGGCGCGGGCGGCGCGGCTGGTGACGCCAACCACATGCCCTTCGCCGGAGACACGCTGGCCGACCTTGACCCGGGTCACGTTCGAGCCCGTATCGACGATCTCGCCGGCATATTCATGGCCGACCACCATGGGCGTCGGCACATTCTTGGCCGCCCAGTCATCCCAATTGTAGATATGGATGTCCGTGCCGCAGATGGCGGTGCGTTTGATCTTGATCAGGACATCATCCGGACCGATTTGCGGCTCCGGCACGTCCTCCATCCAGATGCCTTCTTCCGGCTTGGCTTTGACCAGGGCTTTCATGCAGCGTCCTCACCTTGTGGCGTCCCCGTCTTGGCGGGTTTGTCGCGAAGATACATCACCGCGGCGATGGGGAAAGTCAGCATCATCGGAATGAGCAGTATGCCCATCAGTTCAGCGACATGTCCGTTCGAGCCGCTGATCCAGGTCGCGGCGATGGAGAGCGCGCCGACCGCAGCCGGTATGGCCAGGATGCGGCGCCGATCCATCCACAGCATGGCGGCCAGCCAGGCGGCATAGGCGGCGATCAGCCCCCATTTGATCCAGGTGTCGATGCGCAGCATCTCGATCCGCACCGGCAGGAAGCTGTCAAAGGCATAGGAGACCAATTCGACTTCAGGGCTGGCCCGGTCGAAATAGCCGCGCGGCAGGCAATCGCGCAGGACGACATCATCACGCCCGTCCGCCGGTTCGATGTCGGAGCTGCACAGCGGGTTTTCGATCTCGGCAAGAATGCCGTTGATGGTGGCATTTTCCTGCCAGTCAGCCGGAATGGTCGCCAGCGCCAGTCCGACACCAACTGCGGCGAGAAAGCGCCCGCGCAGGGCCATGCCAAGAAAGAAGGTCGCTGCCATACCGGCATAGGCGACCGGGAAGAACCAGTCGAGAAACTGGACCTCGACCAGCCAAGCGCGCAGCGCCGCCGCCGCCTCGCCCTGCAGAAAGGCAATACCCCCAACATCCTCGGCGAACTCCAGGGCGAGGATCGGGGTTTTGAACCCCTCAGCCATCGGCGCACTGCCCAGATCGGGCGGCGAGCCGAACAACGCCAACGGGAAGGCCAAGGTCGCCAGGGTGAGAACCAGTGTGGCCACAAAGGCCCAGCGTGCAGGTGTCATATCGCCTCCCGATCCGGCGCCATAGTGGCCTGTCGCCGGGCCGGATCAAGCGGATAAACGTTCCGCCACCGTTTCCCCGATGGCCAGCGAGGCCGTCAGGCCCGGACTTTCAATCCCGAACAGGGCCATCAAGCCGGCAACGCCATGGCTTTCCGGTCCGTCCATCCGGAAATCCGGCTGCGGCTCACCCGGCCCATGCAGCTTGGGGCGAATGCCGGCATAATCCGGCATCAGGCCCCCGTCCGGCAGCGACGGCCAGAAGCGCCGCGCGGTGGCATAAAACGCCTGCGCCCGCGCCGGATCGACCGTGTAGTCCTCAGCCTCGACAAAGGCGAGATCCGGACCGAACCGCGCCTGCCCACCCAGATCGCGGCGGTAATGCGTGCCCAGCGCGCCGGGTATCGGCAGCGGATAGACCAGCCGCGAGAACGGCGCTTTTCCGGACAGGGTGAAGTAGACGCCCTTGCCATAATGCAGCGGCGGGATCCGCTCGGCCGGCATGGTCTCGATCATCGCCGCAGCCGCCTGTGCGCCCAGCCCGGCCGCGATCACCAGATAGCGTGTCGTGACCTCGGTCGCATGCTCGCCGCCCGTCCGCACGACAAAGCCGCCCCCCGTGAGCGGCGTCGCGCCGGCAAAGGGCGTATTGACGGCGATGGCGCCGCCATGCCCGGCGATCTCGCCGGCCAGCGCATCCATATAGGCGTGGGCATCCATGACGCCGCTTTCTTCCGACAACAATGCCGCCTCGGCCCGCAATTCCGGCTCCAACGCCCGCGCTTCGGCACCGCTCAACCGCCGCATGCCGCCGACCTGGTTGGCCTTGGCCTGATCGAGGATGGCGTCGAGCCGCTCAATCTCGTGCGGCTCGGTCGCGACGACGAGCTTGCCGCATTTCTCGTGTGGCAGATGATGGTGTTCGAGAAAGGCGTAGAGCATCAGCCGGCCCGCCACGCAGAGCCGCGCTTTCAGCGATCCGGTCGGATAATAGAGCCCGCCATGGATGACCTCGGAATTGCGCGAGGAAATGCCCTGGGCGATCTTGGTGGCGGCTTCCAGCACGATGGTCTCGTGGCCGCGCCGGGCGAAGGCCCGTGCGGTGGCCAACCCGACGGCACCGGCCCCGACGATGATCGCATCTGTCTCCAAAGCCATGCACAATCTCCCGGCCCGGCGCGCGAAAAACCGCAGTTTGGCATGAGTCCGTGGCCCGGGAAGACGTTCGGTTGCCTGACCTGGCAACGCCCGAAAAAATCCGCCCGGCGCTGGGCGCCGGGCGGTTCTTCATTCAACGCGACGCGTGATCAGCCTTCCGCTGTACTGACCGGCGGGAAGATGCGACCCAGCGGGCCGACCTGCGGGATCGGCATCAGCAGGATGCGGCGGACCGGGTTCCAGGCTGCGCCCAGCAGGACCACGATTGCACCCAGGACCAGCAGCGTCACGGCGACGACCGCACCAGCGCCCAGATCGGACCCATTGACAATCACGCCGATTGAAACACCCGCCGTGACCAGTCCGGAGACGATCAGGGCGCGGCGATTGATCAGCAGCGAGACCAGGGCAAACAGGCCGATCACTGTCAGCGCCGTAATGGCGAGCCGCATCGACTCGGCACTGTCCGATGCCATGGCTGCAAACAAGTTGAGGTTCTCCGGATTGGCGAAATCACTCTCCTGAAGGGTCATGCCGGTCTGAGTGAAGTTCAGAACGGCCCCCAGCAGGACCGGCGCCGCAAAGAAGTGAAGCCAAAAGGCCGTTCCCGACAGGCGCGTCTCGCGACCCGGATCACGGGCATCAAACAGGATGCCGGCCAGCAACAGGGCCCCACCGGCAGCAACATTGATGCTCGGTGACCAGATGATCACCGTATAGGGATCGACTGCCAGCAGGGTCATCACAGCGGTCAGAACCAAACCGACCCCCATCAGCCCGCCGGCGAAGGGCAGACGGTAGCTGACATAATAGGCCGTGACCGGCAGCAGGAAGGCGAGGCCGAACACGATCGGCATGAAACGGATGGAGACCGGCAATTGCGCCAGCACCATCATCACCGCCTCGCGGCCGAATTCCATATCGTCGACACCGGCTCCGGCGAGCTCGAAGCTTTCCTCGGAAATTCCGGCACCATGGATCAGGAATTGGGCATAACCCCAGACCAGGACGATCATCGTCGTCACGCCGAAGACCGAACTGAGCACAATGCCCGGCAGGATGCGGCGTTGCTTGCCGACCAGCAGGGCCGACAACAGCCAGGTAAAGATCGCGATCCCGCCAATCAGCGCCATCAGCGCGTTCTGGAAGGCCTGTTCGCCCTCTTCCAGGCCAAGCCCGGCCATCACCTGGCCGGCACCGGCACCCAGGCCGGCGAGCAAGATCAAAACCCCGATCGTGGTGAAGATGTCGTGGAAATTGTTCAGGAAAGGCAGCATCTCGTCCGATGGACGCGCGCTGCTGGCACGCACTTCGCTGGTATCCGTCATGGCAGTCCCCTGTGTCACATACCCGTGTGATGCCCCCAAGCGATCATTCGGATGCAGATTTCGCCAAAAAAGCGAGTCTGACCGGGGAAGACTACGCGTATTTGGGGAAAGCGTCAGGGGGACTGGATGGGGCGGCGTCCCGGCGAGCGGGACGAGTACCCATCAAATAACTCCCAACTCCCGGCCCACCTTCGTAAAGGCCGCCACTGCGCGATCAATCATCTCCGGCGTATGCGCCGCCGACATCTGGGTGCGGATTCGCGCCTTGCCCTTGGGCACGACCGGGAAGAAAAAGCCGATCACATAGACGCCCTCATCCATCAGTTTCGAAGCCATCTCCTGGGCCAGCTTGGCATCGCCCAGCATGACCGGAATGATCGGGTGCTCGCCGGGCAGAAGGTCGAAACCGGCCTCACTCATGCCTGTGCGGAAGCGTTTGGCATTGTCGAACAGGCGGGCGCGCAGATCTTCACCCGCGGCGACCATGTCGAGCGCCTTGAGCGAGGCTCCTGCGATGGCGGGCGCCAGTGAATTGGAGAACAGATAGGGCCGCGAGCGCTGGCGCAGCATGTCGATGATCTCGCGCCGCGCGGCCGTGAAACCGCCCATCGCCCCGCCCAGCGCCTTGCCGAACGTGCCGGTGATGATGTCGATCTCACCCAGCACACCGCAATGTTCCGGCGTGCCGCGGCCTTGTGCGCCCATGAAGCCATGGGCATGGCAGTCATCGACCATGGTCAGCGCGTCATACTGTTTGGCGAGGCGGACGATGGATTTCAGGTCGGCGATATAGCCATCCATCGAGAAGACGCCATCGGTAACAATCAGGATATGCCGTGCGCCATCCGCCCGGGCCTGTTTGAGCTGGGTCTCGAGATCGGCCATGTCCGAATTGGCATAGCGATAGCGTTTCGCCTTGCACAGGCGCACGCCATCAATGATCGAGGCATGGTTGAGCGCGTCGGAGATGATCGCATCCTCCGGCCCCAAAAGCGGCTCGAACACCCCGCCATTGGCGTCAAAGGCGGCGGCATAGAGGATGGCGTCCTCACAGCCGGCAAAGGCGGCAATCTTGGCTTCCAGCTGCTTGTGCAGGTCCTGCGTGCCACAGATGAAGCGCACCGAGGCGACACCGAAACCATGACTGTCCAGCGTCGTCTTGGCGGCCTCGATCAATTCGGGACGATTGGCCAGGCCGAGATAGTTGTTGGCGCAGAAATTGATGACATGGCTCGACGCCCCGTCCGCCGTCACATCGATCTCGGAGAATTGCTGCGAGGTGATGATGCGTTCGCGCTTGTAGAGCCCGTCCGCCTCGATCTGCTTCAACTCGTCGGACAGGTGGGCGTAAAAAGCGTCGGACATGGAGGGCTCCCAAGGGTGAGTCTGTGTTGGCCCTGTTTCTATTGCCATGCCTCAAACTTGTCATCCCGGCCACCCGCTTTCGCGGGCGCAGGCTCCTGCCCCGCAAAAGCGGGGCGCAGAGCCGGATGACAATTTGCTGGTAAACAAGGAGAGGCAAAACCCATTTTTCCCGGCCGCAAACCGGCGAAAGCCGGTTGGAGAGCCGGGACCGACTGCACGTTTTCACAAATGATGAGTATCCGGTCGGTCCCGGATAGCGCTGACGCGCTTCCGGGAAAAATGGAAACCTGGATCTCCTTCCTCGCAACACGGCATTCCCCCTACTCCACAAACTGCTCCGGATAGACCCACCACCAAGGCATCGGGTTTTCACCCATCGCCTGCTCGACGATCTGCGAATAGATCAGCTCGGCGCGGACTGAATTGGCGAGCAGGACGATGCAGCGCTGCGTCTCCTGATGACAGGTCGCGCGGTTGCCGGTCCAGGGATTGTGGCCACCCTTGTCGAACCAGTGACCGGTCTCGTCCTGGAAGGTGATCACGCCCAGTCCGGCTGCCAGTCCGATCGCCGCCGCGCGCGGGTCTTCCTCGGTGGTGATTGTCGGAAACTGGCCTGGCGAACGGATCACCTGAGAGGGGGAGACAAATTCGGCACGCGCCTCGGCGCTCAGCCCCTCGCCGCGAACCATGCCGGCCCACATCCGCGCCTGGTCGGCGATGGTCGTGTCCATCGATCCCGCCGCCGACACACCGGAACGTTCATCATGCGGCTCGAACGTGCCGTCCATGGCATAGCCATCGGCGAGATTGTCAGCAAAATCCTCGCGCCATTGCATCGAAGTGTCGGTCATGCCGAAAAGGTCGAAAATACGGGTCTGCATCTCTTCTTTCAGGTCGAGACCGAGACCTTCCTCGATCACATGCTGGAGGATGTAAAACCCTTCCGCCGAATAGGCCTGACGTTCGCCCGGCGGGAAATGGAATTGCAGGCGGCCATCCTCTTCCAGCCAGCGGAAATTGGCGAAACCGGTGCCGTTGGACAGGATGATCCGCGCTGTCAGATCGCGCCATTGCGGCTGGTCGGCGAGATCGGCCCATTCGTCATACTCGGGCAAGGGCCGCGGCAGATAGTCGGCGATCGAGGCATCGAGATCGATCAGCCCCTCATCGACCAGCATCAACACATAATAGCCAAAGGCCGCCTTGGTCAGCGAGGCGCCATACATGATGCTGTCGGTCTCGAGCGGTGCCGCATTCTTGCGATTGCGATAGCCGAAGGCGGCGACATGGGCGACCTCGCCCTCGTCAATCAGGGCATAGGCCAGTCCGACCACCTCCTCCTCCGCCATCAGCGACTGGATCGCGCTGTCGAGTTCAGTGATCTCCGCCTCGCTCCAACCATCGGGCTGGGCCAGGGCGGCCCCGGTCAGAGCGAAAAAAGAGGTGGCAGCAGCCAACAAGGCACGCATGGGATTTCCTTTGCATCGCACGGGGAAAGGTTATGCGCGGCGCTTGAGCGCGGTAAGCGGGACGCTGAGCGCGTGTGTCTCCCTCCCGCGCATCACCTTGTTTCCCGTTGACACCCATCCCCCCGACCCACACGCTCGCACAACAGGATCCGGGGGGAGACATCATGACAATGACCAGGCGCGGTGAGCGTTTTTTCTTTTTCTATGCGCTGGCGCTGTTCGCCATCGTGGCGACAGCCTTTCCACTGCATGCGCTGGTCAATGGCGATGAGCTGCCCCCCCTGCTCCCGCACATGCATGTGCATGCGGTCTCGATGGGGCTTTGGTTCGCTTTGATGATGGGCCAGACGTCGCTGATCGGGCGCGGGAATTACGGTTTGCACAAGACACTGGGGGTCAGCAGCCTGGCGCTGGTGCCGGTCATGCTGGGAACGGGCCTTTATATCTCCTGGGAGAATTTGGTTCGCACCGGCGACAACACCATCCTGATCGCCAACATCGCCAATGCCGCTGTCTTTCTGGTCTTCTATAGCGCGGCCCTGCTCAACCGGGCCAAGGCCGCCCTGCACAAGCGCTTCATGCTGTTCGCCGGCCTCGCCCTGATGTTTCCCGCCTTTTCGCGGGTGACCTATATTCTCCACGTGGACGTCTATCTCGTCCTGCCCATGTGGCTGGCCTTCCTGCTGGCCGTGCCGGTTTACGACCTGATCACCCAGCGCAGGATCACCGCCGCCAGCGCGTTCGCGGTCGCGATCAATGGGATCTACATCGTCAGCCTAATTCTGGCGACGTCTCCGCCGCCGGGATGACAATTTGCGGGTGAATATGGACAGGCGAACCCCATTTCTCCCGGCCGCAAACCGGCGAAAGCCGGTTGGAGAGCCGGGACCGACCGCGCGTTTTCGCAAGCGATGAGTATCCTGTCGGTCCCGGATAGCGCTGGCGCGCTTCCGGGAAAAATGGGAACGGGTTTCTTCCCCATTTCATGGGGAAGTGGGCCGGTGCGAAGCATCGGGTCGATGGGGCCGAGCGTGAGCGAGGAAACCCGCACGTCGCCTTCGGCGCCGCCCCTCCGTCTCGCCCTCCCGGCGATTCCCTTGCTCCTCGCGGAGAGAGAAAGGCGCGCGCTGGATCTTCCTGCTCTCCTAGAGCGAAGGTGGCCCACAGGACCGAATGAGGGCTACAACGGCGGTGGATTTTCAGTCAGTCGCGCCCGTGTTGGAACCAACTACCGATGGCTGTGAGAGCTCCCGCATAGGTCATCAGCCACCAGACATACGGGAAGTATCCGAACCGATGGCTATGCGGACCAAACCCACCTTGTGTGTAATGAACATAGAGACCGGCAAGACCGGCTATCGCGACGAACACGCCGCCCGCGCTCAAGAAAACCGAGAAGGTTCCCCAACCCGCAACGACCCGCGGACGCGCGAGCGCCATCAAGCAGCCTGCGATCCAAAACCCCGTCGCCACAGTCAGTGCCACGCCCGTCAGCAACAACCCGATCCCGGTGCCCAACTCCGCATTGTAAATCATGCCGTCGAAGGCGCTGGCGCAAAAGAAGGAAGCCGCCAGCGGAATCAGCACAAACAGGAAGCGAAGCATCGTGACTCCCCGACCGACGGAATACGTGTTTCACGCTAAGCGCGATGCAGAGTGACCACAACACTCCCTACTTCACACTCGGCAAATCCAACCCCTGCTCCCGCGCGCAGTCCTTGGCAATCTCATAGCCCGCATCGGCATGACGCATCACACCGGTCGCCGGGTCATTCCACAACACGCGGCCAACGCGGGCGGCGGCGTCTTCGGTGCCGTCGGCGAGGACGACCTGGCCGGAATGCATCGAATAGCCCATGCCGACCCCGCCGCCATGATGCAGCGAGACCCAGGTGGCGCCGGAGGCGGTGTTCAAGAGCGCGTTGAGGAGCGGCCAGTCGGCGACGGCGTCGGAACCGTCCATCATGGCTTCGGTCTCGCGATTGGGGCTGGCGACCGAGCCTGAATCGAGATGGTCGCGGCCGATCACGACCGGGGCAGAAAGCTCGCCGGTGCGAACCATCTCGTTGAAAGCGAGGCCCAGCTTGTGACGTTCACCCAGACCGACCCAGCAGATGCGCGCCGGCAGGCCCTGGAAATGGATGCGCTCGCGGGCCATGTCGAGCCAGCGGTGAAGATGCGGATTGTCCGGGATAAGCTCTTTGACCTTGGCGTCGGTCTTGTAGATGTCTTCCGGATCGCCTGACAGGGCCGCCCAGCGGAAGGGACCGATACCGCGGCAGAAGAGCGGGCGGATATAGGCCGGCACGAAGCCGGGGAAATCGAAGGCGTTGCTGACGCCCTCATCATGCGCCATCTGGCGGATATTATTGCCATAATCCAGCGTCGGAATGCCCTGCTCCCAGAAGGCCAGCATGGCCTTGACCTGCTCCGCCATGGAAGCTTTTGCGGCGGCTTCAACGGCATCAGGATCGCTCTCGCGCTTGGCGTCCCATTCCGCCAGCGTCCAGCCGGCCGGCAGATAGCCATTGGCCGGGTCGTGGGCGGAGGTCTGGTCGGTGACCATGTCAGGTTTGACGCCGCGCTTCACCAGTTCCGGGAAGACCTCGGCCGCATTGCCCAGCAGGCCGACGGAGACCGCCTCGCCCCTGGCACAGGCCGCATTGATGATCTCCAGCGCCTCGTCCAGCGTGGTGGCGCTTTTGTCGAGATAGCCGGTCTTCAAGCGCATCTCGATCCGGCTCGGCTGGCATTCCACCGCCAGCATGGAAGCGCCGGCCATGGTCGCAGCCAGCGGCTGGGCGCCGCCCATGCCGCCGAGCCCGCCGGTCAGGATCCACTTGCCGGTGAGATCGCCGTCATAATGCTGGCGACCGGCCTCGACGAAAGTCTCATACGTGCCCTGAACGATGCCCTGCGAGCCGATATAAATCCACGAGCCAGCCGTCATCTGGCCGTACATCATCAGGCCCTTTTTATCGAGTTCGCGGAAATGGTCCCAATTGGCCCAGTTGGGCACGAGATTGGAGTTGGCAATCAGCACACGCGGCGCATTCTTGTGGGTCGGAAACACGCCGACCGGCTTGCCGGACTGGACCAGAAGCGTCTCGTCTTCCTTCAGCCGCTTCAGCGTCGCGACAATGCGGTCATAGCTCTCCCAGTCACGCGCCGCCCGACCGATGCCGCCATAAACCACCAGCTCTTCCGGCTTCTCGGCCACGTCGGGGTCGAGATTATTCATCAGCATGCGCAAGGGCGCTTCGGCGGCCCAATGGGTGGCGTCGAGCTTGGAGCCATGCTTGGCGCGGATGATGCGGGAATTGTCGCGGCGGGTCTGGGACATTTACTTCACTTCTCCGGAATAGAGATTTTTGGCCGCGTCGAGCGCGGCTTTCATGACGTCCTTGAGGGCAGCGCGCAGCTGGTCGGCCTTGGCTGTGTCCAGCGTCCAGGGCGGCGCCTCGCTCATATAGGCGGACTGGGCGAGTTCCATTTGCAGGGCATGGATATTCTGGCTCGGACGACCAAAGACGCGGGTGATGAAGCCTCCCTTGAAGCGGCCATTGACGATGGAGGCATACTCCTCGTGATCCATCATCGCCTTGACCGCCCAGCGTTCGATCATCCGGTCGCAGCTCTCGCCGCCATTCGTGCCCAGATTGAGATCCGGCAGCACGCCTTCGAACAGGCGCGGCACTTGCGAGGCGATCGAATGGGCATCCCAGAGCAAGGCATAGCCATGCTCCATCCGGGTCGCCATCAAGGTCTCGGTCAGGGCGCGATGGTAGGGGTCATAGAACTCGGTCCGGCGTTGTTCGATCTCGGCATCGTGCGGGGCCTCGCCGTCCTTGTAGATCGGCGTGCCGTCAAACAGGGTGGTCGGCACCAGGTCGGTGGTCGCCTGCCCCGGGTAGAGCGACGTGCCGGTCGGGTCGCGATTGAGATCGATGACATAGCGCGAATAATTGGCCCGGATGACCGTCGCGCCCATCGCATCGAGGAAATCGTAGAGTTCCGGTATGTGCCAGTCCGTATCCGGCAGCCCGCCTGCAGGCTCGCTCAAGCGATCCGCCAGACCCGGCGCCAGCGCCGTGCCCGAATGCGGCATGGAAACAACCAGCGGCGACGTACCGCGTCTCAGCGTGAAAACGTCCATCAGGCAATCCCGGGAAGCGTGCCCGCATCCGCAACAAGCCCCCTGCCCGCCACCAGATCGCGCGCATTGGCGATATCGGTGGCAAAGTAGCGGTCATCGCCATAGGCGGGAACCTGTTTGCGCAATGTCGCCTTGGCAGTTTCCAGCGAGGCGGACGAATTCACGCCGGCATGAAAGTCCGTACCCTGGGCCCCGCAAAGCAGCTCTATTCCCACCACGGCATGCAGATTCTCCGCCATTTTCAGGAGGCGGAAGGCACCATGGGTCGCCATCGAGACATGGTCTTCCTGGTTGGCGCTTGTGGGGATGGAATCGACCGAGGCCGGATAGGCTTTCTGCTTGTTCTCCGAGACCAGCGCTGCCGCCGTCACATGGGCAATCATGAAGCCGGAATTGATGCCCGGATTGGGCGTCAGGAAGGCCGGCAGGCCGGAGACGGCCGGGTCTGTGAGAAGCGCGATCCGCCGTTCGCAGATCGAACCGATCTCACAGGCTGCCATGGCAATCTGGTCGGCGGCGAAAGCAACCGGTTCCGCGTGAAAATTGCCGCCGGAAATGGCTTCGTCCGTATCCGTGAAAATCAGCGGATTGTCAGTCACCGCATTGGCTTCGCGTTGCAGTACCTCTCCCGCCTGACGCAGGAGGTCGAGCACGGCGCCCATCACCTGGGGCTGGCAACGCAGGCAGTACGGGTCCTGGATTTTCTCGCAGCCGACATGGCTTTCGAGGATGCCCGAATCGTCGAGCAGACCGCGCAAGGCCGCGGCAACATCGATCTGACCGGGATGGCCGCGCAACGCGTGAATGCGGGGGTCAAACGGCGCGACCGAGCCCTTGGCCGCATCGACGCTCAGTGCGCCGGAAACAAGGGCGGCCTGGAAACCGGCTTCAACTTCAAACAAGCCGGCCAGGGCCAGCGCGGTTGAAGTCTGGGTACCATTCAGGAGGGCCAGACCTTCCTTGGGACCAAGCTCGACCGGTTTGAGGCCGGCCTTTTCCAGCCCGGCCCGGGCGGGCATGCGCTCGCCGCCGACGGTCACGTCTCCGGCCCCGATTAGTGCTGCAGACATGTGCGCCAGCGGCGCCAGGTCGCCGGAGGCGCCGACCGAGCCCTGCGACGGGATGACCGGCAGCACATCGGCATCCAGCATGGCCTGCATGGCCTCGATCGTGGCCCAGCGAATGCCGGACGCGCCGCGCCCGAGACTGGCCAGTTTCAGCGCCATGATCAGGCGCACGATACGGGGGGCGAGCGGGTCGCCGACTCCAGCCGCATGCGACAGGACAAGCCGTTCCTGCAAGGTGGCCAATTCGTCATCGGCGATACGGGTCTGGGCCAGCTTGCCGAAACCGGTATTGAGGCCATAGACCGCCTTGCCCGAAGCGATCAGCCGGTCGACCGTGGCCGCCGCCGCATCGACATCGACCTTTGCAGCCGCATCGATCCGGATCTCGGCGCCGCGCCAGATTTTCGCCCAGTCGGCCAGCGTCATGGCGCCCGGTTTGATGGTCACAGCTGTCACTGCCATTCTCCTGCGAGGATGCGACCATGCAGCGGCCGGCGTCCGATCCATTGAATGATTTCTGCGGGACGTTCGACATCCCAGATGGCGAGGTCAGCCGCCTTGCCAACCTCCAGCGTGCCGATTTCGTCTTGCAGACCCAGCGCCCGCGCCGCATTGCGGGTCATGCCGGCAAAGGCTTCCGGCAAGGTCAGACCGAACAGGATGCAAGCCATGTTCGCAGCGGTAAGGAGCGAGACCATCGGAGACGTGCCTGGATTGGCATCGGTCGCGACCGCCATCGGCACACCCGCCGCCCGCAGCGCGTCAACTGGCGGTTTCTTCGTCTCCCGGAGCGTATAGAAAGCGCCCGGCAACAGCACCCCCACCGTGCCGGCCTTGGCCATCGCGGCGATGCCGTCGGCATTGGTGTATTCGATATGGTCGGCCGACAGGCCGCCGAACTCGGCGACCAGCTTGGCGCCGCCCGTGTCGGAGAGTTGGTCAGCATGCAGCTTGATCGGCAGGCCGGCGGCCTTGGCGGCGATGAAGAGGCGGCGGGTCTCTTCCGGCGTGAAGGCGATCCCCTCGCAATAGGCATCAACCGCATCGGCCAGACCTTCACGGGCCGCTTCGCGGATCAGCGGGATGCAGACCTCGTCTATATAGCGACCGCTCTCACCCTTGTATTCCGGCGGCACGGCATGAGCGGCGAGCAAGGTCGCCGAGACCCGCATGCCCGAGGCTCGGGCGACACCGCGTGCGGCGCGCAACATGGTGCGCTCACTGTCGCGGGACAGGCCATAGCCCGACTTGATCTCGACGGTGCCGACCCCTTCCTGGGCCAGGGCATCGAGCCGGGTCAGCGCCGACGCGGCCAGCTCGGCGGCACCGGCTTCGCGGGTCGCAACGACCGTGCGGGCAATTCCGCCGCCTGACCGGGCGATACTCTCATAGCTTTCACCGCCCAGGCGCCGCTCGAACTCGTCGGACCGGTCACCGGCAAAGACCAGATGGGCGTGGCAATCGATCAGCGCCGGCGTCACCCAGCGACTGGCCAGGCGTTCCGTTTCGCGAGCCTCGCCCGGAATTTCGGACATCGGTCCGATCCAGGCGATCCGCCCGTCCTTGATGCCCAGCGCCGCCTTCTCGATCACGCCATAGGCATCACGGCCGGCGACCATGGTCGCAAGACGGGCTTCGGTGAGCAGGCGGTCGAACATCATCGCGGCGATCTCCCGGCGAGCGGGCTTGTGAAAAGGGCTTTGCTCGCGTCTAATTGTCTATACAATAAATCCCGGTTTTCGAGTCTGTCCAGCGGGGAGACACCGTGTCCACTGATTTTCATCTCGCGCACGCTTTGCTGCCCGATGGATGGGCTAGCAATGTCCGCCTGTCCTGCGATGACGACGGTCATATTTGCGCGGTAACAAGCGGCGTTTCGGCACAAGCACGCGATACGCGTCTGGGAACCGTCGTGCCGGGCATGGCCAATCTCCACTCACACGCCTTCCAGCGCGCCATGGCCGGCTTGTCGGAAAGGCGCGGTCCGGGCCGTGACAGTTTCTGGTCCTGGCGCGAGGTGATGTATCGCTTCCTCGACCGACTCGATCCCGACGCCGTCGAAGCGATCGCCGCGCTGGTTCAGGTCGAAATGCTGGAAGCCGGTTTTACCGCCGTCGGCGAATTCCACTATCTTCACCATGATGCCGACGGTACCCCCTACGATGACCCGGGTGAAATGGCGGGCCGTATCTGCGCGGCAGCGAACACGAGCGGGATCGCCCTCACCCTGCTGCCGGTCTTCTACCGCCATGCCGGTTTCAACCAGACTCCCGCCACGCAGGGACAGCGCCGTTTCCTCAATGATCCAGATAGTTATGCCCGTTTGATGGAGCGTGCCCGGCATCATGCCGGACCCCTGCCAAACGCCCGTGTCGGCATCGCCCCGCACTCGCTGCGCGCCGCCTCGATGGACGATATCACCACCATCCTGCCCCTCGCCGGAAAGGACCCCATCCACATCCACATCGCCGAACAGACCGGGGAGGTCGAGGCCTGTCTTGCTGCCACCGGCCAGCGCCCGGTCCGCCATCTGCTCGACCACCAGCCCGTCAATGACCGCTGGTGTCTGGTCCACGCCACCCACATGGACTCGGGTGAAATTCGCGACCTCGCCGCCTCCGGCGCTGTCGCCGGCCTGTGTCCATTGACCGAGGCCAGCCTGGGCGATGGCCTCTTCCCGGCCGTCGATTACCTCGCCGCCGGTGGGGCGATCGGCATCGGTTCGGACAGCCATATCCGCATTGATCTGGCCGAGGAAATCCGTCTCCTGGAGTATGGTCAGCGCCTGACGCACCGCCAACGCAATCTCCTCACACGCCCCGGCACCAGCACCGGCCACAACCTGTTCGATGCCTGTCTTGCCGGCGGGGCCCAAGCGTTGGGCCAACCGATGGGGCGTCTGCAAGTGGGCCTGCGCGCGGATCTGGTCGAACTCGAGACCCGACATCCCGTGCTGACCGGTCGCCGCGATGACGCCTTGCTCGACAGCTGGCTGTTTGCCGGTGATGCCCGTCAGGTCCGCAGCGTGCATGTCGGCGGGCGATTGTGCGTGACCGAAGGCCGGTCCCTTGTCCGGGACGCCGTCGAGCTACGTTATGCCAATACGCTGCAATCGATCTTGGAAGGCTGGTCCGCATGAGTGATTGGCGAGATCAGCTCAAGCTCGACGGCGACGGCCCGGTCTATGACCAGATCCGGCGCACCCTGCTCGACCGGATCAGGTCGGGCAGCTGGGAGCCCGGCCATCGCCTGCCATCAGAGGCCGATCTCTGCGACCATTTCGGCACCGCCCGAATGACTGTCAGCCGCGCGCTGCGCGCTCTGACTGATGAAGGCCTCGTGGTACGCAAACGCCGGGCCGGCAGCTTTGTCGCGCGTCCGGATGCCCCGGCGGCCATTCTCAAAATCGTCGACATGGCCAGTGCCATTCCGGCACGCGGCCAGCGTTATGGCTATCGCTGCCTGCTGAACCGGACCGGGCCAGTTGATGACGACGTCGCCCGGTTGATGCGCCTCCGACCGGGCGCACGCGTGCAGCATGTCAGCTGCATCCATACCGCCGACGGCGCGGCCGTGGAGTTCGAGGAGCGCTGGATCAATCTGGCGCTGCTTCCCGACGCCGCCCAAGCCGATTTCAACACGGAAGCGCCCGGTGGCTGGCTATTGCGCAAGACACCGTGGACCGAAGCTGAACACACCGTGTCGGCCATCAATGCCGACGAGACCCTTGCAACTTGTCTCGACATCACCCCAGGCACGGCCTGCCTTGTGCTGGAAAGGCGGACGTTCCAAGGCGACGAGGTGGTTACCGTCGCCCGGCTGACCCATCCCGGTGACCGCCATGTCATGAGCGAGCGATTCGGACCGTCCGACACGCGGCGAAGCTAGACTGTCGCGGATATGCCTGCGACACGCTTTCGACCGGAACCAGCACACACCGCCAGCCGCCGTCCGACTACGCGGTCGGCTTCGATGCCCGCACCGCATGCCGCTTGCGCAGAACATTGACGACATCGTCCAGGCTCAGCTCACGTGATTCCAGCAAGACCATGAGGTGGAAGAGAAGGTCCGCCGACTCGGCCGCCAGCGCGGTCTTGCTTTCCGACACGGCCGCCATCGCCACCTCGACCCCCTCTTCGCCGACCTTCTGGGCCGGTCGCTTGGGCGCCTTGGCCATCAAGCTGCCGACATAGGAGCCCTTGGTCTTGTCCTTCTTGCGCTTGCGGATGATCGCCCGCAAATGCGCCAGGAAGCCAAGCCCCGGCCCCGGATCATCGCCGAAACAGCTGACCGTGCCGGTATGGCAGGCCACGCCTTTCGGCTTGACCTCGACCAGCAGCGCATCGCTATCACAATCAGCGGTCAGATTGACCAGCTTGAACGTATTGCCGGAGGTTTCGCCCTTCTTCCACAGGCGCTGTTTGGAGCGCGAGAAGAAATGGACCTTGCCGCTCTCAACCGTCGCCGCAAGCGCTTCGGCATTCATATAGCCGAGCATGAGGACCTGACGGGTCGCCACATCCTGGACGATCGCCGGGATCAGGCCATCGCCCTTTTTCCAGTCGAGCGTATCTGCATCAATCATGGCCGAACCCTGATTCCCTCACCACCAAGCCAAGCCTTCAACTGCCCGATCTCGATGACCCCCTTGTGAAACACGCTGGCAGCCAGCGCGCCCTCGACCTTGGCAAGTTCGAACACGGATTTGAAGTGCTCTTTTCGCCCGGCCCCGCCGGAGGCGATCAAAGGTGTGGAACACACCTGCCGGACCGCCTGCAATTGCTCGATATCATAGCCGTCGCGAACACCATCCTGGTCCATGCAGTTGAGCACAACCTCGCCAGCCCCGCGGTCGATTCCCTCGGCGATCCAGTCCAGCGTTCGGCGATGACCGATCACGGTCTTGTCCGGATCGCCAGTATATTGGTGCACTCGCCAAGCGCCCTCAATGATTCGACTATCGACACCGAGCACCACGCACTGGCTGCCAAACTCGGCCGCCAGCCGATCAATGATGGCAGGATCCTCCAGCGCCGGCGTATTGACCGAAATCTTGTCCGCTCCGGCAAACAGGCGCGCCCGGGCATCGTCGACCGAGCGGATGCCGCCCGCGACGCAAAACGGAATGTCGAGTTCGCGCGCCACCGCACTGACCCATTCCGGCTCGACTGTCCGACCGCGGGCGCTGGCGGCGATGTCGTAGAAGACCAGCTCGTCGGCCCCTTCCCGGGCATAGCGACGCGCCAGATCGACAATGTCGCCGACATCCTCGTGATCACGAAAGCGCACGCCTTTGACCACGCGCCCGTCACGCACGTCGAGACAGGGGATTATGCGTCGCGCAAGCATGCCACTGCCTCCGCCACGGTGAAGCGTCCCTCATACAGCGCCTTGCCGGTAATCGCGCCAGCCGCGCCGGCCTGTTTGGCGGCGCGCAAATCCTCCAGCGAGGCGACACCGCCCGAAGCTTGCCAGGCGATATCGGGATAGTCGGTCGCGAGGCGCGTGTAGAGACCGATATTGGGCCCGGAGAGGTCTCCGTCGCGGCCGATATCGGTGACCAGGGCATGCGCCAATCCACTCTCAGCATAGGATACGAGGACATCCTCCAACGTGGTGTCGGTCGTATCCGTCCACCCTTTCAGGGCCGGCCGGTAGCGCCCGCCAATCTGGCGCACATCGAGCGCCAGTGTCAGGCGATCGCCGCCATAGCGGTCGAGCCAGTCTCGCACCCGTTCCGGTTCGGTCACGGCAAGCGATCCGACGATGACCCGCTCGACACCGCTGGCCAGCAGGTCTTCGATATCCTCCGCCGTGCGAACGCCACCACCGGTCTGCACCCGCAATCCGGTCTCGCAGATGGTGCGAATAATCGCGCCCTGACGTCGGGCTCCATCGCGGGCGCCGCTAAGATCGACGACATGGATCCATACCGCCCCGGCCTCGCCAAACTGCTCGGCAACGGCCCGCGGATCGTCGCCATAATCAGTTACGGCGTCGAATTCACCCTTGTGGAGCCGCACGACGCGGCCATCCAAAAGATCAATTGCTGGATAAAGTATCATCTCGAACTCATTGCAAAATTTGCCAGAATACGCGCTCCGGCAGCCCCGGAACGTTCCGGGTGAAACTGGCAGCCAGCGATATGCCGATGCCGGACCAATGCCGAGACTGGACGCCCATAATCACAGACCGCCGCAGTTACTGGTCCGGGCGGGGCGTAAAACCCATGCACGAAATAGACATGCTCACCGGTCTCGATTCCGGCCAGCAAGGGCTCGTCCGGATCAAGGATCTCAAGGGCATTCCAGCCCATGTGCGGCCAGACACCGTCAGCCGGCGGTGGCAGTTTTTCGATCGCCCCCGGGATCAGGCCAAGGCACGCGACCTCCCCTTCGGCCGAGCGCTCGAACAGCATCTGCATGCCGAGACAAATCCCGAGCAAGGGGCGCGTGTCGGTCGCCAGAGCCTGGTCCCAGCCGGCAGTACGCAGGCGCCGCATCGCCGGGCCGGCCGCACCGACACCGGGCAGGATGAAACGGTCACAGCCAGCCATCCTGGCCGGCGTGTCAATGACCCGATAGGTCAGTCCCGCCCGCTCGAGCGCAAATCGGACCGACGCCAGATTGGCGCAGCCCGTGTCGATCAGGCCGATGCTCATGCCAGCATGCCCTTGGTCGACGGTAAGGCATCGCCCTCAACCCGCAAGGCCTGACGCAAGGCGCGACCGAAGGCCTTGAAACAGCTTTCCACCATGTGGTGGGCGTTCTCGCCCTCGACCTTCACATGGATGGCCGCGCCGAGACTCTCGGCGATTGAGCGGAAACAGTGGGGCGTCATCTCGACCGGGAATTCGCCGACACTGTCGCCGGGGATTTCCCCATCGAAGCGCGCAAACGGTCGACCAGACAGGTCAATCCAGACCGCCGCCCGGCTCTCATCCATCGGCAGTTCGAAACCGAAACGACCAAGCCCGCGCTTGTCACCAAGCGCCGTGCGCAGGGCCTCACCAAAGGTCAGGCAGACATCCTCAATCGTGTGGTGGCCATCAATCTCGAGATCACCTTCCACGGCCACGTCCAGCGCGAAACCGCCGTGCCGGGCAATCTGGTCGAGCATGTGATCGAAATAGCCGATACCGGTGGCGATCCGGATCGGGCCGTCGCGATCCAGATTGACCGTCACCGTGACGTCCGTCTCCTTGGTCTTGCGGCGCTTGCTGCCGGCACGCGGGCCGACCGGAGCAGCGGCTGTCGTCTCCCGCTCCGCCTTTTCGCGCCGCAGGCGCATGGCCAGGGCGTGGGCATCCAGCTGTTCCAGCGCGGCCAGGCGTTCGACCGTCGGTGCCATGGCAGCGGCGCCGCCCCGGCTGGCGCGCAGGATGGTGGTCGTCTTCTGGAAGCTTTCCACCGAGACGCCGCCATGCGCCTTGGCGGTGCCGGCTGTGGGCAGGGTGTGGTTTGGTCCGGCGGCATAATCACCCGCCGCTTCCGGCGTCCAGGCACCCACAAAGATCGAGCCGGCATGACGGACCAGCCCGAGCAGGCGCTCGGCGCTCTCGGCCTGCAGGATCAAGTGTTCCGGCGCGTAGACATTGGCGATATCGGCGGCATCCTCGACCGTGTCGCAGATGAGGATACGCGAGGCCGCAAGTGCCTGGCGGGCGATATCAGCACGGGGCAGGTCGGCAATCAGACGTCCGACAGATGCCGCCACGCGGTTCGCTGTGTCTCCATCAAAGCAGACCAGCATGACCTGGGCCGAGGGATCATGTTCAGCCTGGCTGAGCAAATCGCTGGCGACCAGGTCTGGGTCCGCTTGGCCGTCGGCGATGACCATGACCTCGCTGGGTCCGGCCGGCAGGTCGACCGCAGGCCCGCCGGGCAGGCTGCTGACATAGGCCTTGGCGGCCGCAACATAGGCATTGCCAGGGCCAAAAATCTTGTCAGCCCGCGGCAGTCCCGCAACACCCAGCGACAGGGCCGCGACGGCTTGGGCACCGCCGATGGCATAGACTTCGTCGAGGCCCAGCAGATCGGCGGCGGCGAGCAGCGCCGGATTGACACCGGCCTTGCCCTGGGGCGGCGCGACGACGGCAATACGCGGCACGCCGGCGAGCTGTGCCGGCACGGCCAGCATGATCAGGGAGGACACCAGCGGCGCCGAACCGGCTGGCACATAGAGTGCGGCCGTGTCGATCGGGGTGGCGCGGCGCGAGGCCGTCACCCCGGGCCAGGTCTCGACAGAATAATTGCGATAGCCCTGTTCGATGTGAAAACGCCGGACCGCATCGGCTGCCGCCTTGATCGCCTCGGCATCAGCCGGGTCGAGGGAAGCACGTGCAGCGGCAATGGTGCCGGCCGGGACCCGGAAATCCGACGGCGCATATCCGTCGAGCCGTTGGGCATAGGCGCGGACGGCCGTCTCGCCCTGATCGCGCACGGCATTGACGATGTCGCGCGCCGCGGCGTCCGCCGTGCCGGCACTGAGCGGCCGGGCCAGCGCGGCAGCGCGATCCTCGGATGAGGTCTGCGTCCAGTTGATGATGTCCAGCATGGTCTTGGCCTCAGGCGAGCATTTTTTCGATCGGCAGGACGAGGATGGCGCGGGCGCCCTCTTTCTCCAGCGCTTCCAGCGTCTCCCAGAAGACGCGTTCGCGGCAGACGGCATGCACGGCAACGACATCCTCGCGACCGGCGACCTTGGCGATGGTCGGAGCATCCGCGCCCGGCAGCAGCGCCCGGATCGCGTCAAGCCGATCGGTCGGCGCATTCAGCATGATGTATTTGGTCTGGGCCGACGCGATCACGCCTTCGGCGCGCCGCATCAGGATATTGGCGATGGCATCGCTGTCAGCCGGGCGCCCGGACTTGCGGCGGATCAGCACCGCCTCGCTGCGCAGGACGGTTTCAAACGCCTTGAGACCATTGGCCTGCAGGGTGGCACCGGACGACACCAAATCGCAGATTGCATCGGCAATGCGCAGCCTTGGCGCGACTTCGACCGAGCCGCGCATTTCGACGATCTCGGCCTCGATACCGCGATCCTTGAGGAATTGCGCGGTCAGCCCGGGATAGGAGGTTGCGATCGCCTTGCCCGCCAAGTCCTCAACCGAGCGGATATCGCCATCCTGCGGCGCGGCCAGTTTCAGCGTGCAGCCGGCAAAACCCAGTCGCAGGGCGACTTCGAGTTCACGGGCTCGGACGCTGGAGGCCTGCTCCTCGGCCAGAACATTCTCGCCAACAATGCCGTAATCACACGCACCGCTGCCGACGAAATTGGGAATGTCATCATCGCGCACCAGCATCAGGTCGACGGGCATGTTCTCGGCCCGCTGGTGCAGCTTGTCGCGGCCATAGGCGAACCGCAGGCCACAGCGTTTCAGCAGGTCCATGCCACCTTCAGCGAGGCGGCCCTTGCTCTGAACGGCAATACGCAGGCGAGAGGTCACGATCGGCTCTCCTTGAGACGGTTGAGAATGGTGCGATAGCCCTGCCAGGGTTCCTGGCTGAGAAAGCGTGCGACCCGGGTGACAGTGGTCGTGCTGGCGCCGGTCATGTCGGAGATTTCCCGATAGGAATGGCCACCCTCGGCGAGCAAGCCGGCGACCCGCCAGCGCTCGGTCAGCGTCTTCATCTCACCCGGCGTCAGCAGGTCGCGCAGAAAACGTTCGGCCTCGCCGATATCGCGCAAAGCAAGAATGGCCTCGCTCAGGGAAGTCAGGTCGGTCGGTCCGTCGGGTCGGCTGGTGGGCGTATCGGTCATCATGTCGATCTCCTTGAGGTCGATATAGCGTATTAGCGCGCTAACACAATGACAGATTCAGTTGACGTGCAGCATGGCCCGATGATTGCGGATGACAGGTCCTCCCCTATATAGTTGCGAAGCTACGCAACTACCGGGTCAGCCAATGCAATATGATGACATGAAGCCGATGGCCGAGACCGTCGCCGATCTCATGAAGACGCTGGCCCACCCCAACCGCCTTTTGGCCCTGTGTGCGATGATGGAAAAGGAGCGCTCGGTCGGCGAGCTGGCCGAAGCGCTCGGCATGCGCGACCAGGCGATGTCGCAGCAATTGGCCATCCTGCGCAACAAGGGCCTGGTGACCACGCGGCGCAATGGCCAGACCATCTATTATGGCCTGGCCGATGCGCGGATTGCGACGGTGATGTCGGCGCTTTATGCGACCTACTGCGCGCCGGAAGACGGCGCAGCGGCTTAGCCCGGCCGGAAACCGAGACTGGCGAAGACCGAGCTGGCCGGACAGAAGCCGGTGAAGCTCGCTTGCAGCAACATGGCGCTGACGCCGGCCCCGAGGACCAGGAACCAGGGCGAGAAAACCAGCGACAGGCCGATAGAGACGAGCACCAGGAAAGACGCCATCGCCATGACCGCCTGCTGGATGGTCATGCCGGTCGGCGCATCTTCTGCACGCAGTGTCGGCAGCTTGCTGGCCTTCCAGCCGAGGATTCCGCCCTTCACATGGCCGGCGACCTTTATGTCAGCCTCGCGGCACATCTGCAGCGCCCGCCCGGAACGGCCGCCCGACTTGCAGTGCAGGATGATCTCGCGGTCGTCGCCGCGCGGCAGGCAGTCCGGCTTGAAGCCCGACAGCGGCGCCAAGATTGCGCCGGGAATGCGTTCGTCTGCAAACTCGCCGGCTTCACGCACGTCCACCAAGAGATAGCGGCCGGCCTCGAGCCCGGCCTGCACCTCGGCTGGTTCAAAATCCTTGTGGTCTGTCATAGTGATCTTCCATCGAGTGTTGATGCCCGGATGTGGGCCGTTGCGATCTATATAATCGTACTTGCATAGTTTTGCAAATATATTATATGAAGGTCTCAACGCGATCCCATTCGGCAACAGGAAAGGCCGAACTCATGACCCAGACCCCAACCGTCAAGGCCTTCTTCGACGAAGACACCTTCACCGTCAGCTATGTCGTCTCCGACCCGATGACCAAGCAGGCCGCCATCATTGACTCGGTCCTCGATTTCGACCCGGCTTCCGGCCGCACCTCGACCCAGTCCGCCGATCGCCTGCTTGAGCACATTCGCCGCGAAGGGTTGACCGTCAACTGGGTTCTGGAAACCCATGTCCATGCCGACCATCTCTCTGCCGCGCCCTATCTGGCGCGCGAAACCGGGGGCCGGATCGGCATCGGCTCGCATGTCACCCATGTCCAGGCAGTGTTCGGCGACCTGTTTGACGCCGAGCCGGACTTCGCCCGCGACGGCTCGCAGTTCGGGCATTTGTTCAAGGATGGCGAGCGCTTCAAGATCGGTTCCATTGAAGCCGAAGCGATCTATACGCCGGGCCATACGCCAGCCTGCATGGTCTATCATGTCGGCGATGTCGCCTTTGTCGGCGACACGCTTTTCATGCCCGACTTCGGGACCGCTCGCTGCGATTTTCCCGGCGGCGATGCCCGGAGCCTCTACACCTCGATCCAAAAGATTTTCGCCCTGCCCGACGAAACCCGGCTTTATATGTGCCACGACTACAAGGCGCCGGGGCGGGACCACTACGCTTGGGAAACCACGGTGGCCGAACAAAAGGCGGGCAATATCCATGTCCATGCCGGCATCACCGAGGACGAATTTGTGGCGATGCGCACCGCTCGCGACAAGGAATTGAGCATGCCGCGCCTGATCCTGCCCTCGGTCCAGGTCAATATGCGCGCCGGCAACCTGCCGCCGCCGGCAGATAATGGCACGCGCTATCTCAAGCTTCCGTTGGATGCGCTGTGAGATGTTGAAGGTCCTGCGTCGTTTCTTGCCCGGATTGGAATGGCTGGACGGCTATCGCCGGACCCAGCTGACCCGGGACGGTTTGGCCAGCCTGGTCACGGCCGTCCTGTTGATCCCGCAGAGTCTGGCCTACGCCCTGCTCGCCGGGCTGCCGCCGCAGGCCGGGCTCTATGCCTCGATCGCGCCGCTGATCGCCTATGCCCTGTTCGGGTCGAGCCGGGTCCTCGCGGTCGGCCCGGTGGCGGTGATCTCGCTGATGACAGCGGCGGCCATCGGTTCGCTTGGGCTCACCAATCCTGCTGAAATCATGGCCGCAGCGGGGGCCCTCGCCCTCCTGTCGAGCGCCTTTCTCCTGCTCTTCGGCGTCTTGCGCCTTGGCAGTGTCGCCAACTTCCTGTCTCGTCCGGTGGTCGAAGCCTTCATCACCGCATCGACGGTACTGATCATCGCCAGCCAGCTGCGTCATTTCCTCGGCGTATCAATGGAAGGCGCGACCATTCCCGAGCTGATCGTCTCCTTTGCGCACGAGTTTGACGGAATCAACGCAGTCGCGCTCCTTGTCGGGCTAATCAGCCTTGCTTTCCTGATCGGCGCCCGCTCCCTCCTGCCCCAATTGCTCAAGCGGTCTGGCATGGCCGATGGACTCGTCACCTCGCTGACCCGCGCAGCACCGGCAGCACTGGTGGCCCTGACAGCATTGGCGGCGTGGACGCTCGGACTCAATGAACGGGCTGGGTTGGCGATTGTCGGAGAATTGCCGTCGGGATTGCCGCCGCTTGCCTTCCCGCTTGTGCCGCTGGAAACCTGGCGCGCCCTGATCGGACCGGCCGCCCTGATCTCCCTGGTCGGATTTGTCGAGAGCGTATCAGTCGGCCAGTCACTGGCGGCCCGGCGCCGTGAGACAATCGAGCCGAACCGCGAATTACTGGGCCTTGGGGCCGCCAATGCCGCCTCGGCGTTGACCGGCGGCTATCCGGTAACCGGCGGGTTTGCCCGCTCGGTGGTCAATGAGAGCGCCGGCGCCGAAACCCCGCTGGCCGGCGTGTTCACGGCGATCATCATCCTGCTCGTGGCCGTCTTCCTGACGCCACTTTTCTACCACCTGCCCAAGGCCGCCCTCGCCGCCACCATTCTCGCTGCAATCTGGCGCATGGCGAATTTCCAGGACGCGTGGCACGCTTGGAAATTCTCCCATGCCGACGGGGCTGCGGCCTTTCTGACCCTGGTCGGGGTTTTATTCTTGGGTGTTGAGATAGGCCTGACACTGGGTGTCGCCCTGTCAGTCGGCCTGGTGCTGCAACGCACGATGCGACCACATTGGGCCGAAGTCGGCCAAGTGCCGCGCACCCACCATTTCCGCAATATCAACCGGCATGAGGTGATCTGCTCGCCGCATGTGGTCTCGCTGCGGATCGATGAAGCCCTCTATTTTGCCAATGCCCGATTCCTGGAAGCACTGGCTGGCGACATCCTGGCCCGCGAAAGCCGCCCGACCGATCTCGTCCTCTTGTTTCCGGCCGTCAACTTCGTCGACGCCAGCGCGCTGGGCAGCCTGCGCGCGATCAATTCACGACTGTCCGATGCCGGCGTCCGACTTCACCTCTCGGAGGTCAAGGGGCCGGTCGCCGACAAGCTGATCAACGCTGGCTTCTTTGACGAGCTGTCCGGCGAGGTTTTCCTCTCGCACTACGCTGCCATGCGCACGCTCGACCCGAAAACCACCTTGCGGGCGGAAGGGATGATGCCAGACAAGGACGACCTGTGATGGATTGAATTGGTCTGATTGCCAGTGCGGTCTGAATCGCTATCGTTCGGCGACCCTGAAGTGCTGACCCGCGCGGAGCCCGACCATGTCCCACACCGATCCGAACGCCCTATTCCCGGTCCCCGCCGATCGTGCCGCGACCGCCGGCATTGATGCCGCACGCTATGCCGACATGTATCGCCGCTCGATCGAGACGCCCGATGATTTTTGGCGGGAGGAGGCGCAGCGGATCAACTGGATGACCCCCTTCACCGAGATCTCGGACGTCAGCTGGAACAAGGCCGACCTGCACATCCGCTGGTTCGCCGACGGCACGCTGAACGCCTCGGCCAATTGTATCGACCGGCACTTGCCCGAACGCGCCGACGATACCGCCATCATCTGGGAGGGCGACGACCCGACCATCGATGCCACCATCACCTATGGCCAGCTGCACGAACAGGTCTGCCGCCTCGCCAACGGGCTCAAATCGATCGGCGTGAAAAAGGGTGACCGGGTCACGATCTATATGCCGATGATCCCGGAAGCGGCCTATGCCATGCTGGCCTGTGCCCGCATCGGTGCCGTTCACTCGGTCGTCTTTGGCGGCTTTTCGCCAGACGCCTTGGCCGGCCGCATCACCGATTGCGAAAGCCGTTTCGTGATCACCGCCGATGAAGGCCTGCGCGGTGGCAAGCCGATCCCGCTGAAGGCCAATGTCGACAAGGCAGTGGCGACCGCCGGCATTGTCGACACGGTGATCATGGTCAAGCGCACCGGCGGGCCGGTCGGGTGGGATGACAGCCGCGATGTCGCCTATGAATCACTGGTCGAGGCGGCCAGTCCCGAATGCCCGCCCGAACCGATGAAAGCCGAGGACCCGCTCTTCATCCTCTACACCTCGGGTTCGACCGGAAAGCCCAAGGGCGTTTTGCACACAACCGGCGGCTATATGGTCTGGGCCTCGATGACGCATGAATACGTCTTCGATTACAAAAAAGGCGAAATCTATTGGTGCACGGCTGATGTCGGCTGGGTGACCGGGCACACCTATATCGTCTACGGACCACTCGCCAATGGCGCCACCACGCTGATGTTCGAAGGCGTGCCGACCTGGCCCGGTCCGGACCGTCTGTGGCAGGTCGTCGACAAGCACCAGGTCAACACGTTCTACACCGCCCCGACCGCCATCCGCGCCCTAATGCGCGAAGGCGATGAGCCGGTGAAGAAGCACGCCCGCGCCTCGCTGCGCCTGCTCGGAACGGTCGGCGAACCGATCAATCCGGAAGCCTGGAACTGGTATTACAACGTGGTCGGTGAGGCCCGCTGCCCGATCGTGGACACCTGGTGGCAGACCGAGACGGGCGGTGCGCTGATCACGCCCCTGCCCGGCGCGACCGATCTCAAGCCCGGCTCTGCCACCACACCGATCTTCGGGGTCGAACCCGCCCTGATGGATGCAGAAGGCCAGCGCGTCAGCGACAGTGGCGCGGCCAGCGGCAATCTGGTCATTTGCCAGTCATGGCCAGGTCAGGCGCGGACCATTTACGGCGATCACGACCGCTTCGTGGAAACCTATTTCTCGACCTATCCCGGCTATTATTTCACCGGTGACGGCGCACGCCGCGACGAGGACGGATATTGGTGGATTACCGGCCGGGTCGATGATGTGCTCAATGTCTCCGGCCACCGTCTGGGTACGGCCGAGATCGAGAGCGCACTGGTCGCCCATGACGATGTCGCGGAAGCCGCCGTGGTCGGCTATCCGCACGATGTGAAGGGTCAGGGCATCTACTGCTATGTCACGCTGATGGGTGGCCGTGAACCGGCTGATGGGGATGTCGAGCTGTTGAAGAAATGGGTGCGCCAGGAAATCGGTCCGGTCGCGACACCGGACCTGATCCAGTTCGCGCCCGCCCTTCCCAAGACGCGGTCCGGCAAGATCATGCGCCGCATCCTGCGCAAAATCGCCGAGAACGAGTTTGGCAATCTCGGTGACACGTCTACACTGGCCGACCCGGGCGTCGTAGACGACCTGATCGCAAACCGGAAGAATCGATGAAACGTGTTTTAGCGCTTGCCTCCACCACCGCCGTGTTGGGTCTGTCAGCCTGTGCGACAGAAACGGTTCCCATGTGTCGGGCGCCGATGACCTATGAAATGGCGGCCTTCTCCGCGATCATCAGCCACAATGAAACCGCGGTCGCCGACGCGATGGCGCCGGGCCTGCTGCAAAACGCCTTCATCTCGCGCGATCCGATGGTGCGCAGCCATGTCTGGGGCAGTGACGGCAATACACGCGGCACGGTCACCGGCATGCTGAGCCAACCCCCATTGTGCATTTTCGACGATCCCGGCTTTGTTGCGACGGAAACCTCGCGCCAGGTCCTGGTCTATCCGCAGCGCGCCCATGACCGGGTCGCCCCACCCGTGGAAACCGCGCTGGCCGACGCGCCGCTGCCCTGGGGTACTTATCGCGGCGATTACATGACCTGTCGTTTCGAACAGACCGCCACGGGCTGGAAGCTGGCGGATCTGTGCGGTTATCGGATGCCGGGGGCGCCGAGCGTGACCGGTTAAACGAAATGCGGGGCCCGGGCCGGTCTTTTCGACCTCACCCGGACCCCGCGCCTGAGACGACCAACCGTCATCAGCTCATTGTTTGACTAGTCCTCGAATTCCATCAGCTTCATCGGAGCCTTGAGTTCCGAGGTCAGCCGGTCATAGGCCGGCAGGGTCAGGAATTCGGCGAACTCGGTCGACAGGACCAACTCGGTGAGGATGTCGGCAGCAGCACGGATACGGTCGCACAGCTCGGCCTGGTCCGGCACCTCGTCCTGGATCGCGGAACAGATGTCCTCGATCTTGTTCTCCAGCATCGGGCCGGTCAGCTCGACACCTTCGGCGGTCGACTTGCCGAATGTGCGCCATTGCCAGAGCTGGGCGCGGGCGATCTCGGCCGTCGCGGCATCTTCCATCAGATTGCGGATCGGCACGGCACCGCGACCACCCAGCCAAGCGGCAATATAGCGGATGGCGACGTCGATATTGTCGTTGACGCCGGCATCGGTGATGTCGCCGGCCGGAGCCTCGAGCAATTGCTGCGTGGTCACCGGACGCTCATGCGGATCGGCGGGACGCTCCAGCTGGTTCTGGCCCTTCATGTGCTGGTTGAAGACCTCCATCGCGACAGGGACCAGGTCCGGGTGAGCGACCCAGGTGCCGTCATGCCCATTCTTGACTTCGCGCAGCTTATCCTCACGGACCTTCTCGGTCGCGGCGGCATTGGCTTCCGGATCATTCTTGACCGGGATGAAGGCCGACATGCCGCCCATGGCGTGGGCACCACGGCGGTGACAGACCGCCACCACGCGGCGCGAATAGGCAGCCATGAAGGGCACGCTCATCGTCACGGCAGACCGATCCGGCAGGACATGGTCGGGGCGTGACTTCAAGCGCTTGATATAGCTGAAGATATAGTCCCAACGACCGCAATTGAGGCCGACGATATGGTCTTTCAGCTCGTAGAGGATTTCATCCAGCTCGAAGGCGGCCGGCAGGGTCTCGATCAGCACGGTGGCGCGCAGCGTGCCACGCTCCAGGCCGAGTTCGTCCTCGGCATGCTGGAAGACCAGGCTCCACAGACGCGCTTCCAGCCGGCTTTCCAGCTTGGGCAGGTAGAAATACGGCGCCGTGCCGCGTTCCTTCAGGGCCGCGTGATTGTGGAAGACATAGAGGCCGAAATCGAACAGTGAGCCGGAAATGGCCTGGCCGTTGACATGGACATGGCGCTCGTCGAGATGCCAGCCGCGCGGACGGACGATCAGCACTGCCGCATCATCCTTGACCTGGTAACGCTTGTTATTCTTCGGATCGGTGAAATCGATGTCGCGCAGATTGGCATCGCGCAGATTGATCTGGCCCTCGATCAGGTTCGACCACAAGGGTGCGGTCGCATCCTCGAAATCGGCCATGAAACATTTGGCGCCGGAATTGAGCGCATTGACGACCATCTTGCGATCAACCGGACCGGTGATCTCGACGCGGCGGTCCTGCAGGTCGGCAGGGGCCGGACGGACCTTCCATTCGCCCGAACGGATATCGACGGTCTCGTGCGGGAACATCAGCAAGGCACCCTGGTCGAGTTCGGCCTGGCGCTCCTTGCGATAGCGCAGCAGGGACTGGCGACGCTTTTCGAAACGGCGGTGCAGGCCGGCCAGGAAGCCGAGCGCTTCATGGCTGAGAATGTCGCGATAGCCGGGCTCGAGATGGCCCAGGACTTCGACGCCGGAAGGGGCAATGAGGGTCATGTCAGTCTCCTGGATGGGGCGGAGAGAAGACCGGGGTGCGCTCGGAGGGATCGCACCCCGGCAAGGAGCAGTGAGTGTGGCGTTACTCGGCTGCGAATTGGGACGACTCGGTGGACTCACCCATGGCCGTGGTCGAGGCCGTGCCGCCGGAAATGGCGAGCGAGACCTTGTCGAAATAGCCGGTGCCGACTTCGCGCTGGTGGCGCGTCGCGGTGTAGCCGTCTTTTTCCGAAGCAAACTCGGCCTGCTGCAACTCGGAATAGGCGCCCATGCCGCGCGACTTGTAGCCGCGAGCCAGTTCGAACATGCCGTGATTGAGCTGGTGGAAACCGGCCAGGGTCACGAACTGGAACTTGTAGCCCATGGCGCCGAGTTCCTGCTGGTAGGTTTCGATCGTGGCCTTGTCGAGATTGGCTTCCCAGTTGAAGGACGGCGAGCAATTATACGCCATCATCTTGCCCGGGAATTCCTTCTGGACTGCCTCGGCGAAACGGCGGGCTTCGTCGAGATTCGGCTTGGAGGTTTCCCACCACAACAGGTCGGCGATCTTGGCATAGGCCAGGCCACGCTTGATGCAGTGATCAACGCCAACGCCTTCCTTCAGGCGGAAAAAGCCTTCCGGCGTCCGTCCGGCATCGAAATCGATGAATTCATGGTCGCGCTCGTCGATATCGGAATTGATGAGATTGGCAGATTCGGCGTCTGTCCGGGCAACCGTGATCGTCGAGACACCCATCACGTCGGCGGCGAGACGGGCCGCAGCGAGATTGCGCTCATGCTGGCTGGTCGGGATCAGGACCTTGCCGCCGAGATGGCCACACTTCTTTTCCGCCGCGACCTGGTCCTCGAAATGGACGCCGGCAGCACCGGCCTCGATGAAGGCCTTCATGATCTCAAAGCAGTTCAGCGTGCCACCAAAACCGGCTTCAGCATCGGCAACGATCGGGGCAAACCAGTCACGGCTGGCTTCGCCGGTCTCGCTGACTTCAATCTGGTCGGCGCGTTGCAGGGCGCGATTGATCTTCTTGGCCAGTTCCGGGGCCGAATTGGCCGGATAGAGCGACTGGTCCGGATACATCGTGCCGGCGGTATTGGCGTCGGCGGCAACCTGCCAACCGGACAGGTAGATGGCTTTCAGCCCGGCGCGGACCATTTGCATGGCCTGGTTGCCCGACAGCGCGCCCAGAGCGTTGATGTAGGGCTCGGTCTTGAGGAGTTCCCACAGCTTGTTGGCACCGCGCTCGGCCAAGGTCTGGCTGATGGTGACCGAGCCGCGCAGCTTTTGCACATCTTCGGGGGAGTAGGGACGCTCGATACCGTTGAAACGATCATCGGCCGTGTTGGGGACCAGTTCCGCAAAAGTCGTCATTTTTGTCTCCGTTCCGGCTTGGCCGGTTTGGCTGGCTTGATATTGACCTCAAGCTGTCAAACGGAACGGGGCCTGTCGATATGGCTTTTCCTATAAAGAGGTTTGCGTGTATGATCATTACAATGTGTTGATGTCAGTTTGTAAATATTGGTACAAATCATGAGCGACAACCAGGCTTTCGAGAAAATCTTCGCCGGCGCCCGCCTGCGCCGTTTGCGGCGCGAACGCGGCATGACCCAGGCCGAGGCCGCCGAGGTGCTGGGCCTGTCGGCGAGCTATCTCAACCTCCTGGAACGCAATCAGCGACCGGTCACCGCGCGGGTACTGCTGGCCCTGGCCGAAGCCTTCGATGTCGATGTCCGCAGCTTTGCCAATGAGAGCGATCGGCAATTGATTGCCGACCTGGCCGAAGCCGCCGCCGACCCGGTCCTTGCCGGTCTGGAGCTGGACCGGATGGAGCTCAACGAGCTGGCCGACAGCCAGCCGCGCGCCGCCGAGGCCCTCACCCGCCTCTTCCAATCCTATCGCGAAATGGCGACCGCGACCGCTGACATGGCGACCCGCATGTCTGGCCCCGGTGCGACGACCGGCGGTCCCGGGGCGGTGCTGGAATCGGTGCGCAATGCCATCGACGCCCATCATAATCACTTCCCGGATCTCGAAGAGGCCGCCGAGGCCCTGTGCGACCGGGCCGGGCTGCGCAGCCGCAATCGCGACCAGGCGCTGGCCGCCTATCTGCAGGAACAGCATGGCTTCACGGTGCGTGTGCTTGATGAAGAGGTGATGGCCGGGGCGCGGCGGCGCCTCGATTTCCACGGTCGCCGCCTGCTGCTGTCGGAAACACTCGCCCCCGCCTCGCGCGGCTTTCACATGGCGGTTGTGCTGGCGTCGTTGGAGCAGGCAGAGCTGCTGGACCGGCTGTGCGACCAGATCGACCTGCCCAGCGCCGAAGGCCGGCGCCTGCTGAAGATCGGCCTCGCGAACTACTTCGCCGGCGCCGTACAAATGCCCTATGCCGCCTTCCACCGCGCCGCCGAGACCCATCGCTATCATCTCGGCGTGCTGCAACGCCGTTTCGAAGCCAGCTATGAGCAGGTCTGTCATCGCCTGACGACACTGCAACGCCCCGGCGCGCGCGGCCTACCCTTCTTCATGATCCGCGTCGATGCGGCGGGCAATGTCTCCAAACGCTTCGGCGGCGGCATCATGCCCTTTGCCCGCGCCGGCGGCGGCTGCCCGAAATGGAATCTCTACGACGCGCTGCGGATGCCCGAGCGGATCCTGACCCAGTCCTTCGAACTGCCCGACGGCACCCGCATGCTGTCGCTCGCCCGAGGCCAGTCGACGCAAGGCCCGACCGGCCAGCCGCCAACCCTGCACGCGATTGCCTTGGGCTGTGATTGGGACAATGCCGGCAAGATCGCCCACGCAGACGGGATGGGCGACGCCCGCCCCGCCCCGATCGGCCTCGCCTGCCGCCTGTGCGAACGCGAGGACTGCGCCCAGCGCGCCTTCCCGCCGCTCAACAGAAAGCTGACCATGGATCCGCACCAGCTGAGGGCCTCGCCCTATGCGTTTGGGGAGAGTTGAGGGGGTGGAGGCTGGCGCCACAACTCAACTAAGGGCGCGCCGCGCGAGGCCATCCATAAATCGCTTGCCGAGAGAAAGCCGCATCCGTGTCTTCAGCTCAAGGGACTTGTCCGCGAAGCGGCGCCTGCGGCGCCCTTGACCTGAAGACACGGATGCGGCCCGCTGGCTAACAAGCGGTCTATGGCCCAACGCGCGCAAGCGCGCCCGGTTTTCACTGGTCGCTTGGCCAAGTTGCCGTTATATTCATTTTGAATATCCAGGAGCACAATCATGGCATCAACCAGCCTCTCCCTCGGCCCCCACTGGGAATCCTACATCCGGGATGAGGTCGCAAGCGGTCGCTATGGCACCGCCAGTGAAGTCGTGCGGGCTGCCCTGCGAGAACTCGAAGGACGCGGCGCACGACTTGCTGCCCTGCAACGCCATGTCCGAGAAGGCCTTGGCGAAGCGGACCAGGAAGCCTTTATTGATCACTACGATATCGAAGCCATCATCGCCGAGGCTGGGCGAGAGGCATGACACAACGTGTGCGGCTTACGCCACGCGCCGTTGCAGATCTCAAAGCCACCGCCCGCTACACCACGCAGAAGTGGGGCCATGCGCAATGTCAGAGTTATCTGCGCAGCTTGGACGCCCGCTTCAGCTGGCTCGCGGAACACCCGACGACCGGGCGTGCACGCGATGACGTCGCCGATCGTTCGCGGTCATTCCGCCACAATGCGCACATTGTTTTCTATCGCATCCGCGATAACGGTATTGACGTGCTCGCAGTTGTGCATAGCGCCATGGATGTCGACGGAGTCTGATCCCCAAAAGAAAAGGGCCCCGCGCAATGCGAGGCCCCAAGTCCGGGATACTGTGTGTGAGCCGGTCCGGCCTACTCGGCCATGCCACCTACCGCATGCACATAGGCTGTGCGCACGTCCTGGTGCTTGACGGTGTCGAGCTCCCTAGCGATTTCCTCGTCCTGCTTGGCCAGGGCGTCGAGATCCTGGTCGGCATAATGCAGCACGCCCATATCGGCATAGGCGGCCTGGATTTTCGGTCCCCACAGGCCGACATCCTTGACCACCGGTACGATGCGCTGAAACAGCAAGGTCTTGAACAACTTGTTCATTTCCGACTGCTCGGCCCAGGCGACGCATTCTTCCACCGGCAAGCCCATGACTTCATAGACTTCCCGCGCCTGGAAACGGTCGCGCATGTGGTAGCAGGCCTCGACCAGGAATTCCTCGCGCTCGTCGCGCTCGGCCTGGGTCAGGTGGGGATAATAGTCGCGCAGTGACAGGCGACCGAAGGCAACATGGCGCGCCTCGTCTTCCATCACATAGGCATTGACCATCTTGGCCAACGGATTCTGGGCCAGATCACGGATCGTGCCGAAGGCGGCCAGGGCCAGGCCTTCAATGACGACCTGCATGGCCAGATAGGTAAAGTCCCAGCGGCTGTCGCGCAGGGCTTGGTCGACCAGTTGGCGCAGCGGTTCGGTCATCGGATAGGCGACGCCGAACTTGGTCATCAGATTCTTGTAGGCCTCAACATGGCGGGCCTCGTCCATGACCTGGGTGGCGGCGTAGAATTTGGCGTCGAGATCGGGCACTGATTCGACGATCTTGGCAGCGCAGATCAAAGCAGCCTGCTCGCCTTGCATGAATTGCGAGATATTCCAGGCCTGGGCATGACGGCGGAACTCGATCTGTTCCTTTTTCGTCATTTTCTCCCACATCGGAGAGCCGTGCAGCGCGATGCCTTCATCAGGCAGCTGCATCGGGTTTTCCGGGTCCAACTCGAGCGTCCAGTCGATGCGATTGACCGCATCCCACTGCATGTCCTTGCCCTTCTGGTACAGGTGCATGAGGGTCGAGCGACCTTCGTCATACTCAAAGTCGAAAGTGGCGTTGAATTGTTCCGGCACCGACCAGTTCTTGTCGATGTCCTGCATCGGATATAGATCGCGAAGCGATGCCATGGCGCGTTTCCTCCCCAGGAGCGACCAAACGTGTCTTGCGTTGTTCCTTGATAGCGCAACGCGAATTGGTGAACAATGTTCACAACACGAACGTCTGTCATATCGAGCCGCTTGGCAAGTCCTGATACGAAATGTGATCGCAAAATCGGCATGCACCTTTGTCCCCGCACGCGCAAACTACCACGTGCCGCGGCACCTCGCGGTCCTATCGCAAGTAACGGGTGGGCGCCGCCGGCCGAACGCGGCAGCGTGCCGGCGTCAAATCACGCGGAGACTTGCCATGCCCTTCACGATCACCGGCCTCGCACCGGACGCCTTCACGCCCCTCTTCAGCCTCGACGATAAAACCCTCGCCGCCCGCGAGATCGTCCGCACGACCGCGAACGCCAAGCCGGGCTTTCCCTGCCGGGTCACCCTGGAAGATGCCGAACCGGGCGAAGACCTGCTCCTGCTCAATTATGAGAGCCATTCGGCTGGAACACCCTATCGCAGCAGTTATGCGATTTATGTTCGAAAAAATGCCAGGGAAGCCGCCCGCTATCACGACGAAATTCCGCCGGTGATGCGCGGCCGCCCCCTCGCCCTGCGCCTATTTGACGAGACCGGCATGCTGGTCGGTGCCGACCTATCGCTGGATGGTGACCCGACCAGCAAGATCCAGACTGCCCTGGCCCGCGAGGACGTCGCCTATATCGACGTCCACAATGCCGCGCACGGGTGCTTTGCGGCGCGGGTCAATCGAAGCTAGCGCCCCCGGGGCTACTCGCCGGCCGGATAATAGGTCGGCGAGCCAGGCCCAACCGGCAGGTCAAATCCGAACGTCCACAGGAAAAAGAAGCCGGACCAGAACAATATGAAAAAGATCGAATACGGCAACATCATCGCAATCAGCGTGCCGACCCCGAGATTACGGTCATAGCGCGTCGCCCAGGCGAGGATGAGGCCGAAATAACTCATCATCGGCGTGATGATATTGGTCGTTGAGTCCCCGATCCGGTAGGCCGCCTGGATCACTTCCGGGGCATAGCCGATCAGCATCAGCATCGGCACGAAAATCGGAGCCGTCACGGCCCATTGAGCCGAGGCGGAGCCGAGCGACAGGTTGATGACCGCACACATCAGGATGAAGAGGAAGAAGACCAGCGGTCCGGTCAGCCCGCTGTCCTGCAGGAATTGGGCACCGGTCACCGCCGTGATGGCACCGAGATTGGTCCAGCCGAAAAAGGCGACGAACTGGGCAGCAAAGAAGACCAGGACGATATAGAGACCGAGCGAGCCGAGTGCCGCCGCCATCGCGTTGATGACGTCGCGATCAGTCTTCATCGACCCGGTCGCGCGGCCATAGGCATAGCCGCCCGCCACGAAGAAGATCAGGATCCAGACCACGAAGCCGCGGAAGAAGGGCGAGTTGATGCGGTCGCCGGTTTCAGGATTGCGCAATACGCCCCATTCGGGAACGAGGGTCAGCGCCATCAGGGCAAAGACGCCGAGAATGGCAAGACCGGCCCAGCCAAGCCCCTTGCGCTCTGTGTCCTGCAGCGGCTGCATCATGTTCTTGTCGAGCACCGTGTCGTCGGCCCGCGACGGATCGTAATCGCCCAGTTTCGGCTCGACGATGAAGATCGTGACCAGCGACCCGATGCCAGTGATCAGGAAGGTGGAGACGAACATGAAATACCAGTTGGCCGTCGCGACTACGACATAGTCCGGATCGATCAGGCGGGCCGCTTCCTGGGTAATGCCGGCCAGCAGCGGATCAATCGTCCCAATGAGGAGATTGGCGCTATAGCCGCCGGACACACCGGCAAAGGCCGCCGCCATGCCGGCCAAGGGATGCCGTCCGAGCGCGTAGAAGATTGCGCCGGCGAGCGGGATCAGAACGACATAGCCAACCTCGGACGCCGTGTTGGAGATAATCCCGGCAAACACGATGGCGACCGTGACGACATGGCGCGGCGCCGACAGGACCATGGCGCGAACCGCCGCTGACAGCAGGCCGGACTTCTCGGCCACACCGACTCCCAGCATCGCCACCAGGACAACGCCAAGCGGCGCGAAGCCGGTAAAATTGGTGACGAGACTGGTCCAAATCCGGCGAACACCATCCCCATTCATAAGGCTGACCACCCGGATCATGCCGTCTTCTGCGACACCACGTCCGCCGGCCGGTCGCGGGTCTTCAACGGCCAGACCGAACGAACCCAGCAGGCCGGACAACAGCACGATACCGACTGCCAGAAGGGCGAACAGCGTCACCGGGTGAGGCAGGAGATTGCCCAGCCATTCCACACCATCAAGAAAACGGGTGAAGGCGCCGCGACGTTTGCCACCGGCCTGTTGCGAACTGTCGGTCATTGAATGTCCCCTCAATGGTCGGCCTCCGGCTCGCTCCCCGGTCCGGATGCCCTGCTGTCAAATCCGTGTCTCAGTAGAACCGGGTCGGCATGAATTGCGCCATCACACCACTCTCGGTGATCGCGAAATAGAGAATCCAGGCGATCGAAGTCACGATCGTGGTCCACCACATTTTGCGGGCCAGGTTCGGGGCCTGTGGCGCCCCCGGCTCGGAGCCGGAGACGACATCGCCGGCCTCTTCCTGTGACCGCACACCGATCGGCAGCATCATGAAGAAGAACAGCCACCAGACGATCAGGAAAACCACCAGACCATTGATGACTCCGACCCCGCCATCGCGGATGAAGAAGCCCTTGAGCCAAAGAATGGCGGCGATGGCGACCGGCAGATAACCAATATAGCGTTTCATCGCGCCGGCTCCTGCATCAGCTCGATCAACTGGCCATGGCTGTCCTTGGGGTGGATGAAGATCACCGGCACGCCATGCGCCCCGATATAGGGCTCGCCCGTGCCGAGAACGGTCGCGCCCTTGGCCACCATGTCATCGCGGGCAGCGATGATATCGGCGACCTCGAAGCAGAGATGGTGCTGACCACCCTTGGGATTGCGCTCGAGAAATTTGTGAAGCGGGCTCGTCTCGCCGGACGGTTCGATCAGCTCGATCTCGGAATTGTCGAGATGGACGAAGGCCACCTTCACGCCCAGATGCGGGAAATTCTTCGTCTCGGTGGCGTCACTGGCGCCGTAGAGATCGGCATAGGTTTTCTTGGCCGCCTCGATATCAGGGACGGCCACGCCAACATGGTTCAAACGTCCGATTTTCATCGACGATCTCCCTTGGTCAGACTTCCAGCATCATGATCTCGACCCAGGGTTTCTTGCCCCAGATCCGGCTTGCCTCGCGACGGACCGCGCGGCGGACCTCTTCCTCGGCCAGTTCCACATCGCGGCGATCGCGCTTGGACAGGCGCTCGAAGGCGCGCTCGGCCTCGTCGGCCATGGCATCGGCAAAATCATCGAGCGATGTTTCGGCATCCTCCGGCACGCCCTGCAGACGCACTTCCGGACCGGACATGATCTCGCCCTTCTCGCTGACGGCCATCGCCAGCGTTACCTGGCCGGCATGGGCCAGCTTGCGGCGTTCACGCATCGAGGCCGCACCGGCATCCACCAGGAAATTGCCGTCGACATGAAGCCGGCTGGCCGGTGCCTCATCAATGATGGAGGCCGTCCCGTCCGACCGGATTTCGACCATGTCGCCATTGCGCACCGAGACCGCGTGCGGCACCTGCAGCTCGCGGGCAAAATCAGCATGTTCGAGCAGGTGACGGCGCTCGCCATGCACCGGGATGGCGACTTGCGGCTTGGCCCAGGCATACATCTGCGCCAGCTCGTCGCGGCAGGGATGGCCGGAGACGTGGATCGGCCGGGTCTTCTCGGTGATGATGTGGACACCGCGCTCGGCGAGCTGGTTCTGCAGCTCGAAAATGCCCAGCTCATTGCCCGGAATCACCCGGCTGGAAAAGATCACCGTATCGCCGTTGCTGAGCGAGACATTGCGGTGATTGCCGGCGGCAATGCGCGACAGGGCGGCGCGGGGCTCGCCTTGGGAGCCGGTGCACAGATAGAGGATTTTTTCCGGCGGCAGGAAGCCCGCCTCCTCTTCGCCGATGAAGTCCTGGACGTGCTGCAGCAGCCCAACCGCCTTGGCGGCCGCCGTCATGCGGTGCATCGAGCGCCCGACCAGACAAACCCGGCGCCCATTGGCTTCGGCAGCCTCGATCGAGGATTGCAGGCGCGCGACATTGGAGGCGAAAGCGGCGATGGCGACCTTGCCGGTCTTGTGCTCGCCGACCACCTTGATCAGCTCGTCACGGACATCGCCCTCCGAGCCACTCTCGCCCGGCGAGAACACATTGGTGCTGTCGCAAATCATTGCCAGCACGCCTTCATCGCCAATGGCGGAAATGGCGTCGCCGTCAGTGACCTCGCCGATCATCGGCGCCGGGTCGATTTTCCAGTCGCCGGTGTGCAGGACCATGCCGGCCGGGGTGCGGATGGCGATCCCGTTCGGTTCCGGAATCGAGTGGGTCAGGGTCACCAGTTGCAAGTCGAACGGGCCGAGATTGAAGCGGCTGTCGAGTGCGACCTCGTGCAGTTCGACCTCGTCCAGCAAACCGTATTCCCGGAGCCTGTCACGCACCAGCCAAGCGGTGAAGGGCGTTGCCCAGATCGGGCAGCGCAGCTTGCGCCAGAGATGGGCGACGGCCCCCATATGGTCTTCATGGGCATGGGTCAGCACCATGCCGATCAGGTCATCACGACGTTCCTCGATGAAACGGGGATCGGGCATGATCAGATCGACACCGGGCGTCGACAGGTCACCGAAGGTGACGCCGCAATCAACGATGATCCATTTTTGTTTTCCCTGCGGTCCATAACCGTAGAGATTGAGGTTCATGCCGATTTCGTTCGATCCGCCCAGCGGCAGGAAGTAGAGGCTATCGGTCACGTATCGGCACCGCCATTGAGTTTCCAGACTTCGAGAAGGCCGCGAATGGTCAGATCCGCGTCATAGTGGTCGATGGCTTTCGAGGCTCCGTCAAACAACGAGACGACGCCGCCGGTCGCGACCACGGTCATGGGTTGGGCGTACTCGGTCTTGAGACGCTGTACCAGCCCGTCAATCAGGTCGATATAGCCCCAGAAGACGCCCGACTGCATCGCCGACACCGTATCCTTGCCCATCACCCTGGTGGGCTTGGCTATGGCGACGCGCGGCAGTTTCGCGGCCGCAACGTGCAACGCCTGCATCGAAAGATTGATCCCCGGCGCGATGATGCCGCCCTCAAAGGCGCCATCGGCTGCGATCACGTCGAAGGTCGTGGCAGTGCCGCTGTCAATGATGATCAGGGCGCCGTCATAGACCGCCCGCGCACCCAGCGCGTTGACCAGGCGGTCGGCACCGGCATCCTGCGGCCGCTCGAGCCGGACCTCGATATCCATGCGCACGCCCGGCTCGCCGACGATCACCGGTTCGGTTCTGAAATAGCGTCGCGACAGGTTGCGCAGATTGAACAGGGCCTGCGGCACGACGGTCGAAATCACGCAGTCAGTAATGTCGGAAAAGGCACGCCCCTGCAGCGCCATCAATTGCGACAGCCACACGGCATGCTCGTCCGCCGTGCGCGTCGAGTCGGTGCCTGAGCGCCATTGGGCGACCCAGTCGCTGCCATCATGGATGGCGAACAGCGTATTGGTATTGCCGCAATCGATGGCGAGCAGCATGGCTATCCTTTCATCCCCGGCCCGGGGAAAAACACATCACCTGCGGAGATATACCGGCGACCGCCGCCAACCAAGTCCAGTCGCAGCGCGCCATCAGGGCCAAGATCGGCGAACACGCCCTTGACGGTCTCGCCCTCCAGGCGCGCCTCACAGCGCTCTCCGAGGCCGTGAGCGCGGGTCAGCCAACGATCGCGGATCGGTCCAAAGCCGGCCAAATGCCAAGCCTGTCGTTCGCGCTCGAAGGCGTCAATCAAGGTCACAAGCGCGTTATCCGGCGCCAAGGTCCGGCCATGGCGCGCCAGAGCGGTTGCCGGACGCTCGGCATCATCCGGCGCCTCGGCGAGATTGATGCCAATACCAACGGCAAGCCACAGACCGCCGCCGGGCGCCGGCCCGCTTTCCAGCAGGATACCCGCCACCTTGCGACCGCCCGTGAGCGCATCATTGGGCCATTTGAGACGCGTGAGCGCCGGATCCCGGGTAGCGCTGTCGCATACCGCCGCAACCGCCAACGCCGCGGCGAAGGATAATTCGGCGGCCCGCGCCGGCTCACACTGCAGTGTGTAGAGGCCCGTCGTGAAGAGGTTGCCGGTCAGACCGGACCAGACACGCCCGCGCCGGCCACGCCCCGCCGTCTGCCGCCGCGCCGCCAGCCAGAGCGGGCCGCGCTCACCGGCAACGGCCCTCTCCCGGATATCGGCATTGGTCGAGGCGGTTTCCTCGAGCCATTCGATACGGGGTTGCAGGTCGGGCAAGGCGCTAGAGCAGCGCCAGGCCGACCGAATAGGCGCGGAAGACCAGCCAGCCGAGCACCGGCAGCAACAGCACCGTCGCAAGGCCGGCAATGCGGGCAATCCAGTAGGTCGAGACCGCCGACGGCACGAATTCGACCTCTGAGGTATCGAACCAGATCACCTTGACGATGCGCAGATAATAGGCCGCGCCCACCACCGAGAAGAGCACCGCGAGTACGGCGAGGATCATCAGGTCGGCCTGGACGGCGGCATAGACGACGAAGAATTTGCCGAAGAAGCCGACCATGAAGGGCAGCCCGCCGATCGAGAACATCAAGGCCGTGATCGACCAGCCCAGGCCCGGATTTTTCTGCGCCAGGCCGGCCAGGTCGGAGATTTGCTCGACCATGCCTTCACGCGTCCGCATTGACAGGATACCGGCGAAGGAGCCGATCACGCCAACCATGTAGAGCGTCATGAAGACCAGCAATGCCCACAGCCCGGTCTGGCTGGCAGCGGCCACGGCGACCAGCGCATAGCCCATATTGCCGATCGAGGAATAGGCCATCAGGCGCTTGATGTTCTGCTGGGTCAGGGCACCAAAGGCGCCAACCGCCATCGACAGGACAGCGATGATCCAGATGACGTCGCGCCACTGCTCGACGACCGCGCCAAAGGGCTCCATCAGCACGCGGGCGAGCAGGACAATGGCCGCGAATTTCGGCGCTGTTGCAAAAAAGGCGGTGACCGGGGTCGGTGCGCCTTCATAGACGTCCGGGGTCCACATATGGAAGGGAGCCGCCGAAACCTTGAACGCCAGACCACAGATCACGAAGACCAGCCCGACCGTGAGGCCGACATTGCTGCCGCTTTGCACCGCCAGGGCGATATCGGCGAAACCGGTGGAGCCAGCAAAGCCATAAACCAGCGAAGCGCCATAAAGGAGCAGTCCCGACGACAGTGCACCAAGCACGAAATATTTCAGGCCGGCTTCCGAGGCGCGCAGGCTGTCGCGGTTAAAGGCGGCGAGCACATAGAGCGCCAGCGATTGCAGCTCGATACCCATATACATGGCAATGAGATCATTGGCCGACACCATCATCACCATGCCGGTCACGGCCAGTGTGACCAGGACCGGGTATTCGATCTTGCCCAGCTTTTCGGCCTTCAGATACGGCATGGCGAGCAGCATGGCGATCGCCGCGACGAGCGCGATGGCGGTCTTGGAGAAACGGGCCAGGCTGTCGAAGATGAAGCTGCCATTGAAGGCCGTGCCCTCACCGCTGACCAGGAAAAGTGCCGACAGGCCGGCGGCGACCAGAAGGCCGATGGCCAGCCACTGGACCAGGGTCTCGGTGCGATCACCCTTGAGGAAAACGCCAAGCATCAGCAGCGTCATCGCACCGCCCGCCAGGACAAGTTCCGGGATCAGAAGCGACAAGTCGTGGGAAAGCATGTCCGCCGTCATGACTGGCTGCTCCTACTGGGCTGAGGCGGCAAGTGCCGCATCATAGTTGGAAATCAGATGATCGACGGCCGTGGCCGTCACATCCGTGATCAGGGTCGAGAACAGGCCGAGCACCAGCGTACCGATGATGAGCGGGATGAAGATCAGCCACTCCATCCGGTTGATATCGGTGATGGTCTCGAGCTTGGGATTGGTGATCTCACCGAACACGACATCGCGGTAGACAGTCAGCATGTAGACCGCTGACAGGATGACGCCGGTTGCCGCACCGGTAGCGATCCACCAATTGACCTGGAAGGCACCAACCATGGTCATGATCTCGCCGACGAAGCCCGACGTGCCAGGCAGGCCGACATTGGCCATGGCAAACAGGCCGAAGATCGCCGCAAAGACCGGCATTTTGTGGACCAGTCCACCATAAAAGGCGATTTCCCGCGTGTGCATCCGGTCATAAATGACACCGACGCAGAGGAAGAGCGCGCCGGAGATCACGCCGTGCGAGATCATCTGGAAGATGGCGCCCTGGACACCGGTCTCGTTCATCGCGAACAGACCCATCGTCACAAAGCCCATATGGGCGACGGAGGAATAGGCGATCAGCTTCTTGATATCGGTTTGCCGGAAGGCCACCAGGGAGGTGTAGATGATGGCGATGATCGACAGGACGAAGACCATCGGCGCGAAATAGGCGCTCGCCTCCGGGAACATCGGCAAGGAAAAGCGCAGGAAGCCGTAACCGCCGAGCTTCAACAGCACGCCGGCCAGGATGACCGACCCCGCAGTCGGGGCCTGGACGTGGGCGTCGGGCAACCAAGTATGGACCGGCCACATCGGCATCTTCACGGCAAATGACGCGAAGAAGGCCAGCCACATCCACATTTGCGCATTACGCGCGAAGTCAGTCTCCAGCAACACAGTGATATCGGTTGTGCCGGCCTGCAGGAACATGACGATCATCGCGACCAGCATCAGCACCGAGCCGAGCAGGGTGTAGAGGAAGAATTTGAACGCGGCATAGACCCGGTTCTGGCCGCCCCAGACACCGATGATCAGGAACATCGGGATCAGACCACCTTCAAAGAAGATGTAGAAGAGCACCAAGTCGAGCGCACAGAAGACGCCGATAACCAGGGTTTCCAGCAGCAGAAAGGCGATCATGTAGTCAGCAACGCGATTCTTGATCGCGCCGGACGCCATGATGCAGAGCGGCATCAGAAAAGCGGTCAGGACGACGAACAGAACCGACAGCCCATCCACGCCCATGCGATAGCCCAGACCGATTTGCTCGAGCCAGGTCACTTCATGCACGAACTGGAAGCCGGTAGCTTCGGCATCGAAATTGGCCAAAAGCAGGATCGACATGCCCAGCGTCACCATAGTCGCCAGCCAAGCCACCCAACGCGAATTGCGGTCGATCAGACCCTGGTCCTCGGATCGGGCCGTGAACCGGAAGATCGCAATGACCAGCGCACCAAGCGCCGGGACAAAGGTCAGGATAGACAGGAAGGCTTCAAATTCGCCGAACATTTAAAGACCCCCTTGCCCGATCAGGATCCAGAGCGTGAAGCCCAGGACGCCGATCAGCATGACGAATGCATAGTGATAGAGGAAACCGGATTGGCCCTTGGCCAGGCGGCGCGCCGCCGCCAACGTCGTGCCGGCGACGCCGTTGGGGCCAAGACCGTCAATCAGCTTCACATCACCGATTTTCCAGAACAGGTCACCTAGTGCCTTGGCACCGCGTACGAAGACAAAATGGTAGATCTCGTCGACATACCACTTGTTGTAGAGGAAGGAATGAAGCGGACCGCCACGCGCCGCGATGCGCGCGCCCATGCCTTCATTGACCAGGTAGAACCAGATCGCCATGGCAAAGCCGATCAGGGTCGCGATGAAAGGCGACAGCAAGACCCATGTCGGCGGATGATGTCCGCCACCATGATCGCCTTCGGCCTCTTCGGCGTGATCATCGACGACGGCGTGGGTATCCGCGACCACTTGTGATGGCGGCGCGTCATGACTTGTCTCGGTTGCGTGATCATCGGCTATGGCATGGTCGTCAACCTGGCTGTCAGCCACAGCGTGATCACCGGCAACGGCCGGGCCGTGCGAGGCGGCCGGGACGGCGTCGTGCCAGAAATGACCAGCATTCTCGCCGATGAAATCCGACTTGAAGAGACCGCCCGCCAGGACCGCGCCGACAGCCAGCACGACCAGCGGCATCGCCATGGCGAATTTCGGGTCGTGGGCGTGATCGTAAACGTCCTTGGGACCCCGATATTTGCCGTGGAAGGTCATGAAGATCAGGCGCCAGGAGTAGAAACTCGTCAGGAGGGCTGCGACACAGCCGATCCAGAAGGCCGGGATGCCGAAGAAGACACCTTCGCGGCCCGCCATGAAGGCGCCCTCGATGATCGCGTCCTTGGAGAAGAAGCCGGCAAAGCCCAGATCCCAAGGCAGAAGGCCCAGGGCCCCGAAGGAGAAACCGACACCGGTCAGCGCGACCGTACCGATGAGCATCATCAGCCAGGTCATCGGCATCATCTTGTAGAGGCCGCCCATCTTGCGCATGTCCTGCTCGTCGTGGACGCCGTGGATGACCGCGCCGGAGCCGAGGAACAACAGCGCCTTGAAGAAGGCGTGCGTGAACAGGTGGAACATCGCGGCGCCATAGAGGCCCAAGCCGGCGGCAAAGAACATGTAGCCAAGCTGCGAACAGGTCGAATAGGCGACCACGCGCTTGATGTCGTTCTGCGCCACACCAACCGTCGCCGCGAACAGCGCGGTTGATGCACCGATTACCGTCACGAAGGCCGAAGCCGCCTCGGCATTCTCGAAGATCGGGAAAGCCCGGCAGACCAGGAAGACACCGGCGGTGACCATCGTTGCGGCGTGGATCAGCGCGGAGACCGGCGTCGGGCCTTCCATCGCGTCCGGCAGCCAGACATGGAGGAAGAACTGGGCCGACTTGCCCATCGCGCCGATGAAGAGCAGGAAGGCGATCAACTCGATCGCATTGAGCTCCATGCCGGCAAAGGCCAGCACCGCATCGGTGTGTTCGGGCACAGCCGCGAAGACATCGTCAAAGCTCACCGAGCCAAAGACATGGAAGATCGCCATGATGCCCAAGGCAAAGCCGAAATCGCCGACCCGGTTGGTCACGAAGGCCTTGATGGCCGCATCATTGGCCGACTTCTTCTTATACCAGAAACCGATCAGCAGATAGGAGGCCAGTCCCACACCTTCCCAGCCGAAGAAGAGCTGGAGGAAGTTGTCGGCGGTCACCAGCGACAGCATGGCGAAGGTGAAGAGCGACAGGTAGGAGAAGAAGCGCGCCCGGTGGGGGTCGTGCTCCATATAGCCCCAGGAATAGATGTGAACGAGCGAGGAGACCGAGGTCACCACGACGAGCATCACGGCTGACAGACTGTCCAGCTTGATCGCCCAGGAGACGTCGAACGCGCCGACGCTCATCCAGGTCGCCAGATGAATGGTCTGGGCATTGCCGCCATAGGTGACGTCGAAGAAGGTGATCACCGACAGCACGAAGGACAAGAGCACGAAGAAGGTCGTGACGATCTGCGCCGTACGGTGGCCGACATGATTGCCGAGAAGGCCGGCAAAGGCCGATGCGAGGAGCGGCCCGAAGACGATAATGGGTGCCATGATCCCCTAGCCCTTCATCAGGTTGACGCCCTCAACCGAGATATCACCCCGGTTGCGGAAATAGACGACGAGAATGGCCAGACCGACCGCCGCTTCAGCGGCCGCCACGGTCAGGACGAAGAGTGCGAACACTTGCCCGGCGAGATCGCCGAGGAAGGCCGAGAAGGCCACCAGGTTGATATTGACCGAGAGCAGGATCAGCTCGACCGACATCAACAGGATGATGACATTCTTGCGGTTCACGAAAATGCCGAAGACCCCGATGGTGAAGAGCACACCGGCGACGGCGAGATAATGTCCCAGTCCGACGTCCATCATTCCCCAATCCCCTGTCCCGGCTTGATGTCATGCATGGTCACGGCGTCCTTGCGATCACGACCGACCTGGGCCGACACGCTCTGGCGACGCACGCCCGGCTTGTGGCGCAGGGTCAGCACGATGGCGCCGATCATGGCGACCAGCAGCACAAGGCCTGCAGCCTGGAAGAAATAGACATATTGGTCGTAGATCACGAGGCCGAGCGCCTCGATATTGGTCATGCCCTCAGGAATGGCCGCATCACGCAGCGCCATCGCCTGGTCGGAGGCCTGCCAGGTCATGCCGATCATGCCCAGCTCGACGGCCAGGATGATGGCGACCAGCCCGCCCAATGGCAGATAGCTCAAAAAGCCCTGCTTCAGCTCGGTGAAGTCGACATCCAGCATCATCACGACGAACAGGAACAAGACCGCGACCGCGCCGACATAGACAACGATGAGCAGCATGGCGAGAAATTCCGCGCCGAGCAGCACGAACAGCCCGGCCGCCGAGAAGAAGGCCAGGATCAGGAACAAGACCGACCGCACCGGGTTGCGCGCGATCACGACCATCAAGGCCGAAAAGATCGCCACTCCGGAAAAGGCCCAGAAAGCCAGGTTAGCGAGCATGGTGCCCTCGTCCTCTCAAATGCGTCCCGGACACACCCACCGCATCAGCGGTAAGGCGCGTCGAGTTCCAGGTTCTTGGCAATTTCCCGTTCCCAGCGATCGCCGTTCTCGAGCAGTTTTGCCTTGTCGTAGAAAAGTTCTTCGCGGGTCTCGGCGGCGAATTCGAAATTCGGGCCTTCCACGATTGCATCGACCGGGCATGCCTCCTGGCAATAACCGCAATAGATGCATTTGGTCATGTCGATGTCGTAGCGAGTCGTACGGCGCGAACCATCCGAACGAGGCTCGGCTTCGATCGTGATCGCCTGGGCCGGGCAGATGGCCTCGCACAGCTTGCAGGCGATGCAACGCTCTTCGCCATTAGCATAGCGACGCAGCGCGTGCTGGCCGCGGAAGCGCGGGCTGAGCGGTCCCTTTTCGAACGGGTAGTTCAGCGTCGCCTTCTTGGCGAAGAAATAGCGCATGCCGAGCCCGAAGGCGGACCAGAAGTCCATCAGGAGCGCGCCGCGAAATGCTTGTTGAATGCGTCCCATGACTTACCCCTGCGGTCCGTAAACGACGGCGGCGCCGACCAGGGCGACTGCCGCGAGCGAGATGGGCAGGAAGATTTTCCAGCCCAGCCGCATCAGCTGGTCGTAGCGGTAGCGTGGCACCAAGGCCTTCACCATCGCGAACATGAAGAAGAAGAAGACGATCTTGGCGGCGAACCAGAAGAAGTACCACGCATGCGAGGCCAGGTAGGGCCAGCCCGACACGTCCAGGCCGAACGGGTCATTCCAGCCGCCGAAGAAGAGGATCGACGTCATCGCACACATCAGCACGATGTTGAGATACTCGCCGACCATGAACAGGAGATACGGGGTCGAGGAGTATTCGACCTGATAACCCGCCACCAGTTCCGACTCGGCTTCCGGCAGGTCAAACGGCGGACGGTTGGTTTCGGCCAGGGCCGAGATGAAGAAGATCACCGCCATCGGGATCATCACCAGGAACATCGGCATCGGCCAGGCGTGGAAGGACAACACATTCCAGTTCCAGAAGCCGCCCGCCTGCATTTCGATGATCTCGGACAGGTTCATCGATCCGGCAAACAACAACACCGTGACGATGATGAAGCCGATCGAGACCTCGTAGGAGACCATCTGAGCCGCCGAACGCAGCGCCCCGAGGAAAGGATATTTCGAGTTCGAGGCCCAGCCGCCGATGATGATGCCGTAGACACCCAGGCTCGACATGGCGAACAGGTAGAGCAGGCCGACATTGAGGTCGGCAATCACCCAGCCCGGTGCGGCCGGAACCACGGCCCAGGTCACGAAGGCAAGGATCAGCGTGATCAGCGGCGCCAACAGGTAGAGCGAGCGATCCGCCCCGGCCGGCACGACGATTTCCTTGAACACGAATTTGAAGAAATCAGCGAAAGACTGCAGCAGACCAAACGCGCCGACCACGTTCGGGCCCTTGCGCATCTGTACCGCCGCCCAGACCTTGCGGTCCATCAGCAGGAGGAAGGCCAGCGAGATCAGGAGGACGATGGCAAAGGCGAGGATTTGCGCCACGGCCATGCCAAGCCCGCCCCAGACACCGAATTGTTCGATGAAATCCGTCATCGCTTACTCCGCAGCCATCTGGGCCGGACCGGATGCGAGGGCGGAACATTCCGCCAGCGTCTCGGAGGCCCGTACGATCGGGTTGGTGAAGTAGAAATTCCGCACGGCCGGGACGAAATCTGTCGCCTCGACATCACCGGCCGCACCGGCCGCCTTCGCGTCATACCCCTCACTTGCACCCGGTGCGTGATCGATTCCCGCCAGGACGGGAACATCCTCGAACAGTTTGTGGCGCAATTCGGTGAGGTTGTTATAGGGCAGCGTCTTGCCCAGACGCTCGGACAGGGCCCGGAAGATCGCCCAACCCTCTTTCGCGTCGCCCTTCGGGAAGGTCGCGCGATAGGCCAGCTGCACGCGACCTTCGGTATTGGCAAACAGGCCGTCCTGCTCGGTCCAGGCGGCACTCGGCAGAATGAGATCGGCGCGGTGCGCGCCGGCATCACCATGACTGCCGACATAGATCACGAAGGCATCGCCAAACTGAGCCAAGTCCAGCTCGTCAGCGCCCATCAGGACAACCGTGTCGAGCGGATTGGACTGCATGCCGGCGACATCATGACCGCCCTCGCCCGGCACAAAGCCGAGATCGAGACCGGCAACGCGGCTGGCCGCCGTGTGCAGGATGGACAGGCCATTCCACTCGGCGCTGACAGCCCCGACCGCATCGGCCAGTTCACCGGCGGCGCGCAGCACCTGGGCGCCATCGGCGCGCGTCAGGGCGCCGGAACCAACCAGGATGAGCGGACGCTTGGCGTCCTTGAGCGTCTTGATGAAGCCGGAGCGCTTTTTCTTGAGACCGGCGAGAATAGCGGCCGAGGTGCCGACATGCTCATAGGGGTAGGTCAGATCGACCGCTTCACCGATCAGCCCGACCTTTGTGTCATTGTGCAGCCAGGTCTTGCGGATGCGGGCATTGAGGACGGCAGCCTCGGTACGCGGATTGGCGCCGATGATGAGGATGGCATCGGCCTCCTCGATCCCGGCAATGGTCGCGTTGAAGAGATAATCCTCACGCGCACCGCCTCCAACTTTCGCGCCATCCTGGCGGCAATCAACCGAGGTAACACCAAGCGCATCGGCGAGATCCTTGGCGGCCTTCATCTCTTCGGCCGAGCACAGATCGCCGGCGATCATGCCGATCTTGGAGGCGTCACCGCCCAGCTTCTCAGCCGCGATTGTCAGCGCTTCAGGCCAGTCGGCCGGACGCAGCTTGCCGTTCTCGCGGACATAAGCCTTGTCGAGACGCTGACGGCCAAGGCCCTCCCAGGCGTAGCGCGTCTTGTCGGAAATCCATTCCTCATTCACGCCCTCATGGACACGCGGCAGAATGCGCAGCACGGCGGAGCCGCGCGCATCGACACGGATATTCGAGCCGAGCGCGTCCATCACATCAATGGTCTCGGTCTTTGTCAGCTCCCACGGGCGGGCATTGAAGGCATAAGGCTTGGAGGTCAACGCGCCGACCGGGCAAAGATCAATGACATTGCCCGAAAGCTCCGACGTCACAGCGCTTTCCAGATAGGTGGTGATTTCGGCATCCTCGCCGCGACCGATCATGCCGATCTCGGGCGAACCGGCGACTTCGGTCACGAAACGGACGCAGCGCGTGCACTGGATGCAGCGCGTCATCTCCGTGGCGATGATCGGACCCATTTCCTTGTCTTCAACCGCGCGCTTGTTCTCCGGGAAACGGGAACCGGTACGGCCATAGACAAGCGACTGGTCCTGCAGGTCGCATTCCCCGCCCTGGTCGCAGATCGGGCAATCGAGCGGGTGGTTGATGAGCAGGAATTCCATCACCCCTTCACGGGCCTTCTTGACCAGCGGCGACAGCGTATTCATCGCCGGCGGCTCGCCATTCGGCCCGCCGCGCATGTCACGCACATTCATCGCACAGGAGGCCGCCGGTTTCGGCGCGCCGACGAGCTCGACCAGGCACATCCGGCAATTACCGGCGACCGAAAGGCGCTCGTGATAGCAAAAGCGCGGGATTTCCCGGCCAGCCGCTTCAGCCGCCTGCAACAGCGTATAGGAAGTCGGAACCTCGATTTCCTCGCCGTCGATAATGATTTTGCGGAGATCTTCGCTCATCGGATGATGCCCCTACTCGGCCGCGACCTGGCTGACAAAGACAGGCTTGCCAGCGCGGTAATTGTTGATGCGGTCCTCGATCTCGGACCGGAAATGGCGGATCAGGCCCTGGACCGGCCAGGCGGCCGCGTCACCCAGGGCGCAGATCGTGTGACCTTCGACCTGACCGGCGACGTCCAGCAGCATGTCGATCTCTTCAATCGTCGACTCCCCGGCCGCCATGCGGGTCAAGACGCGCCACATCCAGCCGGTGCCTTCGCGGCACGGCGTGCACTGGCCGCAGCTTTCATGGCGGTAGAAATAGGAGATTCGGGCGATCGCCTTCACCACGTCGGTGGACTTGTCCATGACGATGACGGCGGCGGTGCCCAGCCCCGATTTGTGCGCGGAAAGCGCGTCGAAATCCATCAGCACGTCGTCGCAAATGTCTTTCGGCAGGAGCGAGACCGAGGAGCCGCCGGGAATGACGGCTTTCAGATTATCCCAGCCACCGCGCACACCGCCGGCATGCGTCTCGATGAGGGTCTTCATCGGGATCGACATGGCTTCTTCGACATTGCACGGATTGTTCACATGGCCGGAGATCGAGAAGATCTTGGTGCCGACATTGCGCTCGCGACCGAAGCTGGCGAACCAGTCGGCGCCGCGGCGCAAAATGGTGCCGGCAACGGCGATCGATTCGACATTATTGACCGTGGTCGGGCAGCCATAGAGGCCGGCATTGGCCGGGAATGGCGGCTTGAGGCGCGGTTGCCCCTTCTTGCCTTCCAGGCTTTCCAGCAGGGCCGTCTCTTCGCCGCAGATATAGGCGCCGGCGCCGTGATGGATATAGACGTGGAAGGGCCAGCCATGAATATTGTCATCGCCGATCAGCTTGGCCTCATAGGCCTCCTTGACGGCTTTCTCCATGGCCAGGCGCTCGGTGACATATTCACCGCGCAGATAGATGTAGCAGGCATGGGCCTGCATCGAGAATGAGGCGATCAGGCAGCCTTCGATGAGAAGGTGCGGATCATGCCGCATGATCTCGCGGTCCTTGCAGGTGCCCGGCTCGGATTCGTCGGCATTGACGACGAGATAATGCGGGCGGGCGCCCACTTCCTTGGGCATGAAGGACCATTTCAGACCGGTCGGGAAACCGGCGCCACCACGGCCGCGCAGGCCGGAGGCTTTCATCTGGTCGATGATCCAGTCACGACCCTGTTCGAGGATTTCCTTGGTCCCGTTCCAGCAGCCGCGCTGCTTGGCACCGTCCAGCCCGGCATCATGATGCCCGAACAGGTTGGTGAAGATACGGTCTTTGTCCTGGAGGAGTTGCGTCGCCATGGGTTAGCCCTCCGCCTTGCTGGTTTCAGGCTTGGCCGTATTCGGCAGCTTGATTTTCTTTGCGCGAGAGCCGTCATAAAGCGACGGATCCGTCAGCACCTTGGTGCCGTGCGGCTCGGAAGCATTGCGATCCGATTGCGGGCCGTACTTGACCGTCTTGCCGGCCGCCAGATCGTCCATCAGGGCTTCCAGCTTGGCGCCGTCCAGATCCTCAATGTAATGGTCGCCATCGGGGTTGGCGAGCTGGATCATCGGGGCATTGGCGCAGGCGCCCATGCACTCGACCTCGACCCAGGTGAACTTGCCGTCGGCGGAAATCTCGTGCGGCTTGCCGATGCGCTTCTTGCACACATCAATCAGCTCGTCCGAACCGCGCAGCATGCAGGGCGTGGTGCCGCAGACCTGGATCAGGTGCGTCCCGACCGGCTCGAGATTGAACATGGTGTAGAAGGTCGCGACTTCGTAGACGCGGATATAGGGCATTTCCAGCCGGTTCGCGATCTCGCGAATGGCGGGTTCGGACACCCAGCCTTCCTGCTTTTGCGCGATCCACAGCATGGGAATGACCGCCGAGGCCTTCTTGGCTTCGGGATATTTGGCCAGCCAGAACTTGATCTCGGCTTCGCTCTTCTTGTTGAAGGCAAAGCTTTCCGGCTGCTCTTTTGCGAGACGACGAACGCTCATCGGTCGATCTCCCCGAACACGACATCCAGCGAGCCGATGATCGCGGACACGTCGGCCAGCATGTGGCCCTTGCTCATGTAATCCATCGCCGCGAGGTGGGCGAAGCCCGGTGCGCGGATCTTCAGGCGGTAAGGCTTGTTCGAGCCATCCGAGACCAGATAGACGCCAAATTCGCCCTTGGGCGCCTCGACGGCAACATAGACCTCGCCCTCTTCCACCCGCACACCCTCGGTGTACAGTTTGAAGTGCTGGATCAGCGCTTCCATCGAGCGCTTCATCTCGGCCCGGCGCGGCGGCGAGAATTTCGAGTCGGTGGCCAGCACCTCGCCCGCATTCTCGTCCTTCATGAGCCAGTCGCAGCACTGGATCATGATTTTCACGCTCTCGCGCATCTCTTCCATGCGGCAGAGGTAACGATCATAGCAGTCGCCATTCTTGCCGACCGGAATGTCGAATTTCAGCTCGTCATAGACCGAATAGGGCTGCGAGCGGCGCAGGTCCCAAGCCAGGCCCGAACCGCGCACCATGACACCGGAGAAGCCCCAGGCCAGCACGTCTTCCTTGGTCACAACGCCGATATCGACATTGCGCTGTTTGAAGATGCGGTTTTCGGTCAGAAGGCTGTCGATATCGTCCAGCTTGGCCGGGAATTGGTCACACCAGGCGCGAATGTCCTCGACCAGCTTCATCGGCAAGTCCTGATGGACCCCGCCCGGCCGGAAATAATGGGCATGCATGCGCGAACCGGAAGCGCGCTCATAGAACACCATCAGCTTTTCGCGCTCTTCAAAACCCCAGAGCGGCGGCGTCAGCGCGCCAACATCCATGGCCTGCGTGGTCACGTTCAAGAGGTGGTTCAGCACCCGGCCGATCTCGCAATAGAGCACGCGGACATATTCGCCGCGCTTGGGCACGGTAATGCCGGCCAGCTTTTCAGCGGCCATGCAGAAGGCGTGCTCCTGGTTCATCGGCGCGACATAGTCGAGACGGTCGAAATAGCCGATGCCCTGGAGATAGGTCTTGTGCTCGAGCAGTTTCTCGGTGCCACGGTGCAGAAGGCCGATATGCGGATCAACGCGCTCGACAACCTCGCCATCCAGCTCCAGCACCAGGCGCAGCACGCCGTGCGCAGCCGGGTGCTGCGGGCCGAAATTGATCGTGAAATTGCGTTCGGACTTGCCGGTTTCGATCATGTCATCAGCCATGCTCAGCCACCCTTCTGGCCGTCTTGGGCCTTCTCATCACCCGGGATGATGTATTTGGCACCTTCCCACGGGCTCATGAAATCAAAGTCGCGATATTCCTGGACCAGCTCGACCGGCTCGTAGACGACCCGTTTTTGCTCTTCATCCCAGCGCACTTCGACATAACCGGTGAGCGGGAAGTCCTTGCGCAGCGGATGGCCCTCAAAGCCGTAATCGGTCAGCAGGCGGCGCAGGTCCGGATGGTCGGCGAAGACGATGCCATACATGTCAAAGGCTTCGCGCTCGAACCAGTCGGCCACCGGATAGACCGGGATAACGGTCGGGACCGGGGTTTCCTCATCCGTCGACAGTTTCACGCGGATGCGGTGATTCTGGTGCATCGAGAGCAGGTGATAGACGACCTCGAAGCGCTCGGCGCGCTGCGGATAGTCGACCCCGCAAATGTCGATCAGCGTCGTGAACCGGCAGGCCGGATCATCACGCAGCCAGGTCAGCACGCTTTCGATCCGGTCACGATGGATCTCGACCGTCAACTCACCATTGGCGATCGACCAACCGGTGACGGCGGCATCCTGGGCGTTGGCAACGTGCTCGCCGAGAAGTTTGAGGGCTTCGCTCATTTCCCGCTCTCTCCTAGCGCTCGATCGAGCCTTCGCGGCGGATCTTCTTTTGCAATTGCAAAATGCCATAAACCAGGGCTTCCGCGGTCGGCGGGCAGCCCGGTACATAGATATCCACCGGAACGATCCGGTCGCAGCCACGCACGACCGAGTATGAGTAGTGATAATAGCCGCCGCCATTGGCGCACGAGCCCATCGAGATGACGTAACGCGGCTCGGGCATCTGGTCGTAGACCTTGCGCAGGGCCGGCGCCATCTTGTTGGTCAATGTACCGGCGACAATCATCACGTCCGACTGGCGCGGGGAGGCGCGCGGCGCAAAGCCGAAGCGCTCGACGTCATAACGCGGCATCGAGGCCTGCATCATTTCCACGGCGCAGCAGGCCAGACCAAAGGTCATCCACATCAGCGAGCCGGTACGGGCCCAGGTGACGAGATCATCGGCGGCCGCAACCACGAAACCCTTGTCGGCCAGCGCATCGCTGACGCCGTCAAAGAACGGGTCGTGCTTTTTCGGGTCATAGCCGGGAACGGTCGCGCGTCCGGCCATGCCGGCATGAGGTGTCAGATCAGATGCCATTTTTGGACTACTCCCAATCCAGCGCGCCTTTTCTCAGCTCGTAAACGAAGCCGATGGTCAGAACGGTGAGGAAGACCATCATCGACCAGAATTCGAACGGGCCGAGATGCTCGCGAAGGGTCACCGCCCAGGGAAAGAGGAAGGCGACCTCGAGATCGAAGATGATGAAGAGAATGGCGACGAGGTAGAATCGCACATCGAACTTCATCCGGGCGTCGTCAAAGGCGTTGAACCCGCACTCATAGGTCGACACTTTTTCCGGATCAGGCCGCGACGGCGCGATCACGAAAGCGGCGACCATGAACCCGATCCCGATCGCCGCAGCGATCGCGAAAAAGATCAGGATGGGCAGGTATTCCAGAAGCAATGCGTCCATCGCCAAGCCTCGCCTTGAAGAGCGTCCGGTAGGGTATGGGAGACCGCGGATTGGCTGGCAAGACACGCTTCAAGCGAATCGCCAACGCCAATCAGGCCCCCTGCCCGATTTGGCGCGGAAGCTAGAGCGCGTGGACGCTCGGAGCAAGGGCTAAAGACCGCCTGACATCAGTTGCCTGCGTCAGGGTCGACGGATAGGGAAGCCTAGATGAGAATGATTTTCAACTACTCATTTCAGTCATTGCGTGACGACATCGCCCTCACCGCCTCAGACCGAGCACGGATTGCCAGAAGGCCGGCTTGAAGAAGGGCGATCCGAAGGTGAACGCCCGATCGGGAAAGACGTGCCAGGGCTTGTACCCCCAGCCATCGACCAGGGCGCGGGCATCGGCACCAAACCCCTCGGCATGCGCCGCAGCGATCGCAGCCCGGCGCGAACACCAGGTCGATCGCGCCGCCCGGAACCGCGCCAGCGCTTCGCCGGTCAGGCCCTTGGCCACCCGGACAGAATGCCGCAGCGCCCGAAACTCGCGATGACGGGCCACACTGTCGAAACACAACAGGCTTGCCCCACCGAGACAGACCAGCCCCCACCACAACTGCGCATGCACCAGTGACAACAGCGCACAGCACACTGCCAACACCAGCGGTGGCCAGGTCGCGCGCAGAAACCAGATATGACGGGCCGGATCGGTGGTTTGTGTCTGCATGCGTCAGGTTTCACCTGTTCAGACCGACAATACCAGCGGGACTGAACCGGGGCCTGTCCCCTGCCAGGTCGCCGGATCGCGGCCACAGCGACGCTTTCAGCTTGAAGTCCGCGCTCACCCATGGCTGCATGCCGCCAAAGGGCGAAAGGGCAGGCCATGCTGGAAAACTATTACGGAGTCATCGGTTTCGCGGTGATCGCGCTCGGTTTTTCCTGGCTGGTCGACCACAGCCCGCTGGCCAAACACACCCTGTCGCGGCGGATGGATGAACATCGCAAGCAATGGATGATGAACATGGCCGCCCGCTCGGTCCGCATCATGGACAGCCAGATCATCGCCGGGCTGCAGAACGGCATCGCCTTCTTTGCCTCAACGGCGCTTCTGGGGATCGGCGCCGGTTTCACGCTGATCACGGCCCTCGACCCGGTCATGTCGGCGGTCGGCGATGTGCCCTTCCTCGACACCACCTCCCGTATCCAGTGGGAAGTCATGTCACTGGGCCTTTTGGTGATCTACGCCTATGCCTTCTTCAAATTCGGCTGGGCCTACCGGCTGGTGAATTATTCCGCCATGCTGCTCGGCGCGACACCGGACGTGCCGCGCGACCAAGACACCACGGCCGAGGCCCTGCGCGGCGCCTACCGGGCCGGCGCCATGAATGTGGTCGCCGGACGACAATTCAACCGCGGCTTGCGGGCCCTCTTCCTGTCGATCGGCTATCTGGCCTGGATCGCGGGACCAATGGCTCAGATTGGCGGCACCCTGCTGGTCGCCGGCCTGCTCATTTCACGGCAGTTTTTCTCACCGGCCCTGGCTGCACTCGCCGCCGGTGATGACGCCATGGGCGAGGTTTCGATACCGTCTGCCAACGCCCCGGAAACCGGCCAAGAGGCCGTGTGATCACGCATAACTCCCGTCACATGCTGCGTTGAGGATTGCCGCGCGACATCAAATGCGTCCAAACTCGCCTTGCTTTATCACGGGGGAGAGACACCATGAGCATCGGATCAGCCATTCTCAATTCGGTCGAGAAGGCGGGCAATAAACTGCCCGACCCGGTGACGATCTTTCTGGTCCTGATCGGCGTGGTCATGCTGGCCTCGCTTGGCCTGTCGGCCCTCGGTACCGGTGTCGAGAATCCGGTGACCGGGGAATCGATCTCGGTGATCAACCTTCTAACCGGAAGCCAGCTGCAGACCCTGCTGGTTGGCATGCCGGCCGTGCTGACCGGCTTCGCCCCACTCGGCATGGTCCTGGTCGTGATGATCGGCGCCGGCATCGCCGAGAAAACCGGCCTGCTTTCGGCCGGCATGCGGGTGATGGTCTCCAGTGCGCCACGTTCCCTGCTCACGCCCGTTCTCGTCTTTGCCGGCGTAATGGGCAATCTGGCGGTTGATTCCGGCTATATCGTCATGGTGCCGCTGGGTGCCGTCGTTTTTGCTGCCGCCGGACGCCATCCGATTGCCGGTATCGCGGCGGTCTTCGCCGGTGTCTCGGCCGGTTTCTCGGCCAATCTGGTGGTGACCTCGCTCGAACCCCTCCTCTTTGGCATTACCCAGACCGCCGCCCAGACAATCGAACCCGGCTGGACGCTGAACAATCTGGACAATTATTACTTCACCTTCGCCCTCACGCCGCTGCTGGTGCTCGTCGGCACGCTGGTGAACAACTATGTGGTCGAACCTCGACTGGGCGAATGGCAGCGCCCTGCAGATTTCGCCGCCCCGGAAGGCGATGGCTCGCTCAGCGCCAATGAGCGCAAGGGGCTTGCCTGGGCCGGCCTCTCACTGCTCGTCATGACGGTGATCGTACTCTTCCTGACCGTGCCGGCCGGCGGGATCCTGCGCGACGCCAATGGCGGGCTCGGGCCCTTCTTCCGGTCGATCGTCGCCATACTGATGATTGCCTTTCTGGTCTCGGGCACGCTTTACGGGATCGCGGTCGGCAATGTGAAGTCCGACAAGGACGTCGTGCAACTCGGCACGAAATCGATGGCCGACATGGGCGGCTACATCATCCTCGCCTTCGCCATGGCGCACTTCATCTTCCTGTTCGGTGCGTCGGAAATTGACACCGTGATCGCGATCTCGGGCGCTGAAGGCCTGCAAGCGCTGAACCTGCCGGCCCCGTTATTGATTGTGGGCATGGTGTTGCTGGTGGCCGTCCTGAACCTCTTCATGGGTTCGGCATCGGCGAAATGGGCGCTTCTGGCACCGGTCTTCGTGCCGATGCTGATGTTGCTGGGCATTTCACCGGAAGGCTCGACACTCGCTTACCGGATGGGGGACCAGGCGACCAATATCATCACGCCGCTGATGCCCTATCTGCCGCTGATCCTGATCTTCTGCCAGCGCTATGTGCCGGAATTCGGTCTCGGCAGCCTGATCGCGGTCATGCTGCCCTATTCCATGGCCATCCTGGTGTCGTCCCTGGCCATGATTTTCGTCTGGTTTGCCTTCGACCTACCGCTGGGGCCGGGCGATGCGAACTTTACCTATGAGGTGCCCGCCGCCGCCAGCGCCCCGGCCGAAGCCGGGACGGGCGGCTGACGCCTGATACCGGGCGCTGGATCAGGCCGGCGTGCGGGCGCCCGAACGGTTGCGACGACGCGGCCGTTTGGCACCGCCGCCGGACTGACCGCCACCGGGCTGGCCTGATCCACCACCACGATTGCCGCCACCCTGGCGTTGGCCATTACCCTGTCCCTGCGGCCGTGAGCCACCGGTAAAGGGCTTCTTGCGGGCCGGACGCTGTTGCTTCTTCTGCGAAGCCGCCGGCGTCGCCTTCTTGGCTTCGGCGAGAAACTTGTCCTCATCGCCCAGATAGACACGCTCGATATCGAGCCCGGTCAGGCGTTCGATATCGCGCAGATATTCGTACTCACCCGGTTCGCACATCGAGACCGCGACTCCGGACTTGCCGGCCCGTGCCGTCCGGCCGATCCGGTGGACATAGGCTTCGGGAATGTTGGGCAGGTCGTGATTGACGACGTGCGAGACATTGTCGACGTCGATGCCGCGGGCGGCGATGTCGGTCGCGACCAGGATTTTCACCGCCCCCGTCTTGAAACCATCGAGCGCCTTGATGCGCTGGGCCTGGGACTTGTTGCCATGGATGGCGGCCGATTTGAGGCCGTAATCGACCAGATGGCGGTTGATCTTGTCGGCACCGTGCTTGGTGCGCGAGAAGACAATGGCCCGCTCGACGGCACGATCCGACATCAGTTCGAGCAGGAGGTCCTTCTTGGACTCCTTCGGCAGCAGGACGACCGATTGTTCAATCCGCTCGATCGGGCGCGATTCCGGGGCGACGGAAACCTGTTTCGGATCATCCAGCATCTCGTGCGCCAGCGCCCGGATCGGCTTGGGCATGGTCGCTGAGAGGAATGCGGTCTGGCGCTTTTTCGGCAGGAAGCCGACAATCTTGCGGATCGCCGGGAAAAAGCCGAGATCGAGCATCTGGTCGGCTTCATCAAGGATCAGCGTCGAGGTCTGGTTCAGGCGAATGGCACCGGATTCCATCAGGTCGAGCAAACGGCCTGGCGTGGCCACCAGCACATCAACACCCTTGGACAGGGCCCGGATCTGCGGTCCCGGCTTCACACCGCCAACGACAAGCGTCGAGGTGACACGCATGTGACGACCATAGGCGCGGACATTCTCGAGGATCTGGGCGGACAGCTCGCGGGTCGGCGACAGAATCAGGGCGCTGCAGGTCTTCGGCTGCGTCCGAAGATTTTCGGTATGGAGCCGATTCAGGATCGGCAGGGTGAAGGCGGCGGTCTTGCCGGTACCCGTCTGGGCGATGCCGAGGACGTCACGTCCGTCGATCATCGCGGGAATCACTTCGCACTGGATCGGGGTCGGCGTTTCATAGCCTTCATCGGACAGGGCGCGGAGAATGGGCTCGGCCAGGCCGAGATCAGTAAACTGGGTCAAAAATCAATATCTTTCTTGGAAATCCTGCCGCGAAACATCGCTTGGCGGATCCTTGGGGTTTTGCGTTGCGGAAGCTTGCGTAGATCAGCTGCCAATTGACTGGCGCCGGACCTAGCACCGCGGTGGCAATGATCAATACGCGCCGGATCACCGACGGACTGTCTCGCCAACGCCTGCCGTTCGCAGCCACAGGGCTGCCTACACGCGGCAGGTCGTGAGGGCCATGTCCCATGTTTCGCCGGCCATGGCAAATCATTTCGCAAGCGCAGCATGGCCGTTTGATTGACATGGCCGGGAACTCACGCAGAATGTGAACGGTGTTCACCTGCTGGTGGTAACGTGATTGGAGACTTGCAATGGCCCGTACAGCAACGCCTGCCGACCTGGTCATCACCCCGCGCAATCGCCGGTTTGAGGACACGCCCGGACGGGTCCGTTGGTGGATGGGCGGCAACGCCTTTGCCACGGCCTGGCACAATGCCCTCTCCGTCACTTTCCCGGCCGGCGAAACCTTCTTCATCGAGAGCGTGCGTCGTTTCCAGAAGGACGTGCCGCCGGAACTGGCCGCACAGATCAAGGACTTCGCCCGTCAGGAGGCCTTCCACACCCGCGAGCACAACGCCTTCAACGCGCGTGTCATCGCCGACGGCTATGATGTCAGCCGTGCCCTCAAGACCGTCGAGGAGAGCCTGGCCCAGGCCCGCGAAGGCCATCCGGTCGCCCAGCTGAGCATCACGGTCTCGCTGGAGCATTTCACGGCCATCTTCGCCCACCTCGCCTTGAAAGACCGCACCCTCTACGCCGATACCGACCGCGAATCGCAGCGCATGTGGCTGTGGCATGCGATCGAGGAGATCGAGCACAAGAGTGTCGCCTTCGACACCTATGCCCATGTCATGCGTGAGGTGAAGCCGATCAAACGCTGGGCTATCCGCTGCGCGGTCTTTGCACGGGTCTCCCGCGACTTCATTGTCAAGCGCTGGCGGGAGAGTCTCGACCTGCTGGCCCAGGACGGTATCAAGGGCGTTCGCGCGCGCGCGCGTCTCGCCTGGTATCTGTGGGGACGACCAGGCATCCTGCGCCGTGTCCTGCCGGCCTGGCTGGCCTATTTCCAGCCTGGTTTTCACCCTTGGCAGATCGATGACCGCAATCTGATTGCTGACACCGAGACCCGTCTCGACCTCGCCGAGCCGGTCGCTGCGGAATAGGCGCATTGCGCAGGCCCCAAACGCAAACGGTCGCCCCGAAGGGCGACCGTTTTGTTTTGCGTCATTTCCATTGTGGGAAATGGCGCGAGTGACGGGACTCGAACCCGCGACCTCCGGCGTGACAGGCCGGCGCTCTAACCAACTGAGCTACACCCGCTTGAGGCGTCTCGCCGAAGCGAGGTGCGTTGTTTATGGGCAGAGCGCGGCCCGGTCAAGCGGGTTTCAGCACGCTTTGCAGACCGAATGCAGATCGAAGGCAGTCAGCGTTCCTGCGGCAGAAATTGTGAAACTTCCCCGCGCTCTTCAGTCCGGTGTTGGGTGTGAAATGCTTCCCACATCACGCCATCAGGGTCGGACGTCCAACTCTTCTCGGACTTGTGATAGCAGCAGGTTGTCACGCCTTCCGGGAGATAGGGCGCTTCCGCCGATTTCATGCGCTCAAAGACATCATGCAATTCGTCACTGCTGTCGGACTGCAGACCCGCATGACTGAAACCGACCGGCCCGTCACCGCTTTCGATCACGAAATTCATGCGCGGATCGTCCAACAGCCATTTGGCATAATCCTTACGAACCAGGGTCGGCTCACTGTCAAACAGCTTGGAATAAAAGCGGATAGACGCATCGAGATCGCGGACATTGAAACTGACATGCAGGCGTTTCATAAACAGGTCTCCTTGGTTTCGGTTGGGGCGCCCTGAGCGGCCACGCCCTTGCAACAATCGTCGAGAAGAAATCCGGCCAACGCTTCCAGTGCGGCAACGCAAGGCGAGTAGATCAATGATCGCCCACGCCGTTCGTACGTTACCAGTCCGGCGCGCGACAACTCCTTCAGATGGAAGGACAGCGTCGGTGCGGGCAGGCCCAATTTTTCGGCCATCAGGCCAGGCGTCAGCCCCCCCTCACCGTCACGCGGCGATGCCGAAGCAACGAGCAGACGGAACACATCCAGTCGGGCGGAATGGGCAAGCGCCGCGAGCGCGGCTATGGCGTCAGTCTTTTTCATAATTTCAATATAATGAAATTAAATGATTGTACAAGCTCAATTTCAAAATATTGAAATTAAAGGAAATGGCGGCGCGCCCAAGCCTCTGTCACGCGCAGCGCCGCCTCGATCAGCGCCTGCAAGTCCTCGGCACTGATCACGTAGGGCGGCATGAGATAGATGATATTGTTGAACGGTCGCACCCAGACACCGGCACCAACGAAGGCCGCCTTGAGCGTGTCCAACTCGGGCAGGCTCTGCATTTCGATGACGCCAATGGCGCCCTGCCAACGCACATCGAGCACGCCCGGCAAGTCGCGCGCCTGTGGCAGCAGCGCGGCGAACATGGCCTCAATGGCGTGCACCTGGGCCAGTCGCGGCTCTCGCTCAAACAGGTCGAGCGAGGCATTGGCCGCGGCGCATGCGGCGGGATTACCCATATAGGTCGGCCCGTGCATCAAGGCCTTGCCAGCATCGTCATCCCAGAAGGTTTCGAACAGCCGCGTCGAAGCAATCGCTGCAGCCAGCGGCAGGGTCCCGCCCGTCAAGGCCTTGGACACGGTCATGATGTCCGGCGTGACCCCGGCCTTCTCGGCGGCAAACATCGTCCCGAGTCGGCCAAAACCGGTCATGATCTCGTCGAAGATCAGCGGCAGGCCATGCTGGTCGCACAGGGCACGCAAGGCCTGCAGCGTTGCCGCGTCATGGAAACGCATACCGCCCGCGCCTTGCACCAAGGGTTCGACGATCACACCCGCCAGTGTCGCGCCCTGTTGGTCGAGAATGACCGACAGGCTGTCGAGCCGATCCGGATCGGTTGGCAGATCGGCGATCACCTGACGCGCAATCGCGCCGGCAAACAGGCTGTGCATGCCCTCTTCCGGATCACAGACCGACATCGTCGCCAGCGTGTCGCCATGATAGCCGCCGCGAAAGGCCAGGAATTTCGTTCGCCCGCGCTGACCGCGATTTATGAACGATTGCACCGCAATCTTCATCGCGATCTCGACCGAGACCGAACCTGATTCGCAAAAGAAGACGTGATTGAGATCACCCGGCGCCAGCGCCGCCAGACGGCGCGCCAAACGCTCGGCCGGTTCATGGGTCAGCCCGCCCAGCATCACATGGGGCACCGCGTCGAGTTGACGTTTGACCGCATCGATAATGTGCGGATGACAATAGCCGTGACACACCGTCCACCAGGACGAAACGCCATCAATCAGGGTCCGGCCATCCGCAAGCTCCAGCCGCACGCCGCTCGCTCCAACAACCGGAAGGGCCGGCGCTGTGGTCTTCATCTGGGCATAGGGCCGCCACACGGCATGGTCGCCGGGGTCAAAGCCGCGCTTGTCTGCATCCTGGGTCATGTGGAGGCTTTAGCAGGCTACAATTCTGTGCGACAGGCTTTGCATGACCACCTCGACCGCTTCCCTGCAGCGTTTTGCCGACCACAAACTCGCCGGACTGGACCGCCACAATCTGCGCCGCGTCACGCATGAGACCCGGCCGATGGGCGGCGCCATCGTCGAGCGCGACGGGCGGCGCATCGTCAATGCCTGCTCCAACGACTATCTCGGCCTCAGCCAGGACCCGGCTGTCATCGAAGCCGCCGCCGCGGCCACCCGAACCTTCGGGGCCGGTGCCGGGGCATCACGTCTGGTGACCGGTGGTCATCCGCTATTGTTCGAGCTGGAACGGCGGCTGGCGGCTTTCAAGGGCAGCGAGGACTGCCTCCTGTTCGGTTCCGGCTATCTCGCCAATCTGGCCATCACCCCGGCGCTGGCCGGCGCGGGCGATCTCGTCCTGGTCGATGCCCTGGCCCATGCCTGCCTGCATGCCGGTGCCCGTCTGTCCGGTGCCCGGGTCGAGATTTTCGCGCACAATGACATGGATGATCTGGACGCCCGCCTCACCGCCCTGCGTGGCGATCACCGCCACGCCATGATCCTCACTGATGGCGTGTTCTCGATGGACGGCGACCTGGCGCCCCTGCCCGAACTACTCTCCCTGGCCGATCAGCACGACGCCTGGACGCTGGTCGATGACGCGCACGGGATCGGCGTGATCGGCGATGGTCGTGGCAGCTCGCATTGCTTCACTCCGCCGGTCACGCCGCCACTGCAGATGGGGACGCTGTCGAAGGCGCTGGGCAGTTATGGCGGCTATCTGTGTGCCTCGCGGGCGGTTTGTGACCTGCTGCGCACCCGGGCCCGACCACTGGTTTTCACAACCGCCCTGCCGCCGGCCTGCGCCGCCGCGGCTCTCGCGGCGCTAGACCGGATCGAATCCGATGCGGGTCTACGAGACCGTCCGATGACACTGGCCCGGCGGTTTTGCCGACGGCTCGGCCTGCCAGAACCCCACTCCCCCATCGTCCCGATTGTGATGGGCAGCGAAGGCGCAGCGCTGGCCGCGTCGAAATCCCTGGAGGCGAGTAGCTTCCTGGTCACCGCGATCCGGCCGCCGACTGTGCCCCGCGGCACGGCGCGGCTGCGCATCACCTTCAATGCTGCCCATACCGACACAGATATCGACCAGCTTGCACAAGCCCTTGCAGCGATCCTGGAAACAACCCAAGCTGCCGAGTAATGCGACCACTTTTCTTCACCGGCACCGGCACCGATATCGGCAAGACGCATGTGCTGTGCTCCCTCATCCGCGCCTGGCGCGATCAGGGGCGGACAATGCGCGTCCTCAAACCGGTCATTTCCGGGTTCGACCAATCCGCACTCAACGAGACCGACACGATCCGGCTGATGCGGGCCAATGGCGACGCATTGACCGGAGACGGCGTTCAAGCAGTCTCGCCCTGGCGTTTCAAGGCCCCGCTATCACCGGACCTGGCCGCCCGCAAGGAACGCCGAGAACTCCCGCTCGACAGGATTGTCAGCTGGTGCCTCGACCATATCGACCGCGAGATGCCGACAGTGATCGAGGGGGCCGGCGGGGTGATGTCGCCGATCGCGTCAGACGGCCTCAATCTCGACCTGATCCGCGAACTTGATGCCCGCCCGGTCCTGGTCGCCGGAACGTATCTCGGCACGATTTCGCACACTCTGAGCGCCCTCAGAGTGCTCGACGGGCATTGCACGGTGATCCTCAATGACCACCCGCACAGCGACACACCGGTCACGGAAACCGCCCGCACCATCACCCGCTTCGCCTCGCGCGCCGATGTCCGTGTCTTTAATCCGGACGCGCCCGGCGGTCTGCTCGACCTGTTCGAAAGCGCGACGGACACCGTTCTCGATTAAGACAAGCCGGGTGGCTCCAAACCGAAAAACACGATTGGTCGTGTACCTACGGATATGGTGGGCGGTGAGGGGCTCGAACCCCCGACCCTCTCGGTGTAAACGAGATGCTCTCCCAGCTGAGCTAACCGCCCGGATATCGGTGCCCGGCTGGCGGGCAGGTGGCGCTTGTAATGCCTACCGCCCCAAAGACGCAAGCCCGTCTCAACGACGCGCTGCAGCATCCCGGATAAATGCGCCCACGATCATTTCGATCTGTGCCATCGCCGTCGCCACCGGGTCGGCATAGCGGGCATTGGGCAGGACGATAACGATGATGCCGTGCACGGCAGCCCAGATGGCCCGGGCAGCGGTCTCCCGAGCCTCCAACCCGTCCAGTCCCGGCGCCGGTTCCAGCACATCGGTGATGATATGGAAAAGCTCGTCTTCATGCTGCGTGTAATAGCGCGGCGCCTCGCCCGAATTGCGGCGATTGAAGGTCAGCAGGGCTCTCCAGCGGGCATCATTGTTGATGATGAAATCAAGATAGGCGCGGGCCAGAACCATCAGACGCCCGTGCACATCGCCAGCGTCCAGTCCTGCATTGGCCAGCGCGGCCTGATGATGCAGGGCGACATCACGATAGGTCAGCACATTCAGCTCGCGCACCAGGTCATCAATGTCGCCGAACAGCTTGTAGATCGAGCCCACGCTCAGGCCGGCCCGCTCCGCAATCGTTCGGGCCTTCATGCCCTTCAGTCCCTGCTCGGCGAGCAGTGCGCCGGCAGCCGCCAACGCCTCCCCTCGGGCTTCCGGAGCGAGTGCGGGACGACCGCGCGGCCGGGACTGATCCTGAACATCTGTCATGCGGTTCTGATACTCCCGACCGCGCCGTCGAACAACGTTCATTTTGTCGTTCCAACGAACAGTCATGTCACGGAGCGGCCGAACCGGAAGCGCCCGGTCAAACCCTTCCCGCCTCGCCATTCCACCTACTCGGCGGATGTCACCTTGTCGATCGCGTCCATGGCATAACAGCCGAGCAGTTTGATCTCGCGTGTGTGCTCCTCGAGCACCGCCATGGAATCCTTGATCTTGCGGTCCTCCAGATGGCCCTCGACATCCATGATGAACATTTCTTCCCAGGGATTGCCGGCAATCGGCCGCGATTCCAGCTTCACCAGATTGATGCCATTGTCGCGGAAACCCAGCAGGGCATCGACCAGCGAGCCCGGCGTATCGCGCGTGGTGAACATCATCGAGGTCTTGCACTCGACCTCACGGGTCGGGAGCTTTGACTTGCGCCCAATGACGATGAAACGGGTGATGTTCTGCTCATGGTCACCGACATTCCGTTCAAGGATGTCCATGCCGAACAGGCGGGCTGCATCCTCGCCGGCGACAGCAACGGCCGTGTCGTCGTCCTCGAGCAACCGCTCCAGGGCGCGCGTCGTGGAGGCGGCCATGTGGGTCTCCAACTCCGGATGGGACGCGATGTAACGGCGACATTGCGCCAGTGCCTGGGGATGCCCGAAGACCCGGCGCACACGCCCCTGCCCGCTCGCCCGCCCCACCAGGCAATGATCCACCCGCAGCAGGAACTCACCGATGATCTGGGTGTGGGAGTTGATCAGGATGTCATAGACCTCATTGATCGAGCCGGTGGTCGTGTTCTCGATCGGGATGACACCGTAATCGACCTCGGCATTCTCGACGGCCCGGAAGATCGACACGAAGTCACGTTTCGGCGACGGGATGACGGTCGCGTTGCGGCGCTGGAAGACTTTCTGGGCCGCGATATGACTGTAACTGCCCGGTCCGCCAAGATAAGCGACACTGGCTTCGTTGAGCTCGTCATTGCGCAGTGAGTCAAAATTTTCGCGCTGACGCCGGATCGAGCTTTCGAAGAGGGCATGAAACACCGTTTCGACAAGTTCGCTCGACAGACCGCGCTCTGCGCCCTGCTGGACGGCCGACCGCAACACTTCGCGCTCGCGTTCACGGTCGCGCACCGGGCTGCCGGTTTTCGCCTTGGCCTTGAGCATGTCCTCGACAAGGTCCGAGCGGCGGGCGATGGCATCGATCAATTGTTGATCGATCTCGCTGATGGCGGTGCGGATCTCGTCCCGCGTCATTTCCGTTGTCATGCTCGTCATCCCTTCAGACAAAAGAAAAGGGCCTCCCCGTGGGGGAGGCCCTGGTTACGCTGCGCTGATGCACATGCTAGCCGGCCACCGCCCCCAGATGGGTCGCGTTGGTAAAATAGGCCGCAAAGAAATACGTCGCGCTGTTCATGACGGCGACAGTGGCCGCCCCGGTGCGCACGGTCAATCCACTTTCTGCGCGAAATCAGATGATTTCTGCACAAAAATGGCCGGAGACATCGCCTCCGGCCAAGATTGTTTCAAATGAAACGATTTTCAGCGCCTAGTGCGCAATCGGCTGCCCGGCCGGGTCACCACCCTGCTGGGCGGCCATTGCGGCCAGGGCGGCCTCGTCTGCCTCCGTCCACTCGACCGGTTCAACCGGCTCGACCAGGGCTCGCATCAGCACTTCATCGGCGGTCTCGACCGCGATGATTTCCATGCCCTCTTTGACATTGTCCGGGATCTCGGCGAGGTCCTTTTCATTGTCTTTCGGGATGAGGACGGTCTTCACGCCACCGCGCAGGGCCGCAAGCAGTTTCTCCTTGAGGCCGCCAATCGGCAGGACACGGCCGCGCAGGGTGATCTCACCCGTCATGGCGATATCCTTGCGCACCGGAATACCGGTCAGCACCGAGACAATCGCGGTCATCATGCCGACGCCCGCCGACGGGCCGTCTTTCGGCGTGGCGCCCTCGGGCATGTGGACGTGAATGTCTGCGGCACGGAAAATCGTCGGCTTGATGCCCAGCGATGGCGCGCGCGACTGGACAAAGGAATTGGCCGCCGAGATCGACTCCTTCATCACATCGCGCAGATTGCCCGTGACCATCATCTTGCCGCGCCCCGGCATGCGGACAGCTTCGATCGTCAACAGGTCACCACCAACTTCCGTCCAGGCCAGGCCGGTGACAATACCGATCTGGTCATGATCCTCGGTTTCGCCAAAGCGGTGCTTCCGGACCCCCGCGAAATCACCGAGATTGGCCGACGTGATCGTGATCGCGCTGGCCGTGCCGCGCTCAATGCGAACGACGGACTTGCGGGCAAGATTGGCGATTTCACGTTCGAGACTGCGAACACCCGCTTCACGCGTGTAATAACGGATCAGATCACGAAGACCTTCCTCGCTCAGCGACCACTCACTGTCCTTGAGCGCATGATTTTTCATCTGCTTGGGGATGAGGTGGCGCTTGGCGATCTCGACCTTCTCGTCCTCTGTATAGCCAGCGATACGGATGATCTCCATCCGGTCGAGAAGCGGCTGCGGCAGGTTGAGCGTGTTGGCCGTGGTCACGAACATGATGTCCGACAGGTCGTAATCGACCTCCAGATAGTGATCGTTGAAATTGGCATTCTGTTCCGGATCGAGCACTTCCAGGAGGGCCGAAGCCGGGTCACCGCGGTAATCGGCGCCGAGCTTGTCGATCTCATCGAGCAGGAAGAGCGGATTGGACGAATTGACCTTTTTCATCGACTGGATGATGCGGCCGGGCATGGAACCGATATAGGTCCGGCGGTGACCGCGGATCTCGGCTTCGTCGCGAACGCCGCCGAGCGACATGCGCACGAAGTCGCGGCCGGTCGCCTTGGCAATCGAGCGACCAAGCGAGGTCTTGCCGACGCCGGGCGGGCCGACGAGGCACAGGATCGGGCCTTTCAGCTTCTTGGTGCGAGCCTGAACTGCGAGATGCTCAAGGATGCGCTCCTTGACCTTCTCGAGGCCGTAATGGTCCGTTTCCAGAATGTTTTCAGCGCGTTCCAGGTCATTCTTCAGACGCTTGCGCTTGCCCCACGGAACCGAAAGGATCCAGTCGAGATAATTGCGCACGACGGTGGCCTCGGCCGACATCGGGCTCATATTGCGTAGCTTCTTGAATTCGGCATCCGCCTTGGTGCGGGCTTCCTTGGAAAGCTTGGCCTCGGCCAGTTTCTCTTCCAGCTCGGCCAGCTCTTCACGGCTGTCATCGGTCTCGCCCAGCTCACGCTGGATCGCCTTCATCTGCTCGTTGAGATAATATTCGCGCTGGGTCTTTTCCATCTGGCGCTTCACGCGCGAACGGATTTTCTTCTCGACCTGAAGGACACCGATCTCGCCCTCCATCATGCCGAGAATGCGCTCCAGGCGGCGGGTCACGTCCGGCTCTTCGAGCAGCGACTGTTTCTCGTCGATCTTGACGGCGAGATGGGCGGCAATGGAGTCCGACAGCTTGCCCGGCTCGCGGATCTGCGACAGCGACGCCAGGGCTTCCGGCGGCACTTTCTTGTTCAGCTTCACGTAGTCATCGAACTTGGCCGACACCGTACGCATCAGCGCTTCCAGTTCGGAGACATCACCCGGATCCTCGTCGATCGGCGTGCATTCGGCCTCGTAGAAATCGGTCCGGGCCGTATAGCCGCCGATTTCGACGCGAACACCGCCTTCGACCAGCACCTTGACCGTGCCATCCGGCAATTTCAGCAATTGCAATACCGAAGCGATCACGCCGGTGGTGTGGATCGCGTCAGCGCTCGGCTCATCGTCGGACGCGGTGCGCTGGGTGGCCAGCAGGATTTGCTTGTCGGCCTTCATCACCTCTTCGAGCGCCTTGACCGATTTCTCGCGCCCGACAAAGAGCGGCACAATCATGTGCGGGAAAACGACAATGTCGCGCAGGGGTAGAAGGGGGAGTGTCTTCGTGGTGGACATGCTTGCTCCATGCGCGCTCAACCGGAGGAGCGCGTGCAGACCTTGATACAGATCGTGACTCTATTCGGAACCACCGGATGCACGCGCCGAGCGCGGTCTCCGGTGTTCCAGCTTACCTCAAGAGGTGGCGACGAGACCGTGAAAGGTCAAGCACCCTCCCGCTTGTCGTCCTTGCGCTCGGCATAGATGGACAGCGGCTTGGCATTGCCCTCGACCACTTCGCCGTTGACGACGATCTCTTCCACGCCTTCCAGACTTGGAAGATCGAACATGGTTTCCAGGAGGATGCCTTCCATGATCGAACGCAGGCCACGGGCACCGGTCTTGCGGGCAATGGCCCGGTTGGCAATGCCTTTGAGGGCGTCTTCGGTGAAGGTCAGGCCTACGCCTTCCATCTCGAACAAGCGCTGATACTGCTTCACGAGCGCGTTCTTCGGCTCGGTCAGGATCTGCACCAGCGCACCGACATCAAGGTCCTCCAACGTCGCGATGACGGGCAGGCGACCCACGAATTCCGGGATCAGGCCGAAGCGCAGCAGGTCATCGGGCTCCACTTCGCGCAGGATTTCACCCGTACGACGGGCGTCCGGCTCACGCACATCAGCGCCAAAGCCAATCGAGGAACCCTGCCCGCGCTGCGAGATCACCTTGTCGAGACCGGCGAAGGCGCCGCCGACGACGAACAGGATATTGGTGGTGTCGACCTGCAGGAATTCCTGCTGCGGATGCTTGCGACCGCCCTGCGGCGGCACCGACGCGACCGTGCCTTCCATGATTTTCAGGAGCGCTTGCTGCACACCCTCACCCGACACGTCACGGGTGATGGAAGGGTTGTCAGACTTGCGCGAAATCTTGTCGATCTCATCGATATAGACAATGCCGCGCTGGGCCCGTTCGACATTATAGTCGGCAGCCTGGAGCAATTTCAGGACGATATTCTCGACATCCTCACCGACATAACCGGCTTCAGTAAGCGTCGTTGCATCGGCCATGGTGAAGGGCACATCGAGGATACGGGCCAGCGTCTGCGCGAGCAGCGTCTTGCCGCAACCGGTCGGTCCGATCAGCAGGATGTTCGATTTGGCGAGTTCAACGTCGGAGTTCTGCGAAGCGTGATTGAGGCGCTTGTAGTGATTGTGGACCGCCACGGCGAGCACGCGTTTGGCATGCGCTTGGCCGATCACATAATCATTGAGCACATTGAAGATTTCCTGCGGAGACGGGACGCCTTCCTTGGATTTCACCAGCGAGGATTTGTTCTCCTCGCGGATAATATCCATGCAGAGTTCGACGCATTCATCACAGATGAACACCGTAGGTCCGGCGATCAGTTTGCGGACCTCATGCTGACTCTTTCCGCAAAAAGAGCAGTAGAGAGTGTTCTTCGACTCGCTGTCTCCGCCCGTCGTCTTACTCATGACCGCTCCATTTCAACCCGCAGGCATCGCGATGATACCTGCTTTCGCTTTCAGCCTCGTGCAAAATCAAGGCCGAACTTTAGCGAAAGGTTTCCGTCGCTGCGCATTCGATCACATGGATGCAGTACCGATCAAGCATCATGCCTGCATCCCGGTTCGGTGCTAGCTGTCAGAACCTTCCTTCTCGTCTTCCGCGCGGCGTTCGATGACCTTGTCGATCAGGCCGAATTCCAGCCCCTCTTCCGCCGACATGAAATTGTCGCGATCGAGGGCATTTTCAATCTCTTCATATGTGCGACCGGTGTGGCTCACATAAATCTCGTTCAGGCGCCGTTTGATCTTCTGGATGTCAGCCGCGTGGCGCTCAATGTCGGACGCCTGGCCGCGGAAACCACCGGACGGCTGGTGCACCATGATGCGCGCATTGGGCGCTGCAAAGCGCATGTCCTTCTCGCCCGCCGTCAGCAGCAGAGATCCCATCGAAGCGGCCATGCCCAGGCACATCGTCGACACCGGCGAGCGGATATATTGCATTGTGTCATAGATGCCGAGACCGGCCGACACCACACCGCCCGGTGAGTTGATATACATCGAGATCTCTTTTTTCGGGTTCTCGGACTCGAGGAAGAGAAGTTGGGCAATGATCAGGCTCGCCATATGGTCCTCGATCGGACCGGTGACGAAAATGATGCGCTCCTTGAGGAGGCGCGAATAGATATCGAAAGAGCGCTCGCCACGGCTCGTCTGTTCGACGACGATCGGAACCAGATTCATCATTACATCCTGGGGATCATGCATATCGCGCTCCTTGGGGTGACGGCACCGGGATCGGGCCGATTCTCATCAGACGGGATAATGGGACTATCGCGGGCGTCGAAGTTGTAGGCAAGGCGCACGCTGCAGCGACATCTGCCAAATCGTGCCGAAACGAAAAGCGCCGACGCTTGGATAGCGCCGGCGCTGTGTCATTGCGAAACGCTGTCAGGATCAAGCGTCTTTCTTGGCAGCCGCCTTCTTGGCCGGGGCCTTCTTCTTGGCAGCCGGCTTCTTGGCCGCAGCCTCGTCCTTGTCAGCGGTTTTCTTGGCCGGCGCCTTCTTCTTGGCGGCCGGCTTGTCGTCATCAGCCTTGGCAGCGGTCTTCTTGGCCGGTGCTTTCTTGGCCGGAGCCTTCTTTGCGGCGGCCTTCTTGGCCGGCTTGGCAGGCGCTTCGTCCTCGTCCGCGTAGAGCGCTTCCTTGGAGACCGTGGTTTCGGTCACTTCGGCAAGCTCGAGGATATAATCGACGACTTTTTCCTCATAGATCGGCGCGCGCATCTGGGCGACGGCGTTCGGGTTCTTCTGGTAGAACTCGACGACTTGGCGCTCCTGGCCCGGATACTTCACCGCTTCCTGGTTGATGGCGCGGGACAGTTCTTCCTGGGTCACATCGATATTGTTGCGGCGGCCGATCTCGGCCAGCACCAGACCCAGGCGCACGCGGCGCTCGGCGATCTCGCGGTATTCCGACTTGAGTTCGTCTTCCGACTTGTTCTTGTCTTCTTCCTCGAGATGATCGTGCTCGATGGCGTGCGCCACTTCACGCCAGATATTCTCGAACTCGGCTTCCACCATTTTCGGCGGCAGGTCGAATTTGTGCTCGGCATCCAGCTTGTCGAGCAGGTCACGCTTGACCTTCATGCGCGATTGCTGGGCGTGCTCGCCGGCGAAACGCTTTTTCAGCGCATCCTTCAGGCTGTCGAGGTTTTCCAGGCCGAGACGTTTGGCCAACTCGTCATCGACCTTGGCCTCCTGCGGGGCCTCGAGGCCCTTCACGGTGACGTCAAAAGTGGCAGCCTTGCCGGCCAGCTGAGCGGCTTGATAGTCGTCCGGGAAGGTCACATTGAGCACGCGCTCTTCGCCGACCTTGGCGCCAAGCAGCTGCTCTTCAAAGCCAGGAATGAAGGCGCCATCGCCAATGGCAACGCGCGCGTCCTCGGCGGAACCGCCCTCGAAGACTTCACCATCCAGCTTGCCGACAAAGTCGACCACGACGACATCGCCGTCTTCGGCCTTGGCGTTCTTGCCGCCCTTCTTGGCCGCGAACTCACGGCTTTCACCGGCCAGACGCTCGAGCGCCTCGTTGACTTCAGCGTCCTCGACTTCAGCAACCGGACGGGTCACCGACAGCTTGGACGGATCAGCCGGCTCGAAATCAGGCATGATTTCCAGGGCGATCTCGAAGACGAAGTCAGCCTTGCCGCCGAGCACATCCTTGGCTTCGCTGGTCACCGAGATGTCCGGCTGCGAGGCCGGACGGAGCTTCTTCTCGTCGAGCGTTTTCTGGGTGGTTTCCGGAACCAGCTCGTTGAGCAGGTCACCCATGATGCTTTCGCCGAACATCTTGCGGATGTGGCTGGTCGGCACCTTGCCCGGGCGGAAGCCCTTCAGACGGACTTCAGGACGGATCTCTTCGATCTTCGCAGCCAGGCGAGCTTGCAGATCGTCGGCCGGGATGACGATCTCATAGGTGCGGCTCAAGCCTTCGGTAGCTTTCTCGATGACGTTCATGGGTTAGCCTTGATGTTCAGGTAAACGGGCGGCGCGAACCGCGTGCAAAATCGAGCGCGCGTTATGTCACGCGGATTCGGCGCGTGCAACGCTGTGCAGCGGTTGGGCCGCATCACCGCACACTGTTCGTGCTGATTGCGACCGCCAAGGCGGCCTGCCACCCGAAGCCCGCAGGGCGATGGATGGTGCGGATGGAGGGACTCGAACCCCCACGCCTCGCGGCACCAGAACCTAAATCTGGCGCGTCTACCAGTTCCGCCACATCCGCAGGTCGGGCCGGCGTTATGGCGCGGCTTGTCGCGGCAGGCAAGAGCCGTCCTGCGCCGTCACACGTCGATGGCTGCTGCCGGAACCTGCAGGGTCAATGTGGCCTTAAGCATTGTCGGTACATCATCCCTCAAACGACTGTGCGACGGGCCTTCATGACTGCCGATCTCAAGACCTTCATACGCCGGGCCATGGCCCGGGGCGAGCGCATTGATGTCGGGCAATTCCGCTTGCTCAACCTCAATGCCGTCCGCGAACAGGCCGGCGAGAACTGGCCCAGCGTCAAGAAGAAGGCGCTCGTCGCCGGAACGCAGTTTCTCGCCAAACGCCTCGACGAAGATGACGCCGTCATTCCGTGCGAGGAAGGCTTTCTCGTCCTGTTTGCCAGCGCACCGGACAATCCCGCGGACATGCTTGCGGCCCTCTCCGAGGCGCTGATGCGCTTCTTCCTAGGATCACCCGATACGGCCGACCTGTCGATCGAGACGGAAGCCAGTCGCGTCGATGCCAGCGATATCACGCAACTCGCTGCAACGCGCGTGGCAACAGCGCCGGACATGGATGCCGACGCCCGGCGATCCCGCACCCAGCCACCGATGGAACCGGAAGCCCGCCTGCCCCGCAGCTGCCCTGTGACCGAGTGCGAGGAAGACAGCGTCATTGCGCAATACCGACCGCTCTGGGATGCCCAAAAACAATTGCTGGCGGCCAATGCCTGTCTCGCCAAGGTCGTTATCGGCGGACGGGCCCTGGAAGGGCGTCGCGCCATCGCGACCCGGATGAGCCGGGTCAGCCAGATGGATCTCGACAGCTGCGCGATCGACGCCGCGACCGCAATGCTCCTGGCCCTTGCCCGCAAACAAAAGCGGATGACGCTGCGGGTTGCCATACACGCCAGCTGTTGGGCCAATGACACGCACCGCGCGACGCTCCTTGATACCATCAACGGATTACCGGCGCCGCTTCGCAAGTCGCTGCTGGTTCGCATCGACGGGTTGAGCGATCAGCCGGCCAAGCAGGCCGCCGCGCTGGCCGAGCTAGGCAAACACGGTGTGGGTTTGATGGCCGAGATACCGTTCGGTGAGACAGAGCTGGGCGCGTTCGCCCAAAGCGGCGTCAGCCTGTTCTCTTGCGCCTCGCCGCCGCCGATGAATGCGAACTCGGAAGGTCTGATGGACCACGACGCACGTGCCCTGAACCAGATGGTGAAGGCGGCGGCAGCACTGAAGGCCGCCACCTATCTGCACGATGTCCGCGACCTGCATGTCCTCAAGGCCGCAATGGCCAGCGGCGTTCGCTTTTTCTCCGGTCAGACCGTGGTCGCAGATCGCGCCGCACCTGCGCCGGGCCAAGCCCTGTCGATGATTGATCTCTATCGCATGCACAAGGCAGCCTAGACCCGGCACGAGGCGCATCAGATACTGTCGCCATGACGCCTGATGAAGATCGCAGCCCAATCGATTGGGAGACCCGGTTTCGCGACAATGACACACCGTGGGAACGCGCCACTGTGCACCCCGCCTTTGCCGCGTGGGAAGCAAGCGGTGCCTTCATCGCCGATGAGCGGGTCGTGGTGCCGGGCTGTGGCCGGTCGCCGGAGGTCCTCGCCTTTGCCAAAGCCGGCCTGACAGCAGCAGGGATTGATCTCTCACCGACCGCGATCGACTGGCAGACGGACCAGTTTGCCACGGCGAAACAGAGCGCCCGGCTGATCGCTGGCGATGTCCTCGCCTGGACACCACCGGAGCCGGTCGACCTTGTCTATGACCAGACATTCCTGTGTGCCATCCATCCGCGCCTGCGAAGCGACTATGAGACAACGCTCCTGCGTTGGCTCAAGCCCGGCGGCCGGATGCTTGCGTTGTTCATGCAGAAGGATGAGCGCGGCGGTCCACCTTATGGCTGCCCGCTGGATGTGATGCGGGACCTGTTTTCCGATATGCGTTGGCGATGGCCCGAGCCGGAGACGATCTCCACTTGGCCGCATCCACAGCTGAACGGCAAACCCGAACTCAGCGCCGTTCTGGTCAAGCGCTAGGGCGTATCCTGCGCCGCGACCGGGTCGGTGACCGGCTCGGCCGCGGGCGGAGCGCTGCGCTTGCGCTGCCGCCCGTGCTTGGCCGTCATCGGCGCCCTGGTGAGAACGAACAGCGCCGTTGCCAGACCGGCCACGATGTTGGCAAAGGCCACGCCCCAGATAACGCCGACCGGCGCATCCAACCAGTACGCCCCGATGATGACGGCGGGAATCATCATGCCAAGTGCGCGCGATGCCGTGATCACCATGCCATGCGCCGGTCGGCCAAGGCCGTTGAAACCAGCGGATGCCGCGATGGTGATGCCATAGCCGGCGATCGTCAGCGGCACGATGCGCCAATAGGCGATGGCGGTGGATTGCCCGGCCTCACTGGGGAGGAAGGCGGCTGCCAGCCAGGGCGCGGTTACCCACAGGATCGCAGCGATGCCAAGGCTCCACCCGATGCAGAAGATAAAACTCGACCGGAAGGCCTCGCGGACCCGGTCGAGGCGGTCAGCACCACCATTCTGTCCGGTCACGGCGCCAATGCAGGCCGACAGCGCAAACAGCGGTACGATGGCAAAGGCTTCGATACGGCCGGCCACCCCCAGGCCACCAACCGCAGAATCCCCGAAACGAGCCATGGCGAGACCCGACATTGCGATCGTCATCGCCAACGGATTGAACACATTCGACAAGCAGGCGGGCAGGCCAACCCGGGCAATGTCCAGCCAGTGATGCCAGACCTCGCCAAACCCTTCCAGTTTGACATCGATCAGCTTTTCCTTAACCGCCAGATACCAGGCGACCATTGCGAACGTCACCGCATTGGCGGCAACCGTTGCCAGCGCTGCACCGGACACGCCCCAGCCGAGGCCGGGAATGATGCCGAACACGTCATCAAGGATGAAAATCGGGTCGAGAATCAGGTTCACGAAAGCGGCCGCAATCATCATCAGGCTGGGGATAACGGCATTGCCGAGTGCGCGGAGTATGTTGCTGGCGACCATGGGACCGACGATCAACACGATGCCGGCGAACCACACCGACATGTAATCGACGACATGCGGCAACATGGTCTCACTGGCGCCGAGTTGCCGGAAGATTGGCTCGACGAAGATCACGCCGAGCATCGAGACCGAGCCGACCGATATCAACGCCAGGGTCATGGCATCGGTCGCGATCCGGGCGATGGTCGACGTGCCGTCCTTGCGACCGGCGGCGCGCGACACGGCCGAGACCGCACCCGCGCCCAATCCGATCGCCACACTCATCACCAGCATGGTGACCGGGAAACTCATCTGGACGGCGGCCTGTTCGGCGGTGCCGAGCGTGCCGACCCAATATGTGTCGACAATCCCGACCAGCATCATCGCCAGGATGCCGAAACTCATCGGCATGATCATGCGGAGGATATGGCCGAAGACCGGCCCTTCCGTCATGTCATGTGCTGCCCGTCCCGCCATTCGCATCCCCTCTTCACTCGAACACGAGCATAGATAGGCATGGCGGTGCCTGTCTGCATCGCAACGCCGTCAATTCGCCGTGAGATCACTGCGATTGGTTACTGCTTCCGGCCTCGGCCGAAACGCTTGACGAGTACTCCGGCGCACCGGCCGCGATCACGATCTCAAAGCGCCGGCTGATTGAGGTCATAAGCGGCAATGCCCGCCAGATTGACGATATCCGTCACATTGGCGCCAAGGCGTGCGATCTGAACCGGTTTTTCCAACCCAACCAGCATCGGACCGATCACGGTCGCGCCGCCGGCCGCCTTGAGCAGGCGCACGGCAATCGAGGCGGAATGAATGGCCGGCATGATCAGCACATTGGCCGGCTGGGTCAGGCGCGAGAACGGGTAAAGCTTGTGATGGTCCGGGTCGAGGGCGACATCGGCCGCCAGCTCGCCCTCATACTCGAAATCAGCCCCCTGGGCGTCGAGAATTTCGACCGCCTGCTGGATCTTGGTCGTCCGTTCGCCCGGCGGGTTGCCGAAACTGGAATAGGACAGGAAGGCTAGGTGCGGCGTCATCCCGAAACGACGGGCAGCGTTGGCCGTGACGACAGCGATTTCAGCCAGCGCCTCGGCGTCCGGAAACTCGGTGACCGAAGTGTCACCGATGACCAGGCTGCGACCGCGGGTGACAGCGATTGTTACGCCGACAGGCCGACTGCCCGCGATCGGTTCCAGCACCAGCTCGACGTCATTCATGACCACGTTAGAGTGGCGCGTGACGCCTGTGACCATGCCATCGGCATGCCCCATTTTCAACATGCAGGCGGAGAAGACATTCCGGTCATTATTGACCCGCCGCTGAACGTCACGACGCAGATAGCCCTTCCGTTGAAGGCGCTCGTAGAGATAGTCGGAATAGTCGGCATTATACTCGGACAGTCGCGCATTGCAGACTTCGAGCGTCCCCGCCGGAATCCCCAACTCTTTCATGTTGGCCGCAACCACGTCCTCCCGCGCCACCAGGATCGCCTTGCCCAGACCTTGGGTCTGGAAAGCGTGCGCAGCACGGATCACGGCTGGCTCTTCGCCTTCAGCAAAAACAATGCGCTTTTGTTGGGCGCGGATTGAGGCGGTGATGCGCTGCTGGACGGCCGCCGTGGGGTCGAGGCGCCGGGCCAGGACCTGTTTGTAGGCCTCGCTGTCCTCGAGGGGGCGGCGGGCAACGCCGCTGTCGATCGCAGCCTGCGCCACGAAGGGCGGAACCCAGGAAATCAGACGCGGATCGAAGGGCGTCGGGATGATATAGTCCGGCCCGTATTGCAGACGTTCGACCTTGTAGGCTTGCGCCACCTCGTCGGGCACATCTTCACGGGCCAGGGCGGCAAGCGCCTGGGCCGCCGCAATCTTCATCTCTTCATTGATGGTGCGGGCACGGACATCGAGGGCGCCGCGGAAAATATAGGGAAACCCGAGGACATTATTGACCTGGTTGGGATAATCGGACCGCCCGGTCGCCATGATGACATCGTCACGGACCGCCTTGACCTCTTCCGGCGTGATTTCCGGGGTCGGATTGGCCATCGCGAAAATGATCGGATTGGGTGCCAGCGACGCCACAATCTCCTTGGTGAACACACCCGCTGCCGACAGGCCCAACAGCACATCAGCGCCCTTGGCAGCGTCGGCGAGCGTGCGCTTGTCGGTCTTGATCGCGTGCTTGTTCAGCCGCTCATGCCCGCCCGGACGGCCTTCGTAAACGACGCCATCGATATCAACGACAATCGTGTTTTGCGACTTCACGCCCATCGACTCGATCAGTTCGAGCACGGTCAGGCCGGCGGCTCCGGCACCGCACAGGACGACTTTCAGCTCGTCCATCTTGCGACCGGTCAGATCGCAGGCATTGATCAGACCCGCCGCAGCGATGATCGCAGTGCCGTGCTGATCATCGTGGAAGACCGGGATGTTGAGCTCTTCGCGCAGTCTCGTTTCGATCTCGAAACATTCCGGCGACTTGATATCTTCCAGATTGATCCCGCCGAACGTGTCACCAAAGCCGCGCACACACTCAATAAACTTGTCCGGATCGGTATAATCGACTTCGATATCGACCGCATCAATATCGGCAAAGCGTTTGAACAGGACCGCCTTGCCTTCCATCACCGGCTTCGACGCGGCCGGCCCGAGATTGCCCAGGCCCAGAATGGCCGTTCCGTTCGACACCACAGCGACCATATTGCCCTTGGAGGTATAGTCGTAGACCGTGTCCGGATCTTCGGCGATCGCCCGTACCGGCGCGGCCACCCCCGGGCTGTAAGCGAGCGCAAGATCGCGCTGTGTCGCCATCGGTTTGGTCGAGGTCACGGCAAGCTTGCCGGGCGTCGGTTTCATGTGAAAGGCGAGCGCATCCGCATCGAGTTGATTGTCGGCGCGATAGGTAGTGTCAGACATGATTTACCCCGGGGGAAGGTCGTCGCCAGACCCTGCACCGCTCCGCGACAAGTGCCAAGCCCCGCAAACGCTTAGCTTCCATGCGACAGCAGATGGCTGTGAACCGCCTCGCGCTGGCGACGGCGGCGAAGCGCCTGCAGCACGACAGGAAGTTCCTCCGGCAGGTCCTCCGCAATCAGTCCGGCACCGAGGCGCCGCCCGGCAGCGCCGTGCAGCCACGCCGCCCCCGCGGCAGCGTCATGTGGCGACAAGCCGGATGCGAGACCCGAAGCAATCATGCCCGCGAGGACATCCCCGCTGCCGGCCGTGGCGAGCCACGCACTGGCATGCCGGTTGATAAACGGCACCCGGCCCGGCGACGCAATCACGGTGGCGGGTCCCTTGAGCAGGACGGTGCATCCCGCCAGTCCCGCCGCACCGACGGCACGGTCAAACTTGCTGCCACGTCGCAATCGGTGCGCGAAAAGGCGGTCGAACTCGCCTTGGTGCGGGGTCAGGACGCAGGCCGGGTGAAGCGCGTCGAACAGGATATCGGGGGTGTCTGCGAAACTGGTGAGCGCATCGGCATCAAGCACCAACGGCAATCCGGTTGAGAGCGCCGAAAGCACGCTTTCCCGGCTCCCGTCTCCGACTCCCATGGCTGGTCCGAGAACCGCCGATTGCGCTCGCAGATCCGCCAATACGCGCGCAGTGTCGGCCGCACCGTCCCAGCGCGTAAGCATCGCCGCCGTCAGATGACCCGCATTGACGAGGTGCGCGGAGGGTGGCGAGCATACCGTGACCAGACCGGACCCGGCCCGCAACGCAGCCCGGGCTGCCAGTCGTGCCGCTCCGGTCGCGCTCGCCCCGCCGGAAAACACAGCCACGCGGCCACGCTGGTGTTTGTGGTCACCACCGCCTGTTGAGCGGGCCGCCGGCCAGTCCGGTGCGACAACTTCCTGCGCGATGGGTGCCACCAACTGCTGCCAACCATCGGGAATTCCGATGTCGGCACACACGACCTCGCCGCAAAGCCCGGCGAAGGGTTCGATGAGATGCGCCAGCTTGCGGGCATGGAATGTGACCGTCAGATCGGCGGTCAGAACGGACCCTTCCGACATGTGTGCATCACCGGCGACGCCGCTAGGCAGATCGACCGCAATGACGGGCACTGCCCTCCCCCGTTGCGGGGTTCGCGCTCGCTGCAATTGCTCAATCCAGCGCGCGGCATCGCCCGAGATCGCCCGCGACAGGCCGGCACCAAACAGGGCGTCGACCACCAGGCCCGTCTTGTCGATATCGACACCGTGAGCCCGCTCGACCGCCTCACCCCAAACGCCAAATGCCCAAGCTGCATCATCGGTCAGACTGGCAGGTTCTGCGAACAAGACGACCCGGACCGGCCAACCCGATTCTCTCAAAGACGCTGCCGCGATCAAACCATCGCCGCCATTATTGCCTGGACCGGCCAGCACCAAGACCGGACGAGGCGCCCAACGTGTGCGAATCGCGGTCGCAACGGCCTCCCCCGCCTTGCGCATAAGGCTTTGGGACATCACACCGTTTTCAACCGCATACCGGTCGCACGCGGCGCAGTCAGCGGCAGCAAGGATATCAGTCGTCATCGACGCACCATTGTGAGGCAGCCCTGCCCGATTGTGTGGCATATACTCGACCCGCTGCGAACGAGTCCCGTTTCTGTCTTGTCACCCCGACGCCCGCGGCTAGCGTCACTGCGAGATCATGGAGTCCGTGATGAAAAAAATTGAAGCCATCATAAAACCCTTCAAGCTCGATGACGTGAAGGAGGCCCTGCAGGAGATCGGTGTGCAAGGCCTGACTGTCATAGAGGCCAAGGGGTTTGGTCGGCAAAAAGGGCATACCGAACTCTATCGCGGCGCCGAATACGTCGTCGACTTCCTGCCCAAGATCAAGATCGAACTCGTGCTGCCTGCGGACCGTGTGGAAGCGGCTGTCGAAGCCATCCAGAATGCGGCCCAGACCGGACGCATCGGCGACGGCAAGATCTTCGTAAGCCCGATCGAAAGTGTCATTCGCATCCGCACCGGCGAGACCGGCCGGGATGCCCTCTAATCCAATTCGACCAGTAATCCGGAGCCTGGCCCATGTCAGACGCAATTCTCAAAAAGCTCAAAGACGAAGACATCAAATATGTCGATCTGCGCTTCACCGACCCGCGCGGCAAGCTGCAGCACGTCACGTTCGACCGCTCGGAGGTCAATGAGGACTTCTTCGAAGACGGCATCATGTTTGACGGCTCTTCGATCGCCGGCTGGAAGGCCATCAACGAGTCCGACATGGTTCTCAAGCCGGACGCCAGCTATTGCGAAGTCGACCCCTTCTATCAGCAACCAACCGCGGTCATCATCGCCGACATTCTGGAGCCCGGAACCGGCGAAGCCTATAATCGCGACCCGCGCACAACAGCCAAGAAGGCCGAGGCCTTCCTGAAAGCGTCCGGCGTCGGCGACACCGCCTATTTCGGTCCCGAAGCCGAATTCTTCGTGTTCGACGATGTCCGCTACTCCACGAGTCAGCAGGACACCGGCTACAAGCTCGACAGCGAAGAAATGCCGCACAACACCGGTTCGAAGTTCGAAGGCGGCAATATGGGGCACCGCCCGGGTCCTAAGGGCGGCTATTTCCCGGTCAATCCGATCGATAGCGGTCAGGACATGCGCACCGAGATGCTGACCGTGCTCGAAGAACTCGGCCTGCATCCGGAAAAGCATCACCATGAAGTGGCACCGGCCCAGCACGAGCTCGGCATGAAGTTTTCGTCGCTGACAACCATGGCCGACCGCATGCAGCTGTATAAATACACCGTGCACATGGTCGCCCACGCCTATGGCAAGACCGCGACCTTCATGCCCAAGCCGGTCTGGAACGACAATGGCACGGGCATGCACGTCCACCAGTCGATCTGGAAAGACGGCAAACCGATGTTCGCCGGCGACCGCTATGCCGATCTGTCGGAGACCTGCCTGCACTATATCGGTGGCGTCATCAAACACGCCCGTGCGATCAACGCCTTCGCCAACGCATCGACCAATTCCTACAAGCGCCTGGTGCCGGGCTTTGAGGCGCCGGTCCTGCTGGCCTACTCGGCCCGCAACCGGTCGGCATCAATCCGCATCCCCTGGGTCGGCTCGCCGAACGCCAAGCGTCTGGAAACCCGTTTCCCGGACCCGGCCGGCAATCCCTACCTGACCTTCGCCGCCCTCCTGATGGCCGGCCTCGACGGGATCGAGAACCGCATTGATCCGGGCGATCCGATGGACAAGGACCTCTACGACCTGCCGCCGGAAGAACTCAAGGACATCCCGACGGTTTGCCGGTCACTGCGCGAAGCCTTGGAATCGCTGGACGCCGACCGCGGCTTCCTCAAGAAGGGCGGCGTCATGGATGACGACCAGATCGACGCCTATATCGACCTCAAGATGGAAGAGGTGCTGCGCTACGAGATGCACCCGCATCCGGTCGAGTTCGACATGTATTACTCCTGCTAATTCAAGGAGTTTCGACCGAGTTGTGATCAAAGACGGCGACCGGGCATCTGCCCGGTCGCTTTCTTTTGTGGCCAGCGCACCTGACACGGTCGACGAGCGCGCAGGCTTTCGCTACAAATCGTATCTCATTCGACCCAATCGTTTTGGGAAGTCCTGTCAGGAGTTCGTATGCGTCGCCGTTTTTTGTTCGCCAGCGCCCTTGTATCGCTGACCGTTACAGCTCCTGCCGCTTTCGCAGACCGCGAGATTACCGATGAAGTGACGACACCGGTTGCGACATCAACCGCGGGCGATGGCGGTGTCGCCGACAACATCGTGATCAGTGCCAGCGGTCGCGTCACCGTTTCACCTGGTTCCACCGCAGTCACGATGGATAGTGACCACTCGATCACCAATAATGGGTCTATCCTGATCGACGGCGACGGCGATGACGGTGTCGGCGTCCATATTGTTGGCGGCTCAACAGGCGATCTTGTCCACAACGGCACGATCCAGGTCGTGCCCGAAACACGTGCGACGGACACTGACGATCCGATTGACGGCCGCGTCGATGGCCCAAATGCCTATGGCTCCAACCGGGTTGCCATTCTCGTCGACGGGGCTGCGGTTTTCACCGGCGATATCATCACAGCCAGCAGCAGCGGCATCACTGTCATCGGCAATGACAGTGCCGGCCTGCGCATTCTCACGGGAATCGACGGCAATCTTGACCTCAACGGCCTGATCCGTCTGACCGGCGACAATGGCCATGCGGTTGATGTCAGCGGCGATGTCTCGGGCAATGTGCTCGTTGACGGGACGGTGAGCGCGACTGGCGTCGGCAGTCACGGCCTCGCCTTGATGGGTGACGTCGGTGGCGCCGTCCGCATCGGCGCGAGCATTTCAACCACCTCCTATCGGTTCTTGGGACACCCAAGCGACGAGTTAACCCCCCTCCTTGACGAATATGACACGGGGCTGAGCGGGTCCGCATTGGTGCTGAACGGCTCTGTTGCAGGTGGCGTTTACATCGCCGGTCCGAGTGAAACCTTTCCGAACGAAGTTGCAGGAACGATCTCCGTTCGCACGTCGGCCCCGGCCGCCCATATTTTCGCCGACGCTAGCTCCGGCGACATTGTGCTCGGCGAAATCGTTCTTGAAGCCGTTGAGGATGATCCCGACACCCCTGATGTCGACGAGAGCATTCCCGCCCAAAGTCTCGGCTACGCATTCGTCAATCGCGGCACGATCAACGCCCAGGGCGATCTTGACGGCGTGGATGCTTACGGCATGCGCGTCGAGGGGCTCGACGGCAATACGGTTACCTTCGAAGGCGGAATTGAGAACGCCGACCGGCTGAACCTCACCGCATACGAAGCAACCGGGACGGGCGTCTTCCTCGGCAATGGCGCGATTGTTCCAACATTTGCCAACTCAGGCACCTTCCTTGTCGGCGTTAACGGCGTCGGCGGGGTTGCCCGCGGCGTCTACATTGATACCGGGGCTTCGGTTCCGAGCTTCATCAACACCGGCACACTGAGCGTCAACGCCGTTTCCGGCGGCAGTGCCTACGCGCTGTTGGATCAATCCGGAACTTTGACCTCGGTCGAGAACACCGGCCTTATCCGCACGACCTACACCGCCCCCCCTGAAGGAACCGACCCGGTCCCGTATGAAACAGTGGCCATCGACCTGAGCGCGGGTTCACTCGGTGCCGTCGTGCGCCAATACCTGCACGCTGAGGCCGAAGAGGATGCCGTCGTCAGCATCCTGGGTGATATTCGTCTCGGTTCGGGTGCCGATGAGCTGCGCGTGGAAACCGGTACGGTCACGGGCGATATCAGCTTCGGCGACGGCGCTGACCAGCTGATCCTGTCCGGCGATTCGGTTGTCGCCGGTGCCGTCACCGACAGTGATGGTGCGCTCGCGATAGAAATCGACGACGCAGAGCTGCAACTCACCGCCGACACGAACCTGTCGTTTACGACAGCCCGCTTCGGGGATGGTTCGGTGCTGCGGTTCCAGATCGACGATGCGACCAGCACTGCCGCCAGCATTCATGGCAGCGGCACGGTGACCTTCGAATCCGGATCGCGTGTTTCCGCGACCTTGTCGAACCTGATCGGCGACGGGGCGACTTTCGTGGTTCTGACCGCAGATAACCTCGTGATCGAGGAAACACTGGCGTCGCTGCAGGATACGGATGCACCATGGCTGTATGAATCCAGCCTGCAATTCGATCCGACAGACGACAATGCCCTTATCCTGACATTGCGCCGCCGAACCGCTGAAGAGCTGGGAATGAATGCCAACCAGGGCGCCGCCTACTCGGCCGCACTTGAAGGCTGGCAGTCCAATGCAGAGCTCGGCCAGGCCATTGCCTCGCTGATGACGCAGGACGAGTTTTTCTCGGCCTATGACCAGCTTCTGCCGGAGTATTCCGCCAGTGCCATCCAGTTTGCCCTGGCCGCCAATGACAGTGCCGTCGGTGCCTTGGCCAACAGACTTGAGGCCGTCCGCCGCAGCCCGGAAGAAAGCGGCGGCCTTTGGGTCCAGGAATTCGGCTATTTCGCGGACCGGGCCGGCAGCGCATTCGGTCCGGGTTATCGCGGTCACGGAATCGGTATCGCCGCCGGTTTCGACCGTCCGTTCGGTCCTTTCTACGCGGTTGGCGTCAATGTCGTCGGCGCCGCCAGCGAAGTCTCCGAGGTTGACGGCGTCGATGACCCGATGAGCGCGATGACGGCACAGATCGGCACCTATGCCGGCGCGCGCATGGACATGTTCGATGTCGATCTCTACGCATCGGTCGGATACGACAGTTTTGAACATAATCGCCGGGTTTTGATCGGCGCCTTCGACGCGTCACCCAGTGCCGACTGGACCGGCTGGCACACATCGGCCTCTGCCCGCATTGCACGGGACATCGCGGTCACTGAACGTTGGTATGTTCGCCCGGCCTTCTCGGTCGACTATCTTCGCCTCAGCGAAAGCTCCTATGTCGAAACAGGCGGCGGTGTCGGCGTTGACCTGTCAGTCGGTGACCGGGAAACAACCAGTTTTTCAGGTACTGGCCTGTTGACGCTCGGCGCCCGCTTCTCAAGCACCAACAGCTGGTGGTCGCCAACCGTTCGGGTCGGCTTCCGCAACGAGTTCGCCGACTCCGACTCCGAAACCACGGCGAGCTTTGCCGATTTCGACGATACCTTCACCCTGCGCTCGCAATCGATGCCGGGCACCGGTGCCATTTTCGGCTTCGGTATCGCCGCCGGATCCGGGTATTCGACCTTCTCCTTCGACTATGACGCCGATGTCCGTGAGGACTTCATTCGCCATACAGCACGTCTGGTCATGCGCATGGTCTTCTGACCCCGGGCGTCGCGTCGCAATTGAAAAGCCCGGCTGTCATCAGCCGGGCTTTTTTGTGGAACACCCTGAAACCCCGCCTCGATGACTGCATACACTGGCTGCCCGCCCGCGATCCGCTGCGTAGAATTTCCCGTCTGACGCCCGACTCGTGCAAAGTGAAATCATGCCGAACCAAAGCTCCGATTCCGACCTGTTTTCCGGCGCCCCCGCGCCGACCCCGTCCAAAGCACCGGCGCCCGGCTATTCCGCGGCGCATATCGAGGTGCTTGAAGGCCTGGAAGCCGTCCGGCGGCGGCCCGGCATGTATATCGGCGGCACGGATGAGCGCGCCTATCACCACCTGTTCGCGGAAATTCTCGACAACTCGATGGACGAGGCCGTCGCCGGCTGGGCCGACCGCATCGAGGTCGCGGTCGATGAAGACGGCCATATCACCGTCACCGACAATGGCCGCGGCATCCCGGTCGACCCGCACCCGAAATATCCCGACAAATCAGCCCTCGAAGTCGTGCTGACCGTGCTGCACGCCGGCGGCAAGTTTTCCGACAGCGCCTACAAGACATCCGGCGGCCTGCACGGCGTCGGCATTTCCGTCGTGAACGCCCTCTCCGAAGTGCTTGAAGTCGAGGTTGCGCGCGAGAAAACCCTGTGGACCCAGTCCTATTCGCGTGGCCTTCCACTGGGACCGTTGGTCAAGGTGGGACCGGCACCGAACCGGCGCGGAACAAAGCTGCGCTTCCTGCCAGATACCCAGATTTTCGGCGACAAGATGTCGGTCAAACCGGCCCGTATCTACGCCATGGCCAGGTCAAAGGCGTTCCTGCGCCGCGGCGTCAAGATTCAGTGGCGTTGCGCGCCAAGCCTGGTCGAAGGCACCGACATACCGGCCGATGACATCCTCTGCTTCCCGGGCGGCTTGGCGGACCGCATGGCCGAGATGGCCGCCAAGCGCGCCCTCGTCACCGCAGAAGGCTTTACCGGGCGCGTGGAACGCGAAGACGGTGGTGGTGGCGTTGAATGGGCGGTCACCTGGTCGGCCAATGGCTATGGCGGCGATGCCGACGGCTTTTGCCAGTCCTACTGCAACACGGTCCCGACACCACAAGGCGGCACGCATGAGCAAGGCCTGCGGGGTGCGCTCTCCAAGGGTTTGCGCGCCTATGCCGAGCACACACATGCCAAGAAAGCGGCCCAGATCACCGCCGAAGATGTGATGGGTGGCGCCGGCGCTCTGGTCTCGGTTTTCATCGGCGATCCGGAATTCCAGGGGCAGACCAAGGAACGCCTGGCCACGCCGGAAGCCACCAAGCTGGTGGAAACGGCCGTCCGCGACCAGTTTGATCACTGGCTCGCCGCCTCGCCCAAGGAGGCTGCCAAACTGGTCGAATTTGCGATCGAGCGCGCCGATGACCGGATGCGCCGACGCAAGGAAAAAAACGTCAAACGCCAGACCGCTTCGCGGCGCCTGCGCCTGCCTGGCAAGCTGGCAGATTGCTCCCGGGCTGACGCAGACGGGACCGAGCTTTTTCTGGTCGAGGGCGATTCCGCCGGCGGCTCGGCCAAACAGGCACGCTCGCGCCAGACCCAGGCCATCCTTCCGCTGCGCGGCAAAATCCTGAATGTCGCCTCGGCGACGGCCGACAAGATCTCCGCCAACCAGGAAATCAGCGATCTGCTTCTGGCGCTTGGTTGTCAGACCGGCAGCCGGTTCAAGCTCGAAGACCTGCGCTATGAGCGGGTCGTGATCATGACCGACGCCGATGTCGATGGCGCTCATATCGCCGCCCTGTTGATCACCTTCTTCTACCGGTCGATGCCGGAACTGATCCATTCAGGGCGGCTCTTCCTGGCGCAGCCCCCACTCTACCGCCTGACGCAAGGCACCCACACGCTCTATGCCCGTGATGACGCCCATCGCGAACAATTGATCCGCGACGAGTTCAAACCCAACGGCAAGATAGATATCGGCCGCTTCAAGGGTCTTGGTGAGATGACGCCATCGCAGCTCAAACAGACCACCATGGATCCAGCGGTTCGCACCCTGGCTCGCGTGGTGATTGATGAAGACAACCTGCCGACGCTTGAAGCCCTCGTTGAAACCCTGATGGGCAAGAAGCCGGAAGCGCGTTTCAAGTTCATCCAGGACAATGCCAGCTTTGTAACGGAAGAGTTGGACCTCTAGCCGAACAGGTCATGGTCGCATGACAACACTGAGCGGCCAGTGGACAAGTGCGACCGGCGCGCTAGCCTCTCGGTCAACAAGTTGGCCAGAATCACGAGGGGACGCTCATGACGCATCGACGCGCAATCCGGCAGGTATTGGCGGGAGGCTGCATCGCTGCAGCGGCCGCCAGCGGACTTTTTGCCTCGGCACAGGCTGAACCCATCGAATTCTTCCAGGTAGACGGCGTCAGCTATGATGCAGATGTTCCGGCTCCGGAAGACGTCATTGGTTGGGGTGTTGGCGAACGACCGGTGCGGCATGAGCAAATGGTTGCCTATCTGACGGAAGTCGCGAACGGCTCCGACCGGATTTCCGTCGAGACCATCGGCTATACCCATGAACGCCGCCCCATTCTCTTTTTCGTCGTCACCTCACCGGACAACCACGCCCGTATCGACGAAATCCGCGCCAATCACCTGGCCTCGCTCGAACCGGGCGCACCGACGAGCGACGGCCCCGCCATCCTGTGGTTGAACTACGGCGTGCACGGGGCCGAATCCGCCGGCATGGATGCGTCGATCCCGACACTTTATCACCTCGCCGCCGCGCAGGGTCCCGAGATCGAGGCAACCCTGGACAACAGCGTCGTCCTGATCACGGCCATCTTCAATCCGGATGGCCATTCGCGCCGGGTCAATCATGTCGAGACCTTCGGCGGCGAAGTGCGGACCACCGATCCCGCGCATGAACAGCACAATCTGTGGACCACCGCGCGCACCAACCACTATTGGTTCGACCTCAACCGGCAATGGCTGTTGCAGACGCAACCGGAATCCCGCGCCTGGCTGGAGCAATGGCATGCCTGGAAGCCCCAAGTCTCGGCCGACTTCCACGAGATGGGCACTGAAAGCACCTTCTATTTCCACCCGGGTGAGCCGCGCCGTCGCAATCCGCTGATCCCGGAACAGGCCCGCGAACTGACGCTCGGAATCGCCCAGCATCACATCGGCTTTCTCGACAGCGAGGCCCGCCTCTATACATCCGAGGAAGGGTTCGACAATTTCTATGTCGGAAAGGGATCGACCTACCCGCAGGTCAATGGCTCGCTCGGCATCCTGTTCGAGATCGGCGCCGCACGGGGCGGCCTGATCGAGGCGGAACGCGGACTGGTCAGCCATGGTGACAATGTGCGCACCCATTTCCGCACCTCCTTGACGACGATTGAGGGCGGTTTGGCGGCCCATGACGAAATCGCGGCCTATCAACGCGAATTCTTCGCCAATTCGATGGAAGCCGCAGGACGCGACCGGGATCGCGGTTTCATCTTCACCGCGGAGGGCGATCCGGCCCGGGCCAACATGTTTGTCGATTTGCTCAACCGGCACGATATCCGCGTCAATCGCCTGGCTCGGGATGTGCGCAGCAATGGCCGAACCTGGCGCGCCGACGAAAGCTATGTGATCTCGCTGAACCAGCCGCAATACACGATGATCCGATCGCTCTTCGACCGCGTCACCGAGTTCGAGGAAAACATCTTCTACGATGTGTCAGGCTGGACGCTGCCCCTCGCCTATGACCTCGACTACGCGCCGCTGGGTCGCGACTGGTCAGACGATATTGTTGGCACCGAGGCCAGTGCGGCCGAGCTGGCGCAACCTGCGCCGCCGCGCTCGAATTATGGCTATGTCCTGCGCTGGTCCGACTATTATGCTCCGCGAGGCCTCTACCGCCTGCTGGACGCTGACATCCGGGTCCGCGTTGCCACCGAGTCCGCCACTATCGCAACCCATCTCGGCGCTACCGAATTCGGCCCCGGAGCGGTCTTCGTGCCACTGGTCGGTCAGGACACGGATCGCGACACCATCCACGAACTGGTCGCCTCGATCGCCCGGGAAGACGGCGTCGCCGTCCATGCCGTGACCTCGGGATCAACCGCCGGTGGGTCGCCCGACCTTGGCGATGGCAACGGATTTCGGGCCGTACGGCGTCCCGAAGTCCTGGTCCTGTTTGATGACGGGCTCACCAGCTATGATGTTGGCGAAGTCTGGCACCAGCTTGACCATCGGATGCACATCCCGGTCACCTTGCGGCGCAAGAATGATCTCGGCGGGCTGGACTGGTCCCGCTATACGCATCTGGTGATCGTCGGCGGCGGCAATACCGACTTGTCAGCCCGGTCCGCGGACCGGGTCGGTCAGTGGATCCGCGAGGATGGCGGCGTGTTGATTACCATGCGACAGGCCTCCCGCATGGCACAGTCGGTCTTCTTCGACATGGAAGCCGAGGAAGACGACGAAGACGCCTCCGACAACAGGACTCCGGACCGGCGCAATTATTCCGAACTGGGTGTCGATGACGCCGAGCATGTCATCGGCGGTGCCATATTCCAGACCGATCTCGACCCGTCCAACCCGATCGGATTCGGATATTCGGACCGCGTGTTGCCAGTCCATCGCAACACGACGTTCACGCTGCAGCGACCGGACGACAACCCGTTTGCGGTGGTCGCCCAATATGCCGACGAGCCGCTTCTGTCGGGCTATGCCTCCCCGCGTCGGCGTGACGAGATCGCCGGCACACCTGCCATCATTGCCCAGCGCCTGGGGCGCGGGACCGTGGTGATGTTTGCCGACAATCCGACCTTCCGGGCCACTTTCCGCGGCACCGAACGGGCCTTCATGAATGCCATTTTCTTCGGCACCCTGATCGACCGACCCTACGGCGACTACGAAGACTGAAAACAAGCAGGCGCCTGCCCGCGGGCAGGCGCCTGCTATCTAAAACTGTATTGATACCGGAAATTACCAAAAGAAATTGGAGTGTTCCGCAACCGCGCGCGGACCATCTCCCTGAAAATCCACAAATCTTTGCTTAATCGGTATGATCGGGGTTTGACGACGGCATGCTGAAGGCGTTCAATCCCGACATCTCGCCCGGCCCTGTCAGCCTGGGCGCAATGTGGGGAATAGCGAATGACACTCAAGGCATGGATGCCAGCGCTTGCGGCCACCGCCGTGATCGGCCTGGCAGCGTGCAGTGCCGGAAGCGGATCGAATGATTCGGGTACTGACGCGTCGGAAACGGACATTGTCCGGCACAGCCTCGATCCTTATCCGTCGACCTATGCACCGCGGCCCAGCGGCGTCACCCTGATCCAGGGTGCGACGGTGCTGGATGGGATCGGTGGCGAAATCGAAAACGGCGATGTACTGATCGAGAATGGTCGCATCGCCGCGGTCGGAACCGGTCTGGAAGCCCCCGAGGGCGCGACGGTGATCGATGCCACCGGGCGCTATGTCACGCCCGGCGTGATCGACATCCACTCCCATCTCGGCGCCTACCCCTCGCCGAGTGTCGGTGCCCACAGCGATGGCAATGAGGCGACCCAGCCCGTGACGTCCGAAGTGTGGGTCGAACACAGTGTCTGGCCGCAAGACCCCGGTTTTGAGGCCGCCCTGGCGGGCGGCGTGACCACGCTGCATGTCTTGCCCGGCTCGGCCAACCTGTTTGGCGGACGCGGTGTCACACTGCGCAATGTTTCCGGTCGCACTGTCCAAGAGATGAAATTCCCCGACGCGCCCTACACGCTGAAAATGGCGTGCGGCGAGAACCCGTCCCGCGTCTATGGCAATCGCGGCCAGTCGCCAGCGACGGACATGGGCAATATGGCCGGCTACCGGGCGGCCTGGATCCGCGCCGCAGACTATCGCGACAGCTGGCACGAATACTGGGAAGCGGCCGAGAATGGCGAGGATGGCGACGCGCCCACCCGCGATCTCGAACTGGAAACCCTGATGGGTGTGCTCGACGGCGAAATCCTGATCCAGATGCATTGCTACCGCGCCGACCAGATGGCGCAAATCATGGATTTGTCTCAGGAGTTTGGCTATCAGGTCACCACTTTCCACCACGCGGTGGAAGCTTATAAAATTCCGGACCTCCTCGCCGAGAACGGCACCTGTGCCGCTGTGTGGGCTGACTGGGGCGGCTTCAAGATGGAAGCCTATGACGCGGTGCGCGAAAACCTCGCCATGACCCACGCCAACGGCGCCTGTGCGATGATCCATTCGGACAGCGATATGGGTATCCAACGCCTCAACCAGGAAGTCGCAAAGGCACTCGGCGATGGCCGTCGGGCCGGTCTCGACATCAGCGATGGCGAGGCTTGGGCTTGGCTGTCCTCGAACCCGGCCCACGCGCTTGGTATTGCCGATCAGACCGGCAGCCTTCAGCCGGGTCTGCGGGCCGATGTCGTGCTGTGGTCCGGCAATCCCTACTCCACCTATACACGGGCCGACCAGGTCTGGATCGACGGCGCGATGAGCTTTGATCGTCGTGACGAAAGCCAGCAGCCGGTTCGTGACTTCATGCTCGGCCAGCCCGGCGAGGGAGAAGACTGATGAAAACCCTGATTCCCGCACTCGCCCTGGCACTCGCCAGCGCCGCTCCCGGCTTGGCACAGAGCTATGCCGTCACCAATGGCCGCGTTGTCACCAATACCGACCAGGGCATCATCGCCAATGGCACGGTTCTGATCCGTGACGGCAATATCGTTGCGGTCGGAACAGACGTGACCATTCCCGCCGACACCGATGTGATCGACGCCAATGGCGGCTGGATCACGCCGGGCCTGTTTGCACCGGTCACCCAGATCGGCCTGATCGAAGTCGCGCTGGAAGGCTCCACGACCGATGCCGGCGCCAATGACTCGCCCTATTCGGTTGCGCTTGATGTCAGCGATGGTTTCAACCCGGCCGGCACCCACATCGCAGCCACCCGCGTTCGCGGGGTGACCCGGGCAGCGATCTATCCCTCGACCGGCCACAATATCTTTGCCGGGCACGGCGCCTTGGTCGAAACGAGCGGCGCCGCCGATTCGATCTTCAACAGCGGCAGCTTCGTCTACGCCGATCTCAGCCAGTCCGGCGCATCGACAGCGGGTGGGTCGCGCCCCGCAGCCTGGGCCTATCTGGAAGCCGCCTTCAATGATGCCCGCGGCTATCCCGGTCGTTTCTCGGCCGACCATGAAGGCGACGCCCTCAACCGTTATGACGCACAGGCCTTGCTGCCGGTCGTTCGTGGCCGGGTGCCGCTGGTGCTGAATATCGACCGCGCCGCTGACCTGCGCCGGGCCATCCGCTTCCAGGCGGACAATGCCCCGGTCCAGATCATCATTGATGGTGGCGCCGAGGCCTGGCTGGTCGCCGATGAATTGGCAGCAGCCGGCATTCCGGTCCTGCTCGACCCGCTGCGTAATCTCCCGGCCTCCTTCGACGAGATCGCCGCGACCCTGAGCGGTGCCCAACGCCTGCACGATGCCGGTGTTGTCGTGGCCTACACGACGCAGACTTCGGACGGGTATTACAATGCCCGCCTGATCACCCAGCATGCCGGCAATGCCGTTGCCAATGGCGTTGCCTGGGACCAGGCCTTCCGCTCCATCACCCTCACCCCGGCCGAAATCTATGGAATGGGGGACCGTTATGGTGCTCTGGCCACGGGTTATGCCGGTGACGTTGTTGTGTGGGACGGTGACCCGCTAGAAGTGATGAGTTCGCCGCTAGCGGTATTGATTGACGGCGAGGCGACCGCGATGGATTCGCGGCAATCGCGCCTGCGGGACCGTTACATCAATATCACGGACGAGACGCCATTCGCCTATCGGCGATAGGGGATCAGCCTTGTTGCGTTGACTTGCAGCGGGGCCTCCTTATTTTGCGCTCACCAAGCGGCCGCGCCACTACGGCGCGGCCGTACGTTTTCTGGTCAAACAAAAGGACGCCATGACGTTCGCAGAACTGGGTCTGAGCCCGAAACTACTCGAAGCCATCGAACAAGCTGGCTATAGCGAACCGACCCCGATCCAGGCCGGCGCCATTCCTGCGGCGCTTGCCGGGAAAGATGTGCTTGGCATTGCCCAGACCGGTACCGGCAAGACTGCGTCCTTCACCCTGCCCCTGATCGAGCGCCTGTCGCGCGGCCGCGCCAAGGCGCGCATGCCCCGCTCACTGATCATTGCGCCGACCCGCGAACTCGCCGCCCAGTGCGCCGAGAATTTCGAGACCTATTCCAAGGGGCAGCGGCTTTCGATGGCGCTGCTGATCGGCGGCGTCGCCTTTGGCCCGCAAGAGGAAATCCTCAACAAGGGTGCCGACGTCCTGATTGCGACGCCGGGCCGCCTGCTTGACCATTTCGGTCGCGGCAAGCTCTTGATGACCGGCGTACAGATGCTGGTGGTCGATGAAGCCGACCGCATGCTGGACATGGGATTCATTCCCGACCTCGAAAAAATCTTCTCGCTGGTCCCGCCGCCGCCGCGCCGCCAGACACTGTTCTTCTCGGCCACCATGCCGAAGGAGATCCAGAGCCTGGTCGACCGTTTCCTGCGCGATCCTGAGCGTGTCGAAGTGTCGCGACCGGCCCAGACCGGCGCCAATATCACCCAATTGATGGTTCGCTTGACCGACAGCTCGGCCAAGGCCAAGCGCGCCGCCCTGCGGCTCGCCATGGCGCGTGAAGGCGTCCGCAACGGCATCATTTTCTCGAACCGCAAGCGCGATGTTGACGTGGTTGCCCGCTCGCTGCAGCGCCACGGTTTCTCCGCCGCCCCGATCCATGGTGACCTCGACCAGTCGGCACGCACCGCGACCCTGGCCGATTTCAAGGCCGGCACCCTGCGCTTCCTCGTCGCCTCGGATGTGGCCGCACGCGGCCTCGACATTCCCGATGTCAGCCATGTGTTCAATTACGACATGCCGCATCACGCCGACGACTATGTCCACCGCATCGGTCGCACCGGCCGCGCCGGCAAATCCGGCGAATCGATCACGATTTTTGCGCCCGGCGACGAAAAGTCGCTGTCGGCGGTGGTAAAGCTCATCAAGCAGGAGATTCCCGAGCTCACGCTTGATGGTCTCAACGACGCGTCTTCCGACGTCGGCGCCGGCTCGTCCGGCGGACGGTCTTCGTCCGGTCGTGGTAGCACGCGCAAAGGTCCCGAGAGCTCCGGGCGATCACGACGTTCGCGATCAGGCAAGTCCGAAACAGCCGAACAGCCTCCCGCGGACGCGCAACCGGCGTCGGCCGCCACGCCAAGCGAACCGGTTGAGTCTACTAAAGAAACCAAGCCGGCATCCGCAACCGACAACCGCCCGCCCCGCGCCAAACGCAACACGGACGATGCAAGCGAAGGCCATCGCAGATCGTCGCGCAAGCCGGGTCAAAAACGAGAACGCGGCTCGGATTCGGACCGGTCCGTGGTCGGCTTCGGTGACCATGTTCCCAGCTTCATGAACGCTGACCGTTAGGGGCGTCGGTTCGAAGTCAGTCCCCGACCGACGTGCAGTTGCTCATATTCCATGAGCGATTTTTACCACTTCTTTCCCTTTGCGGGGTAGCGTCCCCCTTAACCGCTGGGCGAAGTCATTCGCCTCCGCAGGAAAGGACTTTCTGGTGAACGGTCGACTGCTTGGAAAAGAAGGACGTGAGTTCGCGCTCAAAGCGCTTGATCTCATGGATCAATTCGGCATCGCGCCGACCCCCGAGAATTACGCGGTGTGGGTCTGCTTCGCCAGTGACACCAATCCGGAGCTTTGCGAAACCCTGCGCGGTCATGTTGAAGCCGGCGATGCCTTCAGCGAGACCCTGAACGCCGAATTGTTCGAGCAGTATTTCCAGTGGAAGGCTATCCAGGACGCGATTCTGGAGAGCGGTGGAGTCATGTGCCGCGAATTGGGCGCAGTCCAGGAAACGCTCGAAGCCGCCGAACGTGATACGCTTGCCTATGGCAAGGCCCTTGAAGGCGCCAGCCATGAACTGATCGCCAGCCCTGATGCCCAAGGCATGAAACGTCTGGTCGAGGGCCTCGTCTCGGCGACCGCGCGCATGCAACGGCGCAGCCAGGCGTTGGAAGATCGCCTGCAAGCGACCTCGAATGAAGTGACCCAGTTGCGCTCGCATCTGGAGAAAGTTCGCGAAGAAGCGATGACTGATGCCCTCACCGGCATCGCCAATCGCAAGCGGTTCGATGAAAGCCTGCGCCGCGCCCGCCGCGACGCCGAAACCAAGAAACAGCCGCTCAGCCTGATCCTGTGCGATATCGACTTCTTCAAACGCTTCAACGACACTTGGGGCCATCAGACTGGCGACCAGATCATCCGTTTCGTCGCGGGCTGCCTCACGCGTCATGCCGGAGAAGGCCATCTGGTCGCCCGTTATGGCGGCGAGGAATTCGGCATCGTGATGCCAAACACGGCGCCAAATGTCGCCGAACAAGTGGCCGAGAAAATTCGCAAGACGGTTGAGTCCAAGAAGCTCCTGCGCAAATCGACCAACGAAGACCTTGGCAATATCACCGTCTCGCTGGGCATTGCGACCTATCAGGATGGCGAGTCCATCGAAGAGCTTATCGAGCGTTCCGACACCAATCTCTACCGGTCCAAGACCGAGGGTCGAAATCGCACCACGGTCGATGACGGGCGCACGAATTCGCGCAGCGCTGCCTGACAGCGGCTTGCAGGAAGGGATTGAATGGTCAGACCGCCCTCGCCGGCGGTCTTTTCATATCAGGCACCGACAGGTGGTGGCGTCGCCTTGAAACTGGGCCGCGCCTCCCAGGCTTCGAGCAGGCTCTTCAGGTGTGGCCGCCCGGCACGCCACTGGCTCTCGGGATAGCGGAAATCCATGTAGGACAGCGCGACCGCCATGGTCAGCGGTCCCTGCGCCAAGGGCGTATCAAGCGCCCCGACGGCCATTTCCAATTCGTCGATTGCCCGCATGATGCCGCGCTCGCGCCGGCCGATCCAATAATCCGATTGAATGCCCTCATCGCGAACCATCTCGACCCGACGGGCCACGGTCAGATCAAGCAGGCCATTGCCCAGCGCCTCAAGCCGTCGATCATTCCAGTCTCGCGGCCACGGATCACCCGCCTGTTCACACAGATAGTCGGCGATCAACGCGCTCTCGGTATAGGCTTGGCCGTCATCCAGGACCAGGCACGGCACCCGGCCGAGCGGATTTGCGGCCAAGAGTTCCGGGTCATCATCGAACGGATGTGACTCAATTTCCTCGACCTGGCCGTCCAACCCCAGCTCGCGCACCATGACACGGCATTTGCGGGAGTATGGCGATGTCGTCGAGATAATGAGTTTCATGCCGGTCAGATCTCCTTGACAGGAACAATCGTCACGCTTTCCCCACAGCCACAAGCGTCGGTCTGATTGGGGTTGTTGAACACGAATTTCGCATGAAGCGGCGTGATTTCATAGTCGATCTGTGTGCCGAGCAAAAACAGGAGCGCCTTCGACTCCAACACGATCTCAACACCCTGGTCCTCGACACGCTCGTCGAGGGGGCCCGGGGCCTCAACATACGCCATCTCGTATTCCATGCCGGCACAGCCGCCATTCTTGACGCCGACACGCAGGAATCCGGCGCCACGTTGGACCATCAGCGCCTTGACGCGCTGGGCCGCCGCTTCACTCAGGGTAACGGCCTTGGGACGTTCACGCACGGTCACATCAGTCTCCTAAAACATGTTGAGCGCGAGTCGCGCTTCATCAGACATGCGGTCGGGCGTCCAGGGCGGCTCGAAGGTCAGATCGACCAACGCCTTGCCCACCCCGTCGACCTTTTCGACCGCGTCCTGGACCCAGCCCGGCATCTCGCCGGCCACAGGACAGCCCGGCGCTGTCAGCGACATCTGGACCTTCAAGGTCCGGTCGTCTTCGAGGTCGACCTTGTAGATCAAACCCAGCTCATAGATGTCGACCGGGATTTCCGGATCATAGACCGTCTTGAGCGCTTCAACGACGTCATCCGTGATCCGCGCCAACTCATCAGCGGGAATTGCCCCGGTGCCGTCGGCGGGGTGGCTGTCTGAGACAGCTGCATGGATGATCTCCGCTTCGGTGGGAGCGGACAGGTCAATCACATCGCGGTCGGTTCGTTCGGTCATGATAAGTCCTAGATGAGGAAGTCGCGGGCCTTTTTCAATGCGTCGACGAACGCATCGGCCTCTTCGATCGTGTTGTAGATGGCAAAACTGGCACGGGCGGTCGATGTCACGCCCATGCGCCGCATCAGCGGCTGAGCGCAATGATGGCCCGCGCGCACCGCGACACCGTATTTGTCGAGTATCTGCGCCACATCATGCGGGTGGGCACCCTCCAGCGTGAAGGAGATGATCGCCCCCTTGTCCTGGGCGGTGCCGACAAGCCGCAAGCCATCGATTTCTGCCAGACCGGTCATGGCCCGGTCCATCAGGGCGCGCTCATGCTCGAGCACCGCCAGGCGATTATGACGTTCCAGCCAGCGAATGGCGGCGCCCAGACCGATCGCATCGGCAATCGCCGGCGTGCCGGCCTCGAACTTGTGCGGCACATCGGCGAAGGTCACCCGATCCTCGAACACATCGGCAATCATCTCGCCGCCGCCCATATAGGGGGGCAGACGGTCAAGCCAGTCGCCCTTGGCATAGAGCGCGCCGATGCCCGACGGGCCATAGAGCTTGTGACCGGTGAAGACGAAGAAATCACAATCCAGGGCCTGGACGTCGACCGGCAGGTGGACCGCCGATTGCGAGCCGTCCAGCAGCACCGGAACGTCATGCGTCTTGGCGATTTCGACGATCCGGGCAGCATCATTCACCGTACCGAGCACGTTCGACATATGGGTGATGGCGATCAGCTTGGTCTTCTCATTCACCATGTCTGCCAGCTGTGAATAGTCCAGCTCTCCGGCATCGGTGACCGGTGCCCAATGCAAGCTTAGGCCTTTGGAATCAGACAATAAGCGCCAAGGAACGATATTGGAGTGATGCTCCATCTGGGAGATGATGATCTCGTCGCCAGCACTCAGCAGCTGGCCGAAACTGTTGGTCACCAGATTGATCGCTTCGGTCGAACCGCGGGTGAAGACGATCTCTTCCGTGCTCGCCGCATTGAGGAAACGGCGGACATCCTCGCGCGATTTTTCGAACTCTTCCGTCGTCTCATTCGCCAGCGTATGCAGGCCGCGATGCACATTGGCGTACGAGGCGCGATAAACGCCGGCGACACTCTCGATCACGAATTCGGGCTTTTGGGCCGACGCCGCATTGTCGAGATAGCGCAGCGGATAGCCATTGATCTCGCGTTGCAGGATCGGGAATTCGGCGCGGATCGCGTCGATGTTCAACGGTGCCTCGATTGTGCTCTGCGCCGTCATGTCAGCGCCCCCAAGCGGGTTCGCAGCCAGACCTTCAACTCATCACGCAGCGCTTCGTCGCGGACCATGTCGAGCGGTTCGGCCAGATAGCTCTCGATCAGAAGCGCCCGCGCCTTGGCTTCCGGCAGGCCGCGTTGGCGCATGTAAAAGAGCGCCGTTTCATCCAGCGTGCCGAGCGCATTGCCATGCGCGCACTGGACATCATCGGCGTAGATTTCCAGCTCCGGCTTGGCGTCGATCTCGGCTTTCTCCCCAAGCATCAAGGCCCGGTGCGTCATGCGCGCATCGGTCTGCTGTGCCGCGCGATCGACGATGAATTTGCCCTGGAAAACCCCCTGTCCGCCGGAGGCGACGGCGCCCTTTACGAGCTGCGTCGTGATGCCGCCCGGGCCGGTGTGGTGAACGACCGTCGTCGTATCGGCGTGGCGGCCGGCAGCGAGAATGTAGGCCCCACCAAGCTCGACCGAAGCGCCCTGCCCCGGATGTGCAATATGCGTCTCGTTGCGCGACAACTTGGCACCGCTGTCGATCAGCGTCTGGTTCAGCGTGGCACCTTCGTCCAGCGTGATCTCGGCCGAACCGATGAAGACGGCGCTCTCATGATGGTCGGCGACGACAATACGGTCGAGACGGCCACCGGCTTCAATCCGGACATTCAGGTGCCAATTTCCGAGCGCGCCGGCCTCACCGTGCAAGCGTTCGACAAGCGTCACGCTGGTACCGCCCGGAACGACCAGTTCGGCATCGCCGGCGCTGGCGCCTGCCGAAGCGCGCACAGCCAGCTCGATCCGGTCACCATCGGCCAATTGAGCCAGCGCATCGAGGCCGGAGACAGTCAACGCACCAACGCCTGTCACGTCATTGGCGGCGCGGCGCAGGTCGGACCATTTCCACAGCTCGTGACGACGTGTCGGCAGCCCGTCCTTGCGGGTAGTTTCGCGCAATTGCGCACGCCATCCGGTTGCACCATCCAATGCATCGATCAGGGCCTGCTCGGCCGGAATATGGGACAGGGTCAAGCTCATGCCTCAGGCCGCCTCGCCGAGATATTTGTCATAGCCTTCGGCTTCCAGCTCGCGGGCCAGTTCCGGGCCGCCCGATTTGACGATCCGGCCATCGGCCATGACATGGACGACATCCGGCGTGATGTGGTCCAAGAGGCGCTGATAATGGGTGATCACCAGCATGCCGCGATCGGGCGCCCGCAGCGCGTTGACGCCGTCGGAGACGATTTTCAGCGCGTCGATATCGAGGCCACTGTCGGTCTCGTCGAGGATGAGGAATTTCGGTTCCAGGACAAGCGCTTGGAGGATTTCCATGCGCTTTTTCTCACCCCCGGAAAAGCCGACATTGACCGGGCGTTTGAGCATGTCCATCGAGACATTCAGCTGTTTGGCCTTTTCCCGGATCAGCTTCATGAATTGAGGCGCCGAAACCTCCTCCTCGCCGCGCGTCGCACGCTGGGCGTTGAGCGCTTCCTTAAGGAAGGTGATAGTCGGAACCCCCGGAATTTCAACGGGATATTGGAAGGACAGGTAGAGACCCAAAGCGGCGCGTTCTTCCGGCGCCAGCGCGGCCAGATCCTCGCCGGCAAATTCCATCGACCCACCCGTGACCTCATAACCATCACGGCCTGTCAGCACATAGGAAAGCGTCGATTTGCCCGAACCGTTCGGCCCCATGATGGCATGCACCTCGCCCGCCGGCACGTCGAGCGACAAGCCTTTCAGGATCGGCTTTTCTTCCCCGTCCTGGGTCTCAACTTTGCAGCGAAGGTCTTGGATTTTCAGCATTGTCATGTCCGTCTCTTGTCGTCGGTGCAGCGGGATGCGGGTCAGTTGGCGAGACCCGCCTCGCAGTCGGCGGTGATCGTCGCAGCATCAAGGCCGCGGGCCATGACCCCCGATCCGTCGGTGATGGTGCAGCTGCCGTCAGCGGCGTTGATCAACATCTCGTAGATGGGAACAAATCCATCAACATCAAGCAGTTGTGCGGTTTCGTAATAGGTGGCGGCGCTGTCGCGCGTTGTCGTGATGACCAGGCCGTCGCGCAGTTCGAAGGCATCGACACCAAATCCGCCTAGCTCGCCGGACGGGTAGTAGATGCCCGCCTCATCGGCCTGCCAGACATAGTAGTAGGTGTTCACATTGCCGGTGATGTAGGGGATGAAGAGTTCCGGCGCGCCATCCTCGTTGATATCGCGCAGGGCCGGCGCCGAAACGACGCTTTCAATGGTCAGCGGATCGGAGGCGTCGAGCAGTTCGCCGGTCATCGGATCGTGCTGGGTGAAGCTGAGAATCGACTCCCATTCACCTGTTTCATAAGCGAAATTTAGCAGGACGTCTGCCGGCATCAGGGCGCAGTCGACGGCCCCGGCGGAGCCGATTTCCAGCGTGTCGCACCAGGGCATGCCGTCGTCTGCATGGGTGAAGTCCTGGCCATGGGCGGCCGTCGCGACGAGACCTGCGACAAGCACCGCGGCGAGCCGGGTCATCATCGGGGTCATCCTGGTGGCCATTGTGGTGATCATCGTCATCATCATCTTTCCCGCGTCATGGAGAGGCTGGCGCACGCGTCAGCCCTCGCCCTCCCAGTAGTCGACCGGTTCGGCGGCAAACGCGCGATGCCGGAAGGCCGGTTCATCACCATCGGCCTCGGACCAGCGCACGGCGCCGACCTTGTTGCTGTCCGGATATTCGACGACATCAACCGGCTGCATTGTCGAGACGCAGATATATTTGAGATCGCCGGTACCGGTATTGACCAGCTGGTGCGCCACCTCGCGACCGCCGGTCGGCGCGGCCAGGACATGTCCGGCGCGCACGGTGTGACGTTCCTCGCCGAAGCGATAGGTGCCCTCACCTTCCAGGATGATGATGGCTTCCTCGATGGCGTGGTGATTGTGATAGGGGAAAGCCGTCTTGCCGGGCGGCACGATGGTCAGGCAACAGCCCAGCTGTTGCAATCCGATCAACGGACCAAGCCGCGCCAAGTCGGCGGAAAAGGTCTCGCCATGCGCCAGGTTTTCCAGGGCGACATCGTCGATATGGGTGACGGGGGAGCGGGTCACAGGTCAGCCTCGGTATACTGGGCGACAACCTCGATCTTGCCGACAATCGCCGCGTTGAAGGCATCTAGCTCTTCCGCCAGCACCCACAATTCCTCATGCATACCGCCCCCGACGATCTTGCGGTCATACTGATCTGATACGTCGCGGCGCACGGCAAACCGCGTAACATAGCCAAGCTTGTCCGCGTTGTGCCGGACATTCCAGTCGCGCGCGATCTGGCGAGCATAGGCCTCATTCGTCACCGGATAGAAGATCGGTTGTTCGGGAAGACGCGGCGGAAAGGCCTGCCAGTCGGCAGCCTCTATCAGCGCCAGTTCCTTGGTGCCGACAGGCCGGTAAAGCGTGACCGTTTCACTCATCACCCCACACTCCCCTCAAGGCTCACCTTGAGCAGCGCTTGCGCTTCCACCGCAAATTCCATCGGCAATTGCTGCAACACATCACGGACGAAGCCATTCACCAGAAGCGCTGTGGCCGCCTCTTCGCCCAGCCCGCGCTGGCGGGCGTAGAAGAGCTGGTCCTCGGAGAGTTTGGTCGTCGTGGCCTCGTGCTCGAGCACGGCCTTGGGCGTCTTGCACTCGACATAAGGCACGGTGTGGGCGCCACACTGGTCACCGATCAACAGGCTGTCACACTGGGTGAAATTGCGCGCGCCCTCAGCCTTGCCGTGCACGGAGACAAGCCCGCGATAGGTCTGGTCGGAACGGCCGGCGGAAATGCCCTTGGAAATGATACGGCTGGTCGTGCCCTTGCCGAGATGGATCATCTTGGTGCCGGTATCGGCCTGCTGGCGACCATTGGTCACCGCGATCGAATAGAATTCACCGCGCGAATTATCGCCGCGAAGGATGCAGGACGGGTATTTCCAGGTGATGGCGGAGCCGGTCTCGACCTGGGTCCAGGAGATCTTGGAATTCTTGCCGCGGCAATCGCCGCGCTTGGTGACGAAATTATAAACCCCACCCTTGCCGTTCTCATCCCCCGGCCACCAGTTCTGGACGGTGGAGTATTTGATCTCGGCATCGTCCAGCGCGACCAGTTCGACCACGGCGGCATGGAGTTGGTTCTCGTCGCGCATCGGCGCCGTACAGCCCTCCAGATAGGACACGTAAGCGCCCTTGTCGGCGATGATCAGCGTGCGCTCGAACTGTCCGGTGCCTTGCGCATTCATGCGGAAATAGGTCGAGAGCTCCATCGGGCAGCGCACGCCTGGCGGGACATAGACGAAGGAGCCGTCCGAGAAGACGGCGGTGTTCAGCGTCGCAAAGAAATTGTCCGAGGCCGGCACGACCGAGCCAAGATATTTGCGGACAAGCTCGGGATGCTCGCGCAGGGCTTCGGAGATCGAGCAGAAGATCACCCCGGCCTTGGCCAACTCGGCCTTGAAGGTCGTGACCACCGACACGCTGTCGAAGACGGCATCAACTGCGACCCGGTTCTCCGAACCTTTGACGCCCAGCAGGACTTCCTGCTCCTTCAGCGAAATGCCCAGCTTGGCGAAATCGGCGAGGATTTCCTCGGGCACATCGTCAATGCTGTCATACTTCGCGCCGGCCTTGGGCTCGGCATAGTAGTGAATGTCCTGATAGTCGATCTTCGGATAATCGACCTTGGCCCATTCCGGCTCCTTCATCGCCTTGAAGCGTTCCAGGGCTTCCAGACGCCATTGCAGCATCCAGTCCGGCTCGCCTTTCTTGGCCGAGATGAGACGCACGGTCTCCTCGTTCAGCCCCTTGGGAGCGAGGTCCTGTTCGATGTCCGTCGTGAAACCGTACTTGTACTTGTCGGCTTCAAGCTTGCGAACGTCTTCAATGGTTTCCTTGACCGCAGCCATGATATCCTATCGCCTCTTCAGGCACTTGCTTTGAGTGTCGGGGAAATGCGCGCCAGAGCCGCCGACCACGCGTCGACGAAGGCGTCTGCATCATCCGGTTTCGAATTCCAACCCAGGCTTACACGCACAAAGCCCTGCGACGCCGCTTCGGGCAGGCCAAGCGCGGTGCCGACCTTCGAGCCTTTTGACGTGCCCGAGGAACAGGCCGAGCCGGCGCTGATCGCAAAACCGGCCAGGTCGAGCGCCATGACCTGGGTCGCGCCGGGCCAGCCCGGCTGGCTCAGGCCGAGCGTGTTGGGCAATCGCGGTGCCCCGGCACCGATCTCGATCAGATCCGGCGACACGGCCTTGAGCGCCGCCGCCATGCGATCACGGTGGATTGCCAGCGCCGCGAACGCGCCGAGCGAGGTGACCGCCTCATCGAGCGCTGTCGCCAGGCCGACAATGCCGGCCACGTTCAAAGTGCCGGCACGGCGGCCCTTTTCCTGGCCACCGCCATGATGATGACGGGCCATCGGCGCATTACAGCTCGCCAATAATGCGCCAACACCCTGGGGGCCACCGAACTTGTGGGCCGAAATGGCCATGTAGTCGCAACCCAGACCGGCGAAATCGACAGGGATCTTGCCCACCGCCTGGATGGCATCAACGACGCTCAACCCGCCTGCTTCGCGGATCAGTGGCGTTGCCGCGGCAACCGGCTGGATGGTGCCGATCTCATTGCTCGCCAGCATCATCGCCAAAACGGGCTTGCCGTCAGCCGGGGTCCAGCGTGACAAGCGCTCGACCAGCCAATCGACCTCGACAACACCTTGCGCATTGACCGGCCAAACCTCGACCGGCAGGCCGCTGGCCCGGGCCGTGGCCGCGACGGCTTCGTGTTCAATCGCAGTGACAATAATCCGTCCGATCCCGCCACCGCTGATCGTCGCATGGATTGCCAGGTTGAGCGCCTCGGTGCCACCGGAGGTAAAAACAATGTCTTCGGGACGCGCACACAATGCCTTGCCGACCTGACGACGCGCCGTCTCGACCCGCGCCAGGGCCGCTTGGCCATCAGCATGCACCGAGGACGGATTGCCGACACGGGTCATGATATCGGTCATCGCCGACACGGTGCCGGGCCGGACCGTCGTGGTCGCGTTATGATCAAGATAGGTGCGCATGAACTCTACTCAGCCGCGTGAATGTCGTCGGCAACAGCCGCTCTGGCAGGACGCTCGATCCGGCCCATGGCGCCTGACGCCGACCCAAACAGGCGACGCTCGAGTACGTCTTCCAGGGTGACCGAGGACAGGTAGAGATAGATGTGCCGACCCAGCTCATCCCACAGGTCGTGCGTGATGCAGCGGCGGCCATCGCTGAGACAGCCCTTGGCTTGCGAACAGCGCGTCGCACGCAGCGGCTCGTCGACGGCGAGGATGATGTCGGAAATCCGGATCTGGCCGGCGCCGCGGCTCAGCCGGTAACCACCGCCAGGTCCGCGAACCGAGGACACAATGTCCGCGCGGCGCAACTTGGCGAATAATTGCTCAAGATAAGACAGCGAGATTGACTGGCGCGACGCGATGTCACTCAGCGTCACCGGACCGGTGTCAGCGGCATCCGCCAAGTCGGCCATCGCCATGACGGCATAGCGACCTTTTGTGCTCAGCTTCATGCGTTTACCTCCTTAAACACTCGCATCCGGCAGGCCGATCATGCTAAGACCCGCCTTTCCGGAAGGGGGGCTGACCTCGATGCGAGGGACGCACGTCCAATATCCGAGTGAATTAGTCAAGAATATGGGCGCGCTTTTGTGCACTTGCAACGGGCGAAATGCCGCATATTCACCAGACACAGACTTAGAGACCCAAAAAGGCGAGACTGAATGCCTGATGTGATCATTCCCGGCCCGGCCGGCCGGCTTGAAGGGCGCTATAGCCCGAGCGAAGATCCTACCGCTCCGATTGCCCTGATTTTGCATGCCCATCCGCTGGGCGGCGGGCATATGGAAAACCCGTCCGTGGACATGATGTATGACGTGTTCCGCAAGCGCGGTTTCGCGACCCTACGGTTCAATTTCCGCGGCGTCGGGCGCTCCCAGGGCAGCTATGACCAGGGGCTTGGCGAACTCTCGGACGCCGCCACTGTTCTCGACTGGGTCCAGGGCTATAACCAAGGTGCGCGCTTTTGCTGGGTCGCCGGGCATTCCTTCGGTGCCTGGGTCGGCATGCAGCTTCTGATGCGCCGCCCGGAGATTGCCGGCTTCGTCTCGGTCGCCCCGCCGACCAACATGTATGACTTCACCTTCCTGGCGCCCTGCCCGGCTTCCGGCATCATCGTGCACGGCGCGGCCGACAAGATCGTGCCGCCGGATGATGTCGAACGCGTGATGTCGAAAGTCCGTGTCCAGAAGGGTATCGAGATCACAACGGAGGTCGTGCCGGACGCCAATCACCTCTTCTCCGAACATCTCGACGTGCTGGAAAAGCATATCGAAACCTATCTCGAAAGCCGGCTGCCGCTGGTCGAGAAGGAGCGTTCGGAACGCACGATCACCGGCAAACGCTGAGCGTGACAGCGCCCTGATTGAACAAAGCCCCGGCCGATCGGTCGGGGCTTTTTCATTGCCCCCTAGGGGTCGGCGCGCCGGCCGCCGCAGACCGGCTCGCTGGCACCGGTCGTTGAGGGCAGGCTTGTCGGCAGACCGGAATCAACGCGCGCGGCCAGCCAGGCAAAAGCCTCGGCTTCCAGCAGGTCTCCCCGCCAGCCCACAGCTTCCACCGGCTCCTGCACCAGGCCGGTCGCCTCACCGAGCGCCGCCATCAAGACCGGATTGTGACGACCTCCCCCGGTGACCAGAACACGTTCGGGTCGGCCCAGAGCGGCAATCGCGTCGGCAACAGTCCGTGCCGTAAACGCAGTGAGGGTCGCGGCGCCGTCTTCGGCAGCAAGGTCAAGCACCGGGTCGAGCGTAAAATCCCAGCGGTCGAGCGATTTCGGCGGTTTCAGCGCGAAGAAGGGATGCGTCATCAGGACGTCGAGCGCTGCCTGATCGATCAGGCCCCGCGCCGCCAGCTTGCCGCCATGATCATAAGCCTGTCCGACCATGCGATGACACCAGGCGTCGATCAGGCCGTTGGCCGGTCCGGTGTCGAACGCGACGGGATCCGCATCAGGCGCGAGCCAGGTCACATTGGCGACGCCGCCCAGATTGAGCACGGCGAGCGGCCGTGTCAGCCCTGACTGGCGCGCCAGTGCATCATGATAGAGCGTGGCCAGAGGCGCACCCTGTCCGCCCTTGACCATGTCGGCGGAGCGGAAATCATGGATCACCGAGATGCCGGTGGCCCGCGCCAAAGCCGGACCATCGCCGATCTGCAGCGTCTGACCGTTGGCGCCGGCGGCCGGCGCCTTGTGAAGCACGGTCTGGCCGTGAAAGCCGAGCAGATCGATATCCGCTGCCGCCAGGCCAGCGGCATCCAATACCCGCTGGACGGCGAGACTATGGCGCAGGGTCAGAACGCGTTCGGCGGCACCGAAATCCGGCCTGGGACCAACAAATCCCCACGCCAACGCGCGATCAACCGCGTCCTGCAGGATAGCCCGGTCATTGTCGGAATAGGCCTGGGTTTCGCCGGGGCCGAAACGGGCGATCCGGTCGCCATCCGTCTCGATCAGGGCGGCGTCGATTCCGTCGAGCGAGGTCCCGCTCATCAAGCCGATGATCCGTTTCATGCAAGCCCCCTCTTTTCCCGGCGCTCCAGTCGACCTAGAAGCGTCCTATCAGGAGACATCTTCATGAGTGATTACAAGTCCCAGCTGGTGCGCGATCTCGTTGAACGCGGCTATCTCAACCAGGCCACCGACATTGACGGTCTCGACAAGGCCGCCAGCGAAGGCGTGGTGACGGGCTATATCGGCTTTGACGCGACGGCAACCAGCCTGCATGTCGGCTCACTCGTGCAGATCATGATGTTGCGCCGCATCCAGCAGGCCGGCCACAAGCCGATCATCCTGATGGGCGGCGGCACCACCAAGATCGGCGACCCGTCGGGCAAGGACAAGTCGCGCTCCATGCTCACCGACGAGGCCATCAACACCAATATCGACGGCATCCTGCAGGCCTTCCGGCCGCTGGTGCAGATCGGCGATGGCCCGACCGATGCCGTGCTGGTCAATAATGACGAATGGCTGTCGGAGTTCGGCTATATCGACTTCCTGCGCAAATTCGGGCCGCATTTCACCATCAACCGGATGATGACCTTTGACTCGGTCAAGCTGCGCCTCGACCGCGAACAGCCGCTCACCTTTCTGGAATTCAACTACATGCTGCTGCAGGCGGTCGATTTCCTCGAACTGAACCGGCGCTATGGCTGTACGCTGCAGCTCGGCGGCGGCGATCAGTGGGGCAATATCATCAATGGCGTCGAACTGTGCCGCCGGGTCGACCAGAAAGAGGTCTACGGCTTCACCACGCCGCTGATCACCACCGCCTCCGGCGCCAAGATGGGCAAGACGGCAGACGGCGCGGTCTGGCTCAATGCCGATATGCTCAGCGCCTATGAGTACTGGCAGTTCTGGCGCAATACCGAAGATGCCGATGTCGGTCGCTTCCTGCGCCTGTTCACCGATCTGCCGCTGGACGAAATCGCCGATCTGGAAGCGCTCGAAGGAGCCCGGATCAATGATGCCAAAGTCCGTCTCGCCAATGAGGCAACGGCCCTGCTGCACGGTGTGGACGCGTCGCGCGCTGCCGAGGAGACAGCCCGCCAGACCTTCGCCCAGGGCGGCGTCGGCGCGGCACTACCGACGATCGAGTTCGGCGGACTGGACAGCGGCGACGTCTTGTTGATCAGCCTGTTCATCGCCGCCGAGCTGGCATCGTCGAACGGAGAAATGCGCCGCCACATCAAGGCCGGTGCGGCCAAGGTCAATGACAAGCCGCTGACCGACCCGTTCGCCAAGGCCAGCTCTGCCGATCTGGTCGATGGCGCCATCAAGCTGTCGATCGGGAAAAAGCGCCACGCCCTCGCCAAGCCAGCCTGACGGGATCAGTTCTCGCCGGAATCTGTGTCGGGATCAGGGTCGGGGTCAGCGGATTCGGATCCAGACTCCGGTTCGACGGGTGCGGCCTCGTCCTCACGGGCACGGTCACGCGCCGCGCGCTCAGCCGCCGTGCCTTCGAACATGCGCCGCAACACACCCGGTGCCAGCGCCGAGAGCGGATTGGCGAAGACGGTCAGACTGTCGAACGGGCCTTCCACCGAATAGGTGATGCCGATCACCCCCTCGCCCGGCCGCGACACCAGCACCTCGCCGATGATCGGCAAGCCACCGAACAGGGAATTGATCACGTAGGACGGGGCGAGATTGCCATCGATGGCGGCATGACTGTCGGCAAAGTCGATGGTGCCCGCCCCGGTCACGCCCAGCGCACTGCCGCGGGCCCGCCCCTCGCCGATGGTCAGCAGCCCGTCTTCATAGGCGATATCGGCATCAACCGCGTCAAAGCTGATCCCCTCGCCATTGAGCAAGGCGCCAAGGCCCTGGAAGGAGCCGGCCGCCAGAATGCGGGCGAGCACAGGAACCTGGACCAGGGTCAGGTCACGCACTTCAACGCGCGCCGTCAGCGGTCCTTCCGTACCCAGTGGCGGCGCACTGCCGAGCACCGAGACCTGACCACCGAGGGCATAACCCTCAATGCCAAGCAGGGCTGATATCCGTTCCAGCGATTGCGCCTCGATGCGGAAATCACGCGGACCGCCGGCCTCGCTCGCGCCAAAGGAGGCCTGGAAGGGCCCATCCATCGCATTGCCTGATACGGACACCGCCCGGATACCGGCGGCTTCGCTACGCCAGATCAGGTTGAACTGATCGAGCACGCTCTGTTCGGACAGGATGAGGCGTCCGACATCGACCTGCAACGACAGCGGCAGAGTGATCCCGCCTTCACCGCCAAGCGAGGTGATGTGCGGCATGATCGAGCTGATATCGGCATACTGTCCCGCCAGACGCACCCGCAGCGCTTGCTCGGCGTCGAGGGCCGGCGTGACCTGTCCGGTCAAGTCCATCAGCCCTTCGACGAAAAGCCGGTCCACCGTGACATTTTCCAGCCCGCCGGCCGCACCAATCAAGGCTGATGCTTCCAACCCCGCGCCGGCCGCAGCAAGCCGGATGGCACCAAGTTCATAACCCCCAACATCCCGACGGACGAGATTGAGCGAGGCGCTGCCCGGCGCGCCCGCCTCCTTCGCCCACAATCCACCCGGCGCCTCGATCAGCGCGTCAACCAGATCGGCCTCGATAGCGACCGAGCGAAAGTCGAGCCCGTCCGACACCGCCTCGGCAGCGATCCGGATCGAGCCGTCGAAATAACGGCGCGCCGGCATGTTGAACCGGTCCAGCGTGCGGGCATTGATGACCGCTTCCAGTCCGATCCGGGTCGACGCCTCGCCATCAGCCAGGCCGAATGTCTCACGCCAATCGATCTGCACGGGCGCGTCGAAAAGTCGGGCCGTGCCGGATGCCTGCAACCCGTCCTGGTCGGCGGAAATATCGACCTCGCCGCCGCTGATCGCATAATCGGTTCCGGGAATATCGAGCGAGGCATTCGAGAAATGCCCGGTGATGACAAAGGGAATGTCCTCCGGCGCGACCTCGGTCAGCATGGCGCGACTGATCTCGAACCGCATCTCGCCATCGCCGCCGATTTGCGCCGGATCGAGCCCGTAATCTGAAACGAGGTAGAGCGGCTCCTCGTCAATCAGCGCCAATATGTCCGAGCCCCGGCCACGTGCCACACCGCCATAGCGCGCCATGGCACCTTTCGGGTTGAGGCGCGGCAGGTCGACAAAGCCCTCGCTGATCACAAGATCCCCGATCCGGCCACGATCCATCTGCACTTCGAAGGAATTGCCGTGCAGAGTCGCCGAGCCGCGCCCCTCAGTGATCGGCGTCATTGTCGAAATGTAGCGGACATGCGCGTCCTCAAAATCGAAACTCAAACGCATGCGGTCGTCGTCGAGCCGCCCCTCGTCAATTGCCGAGGCCGGCAGATCGAGGAAGAAGCGGGCGTTGAAAAACCGCCCGCCCAGAATGCCTTCGCTGACCCAGGTCCGACCGCCATCCGCGAGTTCGACCGGCCAATAAGCGAGCACAGTCTGAGGTTGGATATCGCCGGTGATCGGCCCTTCCAGCTGCATGTTGGGCAGCCAGCTGCCATCCGGGCGCTGCTCCAGCTGCAAACCACCGCTGAGTTCGGCCCGAATGGTGTCGATCTCGAGATCGAGATGGTCGAACATCACCGCAAACTCATCAAGGCGGATTTCCCCGGACGCGGCCAGGAGCTCCCATGTCGGCACTCGTTCGAAAACGGGCCCGATATCGACAAAGCCCTCTCCGATAGCCAGATCAAACCGCGCCCGAGTCGGCAACACGCCTTCATAATCACCGATATCGGTCAGCTGCCCTTCAATCGAAGCGGCAAAAAGGTCTGAGCGGACCCGGCCGGAATGCAGCGTCAGCTCGCGCAGGACCGGATCGAAACTGGCATAGAGATTGGCGCCTTCAAACGCATGCATCTCGCCATCGACCAGTATCCCGCCTTCGCCAATATCCAACTGCAACGAGGCCGTGCGTATCCCGCTGTCGCGGGTCGCATCGATCACCAGGTTCAGATCGATCGGGGCGTCCAGCGCCCGCAGTGCGGAAGCGGGACCGGTGTCCGGCAGGATACCGGCCGGGGACAATCCCTCAAAGCTGGCCTCCAGCAACAGGCTTTCAAGATTATTGCCGGCCCGCAATCGTAGCGCCACTGGCGCAAACCCCGATGGCGTCGCCAATTGCCCGTCGATCTCGGCCAGTATCCGGTTATCGTCGCGGTCGAAGACGACCCCGGCCGAATCGACAAACCAGGCCAGACCCACAACGTCATCAACCACGCGCACTGCGGCATTCGACACATTGACCCGCCGCAAGCGACCCAGTTGCGCCGGCGCTTCCGGTCCGGACAGGATTTCAAACAGGGAGGCGCTGTCATCGCCGCCGCGCGCCGGTTGCCGCGCCGTCGCCGCCACCCGTTCAACACCGCCGAGTCCCGCCCCCACCGCGCCGTCGGCGCGACGCACGACGGACACCGACCCGCCATCAATTGTCAGCTCAATCGGTTCAACCCGGCCGAAGATCAAGGCATCGGCCGCCAGTCCCGCTTCGATACGCGGCGCCCGGCTGACCACCTCACCGGACGCTTCCGCCACGGTCACATCCGTCGCGACCAGCACAATGGTACGCGACGACGGTTCAAATCGCGCCTGCAGCGCTCCCAACGCCACGACCTCGCCTTCAAAGGCGCTGGCCAGCATGGCCTGGGCATCCTCACGCAGGAATTCCAATTCGACCGGACCTGATGACAGGCGCCACAGCACGAATCCGATCGCGAAAATGCTCAGGGCCAGCAGCGCCGCCACGGCTTCGAGCAGGTAGATCAACGTCCATTTGACGGATTTGCGCAGCATTCAGACCGGCCTTCCCGCAGTCCGCACACTGGACGTGGCGGCCCGGAACCGCACATTACACGGCAAGACAAGCCATGCAGGCGAAACCAGACAGGGAAATGACATGAGTGAACTCAAAACCGGCGACCTTGCTCCGACTTTCAAACTGCCCGCCGATGGCGGTGACGAGATCGACCTCGCAAACCTGCGCGGCCAGATCGTCGTCCTCTATATGTATCCCAAGGACGACACCCCCGGCTGTACCACAGAAGCCCTCGATTTCACGGCGGCAAGCGCGGCTTTTGCCAATGCCGGCGCAGTCGTCATCGGCCTGTCCAAGGATAGCGTCAAAAGACATGACAATTTCAAGGCCAAACATGGGTTGCAGGTGCGTCTGGTCTCGGACCCGGAGGGCGAGACCATTGAAGCCTACGGGTCCTGGGTGCTCAAAAAACTCTATGGGCGCGAATATATGGGCATTGATCGCTCAACCTTTCTGATCGATCGCGAAGGCCGGATTGCCCGTATCTGGCACAAGGTCAAAGTGAAAGGTCATGTCGATGAGGTCATCGGGGCCGTGCGCGAACTTGGCTGACGCAGGCGACATTCTGACCCTGGCCCGCAGCGTGTTGGCGACGGCATCGCCGGACGCCAAGGCGGACCGGGCCCGCGAGGTGGCTGCGCTTTGGCGAGCCGGCCGGGCGCCACTGCCAATGCAGGGCGTCATTCCGGCCGATCACCCGGCCAGGCCGGACCGCCCCCGGCTTGTCGCCCCGGCCGATGTCCCGCGGCGGCGGTTGAACAGCCCGGCCGGACGGGTGGCCTTGCTGCACGCCGTCGCCCATATCGAGTTCAACGCCATTGATCTCGCCTTCGACATGCTGGCCCGCTATGCCCTCGACGACGCGCTGGCCGACGAGGCCCGCACGGCCTTTATTGATGACTGGATCGGTGTCGGCGACGACGAGGCTCGCCATTTTCGCCTCATTACCGGACGCTTGGCCGAACTCGGCGCCGGCTACGGTGATTTTCCGGCCCATAGCGGGTTGTGGGACGCGGCGATGGCAACGCGCGATTCGCTGGCCGGCCGCCTCGCCGTCGCGCCGCTCGTGCTGGAGGCCCGCGGGCTGGATGTGACACCCGGCATGATCAACCGGCTCGTCTCTGCCGGGGACACGGTCAGTGCCGACTGCCTGCGGACGATCTACACCGAGGAAATCGGTCATGTCGCCGCCGGAGCGCGCTGGTTTCGCCACGTTGCGGCGCGCGCTGGCGAGGATCCGGTGACCTGGTTCCAAGCTCTTGTACGCAAACACTTCAGTAGTGGTTTGAAACCGCCCTTCAACGCCGAGGCGCGGTTGCGCGCCGATCTGCCGCCCGAATTTTACGAGACGCTGATATAGTCCGGCGCATCTCTTGCATCGGACTTGTTGATATTGGGGCCGGTTTTGTGTCACATGCTCGCCTTGGGGCCCGGGGCAATCAGAACAGAGCGGCGTACTGCATGTTCACAAGAGTGAAAGAAGCTGTTTGGGGAACGGCTGAGCGCTGGTTTCCGGACCGGCAGATCTACCATCGGTCCGATGGTCAGGTTCGCTATTTTGCGATCTCCACCACAGTCCAGATTTCAGCCCTGCTTGGCGCGACCGTCCTTGCCGGCTGGCTTTGCTTCTCAACCGTCTCCGTTGCCTTCCATGGCCAAGCCATGGCGGCCAAGGAAGACGAGATTGAGCGTGAGCGTCTCGAATCACACCGCCTCGTCGCCGAAGCACGTGCTACCGAGGCGACGGCCATCTCGCTGATGGAATCGCGGATGGAGGAATTCGACCGCACCGCCTACGAGTTCCAGATGCGCCACGAAACGCTGCGTCAGCTGGTCGAATTTGCCGAACAATTGACCGGTCAGGAGATGGAGCCATCCCCTGCCCTTGCCGATGGCCGTGTCCTGATGGCCGCCACACCGGCCGATCCGACACCGCGCGAAGCCCGTGATCCACTGATCGCAATCGCTGCGACCGTGTCCGGAGAGCCAGAAGACCAAATCAGTTATCTGATGGGCGAACAGGACAGCGTGCTGGCCCAGGCCGAGGATGCGACCGAAGCCCGCCTGCAAAACCTGCGCGCCGTGCTGCGGCTGACAGGCCTCAACCTGGAAGACGTAATCGCCGAAAATCGCGACAGCGCCGAGACCGGTGGCCCGTTCATTCCGATTTCCGAATCCGGTGCCTTTGCCTCATCGTCGGTGAATATCGACCAAGCTTTCTCCAGCCGGATTGCGCGCATCGCGTCACGCCTTCTGGAAGTGGAAGAACTGGAAGATTTTGTCGAGGCTGGCCCGCTGGGCGCACCCGTCGGTGACACTTATCGCCAGACCAGTGATTTCGGGGTCCGGATCGATCCGTTCAATGGTCGTCCAACCTCCCACCGCGGCATGGACTTCGCCGCCTATCGCCGCGCACCGATCGAAGCAACGGGGCCGGGCCGGGTTATTTACGCCGGCTGGCGGGGCGGCTATGGTCGTTGCGTGGAGATTGATCATGGTTACGGCTTCGTGACCCGTTACGGTCACCTCCACGAAATCGACGTGCGGCGTGGTGATACAGTCGAACGCGGTCAGCGTATCGGGGGGATGGGGTCCACGGGACGCAGTACGGCCACGCACCTGCACTATGAAATCTGGTATAACGGATCGGCAATCGATCCTGAGCGTTTATTGAGAGCTGGCCAATATGTTCAACAAGGGTAACAAAGACTCTTCGTCTCCCGAGACCGGTGCGTACAGCGCCCCCCCGAAAAGGACCGCCATGAAATCGAAAGCCCCCTCCATTCTTTCCGGTGATCTCGTTCTGACCGGTACGATCGTTTCCGACGGTGAAATCCAACTGGATGGCACGGTCGATGGCGATATCCGCGCGGGCTCGCTGATCATTGGCGAAGACGCAACCGTGTCCGGCGAAGTCCAGGCTGAGACCGTTGTCATCCGTGGCCGCGTCACCGGCAGTGTTCGCGCCCGTCAGGTACAGCTTGCCTCGACAGCACGGATCGAGGGCGACATCGTCCATGCTGCCCTGTCCGTGGAAAGCGGTGCTTTCTTCGATGGTCATTGCCGCCACTCCTCCGATCCGCTGAAAGATAGCGGCGGCGCCAAACCGGCTGCCAAGGACAATGGCGTGAAGGCTGAGCCTGCCGCCAAAGCCGACAGCAAGCCGCCGGCACCCAGCAAGGCCCAGGACCCGCTCGGTTCGCTGGAGCCACCGGTCGCGAGCAAGTCCGGCTTCTAGCCAAAATCGACACCGATCATGAAAACCGGCGCTCCATCCGAGCGCCGGTTTTTTGTGCGCGTGACCACGAGCCGTGTCTCGCCGTTACATTTAGCACTATTTTACAACAACTTGACCCGTAGCTAGCGCATACCCTTCACAGCCCACGCGTTTCGCACAGACAAGTTTGCAATATAAACTTGTCTGTGGTACATGATCGGCAACTCACAAACCGGAGCCCTTCATGCCCCTCTCGCCTTCACCCCGAATTCACGCGCTCGACGCGGTGCGTGCACTCGCCCTCTTTCTCGGCGTGGTGCTGCACGCTTCCATGTCCTTCATTCCCGGAATTCCGATCTGGATCGTCCAGGATAGCCAAGCCACGGCCGGGTTCAGCCTTGGCTTTTTTGTTCCGCACATTTTCCGGATGGTCCTGTTCTTCATGATTGCCGGCTACTTCGCCCACATGGCGCTGGGACGACGCGGCATTCTCGGCCTCGCCCTCGACCGCGCCAAACGCATTGCCCTGCCACTGGCGGCCTTGTGGATGCCCATCTTCGCCCTGATTGTGACGGTGGTAATCTGGGGCGCCATCAAGGCGAATGGCGGCGAAGCGCCGCAGCAGGAAACCCCGCCACTGACCGCGCAGAATTTCCCACTGACCCATCTGTGGTTCCTCTACATGCTGGTGATTTTCAACGCCGTCTCCCTGCCGCTGACAGCGCTGGTGCGCCTGATCGACCGTTCGGACCTGAGTGGCAAACTGATTGATGCCATAACCGGTCTTCTGGCCCGAACCCCGCTCGGCACCCTTCTGCTCGCAGCTCCGCTGGCGATTTGGTTCATCACAACCCCGATGTGGATGAGCTGGTTCGGCATTCCGACACCGGATACCGGTCTTCTCCCCAATACCGGCGCGCTGATCGCCTATGGCACGGCGTTCGCCGCCGGCTGGGCCGCCCATCGCTGCAGCGATCTCGTGCTGACGGCCTGGAAGCGTGCCTGGCACATCAATCTTGGCATCGCCATCGCGCTGACGACCTGGCTGGTCATGGAACTTGGCATGACGCCGAATTTCACCCCGGTCGGTCCGGGCATGGACCGGCTGCCCGTCGCGGCAGCCTATACACTGGCGATCTGGACATGGACATTCGGCCTGACCGGCGCAGCCCTGGTGATCTTCTCGCGCGAGAACAGGGTCTGGCGTTATCTGGCGGACGCGTCCTACTGGGTCTATCTGATGCACTTGCCGCTGGTGATGGCGCTGCAGGTCGCCCTGTCCGATGTCGCACTTCCGGGGCTGGTCAAACTGCCCCTGATCCTGGCGATCAGCTTTGCCATCCTGCTCGGGACCTATCAGTTGATCGTCCGGCATACCTGGATCGGTGGTTGGCTGAATGGGCGGCGGGCCAGCAAGGTCCGCTCGGAAGACGCGCGCATACCCGCTGATGCATCCGCGTGAATCAAGACATAGTGCCGGCGCGCCCGCTTTGGGCGCGCCGGAATTCGTCCGAGGAAGCCCATGACCGATGAACTCGCAACAGCCCGCGCCGATCTCGCTTTCCTGCGAACACTTGCCGAGGGCGACCCGCGCCCTTCGGCAGGTGCCGGCCTGTTGCTGATGTCGGCCGGACTCCTTTACGGGCTTGAAACACTCATCCATTGGGTCGGTATCAGCGACCTTGTTACCTTGCCGGGCTGGGTCCATCTGACGGCCGCGGTTGGCGCGACCGGCGGCTTCATGCTCGCGCTTGTCATCATACTCTGGATGGATCGCAAGCAGCCGACCGGAACAGCAATGCGCAAGGCCTATGAGACCGCGTTCCAGGCGGCCGGGCTGGCCAATCTCGCCATGGTCTTCGTATTCGGATTCAACGCATTCAAGACCGAGAACTTCGCGCTCTGGCTCTACTATATACCCGTCGTTTTCGCCCTGCAGGGCGCGGCCTGGTTTGTCGCCGCCCGTGTCCAGAAACGTCTTTGGTATGGCGTTGTGGCGATCGGTTGGTACCTGGCCGCCGCAGCGCTCGGCCTGACGATGGGCTCGCCCGGCCTGTTCAATCTGGTCACATCGGTGGCCCTGTTCGGGCTGATGGCCGTACCGGGGTTCGTGATGTGGCGGTTGTCCCGCGCCGCAGACTGACAGGTCTGCGATGAGCACGCCCCCGATCGGCCAGATCGACGAGATCATCCACGGACGGCTAAGGCTCGGCGTGATGACCTATCTCGCCCAAGCCGAAGCCGCCGACTTCAACGAATTGAAAACTGCACTGGGCGCGACCCAGGGCAATCTCTCGGTCCATCTTCGCAAGCTCGAAGAAGCCGGATATGTCACCATCGAGAAAAGTTTTCTCGATCGCAAACCCTTGACGCGCGTGCGAATTTCGAAGTCCGGCCGGGCCGCATTCGGCCGCTATGTCGACGCCATGGCGAACCTGCTCGGACGCCTGGACGGGACCGACAAGGCGGGAGGCTAGGCCTCCTCCTCGTCCCCGCCAACACGAGCTGCCAGGGCTGCGGCCATGAACGCGTCGAGATCGCCGTCGAGCACACCGCCGGTGTTCGACGTCTCCACATTGGTCCGCAGGTCCTTGACCATCTGATAGGGCTGCAGGACGTAGGAGCGGATCTGGTGACCCCAGCCAATCTCACTCTTGCTGTCGGCTTCGGCCTGGGCCGCGGCTTCGCGGCGCTGCAGCTCGATCTCGTAGACACGCGCCCGCAACATGTCCCAGGCCTGCGTCCGGTTCTTGTGCTGCGAGCGGTCATTTTGACACTGCACGACGACCGCTTTTTCCTCGCCTGGCATGTCATAGGTCAGGCGGACGGCACTGTCGGTCTTGTTGATGTGCTGACCACCGGCGCCAGAGGCACGATAGGTGTCGGTGCGCACTTTCGAGACATCAATATCGACCTCGATTGCATCATCGATCTGCGGATAGACGCCGACGGAGGAGAAGCTGGTATGGCGGCGGGCGCTTGAATCAAACGGCGATATCCGCACCAGGCGATGTACGCCGGCCTCGGTCTTCAGCCAGCCATAGGCATTCTCGCCCTTGACCAGGATGGTGGTGGATTTCAGACCCGCCTCCTCGCCGGCCTGCTCTTCCATCGTTTCCACTTTGTAGCCATGCGCATTCGCCCAGCGTGAATACATGCGCGCCAGCATGGCGGCCCAGTCCTGGCTTTCCGTACCACCGGCGCCGGAATGGATTTCAACGAAGGCGTCATTGCCGTCGGCCTCGCCGGAGAGCAGCGTCTCCAGCTGGGCGCGGCGCATGCGCTCACCGAGATGGCCGAGGCCGGCGACGGCCTCCTCGATCATGTCGGCATCGTCTTCCATCTCGGCCAGCTCGATGATTTCGAGACTGTCGGAGAGTTCCTGCTCGGCCTCGATCACGGTCTTGATCGCCGCGTCGAGCCGGTTGCGTTCGCGCATCAGGACCTGCGCCTGCTGCGGCTGGTTCCAGAAGTCGGGGTCTTCCGACTTCGCATTCAGTTCATCGAGACGTTTCTGGGCTGTATCCCAGTCAAAGACGCCTCCTCAGCAGGCCAACTGCCTGCTGGATTTCGTCGGACAGGGTCTGGATGTCTGCACGCATGGGCGTTCAATCCTGCGATTCTTCAAACCGGTTGCTCACAAGGGGATAATCAGCACGCGCGCCTCAGACAAGCCGTGGCCGCACTGACGGTCGGAACCGTACTCAGTACAGGCCGCCCAGCTCATCGTCGGGTTCATCATCTTGCGAATCCGGCTCATCGAGCAGGAAGGCAAGCGGATCATCACTGACCGAATCGCGGGCAAAGCTGAGACCACTTTCCACTTCATCGGTCTGGCGTGACGGCTCGGTACCCGGGCGGAAAGCCTCCAGAATCACCCCGGATTGGCCCAGAATACCGGGCTCTCCATTGAGACGATTGATCGGCACAAGCCGCACACCCGGCGGTACCCGGAACGGCGCGACGGGATAACCCTCAAGCGCGACTTCCAGGAAGTCGCGGGCGATCGGCGCCGCGACTTGGCCGCCAGCCTCGCCGGAGCCCAGCTGATAGGGTGTGTCGAAGCCTACATAAACACCGACCACGAGGTCCGGCCCGAACCCCATGAACCAGGCATCGCGGAAATCATTGGTCGTGCCGGTCTTGCCAGCCAGCGTCCAGGGCAGCGAGCGAAGCGCCGTACCGGTGCCGCGCTGCACGGCTCCTTCGAGCATGTTCACCACTTGATAGGCCGTCACCGGATCAACGACTTCCTCACGGGTTTCCGGGAAGAGCGGTTCGAGCACGGCTGAGCGATCCCACTCTTCAGCATCGCAGGTGTCGCAGGGCAGCACTTCGTGGGCAAAGATCGTGGCGCCGGTACGGTCCTGGACCCGGTCGATAATGGTCGGTTCGACGCGGCGGCCACCATTGACCATGGTCGCATAGGCGGAAACGAGGCGGTAAAGCGTCGTTTCCCCGGCCCCGAGCGACATTGCCAGCACCGGTTCCATTTCGTCATAAATCCCGAAACGCGTGCCATAGTCGACGATCGGCGCCATGCCCATTTCCTGGGCCAGCCGGACCGTCATGACGTTGCGCGACAGCTCCAGGCCGAGCCGCAGGGTCGACATGCCATAATAGCGTTCCGAATAGTTGGACGGCATGTAAAAGCGCTCGTCCGGCCCGCCGGAGGCGATGAAGGGCGCGTCCAGGATCAGGCTGGCCGGCGTGTAGCCATTGTCCAACGCCGAGGCGTAGACGAAGGGCTTGAAAGCCGAGCCCGGCTGACGCCGCGCCTGGGTGGCGCGGTTGAACTGGCTGTGCTGGAAGGAATAACCACCGACCATCGCCAGCACACGACCGGTGTGTGGATCCATAGCCATGATACCGCCATTGATCCCCGGCACCTGACGCAGCCCATACTGGCCGTCGCTGAAGCCTTCCTGGTCGGCAATGCTGGCCACCAGGATCACATCACCCGGGTTCAACACCTCCGAGGGACGGCTGACCGGCGGTCCGATCTCGCCATCAGGTAGGGTTTCGCGGGCCCATTCCAGCGCCGACATCGGGATCGAGCCTTCCTCGCCGTTGAGGAAGCCGATGCGAGCTGCATCTGCAGTGGTCTCCAGAACGACCGCTTGCAGCCAACCCTCGTCGAGGTCACGCGGGATATCGGCGGCGGCCAGGCGCTCGACCCAGCCCTCGCCCAATTCGATATTCGACAAGGCGCCGCGATAGCCATGGCGGCGATCATAGGCCTCCAGCCCATTGCGCAGGGCGGCGCGGGCCGCGAGCTGCATGCGCGTGTCGAGTGTCGTCCGGATCGACAGCCCACCATCATAAAGCTCGTCCTCGCCATAGAGGGAGAAGACTTCGCGGCGGACATTCTCGACGAAATACTCGGCCGCCGTATAAGTGGCACCTGACAGGCGGTCGACGGTTTCCAGCGGCCGGGCCATGGCCTCGCGCGCGGCGTCCTCGGTCACAAAACCGTTCTCGGCCATGCGTGAGAGCACCCAGTTGCGGCGCTCGATGGCGGCGTCGTGATGACGATCCGGGTGATAATTGGCCGGTCCCTTGGGCAGGGCCGCCAGATAGGCGATCTCGTGCAACTCGAGCTCGTCGAGCGAGCGTCCGAAATAGTTCAGCGCCGCCGCAGCTACGCCATAGGCGCGGTTTCCGAGGTAAATCTCGTTGAGATAGAGTTCGAGGATCTGGTCCTTGGTAAAGGCGCGCTCGATGCGCCGCGACAACACCATTTCACGGACCTTGCGCTCAAGGCGCTGCTCGCTGGAGAGCAGGAAATTCTTGGCAACCTGCTGGGTGATCGTCGACGCGCCTTCCAGACGGCGCCCCTGCAACACGTTGGAGATATTGGACAGGCCGGCGCGGATGATGCCGCGAAAGTCCAGGCCGCCATGTTCGTAGAAATTCTTGTCTTCGGCCGAGATGAAGGCATGCACCACATTCTGCGGAATATTGGCGATCGGCACGAAGACACGGTGTTCGCGCGCATATTCCGCTATCAACAGGCCATCACCAGCATGAACACGGCTCATGATCGGCGGCTCATACTCGGCGAGCTGCTGATAGTCCGGCAGGTCATCGGTCACGCGGACGACATAGATGGCGACGGCGATGAAGCCGATAACAGCCAGCACCGCAGCCGCGATACTGCCCCAGAGAGCTGTCCGCAAAACATTACGCAAGGTGAAGAGTTTCATTCTGCCCTCTGGCTGCAACCCGACCGTTCGACCTCCAGGTCAGACGCGCCGTTCCAGCATGACTCCGAGGCGGCATTATGGCCGCGCTCGGCAACAGATTAAAGGGAGTCAGCGTGCCGGAAGTGCGATCATGTCCCGATCCGCGAAGATTTCATCACCGCGGTTAGTGAAATAATCGTCGATCCCGCTCACAATGGCACTCATCTGGCGGCGTCGGAAACTCGCCGATGTCAGATTGGCCTCGTCCGTCCGATTGGTCAGGAAACCCATCTCGACAAGGACTGCAGGCACGCGCGAGTCGAGCAATACGAACAGGTTGGCCTGACGATGCGGATTGGCCAGCAAGGGCCCCTCCGACGAAAGGTGCTCCAGCAGGACTTCGGCAAAGGCCGACGACTGGTTGCGTTTCTCGCGCAGTTCCAGTTCAACCAGGATATTGTTCACATCCACTTGCGAGGTGTGGTTCGCGCCTTCGCGGGCACGCTGACGGGCACGGTTCTCGGCTCGGTCATTGAGCGTATAGACCGCAGCGCCCCGCACGTTCGAATTCTGGGAAGAATCGGAGTGCAGGGAGATGAAGAGGTCCGCTCTGGCTTCCGCCATGACACCGACACGTTGTTCCCAGGACGGGTAGACGTCGCGATCACGCGTCAGCAGGACTTCATAATTGCCCGTCGCCTCGAGCTGGCGGCGCAGTTCGCGGGCGGCTTCCAGCGCGACATCGGCCTCATGGGTCCCGTGGATCCCGAGCGAACCCGGATCACGGCCGCCATGGCCGGGATCCACGACGATCACGCGGCGTTCGCGCTGCGGCGGCACGTAAACGGCCTCGACGCGTTCGGCGATCAGCGAATCAAGTGAGACGGCGCGGGTATGATCGAAGCCCGATGCGGTCTGGAAACTGCCTTCGCTCGCCCGTTCCATGTCGATCACCAGCCGGTGATTGCCACCGGGTGTCGCCGGATCGAGCGCGAACTGGTTGACGATGACCGCGGGATGGTCGAGTTCGAAAACGACGCGGGAGCTGGACACCGAATTGTCAAAGAAGCGGAAGGCATCGACCAGCCCGTGCCCGACGCCCTCTCCAGACGCCAGATTGGCAACCGACCAGCGCGCCTGCGGCAAGTCCACGACCAGACGATCAGAGAGGCCATCTAGCGTGAAAGCGCGGAACTCGGCCGGTTCCGAGATCTCGATCACAACCCGCGTCGTGGCGACATCCACGCCAAAACGCACATCCCGGACCTCCTGGTCCGCGAGACCGGGACTGGACAGTGCCAGAACCGACGACAACGCCATCAAAAACTGTTGAACCCGCATCACTACACCATCGCACACACCGTGATTCTGTCCACGGCTTTTGCGTAACCATAGGGCACGGAGCTTGACGTTTGGTTGATGCCGGGCCGAATTTCTTTGCCCGCCTCGCCTACGGCGCGAAAGCCTTTTCTTCCGCATTCGAATGTTGCATGTTGCCAAGGCCTTGGCGACGCACCACCGGATATGCCGGTCGAGTGCGGCAGCCAGGCGCGAAGCGGCTGGGCTAATACGGCCTGCCAACACGCTTATCGTCGCCCCGGTCCGACCGAAAAATTGCCGGGGCCCCGACCGCCGCGTCCTCCCGTAACGGAGCGGGACGCTAATGGTAACTGCCGATGCGCAGGGAGCGCCTGATGCCCAGAGCACTGAAAACAGGCCGCACCCCGTCCATCTCGCCCCCGCCGCCACTCTCTTCCTTGTCCCGCCGACTGGCAGGAAACAGGCGATTGTGCGCGGGTGCAGGAGACGACTTTAATGTCCAAGAAAATGCTGATCGATGCAGGTCATCCCGAGGAGACCCGCGTCGTCGTACTCGACGGTTCGAAAGTTGAGGATTTTGACTTCGAAGCGGCTGCCCGCCGCCCTATCCGTGGAAATATCTATCTCGCCAAGGTAACGCGGGTCGAACCCTCGTTGCAGGCGGCGTTTGTGGAGTACGGCGGCAATCGCCACGGCTTCCTCGCTTTCAACGAGATCCATCCGGATTACTACCAGATTCCCTATGAGGACCGCGTGGCCCTCGCCGAGGAGGAAGCTTCGGCGGCCGACGAGGACGAGGACGAGGCGGAAGATGCCAAGGCGGAAGCCGCCCCGGCCACCGACACCGCGTCCGATGACGCGGATGGTGAGGGTGAGGCCGAAGCGCCTGAAACCATTGGCGATGACAGCGAAGAAGACGATATCAGCGACCAGCAGGCCGCGCGCCGCCGTCGCCAGATGTTCCGCAAATACAAGATCCAGGAAGTCATCAAGCGGCGCCAGATCCTGCTGGTCCAGGTTGCCAAGGAAGAACGTGGCAACAAGGGCGCCGCACTGACGACCTATCTCTCGCTTGCCGGCCGTTATTGCGTGCTGATGCCGAACACGCCGCGCGGCGGCGGCATTTCCCGCAAGATCTCCAACGCGTCTGACCGCAAGCGTCTGAAGTCTGTGGTCTCCGAGCTGGAATTGCCCAAGGGTGTCGGCCTCATCATCCGCACGGCCGGTGCCTCGCGCACCAAGACCGAGATCAAGCGCGATGCCGACTATCTCCTGCGTCTGTGGACGAATATCCGCGAACTGACCCTGAACTCGGTCGCCCCTTCCCTGATTTACGAGGAAGGCAATCTGGTCAAACGGGTGATTCGCGATCTCTACGACAAGGAGATCGACTGCGTGCAGGTGGAAGGCGAAGAAGCCTACAAGGAGGCGAAAGCCTTCATGAAGATGTTGATGCCGAGCCATGCCAAGAAGGTGCAGCACTACAAGGAAACCGTGCCGCTCTTCCTGCGCCATCAGTGCGAAGCCCAGCTTGAAGCGATCTATTCGCCTGTCGCCCCGCTCAAATCCGGCGGCTATCTGGTCATCAACCCCACCGAGGCCCTGGTCTCGATCGATGTGAACTCGGGCAAGTCGACCCGGGAACGCAATATCGAGGCAACCGCGCTCAAGACCAATCTGGAAGCGGCAGCCGAAGCGGCACGTCAGATGCGCCTGCGTGACCTTGCCGGCCTGATCGTCATCGACTTCATCGACATGGACGAGAGCCGGAACAACCGCGCTGTCGAAAAGAAGATGAAGGACATGCTGAAGCGTGATCGCGCCCGCCTGCAGGTGGGACGCATCTCGCAATTCGGCCTGATGGAGATTTCGCGCCAGCGCCGCCGCACCAGCCTGCTGGAAGGCTCCACGACGACCTGCCCGACCTGTAAAGGCACCGGTCATCTACGCTCGACCGAATCGAGCGCCCTGGTCGCCCTGCGTGGTCTTGAGAAAGAAGGCACGCGTGGTCGCGCCAAGCGGATCCGCATTTCGGTTCCGACGGCCGTTGCCATCTACCTGCTCAACGACAAGCGCGATCATCTGTTGATGATCGAACAACGCTTCTCGATGAATGTGCTCGTCACGGCGGACGACACCATCCTGGCGCCGGAATTCACCATTGAAGCGCTGGAGAACCGCGAGCCGGGTGAAGAACTGACGATCGCGCCGCTTTCCGTCGAATCGATCGAGGAAATCGAAATCCCTGACGTTCCGGATGAGGACGAAGCGGAGAATGACGAGGAGAGCCGCGAAGCCTCCGGTGGCCGGCGCCGTCGTCGGCGCCGTCGTCGCAAACCGTCTTCCGATGACACCGCAGCGGCGATGGAAGTCGTCAAGGTGGAAGGCGATGACAGCGATGAGGACGGCAGCGCCGACGAGGGCGACAGCCCGCGTGACGCCGCCGGTGAGGATGGCGATGACCAACCACGCCGCCGTCGTCGCCGGGGTCGCCGCGGTGGCCGCGGTCGTCGCCGGACCGAGGACGAGGCGAATACGGACGAGACGAACACCGACAACGCTGCATCGGGCGCAGACGAGGTGACCAGCGAAGCCGCGGCCGCCGCAGCTGAGCCGGACGCCGAGCCGACCGCTGAAGCCGCCGCTGTCGAAGCCGCCCCTATCGAAGAAAAGCCGAAGCGCCGCCGCACCCCGCGGCGCAAGCCCGCAGCGGCCGACAGCGAACCCGCTTCCGATGCGGTCGAGCCGCCGGCCGAAGCCGCGGCAGTCGAAGCGACCACCGAAGAGGCCCCGAAAAAGCGGACACGTCGTCCGCGCAAAAAGGCGGCTGATACGGCGACGGAGGCTCCGGCAACCGAGGCCCCTGCTGACGAACCGGCCGCAGAGCCGGTTGCCGAAGAGGCGCCCAAGCCCAAGCGTCGGACCCGTCGCAAAAAAGCCGATGAAGCGCCAGCCGAGCCGGTCGCCGAAGCGGCCGAACCGGAGGTCGCTGCCGAACCCGCCGCCGATGCGACGGAATCCGGCGACGAAACACGTGATAGCGAAACGAAGACCGACAAGGCCGACACCACGAAACCCGCCGACGAAGATGGCAAGTCCAAGCGTCGCGGCTGGTGGAACCGGACCGGCCTGTTCGGGAACTAACCAGAACAAGGGTTGCCCGGCCTGTCCGGGCAACCCATCTTGGTCATGGTGGCGTCTTGGGGTGACGCTGCTATCATGGGCCGAGCGGGGGCCGATCAGTGGAGGCAGGATGTCGATCCTGAAAACCGTCGCCACAGCCTGCGTTCTTGCTGTGGCCACACAAGCGTCCAGCCTGGGTCAGTCCTTGATCCGGGACACGGAAATCGAGCATATGCTGCGCGATTACTCCGATCCCATTCTCGAAGCCGCCGGACTGGTGCCGGCTGATGTCGATCTCTATATCGTGGCCGACCCGGAACTGAACGCCTTTGTGACCGGCGGCCAGAACATCTTCCTGCATACCGGGATCATTCTGGAATCAGAAACACCCAACCAGCTCAAGGGCGTGATCGCGCACGAGGCCGGCCATATCTCCGGCGCCCACCTGGCGCGCGTTGGCGACGGCATTTCGGCGGCCCAGGCCCCGATGTTCGTCAGTCTCGGCCTCGGCGTGCTTGCGGCACTGGCTGGCGAAGGCGGCGCGGCCGGTGCCCTGCTCGCCTCGTCGCAACAGTTCGGCGCCCTCTCCTTCATGACCTATAGCCGCGCCCAGGAAGCCTCTGCCGACCAGGCCGGCCTGCAATTTCTCGAAGCCAGCGGCCAGTCCGGCGAAGGGCTCGTGCAGTTTTTCGAGCGCTTCCGCTATCAGGAAGTCATGTCGAACGCGCGCCGCTATCCCTATTTCCGCTCACACCCCCTGTCGTCGGAACGGATCGCCAATCTGCGCGGCGGTGCCAGTGAGTCGCCCTTTTACGATGTTCAGGACAGCCCCGAGGAAATGGCCCGGCTCGCCCGTATCCAGGGCAAGATCTACGGCTTCCTCGCTGAGCCGGAATTCGTGTTCTACCGCTACCCTGAGAGCGACCAATCGCTGCCGGCACGCTATGCCCGGGCCGTCGCCCACTATCACGACGCCCGTCTTGATCGCGCCCTGTCGGAAATCCAGGGCCTGCTCGATGAAGAGCCGGAGAATCCGTATTTCCATGAGCTGCACGGCCAGATGCTGTTCGAGAGCGGGCATGCCGACGAGGCCATCGCGCCCCACGCCCGGTCGGTTGAACTGGAGCCCACCGCGCCGCTGCTGCGGGTCAATCTCGCCATCGCCATGATCGCAACCGACAATCCGGACCATCTTGAAGAGGCCGCCCAGCATCTGCGGGTCGCACTGGATATCGAGCCTGACAATGGCTTTGCCTGGTACCAGCTCTCGATCATTCACGAGCGCAATGGTGACACCGCCCTCGCCCAGCTGGCCATCGCCGAACAATCCTATGCGGCCGGCAACCGACCGCGCGCCCACCAATTTGCGTCGCGGGCCCGGACGTCGCTGGAAGTTGGCACGCCGGCCTGGGTTCGGGCCACCGAGATCGAGGCCGTGTCTGTGCCGAGCGAGGCGGAGCTTCGCCAAGCGCGCCGTCAGCGCCGCAACTGATCGGTCCGACGATGGCGCCTCCCCCGGCGGATGATGGCGATCAGTCTCTGGCGGTCACCGTGCAGCCGGTTGCCGGTCTGGGCGATGTGCCGCGTGATGACTGGGACCGGTTGGCCAATCCGCCCGGCGCCGAGTTCGACCCTTTCCTGAGTTGGGATTTCCTGGAAGCGCTCGAGGCCAGCGGCTGCGTCGGCGCCGAGACCGGCTGGGAAGCCCGCCATCTGCTCGCCCGCGATGCCATGGGCAAGCTGGTCGGCGCCGTGCCGCTCTATTTGAAATCGCATTCCATGGGCGAATATGTGTTCGATCACGCTTGGGCAGACGCCTATGAGCGGGCCGGCGGTCGCTATTATCCCAAACTCCTGACCGCCATCCCCTTCTCGCCGGTCACCGGTCGCCGCATCCTGGCCGACAGCCCGGCCCTGCGACAGGCCCTCACCCGTACCTGCTGTGACCTGGCGACGCGTTGGGGTGTGTCCGGCTGGCATGTGAATTTCCCCGGCGAAGCCGAAGCAGATGAATTGCACGCCAGCGGCCTGCTGCCGCGCCTCGACCGGCAATATATTTGGTCGAACCGCGGCTATAGAGACTATGACGACTTCCTCGCCGACTTGTCCTCACGCAAACGCAAGGCCTTGCGCAAGGAACGCGCCGCCGCCCAGGACGGTCTCACGATCGAACACCTGACCGGCGAACAGCTGTGCCCTGAACACTGGGACGTGTTTTATGCCTGTTATCAGGAAACCGGCGCCCGCAAATGGGGCTATCCCTATCTCAATCGCGATTTCTTCGACCGGCTGCATCAACGTCTCGCCGACCGTGTCCTGCTGGTCATGGCCAAGAAGGATGGACGCTATATCGCGGCCGCACTCAACCTGATCGGCTCACACGCGCTCTACGGTCGATATTGGGGCAAGCTGGAGGACCATCCCTTCCTGCACTTCGAGCTGTGCTACCACCAAGCCATTGACGCCGCGATGGCACGCGGGCTGCAACGCGTCGAGGCTGGCGCCCAGGGCGAGCACAAGCTGGCCCGCGGCTATCGTCCCCAGCCGGTCCGCTCAGCCCATTTCATCACCAATGAAGGCTTCCGGAATGCCGTGGCGCAGTATCTCGACCAGGAACGGGCCGCTGTCGCAACCGACATCCAGCTTCAAGACGCAGACAGCCCGTTTCGCAAGGACCAGCCGCGCTAGCGGCATCCGCTTTTGTTTGAACGGGTGAATCGCTCCAGTCTCGAATTGGGGGATTGAATGTGACGACATCAAGCTTGATCCGTCGCGCGCTGGCGCTGGTATTCCTGACCGCTTTGGTGATCGGGGGCAGCGGTGCCTTCTTTGCGCTGCAGGCACGCGCCTTCGACGAGGCCACGCGCGAATCGCGCCTTTTGCTGGCGACTGCCCAGGCTATCCGCGCCTACACATCTGACCAGGTCGCACCGCTGGCCTACACAGCGTCGAGCGACACCTTTCATCCGGAAACGGTGCCGTCATTCGCGGCGCAAACAGTCTTCGCCGAAGTTTCCAGCGCCGACCTTGCCTATACCTATCGCGAGGTCGCCCTTAACCCGACCAGCCCCACCGACCGGCCGGTTCCGTTCGAAACCGAATTGATCAACGCCTTTCGTCAGGATGACGCCCTGACCGAGCGGTCCGGCCGCTGGCGCCGCGGCGGACATGAACTGTTCTACCTGGCCCGTCCAATCCGGATCGAACAGGAAGCCTGTCTGAGCTGCCACAGCACGCCCGACCAAGCGCCGCCCGCCATGGTCGAACGCTATGGCACTGAGAACGGGTTCGGATGGCAGATGGGCGAGACCATCGGCCTGCAGATCGTGACCGTGCCGATCGAACAGGAAATGCGCGGCATGTTCGAACTGGTGCTGGCACTGGGCACCGGCCTGCTTGTCATCTTCCTGGCCGGATACGCCGCGACATCAAACACCATCAATCGTCAGCTCGTCGTCCCGCTGCAGGCACTGACCGCGCGGGCTGAAGATGTCTCGGTTGGTATTGATGACGGCACGCCCCTGCCCGACGACGGTGCAAGCGAACTCAAACGACTGTCGGCAAGCATCGAACGCCTCCGACGCAGCCTTCGCCGCGCACTTGCCGACCGAAACGACCACGAGGGGCAGGCGTAATGTTCCGCCTCGCACTGCTCGCCTTCATGACCTTGCTCGCCTGGGTCGTGCACGCTTGGGTGGGTAGCAATCTTCTCTTCGCAGACACCGAATTGCCGGGCCTGATCAAACTGACCGCCGGCGCGCTGACCGCGCTTCTCGTGACTTTCATCCTGGTCGGCATCATCCTCGAGATCGGCCTGCGCCAAAGCCTGCGGATCGAGCCCGTCGGCGCCCAGCGTGTCGTGATTTTCATAATCGTCACTTTCGCTATCAGCGCCATCGCGCTCAAGCTGATGGGCTTCGACATCACAACGATCCTAACCACCTCGGCCTTGCTGACCGCCATTATCGGGTTCGCGCTTCAACCGACACTGGGCGGGCTTTTTTCTGGTATCGCCCTGCAGCTCGACAGCCATCTCAAACCCGGTGACGGCATCCGCTACAAGGGTGAGAACGTCAAAATCGAGTCCATGAACTGGCGGTCAGTAGTGGGCCGCAAGCGCGACGAAACGCTGATCATCATTCCCAATTCCAGCCTCGCGGGCGAACCGGTCGAGATTTATCCCAATGATCGACCGGTCTGGAGCATTTGCCGGTTTTCCGCCCCGATGAACTGGCCACCACAATTCATCTCAGATCTCGTGCGCCGTGCTGTTGCCGACCTCGACTATGTCGACGCAGCGGCCCCTGTCATGGTTCTACCGGAGTCGGAAAACGCCGAAGATGGTCAGATCGGGTATCGCGTGCGCTACAAGGTCGCGTACTATTTCGAGACCCCCGAACTGGACTGCGAAGTCCTTCGCCGACTGTGGTATTGCTTCCAGCGCGAGGGGATTCCGCTCACCGCATCGCGCCTGTTGCCAGCCTCACTCCGTGAACGCCGCAGCGACATGCAAGTCTGGCCCGGGGGTGCGACACCGGAAACACTCCTTTGCGCGTTGGCTGCAAACGCCGGACATTCGCTGACCGAGGCCGAGCACGACCAGCTGGCCCATGCCTTGAGCAACCATGCCCGCATTCTCCTGTTCGGACCGAATGAGCGCATCGCCCTGCCTGCCGGTCTTGCGCCCGGCCCGCTCCTGCTGGTCGCCGGCTCCGTTCATGGTCAAGAACGCGGCTTCTCGGAACGACGCATGGTCGGTGATCTTCCTCCCCAAGGCTCGGCACGGCACTACTACCAGCGCCTGTCACCGAACGCCGTCATGCACCAGATGGCCGTCCTGCTGGCCGATCAGATTGGCCCCTATGCCGAGCGCGTTGTGAGCCAAGCGGCGATCAAGGCGCCATGCCTGCCAAGCGCCGCGATCCAGTGCGCCGCGCATATCGACGACGCGCAAGACCGGGCCGCTTTCCTTGCCGTCGCCAACGCGTTGATCCAGACGTCCGACATCGACAAGATCGTCTTCACCACAGCGCCGGGCGTTGCGGGAACGACCGTGGCGATGCCGGCCTGCCGCGCCGTCGACGAAGCTGTCTTCCTGGCGCTTGATCCGGCCGCCGTCTGCGCATTTGATGCGATATCTCCCCGCTTGCTGACACCACGGAGCTGACCCCATGAGCCTCGACGGCGACTATGATCCGGACAATATTTTCGCAAAAATCCTCAAGGGGGAACTGCCCTGCGTGAAGGTCTATGAGGACGAACACATCTTGTCCTTCATGGATATTTTCCCGCAGGCGCCGGGCCATGTCCTGGTGGTGCCGCGCGAACCGGTTCGCAATGCGCTGGAAATGACGGATGGCGCCCTTCAGGCTGCCATCGTGCGGGTCAAGCGGATCGCCAATGCGGTCAAGACGGCGCTGGCGCCGGATGGCATCATACTGACCCAGTTCAACGGCGCGCCGGCCGGCCAGACAGTGTTTCACGTCCATTTCCACATCATCCCGCGCCATGAGGGCGTCGCGCTGGGCGCTCATGGTGGCGGACAGGCGGATATGGAGGTTCTGAAAGATCAGGCCGCCCGGATTGCGGCCGCTATCGAACACCCCTGATTACGGCCACCGACCGGGCAAGGGTCAGCGCAATCGGCCTTCAAAAGTCAGGAAGACCAGCATGGCGATGATCGCGCCCTGCAGGGTGAAGGAAAACAGCGTCCAGGCGTCCACATTCACCATCGTTGAAAACAGGTTGTTGCTGCCCATGATCACCCATTCGGCACGATCCAGGACAAAAGACAGGACAAAGGCGGGCAAGGCCCATCGTTTCCCCCGCAATACCAGCACCAGGGTCACCAGATTCATGACAACATGAGAGAAGAACAACACTTCCTGCGTCAAGGTCAGGCTCTGGACGAAGGCCGCCGCCAGCGCCGCATCCGGCCAAAGCCCGATGCGTGCTGAAATGTCATTGATCGCCCAATAGCCACCATAAGCCACCTGAACCGACAGGAGGCCGATGAGAATATAATAGGGGGTGTCGCGGCGCGTCATCCAGGTCCTTCGCCCAAAAGCCACCCGACGCGGCAACGCCGGTAACATCCTAATCATCCATGAAACCGGCAGTGAGTCATCCGCTTGCCGCACAATCACGCCATCAACCGAGTGCCCGGAGCACACCGAGAAAGCGCTCGCCGAAAGTCTCCAGTTTCTTGGGGCCGACGCCGTTGACCGCCGCCATTTCATCCAGTGAACGCGGCTGCAGATGCGCCATGTCGATCAAAGTCGCATCGGAAAACACCACATAAGCCGGCACGTTGCGCTCGGCCGCCAGCTCGCGGCGAAGTGCCTTGAGCGCCGCCAACACATCCGCATCGACATTTGCCGCCGCAGCCTCGATCATTTTTTTGGGCCGCTTGGACGATGACGCCTTGGCAGTGATCTCGCGAATGGCAACCGTCTGCTCGCCCTTCAGGACCGCGCGGGCATCGGAAGTCAATTTGAGCGCGCCATAGCCCTGGATGTCGATCTCCAGCAATCCGGACGCCACGCATTGACGGACCAAGCCCTGCCAGAAGGGTTTGGGACGCTCGGCGCCAACGCCATGGGTCGGCAAGTTGTCATGACCGCGTGCCCGGATCTTCTCGGTATCGGCGCCGCGCAGGACATCGATGACATGCGCCGTGCCGAAACTCTCGCCGGTCCGCACAATGGCCGAAAATAGCATCTGGGCCTCCCGCGTGCCGTCGATCAGGGTTGGCGGGTCGAGGCAGAGGTCGCAATTGCCGCACGGCTTGCCGCCCGTTTCACCGAAATAGGCGAGCAAGGACAGGCGGCGACACCGGGTCGCCTCGCAATAGGCCAGAAGGCTGTCAAGGCGCTTGTGCTCGCGGCGGCGATGACCGTCATCCTCACCATCCTGGTCGATGAATTGCCGACGCATGCGCGCATCGGAGAGACCATAGAGCATCATCGCCTCAGCCGGCTGACCATCGCGACCGGCACGGCCGATTTCCTGGTAGTATGCCTCCATCGAGCCGGGCATGTGGAGATGGAAGACATAGCGGATATCCGGCTTGTCGATGCCCATGCCGAAAGCGATCGTAGCCACCATGACGACCGCCTCTTCGGCCATGAATCGCTCCTGGTTCTCGCGCCGGACCTCTGGCGCCAGTCCGGCATGATAGGGCAAGGCGTGATAACCCTCCGCCCGCAGCAGCGTTGCAACTTCCTCTGTCGATTTTCGCGACAGGCAATAAACGATGCCGGAAACGCCACGCCGACCGTCGAGAAAGTCCAGCAATTGCGCTTTCCAGCCGGATTTCGGTGCCACCGAGAGCGTCAGATTGGGTCGGTCAAACCCATGCACGACGATCTCACCGCCCGCCCCGAACAGTTTGGCCGCGATATCGGCCCGGGTCGCCTCGTCGGCCGTCGCCGTGAAGGCCGCCAGCCGGGCCGTGGGGAAGCGCTCCCGCAGATGGCAGAGATCCTCGTATTCCGGTCGGAAGCTGGCGCCCCATTTGGAGATGCAATGGGCCTCGTCGACCACGAACATGGCCGGTCCGACCGTGTCCAGCGCCGCCAGCATGCGGCCGGTCATCAGCCGCTCTGGCGACAGGTATAACAGGCGTATCTCGCCTGATTGCACCCGGCGCCAATCCTCGACATTGGCGCCGCGGTCGCGTCCGGAGTGGATGGCCGCGGCAGCAACGCCATTCGCCTGCAGGGCAGCAACCTGATCGTCCATCAAGGCCGTCAGCGGCGAGATCACCACCGTCAACCCGTCGAGGATCAGGGCCGGCACCTGATAGCAGATCGACTTGCCGGCACCGGTTGGCATGACACACAGGGTCGGACGGCCGGCCAGGATATGGTCAACAATGTCGGCCTGGCCGGGCCGAAAACCGGGGAAGCCGAATGTGGCACGAAGGACAGCATCTGGGCTGGGCTGCGTCATGAAATTCCGGTCCCGCTGGCGTCGCCCTGTTCTGGGCGAATTCGGGCGGCGCTTCAATGAACACCTCGCACCTTGCCGCCTCCGGGCGGCGCCGGCTGGCGCTGATCGCGGTTCGCCAGGGAAGCACTTGGCAAAAATGACAACTAACAACTATATTTCGCCAATGACTGACACAAGAACCATATATTTCGCGACCTTCCCGGGTGCCGAATTGCTTGACATAGCCGGGCCGGCCGCGGTGTTCACAGCTGCCAACCAACTCTCGGGAAGACCGCTTTACCGCGTCGACGTCATCGCACTACCAAGTGGCGAGATTGACCATGGTGGCGGGCTGGGCCTGACCGCCCGGGCGATCGTCGACATAATACCGGGTCCGGCGGACACGCTGGTGGTGGCCGGCGGCTATGAGGCCGAGATCACACGGGCGGTCGCCGACACAGGCCTGCTCGCCGGACTCGGCCGGATCGCACGCCAATTCGGCCGGATCGGTTCGGTATGCAGCGGTACCTTCCTGCTGGCCGCAGCCGGAATCATCACCGACCAGCGTGTCGCCACGCACTGGCGCGGCGCGCCGCGGCTCGCGGCCCGTTTTCCGGGCCTCACCGTCGATCCGGATGCGCTCTACGTGCGGGACGGCGATATCTGGACCTCGGCTGGCGTGACAACCGGGATCGATCTGGCCCTGGCAATGCTGGAGGCCGATCATGGCCGGGCCCTGAAGACACGGGTGGCGCGCGAACTGGTGGTCTATGCGCACCGCCCCGGTCACCAGTCGCAATTCTCCGATGTCCTCGATGCCCAGACCCGGGCCGGAGATCGCTATGGCGCATTGATCGACTGGATGCAGGACCGCCTTGACCAGCCCCTGAAAGTCGCCGACCTGGCCGCCTATTGCGGCCAGACCGAACGGACCTTCCACCGCCGGTTCAGCGCCGCCTCGGGCATGCCGCCTGCACGCTTTGTCGAAACCCTGCGCATGAAGCATGGCCGCGACCTTCTGGAAGCCGGCCTTGCGGTCAAACAAGTCGCCGGGCGCTGCGGCTTCCGGTCGGAAGCCGCATTCCGGACCGCATTCCGCCAGCACTTCGGCGTGGCACCGGGCCAGCATGCCCGCATGTTGGCGGTCTAGATCAGGATATTGGGCGACCACATCATCATCCAGGCCCCAAACAGGCCCAGCGCGGTGATGCCGCCGCAGACCAGGATCAAGCCCGCCACGCCAAGCTTGAAAGGCGCCGAGCGGCTGTCCCGCGCCTTTTGGTAAACTTCCAGCACGATAAGCGGTACGAGGAAGGCCAGATACGGGACAAGGATATCCGTGGGGCCATCCAAGGTCCGGCGCATGCCCGCTCCGCCACTGGCGATGGCCCAGGCCATATAGGCCACTCGGATGAACCAGACACCGCTGACTACGACGAAAAGGCGCATCGCCCAGCGCCGGTGCAGATCGATCCTGCGTGCCATCGCGTGGCGCAGGGTGAAGGTCGCAGTGACCAAAATCAGCAAACCGTCAATCGTTGTCCCGAGGGCCGCCCAATCGTTCAAACGGGTCCCACGCACCCAGATCAGGAGAATACCGCCGATCGCCAAGAATACCGCCACCGAGATATAGGCGCGGCCGGTCCAGCGATGGAAGGCGGGAAACTTGCGCCGGATCATGGGCAGGAGCTGGATCACGCCGGCCGCACTGACAAGGGCCGCAAGCAGGACATGGGAGATGAAACCGAGATTTCCCAGCCAGTCACCCTGAACATACCCCTCAATCAGACCGGTCTCGTTCCAGCGTGAATAATCGCCGGACGCCGTGCGCGGAATATAGGCGCCCAGAATATAATAGGTGAACAGCCACTGGCCGGCAGCGGCGATGGTGAACCACAGGACACCGCTGCCCTGGAGCAGGCTCTGCGGTGTGACGCGTCGGCGCCGCGATGGCGCAGCGACGGAATCGGACATGATCTAGCCTTTCACTTCGAGTACAAGCGATCGCGAACTTCCGCGACCACGCCACACTCTTCACGCCTAACCGCACCCGTCTCGCCGATTTGGAAATCGGCCAGATATTTTGATTGCGGCGGCAGCGGGTTTGATCATGGCCCGAAATATGCGACACAGAGCCTTGCGCTCGGGGGCGCCCGATTTCAGGAGATATGGTCCGATGCTGGAATTCGCGGGCGCCGTCAAACTCACCTTCTCCGCCGCCGCGATCGTCTCGATCCTGGCCGTCCTCACTGTGCGTCAACGCAGCGGTCTCCAGATCGCTTGGGCGATTTTCTGTGCCGGTCTCGCCGCGGTGATGATACGCGACGTCTTTCCCGATTATACCGGCCCCTTCGCCGCCATTCTCGCGATCACCGGATGCGCCAGCTGCAGCTGTTTCTGGCTGGTCTCGCGCGGCATCTTCCGGGCGGATGTTGGCTTCGGCTTGCCGCAGGCGATTCTTGTCGGCGGCATTTTCGCACCGTCCGTGATCAATCAGTTGCTGGTAGGCGCGTCGGCCGAGCAGATCATCGGGGATGCCGGACTGACCGCCGTCCTCGCCGCCACGAGCAGTTTCCAGTCCATGCTGAGTTCAACCGTTCTGGTCCTCGCTTTCTGGGAGGGTATACGCAGCTGGACGAAGAGCGAGCCGCCCGCCGAACGGCGCCTGCGGATCGGATTCCTCGCCAGCTATGGCACCTGTGTCTCGGTCTGCGTCATGTTGCTCGATCATGGCGACACGACGCGCTTCGACGCCGGTACGATTGCTCTCGCACAAGCACTCTGTGCGCTCCTGATCTTCGTCGCCGCCGGGTTTGCCGTGGTCTGGCGCCAGCGCCATCCATTGCCTGTCGCTGCCAACGACACGGAACGCATGACGTCGCGGGCCGCCAGCGACAGCGCGCCAAGCGCCGAGGAACGAGCCTTGGGACAATGGGTGCGCCAGAGGGTTGAGGCGGACCGGCTCTTCCTCGATCCGGACCTCAAGGTTGCCACCCTCGCCCGGCGCCTGCGTGAACCGGACTACCGGGTCAGCCGAGCCATCACGCTCGGACTCGGTGAGCGCAATTTCAACCGCTTCATCAATCGTTACCGGATCGATCATGCCTCCGCGCTGTTGTCTGATCCGGCGCAGGCCGAGGCCAGTATTCTCGACATCGCCCTAGAGAGCGGTTTTGCCTCGATCGGCCCGTTCAACCGGGCCTTCAAGGAACAAACCGGCCTGACTCCACGGGCCTTCCGGCAGCATGGCCCCGGCCCGAAACCCGGCTGCGGAATCGCGCCTGCCGAACGGGCTGCAACGTCCTGAATTCAGCCGGCGAGCCATTCGAACACAAAAACGGCGCCCCGCGGGGCGCCGTTTTTCATTGAACCGGAAGGTGAGGATCAGACCTCTTCCTTCTTGTCCTTTTTCTTGGCATTGCGCGGCAGGAGCCGGTCGCCGGGCGTGACATGGAAGTCCAGCCGGTTGCTGTCGGCCTCGTCGACATCAACCTTGACCAGACCACCCTTCTTGAGCTCGCCAAACAGGATCTGGTCGGCCAGGGGCTTCTTTATGTGCTCCTGGATGACCCGGGCCAGCGGACGGGCGCCGAAGCGGCTGTCATAGCCGCGCTCAGCCAGCCAGGCGGTAGCATCGGCGGTCAGTTCGAAGGTCACGCCGCGATCAATGAGCTGGGCTTCCAGCTGCAGCACGAACTTCTCGACCACACGACCGATGGACTCCGGCGACAACGGCGCGAAGGGAATGACGGCGTCGAGGCGATTGCGGAATTCCGGCGTGAACAGGCGTTCGACTGCCTTGTCCGCTTCATCGGTCTTTTTGCCGCGACCAAAGCCGATCGATTCCTTTTGCGCGTCGGAGGCGCCCGCATTGGTCGTCATCACGAGGATGACATTGCGGAAATCGACCTTCTTGCCGTTGGTATCGGTCAGCGTGCCATTGTCCATGACCTGCAGGAGGATGTTGAACAGGTCCGGGTGCGCCTTCTCAATTTCGTCGAGCAGCAGGACCGAGTGCGGGTGCTGATCGACGCCATCGGTCAACAGGCCGCCCTGGTCGAAACCGACATAGCCCGGAGGCGCGCCGATCAGACGGGAGACGGCGTGCCGCTCCATGTATTCCGACATGTCGAAACGCTGCAGTTCGACGCCAAGCGTATCGGCCAGCTGCTTGGTGACCTCGGTCTTGCCGACACCCGTGGGGCCGGAGAAGAGGTAGCAGCCGATCGGCTTGTTCGGCTCGCGCAGGCCGGCCCGCGACAGCTTGATGGCCGTGGCCAGCTGGTCGATGGCTTCGTCCTGGCCAAACACGGTGTGCTTGAGATCGGTTTCGAGATTGCGCAGCGACTGCTCGTCATCCTTGGACACCGTTTTCGGCGGGATGCGGGCCATGGTGGCAACAATGCCCTCGACTTCTTTCACGCCGATCGTCTTCTTGCGCTTGGACACGGGCTGCAACCGCATTTGCGCACCGGCCTCGTCGATCACATCGATCGCCTTGTCCGGCAATTTGCGGTCGCCCATATAGCGCGAGGAGAGTTCGACGGCCGATTTCAGCGCCTCATTAGTGAAGCGGACATCGTGGAAGTCCTCGAAATAGGATTTCAGCCCCTGCAGGATCTTGATCGCATCCGGCACCGACGGCTCGGGCACATCGATCTTCTGGAAGCGGCGGACAAGCGCCCTGTCCTTCTCGAAATGCTGGCGATATTCCTTGTAGGTCGTTGAGCCCATGCAGCGCAGGCTGCCCGATTGCAGGGCCGGCTTGAGCAGGTTGGACGCATCCATGGCGCCGCCGGACGTCGCCCCGGCACCGATGACGGTGTGGATCTCGTCGATGAAGAGGACGGCATTGTCCTTTTCCTCGAGTTCCTTGACGACCTGTTTCACACGCTCTTCGAAATCACCGCGATAGCGGGTCCCGGCGAGCAAGGAGCCCATGTCGAGCGAATAAATGGTGGCCCCGGCCAGCACATCGGGAACCTGGTCCTCGATGATCTTGCGGGCAATACCCTCGGCAATGGCGGTCTTGCCAACGCCCGGATCACCAACCAGCAGCGGGTTGTTCTTGCGACGACGGCACAGGACCTGGACGCAACGCTCGACTTCAGCATCACGACCGATCAGCGGATCGACGCCGCCCTTGCGGGCTTTTTCGTTGAGGTTGACCGTATAGGCGGTCAGCGCATCGCCATCCTTTTGCGGCTCTTCTGCCGGTTCAGCTCCGCGCACAGCGCGCTCTTCCGAAGCACCCGGCTTGCGACCGATGCCGTGCGAGATGAAATTCACCGCGTCGTAGCGGGTCATGTCGCGCTCGGCGAGGAAATAGGCCGCATGGCTTTCACGCTCGGCGAACAAGGCCACCAGGACATTGGCCCCTGTCACTTCCTCGCGCCCCGCGTTCTGGACGTGGATCACCGCCCGCTGAATGACGCGCTGGAAGCCGGCCGTCGGCTTGGCGTCCTCCTCGTCATCAACGACGAGTTCAGTGAGTTCATTGTCCACATATTCGGTCAGGGTCGCCCGAAGTTCATCAAGATCAACGTCGCAGGCTTTCATCACAGCCGCGCCGTCCTGATCATCCACAAGAGCAAGAAGGAGATGCTCCAGGGTCGCAAATTCATGCCCACGCTCATTGGCGTATCCCAGAGCGCGGTGCAGGCTGTCTTCCAAGTCTGAAGAGAATGAGGGCACCACTCTATTCCTTTTCCATTGTGCACTGCAGCGGGTGTTGAGCCCGCCGTGCGGCGTCCATGACCTGGGCTACCTTTGTCTCGGCAACCTCATACGTGTACACGCCGCACATACCGACACCGTTCTGATGAACATGCAGCATGATTCGCGCTGCATCCTCGGGCGACTTCCGGAAAATTCGGACGAGAACCTCGACCACGAATTCCATCGGCGTGTAGTCATCATTGAGTAGCAAAACACGGTAAAGCGAAGGTTTCTTGGTCGCCGGCCGGGTCTTTGTCGCGAGGCCAGTTTCCTCTTCTACGCCGGTATCGTCATGTTTTCGTTCGGTCATATTTTAAACGTGCTCGAATATTACTTCGCTACTCATCGGCACAGATAGGAATCCTTGCCGGACTTGGAAAGAGACGCTCCGCAGCGCCGTCAGGACACAAGAATAACACGCCCAGCAAATTCTTGCTTCCCGTTTCACCGCGTTCAGCCTAAAAAGGCGCACCCCGTTCATATCGGGGATCCACCGGAACCATCCCGAAATCACCACGGGCCCGGTCGGGGAGGACGCCAGCGTTTCGTCCAGCAGCCGGAAAACCGGCGCCGGAACGCACCGGACCGAAAGGTGCTCGCACCCCAGGTCCCAAGACGGCCACAAGGCCACACCGTCTCGACGAGGCGACGCCGACAAAAAAAGGGCCCGGTGACTAATCACCGGGCCCAGTCGGGGAGGAAAATACCAAAACTGGTCAGTTCACAAGGTTCAGCGCTGAGCCTGTGCGAACTCCATGGCGGCCGCGACGCGATCGTTCAGCGGCTTCACCGAATTCTTGAACAGGTCGGAGAACAGGTCCGAGGTCTTGTTGATCTCGGCGAGATAATTGTCCATGGCCGACTTGGTGAATTCGGACTGGATCTCGAACACTTCCTGGACCGACTTGGCGGAGGCGAACTTCTTCGTCGCAGCAACACCGTCTTCCATCGCCGATTTGGCATAGGTCACGGCGTTCGTGTTGGCGGTTTCAAAGCCCTTGCCGGCCACGGTCGCGGAAGCGATCAGGGCGTCGACAGTCTCTTTCTGGAAATTGCTGGCCTCGGTAACCGATTTCAGCGTCTTCTCGAAACCTTCCTTGAGCGCGTCATTGCTCGCGGCGGTCATGCTCTCAATGGTGTCATTCATGGCAAAGCTCTTTGTGGTGCGGGCAGCGGGTTTGGCTTTCGAGGCCGGCTTGGCTGCCTTGGGGGCGGGTTGGGACGGCGCGGATTTGACTTTCGCCGTCGACGTCTTCGGCGCGGCCTTCTTGGCTTTCGCCGGCTTGGCGGTCGTCGCCTTTGCCGGTTTGGCCGGGCTCGCCGTTGCAGTCGTCTTCACCGGCGCCACGGTCTGCGACACAATGCGGGGCGCGCTCGGGGCAGTCGCTTTGGCAGCGGCCGCTTTCGTTTCGGTGGAAGTTTTCTCGACGTCGCTCATCACGGGTCACTGTCTGGTTGCTAAACTTGCTGCGGAAGCTCTTCGCAGTCGCAATATAAATACCACACTCCCGGCCGGGGTCAAGGAAATTATTGTGCACCGCACAAAACATATCTGATGACCACGGGCAGGCCTTAACCCGCTGGCAATGAGCACGCGTCAGGCTGCCCGCATGATCACTGCAACCCGCCTTCTCGCCCTGACCGTCGGCCTTGCCCTCTCTGGCCTGTCCGCGCCTGCCCACGCGAACAATTCGCGCTATGCCGCCTTTGTGGTCGACGAGAATACCGGCGTCGTGCTCCATTCCCGGCGTTCCGACGCGGAGCGCTATCCGGCCTCGCTGACCAAGATGATGACGCTCTACATGCTGTTCGAGGCTCTCGAGACCGGTGAAATCGGCCTCAATGACCCGATCCGTGTGTCCGCGAACGCATCGAATGCCAGCCCGTCACGCCTCGGACTAAGCGCCGGCGACACGATTTCGGCCGAAAACGCGATCCGCGCCCTCGTGGTGAAAAGCGCCAATGATGTGGCGGTGGCCGTCGGCGAACGCCTAGGTGGGGGCGAAAGCCGCTTCGGTGAGCTGATGACCGCCCGCGCGGCCGAGCTCGGCCTGACCCATACCACCTTTCGCAACGCCTCCGGCCTGCCCAATTCGCGGCAGACAACGACGGCGCGCGACATGGCCCGGCTGGCGATCGCATTGCACCGGGATTTTCCGCAATACTTCGACTATTTCAACGAAGAGAGATTCACCTGGAACGGTCGCACCTACCGCAACCATAATTCACTGGTTGGACGGGTTCGTGGCGTGGATGGACTCAAAACCGGCTATATTCGTGCCTCCGGCTTCAATGTCGTCGTATCGGCCGAGCGGGGCGATCACCGCCTGATCACCGTAATCATGGGCGGACCAAGCGCCGCCGCCCGCGACGCCCATGCCGAAGAGCTCATCGAAGCCGCCTTCGCAACGCTGGAACAGCGACAGGATACGCGCTTGTTCGCCGCCCTCTCCTCACCGCGCATCAACCCCGTGCGACAGCAGGATCTGATCGCCCGAGACGTCGCCGCCCTGCACCTGGACGAGCCGACCGAAATGGGTTCCGCCAATCCACCACCCTCGGTGCAGATCGTCCTCGCCGATGAAGACGAAATGCGCCTCGAACCGCTCGCGCCAGCCCGCCTCGATGCACCGACAAGCCGCCCATCGGCCGAGCCGAGCCTGATCCGCGGCGCCTGGTCGATCCAGGTCGGCGCCTACAACACCGCCGACGCGGCGCAAGACCGCCTCGCCGAAGTGGCCATCTTCTCCGGCGCCCTCGACGCCGCTCAGCCGGCCGCACGGGCCGTTACGATCAGCGGTGACCGCCTCTGGCGGGCGCGTTTCGAAGCCCTGACCGAAGACGAAGCCCGGCTCGCCTGCCGCGAGCTGAGTGCCCGCGACCATCCTTGTTTCGCGGTCGCGCCGGGACGATAACTCCACACATCGACGCTACGGTTCGGCGCGCATATGCGCGTCGGACTGGAATCCTTCGGTCGGTTGACACAACCTTTCCGCTCGAACACTTTCGCGCGCCTTGGCCGCTGCCTGGCGGTCCCTGCCTCATGTCTGGAACCAAGCACCGATGAATGTTGTCGTCGTAGAATCCCCGGCCAAAGCCAAAACCATCAATAAATATCTCGGCGCGGACTACACCGTTCTGGCCAGTTTCGGACATGTCCGTGACCTGCCGCCCAAGGATGGCTCGGTGAAGCCGGATGAAGATTTCGCGATGGCCTGGGAGATCGACACCGCCTCGGCCAAGCGCGTCAAGGCAATCGCCGATGCGGTACGCGAGTCCGACCGCCTGATCCTCGCCACTGACCCGGATCGCGAAGGTGAGGCGATTTCCTGGCACTTGCTGGAAGCGCTGCAAAAGCGCCGCGTCCTGAAGGATGTCGTTGTCCAGCGCGTGGCTTTCAACGCGATCACCAAACCGGCCATCCTGGAAGCGATGGCGCATCCGCGTGCCGTCGACATGGAGCTGGTCAATGCCTATCTGGCGCGCCGGGCGCTGGACTATCTGGTCGGCTTCACCCTGTCGCCGGTTCTGTGGCGCAAACTGCCGGGTTCGCGTTCGGCCGGACGGGTGCAGTCGGTCGCCCTGCGGCTTATCTGTGACCGCGAGCTGGAGATCGAAAAATTCCGCTCCGAGGAATACTGGACGGTTGATGCCGACCTGACGGCGAATTCCGACAATTTCCGGGCCAAGCTGGTGACGCTCGACGGCAAGAAATTGCAAAAGCTGTCGATCAAGGACCGCGCCAGCGCCAATGCCGCCGTTGACGCGATCAACGCGGCCAGCCTGTCCATCACCGGCGTTGAAGCCAAGCCGGCCAAACGCAACCCGCCACCGCCCTTCACCACCTCGACGCTGCAGCAGGAAGCGGCACGCAAGCTGGGCTTTTCCGCCACCCGCACCATGCAAACGGCGCAGAAACTCTATGAAGGTGTCACGATCGGTGGCGAGACCACCGGTCTGATCACCTATATGCGGACCGACGGCGTTTCCATGGTTCCCGAGGCGATCAGCCAGGCCCGCGACGTGATCAGCAAGGAGCACGGTTCGCTCTACGTGCCGTCGGCGCCGCGCATGTACGCCACCAAGGCCAAGAACGCCCAGGAAGCGCACGAGGCAATCCGCCCCACCAGCTTCGCGCGCCTGCCCGAGAAAATGTCGCTGGACCAAGATATGGCCCGCCTTTACCAGCTGATCTGGCGCCGCGCCGTTGCCAGCCAGATGGAGAGCGCCCGCTTCGAGCGCACCACGGTGGACATCACCTCCTCTGACCAGAAAACCGCCCTGCGGGCCGTCGGCACCGTGCAGCTGTTTGACGGTTTCCTGGCGCTCTACCAGGAGGGGCGCGACGATGAAGAGGATGAGGGCGAAAACCGCCTGCCCAAGCTGAGCCAGGGCGCCGCCGCGACCGTCGGCAAGACCCATGCGGACCAGCACTTCACCCAGCCGCCGCCGCGCTTTACCGAGGCCTCCCTGGTCAAGCGGATGGAAGAGCTCGGCATCGGTCGCCCCTCGACCTATGCCTCGACACTGCAGGTCCTGCGCGACCGCGACTATGTCCAGATGGACAAGAACCGCTTCAACCCGCTCGACAAGGGTCGGGTTGTCATCGCCTTCCTCGAGAACTTCTTCGCCCGCTATGTCGAGTATGACTTCACGGCGGCGCTGGAAGGTCAGCTCGACAAGGTCTCGGCTGGCGAACTCGACTGGAAACAGCTGCTGCGTGATTTCTGGACCGATTTCCGCGCTGCCGTCGACGAGATCGGCGAGCTCCGCATCACCAATGTACTGGACGCCCTCAACGAAGCGCTCGCCCCGCACATCTTCCCGGAGAAGGAAGACGGCACCGATCCGCGTCTCTGCCCGTCCTGCGGCGAAGGCACGCTCAGCCTGCGTCTCGGCAAGTTCGGCGCCTTCCTCGGTTGCTCCAACCATCCCGATTGTTCCTTCACCCGCCAGATGAGTCCTCCGGGCGAGGACGACGTGCAGGGCGACCGGGTGATCTGTGTCCATCCGGAGACCGGCAAGGATGTCGAGCTCAAGAATGGCCGTTTTGGCTGGTATCTGCAGATGCAGCTCGATGGCGAGGACAAGCCGAAACGCTCCTCCATTCCCAAGGGCTGGGACGCCGCAACCCTGACCGAGGAACAGGCGATCAAGCTGATCGACCTGCCGCGTACGGTCGGCGAGCACCCGGATGATGGCCAGCCGATCACGGCCAATATCGGTCGCTACGGCCCTTATGTTCATCACGACAAGACCTACGCCAATATTCCGTCGGTCGAGGACGTGTTCGAGATCGGCGTCAATCGCGCCATCTCGGTCATCGCCGACAAACGTGCCAATGGCGGCCGTCGCGGCGGCACGGCCACGGCGCTCAAGGAGCTGGGCGAGCATGACGGCAAGCCGGTCCGCATCATGTCGGGCCGCTATGGGCCCTATGTGAAGTATGAAAAGGTCAATGCCACCCTGCCCAAGGACACCGACCCGGAAAGCGTGACGCTGGAACAGGCGATGGAATGGGTCGAGGCCAAGGCCGCCAAGGGCGGCAAGAAAAAGGCTCCGGCGAAGAAGAAGGCTCCGGCCAAAAAGCCGGCTGCCAAGAAGACCACGGCGAAAAAGCCCGCTGCCAAGAAAACCGCGGCCAAGAAAACCGCGGCCAAGAAGCCGGCCGCGAAAAAGCCGGCAACAGCCAAAGCCAAGGCGGAATAGATCCGATGGCCGGCGAGACAGAGTTTGATGCCGGCCTCACCCGCGAGGCGGTCGTGGAGGCTGTCCGCGCCGGCGGTGGTGAATACGGCAAGCGGGAGCTGGCGCGCGAACTGGCGCTCAAAGGCAGCGATGCCAAACGCGCCCTCAAGGATGCCCTGGTCGCGCTGACCGAAGACGGCACGATCACCCGCTCAAACGGCAAGACCTATGCTCTGCCCGGCGCCCTGCCCGCTGTCACCGTGGTGCAGCTGATCGGGCGCGACAATGATGGCGAACTGCTGGCCGAGCCGGTCCGTCCGGACCGCGCGGCCCCGCTGATCCGCCTGGCGCCGGGCGAAGGCGCGGGCGGCAAGGGCACGCCGGCGATCGGCATTGGCGACAAGGCGCTGGTCCGGCTCGCCTTGCAGGAGGATGGCAGTTATGAGGCCCGGCTGATCAAAAAACTCGGCCAAAGCGCCCACAAGCTTCTGTGCGTGCTGAGGAAACCGCAATCCGGCCCGTTCCGTCTGCTGCCGGTCGATCGGCGTTCGCGGCATGAACTGGTTCCGGCCAAGGGCGAGGCCGAAAAAGCCCGCGATGGCGATCTCGTGCTGTGCCAGATCGCCAAGGAGCGGCGGCACGGCTTGAAGACGGCGGAGATCATCGAGGTCATCGGCGACGCCAATGCGCCTGGCGCCGGCAGCATCATCGCGCTCTACTCACACGGCGTCCCACAGGGCTTTGCCGAGGCCGAACAGCGTGAGGCCGATGAGGCGCCGCTCGCCAAGCCGGGCAAGCGCGACGATCTGCGGCCCCTGCCGCTCATCACCATCGATCCCGACGACGCCAAGGACCATGACGACGCGATCTGGGCCGAAGCGGATGCCGACCCGAAAAATCCCGGCGGCTGGCAGGTCATCGTCGCGATCGCCGATGTCGCCGCCTATGTGACGCCCGGCGGCGCGCTCGACCGCGGCGCCTTCAAGCGTGGCAATTCGGTCTATCTGCCCGACCGGGTCGTGCCGATGCTGCCGGAACGCCTGTCCAATGATCTGTGTTCCCTGCGCGAAAAGGAAGACCGCCCCTGTCTCGCCGTGCGCATGGTGTTCGACAAGGACGGCAACAAGCGCTCTCACCGCTTCCTGCGCGGCTGGATGCGCTCGGCCGCGAAACTGTCCTACACCCAGGCCCAGGCGGCGATTGACGGTCAGGATGGCGGCCCTGCCAATGCCCTGCTCGACGCCGTGCTCAAACCGCTCTGGGGCGCCTATTTCGCCTGCCGCGAAGCGCGCAATCGCCGCGAACCGCTCGAGATCGACGCGCCGGAACGCCGGGTTCGTGTCGGTGAAAACGGCAAGGTTCTGGCCATCGAAACCCGCCAGCGCTTTGACGCCCACAAGCTGGTCGAGGAGTTCATGATCCAGGCCAATGTCTGCGCCGCAGAAAGCCTGGAGGAAAAACACGTCCCGCTGATCTACCGCGTCCACGAACCACCTTCGCGCGAAAAGATTGATGCACTGGCCGATTTCCTGCCGACCGTCGGGCTGAAATGGACGCGCGGCGACAAGGTCGCGACCGGGCGTTTCAACCAGCTGCTGAAGCAGGCGAAAACGTCCGAGCACTGCGAGACGATCAACGAGGTGGTGCTGCGCAGCCAGTCGCAGGCGGTCTACGATACCCAGAACCAGGGCCATTTCGGTCTCAACCTGCAGCGCTATGGCCACTTCACCTCGCCGATCCGGCGCTATGCCGACCTCACCGTCCACCGCGCCCTGATCCGCGCCCTCAAGCTCGGGGATGATGGTCAGTCGGATGAAGAACGCAGTCGCCTGACCGTGATTGCCGAAGAGATCACCCATGCCGAGCGCCGCGCAATGGCGGCCGAGCGCGATGCCGTCGACCGTTTCATCGCCGCCTATCTGGCCGACAAGGTCGGGGCGGAGTTTGATGGCCGCATAACCGGCGTCACCCGTTTTGGCTGTTTTGTCCGTCTCAACGAGACCGGCGCCGACGGGCTGGTTCCGATCTCGCGATTGGGCGAGGAACGCTTCGAGCATGATGAGCGCGCCCACGCGCTGATCGGCTTGCAGACCGGCTCGCGTTTCCGTCTCGGCATGCCCGTTACCGTGCGTATCGACGAAGCCACACCGGTCACCGGCGGGCTGCTGCTGGACATGCTGACCGAGCCGGAAAAGGGCGACCGCCCCAATCGCCGCAATCGCGGCCGCACCGGGGGACCGCCAAATGGCAAGCGCTCGGGCAGACCTTGGAAGAAGGGGCGACGCCGGTGAGTGATGAGCGACACCGCAAGGACGTCAAACCGATGCGCCCCCGCCTTGCCGCCTCGCTGATCCTGACCCGGCGCGAGGGCGAACGGGTTGATGTGTTGATGGGGCGCCGCTCCGCCAAACATGTCTTCATGCCGAACAAATACGTCTTCCCGGGCGGACGGGTTGATCGGGCTGACAGCACAGCGCCGCTGGCGCGCGATCTCGACGGCCGTGTGCTCGACATCATGACCCGCAGCCTTGATGCCCGCCGCGCCCGCGCCGCCGCTGCCGCTGCCGTGCGGGAAACCGCCGAGGAAACCGGCCTGCTGATCGCCCGCGAGGCGCCGGTAGCCAGCCGTCATGCCAATTGGCAGCCTTTCCGCCGCGCCGGCGCCGCACCGGATCTGGCACCGCTGAAACTGATCACCCGCGCCATCACGCCGCCGGGCCGGACCCGCCGCTTCGATACCTGGTTCTTCACCGTTGACGCCTCGGCCCTGCTGGACGACCGCGCGCCCAAGCCGAGCGCCGAGCTGGAAGACGTGCAATGGGTCACCCTCGCCGACGCCCGCGATCTCGACCTGCCCTTCGTGACCCATTTCGTGTTGGATGAACTCAAGCGCGTCCAGCCGCCCGCCCCTGAACATCCGCGCTGCATGCGGGCGGTGCGCGGCAGGATGGTGATCGCGGACCTGTGACCGGATCCGGCAGGAGACGCGGTCACGACGCGGCGCTATAGAGCACCGCATGACCAATCCGCTCACCGATCCCCGCTTTGCCAACAACCGCTCGCTGATCGCCTCGATCTGCTGTGCGGCGGTGTGCGGGATTGTGTTCGGACTTTCCATGCCGCTGGTCTCGCTGCGGCTGGAGGGCATGACATCATCCGGTCTGATTGTCGGCCTCAACGGCGCCGCTGCGGCCTTCTCGACCCTTGTGATGGCCCCGATCGTACCGCGCCTCCTGTCGCTGGTTCCCGGGCGGGTGCTGATCGTGGTCAGCCTGCTCTGTGCCGGCGCCCTGCACGCCCTCTTCCCGGTGTTTGAAACGGTGCCGGCCTGGTTTGTCCTGCGTTTCGTGATGGGCAGTTTCATGACCGTGGTCTTCGTGGTCTCGGAAACCTGGATCAACCAGATCGCCACGCCGATGCGCCGGGCCACAATCCTGGGCGTCTACGGCACGGTCCTGTCCGGCGGTTTCGGGGTCGGCGCCTTTCTGTTCGGCCAATTGGGCACCAGTGGCGATGCCGGCTTCTATGCCGGCGGGCTGATCTTCCTGATCGGCGCCTTGCCGATCATTCTGTTGCAAGGCCCCGCCGCGCAAGCTCCGGGCAAGGACGAAGCCTCGCCTACTGCCATCCTGAACGCGGCCCGGCTGGCCCCGGCAGCGATCGGCGCTGCGCTGGCCTTCGGAGCGCTGGAAACCGTGCTCTTCTCCATGGCCCCGGTTTACGGCGACCGGCTGCTGCTCAGCGATGCTGGCATCTCGATGGTCGCCATGGCCGCCGCGGCCGGCGCGCTGGCTTTCCAGATCCCGCTGGGATGGATCGCCGACAAGACCGACCGCCGCGAAGCGCTGAAATGGATCGCCACCACCGCCGCCATCACCCCGCTCGCAATCTGGGCCGTGGGCGATTATCTGCCCGGCATGATGTTGCTCTTTTTCATCCAGGCCGGCGTTGCCAGCGGTCTTTACACGGTCGGCCTGGCCCTGGTCGGCGAGCGCTTCTCCGGTGGCGCCATTGCGGCGGCCAATGCCGCCTTCATTTTCGCCTACGGCACCGGCTCCCTGTTCGGCCCTCCCGCCTCCGGCATCGCCATGGACGGGCTCGGACCGCACGGGCTGATGATCGTCATGGCAATGATTGCTGCGATCTATGCAGCGCTGGTCTGGGTGCGTGCAGCCCCGACAGACGCGGACAGTTGACAGCGGCGCTGCCGTGCGTATGTTCGCGCGCTCTCGCGTCGGCATGGGGCCGTATGCGCGCACACTCACAGCACCAGGACATTTAGAGCCATGGCGAAGCCGACAACCATCAAGATCCGCCTGAACTCCACGGCTGGTACGGGTTACTTCTACGTGACGAAGAAGAATGCGCGCACCATGACCGAGAAGCTCGTACTGAAAAAGTACGACCCGGTCGCTCGCAAGCACGTCGATTTCAAGGAAGCGAAAATCAAGTAGGACGGTTTTCCGTTCGAACGGTTATCCCCGCTCGACCATCAAGTTTTTATCAGGCCGCGGCATTGTCCGCGGCCTGTACTTGATTCCGGCCTGAATTCTTGGCGGCGTAGAGCGCCTCATCGGCCCGGCGCAAAAGCGCGTCCAGCCCTTCACCGCGCTGGGCCTGAGCCACGCCGATGCTCACGGTCACCGGAACACGCCCACCATCCTTGAGCTTGAATCCGCTCTCCGCGACAGCAGAGCGCAGGCGTTCGGCCGCGATGCGCGCCTCGGCCATGCCCGCGCCCGGCATCACGACGACGAACTCCTCGCCCCCGTAACGCGCCGCCAGGTCCAGCGCCCGCAAGCCCTGCAGCAGACGGGCAGAAAAATCGCGAAGAACAATATCGCCGGCCTCATGGCCGTGGCTGTCATTGATCTGTTTGAAATGGTCGATATCGGCCAGCAAGAGAGACACCGGCGCACCGCCATTGCTCGCACTGTCCATCGCCTGGCGCAAACGCGAAGAAATATAGCGGCGATTATGCAGGCCGGTCAGCGGATCGGTGACGGCCAGCTCCATGCCTTCATCGAGATGCGAGCGGAGCTGGTCGGCATAGCGTTTACGGCGCAGCTGGGTGCGCGCTCGCGCCGCCAGCTCTCCGGCATCAACCGGACGGTGGATGATGTCATTGACGCCGAGATCGAGCGCCCGGACAGCATGATGGACATCATCCGGTTGTACGACGGCCAGAATGGGTAATTGCCGGGTCGCGGCGTCCGAACGGACACGCGCACACAAGCGCAGGCCGTCATAATCTGTGGCTGTGAGATCGACGATCAACAGATCCGCCTCATCCCGGGTTGCGGCGATAGCGGCAGCCGGGTCGTGGATCTGACGGACATCGGCCTGGGCCGGCATGGCAGCAGCGTAACGTCCGGTCGCACGCGGATCCGCGCTGACGATCACAATCCGGGACGCGGCATCAATGTCATCGTGCATGTCGCCGGCAAAACCCGACATCGCCGAGTTCGATTCGCGATAGCGCAACTCGTCCAGCACCGCCTTCAGCCGCAACAGGCTGCGCACGCGGGCAAACATGGTGACATCATCGATCGGCTTGGTGAGAAAGTCATCGGCCCCGGCCTCGAGGCCTCGTATCCGGTCTTCGCGCTGATCCAAAGCGGTCACCATCACCACCGGAATATGGCGCGTCGACGTGTCGTCCTTGAGTTTGGAGCAGGTCTGATACCCGTCCATCACCGGCATCATCACATCGAGGAGAATGAGGTCGGGTTGCTCTGCCTTGGCCACCGCAATGGCATCTTCGCCATTGGTCGCCGTACAGACATCGAAATATTCGGCTTGCAGTCGCGCTTCAAGCAGCCGGACATTGGCGGCTTGATCATCAACGACGAGAATACGCGCACTCATCGACGATCACCCCTAGTCGAGAAACTGACGAACGGTCTCGATAAACGTGGCCACGGTAATCGGCTTGGACAGATAGGCTTCGCAACCGCCCTCACGGATGCGTTCCTCATCCCCCTTCATGGCGAATGCCGTGACAGCCACCACCGGTATCGCCGCCAGGCTGTCGTCATCCTTGAGCCATTTGGTGACTTCAAGGCCGGACACTTCCGGCAGCTGGATGTCCATGAGAATCAGGTCGGGCGTGTGTTCGCGCGCCATTTCGAGTGCCTTGAAGCCGTCCTTGGTCTGCAAGGTCTCATAGCCATGAGCCTCGAGCAGATCGTTGAACAGCTTCATGTTCAACTCGTTGTCTTCGACAATCAGGACCTTTTTGGGCATGACCTGCAGCATGTCGGTGACGCGCTTCCCGTTGTTTGCACGTATTTTATCGTGCTTGTTGAACCCCACCTGCACTAAACCCGATTTTCCTTAACCAACCATGAGTCAAAGGCCACTTTTCGGGCGTTTCGGAACAAGATAAGAACAAAAGCGGCCGAAAAAAGTATACGCCATGCGGGAGGGGACGACAGGATGAATCGAATCGGCATCGACCTCGGTGGCACCAAAATCGAAACCCGTCTGTTTTCCCGGCACGGAACGGAGTTGGCCCGCGAGCGCCTGGCCACGCCGCGCGACCCGGACGGCACGATCATCGCCATCCGCGACCTGGTCGTGCGACTTGAGGCCGCCCACGGTCCGGCCCGCGTCGGCCTCGCCCATCCCGGATCGATCAGCCCGGCCACCGGGTTGATGCGAAACGCCAATTCGGTCTGGCTCAATGACCGCCCCTTCCGTGATGACTTGTCGGCAGCGCTCGATCGACCGGTTCGCAGCGCCAATGACGCCAATTGTTTTGCCCTGTCCGAGGCCCGCGACGGGGCCGGCCGTGACGGTCGGGTCATCTTCGGCGTCATCCTGGGCACTGGCGTCGGCGGCGGTGTGGTCGTCAACGGGCGACTGCTCGACGGCGCCCAGGGCATTGCCGGCGAGTGGGGTCACAATCCCCTGCCCTGGCCGCGCCAGGATGAACTCGCCCCGCCCGCCTGCTGGTGCGGCAAGACCGGCTGCCTGGAAAGCTGGGTCTCCGGCCCCGGCCTGGCGGCGGACCATGCCCGGCGGCATGGTGGCAATCTGGCGGCGAATGCCATTTTCGACGCGGCGTCAGGCGGCGATGCGGCGGCAGCGGACAGCGTTGACCGGCATGCCAACCGATTGGCCCGCGGGCTGGCGACCATCGTCAATATTCTCGATCCCGACATCATCGTGCTTGGCGGCGGCGTGTCGAACGCGCCCGGCCTGTGCGAGCGGGTCAGCGCTGCCCTGCCCGACTGGATATTCTCCGATGTGTGCCGGACGCGGATCGTCCGTCACGAACATGGCGACGCCTCCGGTGTCCGCGGTGCGGCCTGGCTGTGGCCGGCGGATGAAAGCGGCGCGCCATGAGCGAGCCGGGCTATTGCCGCGCCTGTCTGACACCGCTTCCCGAGCAGGCCGATTCCTGTCCGGCCTGTGGCAGTCACAAACTGCTACGCCATGCCGAACTGGACACGCTGTCGATCGCCCATATCGATTGCGATGCCTTTTTCGCGGCGATAGAGAAGCGCGACAATCCCGAGCTTGAGGACAAGCCGGTCATCATCGGTGGCCGGCAGCGCGGCGTGGTCTCGACCTGTTGCTACATCGCCCGACTCTATGGCGTGCATTCGGCGATGCCGATGTTCAAAGCGCTCAAGGCTTGCCCGGACGCCGTGGTCGTCCGGCCGGAGCATGGCAAATACACGCGTGAGGGCTATCGCATCCGCGACATGATGAAGGATATCACCCCGCTGGTGGAACCGCTTTCGATCGATGAGGCCTTCCTCGATCTCTCGGGCACGTCACGCCTGCACGGCTCACCGCCGGCGCTCACCCTGCTGCGCTTGCAGCGGCGAATCGAGGAGACGGTCGGGATCACGGTCTCGGTCGGCCTGTCCTTCAACAAATTTCTCGCCAAAACCGCCTCCGATCTCGACAAGCCGAACGGGTTTGCCGTGATCGGTGAGGCCGAAGCCCTGGACTTCCTGGCGCCGCGCCCGGTGCGCTCGATCTATGGCGTCGGACCGGCCTTTGCCGCCAAGCTGGAACGCGACGGTATCCGCACGCTGGCCGATATCCGCCGCCAGGGCGACAAGCGCATGGCCGACCGCTATGGCGATATGGGTTATCATCTCTCGCGCCTGTCGCGCGGCGAGGATCGGCGCAAAGTCTCGCCCGAGCGCGAGCGCAAGAGCGTGTCCTCGGAAACCACGTTCAACGCCGATCATGATGATCGTGAAACGCTGGAGAAACATCTCTGGCGGCTGAGCGTGAAAGTCGCCGACCAGATGAAGGCCAAGGGCGTGTCCGGCCAGGTGATCACGCTGAAGCTCAAAACCTCGGACTTTCGCTCCCGCACCCGGCGACGCACCCTCAACGAACCCAGCCAGCTGGCCGACACCCTGTTCCGGGTCGGCCGGCAATTGCTGGCGCCCGAGATAGACGGCACGCGCTTCCGGCTGATCGGGATCGGCTTTTCAGGCCTGCGCGACGCGGTCGGCGATGCCGGCGACCTGCTCGACCCGCAGGCCATCCGTCGCGCCACCGCCGAACGGGCGATGGACAAGGCACGCGAGAAATTCGGCAGCGATGCGGTGATGAAAGGTCGCGGCCTCAGTTCGAAGCCGAAGCCGAAGCCGAAGTCGAAACCTGATCAAACTGATTAATCAGAGATAGCGTTCACGCTGGCGCATTGACCACTATATGCGGCTTCGTATGTCGCGCCGAAACACCGAACCAATTTGTCGACCACGTTCAAATTTAGCGGCCAAGTTGGAACGGGATGGTCTGGGTAGAGTCGCTCGAAACGTTCGATAGCCGCCTCGAACCCCTCAGGAGGGGGAAGGTCCGCGAGCTCATCCCGCGCTGCTTGGAGAGCGGCACGATCATGTTGAAGGAAGGCTATCGTTGCCTCCGCGTAGTGCCGATCAGCAGTACCGCTTTCTCGCGTATCGAACGTCGCGCGAAACAAGTTGATGGCAGCGCTATAGTCGCCCGCATACGCTCGCATCTGCCCTTCGTGCCACTCGAGGCGACTCGTGGATTCTAGCCCGAGGTCGTCAAGATTGGCTTGTTTGTAGTTCGATATCAGATTGGCGGCCTCTAGATAGCACCCCTCCCGTGCCACGCCGCGCCATCCGGCTTCAGACTGATCAAACTCTTGAAACCCCAGTTCCAACGCCTCATACCTCGGCTCCATGCAAGGCACATTTGGCCCCGTCGATTGCGTCACCAACACTGCTGCAACAACTTGAATGACGTTCACAATACGCCTCCCGGAGAAACTGCATGAAGGCATGTCAGGACACGCAACGCAACCCTAACGCGCAAATCCATCAAACCAGTTGAAGACCAGCGGCCAGAAGCCGGCCGCATCGCGCTTGAACGCCCCATGATGGTCCACCCGCTGCGCCCCGATATCGGCCGGGTCGAGGCGCAGATGCTCGGACGGCGCGTTCGGGTAGTGCTTCAGCAGGTCTTCAGCCGAGCGTCGGGCACAGAGGCGATCATCGGAAAACGTCCAGGAGCGGATCGGAGCTGTCACGGTATCAAAACCGTGTGGCGTCAGCTGATCGAGGAAAGCACCGAAATAGTCCGGCTTCGAGGCCCATTGCCGCCATTGCAGGAAAACATCGCGCGGCAGGGCTGTCCCGCCCCAAATGCCACCGGCCGGGATGTGTCCGGTCAGGGCGAGGCAGGCCGGGCCATACAAGAGCCAGAACATCAGCGCCGAGGGGCGATAAGACAGCTCATGGGCGCCCCAATAACCCGTCCCGACCGTGATGAAGGCATGGGCGCTGACCCGGTCTGCATTGTCGGCAAAGCCGACCAGATGTCCGCCCACCGAGTGACCAACCGCAAAGACCGGTCCGCCCGGCACCAGGCCTGCGACGCGATCCAACGCGGCGGAATAATCAAGCCGGCCCCAATCAACGATATCCGCCTTGAAACCCCGCATCTGCTTGGGCGCCGAACCGCCGATACCGCGATAATCATAGATCAGGCTGGCATAGCCGCGTTCAGCCCCCGCCAGGGCGAGGCGGCGATAGAGGCCCTTGGGAAAGCCGGTCCCGGACGAGATCAGGACCGCGGCACGCGGATTGTCCGGTGCGATGATCCTGCCGGACAGCGAATAGCCGTCGCGGGCATCGAATCGGATCTCGTCTTCATGGATCAGGGTCATCATCCATCCACCATGCCGGATGACGCGCGCGTCAAGTCAAGCGTGCAGATTGCATGAGGCCGATACGCCGCTAATCTCCGCCGCGAACCCACAGTCTGGAGCCTGACATGCCCGCCATCGACACCCGCCTCGCCGAGCTTGGAATCACCCTGCCGGAACCGGTCGCCCCGGTCGCCAATTATGTGCCCTTCGTGCAGAGCGGCAGCCAGATCTTCATTTCCGGCCAGGTCTCGATCGGCCCGGACGGGCTGGTGAAGGGAACGCTTGGCAGCGATATGGACGTTGCGGCCGGCCAGGCCGCAGCGCGCCTGTGCGCCATCAATCTCATCGCCCAGCTGAAAGCCGCCTGCGGCGGCGACCTGTCGCGGGTGAAGCGGGTTGTGAAGCTTGGCGGCTTTGTTGCGGCGGTACCGGGCTTCACCGACATTCCCATGGTCATCAATGGCTGTTCCGACCTGATGGTCGAGGTCTTCGGCGATGCTGGCCGTCATGCCCGCTCGGCGGTCTCCTGTCCCGCCCTGCCGCTGGGCGCCGCGGTCGAGGTCGACGCTGTGATCGAGATCGTCTGATGAAACGCCTCCGCGCCCGCGACTTTACCGCGGACAGGGCCTGGGGCGCAGAGCGCCTTGCGCTGTTCGGCTCAACCGGCGTTAGCCTGCACTGGACTGATCGCCCCTATCGCTGGCACCGCAATACCGGCGACGAAGTCTTCGTGGTGCTCGATGGCCGGGTCGAGATGAAATATCGCGAGGGCGGCGAAGAAAAGTCCATGCAGCTCGAGGCCGGCGACGCGTTGACCATCGGCGATGGTGAGGAGCATGTCGCCCACCCCGTCGGCGAAGCGCGCATCCTCGTGATCGAGGATATCGGCAGCGAGTGATACCCGCGATCCGACCAGGATGTGACTTTCGATGGGCGACAGGCCGGTCAGGACATGTATCGGCCGGCGGCGCTCTCGGCTTCCGCTGACCGATCGTTTCGCCACAGCTGCGACATGGCCAGGGCGGCAAACAGGGAAAATGCCAGGATCAATGTGTAGCGCCAGTGCCAACCTCCGATGTCCGGTTGGACAATGACCCAGGCATTGGCGGCCAGGTCACTGACCAATACGGCCAAGCCCACCAACAAGCCGACGCGGCGGCGGAACAGGACAAGCGTCGCGACGAGGAAGTCGAGTGGCAAGAGTGCCGTGAAATAGGCATTCAGAAGAATTGGTACATGGGTGTAGGGCAACCATCCCCACTGAACGACGTCGATGAGGTGAGAACTGCCCCCCACAACGAAACCGACGACCCAAACCGCAACGATAAGGCGACGCCAAAAACCGGACCCGCTTACCTGCCCCTGATGCACCATGGATCGCCCCATACCCCGAATCCCGACTTCCAAGCCCGCATCACTCCAACAAGATCGTGACCACCTCAACCGCAGCACCCCCTCGAAAGATGCGTCGGTCCGGGCTAACTAGTCGGCAACAAGGCAAAAGGATGAGATTCATGTATCGACTGTTCGCCATCGTCGCGGCGTCAATTGCCCTTCTCGGCTGCCAGCAGCCGGCCGCTTCCGCCCAGCTGAACGACACAGCACGCGACGAAGTGCGCGAGATTGTCCGCGACTACATCCTGGAAAATCCGGAGATCATCGAAGAAGCCCTGATCGAGCTGCAGCGGCGCGCCCGGGCCCGTGAAATGCAGGCCGTCTATGACGCCGTCGCTGCCAACAGCGAAGCGATTTTCAACGACGCCCGTGACCCGCGTCTCGGCCCCGATGATGCCGACGTCGTGATCATCGAATTCATGGACTACAAGTGCTCCTATTGCCGTGTGGCTGCGGCCTGGGTGGAAGACGTTCGCGAGCAATATGGCGACCGCGTCCAGATCGTGTTCAAGGAATATCCGATCCTCGGCGATGACTCGATCGAGGCGGCCCGCGCCGCACTCGCAGCGCTGCGTCAGGGTGAAGAGGTCTACGCCGCTTTCCATCTCGCCATGGTGCGCTCGTCCGGCCCGCTGCCTTCGGCCCGCATCGACCAGCTGGCGACCGTGTCCGGCGTCGATGTAGCCCGCATGCGGACCGACATGGATGATCCTGCGATCATGGCCCACATCAACCAGGTCCACTCGCTGGGCCGGGCCCTCAATGTCACCGGCACGCCCTTCTTCATCGTCGACGGGACCGTGATCCCGGGGGCCAATGAAATGGCGCTGGATGAAGCCTTGGCCGCCGCCCTGCGGGGCTAGATCAGGCCCGACAGAGGGCTGGACGGGTCGGCATAGCGCTTTTTGGGCATGCGACCGGCCAGATAGCTCTCGCGACCGGCAATGACCGCATGGCGCATCGCCCGCGCCATGCGGATCGGGTCTTTCGCCTCGGCGATGGCGGTGTTCATCAACACGCCGTCACAGCCCAGCTCCATCGCCACGGTGGCGTCTGACGCCGTGCCGACACCGGCATCCACGATAACCGGCACCTTGGTCTGCTCGATGATGAGGCGGATATTGACCGGGTTCTGGATGCCCAGGCCCGAGCCGATCGGTGCGCCCAGCGGCATGATCGCGCAGCAACCGATCTCTTCCAGCTTCTTCGCGTAGACCGGATCGTCCGAGCAATAGACCATGACGTCGAACCCGTCCTTGATCAGCAGCTCGGCGGCGCGCAGCGTCTCGGCCATGTCGGGATAGAGGTGTTTGGGGTCGGAAAGGACTTCCAGCTTCACCAGGTTCCAGCCGCCGGCCTCGCGGGCCAGGCGCAGCGTGCGCACGGCATCTTCGCCGGTGAAACAGCCGGCCGTATTGGGCAGGAAGGTGTAGTCGTCCGGTGAAATGAAATCGACCAGGCGCGGCTCGTCCGGATTGGACAGGTTCACCCGGCGGATGGCGACGGTGATCATCTCGGCGCCGGAGGCCTCCAGCGCTTGGGCATTCTGGGCGTAGGTCTCGTACTTGCCCGTGCCGATGATCAGGCGCGAGGTGAAGGTGCGACCGGCCACAACCAGCGGCGTGTCCTCGAACGGGGCGTTCACGGCCTGTGCGTCATCCATCTCATCCACCTCCAACAAATGCGACAATCTCGATCCGGTCGCCATCGGCGAGCGCGGTCTGGTCATATTGCGAGCGCGGCACAATGGCCAGATTGCGCTCCACCGCGATCTTGCGGCCATCCAGGCCGAGAATCGTGACGAGGCCACTCACGCTCGTATCAGGGTCGACCTTGCGGCCTTCGCCATTGACTGTCAGCTGCAGCATGGTCTTCGCTGGCCTTTCTCTGAGTCCCTCGTTAGACCCGTGGTAAATCCCGTTACGGATGCAAAGCAAGGCCATGACCCGACCCATTCACATCCTCAATGGTCCCAATCTCAATCTTCTGGGCACGCGCGAGCCGGAAATCTATGGCGCGCTGAGCCTGGCTGAAATTGAACAGGCCTGTGTTGCCCATGCCCGTGACTTGGGGTTTGGCATCGTCTTTCGCCAGTCCAATCAAGAGGGTGAACTCATTGACTGGCTGCATGACGCAAACGTCAATGCGAGTGCAGTTGTTTTCAATCCGGCTGCATTCACACATACATCGGTCGCTTTGCATGACGCGGTTCGCGCGATAGAACCTCCCGTCATCGAAGTTCACTTGAGTCAGACTGCAGCACGCGAAGCCTTCCGGCACCATTCCTATATCGCCCTTGCGGCCCGCGGATCGATCACTGGCCTCGGACTGCAGAGCTATCTTCTGGGCATCAACGCTGCCGTCTCCTGTCTCGGCAACTGACGGAACCAAAGGTCTAATTATCATGAGTTCTGATTCCCGACCCCGCTCCCCGATCAGCGCAAAGCTTGTCCGCGAACTGGCGGATATCCTGCGTGAAACCGACCTGTCGGAAATCGAGGTCGAGCGTGGCGATTTGCGCCTCAAGATCGCCCGTCAGATCACCGCGGCCCCGGTCGTTCACAGCGTCGCAGCGCCGGCCCCGACGGCGGCAGCACCGGCCGCAGCGGCCCCGGCCGCCATTGCTGCCACAGCCGCAGACCCGGCTGATGATCCCAATGCCGTGAAATCCCCCATGGTCGGTACCGCCTATCTAAAACCGAATCCGGACGCGGTGAATTTCGTGAAGGTCGGCGACCAGGTGAAGAAGGGCGATACCGTGCTTCTCGTCGAGGCCATGAAAACCTTCAACCCGATCACGGCAGAGAAGGCCGGCACGGTCACCGACATTCTCGTCGAAGACGGCCAGCCGGTCGAATACGGCGAACCCCTCTTCGTCCTGTCCTGACGCGACCAGCAAGGCGAGCGACGACATGTTCGACAAGATCCTGATCGCCAATCGCGGCGAAATTGCCCTTCGCGTCCACCGCGCCTGCCGCGAGATGGGCATCCGCACCGTGGCCGTGCACTCGGAAGCCGACGCCAATGCCATGCATGTGCGCCTCGCCGATGAGAGCGTGTGCATCGGCCCGCCGCCGGCCAACAAATCCTATCTCAACATCCCGGCCATCATCACGGCAGCCGAAGTCACCGGCGCCCAAGCCATCCATCCGGGCTATGGCTTCCTGTCGGAAAATGCCCGCTTCGCCGAGATCGTCGAGGCGCACGGTCTCGCCTTCATCGGGCCGACGGCGGCGCATATCCGCATGATGGGTGACAAGATCACCGCCAAACAGGCCGTCATGGATGCCGGCATTCCGGTTGTTCCCGGTTCTGAAGGCGGTGTGAAGGATTATGACGCGGCCAAGCCGATTGCCGAAAAGATCGGCTATCCGGTGCTGATCAAGGCCGCTTCGGGCGGTGGTGGCCGCGGCATGAAAGTCGCCGAGACCGCCGACAAGCTGAAAGAGGCCATGGAAACCGCCTCGGCCGAAGCCCTCGCGGCGTTCGGCGACGGCACCGTCTATATCGAGAAATATCTCGGTCGGCCGCGCCATATCGAAATCCAGATCCTCGCCGACACCCACGGCAATGTGGTGCATCTGGGCGAGCGCGATTGCTCGCTGCAGCGCCGCCACCAGAAAATCCTCGAAGAGGCCCCCTCGCCGGCCCTCAATGACGAAGACCGCAAGAAGATCGGCGATGTCGTGCGCCGCGCCATCGAGGCGATCGGCTATCGCGGCGTCGGCACGATCGAATTCCTGTGGGAAAACGGTGAGTTCTATTTCATCGAGATGAATACCCGCCTGCAGGTCGAACACCCGGTCACCGAGATGATCACCGGCATCGATCTGGTGCGCGAGCAGATCCGCGTCGCCGATGGCCAGAAGCTCGACATCAAGCAGAGCGATGTGACCTTTGAAGGCTGGGCGATTGAGTGCCGGATCAATGCCGAGAATGCGCGCACGTTTGCGCCCTCACCCGGCACTGTCACCGATTTCCACGCGCCCGGCGGTCTCGGCGTGCGCCTCGATTCCGCCCTTTATGCCGGCTATGCCATTCCGCCTTATTATGACAGCCTGATCGGCAAGCTGATCGTGCATGGCCGCACCCGTCACGAAGCGCTGCTGCGCCTGCGCCGGTCGCTGGAGGAAATGGTTGTCGGCGGTGTCGAGACCACGATCCCGATCTTCCTCGACCTGCTCGAGGAACCGGACTTCGTGAGCGGCAATTACCATATCCGCTGGCTTGAGGAATGGTTGGCGAGCCGGGAGAGCTGATCCGCCCGGCCGGCCCGGTTGAGGAGAGGACATGCGCGGCTTCGGTGCCGAGGAATTGCTCAATTGCTATGCCCGCGGCGTCTTCCCGATGGCCGAGGGTCGCGACGATCCGCGCATCTACCTGCTCGACCCCGACGAACGCGGCATCATCCCGCTCGATGGCTTCCATGCCTCACGCAGCCTGAAAAAGACCGTCCGCCAGGATGTGTTCCAGGTCACCGTCGATCATGACTTTGCTGCCGTGGTCGCGGGCTGTGCCACACCGGCATCGGGCCGCGAGGAAACCTGGATCAATGATGGCATCATCCGCCTCTATGGCGACCTGCATACGGCCGGCTATGCCCATTCGGTGGAATGCTGGAGCGGCGATGATCTGGTTGGCGGGCTCTATGGCGTTTCGCTGGGCGCCGCCTTTTTCGGCGAGAGCATGTTCTCGCGCCGCCGCGATGCCTCCAAGGTCGCGCTCGTCCACCTGATCGCGCGGCTCAAGGCCGGTGGCTACAGCCTGCTCGACACGCAATTCACCACCGAGCACCTGCAAAGTTTCGGCGCGCAGACGATTTCACGCAGCGATTATCGCGCGAAACTGGCCGATGCGTTGATATTCGAGGCGGACTTCAACACGCTGCCGGACGAGATAACCGGCGATCAGGCCCTGCAGTCGATCACCCAGACGTCGTAGACGGGGTGTTCCAGCGGGTTCTGGGCCGGCCGCGAAGCAAACATCCAGCCGGAAAAGATCGGCTCGCCCTCGACATCGACTCCAAAACCATCGGTCCGGCGATCATTGACCTGCAGGAAGGCATAGGTTTCCGGCGTCTCTTCCGGCGGCCGCTTGCGGCAATATTGCGCCGTGATCGACAAGGCCCCGAACTGGACCGTGTCGCCAATGGCGACCTCGAAATCGCGGGTGCGGGCGGTCACCTTGTCGAGACCGCGCAAGACAACCAAGCTGCCCGGCTGCGAAGACAAGGGACCCCGTTCCGGCGTGTTGTCTGGGTCGTCGCGGCGCAGGAGGTCGGATGCGTCCTCGGCGGATGAGGACGATGACGGGGTCTCGTCCTGGGCCCAGAGTGGAGCGGCCAGCGCGAGCGAGACAATCGAGGCGAGTACACAGGTTTTCATGACGCATACCCTGTCGCGGGATTGTGACGCGGTAAAGGCGGATTATGCCTCGTCCGGAGACCAGGCCTGATAGTCACCGGTCGTGGACTGGCGGCGGTCACTGGAGGCGAGCGAGCCGGTCGGACGATAGGCGTGCACCGTGCCGGTGAGATTGGGATGGTGATCCTTCTCCCACGCCTGGCGCATCAGCGGCGTGTCGCTGGGACGTTCGTCGAACGTGTGATGCAGCCAGCCATGCCAGTCAGACGGCACGCGCGAGGCGTCGGCATAGCCCTTGTAAATGACCCAACGACGCTTCTGGCCCTGGCCATCCGGACCGGTGACACCGGATTCCTCGAAATAGCGATTGCCGTACGCGTCCGAGCCGACCTGTTTGGCGCCGCGCATGCGCAGCGTCAGGAAGGTTCCCGGGGTGGCATCTTTCCACCACACGAAGATTTTTGAGATCAGTCCGAACATTGTCAGCGGCTCCGAGTCGGTCGAGGCAGGCTTGGCCTATATGCCCCTGTCGGGCAGCCGGGTCCAGTGTTGAACGCGGCGGGTTTCAGGACCGTATCACGACGCGGTAGACTCGTTGTGCGCCCGAGCGATTCGGGTCGGGAGGGAATTCAGCATGCAGGTCTTCGGTCGCCTAGCCGATTTCATCGCCGAGACAGCGTCCGCCAGCGGGCTGGAGACGCACCTGCTGGCATCCAGTGATGATGATGCGGACGGCCCAACCGATGCCGCGAGCGGCACCGTGCGGCAGATCACCACGCCGGCGGGCTGGAGCGGCACCGCCGCCCAAACCCTCGCCGACCTGCTGGACACGCCACGGCCGCTGCAAACCAGCCCGCGCAAAGGCGCCAAGACCTTCGGCGCGCTGTGCCCGGCCTCGGCAAGCGGTGATGAACGCGTCCCTGAAACGGATTTTGCCACCGCCGCTCAGCGCTTGTCCGGCGCCATGGCCTGGTCGGCGGCCCGGCAGGGCGGTTTCGCCAATGACACTGACGCTGAACTGTTTGCCGCCGAACTCGCCGCCAGCCTGACCGGACGAATGGTCATTGCCGATGCCACGCTGATCCGCGAAGGCGGTGTCGACTGGGCCTATGGTGATCCAGTGCCCGGCGCCGCAACGCCAACACCGCCGCTCACCATCCGCGTCAATTCGCGCCAGGCCCCGGGCCAGTTGCGCCGCGTCGCCGAAACGGCGCTGCGCGCTTCGGTCCTTGATGTCGGCGCCCGCGTCACCCGTGATCGTCTCGAAGCGATCGGCGAAGCGGTGCGTCGCTGTTCAGGCGATATCGAGGAATGTTTCGATCCGCGCCGCAATGCCGCCCTGGCCCGCGCCATGCGCCGCGCCCTCAAGGACGGCGTGCCGGAGGAAGCCGTCGAACGCGCCCTCGCCCTGGCCCGGCAAGGCACCGATGACGAGGCGCTCTCGGCGCTTATTCCCGACGCGGTCGAGACCCGCCCGGCGGTTTTGCATGTGCCTGCGGCCTTCACGGCTGCCGTATCGGGCGACCAGACTTGGACGTTTGAACAGGATGGCGGCGAAGTGCGTGCCCGTGACTTGCGGACCGGCATTGCCCGCACCGTATGGAGTTTCGGCACGCCGTCACTGGCCTTCCACGCCAGTCCGGACGAGACCGGGCCGAGCCTGTGGATCAATCTTCCCGCCTTCCTTGATCACAAGCATGGCTTCCGGGCAGACCTTTTTACCGACGCATTGCGCTACTGGGCCATCGCACTGACTCTCAGCGCGCCCAAGGGCGCCAGCTCGGCCGGCTCCCTGTCCCTGACCGGTCTCGGTGCACTAATGATGTCGGCCGGCCTCGCCTACAGCAGCGATGCGGCCCGCGCCGCCAGCGCCGCCATTGCCCACCTGGCGACACGAACCCTACGCGATGTCGCGATGGAAACCGGAGCCGCCGCGCCCGGGCTGGGTGAACTGCCGGACCTCGACCTCCTGCCCGCCGCCTTCTCGCCGGTGGCCGCCGAGTTGCGCACGTCCCCCGCCCCCTTCCTGCCGAAAGCCGCCTTGGCCAGGCCGGGACCGACCCTGACCTGCCGGGAGCCGGATGCCACGGTCGCCGCCCTCATCGATGCCGACAGTTTCGGCGCCAAGCCGGTCGCGTCGGCGATCACCAGCGATGCCGACATGGCAGGTGGCCGACGCCTGCGCGATTGTGCCCGTGCCGGCCTGCTTGCCTTGGGCTGCAGCGTCACCGAGGTCGAACGCGCCGAAGATCATGCCGCCGGCCATGGCAGCCTGCGCGGCGCCCCCGGCATCTCGCTGGAAGACCTGATGGCACGCGGCTTGCCGGCCGAGGCGCTTGAACGCCTCGAAGACTCGATCGCGGAGGGGGCTTCCATCCGCCACGCCCTCAATCGCTGGACACTCGGAGACCGGACCTGTCGCGACGCGCTGGGCCTGACCAGCGACGTGATCGAGCGTGACGGCAATTCCCTGTGCCACGCCATCGGTTATGACGAGGCCGATATCCGCGCCGCCGATGCCCACGCCCACGGCACCGGTGATCTCGCCGGCGCTCCGGACCTGTCGGCCAATACGCGCCGGGTCTTCGACACGCCGTCGCACCAGGACCAGATGCTGATGGCCGCCGCCATTGAGGCGCAGATTGGCGGCTGCTGCCAGACCGCGCTCGCGATCGAGGGCGATGCCACGATTGATGATGTCGCGGCCCTGATCGATCTCGGCGGCGAGCTGGGCCTGCGGGCCCTGTCGATCCGGCGCACGGCGTCGGGCCTGTTCGACCTCTTGCCGGCGATTGATTTCGACAAGGGCGATTATGCCGCCGAGGCGCCGCCGACCGAACGCGTCGTTGAGCGCACGGTTGAACGGGTTGTCGAAATGCCGGCCGCCCGCCGCAAACTTCCGGACCGCCGCAAGGGCTATATCCAGAAAGCCACTGTTGGCGGCCACAAGGTCTATCTCCACACCGGCGAATTCGATGATGGCGAGCTCGGCGAGATTTTCATCGACATGCACAAGGAAGGCGCCGCCTTCCGCTCGCTGATGAATAATTTCGCCATCGCGATCTCGATCGGCCTGCAATACGGCGTACCGCTGGAAGAATTCGTCGACGCTTTCGTCTATACGCGCTTCGAGCCCGCTGGCGCTGTGCAGGGCAATGACTCGATCCAGCACGCGACCTCTATCCTGGACTATCTCTTCCGCGAGCTCGGCGTTTCCTATCTCGGCCGTGATGACCTGGCGGAAATTCCGGCTGACAAGGCTGATCCCGGCGATCTCGGTCGCGGCGTCCAGGAAGAGAAGCTGGCCCAGGAAGACGCGGCCAAATTCATTTCGCGCGGCTTCTCGCGCGGCCAGGTGCCCGACAATATCCTGATGTTTGCCAATGCCCCGAAGCGGGCCGCCAGCGGCGATGGCAAGGACAATCAGTCCGGCCATTACGAGATCGAGGATCAAGGCCACGCCACGCGATCGACCTCGCGTGACATCTCCGTCTACAGCGGCGCACCCTGCCCGGAATGTGGCCATTTCACAGTCGTGATGGACGACGAGACGGGGCAGAAATGTGATGCCTGCAACTGGACCGGTAGCTGATCCGGTAACGGCGCGGGCCTTGCAGCACACCCGGCAATATCTTCGGAGTGCTCCACAATGGTACGGCTTATCCTTGCCCTGACCGCCCTCGTCGCGACATCCGGCCTTGCCCAGGCCCAGGATGCGGGACAGATTGCGCGTGTCCAGGCGGGCCAGTCCTGCCCCGGCTGCAACCTTTTCCAAGCGGAACTGGCTTATCGCGACCTGCCCGGCATTGATGTGTCCGGTGCCCGCCTGCGGCAGGCGAACCTCGCCTTGGTGACCATGAACCGGGCCCGTTTCGACGGCACCGACCTGTCTGTTGCCAACCTCTTTGGCGGCCGTTTCACCGGCGCCAGCTTCCGCAATGCCGATCTCAGCCGGGCCAATCTGGTCGGCGCCCATTTTGGCAGCGCCGACTTCAGCGGCGCGGATCTCAGCGGCGCAACCCTGTCCGGCGCCGAGATGGAGCGGGTTCGCGGCCTCACCCAGGCCCAGCTGAGCGCAGCGTGCGGCGACAATTCGACACAATTGCCGGCCGGACTGACGCTGCCAGCCTGTCGCTGATCACCGCTTGCAATGCTGGCCAGCCCAGCCACGCCCTCATAGGATATGCAATCGGGTTACCGTGATTTAAGTCGCCTTGCCGGTTTGGCTGGCCTATCCGTGAGCATATGCGGAACAGATTGAAGATATTCGCTTCTTCGGCCGCGCTCCTGGCGCTGGCAGTCTCGCCTGCCTTGGCGGGCGGCGACGACGACCATCCGCGTCGTGGCTTGGCCATTGGCGGCGAATGCGAGGGCTGTGACTTTTCCGACAAGAACATGGCCAATGCCGTTTTCATCGGCGCCAATTTCGAAGGCACCACTTTCGCCCAGTCGGAACTGCCGTCGGTCACGATGATCGAGAGCCAGTTCAACGATACCGATTTCAACGAAGCGATCATGGTCAACGCCCGCCTGACCGGTGTGACCTTCTCGCGCGCCAACATGTCCGGCGCGACGATGGCAAACTCGGTCATTGAGCGGGTCAATTTTTCCTCGGCCGACCTCGCCGACACCGACTTCACGAGCGCCCAGATGGTCTTCGTTACCTTCATCGGGTCTTCGCTCACCGACACACTGTTCGCCGATGCACGTTTGCGCCAGGTGAATTTCCTGCGCGCCCAACTCAGTGACACCAATTTCCGGGGCGCCGAGCTGCGGCGGGCGAATTTCGCCGAGGTCTCGGGCAATGACGTCAATTTCCAGGATGCAGACCTGACCGGCGCCAACTTCCAGGGCGCCAGCCTGCGCGAGGTCGACTTCACGGGTGCCAGCCTGATCGGCGCCAATTTCTCCGGCGCCTCATTTGCCGAAACCACCGGGCTGACCAAGGAAAATCTCAGCGGCGCCTGTGGAGACGGGACCACCGCCCTGGGTCCGGGCGTCAACCTGCCCGATTGTGGCAGCCTGTCCGATGACGCCCGCACGACCTCGCGTTTCGAATATGCGCTGCGCTTCTCGCAGCCGGAACGGGTCGAGCGCGTGATCGAACTCCAAGCGTTGGAAAATGCCCGCATCGAGATCCTGTCAGAGATCGGAGCGGCGCTGCAATTGCACGCGTCAGAGCTCGACCAGGACGCCATTCGCGAAGCCACCAATGACGCCATGCGTGAGATCGCCCGCGCCGAACGCGAACTGCGCCGTATCGAACGCGAACGCGAATCCCAGCGCGAGGCGATCAGCGAGGAAAGGCGCCGCATCCTGGAAGATGCGCGGCGCGAAGCGATGGATGCCAACCAGGCCGCCCGTCGCGCACTTCGCGACCAAAACCGGGCCCTGGGCCGCAATGGCCGCGCCACCGCCCGCATCGAGACCGAGGACGGCACCTATATCATCGAGCTACCCGATACAGACACTGACACAATCTGGATGATCGATGACCAACATCTGCGCCGGGTCACACCGACACCACCCGATCCGCACACTCCGCCGGAACCACCGGAACCGCACAATGCCATGCCGGATCCCCAACCCGGTCGCCGCGGCCACCATCCTGATTGACCACATCACCACACACGAAAACGCCGGCCCATCGGGCCGGCGTTTATCTGTCTGACGCGATCAACGCCGATCAGGTCTTCTTCGCATCCGGCACCACCGTGCGGATGTGCAGCTCGCGCAATTGTTTGAGCTCAACCTCGGCCGGTGCGTTCATCATCAGGTCGCGAGCTTGCTGATCCTTCGGGAACATCACCACTTCGCGCAGGTTTTCGACGCCGGCCAGCAGCATGACCATCCGATCAACACCCGGCGCGATCCCGGCGTGCGGCGGGGCGCCATAGCGGAAGGCGTTGAGCATGCCGCCGAACTCTTCCTCGACCGTCGCCGCATCATAGCCGGCAAAGGCGAAGGCTTTCAGCATCACGTCCGGACGGTGATTCCGCACGGCGCCGGATGACAGCTCCACGCCATTGCAGACAATGTCGTACTGGAAGGCCTTGAGGGCCAGCAGCGTGTCGGCATCGGTATTGGCATCGAGCTTGAGGAATTCATCCGGATCGATCTGCGGCATCGAAAACGGATTGTGCGAGAAGTCGATCTTCTTGTTGTCCTCATCCCACTCATACATCGGGAAATCGACGATCCAGCAGAAGCGGAAGGTATCCTTTTCGCAAAGATCGAGTTCGGTGCCGACGACATCGCGGGCACGCCCGGCAAAGCTGGCGAAATCCTTCGGGTCGCCAGCCGCGAAGAAACACGCGTCACCTGCGCCGAGGCCGAGTTCAACGCGCAGCGCCTCGGTGCGCTCCTCGCCGATATTCTTGGCGATCGGGCCGGCCGCTTCCAGGCCACCCTCGGCCTCGCGCCAGAAGATATAGCCCATGCCCGGCTGGCCCTCTTTCTGGGCCCAGGAATTCATCCGGTCACAGAAGGCCCGACTGCCGCCGGTCTTGGCCGGGATCGCCCAGACCTGGACCTTGGGATTGCGTTCCAGCATGCCGGCAAACACCTTGAAGCCGGACCCGCGGAAGGTCTCGGAGGCATCGGCCATCTTGATCGGGTTGCGAAGGTCCGGCTTGTCGGAGCCATACCAGCGCATGGCATCCTTGTAGGCGATCTGCACAAAAGGTTCGTCCGGCACGGTGCGACCGTCGGCAAACTCGTCGAACAGGCCCTTCATGACCGGCTCGATCACATCGAACACGTCCTGTTGGGTGGCAAAGCTCATTTCCATGTCGAGCTGGTAAAACTCGCCCGGCGCCCGGTCGGCGCGGGCATCCTCGTCGCGGAAACAGGGTGCGATCTGGAAATAGCGGTCAAAGCCGGAGACCATGATCAGCTGTTTGAACTGCTGCGGCGCCTGCGGAAGGGCGTAGAATTTGCCCGGATGGACCCGGCTCGGCACCAGGAAATCGCGTGCACCTTCCGGTGAGGAGGCGGTCAGGATTGGCGTCTGGTATTCGACGAATTTCTCGTCGACCATGCGGCGGCGAATGCTGTCGATGATCTTCGAACGCAGCACGATGCGCTTGTGCAGGCTCTCGCGGCGCAGATCGATATAGCGGTGCTTGAGGCGCACCTCTTCCGACCAGTCCGGCTCACCAAAGACCGGAAGCGGCAATTCTTCCGCTTCCGACTGGATCGCCAGCTCGGCCAGGCGGACCTCGATCTCGCCGGTCGGCAGGTTGGCGTTCACGGTCTCGTCGGAGCGGGCGATGACCTCACCGGTCACAGTGATCACGCTTTCAACACGCAAGCGTTCCAGCGTCGCGAAATGCGGGCTTTCCGGCTCCAGCACGACCTGGGTCAGGCCATAATGGTCGCGCAGGTCGATGAAGAGCAGACCGCCATGATCGCGCTTGCGGTGGATCCAGCCGGAAATCCGGGCCGTCTGGCCGACATGGTCCTTGCGCAGTTCGGCGCAAGTATGGGAGCGGTATGCATGCATGGGAAAGCGTCCGTAAAACGGGGGTTAGACAGGTTGCCGCGATGTGCCGGTTTGTGGGGTGAAATGTCAAGCTGGCCGGGCCTCGGGGCGCAGTACCCGCGCACAACAACATCACCGCGGCGACCTCGCCTTGCGTTCCTGGACAAAAAGAGCGTGGGGATACCGATCGAATCCGATAAGATTCTGATTTAAAGCCATCAATTTTGACCTGCACGCCGCCAGGCCTTTTGCAAGAAGCTGGAAGATCTCCCGACTCACCGTCCCGCCCCGAATTCAAAATCAGCAGCAATGGAGCGATCCATCGTGGTGGCCACGTTATTTGTCGTGTTTTGCCCCTGTCGATCACCGCGCGGGGTCAAATGGTCGTCATGCCCGCTAAACCGAATAAGCGCCGCCCGCGGTACGCCCCGGACAACCAATCCGCCCCCCGATGAGTTGGGTGCGCGAGAGTTATGGGGGTGAGTGAGACGAGGCCGGCTCCCCCTCACCGGCCGGCGGGAAAGAGGGAAAACCTCCAAGCGGAGTCAGCCTGCCTCACACCGCTTCGTATGGATCGGAAAGATGGAGCCACCCGATCCGAGGCGTTGGAGACACGTGTCCGGAAATTGCGCTATGGGTTGCCTATCCCAGCAACTTCTTCCGCAAAATCTCGTTCACGGCTTGCGGATTAGCCTTGCCCTGCATGGCTTTCATCACCTGGCCGACGAACCAGCCCATCGTCTTGGGCTTGTCCTTGACCTGGGCGGCCTGGTCGGGATTGTCGGCGATGAGCCGGTCGATGACGGCTTCAATGGCACCGGTATCGGTGACCTGTTTGAGGCCCTTCTCTTCGACAATTTTCGCCGGGGCGCCGCCTTCGCTCCACAGGATTTCGAACACGTCCTTGGCGATCTTGCCGGAGATGGTGTCGTCGGAAATGAGCGCGATCAGACCACCGAGCTGTTCGGCCGAGACCGGGCTGTCGGTGATGTCGAGACCTTCCTTGTTGAGGCGGCCATAGAGCTCGTTATTGACCCAGGAGGAGGCCAGCTTGGCGTCCCGGCCCTCGGCCACGATCTCGAAATAATCGGCGCGGTCCTTGTCGGCGGACAGGACGGCGGCGTCGTAATCGGACAGGCCGAGTTCGGAGACGAGGCGCACGCGCTTCTGGTCTGGCAGTTCGGGCAGGCCGGCCCTGATCTCGTCGACCCAGGTCTGCTGCAGCTCGAGCGGCAGCAGGTCGGGGTCGGGGAAGTAGCGGTAGTCGTGCGCTTCTTCCTTGGAGCGCATGGAGCGGGTCACACCGGTGCCTGCGTCGAACAGGCGGGTTTCCTGATCGATCTTGCCGCCGTCCTCGATGATGTCGATCTGGCGCTTGGCCTCATACTCGATGGCCTGGCGGATGAAGCGCAGAGAATTGACATTCTTGATCTCGCAGCGCGTGCCCAGATGCGAGAAATCACCGGTCTCGCGGAATTTCTCGTACTGGCCGGGACGGCACACCGAGACGTTCACATCGGCGCGCAGCTGCCCCTTCTCCATATCGCCGCCGCACGTGCCCAGATAGCGCAGAATGGTGCGCAGCTTGGCGACATAGGCCGAGGCCTCTTCGGGCGAGCGGATATGCGGGCGCGAGACGATTTCCATCAGCGCCACGCCGGAGCGGTTGAGGTCGACATAGGTCGAATTGGGATCGAGATCATGGATCGACTTGCCGGCATCCTGTTCCAGGTGCAGGCGTTCAATGCCAACGGTGAAGCGCGAGCCGTCGTCGCGCTCGCACTCGATCTCGCCCTCGCCGACGATCGGGAATTGGAACTGGGAGATCTGATAGCCCTGCGGCAGATCCGGGTAGAAATAGTTCTTGCGGTCAAAGCGAGACCAGAGATTGATCTGGGCATTGAGGCCGAGCCCCGTCCGGACAGCCTGCTCGACGACGCGCTCATTGATCACTGGCAGCATGCCGGGCATGGCTGCATCGACCAGGGAGACTTGGGTGTTGGGCGCCGCGCCAAAGGCCGTCGCCGCTCCCGAAAACAGCTTGGCATTGGAGACGACCTGGGCGTGGATCTCCAGACCCATGACAACTTCCCAGTCGCCGGTCGCGCCCGGCAGGATATAGCTGTGATCACTCATCGATAGCCCCGTGTTTATGGTCGTGCGGCGGGCAGACAACCCACCCGGCGTTGATTGAACCTTCCCCGCCCGCCGTCAAGTCCGGCTCGCTGCTATGGCGCATTTCGGTGCCGGTCTGCTGCGGCGTAGGGCAGGTTTCTGCAGTTGCACGAGGCAAACTGGCAACCGACTTGCTGATAGCTCGCAAAGCAAACGGAAGACGCACCGAAGAGGGACAGACCTTGCGACACACCATTCTTTCGATCGCCCTGAGCGGGGTCGCGGCCCTGGCGCTCTCGTCCTGCGCGTCCAAGCCGGAACCACGCGTATCCGCAAGCCAGGCTGCGTTTGAGCAGGCACTGGCCATGGCCTTGCTGGGCCCCATGATGGAAGGCCGTTCTCCCATGTCGGATGGCGAACTCCAGACGCGTGCCAGAGCGGCTCAGCGTTATCCACTGGGCAGCTGGGACAATCCGGTTCGCGCATCCGGTCCGGGCGGGCAGCGTGAATATCTGTCCCGCCTGCGGTGCGCCGATGGGCAGACGCCGCGCTTTGAACGGCTGGGCAATTTCGGCGCCGGCATCTACCGGTCTATCGTGGATGGTTATCAGCTCGATTGCGGGTCGGCCCAGCCGGGACGTGTCGAAGTCTATATGGACATGTACCATCCCGGATATCGCGAGATGCTGCCGGTCGCCGGATTCTTCATCATGTAAAGGCAGACTGCGGGACCCAAGGCCCGGAGCGACCGCTAGCGCGGAGTGGCCGCGTGATTGTGCGGGTCTTCGTCCGGATCTTCGTCGGCGTCATCGTCGTCATCCCAAGCGGGACGCTCGTCTTCCGGCGTGTTCATCGCCGCAACCAGGACCCGTCCCGCCATGGCGACGGTCAGGCCGAAAAACAAAAAACCGATGCCCGGTACGACCAGGAAAACGGTCCAGATGGTGCGCGGCTCCAGCGGCACGAGGCCGCGAAACACCACGACCGCCGCCAGCACGAAGAGCGCGCCAAGAAGAAAACTCGGGCGTGCGAGTTTCATGGCTGGGTGGGCGGGTTCAGCCTTGGCCATCGGACTTTCCCGCAAAGCTTTTCACCACGGCCAGCATCGCTGCCAGACCGAACCCGGCCAGCATCAACCCCAGCGACAGTTGGATGATGAAGCCGATGGCCGGGAACTCGCCCGTCCCGAAAGCCTGCCCCACCATCACGCCGCCGGAATAAACAGTCGGCAGGCCGAAGGCGAGGCCAAGCACGGCCATCATGATCATGAAGCCGCGATTGGGCTTTTTCGGGCCTTCGGGTTGCGGCGTGTCAGGTGTCGGTGTTTCGGGCGTGCTCATCAGGACCACCAATTCTCCGGCTTGGCGACGAAGCCGGCCGAATCCTCGATCGCCGCGCCGACCTTGAACATGGTCTCCTCGTCCAGCGCCGGGGTGATGATCTGCAGCCCCAGCGGCAGGCCGTCCTTGTCGACACCGGCCGGCACTGACATGGCCGGCAGGCCGGCCAGGTTGGCGGTGACGGTGAAGACGTCATTGAGATACATGGCGATCGGATCGTCCGACTTGGAACCCAGTTCGAACGCCGCCGATGGCGCTGACGGCGTCAGCACGGCATCGACCTTTTCAAACGCCTGTTCGAAATCCTGCAGGATGCGCGTGCGCACTTTCTGGGCGCGCAGATAATAGGCATCGTAATAGCCGGCAGAGAGCACATAGGTGCCGATCATGATGCGGCGCTGCACCTCATGGCCGAAACCGGCACCGCGCGTGTTTTCATAGGTCGCATTGAGGTTTTCCCCCTCGACGCGATTGCCATAGCGCATGCCGTCATAGCGGGCGAGGTTGGACGAGGCTTCCGCCGGCGCGACGATGTAATAGGCCGGCAGGGCGTATTTGGTGTGCGGCAGGGAGATGTCGACGATCTCGCAGCCGGCGGCCTTGAGCCAGTCAATGCCCTTTTGCCAGGCCTCATCGATCTCGGCCGGCATGCCGTCGACCCGATATTCCTTGGGCACACCGATGCGCAGGCCCTTCACCGAACCGCCCACGGCGGCGACAAAGTCCGGCACGTCGTTTGGCAAGGATGTCGAATCCTTGGGGTCATGGCCCGACATGGCCTGCAGCATCAAGGCCGAGTCCTTCACCGTCTTGGCAAACGGGCCCGGATGGTCGAGCGAGGAGGCAAAGGCCACCGTGCCCCAGCGCGAGGTGCGGCCATAGGTGGCTTTGACGCCGACCGTACCGGTGAAGGCGGCCGGTTGGCGGATCGAACCGCCGGTATCGGTACCGGTCGCGCCGAAGCAGAGATCAGCCGCCACAGCCGCTGCAGACCCGCCCGAGGAGCCGCCCGGCGTCAGCATTTCGCCGTTCGGACCCTTCCAGGGATTATTGACCGGGCCGGTGTTAGAGGTCTCGTTCGACGAGCCCATGGCGAACTCGTCCATCGAGGTCTTGCACAGGAAGACGCCGCCATTCTCCCACAGCTTGGCCGTGACGCTCGACTCATAGGTCGGTTTGAAGCCCTTGAGGATGTTCGAGGAGGCCGCCGTGTCGACGCCCTCGACCGCGAACAAATCCTTGATCGCCAGCGGTGCCCCCTCGATCAGCCCGCCCTCGCCGCGTGCCAGCTTCTCGTCCGAGGCCTTGGCCATGGCCAGCGTCTTGTCGGCGTCAAAGGCCGTAAAGGCATTCAGCTTGGGCTGCGCCGCCTCGCACAGGGCGAGGCCTTCGGTGGCCAGTTCGACCGCGGAAACCTCACGCGCCTTCAGCTTGGCGGTGATGTCAGACAGGGTGAGTTTGAAAAGCTCGCTCATGACCTACTCCACCGATTTGGGAACAACGAAGAAGCCTTCGTCGGAGCAGGGCGCATTGGCCAGGACCTTGTCGCGGCAATTGCCGTCGGTGACTTCGTCGGCGCGCTGCGGCAGCGGGAATTTCACCGGTGTGGTCATGGCTTCGACGCCCTCGACATCCACTTCATTGAGCTGTTCGATCCAGCTCAGAATGCCATTGAGTTCGCCAACCAGCGCCTCGACGCGGTCAGTGGGTTCGGCAATGCGGGCGAGACGCGCGATGCGGCGCACATCATCAGCGGTGACGGACATGGGAAATCACTCCGGATAGTCGAAGCCGCTTGAGTAGCAATCGCCTTTCGCAGGTGCAAGAAAGCTTGACGGTGGCGCGTGCAAGGCGCATCCCGCAATCATGCCGATTGTAACGCTGGAAGACCTGCCCGATGGCCCGTTGATCGCTCTTGATCCGGGCAGCAAGACCATCGGGGTCGCCGCCTGCGGTGCTTCGCGCGGTCTTTCGACACCGGTGGAAACCATCAAGCGGACCAAGTTCACCAACGACGCGGAACGCATCTTCGCCCTGCTGGACGAGCGCCAGGCCACCGCCATCGTGCTGGGACTGCCGGTCAATATGGACGGGTCGGAAGGCCCGCGCGTGCAGTCCGTCCGCGCCATGGCCCGCAATCTGATGCGCCTGCGCGATCTGCCGATTGTCTTCCAGGACGAACGCCTGTCGACCTTTGAGGCCGAGGAAAAGCTGATCGCCGTCGGCGTGCGCCGCGACAAGCGCAAGGACATCATCGACGCCCACGCCGCCGCCAACATATTGCAAAGCGCCCTCGATCGGCTGGAGATGCTGGGTGAGTAGCGCCACCATCTTCCTTCTCCCTTGGGAGAAGGTCCCCGCAGGGGGGATGAGGGGGTTCGGCGAGACACCCGATCAAGACCGGGCTTTTCCCCTCACCCTTGATCCCTCTCCCCGGGGAGAGGGAAAACAGCGCCTGCCCTTTTTGACGACGCGAGGCTGTTCCGCATGAACCCCATCATCTCCGCCCTCGTGCCGGTCTTCGGCGTGATCTTTGTCGGCTGGCTGCTGCGCCGCTCCAATCTTCTGCCGGATGACAGCTGGGGCCCGATCTCGCGGCTGGCCTATCTCGGCCTGTCGCCGGCCCTGCTGTTTTCCTCGATCAGTCATGCCGACCTGTCGGATATCCAGCTGGGCAGCTTCATGGGCGCGGCGATGCTGGGCTTTCTCGGCATGGCGGCGATCACGCTGGCGATCAAGCCGCTGCTGAAAATCCCCGACCCGACTTATACCAGCGTTTTCCAGGCCACCTGCCGCTGGAACGGGCTGCTCATTCTCGCCCTGGGCATTGCCCTGTTCGGCGAGGAGGGCGAAATCCTGGTGGCGCTGATCATGGTCGCCTCCATCCCGCTGGTGAACATGGAATGCGTCGCGGCCCTGTCGATCTGGGGCGATGGCGCAGCGCCGAACTGGCGCTCGATCATCTATCGCATCCTGACCAATCCGCTCATCCTCGGCTCGGCGGCGGGCGGTATCGTAAATCTGGGTGGTATCCCGCTTCCCGGCATGCTGACCGACACGGTCGACCTGATCGGCCAGGCTGCCCTGCCATTGATCCTGCTGGCCGTTGGCGCCGGCCTCAACTTCACCGCCATGAAAGCCCGTCCGCGCCTTCTGGGACTGTCGGTCTTCATCAAGCTGATGATCGGACCGCTGGTCTTCTATGGCATCGGCCGCTTGCTCGGCATTGAGGGCGTGCCCCTGACCATCCTCCTGCTGACCGGTGCCTCGCCGGGCGCCGCCTCGGCCTATGTCCTGGCCAAGCAGATGGGCGGCGACGCGCCCTATTCCGCCGGCGACATCACCGCGAGCGCGCTGTTCTGCTTTGTGACGATTCCGTTCTGGCTGTGGCTGTTGGGATAGCGCGTATTGGCACGCAGCGCCGCGACGCACACCCGCCCATTATTGTCTTGCCGAGACCAAGCCTCAGTCGGTTTTCAAGCTCAAGGGGCCTGCCCGCGAAGCGGCGCCTGCGGCGCCCTTGACCTTGAAAACCGACTGAGGCCGACTGGCCGCCAAGACAATAATGATTGACCCCGCGCGCGTGCGCGCAAGTCGTTCATCTCAAGGTCAGGCCAGCTTCACCCATACTCACCATCCCCGATCAGGGCTCACACCTCACCGGAGGCGGAAAATGCGGCACGTCATTCTGGCCACACTCCTCATCAGCATCGCGACGCCCGCGGTCGAGGCTCAGGACCTGCCGGGTTGGGCGGACAGCCTGAATGCGAACCGTCCTGAGGACACGAGCGAATTCTACGCCTCGGACGCCGTGATCATGCCACCGGGGACGGCGCCGAGTGGCGGGCGCGACGCCATCGCCCGGTATTGGAGCCATTTGATGACGGTCGGACTGTCCGACGTCGACATCCTGTCGCGCGAAACACTCGCAGCCGGGCCGGACCGGATTTACGAGACAGCCCTGATATTCTGGCGCGGCGCTGATGGCGCTCGACGGCTCCAGCGCTCGGTCATTCTCTGGGAATTGCGATCAGGCGAATGGCAAATCTTGAGACATACCTGGAATTACGGCCCACAACGGTTCGACTAATCCGCCAGGCAATACCGCTCCCCCTCATCCGCCAGCCCGAAACCGGCCTCGATCACCACATCCCGCTCCGGCGCGTCGGGATAGCGGACCGGGTTGGTGTGGTTGAAATGGATGAAGCGGATCTTGGCCCGCTCGCTGGCGGGCAGATCGGCGAAACGTTCCATGGAATGAGTGATGAAGGGATGCGGGAAGCCTGACATGTCGCGGCCCGGGATTTCGCCATTGGCGTAGAAGGTGGCGTCGATATAGGCGATATCGACGGTGGCGATGAGATCCTCGATCCGCATGGCCTCGCCATATTCCCACGTCTCCCATTCTTCCCAGCTGTCGATGTCCGGCAGGAAGATCGCCGAACGGGTCGGCCCGGCGATGTGATAGCCCACAACCTCGGTGTATTCCTGGCGGTGCGGCACCTCAAAGGCCGTCACACGGACATCACCCAGCTCGACCGGCTGGCCAGCCCAGATCTCTTCCAGCTCGATATTGTCGTAGCGGACCAGCTGGTCCCAGGGCCCGTTGGAGAAAAGGAAGGCCGACATGGAGGGCATGGCATAAACCGGTACATCACGAGCGCCCATGCTCTCATGCCCGAGGAACATCAGGCCGGTATAATGGCCGATATGACCATGGGTCAGGAAGATGCCGTCCAGCCCGGGCCGCGCCGTGATCGGCATGGCCAAGTCAAGCCGGTAGAGTTGCTCGCGCATATCCGGCGTCGCCTCGAAGAGATAGCGTGCGCCCGCCTCCCGGTCGAGGACGGCAATCGAGGTTGCCAGGCGTCGCAGCGACGGATCCTCCCAGGCCGGGTCCGCGCTATTGCCCAGCTGGGGCGCGCCGCCATCCTGGCCGACCCCGAGGACGATGAGCTCGACGGGGCAGACGGCGGATTGCGTATCGGACTGGGCCGCGACTGGCGCAGTGGCGGCGAGGGTCAGGGCGCCCAGCGCCAGAGAGTAAATCTTCATGGCCGGAACGAGACGAAAGCCCGGCACGCAGGTCAAGCGCTAATCAATCCCGACGACAGCGCTGCGGCGCTCCATCTGTACCACATCGCGCCACTGGCCGGCCATCGGGCCATGACCCATCTTGCCGAGCCCACGGCGCACGCCGAGGCGTTCAAAGCCGCATTGCTCGTGCAGTCGGATCGAGGCGGTGTTCTCGGCGAAAATACCGGCGGCGAGAGTCCACAGGCCTTCGGCCTCGGAGCCTTCGATCAAGGCCTGCAGCAAGATCCGCCCGAGCCCCTGGCCGCGCGCCGCGGCGGCGACATAAACCGAGACCTCGCCCACCCCGCCATAAACACAGCGCGAAGAGACCGGGCTGAGTGCGGCCCAACCTGTCACCACGCCTTCACCGTCCAGTGAGACCAGGCGCGGTGCGGCAAGCTTGCCCTCGTCGAAATGGGCCCAGTCAGGCGCGGCACTCTCGAAGGTCGCGTGACCGGTGGCGATGCCCTCGGCGTAGATGGCGAGGACTGCGGGCGCGTCGGTTCGCGCCATGGGACGAATTGTTGTCATGGTGGCTCCGATTGCGAGCGGCGTCTCGCCCAGCAGGCCGCAAGCCCCACCGCAGGTCAACACCCTCACTTGTCATCTCCGATCTCCGCCCGGCCCGACGCCGGGCATGCGTCCGGGATGACAACAATATTTGGTCCTCGCCAAAACCACCACGACACGCACCCTCCCTTGCTCCCGCCCCCAACTCCCCCTATACCGCCGAACACTTTATCTGTGTGCCCTTGGCGACCCAGGAGACGGGATGAGCCGCGCGGAATTTTCCTACGACTTCCCCCACCGCCACCTTGTGTCGGTGGCCGACCTCAACCCCGTTGATATCCAGATCATTTTCGAGCGCGCCGCGCATCATCTGGCAGCCAACCGGACGCCGGACAAGCGCACGGATGTGTTGCGTGGGCTGACGGTTCTCAACCTCTTCTTCGAGGCCTCGACGCGGACGCAAGGCTCATTCGAGATGGCCGGCAAGCGGTTGGGTGCCGATGTGGTCAATTTCGCCATGGCGAACTCCTCCGCCTCCAAGGGCGAAAGCCTGTCGGACACGGCGCGCACCCTGGCGGCGATGAAGCCGGACATCATGGTGGTGCGCCATTCTGCGACCGGGGCGCCGCAATTCCTCGCCGAGCGGACAGGTCTCTCCGTCGTCAATGCCGGCGACGGCATGCACGAGCACCCGACCCAGGCCCTACTCGACAGTTTCACCCTAGCCCAGCATTGGGGCTCGGTCGGCGGACGGCGCATCCTGATCGTCGGCGATATCCTGCATTCGCGGGTCGCCCGCTCGAATATCGGCCTGCTCAATATTCTCGGCGCCGAAATCCGCCTGTGCGCCCCGCCGACACTGTTGCCGTCCGATGTCGACCAGTGGGGCTGCGACGTCTTCCACGATCTCGACGAGGCCCTGAAAGGCTGCGACGCGGTCATGGCATTGCGCCAGCAACGCGAACGCATGACCGGCGGTTTCGTGCCGTCCGAGCGCGAGTTCTTCCATCTCTTCGGCCTGACCCATGAACGGCTGGAAGCCGCCTCGCCCGACGTGCTGGTCATGCATCCCGGACCGATGAATCGCGGCGTCGAAATCCATACCAAGCTGGCCGATGACCCCGACAAGAGTGTGATCCTCGACCAGGTCGAAAGCGGCGTGGCCGTCCGCATGGCAATCCTCGAGCTGATCGGCGGCAATATCCGCAAGGAGGCTGCGGCATGAGTACGACCCGCGCCATCATCAATGCCCGCTTGGTCGACCCCGCCTCCGGCCATGACGGCCCCGGCGGGGTCCTCATCGAGGACGGTTTGATCGCCCAGACCGGCAACGAGCTGGACCTGGATGCCGCCGATGACGTGATCGACGCCAGGGGTTGCATCCTCGCCCCGGCGCTCATTGACCTGCGCTGCGCCAAGGAAGCCGCCCTCACCCCGGACGGCGAGACCCTGGACACGCTGTGCGCCTCGGCCATGACCGGCGGGTTCGGAACGATCGTGCTGGCGCCCAATGCGCGCAGCCCGCTCGACAACGCGGACGGGTTTGCCGGCATGAACCGGGGCCTCGCCCAACGTGGTGTGCGGGTTCTTTCGGCCTGCGGCGCGACCCAGGGCCTGGCGGGTGAGCAGATGGCCGAGATCGGCCTGATGGTGCGCGGCGGCGCGGTCTATGCCGGTTGCGGTGACGCCCCCATCCACGACGCCCGACTGATGCGCCGCCTGTTGAGCTATACCAGCCAGTTCGATGTCTGGCTGGCGAGCCGCCCGGCCGATCCGCATCTCGCCAAGGGCGCTGTGGCGCTTGAGAGCGACTGGTCGGCCCGCTTCGGCCTGCCCGCCGAACCGGCGGTATCGGAACGCATTGCCATCGAACGCGATGCGGCGCTGGCAGAACTCTCGGGCGGCAAGCTGATGATTGACCGGCTGTCGACCGCGGCCGGCCTGGATGCGCTGCGCCATGTCCGCAGCCGCGATCTCGAGATCGCCACCACCGTCGCCATCGCCCATCTCACCCTCAACGAGGTTGATGCCGGGGGGCTGGACAGTGCCTTCCGCATGGACCCGCCCCTGAGAAGTGAAGCCGACCGACTGGCCCTGGTCGACGCCATCATCTCCGGCGAGATCGACGCGGTGGTTTCCGATCACCGGCCGACACCGTTTGACGACAAGGGCGAACCCTTTGCCCTGGCCATTGCCGGCACGCTGAGCCTCGAGACCATGCTCGGCGCCATGCTGGGCCTGGTGCATGACGACGAACTCGAACTGGTTGACGCGCTGCGCGTGATGACCAGCGGCCCGGCTGACCTCATCGGTCTGCCGCAGGGTCGCATCGCGGTCGGCGCCCCGGCCGATCTCATCCTCATCGATGGCGACAAGCCCTGGGTCTGCCAGCCCGACGCTTTTGCCTCGGCACGGGGCAATTCGGCCTGGGCCGGACGCCGTTTCCAGGGACGGGTCTTGCAAACCATCGTCGCCGGAGACACATTATACAACTCTTAGGTGCAAATTGACATGACCAGCCTCTTGATCGTGCTTGCCGCCGCCGGTGGCTATCTCTTCGGCTCCATTCCCTTCGGACTGGTGCTGACACGCATGGCCGGGCTGGGCGATATCCGTGCCATCGGCTCGGGCAATATCGGCGCCACCAATGTGCTGCGCACGGGCCGCAAGGACCTCGCGGCCCTCACCCTCATTCTCGACGCCGGCAAGGCCGGGATCGCGGCGGCGGTGTTGGGCTATTTTCTGGGCACCACGGCGGGTCTTGTGGCGGGCGGATTCGCCTTCGCCGGCCATTGCTTCCCGGTCTGGCTGGGATTCAAGGGCGGCAAGGGTGTGGCCACCTTTGTTGGAACCATGCTGGCCGTGTTCTGGCCGGTCGGCCTGACCGTGATCGCGACCTGGCTGATCATGGCCGCGATCTTCCGCATCTCCTCGCTTGCGGCCCTGGCCGCCGCCCTGGTGGCGCCCTTTGCCGCCTATGCCTGGGGACGTCCGGATGTCGCCATCATGGCCGCGGTGTTGACCGTGCTGATCTACTGGCTGCATCGCGCCAATATCCAGCGCCTGCTCAAGGGCGAGGAACCGCGCATCGGCGGCAAGAAGGACACGGCCGGAACTGGCACTTCGGCCGACAGCGAAGACCCGGACACGCCCGCGACATGACCGATGCCGAGGCCAGCCACACCGACAGGGTGATGTGGCTGCGCCTCGCGCGGACAAGGGGGCTGGGCGCAACCAGTTTTGCCCGTGCGATCGCCCGCTATGGCAGTGCCGAAGCTGCAATCGATGACCTGCCGGCCCGCGCCCGCGCGGCCGGGCGACGCAATCTCGACATTCCGCCGGTCGACCGGGTCGAGGCCGAGCTTGAACAGGTCAACCGGGCCGGCGCCCGGCTCATCTGCGGTTTCGAACCGGATTATCCGGCCCTGCTGACGGCCATCCCCGATCCGCCGCCCGCCATCATCGTCCGCGGTGACACAAGGCTTTTCCAGCGCCCGGCCTGTGCCATTGTCGGCGCCCGCAATGCCTCGGCGGTGGGATTGCGTTTCGCCCGCGAGCTGGCCAACGGGCTGGGACGCGAGGATGTGGTGATCGTCTCCGGTCTGGCCCGCGGGATTGACGGCGCCGCCCATGCCGGCGCCCTCAACAGCGGTACGATCGCCGTCCTGGCTGGCGGGATAGATCATGTCTATCCGCCGGAACACGCTGCCCTGCATGAACACATCGCCGAACGCGGCCTGCTGATTTCCGAAATGCCGCTGGGCCGGACCCCGACAGCGCGCGACTTCCCGCGCCGCAACCGGATCATTTCCGGCCTGTCGCTCGGCTCGCTGGTGGTCGAGGCGGCGCTGCGTTCGGGGTCGCTGATTACAGCGCGTTATGCCGGCGAACAGGGCCGCGAGGTGATGTCGGTGCCGGGCTCCCCGCTCGACCCGCGTGCCCGCGGCTCGAACCAGCTTCTGCGCGATGGCGCCCACCTGATTGAAACCGTCGATGACGTGCTCGCCGTCCTGGCTGAGGCCCGGCCACCTTCCACGCCAACCCGGCATGTTGAGGATTGCAGCCCCCCCGATCCTGACGATTTTTTTGACGAAGCGACGGAGGAGGTCGAGATGTCGATGGAAGCGGTACCGGCCCGGGCCAATCCACTCGACCGGCTGCGCGCCCTGTTGTCGCCCGCGCCTGTCTCAAGCGACGAGCTGGCCCGCGCTGCGTCCCTGCCGGCGGGACAGGTCCAGGCCTTGCTGATGGAAATGGAGATGCGCGGCGAGATTGCCAGCCTGCCAGGCGGGCTGGTTCAGCGTCGCCGCCGCAGCTGATCGAGGCGTGCCGATTCCATTTCGATGTAATTGGCCGCGAGTTCAATCAGACAGGCACTTTGGCCATAGCCATGATGGAAGGCATCCTCGCTCAGCCCGCGCAGCGCCCGGGACAAGCGGTCCGATTCCTCGCTGAGCGGCAGGGTGCCGGGCAAGGGATGGCCGAACAGGTCATGGCCGGGTCGGATTTTTCGCCGCATTCCCCCCTCCCTCGATACCCGGACGATAGGTCAGGATTGATGCAAATACAACCTTGGGTAAAAACCCTGCCTGTCAATCCAATTGCGCGAGCAAAAGATCACGGGCTTCCTGGACCTGACGGGCCAGGGCCGCCGAGCCTTCGCCGGTATCGGGATGGAGCTTTTTCATCAAACGGCGATGGGCGGCGCGGATGGTTGCGGCATCCGCGCCGGCATCGACACCGAGTATTTCACGCGCTTCTTGCACACTCATACCGCCCCGGCTTGGCGGCGTGGCGCTGCCGGAGCCATGCCCCTTGCCAGCGTCCGCCCCGGACGGTCGCGGCCGCAGCACATCCCCCAGCAGACCAAGGCCGAACAGACCGATCGGCCCGCCCAGAATAACTCCGCCGCGCAGACTGATGATCACCCCGGCCAGCAAGGCTCCGCCGCCGAGAATGATCCGGACCATGCGTGCCGCCTTGGCGGTCTTCTGTCGCGAAAACCACCACGCCGCCCCCAAAAGGGTGATCAGAGCGAGGGTTCCAAGGGCAAAGGGCGTCATGTCAGAACGGAATGGTTTCGCCCTGCAGACCGGGCAATTTGAGCACGATCAACAGGTCACGCAGCTCCTGGCGGGCCGCCACATGGCTCATGGTGAAAGTCACCGTGGAGCCGCTTTCGGTGAGGTCGAGCAAGGTCAGCCCAAGCGGGAAAAGCTCGCGGTAGATCACCCGCTCGGCAAAACCCGGCGCCAGACGGAAGCCGATCCTCTGCGACAGCATTTTGAGCCCGTCGCCGACGCGCCGCTTATTGCGGGCATCGAGCATGGAAATGCGATTGCGCATGACGACCCAGTCGATCGAGCGCTTCTCCAGCTGGGCCTTGCGCTTGCGGCACTCCCACAGCATTTCCGAGTAAACGCTCGGCGTGCCGACCTGGAAGGTCTCCGGGTCGATCTCGGCAAGCAGGTCAAAATCGACGAAACTGTCATTGACCGGCGTGATCACCGTGTCGGCACAGGAATGGGCCAAACGCGAATAAAGTGTGTCGGCGCCGGGCGCGTCGATGATGATGAAGTCGCAATTGGTCTTCAGCCGGCTCAGGGCCTCGGAAAAGCGCTCGGTCTCCTCGTCCTCGACAAGATCGAGATCGCGCTGGGCGCTCGGCGCAAGAACCGCCTCTTCCGGTCGCGGCAGGGACAGGCGATGGCGCTCGCACCAGCGTTCACGATTGGCAAGATAGCGGCCGAAACTGCGCTGGCGCAGGTCGAGATCAATGGCACCGACACTCTTGCCCATCCGCAGCAGCGCGACGGCGAGGTGCATGGCCACGGTCGACTTGCCGGCCCCACCCTTCTCATTGCCAACCACAATGATGTGCGCCGCGCGGACACCGTCGCGGACCCGGCCAAGCGGCCGTGTTGGCAAACGAAAACCGGTCTGACTTGTCATCTTGCCCCAATTCTGGACCACGGTCCCGGCACATGAAACTCACGCGCGGGCACGGCGATTCTATTCGCCCGCAGCCGACGCCATATCCGCCATGCGCAGACCGGAGAAGTCAACCACGGCACAGTAATCGCCGCTGTTCGTGATCTGCAGACACACCGCCTGCGCGGCGGCGGCGCTGTCGAACGGCCCCGCTTTCAAACGCAGATACTGTCCCTGGCCGGCAATCTCGGCCTGGCTGAGGCGCGGCTCAAGCCCGGTCAGGACATCGCCGTGCGCAACCATCAATGCGTGCCAGCCACTCTGCGCGGTCTCGACGCGGCGGTAGGAGGCCAGATGAATGGCATGCTGCAAGCTCGGCGCGTCGAGCATGTCGGCCGGTGGCGGCGGTAGGTGATGCTGCGCCGGGACTGGCGTGACCGGCAGATCCGGTGCGTCGCCAGGATCATTGAGGCCGACGATCGCTGTCGCCAAGGCGCGCAACTCCGGCGCCACACGCTCAACCGCATCCGGATCGAAGCGGGCCAGATGCGCCAATTCCCGCGACATGGCGTCGGCCAGCTGGGCATTGCGGGTCGGCGCCACCATCGCTTCCGGTTCGCCGGCAGCCGCCGGATGTTCCGAGCTGGTGGTCACACAACCGCAAAGCGCCAGGGCGGCAAGAAAAACAGTCAGTTGTTTCATGTCATTGTCTCTGACGGGATCGGATCGCTTGCCTGTATCATCGCATGAGATTATCCCCAAGCGACCCGTTTTGTGGACCCTTTCATGATTACCCAGCAAATTCCCCACGCCACCACGATTTCCGCGCTGCGCACGCGGGTGCGAACTTGGCGTGACGACCGCCTGAGTGTTGGCTTCGTGCCGACCATGGGCGCGCTGCACGATGGGCATCTGTCCCTGGTCCGGCTGGCCAAGGCACAATGTGATCGCGTGGTGACGAGTATTTTCGTCAATCCAAAACAATTCGCCGCCGGCGAAGATCTCGACGCTTATCCGCGCACGCTGATTCCCGACGCGGAAAAACTCACGGACGCGAAATGCGACCTCATCTATCTGCCGACACCGGAGATCATGTATCCCGATGGCTATAGTGCCAATCTCGTCTTGAAGGGGCCGGCCATCGGGCTGGAAGCGGCCGTGCGGCCGCACTTTTTCGACGGCGTCGCGACCGTGGTCGCCAAATTATTCAACCAGGTCCGGCCGGACATGGCCTTCTTCGGCGAGAAGGATTACCAGCAATTATTGGTAATCCGGCAATTGGTGAAGGATCTGGACTTCCCGGTCGAGATCCTGGCCGGCGAAACCGGTCGCGACAAAGATGGCCTCGCCCTGTCCTCACGCAATGTCTATCTCGATGCCGATCAACGCGCCCGTGCCGGCCAGCTCAACCTGATCCTGAAGGATTTCGCGGCGGCGCTCAGCGCCGGCAGCACGGTGTCGGCGTCGCAGGCGACAGCGCTTGCCAAGGCCAATGAGGTCTTCGACGCGGTTGACTACGTCGAAGCGCGTTGCGCTACCAGCCTGGCCGAATTGGGTGACGGCGTGATCGATCGCCGGACCCGCGTGCTGGCGGCAGTCAGGCTGGGTTCAACCCGGCTGATCGACAACATGGCAGCAAAACCGCCTTCTTGACGCCGGATTTCCCGCTAAGCTGGCCAACGCACCCACAGGGGGAGACCCGCTTGATGATTGCCCGCACTCTCACCGCTCTTGCCCTTTGGGCAACTCTGCCACTGGTTGCCTGCGCGCAAGCGCCCGAGATCATCCGGCCGGAAGTGGTGGCCCGCTATCCGCACGATGCCAATGCCTTCACCCAGGGCCTGTTCATCCATCAAGGCGAGCTGTTCGAGAGCACCGGCCGGGTCGGCCAGTCGAGCCTGCGCCGGGTGGCACTGGAAACCGGGATTGTTGAACAGAGCGTCGCCATTGCCCCGCCGATCTTCGGCGAGGGGTCGGCCCGGATCGGCGACCACATCTACATGCTCAGCTGGGTGTCGGAACGCGGCTTCATCTTTGATGCCGACACGTTCGAACAGGTCGACAGCTTCACTTATCCCGGTGAGGGCTGGGGGCTGACCCATGACGGCACTCATCTCATCCTGTCGGACGGCACACCGGAGCTGCGCTTCCTCGACCCCGAAACGATGACGCTCGCGCACTCGATCCAAGTCACACTGAACGGGCGCCCGGTGCGCCGGCTCAACGAGCTGGAATGGATTGACGGCCGCATCTGGGCAAACATCTGGGAAACGCGCTCCATCGTGCGTATCGATCCGGAGACCGGGATCGTCGATGCCATGATCGACCTTGCCGCCCTGATCCCGGCCGAGGTTGCCGGGCGCCGCGACGCCGTCGCCAACGGGATTGCGTGGAATGCACAGACAGGCCAGATTTATGTCACCGGCAAGTTATGGCCCACCCTGTTTGAAATTCGTTTGCCGGAATCGACTGAATAAGCCGGCCAGGACCGTCAATGACACGCGCAACATCGGCCAGACACAGGCATCCCCGACGGGTCGAGATCGCCGCGCACGTGCTGGCAACGCTTTTCAGTCTCTACGCCGCCGCCTGGTTGCTCGGTGTGACCCTCACCCAGTCAGGCATAGGCGGCGGAATTTTCTTCGGTATCAATATCCGCGTCGCCCTCAACCATACAGGCCTCTTCGAACTCGTACTCTTTTATATGTTATGTGCGTTGGGCTTTGCGGCCCAAGCCCTGCTGATCCTGCGCAACAAGGCAGCCGTGCTCGCTATCGGCGGGGCTGTTGCCAGCCATCTGGTTCTCTGGGTCCGGATGGGAGACAATCCGGCCTGGGACAGCCCGATCGGCCTTGTGGTCATTTCGATCGAAGCCTTGATTCTGCTCCTGATGCTGCGACTGCAACACGCCGGAGCGCTGCGTTGACAAGGTCCGGCGCCCATTCCGGGTATCCACCGGCATCGGCCTGCTGACGCAGGTCCTACCAGGCACCCAGCTCCAGCAATTTCGCCCGCAATTCCCCCGGCAGACCGTCACCGCCCTCGCCGCCACCGCCGACATCGCGCGGGGCATCCTCGGGTTTGAGATAACGCCAACCCTGGAAAGGGCGGCGCGGCGCCGCAGCGGTCCGGATGATCTCCGGCGACATCATGATGGCGCAGCGCTTGATACCGTCGCTACCGGTCACCGCCTCGAGCGCAATAATCTCGGAGCGGCACTGGATCGCCCCCGACATGACCCAATACAGCGAGCCGCCGGCCTCGACCTCGTCCTTGCGGGCTGGGAACATGCGGGTGACATGCATGGCGACTTCCGGCTCGCCAGCGGCCCGACGCGCCGCCATTTCGCGGTCGCGATGGGCTTCCAGCTCCTCAACCGAAGCGACGCCGACGCAGAGTTTGACGATGTGAATAGTCATGGGGAGCAAGTAGGGCGACTCCGCGCCGCGGTCAAAACCGCAGCGCGGCGCCCACGCTTCAGCTCTAGTCGACGGTCACCGTCCCCAGATACTCGATATCGGTGAAGGTGAGCTCGAAGCTCTGCTCGAATGTCTGGAAGGCGGCGCGGCCACTGATTTCCTGCGACATGCGCGTCAGCACCGGCGCTGGCAGGCCGTCGAGCTGGTCGAATTGCTGCACCATCTCGAACCGGTTGAGACGCACCGCAAAATGCGGCTTGAAACTCTCGGGCGCCCAGACCCGCAATTGCGTCACGGCGAGCTGGTCTCGCGATACGGTGAGCGCCCCCTGGACATGGTCGGCCATCGCCTGGTCGTCCTCATCGAGTTGGGGATCAAAATTGAAGACCAGCCTGTCGCCGGCCTCGTCGGCCAAGGTCAGGGATCCCGGCACGATGTCACTCCCGTCGGCCGAGAAGAACAGCCCGGAGTCATCCTCATCCTCATCAGGTTCCTGCAGTCCGGTCCACATGCCCGACTGCATCTCGGACAAATCATCGAGCGCCGGAGAAACGAGCTGCCAGCGTTCGGTTTCGGGTCGGGTACCGTCGAATCGGCCGACCATGACCCCGTCCTCATTGGTCATGGTGATGGTGAAGCGCCACTCGGACTTGTCGGTCGGGACGGCGCTTCGGGACAGCGTGGCGTCAAGGACGGGATGTACCGGGGCCATGCCCGATTGGCCCAGTGCAGGCGCGCTGAAAAGCACGCTGACAGCGGCAAGCAAAACAGAAACAGATTTCATGGTTTTTGTTCCAGACAGGTTGGTTGCAACAATCACCCCCGCCCCAACCCTGTGCCACAAACGGACGCGCGAGGGGACTGTAATCCCCTCGCCTTACAACATTGTCATGCCGATGAATGCGCCCTGCTCAGGCCGCCTGGCGATTGACGAACCCGTCCGGCGCGTCGGGATCGATATCGAAGGTCCGCTCGGACTTCGGCATCACCCGCACCGGCTCGCCCAGAAGTTTGAACTTCAACTTCACGGCAAAGCTCAAAACCCGCTTCATCAATGCGCCAAGACCATCGGTCCGGGTCTCTTTCGGCACATAACCGAACTGGCGTCGCAGCACGCCATTGGCATAGAGGATCGAGTTCTGGAGCCGCGATTGCGGGGTCGAAATCTCGAATGGCACGGAGACATTCACGCCCGACTGGTTTTCAATCCGGTGCGGCCCGTGCAAGGGCCAATTTGTTGCCATGCCCGGATGCAGATCAACCGTGAAGGCGTCCTTGTCCCAGGCCGGATCGAAATGGATATCCTCGGTCTTGTCCTTGTGCAGAACGCCCTCGACATCATCGTGGTTCAAATAGGGCAACCTGGCCGGATAGGTACGAAAACGCTTCACACCGCGCATGTGCCACAACATGGTTTCGGACACATCCGAATGGGCGAACACCTGGGCGGACGGTGACGAAATCAGGATGCCGGCTTCTGCGACCAGTGGCCGGAAAGACGGATCGGCCTTCTTCATGTCGGCCAGCATCGCGTCATAGATCGGGCGATACTCCGGGTCTGTGTCCATGGCATGGCGCAGATTGATCCAAAGCCTGCCCTTGCGGACAGCCTCGATCAGCTCCAGCCCGCTCAGGGCACCCGGGTCACCCGCTCGCCAGCTGTCATGGTCGGTCGCATCGTCGCCCATGGTGCAAAAATCGATCATGTCACGCGGATGGCGTTCAATCAGGGCCGCCAGGGCGACGTCGGAGAAGGCATGATGTTCGTGGTAGTTGTGACGTACCGTCATCGGCTCATGACGAAACTTGCGCTTGGCGTCATCCGACCAAGTCGACCCGAACTGATCCATATAGGTGTCACGCATTGATCCATCTCCCGTGATGTCACCGGGAAAAGAGCAAGAGATGTGCCGGTTTCGCGTGTGGGGGGATAAGTGCGGCTGCGAACCGTCCTGTCCCGTCGAAGATCGGCCTTCGGTCGGTCCTCCCCATTCATGGCTTGCGGGCAGAAGGCCGTAACCGGGAAATCTCGGCAAGCTATCAATGGTTACTTGCGCTCACGCACAGGTCCAAGGCATGAGCGAGGCGAGCCGACGCGTCAGGCGGCGACCACCTCGTCCAGCGCCTCGAGCGCGACAAGGACATCGCCCTCAGCAACCTGACCGCCTGTCTCGACCGCCAGCTCGCCGATCACGCCGTCGCGCGGCGCGGCCAGGGCGTGCTCCATCTTCATCGCTTCCAGAACGACGAGCGCCTGGCCCTTCTTCACGCTGTCACCGGCCTTCACATTGACCGCCAACACCTTGCCCGGCATCGGCGCCTTGATCACATCGCCCGCCTCCAGCGCGTCGGCGGCGGCTTCCGGGTTCTCGTAGGCGTAGACCGTGGCCCGGCCTTGGCAAGCCACCAGAACACCGCCCTCGACCGGTTCACATACAGCGTGCAGGTCGACCCCATCGGCGCGGGCGGCAAAGGCGTAGCCCCGCGCCGTGTCTTCGATGCCGAGATCACGGATATCGGTGATCTCATCACCAATACGGACCGTCAGTCCGCGTCCGGCCCGGGTGAGGACGACCGTGATGATCTCGTCGGCGACGTCGAAGCGATGCTCGATCCGCGGCTGCGCATTGAGGCGCCAGCCATCGGCGCTCTCGAACGGGTCAAGGGCACCGCCAAGGATCGGACGCAAGTCGAGCGCCCCCAACAGTGCCAAGGCACCATCGACCGGACGTACGACGGTCGGAACCAGCGTCTCGAGATTGGCCTCGATAAAGCCGGTGGATAGACGAGCAGCAAGAAAGTCTTCATGCACGGCCGCCCGACGCAGGAAGGCGGCATTGGTGCGGACCGGATAGACGACCAGCTCATCAATCATGTCGGCCAGGATGTGGGCGGACTCGCGGCGGGTCTCAGCGTGAGCGATCAGCTTGGCGATCATCGGATCATAATGGAGGGACACCTCACCGCCCTCTTCCACGCCGGTATCGACACGGCGGCCCGGCCCTGCCTGCGGAAATTCGAGACGCTGCAACGGCCCCGTCGAGGGCAGGAAGCCGGCCACCGGGTCCTCGGCATAGAGGCGCGCTTCCATGGCGTGGCCGGACAGGCGGATCGTGTCCTGCTCGGGCACCGAGCCGCCGGCCGCGACCTTCAGCTGCAGCTCGACGAGATCGAGGCCGGTGACCATTTCAGTGACCGGGTGTTCGACCTGGAGACGGGTATTCATCTCCATGAAAAAGAAACCGTCCTCGCGTAGCTCGCCCGACCCGTCGACGATGAATTCGACCGTGCCGGCACCCACATAATCGACCGCCTTGGCGGCATTGATGGCGGCGGAGCACATGGCCTGGCGCACATTCGGGGTCATGCCCGGCGCCGGCGCTTCCTCGATCACCTTCTGGTGACGGCGCTGCAGCGAACAGTCGCGCTCATAAAGATGGATCACCCGCCCCCGGCTGTCGCCGAAGACCTGAACCTCGATATGGCGCGGATTGGTGATGAATTTCTCGATCAGGACGCGGTCATCGCCGAAGCTTTTCGAGCTCTCGCGCTTGCAGCTGTCCAGCGCCGCGAGGAAGTCCTCGGCAGCATCGACCTTGCGCATGCCCTTGCCGCCACCACCGGCGACGGCCTTGATCAGGACCGGATAACCGATCCGCCCGGCCTCGGCCTCGAGATGGGCGGGGTCCTGATTCTCGCCATGATAGCCCGGCGTGACCGGCACGCCGGCCTTTTCCATCAGCGCCTTGGCCTGATCCTTGAGCCCCATGGCGCGGATCGCTTCCGGTGACGGGCCGACAAAGATAATGTTGTTTTTGGCGCAGGTCTCGGCGAAGGCCGCATTTTCCGACAGGAAGCCATAGCCGGGATGGATCGCGTCGGCGCCGGTGACGATGGCGGCCTCGATGATCTTGTCACCCAGAAGATAGCTTTCCGAGGCCGGGGCCGGACCGAGCAGGATCGACTCATCCGCCTCGCGCACATGCGGCGCGTCGGCATCGGCTTCGGAATAGACGGCGACGGTGCGGATACCCATCCGTTTGGCCGTCCGCATCACGCGGCGAGCAATCTCGCCGCGATTGGCGATCAGAAGCGTCTTGATCATGAGCCTGTCATCCCCGTGATTTGGTCTCGTCCCGTGAAGGATCTTCGCGCCGGTATTGCACAGCGGCGACCAGCACGAAACTGATGATCATCAGAAGATACCATGAGCCGAGCTTGGCCAGCGACACCATGTGCCAGCTGACCTCCTGCCCCGGATAGGACCAGGCGCGGGCAAAGGTTCCCAGGTTCTCGGCAAACCAGATAAAAAGCGCAACCAGCAGGAAGCCGATCACCAGCGGCATCGGCCGATGCGCCTCATCCGGCCGGAACCAAACCACGCAGCGGCCATAGATCGCGACCGTCGCGATGAAGAGGAAAAGACGGATATCCGGCCCGTAGTGATGCGCGAAGAAGTTGATGTAAACTGCCGCTGCCAAAGCAAATTGCAGCCATAAATTTGGGAATCGGTCGAATCGGAATTCAAAAACCCGCCAGACCCGCGCTATGTAGGATCCGACTGCCGCATACATGAAGCCGGAGAAGAGCGGCACGCCGGCAATCCGCAGGAAACTCTCCTCCGGATAGACCCAGCTGCCGGCATAAGTCTTGAAGATTTCCATCACCGTGCCGACGACATGGAAGATGGCGATGACCTTCGCCTCCTCCAGGGTTTCCAGCCGGGAGACCAGAAGCGCGACCTGGATGCCGAGCGCCGCCAGGGTGATGAAGTCATAGCGCGCCAGCCCGGCATCGGCCGGGTACCAGAGGAAGGTCGCCAGCAGCAGGGCCAGCATCAGCCCGCCGAACAGGCACGCCCAGGCCTGCTTGATGCCGAAACTGACAAATTCGAAAACACCCAGCGTCCATGGCCCGCGCACGAACCAGGCCCGAAGCGCGGCGCGGCGGGCGTGCAGGAAGGCACGAGGACTGGACAGGTTGCCTACTCCGCCCAGCGCGGCTTGCGGCGCTCGAGGAAGGCGGCCAGCCCTTCCTGCCCCTCCTCCGAGGCGCGGCGCTTGGCAATCGCCTTGGCGGTGTGCACCGCGAGTCCGTGATTGATCTCGTGGTCGGTCACATCATCGACCAGCTTCTTGGCATCCGCGACGGCGCCCGGCGCGGCGGAGAAAGCCAGCTTGGCGAGATACTCCTCCATCTCCGCCATCTCGTCAGCATTCTCAACGACATATTGGGCAAGCCCGATCTGGTGCGCGAAATTGCCGTCAAAGCCTTCGCCCGAGGCGAACAGGGCGCGGGCCCAGCGCGGACCGATGGCGCGGATGACGAAGGGCGAGATGGTGGCCGGGGTCAGCCCGAGGCGCACTTCGGAAAAGCGGATCTTCGCGTCTTTCATGACAATGCCGACATCACAGGCCGCCAGCAGTCCGGCACCGCCGCCCATCGCCGCGCCCTGGACCAGGGCGACGGTCATCTGCGGCAGGTCGTAGAGGCGCTTGAGCATGGTGGCGAGCGCCATCGCATCCTCTTCATTGTCGGCCTCGGTGTAATGCGCTGCCGCCTTCATCCAGTCGAGATCGGCGCCGGCAGAGAAACTGCCGCCATTGCCGCGCAGGAAGACAATGCGGACCGCATCGCCATTGGCACGCAACGTCTCGAACGTGTCGGAGAGCTGGGCGATCACCTCGGCATTGAAGGCATTGTGCTTGTCGGGTCGGTTGAGCGTGACCACGGCCACACCGGCCGGGCTGACATCGAGCAGGACGGGGGCGTCGGACATGGCGGTCTCCGCTAGCGGGCTGTATGAAATCAGTCCCCTAGCCTTAAGCCTCCGGGCGCCGCGCAACAAGCCGCCAGATCATTTTCGCCATGGCCCGGACGGAAAAACGGGCCGACGGTTTCCCGCCAGCCCGCTTTTGCCCCCAGCCCGGCAGCGCCCCTACGCCGCCGGTATCGCCGCGATCAATCGCCGCGGAAGATCAGGCCCTTGATCATCGACAGGATGATGATGGCCACGAAATAGCCGATCGCCAAGGCGCCGAGATAAAGCAGATACGGCGTCTGGGTGAATTGTCCACCGAAGGCGGCAATGTCGAAATCGCCGGCTCCGCCACCACGCACCATCGGCATCACCACATCGACGATGACATGAATGATCACGCCGACCACGGTAAAGATCAGGATGGCGCCGAATTCCCGCATCAGGAGAGCCAGCACGAGCGCAATCACGCCCAGCTGAATGCCCAGCGGCATCCAGTTCACCACTGTGCCGTCGCCGGCATAGGCCGCAAGGCCTGGCATGAAGAAGTCAATTATGGGCTGGATATAGCCCAAGATCTGGTCGAGAAATTCCATTACGCGGTCCCCTTCCGCAAACAAACGCTGCGCTCACCTTACCCCAAGACAAGTGCACAGTGTTAACGATCTAGTGAAATTTTCGTCTTGGAAAGCGGGTTCTCCTGACAGGCGAGTTTTCTTAACTTTTTGTGACAACCCGTTTGATCGCGAACAGGATTCCGATCACCACGAGATAGCCGACAAACAAGACGCCGACATAGCGCCAGAAATGCGTTTCCAGAAGTGGCGGAAGGTGAAAGCCGCCAACCTCTGCAATCACGGGCGCAAGCCGTTCCAGGATGATATGGGCAATAACGGCGCCGCCGGCCACGACAACAAGTCGCGACCATTTCGACAGGATGAGCGCCGACACCACGGCCAGCAGCAATCCGAGCACGGCATTGACCTCGGCAAAGCCCTCACGGGCGAAGCTGAGAATCTGTTCGGCAAACTCCGGCATGCACTCCCCCTCCGCCATGTTCTGACCGGTTCAACGCAACCAGCCTTAACAGGAATTAACCCGTTGTCACGCCGGAAAGCCGAGGAGTTGTTCGCCGCAACGCTTTGAAATTACGCGCTTTGCCGGTAGGCGCTACATTCGGAACAGACCAAATTTCGTCTTCTCGATCGGAGCATTCAGCGCGGCTGACAGCGACAGACCCAAAACCCGCCGCGTATCCGACGGAGCGATGATGCCGTCATCCCACATCCGGGCGGTCGAGAAATAGGGGTTGCCTTCGGCCTCATAGGCCTCACGCACCGGCGCCTTAAAGGCCGCCTCCTCGTCCAGCGACCAGTCCTCGCCGCGCGCTTCCATGCCGTCACGCTTGACGGTGGCCAGCACGGCCGCGGCCTGCTCGCCGCCCATGACGGAGATGCGGGCATTGGGCCACATGAAGAGGAAGCGCGGGGAATAGGCCCGGCCACACATGCCGTAATTGCCGGCGCCATAGGAGCCGCCGATGATCACGGTGAATTTCGGTCCGCGATAGGTCGAGACGGCGGTGACCAGCTTGGCGCCATCCTTGGCAATGCCGCCCGCCTCGTATTTCGAGCCGACCATGAAACCGGTGATGTTCTGCAGGAAGACCAGCGGAATACCGCGCTGGGCGCACAGCTGGATGAAATGGGCGCCCTTCTGGGCACTTTCCGAGAACAATATGCCGTTATTGGCGATGATGCCGACCGGCATGCCGTAGAGCCTGGCAAAACCGGTGACCAGGGTCTCGCCATAGAGTTTCTTGAACTCGTCAAACTCCGAACCATCGACCAGTCGGGCAATCACTTCGCGGACATCGTAAGGCGCCCGGATATCGGCCGGCACGACCCCATCCAGCTCGGCGGTGTCATAGGCGGGTTCGCGCGGCTCGGTCAGATCGAGATCAACCTGTTTGACACTGTTCAGCGTGCCAACAATGCGGCGCGCCGTGTGCAGGGCGTGTTCGTCATTGGCGGCGTAATGATCGGCCACGCCCGAGGTCCGGGCATGGACATCGGCGCCGCCGAGATCCTCGGCTGAAATGACCTCGCCGGTCGCGGCCTTCACCAGGGGCGGTCCGGCGAGAAAGATGGTGCCCTGCTTGCGCACGATGACCGTCTCGTCCGACATGGCCGGCACATAGGCACCGCCGGCCGTGCACGACCCCATCACCACGGCAATCTGCGGAATACCCTCGGCCGACATGTTGGCCTGGTTGTAGAAGATGCGCCCGAAATGGTCGCGATCGGGGAAGACGTCGGCCTGGTGCGGCAGGTTGGCGCCGCCGCTATCGACCAGATAGACGCAGGGCAGCCGATTCTGCATGGCGATTTCCTGCGCCCGCAAATGCTTTTTTACCGTCATCGGGTAGTAGGCACCGCCCTTGATGGTCGGGTCATTGCAGACCACCATCACCTCGCGCCCGGAGACACGGCCAATGCCGGCAATCATGCCGGCGCCGTGGACATTGCCCTCATACATGCCGTTGGCCGCCAGGGCGCCGATCTCAAGGAAGGGCGAGCCGGGATCCAGCAGGCGCTCAACGCGCTCGCGGGGCAAGAGCTTGCCGCGCGACAGGTGTTTTTCGCGCGAACGCTCGGAACCGCCGACAGCGGCGGCAGCGGTGCGCACTTGCAGGTCTGCAACCAATCCCGCCATCGCGTCGGCATTTTCCTGGTACGCGGCAGAGCTGGTGTCGAGCGCGGAAACGAGCTTGGTCATGAAGGCCCCGAAAGCTGCAATCGTGCTGGCTGATTAACCCGCGCACAGCGTCGATGGCAAACAATCATGCATCCGAACCGGTTTCCCGGCGCATCATGATGCCGACAAATCCTGTCGAGGGGAGAATATCATGCGCGCCATACTTGCCACCTTCACCATAGCCATAGCCATAGCCATAGCCATCGCCTGCGCCACCGCGCCGGCCGCCATCGCTGATGACAGCCCGCCCCCGGGACAAGTCATGGTGCTGGGAACATTTCATTTCACCGGCGGCGGCAGCGATATGATCAACCCCGAAGTGGACGACTTCCTGACGCCACAGCGACAGGCCGAGATCGCAATCGTGCTCGACCGGCTCGAAACCTTCGCGCCGACACGTATCGCGGTCGAGCTGACGCCCGAACACGAAGCCGGCTTCAACGCCCGCTATCTGGAATTCGTCGGCGGCGAACGGGAATTGGGCGTCAATGAAAGGCAGCAAATCGGCATGCGTCTGGCCGCCCGTCTCGGCCATGACCGCCTGTACGCGGTCGACCATCCCGGCGGGATGGATTTCGACGCCATGCTGTCGGCCGCCCAGACCGCTGGTCAGACCGACCTCCTGGCGACGTGGGAAAGCTATATCGGAGAGGTCCGCACGATACTCGCCGAACGGGACTCGCTGGACCGGTCGATCCTGCAACGGCTTGTCTCGGAGAATTCGCAACCCACCCGCGACATGCACAATCTCTATCTGCTGCTCGCCCAGATGGGCGGGATCGAAGATCCGGCCGGGGCACGGGAAATGACGAATTGGTGGGGCCGAAATCTGCACATTTTCTCAAATATCGCGGAAATTGCGGAACCGGGTGAGCGCGTCCTCGTTATTTACGGAGCCGGGCACAAGGCCCTGCTCGACGCCTACATCCAGGGGGCGCCGAATATCGATTGGATAGAACCCCTTGATTATCTTGTGCCAACGAACCTGGAGGGAATGGATTAGGCCAAGCCGGCTTTCGCCACGCTTGGCACTCCGGGCCGCACCGCGTATGGTTTCAAGGTCGAACCGGTTTGATGGATTCTTAATGAGTCACGCGACCGGTTAAGACATGATTCAGTCCTCCCTTGCAGGCTGATGGGGATTGAAGGCGGATTGCGGTACACTGGCTCCGGTTTCTTGTGGGAGGTGCATATGCGCGTGCAAGCATTTGTTATCGCCACGCTTTTCGTGGCAGCAACGGGCCAGGCCCAAGCCCGGCAGTCGGCCGATTCGGCCGCCTGGATGACGGGAATCGGTGAGGCCAACACGGCATCGACCGTGCGCTGGCGCGTTAATACGTCCTCCGCCTCGAATGTGGCCATCCTGGCCGACCACGCCGCGTCCGACCACGCCGATATCGCCGCCGTCTCCGGACAAGTCGACATCCACCCGTTCGGCGATGAGTTCTATCTATCGGCCGGCACGATCGCCCAGCGCCGCGACCGCGCTATCCCGGCCTGGATGCGCCAGGGCGATGCCCCGGCCTGGTCCGCCTTTCCGCACGCCGAACTGTCGGAAGAACTGACGCGATCCAATCTCGACGCGCTGACCCGCTATTTCGGTGCCGGCATCACGGTGCGCACCATGGATGCCTGGAGCATCACGATGGAAGGCGGTGCCTATTTCCAGGATACGAGCGAAGACCAGATGATCCTGTTCGATCCGGAAACCGGCGAACGCATGCCGCTGCTGGACGACCTCGACCGTATCGACGCCGATGCGATCGGTGAGAGCCAATCCCGCACGGTCCGTCCGGTCGGTCATCTGGTCCTGCGTCGTCGTTTCTGATTATTATCCCTGGTGGACCGGCGCCACCGAGCATCCCCCTTCATAACCCAGCGACCGGGTTCTAGAGTGGCCACTGATTCAAGCCGCTGACAGGTCCCATGCCTCTCAATCTTTCCTTCCTGCCCTTCCTGAACCGGGTCGAAAAATCGGTTCTGGATGCTGTCGAGCACGAGGTGGAATGGTTTTGCCTGCCGGCCGGCCAACTCCTTTTTCGGGAGGGCGATGAGGCGGACGCCATCTATCTGGTCCGCTCCGGGGCCCTGGCGGCCTTCCGCAACGGGGCGCTCGGGCGACCCGACCTGATCGGCTATATCCGCGCCGGCGAGCCGGTCGGCGAAATGTCGATGCTCGACGAAACGCCGCACTCGGCCAGCGTCTACGCCCTGCGCGACAGCGAGCTGGTGCGCCTGCCCAAGACGAGCTTCGAACGCCTGACCAACAAGCATGCCAGTCTGATGCGGGAATTATCGCGCATGATGCTGACGCGCCTGCGGGGGCCGCGGCGCGCCTCCGGGTCCGAGCCGAAAGTCTTCGCCCTGATCGGCACTTCACCGACCATTGATCTCGACTACCGGGCCAAGGAGTTGGCGGCGACGCTCACCGGCATGGGCGTCAGCTGCGGGATCGCCGACGAGGCCTGCGCTGATTGGAGCGGCCAAAAGCTCGACAGGCTGGAAAGCGAGTATGACATCGTCCTGCTCACCGCCCGTTTCTCGGATCCCGCCTGGGCCCGCCGCGCGATGGGCCGGGCCGACCGGATGTGGTTGTTCGCCCGCGCCGATGCGCGACCGTCAACGCCCTTGCTGCCGGACGATCCCTCGCCCGCCATGCGGCTGAAACTGCTGGATGTCGTGCTACTCCACCCGGGCGGTGTAAGCGCCGCCTCGCGACCGCAGGATTGGGCTAATGCCGCCGATGCATCGCGTGTCTTCCACTGGCGCCAGAACCAGCATGTCGCCGATACGGCCCGCCTCGCCCGCACCCTGTCCGGTCGATCGGTCGGCCTGGTCGTTTCCGGCGGCGGCGCCCGCGCCTATGCCCATATGGGCGCGATCCGCGCCCTGCGCGAAGCGGGCCTGCCGTTTGATTTTGTCGGCGGCGCCTCGATGGGCGCCATCATCGCGGCCGGCGTGGCGCTGGACTGGTCCGATGATGAGCTGGAGCAGCGCATCCGCAAGGCCTTCGTCGATTCCAACCCGCTGGACGACTGGACCCTGCCGGTGGTCTCGCTGGCCAAGGGCGAAAAGGTCGATACCCGCCTGAAGGAGCATTTCGGCGATGTCGAGATCGCGGAAATGGTGCGGCCCTATTTCTGCCTGTCGTCAAACCTCGCCAGTGGCCGCCCGCAAGTGCACCGTTCCGGCTCGCTGAGACATGCGCTGCGCGCCTCGATCGCCATTCCGGGCCTGTTGCCGCCGGTCGTGGTCAATGGCCAGATCCTGGTCGATGGTGCCGTCTTCACCAATTTCCCGGCCCGCGAGATGCGCGCCTTCCACCGCGGCGCCGTCGTGGGCGTTGATGTGACCCGGGCGCAGGGCCTCAACCCGGCCGACTTCGAAAACCCGCCCGGCTTTCTCGAATGGGTGCGCAAGAACGGGCTGAAATCACCACCACCGATTGCCTCCCTGTTGATGCGCGCCGCCACGATCGGAGTTGCCGACCACCGTGACATCGGACGCGAGGCCGCCGACCTGCTGATCCTGCCGGAGACCTCAGTCGATATCCGCGAATGGGAACGTTTCGAGGAAGTCCGCGATGCCGGCTATGACGCGGCGCAAGGCATGCTGGCCGGCATTGATGACGAGATGCGGGTCACGCTGGGCCTGACGGCGGCGGTTCAGAAGGGCGGATAAACCGCATCCCAATGCATCAGCTCGATGGCACGTTCAGCCGTCTTGCTGGTCAGGCAGCCCGCTCGCTCGAGCCCTTCCATCGACCCGCCCGCATAAAGGCCTGACAGGAAGAGACAGTCCTGGTCGCGATGCGCCATCCAGCTGCGCTGGGCCTCGCGCAGGTTGACGACGGCATCTTCCGGCAGGCTTTCGCGCAAATCCCGATAGGCTTCATTCAGCCAGCGATCCCAAGCCTCATACTCTTCGCCGGCGCACATCATCATACCGACCATGGTCTCACCGTCGGCGGACAGCGTTTCGCAGGCCGTGCGGTATTCGCCGATGCAGGCTTGGCGATCAACCGGGCCGGCTTCGCGATAGAGGCAGGCATCGATCGTGTCATAGGCCGACAGACGATCCATGCCGCCCGGCTGGGCGCCCGCGGGTTCGGCGGTGCAGCTCACCGCCAGAAACGCCAGAGCGAGCAGTGTTGGGGGATAGATCATGCACAATTCCTTGTCGTGGCAGCGAAGACGTCAACGATACTCCGGATTGGGGTGGTCAAAGCGTGCACCCGCGTCCCAAGCCTTGCGCGAATTGCCGTCGGCAGGCAAGCCGCCGGCCCGCTTCAGCATCGCCGCCATATGCATCAAATTCCAGCTCATGAATGTGGTATTGCGCTGGGTGAAATCATTCTGCGGACCGCCCGAATTCTCATCAAGATAGGATGGGCCCGGGCCTGCCTCGCCGATCCAGCCGGCATCGGCTTGCGGCGGAATGGTGTAGCCGACATGCTGGAGTGCATAGAGCACGCTCATCGCGACATGTTTGATGCCGTCTTCATTGCCGGTCACCAGACAGCCGCCCACCTTGCCGTAGACGCCGTACTGGCCCTTGTCATTCATGTCGCCAGACTGGGCGTAAAGGCGTTCTATCAGCACCCGCGCCACCGAGCTTTCCTCACCCAGCCAGATCGGCGTGCCAACGACCAGGATGTCCGCCGCCTCGATGCGCTGCCACAGCTGCGGCCAGTCATCGGATGACCAGCCATGCTCGGTCATGTCGGGATAGACGCCGGGCGGGACGTCGTGGTCGACCAGGCGGATGAGGTCGGTCGTGACGCCTTGTTTCTCCATGATCGCGCGCGACACTGCCATCAGACCTTCGGTATTGGAGGTCTCGGGCGAGCGCTTGAGCGTGCAATTGACGAAAACGGCTTTGAGATCGGAATAATCAGCCATGAAAAAGGCTCCAGGCAGCGATTGCCCGGAGCCTAACATGTCTGGCGCCCGTGTCGGGAGCCTAGTTCGTCTCGTCGAACAATTCGCGCCCGATCAGCCAGCGGCGGATCTCCGACGTGCCGGCCCCGATCTCGTAGAGTTTGGCATCGCGCAGCAAGCGGCCGGCCGGGAATTCATTGATATAGCCATTGCCGCCCAAGAGCTGGATCGCGTCCAGCGCCATCTGGGTCGCGCCCTCGGCGGCATAGAGGATGGCACCGGCAGCGTCCTTGCGTGTGGTCTGACCACGATCGCAGGCCTGGGCGACGGCATAGACATAGGCCCGCGTGGCATTCATGCGCACATACATGTCGGCCAGCTTGCCCTGAACGAGCTGGAATTCGCCGATCGATTTGCCGAACTGCTTGCGCTCGCGGATATAGGGCATCACCACATCCATGCAGGCCTGCATGATGCCGACCGGGCCGGAGGCCAGCACGGCACGCTCATAGTCGAGGCCGGACATCAGGATTTCGACGCCCTTGCCCTCCTCGCCCATCATGTTTTCGATCGGGACTTCGCAATCTTCGAAGACCAGCTCACCGGTCTCCGAGCCACGCATGCCCAGCTTGTCCAGCTTCTGCGCGACCGAGAAGCCCTTCATGCCGCGCTCGATGATGAAGGCCGAGATGCCGCGCGAACCGGCGCTGGTATCGGTCTTGGCGTAGACGATCAGCGTATTGGCGGCCGGGGCATTGGTAATCCACATTTTCGAGCCATTGAGCACGAAATGATCACCCTTGCGTTCGGCCTTGAGCTTCATCGAGACGACATCGGATCCGGCGCCAGGTTCGGACATGGCCAGCGAGCCGACATGCGCGCCGGAGATCAGCTTGGGCAGGTATTTCGTTTTCTGTTCCGCATTGCCCCAGCGCCGCATCTGGTTGACGCAGAGATTGGAATGGGCGCCGTAGGACAGGCCGACCGACGCCGAAGCGCGGGAAATCTCTTCCATCGCGATGACATGCTCGAGATAGCCAAGCCCGGTACCGCCGTCTTCTTCACTGACGGTAATGCCCAACAGGCCCAGATCCCCCATCTTCTGCCACAGATCGGCCGGGAAGATGTCGGTCTTGTCGATCTCGGCCGCACGCGGCGCGATCTCGTCGCTGGCAAAGGAACGGACGGTGTCACGGATCATTTCGGCCGTGTCACCGAGGTTGAAATCGAGCGAGGGATATTGGTTCGGTATCATGCCGCGCGATGTAGCACGGCCCGCGACCGGGTCAAGAGAGACCGGTGCGGGCCACGAAACAGAATGGCGCGAAAAAGGCTAGTTGCCGGCCTTTTGTTTCAACTTGGACAGCCAAATCGAAGCGAGTTGCCACCCGGCAACGATGACGAGGAAAAATCCAGCGATGGCCATTCCGAAATTCAGCGTCATTTCACGCTGCGCGATTATATAATCCCATTCGGACGCGGCCAGCACGCTGCCGAAACCCGCCAGCAAACCACCGGCGATCAGGACGGCAAGAAATGTCCACAACCCGTCATCCGAACGCGGCCCGGGACGGTCCTGCGTGGTGTGGACATCGGCGGCCAGATCACTTGGCGAAAAATCATCGCCGGTGTCGGACATCGGATCATGGCCGCTGGTCATCGGGTCATCCCCGAGATCATCATCCTGCGCGACGTGCATCGTCTGATCAGCGGCGACCGGCTCGCCGGCGACCTCACCAATCGCGCCATTGGCCTCGGCCGGCGTTTCGGCGGGGTGCGGCGGCGGTGTGTCGTCACCACCGAGGCTGACCGGGCGCTCGACGACTTCGGCTTCAGGTTCGACGGTTGGTGTTTCAGTTTCGGCGTCGGCGGCGATTTCCGCGTCAAGTTCAGGCTCAGACATCGGTTCAGGCTCAGGCGCAGTCCCGTCCGCAGTCCCGGCGTTGATCGTGTCAACGACCTCATCGACAGGCGCCGTTTCCGGCTCTGCGTCGGCCCGGAAGCTCCCCTGCATGATGCTGGTCAAGGCATAACCAAGGCCGGTGCCGCTGGGCAGGTCGAGCGAATAACGCTCCGGCAATTCAGCCGGCCCTTGGGATGCAGCGTCAGCCTGTTCGGCAACCGTCTCTACATCCACTTCGGGTTCAGTGACGGCGACCGGCTGGCGATTGGTCAGCACAAAGCCCAGCCCCATGCCGTCCGGCAAGTCAAAGGCAGCAACGGGCGCGGGCATCGAAGCCGGCACAGCCCGTTCCTCGGCCTCGGCTGCGGTGTCGCCCTGGGCAGACGCATCGACAGTGTCAGTTGCCTCCGCCGCAGACGGATCATCTGCCACATCATCACCGATTTCCTCGGCCATGCGGGCGATCACACGCTCTGCCGCAGACTCGGGATCGGTCGCCGGGGCGTCATGCGTGTCAAGCGCGGCCACGCCATCACGATCTTCGCCTGGGTCTGTGTCGGCCTCGGTAGGAGCCTCGGCTTCAACCGCCACATCATCGGCAGTGATCGCCTCGGGTGACGCATCAGACCCGGTTTCGGCCTCCAGCTCTTCGACAGCCTCGAAACGGGCATCGACCGGATCATCGCGCATGTCCGAAACAGCCTCGGCGACCGGCGCCATGGCTTCATCGGTAAGATCCTGACGGACTTCCGGCGGCAAGGCCTGGACGGCGGCCAGGATGCGGGCGATTTCGTCTTCCGCTTCACGGCGCCGGACCTGACCGGCATCAAGCGGCGGCGGTGGCGGCGGCAGATCGGAATAGGCTTCCGGCGGAGGCGGCGCGTCAGCACCGGCGATCGCGCCTTCCAGCACGCGTTCTTCCGTCGGATGTTCAATCTTGATGACCAGCTCGACCGGCTCGGACTTGCGCGCCCGACCCGGCTGGGCGGGCATCAACGCGTCAAGGAAGAGCGTGCTCTCGGCCTCGCGCCGCGGCGATATTCCATCACCAAAAGCGGCGAGTGCCTCGCCAGCGGCGCGGGCGCGACCTTCGAAGAGATAGCGCGCGACATCGGATCCACGGAAACGGTCGACGCCGACGTCATGGACAAAGGAGGTGAGCGCGTCGCGCTGCCCGCGCGACAGGGGACCGGTGATGCTGTCATCAACAACTTCCTCGGCCCGCATCACATCATAGATCAGCAGAAGCGAGGCTTCATCCTCGGTGACACGGACACCGGGTTTGGCGGCGGCACGGTGGCCATAGCCGACAACCCATCGTCCATCATCGCCGCGTTCGGCTTCGGATCGGAAGGGCTCGAACCGCTTGATGAGTTCGCGGGCAGCCGGAGAGGTTTTCAATCTCGGTTTCATGCGTGTTCCGTTTCAGGACGGCGCGCCAGACATTGGGCTGTCCCCTGCAAGCCTGACGCCGCGGCCCTAATCGTTGCCCGGATCGAACACATCTGTGGTGTCCAGGGCCGTGAACGGAGCCAGGAAACCACCGCCGGATCCGCCCCCGATCAAATAGATTTCATCAGCCAGCACCGCCGCACCGCCGCCGGTGCGCGGCGCCGGCAACGCGGCCTCCTCGCGCCAGTCGGCATCACCGGGCTGCCAGGACACATGTGTCTGCAACGTCTCGCGGGTGTCAGCACCGCGGCCGCCGAGCAGATGGATGCGCCCGTCAAGCACCGCCACGGCGGCGCCGGAACGCGGCGCCGGCAGGTCCGGGGCACGATCCCAGTCACCGGTCTGTGGGTCAAAGACATCGACGCGGGTCAGGGCCTCGGCGTCCTGCCGTCCACCAGCCAGATAGATCCGGCCATCGACCACGGCGGCAGCCGCCGCCCGGCGCGTGACGCCTTGGGGAACGGCAAGCGTGTCCCATTCGCGAGCCTCGGGATCAAAGACGAAGGCTTCCCGGTCGTCACGAAGTCCGCCAAAGGCGTAGAGCGATGTATCAACCGTCACCAGGACGAGGTCTGCCTTGGCCGCTGGCATCGCCGCCTCGCTCTGCCAGATATTGCCGTCAAAGGACCAGGACCAGACGCCTGCGCTCGGCGCGACACCGTCCTCGCCGCGCGCATAACCGCCGGCGACATAAATGCGGCCATTGACCGACGCCATCCCGAACCGCTCCAGCCCGCGCGGCAGGGCCGTCTCCGGGAACCAGCGATCAAGCTCGATGTCATAGCTTTCAAATTCACTGCGCGGATCCGTCAGGCCGGCGCCGCCGGCGGCATAAATACGACCATCATGGGCGACCACGGCGAGACCGGCGCGCGAAGCGTCGAGCCGGGCCGCCGTCTCCCAGACGCCCTGCGCGGCCGCCGGAGCACCCATCGCAGCGAAAAGGCTCAGGATCAGGACAGAAAAACGCACATTCTCACCATTCGATTGCCGGGCCTTGCCAACCCGAAGCGGAATATCATCACAACAGGACGAGTGTCGCCAGCCCCAGGAATGCCAGAAAGCCGACGACATCGGTCACCGTGGTCACGAAAACCGAGGAGGCAACAGCCGGGTCGGCGCCGGCCCGGACCATCCCCAGCGGGATGAGAATGCCTGACAGGCCGGCACAGGCCAGATTGAGGACCATGGCGATGGCAATTACCGCCGCCAATTCCCAGTCGCGGAACCACAGGACGGTCACAAGCCCCATGATGACGGCGAAAATCAGGCCGTTGACCATGCCGGTTGCCAGTTCGCGCCAGATAACACGCACCGCATTGGCGGCGGTCAGATCGCGTTCAGCGATCGAGCGCACGGCGACGGCCAGCGACTGGGTGCCGGCATTGCCACCCATCGAGGCGACGATCGGCATCAGGACGGCGAGCGCCACGATCTGCGAGATCGCGCCCTCGAACAGGGCAATCACACCCGACGCCAGAATCGCCGTGCCCAGATTGACCAGCAGCCAGGGCGCACGGGAACGCACAGAGCGAACAACGGTGTCGGCAAGACCGGCATCATTCACGCCGGCCAGGGCGAGCAGGTCTTCCTTGTTCTCGTCCTGGATGACGTGGACGATATCGTCCAGGGTCAGCATGCCGGTCAGTCGACCGGCACTGTCGACCACCGGCGCCGAGACCAGGTGGTATTTCTGGAACAGGTAGGCGACCTCTTCCTGGTCGGTCTCGGGATCGACCAGGATACGTGGCGTTTCCATCAGATCACTCAGGGCGACATCCCGCCGGGCGCTCAACAGGCGACAGACCGGGATCTCGCCAACCGGGCGGAAGCCTGTATCGATCACGAACAGGTCGTGGAATTTGTCGGGCAGGTCATCGGCCGCATTGCGCATGTGGTCGAGCGCGTGCCCGACCGACCAGAATTCCGGCGCGGCGACGAATTCGCGCTGCATGAGACGACCGGCCGTCTCATCCTCGAAGGACAGGCTCTGCTCGACCGCTTCACGATCACTGTCGGAGATTTCCGCGAGCACCGCGGTCCGCGTTGCCGCGTCCATTTCCTCGACGACTTCGGTGGCATCGTCTGAGTCGAGTTCCTGGATCGCCGCAGCAAGATGCGCGGTATCCAGATACTCCATCACCACTTCGCGTGAATCCGGCTCGAGCTCGGCCAGCACTTCACCGGTAATGATATCGGGCGCGAGTTCCGCCAGCGCGCCCTGCTGGCTGGCCGAGAGCTGCTCGACCACGTCAGCGATATCGGCCTCGTGCAACGGCACCAGCATGCGCCGCACGAGATCGCCATCGGCGTCGGCAATGGCCTGCCGCAGATTGGCAACGAATTCCGGATCGGTATCGGCCCGGGCAGGCGAGTCGATCAGGACGTCGTCATCATAAGCGGCTTCGCCCATTCACGCCTCCATAAGGGGATATGATCGAGTGCACCGTCGGCCGACAAGACAGGCACCATACGTGCCTCTCTTAGCCGTCCCGACCGGCAACCTCAATCGCATTGACCTGAAATACCGACGCTTTATGACGTTTACTGGGAGAAATGGGGGCGAAGACGTGTTCAGTATCACGGGTGAGGAAAACCTGCCGGTCCTGGCCGGGCTGGCGATCGGCGGGACAATCGGCCTGATCATCCTGTTCGGGCTCGGCTTTACCCGCATCGGCGGAAGCGAAGAGCGCGTCACCGCCGGCCGTATACTCCGGCAGGCTGCCGCGACATTTGGCGCCCGCGCCGGCGCCCTGGTGACCTTGTGGATCGGAGTCAGCCTCGCCTACACCATCGTCACCCTGTTTGCGCAACTGGTCGGACGAACCACGAATATTTTCGAAGGCGCGATGGCCGCTGCCCTGATTTTTCTCGGCCACAAGACCATGCTGGAACGGCCGGCCCGGAGCGTCGGCATCGAGGTGCCACAAACCGGCTTCTGGCGCATCCTGATGCGTTCTCTGGCGCTGGGCCTCACGGTACTCGCCACGGCTGCGGTCGTTTTCGTTCTGGCGGCCTTACTGGTCGCGCTGGCTGAAATCGCCGGACTGGTTGGCAATACGCCACGCATCGTGGTCGGCGCCCTCTCCGGCGGGATTGCAATCTGGCTGAGCCCGCTGTTCGCGCGCCTCTCCTTCATCTACCCGTCCAGCGTCCTTGGCGGGCGGGACTGGTACGGCACCGCGCTCAATCGGGCCCGCCCGGCGGCGCTCGGCCTCGGCGCCGGACTGTGGCTGGTCGCCCTGGCATCCCTGGCCCTTATCGTGCCGCTGATCATCTGGTCAAACACGCTTGTGCTCGCGATCGCCACCGACCTGCCCTCGCAGCCCGGAGACCTGCCGGACGATATCGGCACGCCGCTGTTCTGGCTCAGTCTGGTGATGGAGGAATTGCCGCTGCGACTGTTGCTGGTGGCCTATTCACTGGCCAGCATTGCCTGCGTCTCGGCGGCCTACAGGCTCACCGTTCTGACACCGGAAAAGCCCGGCTCGCACGATCAGGTCTGAGTGAGGGTTTCTTCCGATCTCGCCCCCTGAAGGAGAGAGATGGTGCGGTCGAGAAGACTCGAACTTCCACGGGTTTTACCCCACAGCGACCTCAACGCTGCGCGTCTACCAATTCCGCCACGACCGCACGTCATGGAGGCGCGGGAGATAGCAACATCCCCGCACCTTGTGAAGAGGGTATTGCAACGCTTTATGCAGCTGCGAAGAATTCGTTGGCATCGGCCGGTCCAGTAATGGACACGGCGATACGGTCGCCCTGGATGACAACATCGCCGCGGGCGATGGGATGATTGTTGGCCAGGATCCACACTTGGTCGTCCTCGCCCGAATCGAGCGGGATCACCGCACCGCGTCCCATGCGGAGGAATTGCTGGATCGGCATCTTCGACCGGCCCAACAGGACTGAAATTTCCACTTCCACCGAACTGATCTGACTCACGTCGCACTCCAGGACTTGCGGATCATCATCGCGGGCCTGATGTTTGGCCAATACGGTTTCCGCAGCGTTAAGACTTCAGGATATGACATTACAAAACGTCGAATGGGCTGTTTCGCCCGGCCTGACACCCTATCAACCCGCCCTCGCCTTCATGGAAGCGCGGGCCGCAGCGATTGCGGCGGGCGGGGCCAATGAGCTGGTCTGGCTGCTGGAACACCCGCCGCTCTACACGGCAGGGACGAGCGCCAAGGCCGGTGACCTGCTGTCGCCGGACCGTTTCCCGGTTTACGAGACCGGGCGTGGCGGCGAGTACACCTATCACGGGCCGGGCCAGCGCGTGGCCTATGTCATGCTGGATCTGACGCGGCGCGGCCGCGATGTGCGCAAATTCATCCAGTCGCTGGAAGACTGGCTGATCGGGGCCGCGGCGCAGTTCGGCATCGAAGCCGGCATTCGCGACGGCCGGGTCGGTGTCTGGGTCGACCGGTCAGGCGGACGCGAGGACAAGATTGCCGCGATCGGCGTGCGCCTTCGCCGCTGGGTCTCCTTCCACGGCATCGCCTTCAACGTTGATCCGGATCTCAGCCATTTCACCGGCATCACACCGTGCGGCATCTCGGATCCCCGCTATGGCGTCACCTCACTGGCCGATCTGGGCCATGACATCTCGATGGCGGATTTCGACGTCGCGCTGCACCTGGCCTGGACACAAGCCTTCGGGGACGTGACCCGTGCCAACCCGCCGCGACTGCAAGCCGCTCAGCCCTGATTAGTGGATGCGCTGTTGCGCTGCATGGTGGCGAACCACAGCACGAAGACCGCGAGCACGCCCCAGAACCCGACATAGGACGGCCACGCCGTTTGCGAGAACATTTCCATCGCCCGTTGGGTGTCCGATTCGATCCAGGTCGAGAAAGCTTCCTGGAAACCCGGATCCGAAACCGCTTCGTTGAATGCCACCGTATCGGAGGTGTCGACACCCTGCTCCTCGGCAAAGGTGATCATCGCCTGGAACGACGCGATACCAACACCGATCAGCGTGCCGATTCCCTTTGCGACGATGGACAGGACGATCGGCAGGATGGCGAGGCCGATACTGCGGCCGGCATGGCGGCGACGGTTGGCGAACAGGGAAAAACAGCAAAACCAGATCACCGCCATCGGAATGATGCCCGGCACCGGAGCCGTGCCGAAAGCGAGCCGGATCGCGTCCAGGGCAGCCAGGATGGCGATGCCGAGGATGAAAGCCGAAACAGACGCGCGGTGGTTGGGCAGCAGGAGGGCAAGCGGATTCATGAAGTCGTCCTCTGGACAGTGAAATGGCCGGTCCCCGTATCTACCCGGGAACCGGCCATATTCAAGCAGGATTCGACCCGGACGCGTCCCGGCCGGTCAGCGATCAGACTGTTGGCATCTTGTAGACGAAATAACCGACTACCGCATTCCCGACCAGACTGCTGATGATACCGGCAAGAACACTGCTGACCGTGACAACCGGCATCGTGGTACCCCCGGCCATGTTCACCCCCAACACGGGCATGAGGATGACATTCGCCACGATTACGATAACCAGGACCGCGACCACGGCTGCCGCCGCAAGCCAACCGGACTTGCCCGCATCGTGGAAACGTTTGGCATAGACGCACACCCAGGCAAAGGCGAGCACGAGGCCGCCGACAAAGCTGAGCAGCAAGCCCAAACCCGGCATCAGGCTGATGAATTGCAACACGATATAGGCCGCCATGATGGCGACGATGCCCTGGGCGAATTCCTGGGGTGACAACTTGCCAGACGCCCCGAACAGGATCCGTGTGGCATCGGCCGGATTAAGAATGAAACTATTGAGCGACATGGCTTTGACTCTCCCCTGTCATTGGCGGGCAAAGCCTAGGCGGATTCCAGGAATTCTCCAGCCGTTTTTCGCCCCTGACGGGAAATGGCCTCATCCGGGCCTATCGTCGTCCTTGCCTGCTGTCGGCTGCGGATCCACCGTGACAGGCCCGGACTCGATCGCCGGTGCGGCGCCATAGAGGTTGTCGCCACCCTGACCGGGTGCCATGCCCAGCCAAACCGTGTAGCCGGCCCAGATCAACGTCCCCAAGCCGCCAAGCGTGAGTAATCCGCCACCGGCCGACAGGAACATCGCCGGCCCGATATCGCCGCCCGACAGCACAGCGGACAGGATGGCGCCGCCCACCATCATCACGGCAACAATGGCGAGCGCGAAACTTACCAACCATGGGAGGGCGTGAATGGCGGCACTGCGACCGGTATCGTGCAGGCGTTTGCCGTAGACGCACAGGCCGACCCAGATCAGCCCCAGCCAGATCAAGCCACCCAGTATCGGGATGATGTCGGCCAGGATATTGCCGCCGATGATGATCGCGACGCCGATCCAGTAGTCCCGCGCCGCGATGCGGCCATTGGGGTTCAACAACAGGAATTGCCAGTCCATCGCGTCTGCCTTCCCCGGGTGGGCCCCGGACCTATTCGAATTCGACAAGAAGCTCATCAGCGGCGACCGAGGCGCCGGCCTCGACCTTGATTGACTTGATCGTGCCATCGGTTTCGGCGCGCAGCACGTTTTCCATCTTCATGGCCTCGACAATGACCAGCGGTTCACCGGTCTTGACGCTCTGACCTTCCTCGACCTCGAGCGAGACCACAAGGCCCGGCATTGGCGAGACGACCAGCTTCGCCATGTCCGGCTTTTCCTTCTCCGGCAGCATGGCGTGCAGTTCGGCGGACCGGGTGGTGCAGACCAGCGCAACGGCGGAGAAGCCGCGATGGCGCAAATGATAGCCTTCGGTGCGGTCGGCGAATTCAAGCGCGACCGGTTGCCCGTTGATATTGGCCTCGAAAAGATGTTGTCCGGCGCGCCAACCGGTTTCGACCTCCAGGCGCTCCGACGCCAGCGACGGTGCCCACAGCGAGGCCCGGCCGGGACCGGTCATCTCGATCTCGACCGGAATGCGGCGCTTGTCGAGCAGGACGACCCATTCGCGCATTTTTGGTTCCTCGACAGGCCGCATGCGGCCTTCAATCAAACCGGCGCGGCGCACAAAGGTCTCGTGCACAAACGCCGCAGCGCAGGTCATCGCGACCAATTGCTCCTCGCGCGGCGCCGTGCCGTGAAACCCTTCCGGGAAATGTTCGGCGATATATCCGGTGTGGATACGGCCGGCGCGGAACTCGGCCTCGTCGAGCACGGCCGACAGGAAGGGCGCATTCGATTGCAGGCCTTCGATATGCAGCCGGTCGAGGGCGGCGGCGAGCGTGTCGATCGCGGTCTCGCGATCCTTGCCATAGCCGATCACCTTGGCGATCATCGGGTCGTAGAAGAGCGAAATCTCATCGCCTTCGCGGACACCCGCATCAATACGCAGCTCCCCCTTGCCCAGCTTGCCCTCAGCCGGCTCCTGGAAGCGTTTCAGGCGACCGATCGACGGCAGGAAACCGCGATAGGGGTCTTCAGCGTAGAGCCGTGCCTCGACGGCCCAGCCCTTGATCGGGACATCGCGCTGGGTGAGGCCCAGCGGCTCGCCCGACGCCGACCGGATCATCAGCTCGACAAGGTCGACATCGGTCGTCAGCTCGGTGACCGGATGTTCGACCTGCAGCCGGGTATTCATCTCGAGGAAATAGAATTTCTTGTCCTTGTCGACAATGAACTCGACCGTGCCGGCGCTGTCATAGTCAACCGCGGCCGCCAGGGCGACGGCCTGGGCCCCCATGGCCTCGCGGGTCTTCTTGTCGAGGAAGGGAGATGGTGCCTCTTCCAGAACTTTCTGGTTGCGGCGCTGGATCGAGCATTCACGTTCATTGAGATGGATGACATGGCCATGCTTGTCGCCCATCACCTGGATCTCGATATGGCGCGGCTCTTCGATGAATTTCTCGATCAGGATGCGATCATCGCCAAACGACGACTTGGCCTCATTGCGGGCCGCCTTGAAGCCTTCCGTGACCTCGACGTCCGAGCGCGCAATCCGCATCCCCTTGCCGCCGCCACCGGCCGACGCCTTGAGCATGACCGGATAACCGATCGCCTTGGACGCGGCGAGCGCGGTATCGGCATCGGCGATCTCGCCATCGGCACCGGGAATGGTCGACACGCCCGCCTTGGCGGCTAGCTGCTTGGAGCGGATCTTGTCGCCCATCGCGTCGATGGCGTGGATGTTCGGCCCGATCCAGGCCACGCCGACCTCTTCCAGCGCCTTGGGAAAAGCTGCGTTCTCGGACAGAAATCCGAAACCGGGATGCACGGCATCGGCGCCGGTCTGCTTGATCGCGTCGAGAATTTTTTCGAGAACCAGATAGCTTTCGCCGGGCGCCGGCGGGCCGATGAAGACGGCCTCATCAGCCATTTCGACCGCCAGGCTGTCGGCATCAGCTTCGGAATAAACCGCCACCGTGGCGATACCCAGGCGTTTGCAGGTCTTGATGACGCGAACCGCGATCTCGCCCCGATTGGCGATCAGGATCTTCTTGAACATGCTGGCCCCTTGATCCGGGTGCGGGTGATTACCGCACAGGTGTCACGGGTTTAGCGTGGCTTGGCCGGGGGCGGCAAGCGGTGGCGGCGGCGCGTCTCAGTCGCTGCACTCACTCTGCGTCGCGCGGCCGCTCCAGCCAGTCCGCCTCCAGGGCCCGCAGCTTGCCGACGATCGAGACCAGGAAGGCCGTCGACCAGCCGATCATCAGGAAGCCGGTAAACCCTTCCATCGCCGCAACAAGACGCCACTCATTGTCGATGATGACATCGCCATAGCCGAGCGTGGTGAAGGTCGAGGTCGAAAAGTACAGCGCCTCCTCGAGGCCGGAGACCACCCCCAGCGCCAGATAGGCCAAGGCAAAACTCCAGATTTCGATCGCGTGCACAACGAACAGACCCAAAACGACAAACAGGATGAACAAGGCCTGCCGCAGGTTCGAGCCGTGCGGGTCGATCCGGCCGCTCCTCAGGCGCGCCAAGGCCAGCAGGGCGCCAAGGCCCACCATGTGAACGAGCACCGTCCAGACGGCCATTCCGGCCGAAACGAGCAGGGCTTCCATCATGCGCAATCCCTCCGAGGCTGGCAGCGAGCGCGATTCGCCATAGTCTCCGGTGCAAAGGGGAATCGATCAATGAGCAAAGCCGTCTACCGCCTGTCCTCCATCGCCCGTCCGCTGGAAGCCAAATATCCGACCAATCTGGCCGTCCTGGTCGCCCTGCCACTGATCGGGATCGGGCTTGGCCTGCATGCCTATCTCTCCGCCGGCGGCGGCGCGGTGAATGCGCTGATCACCGGACTGGAGGGCATGGTGATCATCTTTCTCGGCTGGGCCCTGGGCCGCGAAGCCGATCCCGACCGCAATCTGACCGCCTTTGTGGCCGCGGCCCTCATCCTCTACGGGCTGGTCATGGGCCTGCCGACCTCGGTCTGGACACTCGCCTTCGTCCTAATGGCGGCGCGCACGGTCAACCGCACCGTGGGGCAACCGGCCAAGCCGGGCGATCTTGGCATCGTCCTCGTTCTGGCCGGGCTGTCGGTCTTCAGCGACGGCTATGCGTTGATGGGACTGGTCGCCGCGATTGCCATCGCCATCGACGTCAATCTCGACCGCTCCCGCAGCCTCGCCCTGATCGCCGCCCTGATCGCCCTCGCCTTCACGGTCTGGCAGCTGATCATACTGGAGGGTGATTTCACGGCACTGTTGATCCCGCAGGGCGTGTCGACCACGTTGATGGCGGTGATTGGCGGGCTGGTCGTGATTGGCCTTCTCGGCGCCTGGCTGTGCCCCGTCCCGACCAGCGTCTGCGATGCCCGCGGCGAAGCGCTCAGCCATGCCCGGGTGCGCGGCGGACGGCTGGTGATCAGCCTCGCCCTGCTCGCCGGCATGGCCGAGGGCAATGCCCTCGCCCACGCCCTCTACCCGCTGGCTTGCGTCCTGCTGGTAACCTTCATCGTGCGCTTCATTCCAACCGGTCGTGGCGCCGTCAAGACCTGACGCCGCGCCCCCTCTTTCGCCAAACCGGCTTCTGCGAGACAATGGGCGCCAAGAGACCCGCCCGGCGGGCAAAGCACGGAAGGTCGACAGAGCATGAGCCAGCAGCACGCCGGAAATGACCGCCGCCTGTCCGATTGCGTGAACCGTGAGGAATTGCGCGAGCTGTCACGCACGACGAACTGGCAGGGCATGCTGATGCTGGCCGGTGACATCGCCCTGCTGGCCGCCGCCTTCGCGCTGGCCATCATCTGGCCCAACCCGCTGACCGCGATCATCGCCGTGCTGATCATCGCCGGGCGCCAGCTGGCCCTTGCCATCGTGCTGCATGACTGTGCCCACAAGGCGCTGTTTCGCACGCCCTGGCTCAACGAATTCGCCGGACGCTGGATCGGCGGCGCCGCGGTCGATGTGCCGCTGCAGCTCTATCGCGATTATCATCTCGACCATCATCGCCATGCCGGCACCGACAAGGACCCCGACCAGGGCCTGGTCAAAGCTTATCCGGTGACGCGCGACAGCCTGCGCCGCAAATTCACCCGCGACCTGACCGGTCAGACCGGTTTCAAGGAAATGGTGATGAGCTGGCGCAAGCCTGACTGGCGCGCCAAACTCCCCTTCCTCGCCTTCCAGCTGGTCCTGATCATTGCCCTCGCCGCCGCCGGGGCGATCTGGGCTTACGCGCTGTGGTGGGTGGCCCGCCTCTTCCTCTATCCGGCGATTATGCGGCTGCGGAATATCGGCGAGCACGGCGTCGCCATCGACCGCTATGACACCGAGCCGCGCCTCAACACCCACACCACGGTTGCGCGCTGGTTCGAGCGCCTGCTGGTGGCGCCCAATAACGTCAATTTCCACCTCGAACACCACATGTTCGCCGCCGTCCCGCCCTATAATCTCCCGCGCCTGCACAAGCTGCTGGCGACACGTGGCTATTACGAGGGCCATACCTGCATCACGCACGGCTATCCGGCGATGCTGGCGAAGGCGGTACGGGCGGCGTAGCGGCGCTTGCCTCAACCCAATACCACGACATGTCTCCCGGAAGCGCGCCAGCGCTATCCGGGACCAACGGCCGGCTCAGCGCTTCAAGGCAGGTTCGGTTGGCCCCGGGTCCCTGCCCGAAAAAATGGTGTGTGCTTAAGACGCGCGAACGCGGAACACTCCATAAATCGCTTGTCAGCCAGCCGGTCCGGAACCAGCCGCGGCCATTCACGCGCCTACACGTCGAGACGCGCCTTCAACAGGCGATTGGCCTCGATGATTGCGAGGCAGGCGATCACGCCGAGATCCAGACCATTGGTCACCACATCCGCGAGCACGACCCAGTTGATCGCATGCACCAGCGGCATGGCGATCGAGGTGAAGTAAAACCAGATCGCTGAATCGAGCGCAAAACTGACCACATAGAGACAGGTCGCGGCCATCAGCCGGTTGCTGGCAATCAGTCCCGCTGTCACCGCATAGCCGACCGCGTAGGTCGCCCAGCCGGCAATCAACCAGACCGGTGCGCTTTGCGCGTAAGGCAGGAGATCGAGTGGCGGCGCCAGGAGATCGGCCCGGATGCCGAGGACGACGAGCAGCCACGTCAAGGTATAAAGTGCGCGGACCGCGACCAGGATGGCCAACAGCCTGATAATCAGGTCATTCCCGGCGTGTGAGTTTTGATCCATGGCTGCTCATCCACCGTTAATTGAACAAGGGCGAAACCGCCATGATCGCACCGTGCAAGAACAGCCTTGGATTGACCACGCTGTCAAGTTGCGTCGCGATACGATTTGCCGCCCCATTTGCCGAAATCGCGCCAGCGCCATCCGGGACCAACGGGCCCCAGCGCGACGAGTGCCGTTCAGTCGCTCCCGAGGCGTCGCCCGGGAAAATGGTGTGTGAGAGTGCGCGTGCGTGCGCGGACCGCGCCATACATCGCTTGTCAGCCAGCAGGCCGTGTCCGTTTCTTGCCGTCAAGGGCCCGAAGGGCCGCGCAGCGGGCATGCCCCTTGACGGCAAGAAACGGATACGGCGACCTCTCGGCAAGCGAAATATGGATGGGTGAGCGCCAGGCGCCACGCTTTGAATTCACGCGGCGTCAATGACACGCTGCTGCTCGCATGGCCTTCGGCCACCCCATCGACCCGCCGCTGCGCGCCGGGCCACTTCCCCACGATGTGGGGAAGAAAGACGGTCTAACTTTTCCTCCCCGCATCGTGGGGAGGTGGGTCGCCGCGAAGCGGCGAGACGGAGGGGCGACGCCGCAGGCGGCGAGAAGCAGGCGCTCGACGACCTCACCTGGCTGGTCCGCCACGAAACCCGCCTCGCCAAACGCACCCTCCAGCTCATCGAAGACATTCGCCGCAACCCGTTCGAGGACTTAGGCAAACCGGAACCTCTCAAGGGCGAATTGTCAGGCTGGTGGTCGCGCCGCATCGATAGCAAGCACCGGCTGGTCTATCGGGTTGTGGGGGCTGGGGATGGGCAGCGGGTGGAGGTGGTGCAGTGTCGGCGGCACTGCTGAAAACAGCCTGTGACTCGTATCTACTCACACCAAAATCGGAGCACCTCCCAGCCTGCGGACATCTTATCATGAACCAACTCACTCGCGTGTAGTACAGAAGCGGAATTCAAGAGCCAAACAACCAGCGGCGCTAAAAGGATTCAGGTGAACTCTGTTAGCATACCTCACTTCGCTTCAAGCGTTGGGAACCGACCCAAGACTCAGAACGCCAATGCGAGCAACTTTGGATTGCCGTATATAGAGCCAACTGAATCCGGCTAGAGTGCCATCAACCATTCGAGCTTGAAGAGGACCAAAATGGCAATTCACCTGCAACAGCACCAAAACAATTTTGGATGGCTTAGATGGGCGCTCGTTGCGCTGGTCACGATTTCATTTTTCGCGATCATTATCATGTACTTTGTTGAGTTTAATGGCGAATTATCATCAAAAAGCGAGGATTGGGCAGCTTTTGGAGCACTGATTGGTGGCACAGCGGGCACGGGCGTTGCTCTAATCGCGCTAATTGTTTTGTATTGGGGAGTACAAATTCAGCGCCATGAGATATTCGAAATAAAAAAGAGCGCTTTTGAACAAAACTTAGAAAACACACTATTTAAACTAATATCTCTTTACAGAGACAATGCGCAATCTTTTGAGTACAGCAGCACGAGGGGACCACGCGCGTTCGACCAGCTCATACTTCACATTGCGAAGGGTGGAGATTCCGACAAAATCACAAAATATCAAAGATACTACGAAAGCTTAGACTACCAGTTGGGAAGTTACCTTCGGACAATTTTTCGAATTTTTAAGTATATTGATGAGAATTCTGCATCATCACAATTTCACGCTGACATTGTCAAAGCACAAATTACGAACTCTGAGCTTTCACTTTTGCTGCTAAATGGCCTTATAGAAAAAGGGTTGAGATTTAAGGAATTAATAGAAAAGTACACCATTCTTGAACACATAGGTGATGCACATCGTGAGTTTTTTGAGAAACACGGATTATATCAACTGTACTCAGAATCCGCTTTCAAAATGACGTCCACCCCCTAAAGCGGAATGTTATCGTGTTTCTTCCACGGGTTCTCCGCCTTCTTGTTCTTCAGCGTTCTTAGCGCCGAGATCAGGCGTTTGCGGGTGCCGTGGGGCATGATGACGTCGTCGATATAGCCGCGGCCGGCGGCGACGAAGGGGTTGGCGAAGCGGTCTTCGTATTCGGCTGCGTGGGCGGCCATCTTGTCGGGGTCGGCGGCATCCTTGCGGTGGATGATCTCGGCGGCGCCCTTGGCGCCCATCACGGCGATCTCGGCAGTCGGCCAGGCGTAATTGACGTCGCCGCGCAGATGTTTCGAGCTCATCACGTCATAGGCGCCGCCATAGGCCTTGCGGGTGATGACGGTGAGCTTGGGCACGGTCGCCTCGGCATAGGCGAAGAGGAGTTTGGCGCCGTGCTTGATCAGGCCGCCATATTCCTGGCGCGTGCCGGGCAGGAAGCCGGGCACGTCGACAAAGGTGACAATCGGGATGTTGAAGGCGTCGCAAAAGCGCACGAAACGGCCGGCCTTGCGGCTGGCATCGCTGTCGAGCACGCCGGCCAGTGACATCGGCTGGTTGGCGACAAAGCCGACCGGCTGACCGTCGAGGCGGCCGAAACCGGTGACGATATTGGCGGCATAATCCGGCGCGATCTCGAAGAAATCGCCCTCATCCGCCACCTTCTCGATCAACTCCTTGATGTCATAGGGCTTGTTCGGATTGGACGGGACCAGCGTGTCGAGGCTGGGCTCCATGCGCTCGGCATTGTCATGGGTCGGGCGTTTGGGCGGGGTTTCGCGATTGGACAGCGGCAGGAAGTCGATCAGGCGGCGCAGCTGCACCAGCGCCTCGATATCATTCTCGAAGGCGCCATCGGCAACGCCGGACTTTTTCGCGTGGATGGAGGCGCCGCCCAGTTCTTCATGGGTGACGGTCTCATTGGTGACGGTCTTCACCACGTCCGGGCCGGTCACATACATGTAGGAGGTGTCCTTCACCATGAAGATGAAGTCGGTGATGGCCGGCGAATAGACATCACCGCCAGCGCACGGCCCCATGATCATGGAGATTTGCGGCACGACGCCCGATGCCAGCGTGTTCTGCAGGAAGATATCGGCATAGCCCCCCAGCGAGGCGACGCCTTCCTGGATACGGGCTCCGCCGGCGTCGAAAATCCCGATGATCGGGGCGCCGTTCTGGATGGCGGCTTTCTGGATCTTGACGATCTTCTGGGCATGGGTCTCCGACAGGGAGCCGCCGAAGACGGTGAAGTCCTTGGAGAAGAGATAGACCAGGCGGCCATTGATCGTGCCATGGCCGGTGACCACGCCATCGCCGGGGATTTTCTTCTCCGCCATGCCGAAATCGACGCAGCGATGCTCGACAAACATGTCCCACTCTTCAAACGAGCCGTCATCGAGCAGGAGTTCGATGCGTTCGCGAGCCGAGAGCTTGCCCTTGCCGTGCTGTGCGGCGATGCGCGCTTCTCCGCCGCCCATCCGGGCCGCGGCGCGTTTGGCTTCCAGCTGCTCGAGCACGTCTTTCATGGCAGGTCCTTCCCCACGGGATTCTTGTTATGCGCCAGATAGCAGACCCGCGAATGCTTGTGCAATCAAGCCGGTGCGCCAGTCACAGGCCGCAACCCCACCGCACGCAGCAGCCCGGGCGCATCTCTTGCAGGGTAAACGGCATGACGGGATTGGGGATCGGCGCATGAGCGACCAGATGACTCGGACGGACATTGTGACACTGGACGGGATTGGCGCCGCCGAGCGCCAGGTCTGGAACGGTTTTCGTGAGCAAAACCGGTCTCTTGCCTCGCCTTACTTCTCGCTGGACTTTGTCGAGGCGGTGGCTCGCCGACGTCAGGACACCCGTATCGCCATCCTGCACCGAAACGGCACAATCGCCGGATTCCTGCCGCTGCACCTGTCCCGTTCAGGCGTGGCACGGCCGATCGGCGGCCCGTTGGGCGATCATCATGGCCTGATCACCACGACGCCCGATCTCGATGTCGAAGCCGCGCTTGCCGGCAGTGGATTCGGTATCCTCAATTATCACGGCGCCCTCGCCGACCAAGCCAGCTTCGCCCGCGGCAGCACGGCGCCGGCCGAGATTTCCTGGGTTTCCGACCTGTCGTCCGGGTATGACAGTTTTCTCGATGATTGCGCCCGCGAAGACGCCAAGGCGATGCGCAATATCCGCGCCCGTCAGCGCAAGCTGGCGGAGCTGGGCGACCGGGTTGTCTTCCGTCTTGACGACCGGCGTCCCGACGCCCTGCGCGCGGTGATCGAAACCAAGCGCGAGCAATATCGCCGCACCAACGCCCTCGACGTCTTTGTCGCCAGCTGGGCCCGTCACCTGATCGAGGACTTGTTCGACACCGACACGTCGGAATTTGCCGGCATGCTGTCGACCGTCGAGATCGATGGCCAACTCGCCGCTGCCCATTTCGGCATGCGTTCGGACACGGTGCTGCACTACTGGTTCCCGGTCTACCGGCCGGAGTTTTCCAAGCTCGGACCGGGCCTGACGCTTTATCTCGAAATCGCCCGCCACCTCGCGGACCAGGGCGTGCGCGAAATCCATCTCGGACCAGGCGATTATGACTTCAAGCGGCGTCTCTCGAATGCCGGCTTCGGTGTGGTGGGCGGGCGGCTGCAACGCCCGTCCCTCGCCCACGCGCTGGTGCGAACCGGCCAGGCGATCGACAGCATGGCCCAGGCCCTGCCGCTAGGGCGCGTGTCGAACTGGCCGGGCAAAGCCTTCCGCCGCCTCGACCGTTGGGCCGCCGTGCACGCCTTCTGATCAAAGGATGCGGCAGTCGGGCCAGTCGTTTCGCTATTGAAACGGGTTCAGCTTTTTCAGAAAATACTGCAGCCCGCCGCGGTTTTCCTTGCGGTCGAGTTCTTCCTGCGAGGTCAGGAAAGTCGTCTGCACGACATAGCGCTCGCCCTCGAAGGGCAGATGGCCGTGCCAGGAATTGTCGGCCCGCAGGAAGGCAAAGACATAGCCGGCCAGCGGCGGGACTTCCTCGGTGAAATCCTCGAAATCCTTCGGCCCGTTGAGCACGCGGATACAGCCGGCACCCGTGCCGTCCCACTCGGCATTGAGATAGGTCAGCATGGTCAGGATTTTCGACTTCGAGTCGTTGTGGATCGGCCCGTCCGACAGCTGGGAGACCTTGCGCACGGTGATCATGCGCGGCTTGTCGGTGAAATCGACGCCAAACTTGTCGCTCAGGACCTGCGCCAGCTCGGCGGAGTTGAGATCGTCCATCAGGCGCTTGAACTCGCCGGTGGCTTCCAGCTTGGAGAGCGGCAGATAGCCCGGCTTGTCGATGGCGGGATAATCACGGCGCACGTCCGCCGCCTCGCGCTCGCTGAGCGCGGCTTCGGCGACGAAATAATTGTATGGCTCGGTCCGCACGCTGGCCTTGCGCAGGACGTCAAAGTCCAGCAGCCCGCCGGGGCCGGTCTTGCCAGCTTGCACAGGGGCGGTGTCAGCCATGGTCCAGTCTCCGCAACATCAAGGGATGCAGGTTAATCGTCTGGCGCCTGGCATCAAGCCGCAGACGCCGCGTCCAATGCACGCAGGACTTCGCCCATCACCACCAATTCGGTGCGCAAGCGGGCCAGGCGGTCGGCGGCTTCATGGTCTTCGCCCCACTGGCTGATCTGGAAATGCTCATCCAGGGTCGAGAGGACGAAGGCTTTCTCGCCGTCAATCTCGCCGTCAAGCAAGGCCAGCGCAATCAGGGCCGAGCCGCAGACAGCGGTGACATGGGCCAGTGTCGTCAAACGCCAGTCATCGAGCTCGCCGGCCCGCTGCATGACACGCTGCAGGGCGACCGGATCCTGGTCGATCGGCATCAGCCCGGTGGCCGGCACGAAATGCGCGCCGAGGGCACTTTCAGCCCATGCGATGATCGGGTCCCAGGCGGCGGCTTGCGATGCGGCCAGTGCGGGCGGTTCCGGCGCACGGAAACAGACGAGATCAGTCGAGGCATATTTCGTCACCTCGGCCACGGTCTCCGCGCGGGCATTGGGAATCAGATCCAGCGCCACGAAGCATAGCCGCGTTGCCGGCATGCTTGGCGCATCAATGCGCTCGCCCTGGGCCGCCCATTCAGCAGCAACCAGCTCTGCCAGTGCCCGCGTCGGCAGCGCCAGCGACCGCTTGGCCGGTGATTTGACCGGGCGCCCGTCGAGATGCACGGCAAAGACCTCGCCGTCCGCGACCACGGTCACATCAGTGTAGAAACGCTTGGGCAGTGCACTCTCGCGGCTTGGAATTTTTACGCCCGGCTTGGTTTCATAGGTCTGGCTCATGTGCCTGTCTCCTGCCCGGCGGCGCTATCGACCGCGGCGGCAAACCGGTCCAGCGCGGCATCAAGTCCGGCGAAATCATGATGGATGCTGTCGGCGCCACCTTCGGCAATCTCGTCGGCAGTGTGGAAACCCCAGCCCACACCAAGCGTATGGACACCGGCATTACGGCCCATCTCCATGTCAAACCGCGTATCGCCGATCATCACCGTCTGGAAGGTGTCCGTGCCGGTCTCCCGCATCGCGTCCAGCACCATGCGCGGATGCGGCTTGCCAGCGCCGCCATCGACGGTCTGCAGCGTGTCGAAATAGCGATGCAGGCCGTGATGCTCGAACACGATGTCGAGGCCGCGACGGGCCTTGCCGGTCGCCACGCCCATCAACCAGCCGGCATCGACCAGTCGCTCGATCGTGTCGCGCACGCCGTCATAGAGCGGTTCGGAAAAGCCGGCCTCGGCGCGCTGCTCGACAAAGGCTTCCTTGTAGAAGGTGGCGAGCTGAACGGCTTGCACGGCGGAATAGTCCGGCGGCGCCAGGCGGGTGACCGCTTCGGTCAGCTCCAACCCGACAATGGTGCGGGTGCGGTCATATTCGATCCCGCCCAGACCGGCGCGGCGAAAGGCGCGGTCCATGGCTTTCTGGATCACCTGGCGACTGTCGACGATGGTGCCGTCGACATCCCAGATCGCGAGTTTGAGTGGGGTGCTCACGCCGCGAGGCTCCTTCTGCTTGGCCGCGACATAGGCGGCTGCGCCGGGCTTGGCAAGCAGGCCCCGCCTCATGCTACCCATGCATCACACGCAAGCCGGAGCGCCGCCGCCATGACCCTGCCCGAAAACATCACCGAAACCGAGCGCACGGCGCTGGATGCTGCCGCCTTTCGCCGCCTCGTCGCGCATCTGGACGCCCACAAGGAAGTCCAGAATATCGACCTGATGCTGCTCGCCGATTTCTGCCGCAACTGCCTGGGTGACTGGTGGCGCGAAGCGGCGTCGGAGCGCGGCATCGAAGTGACAAAAGACCAGGCCCGCGAACGCGTCTACGGCATGCCGCCCGCCGAGTGGAAAGCGAAATATCAGGGCGAGACCAGCCCGGAGAAAGTCGCGGCCTTCAAGGCCAAGCAGGCGGCAAAAGACAACGGCTAGGCCAGATCATCTTCGATGTCGACCTCACTGATTTCCTTCACCGAGAAGCCGAGCGTGTCATAAATCTTCTTCAGCGCCGGCGGCAGGTCCGCGGTCAGCACCAACGGCTTGCCGCCCGGTCGCGGGACTTCCAGGCGGCGGGCGTGCAGGCATAACCGTCGCCCCAGGTCTTCCGGGGCCGGACGGTGGCAGGTGTATTTCTTGTCGCCGAGAATGGCGGTGCCCATGGCCGCCAGATGGACCCGCAGCTGGTGGGTCCGGCCCGTGACCGGACGCAGCGCCACCCAGGAGGCTTTCTGGCCGGCCTCGCCGATCACCACATAGCGGGTTAGGGCGTGCTGGGCACCGTCATCACCATGCCCGGCCGCGACCATGGTCTCGCGCTCACTGTCGACCCCGACCGAGGCGGCCTTGCGCATGAAGCCCTTGATCTCGCCCTTCTTGGGCTTGGGCACACCAATGGCGATAGCCCAGTAGGTCTTGCGGGTCTTGTGCGACTGGAAGGCCTTCGCGAGGCGCGCGGTGGCCTTGGGTCCCTTGCCGACGATGAGAATGCCGGACGTGTCCTTGTCGAGCCGGTGCACCAGGCGAGGCCGGTCAAGACCTGTGCCGAAAGCATCCAGCAGACCGTCGAGATGTCGCGTTGTCTTGGAGCCCCCCTGAACCGCAAGGCCGGCCGGCTTGTTGAAGGCGATCAGCTCGTTGTCCTGATAGATGACCAGCGACTTCACATAGGCAATGTCTTCGTCGGACAAACGATTGGCCGGCGGCCGCTCGCCGGGTTCCGGCAGCGGCGGGATGCGGATCTCCTGGCCCTCATGGACGCGGCTGTCCCCCTTCACCCGACCACCATCGACCCGGATCTGCCCCTTGCGGCACAATTTCTGGACCATGATTGCCGAGACGTGCGGGAAGCGGCGCTTGAACCAGCGGTCGACCCGGGAATCATCTTCGCTGGCTTCAACCTTGATCGTCTGGACGCCGCTCATGCGAAGGCCCTCCGCATGATCCACAGGCCGAGGAAGACTGCGGCCAGGGCCAATACGACCGAACTGGCCGCATAGCCAAAGGCCGGCAGGATGGCCTTGCGTTCCAACATGTTGGCGATCTCCAGCGAGAATGCCGAGAATGTCGTGAAGCCGCCGAGGAAGCCCACGGCACCAAACAGGCGAATATATTGCTGGTCGGCGCGGTCGGTCGCGGCCAGCCAACCAATCAGCAGGCCCATGAGAAGGCCGCCGACCAGATTGACGGCGAATGTGCCCCACACCTGTTCCGGGCCGAACCAGCGAAAGGTCAACCGGCCGACCTGATAGCGCGACAAAGCACCCAGCGCACCGCCGGCACCGACGAGAAGATAATTGATCATCCCGGCTCGATAGGGTCCCGCAGCCGGATTGGCAAGCGCGCCGGCATTGGCCGCCGGCACATTAACGCGACACCAACCAATCCTAAATTTCATGTCACAATCGATAAGTCATGCAATTACGCAATGCTGCTTTGGTGTAATGACGATTGTGTGACGCCGCTAAGTCCTTATTTACCAACGTGCGAACCGGGAAGGCCCGGCGCGCCAAGAAGACAAGGACTGAACCCATGATGGACCGTGTTTCGAACTCCCTCTCGACACTCGTCAATGTACTTTTCGTGGCCGGTGTGTTTGGCGCCATGACGATCGCCCTCGGCGGCGCATTCGCCTAGGTTGGGCCGCCCCCAAGGGCTCAACCGAACGGCATCCGATCCGGACCGGCGACGCGCCTCACAGTCCCCCGTCCTGATCGACCCCGACCCCAAGCGAAAGCGGCAGTCTCTCCCCAAGGACTGCCGCTTTTGTTTTGCCTGATGCCTTGGATACGCCACACGCGGCGTTAGACTGGCTGAAACTTGGGGAGTCGCATCATGTCCGTATTCATTCTGGCCACCATGCTGATCCTGCAGGACGCCGAGGCCCCGCCCGCGCCGCAGGAAGCCCCGCCCGCTGTCGCCGATGCCGAGGCGACCGACAACACGCCGGCGCCACTTCCCACTGACGCCGCGACCCTGATCGCCGAGTTTGACGCCGCCTATGCGCAATGGGGTGACCTCATCGCCGAAATGGCCGCCCGCAAGGCCCGCGACCGCTATATTCGCGACTTGCTGCTATCGCGCATCTCACGGTCCGACCTTGACCCGGGCGCCCGCCCGGCGATCATCGAGGCCACCGCAGACACGTTCAACGCGGTCGATCAAGCCAACACAGAATGGGCTGTCGGCCTGCTCGATGAGCACGACTTTGCCGCCCTGATCAGTGAACAGCCTGCCCTCGCCGCTGACATTGCCGCCCTGATCCAGCAAGGCGACCTGGCGGCCCAGCGTCGCCTGCTCGAACTGGTCGAACCCTTCGCCCTTGCCGGTGACTTCAACGGCATGCGCTACGCACTGCTCTACGACCGCATTGCCGTGGCTGACGACCGGCCACAACGCTATGGCTCACGTTTCATTTGCGAGAATGGCGAACAGGTCTACCCGCCGATCGAAGACCCGGACACGGTCGATGAGCGGCGGGCATCGCTGGGCCTCGAACCACTCGCGGCCTACCAGGAACGCTCCAACCGGTTTTACGGATCCAGCTGCAACGAGTGAGCCTCAGTCCTTGGCGCGCAGGCTCATCACCAGCACCAACGCGACCGAGACGATCGCCATGATCGCGCTGATGCCCAGCAAGGGTCCCACCGCGGCCTCCTCGACCATCTGCCCGAACATCAGGTAGAGCGACGGGATCATGACGAGCACCGCAACATGGTGCAGTCCGACCTGGGCCCAGGCCAGAAGGCCGTTACCCAGCTTGAAAACGCGGTACAGGATCGCCCAGAGAATGGGTAAAACACCGCCCAGCAGCATCATGTGGGCGTGGGTCGGCATCTGCGTGTGATCGCCCGAGCGGCCCATATGCTCGCCCAGCAACATGCCGAGAATGAGCCAGAGCAAGCCAAGCGTCAGGTGAATGCGTTCCGGTTTCATGTGAACTCCCCCCAGAGAAATGATGCCGGAAGGATTCGCGCGAACCGCGCACTTGGCAAGTCCCGCGTTATGAGCGGCCACCTCGCCGCTCCCCACGCAGCCTGCGCCAACGCGCCAGACGTTCGCCAATCGCCGCTTCGCGGCCATTGTCCGTCGGTTCGTAAAAGACCGGACGGTCCGGCATGTCGTCGGGGAAGTAGTCCTGACCGGAGACACCGCCAACGGCATCATGATCATACTCATAGCCCTTGCCATAGCCCTGGTCCTTCATCAGGGCGGTGGGCGCGTTGAGGATGTGGGCGGGTGGCATCAGGGAGCCTGTCGCCTTGGCGGCTCTCTGGGCCCGCTTGAAGGCGACGTAAACGGCATTCGACTTGGCGGCGGTCGCCAGATGGACCACGGCATGGGCCAGCGCCAGCTCGCCCTCGGGTGAGCCGAGGCGTTCATAGGTGCGCGCCGCCTCATTGGCGATCATCAGGCCGGTCGGGTCGGCCAAGCCGATATCTTCCGACGCCATGCGAACCAGACGCCGGGCCAGGAAGAGCGGGTCCTCACCGCCTTCCAGCATGCGGGCGAACCAGTAGAGCGCCGCGTCCGGGTCGGAACCGCGGATCGATTTGTGCAGGGCCGAGATGAGGTTGTAGTGCTCCTCGCGATCCTTGTCGTAGGCAGTGGCGCGCTTGTTGAGCAGCTCGGCCAGGTCATCAGCGCTCACTTCGGTCTCCGGATCGAAGGTGAAAACCTCCTCGACCAGGTTGAGCATGTAGCGGCCGTCACCATCCGCCATCGAGCGCAGGGCGGCGCAGGCGGCGGCATCAAGCGGCAGCGAACGGCCCATCTCGGCTTCGGCGCGCTGCATGAGCAGGTCCAGCCCGGCATCATCCAGGCGTTTGAGCACCAGGACCTGGCAACGCGACAACAGGGCCGCATTGAGTTCAAAGGACGGGTTTTCGGTCGTGGCGCCGACCAGGGTGACGGTGCCCTCCTCCACGACCGGCAAAAAACCGTCCTGCTGGGCCCGGTTGAAGCGGTGGATCTCGTCGACAAAGAGCAAGGTGCCCCGCCCCTGCTGGCGCCGCGCCCGGGCGCGCTCGAAAGCTTTCTTGAGATCGGCGACACCGGAAAAGACCGCCGACAAGGGTTCGAATTCCAGACCGCTATCCTCGGCCAGCAAGCGCGCAATCGTTGTTTTGCCGACGCCGGGCGGGCCCCACAGGATCAGCGAGGCGAGCCGCCCCTGGGCGCGCATGCGGGCGATCGGTCCCTTGCCGGCGAGCAGGTGATCCTGCCCGACCACATCGGCAAGCGTTTGCGGGCGCAGCCGGTCGGCAAGCGGGCGCGGGGCATCAGCGTCAAGGCCGGCGGCTTCAAACAAGCTGGTCATTGCGACAAAGCCTAGGCGTGTTCGCGGTTTCACAGAAGTGCGGGCGTGATAGAGTTGCAGGCAGAAAACGGGAGGCAGAGATGAGCGATCCGGAGACCCGGCAGCGACCGGCCAATGATCATCAGGGCACAGCCACCGCCAGCGGGGTGACGCCGCATCTGACCACCAAGGACGCCCTCGCCGCGGTCAAATTCTACAAGGCCGCCTTTGGCGCCGAGCTGGTTTTCTGCCAAATGGCCGAAGATGAGAAACGGGTCCTGCACGCGCATCTGGTGATCAATGGCGGCTCGGTCTTCCTGCATGATGATTTTCCGGAATATCGCGGCGGCACGCCGGCACCGGCACCCGCCAGTATCGCGCTTCACATGCAGGTCGATGATGTTGATGCCTGGTGGACCCGAGCGACCAGGGCCGGCGCCGAAATCGCGATGCCGCTGGCCGACATGTTCTGGGGCGACCGCTATGGTCAGATCAAGGATCCGTGGGGCTATGTCTGGTCACTCGCGGCGACGGCGACCTCAAAGAAAATCGACAACGGAGACACGGCATGAATGAGACCCATGAGCCGCCGACCTCGGGCGTTGCCCCCTATCTGAGCGTGCGCAATGGCGCCGCCGCGATCGAGTTTTATACCCGGGCCTTGGGTGCGGAGTTACTGGAACGCTATGACTTCGAGGGCAAGCTCGGTCACGCCACGCTGCAGATCAATGACGGGATCGTCATGCTCGCTGACGAATTCCCCGAGCACGAGGCCCATATCGGCAATGTCGCCCCGGCAACGCTGGACAACCGGACCACGTTCACGCTGAACCTGTATGTCACCGATGCCGATGCCTGGTTCGACAAGGCAATTGCGGAAGGCGCGTCAGTGGTCCGCCCGTGCAAAGACGAATTCTTCGGTCGGCACGGCAAGATCCGTGACCCGTTCGGTCATGTCTGGAGCTTCGTGGCGCTCAAGCCCCACGATCCGTCCGCCAGCTAGTAGAGCCGCACCGACGTCTCGAAACGTTGCCCGCGACGTTCGACCACGAGTGGCCAGACCTGTTCACCGTCATGACGGGCCAGCACCTCGGCGACGTCGTCGAGCGAGCGGATCGGCGTGCCCATCAGTTCGACCAGGTGATCGCCGGGTCGGAAGCCGAAACGACCGGCCACCGAGCGCCGTCCGACCGCGCTGACGACCACGCCGCTGCGGAAAGGATCCAGGCCGACACGCTCATTGAAAGCCGGTGACAGGGTGACCATGGCAGCGCCCGACAAGGGATTGCGACCGGCCACTTCGAACGGATCCGGTTCGGCAATTCCGGGGGCCGGCTGGACGGCGACATCGAAGGTCATTTCCTGACCATCGCGCAGGACGGTGAAGACCGCATCATCACCGGCGGCCCGGGTGGCGAGGCGGAACCGCGCGCCCGCCTCATTGTTCACTGCCTGGCCATCGATCGCGAGAACGATATCGCCCTGCATCAAGCCAGCCTCGTCGGCCGCTGCCTGCGGGTAGACCTCATTGACCAGTGCTCCCCGCGGACGGCTGAGACCGAACGCATCGGCGATATCGCTATCCACCGGCTGCAGTCGCGCGCCAAGCCAGGGCCGGATCAGCTCGCCCTCACTCATCGCCGTGTCGACGACGCGGGCCACCATTTCAACCGGAATGGCAAAGCCGATCCCGTTGGAACCACCCGAGCGCGAGAAGATCATCGTGTTCACACCGACCAGCTCACCATCCATGTCGACCAGCGCCCCGCCGGAATTGCCCGGATTGATGGCAGCATCGGTCTGGATGAAAGAAGCAAAATCGGTCTGGCCGACATCGGTCCGTGCCAGCGCCGAAACGATGCCGGAGGTGACCGTCTGGCCAACGCCGAACGGATTGCCGATCGCCAGCACCAGATCGCCGACCTCGATATCACCGGACCGGTCGAAAGGCAGGACCGGCAAGGGTTCACTGGTTTCAACACGCAGCACGGCCAGGTCAGTCGCTTCGTCGGTGAGCAGGATCCGAGCCTCGAACTCCCGCCGGTCGGCCAGGACCACGCGCAATTCGGTCGCACCGGCCACGACGTGGTTATTGGTCACGATCACACCGGACGCATCGACGATGACGCCGGAACCCAGCGAATTCTGTTCGCGCGGCTGACTGCGGAACATGCGCGAAAAGAAGGGGTCATTGGCAAAGGGGTGCTGATTGGCAACCACGCGGCGCGAGAAGACGTTGACGACGGCCGGGGTGGCTTCACGCACCAATGGCGCGAAGGACATCTGCATGTCCATCCGGCTCTCCGGGACAACCCGGTCATCAGCGGCACCGGCAAGGTCGATCTCCTGGGCGGCTGCAGGCGCAGACGCGAGGAGGCAGGCAAAGAGGACTGTTCGTATCATGGCACCCATATAGGCTGGATTGCGGGCACGAAAAAGGCGGCCCTGCTGAAGCAAAGCCGCCTTTTCCTGAACTTGTGCTGACCGGGAGCTTACTCCTCAGTCATACCGCCTTCTTCCTCGAGGCGCGCGCGGTCGGCGGCACCCTTGGCAGACGGGTCGCGGTCGACCAGCTCGATGACCGCCATCGGGGCATTGTCACCGTGACGGAAGCCGGCTTTCAGAACGCGGGTGTAACCACCATCGCGCTCGGAATAGCGACCGCCGAGCGTGTCGAACAGTTTCTTGACCTGGTCCTCATTGCGGACCTTGGACATGGCCTGACGGCGGCCGTGCACGTCGCCGCGCTTGGCCAGCGTGATCAGCTTGTCGACAAACGGTGCCAGTTCCTTGGCTTTCGGCAAGGTGGTGACGATTTGCTCGTGCTCGATCAGCGAGGCAGCCATGTTGGCCAGCATCGCCTTGCGGTGCGAATGGGTGCGGTTAAGCTTGCGGTGTGCGATGCCGTGACGCATGGCTTTATCTCCTCAGGTCCGGTTCAGGCGCCTCTCGGCGGCTGCCTAGACGTGATCCTCAAAACGTTTGGCAAGATCTTCGATGTTCTCCGGCGGCCAGTTCGGCGCTTCCATGCCAAGATGCAGACCCATCTGGGCGAGAACTTCCTTGATCTCGTTAAGCGACTTGCGCCCGAAGTTCGGCGTGCGGAGCATTTCCGCCTCGGACTTCTGGATCAGGTCACCGATGTAGACGATGTTGTCGTTCTTCAGGCAGTTCGCCGAACGCACCGACAGTTCCAGCTCGTCGACCTTGCGCAGAAGCGCCGGGTTGAAGTCGAGCTCGGGCTTGTCATCCTCGGCCGGACGCGCCTCGACAGCTTCTTCGAAGTTGATGAAGATCTGGAACTGGTCCTGGAGGATGCGCGCGGCGAAGGCCACGGAATCTTCCGGGGTGACGGTTCCGTCCGTCTCAACTTCAAGCGTCAGCTTGTCATAGTCCAGAACCTGCCCCTCACGGGTGTTCTCGACCTTGTACGACACACGCTTGACCGGGCTGTAGAGCGCATCAACGCCGATCAGGCCGATCGGGGCATCTTCCGGGCGGTTACGCTCGGACGGGACATAGCCCTTGCCGGTGTTGATGGTGAACTCCATGCGGATTTCCGCACCTTCGTCCAGCGTACACAGAGCCAGGTCCTTGTTGACGATCTCGACATCGGCCGTTTCCTCGATATCACCAGCGGTGACGATACCGGGGCCGGACTTCTTGAGAACGACACGCTTGGGACCTTCGCCATGCATGCGCAGGGCGATCTGCTTGATGTTCAGCACGATGTCGGTGACGTCTTCACGAACGCCGTCGATCGACGAAAACTCGTGGACGACGCCGTCAATGTGGACATTCGTCACTGCTGCACCCTGAAGCGAGGACAGCAGGACACGACGCAGCGCATTGCCCAGCGTCATGCCGAAGCCACGCTCCAGCGGCTCGGCGACAATCTTGGCTTGGCGCGCGGGATCATGTCCCGGCTCGATTTCCGGCTTCATCGGGCGGATGAGTTCTTGCCAGTTCTTCTCGATCACGTTCTTACTGCCCCTTCATCAGCCGTACGGGTTGGACCGCCGGCGCGTTCAACAGGCGAAATGCGAGCCGCGTACTAGACGCGACGGCGCTTCGGCGGACGGCAACCGTTGTGCGGAATCGGCGTAACGTCCTGGATGGTGGTGATGGTGAAACCCACCGACTGCAACGCACGCAGCGCGCTTTCGCGCCCCGAACCCGGACCGGAGACCTTCACTTCGATGGTCTTCATTCCGTGCTCAATCGCCTTCTTGCCGGCGTCTTCAGCAGCCATCTGGGCGGCATAAGGGGTCGACTTGCGCGAGCCCTTGAAGCCCATGTGACCGGCGGAAGACCAGGAAATCGCATTTCCCTGGGCGTCCGTGATGGTCACCATGGTGTTGTTGAAGCTGGCACTCACGTGAGCGACGCCCGACGTGATGTTCTTCCGTTCGCGCCGCTTAACGCGGCCAGTATCTTTAGCCATCGGTCAGGGCCCTACTTTTTCTTGCCGGCAATCGGCTTGGCGGGACCTTTGCGCGTACGCGCATTGGTGTGAGTGCGTTGGCCACGAACCGGCAGGCCACGACGGTGGCGCAAGCCACGGTAGTTACCCAGGTCCATGAGACGCTTGATGTTCACAGCCACCTCACGGCGCAGATCCCCTTCCACTTGGTGATCACGATCGATCACTTCGCGGATTTGCAGGACTTCTGCATCCGTCAGTTCACTGACGCGGCGCTCGGGCGTGATGGAAACCTGCTCGCAGATCTCCTTCGCCTTGGCCGGGCCAATGCCGTGGATGTAGCGAAGCGCGATCTCTACGCGCTTATTCGTCGGAATATTGACGCCGGCAATACGGGCCACTTTCCATCTCCCAAATTCTGAACGCCATTCACGGACGGCCCAAGGGGCAACCTTTCGGTCGCCGCTTCAGCTCGCCCGTTTCGCGAAGGGCGCTATCTACAGTCAGCGTTGCCACCCCGTCAATGGGGTTGCAACAGGTGTGTGTCACTTCTCTTCGAGAGCCGCAGCAATTCCTGCTGCAACCTCGTCCATGGATCCCATGCCGGGAACTTCCCGAATCTTGCCCGCTTGGGCGTAAAACGGGATCAGCGGCGCGGTCTGATCCTGGTAGGCTTTCAGTCGTACTTTGAACGCATCGATATTGTCATCGGCACGTCCTTCTTCCGCCGCACGCTTTTCCATGCGTGCGACCAATTCAGTGTCGTCCACCAGAAGGCGGACAACCGCATCAACCTTGGCGCCACGCTTTGCCAACGCGGCATCGAGAGCCTCTGCCTGGGCCACCGTGCGGGGGAAACCATCGAAGATCGCACCGCCGGCGGCTTCCGCTTCCGGCAGTCTTTCCTCGATCAGCTCGATCACGATCTCGTCGGACACCAGATTGCCGGCATCCATGATCGCGGCCACCCGCTGACCCAATTCTGTCCCGGCCGCCTTCGCTTCGCGCAACATGTCTCCGGTGGAGAGCTGCACCCAGCCGCGCTCTGTCACCAGCCGCTTGGATTGGGTGCCCTTGCCGCAGCCCGGCGGGCCGAACAGGATTATGTTCATCGTTTACGTCCCCGCAGCTTCGACTTCTTGATCAGCCCCTCATACTGGTGTGCCAGCAGGTGGGATTGAATCTGGGAAACCGTGTCCAGCGTCACCGAAACGACGATGAGCAGGGATGTGCCACCCAGCGCCGTCTGCGGATTCATCAGCATCGGCACCATGCAGACCAGGACCAGGTAAAGGGCCCCGATCAGGGTCAGGCGGGACAGGACGTAGTCGATATATTCCGCGGTCCGCTTGCCGGGACGAATGCCTGGCAGGAAACCACCATACTTCCGCAGATTCTCGGCGGTATCTTCCGGGTTGAAGACAACCGAGGTGTAGAAGAAGCAGAAAAAGATGATCATGGCGGCGTAGAGCACCATGAAGAGCGGTGCGCCCGGCCCGAGATAGGCCACGACGGTCTGCAGCCATCCGGCACCGGACTGGGCCTGGAAGCTGGCTGCGGTCGCCGGCAGCAACAGCAGCGAAGAGGCGAAGATCGGCGGAATGACGCCGGCCGTATTCAGCTTGAGCGGCAGGAAGGAGGTGTCGCCACCCACCATCCGGTTGCCTTGCTGGCGCTTGGGATACTGGACCAGGAGACGGCGCTGGGAGCGTTCCATGAACACCACCAGCAGCAGGCCGGCCAGGATCAGCACGGTGCCGACCACCAGGACGGTACCGTCACCGGTCGAAGAGGCCTGCGACAACGCGCCGCCAATCACGCCCGGCACCGCCGAGATGATGCCGGCGAAGATGATCAGCGAGACCCCGTTGCCGACCCCGCGTGCAGTGATCTGCTCACCCAGCCACAACAGCAGCATGGTGGCGCCCACCAGCGTGATCACGGTCGAGGCAATGAAGAAGGGCCCCGGATTGAGCGCCAGCGCAATACCGTCACTGTTCGGCGTATTCATGCCGATGGCGATCGCAAAGGCCTGGCCGGTCGCCAGGAAAACCGTGAGATAGCGGGTGTACTGGTTTATCTGCTGACGGCCCTGCTCGCCCCCTTCCTTCTTCAGCTTTTCAAGGCTGGGAATGGTGGCGGCCATCAGCTGCATGATGATCGAGGCCGAGATGTACGGCATCACATTGAGCACGAAGATCGCCATGCGTTCGACGGCACCGCCGCCGAGCATGTTGAACATGCCCAGAATTCCCTGGCCTTGGCCGCCCAGGGAATCGAACACGCGTGCGTACTGGTCCGGATCAATCCCCGGAATCGGCACGAAAGTACCAATACGGTAGACGATCAGGATCCCGATCGTGAACAAGATGCGTTGCTGCAGCTCCTTCGCTTTCGCGAAGGAGCTGAAGTTCATGTTCGCAGCAAGCTGTTCGGCAGCTGAAGCCATGAAGACGTCCTTAAAAGGTCGGCGTGAAGTCGCTTATTCCGCGGCGTCGTCGGCCACGGCGGTGAGGGTCACCTTGCCACCGGCCTTCTCGACAGCGGCAATCGCGGTCTTGGAGGCACCGGCAATGGTGATCTCTACTTTGGACTTGAGCTCGCCCTTCGCAAGGAGGCGAATGCCATCCAGGGCGCGGCGGACGAGGCCCGCTGCGATCAGGACGTCGGCATCGATCGGCTTTTTCGCGTCGATCTTGCCTTCGGCAATTGCCTTCTCGATACGGCCGAGATTCACTTCTGCCCATGCCTTGCGGTTCGGCTTGTTGAAGCCCCGCTTCGGCAGACGCATGTGAAGCGGCATCTGACCGCCTTCAAAGCCCTTGATGGCCACACCCGAACGGGATTTCTGGCCTTTGACACCACGACCACCGGTCTTGCCCTTGCCGGAACCGATACCACGGCCGACGCGGGTACGGATCTTGGTCGCACCGTCATTGTCGCGCAATTCATTGAGACGCATGTCGTTCTCCATTCGATGGAGCGGTTTCCCTTGCGGGACCTACTCCTCGACGATTTCCACCATGTGGCTGACCTTGGCAATCATGCCGCGGACAGACGGTGTATCCTCAAGCTCGCGCTCGCGACCGATCTTGTTGAGACCGAGGCCGACAAGCGTGGCGCGCTGATCTTTCGGGCGGCGGATGGCGCTACCCGTCTGGCGCACGCGGATGGTCTTTTTGGCCATTGTATCCGGTCCTTACGCTTCGATCGCTTCCGGTGAGGACGCGCCGTCATCACGGCGGTTCACCAGATCACCGACCTTGAGACCACGCTTTGCAGCAACCGAGCGCGGGCTCGACTGCGACTTCAGCGCGTCCATGGTGGCGCGGATCATGTTGTACGGGTTGGACGTGCCAACCGACTTGGCAACCACGTCCTGGACCCCGAGGGTTTCCAGCACGGCGCGCATCGGACCGCCGGCGATGACGCCGGTACCCGGAGGCGCCGCCCGCAGCACGACCTTGCCGGCGCCGTGACGGCCTTTGCCGTCATGGTGCAGGGTGCGGCCTTCGCGCAGCGGAACGCGAACCATGTTCTTCTTGGCTTCGTCGGTCGCCTTGCGGATGGCTTCCGGCACTTCGCGTGCCTTACCCTGTCCGAAGCCGACGCGGCCCTTGGTGTCACCGACGACGACGAGGGCTGCGAACTGGAAGTTCCGGCCACCCTTCACCGTCTTGGCGACGCGGTTGATGTGGACGAGCTTGTCGACAAGTTCGTCATCACGTTCCTGGTCGCGGTCCCGGCCACGGCCGCGGCCGCGGCCACGGTCGCCGCGGTCGCCGCGGTCATTCCCGCGCTGTTGCTCGTTCTGATGAGCCATACGTCCGCTCCCTTAGAAGTTCAGGCCGCCCTCGCGGGCCGCCTCTGCGAGCGCTTTGACACGCCCGTGAAAGATGTAACCGCCACGGTCGAAGACGACGTCCTTGACGCCTTCCTTGACAGCGCGCTCGGCGATCAGCTTGCCGACGATCTCGGCAGCCTTCGTGTCGCAGCCCTTGCCATGCTCTTTTTGAGCGGCGTCCTCGAGAGAGGAGGCAGAAGCAACCGTCTTGCCCGACACATCGTCGATGATCTGGGCATAGATGTTCTTCGAAGACCGGTGGACCGACAGCCGCGGACGGCCGTTGGCGAACTTGCGCAGACGGATCCGGGTGCGCTGGGCGCGACGGACCGATTTTTCGCGTTGAGTTTTCATCGCTCGCCCTACTTCTTCTTGCCTTCTTTGCGGCGGATGTACTCGCCGACATATTTGATGCCCTTGCCCTTGTAAGGCTCCGGCGGACGGAAGCGGCGGATCTCGGCGGCCACCTGGCCAACACGCTGCTTGTCAGCGCCCGTGATCTTCACCTCGGTCGGCTTGCCGACAGCGATGGTGATGCCGTCCGGCGCGTCATAGACAACGTCATGGGACAGGCCGAGCGACAGCTTCAGGGACGAACCCTGCATCTGGGCGCGGTAACCAACGCCGACCAGCTCGAGATTTTTCTCGTAGCCTGCCGTGACCCCCTGAACCAGGTTGGCGACCAGGGCACGTTGCATGCCCCACATCGCACGGGCTTTCTTGGTCTCGTCGCGCGGCTTGATGACAATGCCATCTTCGCCCTGCTCGACATTCACTTCATCCACAAAGGTCATGGACAATTCGCCCTTGGGACCCTTGACGGTCAGCGCCGTCTCCGAAAGCGTCGCCGTGACGCCGCCGGGAATGGCTACCGGGAGTTTACCGATACGTGACATTGGTTCGCTCCCTTAGCTGACGTGACAGAGAATCTCGCCGCCCACATTGGACTCGCGAGCAGTCGAATCCGACATCACGCCCTTGGGCGTGGACAGGATTGCAATGCCGAGGCCGTTCTGGACGAGCGGAAGGTCTTTGACGCCGGAATAGACGCGGCGGCCCGGCTTGGAGATACGTTTGATCTCCGAAATGACCGAGTCACCTTCGAAATACTTCAGTTCGATCTCGAACTCTTTCATGCCGGAAGCGTGTTCCACTTCCGCGTAATCGCGGATGTAGCCTTCCGACTTGAGAACGTCGAGCACGCGGCGGCGCAGGGCCGAGGCCGGCGTGTTGACGGTCCGCTTGTTGCGCATCAGCGCATTGCGGATACGGGTCAGCATATCGCCGAGAGGATCGTTCACAGACATCTCTTCGTCTCCTCTCTTACCAGCTCGACTTGACCATGCCGGGGATCAGACCCTGGCTGGCATAGTCACGCATCGCGATACGCGACATGCGGAGCTTGCGATAGAATGCACGCGGCCGACCGGTGATCTCACACCGGTTCCGGATGCGGGTAACCGCCGAATTGCGCGGCAATTCAGCCAGTTTCAGCTGAGCAGCAAAACGCTCCTCAACCGGCAATTCCTGATTGCGAGCGATCGCCTTGAGCTGTTCACGCTTGGCCGCATAACGCTTGGCCAGACGCGCACGCTTCAAGTTGCGCTCGATTGCGGAAGTTTTCGCCATTTAAGTCCTCCTGCGCGCAAAGCCCGAACGGCTTTGCTCTCCTGCTGCGTTAGTTCGTAAAGGGGAAATCGAACTCGGCCAGCAGGGCCTTCGCTTCCTCATCATTGGCTGCGGTGGTGCAGACAACGATATCCATACCCCGGATTTTCTCGACCTTGTCGTAGTCGATTTCCGGGAACACGATATGTTCTTTCAGACCCATCGCGTAATTGCCGCGACCGTCGAAGCTCTTACCATTGAGCCCACGAAAGTCACGCACGCGCGGCAGGGCGATCGTGATCAGGCGGTCCAGGAATTCGTACATACGATCCTGGCGCAGGGTCACTTTCGCGCCGATCACCTGCTCCTCGCGGAGCTTGAAGCCCGCGATGGATTTCTTGGCAACCGTCTTGACCGGCTTCTGGCCGGAAATGGCTTCGAGATCTTCCAGGGCACCCTTGATCTTCTTGGAGTCCTGGGAGGCCTCACCGACGCCCATATTGATCACGATCTTGTCGAGACGCGGGATCATCAGGTCGTTGGCATAGCCAAATTTTTCCTTCATCGCCGCACGAATGGTTTCATTGTACTTCGTGCGGAGACGCGGTGTGTATGTGGCGGTATCAGACATCGATAACCTCGCCCGAGCTCTTGGCGATGCGGACTTTCTTGCCGTCTTCAATCTTGAAGCCGACACGGGTCGCTTCGCCGGTTTTCGGATCAGCCAGCGCCACGTTCGAGACGTGGATCGAGGCTTCCTTTTCCTTGATGCCGCCCTGGTCGGTCTGGGTCGCACGCGTGTGGCGCTTGACCACATTCACGCCGGCCACGATGACACGGTCCTCGGTCGGCAGAACCTTGGTGACTTCGCCGGTCTTGCCCTTGTCACGGCCGGCGAGAATGACGACTTTGTCGCCCTTCTTGATCTTGGCAGCCATTACAGCACCTCCGGCGCCAGCGACACGATCTTCATGTGGTTCTTGGCGCGAAGTTCGCGTGGAACCGGTCCGAAAATACGCGTGCCGAGCGGCTCGTTGTTATTGTTGATGATCACAGCCGCGTTGCCATCAAAGCGAATGACGGAACCGTCCTTGCGCTTGATGTCCTTGGCCACGCGAACGACGACGGCCTTGCGGACGTCACCCTTCTTCACGCGACCACGCGGAATGGCTTCCTTGACGGACACCACAATGATGTCGCCGACGTGGGCATAGCGACGCTTGGCTCCGCCAAGCACCTTGATGCACTGAACACGACGGGCGCCAGAATTGTCTGCCACGTCCAGATTGGATTGCATCTGGATCATTGAAGATCCTCCTTAGGACAGGTGGGGTCCTTCCGCGGGGCTTACGCCTCGACGGTGACCACCTCCCACCGCTTCAATTTCGACTTGGGTGCACATTCCTGAATCTGGACCTGGTCACCCACCTTGAACGCATTGGCTTCGTCATGCGCATGGTAGCGCTTGGTGCGACGGACCGTCTTGCGCAGCAGCGGGTGGAGGAAAGTCCGTTCCACACGCACCACGATGGTCTTGGCACCTTTGTCACTAACCACGACGCCTTGCAGGATACGCTTCGGCATCGCTAGCTCCCTTGCTCTTGCTGCGACTTGCGCTCGCCTTGAACGGTCCGGATACGCGCGACATCGCGGCGGATCTGGGCGTAGCGAGCGGTATTTTCCATCTGGCCGGAGGCCTGCTGGAACCGCAGATTGAATTGCTCTTGCTTCAGCTTGAGGAGCGCGTCCTTAAGCTGGTCTTCGGTCATGGCGCGAACGTCAACGGATTTCATCGTTGTGTTCTCCCTATTCGCCCAGCCGGGCGACGATTTTCGTCTTGACCGGCAGTTTCGCGGCGCCCAGTTCCAGGGCTTCGCGCGCAACATTTTCGGGAACACCGTCGATCTCGAACATGATGCGGCCGGGCTTGACCTTGCACGCCCAAAACTCGGGCGAGCCCTTACCTTTACCCATCCGGACTTCGGTCGGCTTCTTGGAAACCGGCACATCCGGGAAGATGCGGATCCACACGCGACCAGCACGCTTCATGTGGCGAGTGATCGCCCGACGCGTGGCTTCGATCTGGCGCGCGGTAACGCGTTCCGGCTGCAGCGCCTTGAGACCGTAGGAGCCGAAGTTCAGCGTGAAGCCACCCTTCGCTGCACCCTTGATACGGCCTTTGTGCGCCTTGCGGAATTTCGTGCGTTTCGGTTGCAGCATGGCTGAATTCCTTACGCGGCTTGGCGGCCCGAACGGGCGCGCTGTTCACCGGACTCCTGGAGACGGCGCTCCTGGGCGTTCGGATCGTGTTCCATGATCTCACCCTTGTAGATCCAGACCTTGATACCGATGATACCCATCGCGGTCTTGGCTTCGCAGGTGCCATAATCGATGTCGGCGCGCAGCGTATGAAGCGGGACAGAGCCCTCATTATACTGCTCGGTACGTGCGATTTCCGCACCACCAAGACGACCGCCGCAGACGATCTTGCAGCCCTTGGCGCCCATGCGCATCGCCGACTGCATCGAACGCTTCATCGCACGGCGGAAAGCCACGCGGCGCTCGAGCTGCTGGGCGATGGACTCGGCCACCAGGGTCGCGTCGATCTCCGGCTTGCGCACTTCCACGAGGTTCAGGAAAACCTCGCCGTCGACCATTTTCGACAACTCCTTGCGGAGCGTCTCGATGTCCGAACCCTTCTTGCCAATCACAACACCCGGACGCGCCGTGTGGACCGTGACGCGGCACTTCTTGTGCGGGCGTTCGATGACGATTTTGGACACGCTGGCATTCTTCAGACGCTCTTTGAGCATCTTCCGGATCTTGATGTCTTCATGCAGCAGCTTGGCGTATTCGCCAGCGCCGGCATACCAGCGGGATTCCCATGTACGGTTGACGCCAAGGCGCAGACCGATCGGATTGACTTTCTGACCCATCAGGCGGCCTCCTCGACTTCGCGCACCACGATGGTGAGCTCGGAAAACGGCTTCAGGATCTTTGCGCCGCGTCCGCGTGCACGGGCCCGAAACCGTTTCATGACCAGGTTCTTGCCGACGAAGGCTTCCGACACCACGAGGCTGTCGATATCCAGGCCGTGATTGTTCTCGGCATTGGCGATCGCAGACTCGAGGGCTTTCTTGACGTCCTTGGAAATGCGCTTGCGCGAAAATTCCAGGTCGGCCAAGGCGCGCTCCACCTTCTTGCCACGGATGAGCGCGGCAACGAGGTTCAGCTTTTGCGGGCTGATGCGGATCATCCGCAGCTTGGCGCGCGCTTCATTGTCAGCGACGCGACGGGGATTGGAAGACTGTCCCATCGCTTATCTCCGCTTGGCTTTTTTGTCCGCAGCGTGACCGTAATAGGTCCGCGACGGAGAGAATTCGCCGAGCTTGTGGCCGACCATGTCTTCGGTCACCAGCACAGGCACGAACTTGTTGCCGTTGTGAACCTGGAATGTCAGGCCCACGAATTGCGGCATGATGGTGGAACGGCGCGACCAGGTCTTGATCGCTTGCTTGCGTCCGCCCTCGTGCGACTTTTCCGCTTTTTTCAGCAGATAGCCGTCGACGAACGGACCTTTCCAGACAGAGCGAGGCATCGTCTGCTCCCTATCGCTTCTTGCGCTCGTGGCGCGAGCGGATGATGAACTTGTCGGTCGACTTGTTCTTGCGTGTCTTGGCACCCTTGGTCGGCTTGCCCCACGGGGTCACCGGATGGCGACCACCAGAGGTGCGGCCTTCACCACCACCATGCGGGTGGTCGACCGGGTTCATGACAACGCCGCGAACAGACGGGCGCTTGCCGAGATGGCGATTGCGACCGGCTTTGCCGAGGTTGATGTTGAGGTGGTCCGGGTTGGAAACCGCACCGACCGTCGCCATGCACTTGTCCGAGACCATGCGCAGTTCACCCGAAGCCAGACGGATCTGGGCGTAGCCGGCATCGCGGCCGACCAGCTGAACATAGGCACCGGCGGAACGGGCGATCTGACCACCCTTCTCCGGCTTCATCTCGACATTGTGAAGGATGGTGCCAACCGGCACCGCCTTCAGCGGCATGGCATTGCCCGGCTTCACGTCGGCCTTGGCGGCCGCGATCACCGTATCGCCTTCGGAAAGACGCTGCGGAGCCAGGATATAAGCCTTTTCCCCGTCCTCATACTTGATGAGGGCGATGAAGGCTGTCCGGTTCGGATCATATTCCAGACGCTCGACCGTCGCGGGAATGTCCCACTTGCGGCGCTTGAAATCGACCAGACGGTAGAGACGCTTCGCGCCACCACCCCGCCGGCGGGCCGTGATGCGACCCATATTGTTGCGGCCACCCTTTTTGGTGAGGCCTTCAACCAGTGTTTTCTCGGGGCGTCCCTTGTGCAGGGCGGAGCGATCCACCAGCACCAGGGCACGGCGGCCCGGAGAAGTCGGTTTGAATGTTTTCAAAGCCATCTTACAGACCCGTCGTCACGTCGATCGAGTGACCCTCTGCGAGAGTCACGACCGCTTTCTTCTGGTCATTGCGGCGTCCGGCGATACCCCGGAACCGCTTTGTCTTCCCGTGAACCTTGATGGTGTTCACAGCCGTCACCTTCACCTTGAAGAGCTCTTCGACCGCTTCCGCGATCTCCTTCTTGTTGGCAGAGAGCGGCACGAAAAAGACAACCTTGCTTTCTTCCGAAAGCAGGGTGGACTTCTCGGTGATCACCGGGCTCAGGATCGTGTCGTAATGGCGCGCAGCAGCCGACATCTTAAGCCTCCTTCGCGCTGAGGCGGGCGTGGATCTGTTCCACGGCAGCCTTCGTCAGCACCAGGGTGTCGCGACGCAGCACGTCATAAACATTCAGGCCCTGGGCGGGCAGAACATCGATGCACGGCAGGTTGCGAGCCGCCTTGGCGAAATTCTCGTTCACTTCCGTCCCGGAGATGACCAGGGCGTTGGAAATGCCCAGACCTTCAAACGACGTCCGAAGCGCCTTCGTCTGCGGTGCGTCGAGCGCGGCATCATCAATGATGATCAGCGATTTGGCACCGAGCTTGGCGGACAGCGCATGACGCAGACCCAGCGCACGGACCTTCTTGGGAAGCTCGTGAGCGTGGCTGCGGACGCGCGGACCGTGAGCCTTGCCGCCACCGACGAATTGCGGGGCAGACCGGGCACCGTGACGCGCCGTACCGCCGCCTTTTTGGCGACCGAAACGCTTCTTGGTGCGGTTGATTTCAGAGCGGCCGAGCGTTTTGTGCGTGCCCTGCTGGCGGGAGGCCAGCTGCCACTTCACAACGCGCTGCAGAAGGTCGGAGCGCACCTCTTCAATGCCGAAGACGGCATCGTCGAGATCGATCGCACCGGCGTCTTTCGCCGCGAGGGTTTTGACCTCGATCTTCATGCTTGCGTTCCTTCTTCACCGTCAGCCGCAGCTTCCGGGGCCGCGTTGTCGGCATCAGCCGGAGCAGCCTCGTTCTCAACCACTTCGGTCGGAGCCGGTGCATTCAGTTCGTCCAGCGTGCGGAACTTGCCCGGAACCGGGAGCTCGGCATCGCCGTGACCCTTGACTGCATCGCGCAGCTCGACCCAGCCGCCTGCCGAACCCGGAACAGCGCCCTTGACCAGGACAATGCCGCGATCGACGTCAACACGGACGACTTCGATATTCTGCGTGGTCACGCGGACAGCGCCCATGTGACCAGCCATTTTCTTGCCCTTGAAGACCTTGCCCGGATCCTGACACTGACCGGTCGAACCATGCGAACGGTGCGAGATTGACACACCGTGCGTGGCACGAAGGCCGCCAAAACCGTGGCGCTTCATGGCACCTGCAAAACCCTTACCGATCGAAATGCCGGCGACGTCCACTTTCTGGCCCGGAACGAAATGGTCCGCGGTCAGCTCGGAGCCGACTTCAATCAGCGCGTCTTCAGCGACGCGGAATTCGACCAGCTTGCGCTTGGGCGCAACCTTGGCCTTGGCGAAGTGACCGCGCATCGCCTTCGGCGTGCGCTTGGCCTTGGCTTCACCGGCACCCAGCTGGAGCGCGACATAGCCATCCCGGTCGGCGGTCTTGTGAGACACGACCTGGACATTGTCCATGTGCAGCACCGTGCAAGGCACGTGCGAGCCATCTTCGGCGAAAATGCGCGTCATGCCCAGCTTGCGGGCAATCACGCCTGTTCTGCGATCTTCCTGGCGCATAATCTTACGCTCCCAGCTTGATCTCGACGTCCACACCGGCCGACAGGTCGAGCTTCATCAGCGCGTCCACGGTTTGCGGAGTGGGGTCGACGATGTCGAGAAGGCGCTTGTGCGTCCGGATCTCGAACTGCTCGCGCGACTTCTTGTCGATGTGCGGCGAGCGCAACACCGTGAATTTCTCGATGCGCGTCGGCAGCGGAATCGGACCACGGACGTTGGCGCCCGTGCGCTTGGCTGTCGAAACGATCTCCCGGGTGGAATTATCCAGAACCCGGTGATCGAACGCCTTCAGGCGAATGCGGATGTTTTGACGTTCCATCAAACCGATCCCGTTTCTTAACTTTCAAAAAGAGCAAACCGGGGCGGATACCTGCGGCACCGCCCCGGTCGGATAAGTAGTCTACTCGATGATTTTCGAGACGACGCCGGCGCCGACGGTGCGGCCACCTTCACGGATGGCGAAGCGGAGCTTCTCTTCCATGGCGATCGGCACGATCAGCTCGACATTCATTTCGACATTGTCGCCCGGCATCACCATTTCCGTGCCTTCGTTCAGCGTCACGACGCCGGTGACGTCGGTCGTGCGGAAGTAGAATTGCGGACGGTAATTGGTGAAGAACGGCGTGTGACGGCCACCCTCTTCCTTGGTCAGGATATAGGCTTCTGCCACGAATTTGTGGTGCGGCGTGATGGAGCCCGGCTTGGCCAGAACCTGGCCACGCTCGACGCCTTCACGATCGACGCCGCGCAGCAGCACACCGACATTGTCGCCGGCCTGGCCCTGATCGAGCAGCTTGCGGAACATTTCAACGCCGGTACAGGTCGTCTTCGAGGTGTCACGAACACCGACGATTTCGATCTCTTCACCAACCTTGACGACACCGCGCTCGATACGGCCGGTCACAACCGTGCCGCGGCCCGAGATCGAGAACACGTCCTCGATCGGCATCAGGAAAGGCTGGTCGATCGGACGCTCAGGCGTCGGGATGTAGTCGTCGACAGCCGCCATCAGCTCAAGGATCTTGTCCTTGCCAATGTGGTCGTCACGGCCTTCAACAGCCGCCAGGGCCGAACCGGCCACGATCGGCAGGTCGTCGCCCGGGAACTCGTAGGAGGACAGAAGTTCGCGAACTTCCATTTCCACCAGCTCGAGCAGTTCTTCATCGTCGACCTGGTCGACCTTGTTGAGGAAGACCACCAGCGCCGGAACGCCAACCTGGCGCGCCAGCAGGATGTGTTCGCGCGTCTGCGGCATCGGGCCGTCAGCGGCGTTCACAACCAGGATCGCGCCGTCCATCTGCGCCGCACCCGTGATCATGTTCTTCACATAGTCAGCGTGGCCCGGGCAATCAACGTGGGCGTAGTGACGGTTGGCCGTCTCGTATTCAACGTGAGCCGTCGAGATGGTGATGCCGCGCGCTTTTTCTTCCGGCGCACTGTCAATCTCGTCATAACCCTTCGCCGTACCGCCGGATGCTTCCGCCAGTACCATCGTGATCGCAGCCGTCAGCGTCGTCTTGCCATGGTCAACGTGACCAATCGTGCCGATGTTCGCGTGCGGCTTGGTGCGCTCAAACTTTTCCTTCGCCATGATCTCGCTCCGAAATCCGTGTGTTCGTTGTTTTACTGTGACCAGAGGTCCGCTTAGGCGGACTTGGCGATGACTTCTTGTTCGACGGCCTTGGGAACCGCCTCATAGTGGTCGAAAAGCATCGTGAACTGCGCCCGGCCCTGGGTCGCAGACCGCAGGTTGTTGACGTAGCCAAACATGTTCGCCAGCGGCACCATCGCGTTCACGACGGTGGCGTTGCCGCGCATTTCCTGACCGGCAATCTGACCCCGGCGGGAGTTCAAATCGCCAATGACACCACCGGTATATTCGTCCGGCGTCACGACCTCGACCTTCATGATCGGCTCGAGAAGCTTCGGCGCGCAATGAGCCTTGGCTTCGCGGAAAGCGGCGCGAGCCGCGATCTCGAAGGCGAGAACGCTGGAGTCGACGTCGTGATAGGCGCCATCGACCAGCATGGCGTGGACGTCGATCACCGGGAAACCGGCAATCAGACCACCATCCATGACGGATTTGAGACCCTTCTCGACACCCGGGATGTATTCCTTCGGGACGTTGCCGCCGACGATCTTGGATTCGAACACAAAGCCCGAACCCGGCTCGCCGGGACCGAATTCGATCTTGACGCGGGCAAACTGGCCCGAACCGCCCGACTGCTTCTTGTGCGTGTAGTCGACGAGACCCTTCTGGCCCAGCGATTCACGATAAGCCACCTGCGGCGCACCGACATTCGCTTCGACCTTGAACTCGCGCTTCATGCGATCAACGAGAATGTCGAGGTGAAGCTCGCCCATGCCGGCAATGATGGTCTGGCCGGATTCTTCGTCGGTCTTCATGCGGAAGGACGGATCCTCGGCGGCCAGACGCTGCAGGGCAACGCCGAGCTTTTCCTGGTCGGCCTTCGACTTCGGCTCGATGGCCAGCTCGATCACCGGATCCGGGAATTCCATGCGCTCGAGGATGACCGGCTTCATCGGGTCACACAGCGTGTCGCCCGTGGTCGTATCCTTCAGACCTGCGATCGCGACGATATCGCCGGCGAAGCATTCCTTGATGTCTTCACGCGAATTGGAGTGCATCAACAGCATGCGGCCGATGCGCTCTTTCTTGTCCTTCACCGTGTTGAGCAGGGACACGCCCGTCTCAAGGTGACCGGAATACATGCGCGCAAAGGTCAGCGAACCGACGAACGGGTCGTTCATGATCTTGAAGGCCAGGAGCGAGGTCGGCTCGTCATCGCTGGCGCGACGCGTCACTTCTTCCTCGGTCTTGAAGTCGATACCCTTGATCGCCGGAACCTCGGTCGGGTTCGGCAGGAAATCGACCACGGCGTCGAGCAGCGGCTGGACACCCTTGTTCTTGAAGGCCGTGCCGCACAGGATCGGATTGAAAGCCAGCGAGATGCAGCCCTTGCGGATCAGCGACTTGAGAAGCTCCTCGGAAGGCTCTTCGCCTTCAAGGTACGCTTCCATCGCAGCTTCATCCTGCTCGACAGCCGTCTCGACCAGCGCCTCACGGTACTCGGCAGCCTTGTCAGCAAGCTCGGCACGAATGTCGCGAACTTCCCACTCGGCGCCCAGGCCCTCACCCTTCCAGACGAGCTCCTTCATGATAACCAGGTCGATCACGCCTTCGAACTCGGTTTCCGAGCCGATCGGCAGCTGAACGCACAGCGGCGTGGCGCCGAGGCGATCCTTGATCATCTGGACACAGTTGAAGAAGTCGGCGCCCAGCTTGTCCATCTTGTTGATGAACACCATGCGCGGAACCTTGTAACGGTCGGCCTGACGCCAGACCGTTTCGGTCTGCGGCTCGACACCGGCATTGGCGTCCAGGCAGCACACGGCACCATCAAGAACACGCAGCGAACGCTCGACTTCAATGGTGAAGTCAACGTGGCCGGGCGTGTCGATGATGTTCAGACGCTTGCCGTTCCAGAAACAGGTCGTCGCAGCCGAGGTGATCGTGATGCCACGCTCCTGCTCCTGCTCCATCCAGTCCATGGTGGCGGCACCATCGTGCACTTCACCAATTTTGTGGGACTTGCCGGTGTAATAGAGGATCCGCTCGGTCGTCGTCGTCTTGCCAGCATCAATGTGCGCCATGATGCCGAAATTGCGGTAGTCCTCGATTTTGTAGTCGCGGGCCATTTGTCAGGGTCCTTGGTACGGGTCTGTGCCTGTAAGGGGTTACCAGCGGTAGTGCGAGAAAGCGCGGTTGGCTTCCGCCATCCGGTGCGTGTCTTCGCGCTTCTTGACGGCGGTCCCGCGATTGGCGGAGGCATCCATCATTTCAGCAGCGAGACGCTCGCGCATCGTATTTTCATTACGGCCGCGAGCAGCACCCGTCAGCCAGCGAATGGCCAGGGCTTTCTTGCGCTCGGCGCGGACTTCAACCGGCACCTGATAGGTCGCACCACCAACACGGCGGGAGCGGACCTCGACCTCAGGGGCCACATTGTCCAGGGCATCGTGGAAGACGCGGATCGGCTCGCGCTTCAGCTTCTCTTCGACAATCTCGAGAGCGCCATAGACAATGCGCTCGGCGACGGATTTTTTGCCGTCGAGCATGATGTAGTTCATGAACTTGGTGAGATCGCGATCCCCGAACTTCGGGTCCGGAAAGATCTCGCGTTTCTCTGCGCGGTGACGACGCGACATGAACGTCTCCCTTACTTAGGACGCTTGGCGCCGTATTTCGAACGGCGTTGCTTGCGGTCCTTGACGCCCTGGGTATCCAGAACGCCGCGAAGAATGTGATAGCGGACACCCGGCAAATCCTTCACGCGACCACCGCGGATAAGGACAACTGAGTGTTCCTGCAAATTGTGCCCCTCACCCGGGATGTAGCTCACAACTTCGTGCCCGTTGGTCAGACGCACTTTGGCGACTTTCCGCAAGGCCGAGTTCGGCTTTTTCGGGGTCGTGGTATAGACGCGCGTGCAGACACCACGGCGCTGCGGGCAAGCCTGCAGGGCCGGCACCTTGTTGCGCTTCGGCTTGTCTTTTCGCGGCTTGCGAATGAGCTGGTTGATTGTTGGCATCCCGCTCTAATCCGTTCCTAATCTCAACAACCACGCCCCCCAGCATGTTGAAATGCTGATGGACGCAAAGAATGACCCCGACGTCCGAACACGAGGTTCGCACGGCGGCGTCTGGGGTTTTTCCGTTACCGTGGACGACGTCTAACCGCGTGGGTTACGGCCCGTCCTTCAAACGAGCGCGGAAACTACGCACGCGACTCGCATTCGTCAAGCGCTTGTTCAGAGGTTTTCTGAGGCGCCCGGGCCCGGCATCAGCCCATACAAAAAGGCCGCCGGTCACCCGGCGGCCTTTTCTCAGTTATTACAGGGATATCGCCCCTGAATATGCTTAGTTCGCACCGTCTTCAGCGGCCATTTCCTCAGCAGCTGCCTCGGCAATTTCGGTCGGAAGACCCTCTGCCTCAACGGCCGCTTCGCGCTCGGCGAGCATGTCCGCATCCAGATCATCAGCGATCGCCTGGTACTGACGCATGATCGAGCCGGTACCGGCGGGAATCAGGCGTCCGACGATGACGTTCTCCTTGAGACCCTCGAGCGTGTCTTCCTTGCCCTGGACGGCCGCCTCGGTGAGGACGCGGGTCGTTTCCTGGAAGGAGGCTGCCGAGATGAAGGAGCGCGTCTGCAGCGACGCCTTGGTGATGCCCAGCAGGACCGGGTCACCCGTCGCCATGCGCTTGCCTTCGGCCTCGAGACGCTCATTGGTCTCAATGAACTCGATCTTGTCGACCTGCTCGGCCGCCAGATAGGTGCTGTCGCCCGGATCCTTGACCTCGATCTTCTGCAGCATCTGACGAACGATCGTTTCGATGTGCTTGTCGTTGATCGGCACGCCCTGCAGTCGATAGACCTCCTGGATCTCGTCAATCAGGTAGTTGGCCAACGCCGGCACACCCAGGATCGCCAGGATGTCGTGCGGCGCCGGGTGACCGTCGAGCAGGTATTCGCCCTTCTGGATCACATCGCCTTCCTGACAGGTCAGGTGTTTGCCCTTGGGCACCAGGTATTCGACCTTCTCGGCGTCATCGCCCTCCGGAACAATCGCGATACGGCGCTTGTTCTTGTAGTCGCGGCCGAACTCGACCCGCCCCGTGATCTCCGCGATGACAGCGTGATCCTTGGGACGACGGGCTTCGAACAGTTCCGCAACACGCGGCAGACCACCGGTGATGTCCCGGGTCTTGGCGCCTTCGGTCGGGATACGGGCGACAATGTCACCCGGACGCACCATGTCGCCATCGGCGACCGAAAGGATGGCCCCCACGGCGAGCATGTAGCTGGCCGTGGAACCGGAAGAGAGCTTGATCGGCTCGCCGCTCTCGTCCTGCACGACGATGGTCGGTTGCAGGGCATTGGCCTTGGCGGAACCGCGCCAGTCGATGACCACCTTGGAGGCGATACCGGTGGCTTCGTCGGTCTCTTCCTTCACCGACACGCCTTCGGCGATGTCGACAAATTTCACCTTGCCGCCGACTTCCGACACGACCGGGGCCGTGTACGGGTCCCACTCGCCGAGGCGTTGGCCACGGGTGGTCTTGTCGCCTTCCTTGACCTTCAGCTTGGTGCCGTAGCCCAGCTTGTAGCTTTCGCGCTCCTTGCCCTCGGTATCCACGATCACGAGCTGCATATTGCGCGACAGCGCAATCAGGTCGCCATCGGAATTGGTCACCGTTGACGGGTTCTTGAAGGTCACATGACCTTCCGAACCGGCTTCGATGAAGGACTGTTCGGAGACCTGGGCCGTACCGCCGATGTGGAAGGTCCGCATCGTCAGCTGGGTACCCGGCTCACCGATCGACTGGGCGGCGATAACGCCGACAGCTTCACCGATATTGACGCGCGTGCCGCGGGCCAGGTCACGGCCGTAACAGGTGGCACAGACACCGACGCGGGTCTCACAGGTGAGCGGCGAACGAGCCCAGACGGACTGGACGCCGGCCATCTCGATCGCGAGCGCGAGATCTTCATCGATATAGGTGTCAGCCGGACAGATCACTTCGCCGGACGCCGGATCTTTGACTTCCTGGGCCAGGGTACGGCCGAGGATGCGCTGTTCCAGCGACACAACAACATCACCGCCATCAACAACCGCGGAAATCTCGAAGCACTCGGAGGTGCCGCAATCTTCCTCGGTGATGATGCAGTCCTGGGCGACGTCGACGAGACGGCGGGTCAGATAACCCGAGTTCGCCGTCTTCAGGGCCGTATCGGCCAAGCCCTTACGGGCACCGTGGGTGGAGTTGAAGTATTCAAGAACGGTCAGGCCTTCCTTGAAGTTCGAGATGATCGGCGTTTCGATGATCTCGCCGGACGGCTTGGCCATCAGGCCGCGCATGCCGGCCAGCTGTTTCATCTGGTTCTTCGAACCACGGGCGCCGGAGTGGGCCATCATGTAGACCGAGTTCACTTCCGAGGTGCGGCCATCTTCGCCGACCGTCGTCTTGGAAATCTCGTCCATCATGGCGTCAGCGACATTGTCCGTACACTTGGCCCAGGCATCGACGACCTTGTTGTACTTCTCGCCCTTGGTGATCAGACCGTCGACATATTGCTGCTCATAGTCCGACACCATGTCACGGGTCGCCCCGACCAGATCGGCCTTGGCGTCCGGGATCAGCATGTCGTCCTTGCCGAAGGAGATGCCGGCTTTGGCCGCTTCCTTGAAGCCGAGACCCATGATCTGGTCACAGAAGATCACCGTCGCCTTCTGACCACAGTGACGATAGACCTGATCAATCAGGGCACCGATAGCCTTCTTGGTCAGAAGCTCACCGATCAGCTCGGGCTGCATTTTCGGATGCTTGGGCAGGAGGTCGACAATCATCTTCCGGCCCGGCGTGGTCTCGATCACCTTGGTGATCGGATTGCCGTCGACATCAATGCCTTCCCAGCGCGCCTTGATCTTGGTGTGCAGGGTGATGACGTCCGACTCGAGAGCCGCTTCCAGCTCGGCGCGGCTGCCGAAGGCCATGCCCTCGCCCGGCTCGTTGTCCTTGATGATGGACAGGTAATACAGGCCCAGCACGATATCCTGCGACGGCACGATGATCGGCTTGCCATTGGCCGGCGACAGGATGTTGTTGGTCGACATCATCAGCGTGCGCGCTTCCAGCTGGGCTTCCAGCGAGAGCGGCACGTGAACAGCCATCTGGTCACCGTCAAAGTCGGCGTTGAAGGCCGCACAGACCAGCGGATGCAGCTGGATCGCCTTGCCTTCGATGAGCTTCGGCTCGAAGGCCTGGATGCCCAGACGGTGCAGCGTCGGCGCCCGGTTCAGCATGACCGGGTGCTCGCGGATGACCTCGTCGAGCACGTCCCAGACTTCCGGACGCTCTTTCTCGACCAACTTCTTGGACTGCTTGACCGTGCCGGACAGGCCCTTGGCGTCGAGACGCGCATAGATGAAGGGCTTGAACAGCTCGAGCGCCATCTTCTTGGGCAGGCCGCACTCGTGCAGTTTGAGATCCGGGCCGACCACGATGACCGAACGGCCGGAATAGTCGACGCGCTTGCCGAGCAGGTTCTGGCGGAAGCGGCCCTGCTTGCCCTTGAGCATGTCGGACAGCGATTTCAGCGGGCGCTTGTTGGCACCGGTGATGACGCGGCCGCGACGGCCATTGTCGAACAGGGCGTCGACGGATTCCTGCAGCATCCGCTTTTCGTTGCGGATGATGATGTCCGGCGCGCGCAGCTCGATGAGGCGCTTGAGGCGGTTGTTGCGGTTGATGACGCGGCGATAGAGATCGTTGAGGTCCGACGTCGCGAAACGGCCACCATCAAGCGGCACGAGCGGACGCAGTTCCGGCGGAATCACCGGAATGACCGTCATGATCATCCACTCCGGACGATTGCCCGAAGTGAGGAAGTTTTCCATCAGCTTGAGACGCTTGGCGTACTTCTTCAGCTTCAGCTCGGAACCGGTTTCCTTCATGTCCTCACGGACCTTGGCGCACTCGGCTTCCAGATCCATGTTGATGAGGATTTCGCGGACCGCTTCAGCGCCGATACCGGCCGTGAAGGCGTCTTCGCCATACTCGTCCTGCGCTTCCATATACTCTTCTTCAGAGAGCAGCTGGAAGGGCTGAAGCGGGGTCAGGCCCGGCTCGATGACGACGTAATTCTCGAAATAGAGAACCCGCTCGACATCCTTCAGCGCCATATCGAGGATCATGGCGATCCGCGACGGCAGGGATTTCAGGAACCAGATATGGGCGACCGGAGCGGCCAGCTCGATGTGACCCATGCGCTCGCGACGGACGCGCGCCAGGGTGACTTCAACGCCGCACTTCTCGCAGACGATGCCCTTGTACTTGATGCGCTTGTACTTGCCGCACAGGCACTCATAGTCCTTCACCGGGCCGAAGATGCGGGCACAGAACAGGCCGTCGCGCTCGGGCTTGAAAGTCCGGTAATTGATGGTCTCGGGTTTTTTCACTTCGCCGAAGGACCAGGAGTGGATTTTCTCCGGGCTGGCCAGGGCAATGCGGATCCGGTCGAAGGACGGGCCTTCGGCAGCCGGATTGAAGATGTTCATGACGTCGTGATTCATGTCGCCGTCTCCCAAAAGGGGCAAGCGGGACAGGGAGAGCCCTGCCCCGCAAAATATGGTTCAGCCTTAGCCGTTCTTCAGTTCGACATTGAGGCCGAGAGAACGCATTTCCTTGACAAGCACGTTGAAGCTTTCCGGAACGCCGGCTTCGAAAGTGTCGTCGCCGCGGACAATGGCCTCATAGACCTTGGTCCGGCCGGCCACGTCATCCGACTTCACCGTCAGCATTTCCTGCAGCGTGTAGGCTGCACCGTAAGCTTCCAGTGCCCACACTTCCATCTCGCCGAAGCGCTGGCCACCGAATTGGGCCTTACCACCCAGCGGCTGCTGGGTCACAAGGCTGTACGGGCCGATGGAACGGGCGTGGATCTTGTCGTCCACCAGGTGGTGCAGCTTCAGAAGGTGCTTCACACCCACCGTCACCTTGCGGCGGAAGGGCTCACCGGTCTGGCCGTCATAGAGCGTCGACTGGCCGGACGGATCAAAGCCGGCCTTTTCCAGCCAATGCGCCACATCCGGCTCACGGGCACCGTCGAAGACCGGGGTCGCGATCGGCACGCCATTGGCCAGGTTGCGGCCCAGCTCAGCAATGTCGGCATCGGTTTCCGGCAGTTCATCGCCTTCATAGACCCTGTCCAGCTCGGACTTGAGCGTCGCCGTGCTGCCATCACGCTTGTAGGCGTCATAAGCCTCACCGATCTGCTTGCCGAGACCACGGCAAGCCCAACCCAGGTGGGTTTCAAGGATCTGTCCGACATTCATCCGCGACGGCACGCCGAGCGGGTTGAGGACGATGTCCACCGCCTCGCCATTGGCCAGGAAGGGCATGTCCTCGATCGGATTGATCTTGGAGATGACACCCTTGTTGCCGTGACGGCCGGCCATCTTGTCGCCCGGCTGAAGCTTGCGCTTCACCGCGACGAAGACCTTGACCATCTTCATCACGCCCGGCGGCATTTCATCGCCGCGCTGGAGCTTGTCGACCTTGTCTTCGAAGCGACGGTCGAGACGGGCTTTCGAGTCGTCATACTGCTTTTGCAGGGCTTCGACTTCGGCCATCGCCTTCTCGTCGTCGAGGCCGATACGCCACCAGCCGCTGCGCGGGGTCTCATCAAGCGCGTCCTGTGAAACCTCGCCCTTGGCGAAGCCGCGCGGTCCGGAAACCGCCGTCTTGCCGAGCAGGAGATCACCCAGACGCTGATAGATGTTGCGCTCGAGGATGGCGAGCTCGTCATCGCGGTCCTTGCCGAGACGTTCGATCTCTTCACGCTCGATCGAAATCGCGCGCTCATCCTTGTCGACACCATGACGGTTGAAGACGCGGACTTCCACGACCGTGCCGGTGGCACCGGACGGCATGCGCAGCGAGGTGTCACGGACGTCGGAGGCCTTCTCACCGAAGATGGCGCGCAGAAGCTTTTCTTCCGGCGTCATCGGGCTTTCGCCCTTCGGCGTCACCTTGCCGACGAGAATGTCGCCGGCAGCGACTTCCGCACCGACCGCAACAATACCGGCTTCGTCGAGATTGCGCAGGGCTTCCTCGCCGACATTGGGAATGTCACGGGTGATTTCTTCCGGGCCGAGCTTGGTGTCGCGGGCCGCGATCTCGAACTCTTCGAGGTGGATCGAGGTGAAGACGTCGTCGCGCACGATGCGCTCGGAGATCAGGATCGAGTCCTCAAAATTATAGCCATTCCACGGCATGAAGGCGACGACCACATTCCGGCCGAGCGCAAGCTCGCCGAGATCGGTGGACGGGCCATCCGCGATGATGTCACCGGCATGAACCTGGTCACCCACACGCACGATCGGGCGCTGGTTGATACAGGTCGACTGGTTCGACCGCTGGAACTTGGACAGGCGATAGATGTCGACGCCGGACTTGGCAGCATCGAGATCTTCGGTCGCCCGGATGACGATACGGGTCGCATCGACCTGCTCGATCACACCGGTCCGGCGGGCGGCGATCGCGGCACCGGAATCGCGGGCCACAATGCTTTCCATGCCGGTACCGACCAGCGGGGCTTCCGCCTTCACCAGCGGCACGGCCTGACGCTGCATGTTCGAACCCATCAAGGCGCGGTTGGCGTCATCGTTTTCGAGGAAGGGAATGAGCGCCGCAGCAACCGAAACAACCTGTTTCGGCGACACGTCGATATATTCCACATCTTCACGCGGCACGAGCGTCACATCACCGGCGACGCGGCAGTTGACGAACTCATTGTCCAGCTCGCCCTTCTCGTTCACATGGGCGTTTGCCTGGGCAATCGCGTAGCGTGACTCCTGCATCGCCGACAGATAGTCGACCTGCTCGGTCAGCTTGCCGTGCTCAACCTTGCGGTAGGGGCTCTCGATGAAGCCGTACTTGTTGACACGGGCGAAGGTCGAGAGCGAGTTGATGAGGCCGATATTCGGGCCTTCCGGTGTCTCGATCGGGCAGATCCGGCCGTAATGGGTCGGGTGCACGTCGCGGACTTCGAAGCCGGCACGTTCGCGGGTCAGACCACCCGGGCCAAGCGCCGAGAGACGACGCTTGTGGGTGACTTCCGACAGCGGGTTGGTCTGGTCCATGAATTGCGACAGCTGCGAGGAGCCGAAGAATTCCCGCACGGCAGCGGCAGCCGGCTTGGCGTTGACCAGGTCGTGCGGCATGACCGTCTCGATATCGACCGAGGACATGCGTTCCTTGATCGCGCGCTCCATGCGCAGGAGACCGATGCGGTACTGGTTTTCCATCAGCTCGCCGACCGAACGCACCCGGCGATTGCCGAGATTATCGATATCGTCGATTTCGCCGCGACCATCGCGCAGGTCGACCAGGGTCTTGAGGACCGCGAGGATGTCTTCCTTGCGCAGGGTGCGCATGTCGTCCGGCGCATCCAGATCAAGGCGCATGTTCATTTTCACGCGACCAACGGCCGAGAGGTCATAACGCTCCGGATCAAAGAACAGGCCCTGGAACATCGCCTCGGCGGTTTCCGCCGTCGGCGGCTCACCCGGACGCATGACGCGGTAGATGTCCACCAGCGCCTGTTCACGGCTGTCATTCTTGTCGGCGGCCAGGGTCGCACGGATGTAGGGACCCACGCCGGTAGCCGGATCGATGTCGAGCAGGTTGAGTTCCTTGACGCCAGTATTCTTCAGCGTCTCGAGGATTTCCTCGCTCATTTCGTCGCCGGCTTCGGCAAAGATTTCACCAGTTTCCAGATTGACCATGTCGTCGGCCAGGTAACCGCCGAGCAGATGCTCGTCGGACACCAGCAGAGCGGCCAGACCGTCTTCAGCGAACTTGTTGGCGGCGCGGGCGGAGATCTTCTTGCCGGCCGGAGCGATGATATCGCCCGTCTTGGCGTCGACCAGGTCGCGCACCGGCTTCACACCACGCCAGCGTTCCTTCACGTAAGGAACCGTCCAGCCCTTCTTGGAGCTCTTGTAGGTGACCGTGGAATAGAAGGTCGAGAGAATCTCTTCCTTGTCCAGGCCCAGCGCGTACAGAAGCGTCGTCGCCGGCAGTTTACGGCGGCGGTCGAGACGCATGTGGACCACGTCCTTGGCGTCGAACTCGAAGTCGAGCCAGGAACCGCGATACGGGATGATGCGGGCAGCGAACAGGTATTTGCCCGAGGCATGGGTCTTGCCGCGGTCGTGATCGAAGAAGACGCCCGGCGAGCGGTGCATCTGCGAAACGATCACGCGCTCGGTACCGTTGACCACGAAGGTGCCCTTGTCGGTCATGAGCGGGATATCGCCCATGTAGACGTCCTGCTCCTTGATGTCCTTGACGGAGCGGGCACCGGTTTCCTCGTCCACATCAAACACGATGAGACGCATTTTGACCTTGAGTGGCGCGGCGAACGTCATGTCGCGCTGCTGGCACTCTTCGACGTCGAACTTCGGCGGCTCGAACTCGTAGGACACGAAATCGAGGACAGCCCGTTCGGCGAAATCCTTGACCGGGAAGACGGACTTGAAGACCGCCTGCATGCCGGTGTCGTCGCGCTCGGCGGCAGGCACCTCTTTCATCAGGAAGTGCTCGTATGAGGACTTCTGGACTTCAATGAGATTCGGCATCGCAACGGTTTCCGGAATACGTCCGAAAGACTTGCGAATCCGCTTTTTGCCGGTGAACGACAGACCCATGTCGGCTCCCTTCGCAGACAGCACTGCGCAGTTGTATGCGGGGATCGCCCCCGCGGCGCCGTTCCGTTGGTCAGGACCTGTGACAGCCCGTTCCGTTCGACAATCCGGCCTGGAACGACAGCGGCCGGATCGGGTATTCCAAAGACGGGCTAACGGACGCGCAGGAATACCCCACGCGCCCGTAGCACCGTGTCAGTCACGCCGAAGCGAGACTATTTCAGCTCAACGCTGGCGCCAGCGGCTTCCAGCTTGGCTTTGATTTCTTCCGCTTCAGCTTTCGGAGCGGCTTCCTTGACGGCCTTCGGCGCGCCTTCAACCAGATCCTTGGCTTCTTTCAGGCCCAGGCCCGTGATGGCGCGGACTTCTTTGATGACGTTGATCTTCTTGTCACCAGCACCCGTGAGGACAACGTCGAACTCGTCCTTCTCTTCAGCAGCCGGGGCATCGCCACCGCCAGCCGGACCGGCAACGGCGACAGCAGCTGCTGCCTTGATGCCTTTTTCTTCGAGAAGATCGTTCAGTTCCTTGGCTTCAAGGATGGTAAGGGCGAGAAGTTCGTCGCAGAGTTTAGCTACATCAGCCATTTGTTCAATTCCTTGTCGATGTTCAGTGTGTCAGTTCGAAAGCGGAGAATGACGTGATCAGGCGTCGGCCTTCTCGCGGATGACGTCGATCGCCCCCGCCAGACCTTGACCCGGTGCCATGAGGCGCTGGGCGACCTGGGAGGCCTGCCCCATGAGGCGGGCCGAGATGGTGGCAATAAGCTCTTCGCGGGACGGCATCTTGGAGAGCGCGTCAATGCCGGCGGCGTCGAACACATCCTCTTCCATGAAACCGCCGAGAATGACGAGCTTCTTGTTATCCTTGGCGTACTCGACCATCACCTTCGGCGCGGCCACAAAGTCTTCCGAGTAAGCGATTGCCACCGGACCTGTGAACAGGTCAGCGGCGCCCTCACCCGGCTTGCCTTGCAGTGCGATCTTGGCGAGGCGGTTACGCACCACCTTGAACGTGCCACCCAGCTCGCGGAGCTTGGTGCGCAGTCCCGTCATTTCCGCAACGGTCATGCCCGTATAGTGAGCAATCACAACGGATCCAGCTTCCGAGAAGACGCCATTCAGCTCTTCAACGGTCGCTTCTTTTTGATTGCGATCCATTTTGCGGACTCCCTGTTTGAACCGTCCACCGTGGACGGTTCGGTGAAAACGCCATCACTGCGTCTTCCCCCATTGCGGGTTGGACGCCGTCATGACGCGTCCTGTCCCAGGGCTTGAACCGACAGACCTCAAACAAGGCCAGATCGATCTCGCTCTGTCTCACACAGGGCCCGAATTGGATTAAAGCGGCACCTTGCGGCCCACTCCCTGTGATCTCGGACAGGCCGGCCGACCCACAAAACACGTGAATCGGACCGGAACAGCCCGGCCGGATAATCCGGTCCGGGCTGAAACTCAAGTCTTTTACGCCGAAACGGCGCCAGACGTATCGATTTTTACGCCCGGACCCATTGTCGAAGACAGGGCAATCCGGCGTACATAGGTGCCTTTGGCGCCCGACGGCTTGGCTTTCACGATCGCGTCGACCAGCGCACGAACGTTTTCGGCCAGGGCCGCTTCGGTGAAGCTCGCCTTGCCGACACCGGCGTGAATGATGCCAGCCTTTTCGACGCGGAATTCCACGGCGCCACCCTTGGAGGCCTCGACAGCCTTGGTGACGTCCATGGTGACCGTGCCGACCTTCGGGTTCGGCATCATGCCGCGCGGGCCGAGCACCTTACCGAGACGACCGACCAGCGGCATCATGTCCGGGGTCGCGATGACCTTGTCGAAATTGATGTTGCCGCCGAGGATCTGTTCCATCAGGTCTTCCGCACCGACGACGTCGGCACCGGCCTTGGTGGCCTCTTCAGCCTTCGGGCCCTTGGCGAAGACGGCAACGCGGACCGAGCGGCCGGTGCCGTTCGGAAGGTTGCACACACCACGGACCATCTGGTCGGCATGGCGCGGGTCGACACCCAGATTGATGGCAAGCTCGATGGTTTCATCGAACTTGGCCTTGGCATTGGTTTTCACGTGAGCGACGGCGTCGTCGATCGAGTACAGCGTGTCGCGATCAAAGGTCTCGCGCGCAGCCGAAAGGCGTTTTCCGAGTTTAGCCATGATCTTACTCCGTCACCTGCAGGCCCATGGAACGGGCGGAACCGGCGATGATCTTGGTCGCCTGATCGAGATCGTTCGCATTGAGGTCGGCGAATTTCGCTTCAGCAATCTCGCGGCACTGGGCCAGCGAGACCGAACCAGCCATCGCCTGGCTCGGCGTGCTCGATCCTTTTTGGATCTTCGCGGCCTTCTTCAGGTAGAAGCTGGCCGGCGGGGTCGCCGTGACGAAGGTGAAGGACTTGTCGGAGAAGACAGTGATGGTGGTCGGGATCGGCATCCCTTTTTCCATCTCCTGGGTCTTCGCGTTGAAGGCCTTACAGAATTCCATGATGTTCACGCCGCGCTGACCCAGGGCCGGGCCGATCGGCGGGGACGGGTTTGCAGCGCCGGCAGGCACTTGCAGCTTGATATAGCCGGCAATTTTCTTGGCCATGTTCCCACTCCATAATCAAGGACGCGCCAATCGCGCCCTCGGGGGTTTGCGGTACGACCCGGCATGGACTTGGCGCCGGCATCTCCCGCAGTTACACGCTACTGGATCTTTTCGACCTGAGCGTATTCCAGCTCGACCGGGGTGGCCCGGCCGAAAATGTTGATGGCAACCTTCAGGCGGCCATTTTCATCGTCCACTTCCTCGACAACACCGTTGAAGCTCTGGAAGTGACCGTCGATGACGTTGACGGTCTCGCCGATCTCATAGCTGACGGTCGGACGCGGACGCTCCGCATCCTCTTCCATCTGGCCGAGGATCCGCTTGACCTCATTCTCGGAAACCGGGATCGGCTTCTTGCCCGAGCCGAGAAAGCCGGTGACTTTCGCGGTCGAGGTGACGAGGTGATAGGCTTGGTCGGTCATGTCCATCTTCACGAGGACATAGCCCGGGAAATATTTGCGCTCGGCATTGACCTTGCGGCCCTTGCGAACTTCAACGACATCCTCGGTCGGGACGAGGATTTCCTCGAACTTGTCTTCCAGCCCCTGGATCGATGCTTCGATGCGGATCGCGTCAGCGACCTTCTTCTCGAAGTTCGAATAGGCATGCACGATGTACCACTTGGCAGACATACAGCCTCCTCCTAGGCGCCGAGAGCGAGAATGAACTGGATGCTCGAACTGATGACCCAGTCGACACCCCAGAAGAACAGCATGGCGATCACCGAGAGGATCAGCACAAGCACGGTCGAGACCAAGGTCTCCTGGCGCGTCGTCCAGGTCACCTTGCGGGCTTCCTGACGGACCTGGGACAGGTATTGGAACGGACCAGCACCCTTTTTCTTGGGTGCCGCCGCTTCAGCCTTGCCTTTGGCCGGCGTCGTATTCTTCGCGTTCCGCGTCATTCAAGTCCATCTGGCCCGCTCGGGCCCTCTATTCAAGAGGTGGAGCGCATCATGCGCAACCACCTGAAATTCCATACGGCCTGGCAGGGGCGGAGGGACTCGAACCCCCGACCCTCGGTTTTGGAGACCGATGCTCTACCAACTGAGCTACACCCCTAGGACCGCGCGCGAGATATCACGGTGATCGTGCCACCGCCACATCCGAAGCGCAGCTGTCTACAATGCGGGGCCGCATAAGAAAACAGCTAAAACACACATTCCTGCGTTGCGGCCCTTGTTACGGGCCGGTTCGCGCCGAGATCGACCAGGCGAGACTTTGCTGTCCATTCGCCCCCCTCACCTCGTCAATGGCCACCGCCGGCAGCCCGCCCGCTTCCAGATTCCGGACAATCACCGCGATCCCGCTATCATCCCGGGCGGCGGCAATCATCGAGCGCATGCGATGCGCGTAGGCGTCCAACTCGGCGCCATGGGCGGCAAGCCAGGTCTCCAGCTCACCGGGTGCGTAATGACCGGCGCGACCGGCAACTGTCGAACAATCCTGCCAGAGCCGGGTCAGGAGCGTCCGGGCAGCGCCGGGTGCGGCACCCCGCAAAACCTCGCCGACCGCGTCCAGAGCCGTTGCGAGCGCCTGCATGGCCCGCTGCAGGGCGGCCGGTGCCGCCTTGCCGACGGCGTGCCGCGCCGCGATCGCGACCAGGCGGTCGAGCCGGCGCAGGAGACCGCTGTCACGAACCGCATCAAGCAAGGCGAGATTGGCGACGCATTCCTGCTCGATGGCGCCGCCGCGACGGTGCACGAGGGCGTGCAGGCCGCCGTCCGCCGCCGTCACGCGCGCGGCATCGGCAAAGGCGTCCTCACCGGCATATTCCAGACCGAACTGGCTGACCACACAGTCGAAGCTGGCCGTCGCAAAGGGCAAGGCGGCACTGTCGGCCACCACCGGAAGCACGGCATCGGTCGCAACAGCCCCGGCCGCCGCGGCAACCGCCGCCGGGGCAATGTCGGTGCAGTGCAGTTTCAGGTCGAGATTTTCGACGGGTCCAGCGCAGTTATGGGCAAGCCGGACCAGCTCGCCCTCCCCGCAGGCCGCGTCGAGCACGGAAACCGAGGCCCCCGGATGGAAATGCTGATCGAAAATGCCGGCCCAGTGCGACCGCAACACGTGTGAAGTCTGGCCATCGCGAAAACGATGGTCCGGCGCCGAGGCAGCCTGCGACCAGAACTGCGTCCACGCCGCCTGAGCCTTGGTTCTGTTGGAGCGTCGTGACATGGCGCAAAGGTGACCCAGTCAAGTCTGCGGCGCAAACCGCACGGGCAGCCAGCGCAACACGTCGCCACCGCCAAGTGGCAAAACGGACAAAGAAAAAGGGCGGGCCAAACGGCCCGCCCTTCCCCATTTCGGTATCAGCTTACGCTTAGAAGCGCAGGCGGCCACCCACGAAGAGGCGACGGCCCAGCGTTTCGTACGTTGCCGGCCAGGTGTTAGCCTGCTCCGACGCGGTCGAACCGAGTTCCGGAACGTCGGTGTCGGTGAAGTTGGTCACACCGATCGTCGCCGTGAAGGCTTCGTTCACGTCATAGGCAAACGTGACGTCGAAGTAGTTCTTCGCAACGATGTCGTCCGACAGGTCGGAAACCGCAGCTGCCGTGGTGCCATCGGCATCAAGCGCACCAATGTGACGCCAGCGCAGCGAGGTCGTGAACGGACCCGTGTACCAGGACGTCTGCATGGAGTGCTTGTACTCCGGCGTCGGCTCACCACAGTCCAGACCATAGAGGCCTGCACATTCGATGACCGGCGACGAAGCCGACGTGGTGAAGTCTGCTTCGGAGACAAAGCCACCATAGTAGGTGACAGCCATGTCGCCCGGCAGGCCGATCACGTCAGCGGCGAAGGAGTAATCGACGCGAAGGTCGAAACCCACAGCCGTGAGCGTTGCCACGTTGATCGGCGACAGGTTCGGCAGGAAGCCGCTGGCGCCCATTTCACCGGTATTCGGGTTACGCGACGGGGTACCGCCACCAGCCGGATACAGGGTGTCACACGATGCCTGAATGCCGGTCAGGTGGCATTCGTTCAGCAGCGTCTGGAGCGGAACCGTGGAAATCGCATCCTGGATCTCGATGTTGTAGTAATCGAGCTGGATGGTCAGACCTTCGATCGCGCTCGGCTCGATGACCGCACCGATGGTGAAGGTATCAGCCGTTTCCGCACCCAGGTTGGTGTTACCACCGAACAGGGCTTCCATCTGGGCATTGCCCTGGAACGCTGCGCCAAGCTGGCCAGCCGGAACGCCGGCAGCCGTACAGGTCGCGTCGATCGTAGCGGCCGAGTAGGAACCGTTGGCACCGCCGGAGCACGGGTCGGTTGCGCCCGGGAAGCCGTTGGTGAACGGAGCGAACAGATCGTTGACGTTCGGAGCACGAACGGCGCGGTTGAAGTTACCACGCAGACGGATCTGGTCGTTGATCTGCCAGCCAAGGCCCACAGCGAAGGTCTCGGTGTTGCCGACCGTGTTGTACTCAGAGGTACGGAAGGCAAGGTTCAGGCTCAGCGATTCCATCATCGCCTTGCCGGTCACCAACGGAACTTCGGCTTCAGCGAAGAACTCGTAGACATCAACCACACCTGCAACCGGCAGGGAGGAGTTGAAGCCACGAACGTCCGGGCCAAGCACGGAGTCAGGGATCGATTCAGCGGATGATTCACGATACTCGACACCGAGGACCAGGGCCGGGGCGTATTCGGCCGTCGGCAGTTGGAACATCGGCAGCTCGCCGTTCACCGTCGCAACCGTCTGGAACAGCTCGACATTGTCGATCTGGGCGCCGGTACGCGAGATGTACGCAGCACCTTCAGCCGAGATCGAACCCGGGCCGCCAAAGATGTTGACGTACGGGGCCGAACAACCGGTCGCGGCCTGGTGGCAAAGGACGGCATCCTGCAGGGCCGAAACGGACAGGTTGCCCGTCTGGATCTGCGAGATGGACGAGCGCGAGTAGTTCGCAAACGCGTCATACGACCAATTTTCGTTGATGTCGCCGCGAGCGCCGAACACCAGCTGGTAGGAACTCGTATCACGCAGCGAGTTCCGCGTGCCGAGCTCTTCATAACGACGCGAGGTACGAATGGTGGCAGTGCCGTCACCATTGTTGGAACCGGTGTAAGACTCATCAACATTCGGTGTCAGCGGATCGTCCGCAATGCTGACATCGTTCGTCATCAGAGCCAGAAGGTCGGCCGGGATGTTCGGGTCGGACAGGTCAACGTTCAGGGTCACACCGGCCGGCGTCGGAGCCAGCTGGGAATCAACGACGTTGTTGGCGTAAACGCCACGACCGTACAGCTCGAAATGCTCATTCACTTCATAGGTCGCGAAGGCCGAGAAGTTGTAGCGCTCTTGCGGCAGCTGCAGGTAGTTGGACGGCGCATAGTTGTAGGTGTCGTTCGGGTTACCGAAACGCATGCCACGAACCTGGCCTTGCTCGTTCACGAAGAAGCCCGAGCAGGTGTTACCGACACAATCGCCGTCGAACGTCTCGACATCAGCCGTGGTGAGGCCAAAGTTGGACGTGGTCGCGCCACGGATACGGGTACCCGGAATGTTCGACGAGCCACCGGCGATGAAGCCGTCGGCAGCATTGCCCGGACCCGGATCCCAATTCGTCAGCTGCGAGAACTCGCGGTCACCCTGGAAGACGGCCTGGCGGTTGGTGTAACCCATGGAGATGACAGCGTTACCCCGACCATCGTCGAAATTGCCGCCCATCGTGATCGACAGGGTCGTGATCTCACCATCGAGGTCACCCAGCGAAAGTTCCTGCGACGCGTTGATCTCAACGCCTTCGAAGTCATCCTTCATGATGAAGTTGACAACACCGGCAACAGCGTCCGAACCGTAAACGGCCGAAGCACCACCGGTCACGATGTCGACAGAGTCGACAAGCGCGGACGGGATGTTGTTGAGGTCGACGACCTGGGCCGGACCGGAACCGACGAAGCGCATGCCGTCGACGAGGACGAGCGTACGGGTCGTGCCGAGGCCACGCAGGCTGACCGTTGCCGTACCGTTACCCGGGTTGTTCGAGGTCGAGTCGAACGCCGGAACGACTTGCGGCAGGGTGTTGATGAAGTCTTCGGTGTTGACCGTGTTCACAACCGCGAGCTGCTCAGCAGACACGTTCGTGATCGGGCTCGGCGCCACCGTATCGGTACGCTGGATGCGCGAACCGGTTACGACAACGACGTCGTCGTCTTGTGCTACAGCGGGAGCCGCGACGGCCAGACCGCTGATCAGCGTGCTTGCCATCAGGCAAGTCTTCAAGGACTTGGATCTCACTCTTAATCCCTCCGAGTAAGGTATACGGAAAGGATGGGCTCACTCAGTCACGTGAGTTTTGAGCCCCCCTCAGATTCGGATCGCCCGAAAGCTTTCCATTTCTGCAAGGTACGTCTGCGATTTCGGGGGGGTCAATGACATCACACCGTCACAATCGGTCTTTGCGATACACTGTTGCAGGTTTGTCGCAGACGAAAGCAGCCGGAAAGTAGCGATGTCGTACCAGCAGGTCGATCAACGAAACTTGCTCAGGGATCGGGCAGAAGGTCGAACGGTGCGGTGATCCGCAACTCATCGCCCTGGAACGGCTCAACGCCATGCCAGAAGAAGGACGGGAAGAAAATCGCGTGGCCCGGCTCGGGCAGAATGTAGCGCTCGGCCGGAAGCGCCAAACCTGGCAGGCCTGGCACGCCCAGCCGGAGCCATCCGTCCCGCTCGCCATCCAGAACACGCTTCGGTATTTTCACGTAGTAGCTGGCACTCACCCAGCCGGCCGGATGGACATGATCCACATGCCCGCCACCGGAGCGGAGACGCACGGACCAGGCCCCGGCCAGCCGCGCCCGCCCCGTATTGCGCGCCAGAAACGGATGATCCGGGTCCTCGGGCAATTCAGCCAGATATTTTCGGGACAAATCCTGCAACGCCATCGCCAATTCGCGAATCACCGGGTCATCGCTGTTCCACAAACGACCGGCTGACTGTGTGCCGCCATACAGGGTCTGTTCCAGCGGCGCGGCGCCATCGGCGTGCAAGGCCTCGATTCGCTCCGCCAGCGCCTCGTTGAAATCGGCCAGCGAGGCATAGCCGGGCGGCGGCGTGATCGGCATCTTGCGCGCGAAACGGTCATAGTCGCACAGGCGGGCATAACGGGCATCGCCGGTTTGGCGCCAGGCGACCGACTGCAGGGCAAGGTGTTTTTGCAAGTGTTCCGCCGGCGGGTCGACGGTCAACACATCGACAGCCTCAGCCCAGGCTGAATTCACCAGCAAGGCTTCGGCAAGACCGTGCCGGGCGGCCCAATCCTGGCCCTCTGACATGGCAAAGGCCCGCCGCGCATCAACCAGCGCAGCGGCGGCATCGCCTGTCCGCAAACTCAACTCGCTGCGGACCATGGCCGCCGCCACAGCCGCGGGATCGCGCGCCAGGGCTGCATCGGCCGCGGCCCGGGCAGCAACAGCGTCGCCGCTGCGCATCAACAGCCGCGCGAGCAGGGCGTTGAGCTGCGGATCACCACTTGCCGTGATTGCCTGTTTGAGACTGTCCAGTGCTGAAGCACCTTGCCCCGCCTCGAACAGGAGACTGGCGAGGTCGGCGTGATAGCCCGCATCGAACGGCGCCAGCGACAAGGCCTGCCGATAGGCCCGCTCGGCACCGGCAATATCGAGCCGCGTGCGCAGGCTGTGGCCAAGCTGGGCGTGAGCCTCGGCCATGCCAGGCGCCAGCTGGCAGGCCTGTTCAAGATCGGTGCAGGCCTCCGCCAGTCGGCCCGCCTCGCGCAACAGCGCACCGCGATTGATCCGCGGCAGGACGGCCCGGTCATCACTGGCAATCGCCGCCGTGAACGCGCGCTCAGCCGCCACATCATCGCCGCGCCGGCGCGCCAGATTTCCCAGCGCATTCAACGCTCCGGCATGCCCCGGCCGGAGCGCCAACACATCGTCCAACGCTGCCTCGGCGGCGTCAAAATCATCGCCGCCCGACAGGGTCAGGGCGAGGTTCAGCCGGGCATCAAAATAGTCCGGAGCCAGTTCGATCGCGCGCCGGTAGGCGTCAACCGCCGCCCCACTCCGTCCGGCCCGGCCATGATGATTGCCGAAATTATTATGGACGACGGCAGGTTGGGAGTGGCTGTCGGCGGCGGCAGCAAAGTCGGCGCAGGCGCCGGGATCATCGCCAGCCCGGCTGCGCGCCATGGCCCGCAACATCAGAGCGTCAGCCTGTCCCGGTGTCGCCAACAGGACCTTGTCCAACAGATCAACAGCGTCTGCTAAGCGGCCAGCCTGCAGCAGACCTGCGGCCCTCTGCAGCGTCTCGATCATGACCGTGCCCGCCCCCGCAACCGGTCAAGCCAGGCGCCGATACCGCCGCCGCTTGAGGGCCGGCGCCGACCCGTGTCATCGTCGGCATTTTCATGGGGATGATTGTCGGCATCATGTCCGGTCCAGGCACCGGTGTCCGGATCGACCGGCCAGCAGGACAGCTCATCGTCAAAGGCGCCGAGCCAGTCGCGATAGGGGGTCGTGCTGTCGAGATGCTGCGGCGATGGCGCCCGCCGGACCTGCAACGCGGAAAACGTCATCACCGCGCGATCCTGCTTGTAGAATTCCAGGCAGGCACGCGACCAGCCGATCCGAGTGCGGGCCAGGATGTAGCGCAGCCGGTCCTCGAAATCGCGCACGAAGTCTTCGTACTGGATCGTCGTGACCCGGCCGGGATAATGCCGCGCCCAATGATCGCCGATCCGCGCCTGGTGGGCGTAGTAATGGGCGATGTCCCCGAGGTCATGGGCAAAAGGCCACATGCGCGAGAAATTGCGGCGATAGATCGAAAAGGCCGTCTCAACGGGCTTGCGGCGGATATGCAGCACCGGTGCGTCGGGAAACATCTGCCTGATCAGGCCGATGGCGAGGAAGTTGGAGGGTTGTTTGTCCGTCACCCAGCGCGCGCCCTCAAGCCCGTGCGCCTCGTATTGGCCGAGATAACGGGCGCGCCAGGCCTCCAGCCGGGCCTCGGGAATGGGGCCACCGCTATAGCGGTCCTGCTTCGCCCAGCGCTCGAACTCCGCAAGAATGACGATCATGGCGCTCAACTCGCCACCACCGACCACATCTTCGTGCGCTGCCAGGGCCGCCTCCAACAGCGTGGTGCCAGAGCGGGGCATGCCGACGATAAAGACCGGTGTCGGTCCCGTGCCCATGACCGGTGCGGTGGTATCAACCTCGTCAAACGCGGCGATCAGCCGGTCGACGCGGGCTTCGTGGGCACCGCGGTCATAGGCTGAACGGGCCTTGCCCGTGTGCTGGACATGCTTGCAAGAATTGGCCGCGCGCCAGGCGGCGAAGGCGGCATCACGCTGCTTGGCGGCGTGACGACAATCGCCCAGCGCAAACAGGCCGATCGCCTTGCGATCAACGGCCAGGTCGGGCCGGTCGATCTCCGCCTGCAGGCGCTCGATATCGACTTCCGGCAAGGCGCCGCGGGTGAGTTCGCACAACATGCCATAGGCTTCCAGCTGGGCCGGATCATGTTCCAGGGTCTGGCGGGCCAGGGCGATGGCTTCGTCGGTATGACCGAACATGGTCTCGATCCGGGCCAGGCCGAAACTCGCTTCGGCGCAGGCATCATCCAGCGACAGTGCACGCTGGAAAGCAGACCGGGCCGAGGCCATGTCACGCGCCCCGATCATCAAGCGCCCCAGCGCGGCCCAGTTTTCCGCGTCCCCGGGATGGGCATCGACAACCGGCCGGAATATCTCGACGGCACGGCGATAATAACCCTGCTCACCCAGCGCGAGCGCCAGCGCGCCGCGTGCTTCCTCATCGTCCGGCGCGGCAGCCAGCCAGCGCCCGGCCTGATCGCTCATGGCGACCCAGTCACCGAGCTGACGCGACACCATCGCCTGTACGCGCAGCAAGTCCGGTGAACCGGCCAGCCCGCCGGTCTCCGCACTGCGGGCCGCCTTGCGGGCAGCGGCAAAGTCGCCCGTCTCCAGGCGCGCCGCGGCCAGCATCAGGGCGAGATGGGCCGCGGCAGGATGTTGCGGTTCGATCTCGAGCGCCCGCGACAACGCGTCCCCGGCCAGGTCATAGACCCCGGCCCGGCCCGCGACATCACCCAACCGGCCCTGGACGTCGAACCGGCCCGGCGCGAGCGTCGCTGCCCGGCTTGCGGCCTCGAGGGCAGCAGCAAGATTGCCGGACATTTCATGCTGGATCGAGCGATAAAGCGGCGCCGAGGCATTGGCCGGATCGGCCGCCTCGGCGCGGTCGAGCCAGCTGCTGCCGGCGGCCAAGTCCCCGGTCTCCAGGGCACAGACGCCCTGGATCGCCATCGCCTCGGCATTATCCGGCATCTCGGCGAGGACGGCATCGCACAGGCCGCGAGCCCCCGCGAAATCCTCGGCCAGCCGGCGTTGCCCGGCCTCGGCAAGACGCGGATCGCTCATCCTGCCGCCCCGGCGGCGGGGTCATTGCGAAACCAGCCGGTGATCTGATAGCGGCCCTCGCCGGCAAATGGCGCAACCGGGCTGACCGCATGCATGCGTCGCCCGTCGAATATCGACAGCATGTTGAAACGCGGCAGGAAGGCCCGCGACACGTCCAGCCCGTCCTCGATCAACATCAGCAGGCCGCCCCAATCGGTCTGCCAATTGCGCGTGAAGCCAAGCGTATAGGCGGCAACACGCTCACGCTCATGCCCCTCATCGACATGGCGTGTCAGAAAATGACCCCGCGCATAGCGGGTCGCCTGGGCATCGGCCTTGGTCACCAGTGGCGCCCCAGTCACGGCTTGGCCGAAATCGAGAAATTCGCGGGAGTTGAGAAACTCGGTCACCCGGTGGATCGGATGCCCCGGATCCCAGTGCGAGGTATAGGCCTGGATCATCGGATAGGCGTCGTAGAGATAGCCGTAATTTTTCTGCGCCCGCTGCATCACCGCGCCGATCTGGGCTGCAACCGCTTCGCGGCCCATGCGCTGGACGTCCTGCTGGGTCAGCTGGACAATGACGTCCTCGCCGTGCGGCGTCGGTTCGGGGAAGACCAGGCGCCAATTCAGCGTCTCCCGCAGGAGGGCGCTGATCTGCTCGGCAAGGTCAGGCTCGAACACGTCGGGGATCTGGACCAGCGGCATCTCGGCATAACGGCTCGCCCACTCGGCGGCATCAAGGGCCGGATTGAGGCGAAGATCGAGTGTATCGGCCATGGCGGGTCACTACCTGTAACAAACGGACCGAAAACACCTATCCACGCCACTCGGCGGTGTCCAGATGAGCGGTCAGCAAGCGCCAGCCCTGGCGCAAACGAAAACGGCGCGCTCCACGAGGAGCGCGCCGCATTCTTGCGTCGATATCGGGTGTGTCTACTCGATGATTTTCGAGACGACGCCGGCGCCGCCAGATCTTGCTGACGGTTGGGCCGGCCGGTTTGCCTCAAAGACTATTCAATAATCTTAGAGACCACACCTGCCCCAACGGTGCGGCCACCTTCACGGATGGCGAAGCGGAGCTTCTCTTCCATGGCGATCGGCACGATCAGCTCGACATTCATTTCGACATTGTCGCCCGGCATCACCATTTCCGTGCCTTCGTTCAGCGTCACGACGCCGGTGACGTCGGTCGTGCGGAAGTAGAATTGCGGACGGTAATTGGTGAAGAACGGCGTGTGACGGCCACCCTCTTCCTTGGTCAGGATATAGGCTTCTGCCACGAATTTGTGGTGCGGCGTGATGGAGCCCGGCTTGGCCAGAACCTGGCCACGCTCGACGCCTTCACGATCGACGCCGCGCAGCAGCACACCGACATTGTCGCCGGCCTGGCCCTGATCGAGCAGCTTGCGGAACATTTCAACGCCGGTACAGGTCGTCTTCGAGGTGTCACGAACACCGACGATTTCGATCTCTTCACCAACCTTGACGACACCGCGCTCGATACGGCCGGTCACAACCGTGCCGCGGCCCGAGATCGAGAACACGTCCTCGATCGGCATCAGGAAAGGCTGGTCGATCGGACGCTCAGGCGTCGGGATGTAGTCGTCGACAGCCGCCATCAGCTCAAGGATCTTGTCCTTGCCAATGTGGTCGTCACGGCCTTCAACAGCCGCCAGGGCCGAACCGGCCACGATCGGCAGGTCGTCGCCCGGGAACTCGTAGGAGGACAGAAGTTCGCGAACTTCCATTTCCACCAGCTCGAGCAGTTCTTCATCGTCGACCTGGTCGACCTTGTTGAGGAAGACCACCAGCGCCGGAACGCCAACCTGGCGCGCCAGCAGGATGTGTTCGCGCGTCTGCGGCATCGGGCCGTCAGCGGCGTTCACAACCAGGATCGCGCCGTCCATCTGCGCCGCACCCGTGATCATGTTCTTCACATAGTCAGCGTGGCCCGGGCAATCAACGTGGGCGTAGTGACGGTTGGCCGTCTCGTATTCAACGTGAGCCGTCGAGATGGTGATGCCGCGCGCTTTTTCTTCCGGCGCACTGTCAATCTCGTCATAACCCTTCGCCGTACCGCCGGATGCTTCCGCCAGTACCATCGTGATCGCAGCCGTCAGCGTCGTCTTGCCATGGTCAACGTGACCAATCGTGCCGATGTTCGCGTGCGGCTTGGTGCGCTCAAACTTTTCCTTCGCCATCGA
>NZ_RBIM01000002.1:550279-578831 GCF_003634045.1 Maricaulis maris
GATCGCAGCCGTCAGCGTCGTCTTGCCATGGTCAACGTGACCAATCGTGCCGATGTTCGCGTGCGGCTTGGTGCGCTCAAACTTTTCCTTCGCCATCGATCTTCACCTCTACAGCGCCGATCTCGAGACGAATGGCCGATCGACATGGTGGTTACGTAAATGGGAGTGCAGGGCACACCCGGTTAGGGATGGCGCCTGATACACAAGGTGAGACGGGCAAGGCAAGTCCGAATGCAGACTGTCGTTCAAGACATTAGGCCGCAGCGGCCGGATCGGCTCTTTCCGGCACGGATCCGCTCGCGCCAACCGCCGCCAAGCACATCCCTATTCCCGCAACACACCGTGATCGCCCGTCGCCCCGAGCACAGCTTTTTGCGGCAAATCCCAAATAACTCTTTTAAATCAAGTAAATCGGATTCACGACTCGTGCTTTTCCCTTGCTTTCGGGAAGCCGCGCTGGCTAGGGTTCCGGACCGTGTTCCAAACGAGGCGGCGCGCCATGACCCTCATCAGCCCGATCGAGCCTGACACGGCAAGATCGACCCGATCTTCCCCCTATATCGCCGGCATCGCCCACAGCCTCGCCTCGCGGCGGCGCGATTCGGTCGAGATCGACGCCGAGATGGGACGCCCCGCCGGCTGGCTGGAGCGATTGAGCGGTGTGCGATCGCGCACGGTTGCCGGCCCTGATGACAGCCAGGAAGCAATGGCAGGGCGGGCGGCGCTCGCCGCCTTGAAGGCGGCCGAGATCAGCCTCGACGGGATTGACCTCCTCCTGTTCGGCGCTGCGGTCGGCCGCCAACCCATTCCCGCCACAGCACCGTTGATCAAGCGCGAGATCGGCGCCACGCACCTGCCCTTCCCGGCCTATGACGTGAATGCGACCTGTCTCAGCGCGCTGACCGCCCTGGATATCGCCGCGCTGCAGATCGCAGCAGGCCGGGCCCGCACGGTTCTGGTCGTGACCTCGGAGATCGCCTCACGCGCCCTGCCCTGGCAGAGCGACCCCAAAACGGCCGGACTGTTCGGCGATGGCGCTGCCGCGATTGTCCTGACCGCCACGCCGCCGACAAGCCGACAAGCGGGCGGGCCGGCCGGCGGATCCATGTCGCTGCGGTTTCGTGATTTCCTGATGGAAACCCATGCCGAGGCTTATGATTGCTGCACCCTCGGCGCCGGCGGTACACGCTTTGACTATCATGACGCGCCGGAGGCTTTTGCCGCCCACGCCCTGTTCCGCATGGACGGGCCGGAGCTGTTTCGCCTTTCGGCCGCCAAACTCCCGGCTTTCATCGCCCGCCTGCTGGACCGGCTCGGCTGGTCACACGATGATGTCGATCTGGTCATCCCGCACCAGGCTTCACCGCTCGCCCTCGCCCACATGGCCCGGCGCAGCGGGTTTTCCGGCGACCGAATATTCAACCATGTTGCGATGACCGGAAACCTGATCGCCGCCTCGCTACCGGTCGCCTTGTCGAGTGCCCTGCAGGACGGCCGCATACGTCCGGGCATGAAGCTGTTGATGGTCGGCACTTCGGCCGGCGTGTCGCTGGGCGGCGCCGGACTGGAGAGCTGATCACATGCGGGTTCTCGTCACCGGTGCCACCGGCTTTCTCGGCCAGCATCTGACCCGTGCGCTGCGTGCACGCGGCAATGAAGTCGTGGCGCTGGGCCGTGATCGCGCCAAGCTGGACCAGCTGTCCCGGCTCGGCTGCGAGCCGCTGGCGCATGACCTCGCCTCCGGCCCGCCCCAGCTGACCGGCAGCCTCGACGCCTGTGTGCACGCGGCCGCCTTGTCGAGCCCCTGGGGCACTGACACGGCCTTTCGGCGGGCCAATATCGACGGCACCCGGCACGCGCTGGCCTTGGCCCGGTCTGCCGGTGTGAAGCGGTTCGTCCAGATATCGTCCCCCAGCGTCTATTTTCGCTTTGCCGACCAGATTGCTGTCGCCGAGACAAGCGGGTTGCCCGATCCGGTGAATGCCTATGCGCGGACCAAACGGGCGGCAGAAGACCTGGTGCTCGACGCAGCGGAGCTCGACCCTGTCATCCTGCGTCCGCGCGGACTGTATGGCGCCGGCGACACCGCCCTGCTGCCGCGCCTGCTGCGGGCGGCCGAACGCGGCCCATTGCCGTTGATGCGCGGCGGCGGCGCCGTCACCGACCTGACCCATGTCGAAGATGTCGTGTCGGCCATCCTCACCGCGCTCGACGCACCGCCGCGCCCTGCGCAGCGCCTGTTCAACATCTCCGGCGGCCAAGCACTCGCCATTCGCGAAATTGTCGAGTCGGCGGCAGCCCGCCACGGCGTCACCGTTCGCTGGCGCGCGCTGCCGGTACCGCTCGTGCTCGCGGCGGCACGCATGGCCGAGACAGGTTGCGCACGACTGCCCGGCCGCCCCGAACCACCGGTGACCGCTTATGGCGTCGGCCTGTTCGCCTTCAGCCAGACACTGGACCTGAGCGCCGCCCGCAAAGTGCTGGGCTGGCAGCCACAGATCGGTTTCAGCGAGGGGCTCGACCGGACATTCGCGGGGGTTGCGGCGGCATGATCCGCGATCTCGCCTTCCCCAATTCCGCCCATGTACGGGCGCCGGAATGGCTGGTGCTCAGCCGCGGCGACCGCCGCATGCTCGACATCCCGATCCGCTATGGGGTCTTCCGGCACGCGACGGCCGGTCGCTGCCTCATCGACACCGGCTACAATGCGCGGGTGACCGGCGGGCGACGCTCACTGGCGCTGCGTCTCTACAACGCCCTGCTGCGCCCGCGCCTGACCGACGCCGTGCTGCCCGCCGCCTGTCCCGACGCGACGACGATCATCCTGACCCATCTGCACGCCGACCATGTCGCCGCCCTGCGCGATTATCCCGATGCCCGCATCCTCGCCGACAAGAGCGCATTGAAGCATTATCTCGGCGCCGGCCCCGGCCGGCTTCGCCATGGCGTTTTCGCGGAATTACTGCCGGCGGATGCGCTTGATCGCGTCACGGACCTCCATGCCTGCCTGGCAATCGAGGCGCCGCTCGGCCTGGGACAGGGGCGCGATGTGTTCGGCGATGGCAGCGTGATCACCGTACCGCTGCCCGGCCATATGCGCGGACATGTCGGCGTCTGTTTTGCGCAATTCGACCCGCCGCTGCTCTATGCCGCCGATGCGCAATGGCTGCACCGGGCCGTGATGGAAGACCGCCAACCCGGCGCCCCCGCCGCCTGGGTGTTTGACGATCCGGCCGCAGCGCGCGCCAGTGCACACCGGATCCGCGCTTTCGTCGACCGCGGCGGCGAGGCCATCTATTGCCATGACCCGGACGTCACGGCGCACTGGCGTCAGGGGGACAGGTAGTGGCACGTCTCGCCCTGCCGCCAGCCGCCGCCATCCTTGCCGCCTATGCCCGCGCCCGCTGGCTGGCGGCACGGCTCAACAGCCGCGCCCGCATCGAAGCCTGGCAACAACGCCGCCTGCGTGATTTCCTGAACCGCCGGATCACTGCCGTCGATGCCTATCGCGATCAGGCCGGCCGCCCGCTCGACACCTATCCCGCCCTCGACAAGGCGACGATGATGGCACGGTTCGAGCGCTACAACACGCTGCGCCTTGAGGCGGCTGCCGCCCGCGCCGCCTGGCAGGCCGGGCAGGCCCCACCGGGTTTCGCGATCGGCGCCAGTACCGGCACCAGTGGCAATCGCGGCTATTACGTCATCTCGGACGCGGAACGGCATGCCTGGCTGGGTGTGATCCTGGCCCGTGGCCTGCCCGGCTTCTGGCGCCAGCAACTGCGCCTTGCCGTCATGCTGCCGACCAATAGCCGTCTCTATGATGCCGCCAATGAGAGTGGTCGGCTGGCCCTGCGCTTTTTTGATCTCAATGCCGGCGTCGAAAGCCAGGCGGCAGCCGTGGAGGCCTGGCAACCGGATGTCCTGATCGCGCCGCCGAAAGTGCTGCGCCTGCTGGCCGACCGCGACAGCGCGCTGGCGCCGACCCACGTCTTTTCCGGCGCGGAAGTGCTCGACCCCATCGACCGGGCGATTGTCGAGGCCCGTTTCTCCTGTGTCGTTCGGGAAATCTACATGGCCACGGAAGGCCTGTTCGCGGTCGCCTGTCCGCATGGCCGCCTGCACCTGCTGGAAGACCATGTCCTGTTCGAATGGGACGATGCCGACGGCGCGGGCGGCTTGAAAGCGCCGGTGATCACCGATTTCACCCGCCGTCACCAGATCATGTTGCGCTATCGGATGAATGACTTGCTGGAACTGGACAGCCAGGCCTGCCCCTGCGGTTCGTCCTTCACTGCCGTGCGCGCCGTGGCCGGACGGCTGGACGACGTCTTCCGGCTCAACACCGCGGCTGGCGGCCGCATCGCCGTGACGCCCGACGTGATCCGCAATGCCGTTGTCGATGCCAGTCCGCGCATAGATGATTTCCGGGTCGTCCAGAATGCGCCCGACCGGGTCGAACTCAGCCTGCCCCGCAGCTGCGCCGCCGAGCTTGGCGCGGCAAAATGCAGCCTGGCCGCCTTGTTTGACCGTCTCGGTGCCGCCGTCACGTTGACCGCCGAACTGGCCGAGCTGCCGCCACCGGGGCCGGGCAAGTTGCGGCGTGTCCGCCGGACCTGCGCATGAGGATTTCGATCCAGACCCTGGGCACGCTCGGCGATGTCATGCCCTACCTCACCGTCGCCCGGGACCTTATCGCCCGCGGCCATGACGTCACCGTGCTGGCGCCGCGCGACTACCAGGCCGTGATTGCCGAGGCGGGCGTCACGGCCGCCGCGCCGCCCGGATTTTCGGTCAAGGACTGGATGACCCGGTCGAGCGAGCGCGGAACGCTGCGCGACCCGGTCCGCTTCTTCCGCGACTGGCCGGTGATGATCCGGCCCCATGTCCGGGACGTGCTGGAGAGCGCCCTCGCCGCCGCCCGCAATGCCGATCTGGTCCTGGCCAATCCGATCGCCATGCCGGCGCGGCTGGCGGCCGAGCATCACCAAATCCCCTTCATGCTGATGGCGCTGCAGCCCGTCCTTACCCCCAGCGCCAAACTGCCCTGCGCCATGATCGCGCGGACAGATATGGGCGGCCTGCTCAACCGGGCCAGCTATCTCGCCGTCAGTGCCGCCCTGGCGGGCTTGGGAACGACGCTGGGCAAGGACCGGGCCCGGCTTGTCACGCGTCCGCGCCCCTCCCTGACCAATCTGTCGCACCATTTCGGCCGGCCCCTGCCGCGCATCACCGCCCTGCCGGCCGTTCTCGATATCCGCCAACCCGGCGATTTCGACCCGGCCAGCCAGCTCGTGGACTATCCGGCCCTGAGTTCAAGCGAAACCGCCCTGCCCGGCGCGCTGTCCGACTTCCTTGCTGCCGGGCCGCCGCCCTTCCATCTCGGCCTCGGCTCGATGTCGACAACCGGCGCAGACCACCGGCTGGCGCCATGGCTGGACCGGTTGGAAGCGGCCGGGCAACGCGCAATCCTCGCCCACTCGCTGACCGACCACCCGGTTGGTGCTTACGGACGTCACTACATCTGCGGACCGCTGCCGCATGACCGGCTCTTCCCGCACTGCCGCGCCGTCATCCACCATGGCGGCGCCGGAACGCTGGACACGGCGGCGCGGGCGGGACGACCTCAAATCATCCTGCCGCACATGCTCGACCAGTTCTGGAATGCCGCCATGCTGGCGCGGCAAGGCCTTGCGCCAAAACCGTCGGGCCGGTCTCCGAAACCGGATGAGATCGACCGCCTGCTCGCTTTCGCCCTGTCGCCAAAGGTCGCGGGCACAGCCCGGCAACGGGCCGACGAACTCGCCGCCCGCGGGGCCGGGCAGCCTGCCGCCCGTTCGATCAGCGCGATCATTGAAGCCTGGCACGCCGACTGGCCGACCAGCGCCAGCTGACGAGACCGACCAGCACCACAGCATTGCCGACGAGCAGCATCAATCCGGCATGATCGGCCAGGAAGCCACCGAGATTGACGCCAGCCGCGACCGCGCCGGCTGCCAGCAGCCAGCCGTAAAGCACGAACTGCCCGACCCCGACAAAGACGCCGATGAGCGAACCGAGTGAGAAGCGCAGCCGTGAAATGCGCAAGCTGCCCGCCAGTGCCGGCGTGATCCAGGCCACCGGTCCGAGCAGCCGGCTGATCGCGACGAAGACCAGCGTGCGCCGTTGGAGGCCGCGCTGTGCCCGCCGGTAGGCCGCCCGTCGACGCGCCGTCGCCAGGACCAGCCGACGCAGGGGAGCCGCGACGCGGGCGCCAAGAACATAGCCGATCTGGTCAGCGCTCAGGGCACCGGCAAAAACCGCGACGACCGGCCAGAGCGATCCGGTGTCGTGCAGCAGAGTGCCGGCCAGCACGAAAAAGACCTCGCCGAAGACAAACAGGCAGGGCCCCGGCAGCGAGTCCAGAAACGCGCCGCCAAACAGGCTGGCCAGCAGCCAGGGTTCGGAACTGTCCATGAGAATCCCCATCATGGAGAGACAATAGGACCGCTGACACCGCCGCGACAGCGAGGCATTGGCAATCCTGATTGCGCATGTGTGGGGAGGTTGGAGCGGGTAGTCGGGATCGAACCGGCATCCTCAGCTTGGAAGGCTGCTGCACTACCATTGTGCTATACCCGCATGTCCCAAGGGACGGGCGACGTGTTTAGCGAATTCAATTCCGCGCGTCGAGGGGGTGGATACATCGAAGTCTGAAAGCCGAAAGTCCGGCAGCGCCGGCAGGTGCCCGGATCAGCCGACGCGGCTGGCAGACACCGTTGTGCCAGACGGTCGGGGCCCGGATTCAACGCGGTTACGACCACCGCGCTTGGCGCTGTAAAGACACTCGTCGGCGCGCTCGAGAAGATCGGCCCCGCAGGCATTCACATCGCTCTCGGCGACACCAAAGCTTGCGGTTGGCGATACCGAGCCGCGCCCTTCCACGTCGATGGAAATCGCGGCGATCATCTTGCGCATGCGCTCCGCCATCACGTGCGCCTGCCGTCCCGAAACACCGGGCAGGATGACGGCGAACTCTTCGCCGCCGATACGTCCGAGCGTGTCGGATGTCCGCAGCACCTGCTTCACCACCCGCACGGTTTCGATCAAGACGCGATCTCCGGCGAGGTGCCCGAACGTGTCGTTGACACGCTTGAAATGGTCGAGATCGAAAACCACAACCGCGAACGGTCTCCCGGCCTCGCGACTGCGGTCGATTTCCGCGGCCAGGATCTGGTCGATCGCCGCGCGGTTCGCAGCACCGGTCAGGGCATCTGTTGCGGCCCGTTCGCGGAAATGAGCCATGGATATCTCGGCCGCCTTCTTGGCCGCCTCAAGGCGCATGGCCGCGTTGACCATCTCGTGTCTGAAAATCATGGCCCCGATGAAAATGAATATCGCCGCTCCGCCCAGCGCCGTGAGCAAGGTCACATTGCTGCTGGTGACCGAATAGCCGAGGGGTTCGGGCGACTGGACGACACATCCGAGATAAATCGCCAGCGCCGCCAGCATGTAGGCAAGGCCGGTCCGCCACCCGACCGCCAGGGTAAACGTCATAATACCTGGCAACATCATGATATTGGCCGGCGATATCAGGGCCTTGCCCATGACTGCCATGCCGGCCAACATGAGCAACAAAAGTGCCCCGAGCAGTCGAGCACGGTTCTTGTAGTCATGGGCCGCATTAATCCAGATCGGCGCCACAAGGCAGATCAGTGAAGCGATCGCCCCCGTCGCCAACAGGCCGGGCTCCTCTTCCAGGAATTTCAGGCTGACCAGGGTGACCGTCACACCTACGATTCCGGGCAGCACGCAAAACGCCGACAATGATCGGCGTGACGCGATGTCCATGTGCTGATCGGTGCAATCTGCCGGCCAGTACCGTCGCAGCATGACGGATTTCCCTCCCACTCGAAAGGAAAGCCTAGCGCACAAGTATTTAGAGCGTCTGAAGGCGAGGTCGGATCAACGCGATCATCGTGCTGTGCTGGAAGATCAGGAAAAATAGGGTGACGGGGGGCGAACCAACATCGAACCCGCAGGGTTCGCAAGCGCGACCGCGCGTCGGCCGGTCAGGCCGCCCATCGGAGGTGTCCGCCAAGCGGACTGCCGTGAGATCGGAAAAATGGTGGAGGGGGCTGGATTCGAACCAGCGTACGCTATGCGGGCAGATTTACAGTCTGCTGCCTTTAACCACTCGGCCACCCCTCCAAGGGTGCCTTCAGGCCGCGACTTAACCGGCCTTTCGGTGTCCTGCAAGAAACAGTCTCAGCTTGCGGAGAGGCATGTTATGCCTCGGCAAATCAGGTGACCGCCCCAAAACAGGAGCGCGGACTATAGTGACGAAGACTCCCATGCGCAATACATCCAAACGGACCGATTACACCCGCCGCTCCAAGCCTGCTGGCACAAGCGATTCCGGTTGGATTTGGGGTCGTCATGCCGTGCTCGCCGCTGTCGCCAACAAGCGCCGCGAAATCCTCGAACTCAAGGTCACCCGCAATGCCGCGCGTGAACTCCCCGACGGCACCGACCACCAACAGGTGGAACCGAAACTCATCGACAACGCGTTGCCCGAAGGCGCGGTGCATCAGGGCTTCGCTGCCCGGGCCCGGGCCCTGCCCCCGGAATCGGTCAATGGCGTGATCGACCCGACCCATGGCGCCCTGCTGGTCCTTGACCAGATCACCGATCCGCACAATGTCGGCGCTGTCCTGCGCTCGGCCGCCGCCTTCGGCATCCGCGCCGTGATCATGCAGGACCGCAAGGCTCCGCCCCTGTTCGGCACCGTGTGCAAGAGTGCCGTCGGCGCCGCCGAACGGATCGCCCATGTCCGCGTCACCAATATCGCCGACACTTTGCTCGAATTCCGGAAAGCAGGCCGGCATGTGCTGGGCCTCGCCGGCGAAGCCGAGCTCGACCTGGCAACCGCCCTCGCCGCACCGGACGGCAAGGGGTGGGGTCCCGGCCTGGTTCTGGTGATGGGATCGGAAGACAAGGGCCTGCGCAGCCGCGTGGCCGAATGTTGCGACCAGCTGGTGCACATCCCGATGACCGGCGCCGTGGAAAGCCTGAATGTCTCAAATGCCGCGGCGATTGCGCTCTACGAGGCCGCAAAATGGCGCCCCGTCAAAGACGAGACGCCATCCGCGTGATCCGGCCCGGGGGGGGATGGGCTCGGAGGGATCAGGGTGAAGTGCTAGCGCGAATCCCCGACGCGCAGGACCGTGCGGCCATTGCGGGTCCAGTTCACACTGCCTTCGATCTCGGAGATCGAGACATCACCACCGCCATTCTCGCGCACGACAAGATCGACCGCCGTACCGCGGAAGGCGATATCACCGGAACCGCTGATCGAGGCTTCAAAGGGTTGGGCACGGCCGCCATGAATGGCGATATCGCCGGACCCGGAAATCCGCGAGGCGAAGGCGCCGTTCATGCTCGCCGCCTCGACATCGCCTGAGCCGGAGATCCCGACGGACAGTCCGGCCACACGGCCGAAACCAACATCGCCCGATCCGTTGATATGAATATCGGCATCGCCCGTCACATCGCCGGTTTGAACATCGCCGGAACCGTTGATCGAAACCGAGACCTCGCGCCCGATATCACCGGTCGTGATGTCACCGGACCCATTGATGCCGATATCAGCAGCGCCGCCGATCGACCGCGTCGTGATGTCACCGGAGCCGTTGATGCGGATACGGGCATCGCTGTGCACATCGCCGATATCGAACCGGCCACAGCTGTTCATGCTGACATCGATTTCACCGAGATCACCGGCGGAGCCCATAAAGGCGCTGTCGCTCAGTTCGAGCGCGACCGATGCCGGCGCCGTGATCACCAGGCTGGGATATTCGTCAATACTGCGGCGCGGGCCGCGATTGAGGCCGATACTCATCGTATTGTTGCGGGTGTTGCAGTTGGTATTGCGCAGACGCAAGCCGCCATCAATGCGAACCGTCGACCCGGCCTCTGATATCTGCGGATCATCGACATGGCCGCCGGGATTGGTCATGGCGACGGTAATGTCGCCGGAACCGCCGGTACGAATTTCGATACGGCCGACAAAATTCTCGATCTCGATCCGGTCACCGGAATGGTTTTGCGCGCCGCCACTGAGCTGGGCCGGTCCATTTTGCTGGGTCGCAGCAGCCGCGACCGAAAGGAGGGCCGCGCCGGCAAGGGCGGCGGCGCTGGCGGTGAGCAGGAATTTCTTGGTCATGGGTTGTCCCCTTTGCACGATTTCATCCCCTTGATGCATGCCGACGCCTTATCGGATGCAGCGTGTCGGCAGATAATGTCGCCACACGGCCTGCCCGGCGCTGTCCGGCAGATGACAGGTCAGTAATTGTGCCCGGTCGACCGGGGGCCGACTTGCCATCAACTCATGCAGCAGGGGGCTGGCGATGCGGGATCGCGGCCGGGCGGAGCCGCGCCGTATCGTGCTGCCATTACACCGCCTGTCGGCTTTGCCTCAGCCTGGCCAGAGCTCGAAGACGAGCGTCGCGATCGGTGTGCCAATGGCATAACCCAGCACCCCGACCAGCACGCCCGGCGTCACCAGGTCTTTCCAGCCCTTGGCCGCCGCCAGGGCCGGCGCCGTGGTGGCCCCGAGGATCGCGGCGTTGGACGCTGTGATCAGTTCCGGCAGCGACAGGCGCAGCACGCTGCCGGCGCCGAACAGGATGATCGCATGGACCGCCAGCATGATACCGATCAGGCCGAGCAGGACCGGGGCCTGCTGCAGCAGGGAGATCACATCGGCGCCGGCCGCGATCATGGCAAAGAAGACAAAGCTGAGTGCGATGCCCATTTCATAACCGCCGCGCAGCCGGCCGATCACTTGCGGGAAGAGTGTCGCCGGGATCAGGGCCAGGACCGAGATGATGGCAAATTTCCACTTGCGGCCGGCATCGTCCCAAATGCTGTCGAGCTGGTCAGCGATCAGGCTGCCAATCGTTACAATGATCAGCGCATAGGCGGCGGACAGGCAGAGGGAGGCAGCGGTGATCGGACGCTCGTCCGCAACCTCGATCTCGCCCTGGCTGTGGTCAATCGGGTTGAAGCGCTTGGCCAGCCAGGTCCAGCCCGGCATCAGGGCCAGCAGCGCCAGGAAGATGCCGGAATAAAGATTGTCGACAGCCGTCATCGCCGAAGCCCAGCTCGGGTCCGCCTCGCCCAGACCGGTGGACGCCATCAGCGCGCCGTAATTCACCGAGCCGCCGATATAGGTGGCGGTGAAGGCGCCAACCGCGGCCGCCTGGCGCGTGCCCAGCTCTGCCGCTTCGGTTCCGGCGGCATAATCACCGATATCGATGAGGGAAAAGGCGATAATCGCCCCGACCACGGTCGCGAACGCGGCCAGCAGGAAGGCGCCGGCCATGCGTGTGGTTTCGAAGAAGATTTTCTTGAGATCCGCCTTCATCAGGAAGAGCGGGATCAGGATCGGGACGAAATAGGTCCAGACAAAATCATAGGCCGGCGCGGTTGAGGGGATGAGGCCGATATTCGACGCAATGATCGCCAGGAAAATGGCCCATACCGCGCCCGTCAAAAGCGCGCCGATCCGTGTCTTCTCGATCAGGAAACCCGCCGCGGCAATCGCGAACAGGCTGGCCATGACGGCCAGATGATTGTCAGCCGGAATCAAAGACATGAAACTTTCCCTCAATGATCGTGCGCGACCCTAGCCGCAGCATGAATGTGGCGCAAACCCCGTCAACGCCCGCCATTGTCAGCCGGCCAGCGCCGCCTCGCGCTCAAAGGCCCGCTTGTAGGCTGGACGCTCGGTCAGCCGCGCGACATAGCTGGAAAACGGCTCAATGCGTTCGAGCAAGTTGAACATCATCATGAAATTCAGGGTCGAGCCGATCATCAGGTCGGCCGCCGTGAAATGATCACCGACCAGGTAATCGCGCCCTTCCAGGCCTTGGGCCAGGGTCGCCTTGACCGAGGCCAGATCGCCCCAGCCGGCAGTCTGGCGCGGTGTGTCCCGCGACATTGCCTTGTCCATGAAGGCCGGCTCGATCACCGACCCCGCAAAGAAGAGCCAGCGCAGATAACTGCCGCGTCCCGGCGCATCAATCGCCGGCGCAAGCCCCTTGTCCGAGAAACGATCGGCCAGCCAGGTGCAGATTGCCGGACTTTCGGTGATCAACTCTCCCTCGACCTCGAGCGCCGGCACTTTGCGCATCGGATTGACGGCGCCATAGGCCTCCGACTGGATATCATCGCGCACATTGACGATGCGAAGATCAAACGGCTCGCCGATCTCCTCCAGCATCCACAAGGCGTGGAAACCGCGGGTGCGCGGGCAGTGATACAGGGTCATTTTGGGCATGATGGCGGTCCGTGTCGGCTAAAGGGTCGGCGCAGTGGGCGAGTGATGTCGTCAAGCGACGTCCATGCAGGCATCGACCTCGATTTCGATCAGGAATTCCGGTCCGATGAAACGGGATATCTCGACCATGGTCGCGGCCGGCGGATTGTCCTTGAAACAAGCGGCATGGGCGCGGCCAAAGGCCTCCCAATGATCGATATCAGTCACGAACATGCGCGTGCGCACCACGTCATCGAGCGAACCGCCAACATCGGCCAGGGCCTTGGCGATGATCTCGAAACAACGCCGTGCCTGGGCTTCCGGATCGCCAATGCCAAAGGGCTGGCCCTGCTCATCCAGGGAAACCGTGCCCGTCACCCAAGCCAGATTGCCGCGCCGGATGGCGCGGCAATAGCCGATCTGGTTTTCCCAACTCGCACCTGTGAAGCTGCGACGGGTTGATGTCGACATGGCCTATTCCCCGGACGGTGCGGCCAGAATGTCCAGCGCCACCGCCGCCATCGCCTCAGTCGCTTGCGTGATCGAACCTTGCGGATCATCGGGCGCAAAGAAGGGCGAGTGATTGGACGGCGGGACCAGACCGCGGGCGGTGTAATCGGCCAGCGTTTCCCGGGTCGTGCCACCGACCCAGAACATGAAGGTCGGGATATTGTGTTCGGTGCGATGATATTGCGAGAAATCCTCGCCGCCCATGACCGGTGAGGCCTCGACGACCGCCTCGGCACCGAACCGGCTGCGCATGGTGTCGACCGCCCGTGCCGCCAGGTCCGGGCTGTTGTAGAGCGCCGGCGTATAGGTCTCCTCGATCTCGACCCGCGGATACTCCTCCGGCGTCAGACCATAGGAGGCGGCCTGGTTGGCGGCGATGCGCTGGATACCGGACAGGAGTTGCTCGCGCACCTCGTCGGTATAGGAGCGCACCGTCAGCTGCAGATGGGCGCCGTCGGAGATGATGTTGTGCTTGGCGCCGGCATTGAAGGCACCGACCGTGACGACGGCCGGCTCCAACGGCGAGACTTCACGCGACACCAGTGATTGCAGCGACACCACGATCTGCGAAGCCAGATAGATCGGGTCCTTGGTGGTGTGCGGATAGGCACCATGCCCGCCGCGCCCCTGCACATAGATGTCGACCGAGTCGACATTGGCCATGGCATAGCCGGGCACATAAGTGATGGTGCCGGTCGGAATGGCCGAGAAGGTGTGGAAGGAGACGTTGAAATCGGGCAGCGGGAAACGCTCGAAGAGCCCATCCTCGATCATCGCCACGGCGCCCTCGCCGAGTTCCTCGGCTGGCTGGCCGATCAGCACCAGCGTGCCGGACCATTCATCGGTCCGCTCAACCAGCTGGCGGGCAGCACCGACCAGGGCGGTCATGTGGGTGTCATGGGCGCAGGCATGCATAACCGGGTTTTCGACACCGCGATGATCAACATCAGTATCGGTCGAGGCGTAGGACAGGCCGGTCTGTTCCGGGACCGGCAGACCGTCCATGTCAGCCCGCAGCATTAGCGTCGGGCCGTCGCCATTTTCCATCACCGCAACAATGCCGGTCCCGCCGACACCCTGGGTCACGTCAAAGCCGAGTGCTTCCAGTTCCGCCGCCAGGCGGGCCGCGGTCTCGAATTCCTGGTGGGAGAGTTCCGGATGGGCGTGGAAGTGCCGATAAAGCGCTTCCAGATAGGCGTCATAATCGGCTGCAATCGCTGTGCGAAGCGCGTCGTCGCCAGCTGTATCCTGCCAGGCGTGGGCTGCGGGCTGGGCAGCCAAAGCGAGCGTGAAGGCCGCAACGGCCGACATCAGATGGCGTTTCATGATCGATATCCCCTCATTGAGCTGGCGCCATTCGACCCAGCTCACGCGCAAAGGTCAATGCGCCCGTCATCTTGCAGTGCGGGAGGGACGGTGATTTCCACAATCCCATGTCCGACATGCCCGCACGGGATTGCCACCTCGCCACACTGTCCGGCCTAGTAGAAGCATGACAGACACCGTCCTCTCACTTCATCAGGTCACCCAGCGCTATGGCAAGCTGACCGCACTCGACGCCGTCGATCTCGCCATTCCCGCCGGGGCCATCTACGGCTTTCTCGGACCAAACGGCGCCGGCAAGACAACTGCGATCCGCTGCGCCATGGGCCTGCTGCGCCCCCAGGCCGGCCGGATCGAGATCGGCGGTCATGACCTGACCCGTAACCGGCGCCAGGCCCTGGCCAGTGTCGGCGCGGTGATCGAGACGCCGGCCCTGTTTCCCAACCTCACCGGCCGCGAAAACCTTGACGTCACGCGCCGCATGCTGGGCATTGCACCCGCGCTCATCGACCGGGCGCTGGAGCTGGTCGACATGCGCGAGGCTGCCGACCGCCGGGTCGGGCAATACTCACTGGGCATGAAACAGCGCATGGGTCTGGCCCGCGCCCTGCTGGCCGAGCCCAAACTCCTCATCCTCGACGAGCCGACCAATGGTCTCGACCCGGCCGGGATCCGTGACATGCGGTCCCTGATCCGGGCCCTGCCCGAACGCACCGGCGCGACGATCTTCATGTCCAGCCATTTGCTGTCAGAGATCGAGCAATTGGCCACCCATGTTGGCCTCCTGCAGCATGGCCGGGTCTTGTTCGACGGCACGCTGGACGCGCTGTCGCGGCAACAGACCCCGCGCCTGATCATCACCGCGGCCCCGGTGGCGCAGGCCGAACAGGTCCTGCGCAGCGCCGGTTTTGCCGATCCGATCCACGAAGGCGAGCGCCTGATCCTCACCGATCCCGGGGCGATCACGCCCGAGCGCGCTGCCAGCTTCAATGCGGCCCTGCACGAAGCCGGCTGCCGGGTCAGCGAGTTGCGGCTCGAACGGGCGGATCTGGAAACCACCTTCATGACTCTGACCGGCCATACGGGGGATGCCGCATGATCAATGTCTTGATCGCCGAGGCCACCAAGCTGCGCCGCTCCCTTGTCCTGCTCGTCGCGGCCACGCCGCCGGTCATGGTCTTTGCCCTGGGCGTACTGATCGTCGCCAGCGGCAACGCGCCGCCGGAATGGACGATGCACACCATGGCCGGCGCGGCAATCTGGGCCTTTTTCCTGCTGCCGATGAGCGTGATCGGCCTGACCGCCCTGATCGCCCAGCTGGAGCACGGCCCCGATACCTGGTCGCACACGCTGGCCTTGCCGGTGCCGCGCTGGCAGATTTTCCTGGCCAAGGCGCTGGTCGCGCTCGGATTGATGGCCGTGGTCAGCCTGGCAGTCGCCTTCGCCAGTTGGGCCAGCGCGCTGGTCGGGCTGCAGCTTGGCGACGATGTGGTGATCGCCGGCAGGTTCGATCCAATGCTGGCATTGCGCCTGTATGGCTGGATGTTTGTCGCCGGCCTGCTGGTGATGGCGATCCAGTGGACCTTGGCGATGCGGTTTCGCAGTTTCGCGGCGCCGGTCTCGGTCGGGATCGGCGGCACATTCGTCGCTGTCGCCGCGACCAGCGCCGAAAAGGGTCTCTATTTTCCCTGGCTGATGCCGGTGAATGTACTGGCGTCGGACGATGGCCGCAGTGATATGGCCATCATGATGGGCGGGATTGGCGGGCTGATCGTGTTCGGGCTTGCCATTATCTGGCTCAGCCGCCGCGACTGGGGCTGATCAGACCGGCTTGGCCTTGAAGTGGCGGATGTCTTCCTGCGCGGCCAGGCAGGCCGGGCGCAATTGCTCGGCCTGTGGGAAGTCGTGGATCCGCGCCCAAAGCGTATCCTTCAAGCTAGCCGGATAGGCCTTGAAGCGCCGCGCCGCATGACCGATGGCCAGAATGCCTGCATTGACCATCCACGGGTCATCCGCCGTCGACGCGAACTCGAGCGGCGCGGCGAGCGCGTCCAGGTTTTCACAATCCATCGCGATCTTGACGATGTCGGCAGGGGCGTAGCGGGTCGGCAATTCAGTCATCCAGTTGCGGTTCAGCGATCCGCACGGGTCCGGGCATGTGACAGGCCTCGATCACCGGCGGCGGCGTTTCAAAGAAGAAGTCGTGTGTGCGGTTGCGACGGGCCTGCTTGGCATCCCAAAAGGCCTGCCCGTCCGTGCGCATGACCTCATAAGCGGGTCTGTCGGCTTCGGGAAGGTCCGAGGCGATCCTTGCTGACACAATGATGTCACGAGCGAGCGTGTCGGCGATCACACCGGAGTTGACCGCCGGGTTGCCGCGCTGCAGCGCCTGGACATGTTCCATCCCGTCAATCACCCGTCCGAACACCGACATGATGCGGTCGAGATGGCGCGGCCCCTGCCCGATCACGATGTAAAATTCGACATCGCCGCTGTCGGGATCATTGTCGCGCGCCATGGCGACGGTGCCCGGGCAATGGATCGGCCAGACCTCGTCACCCGCCTCATTCATGGCGGCGGGGAAGCCATCGACATGACCCACGGTTGGCGCATAGAGATCGGCATCGCTCATCGGTGTGAAGGTGACTGTCGAGGCGGGAATCGTGAATTCCCCGGAGAGCGGTGGATATTGCGGCAGCTCGACCGCGTCCGGGTCCTCGCCGCGCCCGCCCTGGGCCACGAAGCCGTCGATCACACGATAAAAGCTGCGCCCGTCGAAAAACCCGTCGCGCGCCGCCTGTCGCATGCGATTGGCGTGATTGGGGGCGATCCAGTCGGCGAGTTCGATGGCAATCACACCATCTTCGACCTCGAGCAGAAGGAGGTCAGCAGGATTGACCGGGCGCCAGTCGGGAATGCCGGTGAAGTCGGGGGTGGGTGCTTCGATGGCGGCGGCGGGCAGGGCTTCAGAACCAATCACGTCTTCGCCAGCCGTCTCGTCGGGCGAGCCACCACAGGCCGCACACGCCATAAGACAGGCGACCGCCAATAATGCATGTTTCATCGCATCCCAAGACGGCGCGAACGCGCCCTCTCCCCCATTGATTTCTTGTCAGCCAGTGGGCCTTGGTCCATCCGGTTCGTCAAGGCCACCTTCGGTGCCGCGAAGCGGGCCAGCGCCATGACGAACCGGATGGACCAAGGCGAAGTCCCGGCAAGAGATCAATGACCTGTTCCGTCTCACATGAGACAGGGCTAGGCGTCCGGGGCCCCGCCAAAGCGCTCCGACCATTCCGCCAGCTGCGCATCCTCGATCTTGGCAAACAAGACCTCCGGCGGCGTGATGGCGAGACCGTGCGGCAGCGCATCGAGCAGGTCGCTGGCCGGACCGTCGAAATTCCAGCTGCGCCGGTCTTCCGGCACACCAACTGCGTCGAGAATCTTCTTCGCCGCGACCGGGATGAAGGGCTGGGCCAGGATGCCGAACAGGGCGACCAGGTTGAGGCCGGTGCGCACACCGACCGCGGCGGCGTCGACATCGGCCTTGTACTTCACCCAGGGCTCGGCCTTGGTGAGATACTCGTTTCCAGCCGCCCAGATGGCGCGGACTTCGGCCGCGGCCTTGCGGAATTCCATCGCTTCCATATTGGCGACGAGCGCCGGCAAGCGCTGGTCCAGCTCGGCCGCCATCCAGGCCTCATTCTCGCCGGGCGTGCCGGCAGCCGGCAGCTGACCGTCAAACTTCGAGGCCGTGTATTTGGTGATGCGGTTGACAAAATTGCCCAGCACATTGGCGAGGTCGGAATTGATCAGCCCCTGGAAATGCTCCCAGGTAAAAGCTGCATCCGAGCCTTCCGGCGCGTTCGCCGTGAGGTACCAGCGCCAATAATCCCCGGGCAGGATGTCCAGCGCCTGGTCCATGAAGACGCCGCGCTTTTCCGAGGTCGAGAACTTGCCGCCATACCAGGTCAGCCAGTTGAAGGCCTTGAGTTTGTCAACCGTCTTCCAGGGCTCTTCCGAGCCCAGGATTGTCGCCGGAAAGGAGACCGTGTGGAAGGCGACATTATCCTTGCCCATGAACTGCACATAGGTGACATCATCGGCGCCCTTGTCGGTGCGCCACCAGCTCTCCCAGTCACCACCACCGGCCTCGGCCCATTCCACCGTCGCGCCGATATAGCCGATCGGCGCATCAAACCAGACATAGAAGACCTTGGTCTCGAAACCCGGACGCGGCGTGCCGTCATGAGCGACGGGGACACCCCATTTCAGGTCGCGCGTGATCGAGCGGTCGCGCAGGCCTTCATCGAGCCACTTGTAAGCGATCGACTTGGCCAGGCTCGGCCATTCGGTCGCGGCATCGACCCAGTCTCGGATCCGCGCCTCCATCTTGGTCTGCACCAGATGGAGATGCTTGGTTTCGCGCACTTCCAGATTCTTCGAGCCGGAAATCTTCGAATACGGCGCCTTCAGATCAGTCGGCTCGAGCAGGCGCCCGCAATTATCGCACTGGTCGCCACGGGCGCGCTCGAAACCGCAATGCGGGCAGGTGCCTTCGACATAACGATCCGGCAGGAAGCGGTCATCATCGATCGAAAAGACCTGCTCCTCGACCCGCTCGACGATCAGCCCCTTCGCCTCCAGCACATCTGCGAAATGCTGAGTCAGGCGGATATTGGGCGCGTTCGAGGTGCGGCCGAAATAATCATAACTCAGCGAGAAACCCTCGCCGGAGCGCTTCTGGATATCGTGTTGTTCATCGCAATAGGCGCGCACATCCATGCCCGCCGCATCGGCGGCCAGCTCGGCCGGCGTACCGTGCTCGTCAGTGGCGCAGACATAAAGGACATCATGGCCGCGCAGGCGCTGGAAGCGCGCATAGACATCGGCCGGCAGCATCGACCCGGCCAGATTTCCCAAATGCTTGACGCCATTGATGTAAGGCAGAGCGCTGGTGATCAGTATACGGGCCATGGTCGGAATTTTTCTCTTGCGCGGAAAACGGGGTAAGCTGTTCGCGGGAAGGGCGAGTCTTGGGGACATCGCCTCGCAGGGCGAGACATACAAGCCCTGCTTTGGGGAGGAAACAGGAAATGCCGCGAATTTTCGGATTGAATATCATCGCAACCCTTGTTGCGGGCATCGCATTCTGGATGGTGGGGGCGCTGTTTTATGGCGTCCTGTTCGCCGAATTATGGTTGGGATTGTGGGGTTTCACGGCGGCCGATGAACCGCGCATGGAAGCGGCTGCGGGCCTGTCCATGGGGCTCGGCTTTCTGCTCAGCATCGTTTTCGCTGGCGTGCTTGGTTTCACGCTGAAGGCGCTCAAGGCAGACGGCATGGTCAGCGCCATCAAATGGGCCATCTTCCTGTGGGCCGGCTTTGTCATCACCACGATGAGCTATGACATCCTCTACGCCCTGCAACCGGTCATGCTGCTTGTCCTCGACGGTGCCCATACGCTGACCGGCTTTGTCGTCATGGCGGTACTGCTCACCGTGCTCGACAAGACCGCCGTCAAGGACTGACCGCGCCAACGGGCATTGAGGCGGGCGCAATTGCAGCAAACACTTGTCGCGCCCGCCGCGCCCGCGTATCAGACCGTTTCTGGATGCCGGCTTAGCTCAGCTGGTAGAGCACCTGATTTGTAATCAGGGGGTCGGGGGTTCGAGTCCCTCAGCCGGCACCAGTTTTTTTGACATCTAAGCGGCACAAACAGCGCTCGCCCATGGACGCACCGTCGGTCAAGCCGAGATGCTGCACGCGGGGTCGCCGGCCGCCTGCGGCGTATCATCAATCAAAGCAACCTGGGTTCCGGTTTTCAGGCGGGCCGTGATCTCGGCCACCCGGGCCCCAAGCAGAGCCGCCGTCCGGCGATCCGAGTCCGGCGGCGCGACATCGCCGCCCTGATCGCCATTGGCCTGGGCCATCGCGCCGATCGAGGCACCGATGCGGTTGATATCCTCGACCGACCCGGTCGAGGAATTATTGCCGGGCAGCAGGCCGAGACTGATCCAGATCATCCCGTGCTGGGCGGCCAGTGTGGAGAGCTGGCTGAGGGTGGCAAATTTGTCCCCGGCCTGCGAGCTCGACACGGTGAAACCGGCCGCCACCTTGTCCTGCCAGCCGCGCTGGAACCAGATCCGGGAGGTTGCGTCCATGAAGGTTTTGAACGGTCCGGATACTGCGCCCATATAGGTCGGCGACCCGAAGATAATGGCATCGGCGGCGTTCAGGACGTCCCAGTCGGCCTCAGTCATCTCGGTGACATTGATCAGGCGGGCAGTTGCGCCCGGTTCGCGCCCGGCGCCGTCGTGGACAGCCTTGGCGAGCGCCTCGGTGTGGCCGTATCCGGAATGATAGGCGATTGCGATTTGAATATTCATTCTGTGCCTCCTGTATTTGCCCCTGTGTCATACCGCCGGGCCGCAGCGAGATAATCGCTAGATCAGGAAGCTCACCATTCACCCACACGAAACAAAACGCTGCGCAAAAAACAGGGACATGGCCGTAATCGTCGGCCGGACTTGGTTTCCAGTCCGGAAAGCCATGCCTCCGCCCCCATGGGGAAACCGGTTTCCGTGAAATAGCCCTGCCGCGCTTCCTCTTCCTCGCTGAGCCTGTCAGCCAGATAGGTCGGCCAGTCGAGGATCCGGTCCAGATAGTCGGCTGGCATGGTGAGCCCGTCCCGAAAACTGGGGGCACGCGCCATTTTACACTGGAAACTCTATCCGGCCGGGCGCAGAGACCAAAACCACCACGCCGACAGGAACCGGTCGCAACGCTGCAGAACCGCGCACGCAGGGCAATGCAAAACGTCCGCGTCAGGCGACGGGCGTCAGAAGCGCCGGCTGATACTCAGCTGCGCGCCATGGCGCGGATCGGATCCGCGGCCGAAATCCGCGTTGAGACTGACCGCAATGACCGTCAGTGCATTCGGTTTCAGGCGGACACCCAGATCCAGAGCGGCAAAGCCATCATCATGCGACGTATTCGGCACCTGGAATTGCGCCGATGGTGCGCCCTCCAGATCCGCATAGGCCAGTGCATTGCCGGCTGACATGTCCTGGTACCAGCCCAGCTCACCCTGTAATTCCAGGACACCCAGCGCGGTCGCGTGGCGGCCATCGACACGGCCACCCAGCCCGACAAGGGTCTCGTCAGCATCGCGCCCTGCCAGATGGGCATCAAAGGCACCCGAGCCCTGCTCAGTATAGCTGTCAAACCGGGCCCGCCCATGCTGGACCTGAAAGACCGGTCCGACCGACACAGCCCCCAGATCCATGGCCGCCCCCATTTCGAACCCGGCGCTGAACTGGTCTGCCTCGACACCCGCCTGAGCGACGTCGATTGCATCCCGAACGACCAATCGACGGCTCAGATCAAAATCGAGCCAGCTGTTTGCGGCATAAGCCTGCCCGTACCAAGAGTCTTTGGCGAGACTGACATATCCCAACAGCGTGACCGCCTCCCCCTGGACATAACCGCCATCCCGGCCTGCGCCATAGTCCGAAAAGCTGAAAGCAGCCCCGACCATCCCGTGTTGCGAGAGCCGGAAATCAATGCCCAGCGCGCCATGCCGCTCCTGGATGTCAAAGCGGTCATTGGGCAGCCGCGTGCTGCCCCATTGCTGGCGCAGATCGAAATAGGCCGTGGCCCGTTCGCTCAAGGCCACACCCGCCTCACCCGCACCCGCCGCGTCGCGCGCCAGCGAGCCACGTTGCGAGACCAGATCCGCCATGGCCCGGCTGATGCCGAAGCCGAGCCGGTCCATCGCAAATGTGTCGCTTGGAGACGCGCTTTGCAGGGCGTCTTGAAGACTGGCCAGATCCGGGCGGTAATCCAGCGCGTGCGCCAATTCCTGCAGACCGGCATCGCTGGCCCCGCCCGACAAGGCTGCGTCGAGGGCCGTGGCCACCGCCCTTTGCTGATCGGATCCGGCAAAAGACGCGTACGGCGCAGCTTGCAGCTCCACACCGATTGCGCTGTCAGTCACGCCCAGAACATAGGACAAAACCGGCGAGGGCGAAGGCGCAGTCAGGCTGGAATTATTGCTGGCAACACCGAAGGCCGTCTCAACCACCGTGAAACGCGATCCGCGCAAGGGCTGGTAGTTCGGGTCCAGATTAAGACGGATTTCAGCGTCGATATCGGCGCTGCCATAGACCATCAGGGTATCAATGCCCTCAGCCGACAGATCGACCTCGATCACACCGTCCCGCAGGAATAGGTCGCTTTCCAGATAGAGGGCTTCGCCGCCCACACCGTCCAGCCTCCCCGGGCGGATGGAACCGCCAAACATCACGGTATTCCCGCCCGCAAAGATCGCGCCGCTGCCGGACAGGTCCGTATTGCTCAAATAGAGATCGACCGTGTCGAGCAAGCCATCAACGCGGATATCGGAATTCATGAGGAAGGTTTCACCGGAGGCGACGTAGAGCAAGCCGCCCGGCTCGACCCAGGTTGAGCCCCCGGTCTGCAGCAAGGTATCGGTATCAAAGATGCCGGCGATCTGCAGGGCACCACCATTGATCACGGCCCCTTCCCAATCGAAATACACGCCGTCCGGCCCGACATAGGTCGAACCATCAGTCTGCATCAGCCAGTCGGTCAGGAGGCCGCCGAGAATGACCAGCTCGCCGCTGTTCAGCGTGATACCGCCTTCATAATCCGCCGAATAGTCGAAATAGAGCCCCTCCTCGGCAACCGTGAAGCGCCCGCCATTCAGGGTCATGGCCTCGGCCAGCAAAATACCGTCGAGATAGACTTCGCCGCCCTCCAGAGTCAGCCCGTCTTCCAGCTCCAGAAAGCCGTCCAAAGTAATATTCAGACGTCCGTCCGCATCCACAGTGGCGCTTTCAAACAGCTCATAACCATCCACAACGCGTTCACCGTCGGCGATCGTCAGCGCTTCACCGGTCGCGTCGAGGACCGGCTTGTCGGCGACGACCGACAAGGGTGCCTGCGAGGGGCGGCCAGCAAAGAGTCCGGCCCCCGGCGTCGGGTTCCGGTTGACGCGTTGCTCGTCATGCAGCGACACATCGCCGATATTCTCCCAAGGCGCCAGCCCGTCCTGGACCGTCCCCGCCGCATCACGGTTGCAATCGGCATTCCAGGTCTGGTGCGGAATATCCACCGCGACCCAGTCTCCCAGCAGATACTCAAGGCCACGCGCCGGGCGCACGATCTGCTGGACACACTGCCCGAGCCGTTCCGGCTCATACGGTGAATGGACCCAGAGATAGTCGACACGGTAGGTGTTGCCATTGCCGACCTCAGCTGAGCCGACATAGGTCACTACGAGCTCGTCCAGGTCGATAGATTGCGCCTGCGCACCCGATTGTGCCAGCGCCGCCAGAGCGAGCCCCGTACATCCAGTCAACCACCGGCATGGCGCCGCGAGAAATTTCCTGAAAACACTCGACATGACGTCCCCCGCTGGCAAATAACGCCGGCAGGCTAGTCCGGGGCCAAAAAATTTGAATACGACATTCATCGTATGCGCGCCCCAAAAAGCGGGCGCTCACCATAATTGGTGACGAAATTATTGGTGCCAGGCCCCACTTTCCACGCGGTCAATAGTGAAAACTTCTATACTGAACCATGAATAAATCGATTGGATCAATACCCCTCCATCTGGGATAAACCTTCCATTGCGATCCCGGTCCGCGGGATCGGCACAGCAGTTATCGATTGGGAGGAAGACCATGGACGGCAATGATCCGAACAGCGGCGGCAAATGCCCCGTCATGCATGGTGGCAATACCGGCACCGGCAGCAGCGTCATGGCCTGGTGGCCGCGCGCGCTCAATCTCGACATCCTGCACCAGCATGACCAAAAGCCGGACCCGATGGGGCCGGATTTTGACTATCACGAAGCGCTCAAATCGCTGGACGTGGAAGCCCTCAAAAAGGACATGCACGCCCTGTTGACCGAAAGCCAGGACTGGTGGCCGGCCGATTATGGCCATTATGGCGGCCTGATGATCCGCCTCGCCTGGCACTCGGCCGGTTCCTACCGCCTCGCCGACGGTCGTGGTGGCGGCGGTGCCGGCAATATCCGCTTCGCGCCGCTCAATTCCTGGCCGGACAATGGCAATCTGGACAAGGCGCGCCGCCTCCTGTGGCCGCTCAAGAAGAAATACGGCAATGCCATCTCCTGGGCCGACCTGATCCTGCTGGCCGGCACGATCGCCTATGAAAATATGGGCTTGAAGACCTTCGGCTTCGGCTTTGGCCGCAAGGATATCTGGCATCCGGAGATCGACACCTATTGGGGTGCCGAAAAGGAATGGCTGGCGCCGTCCGACAATCGCTATGAGGATGTCGGCAAGCCCGACACGATGGAAAACCCGCTCGCCGCCGTGCAGATGGGCCTCATCTATGTCAATCCGGAAGGCGTGAACGGGACACCTGACCCGCTCAAGACCGCCGGCCAGGTGCGCGAGACCTTCGCCCGCATGGCCATGGATGATGCCGAAACCGCCGCCCTCACCTGCGGTGGCCACACCGTCGGCAAGGCACACGGCAATGGCGATGCTGGCGCGCTTGGCGCCGAGCCCGAGGCCGGTGAGATCGAGAATCAGGGCTTTGGCTGGCTCAACCCGAACCTCGATGGCAAGGCGACCAATGCGGTCACCTCCGGGATTGAGGGCGCCTGGACCACCAATCCGACCCAATTCGACATGGGCTATTTCGAACTCCTCTTCGGCTATGAGTGGGAGCTGACCAAGAGCCCTGCCGGGGCCAATCAATGGCAGCCTGTCGGCATCAAGGAAGAACACATGCCGGTCGATGCGACCGACCCTTCCGTGCGCCGCATGCCAATGATGACCGATGCCGACATGGCCATGAAAATGGACCCCGACTATCGCGCCATCTGCGAGAAATTCATGGCCGATCCGGCCTATTTCAAGGACACTTTCGCCCGCGCCTGGTTCAAGCTGACCCACCGCGACATGGGTCCCCGCGCCAATTATTTCGGTCCGGACGTCCCGAAAGAAGACCTGGTCTGGCAGGATCCTATCCCGGCCGGCCCGACGGGCTGGAATGTCGAAGCCGCGAAGAAAGCGATCGCCCACAGTGGTCTTTCCGTGTCCGACATGGTCACCACGGCCTGGGACAGCGCCCGCACCTTCCGCGGCTCGGACAAGCGCGGCGGCGCCAATGGCGCCCGCATCCGCCTGGCCCCGCAAAAGGACTGGGAGGGCAATGAGCCGGACCGTCTGGCCCGTGTGTTCGGCGTGCTTGAACCGATCGCCAACAAGGTCGGCGCCAGTGTCGCGGACATCATCGTGCTGGCCGGCAATGTCGGTATCGAACAGGCGGCCAAGGCGGCCGGTCATTCCGCTGCTGTGCCCTTCACGCCGGGCCGCGGTGACGCCACGGATGCGATGACCGATGGCGACAGCTTTGAATCGCTGGAACCGCTCGCTGACGGCTATCGCAACTGGGCCAAGGAGGATTATGTCGTCACGCCCGAGGAAATGCTCCTCGACCGGACCCAGCTCCTCGGCCTGACCGCACCGGAAATGACCGTCCTGGTCGGCGGGATGCGGGTGCTGGGCACCAATCATGGTGGCACCAAGCATGGCGTCTTCACCGACCGCGAAGGCCAGCTGACGACCGACTTCTTCGTCAACCTGACCGACATGGCCTATTCATGGGTGCCCGTGTCCAAATCGACCTATGAGATCCGTGACCGCGCCACGGGCAAAGCCAAATGGACTGCGACCCGGGCCGACCTGGTCTTCGGTTCGAATTCCATCCTGCGGGCCTATGCCGAGGTCTATGCCCAGGACGACAATGAAGCGAAATTCGTCAAGGATTTCGTCGCCGCCTGGACCAAGGTGATGGAAGCTGACCGGTTTGATGTGAATTAGCACCCGACCGGACTGACCAAGACTGAAAAGGGGCGGACCTGCCGGGTCCGCCCCCTTTTTTTTGCCGGGCGAGGTTGGAGGGCTTGGTGGACGGGCCAATGGGCTTGGGCCGTATGAGACCCGTCCTGTGCCACGCTGTGTGACGTCCGGACCCTAGCGCGGAACCGGCCATGGATCGCGTGTCAGCAGGGGACCGTATCCGCAGGCGGTTTGTGGTGGGGTTTGCGCCCGGGCGGGGGGGGAGCCAATCAGTAATCGTTGGCGCATTTCGTCCGCGCCGGGCTGGAAGTCGGTTTTGAAGCCAGGCCGATCAGACGCGCGCGGCCAGCAGAAATCCGATCACCCGGCGCATGCCGGCGGCGTAGGCGTCGGTGTCCCGAGCGCCCAGAAGCAGGCCCTTGGACGCCATCATCATGACATAGCCGGCCTCGCGGGCGGCCTCGTGACCAAACCGGCCCTCGCCTTCCAGCGCGGCCACCAGCGCGGTGGTGCAGGCCTCGTCCGGATCGGGGCGAAGACGGGCACGCGCCTGTTTGCCGAGTTCGAAGATTTCCGCGCCATGCGGCGCCGTCCTCAGGAATTCAACGCTCGAGCCCAGCCATTGGGCAAAGAACCCGGTCAGGCGGGAGGCGAGGTCGGCCGGTTTACCGTCCAGCGCGGCGAGCGCCGCCGCCTCGCTTTGCGTGACATAGCCATCAATGGCCCAGTCGAGCACGCCCTCCTTGCCGCCAAACCGGTTGTACAGCGTCTGGCGAGACACCCCGGCCGCACGGGCCAGATCATCCATCGAGGCCTTGCGAAAGCCGTAATGGCCGAAGGCCTCGAGCACGCGCAGATAGGTCGGGTCGCGGTCGGTCAGATGGGCCATGCTCGCCTTATACAAAACAGACAAAATTCGTCAATTGACGCCAAAGAAATTTACATTTAGTACAATAATTGTCCAACTCGCATAAGTCCTGCCCCCTTGATACCGGCGCCATTCGGAGATCGATTGCCATGACCAAATCCAAACCCACCGCCCTGATCACCGGTGCTTCATCGGGCATCGGCCTGGAACTGGCCCGCATTCACGCTGCGCGCGGCGGCGACCTCGTAATCACCGCCCGGCGGACCGATCGGCTCGACGCGCTCAAGGCGGAGCTGGAGGCCGCCCATAAGGTCACGGTCACCGTAATCGCCGGGGATCTGACCGATCCTCTCGCCCCTGCAGCGATTTACGACGCGGTCAAGGCAGCCGGTATCGAGATCGACTACCTGATCAATAATGCCGGTTTCGGCGGCCTCGGCCGCTATGACCAGATGGACTGGTCGCGTCATGAAAGCATGATCGCGGTCAATATCACCGCCCTGGCCAAGCTGACGCATCTCTTCCTGCCGGACTTCATCGCCCGCGGTTCGGGCCGGATCCTCAACGTGTCGTCCATCGCCTCCCTCGTGCCCGGGCCGGGCCAGGCTGTCTATTACGCGTCGAAGGCCTTCGTGACGTATTTTTCCAATGCGATTGACCAGGAGGCGCGCCAATACGGCGTCACGTCGACGGCGCTTTTGCCCGGTTCCACGGCGACGGAGTTTCGCGATGTCGCCGGCCTGCAGGGCAATCCCCTGTTTGACCGCACCTTCACCGCACATGACGTCGCCCGGACCGGCTATCGCGGCATGCTAAAAGGCAAGCTCACCCTGCTCGCCGGGCTCAGCTTGGGCCAGCGCATCCAGATGGCCCTCCTGCCCTTCGCCCCCATGCGCAACAAGCTGCGCCTGATCCATGGCATGCAATTGCCGAAGGAAGCCGCGAAGGCGTGAGCCTGGCGGTAAAAGACCGGCACATGTCGATTGCCGGGCCGGACAAGGATCGGCCCGCCCCCGTCCAGCCGGTGTCTGCTTTTGGATGGGGCACCGGACAGTCTCCGCACCGGACCCCGCCGCACCTCCCTGGCCACCAGCGCGCGCAGCGGCCGGCAGGTGCGGGTTTGGGGGTAGATGCGGCGCGCGCTTCGCACGCCCGGCCATACATCCCTTGCCGGGAGTTCGCCGTATCCGGTTCTTGAGCCCAAGGGGCATGCCCGCGGAGCGGCGCCTGCGGCGCCCTTGACCTCAAGAACCGGATACGGCCCGCTGGCTGACAAGGGATTTATGGACGGTTACGCGCCGGGTGCGCGAACTACGAGCGCTTGTCACTTCGATCGCGAGATTTGAGGTTCTGACCCAGCCTGCTTCCAGACTACCGGAAAACTCCAATCCAAAACGATCTAGTTTCCTGGGGGCAGAGCACTCTTCGATGGACTCTACCATCCCCTGGCCGGAATTCACGGGGCTGGGTCAATCGGCCCGGATCACGGGGCTGGGTCAGCTTGAGCAATTGGAGACGTTGCGTGACGGGGCTTTGTTCCGGGCCTGGATCCGGACACAAAAGCGCCCCCGGCCATTTGGCTCGGGGGCGATTTGTATTTTGATATTTGTGGAGGATATTGGATCTATCGTGCAGACCGGGCAGCGACCTACTCTCCCACGCCTTAAGACGCAGTACCATCGGCGCTAGGGG
>NZ_RBIM01000003.1:0-108527 GCF_003634045.1 Maricaulis maris
ACCCGATAACCGAAGGACAATCAAATCGCCGCCCCGGCCAAGGAGGGCGGTGTTTAAGCCGCCCCAAGTTTGAAGTCAATCACGTTCTTCAGGGTCTTGCAGAAGCTTTTCAGTAGTCCGAAAACCGGCGAAAAATTCTCTGCCCGGAGCGTGTGTTTGACGCGCCGACCTGACTTAGAAAAACGACAAGACCTCGTATAATAAGCAAACGACGCTGAACCGCAAGAGGAAAACCGCTGCGGCAGCGCCGGTGTGAGCGGGGTTCTACAGGACGCCGCGCAGGACGCAACCCCCTGATGCGGATATTCCTGCAGTGCGCCGCGGAGCGTCCCGCCATCCCCCTGTCTGGCAAGACATTCCGCCGTGTGCAGAATTTATTTTTCGCCATCGCCAAGGTCATGCCCGGGCCCGATCAAGGCCGGCTGGCTGGCCTGATGACCGCGCGAGCGGCCCTACCCGGGCAGGCGCCTTGCCTGATTCCACAGACCGGCGCCGCGTGTCAGGAACGGATATAGGCCTGCAGGGCTGCGGTCTCGGCCTCCATGTCGGCAATCTTGGCCTTCACGACATCGCCGATCGAGATAATGCCCAGCAGCGCATCGCCATCAAAGATGGGAACATGCCGGACCCGGCGCTCGGTCATCAACACCATCAACTCGTTGAGTCCGGCATTGCGCCCGGCGGTGACAAAGGCCTGGGTCAATGCGTGGGCAACCGGCCGGTGCAGGCAGGCCGCGCCGTTGAGCGCCATCTCGCGGACAATGTCACGCTCGGACAGGACCGCGACCGGCCGCCCCTGCCCGTCTTCCACCAGCAAGGCCCCGATCGCGTGCGCGTCCAGCAATCGCGCCGCTTCCTCAAGGGTCGCCATTTCACCGATCGTGATCACGTCACGGCCCTTGCCTCTCAGTATCGCCTCAACAATCATTTTTCGCCCTCCCATCAGGATGAAGTTGCACGATACCACAAAACCGGCTGGCAAGCGCGCCCGCAAACGATCGCGCCGGACCAACGATGCGCTGATGTGAATCAAGCTTTCGTGGACAGGCGGTCCGGCCTCCGACACCTTCGTAGGGAGGAACCGGCTTGAGGAAGAGCCGGGACAGTCGGGAGCGCAAGTGATGGGTTACAGGCACCGCCTGACACGGGATCTCGACCGCTGGATCGCGGCCGGCCTGATCGAGACGGACAATCGCGACGCCATTCTCGACACGGTCGGGCCCCGGATCGGAGGTGCAACGGCGCTGGGCGCGTTGACCGTGCTCGGCGCGGTCCTGCTCGGCCTGTCAGCCTTGAGTTTTGTCGGCGCCAATTGGGAGGCCATCCCGCGCCTGGCGCGTTTCGGCGTTTTGCTGGCGGCGCTGTGGGCCAGCCTGCTGGGCAGCGGCCTAGCCTTCCAACGCCAGGCGCCCCGGCTTGGACATGCCCTTGCCGTACTCGGCCTGGCCCTGTTCGGCGCGGCGATCCTGTTGACCGCGCAGACCTTCAACATGACCGCCTTCCGCAATACCGCCGTGCTGATCTGGGCGGTGGCGGGCGGCGGGCTGGCCTGGCAGCTCGGGTCGCGTCCCGTCCTCATACTGGCGACCGGGCTGGGCGCCCTGTGGGCCGGGCTGGAAGCGGCCAATCCCTTCGTCGACGGGGCCATCTGGCTCTATTTGCCGGTAGCCACCGCCAGCGCCGTGCTCGCCACCCGGCTGCGCTCAACGGCGTCGATGCACCTGGTTGCCCTAGCTTTGGTGTTGTTGATTGCCCACGCCTTGTATCTTTGGCAGGCGGCCCATCCAACCGGACACCTGGCCCTGCAATCCGCCGCCACGCTGGTCTTCGGGACTGTCGCCCTTGCCGCCGCCAGCCTGCGCGACCGCAAGCTGGCCGGCGCTGGTGTCATCGCCGGCTGGATGACGGTGGTGACCCTGCTGGCCGCCTTCCTGGTCCAGATCCCGCTGGGCGGGCATGCGGCTGACCGCGAGCTTGTGACCGGCGCCTACGCGATGATCGCCGCCCCGGCCATGATCGCTATTGCCCTGCTGATCCTGTGGCGACGCCTGACCGGGGCCTTGCGCAATTGGGACGCGGCCAGCCTGGTTGCGGTCGGCCTCGCCATCGCCGCCCTGCCCCTGATTGCCGAGGCTGCGGACGGCTCCATCCTGCTGCGCATGGGCGTCGGCGCGCTGCTCTATGCCGCCTTCACCGCCCTGATCCTGATCGGCGAACGCCATAACAGCCTGATGGCGCGGGTTTGCGGTGTGTCAGGCTTTGTGCTGCAGACGCTCTACATCTATGCGCAGACCTTCGAGGGGCTTCTCGATACCGCGCTCTTCTTCTTTGTCGGTGGGCTGATCCTGTTTGCAGCCAGTTTCGCGCTGTGGCGGCTGCGACGGGGCAAGGCCGACGCGACAGGCGGTGACGCATGAGCCGGCCCCGTCCAAATCCACCCCGCATCGGCCCCCTCACCCATGTCGTCCTGATGGCGATCGCCATGACGGTTTTTCTGGTCATCATGCTGGTGCGCCACGAACAGGCCCGCGCCAACAGTCCGGAACTGGTGATGGCGGTCGAGGGTTATGACCCGCGGGACATGCTGTTGGGCCACTACGCGCAGCTGCGCACACCGCTTCACGCGCTCGACCCCGACAGGCTCGATGGTGACAACGCGTTTGAAGCGGGCGAGCCGATTTTCGTGACGCTCGAGATCGGCGAGGATGGGCTGGCCAGTCCGGTATCGCTCCACCGGGACCATCCCGGCACCGGCCTGGTGGCGACGGGGTATGTTCGCCATGCCGGCGACCGCGTGCGCGCGCAGTTCAACATCGAGCGCTATTATGCCGGACGCCGCGAAGCGCTGGCGCTTGAAGACCGGTTGCGCGGTGTCAGAACTGATGGCGAGCCGGAAAACGGGCCGGAAAATGAGCCGGGGAACAGCCAAGTGCGCGTCATCCTCGCCGTGCCCGCATCCGGACATTTGCTGATCAAGGGTTTCGAGATCGACGGGGAACGGCGGATCGACCGGGTCTGGTGATCAGTCTTCGGCCTCGGCAAAGACGGCGATCACCAGGGGCGTCAGGATCATGCCGCCCAGCGTGCCGCCAATATGGCCAAGCCAGCTGATCGGGATCGGCATCAGATCGCCAACCAGCCCGATCACGATATTGATCGCGATCCACGGCAAGGCGAGCTGCGCCATGCCGCGCCAGCCGCCCCGGACCCAGCCGGCCGCCGCGATCAGGCCTGACACGGCCGTTGACGCACCGCCCATCTGCACAGGTGGGCCCTGGTGAAAAAAGGCTGCCGCTGCAGCGCCGGTCACAGCGCAGGCGAAAAACAGAAAGACGAAACCGGCAGACCCGAGCAGCCCCGAGCCCAGCCGTTCACCGACCGCCCGTCCGGCTCCGACCAGAACGGCCAGGTTGATGGCAATGTGGGCCAGGCCGAAATGGATATAGGCGTGCAGCAGGAGCGGTGCGACGGGGCCCAAGGGTTGCGCCGGCAAGCGGGCACCGCGCTCGGCCGCGATGAAGACACCGGCCTCGAACATCCAGCGCTGAAATTCTGGCAAAACCTGACCGGCGAGCGAGACGCCGACAATGCTGAGCGCGATCACCAGCACCGCTGGCGGCATGGCATTGAAGACCGGCGCCTTCGGCGGAGGCGCCGCATTCCACGCCCCCCCGGACTCGTCCCGCTGCGGCACACTCATCGTCCCGACTCCCGTATCCAAGTGGCCCATTCAGGCAATCATGCGGTCAGGGCGACACGATTCCCCCTGTAGGGGAACGTATTTAGGGCAACACCCCCTTTGGCATGCCCGTTGCAACCCGTGACACAGAATTCGCGTCTAAAAGGACATGACACAATGAACACGCGCAGCTTCACCACCCTCGCCGGTGCCGCTTTTGCCCTCGCAGCCCTCTCTGCTGCGGCCCAGGCACAAACGGCAGAGACGACGGCCGGTTGGGAGCAGCCCTATGGCGGTACATCGGCCCAGGCGAGCCAGCCCTGGTCGGGTGCCAGCGCCAGCGCCGGAGCGGCGGCCCGCTCAAGCGCCGGCAATCGCGTGATCATTGACGGAATCATCCAGACCGGTGTCGGGGTTTCCACCCGGACCGGCCTGTTTGGCAGTGGCGGCGTCGGCGCAAACGCCTCCGCTATCGGCAACCAGCTCAATGTCAATGTGAGCGGCCAATGGAACACGGTCATCGTGAATTCCACCCAAATCAATAATGGCGACATCAACGCCAGCGCAACGGCCCAAGGCGATGAGAGTACGGACAATGACCAAGACTAAGCTTTTGATGGCGACACTCGTCAGCGCGCTGGCGCTGACCGGTTGCGCCACCACGGCCCGCACTGGCGGCGCCGACGGCAATTATGCGACGCCGATTGGCGGCGCCCCTGTCACGGCCAACCCGACGCCCTATTCCGAGGCGTTGGTCTGCCTGGCCAATTACGCCCGCGAGCATAATCTGCAATCGCCGCGCATCGCGGTCGGGCGCTTGGCCGACTATACCGGCCGCGCCTCACTGGAAGGCGGCGCTGCCGTCACCCAGGGCGCGTCCCTGATGGCGATCTCAGCCTTTGCCAAGGCCGGTGTGCGCCTGGTGGAGCGTTTTGATACATCGGTGTCCGAGCTGGAACTGCGCTATGCCAACAATTCGCTGATCGGCGATAATGGCAGCCAGCGCCAGATCCTCGCGGCCTCGCTACCGGGCTCCGACTATCACCTGGTCGGCGGCATTACCGAGCTCAACTACAATATCCGCTCCTCCGGCATCGACGTGCTGGGCGGTGATCGCATCGACAGTGATCCGACCGGCGTCTTCAACCGCCGCATGTGGGTAATGAATATCGGCCTCGACCTGCGCCTCAACGAGACGCGCACGATGGAGACCGTCGACGTCATCTCCTACCAGAAGCAGATCATCGGCCGCGAAATCTCGGCCGGCGTCTTTGCCTTCTGGGATGATGCGGTGATCGACATTTCCGGTGGCGGACGTTCGCTCGAGCCGGTCCAGCTGGCCGTGCGCTCGGTGATCGAGCGCGCCGTCCTGGAAATCTCGGCACAAATGTACGGCGTCGATCCGGCCGCCGCCTGCCACTATGCCGATCCGATCGGCGGCAGCACGGGCGGCCACACCAATGTCACCGGCGGCGTCAACGCCGCCAACACCTACGGTCAACGGGAGACCTCCAATGTCCAAGCGCGCAGCAATGTTGATCGCGGGCATGAGCGCCGCGACGATCACGTGCGCACCTATCTTCGCGGACGATACGACTGAGATCCTCAACGGCCAGGTCAATCTGGACGCCGCGATCTCGGTCGTGACGGAAGGTGAGACCGAACAGGCCGATGCCGCCTCCATGTCTGCCATCGGCGCCGCCAATGCGCTGACCGTAGACGTTGTCGAGCGACATGACATCCAGTCCGACCAGACCTTCTCCGGCTCGGTCGATGCCCGCGCGGAAACGCGTGCCACGATTATTGACGGCGCTGCCATCACCACCGCTTCGGCGATGGGCAATTCGGCCAGCGTGATCAATGACAATGGCATGGACGCGGCGATCAACCAGACGGCGCTGGACGGCTCGAGCGTCAATGCGACCGCGCGCCTGGAAGTCGGCAGCTATGCGATCTCCTCGGTCACCTCGGCGACGGCGTCGGCCAATGCCTTCCAAGGCACGACCTATGGCAGCGACACGTCGCTTGCCCTGCGCCAGGATAGCGGTGCCGATGTGAGCGCCGACGGCTATGTGCTCGCCCCTGATGGCGGGCTGGGCTATGCGGCCACCGTGCTCGGCGCGGCGAATGGCAATTCGGCGCAGCTGGAGGGCTATCACAATGGCCCGTCGCAAGTCGTTGATGTCGACCAGGACAATCGCGGCGCTGTCACGGCCCGCGCCCGCACCGATGCCGGTGGAACGGCGCGCACGCAAACCGTGGTCTCTTCAGCGAACGGCAATTCGGTGTGGATGCAGAATGAAAACGGCTATGCCCATATCCAGGGCGAGCAGGACAATGACGGCGCGGTCACGGCCGAGTCGGAAATCCTGGTCGGCAATTTCGACGCCGACGTGCTGAGCGTGTCGGCCGAGGGTGTCGGCAATTCCGCCATCCTCTCCAATATCGGCGCTGACGCCTTCATGGGCCTCGACCAGACCAATAATGGCGCCGTCAGCGCGCGCGCCAATCTGGACGGTGATGCCGGCGGTTCGGCCCTGGTCTCGGCGACCGTCTTCGGCAATGCTGCGACGACCTATGTCTGTTCGGAATGCCCGGTCACGGCCTGGGGCAATACCAATCAGACTAATAATGCCGCGGTCAGTTCGGTCGTAACAGGCCGCATGAATACCGGCGGCGTCCTCTCCGGCGCGGCCACCGCGATCGGCAATTCCGCCACCTATCAGACAGTGAACCCGTACACGGGCAACTGAAGAAATCCCATAGCCTTGGGAAAACCTGGCCCCGGTCGCGTGTTGTGCGACCGGGGCTTTTTTCTGGCTTGAAGGGCGGCCCGCCGATGATCCAGTTCGGCGATCCAGTCCAGTGACCCTGTCCGGTGATCAGTTGGCGATGAGTTCGAACGCCCCTTCGGCGGGGCCGTCGATGGTCGTGTTGCAACTCTCCTCATCGATGCCAGCATCGAACGGACAGGCAAACCCGTCTGTTTCGATGAAACGGATAATCAGCTCGCCACCATCCGGCACGTCATAGGTACACGCAGCACTGAGCGCGTCGTCCATACGGATGGAGTCATACGCCGAGGCTCGCGCCCGGGCGCGGCGGTTGGCGTTGCCATCAGTCGTCGTGATTGCGCATTCCATGGTGCCACGTCCGATGATCCGGATATTGATATCGGCCCCGGCAGGCTCGACGCTCGCACCAGCCTGCAGGGCCGCCAGAGCTGCGATAATTCCCGAAATTACCATTCATTCCTCCCATTGGTGATGGCGGGAATGAGTATGCCGATGCCAGGAATTAGATTCAATGATTCATGTATAATTGAATCAACAGGGAGTCCGCAAATGCTTGCCCAGCGCATCACAGACCTCGGGATGCCCCTGGCAACAATCAGCGACCAGATAGCCGATCGTGTCCGACACGGCGGTCAGATTGATCCGGTAGATGCGTTGCCGTCCCGAGGGTTCGACATCCATCAGCCCGGCCTGGAGGAAGATATTGAGGTGGGCGGACAGGTTGTTGCGCGATATCTCGACGGCATCAGCGATCTTGCTGGCCGGCATGCCCGCAGGTCCCGCCGACATCACCGTCCGGAACACGCGCAAACGGACATCATGCGCGAGGGTCGAAAGCCGTGTCGCCGCGTCGTGGTCATTCATCATATTGTCACTTCAATTATTCTTGAATCATTGAACCGGGCACGCTAAGCGGCGAGCGCCTGTGGTGCAATCATCCAATCTTGCGTGAAAATCGGGAAGAGTCATGAAGCGTTTCTGCGTATCCAAGCTGCAAACCGGCCGGTTCACCCGCCCTGCCCGGCTGCTGGCGATCATTGCGGTTTTCATGGCGGGTACCGCCGGTGCACGAGCCCAGAACGACGCATCAACCGATTTCCAGTTTGACCTTTCCGGCGAAACCCGTGCCCGTTATGAGAGCCTCGACGGGCAATTTCGCGCCGGTCGCGCCGGTTCCGACCAAGCCCTCTTCCTGCGCACACTCCTGCACGCCCGCCTGACGACCCCGGTCGCGCGCTTCGGCATCGAGCTGCAGGACAGTCGTGCCTATTTCGACGATAGCGGCACACCCCTCAGCACCGGGACCGTCAATCCGCTCGACATCTTGCAGGCCTATGTCCGCGTCGAGACACCGTCCGTCTTTGGTGACGGGTCCGACGCCCACCTCACCCTGGGTCGGCAGACCGTCAGCATCGGTTCGAAACGCCAGATCGAGCGGATCAGCTATGCCAATGTCATCAAGAGCCACACCGGCGCCTATTATACGGCGACCAGCGCGCGCGGCGACCGTTTCCACGCGCTGATGCTCGCCCCGGTGGCGCGGCACCCGGGCGACCGCGTCGCGATCGGTGACAATCAGATGTCCGGCGATGAAGAAGAATGGAACCGCACCATCTGGGCCGTCCACTACCAGCGCCCCGACCTGATTCCGGATTTCTGGCCCGGCCTGTCCGGCGACCTGTTCGTCTACGGTTTGGAGGAGCGTGACACCGACGCCAGGCCGACACCGAACCGCCATTACGTCACGCCGGGCTTTCGCCTGCATCGCGCTCCGGCGACCGGCCGGCTCGATCTCGATCTTGAAGCAGCCTGGCGGTTCGGGCGTCGTCGCGCCAGCAGCGCTGCCACCGACACCACCAATCTGGATGTCAGTGCCGGCATGCTTTTCGCGGCGCTTGGCTACACATTCGAGCATGCTTGGAAGCCGCGCATGGCGCTGGAATATTATTGGGCCAGCGGCGATGAGGACCCGAATGACGGGCGCTTCGATCAGTATGAACGCCTGTTCGGTTCCCGCCGCACCGATCTCAACAATACAAGCCTGCATGGCCCCCTCACCCCGGCCAATCTCAACGCGCCGGGTATCCGCCTCGAAGTCGCACCGGCCCCGGACTGGGACGGACGTCTCGCCTGGTCGGCCGCCTCACTCGACAGCAATACCGACCGCTGGGTCATTGCCAATCTGCGCGACGAAACTGGCCAATCCGGCAGCTTTGTCGGCCACACGCTGGACGGTCGCGTCCGCTATCACGGCCTCGCCGAAGGTCTGGAACTGGAAGTCGGCGCCTCCCTCCTCCTGCCCGGCGAGTTCGCCGACAACGCACCGGGAAGCCCCGCCCCCGACCGGACATTATTCGGCTACGCCCAAGCGACCTTCGCGTTCTGAGATAGGCCAAGGCCGAACGAGGCGGCATTCCCTCGCTCCGCTCGCGCCCCCTTCGACCTCTGCTTCGCTGCGCGAAGCTGAGCCCACTTCCCCCGAAAGCGGGGGCAGAAAGACACAGTTTATCCGCGCCCTGCACCACTTTCCTTCTCCTTGGGGAGAAGGTGCGCGTAGCGCGGATGAGGGGGAGTCCTCCCGCGATCACCGGGATTTACCCCTCACCCTGCCCCTCTCCCAAGGGAGAGGGAAAGCGCCCCCCGCAAAAAATACAGCATACTTATCCTCCCCCTCCACAGCAGGCGATAATGCCCTTGGTTTTCGAGACGGGAGGCGCGAGCTCAGTCACTTGTGCCCGGAAACGTGCGGAGCCTGTCCGCGCGTTGGATGTGACAGTCCGAAGCTCCGGCAGGGCGTGCGACCAGGTCGCGGGGCACTAAACGACCGACCCCATCTACCTGACGCATTGGAATCGGGGTGGAGACACCCGGGAAAACTCCGCGAACGGGATGTCGGCGATGTCACGTTATAAAATCAACCGGTTATCGGCATTGGCCGACATCCCGTTCCCTCCCATCCAAAACGCCAGGCGATCCCGCTGTGGCGATCCTGGCGCTTGTGGGATGAAAAAATGCCCCGACCTGAAATAGGCCGGGGCAGTCAGTGGATGATGATTTCAACGCGTCGGGCTCAGCGATAGCCGCCGACGCCACCGTCCAGCATGAGGGTCATGGAGACGGTCTGGCGACGTTCGCGTTCAACCTCGCGGCGGACGCGCTCGGTATAGTGTTCCTCACGGCGCATGAAGATCATTTTCACGCCGGGGCCATGCATGCGAAGAAGCGAACGCTCATTGCAGTTACGGCGCGGGATCTGGGTCTCGCAACGCAGATTGCCGCCGGCCGAATGGCGCAGGGCCTCGCCCTTGCGGCACATGATGGTCGGGGCCTCGTCCCAGTCATAGACACCGTCGATGACCCAGCCGATCGTGGTCTGCATCGCCGTGCCGGCCATGCAGCGGAAGATTTCACCGTCGAAAGTGGTGCCGACACGATCCTCGGCATCGACGCGGGATGCGGGATGCGGCGTGCCGTTATCGTCGACGCAGACAGCGCGCACGACGCGCCATTCCTCGACCCAGCGGGTCCGCTCTTCCTCGTAATACTCGTACTCGGACTCTTCCTCGACGCCTACCACATTGAGGCCGGTGATCGCGGTCGCCGCGGGCGCGGTCGTCATCGGCGTGTAGGAGCCACCACCGATGAAGGTCACCGCACCGGCGCCGGCCCCGGCGCTCGCGCCGGCATTGGCGTTGGCCGAGGCGTTGACATTGACATTGGTGTTCACATTGACCCGGGTCGAGACATTCACGCCGACATTGATATTGCCGCCATGGATATTGATGTTCGGGACATTGACCGTGTGGCCACCGCCATGCGTGCAGCAGGATGGCGGTGGGGGCGGCGGCGTACAGCATGGGCCGCCACCACCTCCTCCGCCGCCGCCACCTCCACCAGCCGAAGCCGGGGCGGCAAACAGGGCGAACGCAGCGGTCGCTGGGATCAGAAAAGCGTGCCGGGCTGAAACGCGCATGGTTGTGCTCCTTACGTATTGCCCCTGTCCTTGCAAGGGCAGGGCCATGTTGACGTCCCGCCCGGCAACACCGGTTTCGCCCGGTTGATGAGTGCCGCGCACGACCATTCCCGCGTGAGGCGTATGGCCCCGTTCTTGAAGCGGGACAGGCGTGAACAACGGCCAGTGTGCCGCGGTCAGCCGAAATGAAACGAGTGGAGACGTCCATGCGCCATGCGCAATCGAAAGCCCTGCATGCCTATTGGCAGACCCGACGCCAGGGCGGCGCCGCGCCGCATCGTGCCGATATCGAACCGCAGGACATCGCGCGGCTGCTCGGTCATGTCTTCATTCTGTGGCGTGCCGATCCGCAACACCATATTTTCCGCCTTGCCGGCACCCATTTGTGCGACCTCTATCAGCGTGAATTCCGCGACCAGAACTTTCTGTCACTGTGGCGCGGTCATGACCGCACCCATGTCCAGGCGGTGCTGGAAGCCTCGATCACCGGCTGCGCGCCGGCCTCACTGATCGCCCGTGCCTCCAGTCTCGACATGCACCAGCTGCCGGTGGAGATATCCTTCCTGCCGCTACGTGGCCCGTCTGGCACGATCGACCGCACACTCGGCCTGTTCCAGCCGCTCGATACGACCGACGCCTTCAAGGGGCGCCCGGTGGTCCGGACCAGCCTGCGGGAAATCCACCCGCCGGCCATTCCGGGGCATATTTTTCCCGGACTGGCTGTCGACAACGGGGCACGGATGCAAAAGGTCGCAAACGATCAGTGATCGCAAAACCTTTTTAACGCCTTTGCGCCTAGGGTGACGGCTCGCAGGAGGTCATTGCGATGCATGACGAACCCGGCCGGCTCGACCGACGCAAAATCAAGATCGCCGCTCGCGGTGCCCAGGAGCGTCGTCGTCACGCCCGGGTCCCGCTGCAGCTGCATGGCCGTTTCTGGTCAGAAGCCAATGGCGAACACGCCTGCCGCCTGATCGACATCTCGCCCGGCGGCGCGCGCATCGTTGCCCGCCTGCGCATGCCCCCAGAAACACGGATCGTCCTGATGATCGCCTCGATCGGTCGCATCGAAGGCGAGATCGTTCGCCAGGACGGCGAAGAAATTTCAATCCGATTCAACGCCCCGCTGCGCAAGCGCGACAAGCTCGCCGACGCCATCACCTGGCGTTTCAACAAGGACCGCCTGGGCCTGGACGAAGACCGTACCGCACCGCGCAAGCCCGGACGTGGTCGCGCCAAGATCTTGTTGGCGGACGGGGTGATCATCCAGGCCAATGTGGTCGACGTCTCGGTCACCGGCGCAGCGTTCGAGTGCCTTGAGCGTCCGCGCGTTGGCGAAACCCTGCGTGTCGGTGAGATGTCAGGACGTGTGGCCCGCATTCTGGACAATGGGTTCGCGGTCGTGTTCGATCCGCCTGAGGCCGCAGCATCGGGCCACGAAGCAGCTTAAACGAGTCGCAGATCGATATTTTCTTCGCCTTTCCGGGGATTTCCTCAAATGCGGCCCGATTCTTGCCGTATCCGGGTGATAGGCGGTACGTAACAAAGTGCAAAAGAGATCCGAAATGCCTCGCGATGACGGAATCGCAATGTCCTGGTTTGTGAAAGTCGAGGGTCGTGTCTACGGCCCCTATACCCCCCAGCAAATGCGCGCCTTCGTCGGTGAAGGGCGGATTGCGGCGCATTCCCAGGTCTGCCCCGAACGTGACGGCCTGTGGCAACAGGCGTCAGATATCGATGATTTCCGCGAATGGCTCGGCGAATCAAAGACGTCTCCGGAACCGGAGAAACGCGTGACACCGGGCGCCCGGCCCGCCAATTTCGTCGTCATTGCCGAAATCCAGTCCGAGAATGGCGCTGAGTTCCGCAACGCGCTGAAAGCCTATGGCGATATCGAATCGATCACCGGCAATGTCTGGCTGCTGCGCGGCCCGACGACGTCAGCGGTGCTGCGCAATGAGCTGAGTCACATTTTGGGACGCGAAGACAAGCTTCTGGTGATCGACGCTTCGCATGATCGCGCCGCCTGGTTCAATCTGGGACGCGATGCCGACCAGAATATCCGCGAACTGTGGAGCCGCGCCCACTAGGGCGCCAATCCACTTCGCGAGAGATCAATCAATCCGGCGCAGTTGCGTTTTGTGCTTTTTCCAGTTGGCGACGTAGTGGTCGGCCGAGGCTGCAAGCAGTTCGGCCATTTCCGGCCCCAGCGTCTTCATGACACGGCCGGGCGAACCGACTACCAGTGAATTGTCCGGAATTTCCTTGCCCTCGGTGATCAGCGCGTGGGCGCCGATAATGCAATTCTTCCCGACCTTTGCACCGTTGAGGATGGTCGAGCCAATCCCGATCAGACAGCCATCACCAATGGTGCAACCATGCAGCATGGCCTGGTGACCGATCGTGACTCCCTTGCCGATGGTCAGCGGTATGCCCTCATCGGTATGCAAGACTGCGCCGTCCTGGACATTGGAATTCTCACCGAGCGTGATCGGATCATTGTCGCCGCGGATAACGGCGCCATACCAGACACTCGCGCCCGGCTTGAGGACCACCCGCCCCATCACCTGTGCGCTTTCGGCGACCCAGTAACTGTCCACATCCGGCAAGGTCGGGCTCGAATCGCCCAATGCATAGATCGCCATTTCCGTCTCCCAATTTCTTTTGCGTGAAATATTCGCGACACGCTCGTTCAGAACTTCTTCACCGGGTTACACTGACACTGTAACCGCGATTCGAGACCAGCCCATTCGGTCCTGCATCGTTGTCGGCAACTCCAAGGGAGGCACCGGGTAGACGGTATGACCAGTCTGCGACCCAGCCCGCCAGGATCGTCCGGATCATCCGGATCCCTGCCCTTCGAGTCCTTCGAATCATTTCCGTTGCAAAGTGTCTTCGCCCCTCGCCTTCCGGCCGAGGGGTTTTTCATGTGTGGAGGTTCCAGCCATGGGTAAGCGTATCGTCAAGCGTCGCCAACGCGCCGAGTTCAATACATCGCATTACGAAACCGAGGAGACGAAGGTCCGCGCCCTCTTCCCCGGCACCAATTGGTCTCCGGACGCCAAGGATCCGATGCGGGACCAGCGCTTCATCAAGAATGTCAAACCCCGCTCGGACGGGCAGGCGACGCTGATGAAATCAATCGACGATCACAATCTCGTCCTCGCCCTCGGACCCGCCGGTACCGGCAAGACCTTTCTCGCCGTCGCCAAGGGCGTCGAAGCCCTAGAAGCCGGGTCGGTCAGCCGCATCGTCTTGTCCCGTCCCGCGGTCGAAGCCGGCGAATCCATCGGCTTCCTGCCCGGCGCCATGGAAGAAAAACTCGCGCCTTATCTGCGACCGCTCTACGACGCCCTCGCGGACCGTCTCAGCCCGAAAAAACTCAAGGCGATGATGGCCGAAGGCCTGATCGAGATCGCCCCGATCGGATACATGCGCGGCCGGACGCTGAACAATGCCTTCGTGGTTGTCGACGAAGCCCAGAACTGTACCTACGGCCAGCTCAAAATGCTGCTGACCCGCTTGGGCTGGAATTCCACCATGGTCGTCACCGGCGACCCGGCCCAGACCGATCTTCTGCCGGAAATGTCCGGCCTCGCCCAGATCGCCGACAAAATGGAAGAACTCGAAGACATCGCCGTCTGCCGACTGGCTGCCGAGGATATTGTCCGCCATCCACTGGTGGCGACGATGTTGACCGTGCTCTAGCCCGGCACGGCCCGGAAACGAAAGCGGCGCGGCCCATGGGTCGCGCCGTTTCTCGTGCGCCCGACATGTCGGCGTCGCACAGCACGTCTACACAGGGCCCAGATCAATCGAGGTGTTTTCTCATGTTTCGCATCACGCTCGCCGCGCTCCTTGTGCTCTTCACGATTGTCCCAGCCACCACAGCCCAAGGCCTCTACCCGCCGCACGCCCATCCTGACGAATGGGGTTTGGCCATTGTTGATGTCGAGACGACCGGGCTGGAACCCGGCACGCATGAGATGATCGATATCGGCGCGATCTACACCGATCTTGATGGCCGGGAACTCGGCCGCTTCTTTGTCCGCATTCATCCTGACCACCCCGAACGGGCCTCGGCCCTTGTCCGTGGCATGAACGGTTTCGACGAAACCCGCTGGACCGAGTTGGGCGCCCTGAGCGAAGCCGACGCGGTTGCGGCCTTCCTCGATTTCCATGACAGCACGCGCGGAGATCGGACCATGCTCTTTACCGCCTACAACGCCTATTTCGACCGCAATTTTCTCGACGCACTCCTGCGCCAGCATGGCTCGAGCTTTCGCGAGCATTTCACCTACTTCCTGCTCGACATACCGTCACTGGCTTGGGGAGCGGGCATCCCGGACATGATGAATGGCGACGTTGCTGCTGAACTGGGCTTGGAAGCGGAAACCAGTAATCCGCTGGACCATACCGGCCTGTCCGGCGCGGAATGGAATCTCGCCGTGCTGCACGCCATTCAGGCTCGCTCGCATGAGACCGGCTCAGCCGGGCAATAGCCTCACGCAACGCTTCAGTGCAGCGTCACGGCGCGGACATGATCGGGTTGCTTGCGGTAGCGCACCAATATCCGCAAGGTCAGCGGGTGCCGTGCTTCCGGGTCGAGCCCGAGCTTGATCATTTCCGCCCGGGCCCGTTCGCGAAGCCGCCTGGCACGCAGATACTGGATCGCGACAAAACCACCAATCAACAGGTAGGCGAGGTATTCTGCGACGCCGTACCAATCCGGCAGGAAAAGCCATACACACAAGGCTGCGATCGCGGCTAGGATGATGTCGAGCGGCCAGTTCTCAGACGGGTCAAAAAAGGCCAGGACCGGGAAAATCGAGCGATCAATATCGCCTTCCGGATCGATAATCGCCAGAAGCCGCTCGACCTCCGCTGACTGCGTTGCCCAGACCCGATTGAGATGGGTCATTTCGGTATAGGGTTCGGCGCCAGCCGGCAGCTCGCGATTGAGGTATAGGCAGGCGCGCATCAACCACTCGCCGTCCTGCAGGCGTCCGGCGCCGGCAAATCCCGTCATTGTGTTGTTTCTCCCGCCGCGATCCGATCCGCCAGCCAACTGGCCGCCTGGGCCGGGGTCTGACGATCAAGATCAACCCGCCGATTGGCCTCACGCATCGCGTCATCGTCAATCGATCCGATCAGCGAGGCCAGTGTCCCGACCAGCGCCGGATTCGCGGCCGCCTCCGGCGACAACAGGATCACGGCGTCATAGGGCGGCAATACCGAGCGGGGATCATCAAGGACGATCAGGTCAAACGCGGCGATCCGCCCGTCGGTCGTATAGGCCGAAATCATGTCGACCTGCCCGTCCCGCACCGCGCCATACATGAAGGCGGCATCCATCGCCCGGGTCTGCATGCCGCCGAGACCGTAGGTGTCGCGCGTCATCACCCACTCCGGGCGGGAAAAGACTTCTGCGTCACCACCGACCGTCAACCCGTTCGACACCGGTCCAAGATCGGCGAGACTGCCCACACCCAGCGCCTCAGCCCGGTCACGCGCCATTGCGAAACCATAGGCATTCTCAAACCCCAGACTGCCAAGTGCCAGGATGCCGTGTTCCGCCCACAGCCAACCTGTCATCTCTGCCAGCATGGCGTGCCGGTTGACCGGTTCGGGACGGTTCATCACGGTCGCCCAGATCGTGCCGCTATAGTCGATATAAACATCAATCTCGCCGGTCCGCAGGGCGTCGAAAGCGATTGTCGAACCCAGATTGTCGCGGCGATCGACACGGGCACCCGCTGCCGACAGCCGCTCATCGAGAAGGGCAGCAAGAATGTATTGCTCGGTGAACGCTTTCGCCCCGACGACAATGGTTTCATCATCAAGCCGGTCAGTGCCAACCCGGACCGGGTCGCCACTGCCGCCCGCCATAATCCGGTCGAAACTGACAAAGCGCGGCGCCACCGACGCTGTCAGCAAAACAACGAGCGCAATCCCGACCGCGCCGGCCAAGCCTCGGCGGCGCTCCCTGGCGGCGACTTCGAGCAGGCGGATCATCTGGTCGAGCGCGATGGCGAGGCCGGCCGCAAACAGGCAGCCGAACAGCACCGACAGCCAATTGCGGGTCTGCAAACCGGCGAAAATATAATTGCCCAGGCTGGATGCGCCGACCGGGGTCGCCAAGGTTGCCGCACCGACCACCCAGACCACGGCAGTTCGCAGGCCGGCGACAATCACCGGCAGCGCCAGCGGAAGTTCAACGCGCCACAACTGTTCGCGCGGCGTCATGCCGATGCCGCGCGCGGCATCACGCACCACCGGGTCGATGCCCTGCAGGCCGACAATCGTGTTTCGCAGGATAGGCAGGATGGAATACAGCATCAGCGCCAGAAAGGCTGGCGCATAGCCGATCGTCCCGCCAAGGAGCGGCACCATCAAAGCCAGCAGGGCCAGACCGGGTATGGTCTGGATGATACTGGCGAGATTGAGAACGGTCCCGGCGAGGCGCGGCCGCGACGCGGCGTGTATGCCAACCGGCAGGCTGATGACCAGCCCGACCAGGATCGCGGCCAGCGACAGCAAGACATGACCAGCCAGCAAGTCCGGCAATTCCGCCCAGCGTTCAGCGAGATTGGCGTTCATTGCGTCAACTCCGCGATCGCCCGAACCTGGCGCCGGGGTGTTTCCAGCAGACCGGAGACATAGTCATCCGCCGGCCGCGCCATCAGCTCGCGCGGCGTGCCCTGCTGAACGATCCGGCCAGCCCGCATCACGGCCACGTCATGCGCCATGATCAGGGCTTCGGCCATGTCATGGGTGACCATCACCGCCGCAAAGCCGAGATCGGCCTGCAATTGACGGAAATCCTGTTGCAAGCCGTCGCGCGTGATCGGGTCGAGCGCGCTGAAGGGTTCATCCATCAACACCAATTCCGGCTCGCCCGCCAGGGCACGGGCGAAACCGACCCGTTGGCGCTGCCCACCGGAAAGTTCGTCCGGCATCCGCTCACCGAATTCGCCAGGATCAAGGCGGACCAGATCAAGCATTTCGCGAACCCGCAATTCGACCCGCGCTGCGTCCTGGCCGGCCAGTTGCGGGATGAGACCGACATTGCGACGAACACTCATATGCGGGAAAAGGCCGTCGCCCTGCATCACCCAGCCGATCCGGCGGCGCAGCGCAACCGGATCCAGACCGGCAATGTCCTCACCCCCAAACAGAATCGAACCGCCTGAAGAGTTCTCCAGACGGTTGATCATTTTCAGCAGGCTGGTCTTGCCACATCCGGACGCGCCGGCGAGGACCAGAAGCCGCCCACGGGCAACCGAGAAAGACACGCCCCTGACCGCCTCGACACCGCCAGCATACGTCTTTCGGACGTCGCGGACATCAAGAACGGCTGGCGTGTCTTCGCTCAAAGATCTTCCAGGTCGATATCCAGGATGGTGATTTCGAACGAGTAGGACATTTCGCCCTCATCGATGATCTTGGACACCACGCCCAGGCACTCATCGCCAATATGGATCTCGGCGCACTCGTCCGGGCGGTTGCGGCACTGCACGACCAGCTCCGGGTTGAGCTTGGCCTGCAGGAACATCTGGAGCTTGGCGGCCTCCAGCTGGGTCATGTTCTTGTTCACGGGATATCTCTCCGGTCGCGGGATTCGAAGTCGGCGCCAACTAAGCCCATGACAGGGGGCCACGTCCAGTGCGCTGCTGTCCGTATTCCTGCACTCAGGCGTGATCCGGGCAGATCAACCGGAGCCTTGGGGCAGGCTTTGATCCATGCTCTTGGCCGGTTCGTCACAGCAATTGCCGACAACTTTGGCCGGCACACCGGCGACCGTACAGCCCGCCGGGACCGGATGCAGGACCACCGAACCGGCAGCGATCCGGGCGCCGTCGCCAACGGTGATATTGCCGAGCACCCGTGCACCAGCACCAATCAGGACGCCCTTGCCGATCTTGGGATGGCGGTCTTCGTGGGCCGCCCCGGTGCCACCCAGCGTCACTTCATGCAGAATGGAACAATTATCGCCGACAACGGCGGTCTCACCGATCACCACCGAGGTCGCGTGATCAAGCATCACGCCGCGCCCGATGCGGGCTGCCGGGTGGATGTCGAGGCCAAAACGCTCGCCGACACGGCTCTGCAGGTGAAAGGCCAGGGTCTGGCGCCCCTCATTCCACAACCAGTGCGCCACGCGATGCGCCTGCAGGGCATGATAGCCCTTGAAGTAGAGAAAAGGCTGCAACAGGCTGAGGCAGGCCGGATCCCGCTCATCAATAGCGATCATGTCGGCAGCGGCTTGCTGTACAATATCGGGATCGCCGGCCAGCGCTTCCTCGGCCACGTCGCGGGCCAGCATGGCATCGAGCTGGGCGTCGGCGAGTTTGGCGGCGATGCGGTAGGCCAGCGCGTCGGCAAACCGGTTGTGCCGCAAAATGGCAGCATTGAGGAAACTGGCGAGGATTGGTTCCTCGGCAGCCGCCGAGGCGGCCTCGACGCGAAGACGCGCCCATATACTGTCAACGCCCGTGCGTGCCTCGACGGTGGTTTCCACTTGGCTGAGTGACATCACGCTCTCCTCGCGCCTTGATCCAGCATGGCGGCGGCCAGATCTGCATCCAACTCACCTTCCTGCGCCATGTAGTATGCCCGCAGCAGCATCGCTACCGTCAAGGCATCGGTTATCCTGCCCGAACTCACTTCATCAAGCGCATCACGAAAATGCACGAAGCGGATGGCGAGGTCTTCTGTCCCCTCCGGCTCGGCCTCGCCGGCGGTCAGCCCGGTCGCCAGATAGCCGATTGCCGCTTCATCGGTCACCGAGTTCGACAGGTCCATCCGCAGGATTTCCTGCCAGGTCTCGGCGGTATAGCCCGTCTCCTCACGCAGCTCACGCGCCGCGCCGACCCGGGGTTCCTCGCCGAGCGGCCCGCCACCTTCGGGAATTTCCCAGCTATAGCGATCCTGGGGGAAACGATGCTGGCCGACAAGAATGAGATGACCATCCGCCAGGACCGGCAAGATCGCCAGGGCGGTATTGGCAAAGTTAACGACACCATACACGCCCGGCTTGCCGTCAGGCCGCGTCACCGCATGCTCGGTCAGGCTGACCCAGTCATTGCGGTAGACCTCGCTGCTGGCGTTCACCTGCCACGGCCCGCGTCTCTTGCTCATGATGCACCTTCATCATTGCCTTGGACCCTGTCAGGGCTAGGCGTGTTCGGGTCCGGTCGGCAAGCTTTCGACCCGCTCGCTATGGCGGCGCATGGCCTCGACCACACGGCGTTTCTTTTCCGTCAGGCGGGCCAGGAGCGTGAAGGCTGCCGGCGCAAAGACCAGCGCCAGAAGCGCCGATCCCGCGACACCGCCGACCATGGCCGCCGCGAAGGGCAGCCAGAAACTGTCGCCGGACAGGATCAGCGGTATAAAACCGCCAATCGTGGTCAGCGTCGTCGACACGATGTGCCGGGTCGCATCCATCACCGTTGACTGCACGGCACCCGCTTCCAGCGCCACAGCCGCCGGATTGGCGCGCAGCGCCGAGAGCACGACGATGGCTCCATTGATCGACAGGCCCATCAGTCCCATCGACCCGACAATCGCGTTGAAGCCGAGCGGCGTGCCAAAAGCCCAGACCCCGAACATGGCCAGTCCAACCGACAGGAAGGCGACGACAAAGATCACCCCGGCATAGCGGAAGGAATTGAAGGCCAGCACAACCGACCCGATCATCAGCACCAGCAAGGGCAAAGCCGTACCGAACAGGCCGGCCATGGCGCTGCCGCGTTCAGCCGCCTCGCCGGCGACCTGCAGCTCATAGCCCGGCGGCAGGATGATGCCGGCCTCGTCGAGCGCCGCAAAGAAATGCTCAAGCGCCGGCGCTGGCAGAGTGTAGGGATCGAGATAGCCATAGATCGTATTGACCCGGCGTCCGTCCTCATGCGGGATCAGCGCGACTTGCGGTGCCAGAACCACGTCTCCCAGTGCAGCCATGGGCGAAGACAGGATGTCCTGCCCCGGCGCCGCAAGAGGAGAGGCGGAAACGGCTGACAGGCTGGAACGCCGCGAGTCACGGGCAATGACCCGAACCGGCAATTCCTCGACACCTTCCAGCACGCTTCCGCCTACAACGCCGTCCAATTCGCCCCGCAACCGGTTGGCGAGGTCATCGAGACGAATTCCGGCAAGTTCCGCAGAGGCCTCATCGGCCATGATCCGGGCGACGGGTTCGCCCATTTCCAACAGGCCCAGCGTATGGGTGATGGTCGGCGTCTGTGCGAGGACAGCGCGGATCTCATTACCCAGGCGATTGAGTTCGGACAGTTCCGGCCCGACAAGCACCAATTCGATCGGTGCCGGGATGGGCGGGCCTTGCTCGAAGGGCAGGGTCAACAGGCGCGCATCCGGGAATTCCGACATCACGCGACGCTGCAGGTCGGGCAGAATACGCGCCGTTGCTTCCGGAGAAGCCGTATGCACGAAACCGGCGGCATAGCTCGACACGCCGGACTGGTTTCCGACCACATTGTAATAGGTTCGCGGCGCACTTTCGCCGATCACCCAGGAGACCCGCTCGACACCCTCGTAGGACTCGATCAGCGCCGTGGCGCGCTCGGTCTGGCGACGGGTTTCGGCGATCGAGGTCGACGATGGCAGTTCCAGCGACAGTTGGAACATGTCGCGATCGGTCGGCGGAAAGAATTGCATCGGCAAGGTCGAAGCCGCCACGAAGCCGGCAATCGGCAACAGGAGTCCGCCGACCAGACCGGTCCAGGGGCGTTGTGTCACCGCGTCAAGCACGCCCCTGTACAGGCCGGCCAGCGGTCCCGCACTGATCCCCTGTCGCCAGAAGCGACGGGGACCGCCGGCAATCGCCGGATCGTCAAACCAGGCCGCGAACGCGCCGACCACGGTCATTGCCAAAAGGAAGGAAGAGACCACCGCGAAGATGACCGAGATCCCGATCATCGAAATAAATTCCCCGGCTGCACCCGGCATCAGGGCAATCGGCGCAAAGGCGAAAACAGTGGTCAGCGTCGAGGCCAACAGAGGTGCGAACAGGTGGCGCAAGGCCTTGTCGAGCGCATCGACCGGCGCCGCTCCGCGGGCCCGCATCAAACGGTATTCGTCGACGACCACGATGGCATTATCGATCAGTAGGCCGAGCGCGACGACCAGACCGGTCACCGACATCTGATGCAGCGGCTCGTCGTAAACCCGGGTCAAAAGCAGGACAGCGAGAACGGTCAGCGGCAGGGCTGAACCGACGATCAGCGCCGCGCGCCAACCCATCATCACGAACAGGACGGCAAATACGATCAGCGCCGAATACCCCAGATCCCGCGCCAGCCCGCTCAGCCGGCTGTCGACATAGTCAGCCTGTCGGAAGATTGTCTCGACCCGGACGCCGGGGACCGAGGCGGCGAAATCGGCGACCACCGCATCCGCCGCAGCGGACCAGGTGTCGACGCGCAATTCCGGCTGCAGATAGGCCGCGACAAAAATCGCCCGACGATCCTGCGTGGTCGCGATGGCATCGGCGGGCGTCCGTGCACCCTTTTCAACGTCGGCGACATCACCGACGCGAATGAAACCGCCATCAGGCCCCTCACCCAGCGCAATTGCGCGGATACGATCCAGCCCGTCGAACTCGCCGGCAATCTCGACATTGAGGTCAACCCCGCCGGCCCGCAGTTCCCCGGCCGGCGACTTGGCGTCGGCGCTGGCGGTCAAACGGGCGAGGTCCGCCATCGTCAAACCCAGCGCTGCGAGTGTGTCGGGATCGGCGACAATGCGGATTTCTTCCTCGACCTCGCCAAAAACAGCGGTCTCCTCGGTGCCGCTCATATTGCGCAACCGGGATTCCAGGTCCGCAGAGAGTCGCGACAGGATGGCGAGGTTTTCGCCCCCGCTCTCGCCCCAGCTGAGCGAGACAATCATGGTCGCCGCGCCGAGATATTGCCGGCGCACATCCGGGGCGATCGCGCCCTGGGGCAAAGATGGCCGGACGCTCTCGACCTGCTCGCGGATCTGGGTCCAGGCCTGGTCAACCTCGGTGGCATTGAGATCCTCGCGGATCTGCAAATGGATGATCGACACGCCCGAGCGCGAACTCGATGAAGTGGTGTTGATCTCGGCGAGTTCGTGAATGGCGTTTTCGAGCGGCTCGGTGACCAGCGCTTCAACGCGCTCGGCAGAGGCGCCCGGAAAGGCCGTGACGACGATCCCGAAGCGCTCGGTCAGGGACGGGTCTTCCTGACGGCCCAATGACAACAAGGCGCCGAAACCGGCCGCGGCGAGCAGGATGACCGCCAGCGCGGTCAGGCGGGAATAGCGATAGAAGAGCGTGCTCATCGCGCCCGCGCCTCAAGCGTGGCCGGGACGACGTGCTGGCCGGGCGTGATGCGTTGAAGGCCGGACGCCAGCAGCAGTTCGCCATCAGCAACCGCACCACGCACATAGACCCGTTCGGCCTCGATACGAACGGTTTCCACTACCCGCGGCTCAAGCCGGTAATCGCCTGTCTCGTCCGGAGCCAGCACATAGACCGACCACAAACCGCGGCGGCCCTCGGCGAGCGCCGCCGTCGGCACCCAGAAACCTTCTGTGCCGATTGGGGTTTCAACGGCAAGACGGACAATCTGACCGGCTGCAACCGATTGTGCCGGATCCAGATCAAACACCGCCGTCACGGTACGCGTCTGCCGGTCGACCACGCTGGACGAGGCCCGAAAATGCGCCCGTACCGGCTGCGCCTGGCTGTCGACTTCGAAACTGGCAGTGTCGCCGGGCTGATATCGCGCGGCGACGATCTGCGGCAAGCCGACCCGGACTTCCAGCGAATCCAGTTCGACCAATTCCAGCAAGGGTTGGCCGGGTGAGGCAATCGCGCCCTCATCCGAACGGCGCGCCGTCACGACACCGTCGAAGGGCGCCGTCATCACAGAAAGATCCAGTTGGATGCGCAGGGCGTCCGCAGCCGCAGCCGCCGCATTTTGGCGCGCCAACGCGGCGCGGGTCGAGGTGCGCACTTCGTCAAAACGTTGTTGCGAGATATGGCCGCGTTCCAGCAATTGCGCCTGGCGGGTCTCGGTCCCGCTGGCCAGCGCAGTCTGGGCGGCCGCTTCAGCGGTCTGGGCATCGGCGGCGGCGATCTGGGCCTGAAGGGCGCGAACATCGAGACGGGCCAACATCTCGCCTTCCACGACCCGGTCACCAACATCAACGAGGATGCTTTCAATGCGTCCCGACCGCTCGAAACCCAGGGCGCTCTGGCGACGGGCGGCAATCAGGCCGGGAAAGAATTCGGCGATGCTGGCGTCATCATCATAGTGAGCCGTGATAGTCGATACGCTCAGTGGCGGCGGCGTACTGGCAATGAAATTGGCTTCCGCGCGCAAGGCGGTCACACCAAATACCAGCACCGCAACGATTACGGCGGCCAGGGCGACTGCAGATCCGGCACCCAAGCGCCGCTTGTAAAGAGACATGTGAACACCCTCGTCCTGTCACGGTCGAGGATATAGGGTATTGAATGACGTTTGAAAAGTGAACGTCGTTCACATTTTTTCGAATATCAACTATTCGGTTTTGAGAAGCCCCCGCATGATCATCTCGGTATGGAGGTCGATCACCGCATCAAGCGTGACATGTTCGGACCGTGGCATGCCATTGGGAAAATCGTCCAGGCAGACAATCAACATGGTCAGGCCATGCAGGCTGGCCCATACGCTTTTTGACGCAACGCGCGGATCAACCTTGCAGAATGAGCCTTCGGCCTGACCGGCCTCGATCATGTGGACCAATTTCTCTTCGGCCTCGAAGGCGACTTCCTTTTCGTCATGGACGTGCGGTTTGACCGTCACCGAGGGTGAGAACGCCATCATATAGTGATTGGGTTCTTCCATACCGGTCTCGATATAGGCCCGCATGCAGCGCGAACACAGGGCAGCGGTCTCGCCCCCCTCCTCCATCGCGGCATGAATTCGCGCCAGGAGGCGTTCAAAGAACATCTCGCGGATAGCCGTGAACAACTCGTCCTTGGAGGCAAAATACTTGTAGATCGCCGCGGGCGAGTAATCGATCGCCTCGGCAAGCCGACGCATGGAAATCCCCTCCTCACCTTCGGAGGTGAAGATGGTCTCGGCGGCGTCGATAATGGCTTCGCGCACCTTGCGGCGACGACGATCGGCCGGCGTGTCATCTTCGATGGCGATTTCAGCGTTCATTCTTGATACGTATCCCCACAAACTCGATATGCGTGCAGTCCCCGACGACAGGTATACCGACCACGGACCGTTCAGGTCAAAGATAGTCTCGCAGCTCACAAGGTGGCCATCATAATGAATGATCGTGATTTCACGCAGTTTCCGGCGCCCGGTGACCGTCTCGCGCCGTGCCATCCGAGCCCGGACACGCTGGCCCTGCTGACCCGCCGACGATCAGCCACTGCCATCACGATGGCTGAACCGGGACCGTCGCAGGATCAGCTTGACCACCTGCTGGGCATCGCGGCCCGCGTGCCGGACCACGGCAAGCTGGCGCCCTGGCGCTTCATCGTGTTCCAAGGCGACGCACGCGACTCATTCGGGCGGACCCTCGGTGAGGTATTTGCCGCTGCCACGCCGGATGCGACCGAGGCACAGATCGCCTTCGAAACGGGTCGGTTCACGCGGGCGCCGCTGGTGATTGCCGTCATTTCCACAGTGCTGGAACGCCACAAAGTCCCGGAATGGGAACAAATCCTGTCGGCCGGCGCGGTTTGCCAGAATCTGCTGATCGCCGCGTCCGCGATGGGCTATGGCGCGCAATGGTTGACTGAATGGTATGCCTTCGACCCGCAGATCAAAGCGACACTCGGCCTGGGTTCCGGGGAACGTATTGCAGGTTTCGTCTATGTCGGAACCGTCACCGAAGAACCGGTGGAACGCCCGCGCCCACAGGCCCGGGTCGATCACTGGACCACCTAGCCGCGCCCGCGATAACCCGGCACATCCTGGTCGGGAATCCATACTCCCGCGGGCGGCTCACCGGTAGCATAGAAGACGTCAATCGGGATCCCGCCACGCGGATACCAATAGCCACCAATGCGCAGCCAGACCGGGTCCAGCTCCTTGACGAGGCGCTGGCCGATCCCGGTGGTGCAGGCCTCGTGAAAAGCGCCATGATTGCGGAAACTGCCCAGGTAGAGTTTCAGCGACTTACTCTCGACGATCCACTCGCGGGGCACGTAGTCGATCACCAGATGGGCGAAATCCGGGGCGCCGGTCACCGGGCAGAGCGAAGTAAATTCCGGGCACACGAAACGCGTCATGTAGGGCGCGTCACACGGATTGGCGACACGCTCGAGCTGAGCGGTTTCAGGATTGTCAGGCAGAGCGGTCGTGGTGCCGAGCTGGCCGAGTTGGTCGTAGCGATCATCAGTCATGGCCGGGACTTAGTCCCGGCCTCGCCGACAGGCAAGCCTCTCAATGGACCTGCACCTCATCCGGTACCGGCATGGCGGTGCGCGAGAAGACGCGGCGGATGGTGAAGCTGGACACCAGACGGGTCACGCCGGGCAGGCCCGACAGGACTTCCCGGTGCACGCGCTCATAATCATTGGCGTCGCGCACCAGCACCCGAACCAGATAGTCAGCATCGCCACTCATCAGGTAGCATTCCATCACTTCAGGCACGTGCTCGACGGCTTTTTCGAAAGCCACCAACGTGTCACGCTTCTGATTGTCCAGCGTCACTTGAACATAAACCGTGATGCCGCGTCCCAGCGCCCGTTCCGACAGGATGGCGACATAACGATCAATAATGCCCGCGCCTTCCAAGGCCTTGACCCGGCGATGGCAGGCCGATGCCGACAGACCGACACGCTCCGCCAATTCGGCATTGGTCAGGCGACCATGATCCTGCAATTGGTTGAGGATGGAGATATCAACGCTATCAAGACGCAAGGCACACTCTCCCGGACATGGCGGTCAATTCCGCAGATCATTCTGGATTATCGCGAAGGCTTGGTATATACGTCGCCATCAACACTGAATGTTGCACGATAATTCACAACAAACGGTTCGAGTTGTCAAATTCAATCACGCAGACCGCTTTCGGCGAAAGAATATCGAAGGAAGCGCCGCACTGCCCAGCCCTTGAGGGATGATCATGCGTATCGGGGTACCCAAGGAAATCAAAGTTCGCGAATATCGGGTCGGCCTGACACCCAATAGCGTTGCTGAATTCGTGCGCCATGGCCACGAGGTTTTCGTCGAGACCGCTGCCGGTGAAGGCATTGGATTTACCAATGACGACTACATCTCCGCCGGCGCCTCCATCCTGCCGGATGCGGCCGCCGTGTTCGACGCGGCCGAGATGATCGTCAAGGTGAAGGAGCCGCAGCCGTCCGAAACGGCAATGCTGAAGCCTCACCACACGCTCTACACCTATCTCCACCTGGCTGCCGATCCGGTCCAGGCCGAAGGTCTGCGCAAGGCCGGCTGCCTGTCGATCGCCTATGAGACGGTCACCGATCGCGATGGCCGCCTGCCGCTTTTGACCCCGATGAGCCAGGTTGCCGGACGCATGTCCGTATCGGTCGCGGCCCATTGCCTGATGAAGGCGCAGGGCGGTCGCGGCACCATGCTGGGCGGCGTGCCGGGCGTGTTGCCGGCCAAGGTGGTCATCATCGGCGGCGGTGTCGCCGGTACCCATGCTGCTGAAATGGCGATCGGTGCCCGTGCCGACGTCACCGTGTTTGATCGCTCCAACCGCCGCCTCGCGGAGTTGGACGAGCAGTTCTCCGGCGCCGTGAAGACGGCTTACTCAACCCAGGCCGCCCTGGAAGACGCGGTGCGCGAAGCGGATGTCGTTATCGGCGCCGTGCTGATCCCGGGTGCTGCTGCCCCCAAGCTCGTCACGCGTGCGATGCTGAAAGAGATGAAGGACGGGGCTGTCCTCGTCGATATCGCCATCGACCAGGGTGGCTGCTTCGAGACATCAAAAGCCACCACGCACGACGACCCGACCTACATCATCGACGGTGTCGTCCATTACTGCGTCGCCAACATGCCGGGCGCCTATGCCCGCACTTCAACGCTGGCCCTCAACAATGCGACCCTGCCGCTCGGCCTGGAGATCGCCAACAAGGGTACCAAGCGGGCGATCAACGAGAACCCGCACCTGCGCGAAGGCCTGACGACGGCGGATGGCGAAGTCTGCCACCAGCTGGTCGCCGACGATCTCGGCCTGCCCTGCGTGAAGCCGGCCTGGCTCAACGCCTGACCCACGCCTCACTTGCAAAATGAGAAGAGCCGCCCGGAACCGGGCGGCTTTTTTTCTTGACCGGATCCCCGGAACCAATCCGACCCGCCGACGTTGTGGTGTCATGATGAAACATCACACTTCACTCTTGGCAGTCCTTACGGCCCTTTCGCTGGCAGCGTGCGGCGGAAGCGGTCAATCACCGGATCCGGCGGACAATGATGAAGCAGCCACGGCGCCCGCCGGCCAAACAGAAACCACCGAAAATGAAACCGCGCGGACGGAGGGTCGCGATCCGCAAGGATTATTCGCCCTGCTTGAGCGCGTCAGCATGGCATCGGACGACAGCTATGAGCCGGAGATCAGGGCCGAGCCTGGCGAAACACTTCGCTTGGACGGTGCCCTCACAGACGGTGAATGGTCCGAACGCGGCGCCCTTGGCATCAGCTATGGCCGCAGCGGCTTCGCCCCGACCGCCAGTTTTCGCTGTGATGCAACGGGCGACGACCTCGTGATCACGGTCCACGCCCCGCGCATTGCGTCCAGTGACGACGCGCCAACCTCCGACGCCATAACCGGCAGCGTGATCACTGCCAGCGGTGTCGCAACCGGCGCTTTCACTCCCTCCGAGCGCAGTGAGGGCATCCACGAGATGCGGGTCCCGTCCCTGGCCCCTGCCTTGGCCGACCTTGCGGGTTCGGAGCGCCTCGGTGTCGCCGTCGGAACCGAAGACCTGCGATTGATGCCGATGTCTCCGCTCCTGCTGACCGAGTTGGCATCCTGCGCCTCCCTCGCCGGCTAAAGCCGGCACGACATGTCCATTCGCGGCGGGCGGAGCTTGTTGGCTCCGCCCGTTTGCGTGACCCCGATTCTGCGCTACCACATCGGACTGTCACAAGAATCGGGATGAATGCCCGGGGGACGCTGGCAAACCGCCTGCAGGGGCGCAGCTGGCAATCGGGAGCGGGACGTACGGTTTGGCACGCTATGATCTGGTTATTTTCGATTTCGACGGCACGCTTGCTGACAGCCTGACCTGGTTTCGCGGCGAACTCGGCGATCTGGCCGACAAGCATGGCCTGTCACCGATCTGTCCCGAACGTGTGGAGGCCCTGCGTGGCCTGACGCCGAAGGCAATCATGGACGAGCTCGACATTCCCGCCTGGAAAATACCTTTCCTCGCCGCCGATGTCCGCGCCCGCGCCGCCGAGAATGTCGACAAGATCCATCTCTTCGACGGCATACGCGACCTTGTTGAAGACCTGTCGGCTCGCAAAGTTGATCTGGCGGTTGTGTCTTCGAATGGGGAAACCGCCGTCCGGGCCGTACTCGGCGATCAGCTTGCCAGTAGGTTCAGCCAGTTTGCGTGCGGCGCCGCCCTGTTCGGCAAGGCCTCGGTGTTTCGCAAGGTGATCCGCAAAGCCGGTACGACGCCGCAACGCACACTTTGTGTCGGCGATGAAATCCGCGATATCGAGGCGGCCCGCGAAATCGGCTGCATCGCCGGCGCCGTCGATTGGGGCTTTGCGACGCCGGGCATACTCGACGCCCATGCACCCGACTTCATCTTCAACCGGCCGGCCGACATTTCCCGCAGCCTGGTTGATGAACACCGGCACCGCCCGACGGGCTGACCCGCCCCGCGCCAGAACGAAACGCGCCGACCCGATTGGCCGGCGCTAATCCCGTTCAACCCGACCGGACCTACCCCAGAAGGCGCGCTTTCGCCGCGTCATACTCGGCCTTCAGCTGGTCGATATACTCAGCCGCCGGTCGCACGGATTTGACCGAACCAATGCCCTGGCCAGAGCCCCATATGTCCTTCCAGGCCTTGGCTTTGGAACCACCGCCGGAGCCGAAATTCATCGCCGAAGGATCGCTCTCCGGCAAGACGTCAGGATCGAGGCCGGCATCGATGATCGACTTCTTGAGATAATTGCCGTGCACGCCGGTAAACAGGTTGGTGTAGACGATGTCCTCGGCCGAGCCGTCGACGATGCCCTGCTTGTAGGCCTCGTCGGCACGCGCTTCAGCCGTCGCAATGAAGGCCGAGCCGATATAGGCATAGTCGGCGCCCATGGCCTGGGCCGCGAGCACGCCGCCGCCGGTCGAGATCGCGCCGGAACACAGGATGGGACCGTCGAACCAGGCGCGGGTTTCGGCGACGAAGCTGAAGGGCGACAGCGCCCCGGCATGACCGCCGGCACCAGCCGACACACAGATCAGACCGGTCGCGCCCTTCTCGATCGCCTTGTGGGCAAAGCGCTGATTGATGACGTCGTGCAGCGTGATGCCACCCCAGCCCTGGACAGCCTGGTTCACCTCAGCTTGCGCACCGAGCGAAGTGATCACCATCGGCACCTTGTATTTCTCGCACAGGGCCAGGTCTTCCTGGAGGCGATTGTTCGACCGGTGGACGATCTGGTTGACCGCGAACGGAGCCGCCGGATTGTCCGGATTGGCGCGATTATAGCTTTCAAGCTCCGAGGTGATCTGGTCCAGCCACTCGTCGAGCTGGCTGACCGGGCGCGCATTCAGCGACGGAAAGGAGCCGACAATGCCAGCCTTGCACTGGGCCAGGACGAGGTCCGGATTGGAAATAATGAAAAGCGGCGCGCCAATGACGGGCAGGCGCAGCTTTCCCTTGAGGCTATCGGGTTCGGCCATGAAAATTCCCTCTTGATATCGACCATGATCGCGACCGCTTCTGTGGCGATCCGCAAAATGAACAGCGTTCAGGTCAAAGGTTAGAGAGAGCGGTATGGGATGTCGAGCGCGCGGTGAAGCGGCTCAGTCATCATGACTGGCAGCCGCCTGCACACCCTCACCAGCCCCGGAGAAGATCAAAGCGAAGAGAAGACCGATCAACAGATTGTCGGTCAGCATCCAGCCCAGGGACCAGCCGCCGACAAAAAGTCCGGCATCGATGAGAATACGTCGTGTCATAGGGTCATGACATCATCCGATCCCGGCCAAGATAAGGCGGTTTGTGGGCAGGATCGGCCGCGCGTCGCCACATCCCGTTCGGCCGCCAGGTATCAGCCCGGCGCGCCATCCGGCGGCGCATCGACATGCGCCCACATATAATAGGCCAGCCAGGACCGGTAGGGCTTGAACATCGCGGCTGTGCGCACCGTTTTGCGGCGTTTGGATGTCAGCCGCTCGAGTGTTTTGCGGGCGGCAACATCGCCGTCGGGCCAGACATCCTGCTCGCCGAAATAAAATATGTTCATCATGTCGGCGGTCCATTGCCCGACACCCCATATCTCGGTCAGACGCGCCGTCCGCTCCGCGACCGGCAGGCTTTTGAGAAGATCGGTATCCAGCCCGACCGTGCGGTGGGTCTCGGCGATGGTGATGATCGTCCGTGTCTTGGCGCCCGACAGACCGCAGGCCCGCAAGGTCTCGGCATTGTCGGCGTGAAAATGGTCAAGCAAGGGCGTTGCCTCGGCACTCGCCTCGACGCGCGCCCAGATACTCTGGGCGGCCTTCACCGATATCTGTTGCCCCGAGATGGCCCGACAGAGATAGGTCGGAAACGGCAAATCATTGCGCAGCGGCAGCTCCAGCGGACCTTGGTGACGGATTGCTGCAACGAGATCCGGGAACAGTGGTTCCGCGACGGCAATCAGATGAGTGTGGACGGCGTGATGTGGCATGACACGCAGGCTAGCGCTGCGTCGGTGGAAGGTCGATGACATTTGCTTGCGCATCAGCGCCGAACCGCTGGCTCGCCAGAAGCCCGACAAGGCGCTAGAAAACGCGAAATGATCGGCTCGCAAACAGGATTCCGAGATGAAAACATTCCGACTGATGAGTCAGATCCATCTTTGGCTCGGCGCCGCCTTCGGCGTCCAGGTGATGCTGTGGCTGATCTCCGGCCTGGTGATGGTTATCATCCCGATCGAAACCATTCGCGGTGAACATCTGCGCAGTGCCGAACCCCAGGCCGCAATCGACTGGAGCGAGACAGCCCGGCCGCTCGGCGACATCATCGCCGAGCAGGACGGCGTCGTGACATCGGCCCGCACCGGACTACTCGCCGGACGCCCTGTGTGGCGGCTGGAAACCGCCGGGGGACCGGTGATGGTTGACGCCATCTCCGGCGACACGCTGTCGCCAATCGATGAGGCACTCGCGGTTGAAATTGCCCAAGCCCGCCAAGTCGGCTTGGGCGAGATCAGCACGGTGAGTTGGTTGACCGAGCCCCCGCGCGAGGCCGGCCTTGCCATACCCGCCTGGCGGATCGACTTTGCCGCGGGCGACACCACCCCGCCGACCACTTTCTACATCAACAGCCAGACCGGCGAACTCAGAGCGGTCAGGACGACGGCGTGGCGGGTCTATGACTTCTTCTGGGGTCTCCACATCATGGATTGGTCCAGTCGCGAGAACTTCAATTCCTGGTGGATCAAGGCGACCTCCGTCATCGCCCTCCTGTTCGGTCTGGCAGGTGTCTACCTCACCGTATTCCGGCTGTGGTTGATGGGCCGGAACCGACGCCCAAGCGGTCGCTGATCAGGTCAGGAACATCCATTCCGACACACAAGGCGAAGCCAGGCACGGGTTCGAGCGCAACAGAAGCAATGAAAAACTGGTGCGGGCTGATCGACTAGTCTCGAACACCCCAGCCTTGAGCGCGCTTCATGTGAGCACGAACCCCGGTAACAAGGGTGGGGCTGCGCACGGGTTCGAGCGCAACGGAAGCGAAGAAAGAATGGTGCGGGCGGCCGGACTTGAACCGGCACGGCCTTGCGGCCGGCAGATTTTAAGTCTGCTGCGTCTACCGATTCCGCCACGCCCGCGGGGTTGGACAGCGGCGCAATCCTACACGCGTTCGATGCGCTGGCCAGAGGCCGGGTCAGGCTCCACGCAGCCAATTGCCGTCGCCGTCGATGACCCCGCCGGCCTCCAGGATGGTGCGCATCGGGGCGAGCGCCTCGGCATGACGTTTCCAGCGCCCGATCGAGCTGGAATAGAGCGGCTGACGAACCTGGACCGAGCTGGCGGTGGCGACACTGCCCGCCTGGTTGTGAAAATCGAGGCAGGCCGGTTCCCAATCGAGGCCGCAATGAGCGATCAGGCGGCGTGCCTCGCCGTCCAGATCAGCGACAACATCCTCATAGGCGACCTCGGCGTAGCGGTCGGCAGGCAGGGTTGCCGACCAGTGCGCGCGCAGCCGGTTGAATCCGAGATAGTAGCGAGCGCAATCCTCCAGCGTATAGGCGTAGTTGTAATAGGAAAAACTGGTGGCAAAGAGCTGTCGGTAATTGCTGAGACAGGCATCGATCGGGTGGCGGCGCAGGCAGATAATGCGCGCGTTCGGCAGGGCATGGTTGATATGCCCGGCCCAGACGATGTTAAGCGGCATTTTATCGGTAAATCGCGGCGCATCGCCGGCAAGGTCCGCGACGCTGGCCTCATAGGCTTCGCCCCAGCGAGCCGCGTCGATATCGCCCGCCGCCGCCAAGGTGGATGCGTCCATCACATAAGGCCCCGGCGTTGCGGCCAATCGTTTGCCGAGCAGGGCAAAATTCGACAATTCACCGACCGGGCGAACGGCGCTGTGGGCGCTGAGGATACGGTCGACCAGAGTCGTTCCGGTACGCGGCAAGCCGGCGATGAAGATCGGCCGCTCGCTGGGCCAGCCCGACCGGTCAGGCGCTGGTCCGCCAGCGCCCGCCGTCGCTCTCGCCGCCTCAAATAAACCCGCGTCGTCGGCCGGTTCATAGCCGCGCCGCGCACTGGCGCCTGCCTTGGCGCGGCCAAGCCAGTCCAAGGCTTCGCCATGCCGGCCGAGATCTTCCAGCGTCTTTGCGATCGCATGACCGAGATGCAGCTGTGTTTCCTCGTCACCGTCCGCACGCGCCTCAAAGGCTGCGACCAGGTCGGCGAGCCGGTTGTCGGCTTCATCTTGGCGCTTGAGTCCGACAATCGCCGACAGGGCGCGGGCATGATCCGGGGCTAGGTCCAGCGTGCGGGCATAGGCCGCCTCGGCGCCCGGAAAATCGCCGGCAAACTGGCGCGAGGCCGCGAGATTGTAGTGATAGTCGGCGCGTTGCGGATCCTTTGCAACGGCGGCTTCGAAGAGACCGATGGCGGCCGCATGGTCGCCAAGTCGCGTAAAAACGACGCCGACCGTGTCGAAGGTGAGCGCATCGGGCGGCCCGATCTTTGCCGCCTCGCGGGCCGCTCCCGCCGCCGCGTCGCGCTGGTTGAGGGCCAGCAAGGACTTGGCGCGATGGGCATGGAAACGGGCATCGCGGGCCTTCACAGCAATCGCACGGTCGAAAATTTCGACCGCCTTGGCGTGGTTGTCATGGGCCGCCGTCAGCAGGCCGAGCAGGAAAAACGCTTCGGCATTCGGTCCCTCGGTCCGCAGCACAGACATGCAATGAGCATGCGCATCCTGGTAGCGATTGGCGCCCAGCGCCTTGGCCGCCTCGGCGAGATGTGATTCGACGGAAAGCGTTACGATCATACCGAAAACCCCGGACGACCGGACGCAAGACGCTCCGGCACAACCGCATGCTGCACCTGCGAGCGCCCTTCGCACATGCAGCGTGTCCCTCGCGCAACAGGTATCAGAAGAAAACGATAATGTGACATAAGTTTAACGCCCGGCAATTGCTTTCGTTTGACGCACCAGACCATGATTAACGCACAATTTCATTCGGAGATTCCAGTCATGCCCGCGAAAACCAAAGCATCACTACGCTCACGCTTGGCCTGTTCAATCAGTGCACTTGCCCTGCCACTCGCCGGCATGTCGGCAATCGGAACGGCACAAGCGCAGGACAATAACTCGTCTTCGCAAGACGTTATTGTCGTGACCGCGACCCGCCGCGCCGAAGGCGTCCAGGACATCCCGCTCAATATTGCCGCCATTGGCGGCGCCCAGATCGAGGAACAGGGCTTCGAGGACCTCGCCGACGCCCTCGCCTATGTGCCGGGTATCAACATCGTTGATCGCGGCGGCCGCCAGGGCAATCCGATCATCGTGCGCGGCCTCAATGCCGACCCGATCAATTCCGGTGACGGCAATAATGATGGCGGCGGCACCGTGGCCACCTATCTCGGCGAAATCCCGCTCTTCATCGATCTCAAGCTGAATGACCTCGAGCGCGTCGAAGTCCTGCTCGGGCCGCAGGGCACGCTTTACGGCGCTGGCACGCTGGGCGGCGCGATCCGCTATCTGCCGAACCGCCCGGATTTCGACAGCAACATGCTGCAAGTTCGCTCCTCCTTCTACCAGTATTCCGAGGCGGAATCGCTGTCGTCCGACATCGGCTTCACTTTCAACCACGCCGTCTCCGACACGTTCGCAATTCGCGGCTCGGTCGATGTGCTGCAGGACAGTGGGTTCATCGACTACAATTATCGCGTGCGCGAACCGGGCGTCTCCAATCCGAACCCGGACTTCAACGACCCGGCCGACGTCGCTGCCAATCTTGTCCCGACCCAGGATGCCGACGGCGAAGAAGCCGTGTCCGGTCGCATCGCCGCCCGCTGGGCGCCGACCGACTGGCTCGACGCCACCGCCACCTATTATTTCCAGCACCAGGACATTGAGGGGCGTCAGATTTCCTCGCGTCGCTCACCCATCACGGCTGGCGGCTATGAGTCGGCCCTGCGCGTGCTTGAACCGATCGAGCGCAATAACGAGCTGTTTGCGCTCGAAGTAACGGCGGATCTGGGCTTTGCCGAACTGACCTCGGCAACCGGTTTTGGCCGCTACGACGAAGACGGTCAGCGTGACCAGACAGACCTCTTGATCTCGCTGGAATATTCCTACGAGGCCTTCCCGAACTTCACGTCCTTCACGCACGAGCTGGAAGAAGACGAATTCTTCAATCAGGAAATCCGCCTGGTCTCGACCTATGAGAGCCAGTTCAACTGGATCGTCGGCTATTACTACAACAAGGCCGAATTCGTCGGTTCCTCCGAGGAGTACACGCCGAATTACGCCGAGTATGTGAACGACAATTTCGGCTTCGGCCTGACCGAGAACCCGACCGATCTGGAGTATTTCTCGACGGCCAATACCCAGCTCACGGAAAGTGCCTTCTTCGGCGAACTCGGCTGGGACATCACCGACCGGCTCTCGGTCACGGTGGGCGGGCGCTATTACGAGTACGAGTTGGAATCGGTCTCCACCGTCGACTTCCCACTGTTCGAAGCACCGACCTATACGCCCATGACCCTCGACGAGATCCGCGATCTCGCCTTTGATCCGGCGCTGGCGCAATCCGATGACGGCTTCCTCTACAAGTTCAACATCGCCTATGATCTGACCGACGACATCCTGGCCTATTTCACGGTGTCGGAAGGCTACCGGATCGGCGCCTCGAACGGTCTGGGCCCTTGCCCGGCCTATGATCCGAACGCGACCCAGGGCGCCTGCGCCCTCGCACCGGGCCAGCAATACGGCCCCAATGCCGGCGATATCGCCCAGTTCGACGAGCGTCAGTTCGGCCCGGACCAGACGACCAATTACGAGCTTGGCGCCAAGACGACCTGGGCCGATGGCGCGGTGACGCTGAACGGTGCCATCTTCCTGGTGGAGTGGACCGATCCGCAGGTCTCCTCGGCGACGGTCAACGCCAATATCCCGATCACGGTCAATGCGGCCGGCGCCGAGTCGAAGGGCTTCGAGCTGCAAGGCTCCTGGCAGGTCGCGCATAATTTCGAACTGCGCGGCACCTATTCCTTCACGCAATCGGAATTGACCGCCGATGTACCTTTCCTGGTGCGGACCATCACCACGCCGGGCTTTGGCTCGGCCTTCGAAGATGGACAGGCGGGCGACCGTCTGCCTGGCTCGCCGGAAACCCAGGCGTCGGCTTTTGGCCGCTACACCACCGATCTCGCGAGCGGTGCCCAACTCAACTACAATCTCGGCATCTCCTACACGGGTGATATCCTGACCCGAACCGGTGGCCGTGGTAGCAGTGTGACCCTGGACAGCTATTTCGTGGCCAATGGCTCGATCAATTATGACGCCGGTGACTGGGGCGCGACGCTCTTCATCAACAATATCGGCAATGAATACATCGAGACCGGCATCCGTAGCACGCCGCTGTCAAACCAGGCCGTCGAAGGACATCCGGTTCGCAGCCACTACGCCAATGTGGCCCCGCCGCGGACCATTGGTGTGCGTTTCTACTACCAGTTCGGCGATTGATCCCGAACCCGGCTGACGCCTGAAACAAGAAGAGCCGCACCTGTCTCCGGGTGCGGCTCTTTTCATGTCACGACGCGTTCCGATCAGGGCTTGTCGCGGGCCTCGTCCGCCGCTTGCGCTAGATCGACCAGGTCGAGAAATTCAGCGCGATAGCCGAATTGATCCTCGCCGATGGCAGCGGCCGCCGTCTCGCGGATCGCGGCCCAGTCATAACCGTCCGCCAACCAGGCATCGCCGCGCAGACGCTGGGCAAAACCGGCCACCGCAATCGAGAAACGGGCCTCCTGCGACGCCATCTCGAACCGGTCCGCGACGTCAGCTTGCGTCACCGGGCGTTCGATCAGCCGGCTGTCATCCTCGCCCGGACGCTTGTAGCGCAGGCGCAGGAAGCCGAACTCACCGTCAAGATCCGGTTCAACCGATGTTGCCCCGCCATAGCGAAGCGGCTCCATCAACACGCCTTCCGAGCCCGGCGCGGCGATCTCATAGATCGCGGTCACCGAGTGACCTGACCCGATCTCGCCGGCATCGACTTCATCATTGTTGAAATCGGCCCGGTCCAGCAACCGCGTCTCATACCCGATCAGGCGGTATTCGGCGACGCGGGCCGGGTTGAACTCGATCTGGATCTTGACGTCATTGGCGATCGGAAACAGCGAGGAAAAGCTTTCCTCCACCAGCATGCGCCGGGCTTCCTGGCGGCTGTCGATATAGGCGGCCGTCCCGTTCCCCGCCTGGGCGATGGTCTGCATCATCTGGTCATTGTAATTGCCGCGACCAAAGCCCATCACCGACAGGTAGATGCCGCTGTCGCGCTTGCGGGCGACAAAGTCTTCCAGACGCTCGTCCTGGGTGACGCCGACATTGAAATCGCCATCGGTGAGCAACATCACCCGATTGACCGCATCCTCGTCAAAATTCTGTTCCGCGAGGTCATAGGCCAGCGCCAGACCAGCTCCGCCAGCCGTCGAGCCGCCAGCGCTCAGACTATCGAGCGCGCGGTGAATGGCGCGGGCATTGCGGGCCTCGGTGGGTTCAAGGACCGCACCTGCCGCGCCGGCATAGACAACGAGGGCGACAGTATCGTCAGGCTCCAGCTCATCGACCAGCATGTGCATCGCCTCCACCGCGAGCGGCAGCTTGTCCCGCGCATTCATCGACCCCGACACATCAATCAGGAAGACAAGATTGGCGCGTGGCCGCTCGTCGGGAATGATCTCATAGCCCTGGATGCCGATATGCATCAGCTGGGTGTCGGCATTCCACGGCGTCGGCGTGACCGTGACATGCGTCGCAAACGGCTCGTCGGGTCCCGGCGGCAGGGCATAATCATAGTCGAAATAATTGACCATCTCCTCGATCCGAACAGCGTCGGTCGGGGGTAGCTGGCCATATTCAAGCGAATTGCGGACGAGGGAATAGCTCGCCGTGTCGACATCGATGGAGAAGGTGGACACCGGCTCTTCGGCTGTTGCGACGACGGGGTTCGGGTCGACGTCTTCATAGCGTTCCCGGTCAAGCGGCTGCGACGATGGACGGCTTCCGGCCTCCTCGGCGATCACAGATGACCGGCTGGCAAGGCGCGAGCCCGTCACCGTGATCATGTCAGCCGGGTACGCCACCGGTGCCGGTGGCGGCGGAGGGGGCGGCGGCGCAGGTGGCGGGGGCGGCGGCGGTGCGGTCGGCGGTGCGACAGTCGCCGTACACGCAGCGAGCATGGCCAGCCCGGCCGCACTGATCAAAAGAACGCGTTTCATGGAATCCCCTTCCGGTCCCAAAATCCCTCACCCGTCAGACTGGGCGGCATCGGGGACAACGACAAGTCGAAATCGGGGCGATTGAAAGGCAAGCGGCGCATTCAGCGCCAGGTGGGGACAGGTATGTCCCCCGCTCAGCCGCCTTCCCGCCCGTCCCGGCGGCGCCGGAGCGCCAGGCTGGTATTGCCGGATGACGGGCGGGAAGGCGCACCGAAGCAGCTCCTTTCCTGATGTTTGAGGTGATCGACAGGTCTGCCCGCGCCACGGTGTTTCCACCTGGCGGGATGAGGGGTGCGGGGGCCCGGCCGATGCCGGTTTGGCTATTGTCTTGTGTGGATGGGCACCTCGGGCACCCCGCACACGGAGATTTGGTCAGGTCCCTTGCGGGTCCCGTCTCGAAACCGACAGGAACAAACGGTCGAGCTTTGTGCCGCCGTCCTGCCGGTGGCCACGCCGGGTTGGTCTGGCGGTGTTTCCAGGCAACCGGACGAGCTCCGTACTCCCAACGCCCCCGGATCACCAATCCGGGCCTCGAGTAGCGCGGGACAACGGGGATTATCCGCCAGGTTTGACGGGCGGGGATAAGTTTTATGATTTTTGTTCGCGGGGAACGCTTTCCCTCTCCCTGGGGAGAGGGTCAGGGTGAGGGGTAAATCCCGGAGAGAGCAGGAGGAATCCCCCTCATCCGCCCCTCCGGGGCACCTTCTCCCAAGGGAGAAGGAAGGGGCGCACGGCGGGGATAAGCCGAGTTCATGCGTATTTGTCATCCGGGCCGGAAGCCTGCGAAAGCAGGTTGGAGAGCCGGGACCTATACGCGCCGATATCGGCCGCACCGGGCATATGGGTCCGGGATATCCGCCCAGATCAAGTCAGGGTTTCGCCCGGGATGACGATTGAAAGCACAGTTGAATGAATGGGGTGGCGAGAGTCTTGATCAGGGGAAATGCGAGAACGCGAACAAGGCGCCCTATTGGCCTCACGTCACCTCGACATACACGACCAGCGCAATCAAAAAGCCACTCAGAACGGCAAAGGACACACAAACACAACACGCGACAATCCAGAAGTTTCTGATCATCAGATCATGGTCGGTCGACGTGTGGGTGATCGCCGGTGTCTTTCGTTTCGTCCAGATGCTGCCAATAACCGATATGACCAATATAGACACCAGTGTGCCACACCCGAGAAATGCAGCCATATTTCATCCCCTCAATCCACGGGGTCAATCCGCGGGGTGATCCCCACCGCTTCCACCATCGCCGCGATCCGCGCGATGACCTGGTCGAGCTGCCCCTCATCCGTCGCGCGGGCGACCAAATGCGTGCCGCGCTTGATCTCACCGGCCTTGACCTCAAGGAAATAAGGGTAAGAGCCGATAGAGACATCGGGGAATTCGGTCGCCAGCGCGCCCAGCGCCTCGGCGACATCGCCTTCGCGGAGATTGTCGCCCTTGACCGAGCGCGACTTTGTCACCGCCCCGCCCTCAAGCCGGTGATCGATATCATTGAGCATGCCGGCCACGATCGAGGGGACACCGGCCAGGGTGAAGACATTACCGGTCTGAAAGCCCGGCGCGCCGGTGACCGGGTTGAGGATCAGACTGGCGCCATCGGGGATGCGGGCCATGCGCTTGCGACTCTCGGTGACCGGGGTCTGGGTCTTGGCGTACCAGTCCTCGATGATCGCCAGGGCATCGTCACGGACATCAATACCAACGCCGAAGGCCGCTGCGACAGCGTCAGCCGTAATATCGTCATGGGTCGGGCCGATGCCGCCGGTGGTGAAGACGTAGTCATGGCTGCCGCGCAAGGCATTGAGGGCGTTGACGATGGTGTCGGTCTCGTCCGGCACGACGCGGCATTCCATGACATTGATGCCGAGCGGGGCGAGAAAGCGGGCGATCTGGATGAGATTTTTGTCCTGGGTCCGGCCGGACAGGACCTCGTCACCGATCAGGAGCACCGCCGCCGTCACCCGTTTGCTCGCCGTCATGAGAATCGTCCTTAAGTATCGCCCGTGTGAGGGTATATGAGCCCGCTGCAGGGAAGTCCAAGCCATGAAATTCGCAACCGCGCTGATCCCCGGCACGCTGGTCAAACGCTATAAGCGCTTCTTTGCCGATGTCGAACTGGACGGCGGCGAGATCGTGACAGCGCATTGCGCCAATACCGGCGCGATGACCGGCATCAAGGATCCGGGCCTCAGGGTGTGGCTGTCACGCTCAGACAATCCCAAGCGCAAGCTGAAATACACTTGGGAGCTGGTCGAGGCCGAAGGCACGATCATCGGCGCCCTGCCCAATCTTGCCAATGCGCTGGCCGAAGAGGCTGTAAATGCCGGGGTCATCGGCGAACTGACCGGCTATGACAGCCTGCGCCGCGAAGTGAAATACGGTGAAAACTCACGCATCGACCTGCTGCTGGAAGACGGCGGCAAACCGCCCTGCTGGGTCGAGGTCAAGAATGTCCACTGGCAACGCGGGCCCGGGATTGCCGAGTTTCCCGACGGGGTGACTTCGCGCGGCGCCAAGCATCTGGTCGAACTGGCTAATCAGGTCGCCGCCGGCGAGCGCGCCGTGCAGCTTTTCATCGTCCAGCGCTCGGACTGCGAGGTGCTTCGACCGGCCGAGGACATTGATCCGGTCTATGCCGAGACTTTGCGCACCAGCGCCGCCGCCGGGGTTGAAGTCCTGGCCTATGCTTGCGACGTCTCGCCGACGGCGGTGACGATCACCCGTCCGATGCGCGTGGAGCTGCGACAATGAGCGATAACTGGAATGGCTGGGACCTGCCGGATGCCTATGTCCACCGTATCACGGTGGGGGACAGGGATATCGACAGCTTCGGCCACGCCAATAATGCCCGCTATCTGGAATGGGCCGATGAGGCCGCCTGGACCCACTGGTTTTCCAGGGGCGAGGACTATTCGATGGAGGCTTGTGCCAAGGATGATCGCGGCATCGCCATCATCCGCACCGAGGCCGATTATCTGGGCCATGTCCGCAAGGGCGACGAGATCGACTGCGCGGTCTGGATCAGCCAGTCTGATCGTCGGCTTCGCGCCGAGCGCCGCTACCAGTTCCGCCGCGTCAGTGACGGGGCAACTGTGTTTCGTGCCCTCACCAAAGTCGTGTGCTTCCAGCTTTCGACCGGTCGCCCGGCCCGCATGACGCCAATCTTTTCAAACCACTATACCGTGTTACCCTCGGTCGCAGCGGCGCTTGTGACTGAAAATTAACAAAGCGCCGACATTGTACGCGCCCCCTACCCCCCTATAGTCCCGCGGGACACCAACACCTCTTTGGGGGAGGCTTATATGAAGTATCTCATTCCGGCCCTTGCCGGTCTGGCGCTGGCCGCCTGTACGGCCGCAAACGACACTGACACGACAACGGATGTGGCGGACGCCGCCTTCGCGCCGAATGTCAGTGCCGTCAATATCGAAGCCCATATCCGCTTCCTCGCCTCTGACTATCTGGCAGGCCGCGATCCAGGCACCGACGGCTATGAAATCGCCGCCAACTATGTCGCCGCCCAGATGCGGCTGCTCGGCCTCGAAGCCGCTGGCGACAATGGCGGCTATTTTGCCGAAGTCCCCATGCACGAAGTCCGCCCGGATCCGGAATTCAACCGGCTGACGCTGGGCGACGAGACCTTTGCCCACGGCACCGACGTCTTCATCTCGTCAAACCCCAGCGTGCTGGAAGCGACCGTCACTGGCGAGCTGGTCTTTGTCGGCCATGGCGTTTCGGCGGCCAATCGCGGTCATGACGATTATGCGGGCCTGGATGTTGACGGCAAGATCGTCGTCGTCATGGGCGGCGTGCCGGAAGGCGTGTTCGAAGGCCTGTCCGAAGAGCGTGCCCACCACAATTCCGGGACCACCAAGCGCAATGTCGCCGCCGCGCACGGTGCGATCGGCATGATCTCGCTGACCAGCTGGACACCGGAACAACTGGCCGGTTACGCTGAGCGTTTCGGCAATGGTCCGGCGGTCCGCCTGACCACCGCCACCGGCCCGTCCGGCTATGACAGTGTGGCCGCCACAGCCAATGTCACGGCCGAACTCGGCGCCCGCCTGTTTGAGGGCGCGGAAATGAGCCTGGAAGATGTTCGCACCGCCATGTCGGCGGAAGAGCCGAGCTATCCGCGTTTCGCCCTGCCGCATTCGGTCACCATCCAGCAACGCACCCTGTCCGAGCCTTTCGATGCCCCGAATGTCGTCGGCATGATCCGTGGCTCCGACCCGGAGCTGGCAGATGAGTTCCTGGTACTCACTGCCCACCTGGACCATATCGGTTCAGTCACCGATCACATGCGCTCGGGCGGTGCCTGCAACACCACCGATGATAGCGACCAGATCTGCAATGGTGCGGTCGACAATGCTTCGGGCGTGTCGATCATGCTGGAGACGGCCCGGACCTTCCTCGAAGAGGGGGCGCCGCGCCGGTCAGTGCTGTTTGTTGCCCTGACGGCGGAAGAAAAAGGCCTTCTGGGTTCCGAGCATTTTGCCCGCAACCCGACGGTTCCGGCCGAACAGATCGTCGCCAATGTCAATCTCGACATGCCGGTCATCGTCTACGACTTCGCCGACGTGATCGCCTTCGGCTCGAACCACTCCAATCTCGGACCGATCGCCACCCGCGCCGCTGCCCGCATGGGTATTGAAGTGAGCGAAGACCCGCTGCCGGAACAATCGCTCTTCGTGCGCTCGGACCACTATAATTTCGTGCGCGAAGGCGTGCCGGCGCTGTTCCTGATGACCGGCTTCTCCTCGCCGGATCCGCGTTGGGATGAGGGTGAAGGCTTCATGGGCTTTCTCAACACCCACTACCACCGCCAGACCGACCAGTTGGATGGCGAGCTGGAAGTCCTGTTCGAGCAAGGCGCCAAATTTGCCAATATCAACTACATGATCGCCCGCGAAATCGCTGACAGCGACGAGCGTCCGGCCTGGAATGATGACAGCTTCTTCGGCAATCTGTTCGGCGACGACGCCGAATAGACTCCAAGCCAAACGCTGAGAAATGCAGGCGCGCGCCGTTCCAAACGGCGCGCGCTCTGTTTATAAGCGGGTGTTGAAGGAGTACCGACTTGACGACTGCCTACGAGACCGTGACCGATACAGACAGCGCCAGCCCGCGCGATGGCCGCATCAAGCTGCATGGACCGGAGGCGTTCGAAGGCATGCGCAAGGCCGGTCGCCTGGCGGCTGAAATCCTCGACATGCTGGTCGAGCACGCCCGTCCCGGCAATACCACCGGCTGGCTCGACAAGCTGGCGCGTGAATACGCCTTTGATCATGGCTCCGTGCCGGCGACGCTCTTCTATCGCGGCTATCGGCACTCGTTGTGCACCTCGGTGAACCATGTCGTCTGCCATGGCATTCCCGGACCCAAGCCGCTCAAGGCGGGCGATATCGTCAATATCGATGTGACGGTCGTGGTCGATGGCTGGCATGGCGATACCAGTCGCATGTACACGATCGGCGAACCGCGCCGGAAGGCCGAGCTGCTGGTCGACACGACCTATGAAGCGATGATGGCCGGTATCAATGCGATCAAGCCGGGCGTCACCCTGGGCACGATCGGCGCCATCATCCAAGATTATGCCGAGGAGCGCCGCTGCTCCATCGTCCGTGATTTCTGCGGTCACGGCCTCGGCCAGAATTTCCATGACAGCCCGAATGTCCTGCATTTCGGCGAACATGGCGAAGGCCCCGAGCTGAAACAGGGCATGTTCTTCACCGTCGAACCCATGCTCAATCTCGGTCGGCCGGATGTGAAAGTCCTGTCCGATGGCTGGACCGCCGTCACCCGTGACAAGTCACTCTCGGCCCAGTTCGAGCACTCCTGCGGCGTCACCGCCGACGGCGTCGAGATCTTCACAAAATCGCCCAAGGGCCTCGACAAGCCCCCCTATTCCAACCGCTAGACCATGACCGACCTGGCATCACATACAGGTCATCGGGACCGGCTGCGTGAAAAGCTAACCTCAGCGGGTGGATTAGCGCTTCACGATTATGAATTGCTTGAGCTCTACCTGTTCCGCTGCATCCCGCGCCGCGACACCAAACCCATCGCCAAGGACCTGATCGCCCGCTTCGGTGATCTGGGCGGCGTCGCTGGCGCCGAGGTCCGCGAGCTGACCGCCATCAAGGGCGTCTCCGAGCGGGTCGCCGCCGACCTCAAACTCATCCAGCCGCTGGCCGAACGCCTGGCCCGCGAACAGGCCATCGGGCGACCGGTCATCACCTCCTGGTCAGCCCTGGTCGCCTATTGCCGCACCGCCATGCAGCACGCCACGACGGAACAGTTCCGCGTTCTATTCCTCGACCGCAAGAACAAGCTGATCGCCGACCAGGTCCTGGGCGAAGGTACGATCGATCATGCGCCGGTCTATCCCCGCGAAGTGGTCAAGGCCGCCCTCGCCCACGAGGCCTCGGCCATCATCCTGGTGCACAACCACCCCTCCGGCGACGCCACGCCCAGCCAGGCCGATATCGAGATGACCCGCACGCTGATGGAGATTTGCAAACCGTTTGAAATCGCGGTGCATGACCACCTGGTGATCGGCCGGGAGAATACGGCGAGCTTCAAGACGTTGGGGTTGATGTAGGACCTCAGCCATAACCCGGGTGGCGTCATATGTGGCCCGGAAAGAGCGAGCCACGGGTCGCAATAACCCTTAAGATTGCTTATCAGCAAACAATGGAGAGGCGGGGCACCGGAATTGCCCCTCCTTACACGACAGGTGCATTTCCCCCGGACGCAGCCCGGCGAAAGCCGGGCGAAGATCCGGGGCTAACCGAACCCGACACCAGCCTTTGCGCCCGTCCTGCAGCGATATGCCCAACGTCGATCCCGGATCGCGCTCTGCGCGTCCGGGAAAATTGTGCGGCGCGCGTTGGGGAAAACTCCCGAGACGCCGACCCTACCCCGCCGGTTCAATCGGCTGCCAGAGCTCGATCTTGGTCCCGTTCGGATCCATCACCCAGGCAAAGCGACCATAGTCGAAATCCTGGGGCTCGCCTTCCAGCGCAACGCCCTTCTCGGCCAAGCGCGCCAGCATGCCGTCCATGTCATCGATCATGAGATTGATCATGAAAGGCTTGTCGGACGGTTTGAAATAATCCGTCCCGGTTTTGAAGCCGGAGAAGATCGTCCGCGCGCCCTGCGGAAAGGCCTTGCCGCTGTCGGCATGCAGGAAGTCGGCGCCGCCATAATCATTGATCTCAAGGCCCAGCTTGTCCTGATACCAGGCCATCAGCGCCGCCGGATCGGGGCTGTGAAAGAAGATGCCGCCGACACCAATGATTTTCGCCATCTTGTTCTCCTTCGCTTGTTGCCGAAGCATAGGGCGCAAGGGCTGGTCGGGCTAGCACAGCCGGTCAATCTTGCGGAGCAGGGCCTCGCGATCACTCGCTTTGAGGAAGATCGCCGGGATGCGGACCAGATAGCGGGCATGACTGCTGGTCTTCTTGATCGCCTGACGCTCCGCCCCGGCAGCGATGAAACGGCGAATTTCCGCCAGCATGGCGGCGTCCTTGGCCCACAAGGTTTCACCACGATGGTCCAGCTTGAACCAGGCGTCCGACGGCCAGTCGAGCGCATGCTTGGCCGCATGCCCGCACGCACTGCACCGCACCTGCCCGTCCCAATTATCGGGCAGAATTTCGCCCGTTGCGGTGCGCAAACTCACCGGCAAGGGCTTGCTATGCGAGGTCGAGAACACTGCGCGCCCGCCACAATGCGGGCAAACAATATCCAGCGGGCCGTCCAGCAGGGGCAGTTCGTAGATCGAGCTCATGGGCCAACCTATCGCTGCTTTGCCCGGCCGCACAGATGGAAAACAGGCTGGACGCGGCGCGCCTGTCGCCTAGCCTCTGGCCGGTCGGACGCAAGAGGACCGGAGCAAGATGCAAGCCCCCGCCAACTATTTCACCCATCTGGAATGCTCCGAGACGGGTGAGCGATACGAGGCCGACCAGCCGCACAATCTCTCCAAGGCCGGCAAGCCGCTTCTGGCGCGCTATGACCTTGAGAAAATGAAGGCGGAAAATGATCGCGGCGCGATCTGGGCGCGCGGTGGCGGATTCTGGAAATGGCGCGAGCTTCTGCCGGTGGCGGGCGACGCTCATGTCTGCGCCCTCGGCGAAATCGATACGCCGCTGATCGATGTGCCGGCCACCGGCAAGGCATCCGGCGCGACGGGTAAGGTCTGGGTCAAGGATGAGGGCCGCCTGCCGACCGGCTCATTCAAGGCGCGCGGCCTCGCCCTCGCCGTCGCCATGGCCCATCAATACGACCTCAAACGCCTCGCCATGCCGACCAATGGCAATGCCGGCGCCGCCCTGTCGGCCTATGCCAGCCGCATGGGCATGGAGAGCTGGTGCTTTGCGCCGGAGGACACGCCGGAAGCCAATCTGCGCGAGATGGCGCTGCAGGGCGCCCGCGTCTTCAAGGTCAACGGCTTCATCCATCATTGCGGCGCCCTCGTCGGGGCCGGCAAGGAGAAGATGGGCTGGTTTGATGTCTCCACCCTCAAGGAGCCCTTCCGGATCGAGGGCAAGAAGACGATGGGCCTGGAACTCGCCGCCCAACTCGGCTGGCGGGTGCCCGATGCGATCTTCTACCCGACCGGCGGCGGCACCGGCCTGATCGGCATGTGGAAAGCCTTCGACGAGATGGAAGAACTCGGCTGGATCGGCCCGGAGCGCCCGAAAATGTTCGCCGTCCAGGCCGAAGGCTGCGCGCCGATTGTCAAGGCCTTTGAGGACGGCGCGAGACACGCCGAAGAATGGCTCGACGCCCAGACCGCCGCCATGGGCATCCGCGTCCCCAAGGCGATCGGTGATTTTCTGATCCTGGACGCCGTGCGCGAGAGCGGTGGGGCTGCGCTCGCTGTGTCGGAAGACGCGATCGAAACGGCGCGGACACGCTGCGCCCGCGAGGACGGGCTGTTGCTCTGTCCCGAGGGCGCGGCGACGCTGGCCGCCATGGAAAAGGCGATGGGCGACGGGCTGCTGGCGCGCGACGCCGAATGCGTGTTGTTCAATTGCGGCTCGGGCCTGAAATACGCGATGCCGGACGGGGCCGTGATGCTGGATCGGCACGGGGATGTGGATTGGGCGGCGATGTGATTTAAATGCTTGCGTGACAACAAACAGACGCGTCTGAAATGCGAAATTTTGACGGATTCAAAAATGGAAACTTAGTTGCATGACTGAGCCATCATCGTTCGAGCGTGAGATTGCGGACTACGCGATCACCCAGTCGCACAAGCACGAGTCAGAGTCGGCTAACGCCAAGAAAGAACAAGGGCGATACTTGGTTGCAGGTGCAGCAGGTGGGATAGCTCTGCTTGTCGGGCAGTTCGACACCGCTGCCGATACACAACGACTGTTAATCGCATCAGCGCTCATATTTTACGCTGCATCGCTCTACTGTTCATTCAACACCTTGAGAGCAGTTTGGGTAGAAGAATCTGAGAACGCTGTAGCGTGGAAAAAATGGGATGTGGCTGCCCGAACCGTCGTCTTTGAACAAATTCAACAGAAGGGCGCTGTCTCTCGAATGTTGGAACTTCCGCCAACGCCACGAAACAAAACGAGACAATTTGATCGGTGGAACTGGTGGGCGGTAACTTTTCTTGTTCAAGGAGCGATTTGGTCGCTTTTCTTCCTTGGTAGCCACTTTGAGTGGTGGCCATGGCTCGGCCAGCATGCAATTGAGTCAGCCCCTGTTGGAGGCGAAATTTTACCTCCGGAAGCATCGTGCACATCGGGAAAGAGCCCACCCGCAAACTGCGGCAGCGAAAGCTCCGCCCAGACGTTGTGAGCGCTTCATTTCCGTGTGTGGCCGAACGACCGAGGGAGATCATCGGTCTGTCGAATGTAGATTGGGACAAATTTTAGTTGCGCAGCTGCCGCAGCGCGCCCCTCACCTTTGATTCCTCTCCCCGGTCGGGGAGAGGCGGTGCTCGGGCGCGCCCGGACAGACGCACGGTCAAACCCTCTCGCCAAGGCGGGGTTTTGCAGGCCAAGATAGGCGCATGCGAAGATTGCACGTCAACCGTTACGTCCTGGGCTGGGCCCTGATCGCGCTCTGGCTTGTGCCGGTCGGTCTCGAAATCATCCTGCACGCAACTTGGATCGAGGGCGGCGGCAAGTATGGCGACTTCATTCTGGCGCTGCGCCGGGACCTGGCCGTCCCGGATGGCTTGAGCGAGAGCCTGAACGCGATCGCGCTGCTACTCGGCCCGGCGATCGTGCTACTCTGCGAACCGGCGCTGCCGACCTCGGCACGCCACAAGGCTATCCTGCCCGAACAGCGGTTCCGGGCCGGCATGGTCGATTACGCCGCTGCGCAACTGGCCATCGCCCTGCCCGCGCAGTTGCTCTTGCTGACGCTCAACGAGATGCAGCTTGGCCACCCGTTTGACCCGGACTGGCTCGGCCTGCCGCGCCACTTCGTGGAGCCGCTCGGCCCCGTCGCCTGGCTGATTTATACCGGCTGGCACATCGCACGTCGCAAGCAGACGCTTGGCCAATACGTCAATCGCTATCGCTTGGTCCATCCAGGCCCGGCGTTCAGCCCGCGCGAAGTGGCCTATCAGGTCTTCCGGGTCTTGTTTTACGCGGGCGGGCAACTGGCGCGCTCAATCCTGCACCGTCCGCGCTCAATCCTGACTTATACCAAGGCCGAATACGCCGCGCTCGACGAGACCGAGACGCCCTACTGGTACGCAAACGCCGGCGTGACGACAGAAGTTCTCGACTATGAGGTGGGCCGGTAGCGCGCGTTCAGCCCACCCTCCCCTTGACCTCTCCGCCATTCCATCGCATCCCCCGCGCTTCTGTCTCACACCGCGCGGAGCCCGCTCATGATCCCCCGCTATACCCGTCCTGAAATGGCTGCCATCTGGTCGGACCAGAACAAGTACAAGATCTGGTATCTGATCGAGGCGCACGCGACGGAGAAGCTGGCGGAGCTGGGTGTGGTGCCGCAATCGGCGGTCGAGGCGGTGTGGAAGGCCAAGGATGTCGAGTTTGATGTCGACCGGATCAATGAGATCGAGGCCGAGGTGAAGCATGATGTCATCGCCTTCCTGACCCACCTGGCCGAGCATGTCGGCGAGGAGAGCCGTTTCGTCCATCAGGGGCTGACCTCTTCGGACGTGCTGGACACTTGCCTCGCCGCGCAGATGAAACAGTCCGCCGACCTCCTGCTGGAGGGCATGGACCGGGTGCTGGTGGCGCTGAAGACGCGGGCCATGGAACACAAATTCACCGCCTGCATCGGTCGCTCGCACGGCATCCATGCCGAGCCGACCACGATGGGTCTGAAATTGGCGCGCTTTTATGCCGAGTTTGACCGCAATCGCGCCCGCCTGGTCGCGGCGCGTGACGAGATCGCCACTTGCGCCATTTCCGGCGCCATCGGCACTTTTGCCAATATCGATCCGGCGGTGGAAGAGCATGTCGCCAAGCAGATGGGGCTCACCGTCGAGCCGGTCTCGACCCAGGTCATCCCGCGTGACCGCCATGCCAATTATTTCGCCGTGCTGGGCCTCATTGCCTCGGCGATCGAGAATATCGCTATCGAGGTGCGCCATTTGCAGCGTTCGGAAGTGCGCGAGGCGCAGGAATATTTCTCGCCGGGCCAGAAGGGCTCGTCGGCCATGCCGCACAAGCGCAATCCGATCCTCACCGAAAACCTCACCGGCCAGGCCCGCCTGGTGCGCTCGGCCGTGGTGCCGGCGATGGAGAATATTGCCCTCTGGCATGAGCGCGATATCTCGCACTCCTCCGTCGAGCGCGGCATCGGCCCCGACGCCAATGTCCATCTCGACTTCGCCCTGCACCGCACCGCCGGCATGATCGAAAAGCTGATCGTGCATGAGGATCGCTGCCTGGAAAACCTTCAGGCCTATGGCGGCATCCACAATTCCCAGCGCGTGCTTCTGGCCCTGACCCAGGCCGGTGCCTCCCGCGAGGACAGCTATCGCCTGGTCCAGCGCAATGGCATGAAAACCTGGGATGAGGGCGGCATGCTGGTCGATCACCTGAAAGCCGATGAGGGCGTCACTGCCCTGATGACAGACGCCCAGATCGAGGCCTGTTTCGACGAGGCCTATCACATGAAGCATGTCGACACGATTTTTAGCCGGGTGTTCGGGGACTGAGGGCCTCGCTACTCCGCCCGCGGGAGTTTTGAGAACGCGCGCAACGGCGCGCAACGATCCATAGATCACTTGTCAGCCAGCAGGCCGTATCCGGTTATCCAGCTCAAGGGTGCAACCGCGAAGCGGCGCCTGCGGCGCCCTTGACCTGGATAACCGGATACGGCGACATCTCGGCAAGCAGTCTATGGACAGGTTCGCGCCAAGGGGGCGTCACGTCCGCGAACACAAAACTCCGTGAAATCGAGCTCGCCGCGGTAGCCCGGCAGCCCGCGCGCGCCTAATCTCCCCCCATGGCCAAGACTCACCCCCATATCGACGATCGCATCCGCGCCTTCATCGAGAAGCAGAAGCTGTTCTTCGTCGCCACGGCCCCGTCCGGAGACGGCGGGCATGTGAACCTATCGCCCAAGGGCTATGACAGTTTCCGCATTCTGGGACCCAATGAGGTCGCCTATCTCGATCTCGGCGGATCGGGGATCGAGACACTGGCGCATGTGCGCCAGAATGGCCGCATCACCTTCATGTTCTGCGCCTTTGACGGCGCCGCCAACATTCTGCGACTCTACGGCCAGGCCGAAGCGGTCTCCTTTGATGAGCCGGGTTTTGCCGACAAGCTCGCCCTCTTCCCGGACTTCCCCAAGGCGCGTACCATTTTCACCGCGAAGATCGACCGCATTCAGGACAGTTGCGGCTGGGGTGTGCCCTTTTACGATTATGCTGGCGAACGCGACCAGCTGATCCGCGCCAATGCCCACCAGTCCGACGAGGAATGGTCGGAGCGGCGCTATGTTTCGAACGCGGTCTCGATCGACGGCCTACCCGGCCTGGTCAAGCCGGATGCAGCGGAGTAGTTCGCCATGCGCCTCAGCCTGATCCTCATTGCCGCCCTCGCCGTCTTCATGGCGCCGAATTTCTTCCGCTCCGGATGGGACGGAACGGCGGAGGCCGAAGTGACCGAAGCGGTCGCCGAGCGGCCGCGCCTGGCCGCCGTCATGTTCCGCTCCTCCTGGTGTTCGGCCTGCCGCATCATCGAGCCGCGCGTCGAGGATGTGCGCGCTGACTATGAGGACGCCGCCATCGGCTGGGTGAAGTTCGACTTCACGCTGGGTCGGCGCGAAAGCCTGCGCGAACTCGCCGAGGCTGAGGGCCTGACGGACATTTACAGCGAGGCGGCCGGCTCGACCGGCTTCATGCTGCTGATCGACCGCGAAACGGGCCAGGTCTTCGAAATGATCACGATGGATTACGGCCGCGACCAGATCCGCGAAGCCCTGGACCGCTGGCTGCGCGTGGTCGAGCGGCTGGAGACAGAGGGGGTCTGAGGGCGCAAACAAAAAGCCCCGGCAGGACCGGGGCTTTTCCTGTCACGTTCAAGCGAAAGATCAGCCCTGCGAGCGGATCTGTTCGCGGGCGGTGACCAGGAGATCGTCCATCTGCTTGCGCAGCAGATGGTCGGACACCTCAACGCCCTTGGCGTCAAAATCACCGCGCACCTTGCGGAAGACATCGTCATCGCCGGCTTCCTCGAAATCGGACGCGATCACCGCCTTGGCATAGGCTTCCGATTCCGGACCATCGAGCCCCAGCAGCTCGGCCGCCCACAGGCCCAACAGCTTGTTGCGGCGGGCCGTCGCCTTGAACTCGATCTCCTGATCGTGGGCGTACTTGTTCTCGAAGCCTTTTTCGCGATCGTCGATGCCCGACATGGGTCTCTCCCTGAAGACGGTCCTGATGGACGGTTGTGTTGCCTGTTGAGTAGCTTGGCCGCCCGGCCAAATCAATCTTTGCGCTGAAGCTCGCGCAGGCTTCATGCCGCACCGCGACAAGAGATTGCACCACAGGGCCGCGAGGGATATTTTCAGCCTCCGATACGCGGTCCGGTCTTCGATTCGGGCCGCGTCGTGCTTTTTCATGGCCGGGCGTCCGCTGGGGGCTGCCGGGTCCGCCTCTGGAGCGCCCACCATGTCCCGTCGCAAGATGATTTACGAAGGCAAGGCCAAGATCCTCTATGAGGGCCCCGAGCCCGGCACCATCGTCCAGTATTTCAAGGACGACGCGACCGCCTTCAACAACCAGAAGCACGCGACACTCGAGGGCAAGGGTGTTCTCAACAACCGGATCTCCGAGCACATCATGCTCGGTCTCGGCCGGATCGGCATTCCGACCCATTTCCTCAAACGCCTGAACATGCGCGAACAATTGGTCCGCCAAGTCGAGATCATTCCGCTGGAAGTGGTCTGCCGCAATGTCGCCGCCGGTTCGATCAGCACCCGTCTCGGCGTGCCCGAGGGCGAGCAATTGCCGCGCTCCATCGTCGAATTCTACTACAAGAAGGACGAGCTGGGCGATCCGATGATCTCGGAAGAGCACATCACCGCCTTCAACTGGGCGACCCATCAGGAGATCGACGACATGATGGCGATGACCCTGCGGGTCAACGACTTCCTGTGCGGCCTGTTCACCGGCGCCGGCATCCGCCTGGTCGACTTCAAGCTGGAATTCGGTCGCCATTACGAAGGCGACATGGTGCGCACGGTCCTCGCCGACGAGATCAGCCCGGACAGCTGCCGCCTGTGGGATCTCGAAACCAACGAGAAAATGGACAAGGACCGCTTCCGCCGCGACATGGGCAATGTCACGGAAGCCTATGCCGAAGTCGCTCGCCGTCTCGGCATCATGAAGGAAAGCGGCCAAGGCGCCGCCAATGGCGATGTCGGCAAGGGCGACGCGGCGAAGTAGATCCTCGCCCAGACAAGGCGAGGTGGGGAAGTAACATTCCGCGCAAACCTATCCATTTTTCCCGGAGGCGCGCAGCGCCATCCGGGACCAACCGGAGACTCATCATTTGCCGGATGGTCGCGTAGATCCCGGCTCTCCACCCCGCTTTTGCAGGGCTCCGGCCGGGAAAATGGTGAGGGTGAATTGGGCAAAGCGCGCGCCAGCGCAAACTCGTCCATTGATGTCTTGCCGGGACTAAGCCTCAGCCGGTTTTCGAGCTCAAGGGTGTAACCGCGAAGCGGCGCCTGCGGCGCCCTTGACCTCGAAAACCGGCTGAGGCCCGCTGGCTGACAAGACAACAACACCGCCCTCCTCGCTGCGCTCGGCCCCCTTCGTCCCGCCGCTCGCGCGTCGGGCCACTTCCCCTGCTTTGCGGGGGCAGAAAGAAGGTCGACAGACCGGCCCTGCTGAATCCGTACGCCCCACGAATTGCGCGCGCGACGACTCCGCTTTATGCAGGGGCGAAATGTCGTGACCAGCACAAGCGAGTCGAGCCCGTGAAAGCGAAAATCCACGTCTATCTGAAACCCGGCGTTCTGGACCCCCAGGGCGCCGCCGTTGCCGGCGCCCTGCACAATATGGGGTATGACGAGGTCGAAGCCGTCCGCCAGGGCAAGCTGATCGAGCTGGACCTGACCGGCGATGACGTCGAATCCGCCCGCAAGCGCGTCGATGAGATGTGCGCCAAACTCCTCTCCAACCCGGTGATCGAGAGCTACTCGATCGAACTGGCGTAGGAGAGGCCGGCATCATGAAATCCGCCGTCATCGTCTTCCCGGGCTCCAATTGTGATCGTGATGCCCACGACGCGATCGAACATGTCACGGGTCAAAAGCCGGCCATGGTCTGGCACCAGGAGAGCGAATTGCCCGAGGGCACCCAGTTCGTGATGGTGCCGGGCGGGTTTTCCTATGGCGATTATCTGCGCTGCGGCTCGATGGCCTCGCGCTCGGCCATCATGCCGGCCATCGTCGCCCATGCCGCGACCGGCGCGCCGGTCCTGGGCGTGTGCAACGGCTTCCAGATCCTCACCGAGAGCGGTCTCCTGCCGGGCGCGCTGATGCGCAATGCCGGGCTGAAATTCGTCTGCGAGAAAGCGCCGCTCACGGTCGAGAACGCCAATACGCAATTCACCTCGCGCTATGAGGCCGGCGCCCGGCTTCTGGTCCCCATCGCCCATCATGATGGCAATTACTTCGCCGACCCCGAAACGCTCGACCGGATCGAGGGCGAAGGCCAGGTGGTGTTCCGCTATGGCAAGAACCCCAATGGCTCGGCCCGCGACATCGCCGGCATCACCAATGAGCAGGGCAATGTCATGGGCATGATGCCCCACCCGGAACGCGCCGTGGACGCTGGGCATGGCGGCACGGATGGTCTGGCGCTGTTTGAGAGCCTGCTGGGGAGCGCTTAGCCCCGCTTCATAACCGCCAGCGACGGCGCAGCGGCGTAGCCGATGGCGCTGAGCGCTTCGACGAAGCTTTTCACGCTGGCACCGCCACCGGGGGCCAGCAGACGCCGGACATGGGTTTCGCCCTTGCCGAGCCGGCGGGCGAGCTGACTCTGGGCGCCGCGACCGGTTGCGGCGACCCAGCGCGCGAGGACCACACGATAAGCCGTGACATGGTCGGGACAGACGAGGTTTTCGCCCGGTTGGCGCGGTGACGGGTCCGGCACGGCCTCGCCGCGTCGCAAGCGATCCCGAATCACCAGGTCGAGCGCGTCGGCTGCCCCTTTGAGCGCTTCGCTTTCGTCGGCCCCATCGGTAGCCAGCTCGGGCAGGTCACGACACTCGACCCAGCTCCGCCCGTCTTCATCTTTGTGCAGCCGGACCGGATAGGCGAAAATTGTGAAATCAGCTTTGTCCATGCCTGTCTCCGCTCAGAATTTCTCTTTCGACACAGCGAGATCGCGCAACATCTTGGCCAACAAGCCCTTGCCAATCTCGCCCGATTTGACTGTCGTCGGCCGATTATCGAGGCGAACCAATTGGTGTCCGCCCTTGCCACGCTCCGGGGAAATTGCGAGATCGAGCCCGTTGGCCTTGGCGTAGGCTCTCAGGCGGCGAATAAAACCCTTGCCGTTCATGGAGCCTTCCTTCGATATAAGGCAGGACGCGGAACAACACAATAATGTGCGCACAAGTTTGTGCGCACATCGATTATCGTCTTGAGGTTGCATTATGACTCAATACTCGGACCAAGTCACCGCCGAGATCGTCAAGGAACACGGTATCAATGACGCCGAATACGCCGTCATTCTCGACCGTCTGGGCCGGGCGCCGAACCTGGTTGAGCTGGGTATCTTCTCGGTCATGTGGTCCGAGCATTGTTCCTACAAGTCATCCCGCGCCCATCTGGGCCGTCTGCCGACCTCCGGCGAGAAGGTGATCCAGGGGCCGGGCGAGAATGCCGGCGTGATTGATATCGGTGATGGCCAGGCCTGCATCTTCAAGATGGAAAGCCACAACCACCCCTCCTTCATCGAGCCCTATCAGGGTGCGGCGACCGGTGTGGGCGGCATTCTGCGCGATGTCTTCACCATGGGCGCGCGCCCGGTGGCGCTGATGAATGCGCTTCGTTTTGGCGCGCCCGAGCACAAGAAGACCACGCATCTGGTCTCCGGCGTCGTCGCGGGCATTGGCGGCTATGGCAATTGCGTCGGTGTGCCGACCGTCGGCGGCGAGACCAATTTCCACGCCGGCTATAATGGCAACATCCTGGTCAATGCGATGGCCGTCGGCCTCGCGGACGCCGACAATATCTTCTACGCCCGCGGCGCCGAGCCGGGCCAACCGATCGTCTATGTCGGCTCCAAGACCGGCCGCGACGGCATTCACGGCGCGACCATGGCCTCGGCCGAATTTGATGATGCCTCCGAGGAGAAGCGTCCCACCGTCCAGGTCGGTGACCCCTTCACCGAGAAAAAACTGATCGAGGCCTGCCTCGAGCTGATGGCCACCGACGCCATTGCCGCCATCCAGGACATGGGCGCGGCCGGCCTCACCTCCTCCTCGGTCGAAATGGCCGACAAGGGCGGGATCGGCATTGCGCTCGACATGGACAAGGTGCCCCAGCGCGAAACCAACATGACGACCTACGAGATGATGCTCTCGGAAAGCCAGGAGCGCATGCTGGTCATCATGAAGCCGGGTCGCGAGGACGTCGCTTACGAGATCTTCAAGAAGTGGGAACTCGATGTCGCCGTGATCGGCGAGACCACGGATACCGGCCGCATGGTCCTCACCCACAAGGGCGAGACCGTCTGCGATATCCCGGTCGCCCCGCTGGCCGATGACGCCCCGAAATACGAGCGCCCCTATTTCGCGCCGGAAGTGCGCGCCCAGCTCAATGCCAAGGACGTCGCCCAGCCCGACCATATGGGCGAGATCCTGCTGAAGATCATGTCGAGCCCCGACATGGCCTCCAAGGCCTGGATCTGGAAACAGTATGACCGCCACGTCATGGCCGATACCGCAGCCTCGTCGGAAGACCCGTCGGATGCCGCCATTGTCCGTGTGCACGGCACCAAGAAGGCGCTGGCCATCACCACCGATTGCACGCCGCGCTATTGTTTTGCCAACCCGTTCGAGGGCGGCAAGCAGGCTGTCGCCGAAGCCTGGCGCAATCTGACGGCTACCGGTGCCGATCCGATCGCGATTACTGATTGCCTCAATTTCGGCAGTCCCGAGCGTGAAGAGATCATGGGCCAGTTCGTCGGCTGTATCGATGGCATGGCCGAGGCCTGCGCCAAGCTCGACTTCCCGGTCGTGTCCGGCAATGTGAGCCTCTACAACGAGACCAATGGCGTCGCCATTCCGCCGACCCCCGCGATTGGCGGTGTTGGCCTGATCCCGGACATGTCCAAACGCGCCCATTTCGGCGGCATGCGTGAAGGCGATATCCTGCTGGTTGTCGGCGAGACTGAAGGCAGCCTTGGCGCCTCGGTCTATCTCAAGGTCATTGAAAACCGCGAGGACGGCGGTGCGCCGCTGGTCGACCTCGACGCTGAAAAAGCCAATGGCGATTTCGTGCGCGGCCAGATCCGCGCCGGACGCCTCTCCGCCTGTCACGACCTCTCCGATGGCGGCTTGGCCTGTGCCGCCGCCGATATGGCGCTGGCCTCGGACATGGGCATCAAGCTCGCCCATGAAGGCAATGTGCCCATGCATGGCTATCTCTTCGGTGAGGACCAGGGGCGTTATCTCCTGGCGGCCGCCAAGGAAGACGCCATCGCCATCCTGCAGGACGCCAAGGCCGATGATATCCCGGTCCATGTGGTTGGCCTCGCCGGCGGCAAGGCGGTCACCGTCAATGGCGCCCACCCGCTGGAACTCGATCGCCTGCGCGCGGCGTGGGAAGGCTGGATGCCCGGCTTGATGGAGCAATTGGTGGAAGCGGCGGAATAGTCCACATCACAGAACACAGCAAAAAGCCGCCGCGATCTCGCGGCGGCTTTTTTTTTCTGCGCTGTTCCCCGTCTAACTTCTGAATGCCAGCAGCGACGGCTCCTCTGGTCGGATGATTCTTCGAAAACACAACGCACTCAGCTCGAAACACAGCTTAAGATTACAGTTTGGGCCGAATCTCTACCGGGAACCAATACTTTCTACTTTAGATTGATTTGCTGTCGCGCCCAAAGCCGGTGCGTTTTAACGATCAAAGAGTGTCCGCAGGCTCTCCCCAAGCGCAATTCGATAGGAGAGTTCAATGGCCAACATAACCGACAAAGAATCTAAGAATCCTGTCCCTAGCCAATCCAAGTGGGCAGCCGAACTCATCCAGAACATCCGCTCCATATTGCTCAGGGCGATGATCTCTGACTTTTTGAGTTACATCTTGGAACGCCTTGCCGAACTATTTTGACTAGGCGTTCAATCTTACCTTCGCCTACCGTCCCGATGCTTCGCCGATCATGTCCAGATTCTCATCCGACTGGCGGGCGAAATCGGCAATCGCCGCGCTGGCGTCCTGGAAGAAATCCAGCGTCATGTTCTCATACGTGTCACTCGGCTGGTGGTAATGCGGGTGGAAGTCGACGCCCAGATAAATGAACGGAATACCGGCAGCGTGGAAGGCGCCGCTATCGGTCAGATTGGTCCAGTCACCACCCGGCTCCTCGGTCGGCTCGTCATAGCCCATCGGCATCGACACCGTGGCGCGAGAGGCCACGTCTTCGACGATCGGCGTCAGGTAGGGATAGTGGTAGGTGCCGACGGCCCACAGGATGCGGTCGGTCGACATGGCAACCATGTCCATGTTCAGGTTGAAGGTGATGTTCTCGACCGGGATTGGCGGATTGGCGACAAAGGCCCGCGCGCCCTGCAAGCCACGCTCCTCGGCGTCGACGAAGGCGAAGATCACATCATGCTCGGGCGGATCGGCGAGGAACATTTCTGCCACGGCGAGAACCGAGGCGACACCGGAGGCATTGTCGTCGGCACCATTCCAGATTTGCTCGCCGCGCATGCCTTCGTGATCATAATGCGCTGAAACAACCATGGTCCGGGAGCTGTCGCTGGTCCCGTCGATGCGGGCCAGGATATTGACGCCGTCTACCTTCTCGCCCGTCCGCCGCATTTCGAATGAGAAATCGTGCTCATAGCTGTCGCCGACCGGGGCGACGCCCATCGCCTCGAGACGAGTGATGATATAGGCGCGGGCACGGGCATTGCCGTCGGTTCCGACCTCGCGGCCTTCCATGTCATCCGCCGCCAGGACGCGTAGATCAGTGAGCAATTGTGGCCGGTCGAGCGACCAGGCTTCACCCGCGCCACCGGGTTGGACGGCCGCACAAGCCGTCGTCAGCAAGGCCATGGAAAACATGGAAGAAGCCAGAATGGCGCGCATGGAAAACCCCCGGTTCAGAAAACAGCGGGCAGACTGCCATGCGTGGGCCAACCGCCCCACCAAATTTTCCGTAACAATCAGAACCAGCGGCGCGGAGATGCGGCCGGCTCGCCCTCATGCGCGGGCCAATTGGCCTCGGACTGTTCCAGATAGCCGGGAATGTCGCGCTCCCAACGTTCCTGGATCGAGGCCGAGAAATTCATGTAGAGCACCCCATCAACGACGCGATAGGCCAGCGGGTCGCTGCGCACCTTGCGATCATTCGCCAGCGCGTAGGCACAATGACCGTCATAGGCCGGCGCATAACGCGCCGGATTGGCAACAAACAGGTCGCGATTGTCCTCGGTCGCGAAATACCAGGTCACGCCATTATACTCAGCGGTGATGCTGTCGAGCCCGGGTAGTGGCGCGTCCGAAGTGTGATAGCTGACCACGTCATGCCCACCGACGGGCCGGCCATCACGGTCGAGATAGGGTTCACCGGCATCGGCGATCCCGGCGAGGAACAAGGCCGCCAGGACAAGGTTGGCGAGGCCGAGGCCGAGGCGCACGACAAATTTGGCAGTGAAGAAGGCGGTCATGGTCTTTTCCCTTGCAGCAGTCACGACTAGCTTGGCGCAGATATGGGCTGCAGCGGCCAGCGCGGATAGTGCACGCGACGACACGTCCGGTCACGCTCGTGCCGGTTGGATGTGATCCATCGTGAAGCCAGGTCGTAAAGTCGCGACAGCCCGCCCGCCAGACATCCGACGAGGACACACCATGCCCATGCCCGCCACCGACATCATCGCCCTGATCAAGGCCGGAATTCCCGATGCCGAGGTCGAGATGACCGATCTGGCCGGTGACAATGATCACTGGAAAGCCGTCGTCACCGCAGAAAGCTTTCGCGGCAAGCTGCGCGTCGCCCAACACCAGATGGTCTACGCGGCGCTGGGCGGCAAGATGGGTGGTGAGCTGCACGCCCTCGCGCTGGAAACCCGGGTTCCCGCCTGATGATCGACGCGGATGGCTTTTCCCGGCTCGGCTTTGGTGTCACCGGTCCGCACGCCGGGCTGGGCGCCGGGCGCGGTGCCACGACACGGCTGATCCACCAGGCGATTGATCTGGGCGTCACCCTGTTCGACACCGGCCCCGCCTATGGCCGGGGCGAAGCTGAGCGACGCCTCGGTGCAGCGCTGAAAACCGTGCCACGGGCCAAAGTATTCGTCGCGACAAAGGCAGGCGTGCATGCCGGCGGTCATCGCGACCTGTCGGCCGGCGCGGTGGAGATGTCACTGCGAGATTCGCTGAAACGCCTGCAGCGCGACCATGTCGACCTCCTATTGCTGCACGGGCCCGCCCCGGACGAGCTGACCGACAAGCTGATCCGCCGGCTGCAGGCCTTCCGTGATCGCGGCATGATCCGCCATATCGGTGTGTGTGGTCGCGGCGGCGAGCTCGACCGCGCCATCGAACTCGGCGTTTTTGATGCGCTGATGGCACCGGTCAATGCGCGTCTCACCGAGGCGGAGCGGCAGCGACTCGAACAGGCCCGCGCCGCCGGGCTCTCGGTCATCGGCATCGAAACGATGGCCGGCGCTTCGCAGGCACCAAGCGTGCCCGGCTCGCGCGGCGATCTCTGGTATCTTGCACAGCGGGTCAAACAACGGCTCCAGCGTCATCCGGTAGCACCGACCACGGGCAGCCCGGCGGACAGTCTGCGCTGGGCCCTGTCCCAGCCTTACGCGAACAGTGTGATGTGCCTCACCACAAAACCGAGCCATCTGGCCGCCAATGCGGCACTGGTTGCCGCTCTTGAAGCCAAGCAGCCGACGTCTTAGCTATCGATCAGGATGATCCGAGGAGTTCCGCCATGTCCGTGACCGCTCACGACAGCATCAAGTCGACCATCGACAACAACGACGTCGTGCTCTTCATGAAGGGCACGCCGGTCTTCCCGCAATGCGGGTTTTCCTCGGTTGTCGCGCGCGTGCTGGATCATCTCCAGGTCAATTTCGAGAGCGTCAATGTGCTCGAGGATGATGGTATCCGTCAGGGCATCAAGGAATTTTCGAACTGGCCGACCATTCCCCAACTCTATGTGAAGGGCGAATTCGTCGGCGGCTGCGACATCATCAAGGAAATGTTCGAGACCGGCGAGCTGCAAGCCTATTTCAAGGACAAGGGCGTCGTCGACGCTGCTTGAGCCCTGACGACCGACCGGATTGACCGATTTGGGGCATTCCGGCTCGCCAAACTGGCAATTCCACCCCATCCCGTGCTGAGACCGGCCGCCGCCTTGCCCGCTCCCCGAGCCCCGTGGAACACCATTCCCGGTGCAAGGAGTGATGATGGGCCGACTGATCGCAATCTCGAACCGAACGGCTGCCGACCCGAAGGCCCGCGCCGGCGGGCTGGCGGTGGCGGTCTGGGAATCTCTCAAGGAAACCGGCGGCAGCTGGTTCGGCTGGAGCGGCGAGCTGGTCGACGAGATACCGCGCGGCACCAGCGTCTACCGCGATGAGGGCGTTGAATTCGTCCTTACCGACCTGACCCATGACGAGCATGAGGGGTTTTATCTCAACTATGCCAACCGGGTGATCTGGCCGGTTTTTCATTACCGCATCGATCTTGCCTGTTTCGACAGCGACGCCTTCCAGGCCTACTCCGCGGTCAATCAGCGCCTGGCCAACATGGTTGCCGACCGGCTGGTGCCGACCGACACGGTCTGGGTCCATGACTATCATTTCCTGCTGATGGGCGACGCCCTGCGTCATGCCGGCTGGGAAGGACCGACCGGCTTTTTCCTGCACATCCCCTTCCCGCCGCCGGAGATTTTCCGTGCCATTCCCGAGCATCACTGGATCGCCCGCGCCCTGTGCGCCTATTCGGTGATCGGCTTCCAGTGCTCCCGCGACCGCTCAAATTTCGTGCGCTACCTGGTCGATGATTGCGGCGGCAAGGAATTGGGCGATGGCCGGATCTCGGTTTTCGGCACGACCACACGGATCGAGGCCTATCCGATCGGCATCGATCCGGCCGGTTTCATCGCGGCCGCCCATTCAGCTGTCGCAGACCGCGCTGCCGAACGGATCAGCCGCTTCCTGGGCGGCCGCGAACTCGTCATCGGCGTCGACCGGATGGATTATTCCAAGGGCCTGCCGCAGCGCTTCGAGGCGGTCGGCCAGCTGTTTGACGACCATCCGGAAATGCACGGAAAGGTCTCGGTCACACAGATCGCACCGCCGTCGCGCTCGAAAGTCGAGGAATACCAGGAACTGCGACTGGAGCTCGACCAGCTGGCCGGACGGATCAATGGCGATCACGGCGATCTCGACTGGATCCCGTTGCGCTACCTGGCACGCTCCTACACCCGCGAGGAACTGGCTGGCCTGTTCCGGATTGCCCGGGTCGGCCTCGTCACCCCTTTGCGCGACGGCATGAACCTGGTCGCCAAGGAATTCGTCATCGCCCAGGACGAAAGCGATCCGGGCGTTCTGGTCCTGTCGCAATTTGCCGGCGCGGCCGAGCAGATGAAGGACGCGCTGATCGTCAATCCGCACGATCGCAACAAGGTCGCCGACGCCATCCACCAGGCCCTGACAATGTCGCTCGAGGAACGCCAGGAGCGCTGGCGCAAGCTGCGCGATGTGGTCGTCGCGCAGGACATTGCCTGGTGGCGCAACCGCTTCCTCGAAGACCTCAAGCCGGCGGTGCCGGCATGAGCGAAACCCGTACCCGGTCCCACCTCGCCAACACGCATGACACGCCGGTCTTCAACGTCAGGCAAAACGCGCTTTTCCTCGATTTCGACGGCACGCTGGCGCCGCTGCAGGATGATCCCGACACGGTCTTCCTGCCACCTGGCGGCAGCGATATCCTTCAGGCGCTGGCCCGGGCGAGCGGTGGGGCGCTGGCCATCATCAGCGGGCGCGACATCCGCGACCTTGATCGCCGCATTCCCGGTGCCCTGTGGCGCATTGGCGGGCATGGCAGCGACTTCTGCGCCCCCGGTCGCCATCCCGCCGCCTGGGCACCCCCGGCTCCGGATGCACTGTTTCACGGAGCGCACCAGTTGTGTGCTGACACACCGGGCACGCGCCTGGAAGTCAAAGGTCCGGTTCTGGCCTTGCACTATCGTGCGTCACCCGGCGCAGGACCGGCCCTGGCTGCGGCCCTGGCCGAGCTTGTCACCGATTGCCCGGCCTACGGGCTGCAGGCCGGGAAGATGGTGTTCGAGCTCAAACCTGCGGCCGCCAGCAAGGCGCGCGCCGTCGAGCGCTTGTTGACGCTCCCCCCCTTCGCCGGGCGCTGCCCGGTGATGATCGGTGATGATGCGACCGATGAGGACGGCATGCGCGCTGCGATCGCGCTGGGCGGGTGGGCGATCAAGGTCGGCGAAGGCCAAACGAGCGCAACGACCCGTCTCGACGACCCGGCCCGAGTGTGGAACTGGCTGGAGGCACAACTCCCATGAATTCGCTGGAACTTGGAATCATCGGCAATGGCACGGTTGCCGGACTGGTCGACCCGCATGGCGCGTTGACCTGGCTTTGTCTGCCGCGGCTGGACGGCGAGCCGGTCTTCAACAGCCTGGTTGGCGGCAAGGGCCGGTTCGGCGTCGAACTCGCCGGTCAGGTCTCCGCCACCCAGCGCTATGTCCGCAATACGGCCGTGATCGAGACCGAGTTGGAAGCCGCCGACGGGTCGGCGATCCTGATCACCGATTTCGCGCCGCGTTTCATGGACAAGGGCCGCATGTTCCGCCCCGCCTCGACCGTACGCCGCATCACCCCGCTGCGCGGCATGCCGCGCATCTCGGTGACCCTGGCCGCATCCTGCCGCAAGGGCGCTGCCGAGATGCCGGCCAAGCGCGGCGTTTCGCATGTCAGCTTTCTCGATGACAGCGCCGGTTTCCGGATCACCACCGACGCACCGCTCTCCTACATCATGGACCGGCGCGACTTTGTGCTCGACCATGAGGTCGCCTTCGTTCTGGGACCGGATGAGAGCCTGTCGGATTCGGTCGGGGCGATGGCCAAGGACTGGTTCGAGCGGACCTGCAATCACTGGCAGGACTGGTCGCGCCGCCTCGCCACCCCGCCGGAATGGCAGGAGGCGGTGATCCGCGCCGCGATCACACTCAAGCTCTGCGTCTATGAGGAAACCGGCGGGATTGTTGCGGCGCTGACGACCTCGATCCCGGAACATGCCGATAGCGAGCGCAATTGGGACTACCGTTTCTGTTGGCTGCGCGACGCCTATTTCACCGTCACCGCCCTCAACCGGCTCTCGGCCGTAGGCACGCTGGAAGGCTATATGGCCTATTTGCGCAACACGGTGGCACTCACCAAGGGCGGACATATCCAGCCGGTCTTCGGGATCGCGCTGGAGATGGACCTGACCGAAATGATCGCCGCCGACCTGCCGGGCTATCGCGGCATGGGTCCGGTGCGCTTCGGCAACCAGGCCGCCGAACACATCCAGCATGATGTCTATGGTCACGTCATTCTGGGCGCCTCCCAGGCCTTCTTCGACGATCGCCTGCAATCCAAGGCCGGCCGGCTGGAGTTCGAGCATTTCGAGGTCGTCGGTGAGCGCGCCTATGCGGTCTACAACACGCCCGATGCCGGGATATGGGAATATCGCGGCCGCGCCGATGTGCACACCTCCTCGGCGATCATGTGCTGGGCGGCCTGCGACCGCCTCGCCCGCATCGCCAGCGTCCTCGGTCTCGACGCGCGCCAGGACTACTGGACACTCCGGGCCAATGAAATCCGTGAAACCGTGTTGCGCGAAGCCTGGAATGAGAGCCGCCAGGCCTTCACCGGCGCCTTCGGCGGCGAAGCCTTGGACGCCTCTGTTCTCTTGATGGCCGAAATCGGTTTCATCACGCCGAATGATCCGCGTTTCATTGCGACGGTGGAGCGGGTCGATGAGGAATTGCGCGACGGCTACCACGTCTATCGCTACCGGGTCGCTGATGATTTCGGCAAGCCGAAGACCGCCTTCACCGCCTGCACTTTCTGGCATATCGACGCGCTGGCCCGGATCGGCCGGCTGGAGGATGCCCGCGCCATGTTCGAGGATGTGCTCGCCCACCGCACGCAGCTGGGCATATTGTCCGAGGATATCGATACGGCGAGCGGTGAGCTGTGGGGCAATTTCCCGCAGACCTATTCCATGGTCGGCATCATCAATGCCGCCTCGCGCCTGTCACTGAGCTGGGACGCGGTGGTCTGAGCGACCCCTGAGTGTCCGTGCTAGCGGCGGCTGGCGACGAAGGTGCGATTGTCGTTCCAGTCCCAGGGACGCTCGGTGTCGACCGGGTTGAGGAGGATCACCTGGCCACCGATCGGCACGCCGAGTTCCTCGAAGCCGAAGCCGAGCTGGGTGCCCCAGGGCGCCGACGCGTCACAGCGGTCCGGCGCCTGTCGGATCAGCCTGACCGTGTAGATGTCGTCGTGATACTGCTGCACATCGACCCGGAAATCGGCGCGCGAGGTACAGCCATTGGTGTCGGCATGGACGATCAGGATATCGTCCTCGATCACGCGCCAATAGATGATGTTCTCAAGTGATGGGTCCGGTGCCGGCGCCTGACGGTTGGTGCCCGGGATGCGCATGTCGGAGATATTGATTGTCGGCAGCGCCGGCATGGCGGGCATGGGCGGCAGGCTGGGCAGGAGGCTGCGCCTCGCCTCGACCTGCGGCTCCCCGCTCGTTGCACATGCCGAAAGTGAAACAGCCAGCCCCAAACCGGCCAATACGCCCCGCCAACGCCCTGTCATCCTTGCCCCCAAAGACAGCCCCAATACGCGTCCGGACCCCGCATTTTGCCCCCGCGGCCCCGAACGTCGAGCCATACAATCAGGGTTTAACAATTGATCAACCACGGACTCGTGAGACGCGAAATCCCGAATCAACTTGCTGCAGAAAAAGGCAGGGCTGCGCGAAGACAGGTCAGCGATGTCGCCGCTTGCCTGAACGGCATTCACCAGCACACTCCAAAACGTTCAGTCGGAGGCTGCCGGAATGCGACAATTGATCGGACACACCCTCGCAATGGCTGTGCCCGCCGCCCTCTCCATCCTGACGAACGCCGAATTCGCAGACCGGTGGGACGGCGGACAGGGAATGGGACCAGCCATCACTGTCGTGTTCGGAGCAATGGCCGCCTTCGTGTCGCTTGTGGCCGTTGCGGTCGCGATGATTGTCCATGGCGCGACCCTGACCGATACCGGGCGCGAGCGACGCAAACAAGGCGCGCTGGCCTGCCTTGGCAGCGCAGGCATGGCCCTGGTCTGGCTGGTCGTGATGATGTCCAGCGTCGACACCCGCGGACTTTCGCTCTCCCATGGCGAAGAGGAGCCTGCCTTCCTGGCGGCAACGCTGACCGGCCTCGGTCTGATGTGGGCTTACTACTTCCTGATGACGGCGCGTCGAAAACCAGTTCCCTCCCGCTGACGGGCAGGCCGGACGCGAAATACCGCCCCGCGTGGTGTAGCGCTTTAACCTGTTGATCAGTCGTTCAGTTTTGAGCCGCGTCCGGCTATTATCCTGGTGCGCTGGAAACCGCCTGCCTGCCGCACCACATCCAAGGCCCCGCCCTCCTGCGAACGGACAACGCGCGCATGAATGAAACCCTGTTCCTGTTCAGCCTCGTGATCGTGTTCAGCATCTTGTTGATCCCGCTTTCGACGCGTTTCAGGGCGCCCATCCTGCTGATTTTCCTGATCATCGGCATGCTGTTTGGCGAGGATGGTCCGGGAGGCATCCTGTTCGAGGATTTCGATCTCACCTACCAGGCCGGCTCGATATGCCTGGCCTTGATCCTTTTGTCCGGCGGGCTGGATACGCGCAGCACCGATGTCCGCGCCGCAGCCCTGCCCGCCGGCCTGCTGGCCGGCCCCGGCGTGATCCTGACCGCCGTTCTGGTCGGGTGCGCCTATGCGCTGGTGTTTGATGCTTCCATCATTGAAGGTCTGTTGTTCGGCGCCGTGGTCAGTTCCACCGACGCCGCCGCCACCTTCATGGCGCTGCGCGATGGCGGCGTTACCCTGGCCCGCCGCCCGCGCCAGACCCTGCTGGTCGAGTCCGGCATCAATGACCCGATGGCCATCTTCCTGACAGTGATGATGGTGGAGATTGTCGACAGCGGCTTGCCGCTCTCGCTCGACACGATGGTCCAGTTCATGCCGGTGCTCGCGCTCCAGCTCGGCCTTGGCCTGGCGATCGGAATTTGCGCCGGCTGGTTGGCCGCACGCCTGATGGGGCGGATCAAATTGCCAACGGGGGTCCGCTCGCCCCTGCTGCTGGCGATGGGCCTGCTGGCCTATTCCGGCACCGGCCTGCTGGGCGGGTCCGGCTTCCTGGCGGTCTATCTGTTCGGACTGGGTGCCGCGAATTTCGGCACGACCCAACCGGTGCGCGCCATCCATTTCCATGAAGGCCTGTCCTGGATCGCCCAGATCTGCCTGTTTGTCCTGTTGGGCCTGCTGGTAACGCCCAGCGCCCTCGGCGAGGTTCTCCTGCCCGGCCTGATCCTGGCCGCCGTGCTGATGCTGGTCGTGCGCCCGGTCTCGGTGATCGCCTGCCTGATGCCGCTTGGCGTTCCGCTGCGCGAACAGATCTATGTCGGCTGGATGGGCATGCGCGGGTCGGTGCCGATCTTCCTCGCCATCCTGCCCGTAGTCAGCCCGGGCCCGATCACCGCGGTCTTTTTCAACCTGGTCTTCGTGATCGTGGTGATCTCGCTGCTGGTACACGGGCTGACGGCAGCCCTGTCTGCCCGCTGGCTGGGCGTCGAGACAGACCGCGCACCCGAGCCGGACACCGCCGCATCCGAGTGCGACGACTGACACGAAAAAGGCCGCCCCGGTGTCCCGGAGCGGCCTGTTTCTGATCGATTTCCGTCCTCTTACGAGGAGTAGAATTCGATGACCAGGTTCGGTTCCATCTGCACCGCGTACGGCACTTCAGAGAATTCCGGCATGCGGACGAAGGTGGCCTTCATCGCCTTGGCATCGAGATCGATATAATCCGGCAGGTCACGTTCCGGGCTGTCCAGGGCTTCCAGGACCAGCGCCATCGAGCGCGAACGCTCGCGGACTTCGATCACGTCACCCGGCTTGCAGCGGTAGGACGGGATGTTGACCTTGATGCCATTGACCTTGACGTGGCCGTGATTGACGAACTGGCGCGAGGCGAAAACCGTCGGCACGAATTTGCAGCGGTAGACGATGGCGTCCAGGCGGCTCTCGAGGAGACCGATCAGCAGCTCGGCGGTGTTACCCTTACGGCGGGAAGCTTCGTCATAGGTCCGACGGAACTGCTTCTCGGTGATGTTGCCGTAATAGCCCTTCAGCTTCTGCTTCGCCATGAGCTGAAGACCGAAATCGGACATCTTGGTCTTGCGGCGCTGACCGTGCTGGCCGGGGCCATAGGAGCGCGAGTTGACCGGAGACTTCGGACGGCCCCACAGGTTTTCACCCATGCGGCGGTCAATTTTGTATTTCTGCGAATGACGCTTCGACATGTTCTCTCTTCTCTCGATGCGGTCCGGCAACACTCGGCATTGAGGTTGCGATTTAAACGGCGGAGCTCACATCACCCGTACCCCGCGCACCCGTTGGCACGCGAGAAGCGGGGGTTTTACCTGTGTGGGCAGGGATGTCAATGGGTGCAGGCTGCGCACCGCGAAACAGCGCTGCGCTCCAAAACTCCCCGCCTTCCGAAACTCATATGTGAAAACCTCGTCGGGCCGGACGAGGCGGGTCATCCACCGCGGGACATCTTCTTTACGCGGACACAAGCCGATATAGTCGGCGGGTATCAAATCGCCGCTACTCCGCCGCGTCCGGCACTGTCAACGCGGCCTCCATCGGGCCCGTCGTCAGTATCTCGAATTCGCGCTCAATGGTCCTTGGCCAGAGAGCGCTGGCGACCAAGGCGCTAGCGATCGCACCGGCGAGGAAGCCGCCAATGAAGGGGCGCTTCACGATACGCAGGGCGCCCTGCACCCCATCCCGTACCCAGATCGCCGGCGGCGGCACAGGCAAGGCCCCTGCAGCCTCGACGGGCGCAGTCAGACTATAGCCGATACGTGGCAGGGTACGGATCAGGCTGGCATCGCCCAACAGGCGTCGCAGGCGGGAAATGGCCTGGTTGAGCGCTTCATCACTCCCATCCTCCTCCCACACCGTGTCGAGAAATTCGTCGCGGGTGACCGGGCTGACGCCGCGCCGGGCGAGCAGGTGCAGGACGCCCGCAAGGCGCGGTTCGAGACGATGCGTCTGCCCGTCCCGAACCAACTCGCAGGCCAGCAAATCGCAATGCGCCGCGCCGATCCGGAACCGCGTGACAGCGAGGTCTGCAGAGTGCGAAGAATGTGTCATGACGGCCTATCCAACAGGTTTTGGTCAGGACGCCGACCACCCGCCGCCCTAGCCAGACAAGGCTAACATGAGCAAGGAGCAGCAAGACCATGAAAGCTTTGTCATTCCTCAGACGCGGATCACCCCGCCTTATCCGCTCGGTCGGCATGACGCTGGGCCTGGCGTTGGCGATCAATGCCGCGGCACCCGCCCAGACAGCCCCGTTGAGCATTGATCCTGTCGTCGACCGCGGTGCCACCGGCGACCGCCTCTCCGATGCCTTCGACGCGCTCGAAGCGGCCGGCTTCACCGGCATTGTCGGCCTGTCGCACGAAGGCGAGACCGTGTTCTTGCGCGGCGCCGGCGAAGCTGATCCCCAGACCGGCCGTCGCTACGGCCCGGACACCCAGGTTGATACCGGCTCGATTACGAAGAGCTTCACCGGCATGCTGGCGGCCCAGCTGATCAGCGACGGTACCCTGTCCGCCGACTTGCGTCTGGCTGATGTCTTTGACGACGTCCCGTCCGACAAGGCTGATATCACCCTGCACCAGATGCTGACCCATGCGGCCGGCTTCCCCGGCGCGGTCGGTGATGATCTGGCCGATGAGGACTTCGACACTTTCCTGGCCAATGCCTTCGCCGCCCCGCTGCAGTTCGAGCCGGGCACGGGTTACCACTATTCCAATGTCGGGTTTTCGCTCGCCGCCGCGATCATGGAACACGCCACCGGACAGAGTTATGAAGCCCTGCTGCGCGACCGGCTGGCAAGGGTTGGCATTCACAGCACCGGCTATCAGACCGCCTTTGATCACGAACGTTCGGTCCATCTGGACGACGGTCGCGACGTGGCGGATGCCTCCTGGGGTGGCCATCCGCCGAACTGGAACCTGATCGGCAATGGCGGGCTGGTCTCGACCGCGCCGGACATGCTGGCCTGGCGCCAGGCCTGGTCGGCCGGTGATCTGATCTCGCCGCAGGCGCGCGATCTCGGCCAGACGCCGTTTCAGGATGAGGGCGGCGGTGCGTCACACTATGGGTATGGGCTGGTGGTCGAGGATGATCCCGCACTCGGCCGGATCTACTGGCATAATGGCGGCAATCCGCATTTCAACGCCCATTGGCGCGAACTGGCGGATCATGGCCTGATCCTGTTCGTCGGTACCGACCAGCATCGTTTGAACGCCGACCGGGTTGTCGATGTGCTGACGGCGGCCTGGTTTGGCCAGCCCTATGAGGTCACTGCGGCGCCGACCGCGTCGGATGCGCCGATTGAGCTGCCGGACACGCCAACCGGACAGCTGGTAGCTGACTTCATGGCCGCACTGGGCGGCGATGCCGCAGCGCACCAGGCGTTCATCGAAGCGCGTTTCACAGCAGACATGATCGCCTTTGCAGAGATGGATCGACACCTGGCCATGTTCGCCCAGCTGGCGGCGGATTTTGGCGGGCAGCCCGTGCTCGGATTCGAGGCCGGCGAGCAGCATGTGCGCTTCACAGTGCTCGCACCTTCGATGGGCGAAGCCGTCGCGATCCAGTTCGACACCACCGGCAGCGAAACACGCCGGATCGCCGGCCTTCAGATCGGGTAGGAGAACAGGCGCCGGTCGACACGCGGCCGGCGCCTGATGCCTATCTGGCGCTGTAGGTCATGAATTCAGCGCGGGTCACACGACCATCCCCGTTCGCATCAATATCGTTGAAAACCGCGGTCACGCTCGTCACGGCGGACTCCTCGGCATCAGCAATGACCCGATTAAGGAAGTCCGGCGAGGCGACACCAGCCTGGGCGTCCATGCCAAGATCGGCGAGTGCGGTCTGGACCGAGCCGGTGACTTGGGCGCGCAGTTCCGGGCCGAGCTGACCCTCGGCAGTCAGGCCGGCCTCGATGAAAAGCTCGGCGAGGTCGAAATCATTGCTGCCGTCGCGGTCGACCGAGGCAAAGCTGGCTTCGGGGTCGTTGCGATCGGCGTCGACCGGTGTGGCGGTCTGCAGGCCCGAGACAACCGCCACGGCGGTCACGAGGGCGAGAAAACTGGCAGGCATGGTGTACTCCTTCACATTGAGTTGGGGGAGCACCCGGCGGCGATGGCGCGAAGCGGGCCAAGTCTCAACATAGGCGCGAAGCACTTCGCTGGCTGTCACGCCATGCGACTGACACGCCTCCATGAAGTCCTGCTTGGTGCGGTGACCAATGCGAATCTCCAGGGTTTCGCTCTGCTTTTCACGCCGTTTCATCTTGTCTCCGGCCCGTGGCGCGGGCCGACCCTTGTTTCACGCTGACACCTGAGTGCAGCTCCAGAGCGCCACACCATGCAGGTCAAGAAGAACCGATTTGCCGTCCCGACGCACGTATTTTCACGTCCGGACACTGATTTCATTGATGAAATTTTGGTCACGCTCCGGACGCAACTGCCAAGACGAGAGCACCGAGCGTCACAAATCCTTGCCTTGTCGCGCGGCGCCTGCCTGACTAGCTGCGTCAGGGCCTGTTGTTCCGGGTTCCGATTGTCTGCCTTGGGGGTTTTCATGCTTGCTCGCCTTTTCACCCTGTCTGCGCTCGCCAGCCTTGTCGCGGCCTGCAGCCACCTGCCCACCCTGTCCGGTGAACCGGACACCCCCTTGGCTGATATGGCTGGCGATCCGCCCGTCGTCATCATGATCGGCCTCGATGGTCTGCGCTTTGATGCCATCGACCGTCATGAGGCGCCAAACCTGCGCGCCCTCGCCGCCCGCGGCACCCGGCCCGAGCGCATGATTTCGGCGATGCCGACCAAGACCTTCGTCAACTTCTACTCGCTGGCGACCGGGCTTTACCCCGAACATCACGGCATGGTGTCCAACTCCCCCTGGGACCGGCGGCTCGACGAGACCTTCTCCAATTCCGGCGGCAGCCCCCGGGATCCGCGCTGGTGGGGTGGTGAACCGATCTGGATCACGGCGGAGCAGCAGGGCCTGCGCTCGCACATCATGTTCTGGCTGGGCTCGGAAGTGGAAATCCAGGAAACCCGCCCGACCGTCTGGCACCCGTACGAACACGGCCGCCCCTATGAAGACCGCGTCGCCGAAGTGCTGGAATGGTTCGATGCTCCGCTTGCCGAACAACCTCGCTTTGCCGCCGTCTATTTCGACCATGTCGACACGATCGAACATCGTTTCGGTGTCGAGACCGAGGCCGAAGCCGACGCCGTCGCCCATGTCGACGCCCTCGTCGGTGACCTGGTCGCCGGTCTTGAAGCACGCGGCGTGATGGACCGGGCGACGATCATCATCGTCTCCGACCATGGCATGGTGAATGTCTCGACCGAACGCACCATCGCGGTGGACGCCCATGCCGATCTCGACGGCCTCTTCATCGAAGAGTTTGCCGGCGACTACGGCGCCGGCCTCGAACCTTTCCTGATGGGCTATGGTGATGAGGCCGCCGTGGACCGCGTCTACGCCGAGCTGCAGGGTGCCGATCCGCACATGCGAGCCTATCGCCGTCAGGACATGCCGGCGCATTGGCATTTCGATCATCCGGACCGCGGCCCGGATCTCTTCATCCTGGCCGACCCGGGCTGGTTGCTCACGACGAGCGAGACCGACCTGAGCAATCCCTACCTGGCCAGCCTCGCTGCCACCCACGGCTATGACAACCACGCCGACACGATGGGTGCCACCTTCATCGGTGCCGGCCCGATCTTCCCGGAAGGCAGTCGCCCGGCCGCTTTCGAGAACATCAATGTCTATGGCCTCATCGCCTGTGCACTGGACCTCGAGCCTGCCCGGACCGATGGTAGCGCCGAGGAAGTCGAGCGGATCACGGGCGGGCGCTGCCCCGCGGAATAGGCGGAGGGTCAGGATGGCGGAGACGATCACGCGGAGGGTCGCAATCGCGACAGGTGCGGCCTTCGGGCTGACCGCCGGCGCCGACGCCACCTCGCTCTGCACACCTGTCCGGCTGAGCGACCCGGAAACCGGTCTCGCTTTAGAGCCAGGTTGGCGTTGGCAGGCCATCAATGATGTGCCCGTGCGCCTGCAAGAAATTTACCCGGCAACGCTGGATCACGAGATAATTGTTGCCGGCGGTTTCTCGCCTGACGTGGCAAGCGGCGAACCCATGGGCGTGTTGGACCGGGCTTTCAGGGGCGTGACCTGGGGCGACGAGCAGGCGCCCTGCGGCGATGGTCCGCGTGTCGAATGGCACGAAATCGCGCCCCTTCCGGAGCCTCGTCACCATCCCAACTTGGTCGGGCATCAAGCCCATGTGTACGCGATTGGCGGGTTTCGGGTCAGCCCTTCGGGGGCTTGGACGATGATACCCAATCTGACGCGGTATGATCGACAGAACGATGTCTGGAGCGAAACAACGCCACTTCCCGAGCCGTTCGCCGAGACCTGCGCCGTGTCACTCGGCCGGTTCATTCATGTCGCCACCGGGCGTCAGCCTGCCGCCGCATCAAATGGCCAATGGGTCGACCATCAGGACAGCGGGGCACATTTTGCCTTTGATCCGGACGCGCAGGAATGGACACGGCGCGCGCCCAACCCCAATCCTCGCAATTCCGCAGCCGGCGTCACCCTGGACGGGAAGTTTCATGTCATCGGTGGACGGCGTGTCGACGATGGAAACAAGGCCAGCCACGAAGCTTATGACCCTGTTTCCGACACTTGGCACAGCCGGGCACCCCTGCCCCAAGCCCAAGGTGGATTGGCCGCCGCCGTCTCGGGCGGGCGCATTTTTGCGTTCGGGGGCGAGTATTTCTCCAATGGCGGCGGCGTTTACCCACAGCTCTGGATCTACAATGCGCGCACAGATGCGTGGGAAGCCGGGCCGGACATGGCCACGCCTCGCCACGGTTTGGGCGGTGTCAGCATTGACGGGCATATCTACGCAATCGGCGGCGCCACCGGACCAAGTGGTCAAGGCACATCGAATATTGTCGAGCGCCTATCCTGGCACTTCATCTAGCCGGGCTTGGTGATCATCAGCCAGAGAATGGCGATCAGCGCCGCAAAGGCCGGCCAGCCGAGGGCGAACCAGATTCGCATCAGCCGGTGCACATCGGCGGGAATGTCGGGACCGGAGGTCTCGGCCAAGCGCGCCTTGACCCGCATCTGGATCCACACGACCGGCAGCCAGCAGGCGCCGATGAAGAGGTAGAGCGCGACACTCGCTACCAGCCAGGGCACTGTCAGGGACCAGCCGGCGAGATGGGCCAGGGCGAGGCCTGAGATCGGTTGCAGGATCACCGCGCTCGCGGTGAACACCCAGTCCGCCAGCACGACATGGCGGGCGACCATGGCAAAGGCGGCGCGGTCACCGCTGCGCCAGGCCATCAGCATGAAAAAGGCAATCGCCGCCCCCGAGCCGAACAGCACCGCCGCCCCCAGGATGTGGACCAGCCGCAGGACCGGATAGAGCTCCATCAGCGTTCATCCTCGGTCGCAGCGATCATGAGCGCCAGCGCCATCATCGGGAAAACTTTCAGGATCGGACCGAGGGCGTCGGTCCACAATCCCGGCAGGGTCACGCTGAGGGTGAGGATATAGGCGAACGTCCCGGCGATCATGATCGCGGACAGGAGACGCACCCGCCATTTGGCCAGCATGCCCAGTCCCATGGCGATGTCGAACAGGGAACCGAACCATAAAACAGGCGGCTGGGCTGCCTCGGAAAACCCGCCGGCGGCGAGCACGGAATAGGCGTGATCCTTGGCGATGGTGAGCGCCAGCACGCCGGTCATGAGCCAGTAGAGGCCCAGCACCCAGCGCGCCAGCGGGCGGGCAAAGCCGAGTCTGGCATGCCAGCGATCCTGCAGCCCGGCCGGATGGGCCGCGAGCCAGTCGTGGAAGCCGCGCGGCGCGGCGCCGGTCGCCGCCATCCAGCCGGACGGGTCGCCCTCAACGTCGAAATCGAGCTGTTTGAGCGCGTTGGAGCGCATGGAGGTGCGCACACCCATCCAGCCCAGAAGATCACCAATCCAGAAGGCCGGCCGCGCCAGCCAGCGTGGCACAGCCAGGATGCGGCTATCGCCGAAACCAAGCCAGCGCCGATAGCCGCGCACGGTATCGGCAAGGCTGACCCGTTCCGGTCCGGCGAGGTCATAGCTGGTGCGCGACGGAGCGCCAGGACGGATCAGGTCAGCGATCGCGGCGCAAAGGTCGTCCATCCCGATCGGGCGAAAGACCTGCTCGCCACCGACAACCGGCGTCACAAAGGGCAAACCGCACAGGCTGCGCACCAGCGCCGTGCCGCCATAGACATTACGGGCGATAACAAGGGAGGGGCGAAGGATCAGCCAGTCGAGATCGCAGGCCTTGAGCGCCGCCTCGCCGGCCAGCTTGTCGCGGGCATAGTCCGAGCCGGCCGCCGCATCGACACCGACCGCGGAGATGTGCAGAACGCGCCGCACCCCCGCCCGTTCACAGGCTTGAAACAAGGCACTCGCCCCGTCGACATGGGCCTTGCGGCTGCTGTCGCCACGCCCGTCCTGCAGCACACCGACACAATTGATGACGACATCGACACCGGTCAGTCGGGGCAACCAGTCATCGATCATGTCACGGCGAAAGTCGCAGCTCGTCCAGTCCAGCCACGGAGCCCTTTGCCGGGCCGTTTCCACATCACGTGCGGCGGCGAGCACCTGATGCCCGCCGGCATGGAGATAGGCGGCGATGTGCGAGCCGATGAACCCGCTCGCCCCGGCAATCAATACGCGCATCAACTGGCCCCCTGCCCGCAGCGCATGCCCTCATGCTGCCGAGTCGGAAGCCAGTTTAGCGCGGACCGGCCGGACTGCCAGTCCGACCGATCCGCGCATCCCGGATAGACTGGATCAGCGTGCCGGTTCGCGATGCTCGGCGCCGCGGGCTTCAAGCCAGGCAACAACATGGCGCTGGCCGGTCCGGCGCGCTTCGCTCAGGGGTGAGCGGTAGATCTCCTGCCCGTCGCGACTGTGCGCGAGGACCGTCAGCGACAGATCGGCACCGGCGGCGGCGAGGCGCTCGATGACGTCGAGATGGCCTTGCTGGGCTGCATTCACCATCGGCGTTTCGTCACCCAGGACATAGGCGTCCGGATTGGCGCCGGCGGCGAGTAACAGGTCAACCGTCCCGCCCCGGCCATGCAGCGCGGCGGCGATCAGCCCATTGCCATCCCCGGACTGGGCGGCATCGACATCGGCACCGGAGGCAAGCAGCAGCTGGACCACGTCATCGCGGCCCCGGGCAGCGGCGGCAATCATCGGATTGCCGTCACCATTGACCCCGAGATCGGGATCGGCACCGGCGTTCAGCAGGGTTTCTATTGTGGTGCGATCACCGGACCGAACCGCGGCAATCAAGGCGGTACCATCGCCCTGGTAGCGGACATCCGGATTGGCCCCTTCGACGAGCAATTCACTGACACGGCTCGCTTGGCCACGACGGGCTGCCTGGTAGAGACGACCGTCGAGATCGTAAGAGTCGTCAAGGTCACGCAGGGGCGATGGCCGGGTATCACGGCCTTCCATGGCCCGGGCTTCACCCAATTGCGGTGTGAGGACCAGGGCTGTGGCCGACAGGGCGGGAAGCAGGAGGGCAAGACGCATGGGACTATCCTTTCGGTTGAGGTCAGAGGTCGCCGTCAGCCGGTCAACGCGTTGCGCCAGGCTGGAACGTGAGGGAGCGGCGGCGAGCGCCAGCGAGGCATGCGGGGTGCGGCGGGCGGCAGCATCGAGCAGCGCCAGGGCGAGATCGCGCGGCTGACCGGTGATCCGCGCCGCCTCGCGATCACACAAGGTCTCTCGATTGCGCTCGAGCACGGTCATCAGGGGGAGCAGTGGCAATACCCACCAGAAACCGGCCTGCAAAACCCGCAGCGCCAAGACCGTCCAGGCATCGCCGCGACGGGCATGGGCAATCTCATGTTCGAGCACGGGCCGGGCGGCATGGTCGAGCGGGAAACCGGCGGGCAGCAGGATTTGCGGCTGCCGATAGCCAGCGAGCAGCGGAGTGGTGGCAGCCTCGCTGATGGCAAGCGGCACGGCGGCGGACAGGCGCAGCGTGGCCGGACAGGACACGGGGCGCGCCGCCGAGCGCATGCGATGAAGTGCGACAAGATCGCGGATCAGACGCAGGGCCATCACGCCGGCTCCGGTCAGCCAGATCAGCAGGAGGGCATGTTGGAGCCGCGCCCCGGTATTGGCCGGTCCGGCGCCCGGCCGGACGACTGCTGGCGTGTCGTGGTGGATGGGGGCCCCCTCGACCGGTCCGGCCCTGCCGACGGGAAGATAGAGCGGTGGCGCGGCGGCGACCGCCGGTTCGTCTGCGGCAGTGGGCGTCGGCGCTGCGCGCAGGGCGAGCAGGAAGACCAGCGGGATGACACCGAGCGCGGCCAAGGCCAGGTCATGGCGTTCCCGTACAAAGCGCGCCGGCAGGACACGGTCGAGCGCGACCACCAGACCGGCCAGCGCTGTCGCGGCGGTCAGGGCCGCGAGCGCCGCCAGGAGCAGGGTTTCAACGGCCATCAGCGCGCCTCCCCGTCCGGGTCTTCATCGCGGCTTGCACGATCCGTCCCGTCCCCCTCGAGCACCGCAGCGCGCAGGGCTTCGATATCATCGAGGGTCAACTTCTCTGCCCGCACGAGATGCTGGGCGAGGCTCTGGGCCGAGCCGCCGAACAGGGTCCGGACGAGCGATCCGAGGGCCTGGTTGCGGGCGCCGTCGCGGCTCAGCAAGGCGGCGTAGATATGGGCCCGGCCGGACTTGCGATACCCGACATAGCCCTTGTCGGTCATGATCCGGATTGTGGTGAGGACGGTCGTATAGGCCAGGCCGTGCTCGGCGCTGAGCGCATCGGTAATGTCGCGGACGCTCGCCTCGCCCCGCTCCCAGAGCACGGTCATGATGCGCTGTTCGGCATCAGTGAGTTGCGGGGATGTTGGACGCGCCATCTACGAATTCCTTAGTTGATGATCCAGACCTCCCACGGGAGACTGCGACCATCAACTAACAAATTAGTAAGTCAGCGCAAAACCTGACGCCGCGCGATCACCAGGCAGCAACCAGGCGGGCGTCAGACCGTTGCAGATTACGCTATTCCGACGCCGTTTCCGCCGCGACGGCATTGCGCATCATGTCGAGATTATTCTGCAGGTTTGAAGAGATTCGGTCACGGACGGATGGCCAGCGATTTTCGACGATCAGCCATTCATTGCCGGACAGGGTCTGGCCATTGACGGCGGCGAAATAGGCGTTGGTTCCAAACGAGCAGGCCCACCAGGGCGACGCTTCGCCGGAAAAGGCCGAACCGGACTCGATAATCCCTTCGATCGCGGCGATCGTCAGCTCCGGTCGCGATGCGATCACTTCCAGCACCGTGACACCCGCATAGGCCGAAGCCTCGTTGATAACGTCCACAGCCGAGGAATCCAGGCACCGCGCCGCGTCATACATGGTCCGCGAACGTCCCAGGAAATAGGCCTGGACCGCAAAGGCGGGATCGGATTCCGCCGTCAACCGCGCCAGCTCGAACAGGAAGAAGGGCGGGTTCTCATTGCGGGCGCCCCACAGGTTCTGGGCCGTCGTGATGGTCTGTTCAGACGATTGTTCCTGGATCTGGTTGAGAATCCCCAGCACATCGCCCCAAGCCATCTGGCCAACAACGAAATGGGCCTCGCCCTCCTCTTCGCCGAGCGGTACGACGACGATCTCGGGCGACCGCGCATTGGGATCCGCGGCTGCGTCCGCCGCCGGATCCTGCGCCATGGCGCCACCGGCCGCACAGGCTGCGGCCAGCACGCCAGCGCTGATCAGCGCCCGCAGGCTAGAACGGGATTTCATCGTCGAGATCAGCATTGCGGAAATCTTCCTTCGGTCCATCCATCGAGCGCTGGCCGCCACCGGAGCCGCCGCCCTGGTCAAACTCGCCGCCGCTACTGCCGCCGCCATAACCGCCGCCGGAACCGCCCTCATTGCGGCCGTCCAGCATGGTCAGCTCGCCGCGGAAACGCTGCAGCACGACCTCGGTGGAGTATTTTTCCTGGCCGTTCTGGTCGGTCCATTTGCGGGTCTGCAGCTGGCCCTCGACATAAACCTTCGAGCCCTTCTTGAGATAGTTCTCGGCGACCTTGGCGAGATTGTCGTTGAAGATCACGACACGGTGCCACTCGGTCTTCTCGCGGCGTTCGCCCGAGGACTTGTCGCGCCAGCTCTCCGAGGTGGCGAGGGACAGATTGACGACCGGATCGCCATTATTCATGCGGCGGATCTCCGGATCACGTCCCAGATTGCCGACCAGAATTACCTTGTTGACGCTTCCCGCCATCGCCTGTTCTCCATCCTTGCTGCCAGCCTCGTACCGGGGGCAGCCCAGTGTTCACATTCTGTTCCGCAGGTCAATCAGCGCCTGCGAGTCAGGCTGATTTGAGAGGAGGCGAGCGACAGAGTCCAGCCGAGCGCAACAGGACGATCACACCTCGCCACGAACTCGCCTCCTGCCACCGTCATGTCAGTTGTCCCGCTTGGCACGCTGGACCCGGCGGCATCCGCGTCCTATCTCCTATGGATCACATTGTGCGCTGGACAGATCGCACAATGTTCCCCTAACGTTCCGATCCGGTTGCGAATCTCAACCGACTGGCGCGACCGAACGGAGACTGGCAGACGCATGGCGCTCGATACCATCCGCGTGCAGGGCGCACGCGAGCATAATCTCAAGAATGTTTCCGTTGACCTGCCGCGCGACAAGCTGATCGTGTTCACCGGCCTGTCCGGCTCGGGCAAGTCCTCGCTCGCCTTTGACACCATCTATGCCGAAGGCCAGCGCCGCTATGTCGAGAGCCTGTCGGCCTATGCCCGGCAATTCCTGGAGCTGATGTCCAAGCCGGACATGGACAGTATCGAAGGCCTGTCGCCAGCCATCTCGATCGAACAGAAGACGACCTCGAAAAACCCGCGCTCGACCGTCGGCACGGTCACCGAGATCTATGATTATATGCGCCTGTTATGGGCCCGGGTCGGCGTGCCCTATTCGCCGGCCACCGGCCTACCGATCGAGAGCCAGACGGTCAGCCAGATGGTCGACCGCCTGACCGCGCTCGAGGAGGGCTCGCGGCTTTACCTGCTGGCGCCGGTCGTGCGTGGCCGCAAGGGTGAGTACCGCAAGGAGTTCGCCGAATGGCTCAAAGCCGGCTTCCAGCGGGTCAAGGTGGACGGCGAGTTCTACACGCTGGAAGACGTCCCCGCGCTCGACAAGAAATTCAAGCACGATATCGACGTGGTGGTGGACCGGATCGTCATCAAGCCGGACATGGAAAGCCGCCTCGCCGACAGTCTGGAAACCGCCCTGCGCTTGGCCGATGGCCTCGCCGTCGCGGAATTTGCCGACCGTCAGGACGAGAAGGGCAATCCCGAGCGGATGATCTTCTCGGAGAAGTTCGCCTGTCCCGTCTCAGGTTTCACGATCTCCGAAATCGAGCCGCGCCTCTTCTCCTTCAACAACCCGTTCGGGGCCTGCCCGTCCTGCGACGGTCTCGGCCAGTCACTCAAGTTTGACGAAGACCTCGTCGTGCCCGACCGCGACAAGCCCTTGTCCGATGGCGCCATCGCGCCCTGGAGCCGGGCGACCTCGAAACTCTACCAGCAGACCCTGCAGGCCCTGGCCGGGCATTTCGGCGGCGACATGTTCCAGGCCTGGCGCGACCTGCCGGAGCCTTTCCGCAAGATCGTGCTGTTCGGTACCAAGGAGAAGGTCACCTTCGTCTATGAAGACGGGCTGCGGAAATTCGAGACCCAGAAACCGTTCGAGGGTGTCATTCCCAATCTGGAACGCCGCTGGCGCGAGACCGACAGTAGCTGGGTGCGTGAGGACCTGGCCCGTTTCCAGTCGGCCCAGCCTTGCGAGACCTGTGGCGGACGCCGCCTGAAGCCGGAAGCCTTGAGCGTCAAGATTGACGGCCAGGACATCACCGACGCCTCGAAACTCTCGATCCGCAATGCCCGCGACTGGTTCGGTGCCGTCGAGGCGACCCTGACGCCGAAACAGCAGCAGATCGCCGAGCGCATCCTCAAGGAAATCCGCGAGCGCCTGAAATTCCTCGTCGACGTCGGGCTGGACTATCTCACGCTTGATCGCGCATCCGGCACGCTGTCCGGCGGTGAAAGCCAGCGCATTCGCCTCGCCAGCCAGATCGGGTCGGGCCTGACCGGGGTGCTTTATGTGCTCGACGAACCGTCCATCGGCCTGCACCAGCGCGACAATACCCGGCTGCTGGAAAGCCTGCGCGGGCTGCGTGATCTGGGCAATACGGTGATCATTGTCGAGCATGACGAGGAAGCCATACTGACGGCGGACTATGTCGTCGATCTCGGTCCTGCCGCCGGCGTCCATGGCGGCGAAATCGTGGCCGCAGGCACGCCCGCTGAAGTCATCGCCAATCCGGCCAGCCTGACCGGCCAGTATCTGCAAGGCACGCGGCGCATTGAGGTGCCGACAAAGCGCCGCAAGATCGACAAGAAGCGCATGGTGAAAGTGGTCGGCGCGACCGGCAATAATCTCAAGACCGTCGATGCCGAATTCCCGCTTGGCGTGATGTCCTGTGTGACCGGCGTGTCGGGTGGCGGCAAGTCGACCCTGACCATCGAGACCTTCTACAAGGCCGCCGCGCGCAAGCTGCAAAAGGCCCAGCAGGTCCCCGCCCCGCACGACCGGATCGAAGGGCTGGACCGGCTCGACAAGGTGATTGATATCGACCAGTCACCGATCGGCCGCACGCCGCGCTCCAATCCGGCCACCTATACCGGCGCCTTCACCCCGATCCGCGAATGGTTCGCCCAGCTGCCCGAAGCCAAGACGCGCGGCTACAAGCCGGGCCGCTTCTCCTTCAATGTGAAGGGCGGGCGCTGTGAAGCGTGCCAGGGCGATGGTGTGGTGAAGATCGAGATGCACTTCCTGCCCGACGTCTTCGTGCCCTGCGATGTCTGCCACGGCGCCCGCTTCAACCGCGAGACGCTGGAGGTCCAGTTCAAGGGCAAGTCGATCGCCGATGTGCTCGACATGACGGTCGAGGAAGGCGCCGACTTCTTCAAGGCCGTGCCCGCCGTGCGCGACAAGATGGAAACGCTGAAACGCGTCGGTCTGGGCTATATCAAGATCGGCCAGCCCGCGACCCAGCTCTCCGGCGGTGAGGCCCAGCGGGTGAAGCTTTCCAAGGAGCTCTCCAAACGCGCCACCGGCAAGACGCTCTACATTCTCGACGAGCCGACCACCGGCCTGCATTTCGAGGATGTCCGCAAGCTGCTGGAGGTCCTGCACGAGCTGGTCGAAGCCGGAAACACCGTCGTCGTGATCGAGCATAATCTCGACGTCATCAAGACGGCCGACTGGCTGATCGATCTGGGTCCCGAAGGCGGTGATGGCGGCGGCGAAGTGGTTGCCGTCGGCACACCGGAAGACGTCGCCAAGGTCGAGCGCAGCTGGACCGGCCGCTATCTGGCACCGATGCTGGAACGGGCGAAGGAGTTGCGGAAGAAAGCGGGCTGACACCGGAATGCCGCAGCCGCCCATCCTCTTGACGGCCGCGTTGCAGGGGCCGCTTCTCGCGCAACCAGCGACGCCTGATTTCATCGCGGAGCCGGATTTCCAACCGCACGAGCACGGTCTTGGCGCGAGAAACTTACTCAACGCCGCCTATGCGCAGGGTCAAGGTGAGACCGCGGCGTTTGGCGAGTGGTGGGCGGCGCTGCGGACGGACGGCGAATTTGATCAACGCCTGTGCTTGTGTCTGATCGATCAACGCAGCGACGAGCTGGTTGGCTTCGCGCACTGCTGGACCACCGGTTTTCTCAAGGATTTTGCGATCCTGCCGGGCCGTCAGGGCCAAGGGCTGGGGCGTTTCCTGTTCGCCCGGACATGCGTCCGTCTTGCCGGGCTTGGCGTGCGAAGCATCTCCCTCAAGGTGATCGCCAGCAACACGCCTGCCATCGCCTTTTATCGCGCACGGGGGCTGAAGCCGGCCGCAGTTTGAACGGCGGATCCGGTAGACGGATCAGCCTTGGGCGGGATTGTCGGTCGCCGCGTCGGTCGGCGCCTCAACGCCATAATCCGCCGCCTTGCCCTTGAACGCCCAATAGAGCGTGCCGGCGAGCAGGACGACCGTCGTCACCGCGCTGGCTTCCGGGCCGAACACGCCGCCGGTCAGCCACCAAGCGGCGTCGGGGGCGTCGGCGAGATCGATCAGGATCGGGTTGACCGGGCTGTCATGGCCGCTGACCGGCAGACCGAAACCAGACGCCAGCAACCAGTTCCAGGCGGCATGCCAACCGCACACGCCCCACAGCGAACCTTCCTTGATGGCGTAGAAGGACAGCATCACCCCGACCAGGAGGATGTTGGCGAGGCCGAATATCAGCTCGGCCGACATCTCGATATTGGCACCGTGCAGAAGCGAGAAAATCGCCGAATTGACCACCACGCCCCAAACAATGCCGTGACGCGAGGTGATGAGGCCCATCAGCCACCCGCGCATGAAAATCTCTTCGGTCGAGCCCTGGACAATAAAGCCGAGCAGGACCCAGGCCGCCGGGATAAGGACCGCCAGCGCGACCGAGCCACTGGCTTCGATCTGATAGCCACCCAACAGCCAGATGCCGCCAACGACGATGGTCAGAAAAGCCAGTCCAAGACCGTATCCGCGCACAAATCGCCCGAGGAACTGCCCGTTGAGGCCGATCGCGGCGAGCGGTCGGCGCTCGAAAAAAACGACCCAGAGGAAGATCAGCACGGCGCCCGGCGCGAACGTGCCGATGAGCATGTATGTCATGCCCTGCCAAGTCTCGTCCGACGAGCCGTCCGCCGAGATGAATCCGAGAAAAACCCCGGCCACCGCTCCGATGATCGCGCCCAGGATGATCAAGACAACGACCATCGGAATGGCGGCCGCCGTCCAGGTCCGGCGCGCCTGCGGCCCGCGTTTCGAATAGATTTCCCGTCCCGCCATGACCTGTCCCCTGCAGCCCGAAGCCAAGATGTCCCGGGGGACGTTAGGCGGAAGCCCGCATGGCGTGCAAGTCAGTTTGCCGGACGCTCACCCCTCGCTGGGCGAGGCGCCCATCGGGTGATCGGCCGCCAGGGTCGGTGCATCCGATGCCTCGCCTTCCCCGCCGCTGCGAACGCGCACGGCATTATAGGCGCCGATCGAATGCCAGACGGCTTCGAGCATGACCTGGAAAGCGTAGAGCAAGAAAAAGCCGACAATCAGGGCGAGCAGCGTACCCGGCTGGCTGAGGCTGGACTGGATGCTGGCCAGCAGCGCGTCGACATCCACCTGGCTGCCCTGTTCGGCAATTTCCGCCATATCGATCAGCATCGGGAAAAGCGCCGCCAGCAGGGCCAGCTGGACGACAAACCCGAGCGTGCCACCGATCACCATCATGACCGCATAAGCCACGACATAACTGATCAGCATTTGCCAAAAGACGCCCTTGCTGGCGTCCCAGCTTTCAAAGAAGCGCAGGCGACCATCGAGTACAGTCAGGGCGGGTGCCGACGCCAGGCGGACTGCAAAGACCAGCAGGGCGACCAGGACGGCGAGAAAGGCGACAAAGGCCAGCAGGCCACCGCCAATGCCGATCGCACCCGCATCACCCCCACCATGGGCCATCATCACAGCACCAAAGCCGAAAATCCCGATCAGCATCGCAACGCCGAAATAGGCAACCGCCGCGACCACAAGATAGAGCAGGTTGACCCCGATCAGCCGGATCTCGTCACCGCCAAAGCGGATCGGTACGACCGGCTTGACCTCGCCCTTGGTGAGAAAGCGCAGCCACGCCCCCTGGAACATCACCACAAACAGCAGGGAGAGCGGTATGATCAGGATGCCATAAGTCAGGAATGGCATGACGATATCAAACACCTGCCGCAAGGCGTCGGCATCGCTGAGACCACCATTGGCGTCGGCCTCGATCAGCTCGAACAGATTGATATAGGCCGGTCCCATCATCATCACCGACAGGGCGACGAGGACCAGGGCACACAGTGCCTGGAAGGCGAACAGCCAGAGCGCACCGCCCGGTTTCTCGCCGAAGCGAATGAAAAACCAGAAGATAGCCTTGCCGATGTCGAAGCTTTGCGTGGCCATGATTTGCCCCTGCCCTTGCGTCACGATGATGCCATCATGCGCGCCTGACGAAAAATCGCCAGCGGGAACCGGTCGGCAATTGTCCCGCTAGGTGGCTTCTGCCGTTCGCACGGCATGAAAATGGGCGTAGAGGCCGGCGATAACCGGCAGGTTGACGATGGCGAAGAAGCCGGTCACCCGCATGTATTCCTGCATCATCACGAAGCCGCCCGAGGTCTCCACGCTGGCCCCCACGGTCACCGGCGCTGCGAGGAAGCGGTCGCCGAGCATCGCGCTGAGCCCTTCGTAAAGTCCGATTTCAAGGGCAAGCAGTGGCAGGATGCCGACCGCCATCGCCCCCATGATGCGCCAGGCCTGCCCCTCGCTGAGCGTCCAGACCGACAAAACCCGCACCGCACGCTGGGCAATGCTGGCCGGGAATGAAACCGACAGGCGGGCAATCAGCCAAGCGACCAGCAGGAAGGCGACGGCATTGACGACCCAGGCCGCGATCCAGTCCGCCAGGGTCATGTAACTCATGGCGGTCGGGAGGTCGAAACCGGCCTCTTCGGGATTGATCCCGGCCCGGTCGACCGCGCCGCCGGCAATCGTGCTGAACACCACGAAGGCGAACATCGCCGCCAGCAGCGCCACGATCAGGACCAAGGCGGCATTGAGCAGGGTGACAATGAAAAGCCGCCACTCATCGCCGGACAGCTGCAGTCCCCAGCGCCCGGCATATTCATCGTGCATGGCAAGACGGAAAGCCATGGCCGAGAAGGCCAGGCTGCCAACGGTCATGGCGATCAGGGCCGTGGCATCAAGGGTCAGCCAGAAACCGTCCAGCGGTACCGCCTGCCCCTTGTGCGCCAACCAGAGCCGGACCGCATAGGCCAGCGTGAAGGGCAGGCCGGCGAGCGCGAAGCGCTGCCAATGCGTGGCCAGCAGGCTGTAGGCGACGACAACACTGCGCAGGACGGGAATGGGCTGGCTCGACATGACGGCTCCGATCACTTCGCCGCCAGAGATACCGCCCTGCCCGCAAGGATCAAGCGCGACGCGCGGTCGCGTCAGTCGGCGAAGCGGAAACTGAAATGGATCATTCGGCCGGTTTCGCTGACCGGTACGCTGTCCTGTGTTGCCGGTTCGAAGCGCCAATCGGAGAGTGCGCCAAGCGCTGCTTCATCAAAGATACCCGGTGGCAGCGCGTCGACGATCGCGCCGTCTCTGACCCGTCCGGTCTCATCAATATTGAAGCTCACGATGACGACGCCCTCATAGCCATCGCGTGCGGCCCGGGCCGGATAGGGCGGAGGATTCCGCTCGATCGGTGCTGCCGGAACATATCCCTCGGGAACTTCCTCGTCGATCTCATCGGCCGCCAGGTACCACCGCACATGGACAGGATCGTCTGCAAGTCGGGCCGCCAGCAATTCCGCTTCCCGGTCATCATGCTGCTCGCCACGCCGATCCAGTCGGCCGAGTTGCTCCCTCGAGTAAACAGCCAGAGCTGACAGTCGGTTGGTGACAATCGGGTCAGCATCAATCCTGGCCGCAGCGTCGCGGCCGACGTGGAAATGATAGGCCGCATCGCCAACGTCTTCGCGCATCAACTGCTCCAGACCTGCGAAATAGTGCGCGAGTGCAAAGACCAAGCCGGGCTCGACATCGACATCAGCGGGAAGTTCGAGCAGCCGCCGAGCCAGCGCGCCGGCTGTCATGGTTCGCCCACGCGTGGCCGCCAGACGGGCGCGAAGGAAATAAGCATCCCGAGCGAAATTCGACACGGCTTCCAGATCCCCGTCCAGATCCTCGATCGCATCAATGGCCTCGCCGGAACATGCCCAGGCATCACTATTATCGTCCGCCAGCAGCGCGTTGGACGCCGCATTGTGCCAACGCCAGGCCCGTTCGGCGGCTGGCAGATTGTTCCGGTTCGACAATCGGCCGGACTGGCGCCAGGCGTCCCGCGCCTCCTCAAAGTGACCGGCAACATTGGCAAGATAGCCGTGATTTTCAGCGAGCACGGCGGTCAGGGAGGGATCGATCCGCTCGTCTTCCGCCGCCGCATGGGCGGCACGCGCCGCGATCAGGGCGGCGTCAGCATCGGCGTCGGCCAAGGCCGCTTCATAGGCCAGATAGGCATCCGCGACCGCCTGCGGCAGCGGCTCGTCTTGCGCCCGGGCGGTGGCTGTTGTTGCGATGAGGAAGGCCAGTCCGGCGACCCAGTGTCTGTATGTCATTCGATCTCCCCAACTTCCCTAGGTGACGGCACCCACGCTTCGTCCGTGTACGCGCCCGATTGCACACCCCAACTAGCGGCCTGCCGGTACCGGCCTGGCCGGGGATATGGACTGCAGCAAGCGAAATGACAGTTGGTAGGCTCCGACGGTATGCCCGGTAACGCCACCGACATAGGTGACGCGGAATAGACCCCGCATCGAGGCAGGCTCACCATCGCAGCCGGCATGAAACACGGTCTCGGAGAGCTGTCTCTCAACGGCCCGGCGCAGGTCGCTATCGCGTCCGCCTGATATCGCCATTTCGGGCCCAAATGACGCAAATTCGCCATCAACGACCTCGAATTCGAACCGCGCGGCGGCGTGATGGCGACCGCGTTCGACGGACCGCGTCGGCACCTGTACCTCACGCCACGGTCCTACCGGCACGGGCTGGCTGGACAGGTGCGCGCACAGCGCATCCTGCATCTGCGAAGACCGTTCGGCGACGGCCTGCCCGACCGTCAGCCCGTCCGCCACCAGAATGTCGGCGAGACCGGGAAGGCCGCCCAACAAGGCTGTCTGTGCCCGCGCGCCCGCCATCGTGTCAGCGTCAATCAGCGCAAGGGCCTCATCCGTCAGATCGAGCGCCGTACCGCGGTCGTCCCGCAAGAACGCATCACGACGCAATATCAGTGTGAGATTGGCCAGTTGGACCGGATCAGACCCGGAAGACAGCAGCGCGTCGCGCTCGGCGGCAACACTCGTTCGGACGTCTTCGCCAAGCGGTTCCGTGAAAGAGTTCGGATAAGTCGCAGCAAAGAGCCGCACCTGATCGGGTTCCTCCAGGAGCGGCGGCTCGATCAAAGCGTCGATCATCGGCGCCATCATCGCACCGAAGCCGACTGCATCGCCCGCTTGTGCCGCCGATGAAATCCCCTGCAAGCGGACGTCTCGCACCAATGTCGTGTCACCGGATCGGATGGCGAGGTCCGCCGTTTGATCAACCAGCTCGACAAGGCCGGCACCGGAGCCGCGGGCCGGAGCCATCGCAAGCGCGTTGACCCCAAGGGTAAGCTGGATGTCCTCGCCGATACCGGCGGCACGAGCCTCCCGGAACGCGATTTCCGCCGCTTGGCTCGCGGCAGCAAAATCCTGCTGCTCCACCGCCGCTTCATACGCGAAATAGGCGTCCGTCACCGTTGCCGGCAACACCACCTCATCGGCGAACAAAAAAGCCGCCAGACCCACAATCCCTGCCTGAATCACACGCAATCTCCCCTTGTGGTTATTTTTGCGGCGCGGCCAGATCACCGTCAAGCCTGCCCGTCGCCGCTTGACTCCCCCACGCGCGGGCTCGATATGCCGCGCATGACAGATCAAGCGATGAAACCCGTTCACGTCATCGGCGGCGGCATGGCCGGCTCCGAGGCGACCTGGCAGCTCGTTTCCAAGGGCGTGCCCGTCATCCTGCACGAGATGCGCGGCGTGAAGGGCACCGATGCCCACCATACCGACGGGCTGGCCGAACTGGTCTGCTCCAACTCCTTCCGCTCGGATGATCACCGCACCAATGCCGTCGGCCTGTTGCACGAGGAGATGCGCCGCCTCGACTCGATCATCCTGCGCCAGGGCGATGCCGCCCGCCTGCCGGCCGGCGGGGCGCTGGCGGTTGATCGCGATGTGTTCTCGCAAGCGGTGACGAAGGAGCTCTCCGAGCATCCGCTGGTCACCATCAATCGCGAGGAAATCCCGGCTTTGCCGCCGGAAGACTGGGACAGCGTCATCATCGCCACCGGCCCGCTGACCTCGGAAAGCCTGTCGGAAGCCATCCTGAAGGAGACCGGCGAAGGCGAGCTGGCCTTCTTTGATGCCATCGCCCCGGTCGTCTATCGCGACAGCGTCAATACCGACAAAGCCTGGTTCCAGTCGCGCTATGACAAGGGCGAGACCGAGGCCGAACGCAAGGCCTATCTCAATTGCCCGATGGACAAGGACCAGTATGAGGCCTTCATCGACGCCCTGATCGCGGCCGAAAAGACCGAGTTCAAGGAATGGGAGGCCAACACCCCCTATTTTGACGGCTGCCTGCCCATCGAGGTGATGGCCGAGCGGGGTCGCGAGACGCTGCGTCACGGGCCGATGAAGCCGGTCGGCCTGACCAATCCGCACAATCCGACCGTGAAGCCCTGGGCCATTGTCCAGCTGCGCCAGGACAATGCACTGGGAACGCTGTTCAATCTCGTCGGCTTCCAGACCAAGATGAAATACGGCGCCCAGGGCGAGGTGCTGCGGATGATCCCGGGCCTGGAAGAGGCGCGCTTTGCCCGCCTCGGCGGCATTCACCGCAACACCTTCCTCAACTCACCCAAACTCCTCGACGCGCAATTGCGCCTGAAGAGCCAGCCGCGCCTGCGCTTTGCCGGCCAGCTGATCGGTGTCGAAGGTTATGTCGAGAGCGCAGCCATGGGCCTGCTGGCCGGGCGCTATGCGGCCGCCGAACGCCTCGGCACCGCCCTCACCCCACCGCCGGCGACGACCGCCCTCGGGGCGTTGATCGGCCATGTCACCGGCGGTCATCTGGACGGCGGCAAGGGCTCTTTCCAGCCGATGAATGTCAATTTCGGCCTCTTCCCGCCGATCGAGCAGCCGACCGTCGATGCCGACGGCAACCGTATCAAGGGCAAGGCCAAGACGCCGGCCCGCAAGAATGCGCTGTCGACGCGGGCCTTGGCCGATCTGGCGGTCTGGCAAGCGGGCTGACCAGCTGCAGCTCGCGGGCGAGAGCGGCACGTGGAAACCACGCGAACGCCGACTATTCTGGGTTGCGGGCTTGGCCTGGCCCCATAATATGCTCCTCGGTCTGGAGAATCCCATGTTTCATCGTCTTGTACTGGCGCTCGCCGCCATCGCGGCCCTTTGCACTCACGCCACCGCGCAACCGGTGGCCGATGTCACCGATTTCGCGTCGAACGAGGAGTTCCGCATGGCCCGGCTGTCGCCCGATGGCGAGCGGCTGGCCTTTCTGACGACGGTTGATGGCGGCGACCAGCTAGTTGTCGTCGATCTGGTGACCGGCGCGCGCCAGGAGGCCGGGGCTGCGGCCTGGCGAACCATGGAACTATTGTGGACCAGCGATAGCGTGATCGCCTTGCGGGCCATTTTCCCGATCGACATCCGTGGCTACGGTGAGGGCGATGTCAGCGGCGTGGTGTCCTTCGATCTCGACAATGATCTGGACGTCGCCTTCACGCTCCAACCGACAGTCTACACGCCAGATGCCGGCAACATCGTGGGGATCGAGGCCGGCACAGGCTACATGATTGCCCCGAAACGCACCGATGGCGGACAGATCCAACTGCGCGCCGTCAATCCCCTGACCCGGGCTTTCCGGGTCCTGGCGCTCGGTTCGGACGAGACGCGGCACTGGATTGTCGATGCGGACGGAAGGTTCGCTGGTAATGTGGAATATTCCAACCGGCACAATCGCTTGCGGATTCGCCGCAATGACGGCGAACCGAACTGGCCGATCGTCCGGGAGATCAACGACACCGCCCTGCCCGATCTTGTCGTCTACGGGCTGACCGGGGACGGCGAGATGGCCTTTGTGTCGCGTTATATCGACCCGCGGACGCAAGGGCGGACAGCGCTGCTGGCGATGTCGATGGAGAGCGGTGAGATTACCCGCATTCTGTCCATGCACCCCGATCTCGACATCAGCGAGGTGATCGGTGACCCCTATAGCAACACCGCCGTCGGTGTGCGCTACGAGACAAACCTGTCCAGCTCGGATTGGCTGGATGCATCGCTGGCGGCGCTCGAGAGCGAAGCCCGCACTGCGATCGGTGCACCCCACGCCGTCTTGGAAAGCTGGTCGCGCGATCGCACGACGCTGCTGCTGCGCGTCCGGAGCATGTCGGCGCCCGACCGGCTCGTACTCTACAACGCGGCATCCAGCGAGGTTCGCGAACTCGGCTCGGCCCGGCCCCGGCTTGCCGGGCGGGACTTGCCAGCCCGCCAGCCCTACGCGATCCGAGCCCGCGATGGTGTCGATATTCCCGGCTTCCTGACAGTGCCGCAAACCGAGGGACCGTATCCGACCGTCATTCTGGTGCATGACGGCCCCGGCGGTCGTACGCGGGGCGGGTTTGATAACCTCGCTCACCTGCTGGCGATACGCGGATACGCCGTCTACGAGCCGAATTTCCGTGGCAGCACAGGGTTCGGGCATGACTGGGCCGTGGCCGGCTTCGGCGGTTGGGGACTCGGCGTCATGCAAACCGATCTGACCGACTCCCTGCGTGCTCTTGAAGCGGCGGATATCACCGTCGCCGGGCAGGCCTGTATCGTCGGGGCTGCGTATGGCGGCTATGCAGCGCTCGCGGCGGCGACCTTCACGCCTGACGTCTTCACCTGCGGCGCCGGCTACTCGCCCATATCCGAGTTGGACCGCTACTATCAGCGGCTTCAGGATCGGACATCCTCCACGAGTTGGCGGCTGACACTGTTGTCGCAACGCCTGGCCGGTGGCGCGGGCGGGCGCCCGGACGGTGCCTGGCTGGACCGAATTTCGCCCATCGAGCATGTCGAGGCGATTACCATGCCCCTGCTTCTGGTCCACAGCGAGGATGACTCGGTCAACCTGGTCGAGCAAAGTCGCCGCTTCACCCGGGCCGCCAGGCGCGCCGGCGCCGATGTGACGCTGGTAGAGCGCGAAGGCACAGACCACTACCTGCTGGTCGAGGATGCCCGCCAGGTCTGGTATTCGGAGCTGGTAGATTTCCTCGCTGCCCATCTGCCAGCCAACGCGCCCGTAGTCGCGCCAGCAGACTGACGCCGGCAGGCGTTCTGACACCGCAACCTGCCGGCCAGGGCCGGCACTGCCCAAAGGCGTGCAAAAGCAATCGCGCATGACCGGAGTCCGACCGTCCCGGACGATCATCTCGATGGCGTCAAGGCTGCCTTCCAGCCGATGAATGTCGATGTCGTCCCCGTCAGGCAGATCGGGCAGCGTTGACGGCGCGGTCAGCTCCACCTCCCGGCCTACACAAACAGGTTGTATACGGCCCCGGCCTGCTTTCTGATGCTCCGCAAGTTTGGGGGTGTCATGTTACGGTTTGTGTTCGGCGTTTTCGCCTGTTTCGCCCTGTTCGCCGGTCTATCGCCGGCCCGTGGCCAGGTCTTACCTGTCGAGACGTTCGCGGCGGACCCGGCGATGGCGCACGTCGTCCTGTCGCCCGACGGTCGGCGCCTCGCCTATACGAGCCATGTCAACGGCGCGCCGGTGGTGGTGGTCAAAGAGATCAGCAGCGGCGCGATCATTGCGGCGGATACCAGAAACTTTCGCACCCATGGCCTGCGCTGGGCGGACAACCGGCATGTCCTGGTCACGGCCAGCGACGTTACCGCAATCTGGGGCGCCCGCGGCGATTATGATTTCTCCACCCTGGTCGCGCTCGACGCAGATGACGAGATGGACTCGCGGCAATTGCTGCGCCGGTCGAACCGCCTCGGTCTCAACCTCGATGTCAGTCGTATCATCGGCATTGAGGCAGAGAGCGGACACCTGCTGATCCCGGCGCGTGACGATAACCGCGAAAGCAATCTCCTCGCAGTCGACCCGGTGACCGGGAACAGTGTGACAGCCGCAAGGGGCGCGCGCGACACACGCGATTGGGTTGTCAACGCTCGCGGAGAACCTGTCGCCCGCCTCGACTACAACAATGACCGTGACCGGCAGATACTGCGCATACCGTCCGGGAGCGGGTGGAGCACTATCAGCCGGGAAACGGGGGTTGAGCGGCCGCGCTACTCATTCGCCGGCCTGCTGCCGGACGGTCGCCTGGCGGTCACAACCCTGATGATCCCATCCGATCCGGCGCAGGACTCGCGCCGGGCACTTTACAGCCTCTCCCTCGAGACCGGAGAGCTGGACGATGTCGTGTTCCAGCACGCGCGGTTTGATATCGAGGATGTACTGATTGACCCGTACAGCAATCTCGTCGTCGGCGTCAGCTGGATCGAGGATTTTGAGCGTGTGCACTGGTTCGACGAACGGCTGGCCGCACACCAGGTGGTGATTGACGGAGCCATGCCGGACTGGCGACCACAAATTGTCAGCTGGACTCCGGATTTCACCCGCCTCGTTGTCCGGGCAGACAATCCGGCCACGCCGCCCGTCTACTTCCTTTATGATGTCGCCCAACGATCAATGGACATTATCGGCGCCAGTCATCCGGATTTAACGGTGAACGCCCTGCAGGCTCGCCAGCACATCACCTACCAGGTAAGCGACGGCGCGACGCTGGAAGCCTACCTCACCCGGCCCGATGGCGATGGTCCCTTCCCGACCGTCATCCTGCCCCATGGCGGACCGGAATCACGCGACAAGGGCGGTTTCGACTATTTCGCGCATTTCCTGACCTCGCGCGGCTACGCGGTGGTCCAGCCCAACTTCCGCGGCTCCTCCGGTTATGGCTATCGCTGGATGGAAGCGGGCTACGGGCAATGGGGCACCGGCGTCATGCAACACGATCTGACCGATACGGTCGAACGCCTGGTCACGGCCGGTATTGCCGATCCGGATCGGGTCTGCATTGTCGGCGCCAGCTATGGCGGCTATGCCGCGCTTGCCGGTGCCGCTTTCACACCGGACACTTATCGGTGTGCGGTCGCCATCGCGGGCGTGAGCGACACACAGGAAATGCTCAATTATACCCGGCAGCGCTATGGACGGTCGCATTGGTTCATCCGGTCATGGATGCAACGGATCGCCCAAGGCGAGGACAATGTTCGCGCTGCACTCAGAGCCGCGTCCCCCACACGTCATGCCGATTCCATCACCATCCCGGTCCTGCTGATCCATGGGCGCGATGACACAGTTGTTCCGATCGAGCAAAGCCAGTTTATGCGGCGTGCGATCAGCCGGGCCGGCGGCGATGTCGAACTGATCACCATTGATGATGGCGATCACTGGCTGACGGCGTCCTCCACCCGCCAACTCGTCCTCACCGAGCTGGAAACCTTCCTCGCGACGCATCTCGGCGAGTAGTCGCCCAGGTCCCGGTCAGGGCCTGCCTACCAGGGCAGGTCCTGGCCGGAGACGTGGTAGAAGCGACCGCTCATCACCGGATTGCCATAGGCACGGGCGATGAGGTCGAGCTGTCCCGATACAGATTCCTGCACTGTCAGCTGGCCATTGGGGCCGCCCATGGCGGTTTTCACCCAGCCGGGATGCAGGATCAGGACGACGATGCCGCGATCCTTGAGGTCGATGCTCAACGACTTGCCGATGGCATTGAGGGCCGCCTTGGACGCGCGATAGCCGTATCCACCGCCGCTGCCATTGTCGCGGATCGAACCCATGCGTGAGGACTGCAGGGCGACCACTTTCATCTCGGACTCGGCGACGCGGTCAACAAAGGCCTCAACCAGCGCCAGCGGCGCGATCGAATTGACCTTGAACTCTTCCAGCATCGCCGCCCCCGCCGCGGCGCCAAAACGGCGCGTTTCGGGCGCCATCATGCCGGCATTGGCGAACAGAAGGTCGATCGGGCCGGTGACGACCTTGGCCAGTGCGTCGGCGCTGTCCGGATCTGCCGCATCATAGGCGTGAACATCCAGCTTGCCCTTGCCGACCGGCAGAGCGGCGAGCTCGGTTGCAGCGGCCGGGTCGCGGACGGCGGCACTGACATGCCAGCCACGCTCGAGCAATTGCCGGGCGTGCTCCAGCCCCAGTCCGCGATTGGCTCCGGTGATGAGCGCGTGATGCATCGGTTGTCTCCTTGGTTGCACCCATGTTGGACGCGAGCGGCCCGGCGAGGCAAGAGGGCGGCACCAGTTAACGCCCGGTCAGCGCCAGCCAGGTGAGGCGCAGGCGACGTGCCAGCGGGTTGATGTCAGGCGCGAGGGCGTAGGGATTGTCAGGCAGGCGACGCAGATGGGTCGGGGCCAACAGGCAATAGCCCATTGCCGGAACGACATCCGCCGGAAGCGGACGCGCCGCCTCGAGCCGGGCACAGGCGGCCTTGGCGGTCTCGACAATGCCGACGCGCGCCTGGGCGATTTTCTCCGCCCCCAGCCCCTGGGCCATCATCGCCGGCGTGGCGTCGACGGCGGCCAGGGCATCGCCGCCAATGGGGGCGCGCCCGATCTGTGCCCGGATAGGGAATGCCCGCAGCAAACCCGTCAGCCCCCACGCCCGTCCGGCGACCTGCACCGTCTCCGGTGCCAGCGCGTCGCGCGCGCCGACCACGGCGAGCGCCAGAGAGACCAGTCGGCCGGCGGTGGCATCGACATAAGCCAGCAGATCGTCGAGATCCGTGAAGGGACGGGCCGACAGATCGTCGAAGCGGGCCTCGATGAGAGGTGTCAGATCGGCCAGCGAGATGCGGTCGGTCAGCGCGGCCAGTCCCTCGGTCACATCGTGACGGCGAACCTTGGGTGGGTCGGCATAAAGATCAGCAACGGCGTCACGCCACCAGGTCAGCTTCATCTCGCCGATCAGGCTTTCCGAACTGGAATCGGCGGCGCGGCCAAGCTCGTGATTGAGGCCGTAGAGTGCCAGCAGACCGGCCCGGTGCTCCGGCTGCGCAAACAGGGCGCACAGATAACGATCCGGGTCGGCGGCTTGCAGCAAGCTGTCGATTTCTTTGACCATCATGCGTCTCCCCGGTGGACATGAGCGCTGTCCACACCATATGTGCGGACATGAAAACGGCCCAACCGGCCTTCATCCTTCCCGCCTTCGTCACTGTAAGAGGTTCCCATGGCTTTCATCCTGCCCGATCTGCCCTATGCCAAAGACGCGCTGGCCCCCCATATCTCCTCCCAGACGCTGGATTTCCACCACGGGAAGCACCACAACGCCTATGTCGACAAGCTCAACGGCCTGGTCGGCGGAACCGAGTTCGCCGCCCTGTCGCTGGAAGACGTGATCAAGAAGACCGCTGGCGATGCCGCCAAGGCCGGCGTGTTCAACAATGCCGCCCAGATCTGGAACCACACCTTCTACTGGCAGTCCATGCGCCCCAATGGCGGCGGCACCCCGAGCGGTGATCTCGCGGCAATGATCGATCGCGATTTCGGCTCCCTGGACGCGTTCAAATCCGCGTTCGCCGATGCCGGCGCCACCCAGTTCGGCTCCGGCTGGGCCTGGCTGGTCCTGGCCAATGGCAAGCTGGAAGTGCGCAAGACACTGAATGCCGAAACGCCGCTGACCGAGGACGGCGTCACGCCGCTGCTCACCATGGATGTCTGGGAACACGCCTATTATCTCGACTTCCAGAACCGTCGTCCCGACTACATCACCACCTTCCTCGACAAGCTGGTGAACTGGGAATTTGCGGCTGAAAACCTCGCTGCCGCCCAATAAGCCCCTCGTCAGAGCGGCACTGGCGTCCTAACCTTCCCCCCGGTCGATAAAAATATCCCGAGGGGAAGGTTAGATGGCGTTCAAACAAGCCATGGCGGCGTTCGCGCTGGCCACGACGGCACTCATGCCCGTCACCGCGCCGCTTTTGGCGCAAGACATCCACACCGTTGAAAATCCTGCCGCGCTGGGTTTTGACCCGTACGCATTGTCGCTGCTCGACGCCCGGCTGGACGAACTCGCCGCCGAAGGCGCGCGCCCCGGTTATGCGGCGATCATCGCGCGCGGGGAACAGATTGCCTTTGTGTCCGAGGCCGGCGAAGCCGACCTCGAAAACCACACGCCCTTCACAGTCGACACGCCGGTGCGCATCGCCTCGATGACCAAGCCGGTCACAGCGGTTGCGATCATGATGCTGGTCGAGCGCGGCGAGATCGCGCTGGACGATCCGGTCAGTGACTACATCCCGGCCTTTGCCGATGTTCGCGTGGCCGTCTCGCCGATGGCCAATGAAGCCGGCGAGATCGAGACGCGCGCACCGGACACGGTGATGACCATCGAGCACCTGCTCACCCACACGGCCGGCCTCGGCTATATCTTCGAGGCCGACAGCGATCTGGGCCGTCTCCATCTGGAAAACACCATGTATGATGGCGAAGGCGATCTGGCGGTCCGCGTCGACCGTCTCGCCGGGCTGCCGCTTTATGGCGATCCGGGCGATCGCTGGATGTATTCCTACGGTCTCGATGTCGCCGGCCGGGTGATCGAGATCGTTTCGGGACAGCCGCTCAACACCTTCTTCGACACCGAGATTTTCACCCCGCTCGGGATGGAGGCCACCGGCTTCTTCTACGAGGATGTCAGTTTCAGTGAAGACGAGCTGGCGCCGCTCTATGTCCACGATGAAAACGGCGAGATGGTGCCTTACGAGTTCGGCGTTCCGACCTGGCCATCCGGGGGCGGCGGCCTCGTCTCGACGGCGTCGGACTATATCCGCTTCGCCATGCTGCTGGCCAATGGCGGCCATCTTGGTGATGTCGAGTTGATGTCGGAAGAGACCTTCGCGGTATTTGCCAGCCCGCACGCAACCGGGGATCAATTGGGCGACGGCTGGGACGGCCGCGCCTTCGCGCTGGGCATGGACATTGTCCTGCCAGCAGCTGAAGGCCAGCAGCCGGCCGGCGTGCCCGGGGATCTGAGCTGGGGCGGCTTGTTCGACACCGACTTTTTCGTGAGCCCGCAAACCCGCACCGCGGCCGTGATCATGACCCAGATCCAGCCCTCGCAATACCGGCCCGAGCCGCGCACGCTGCGCGAATTCCGGCCACGGGTTTACGCCAGTTTCGCCTTCGACTGAGGCGGCTGTACGTCGGCGCATTTTATGGCGACGGAATTGGAGGCGTCCGCGCGTTGTACGAAGGCAACGGGCGGCGTCCCTCCCTGTAAAGCCACCCGGATGCTCACGTACCCCCCGAACGTGAACAGGGCCCGCCAGTGTCTCCGGCGGGCCCTGAACGTTTCAGGCCATGTCTGTCCGTCGGGCGTCAGCCGAAAATGGTCTGCGCCATCGCCATTGCGATCAGCATCGGGAAGGACAGGAGCGTGTTGGTGCGCGAGAACAGCATCGCCGTGCGCGCCGCCTTCGGCTTGGCCTCGGCCTCCGCCTCGACAATGCCCAGGGCGATCTTCTGGTTGGGCCAGATCACGAACCAGACATTGATCGCCATGATGATGGCCATCCACATGCCGATGCCGATGAAGGAATATTGCGGCGAATAGGCGTCTGCCATCAGACCGAAGGAGAGGAACTCCATCGTCAGCCCGCGCGACGCGGCCACGGCAAGGCCGGTGAGCACGGTGAAGGCCGCCCCCCAGCGAAACCAGAACAGGGCCGCCGGCGCGATCACCTTGCCAATGGCCGGCTTCTGGTCATCCGGTATCTTCGGCATGTTCGGGATCTGCACGAAGTTGAAATACCAGAGCAGACCGATCCACATGATGCCGGCGACAACATGCGTCCAGCGGGCCAGGGCCTGCCAGAACGCCGCATTGATATCGATGGCCCCGGCCATCACATAGGCGCCCAGAAACACCGCCGAGAGCACGAAGGAGACGATCACCGTCGTACGTAGATTGCTGAGTATTGCACCCATTTTTCCCTCCCCAATTGTCAGAATCACTCTGTCAGTGGGGCGAAAATACGGGTTATTCGCGTCTCAGGATAGTGGGCTCGGCCCTATACCCGCTCAGCTCTCATTGCTCTCGCGCTGGACATTGGTGAAGAGAAGGATCGGCGCAGCCACGAAGATCGAGGAGAAAGTCCCGATCAAGACGCCCCAGATCATCGCGAAGGCAAAGCCCTTCAGGGCCGTGCCGCCGATGAGATAGAGCGAGACCAGCGCCACCAGCGTCGTGACCGAGGTCAAAATGGTGCGGGACAATGTGTCATTGATCGACAGGTTGAGCACGTCCTGCAGCGGCATGCGCTTGTATTTACGCAGGTTCTCGCGGATCCGGTCATACACGACCACGGTGTCGTTCATCGAATAACCGACAATGGTCAGAATGGCCGCGACCGTGGCCAGGTCGAACGTCATCTGGGTCAGCGAAAACATGCCGATGGTGGCGATGACGTCATGGGTCAGGGCGACAATGGCGCCGACCGAATACTGCCACTCGAAGCGGAACCAGATATAGACCAGCATCAGGAAAAGCGCGACGCCGATGGCGGTGAAACCCGTCACGATCAGCTCGCCCGACACGGCGCCGCCGATCACGGTCGTGCCGCGCATTTCAATATCCGGGAAAGCAGCAACGAGCGCATCTTCCAGCGCCTGTCGGGCCGTGTTCTGGGCGGCCTCGCCCTCAAGGCCCTCTCCTTCCTGCAGGGGTAGCGAGATGAGATAGGTGGTGCGGTCAGCGCCGGAGGCACCGGCGCCCTGGACACGAGCTTCGCCGAGATTGAGTTCGTTGGCCGTACTCCGCAAATCCTCGATCGAGGTTGCGTTCAGCGCGGCGACCTCGGTCTGGATGCCGCCGCGGAAATCAATGCCGAAATTGATGCCCACCGTGGCGAACTCGAACATCGAGAATGCGATGAAAAGGCCGGAAATCGCCAGCGCGATGAAGCGTCCGCGGATGAAGGGGACCTTGGCCGAGGTGGGCAGGTATTTGACGAGTGCGAGGGTCATGTTCGTTTCCTCCCCTTACAGCGGCAGCTTTTTGGGCTTGAAAGCCCGCAGCCAGACAACCGCCAGCAGGCGGGAGACAACGAAAGCGGTGAAGACCGAGGTCAGGATACCGACACCGAGCGTCACGGCAAAACCTCGCACCGGACCGGCGCCGAGCATGTAGAGCACGGCAGCGGCGATGAAGGTGGTGATATTGGCATCGAGGATCGCTGCCAGCGCCCGCTCATAACCCGCCTGAATCGCCTGGACCGGGGTTCGGTTGTTTTTGACCTCTTCGCGGATGCGCTCATAGATCAGCACATTGGCGTCGACCGCCATGCCGATGGTCAGGATGATACCGGCAATGCCCGGCAGGGTCAGCGTCATGCCAAGGCCCGACAGGCCGCCCAGGATGAGGAAGACATTGACCAACAGCGCCACGGTCGAGAAGACGCCGAACACGCCATACATCGCGACCATGAAGACGATCACCAGGCCAAAGCCGATCATCACGGCCAGCTGGCCGCTTTCGATCTGGTCGCGCCCGAGTGAGGCGGTCACGACGCGCTGCTCAACCGGCGTCAGCGTCGCCGGCAAGGCACCGGCATTGAGCAGGATGACCAGCTGATTGGCACTCTCATAGGTGTAACCACCGCCGATGACGCCGGAACCGGACAGGATCGGCTCATTGATGGTCGGTGCGGTGATGATCTCGTCATCGAGCACGATTGCGAAGCGGCGGCCACGATTGACCCGCGTGAGTTCCCCGAAGATCAGGGCGCCTTGCGTGTCGAGGCGGAAGCCGACGACCGGTCCGACATAATTCGGATGGCTGGTGACATAGGCACTGTTGAGGTTCTCGCCGGTCAGACGCTGCCGGGTCTCAACGGCCAGCCAGGCCGTGCCGCCCGTGTCCGCCATGGTGTAGATGCTCACGCCGGGCGGGGTGCGCGCCTGCCCGTTCGGACCCGGATCGACGCTCTCATCAACGAGGTGGAAGCTCATCGCCGCCTGGGTGGCGACCAAGTCGATGATCTCCTGCGGATCATCGGCGCCGGGCACCTGGACCAGCACGCGGCGATCGCCGGAACGGGCAATGGTCGGGTCGGTCGTGCCGAGCCCGTCGAGACGGCGACGGATCACCGTGATCGACTGTTCCAGGGTGCGGTTACGGATGGCTTCATACTGCTGCGCCGTGACCGAGATGCGGATCGCCGAGAGATCCGACGGATCGGCCGCGATGTCATACATATTGGCCAGACCGACCTGGCCGACACCCGTCGTCACCGGCGTATTGAGCGCGCGGACCCGCTCAAGCGCCGTCGCCCGGTCTTCCGGGCGGACCAGCAGGACCACGACTTCATCACCGATCACCGCGACGGAACGTGCCAGCACCGGCGGCGCTTCGCGCAGGCTGGTGCGGATATCCGAGGCCAGCGCTTCCAGCTGGGCGTCACGGACCTCGTCCATGTCGACTTCAAAGACGATATGCGAACCGCCCTGGAGGTCGAGGCCGAGATTGATCGTCCCCGACGGGATATAGCGCCAGATGCCTTTGGGCGTCGCCGTGCCATCCGCCTCATTGATCGTGTACCGGTCGGTTTCCGGCACGAAATTGGGGATGGTGTACATCACGCCGAGCAGCGTGATGAGGAATATGGAAAGCAGTTTCCAACGCCCGAAATGCAACATGTCAGCGCGGCCTCTTGGTCAGGGACGATCAGGGATGACGGTCAATCGGCTCAGCCGATTTCCTTGTCGTCCTTCTTGTCGTCTTTCTTGGCATCATTGGCCGGCTTCGGGGCGGTACGGCCCTTCACGTCAGCAATCGTGGAGCGGACGATACGGACTTTCACACCCTCGCCGAGGTCCAGCGTCACTTCTTCGTCGGACACTTTGGCGATCTTGCCGATCATGCCGCCCTGGGTGATGACTTCGTCACCGCGCTTGAGGCCCTCGATCAACGCCTTGTGCTCTTTCATCCGCTTTTGTTGCGGACGGATAAGCAGGAAATAGAAGACCAGGCCCATGAGGACGAGCATCGGGATCGGGGATTGAAGAAACTCTTGCATGAAGAAGCGCGCTCCGCGGCTGCTGGGCGCGTAACGCAACAATGTTGCGCAGACGCCCCGAAATTCGAATGCGCGGGACTATATCGGGACGAGGCCTGGTTGCAACAAGGGTCGGCTGTAACAGCGCTGTCGGACTGTGTGCCGCAAGGCACACACGGCGGCGGCCGGATCAGCGCAGATAGGACATCGGATCGACCGGATTCACACCGGACCGGATCTCGAAATGCACCTGCGGCCGGTCGACCGTGCCAGTCGCCCCCGCCTGGGCAATGATCTGGCCACGGCTGATCTGGTCGCCCTCGCGCACGAGCAGGCGGGAATTGTGGGCATAAGCGGTCACGAAACCGCCGCTGTGACGGACAAGAACCAGCTGGCCATAACCGGCCAGCTCGCTGCCGGCATAGACAACCTGGCCCGGCGCCGCAGCCCGGACCTCAGCCCCGGTCGCCGCCTCGATATTGATACCGTCATTGCGCTCGCCATTGGGGCGACGCCCGAAGCTGGACAGGACCTGGCCACGGATCGGCCAATCAAAGCTGGGCGCCCCCGCCTCCGCTGGTGGCGGCGTATGACGGTCATTGGTCAGACGAGAGGTCGGTGCCCGTGAAGAACCGCCCGATGTGGTCGACGCGACCTGGGCGCCATGCGGCAGGCGGATCTGCTGGCCAATCTCGATCTCATAGGGCGCACGAAGGCCGTTATGGCTGGCCAATTGCTGGAAGGGCACGCCATAGCGCAAGCCGATCCGGTACAGGTTTTCGCCGCGCTGGACGACATGCACCGGGGGCCGCGGCATTGCGACCGTCTGGCCGACGCGCAGCGTATAGGGCGCGCTGAGCCCGTTGGTGCTGGCGAGATCCGACATGCTGACGCCGCAGCGCTCGGCAATCTCGGACAGGGTGTCATTGGTGCGCACGGTATAGCCGGAGCCGCAATTCATCGTGCCGCGTTGCGGGGAACGCGAGGAAGACGATGCCGATGACGATGGTGTGTTCGACCCATTTCCGAAGCTGCGATAGTCGACCCGGGCCGGCTCACGCGGACCGGAAGCACAAGCCGCAAGGCTCGCACTCACCACCGCAATGAGGCAGATCAGGGACGTGACACGCATTTCAGGCTCGACCTCCGACAGGATATTCGCCGTCATCAAGCCAGAGAAGGCTTAACCGCCGGTTATCCACACGCCGCCCTGCCCGCGCCTGATACAGATTTAATGAAACGGTGGCTCGACGCTTCGGATCAATCAGACTGTTCAGCGATCCGGGCGAGGCACCAGGCGCGGGCCTGCTCAACATCCGTACACTCAGTGAAACAGGTTCCCCACTCGTCCAGCAGCAGCCGGATCATCGCCTGGCGTTTGGCATTGTCATGACCGCTCGGCGGCACATAGGCAAAGGGGCGATGGCCGAGTCCGGACAGGAAATCTTCCCAGACTTCTTCGGAAAAACTGGTGCTGGCCGGCAGCTCCGCAGCGGATGCGTCGATGATCACGGCGCGCAATTGACCAGAGCGGATTTGCGCCCCAACCCGTTCGATAAGGGCGGCGTGGTCCGTTCGCGTTGGCAGACCGGTCAGCGTCACCCGCACCAACCCGTCTGCGTCGATGTCTTCATACGTTATGCCCATGCCGACACTCTAGCACATTTTCCGGGAAAAGGTCTTACAAAGCGCGGGCTTCGCCCTTTACCAGCGGCACAAAGCGGACATCCATCAGATCGGTTTCCGTGATCGTGTCGCCATCGCGGACATAACGGACCAGGACCTGCCGGTTTTCCCGGTCAACAGGCGCCACCGCGATGCCGCCATCCTTGAGCTGTCCGAGAATGGCATCTGGCCGGATCGGGGCGGAAGCCGTGAGAATGATGCGGTCGAACGGCGCCTGTTCCGGCCAACCCAGCGTGCCATCGCCGATCCGGGTGACGATATTGGTCAGGCGCATGGCCTCGAACCGGGCTTCGGCCTCGCGCGACAGGGTGCGATAGCGCTCGACCGAATAGACCCGGCGGGCAAGACGGGCCAGCACGGCCGCCTGGTAACCCGACCCGGTGCCGATCTCGAGCACCTTGCAACGGTCATCCAGTTTCAGCGCCTGGGTCATCAGGGCGACGATCAGTGGCTGCGAGATCGTCTGGCCGCAATCGATCGGCAGGGCCCGGTCGTCATAGGCCTGGTCACCAAAGCGCTGCGGCACGAAGAGATGGCGCGGCGTGCGTTCGAGCGCGCCCATCACCGTGGCGTCGGTGACACCACCGCCACGCAGGCTCATCACAAGCTGGATCATGCGGGGATCAGGCAATTGCATGCGTGGTCGGCCTTTTTCGCGTCAGGTCAGGACTTGGGCGGCACGCCGCCAAGCATGCTTTTCAGATTGCCCAGGGTCTCGCCATGGGTAAGGTCCATGTGCAGCGGTGTGACGGATATCTTTCCGTCATAGATGGCCCGCAGATCAACCCCGTCCGGCGGATTGGACAACAGGCCCTTGAAGGCCAGCCAGTAATAATCCATGCCGCGCGGATCTAACCGGTGCTCGGCATGCAGGATATGCTGGTCGCGGCGCCCCTGGCGGGTGACCTCAACTTCCTCGACATCGTCCGGCTTGCGATCGGGGAAATTGATGTTGATCAAGACGTCGTCCGGCCATTTCAAATCGAACAGGCGACGCAGGATCGGGGCGCCATACAGCTCCGCCGTCTCCCACTGGATGGGATCATCCTTGCCAAAACCATAGGCCTGCGACAGGGCCACCGAGGGAATACCCAGCTGCATGCCCTGCATGGCGCCGGCCACGGTGCCGGAAAAGGTCACGTCTTCGGCGATGTTCTGGCCGCGATTGACACCGGACAGGACGAGATCGGGCTGCTTGCCCGGGATCAGGTCCTGCACGCCCATCAGCACGCAATCGGTCGGCGTGCCGGACACCGACATGCGGCGCTCGTCATACTTACGCACCCGCAGCGGCGCATGCAGGGAGAGCGAGCGCCCCGCCCCGGACTGCTCCTCGGCCGGCGCCACGATCCACACATCATCCGACAGCTGACGGGCAATCTTTTCGAGCACTTTGAGCCCGTGAGCCCGGATGCCGTCATCATTGGTGAGGAGGATGCGGGGATTGTCTGGGATCATGATCGACCGGTCGCTTCGTTCTGGCTGTTCTGGTGGGCCCGCTTCTAAAGCATTTCGAGGCGCCTGCCAGTCCCCAAAGCGCGCAGATACCAGCGTCCGGACGTGCATCAGGCGGCCCTTTGGGGAGGACCGCCTGCGCACTCGTCGTACAAATTCGATGCGATGAAGCTACCAGCCCTCGACCGAGTCGATCACCGGCACGGTCATTGTGCCATCGAATTGAGGCGGGACGACAGCGTCCAGACCGGGCAAGTCGAACGCGTCCACCTGAACGAGCGTGGGGCTCACGCTCTCGAGTTCCATCGGCACATCCCCGGCTTCCGTCAGCGTCGGCAGTTTCACCACTCCGCGGAAGTCCGAGATGTCGAACACGCCATCAAAGCCGAAATCAGCGACATCGCCAGCCGTCATCACGGCCAGACCGTCATCATGCGACAGCGACACGAGGCCGTCGTCCGCACCGGTCTCTGCCAGCGCCTCGGCCACCGGCGCTTTGTCGAAATCGATCGGCTCCGACTTGGAGAAAGCTTGGACCTTCATCGATGCGGTGTCATCGGCACCAATGATGAAGAGACTGAACTGGAGCAGGCTGCTGGATGCACCGTCACTCAGCTCAACACCGATATTGATCATGACGCTATCGCCACCATTCAGATAATCGAAGACACTTCCATCGGCCTCGAAATTCCAGCTCAACACCCCGTCCGACGCGTCGAAGGTGAACAGGCTGCCGATATCAACACCCGCAAGCCCGGAATCCTGGCCGCGAACCTGCACCGAGCTGACCGTCACCGTATGGGTGTCGTTCGCGTCAGCGTCCGAATAGCTGATCGTCCCGCTATCGCTGAGCACCGCCGCATCATTCTCGCCAAAGGTCAGCGACGCCCCCCCATAGGCCGAGACCGCATCATTGGCGCCGTCGACGGTAATGGTGACGGTGCGTGGCGTGACACCGCCCTGCCCGTCCTCGACATCATAGGTCAGGGTGATGGTTTCCGTATCGCCTGCCGACAGGTCCTGGAAATTGCCCGGATAGATCGTGAACTGACCGCCCGAAGTGTCGAGATTGTAGACGAAGGACCGATCCGGATTGGACGTTTCCATGACAACATTGCTGACGGACAGGCTGTCGCCATCGGCATCACTGGCGCCTTCCAGAAGGTCGACATAGACGAAGAAGCTGTCCTCGTTCATCGCGACGTCGAGGTCCGGCGCGTCCGGGGCGGCGTTCTGCGGCGTGATCGTGATGGTGACCGGTGCCGTTACGCTGTCATGACCGTCGCTGATCTCGACCTGGTAGGTCAGGGTCAGGCTGCCGGACAATTGGCTGAACAGGGACGACTCAGCATCGAAGGACCAGGCGACCGAAGCGCCGGGCGCGCTTGCATCGAAACTCAACAGTCCCAGGACATCGGCTTCGGTCAGCTCACCGACATCACCCGACAGGACCACGCCCAGCGTCGTACCGGTATGGATATCGCTGGCATCGGGATCGGAGATGCCGATCACACCGCTGGCGGCCAGCTGGCCGTCGCCAGAAGCTTCAGCGGTCGCGTCCAGTTCCGAATTCCACGGCTCGAAATACGGCACGTCATTCGAGCCGATCACCGTGAAGTGCATTTCAGCCGGCACGATACCGCCATCGCCATCATCGATCGTGTAGCTGATGGTCAGGATCTCGCTCTCGCCCTCGGCAAGGTCTTCATACTGGCCGTAGGGGAAGAGGACCGTCCCCTCCGCCAGATTGACATCAAGCGCGACGACCCGGTCCGGATTGTCGGTATAGGCAACCACATCCCAGATCGTGATGTTGTCGCTGTCGACGTCCTGGACACTGCCCAGAAGGTTGACCCAAAGCGAGGTGGTTTCGTCGATCTCATGGCCGAAATCGACAAAGGTGGGCAGATCGTTCGTGCCCTCAATGGTCACCGAAACCGTGGTCGAGGCCGTGCTGTAGCCGTCATTGACCTCGACGTCATAGTTCAGCGTGACGCTCTCGCCTTCCTGGAGGTAGTCGAACACGCCGCTATCGGCCGAGAAGGTCCAGTTCAGCGACGAACCCGGCTCGCCGTCCGACAGGTTGAGCAACCACCTCATGGAAGCCGGGTCGAGCTCGCCGACCGTGCCCGAGAGGCTGACATTGGTGACGCTGCCATAGTGATAGTCGCTGGCGTCTGGATCATCGAAGACGACGGTACCGGACGCGGTCAGCGTGGCCGCGTCATTCTCGTCGATTGTCGCGTCGAGCTGCGAGTTCCACGGCTCGATATAAGGCACATCATTCTGGCCGACGACCGTGAAATGGAGCTCGCGCGCTACGATGCCGCCATCACCATCATCGAGATTGAAGCTGATGGTCAGGATTTCCGTCTCGCCCTCGGCAAGGTCCTCATACTGGCCATAGGGGAAGGTAACCGTCCCCTCTTCCAGATTGACATTGGCCGTCACGACACGGTCGGGATTATTGGTGAAGGCGACGACGTCGGTGATGGTCACCGTATCACTGTCGACATCCTCGACACTGGCCAGGAGGTTGACCCAGAGCGGCTCGCTCTCGCCCAGCGACAGGGTGAAGTCGACAAAGGTCGGGAGATCGTTCGAGCCCTCGATGGTGATCGAGACCGTCGTCTGGCCACCCTCGCGGCCGTCAGAGACTTCGACATCATAGGTGAGGGTGACACTCTCACCCTCTTGCAGATAGTCAAACAAGCCGCTGT
>NZ_RBIM01000003.1:108625-246062 GCF_003634045.1 Maricaulis maris
ACCGTCGTCTGGCCACCCTCGCGGCCGTCAGAGACTTCGACATCATAGGTGAGGGTGACACTCTCACCCTCTTGCAGATAGTCAAACAAGCCGCTGTCGGCATTGAAGGTCCAGCCCAGAGAACCGCCCGAGGCGTAGTCGTCCAAGCTTAGCAGACCATAGAGGTTGCCCGGATTGAGATCGCCCGTGGTGCCCGACAGGGCGACATTGTTGATGTAGCCGTAATGCTGGTCGCTGGTGTCGACATCCTCGAACACGATCGAGCCACCCGTGGTCAGGACCGGCGCATCATTCTCGTCGACCGTGCCCTCGAGCGACGAGTTCCACGGCTCGATATAGGGTGCATCATTCTGGCCGATCACGGTGAAGTTCAGCTCGCAGGCGACAATGCCGCCATCGCCGTCATCGACATTGAAACGGATGGTCAGGATCTCGCTCTCGCCCTCGGCCAGGTCTTCATACTGGCCATAGGGGAAGGTCACCGTGCCATCTTCATAATTGACGTTCGCCGTCACAACCCGGTCCGGATTGTTCGTGGTGGCGACGACATCGGTGACCGTCAGCGTATCGCTGTCGACATCTTGGACACTGGCGAGAAGATTGACCCACAAAGGCTCGCTCTCACCGAAGGAGAACGGATAGCTGCTGAAGGTCGGGAGGTCATTCGAGCCCTCGATGGTGATCGAAACCGTCGTCTGGCCACCCTCGCGGCCGTCAGAGACTTCGACATCATAGGTGAGGGTGACACTCTCACCCTCTTGCAGATAGTCAAACAAGCCGCTGTCGGCATTGAAGGTCCAGCCCAGAGAACCGCCCGAGGCGTAGTCGTCCAAGCTTAGCAGACCATAGAGATTGCCCGGATTGAGATCGCCCGTGGTGCCCGACAGGGCGACAGTGTTGATATAGCCGTAATGCTGGTCGCTGGTGTCGACATCCTCGAACACGATCGAGCCACCCGTGGTCAGGACCGGCGCATCATTCTCGTCGACCGTGCCCTCGAGCGACGAGTTCCACGGCTCGATATAGGGTGCATCATTCTGGCCGATCACGGTGAAGTTCAGCTCGCAGGCGACAATGCCGCCATCGCCGTCATCGACATTGAAACGGATGGTCAGGATCTCGCTCTCGCCCTCGGCCAAGTCTTCATACTGGCCATAGGGGAAGGTCACCGTGCCATCGTCATAATTGACGTTCGCCGTCACAACCCGGTCCGGATTGTTCGTGGTGGCGACGACATCGGTGACCGTCAGCGTGTCGCTGTCGACATCCTGGACACTGGCGAGAAGATTGACCCACAAAGGTTCGCTCTCACCGAAGGAGAACGGATAGCTGCTGAAGGTCGGGAGATCGTTCGAGCCCTCGACCACGAACGTCGCGGTATTGGTGGTCAGGCCGCCGTGATTGTCGCCGACCACATAGCTGATGGTGACCGTCTCCGTTTCGCCGGCCTGAAGGTCGGTGAACTGGTTCAAGTCCAGCTGCACTGCGTCGTAATTGTTCGGATCGAGACCCCAGCTGATCGCCCGGTTCGGGTTGGACGAGGCGACCGACTGGATCTCCTCAATGCCGATCACGTCACCGGTGGCTGTGGCCAACAGATCAACGGAGATGAAGCCGTCATCCTCACTCTGCGCACCGAGATCGATCGCCGTGATCAAGGGTTCATCATCGATACCGGTAATCGTGACCGCAATCGTGCCGGTCGTCGTGTCTGTGCCGTCCGTGGCGGTGTAGGTCAGCGTGACGTCAACGCTCTCCCCTTCCGCCAGATAGTCATAGTCAGCGCCGGGCGTGAGCGAAACCTCACCGGTGGCCGCATCAAAACTGACCGTGCCAGCAAAGTCTCCCGCATCGACCGACTGGAGCGAGATCACATCACCATCAAAATCAAATGCCCCGTCGAGAACGTTGACGATGACCGCATTATCATTCTCGCCGATCGTCGCCGCCTGGTCTTCAACCATCGGACCGTTGTTGCGTCCATCCAGGTAGACGGTCGCATCGTCGAACTGGATGGCCTCGACACCCTCCAGCGTGTCGCGACCATCCGAGCCACGAATTTCCGCCTGATTGCTGTCACCGGTGACCTGCGCATCACGAACACTGCCGCCATAGACAAGCGTGTCATGACCCTGACCACCAATGATGGTGTCCCGACCCGCACCGCCAGACAGGATGTCATCGCCGTCGCCGCCGAGCAGTGTGTCGCGCCCCGCTCCGCCAAAAAGAATGTCGTCGCCGTCATCACCAGACAGGAAATCACTTCCGGCGCCGCCATCAATGACGTCATTGCCGTCGCCGCCCAGCAGGGTGTCGCCGCCGCGCCCGCCGCTGATCTGGTCATCGCCGCTGCCGCCAAGGACAAGGTCGCTGCCGTCGCCGCCGGATATGACGTCATTCCCGCTGCCGCCGGACAGAAGGTCGTTGCCGCCATCACCGCTGATGTCATCATCGCCGGAGCCGCCAAGGACGATGTCATTGCCGCCACCGCCCGAGATGACATCATTGCCACCCAGTCCGAGGATCAAGTCATTGCCGCCACGCCCGTCAATGACGTCATCGCGCCCGGTGCCGAACAACAAATCACTACGCCTGGAACCCTCGATATCGATGCCCGGATTGGCCGGCGCAGCGGCGTTGGCTGCAGACTGTCGTGATTGGTTGTTGGATTTTTTGGTCGCCATGATCATCCGCCGCCTGGGCGACGCCCCCGATTGTCAGCAATGCGCTAACGCAAAATTATCGGCAAACGGTCGGGGAAAGGGGCGGCGACAACAATCGCCCAAATGGGTGGCTCCGGTTTTTCACGCTCTTCTAAAGAACCGAGATCGGCAGAAACGTCTGATTACAATTAACTTATCACAGGAACCGCGGAACAAGCGACGAGGCAGATGCCGGCAAGGTCGCTCCGGCCACTCCCCTATCGGGCGAGCAGAATAAAGCGCCGAATCGTCAGGCGGGAAATTGAGTAGCGCACCGGCATCCGATACCGGGCTCAGCCTTCCAGGCGCTCAAGCCCGCCCATATAGGGCCGCAGCGCTGCGGGAATGGAGATCGAGCCGTCGGCATTCTGGTGGTTTTCCAGCACCGCCACGAGGGCGCGGCCGACAGCGACGCCGGATCCGTTCAGCGTGTGCAGGAAGGCGGGACGCTTCTCGCCGTCCTTGCGGAAGCGGGCATCCATGCGCCGGGCCTGGAAATCGCCACAGGTCGAGCAGGACGAGATTTCGCGATAGCAATCCTGGCTCGGCATCCAGACTTCAAGGTCATAGGTACGGCGGGCGGCAAAGCCCATATCGCCAGTGCACAGCTTCATGACGCGGTAGGGCAATTCCAGCAGCTGCAGCACCTTTTCGGCACAGCCGGTCATGCGCTCCAGCTCGGCATCGCTCTCGTCCGGCGTGACGATGGAGACCATTTCCACCTTCTGGAATTGATGCAGGCGGATCATGCCGCGCGTATCGCGACCGGCCGAACCGGCTTCCGATCGGAAACACGGCGTGTAGGCGGTCATGCGCACGGGCAGATCAGCCTCGGCGTGGATGGTATCACGGGCCAAATTGGTCAGCGGGACTTCAGCCGTCGGGATCAGCCAGCGATCATCCGTCGTACGGAAGAGGTCCTCGGAAAATTTGGGCAATTGCCCGGTACCGAACATGGCTTCGTCGCGCACCATGTAAGGCGGGCTGACCTCTTCATACCCGTGCTCGGTCGTATGCAGGTCGAGCATGAATTGCGCCAGGGCACGCTCCATGCGGGCCAGACCACCGCGAAGGGCAACAAAGCGCGAGCCGGAAATTTCCGCGGCCTTCTTGAAGTCCATCTGACCGAGGCCCTCGCCGAGATCGACATGGTCACGCGGGGCAAAATCCATTGCCCGGGGATCACCCACACGACGCACCTCCTCATTGTCGTTCTCGTCGGCACCTTGCGGCACATCGTCATGCGGCAGGTTCGGCAGCGCGGCGAGATGCTGGTTCATCACCTCGTCGAAATGACGCGCCTGCTGGCCGGACTCTTCGAGGACGGTCTTGAGGCGGTCGACTTCCGCGCGCAGGCGGTTGAACTCGGCTTCATCGCCAGTGGCCTTGGCCTTGCCGATCTGCTTCGACAAAGCATTACGCTCGGTCTCGGCCTCCTGCTGCGTGCCCAGCGCCGCACGGCGGGAGGCATCAAGCTCGATCAGGGTCGCGGATTGCGGCGCCAGGCCACGCTTGGCGAGGCCAGCGTCGAAAGCGTCGGGATTGTCGCGGATGAGCTTGATGTCATGCATGGGTCTGATCCGGTTGCAATGAAATAACGAGGCCGGGCTATAGCCCTGCCCGCGCGCGCCGTAAACCGGATCAGTCCTCTTGGCGCTCGTCTTCTGTGGTCTCGGAGGGCTGCATGAAATGCATGCCGCCGATCGAGATGAAGTAGAGCAGCATCAGCGCCCCGCCGAGCATGATCTGCGAGATCGGGTCGGGCGGTGTCGCAAAGGCGGCAAACAGGGCAATCCCGACAACCGCAAAACGCCAGCCCTTGAGCAGGGTCTTCGCCCTGAGGATGCCGGCCTTGGCCAGCAACATCAGGAAGACCGGCATCTGGAAGGAAATGCCAAAGACCAGCATCAGCGTGGTGATCAGGTTCATATAGTCGGAGACGTTGAGCAGAAGCTCGATCCGTGTCCCGACCAGTTCCGCCGATTGTTCCTGACCGAGCGAAAAGCGCATCACCATCGGCAGGACGAAGAAATAGACGAAACTCACACCGAGGCCGAACAGGACCGGCGACATGGCCAGGAAAGGCGCGAAGGCACCGCGCTCATTCTTGTAAAGGCCCGGCGCGACGAAACCGTAGATCTGCCAGGCGATGACCGGGAAGATGATGATGATCGAACCGACCAGGGAGAGTTTCAACCGGACAAAGAAGAATTCCAGCGGCGCGAAAAAATTCGCCGTCAGGTCCAGCTCTTCAACCGGCACCCCGCGCACGATCGAAGCCGCATCGCGATAGGGCAGCAAGAGCCATTGATAGAGCGTCTCGGAGAAGATGAAACAGCCGATGAAGCCGACCAGCAGGAAACCCATGATGATCACGAGCCGCGAGCGCAGCTCGATCAAATGATCGATCAGCGGCGCGCGGCTTGATTCGACTTCATCATGCTCGATTTCGGCCATCCGGCTCAGCGTCCCTTGATCTGGTCGGCGTGTTTTTGCGGCACCGGCGTGTCCTCGCCGGTCGCGGCTTCGTCGTCCACCCCGGCCGACGTGTCCGCGTCTGCCTGCTCGAGTGCGGCGAGTTTGTCGGCCTTGGCAGCCTCCAGAACGGCCTGGTCTTTTTCAACCTGTTTCATCTTGAGCTGGCGGATATCATCATCCTGCGCAGCGCGGGCGGCCTTGTTCAGCTCGCCACCAATCTCGTTGACCGGATTGGACTGTTTGAGCGCCTCGATCTCGCGACGCAGCTCGGACAGCTCGGTCTCGCGACCGATTTCCTCGAAACTGTTCTGGAAATCCTTCGCCATGGCGCGGGCCTGGGCCATCATCTGACCGACCTTGCGCATCATGACCGGCAATTGCTGCGGCCCGACCACGACCAGAGCGAGGACCAGGACCACCAGCAATTCCGGCATGCCGATGCCGGGGCTCATCGCCTAGCTCCCGGTCTTTTCGTCTTCGCGGGTCTCGGTATTGAGCGCGCCGGCCGGCGTGTCCGATGCCGACTCTTCGCCCTCACCTTCATCATCCTTCAGCCCCTTGCGGAAGCTGGTGATGCCCTTGGCGAAGTCACCCATGACCGAGGCAATCTTGCCGCGACCGCCAAACAGCAGCACCGCAAGCAGGACCACCAGTAGAATTTGCCACATGCCGGGAGCCATTTGCCCCTCCGTCTGAAACGCGCCAATTGGGTCTACTGCGTTTGTCCAGCGCCGTCCAACCTGTCAATCAGGCAGCACCGTCCGGTTCGTCATCGCCGTCCATGAAGTCGACATGGAAGGCATGCGCTTCCTCATCGCTGAGCGGGTCTTCCAACAGGTCCGGCTCGACACTGCGGGTCGGGTCCGGAACCGAGAAGTCCGGCGGCAGGCGGGCATCAAGCAGGCCGGCCGCCTTGAGGTCGGACATGCCGGGCAAATCACCGATCGATTGCAGTGAGAAATATTCCATGAAGGCCTGGGTCGTCCCGTAAGTGACCGGGCGGCCCGGCGTGCGGCGGCGACCGCGCGGTCGCACCCAGCGCAGTTCGAACAACAGGTCCAGCGTGCCACGCGACACCGCAACACCGCGGATTTCCTCGATCTCGGCCCGCGTCACCGGCTGGTGATAGGCGATGATCGACAGGGTTTCGAGCGCCGCCTGGGACAGTTTGCGCGGCTCCTGCTTGACCTCGACCAGCACCTCGGCGAGGTCCGGCGCGGTCTCGAAGCGCCAGCGACCACCAACCTCGGCCAGCTGTACGCCACGCTCGGCGTATTCCGCCTGCAGCTTGCCCAGCAGGTCCTGGACATTCGCTTCCAGCGGCAGGCGACCGATCAGTGTCTCTTCGTCGAGCGGTTCCGCGGCAGCGAACAGGAGCGCTTCGAGAATGCGCAGATTCTGGCGCTCGGTATTGACCGCGAGATGCACACCCAGCGCTTCCGACGCCTCGGCATCCGCAGCAACGCTCGGCCCCTGATGGGCGGCGCGCTCGCGCAAGGCGGAGATCGCGCTGGAAATTGCGTCCTGCGGCTCGTCTGTCGTCGTCTCGTCAGTCATCCTCGGCGCCCTCTTCCCCGGACAGCGACCGCATGAATAGCGGTGCATAGGCTTCATGCTGGCGCAATCGTGCATGGCCCTCCTTGGTGATTTCAAGCGCGGCCAGCATCGAACTGGCCCGCACTGACCGCATCGGAGGTGGATTTGCCCCCAACTCCCCGGCCCCTGGAAGCAGGCTATCCAGTTCTCGCCATTCACTGATTTGCGGCATCAGCGATTCAAGCCGGTCTCTTGCAGTTTCCAGGCCATAAACCTTGGGAGTCGGTGGCCGGTAGACCGAACGCGCCTGCTTGACCCGGCGGCTGGCATAGGCCGACAGCAGATCATGTAGATCGGCTTCGTAGACCACCGAGCGTGTCGCCCGCACCCCTTCCGGCATGCCGCGGACGTGAATATCGGTCGCCAGCAGCGGTCGCGCAAACAAGGCCTCACCGGCCGCCCGCATCGCTTCAAGACGGCGCAGCCGGAAAGCCAGGGCCGCGGCCAGCACTTCCGCCGGCTGGTCCTCCTCATCCTTGGGCGGTTTGGGCAGGAGGAGTTTCGATTTGAGATAGGCCAGCCAGGCGGCCATCACGAGATAGTCGGCGGCGAGGTCGAGACGCTTCTGGCGCGCCGCCTCCATGAAGAGCAGATATTGCTCGGCCAGTTCGAGGATCGAGATCTTGGCGAGATCGATCTTGCGCTTGCGGGCGAGTGCGAGCAGGAGGTGGAGCGGTCCCTCGAATCCGTCGAGATCAACGACGAGCGCATCGGTCTCGGCGTTCTCGGCGGCTTCAAACCGGACGTCTTCCTCGAATTCCTCGCTCACGATGCTCCCGTTTCAGACAGCTTGACCAAGTCACCCAACCCGACGGATCAGGCCGGAAGCCTGTCCAGCCAGTCATTGAGCCGCGATTCGGCCTCGACCGGGTCAAATTCCTCGATCACATCCCGCGCCGCTTCCGCTGCCTCGGCCCGCTCAAGCGCACGACCGGCCAGCGCCGCTGTGCCTTCGGCGACCCCGATCATCTCGCTCATATTGCCATTGCAGTGCAACAGCATGTCGCAACCGGCCTTGATGGACAGTTCGCCACGCTCGCGGAAAGTGCCGCTCAAAGCCTTCATGGACAGATCATCGGTCATCAAAAGACCGTCAAAACCGATCTCGCCGCGAATGATTTTGCCGACCATGTCAGGCGACTGGGTGGCGGGCTGATCCGGGTCGATATCGGCGTAAAGGATATGGGCCGTCATCGCCATCGGGGCGTCATTGAGACCCTTGAACGGGGCAAAATCGGTTTCCGACAACAGGCCGTGCTCTTCCGGCACAACCGGCAGCTCGAGATGACTGTCGGCCCGAGCCCGGCCATGACCGGGAATATGTTTGATGATCGGTGCCACACCGCCCGCCATCAATCCGTCCATAGCAGCCCGGCCCAGATGGATGATCGGCTCCGGCGTCGTCCCGAAGGCGCGATCACCGATAATGTCGTCAGCGCCCTCAATCCGGAGATCCGCGACCGGCGCACAATCGACATCAACCCCGATCGTGCGCAGCTCATGGGCCAGCAAGCGGTGATTGGTGCGCGTCGCCTCGATCGCCAATTCCTCGTCGACGAACCAGAGATCGGCAAAGCGCTGGGCCGCCGGCGCGGCGCGCCAGGTTGGTGGCCGCAGACGGGCAACACGGCCGCCTTCCTGGTCGATCAGGATCGGCGCATCCCGGCCGACGCAATCGCGCAATTCCAGCGTCAGGCGCGACACTTGCCGAATGCTGTCGATATTGCGGGCAAAGAGGATGAAGCCCCACGGATCGATATCGCGGAAAAAGGCTTTCTCGTCCGGGCTGAGCTTGGTCCCGCCGAGCCCGTAGATCACCGAAGCAATGGTCATCGCCGCGCCACCAGACAGTCCTGACCACGCGATTGCAGGGTCGTGCAGAAACTCACCGCATCACCGCGCTCGCCAAAGGCGGCAATGCGCAGGCGGTGATAGGTGCCGCGCCCTTCGATCTCGACCGAGGCGACGTCTGGTGCCATGCCGGCGGAGATGTCCGAGAAACGGGTGCGGAAAGCGACCCAGGCGGCCTCGGCGTCCGCTTCGGTGCGGAAGGACGCAATCTGCACCACCCAGCTGCCGGACAGGTCGACACCAGCGGTCGCCGTGCCTGCCGGCGTGTCAGGACGGGTATCGACGGGCGCCGGGTCCGGTTGGCGGGCCGGTTGCTGCACCTCGATTTCCGGTTCCGGATCGGGCTGGCGTTCCGGGCGCTGCGGCGCCTGGCGCGGCGTCGCATCTGGCAATTCCGCGGTCTCGATCGGTGCATTTGCGGACGCATCATCGGCGTCAACCTGCTCGACACGAAGCGCCGGACGGCTGGTTTCTTCCAGCGGTTCTTCCGGCCCCGGACGGACGGAGACCGGATCATCGGCCCCGTCTTCGCCGGTCAACCGGTCATAGACTTCCAGATTGGTATCGGGCGTCTCTTCGCCGCCAGGGTCGACGGGACGCTCGCGATAAGGTTCCTCGTTGGGAATGAGGCGCGGCGCGCCATCGCGACCGCTATCGCGCAATCCCTGATTATAGGCGCTCCAGACAACACCGAGGAACAGCACGAAGGCCGCCAGCGCCGTGGTCAACAGGAGCAGCCCGCGCCGGGCATCCTCGTCACGCGCATCAAAGGTGGCGAATTCGTCGGCGGGAGGGGCATAGGCCCCGATCCGGCTTTCCTCGTCCTGGTCTGTCATAAAATCCGGTTCTCACACTTGCCCGGCGGCCACGCGAATCGCGACCCGCCGCAACACGATAACACTGCGGTCGATATGCCCTTACCGCCGCGACAGTTTAGAAATACCCCTGCACGGTGAAAAGCCGTCTGTGCTCTTCCACTGCAAAGCGATCTGTCATTCCGGCGATATAGTCACAAACGCCACGCGCCGTCTGCGCCGTTCCGGCCCCCGTCATGCCTGCCTGCACATCGCTGGGCAACACGCCGGGATCGCCGAGATAGAGGTCAAACAAGTCGCTGGTCACCCGCCGCGCCTGACTCATCATCCGGTTGACCTTGTAGTGCTTGTACATGTGGGCGAAGAGATGGCGGCGCAGCGCCGCCAGATGCATCAGCATCGGCTCGGAGAAAGCGACGACCGGATGGTCGAGTTCGCGCAGGGCCTGGGCGTCGTCGGGTTTGGCAAGGTCGAGCCGGCGGCGGGTCTCGGTGAGCACATCCTCAACCATCACCCCGATCAGCTCGCGCACGGCCTCATGCACGATGATCGCCTGCGGCTTGTCCGGCCAACGCGACCGGACCCGGGCGAATATCTCACCGACGAGGGGCAGGTCCAGCAGCGGCTCCATTTCCAGCAGGCCGGAGCGCAAACCGTCATCAATGTCGTGATTGTTGTAGGCGATATCATCGGCCAGCGCCGCGATCTGGGCTTCCAGGCCGGCATGCGTGGCGAATTCCAGCTCACGCCAGCCGTCATAATCGGTGAAGGCCCAGGGCAGGTCGGCCTCGCCCTGACCGGCCGTCAAAAGCGGGCCATTGTGCTTGACCACACCTTCCAGCGTCTCCCAGGTGAGGTTCAACCCGTCGAATTCAGGGTAGCGGACTTCCAGCTTGGTGATCACGCGCAGGGTCTGGGCGTTGTGATCGAAGCCGCCGAAATCCTTCATCTTTTGCGCCAGAACGCGTTCACCCTCATGGCCGAAGGGCGGATGACCGAGATCATGGGCGAGTGCCAGGGCCTCAGCCAGGTCCTCATCGCCGCCCAAGGCCCGCGCCAGGGTGCGAGCGATCTGTGAGACTTCCAGCGAATGGGTCAGACGGGTGCGGTATTGGTCGCCCTCATGGGCCACGAAAACCTGGGTCTTTTCCTTCAACCGGCGGAAAGCCGCCGAGTGGATGATGCGGTCGCGATCGCGCTGGAAAGCATTGCGCATCGCACTGTCAGGCTGGGGATAACGGCGGCCGCGCGATTGCGAGGGATGGCAGGCATAGGGCGCGCGGGTACGGTCGGTCGCGGCAATGATCATGTCAGCGGGGCCTTTTATCCGCGCGGAGGGAGGTCCATATAGGACGACACAGGTACAAAACCAAAGGCCCCGTCGGGGCAAATACAGGCTTCATCATGTCCGCCAATGTCACCCTCTCGGCCTCGGCCGCGAAACAGATCAACGCCATCATCGCCAGCCAGGCCTCGGCCGGCCTGTTGCGGATCGGCGTGGTCGGCGGCGGCTGCTCCGGTTTTTCCTACACGTTCGACCTGGATGAGGCGGTCAATGGCGACGACATGGTCATCGAACGTGACGGCGCCAAGGTCGTCATAGACGAAGCCTCCCTGCCCTTCCTCGACGGCTCGGAAATCGACTATGTCGACGAATTGATCGGTGCCAGTTTCAAGATCCACAATCCCAACGCCACAGCGGCTTGCGGTTGCGGTACGAGCTTTTCAATCTGAGCTAGTCGGCGGCGTTCGGCATTGGAAACCGGTCCGGCAGTGGAAACAGCGCCGGCAGGGCTTCGGCAAGCGCCCGGTCACCGGTGACCGCGACTGCGCCATCGGCCTCCAGCGCCGCGAGCGGCACCCCGCCATAGATGAAGCCGGCCAGCGCCGGCCCCTCCCCGGTCATCACCACATCCGGCGCATCGAACTCGCCCGGCGCAATCTCCAGCGCGCCGTCGGCAATGCGGCAGGCGAGCCGGGTATGGCCGATAATGAAGTTCAGTCGGCCGCGATAGGCCTTGCCGCGTTCGGCATCGAACATGGTGCGCAGCGACAGCATGAAGGACGCAGCCGAGAAGGCCTGGGTCGGATCATGCCAGGGTGAACGTGCGGCCCACCGCCCCAGGACCTGAAAGATCGGCTCGCTCTCGCGCCCCCAGTCGGTGAGTTCGTAGACGCGCGATGCCGCCGGCGGCGGTAATTCGCGGCGCTGGATGATGCCGGCCAGCTCCAGCCCTTCAAGCCTTTGCGTCAGCACATTGGCGCTGATGCCCGGCAGCGAGGCGCGGATATCGGTAAAGCGGCGCGGGCCGGTATGGAGTTCGCGCACAACCAGCATGGCCCAGCGCTCACCCAGCAATTCCATCGCATGGGCAGCGGCGCAGGCGTCGTTATAGCGTTTGGCCGGGCGAACAATGTTCATTTAGTTATTTTTTCTAACTTCGATGTTGCAATTTATAACTCGGCGCGGCAGTCTGGTCAAAGTCGCATGAGGGACGACCAACAAACAGCCCGAACACCACAGGGACACTCAACCATGACTCAGATGATTTTCGTCAATCTTCCGGTCACCGATCTCGACCGGTCGATTGCCTTTTACACCGCCATCGGCGCCGTCAACGAGCCGCGCTTCAGTGATGACACCGCCGCGATGATGGTCTTGTCGGATACGATCAGCATCATGCTCCTGACCCACAAGCGCTTCGCCGACTTCACTGATCGCACCATCATTGATGCCCACAGCCAGGTGCAGGTGCTCAACTGCCTGTCGCGGGAAAGCCGCGAAGCGGTCGATGAGATCCGACAGGCCGCCATCGCCGCCGGCGGCACGCCCGACCCGACCCCGGTGCAGGAGCACGGCTTCATGTATGGCCGCAGCTTTGCCGATCCGGATGGCCATATCTGGGAAGTGATGTGGATGGACATGGCCGCCGCCGAAGAGGCGATGGCCGACACGCAAACTCCCGAACCCGTTTAGCAACACAGGAAACCAGCCATGACTTATGTTTCAGGACTTGTCGCTGCCGTGCCCAATGCCAACAAGCAGGCCTTCATCGACCATGCCAGGATCGCGGCCGAAATCTTCCGGGAATTCGGCGCGATCAAGATCGTCGAAAACTGGGGCAATGATGTCCCGGATGGCGAAGTGACGTCCTTCCCGATGGCGGTCAAAAAGGCCGACGACGAGACCGTGGTCTTTTCCTGGATCATCTGGCCGGACAAGGCGGCCTGCGACAAGGCCATGCAGGCGATGATGGAAGATCCGCGGATGGACCCGGAGAAAAATCCGATGCCGTTCGACGGCAAGCGGATGATCTTCGGCGGTTTCGATACGGTATTGGAGGTTTGATGTGACGCAGGTTGCCACCTGTCTCTGGCTCGATGGTGATGCCGAAGCGGCGGCCCGTTTCTATGTCTCGCTGTTCGCGCAGGCCGAGATGGGCGATATCCAGCGGCTCAATGTCGACACGCCCGGTGGTGTGAAGGCCGGCGAAGCGCTGGCGGCCTCCTTCACCCTCGCCGGCACGCCCTACATGCTGCTCAATGGCGGCCCGCACTTCACGCTCAGCCCGGCGGCCTCGATCATGGTCACCTGCACGGACCCGGCCGAACAGGACAGGCTGTGGGACGCGCTGTTGGACGGTGGCACGGCGATGCACTGCGGCTGGCTGACCGACCGCTACGGCGTCAGCTGGCAAATCATCCCGGACGGGCTGCAGGCCCTGCTGGCCGATCCCGACCCGGATCGGGCCCGGCGCGCAACCGAAGCCATGATGGGCATGGTCAAGCTCGACCTGCTCGCCATGCAGGCCGCCGCCCGCGGCGACTGACCGGGCAAACCAGCTCCCGCGCTCCCCGGCACTAACGGGAGGTCGGGGCTTCAGACCGGTGCATGCGCCCGCATGCCCGCGATGAAGCCCCGGCATTTCCGCCGACTTCCACCACTGACGCCTTTACGCCACGGCGAACCCGCTTACTCTCCCCGGCACAATGACGGGGACGACATGAGCAGCTCTTTTTCCGATATCGCCCGGCGCCGCATCTCGACACGCGCCTTTCTCGACACGCCGGTCAGCGAGGCGGAGATACGCGACATACTCGACACCGCCCGCTGGGCTGCGTCCGGCGGCAATCTCCAGCCCTGGACCGTCCATGTCGTGACCGGCAAGGCGCGCCAACGCATCATCGACACGGTCCGCATGCGCCTCGAGGTCGATCCGTTCGGTGACGAGAATGATTTCGGTGCCTATCCGAAATCACTCTGGGAACCCTTCCGCACCCGCCGCCACGCGCTGGGCGAGCAGATGTATGAGACGATGGGGATTGATCGCGACAACAAGGCGGCGCGGCTCAACCACCTGTTGAAGAATTTCGAATTCTTCGGCGCCCCGGTCGGCCTCTTCTTCAGCCTCGACGCCCGCATGAACCCCAATCAATGGGGGCATCTGGGCATGTTCATCATGTGCGTCATGCTGGCGGCCGAGGAAAAGAGGCTGGCGACTTGCGCCCAGGAAGCCTGGATGACCCGTTGGAAAACCGTCGGCGCCGCTATCGGTCTGTCACCGGAGGAGCGGATCTGGTGCGGCATGGCGCTCGGTCATGCTGACCCGGATGCGGCGGTGAACACGCTGCGCTCGGAACGCGATGCGGTCGACAGCTTCACCACCTTCCTGGAACACTGAGCCTATTCGGCGAGGATCGCTTCGAAGGCGGTCCGCGCCTCGGCCCCGGCGACCGCCTCGAACACGTCCAGCATTTGCGGGGTCGTCGAGACACGCGCTTCCATCGCGGCCTGGATAAAGCGCTCAAACGCCTCACGCCCGATCAGCGCCTCAGCACGGGAGAGGGCGAGCGGCCCTTTTCGATAGGCGACCAGATAGGGCGGACGCTCGGTCGTTGCGGGCGTCCACACAGGCGGCAACGCTACTGATGCCGTGTCGAGCTGGGTCTGATAGCGGGCCAGGCGCTCCTCGAAAGCTGTTTCCCCGAGCGCATCGCGCATGCCCATGATGGCAACATAATCGGCGAAGCTCTCATTGAGCCAGTTCTCGACCGTCATCGCATTGCCATGGCTCCAGTAATGGCCCAGCTCGTGGCAGATGAACTGGGTCAGGCTGGCCTCGGAACTCTCCGCGATATCCGTCAGGGCAATCAACGTACCCCGCGAATACCCGCCCTCATTACGGCTGGTCACGACGATCGACGCGTCCGGCAAAGGTCCGGCCGGGCCCGACAGCGTGTTGAGATAGCTGGTGCAATGATCAAGCGCCGCCACCGCCGCCCCGATATTCGCGCCGGCTGGATCGCGGGTGTCGTAAATGGCATAGCCCGGCGCGGCATGACGCTGATAGTCAGCCATCAATGTGAAGGCGAGATCGAGCGTGGGCGTTTCCTGGACGACCTGGAAGCCACCCGGTACGCGCTCGATCGACTGCATGGCGACCCCGGCCCATTCGCCGGGCAACCATACATCCAATTCCGCTGTCATCAGGGCATCAAAGCCCGCATCAAATGGCAGCCAGAAACTGTCGACCGTGAATTCGACCTTGCGTGTATCCAGCGTGTTGATCGCCGTTTCAGGGGGCTCCGGAAACAGTGCTCCGGCATACCTCACCTGGACCTCGCGCGCCTGCCCCTCGGCTTCGGGGTGCAGCATCACCGTGTAGGCCCGCATGGGTCCGTTGAAACCATCAACCAATTGGCTTGAAACGGATCGGACCCTCACGCCACTGATTTCCGCCTCGCCGAACGCCGCATTGAGGAACAGGGTCAATTCGGACCGTTCGCCATCATTGACCGTCAACGTCCAGTCGGCGTCCAACATGCCGGTTTCCGGGCTGAGCCGGAGGTCCCCGTCATAGTGGTAGCTGGCCTCTTGGGCCGATGCGGCCGAAGTCAGACCGATAATGATGGCGGCGCTGGCCGTCCGAATGGCGTGTTTGACTGGCATGATGCTCCCCGGCTTGTTGTCAGCCAAGGGATGCGGCAACCGGCCGGATCAGATGCAAACGGGATCGCCTACCAAACGCCGCCCGGCACCATTTCATCAGCGTCCTGCCGCGAAATCCGCTGGAATTCGATCTGCATGACAACCTCCCCATCCTCGCTGGTGACGACGGAATACCCGTCCGGCCCGGTGATCTCCATCACCGTCGAGAAGACGCGTTCCTCCCCATCCTGCCCGCGATGGGTCTCGTCGGGAAAGAGCATGCGGTCGCCATCAGGTGTCATCGTGCCGTCGGACACGCCGCCGATGGAATTGTAATAGCGATAGGTGATCACCTCCGCTTCGGCATCCCAATGATAAAGCGTCTCGCCGCGATAGACATCTGCACCTTGCGGCACGGCGTGCACATCACGCAGATACTGGCCGCCATAGACCGGCTCGTAACAATGCACGTCGAAGGTCTCCGAGCCGGGAAACACGCCGGTCCAGCAAGACCCGGCGAGAAAGGCGAGCGGCATCAATTCCTCGCGCAGGACAGGCGCGTCATCCGCACCGGCGTCCTGCGCCTGACCGGTCGAGACCAGCAGCATCACACCCAATCCCGCGCTCAAAACCTGTCTGTGCATCTGCCGCGCTCCTGCGTCTTTTCTCGTCGCCGAAACGGGTTAGGCTGCGCGCTCAATCGCCAACCAAGACCCGTGATCCATCATGACCCTGACTATTGCCTCCTGGAACGTCAATTCCGTCAAGGCCCGCCTGCCCAATGTGCTGGACTGGCTGAGCGAGGCCAAGCCGGATATCGCCTGCCTGCAGGAGATCAAGACGGTGGATGAGGGCTTCCCGCGGCTGGAGATCGAGGATCTGGGCTATAATATCGAGACCCACGGCCAGAAGTCATACAATGGCGTCGCTATCCTCTCGAAACATCCGATCGAGGAGGTCCGCTGCGGCTTACCAGGCGATGAGAGTGACGAGCAGGCGCGCTATATCGAGGCGGTGATCTCGGCCGAAAGCGGCCCGGTGCGCGTCGCCTCGATCTATCTGCCGAACGGCAATCCGGCGCCCGGTCCGAAATACGACTACAAGCTGGCCTGGATGGAGCGCCTGCGTTTACACGCCAAGGACCTCCTGGCCTTCGAGGAACCGCTCATCCTGGCCGGCGACTATAATTGCATCCCGCGCGACAGTGATTGCTGGGACATCGCCGAATGGGAGCGCGACGCGCTTGCCTTGCCGCAAACCCGTGCCGCCTTCCGGGCGCTGAAATGGCTCGGCCTGACCGAGGCCTTCGAACAGCTCGACGGGCGTGGTCACCAATACACTTTCTACGACTATCAGGCCGGCCGCTGGAATAAGGGCCATGGCATCCGCATCGACCACTTACTGTGCTCGCCGCAAGCCGCTGACCGGCTGGAAGGCATCGAGATCCACACCAAGACGCGCGGCAAGGAAAAGGCCTCCGACCACATTCCGATCGTCGGCAGTTTTTCTCTTTAGGCGCCGTTTGCGGCGGCGATCCCTTTGACCGCCCCCTTCGGGCACGGTGTCGAAGGCCGGCAGCCCGTGTGCCACCAGCCCCCATGCCGCCGCCGGGCTCGCAGGGACCGTCCGCATCGGTGCGCCCCGCCTCTCGCCCCTGTGACGAAATTTTCGCCCAATGCCTGCTTGGGTCGTGTATGGTCAGGGTGAGGGACCTGCCTGCACGGACGAACACATGCGAATTCTTCTGATTTCGACCTTTACCATGGCTCTCTATGTCGGCCCGGCGGACAGCCAGCCTCCGGAGTCCGAACCCGCCCCGACGCAAGCCGAACACGCCGAAACCGACGAGGCGACCAGCTCGGGCCGGCTCCACGCCCGGGCCGCCCAGCGCATGGCGCGGGCGCGGCATAATTCGGACAGTGCACCCGGGCCGGATCGCCGGCGCAGCGGCCTTCCGGTCAGCGACACAGTGGTGAACCAGCCCGCCATCGACCCCGACCCGGATCGGTAAGATGTTTCGCCTGATCGCGTGTTGCCTGTTTTTCCTCACCCTCCCCGCCCCGGCGCACGGTGACAGCGATGCCCGTCCGGTCGATCATTTCACGCTGCGCGAAGCGGCTGATTTTTCCAAACAGGTCGAGCGCGAACTGGCCGAACGCGGCGCCTATATTGCGCTGGTCTTCCGCTCCGGACGGCCGCGCGACGACTTGCCCGACGGGGTGCGCTACACCCATGCCGCCTTCTGGGTCTATGGCCCGGTCACCGAGTTTGACGGGTCACAAGGGCATGGCTACGCCGTCTATAATCTCTACCATGGCCAAGCCGACCCGACCCGGTCCTACCTCGCCCAGGACTGGCCACTGGACTTCATGCGTGGCGACGCGGTCGGTGAAGTCGGGGTGATCATCCCCAGTGAGGCCATGCAGATCCGCCTGCTCGATGTGCTGGCCTCGGACCAGTATGACAATCTGCACCAGCCTGCCTATTCCCTGCTCTCCAACCCGTCTGACCTGCGCTATCAGAACTGCACCGAATTCATGCTCGATGTGATCGCAGCCGCCGCTTGGCTGACCGATGACCGCACCCGCATCAAGATCAATCTCGACGCCTATTTCGCCCCCACCCTCGTCCGCCTTGGCTGGTGGCAACGCCTGACAGCCGGCTGGTTCGACCCGCGCATCCGCCTTGACGATCAGGCAAGCGGACCGGTCGAGATCGCAAGCTTCACCTCGATCGCGGATTTCATGCTGGCGTTTGAGTTGGCGGAGGAAAGTTTTGAGATCCAAGCCGGGTTCGGGGAGTAAGGCCGGGCGCGTGAATCGCAAACAACGGCTTGGGCCTGCGCCGTTGCCGACCCGCGCCGCGATCCGCGTCATGTCAAGCAGGAAACAGGTCCGTCAGACGCCGCCGTCTGATCGAACAATCGCCCCGTTCAGCGCCCAGCGGTCGAGAATGACGTGTTTTGTCCGGCCCAGGAGACTGTGGACGAGTACGAATTCGGTGGCGGTCCAGGAGATCGGCGCGACGGGGTGCTCATCAATGAGGGCGTCGTCATAGAGCAAGGTGACGTGCGGCAGATAATCGCCCGCCTTGTCGCCGAGACCGGTGGCCATCATCGCCTGCCCGAGCATGCGCTGGAATTGCGTCACCGGCGTCTCGGCCTCGCTCGAGCGCAGCACGAAGGGCCGGTTTCCGGGGCGTCCGGAGAAGCTCCCCGCCCGGTCGAAATGCACACTGACGGGCGCCGCAGCGACGCGATCGCCCGCTCCACGCGCCTTGGCGACAAGATCACGCGGCAAGCCCTCGAAATCGCCCAGATGCGTCAGCGTGATGTGGAAGCGCTCCATGCCCAGCGGGCGGCCCGCCAGGCCATGCCGGGCGCGCAATTCTTCCGCCAGACCGCCAATATGCCCGGCGGTTCCGGCATCGGGAAACAGGGCAAAGAAGAGCCGGTCCGTCTTACGGACCGGTGCCAGCAAGCTCAGCTGATCGGACATGGAAACTCCCCCGGCCGGGCTTGCAAACGCGGCCTCACCTCAGATCACCTCAATGCCGGCGCCCGTCTCGACCCGACCGATCACGACGGCCTCGACATGACCGGCGTCATGGAAATGCGCCAGCACCGCCTCGGCGCTATCCGGCGCACAGCTGACCAGGAGGCCCCCCGAGGTTTGCGGGTCACACCACAACACCTCATCCATCGCGGCCCAGTCGGCCGGGGTTTGCACCGCGCCGCCGACCGCCGCCCAGTTCCGCCCCGAGGCGCCCGTCTTGACGCCGTCCGCCGCCAACGCCCGCGCCTCGGCAAAGACCGGAATTTTCGACCGCTCGACCACGGCGCGCACGCCGGCGCCGTCGCACATCTCGGACAGATGCCCCAGCAAGCCAAATCCCGTCACATCGGTCGCGGCATGCACCCCGCCCAGCACAGCCAGGCCGGCACCGGGCGTGTTGAGACGGGTCGTCGAGGCGACCATCGCGGCATAGCCCTCGTCTGACAGACGGTCCTGCTTCAACGCGGCCGAAAAGACGCCGATCCCGATCGGCTTGCCGAGGATCAGGACATCGCCCGGTTTCGCGCCAGCATTGGTCAACAAACGATCAGGATGCACCGTCCCCAGCGCCACCAGACCATAGATCGGCTCGGCAGCATCAATCGAGTGACCGCCGGCAATCGGCGCGCCCGCCGCCTCGGCGACCGAGCGGCCACCGGCGAGAATGGCGCGGATCATCTCGGCCGGCAGCTTGCCGACCGGCATGCCAACGAGGGCGAGGCAGAAGATCGGGGTGGCGCCCATGGCATAGACGTCGGACAGGGCATTGGTGGCCGCGATCTTCCCGAAGACCTCCGGATCATCGACAATCGGCGTGAAGAAATCGGTGGTGGCGACCAGCGCCGTCTCGTCATTGATACGCCAGACGGCGGCATCATCGCGGGTGGACGCGTCGACGATCAGCTCTTTCGGCAAGGGGAAGGCCGAGGGCGTACCGAGAATGTCGCTGAGCACCGCCGGATCGAGCTTGCAGCCGCAGCCGCCGCCATGGGCCAGTGAACTCAGGCGGATCGGTCCTGTGTCATCCATCATCGCGAACCTTCCATTATTGGCTAGTCTGGCCCGATGACCGGGATCGACACGCCGATGCAACGCATTGCCACCACTGATGACCTATCCGGGCGCGGATTGGAACGCTTTGATGCCATCATTGATGTGCGTTCGCCGTCGGAATTTGCCGAAGACCACCTGCCCGGTGCCATCAACCTGCCCGTCCTCAATGATGCCGAACGGGCCCAGGTCGGCACCCATTACACCCAGATCTCGGTCTTCGAAGCCCGCCGCATGGGCGCCGCCATCGCGGCCCGCAATATCTCACTTCACATCGCGACCGCCCTCGCTGAGAAGGACAAGAAATTCAAACCGCTGGTCTATTGCTGGCGCGGCGGCATGCGCTCGCAATCCATGGCGACCATTCTCGCGGCCGTGGGCTGGAAAACGACGCTGGTCGACGGCGGCTATAGGACCTGGCGGCGGCAGGTGGTGGCCGAGCTGGAGCGCGAGGCGCCGCTTCCTGTCGTGCTGATCGACGGCCAGACCGGCACGGCGAAAACCCGTCTCCTGCATGTTCTCGCAGCGCGCGGCGAACAGGTCATCGACCTGGAAGGCCTGGCCTGCCATCGCGGTTCGATCTTCGGTGATTTCTCCGACGAAGCCCAACCGGGGCAGAAGGCGTTTGAAAGCGCGCTCTGGTGCAACATCCGCGATCTGGACATGGATCGTCCGGTCTATGTCGAGGCGGAAAGCCGCCAGGTCGGCCAGCGCCGGGTACCGCAGCGCCTGTGGGCCGCGATGCAGGCCGCGCCGCGGCTTGAAATCCGCGCCCCGGTCGCGGAGCGCGCGCGCTATTTGATGACCGCCTATCCCGACCTTGCCGCCGACACGGACAAATTACTCGCGGCCATCGACGTCCTGCGCCGTTTCCATGCCCGCAGTGATATCGAGACCTGGCAGACCCTGGCCGAGACCGGTGACTTCCAGACCCTCGCCGCCGCCCTCGTCACCGCCCATTACGACCCGGCCTATGACCGGGCGCGCAACCGCGATGGCGCGACGAAGCGGCGATCAGTGCTGGAAACCGCGACCCTGGATGAGGCTGCGCTCGAGACATTGGCCGACCGGATCATCGCTGGCGGCTGAGCGCTATTCGCCCTGCCGCTCCTCATGCTCATCGAGCTTGGCCGGCGCGATCAGAAGGTCGATCAGCCCGGTGACATGGCCCAGTTCCTCGACGATCCTGGTGAAGCGTCCCGGCTGGGTCAGCGGCGTGGACATGGAGCCGATCTCGAACAGATTGCCGGTCTCGGCGGCGATCAATAATTCACCCTCGCCACTATACTGATCGAAAGCGGCGCGGACATTCTTGCCCTTCAGGCTGGTTTCCAGTGCCAAGAGGCGTTCCATGAAGGACGGCGTCAGCATATAGCGCGCAAGGACCTGGTCATTGCCATAGACCTCGAAGGCTTTTTCAAACACCGGATCAACAAGGCCGATGCGCTCAAGCTTGTTGCCGCCGAAGGATCGCCCGAACGCCTGGAGACCATTGAACCAGCCCTGATCGCGGGTGATGACGGTGATGCCCTCAACCTTGCGCGGGAAATTGATGCGGATGATGACGCCACGGAACACCGTGACGTAATAGGTCCGCTTGTTCGACCGGCGGCGCTGTTCCAGATGCGCCTCATAGAGTTCGAAATCGCAGCCGTCCTGCGTGCCGGAATAATGGTCTTCAAAAGCCTGCCGGGTCGAGGACGGCAACAGGCCGAAATCGCGCAGGCGGTCGAAGCGGGCCGGTGATTGCGGCTTGGGTCGGTAGACCAGCCCCAGCGCGCCCGCGATGGTGGAATTGAGCTCCAGCTTGATCCGCTTGGACATCTTGTGGAGCGCGTGGCTGCCGATCATGTAACCCAGGAAGGGGCCAATGATCAGGGCCATAATGATCGGCACAGCCTCGGCGCCCTGGTAAGCCAGCACAGTGGCGAAGGCGGCGCCCAGCGCCACCCCACCGGTCGTCCAGTACCAGCGCAGACGGACAAAACGGAGCCGATCCCCCTCCAGCCCGGACAGCCAGGGTTCGAGCTTGTCGTCCCAGAGTCTGCTGAACCGCGCGTCCATCACATCGCCTCGAGCCGGGCCAGGGCTTCGGCCATCTTGGCTTTCTGGCCGGCATAGTCGGTGAGCTTTTCGCGTTGTTCGGCGACGACGCTCTCCGGCGCATTGGCGACGAAGCGCTCATTGCCGAGCTTCTTTTCAAGACGGCCGATTTCACCGTCCAGCTTGGCGACCTCCTTGGCGAGGCGGTCTTTTTCGGCACCGAAATCGATGACGCCTTCCAGCGGCAGGGCCAGTGTGGTGGTGCCGAGCACGGTCTGGGCCGAAGCCGGTGGGACGGCGTCAGCCATCGACACTTCGGACAGGCGGGCCATGCGCTGGATCAGCGCGTCGTGGCGAGCCAGACGATCCGCCACTTCGGCGTCAGCACCAACGGCCACCAGCGGCAATTTTGCGCCGGCCGGGATATTCATCTCGGCACGCAGGCGGCGGATATCGGTGATCAGGTTGATCAGCCAGTCCATTTCCGCCGTGGCTTCGACATTCTGGAGACCGTCCAGCTGCGGCCAGTCGGCAATGATGAGCTGGGTGTCGCGCGTGCCAGTCTGCTGCCACAGCTCTTCAGTGACGAAGGGCATGAAGGGGTGGAGCATTTTCAGGGCCTGGTCGAGCACGAAAGCGGTCGTTGCCCGGGTCTCGGCCTTGGCAGCTTCATCCTCGCCATTGAAGAGCGGTTTGGCGAATTCCAAGTGCCAGTCGCAGAACACGTTCCAGACGAAACGGTAGGCGGCCGCCGCGGCGTCGTTGAAGCGATAGGTGTCTAGGCTGGCATTGATCGCCTCGACCGCCTGGGCGGCTTCCGACAGGATCCACTTGTTGACGGTCTGCGTGACCGATTTCGGATCATACCCGTCCCGCACGACGCACTCATTCATTTCGCAGAAGCGGGCCGCATTCCACAGCTTGGTGGAGAAATTGCGATAGCCTTCAACGCGTTCCTTGGACATGCGGATATCGCGGCCCTGCCCGGCTTGGGCGACCAGGGTAAAGCGCAAGGCATCGGCGCCGTATTCGTCGATCAGCTCCAGCGGGTCGATCACATTGCCCTTGGACTTGGACATTTTCTGCCCGTTCTCGTCGCGGACGAGGGCGTGGATATAGACGTCCTTGAAGGGCGCGACCTTCATGAAATGAAGGCCCTGCATCATCATCCGGGCAACCCAGAAGAAGATGATGTCGAAAGCGGTAATCAGGACCGAAGTCGGGTAATAGCGCTCAACCATCTCCGGCGTGTCATCCGGCCAGCCCAGCGTCGAGAAGGGCCAGAGCGCGGAGGAGAACCAGGTGTCGAGGACGTCTTCGTCCTGAGTCAGCTCAACGTCTTTTCCGAGCTTGGCACGCGCCTGTTCGGCAGCGGCTTCAGCGTTTTCAGCGACGAAGACATTGCCGTCCTCATCATACCAGGCCGGCACCCGATGCCCCCACCAGAGCTGGCGCGAGATGCACCAGGGCTGGATATTGCGCATCCATTCAAAATAGGTCTTTTCCCAGGTCTTGGGATGGAAGGTGGTGCGGCCATCCTCGACGGCGGCGATGGCGTCCTTGGCCAGCTCGCCGGCATTCACATACCATTGATCGGTCAGCCAGGGCTCGATGACGACGCCGGAGCGATCACCATAGGGCTGCTGGATCACCTTGTCCTCGACGGCGCGGAGCAGGCCCAGCTCTTCCATCTTGGCGACCAGTTTCTTGCGCGCCTCGAACCGGTCCACGCCGCGCCATTCGGCGGGAATGCGGTCGAGACCACCTGTGCCGTCATCCTCGGTCAGGAGGCGGGCTTCGCGGTCGAGAATATTGACCTTGGGCAGGTCGTGACGCTTGCCGACCTCGAAATCGTTAAAATCGTGCGCCGGAGTGATCTTGACGCAGCCCGTACCCTGCTCGGGATCGGCATGCTCGTCGGCGACGATCGGGATTTCCACGTCGGCGATGGGCAGTTTGATCATCTTGCCGATGAGGTGCCGGTAGCGCTCGTCGTCCGGATGGACGGCGACGGCGCTGTCACCGAGCACGGTTTCCGGGCGCGTCGTGGCAACCACCAGCTCGCCGGAACCATCGGCCAGCGGATAGGCGAAATGCCAGAAATGGCCTTGTGTCTCGCGGTTCTCGACTTCGAGATCGGAGATCGCGGTCTGGAAGTGCGGATCCCAGTTCACCAGGCGCTTGTCGCGATAGATCAGGCCCTGCTGGTGCAGCTCCACAAAGACCTTCAGGACCGCCTTGGACAGGCCCTCATCCAGGGTGAAGCGTTCGCGCGACCAGTCACAGGTCGCGCCGAGGCGGCGCAGCTGCTGCATGATGGCGCCGCCGCTTTCCTCTTTCCATTCCCAGACCCGCTTGATGAAAGCCTCGCGGCCCATATCGCGGCGCGAGATATTGCCTTCATCGGCCAGCTGGCGCTCGACGACCATCTGGGTGGCGATGCCGGCATGGTCGGTGCCCGGTTGCCACAGGACGGAACAGCCCAGCATGCGCTTATAGCGAACCAGCACGTCCTGCAGCGTATTGTTCAGCGCGTGACCGATATGCAGGCGACCGGTGACATTGGGCGGCGGAATGACGATCGAGAAGGCCTCGGCATTGTCGTCATTCTTTGGCTGGAAAGCCCCGCTGTCTTCCCAGGCCTGATAGATCCGGGTTTCAGCGTCGGTCGGGTTGAAAGTCTTTTCCATGAGGGTCCGCATGAGCTTGGGGCGCACGAGCGCGCGCGTTTGCCACCTTTATGGACATCTCTCCCGAATTGTCAGCCCGCAAACTGCGGATCGGTTCCGTCAGCAGACCGGCCAATACGTCGCTATTCGCTTTTCTGACCCAGTTCTTCCTTCACCTTCTCGGCCAGCTGGGTGAGCGTGAAGGGTTTGGGCAGGAAGGAGACATCCTGTTCCTGGGACAAGGTCTCGGAGAATTGCTCCGCGGCATAGCCGGAGATGAAGACGACGCGGGTGTCCTTGAGCAGGTCGCGGGCCTTCTTGAGCAGGCCCGGCCCGTCCAGTCCCGGCATGACGACATCGGAGATCATCAGGTCGAACCCCTCCTCCTCGTCTTCCAGGATTTCATAGGCTTCCTCGCCATCACAGGCCTCAACGACCTCATAGCCGCGCTTGACCAGGGTCTTGGCAGCGATCTGACGGACGGCGTCTTCGTCCTCGACCAAAAGGATGCGGCCACGACCGGAGAGATCGGACGGGGCTTTCTCGACCGTCTTGGCGACCTCGGCCTGTTCCAGCTCGACCGCCTCTTCCTCGGTCGGTTCGTGGCCGGGCAGGTAAATGGTGAAGGTGGTGCCGACGCCGACTTCACTGTCGGCAAACAGGAAGCCGCCCGACTGTTTGACGATGCCATAGACGGTGGCGAGGCCAAGTCCCGTGCCCTTGCCCGCCTCCTTGGTGGTGAAGAAGGGTTCGAAAATCTTCTCCATCGTCGCCTTGTCCATGCCGTGACCTTCATCGGTCACCGCAATCGCCAACCAGTCACCCTCACGCGGATTGGGAGCGCCGGCATTGCGTACGGTGTCGGCATCGACGCGCATCGTCTTGACGACCAGGGAGCCACCGCCATTGTCACGCATGGCGTCGCGGGCATTGGCGGCGAGGTTGATGATGGCGGTCTCGAGCTGGCCCTTGTCGGCCTTGATCAATGGCAGCTCCCGGCCGTGCTTGATGTCCAGCCGCACCGTCTCCTCGACGATCTGGCGCAACAGGACTGCGACATCGGACAGGAGGTCGCCGATATCCAGTGTTTCCATGCGGAAGGTCTGCTTGCGGGAAAAGGCCAGCAGCTTGCGGACCAGGCCGGCCGCGCGGGCAACTGTCTGGTTGATCGATTGCAGCTCGGAATAATCCGGATCACCGACCGGGTGACGGTTGAGCAGTTCGTCGCAATTGAGCCGGACAGCCGTCAGCAGATTGTTGAAATCATGGGCCACACCACCGGCGAGCTGACCAACCGCCTGCATCTTGTTGGCTTGGCTGAATTGGCGTTCCAGCTCTTTCCAGGCGGTGACGTCGATGACATAGGCAACACGCTTGCCGCCGCGCGCCGGCGCGAAAGCAAGGTGGACATAAATCGAGCGGTCCTCGCGGTCGAGGCGCGCCTCGGCCGGGTCGCTGCTGCCCGCCATCGCCGCAGCAAAGGCATCAGTGGGTGAGCGACCATCCTCCCAGTTGAACAGGTCACAGAATTTGATCCCCGGCAGCGCCTTGCCACCGGAGAGCTGGACCAGGGCGGGATTCACATCCTCGATCATCGCGGTTTCCGGATCGGCACCATCGAGGCGCACCACGCCGAAGGGGGCGTTGCCGAACATGTCGTCCAGTGTCCGGCCCGCCGCCGGGCGCGCTTCGGCATCACCGGACGCCATCGCCTGCGCCACCCCCGGAGGTGCCCCCGTGATTGACAGGCCGTACATGACCGCACGGCCGGTACCGGGATCACCCGGCGCCCACTCCACGGCGATCGCGACCGGACTCTCAATCCCGTCACGCGCCTTCAGACGGGCATCGATGCGGGCAATGCCCTCGCCGCCACGCGATTGCAGGACACGGCGGGCGCCATCGCCGGTCAGCATGTCCTTGAGTGGCGGGAAGGCTTCGCCTTCCGAAAGGCCCAGCCAGTCGCGCAGCGTGGCATTGCCCATCGGCACATCGCCATTCGGCCGCAGCGAAAACAGGGCTACCGGGGAATGCTGTGACCAGTCCGACAGTGCGGTCGACGCCCCGCTCTCGCGCTCACCCGTCGGCATCAGCCGCCACAGGATCAGCCCGCCGTCCTGCGGCGCCGCCTCCAGATGGAAGCGCTGCACACCGTGTTCGCCCAGGTCGAGCGGCGGCAGGAGTTCGCAGGCCCCCTCGCCGCGCGCGGCCGCCCGTGCCAGCCGGTAAACCGTGCCGTCGCCGCCCCCGGACCCGGCCCACAACCGGTCAACGGTGGGCAGTCCGAAACTCTGCCCGAAACCACCCGCCTTGCGCGCCAGTTCACGATAGGCGGCATTGGCCCAGCGCGCGGCGCCGCGTTGGTCGGAAATCAGCACCGGGTCGGGAAAGCCGTCCATCGCCGCAAAGCCGAGATCGGTCGTGCTCGGCGCCTGGTTGCGGGCCACCTGTCGGCGCATGGTCTGCCCCGCGGCCTCGCCGGCGGCGATCGCAAACAGGATCAGGACCGCGATCACGGCCAAGCCGAACAGATAGACCAAGCCATGCCCGCCATCCTGGCCGGCACCGATCAGCGCGACCGCCGCCGCGGCCACCGCAATCACCCCACACACCCAGAAGGCAACCCGTCCGGCCGGTTTCGACCAGAAGGATTTGCGCTCGATATTGGCATCGACTTGCGGGGTGGGCGGGGACGTGTCGGCCATGCGGCTCTCCGGCGCGAATCAGGACTGCAAAGGGGAAGTCTACTCGCTCGGGCGATAACGCGCGCGTTGTCCCTGGGCGATAGACAGGACATAGCCGACAACCTTGGCCACGGCCTGGAAGTGTTCGGTGGGAATTTCCTCATCGAGATCGGCGGTGGCGTGCAGCGCTCGGGCCAGCGGCGGGTCTTCGACAATGGGAACCGCGTTTTCCTCGGCGACCTCGCGAATGCGCAACGCGACCTCGTCAACACCCTTGGCGACACAGACCGGCGCCGGCGTCTCGCCCTGCACATAATAAAGCGCGATGGCGTAGTGGGTCGGGTTGGTCACCACGACCGTGGCGTCGGGCACCTTGGTCATCATGCGCCGCTGGGCGCGCTCATGGCGCAGCTGACGAAGCTTGGCGCGAACCAGCGGATCGCCTTCGGACTGCTTCATCTCGTCCTTGATCTCGCGCCGCGACATCCGGTTGCGCTTCATGAAGCTCTGGCGCTGGAAGATATAATCGAGCCCGGCGATCACGGCGTAGACCGTCAGGGCTGCGAGCAGCAGCTCGATCGCGCCCTGGCGCACCAGCACCAGCAGCGCAGAGATATCCAGCGTCGGCATGCCGGCCAGGATTTCACGCTTGGGATAGATGACGATGAAGGCGGCCACACCGACCAACGCCATCTTGCCGACGCCCTTGAGAAAATTGGCGACGCCCTGCGGTCCGAAATTGCGCTTGAATCCCTCGATGGGATTGAGTTTGTCGAGTTTGGGCTGGATCTTCTCGGTCGTGAACAACAGGCCCTGTTGCACATAGTGACCGGCAAAGCCGGCGACGGCGAGCAAGGCAATCGGAAAGCCGACCACGGCGACGACCTGCCAAGCGACGCTCCGCATCAGCGTCATCATCGCGCCCGGCTCCAGCGCGAAGCGGTGGGGTTGTTCGAAGAAGACTTCCATATTCCCGGCCAGCGCCCGCGACATCAGCGGAAAGATGAAGCTCAACAAGGCCAGGCCCGCCGCCAGGATGAACCAGCCGGGAATTTCCTGCGACTTGGCGACATCGCCCTTTTTGCGCGCGTCATCCAGCCGCCGCTGGGTCGGTTCTTCGGTTTTCTGGCTGTCGTCTTCGCCTTCGGCCATCTGCGCTCAGCCCTTCAGTTCATGTCCGTGGCGAAGCGCTGCATGCGCTCCAGCCAGACCGCACTCATCGCGCCGAGCGAGATGGTGAGGATGAACAGGCCGACCATGATATTCGAAGGCATGGCGATAAAGAAGATCTGCGCTTGCGGCATCAGACGCGAAAGCACACCCAGGGCGAGATAGAAGAGCAAGCCATAGAGGATCAGCGGCGAGGCCAGCTGAACCCCGATGCGGAAGGCATCGGAGAAGGCCGACAATGCCCATTCGGCCGCGTCGGCCATTGACGGCATGACGCCCGGCTCGAACAGGGAGTAGGAGTTCACCGCCATTTGCAAAAGCATGTGATGCGTATTGGTCGCCAACAGAACGAGCAGGAAGGTCAGGTTCAGGAAGGTCGCGATCAAGGCCCCTTGCGAGCCCTGGGACGGGTCGAAGGACTGGGCCATGGCGAGACCGGACTGCATGCCGATCACCTGTCCGGCGACAGCTGCCGTCGACACGAATATCCGCGCCACGGCCCCAATCATCAGGCCGGTGATGACCTCGCTCATCACGATCCCGGCCATCGCCAGCGGCTGCGCCGGCATGGCCGGCAGCGAGGGCGCAATGATCGGTCCCATGATCAGACACAGGAGAAGCGCGAAGGCGAGCCGGATGCGGACGGGAATCGAGGGTTCGCCAAAACCCGGCAGCAGCATCAGGATCGCGCCAAGGCGGGCAAAGACCAGTCCGGCCGCATAAACCAGCGCGGGAAGCTCCGGGATCATGGATTGGCGATCCGGTCGAATATCATCGTCATGAAGCCGGCCATCAGCCCCCCCATCAGGGGCAAAAAGAGCAGCAGGGCAATGAAGATGGCGATGATCTTTGGGACGAAGACCAGCGTCATCTCCTGCACCTGGGTCAGGGCCTGAAACAGGGCGATGGTCACGCCGACAGCCAGGCCGACCAACATGATCGGCGCCGCCATGGCGAGCATCAGCCAGATGGCCTCTCTTGCAAAATCAAGGACTTCAGGTCCGGTCACGGGTCTCGCCTCTGCACGTGCGGGGAGAATCGGTCTTACGGTTAATTATATTTACGCATGCCCTTGCGGCGTTAAGAAATAGTCAATTCTTGTAAACGGGGACACCCAATATGCGCATCCAAGCCCTGCTCGCCAGCGCGAGCGCCTTCGCCCTGCTGGCCGCCTGCACGCCTGCCGACGAAGCCGAAACCACGACCGCGGCCGGCTCCAGCCAGGTCGAGAACACCAGCACCGATACGACCGCAGCGAGCGAGCAGAGTGAAACCGAGCGCTTGTATGCCTGGTTCCAGCAAGAGTTCGAAAGCGAAATCGAGTTCTCGCCGATCGGCAAAACTTATCTCGGGATGATTGATGATCTCGATGCCTATGGCCGTTGGGACGATCCCAGCGAGGCGGCTTTCCGAGCCGGCCTGCAACGCTCGGCCGACCGGCAACGCTACATGCGCGAGAATTTCGACTATGACGCCCTGACGCCGGAAGCTCAGGTCACCTGGCGTTTCTCCGAATTCATCCACGAGAACAATGCCCAGCAGTCCGAATTCTGGGACCACAACTATGTGTTCTCGTCCTTCTTCGGACCGCATACCGGCCTGGCTTCGACGCTGATCGGCTATCACCGGATCGACAATCTCGAGCATGCCGAGGCCTATCTCAGTCGTCTGGAAACAGTGGGCGATGTGCTCAATGTCTACACGCAGCAGGCCGATGACCGGGCGCAGGCGGGGGTGATCGCTCCGGCTTTCGCCTATCCCATCATCATCGGAGCGGCCGAGCGCTTCATCACCGGCGCCCCGTTCGACGATAGCGGCGAGGATTCGCCGCTCTGGGGCGATATCCAGACCAAGCTGGCCGGGATCGACATTGACGACGACACCCGCCAAGCCCTGCTCGACCGCGCCGAAACGGCCCTGCTGACCAGCGTCGGACCGGCCTATGATCATCTGATTGCGACAATGCAGGCCCATGGCGAATTGGCCGGCGAAGCCAATAACGGCGCCTGGGCCCTGCCGGACGGCGAGGCCTTTTATCGCAGCCAGCTGATGAACTACACCACCCGCACGGACATGACGGCGGACCAGATCCACCAGACCGGTCTGGACGAGGTCGAACGCATCCATGGCGAGATGCGCCAGATCATGGAGACGGTCGGTTTTGAAGGCTCGCTGCAGGACTTCTTCGAGCACCTGCGTACCAGCGACGAATTCTACTACGAAGACTCCGATGAGGGCCGCCAGCGCTACCTGTCCGAGTCCGCCGCGATGATCGATCAGATCAGCGAAGCCGCGCCGGAATTTTTCGGTCAGCTGCCCCGGGCAGAGCTCGAGGTCCGCGCGGTCGAGGACTACCGCATCACAACCGCGACCGGCGCCTTCTATGAATCCGGTTCGCTCGATGGAACTCGACCGGGCGCCTATTACGTCAATCTCGCCAATATGCGCGAAAATCCGACTTATTTGATGGAATCCCTCGCCTATCACGAAGGCGCACCGGGTCACCATTTCCAGTCCTCGCTGGCCCAGGAACTCGAGAACGCGCCGATGTTCCAGCGCCTGCAATGGTATTCCGCCTATGGCGAAGGCTGGGCGCTCTATGCCGAAAACCTCGGCAAGGACATGGGCTTCTTCACCGACCCCTATCAGGATTTTGGACGCCTCTCCTATGAGGTCTTCCGGGCGGCGCGCCTGGTCGTCGATACCGGCATCCACCACCTGCAATGGACCGAGCAGGAGGCGGCCGACTACATGCTGGCGACCACGCCGATGCCGGAAGGCGATATCGCCAATGAGGTCCGCCGCTACATGGTCTGGCCCGGTCAGGCGGTGTCCTACAAGGTCGGCATGCTCACCATTCTCGATCTGCGCCAGCGCGCCATGGACCAGCTGGGCGATGATTTCAGCTATGGCGAATTCCACGATATCGTGCTGACCAATGGCTCGATCCCGCTGACCTTGCTCGAGGAGCTGGTCGACGCCTGGATCGCCCACAAACTGGCCGAGTAGGCGCGCCTGACGCGCTTGTGGTTTGACAGGCCGGGCAGACGGCGGGCTATTCTGCCGCCGGCTCGTTTCATCAGCCGCCGCACCAAACTTGGTGCGGCGGCTGGATTGCTTTTGACGAGGGTCCGTCTGGTCTGGGAGAGAGACCGGGCGCACTCGGGGAGATCAACATGACCAAGCTTTCAACCTGGCTTGCCAGCGCATCCATGGCGGCCCTGATCGCCGCCTGCTCGCCGCAGGAACCCGGTAGCGACACTGTGGCGGGCGAGACCGCTGCGCCCGCGACAACCAGCGCGACCACCACAGCCGCAACCGAGCAGACCGAGAGCGAACGCCTCTACGCCTGGTATGCCGAGCTGTTCGAAGCCGATCTCGCCCGTTCGCCGCAACAACAAACGGGCCTTGGCCGGATTGACGACCTCGACGCCTACGGCCGCTGGGATGATGTCAGCGATGCCGCGGCAGACGCTGCTCAGCAACGCCGGATCGAGCGTCTCGCCCACATGCGCGAGACCTTCGACTTTGACGCGCTGGACCGCGACGCCCGTGTCTCCTGGCGGGTCTTTGAATACCTGCAGGAAACCGGCATCCGCCAATATGAATTCCGTGATCAGACCTATGTCTTCACCCAGATGTTCGGGCCGCATACCGGCATGCCGTCGACCCTGATCGGCCAACACCGGGTCGACACCGCCGATCATGCCGAGGCCTATATCTCGCGTCTCAACGGGATCGGACCGGTCTTCGACCTCCTCATCGCACGCGCCGACGGGCGCGCCGAGGCCGGCGTCATGCCGCCGCGCTTCGCCTTCGACTATCTGACCGGCAATACCCGGGCCGTGATCACCGGTGCGCCGTTTGACGACAGTGACGCCGTCTCTCCCCTGCTGGCCGATTTCACCGCCAAGGTGAATGCGCTGGAGATTGATGATGAAGCCAGGGCCGACCTGATCGCCCGCGGCACAGCCGCCCTGACCGATGTCGTCGGTCCGGCCTATGAGCGTCTGATCGCCATGTTCGAGCGCCACGAACAGATGACAGATGACCGTGACGGCGCTTGGAAACTGCCGCGCGGCGAAGCTTATTACGAAAGCCAGCTCGCCGCCTTCACAACTTTGCCCGACCTGTCACCGCAGGAAGTGCATGATACCGGCCTGGCCGAGATCGAGCGCATCCATGGCGAGATGCGCGGCATCATGGATGAGGTCGGCTTCGAGGGTTCCTTACAGGACTTCTTCGAATTCATGCGCACCGACGAGCAATTCTACTACCCGTCCACCGATGAAGGCCGCGCGCGCTACATCGCTGAAGTTTCAGACGTGTTCGACCGCGTTCGCGACGTGATCCCGGACTATTTCGACACCTTGCCGCAAGGCGAGATGGTGGTGCGTGAAGTCGAGCCCTATCGCGCCGCCGGATCGCCGACCGCCTTCTACAATACCGGCGCGCTCGATGGTTCGCGGCCCGGCATCTATTATGCCAACACCCTGAACATGCGGAACCTGCCGATCTACCAAATGGAGACACTGGCCTATCACGAAGGCATTCCCGGCCACCATTTCCAGCTGACCCTGGCGCAGGAACAGGAAGGCACGCCGATGTTCCAGCGCTTCCTGTACCTGTCCGCCTTCGGGGAAGGCTGGGCGCTCTATGCCGAAAGCCTGGGCAAGGATATGGGGATGTTCACCGACCCCTACCAGGATTTCGGCCGCCTCGCCTACGAGCTCTGGCGCGCCGGCCGGCTGGTCGTCGATACCGGCATCCATGCCCTGCAATGGAGCCGCCAGGACGCCATCGACTATCTCACCGAGAACACCTCCTTCACCGAGGAGGAGATCACCCGCGAGGTGGAGCGCTATATCGTCTGGCCGGGACAGGCGACCTCCTACAAGACCGGCCAGATGCGGATCCGGCAATTGCGCGACTTCGCCCAGGCCGAACTGGGCGACGCCTTTGACTATGGCGAATTCCATGATGTCGTGCTGACCAACGGATCGCTGCCACTCGCCGTGCTGACCGAGCTGGTCAATGATTATGTCGATGATAACCGGGCCGAAACGGCCGAATAGAACTCAAGAGGGGTAATACAATGCGCATGTTCCACCTGGCCGCCGGCGTCTCCGCCCTGGCCCTGCTGACCGCCTGCAACGCGACCGAGGACGAGGCTGTCGTCGAGACGCCTGCCGAGACCGGCGCAGCCACCGAAATGGCCGGTGAAGACGCCGCCACCGAGGTCGCGGAAACCGCTGGCGAAGAGACCGAGTCCGACCGCCTCAATGCCTGGTTCCAGGAAGTCTTCGATCGCAATGTCGCGCGCTCGCCGATGACCCAGACCTTCCTCGGCATGAAGACGAATTACGACCAATGGTCCGACGCCTCGCCCGAATTCGCCCTGGAAAGCTATGAGATCGGCCAGGCCGACCTGGCCCATATGCGCGAAACCTTCGACTTCGACGCGCTCGACGATAGCGCGCAACTGTCCTGGCGCCTGTTTGAATACAATGGCGAACGCGCCGCCGAAGGCCAGCGCTGGCTCGATCACGGCTACACCTTCACGCCGCGGTCCGGGCCGCACATGAATGCGGCCTCCTTCCTGATCAACAATCACCGCGTCGACACGGTCGAGGATGCGCAGGCCTATATCGGTCGCCTGCGTAATCTGCCGACCTATATGGACCAGAACATCGCCAATTCGCGCCGCTCGGCCGAACTCGGTGTGCTGACGCCGCTGTGGACCTATGAGCCGATGATCGCGACGGCCCGCAACATCATCACCGGCGCGCCGTTTGATGACGGCGATGCCAGCCCGATCCTCGCCGACTTCACCGGCAAGGTCGAAGCGCTGGGACTGGACGAGGCCGAGCAGGCCCGCCTGGTCAGTGAAGCCGAAGCCGCCCTCACCGAGGCTGTCGCGCCCGCCTATGAGCGCGTCATCGCCCTGTTCGAGGAACAGGCACAAATGGCCACCAATGATGACGGCGTGTGGAAGCATCCCGATGGCGGCGAGTTCTACAACTACCTGCTCAATGGCTATACGACGATGGATCTCTCGGCCGAAGAGATCCACCAGCTCGGCGTCGCCGAGGTGGCCCGCATTCATGACGAGATGCGCGGCATCATGGAACAGGTCGGCTATGAGGGTTCGCTGCAGGAATTCTTCGAATTCATGCGCACCGACGAGCAGTTCTACTACCCCAATACGGATGAGGGCCGGGCCGATTATCTCGCCGACGCGACCGCGTTGATCGACACGATGACCGAGACGCTGCCGCAAATGTTCAACACCTTCCCGCGCGCCGAATTGGAGGTTCGCCGTGTTGAAATTTTCCGTCAGGACAGCGCCGGAAAGGCCTTCTACCAGCGTCCGGCGCCGAATGGCTCACGCCCCGGCGTCTACTATGCCAACCTGCGCGACATGTCGCTGATGCCGACCTATCAGATGGAAGCCCTCGCCTATCATGAAGGCAGCCCGGGCCATCACATGCAGCTGGCGATCATGCAGGAGCTGGAAGGCGTGCCGGCCTTCCGCCGCTTTGGTGGCTACACCGCCTACACCGAGGGCTGGGGTCTCTACACCGAATACCTGCCGGTCGAATACGGCTTCTATTCCGACCCCTATTCCGACTTCGGTCGCCTTGCGATGGAGCTGTGGCGCGCCTGTCGCCTGGTCGTCGATACCGGCCTGCACTATCACCAATGGACGCGCCAAGAGGCGATCGACTATCTCACCGAAAACACGCCCAACCCGGTCGGCGACAATATTGCGGCCATCGACCGCTATATCGTCTATCCGGGCCAAGCCACGGCCTACAAGATCGGCATGCTGGAAATCCTGCGCCTGCGCGGTGTCGCCGAAGAGGCGCTGGGCGAAGCCTATGACATCCGCGACTTCCACGATGTGGTGCTGACCCAGGGCGCCATGCCAATGTCGGTGCTGGAAGAACGGGTGAATGCCTGGATCGAGGACGCGCAGGACTGACGCGAAACCTGATCTGACGGGACAAGGCCCCTGGCGCACAGCCGGGGGCCTTTTTCATGTGTTGCAATCACATGCCCTTTCGCTCCGCACGCTTTCACGCCGGAGAGATGGGAGGAGAACGGGATGTCGGCCAATGCCGATAACCGGTTTGATTTGAAAACGTGACATCGCCGACATCCCGTTCGCGGAGATTTCTCGGACCGTCTCCGGACCGATTCCAATGCGTCTGGTAGATGGGGTCGGTCGTTTAGTGCCCCGCGACCTGATCGCACGCCCTGCCGGAGTTTCGGGTTGTCACCCCCGAGACGCGGACAGGCTCCGCTCGCTTCCGGGCGCAAGTGACAGGGCCCGCGCCTCCCGTCCCGAAAACCGAGGGTATTATCGGGCATGGCCGAGGGGGTGCGGATAAGTTTTGTGATTATTTCCACCCCACACACCGTCATCCCGGCGCACGCCGGGACCCAGTCTGCGACGCAAGCTGTTGCCAAACTTGGTGAAATCGGGCCTGCGAGGCTGGGTCCTGACTTTCGTCAGGATGACGGTTTTTGAGGCGCAGGGCGGGGATAAGCGGCGCGTTTCTCCGCCTTGCCTCCACAGCCCCCGCAAATCCAAACACATTTTTCCCGGCCGGAGCCCCGCAAAAGCGGGGCGGAGAGCCGGGACCGACGAAACCCTCCGGCAAGCGATGCGGTTCCCGTCAATCCCGGATGGCGCTGTGCGCCTCCGGGAAAAATATAGGGTGGTGCGACCTTGCCCCCCAACGCCCCACCCAGACACGAAAAAGCCCCGGCCTGGACCGGGGCTTTTCAGCATTGCGACAAGGCCTTGCCGTCAGATCGGCATGCGCAGGATTTCCTGGTAGGCCTTCACCACCTCATCGCGCACGGCGACGACGGTTTCCAGCGATATTTCGGCCGCCGAAACGGCGGTGACGACATCGATCAGCTCGGCTTCGCCGGCGGCACCGGCGGCCGTCATCTGCTCGGCCGCGCCCAGCGACTGGCTGGTGTCCGCGATGGCGGTTGAGACCAGTGAGCCAAAATCAATGCCGGCGCCGGACGCAGCAGCGTCCTGGCCCGACCCCATCGCCGATTGCTGGGCGGTGCGGATTGCGGCCTGATAGGCCTGTACGGCGGAAAGATCAGCGGCCATGGACTTTGTCCTTCATCCTGGTTCTGGCGTGCGCGTGTGCTGTTCTAGCGGCGCAGGAGATCAAGCGCCCGCTCCTGCATGCGGCGGGCGTTCTCGATCATGTTGAGATTGGCTTCGTACGTCCGCATCGCTTCGCGCATATCCATCATCTCCACCAGCGTCTGCACGTTGGAGTATTGGACATAGCCTTCGGCATTGGCGGCCGGGTGACCGGGATCATATTCCAGCGTGAATTCACTCTGGTCATGCGCCACATCGGTCATGCGCACGGCATTGAGGCCGGTGGCACGGTCAAGTTCAGCCTCGAACACGGGTACCTGGCGACGATAGGGGTCGCCACCCGGCTCGCGGGCGGTGGAATCGGCGTTGGCGATATTCTCCGAGATGATCCGCATCCGGGCGGCTTGCGCCCGCATGCCGAAAGCGGAAATCTGCATCGCGTCTGAGGCATTACCCATCGGTCACTCCTATCGGCCCGGCGCACGGATTGCCGTGCGCAGCAAGCCAAGGCTTTTCTGGTAAAGGGTCAGCGCGCTCTCATAGCGCATCCGGTTTTCCTGGGCCCGGACCATCTGTTCTTCGAGTACGACCGAATTCCCGTTCACTGTCGTTTCGGAGTCCGGACTGTCGACCGGCTCCCAGTTTTCCGAGGCACCCGCGCCCGTGCTCGAGGCCGGGATGTGGCCGGCATTCGTCGTGGTCAGCCCGACGGCTCCACGCGGCGCCGACGAACCGCCGCTCATCTGCGAGCGCAGCGCCGCATGAAAGTCGGACTCGTCCAGGTCCCGCGGCGTGTAGCCCGGCGTATTCGCGTTCGCGATGTTTTCCGCGATCACCTGTTGGCGATCCGCGTGAAAACTCATCGATTGTCGAAGCAGCGCCAGGACCGGCACGTCATCGGGTCGCATGCGCGAATCCCCTTTCTCGGTTATGAATGAAGGTGGTCGCGCACGGTTAACGCCGACTTAACCGCAGCACCCCAGACCATGGTTATTGTTTATGAGGCCGCGCCGCGATGTCCGATATCGTCAACTGGACCAGCTACCTGTTCGCGATCGCCATTCTGGTGGTCCTGCTGGGTGGCCTCGGCCTGTTCGGCTATGCCGTCCAGAAGGGTTGGCTGTTGCAGCAGATGACCGGCTTGCGCCAATTGGGCGGTCAGGTCCGACGCCTGAAAGTCCGTGAAACCCTGGTCATCGACCCGCGCCGGCGACTTGTCATCCTCCAGGCCGACGATCAGGAGCATATCGTGTTGATGGGGGCGGAACGGGAAACGGTGTTGTCGACCGGCCCCGCCAAGCCGGAACCTCTCAAGATGGAGCGGCCCGCATGAGTGCCCGCAAAGGCTTCTGGACCTGCCTCAGCCTGTTCCTGCTCGGCCTGATCACGCTGGCCGGTTTCCAGGCCGACGCCCAGACCGTCACCATCGACGCGGGGCAGGAAGGCGCTCTGACCGAACGCGTGCTGCAGCTCATTGCCTTGCTGACCGTCCTGTCGATCGCGCCCTCCATCGTCATCATGACGACCAGTTTTGTGCGCATCATCGTGGTGCTGTCGCTGCTGCGGACCGGACTCGGCCTGCAACAAAGCCCGCCCAATGCCGTTCTGGTGTCACTGGCCATCTTCCTGACCGGCTTCATCATGGCGCCGGTGTTCACCGAGTCCTACGAACAAGGCATCCAGCCGCTGCTGGAGGAAGAGATCGAGCTGACCGAGGCCTTCGACCTGTCGACCGGGCCCTTGAAGACTTTCATGCTCAGCCATGTCCGCGAGGACGATCTCGCCCTCTTCATCGACATGTCGCAACAGTCCGTGCCCGAAACACCGGAAGAGACCGATTTCTGGATCGTCGCACCGGCCTTCATGATCTCCGAACTGCGCCGCGCCTTCGAGATCGGCTTCCTGCTCTTCATCCCCTTCCTGATCATCGACCTCGTCGTGGCCTCGATCCTGATGTCGATGGGCATGATGATGCTGCCCCCTATCGTGATCTCCCTGCCCTTCAAGCTGATCTTTTTCGTGCTTGTGGACGGCTGGCGACTGGTGACCGGATCGCTGGTGCAGAGTTTCGGGACGTTGAATTGACCGCTTGCCATCAGTCGTCTCAACTTGTTGTTGAGCAACGAAGATCAAGCGCACCATGCTAGTTCACAACGCGCCGAGATTGATCGCGCTGGTCATCCTGATCGGACAATTGCTTTATACGGGTTACTGGTGGGGTGCGGAACTCCTGATACGGACGACCAGCGCCAGTCATGCCTGGTTCTCACCCGAAATGATCCAGTTCGTTCAATCCGTCGGGATTGTTCAGCAAGTTTCGTTCTACACGGCCGTTTTGTTGACGCTCGGAACTTTGGTTTTGCTGATCCGGCGCAACCGGCAATACCTGCCAACATATGCCGTGGCGGTAGTGCTTTACAAAATAGACTGGATCGTTGCCGGACTGGATGGCTTCAGCTTCATAGATGTGAATGGATTGATATCCTTGATCTTTGAAGCTATTTGCCTGCTCCAGCTGATCTACCTGTTTTGGCACGATCGACCTGCCGTATCGCGGGATTGACCTAGCTCGGCCCGCCACCATTCACGAAACGCGCCCGGAAGGGTTCCATGAAGGCGTCCAGCGTGTCGATCGAGGCGATGCGGGACGCCATGTCGGTGAAGCGGACATTGCCCGGCGTGGCATCGTCATTGGTCAAAAGGCGGAAGGCGGCGGCGTGGTCGGTCTCGGCCATGGCTTCGCCATAACGCTCGCCGAGACGGACGGCGCTGGTGGCGTCGCGCGCCAGGCTGTAGGCGATGGCGGCCCGCAGGAGATCGTCTTCCTCGGTCGGCACCAGCGGGCTGGGATCATTGAAACGCGTATCCAGAATGCCTTCCAGACGCCGACCGGCATTGCCCCAGTCGCGCTCGTTCCATGCCACATCGGCGCGGAGCCGGTTGGCGGCGTCGGACCGGTCGGACGCGATCAGCTCAAGCGCTTGATCCGATCGCCCCAGCTCAGACAGGGCACGAGCCTCAAGAAGATAGCGCTCATCGACCAGCTCTTCGGGAAGGCCGGCAATGCGCGAACGCCGGATCGTGTTGAGGGCGTCCTCATAGCGACGGTCCATCAGGTAGACGATGGCGAGATCCGTCGCGACACGGGCGCGGGCCAGCGGTTCACGCAGGCGATTGTCGACCTGGTGCTGCAGGAGTTCCGATGCCGGATCGAGCAGGTCAAATGCAATCAAGCGGTCGGCCAGGCGACGGATCATGCGGTCGCCATCCGCACCGATCGGCGCCAGGTGCTGGTATTGATAGAAGATCGCGACCGCTTCGACCGGGTCCATGCGATCCGCCTCGCCGTCCAGGAAAAGACGGCGGAAGATCGACACCATGTCCTCACCGATCCGGCGACCGGCCTCGGTGCCCGGGAAGCGGGCCTGGGCCGTCGCCATGGTTTCCAGTCCGCCGGCGAAATCACCCGCCTGGACATAAAGTTCACCCAACGTGCGGACGGTTTCCAGCTCGATCGTGTCGCCGCGCCAACGAAAGCGCAGGTTTTCCAGGCTCTCAATGGCTTCGTCGCGGCTGAGCCGACCGTCGGCCAGCTGCAGGCGGTAAAGGTCAAACAGGGCGCGGGCCTCAGCCTCGGGGTCACCCGAGGCCGCCAGATCGGTCAACCGCTCGATGGCGTCATCAAGATCACCGCGGGCCTCGGACAGGCGGGCGGCGACATAATTGGCATCGAGCTGGGTATGTCGGTCCGGCTCGCCGGACTCCACATCATAGAGATGGCTCTGGGCCGCCGCCGTGTCGCCCAGCTCGAGCGCCGTCAACGCCTGGGCCACATTGAACCGCGCCTGCCATTCCGGCTGGTAGTAATAGATTGTCGAGGCGCCCGTGTTGAAACGCCGGCGGGCATCCGCCCAGCGCTCCTCCTCGACCGCGATCATGGCGCGCCACAGATCGGCAGCCACGTCCTGGGCCAGGCCGGCATGGGCGAGGAAGGTCTCGGCATCGTCGAGCCGGTGCATCCGGTAGCTGGCAACGCCTTGCAGGGCGCGGACATGCGGATCATTGACGAGCTCGGGTTCGGCATCCAGTGCCAGCTCGACCATGCCGAGCGCTTCCGGCGCCAGATCGCGTGCCAACAGGAAACGGGCCAGGGCAAGCTGCCCGTCCGTGCCGTCTTCCAGGGCCGCTCGGCGCAGGCGCGCCGACCACTCGTCGGGAAAGGTGCCGGCGCCGCGCCAGGCGTCGAAATACATCAGCGCCGGCGAGGAAATATTGGACAGGACGGAACCGTCGGCGGCATTGCGGCCTGCGGTCGCTGTCGGCGTCAGGTCGAGCCCGCTGGGCCGGCTGATGGCGACACCGGCGCCGATCAACTCGATCTCGATATCCTCGGCAATGGCTTGCACGGCACCGCCCTGGGCGCTTGGCAGCAAGGCCCCGCCAACAAAGTCCCGGCGCGCGGTCAGGCCCTGGACGGGCCCCATCGCCGTGATCACACCAATGCGGTCACCGACAACAGGATCATCAACCCAGCGGATCGCATTCGCACTGGCCATGTCCATCAGTATCCGGCCCGGCCGGTCGCGACGGGCATCGCGGCGGACGATGATCGGGCGGGGTGGCGAGGCGATGCGTTCTGAGAGGACGACTGTCCAGCGATTGCCGTCCAGACGGGCCTCGGCCTGGGAGGTCGATGGAGCGATTATGCGAGCGGCAACAAAGTCTTGGCTATTGATACCGGTATGACCGCTGACATGGCGACCATTGGTGCCGTCGAGTTCGCGGAGGTCGAGTTGGGCGGCGGTGTCGAAGACGACCCAAATGGCGTCTCCGCGGCGGAATACGGCCATGCCGAGGGGCGCTGCCCAGTCGAACTCGATGCGCAGGTCACCATTGAAATCAGACACTTCCGCTCGAACAACGCCGCCCTCGGGCACCGGATCGGCGCCGGGCTCCGGGTTTTGCAACCGCGTCGGACCGGTCGGCGCTGCGTCCGTGATATTGGTGTTTTCCGCTTGATTGTCAGCGACTTGCACAGGCGCGGGCGTGGACGGCGTGCGCGTCGGTGCGGCGACGGTGCCTTCGTCGCTATCTTGGGGGGCATCTTGGTCGGCATCTTCGTCGGCGGTGGCGCGATTGGTGGCCGCGGCATCCGACGCGTCGCCGAGTTCGGCCAGCAGGGTCGCCGCATCGACATAGGCGGGATCGGGCAGATCGATCACGACCCGGCCATCCTCACCCCAGGCGCGGACCTGGACACCCGGCTCGACCACCAGGCCGAGCACGAATTCATCGCCTTCACGGCGCGTCGTGAGCCGGTTGAGAAAACGCGGCGGCGAACCGGAGACGCGGCTGAGATCGATCTCCGCCGGCGCGTCGAAACGAACCTCGGCGCTGTTGCCAGTCTGGCTCAGCTGGAACCCGACCTCGCGCGGCCACATGAGTTCAATGCGGGTATATTCGGTCGCCTGCCCGACCCGGTGACGGACCGGCAGGGCCTCGGCGGGCGGTGGCGGCGGTGGCGGCAGGGCGGCGCGTTCGGCGGCCAGCCGGGCCTCTTCGACCTCGCGGGCTTCGCGCGGCGACACGATAGCGTCCGGACGACGGCCACCGACCGGCACGAAATCAATCGCGATCTGGTCGTAACTGGCGGAGGTATAGGCATCGACCGTCTGGTTGAGGGCAATCCGCAGGGTTGCCCCGTCCGGATCAAGCCGGGCCCGGGCCGCCAGGCCGGACAAATCCCCGACCAAGCGCGACACATCGGCATCAAGCGGTTCACTGAGACGGGCAATCAGGACGGTATGTTCAACGCTGATATCGGCGGTCGGGAGATTGTCGCCAACGCTGTCCTCATAGTCGATCACAAGGCGCAGGGCATTATCGCCGCGCTCGACACTCAGCGTGGCCGGCGTCTGCGCCAGCGCGGTCGAGGCCAGGAGAAGCGGAACAAGGCTCCCGGCCAGACAGCCAATATGTCTAGCCGCCTTCGGCAATCCGCGCCTCCAGCTCGGCAACGGTTTCCGGCAGGTTGGACCGGCTCGCCATGCGCTCGGTCAGCGCGGCAGCCGCGCCCGTATTCATCTCGGCCAGGATGGCCCCGAAGACCCGTTGCGACATGCGCGAGGCGATCTGCAGCTGGGTTTCCATGTCGAGGGTCGCGATCCGCTCGGAGGCGTCACGCGGTTCCATCGCCGAATACCAGGCCACGATGACCGCCATGTCCTCGTCCTCGCGCTCGGAGAGTTCGCCGGCCAGGCTTTCGACCTGGGTGCGCAGCTCGTTGAGCTCGGTGATCTTGGTGTCGACGCGCTGTTCCATGGCCAGCATCAGCGCTTCACGGGTTTCCAGCTCACGTTCGCGCGCATCAAGCTCGGTCGAGCGCTCGCGCAGACGGTAGATGACGCGCTCTTCCTCGGCAGTGCGGACACCGCTGGCGATGCGCTCGGCGAAGGCGGCAGAGACGTCGGACGCGCTCGGTGTCGGCTCGATCGGCGCCTGCACGGCATGTTCGGCCGGCATGATCGGCGCGTCGGCCTGGGTCTCGTCTTCGTCCTCGGCCCCGCGGGTCACGGCGACGGCCGCCATGGCACTGCCCTGGGCTTCCCACCAATCGGCGGCGCCATTGGCGATCGACAGGGTTTTCAGGCCCAGCAGACCGCCCATCAGGACGGCGAGCACGGTGAGAAAGCGAAGGGGCTCGCGCATGGCGCTACCTCACATCCTTGAGATCATTGATGACGCGCGAACCGGCACCATCGGGGAAAATATCGGCAGCGCGGCGACGCGGCGTGCGGCGCTGGGCGAGGCTGTCGGCCTTGCGATCGGCATTGCCGGTCACCAGACGCAGCTCGTCGGCCAGGGTCCGCGCTTCACCGACGCGCTTTTCGAGCACTTCGGCGGACTGGGCCGTGGCGCGCTCGAGCGCACCGAGGCTGGCCCGCGCCCGATCGGTTGCCTCATTGAGGGCGATCACGGATTCGCGCACCCCGTCCTGGCCCTTCTTCAAGGCGTTCAGGCGGCGATCCACGCGCCAGCACATGACCACGGCCACCACCAGCAGGGCGGCAACAAGACCTTCGAAAATCAGGGCAGCGAGCGTCATGCAAACCTCATCATTGCTTTTTTCGCACCCGGCGAGAGCGGTCCGCTCAGTCGCAGGGCAACATTATGTCCGATACGGCCCATGCGGCCGCGTGTCAGGGGAACCTGGCCGCAACGCAGCTCAACATCACTGGTCGGCGATGCATCGAGATAGAGCGTGTCACCGACTTTCAAATTGGCCACCGTGCCCAGCGAGACGCGTTGCTCGTCGAGCACGGCCTGGACCTCCATCTTGGTCGACCAGAGTTCGGTCGCCAGGTGGCCTTCCCAGATATTATCACGTCCGAACTTTTCCCCCATGAACTGCTGGAGCAGCATTTTCCGGATTGGCTCCAGAGTCGCATAGGGCAGCAAGAGCTCGATTCGACCGCCGCGGTCTTCCATGTCGATCCGCAGCTTGACCAGGATGGCCGCATTGGCCGGACGGGCGATGGCCGCAAAGCGCGGATTGGTCTCGACGCGCTCGAGGTCGAAATCGACATCGGTCAGCGGCTGGAAAGCCTGCTTCGCATCGCCAAGGACGACCTCGATCATGCGCTGCACCAGCATGCGCTCGATCGTCGTATAGGGGCGCCCCTCGATCCGCATCGCGGACGTGCCGCGGCGACCGCCGAGCAGAACGTCGACGATGGAGTAGATCAGGTTGGAATCGACCGTCAGCAGGCCGTAATTGTCGAGCTGCTGGGCACGAAAGACAGCGAGGATGGCCGGCAGCGGGATCGAATTCAGGTAATCGCCGAAGCGGATCGACGAGATATTGTCGAGCGAGACCTCGACATTGTCCGAGGTGAAATTGCGCAGCGAGGTCGTCATCAGTCGCACAAGGCGGTCGAAGACGATCTCCAGCATGGGCAGGCGTTCATAGGAGACCAGGGCGGAATTGATGATGGCGCGGATACCGGACTTGTCCGCAGCGTCGTCATCAGAAAGCGAGAAGCCCAGCAGGCTGTCGATCTCATCCTGGTTGAGGATGCGCTCGGCGCCACCGCCGACCGTCGGCAGGTCCTGCTCGTCATCCTCGGCACCGACCATGGCCTCCCATTCGGACGCCAGGTCGAGGTCGTCTCCGTCCTCGGCCATGGCCTCCCATTCGGCCGCCAGTGCATCTTGGTCCATATCGTCAGACATGCGTGTGCTTTCCGTTGGTCGTCTCGGGCCTAGTCGACAATCATGAATTCCTGGATCCAGACCGCATCGATCTGGGCCGGCTCGATCGCCAGGTTGACCCGGCGCAGCAATTCCAGCTTCACACGATGCATGCCGGCCGATCCGTAGAGATCGTCTTCACGCAGCTCGCGCAGGAACATGATGAATTGATCCATGATCGGATCGACATGCTCTTCGAGAACCGGGCCGAGATCGTCGCGGCTGGACTCGAAGGTGATCTTCAACTGAACGATGACCGGGCGGCCGGTCGAGGAGCGGATATTGGTGGTGATGGTCTCTTCGGTGCCGTCACCCTCCCGCAGGTCATAATAATATACTTCTTCGGTGGCGTGGGCGTCAGCGGCCCCATGACCGTCTCCGGCCTCGCCGTGACCAGCGTCCGCATGCTGTTCTTCATCATCGCCACCACCGGCGAACATCATGAAACCGCCCACGCCCGCGAGCAGCAGGATGAGGACCGGCAAACCGATAAAAAGAACCAATTTCAATGGGTTCTTCTTCGGCTTCTCCTCGCCTTCGGTCTCTTCTTCGATGTCGTCGTTCTCGTCAGCCATTGCGTGGCTCCCATTCGGGGGAATCGTCTGACCCCATTAACGGTGAGCGCGGTTAACGTTTCGTAGTGATCGGGCGCGACCCGGCAACTTCTTCCCACCGCTGTGACGGTCTTTGCCGGAAAGGCTTGCCGGTCGATTTGACCCCTCCCCGTCAACCTCTTGTTTTCCATCAAAATTAACCTTGGCACGCCGCGTGCAGCTTGTCGGGCAACTGCCGCGCAATGACGACGGCGGACCCCCGGCTCCAGAAAGGAACCACCCGATGGACAACGCAATGATGATAGGCCTGTCGCGCCAGATGACCCTTCGCCGGTCAATGGACGTCGTGGCCAACAATATCGCCAACGCCAACACCGCCGGCTTCAAGGTTGAATCCCTGCTGCTGGAAAACCGCGCTGCGCCCACCGCCGAACATGCCGACGGACCGTCGGACATCCAGTTCGTGAACACGTGGGGCATGGCCCGTGATTTCCGCCAGGGTGAGCTCGCCTTCACCGGTCGTGAATTCGATCTCGCGATCGAGGGCGAAGGCTTTTTTGCCGTCGAAGCCAACGGCAATGAACAATATACCCGTGACGGTCGCTTCCGCCTCGATGGCGCCGGCCAGCTGGTCGCCTCCGATGGCGCGCCGGTGCTCGACGCCGACACGCGCGGCCCGATCCTGATCGACGCCTCTGCCGGCGACATTCAGGTCATTGATGGCGGCATGATCATGCAGAACGGCCAGCAGATCGGCCGGATCGGCGTGTTCGAGATCGCCAATCGTGCGGAAATGTCCAAGCAGGGCAATGGCCGCTACACGATTCCGGAAAGCGACGACCCCGCCGACGCCCCGCTGGCGATGCTCGAGCCGAGCGTCAACCAGGGCTTTGTCGAACAGTCGAACGTCCAGTCGATCCTCGAACTTACCGACATGATGGCTGTCATGCGCAGCTATCAGTCGGTCTCGAAATTCCTTGAACAAGCAGAAGACCTGAACAAGCGCGCCATCGAGCGCCTTGGCCGGATCTGATCGGAGGAGAACGAATATGCGTGCTCTCACCACCGCCGCCACCGGCATGCAGGCTCAACAGCTCAATGTCGAAGTGATCTCGAACAACCTGGCCAACATGAACACCACCGGGTTCAAGCGCCAGCGGGCCGAGTTCCAGGATTTGCTCTACCAGAATGTCCAGCAGATGGGCATGGACTCATCCGACGCCGGCACCATCGTGCCGACCGGTGTCCAGGTCGGCTTGGGTGTCCAGACCGCCTCGATCTACCGCATCACCGAACAGGGCGCCCTGTCCAACACCGGCAACCCGTTCGACCTGGCGATTTCCGGCCATGGCTATTTCCGGGTCCAGATGCCGGACGGTTCGGACGGTTATACCCGCGCCGGCAACTTCTCGATCAGCCCCGAAGGTGAGCTGGTGACCACGGACGGCTACACCGTCGCGCCGGGCATCGCCATCCCGCAGGGCTCTCGCGAAATCGCGATCAATGCCCAAGGCCAGGTCCAGGCCCTGATCGACGGCCAGACCGACCCGCAGACGCTCGGCCAGCTCGAACTGGCAACCTTCTTCAACCAGGCCGGCCTTGAAGCCCGCGGTGACAACATCTTCCTGGAAACCGCCGCCTCCGGCGCCGCCAATACCGGCACGCCGGGTTCGCCGGGCTTCGGCACGATCCGCCAGGGCTTCGTGGAAACCTCGAACGTCAATTCGGTGTCCGAGATCACCGCCCTGATCCAGGCCCAGCGCGCCTATGAAATGAATGCCCGCGTCATCACCGCGTCTGACGAGATGATGGCCGCTTCCTCCAACCTTCGCTAACGGGAGAGATAGATGATCCGCACAAGTCTCATTGCCCTCGCCTGCCTCACCACGGCACCGTTGGCGACATCCGCGGCCCTGGCATCCGAGCCGGTCGTGTTGCGCGAAACCATCCGCGTCGACAGCGCCCACATCACCCTGGGCGATCTGTTCGAGATCACCGGACCGCAGGCCGACATCGTCGTCGCCCGCGCGCCGGCCCCGGGCAGCCGCACCGCGCTGGACGTCAATTATGTCCGCCGCATCGCACTCGAGAATGATCTCGACTGGGCCAATGCCGCCGGCCTGCGCCGCCTGTCGATCGAACGCGCCAGCCGCGTCGTCACGGCCCAGACCCTGGCCGACATGCTGGAAGGCGAACTCTTCGCCTCGGAAGGTCGCGTCCACGACGTCCAGCTGTCGAACACGGCAATGTCCCTGCACGCCCCCCTCGACAGCGCCGGCGGGCCGGAAATCCACGATCTCTCCTTCGACAGTCGCTCGGGCATGCTGGCGGCCGAGATCGCGCCCTATCACGGCGCCCAGACCGTCCGCGTCACCGGGCGCGCCTATGCCACGATCGAACTGCCGGTTCTGGCCCGTCCGATCGCCGCCGGCCAGGAAATCACCGCCGGTGACATCACCTGGATCAGCCATCGTGCCGACCGCATCCGGCCCGACGCCATTCTCGACCCGTCCGAACTAGTCGGGCTGGAGACCCGTCGCGCCCTGCGTCCGAACGAGCCGGTGCGCGGCTACGACCTGCAGCGTCCGCTGATGGTCGAACGCGGTGACCTGGTCACCTTGATGTTTGAAGTCCCCGGCATCCAGCTGACCGTGCGCGCACGGGCGATGGAAAATGCCGCCGACGGCGAGGTCGCCCGCTTCGTCAACCTGCAATCGAACCGTACGATCGAGGCCCTTGTCGATGGTCCGGGCCGCGCCCGCGTCGGCGCCTCACCGGCCACCAGCTTCTGATCGAGGAGATCCCGTCATGATCCGCAAACTCGCCGCCCTCGTCATCGCCGCCGCTGCCCTGCAGGCCTGCGCGACCTCCGACCGCCTGTCCTATATCGGCCAGGCCCCGCCCATGACCCCGATCCAGAACCCGGCCGAGCTGGCCGGCACCGGACCGTCGCAACTTCCCATGCCGATGCCGCGCATGCCGCAGCAGCGCTATGCCCAGAACGCGACCGCCAACAACTCGCTGTGGAACGCCAATTCGCCGACCTTCTTCGGTGATCCGCGGGCCGACCAGGTCGGCGATATCGTCACCGTCAATATCGATATTTCCGACAGCGCCCAGCTGAACAACACGACGAACCGCTCGCGCAGTTCAGCCGAAGACAGCGATCTGACGAATTTCCTCGGCGCCGACCTGACCGGCTTCTTCAACGACAATATCGACCCGACCTCGCTGACCAGCCTCGGCTCGACCTCGTCACTGGCCGGCTCCGGCTCGGTCAACCGCACTGAAAGCATCTCGCTGACGGTTGCCGCCCTCGTCACCCAGGTCCTGCCGAACGGCAATCTGGTGATCGCCGGGCGTCAGGAAGTCCGCGTCAACAACGAGGTGCGCGAACTTCTCATCACCGGCATTGCGCGTCCGATGGACATCGGATCGGACAATACGATCGCCCACACGCAAATCGCCGAAGCCCGCATTTCCTACGGCGGCCGCGGACATCTCTCCGATGCCCAGCGCCCGCGCTACGGCCAGGAACTCTACGACATCCTGATGCCGTTCTAGGACACGAAACCCCGCCACCATCGGGATCGACTGGGCCGTTACGCCACGCGCGTGACGGCCCTCTTTTCTGTGTATGCGGGCGCTTGCCGGGCCGACGGCGACAGCTAATCTCAACGCCATGACCAGTTTCGCGCCTTCGCTTCGGACCAGCCCGGTCCGCCGCTTCACCCTCGCCTGCCTGGCATTGCTGGCGCTGGCCTATGGGGCTGTGCTGATCCTGTCCGCCCCCGGCTGGCCGCAGATTGCAGGCCTGTGGCCGATCAGCATCGTCGGACTCGCCGGAGCGCTGGTCGCCAGCGCGACCGGAGTCGGGGGCGGCGTCGTCTTCGTGCCGGTCTTCTCGGTCCTGCGCGAGAGCGGCCTGCTCGACCTGGGACCGCTGCAAACCGTCGGGACGAGTTTCTCGATCCAGTGTTTCGGGATGGGCGTCGGCGCGCTGACCTGGCTCAACCGCTATTATCGTCCGGGCGTGCGCCCCGACGAGATCGCGCACCGGCCCGTGGTCGGGCGCGTCGTGGTGATGGCACTCGCCACCGGCCTGCCGGCTCTGGTCGCGACCCAGTATCTGGCCGGCATGAATGGCGAGCTTGCCTTCCTGCTGTTCAAGCTTTTCTCGATTGGCTTGGGCTGTGCGCTGATCATCCAGCTCATCGTCCTGCGCAGCCCGCATGCCGAGCGCGAACGGCTGGAGTCACTGGACCATGTCCTCATTTTGCTGATCGGACTGGCCGGCGGGGCAGCAACCGCCCTGTTTTCGGTCGGGATCGGGGAATTGCTGGCGCTGACCCTCTTCCTGCGCCGCTTCCCGGTCGACATTTGTGTCTCGACGGCGGTGATCGTCTCGGCGGTTTCAGTGTGGGTCGGCAGTCATTACCACTTCGAGGCGGGGCATCTGGACTGGGGTGTGCTGGTGTTTGCCGCGCCCGCCGTGGCGGCTGGCGGTTTCTTTGCCCGTCGCTTGGCCCATGCCCTCGGCGGGCTGCGCCTAAAGCTGATGACCGCGCTCTGGATCACCGGATCCGGCGCAGCACTGCTGGTGCTATGACGGCCCGCACTATTCGTCGCGGTGGACGCGTTCCTTGCGCTCGTGGCGCTCCTGGGCTTCTAGGCTGAGCGTGGCGACCGGGCGGGCATCGAGACGAGCCAGCGAGATCGGCTCGCCGGTCTCGTCGCAATAGCCGTACTCGTCTTCTTCGATGCGGCGCAGGGCCTTGTCGATCTTGGAGATCAGCTTGCGTTGACGATCACGGGCCCGCAGTTCCAGCGACCGGTCGGTCTCCGTCGAGGCCCGATCCGCCAGGTCCGGCAGGGCGCCCATGTCTTCCTGGAGATTGGTGATCGTCGAGCGGCTCTCCCGGAGGATGTCGTCCTTCCAAGCCATGAGTTTCCGGCGGAAGTATTCTTTCTGCCGGTCATTCATGAACGGCTCGTCTTCCGACGGGAAATAATCCTTGGGTAATTCGATCGGTTCAGCTTGGCTCATCGCTTTCCACTCAACTCCACGCGGTACAGCGCTCTCCCCCAGAAAGCGGGCCGGAGAATATGCACCGAGCCGCCCAAGTCAATGTGGAGACGCTGTTGCCACACCATTTAGACGCAGCAAATAGCGAAAAAGCTTGAATGATTTGTGTCGAAGTGGCGAGTTTAGCTGAACTTGGCCAGCTCAACCGCAGCACGGGTCTCGACCTCATCGAGCGCCGCTTCAAGCCGCGCATCATTGGTGGCGTCGCGGCGCGTCTGCAAAAGGTCCATCAGGGCGATCAGCTTGGCCCGCGGAAGACCGCCTTCCAGCAGGGCGATCTTGAGCTCGTCGAGCATGTCCAGCATGTCAAAGGCGCGGTTGGTGGCCTGCTTGCGGGCCTGCGTGAAATCCTCCACGCCCTGCAGCGCCAGAATGGCATCGACCGACTGTACGGACGAGACCGAACTGGCCGTCATCGAACCCGCAGTCTTGGCCGGCGTGTCCAGCGAGAATCCTTCCCCGGAGGCGCGCGACGTGGTCTTGCGCTTGCCGGCTGAGACGGAGCTGGTTGAGCTGGGTCCGGAGACTTTCATGGCGGGAATCATTTCCTCGTGATGACGTGTCATGGATGCGACCGGGGCGCTTAACAGAAGCTTAACCCGGCACCCCGGATCGGCAAAAACTGCCGGTCCGGGATTGCAGGTGGCGGGATTTTCCGCCCCTGCGAGAGCCACTCTACTCGCCAAGCCATTGTTTTTCAGCGTTTTATTTTATTAACCAAATCCGGGAAACTGGCACGCCACTGGCAAGGTCATCCGCGAACACGTTCCGGAGACCGCAAAATGCGCCTGATCATCGCCCTTCTCGCCACCCTGTCCCTGGCCGCCCCCGGGCTGGCCTCTTCGCGTATCAAGGACATGGTCGATGTCGAGGATGTCCGCGACAACCATCTGGTCGGCTACGGTCTGGTGGTCGGTCTGGACGGGTCGGGCGACAGCCTGCGCAACTCCGCCTTCACCAACCAGTCGCTCAACGCGATGCTGGAACATTTCAACGTCAATACCCGCGATGCCAACCTGAACACGCGCAATGTCGCCGCCGTCATGGTGACCGCCTCGCTGCCGGCCTTCTCATCGCAGGGCAGCCGCATCGACGTCACGGTATCGGCCATCGGTGACGCCTCCAGCCTGCAGGGCGGCGTCCTTGTCGCCACGCCACTGTTCGACAGCCAGAGCCGCGCCTGGGCCGTCGCCCAAGGCTCGCTCGCGGTCGGCGGTTTTGAAGCGGCAGGCGACGGTGCGAGCATCACCCGCGGTGTGCCGACCTCGGGCCGGATCGCAAACGGGGCCCTGGTCGAGAACCCGTTCGAAGGCTCGGGCGTCGACCCCTGGGCCGAGCTGGCCAATCGCGCCAGCCTGCGCCTGTCCCTGCGCAATCCCGACTTCACCACCGCCCGCCGCATGGCCGATGCGATCAATGCCTATGTCGGACCGGGCGCCGCCCGCGCCACCAATCCGAGCACGGTCACCCTGTCGCGTCCCGGCCATTTCGACGGCGACATGATCGACCTGTTGGCCGAAGTCGAGCAGCTGCGTGTCGAGGCCGATATCCCGGCCCGCGTCATCATCGACGAGAACACCGGCACCATCGTGATGGGCGAAAATGTCCGCGTCTCCACCGTCGCTATCGCCCAGGGCAATCTGACCATCACCGTCACCGAAAACCCAGTCGCCAGCCAGCCCGCCCCCTTCTCGCAGGGCGAGACGGTGGTGTTGCCGCGCACCGATGTCTCGGTCACCGAGGACAATACCCGCCTGGGCGTGCTGGACGAGAGTGTCTCGCTGAGCCAGCTGGTTGATGGTCTCAACGCGATGGGCGTCAGCCCGCGCGACATGATCACCATCCTGCAGGCGATCAAGGCCGCCGGCGCCCTGCAGGCCGAGATCGAGGTCCTCTAGGATGGACAATTTCCTCGAACTCCAGCTCGCCAACGCCACCGGCACCGGCCGCGCCCAGGGCGCGCCGAATATCGGTGGCGCCCGCAACGAAACCGAAGCCCGCGCCATTGCCGAGGACTTCGAGAGCTTCTTCCTGTCGCAGATGATCGAACAGATGTTCTCGCAGGTCGGCGAGGAAAATCCGTTCGGCGGCGGTTCGGGCGAGCGCGCCTTCACCGGCCTGCTGCATGAAGAATACGCTAAGGTGATGGCGCAGTCCGGCGGGCTTGGCCTCGCCGACCGCCTGACATCAGAAATCCTGCGCTACCAGGAAACCGGGGAGATTTAGCGATGACCGAACTTGCTGCCGCCAGTCCGGCCGAACGGGCCGAGGGCCTGCTCAAGCTGACCAAGCGCCTGACCGATCTGATCAATGAGGAGACGCGCCTGTTCAAGGACCGCCGTCCCCAGGACGCTCTCGGCCTGCAGGACGAGAAATCACAACTGGCCAATATCTACCGCGCCGAAGTCGCGCGGGCCCGCAAGGAACCGACCCGCTTTGCCGGCGCCCCGGCCCCGCTCAAGGCGGCGCTGCGCCAGGCGACCCAGAGCTTCCATGAATCGCTGGCCGAGAATGGCCGCATTGTCGGCGCCCTCAAGACGGTGACCGAAGGCGTGGTCAAGGCCATCGCCGACGAAGCCGCCCGCCAGCGTTCCACAGCCGGCGGCTATGGACCCGGCGCGGCCCAGCAGACCGGTCGCGGCGGCAATTTTGCGATCGCGGTCAACCGCACAGCCTGACGCACAACGACAAACGCGTATTTACGAGGCGGCTTCCGGCTGGCATTCCAGCCACAAGGGAGCCGCCTCATGTCCATCTCGACACCCCGCACCGCCGACGACATCCCCGCCCGCACCGCCTATCGCGACTGGGCGGCTGTCTATGACAGCAATGACAACAAGACCCGCGATCTCGACGCCGCTTGCCTGATCGCCGCCGACCTGCCGCTGGCCGGCGCGATCGTGGTCGAGTTCGGGGCCGGCACCGGAAAGAACACGGCGCATCTGGCTCGGCACGCCGCCGGTGTGATCGCGATGGACCTGTCACCGGACATGCTGGCGCGGGCGCGCGAGCGTGGACTGGGTGCGCATGTCCGCTTTATCGAGCATGACATCACCCGGGAATGGCCGGTCGAACCCGGCACGGCGGATGTCGTGGTTGGCAATCTGGTTCTGGAGCATGTCCGCGAGCTTGGGCCTGTAATGGCGCAGGCTGCGCGGACCCTGCGTCCGGGCGCACGGCTGTACCTGTCTGAGCTTCACCCTTTCCGGCAGCTGCGCGGCAGCCAGGCCCGCTTCGACCGGGCCGATGGCAGCGAGGCAATGGTCGAGGCCTATTATCACGGAGTGTCGGATTACCTTGCCGCCGCGCAGGCAGCCGGCCTGTCACTTCGCAAGCTCGAAGAACCGGTCGAAGACGGCACCGCAATCAGCGCCGGAACACCGCCGCGCCTTCTCGTCCTGCAATTTGTGAAGACCACCTAGAAGTAGAGGCCACCGGAGCTGGAGCCGGAGTTCAGTCGGTCGAGCCCGGCCTGATAATTTGCCAGCTGGGAATTGTAATAGGCCGGAACCGTGCCGCCCGTCTTGCCCGCCTGCGGGCCATTCAGCAAATCCTTGAGCGCCGGGTCCATGGTCAGGTCGCGATAGGCGCGCTGGATCTTGGACAGGGCGTCCTGGATCGCTTCCATCGCCTTTTCAGCCGAGTCCATTTCCTTCAGGGACATGGAGGTCGGAAGGTCCAGCGCAAACAGCGGCGGCGCGTCGGTCGTCTTGTCATCCTTGTCGAGCAGGGAGCCATTATTGACGATTGCGCCCGGAGAAATGCCAAGGGATTTGAGCAAATCGCGCCCTTCGCTGCCGGCAAACAGCTCGATCGTCGAGCCTTCCGCCGCCTTGATGCGAAGCATGTCGCCCTCGGTCGAGCGGCGCACATCGGCGGTGCCCTTGAGGACCAGCGTGGCGTTGATCTTGAAGGTCAGCGACCGCATCGTGTCATCGGCGTCAATGGTGATTTTCTTGCGGCGACCACCGTCCACCGAAATATAGAAGAAGTCGTCCTCGCGAGCCGAGCTGCGGTCGGTGACCACGCGGCTGTCTGAATAGGTCAGCGTCCCGGTCGGCAGGCCAAGCGCGTCGAGCACGCTGTCATCGGTGGTCGAGAGCGCAATACCCTTGGCATCGGCCAGGCCGCCGCGTCCGGAAATCTGGGTCGACCAGTCCAGCGCACCCGTGGTGCCGTCGAGCTGGGCGGCAAAGGCGTCGCGCTCACCATTGAGCGTATCGCCATTGATGCCGCCGAGCGTCTTGCCGGCGATATAGATTTTGCCGTTGTGGACCTGGATACCGGCCGCCGCGTCATCCTTGTCGGATCCGACAAAGGTCAGGAAGTCAGTGGTCGGCGTGCCGCCATCGGTCAGCTTCATCACGAAAGCGTCGCGCACGCCGCCGGCATGGGCCGAGACTGGTGCCGTCGGCGCGAAACTGCTGCCGGCCGCGCCGGTCACGTAAATCCCGCTGGCGTCAATCGCGAGACCACCGATACGGCCGTCAGCGAGATCGCCGAAATCCTGTTCCCAGATCGCGGCCGAGGTGTCGTCGGAGACGTCAAACTTGCGCAGGACGGCGCGGCCATCCTCCTCACTCGCGACCACCAGATTGCCGTCTTCCGCGATGGCAATCGCCGAGACGTTTTCCTCGCCGGTCGACCCGACGCGTCGGGTCCAAAGGGTCGTGCCACTGGCATCAATGGCGCGGATATAACCGTCCGTGCCGCCGCCTTCGTGGGCATCATCGCCAAAAGCGCTGGCCGACTTGCCGGCGACATAGACGGTGCCGTCATCGCCGATCGCGACAGTGCCGGCCTGGTCGTCCTTGGTGCCGCCGAAGCGCTGGTTCCATTGCTCGACGCCGCTGGCCGAATATTTCACGACAATACTGTCACTGCCGCCGATCTGGGTACTGTCACCGAGGCCGCCCTCGACCTTGCCGGCGACAACGACATTGCCGCTGCTGTCTGTCGCGATCGACAGGCCCTGGGCACTTTCGGCCGCGCCGAGCACACGGCTCCAGACGCGATTGCCGGTGGAATCATATTTGGCCAGCACCAGGTCCTGCTCGCCCTTGAGCGTCTGACCATCCGTCGAGGCCGTGGTGTGACCGACAACAAATATGCCGCCATCGTTCGAGGCGACTGTGGCGTGGATCTCGAGCGGATTGTCTTCCTGCTTGATCCGGGTCTCGCCTTCCTCGCCGCCGACCACAGCGACTTCGGTCTCATTGGGATCGGCGCTGAAACGGGTCGAGTAATCGGTCTGCGGGTCGCCGCTGGCCAGGTCGGTCAGCTTGACCACCTGTCCGCCGGCGCTGTCATTGATGCCCGATACGCCGGCAAAATAGAGGGCCGGTTCGGCCGCCGAGGCCGAGAAGGACACGGTTTCCGTCGACACGCCGGCGATCAGGAAACCGTAATTATCGCCCGGCACCACACCGACATCATTCTTCTCACCGATCTTGGTGCGTTCGAAGCGCGTGATGACACCGGCGGCTTCGAGCTGGGTGTTGATGTGGTCGGAGATGTTGTCGAGATTGCGCGTCGTCGCGCCCATGTCGGCCAGATCGATATTGATCGTCTGGGTGACGCCGCTCTTCTTCACCGAGATGGAGAACTGCACGTCACCGGTCAGGCTGGCGACCTCGGCATCGAAATCACCCTTGTGGATCGTGTCGGTCTTGTATTGCGAGGTGCCGCGCGCAATCGCGACCTCGCTCTCCACCTTGGTCAGCTCCTCGCCCTTCAAAAGGGTCAGGCCCTCGAGATCCATGTCATCGAAGAAGCTGTCGAACTGGGCCAGGCCGGACTGGAAACTCTTGTCGAGGAAGTCGCGGCGGCTGTCGGTGGTGGTCTTTTCCTTGGCCTCTTCGGCCAGCGACGCCAAGCGCTTGAGGCCCTGATGCAGGGAGAACAGTTGCTTGTGGTCGTCGGGCGCATCGAGACCGGAGAATTCGCGGTCGGGGTCGTTGAAGAAGACGCCATTGGCGAGAACCTTGCGGCTCATCTCCTCCAGCGTCATCAGGTTCGGCGACCCGACCTCCCACGGTGCCGGTGCCGTCGGGGCCTGGTTACGGCTGGATGCACCCGCCGACGACAAGGCCGTCGACGACGCCAACGAGGCGTTGATACGGGAATTGTACCACCCCGTCAGAACGCTCATGTCCAACCCGATCACGCTCACGGCGAGAATCCTTTTTTCCTGATTGCCGAGATTGGACGCAAAACACAAAGAAAGTGTTGCGAGACAAGGTAAACCGATTGCCGACAAGTCGATCCAATCAGCCTTTCCAGGCCCACTGCTCAGCCCGCGAAAAACCTGCTAGTCTGGGCCGCGTCGTAACGGGCCTAACTGACCGTTAACCTTGGCGGCGCAGCGTCGGTCACTGGATACGAATCGCGAGGCCCAGCATGTCGAACAAGACAGCGCCCGAAACGCCTTTCGAGGAAATGATGAACCAACGCTCCTTCCTCGATCCGCGCATGCCGCTCGACGGCAAAACCATTCTCGTCACCGGCGGGACGGGTTCGTTCGGCCGCAAGCTGACCGAGACGATCTGCGCTGAATACAAGCCGAAGAAGCTGATCATCTTTTCGCGAGACGAGCTGAAACAGTATGAAATGGCTCAGGATTTTTCGCCCAGCGATTATCCCTTCCTGCGTTATTTCATCGGTGATGTGCGCGATGAATCGCGTCTCGACCAGGCCATGCGCGATGTCGATATCGTCATTCACGCCGCCGCGCTGAAGCACGTCCCGATCGCCGAATACAATCCGTTCGAATGCATCAAGACCAATGTCATGGGTGCCGAGAATGTGGTGCGCGCCGCCATCAAGCGCGGCGTCAAACATGTCTGCGCCCTGTCGACCGACAAGGCCGCCAACCCGATCAATCTCTACGGCGCCTCGAAACTGGCAGCGGATAAAATATTCACGGCGGCCCAGCACATGGGCGGTGAAGGCGGACCGGTTTTCTCGGTCGTGCGCTATGGCAATGTCGTCGGATCGCGCGGTTCGGTCATTCCCTATTTCCGTCGCCTCATCGACAGTGGCGCCAAGGAGCTGCCGATCACCGACCCGCGCATGACGCGGTTCTGGATCACGCTCGAACAGGGCGTCAATTTCGTGCTGTCCAGCCTGTCCATGGCGCGCGGCGGCGAGATCTTCGTGCCGAAAATCCCCTCCATGAGCACCGCCGACCTGGCCCGCACCATGGCGCCGCATCTGCCGCACAAGGTGATCGGCATCCGGCCCGGCGAAAAACTGCACGAGATCATGATCCCGGAAGATGATGCCCGCACGACGATCGAGCTGGATGACCGGTTTGCCATCCTGCCGGCACACGGCGCCAAGGTGACGGCGCGCTACATGGCGTCCGGCGGACATCTCGTGCCGGATGGCTTCGCCTATGCCTCAAACACCAATCCGGAGCAGCTGACCGGTGCCGCCCTGCGCGCGCTGATCGGCATGGCGGCAGCGGCCTAACCTCCCAGCACCTCTGCCAGCATCTCGACCACAAAACCCGGATCGTCATCACTCATCCCGACATAGAGCGGCAGTGACAGGGTGTGTTCGTAATAATGACGGGCGCCCGGCAGTTCCTGCTCACCATGGCGGGCCTTGTACCAGGGTTGGTCCGGCACCGGGATATAATGGACCTGGCTCCCGACACCGCGCGCGGCCAGCGCCGCCATCACATCAGCTCGCGAAACACCCGCCGCCTCGAACGTAATCCGCACCGGATAAAGGTGCAGGCAAGGCTCGCAGTCAGCCGTGCGGGCCAGTGGCGACACTGGCAGCTTGGTCCCGGCCAGGGCCGCATCATAGGCTTGGGCCAGCGCGCCGCGCCGTGCGGTGAAGTCGCCGAGCCGTTTCAGCTGTGACAGGGCCAGGGCTGCCTGGATATCGCTGAGCCGGTAATTCCAGCCCAGCATCTGCATCTCATGCCACCAAGGCTCACCGGCCCGGCGTTCATGACGCGACGGGTCGCGCTCGATGCCGTGACTGCGCAATACCCGCATCCGCCGCGCCAGTGCGGCATCATGTGTCGTCACCATGCCGCCCTCGCCCGCGGCAATCGTCTTGACCGGGTGGAAGGAGAAGGTCGCGGCGCGCGAATGCGTGCAATTACCGACCGGCTGCCCCTGCCAGCGCGAGCCGACCGCGTGGCAGGCATCCTCGATGAGGACAGCCCCGGCTGCGGCGGCCCGTTCGGCCATCACATCAAGCGCCTCGCACTGGCCGGCCAGGTGAACCGGCAACACGGCGCGGGCCTTGCCGCCAGCGCGGCGGAGCGCATCGGCGAGTGTGTTCGGCGTCATCAGCCCGGTATCCGGATCGACATCGGCGAACACGACCTCAGCGCCGCAATAGATGGCGGCATTGGCGGTCGCCATGAAGGTCACGGCCGGCACGATGCAGACATCGCCCGGCCCGACACCTTCGGCCGCCAGCGCGAGATGAAGCGCGGTCGTGCCGTTGGAGCAGGCGACCGCGTGAGCGGCGCCCACCGCGTCGCAGAAGGCCGCTTCGAGCGCATCAATGGTCGGGCCGGTGGTGAGCCAGTCACCACGCAGCACCTCGACGACAGCCTCGATATCGCTCTCGTCGATCGACTGGCGCCCATAGGGCAGGAAATGTTGGGCCATGCGGGACACTCCACGGGGCGGCGCCGGCCGGTCGGACGCTCACCGCAATCATGCCGGAAATGATGGATTGAGTCGCGCAAACGGAAACGGCCCCGGAAATCCGGGGCCGCGCCGTGGTGGTGGAGGTCGGTGAGCGGTTTAACCGCCGAACAGGTTGAGGATGATCTGCGGCTGGCCGTTGGCGATCGACAGCGCCTGGACACCCAGTTGCTGCTTGACCTGCAAGGCCTGCAATTTCGCGCTTTCGACCGCGAGATCGGCATCGACGAGATCGCCGACACCGCGGGTCAGTGAGTCCATCAGCTTGCCGACGAAGTTGGAGTGGGCCTCCAGCTTCTTGGTATCGGAGCCGAGATTGGCGAGCGCCTGGTTGACGTTTTCCAGCGAGGTCTTGATCGCGGTGACGGCGTTGGTGGCGAGCGTCACCGAGCCGAGGCTGGCAGTCGCAGCGATCGTCAGGATCGTGCCGCCAATGCTCATGTCCTGGGATTTCAGCGTGACCGAGCGGGCGGCGTCAGCATCGGCGAGGAACTCGATTCCGTTTGTGATCGAGCCGTCGAGGATATTGGCACCGTCGAATTCAGCGTTCTGGAGAATGCCGCTGATCTGGTCGAGCAGGGCCTTGAAATCGGCGTCATAAGCCTGGCGCGAGAATGTATCGAGCGACGGGTCCATCGCAGCGGTCGCCTTTTCGCGCATCTGGACCAGCAGGTCGGAGATCGACTCGCCGGCGGCCAGGGCGACATCACCAATGGTCGACGCCCGGTCGAGCCCGCTTTGCACGGCTTCGAGGGCCCGGATGTCAGCGCGCATGCCCTGGGCAACGGCGTAGATCGCGGCATTGTCCTTGGCACCGGCAATCTTCAGGCCGGTATTGATGCGGTTCTGAACACCCAACATGTCGTCATTGGTCTTGTTCAGGTTCTGCAGAGCGATCATCGCTCCGGTGTTGGTGTGGACGCTCATAGTCATGCGACATTCTCCCGCGTTCTCAATCACCGCCCTTCAGCGGCTGTTCGAGGGGATATGCGCAAGTGGCGTGCCGTTTTGGCACGACCTGAATATCAACATTAAATCAAATGCTTGATAGTGAATTGTGGCGATGGGGCTGGATTGCATGACCACCGATTGCCGGGACACATGTGCCCGGGGGGTCAAAATTTGCCGGGTCGGGGGCCGGGCATTCCAGGCGCTTCAGGCGCGCTGGTCGAGCAGGCCTGCGGTGCGTGTGCGCAGGTATTCCATCAGGTCTGCGTGTTTTTCGGGCGGCCAGCGACGGACCGTCTCGCCCGTATCCTGGTCGACCAGGAGATAGATATAATCGCCGGAGGCATTGTCCTGAAGGATTTTCAGGCGCGAATTGCTCAGCGTCTCGGCCGCCATGCGTTCGATATCGGCCGTCCGGTCCTGCGGGTGATCGACGATGGATGCGCTGCGGTCAGCCTGGTCAACAGGCTCGACCCGCCGCACGGCTTCGCGTGGGCGGTCGGAGGAGATGTCCCTGTTCTCGGTGATGGGTGCCACTGGAACAGATCTCGGATTGAACCCCGTTTCTGCCATTGTCCTAATCGCTGACGCGGAGGCGTCAGCGCCTCACTTGATCTTCGCGTCAACCCCGGAGGCGGGTAGCGGAGCCAGGCTCCGCTACCCTATCCGTGATTAACGGAAGTAACCCAGGATCGTGCTCGGAGCCGAGTTGGCGATCGACAGGGCCTGAACGCCAAGCTGCTGCTTGACCTGCAGGGACTGAAGACGCGCGCTCTCTTTGGCCAGATCCGCATCGACCAGGTTGCCGATACCCTTTTCCAGGGTGTCAGACAGCTTGCCCACGAAACCCTTGTGGATCTCGAGCGACTTGGACGCGGTGCCGAGCTTGGCCAGCGATGCGTTCAGGTTGTCGAGCGAGGTTTCGATGGTGGTGACGAGCGTAGAAGCGTCACCTGCCGAAGCGAAGGAAGCCGCAGCAGCAACCGTCACGGTACCACCAGCCAGCGAGAAGTTCTGGTCGGAGATGGTGATGGTGTTGGTGCCGTCAGCATTGGCCAGGGCGGAGATCGAGGTCACCGAGCCATTGATCAGGTTTGTGCCGTTGAATTCAGCATTGCTGACAATGGTCGTGATCTGATCGCGCAGGGCCTTGAAGTCTTCGTTCAGGGCAGTGCGTGACGCCGTGTCGAGCGAAGAGTCAGAAGCGGCCAGGGCCTTTTCCTTCATCTCGACCAGGATGTCGCCGATTGCCTCACCGGCGGCCAGGGCCACATCGGTGGTCGAAGCAGCCAGGTCGAGCGAATTACCGACAGCGGCATAGCCGTTGACGTCAGAACGCATCTTCTGGGCAATCGCGTAAACGCCGCCATTATCCTTGGCGGAAGCCACAGCCAGACCGGTGTTGATGCGGCTCTGGACTTGCTCCATGTCGCGGTTGGTCTGATTGAGGTTCTGCAGCGCAACCATGGCGCCGGCATTGGTGTTGATAGTAGCCATTTCTTGGCCCTTTCCATTCTGGTGATCTACGGACGTTCTGCCCGCCGGGTCTTCTGACCCTCACCAAGGAAGAGCAAGCACGGTGCCAATTGGTTGTTGACCGCAAGGGTTAATTCCGAGTCGCGTGATTCGCCGGGATGTTTTTGCCGAGTCAAACTTTCCCGGGTAACCATTTGGTCGGCAATTATTGCCGGGCACAGGGCAGATTCCGCTAGGAAATTATTGCCGGTCGGCAAGAATTTATGATTAATATCAGGTTAATGGGCAAATTTGGACATGACTGATCGCCAGCGCTGGCGAACCTGAAAAAAATGACCGGGATCGCCATGAAGGCGATCCCGGCCGGACGAACTTAGCCGAAGAACGACAGGATGGTCTGCGGCGCCTGGTTGGCAATGGAGAGCGCCTGGACACCCAGCTGCTGCTTGACTTGCAGCGACTGGAGCCGTGCGCTTTCCTTGGCCAGGTCGGCGTCGACCAAATTGCCGATCCCCTGCTCCAGCGTATCGGTCAACTTCGACACGAAGGTGTTGTGCACCTCGAGTGACTTCGAAGCCGTACCCAACTTGGCCAGGGACGAGTTGAGGTTGTCGAGAGACGTTTCGATCGTGGCGACAAGCGTAGATGCTTCACCAGCCGTCGCGAAGGAAGCCGCGGCCGCCACCGTCACGACACCACCGGCCAGGGTAAAGTTCTGGTCGGAGATGAGGATCGTGTTGGTACCGTCCGAGTTGGCCAAAGCCGAAACCGAGGTCACCGTCCCGTTGATCAGGTTGGTGCCATTGAATTCGGCGTTTGAAGTGATCGTGGTGATCTGGTCACGCAAGGCCTTGAAGTCTTCGTTCAGAGCCGTACGGGAGGCTGCATCAAGCGATGCATCAGATGCCGCGAGCGCCTTTTCCTTCATTTCGACGAGAATATCGGAAATCGCCTCACCGGCAGCCAGGGCTACGTCGGTGACGGAAGTCGCAAGGTCCAGACTTTGAGAGACCGCGCCATAGCCGACGACCTGTGAGCGCATGCGCTGGGCAATGGCGTAAACGCCACCATTGTCCTTCGCACTGGCCACTTCCAGTCCGGTGTTGATGCGGGTCTGAACCTCGTTCATTTCCATGTTCGTCTTGTTCAGGTTCTGCAGGGCGATCATCGCCCCAGCGTTGGTGTTTACTGAAAGTGACATTGTTTTGCTCTCCATTCTGGATGCGTTTCAGGCCGAGTTTTTCAGCCGCGAGCGTTTTGCTCGCATCAGGTATCGCAAACGGCGTGCCGCATTGGACGCGCAATTTAGTCAATGATTTGAATATTTTAGGATATTAAAAAAGGCACCTTCCGGAGAAGGTGCCTGTTCCTGCCTGCCTGTTATTGCCGCCCCGGCAGTTCTTACCCTACGGCCTGATCCGCGCCGGCACCGGCCTGTGGCATCAACCCCTGCATGACGGTCCGGTTGATATCGACCAGATCATCGATCGCTTCGGGATTGCGCATGGCGTGACTGCCGTGTTTGGAGACGAAGATCGACAGGGAAATGATCGCCGCACGGAGCGCTTCCGGCAGCTGGTTGTCCTGACTGGCGCAGTCGAGCGCCAGATTGCTCCAGACGCGCCGATTCCAGTCAATGGCCTCGGCCCGGTCACGGACCGCTTCCATGGGGAGCGTCTTGGCGTTCATGAGCGACCGCGTCACCTGGGCAAAGAGCCGGTATTCGGTGGCACGGGGATCCTCCGCGCGTGCGGCGGTCTTCTGATAAGCTTGAAAGGACATCAGCCCAGCCTCTCGGCTTCGTAGGTCATGAGTTTGCGGCAGCCCAGAAGCGCCTTGTAATGCTCGCCCGCCATCACATCACGACTGACATTGACACACAGGGCCAGCAATTCCGGCGCCGAGACAACGCCCATGAACTCATTCATGCGCAGCACGAATTCGTCATAGAGCTTGTCGTCATTCTTGTCGGACAGATACATCATCATGATCGGGAAATAGATCCGCTTCACGGGCGTATCGACATCGGCGGCTTGCAGGATGTCCTTTTCGCGGAGCACCGAAGCCTTGTTCTGCAGCACAAGATTGGCCCGCCGGTCACCGTTTTCGATAACGGCTCCGTTCAGGACAAACTTCTCGCCGGGTTTGAGCGAGATTTTGAGCGGCATGGGGTCCCTCCGGTCCACAAGTGAAGCGAGCGATGACGTTCGCGATCTGCAGGTTGGCAATACGGGGTGAAGAAAAGGTTTCCGTCCCAACTTGTCGGCATCATCGAATATTAGCGAGTTCTTAAAGCGAATCCCCTGCCTTGGCTCACAGAATCGAGGCAGAATTGATGAACATGCAGGAAGCCACAGCGCTCGACCTTGATGCGGAAATTTCCGCCGAGGCCGAAATCGAGAAGAACGAAACCCGCGATGCTGTGCCCCTCGGCGCGCAGGCGGTTCGTGTGGAGGTCCCGGTCGACCGCATGCCGGCCGACCGCCGCCGCATCTATCAAAAGGTCGCCGCGCTTGCCAAACGCGCGATGAAAACCTCGGCAGAGGGCGAAAATGTCGCCGCAGCCCGCCTGGCTCACAAGGCTTGGCTTCTCGCGCCCGACATGGCCCTGACCAATCATGTCCTCGGGCTGATGCTGTATAATCTGGGACGATTGTCGCGGGCGCTCGATTTTTTCGAGACCGCCTGGAAGATTGATCCCAAGGACGCGGAAATCTACCAGAAACTCGGCCTTGTCGCCTGGAAGCTCGACATGCTGGAGGCGGCCGAAAAATTCTATCGCCTGCAATACAAGCTCGCGCCGACCGCCGTCGATGCCGCGATCAATCTGGGCGGCGTGCTGCGCGATGCCGGCAAGTTCGAGGAAGCAATCGAGATTCTGCGCACCGCCATCTATGCGCACCAGGAAAATTATGAACTCTGGAACTCGATGGGCACCGTCATCAATGACAGTGGTGACCCGATCCAGGCCCGCACCTTCTATGAGGAAGCGCTGCGCCTGAAGCCGGATTATGGCCGCGCCCACAATAACATGGCCAATATCCACGAACTGCTCGGTGAACCGGAGCTCGCGATTCCGCATTTCGACGCGGCGCTGAAGGATCCTGCCGACGCGATGGAAGAGGCCACCATGCGGCACGGCCGGTCGATGGTGCTGCTGGCCGCCGGCCGCATCGAGGAGGGTTGGGCAGCCAATGAGAGCCGCCTCAATCCCAACCGCGCCCAGGCGACCCTCTTCACCCTGAAAGCGCCTTTCTGGGACGGCACCAACCCACAGCAACTGCGTGGCAAGACCGTCTTGCTGGTCGGTGAGCAAGGGCTTGGCGACGAAGTCCTCTTCATGAACATCGTCAAGGACATGCTCGAAGCCGTCGGGCCCGATGGCGAGCTGCGGATCGCCTGCGAATACCGCCTGATGCCGCTGGTCAAACGCTCCTTCCCGCAGGCCGTGGTCGGACACCACATGTCGGCCAATGTCGAAGGCCGTGACGTTCGCGTGGTGCCCAAGCTGGAAGACGGTGCCGATTTCTGGACGCCGATGGCCACGCCGCTTCGCGCTTTCCGGAACACGATTGACGACTATCCGGCCGAGGAAGGCTTCCTCACGCCGGACCCGGCGGTGCAGTCCGAGTTCCGGACCCAGATCGACGGATTTGGCAGCGGGTTGAAAGTCGGCATTCTGTGGAAATCGCTCAATATGAATGCCCGCCGCTCGCGTTTCTTCTCGGCCTTTGATGCCTGGGAAGGTGTGCTGCGGACGCCCGGTGTCGACTTCATCAATCTGCAATATGGCAAGGTGGCGGACGAATTGGAACTGGCGCGGGAGCGCTTTGGCGTCACCATCCATCAGCCGACCGATATCGACCTCAAGATGGAGCTCGACAAGGTGGCCGCCTACGCCTCGGCCTGCGACCTCGTGCTCGGCCCGATGAATGCGACCTCCAACCTCGCCGCGGCCTGCGGCGGCAAGGTCTGGTTCATCCACGCCCGCTCATCGACCTGGACCCTGCTCGGGACCGACCGGCAGCACTGGTATCCGCAGACACGCTCCTATTTCGGCAAGGGTTTCCGCGATTGGGACAATACGATGAAGCGCGTCGCCGATGATCTCGCCGCCCTTGCCGGCGCTGCGGATTGATTCATGACGGCGCGGTTTGCCATCCGCACTGACGGGTCCACCACCATTGGTCTGGGTCATGTCATGCGCTGCGGCGCCCTGGCCAATGCCCTAGTCGCCGAGGGCGCGGAACCGCTCTGGCTGACGACGACACCGCAGCACCGGCCCGCCGATCTGGCCCCAGGCATTGAAGTCGTCGTATTGGCCGATGATGACGAACTCGGCCCGACACTGGACCGACACGGCATCCGCCATCTCGTCGCCGACTGGAAATTTACCGAAGCGGACCGGGTCGCGGCCCTGCGCGCCGCCGGCCGGCATGTGAGCCTGATCGGCAATTTCCTGCACGGGGCGGTACCCGACCTGCACGTCCGTCAGGGCTTTCTGCCCGCCCTTTCCCCGTCGGGCGCGGCGGCACTGAGCGGTCCGAAATATCTCCTTCTGTCAGATGCTTACCGGGCGCTGCCCACCCGTCAGACCGCCGATCGGGCGAACCGCATCCTGGTCTCGCTGGGCGGCACGATCACGCCCGTGCTCGACCGTATCCGCGAGCGCTTGGCCGAGACGTTTTCCGGCCTTATCGACTGGCGCGGACCGGCGTCGAACGGCCCCGTGCCGCCCCTCGCGCAGGCCCTGCGCCAGGCCGATATCGGGATACTGGCCGGTGGCACCACGCTGCACGAAGCGGCAGCGACCGGCCTGCCCACCCTGTGCGTACCGATCGCATCCAACCAGCTCGACCGCGCCGAACAGTTCGAGAGCGTCGGCCTCGGCATCAGCCTCAACCCCGACGATCCCGGCTTTGACCGCCAGTTCGAGGCCGCCCTGGAAACGCTGATGCGCGATGCCGGTCGCCGCGGCGCAATGGCGCGCAATGGTCAGGCACTGGTCGATGGCGATGGCGCCGGACGCGTCGCCCGCCATCTCATCGGACTGGCGGCGACAGCCTGAGAATCGCAGTAAATCCTTAAGTCTCAACAGCTCCACTGGACGCTGGCACGGTACTGATTCGCACCGCCGCCGCGACACAGGAACAGGCGACCGGCATGACCCGCAAATCCGACACTCCCATCGCAGCCGCGCCAGGCGCCGCTCAGGTCTGGCCGAACTTTCTGGTCATCGGCGCGCCGAAATCCGGCACCACCTCGCTCTACCATTATCTCAGCCAGCATCCCGACGTCTTCCTGTCGAAGGTCCGCAAGGAAGGCCGCTTCTTTTCCGGGGTCGGGGATGGCTCGGTCTATTGGCCGGACTTCTATCATTTCGACACCGCGCCCGATGTCAGCGACTACCAGGCCCTGTTCGCTGATCATGACGGCCAAGCGCGCGTCGGTGACGTGTCGCCGGACTATTACGCCTATGCCCCGATCGCGGCCCGTCGCATCCTGACCTATTGCGGCAGCGGGACGAGAATCATCGCCATCCTGCGCAATCCGGTCGACCGGACCTGGTCGCACTATCTGCAGAATGTCCGCCGCGATGCCGAATTTTACTCCTTCGAAAAAGCCCTCGCCGACGAACCGCGCCGGATCGCCGCCAATTGGGGGTTTCAGTGGCTCTATGCCGATACTGGCCGCTATGCCGAACGCCTGCGCCAGTATCGCGACCGGTTCGACGACGTGCTGATCCTGCTTCAAGACGAGCTCGACCAGGACGGTCCGGGCACGGTGCGGCGGATATTCGAGTTTCTGGAGATCGATGCCGACATCCCTGTCACCGTCGAGGCGCGCTACAATACCGGCGGCATTCCACGTGCCAAAATGAGCATATTGGACGGTGCCCATGATGATCGCGACGGGGTGAGTTTTGAAACCCTGCACGCCGAACTCGTCGCGCCGGTGACCGGCATCGCCGGTGCCACCAGCGCCGACGGCGTCTATCCGCCGATCGATGAGGCCAAGGTCTCGATCCCGCCCATGGCCGCCGCGACCCGGGCCCGGCTGCAAGAGAGGTTCGAGCCGGAAATCGTCGCACTGGAAGACCTGCTCGGTCGCTCGCTCGACATGTGGCGGCCCTCATGAGCCTGGCCGCACTGACCTCCGGCATATTGGTGACAGGCGTTGGCGCTCCGCCAGGCCTGGGCACGCTGCGCTCGCTGCGCAGCGCCGATCCCGACCTCGTCCTGGTCGCCGCCGACACCAATCCACTGGCCGGTGGCTTGTTTGAGCCGGGCACGCAGAGCCAGACCCTGCCCTCCGCCGCCGCCGATCCGGAGGCCTACCGCAAGACCGTGCGGGCGGTGTGCGAAGCGCGCGGGCTGGACATCATCATTCCCGGCTCGGAAGCCGAAGTCGCGGCGCTGGCGCCGGTCGCGCGCAGCTGGAGCGCGCAAGGACTGCGCGTGCCGGTGGCCGAGCCGGAGGTGATTGCCTTCGGGATCGACAAGGGCCTGCTGCTCGACCGCGTCAAACAGGTCGGCCTGCCGCACCCGCAGACCCTGCAACCGTCCAGCGAAGCCGATCTGGCCGACTGGTCCGGCGGCTTTCCCTGTGTGATCAAACCGCGCAGCTCACGCGGCGCGCGTGGGGTCGGCTATCCCGCCGACGCGAACGAGCTGGCCGCGGCCTGGCGCGAGACGACGGATGCGCATGGCCCCTGCCTGGTCCAGCAACTCATCCCCGGCGGTGCCGACACCGTCTACACGATCGGCTCGCTGTGGAATCAGGGCGATCTCGTCGTCTCGACCCTGCACCGAAAGCTCCAGACCAATCCACCGACCGGCGGGGTGGCGATTGCTGGCGAGACGGTCGATGACCCTGACTTGATGGCGGCCGGTCTTGCCGTGCTGCAAGCCTCCGGCCCCTGGCACGGCCTTGCTGCGGTCGAGCTGAAACGCCCGACCCGCGACGCGCCGGCCTTTCTGCTCGAAATCAATCCGCGGATGTGGGGCTTTGGCTATCTGATGACCCTCGCCGGCCTCAACATCCCGGCCCTGCTGGTGCGCATGCTGGCCGGACGGGAGCACGTGTCCGGCCATATCCCGTCAACCTTTCCGCCTTACGCTCCGACGCGTATGGTTCGAACCTGGCAGGATATCGAAATCCCGCCGACCGAGGAGACGCGAGCGTGACCCGAACAGTCGCCGTCATCCAGGCCCGCACCGGATCCAACCGGCTGCCGGGCAAGATACTCGAGACGCTGCACGATGATGTGTCGCTGCTGGCCTATCAATGCCGCCATCTGCGCCAGATTGACGGGGTCGACGAGCTGGTGATCGCCACCACGACCAATCCCGATGACGACGCCGTGGTCACCCTGGCCGAGGGCGAAGGCATCCGCGTCTTTCGCGGTTCCGAGGAGGACGTGTTGTCGCGCTTCCTGCTGGTCGCCGACCAGACGCTCGCCAAGACGCTGGTCCGCATCACCTCGGACAGCCCGTTCCGCGATCCGGCCGTGATCGCCCGCTGCGTCGCCGAGCACAACGCCCAGGGCGCCGAATACACCCGCCCCAGCGCCGGTCACCTGCCCAAGGGGCTGCGCGCGGAAGTGGTCGAGACCGCCGTGCTGCGTCAGCTCGATGCCGCCGCCGGGACCACAGCGCGCGACCGCGAACACGTGACCGTCTTCATCCGCGACCATCTCGACCGTTTCCGCTGCCACAATGTGGATTTTCCGGAGCCGCTGCATCGACCGGATTTCGATGTCTCGGTCGATACGATCGACGATCTCGCCCTCGTACGGGCCCTCTACGCCGCCCTGTCCGAGCGCGACTGGCCGGTGGACACCGCCCATCTGTGCCGCCTGCACGACGAGACGCATGTGCTCAAATCCATCCTCACCGACCTGGCTTCCTGACCCATGACCCATATCGATGTGATTGCCGAAATCGGCTCCAATCATGGCGGCGATCTCGATGAAGCCAAACGCTATGTCGAAGCCTGCGCCAAGGCCGGTGCCGACGTCGTCAAATTCCAGACCCTGACCCGCGAGGGCCTGATCGCCCGCTTCGTCAAGGACAGCGACGGCAAGATCGTCGAAAACCCGAAATTCGCCGCCTTCGGCAATGCCGGACTACCCGATGACTGGCACGCCCCACTGAAAGCCTGCGCCGAGGACAATGGCGTCGAATTCATGTCGACGCCCTTCTCGCTCGCCGCCGTCGAGCTGATGGAGAGCCTCGGCGTCAAACGCTACAAGATCGCCTCGGGAGACCTGACCTTCACGCCGCTTCTGGAAGCGCTGGGCGCGACGCGCAAACCGCTCATCCTGTCGACCGGCGCCAGCTATCTCGACGAGGTCGTGCAAGCTGTGAACACGCTGAGCCGGGCCGGTTGCACGCGGCTGACAGTGCTGCACTGCGCCGCCAGCTATCCGCCGGCCTGGGATGATCTCAACCTGACGGCGATCACCCGCCTGCAGACCGCGCTCGGTCTGGCGGTCGGCCTGTCCGACCACTCACCCGGTGCCATGGCGCCGATTGCCGCAGCGGCCCTGGGCGCCGTGGTGATCGAAAAACACGTCACCTTTGACCGCAATACGCCGGGCCCGGACCATCCCTTCGCCATGGAAATGGACGAGCTGGCCGCCATGATCACCGATCTGCGCAATCTGGAAACCGCGCTCGGCGATGGCGAGAAAAAGCCGGCCGCCAGCGAAATCAACCGCCGCCGCAATCTGCGCCGCGGCCGCTATGACGCGGCCACCGGCAAGCCGGATGACAACGGGACCGACTGGCTGCGCCCGCAACACGCCCCGGACGATCGCGCGGAATTCTGATCAGTCCATGGGCGCCCACATCTGGATCGTCTCGTACAGATCGTCCCAATCGGGATTGGTGCGCTCGATCAGATTGATTTTCCATTGGCGATGCCAGTTTTTCAGGCGTTTCTTGCGCTCTATGGCAAAACCGAAATCCTGGTGAAACTCGTACCAGACCAGGCGATTGACCTTGTACTTCCGGGTAAAGGCCGAGCCCTTGCCTTCCTTGTGCAGCATGATCCGCATCGCGATATTGCCCGTCACGCCGATATAGAGTGTGCCGTTGCGCTGGCTGGCGAGGATGTAGACGCATGGATGGCGAGCCATGCGCGGATTGTAGCTTTTGGCATATCGGCGCGTCCGTGATGCCGGTCATGCGCGCGCATGATTTCCAGCCTCTTCCAACCGTCATCCTGACGAAGGTCAGGACCCAGATCATAAAGCGAGATGGTGCCCAGGCTGGATAGATCCCGCCTTGGGATCTGGGCCCTGACCTTCGTCAGGGTGACGCTAGTTTGGAAGCACCATTGGAAGAGCCAGAAGCGGCGCAGAAACAAAAAAGGGCGCCCGAAGGCGCCCCTTTTGTCTCGCTTGTAACCCACCCTTACTTCGTCCGGATCGCGTCGATCTTCGAAGCCGAGACACCGTCAACAATCGTGCGATTGATCATCGGGTGGTTTTCGTCCTGGGGACCGAAATCACTGTCCGGGTGATAGGCGATGACCCGCATCTCGCTGTCGGTGGTGCGGAATTTGTGATTGCCCTCATAGGGGATGCGGAACATCACGCCCGGCTCGAGCGGGATGATGCCTTCCGGGGTCACACATTCGCCGCGCCCGGAGAAGACCACGCCGATCCGGTCGGAGGGGTGGGTGTGCGGGGTCTGGTCGATGCCCGGCGGGAAATAGAGCAGGTTGAGGCAGGGATCACCCATCTTGACCGGCGCCACCAGCAGGCTGTCGGTACAACCGTCAATGTATTTCAGGCGCCCCTGCGGCTCGACCGGTCCGCCGATCATGAAGAAGGCCTGGTGGTATTCGCGGGCCATCACGATGCCGCGGCCACCGGAGACGGTGAGCGCGTTGTTGGCCGAGAAATACATGCCCGCCTGCAGCTTGAACTGGCCGGACGCGGTGACCAGTGTCGCCTCGCCGTCCTGGACAAAGCCGAAATAGGCCGTATCGACATTGCCCAGTTCCAGCGTCTCGCCGTCCCAGGCATGCAAGCTCGTCGGGAAGTTGGGATCGCAATCCGCCACTTTCCCGGTCAGCCATTCAAAGGCGTAAAAATTCTGCGTCCGAATCATCCCGTCAGCCATGGCTCGAGCACCTCTTCCATCATGCAAGCACACTCGACGGGATTCGTCTTTACAGTCCCTTAATCGACGCGTGTTGGTGGCGAATACAAAATTAACGGGCACTGCCCTCTGGAGACATGCGACCAATCGCGCTAGATCGCTCCCATGCGCTTTGAAGGTACAGATCAGTATGTTGCTGATGGAGAACTGAGCGCCGCGGTCAACGCCGCGGTGGCTCTCGAGCGTCCGCTCCTCGTCAAGGGTGAGCCGGGCACGGGGAAGACCGAACTGGCCAAACAGGTCGCCCAGGCGATGGGCATGCCGCTGATCGAGTGGCACATCAAGTCGACGACCAAGGCCCGGCAGGGGCTTTACGAGTATGACGCCGTCGCCCGCCTGCGCGACAGCCAGCTGGGCGATGACCGCGTCCACGACATCAATAATTATATCCGCAAGGGCAAGCTGTGGGAGGCCTTTGCGGCGCCCGAGCGCTCGGTCCTGCTGATCGACGAGATCGACAAGGCCGATATCGAATTCCCCAACGACCTCCTGCAGGAGCTCGACCGGATGGAATTCCATGTCTATGAGACCGGCGAGACCATCACCGCCAAGAATCGCCCGGTCATCATCATCACCTCGAACAACGAAAAAGAACTGCCGGACGCCTTCCTGCGCCGCTGCTTCTTCCACTTCATCGCCTTCCCAGACGAGGCGACCATGCGCAGGATTGTCGAGGTCCATTACCCCGGCCTGAAGGGGCGCCTCCTGTCAGAAGCGCTGACGCTCTTCTACCAGATCCGCGATGTCCCCGGCGTCAAGAAGAAGCCCTCGACCTCGGAACTGCTGGACTGGCTGAAACTCCTCCTCGTCGAGGATATCGACGCCTCCGTCCTGGCCGAACGCGACCCGCGCAAGCTGATCCCGCCCCTGCACGGCGCGCTGCTGAAGAACGAACAGGACGTGATGCTGTTCGAAAAGCTCTCCTTCATGGTGCGCCGGCCCGGTGGACCGGGTGACGGACCGCGGGGTCCGGGCGCGGCTTAGCTGATCCGCCAACTACCACCCCATTTTTCCCGGCCGAAGCCCCGCGAAAGCGGGGCGCAGAGCCGGGACCGACGGGCCTGACCGGCAAGCGATGAGTCTCCCGTTGGTCCCGGATCGCGCAAACGCGCGTCCGGGAAAAATGTTGGGTGAGGTGAGACTGGTGATCCGTTTTCGGGTCGAGGCGCCGCGCGCATGCCCCGCCATAAACCTCTTGCCGAGAGGAAGCCGTATCCGCTTCTTGAGCTCAAGGGTGAAACCGCGAAGCGGCGGCTGCGCCGCCCTTGACCTCAAGAGCCGGATACGGCCCGCTGGCTGACAAGGGTTCTATGGATCAGGCTGCGCCCGGCGCGGGCAACAAGGTGTGTGCCCTGCTTTTTTCGACACCGTTTTTCGTGACCCGTCTTCACCGTCATCCCACGGTCACGACCGCGTCGTGATCCGGGGGACCTCACCTATCCGTCTGACGGGAAAGCAAAGGTCCCCCGGATGCCTGCTTCGCAGCCACCGTGGGATGACGGTGGATCGCGGACCCAATGGCAGCTATAAAACGGGCCCAACGCAGGAGAGAGCTCAAATGAACACGCGCGGCTAGTCCGCGCCTGACCGGGAGACCGGAGGCGCGTTTCGGATACCTGAAACCCCTCACACCCGGAGTCTGTTCATGACTGCCTCGTCCAAAACGCCTGCTTTCGCTCACCCTGCCCTCGACCCGATGAATGCCGCCCCCATGCCGGCGGCGGCGTCGATGGCCTATCTCAAACCGCTGGTCGCCGATCATCCCAAGATCAGCGCCGGCGATTACAGCTATATCCATTCCTTTGACGATCCGGCCCGCTTTGCCGAGACCCAGCTGAAATACGCCTTCGACTTCATCGAGGACCGTCTCGAGATCGGGAAATTCTGTTCGATCGCGGCGGATGCCAGCTTTGTGCTCAATGGCGGCAATCATTTTGCTGACCGCCTGTCGAGCTATCCCTTTCCGATCTTCGGATGCTGGGGCGAACCCGACCCGGGTCCCTGGCCGAACAAGGGCGGCATCACGATCGGCCATGATGTGTGGATCGGCTGGGATGCGGTGATCATGCCCGGGGTGAGCATTGGCCATGGCGCCATCATCGCGGCCAAGTCCGTGATCACCCGCGATGTCGCGCCCTACACGATTGTCGGCGGCAATCCCGGACAAGTGATCCGCAAACGTCTGCCGGACGTCGATATCGCGCGGCTTCTGGCGCTGGCCTGGTGGGACTGGCCGGTCGAGGCCATCCGCGCCGCTTCGGACGCGTTGATGCACGCGGATGTGGACGCGCTGGAGCGGCTTGCGCCGGAGCCGGGATAGGTCAGCTACTTTGGCTGGCGCCTCGTATTCCAGATTATCGCGCCAAACATGGCCAGGACTGTCGTCAGAATCGCAATGAAAACCGCGACGCCGACGCCGTTTTCGCCGCCGCCGAACACCGCAACCACCGGCGTGTAAATCTGTTGCATGGTTGCACCTGCGACCAACGGCGCCAAGAGACCGCCAACGAACTGGATCTTGTTGCCATTCCGGCGAATTTTTTCATCCTGCTCGGCTAAAACCCGCTGCGTCGTGGCAAGGTTGAACATGTCATCGGTAATTTTCGTCTGATGCTCTTGGAGGGCTGCGATACTTTTCATCACGCCCTCGATCGCACCAGCCTGATCGCGCATTTCCACGACCGTCGACTGTGCGATCAAACGGCGGATCGACTTCTCCAACTCGTCATAGGCGTTCTTGACCGACGCTATCGAGTGGAATTGCGGCGCGACATAACGCGAGATGAATTCGGTATAGGGCTGCCAACCTTCATACGCCCGCACCCGGAGCTCACGCATCCGCTCTTCCAGGTTTTCCTTGTAGTAGAGTGACTTTTCGATCCGCTTGCTCAGGCCAATTTCGACGCTGTTCGAAATCTCCCCGAATTCGGACAGAAACCGGGCCCGGTCGGCCTGTGGAACGTCAGATCCCGCCCCCTGAATTTCGGTCTGCAATTGCTGTATTCGGCGATCCATTTCGCGAATGGTTTCATAGTCCAGCCCGCCCTGGATTCGACTTTCCCCGCACAGGTGAATTCGTCGCACCAACCGCCCCAACTGGTTTCGGGACGGCCCGGCATAGACCACGAAATAGCGCACTTCCTTCGAGCCGTACGGCGCACCCGCCGCATCGCGATTACCCATTGCAGACCCGTAGAGCGCCAGCCCGTCCAGCATCTGGCAGAGGACGGCACCGCCGCCGCGGTAATCCTGAATCCAGTCATTGCCGAGACGAAAGCCCAAGATGCGGCTGAACAGGATCGCCCGGCGATTGATGAATTTGGCAAGCCATGACGCCGCGCGCTTGTGAGGGACTTCGTCCAGATATCCATCGGCATTGATCTCGTCGAAGAACTGGATCTTGTGGCGCGAGTCAGGATCATCGGACACACTGACCTGTACGTCTGATGCAATGACATTCCGGTCCAGAACATTGCGGCGACGCTTCTGGTGATAGCTCTGCTTCTGCATCTCCAAAGGCTGATCACGAAGCACAAACCCTTTGAACGTCGCCGCATGGGTGATCCCCGGTACAGACGCGAAAAACTTGATCGGATTGAGAAAACCCTTGTCGTCAAAAAATGACGCCCAGAAACTCACAAAGATCGTCTCGATGTCGGCATCGGTGTGCTGCTCGTCAAAACCCTGATCATTGCGTTCGGCAAGGTCCGCTGCGTTTCGCAGTGCCAGCCAACGTTGTTCGAGTTCGCCTCCATGCTCTTTCTTGTAGATGTCTTCGATGATCGTCAGGACGTCGTGCAGATAGGCCGGTCGCTGCACCGCGTCCGCGTCATTTGCGTCGTCGGCCGGCGCTTTTGCGTCGTACCGGTCAGCCCCGATGTCGTCGGCCGCATTGATGGCCGGATAGGCACGGATCGAGATCGAAAAATATTCGGAGTGCAGATCGACCAGGAAGTCGTAGGCGCACCCGTCACCCTGCACACCGATGCATGAGAGCGTCCGGTTATGGAAAACCTTGCTGCCATAGTGGGACGCACTCTTCCGTGCGGCGCGCGCGCATTCCGCATAGTCGCGCGTAAATCTCGGGTGCGGCTTGTCATCAACATGCGGGACCGAGCCGAGGAACGCATTGATCCGCTCGGTCACATCGGGCGCGGCGTTGGAACTCCCATCACCTGACTTGTCACCGGCCGCCGCAATATCTGCGTCGTCGTAGCGAAACATGAAGTGCGAAATCAGTGCCGGCGTGTTCAACAAGAAACTTGGCCGACGGTGCGGCAAGTCGAACGCAAGCGTATCCGTCGGTTCACGACGTCTATAGGACATGCATCCCCCCAATTAATGTCCGACGTCGCCAGCCTTTTTTGGCACAGCCAAATGGTGCGCCTGTCTGTGTCATCGTCCCCACGGCATAGAACATCACGTCGGACTCCTGAATACAACCTCAGACACGGTTTCATCTCTCCCCCTCCTGTCCGTGTATCGCCCGCCATGCCTGGCCAGGGTCCGCATGCGGTGGTCTGCTGCATTAAAATCAGAAACTGTTTCTGTTTCTGATTGTGCAACTGGTCGGGATATGAAAATTTGTGGCACAACGGAGAAACGAACAGCGGCGGTCGCAGGACATGCCCGCGGACGACAGTCGGGAGAGCATTATGAAAACGACGGGATATCTGATCGCGGCCTTGTCCGCCCTGGCGTTGGGCGCCTGCGGCAATGGCGACACATCACGCGATGTGTCCGGGGCCAATGCCGAGTACCAAGCGACGCTGCTGGAACAGCTCATCGACGCCCAGCCGGGCGATGTGATCGAGATTCCGGCCGGCGTTTACAGCTTTGACCGCTCCTTGAGCCTCAATGTCGACAACGTCACCATTCGCGGCGCCGGCATGGACGAGACCATTCTGTCCTTCCAGGGCCAGGTCGCAGGCGCCGAAGGCCTGATCGTCAATGCCAATGGTTTCACACTGGAAGACCTCGCCATCGAGGACACGATCGGTGACGGCCTGAAAGTGAATGGCGGCGAGAACATCATCATTCGTGGCGTGCGCGTCGAATGGACCAATGGCTATGCCACCGAAAACGGCGCCTACGGCATCTATCCGGTGCAGACAACGAATGTGCTGGTCGAGAACACCGTCGCGATCGGCGCGTCGGATGCCGGTATCTATGTCGGCCAGTCGCGCAATGTGATCGTCCGCAACAGCCGTGCCGAATACAATGTCGCCGGGATCGAGATCGAGAATTGCATCGGCGCCGATGTCTACGGCAACACCGCCACCAACAATACCGGCGGCATCCTGGTCTTCAACATGCCGAACCTGCCGCAGCCGGGCTATCACACCCGCGTCTACGACAATGACGTGTTCGCCAACAATACCGAGAATTTCGGCCATGCCGGCACGCCGGTGGCCAGCGTTCCGGCCGGTTCGGGCATTGTCATCAACTCGAATGACCAGGTCGAGATCTTCAACAATCGTATCTCCGACAACAACACCGCCAACATCATCATCTCCAGCCTGCATTCGACCGGCTATTCGGATTACTCCGTGCAGACCGATTTCGATCCCTATCCGGAAACGATCTGGATCCATGACAACATCTATTCCGGTGGTGGTACCTCGCCCGACGGGCTCGACCTGACGGCACTGAAAATCGCCCTGTTCGGTCTCAATGGCGCCCTGCCCGACGTCCTGTTCGATGGCTATGTCGACACCGCGAAGATGGTGGACGGCGCCATGCCGGACGCCTTGCGCATCTGTGTTGCCGACGAGGTCGACGTGCTCAATGCCGACGGTCCCAACGGGTATGACTCGCCACGGGTCGACACCGAGGCCTTCCGTTGCACGCTCGACAGCCTTTCGGGCGTCGAACTGGCGCTCGCCGATTAAATCGGAACACGTGTGGGTATGGGTGTGAGTTTGACTGTGACGATGAATCCGATGCGCGGCCTTGTGCTGATCCTGGTCGGCCTGCTGGCCGCGTGCTCGCAGAATGCACCAACGCCGCAATTCCATGCTGACGACAATCCCCGGCTGCTCTCCGAATGGGGACAGCTGGGCATCGTCGGCGCGGAGCTGCGCACCGGTGCCGGTGTCGTCACCTATGATCTCAACACCCCGCTCTTCACCGACTACGCCCTCAAACTGCGCACCATCTGGATGCCCGAGGGCGTGTCGGCCGATTATCGTGAGAATGATGTGCTCGACTTCCCGGTCGGCACGGTCATCACCAAGACCTTCTACTATGCCAGCGCCGGCGGGCCGGACCGGGTCTCGCGCGGTGACGGCCATGCCTTGGTCACCGCGGACGGCCATCTCGACCTCGACGCGGTGCAATTGATCGAGACCCGCATTCTGGTGCGCCGTGAAAACGGCTGGGCGGCCCTGCCCTATCGCTGGAATGAGGATCAGACCGAGGCCGTCCTGCTGCGCTATGGCGACGTCATCCCCCTGCAGATGATTGACGCCGACGGCAGCGAGACCGGGTTCAATTATGTCATGCCGGACGTTAATCAGTGCGCCAGCTGCCATGCCCCGGATTCCAACACGCGGATTATCTCGCCGATCGGTCCGAAACCGCGCCATATCAACCGTGATTTCGACTATCCCGACGGCACGCGAAACCAGCTCGATCACCTGACGGCTATCGGCTATCTGACCGGCGCGCCGCAGGCGGATACCGCGCCCCGCAATGCCGATTGGGCCGATATCAACGCCAGCCTGGAAGCCCGCGCCCGCGCATATCTGGACGCCAATTGCTCACATTGCCACAGCCCGGTCGGGCCGGCCGACACGTCCGGGCTGAACCTTGAACCCGACATCGCCCACGGCCCAGCTTTGGGCATCTGCAAACTGCCGATCGCGGCCGGTTCGGGAACCGGCGATCGCCGTCATGACATCGTTCCGGGCGCGCCCGACGAATCGATCCTGCTCTTCCGCCTCGACAATGTGCAACCGGACGAAATGATGCCGGAAGTCGGCCGCTCGACCATCCACACGGAAGGTGTTGAGTTGATCCGGGCCTGGATTGAAAGCCTGCCCGGCGATTGCAACTGATCAGTCGAGATAGGGCGCCAGATAGCGCTGCAGCGCCATCAGGGTTTCATTGAAATAGGTTTCCGCCTGTTCCGGCCGGTCACGCGTGGCGAATATCAGGACTTCGGCGGCGCAATAGAATTCGACCGTCAAACGGGCCACCACATCCGGGTCGCCATCATGAAATCCGTCCATCCCCTTGTGCCAGCGATGGGACAGTACTGCTGCGAGACGAACGTTCCAGCGTTCGCGGACAACGCGCAATTCGGGCGTTGTCAGGGTCAGCTGGAAGACCGCACCATAGGACGGATTGCCTGAGACCAGCTGCCGCAAGCCGTTCAGCATGCCAAACACGCTGATCCGCCAGTCCTGCTCCTCGGGATCTTCCAGAATTTTCGAGACGATGCCCTCGGCCTCGAGCATGAATTCGTCGAGAATGGTGCAGTGGATGGCGTAGATGTTGGGAAAATAGCGGTAGACGGAACTCACCGGAACGCCGGCCTGGGCGGCCACGCTGGAGGTCGTGATCGCGTCGACCCCGTCATGCTCCAGCAGGTATTTGGTCGCCGCAACGATCTTCGTGATTCGTTCCTGGGACCGCTTCTGCCTCGGGGCAGCGCGTCGCTCCAGGTCGATATTTTCCGTCGGGGCTCGCTCGTTCACATTCTGCCTCGTTGAAATCACATTGCAATTTCGCACATCAAGGCGGCAAGGCAAGTGTGACCCATTTGCGTCGCGCCGCGATCTTCCACCGCTTCAAGCAAGACCATCGCTTGAATAACTGAAAAAAATTCTGTTTCGTTTAATTAGGTCTCCGGACGGGGATTCCAAGGGGAAAATCGGCAGAACACGCAATTGTCAGCGCGCGTCAGGCCGGAAATGGGTCAAAGGCCCAGCGGAGGAAACATGAAAATGACCATATCGGCCAAACGTCGCGGCTTCCGGTACCTGCTCGCCTCGACGGCGGCCTGCATCGCGGTTGCCCCCGCACTCGCACAGGGCGCCGACACGGATGAAGACGTCATCGTCGTCACCGCACAGCAGCGCGCCCAGTCCTCCCAGGACGTGCCGATTTCCCTGCAAGTGCTGGACAGTGAGTTCATCGACGCGCTCGCCGCCGACGATATGGGCGATCTGGAAGCCTTCGTGCCGGGCCTCGACGTCTCCAATGGCAGCCCGACCCAGCCGCGCTATTCAATCCGCGGCATCACGACCAGTGATTTCGGCGTCGGTACCGATCCGGCGGTCGGCATTTATGTTGACGGCATCTATGCAGCGCGGTCAGGCGCATCCTTGCTGGCCTTCAACGATATCGAGCGCATCGAGGTCCTGAAGGGGCCGCAGGGCACGCTGTTCGGTCGCAACTCGGCGGCCGGTGCGGTCTCGATCATCACGCGCGAGCCGAGCGACGAGCTTGAGGGCCGCGTCGCCGTCCGCATGGGCAGCAATAACCGCACGCGCACCGAGGCGATGATCAACATCCCGATCACCGACACGCTCGCCGTTCGCGCCAACTTCCTCGGCAACAAGGCCGATGGCTGGCTGACCGACGACGTCACCGGCGAGGATTATGGCCGCGACGACGCCTCGGCCGACCGCATCACCGTGCGCTGGAACGCCACGCCGTCGACCGAGATCCTGCTGCGCCACAGCCGTGACAGTATCGACCAGGACGCCCGCCCGGCGATCGGCATTGTCGACCTGCCGGCCTATCCCGGCACGCCCCCGCTTCCGGTCGATACGGACGCCTATCTTGATCCGTTCAGCGCCCCGATCCGAAACGACGTCGTGTTCAACCGCGAAGCCCGCGACCTGGCCGAGACCACGCTGACCATCCGCCAGGATATCGGCGCGATGACGCTGACCTCGCTGACCTCCTATCGCGAATTTGACACGATGAACCGCGAGGACGAGGACGGCACCAACCGGATCGACACCTATTTCGACACCAATAATGTCGAAGACAATGAAGCCTTCTACCAGGAATTCCGCCTCGCCGGCACCAATGGCCCGGTCGATTGGCTGATCGGTGCCAGCTATTATGACGAGACCGCGATCCAGGCCTCCGAGACCTTCACCTTCACCGATACCGTGAACACGGTGCTGGGCAATATCGGTGCGGGCACACCCTTCACCGATCTGGAATACGGCCTATTGGTTCCTTTCGACCTGCCCTTCACCATGCTCGGCCATTCCTGGTCCGAGATCATGAGCAATCAGGGCGAGTTCACGGCCCGCGCTGTCTATGCCGACATGATCTGGTCGGTGACCGACCGGATGAACCTGTCGGTCGGCCTGCGTTATACCGAGGATGAGAAGACCTTCCAGTGGACCAATGGTGGCCGCCAGGCCGACAGTCTGGACCAGACGCTTGCGGCCCTCGACGGGGCCGGCATTCTCGGTCTCGCCGGTGCCTCGCCGACCGACTTCCAGTTCGACTTTGTCTTTGACCTGTCACCGCTCGGCGGCGTGGCGTGCGACAATGGCGTCAATGTCGCCGAAGGCGTGGCCTGCGTCATGGAAGACAGCTGGAACAATCTCAGCCCGCGCGTCGTCGTCGACTACCAGTTGACCGACAATGTCATGATCTATGGCTCGTTCAGTGAGGGCTACAAGGCCGGCGGCTACAATTCGGTTGAAGTCGGCTCGCGCTTCGAGAACGAGACCGTGACCAGCTGGGAATTCGGCTTCAAGTCGGACTTCATCAATCCGGACCTCATCTTCAACATGTCGGCCTTCTCCTATGTCTATGAGGACAAGCAGTCGATCCGCCTGGTCGTGCCGACCGGTGGCGGCGTGCCGCAATACCTGGTCCAGACCTCCGATGACGAGGCCATCGGCGTCGATATCGAACTCGATTGGGCGGCAACCGACGCCCTGCGCCTGCGCGGCAATGCGCAATGGCTCGACTCCACCCACAAGCGTCGCATTGACAGCAATGGGGCGGACCTGGCCGGGGAGCCGACAGGCCAACCCTTCTGGAACATCTCGGTCGGTGCCGACTATGTGTTTGACTTGGCCGGCAATGGCGAGCTGACGCTCCAAGCCAACCACGCCTATCGGGGAGAAAGCCGCTGCAACAGCCAGTCAGTGCTTCAGGGCACGTGTGGCGGTTATGACGCCTTCGCCACCGGCGAGGCCCGCAACCGCACTGACCTTCGAGCCCGCTGGACGGCTCCGAACGAGAACCTGACGATCAGCGCCTTCGTCAACAATGTGTTCGACAACCAGTATGTCGAGGGCGTCAACAATATCACGGCGAGCACGCTGGGCACGCCCTTCGCTTCGATCTCGCGGCCGCGGGTATGGGGGGTGGAGTTCGGTTACGACTTCTAGTCACGATCTCCATTGCGGCTGGACGGCCTCGCCCTCTTGGGCGGGGCCGTTTGCGTTTTGGGTGGTTGGCAGGCGCGCTCGACTTATCCGCGTACGGAGATAAAGCAAACTTATCCTCGAACGCGGATATTGCATATTTATCCGCGTTCGCGTATATCGGTTATTGGAGACACACCATGACCATACGCGACACCAAACAGCTCGGCGCCGCGCTCCAGCGGGAGCGAAAGCGCCAAGGCCTGACCCAGACACAACTCGCCGGCAAAGCCGGTCTGCGTCAGCAGACCATTTCGGCCGTTGAGGGCGGCAAGCCGCGCTCAGAGCTTCAGGTCATCTTCGACATCATGGCGGCGCTTGGCCTTGAAGTGTCGCTGAAGCCTCGAGCCGGCAACAACACACCGAGCCTTGAAGAGCTGTTCTGATGGGCCGAAAGCGCCGATCCAGCGTCCTGACGGTGGCCTTGAATGGCCGCATTGTCGGCAAGCTTGCGCGCGCCGCTGACGGCGCGACACGGTTTGACTACGCCAAGGAATGGCTGGATTGGGAATATGCGATCGCGGTCTCGCGATCCATGCCGCTTGTGGACCGCCCCTTCACCGGTCTGCCGGTGCGGGCGGTGTTCGACAACCTGCTCCCCGATGATGACCGCATCCGCGCCCGGATCGCCGCCAGGGTCGGGGCCGAGGGCACCGACGCCGTCTCCATGCTGGCCGCGCTTGGCCGCGATTGCGTCGGAGCGCTGCAATTCCTCACCGAAGACATGCCCCCCGCACCACCCGGGCCGCCAGAGGGTGAACCGATCAGCGATCAGGAGATCGCCGCGCGAATTCGGTCTTTGAGCCTTGCGCCGCTTGGCATGCGTGGCGGCGATGACGGATTCCGGATTTCGCTGGCGGGCGCGCAGGAGAAAACAGCGCTTCTCTATCATGATGGCCAGTGGCTGCTGCCTGTCGGCACCACACCCACCACGCATATCCTCAAGCCGCAAATCGGCACGGTCCAAACCGCCGATGGCGAGGTGGACATGACGGACAGTGTGCAGAACGAGCATGTCTGCATGGCATTGTGCCGGGCCCTTGGCCTGGCCGTTGCGCCGACTGAGATCCTGAGACTGGATGACGACCTTCTGGTCCTGAGCATTGAACGGTTTGACCGCCGACTTGACAGCAAGGGTCGCCTCTTGCGGCTCCCCCAGGAAGACATGTGCCAAGCGCTCGGCATCCCACCGACCGGCAAATACGAAGGCGATGGCGGCCCCGGTATCGGCGATTGCCTTGATGTCCTGAAGTCGAGCGATGCACCGGATGACGACCGGCGCGCTTTCATGAAGGCCCAGATCGTTTTCTGGTTGATCGGCGCGACAGACGGACATGCGAAGAATTTCTCACTGCATCCGGGGCCACAGGGACGTTTCAGGCTGGCGCCGCTTTACGACATCCTCTCCACCCAGTGGCAACATGACCGCCAGCAAATACCGCGCAATGCCTTCCGGCTCGCAATGGCGGTCGGCGACAGGCGGCAGTACAAGATGGCAAGGATCGCTCCGCGCCATTTCGAGCAATCCGCCAAGCTTGCCGGCTTCCCGCTGCCAGCCCTCCATGAAGAGATGGCCGCGATCATGGCTCAGCTTCCCAAGGCGATTGAGACGGTTCAGAAATCTCTCGACCCGTCAGTGCCCGATGCGATGTTTGAGGCGATCACAAGGGCGGCGCAGCGCCGGGCCGAAGAGCTGGCGACCTGTCTCGGCAATTGACCCGCATAACCGCCGCCCCGCCTGCTGCCCAACGCCTGGCGCGGCGCCACTCATGCGGGCGCGTCGGACAGCAGGCCGCATCCGGTACTTCAGCGCCGGAAATATGGCGTGTGTCTTCGCTTATAGCGGATTCCGGCGCCGGGCGCGGCGTCATGACCGCGAGCAGGTCCGAAACGCAGGATACAAGCGCCTTTATCCCCACAAGCGCCAGCTGCGATCCGCCAATCCGCACACCCACCCTTCCCTGCCACACGAACCCCGCTAGATTGGGCTCATGCTGCACCATTTCTTCACCGAACTCCGCGCCGCCAAAATCCCTGTCACCACACGGGAATACCTGACCTTGCTCGAGGCCCTCGACAAGGGCGTCATCGAGCCGGAAATCAAGCATTTCTACTCGGTCAGCCGCGCCGCGCTGGTGAAGGACGAGAAGGATTTCGACAAGTTCGACATGGTGTTCGGGCATGTCTTCAAAGGCGTGGAAATGCTCTCCCAGATGTTCGAGGACAAGGAAATCCCGGACGAATGGCTGCAGGCGATGATGAAGCGCATGCTCACCGAGGAAGAGATGGCCGAGCTCAAGGCCCTGCCCTTTGACGAGCTGATGGAAACCCTCAAGAAGCGCCTGGAAGAACAGGAAAAACGCCATGAGGGCGGCAACAAGTGGATCGGCACGGGCGGCACCTCGCCCTTCGGTCATTCCGGCTACAACCCGTCCGGCGTCCGCATCGGTGGCGAGAGCCAGAACAAGCGCGCCGCCAAGGTCTGGGAACAGCGCCGCTACAAGGATCTCGATGGTGAGCGCGAACTGGGCACGCGCAATCTGAAAGTCGCCCTGCGCCGCCTGCGCAAATTTGCCCGTGACGGGGCCCGCGAGGAACTTGATCTGGGCGAGACGATCGACGCCACTGCCAAGCAGGGCTGGCTCGATGTCATCATGCGGCCGGAGCGCCGCAATGCGATCAAGGTGCTCGCCCTGTTCGATGTCGGCGGGTCGATGGACCCGCATGTCCGGCTTTGCGAGGAGCTCTTCTCGGCCGCCCGCACGACCTTCAAGAACCTCGAATATTTCTACTTCCACAACTGCCCCTATGAGGGCGTGTGGCGGTCAAACCTGCGGCGCCGAACCGAGACCGTGCCGACCCTCGATGTGATGCACAAATACCCGGCCGACTGGAAGGTCATCCTGGTCGGCGACGCCGCCATGGCGCCTTATGAGATCACCCATGATGGCGGTTCGGTCGAGCATTGGAATGAGGAGGCCGGTGCGGTCTGGCTGCAGCGCATCGTCGACACCTGGCCGCACCTGATCTGGATCAATCCGACACCGGAAAAATGGTGGGAGCACTCCTACTCCACCCGCCTCGTCCAGGACATTATCGGCGCCGACCGCATGTTCCCGCTGACGCTTGAGGGCGTCGATGCGGCGATGAAGGAATTGGCGCGTTAGGGCGCATCGTCCGGGTCCTTTCAGCATGACGACCGACAGACATCGCTCGGATCATTTCTGCGAATGAGTCTCAAAACAAATTGACTCTGCAAATCACTCTCATTATCACACACCCCAGTTCAGTGCTTTGAGTGGGGACACTTCATGTTGCGTTTCAATACATTACGGCGCCCGGCGCCGATCGCGTTCGCTTGCCTGGCGAGCACCGCCCTGACCGGCCTCGCCGCGCCGTCCTCGGTGCTCGCACAGGATGCCGACGAGACCGAGGACGTCGTCGTCGTACACGGTGTACTGGGCCGCTATTCGGCCACCAAATCAGACACGCCGGTCATCGAGACGCCGCGCTCGGTCTCCATCGAAACCCTCGACCAGATTCTCGATCGCGGCGGCGTCGACCTGTCGGACGCCTATCTCTATTCCGCCGGCGTGATCGGCGACACTTACGGCATCTCGACCCGCGTCGACTCGGTCCAGGTGCGCGGCCTGCGCGCGCCGGAATACCGCGACAGCCTGCAGGCGCTGTTCGGCAGCTACAACAATACCCGTTCCGACATCTACACCATCGAACAGGTCGAAATCCTGCGCGGCCCGTCGGCCATTCTCTATGGCCAGGGCTCGCCGGGCGGGATCGTGAATGTGGTGTCGAAAACACCCGAGGATGAATTCTCCGGCGAGATCGTCGGCGAGGTCGGCAATCACGACCGCTATCAGCTGGCCGCCGACTTCACCGGCCCGCTGGACGCCGACGGCACCTGGCTCTATCGCGGCATCGGTGTGTGGCGCGAGACCGGGACCCAGATCGACCATATTGATGAAGAGGCGATCACGCTGGCACCGTCGCTCACCTTCGCGCCGGGGCCCGACACGCGCCTGTCCGCTATCGTCACATATCAGGACATCAACGCCGCAGCTGCGTCACAATTCCTGCCCATTCATGGCACGCTTCTGCCCGGTCCTGACGGTCGACACTTCGACGCCAATGTCTTCACCGGCGAACCGGACTTCGACCGCTACGACACCGAGTCGGTTTCGCTCACCCTGCTCGCCGAGCACCGGGTGAACGCGAATCTCCAGCTGGAAGCGACGGTGCGCCGGACCGAGAGCGAAGCGGACTATCGCCAGGCCTGGATTTCCTTCATCGGCGGCGACCGCCACATCCGCAATCCCGATGGCAGCCTCTATCGCGACGGCTACATGCCGCGCACCTTCTACGCCTCGCAGGCCAGTTCGGAACAGACCGCGGCGGACATGCGCGCAAGACTGGATTTCGAGACCGGCGCCTTCAGCCACAAAGTTCTCGGCGGCCTGCAATACCAGGACGTGACAACGGATAATGACAGCGCCTACCTGTTCGCCATCGGTCTGGACTTCGCCACCGGCCTGCCGGACGCCCCCTATGGCGACAGCTTCTGGTTCAACCCCTACGCCCCGTCCTATGGCGCCTATCCGTCGGACGCGATCATCGACGCCTACATGTCGGATTCGCCCGAGAGCCGGACGCAGAGCACCGGTCTCTACCTCCACGACCAGATCGAGCACGGCAGCTGGCTCGCCACGGTCGGCCTGCGGAGTGACTGGGTCGAGACGGATACCGGCTCGGCAACCCAGGACGACGACAAGCTCTCAACCAGCTTCGCACTGATGTACCGCTTCGACATCGGGCTGAACCCCTATGTCAGCTATGCGGAAAGCTTTGAGCCGGTCATCGGTACCGCATTCGACGGCTCGGCCTACGAGCCCCAGGAGGGCCGCCAATACGAGATCGGCGTGAAGTACCAGCCGCCGGGCAGCCGTTCGCTGGTCACCCTCTCCTGGTTCGACATCGAACAGTCCAACCTGCTGACCGCCGATCCCGCCCATCCGGGCTTCCAGATCCAGGCGGGCGTGGTGACCATTACCGGGTTTGAAGTGGAAGCCGCCTGGTACTGGGACACCGTGTCGCTGGATGTCAGTGCCAGCCAGCTCGAGACCGAAACCCTTGACGGCTATCAGCTCGCCTCCATCCCGGAAGTGCAGGCCTCGGCCTGGCTGGGCTGGCAGCCGACCGGCGCCTGGTCCGGTTTCCGGGCTGGCGCCGGTGTGCGCCATGTCGGCGAAAGCCAGAACGGGACCGACAGCCTGGAAACCCCTTCCTACACCCTGGTCGATGCGATGATCGGCTATGAGATGGATGCGTGGAATTTCGGCCTGCACGCCTCCAACCTTTTCGACGAAGCGTATTTCGCGACCTGCCTGTCCCGCGGCGACTGCTTCGTGGGTGAGGACCGCACCGTGGTGGCCCGGGCGGCGCGCCGCTTCTGACCGACGCCGCCCCCCAGACGGCGTTGCGTGCGGGTGCCGGGCCGCTGCCGAGTGGCGGTCCGGCACCCGATTATTGACGAGGATGGAGATCAAACCATGGCGTATGCCGCCGCAATCTGGATCCTGCTGTCGATCGGCGCCGGGCTGTTCGGTGCCCTTGTGCTCCGGCAGGCCTGGAAGCGCCGCCAGGAGCCGCATCGGCTTCTGATCGCGCTCGGCTGGCTTGCACTGCTGGCCGCCGTCCTGGCCTGGCTGCCCGTCGGCCTGCCGGTCTATGGCGTCGTCCTGGGCATGCTTGTCATCCAGTGCCTCGCCCTCATGGTGGTTTTCTGGCGTACAGGCTGGACGGGACCGCCACCGGCGGAGCCTCGACGACCGGCCGCCCCGCAGCCCGCCCGCGCCTGGCGTCGCGGACTGCGAGGCACTGCCGTCACCCTGCTGGCCGGCCCCCTCGCCCTGCTGGGCGCCGTGGCGCTTTCTCTCATCCTGTTCGCGCTAGCCGGACAGGCCGGCTGGAGCGAGGCCAACCGTCTTGCCCTCTTCCTGTTCGCCGTCCCCATCCTGTGGAGCGCGCTCGCCACCCTGGCCGTTCTCGACCTGAAACTGCGTCTTCGCGCGCTCGGACTGGTCCTGCCGGTGGTGCTCGGCGGCGTCCTTATCGCCGTGACTGTCTAGGAGACGACCATGACCGCCCTGCCCTGGCCGAAAATGCCCGCCCGTCTCGTCGCCCGCATGCTGTCCGGCCACACTGCGCTGGGCCTTGCCCTGTCGGCGCTGCTCTACATTGTTTGCCTGAGCGGCACGCTCGTCGTCTTTCACAATGAGTTCTCGCGCTGGGAACAGCCCGGCATCACGGAGATCGAGGCCGTCACGCCGCAAACCATCCAGACCCTGCTGGAAAACGTGCTCGGGCGCCTGGAAGAAACGCCGGACCAGGTCACCCTGGTCCTGCCGACGCCGGATGTTCCGCGGCTTGTTGCCGGTGCCGGCGAGGACTATTGGGTCGCCGGAGCCGACGGCACGCTGGGCGAACCGGTCGCCCACCCCTTCTCGGAATTCCTCGTCACGCTGCACATGTATCTTCACCTGCCGGCGATCGCGGGGATCACGCTGGTCGGCCTGCTCGGCGTCATGATGCTGGGGCTGGTCCTGACCGGCTTCCTGGCCCATCCGCGGATCTTCCGCGATGCCTTCCAGTTCCGTCGCGGCAAGAGCGCCAGGCTCGGCGAAACCGATTTACACAACCGGCTGTCGGTCTGGGCCGCGCCCTTCCACATCACAATCGCGCTGACCGGCGCCCTTCTGGGCCTGGCAACGATCGGGGCCTATGCGCTCGCGCTGGTCTTTCACGACGGTGACTTCGAAGCCGTCTTCCCGCCCATTTTCGGAGGCGAAACGGAAACCGGGCCGGCGCCGGACGGGGTCGCCGATGTGGCGACCGCCTACCGCAACTTCCAGGCCGAACGTCCGGACCTCACCGCATGGCTGATCTATGTCAACGGCCCCGGGACCGAGGCGCAGAATATCGAAATCCTGACCCAGGTGCCGGGCCAGCTCGCCTATTTCGACGGCGTCCAGTTCGACGCCGCCGGTACCATGATCGGCGCGACCGGGATGAGCGACGGTGAAGCCGGACAGAAAATAGCCGCTGCGGTCTATTCCCTGCATTTCGGTTGGTTCGGCGGCCTGCCGGTGAAGTTCGCCTATCTGGCCCTGGGCCTCGCCCTGACAGCTGTGTGCGCCTCCGGATTCACGCTGTGGCTGATCAAGCGACGGGAGAAGGGTCGCCCCTCTCCGCGCCTTGAGCGGGCCTGGATCGCTGTGGTGTGGGGCGCACCGGCCGTGCTGGCCGCGACCCTGCTTGGCGCCGTGAGCGGTGTCATGGCCGAGGCGGTGCTGATCCCCTTCCACTGGCTCGCCCTGGCTGGCCTGATCGTGCTGGCCATGCTGTTCGGCAGCGCCCGCCACTGGTCACGTGCGCTGCGGCTGGCGGCCGGCGCGCTGACCCTTGCCGGGTTGGCGGTGCACCATGCCGTCAATGCCGGACAGTACCAGGGCGAAGCCTCCTGGGGTGTCAGCGCAGGACTGGCGGTCACAGCACTGATCCTGCTGGCAAGCACGCGTCCGTGGACATGGAGACCGGCGGGCGGCGGAACGACGACCGGGCCGGTGCAGGTGGGCTAGCCCGGCACCGTCACCCGCCCTTCATCATAGTCCAGCTCCAGCTCGCTCTCGACCCGCGCGATCCAGCCGCGCACGCCGAGGAACTCGTCGAGGTCGAAACCGCCCTCATCGGCGACGCGGGTATAAGCGACCAGGGCGATATCGGCGAGGGTAAGCTGGTCACGGACGATGAAGTCGCGCGACAGGAGCCGCATCTCCATCACACCGAGCGCCCGCCGCCCCTTGGCCATGAGCTGCGGATCGATGGCGTCCTCGGACATGTGCTGGAAGGCTTTCTGGAAACGTCGCACGGCAATGAAGGGTTCATGGCTGTATTGTTCCCAGAACATCCATTCGAGCATTTTGGCATGGTCGAACGGGTCGGCCGGAATGAGCGCCGAGCCGGCCGCCAGATGGATGATGATGGCGTTCGACTGGGCCAGGATGCGGCCATCCTCGCGTTCCAGGCACGGCACCTGGCCGGCCGGGTTGATGGCCAGGAAGTCGTCGGTCCGGGTCTCGCCCTTCACCACATTGACCTCGTGCCAGTCATAGGGGATGGCGAGCCGGTCGGCGGTCCACTTCACCTTGAGGCAGTTGCCACTGTGGCGATCACCATAAATACGGACTGGCTGGGTCATGCGACGACTCCCTTGCATCTTTCCGCAGCATAACGCCACCGGCGGCAAGCGCGAGTGATGAATGCGTGTCGCGCGCAGCGAGTGCCCGGCATTCGCCCGCGCATGTTGGTCAAGCTGTGACAGTCCGCCGCTTGGGCCGCGCACCGAGGCCGCTTATAAGAAGCGAAACGAACACAGGTATTCGCCCGCATGAACACCCAGACCCGACCCGGCATCACCCCGCCCGAATCCTGCCAGACCATGCAGGAGGTCCGCGAAGGCGTCGACGCGCTGGACCGCGAACTGGTGGCCTTGGTCGCGCAACGCGCCCGCTATATGGAAGCCGCGGCCCGTATCAAGCCGAGCCGGGATGTGGTCCGCGATGAATGGCGGATCAATGATGTAATCTCGAAGGTAAGCGCCGAGGCAAAAAGCCACGGCCTCGCGGTGGAGATCGCCGAGCCGGTCTGGCGCGAACTTGTCGAACGCTCGATTGCCTATGAGTTCAGTGTCTGGGACGCGACGCGCGAGGCCTGATCAGTCGGCGGCGGCAAAGGCCAGTTCGGTCTCACGAAAGCAGCGCTCGACCGCGAGTCGGGCGCCGGGCCAGGCCGTTTCGGCCTCACCTTCAACGGCGTCGCAAATATCGGCCAGAGCAAAGGCGCCCACACCGCGCGCGGCACCCTTGAGGGTGTGACAGGCGGCGCGCCAGCTGGCCGGATCGGCCGGCGCCTCCATGATCGCGAGGCAACGCCGCGCCTGGTCACACATCAAGCCGAGCAATTCATCACGAAGCGCGGCATCCCCGCCGGTATAGCGGGCGAGGTGAGCCGCATCGAAGAGCGGCGCATTGGTGGATTTCATGGCAGCAATCATAGCCCATTCCTAGCGTCAGCGCCTTAACACCCTCCTTAATTTTCGTGCCCGGCAAGGGCGATCGCTCATCTTGGTGAATACAGCGTTCACATTCCCGTCAGGCGCGAAATGTCAGATTTTCAGCTGCAAAACGGGAGGATCAAATGCTGAAATCTGTCAAAATGATCGCCTGCGGCCTGGCGCTGACCATGGGGGCTGGCGGCCTTGCCAGCGCCATGACGGCGCCCGCTATCGCTCCGGCGAGCGACATCAAGCTCGTCGCTGAGAACGGCGAAAAGCGCCTGCAGCGACGCCATCACCCTCGCCGCCATGGCTATCGCGATCGCCGAACTTCGCGGGACCATCACGACTATCGTCGCGGACACCGCAATGACTACCGCAATGCCCGCCGCCACGCCTCACGGTGCTGGAGCGAGAACCAGCGCTCACACTATCGTGGCCGCCCGGCCGTGGTATCGGTCCGGGTGTGCCGGGATCGCCATGGTCGGACCCATGCGGTGCGCGGATCGACGCGACTGGTCCGCTATCTCCGCGGCCATCGCCGGCACTGGTAAGCCTTGCCAAGCTTCCGCTTGAAGACGGGGCGGCGGCGCGATATTTCTCTCCTTGAGGGAGAATGATCATGTCCAACCGCCGCACCTGCCACCTGTTTGCCGCCGGTTCCGCCCTGGCATTGCTGACCGCCGCCTGTTCGCCGTCGGGCGAGCCGGAAGCCGGCGCCTCAGACAGCGCCGGATCCGCGGCGATGCCAGGCAACAGCGACACGACAGCATCGGCAATGACCGACACACGCCCGGCCGATGACGTCACGCCGCCCGCCGACAGCCGCGAACTGGCGGCCATCGACATGCAGGAATGGGACGTGCCCTGGGAGGGACGTCCGCGCGACCCGTACACGCTGGATGGCGAGACCGTCTGGTTCGTCGGCCAGGCCAACTCCTATATCGGCCGTCTTGACGTCGCGACCGGCGAGATGAGCCGCGTCGATCTGCGCGAAGGTGCCGGTCCGCACAATCTCATCGTCCATCCTGACGGACGGATCTGGTATGCCGGCAATCGCGATGCCCATATCGGCATCTATGATCCTGCCAGCGGCGCGTTCGACTATGTCGAGACACCACCGGACACCGTCGCTGATCCGCACACCCAGATTTTCGACGATGCCGGCCATGTCTGGTTTTCCAGCCAGCGCAGCAATTCGGTCAGCCGCCTCAACATGGAGAGCCGCGAACTCGATGTGGTGATGGTGCCAACCGACTCGGCGCGCCCCTATGGCATCAAGATCGCGCCCGACGGCACGATCTGGGTCGCCCTGTTCGGTACCAGCAAGCTGGCATCAATCGATCCGGACACGCTGGTCCTGACCGAGCATGACCTACCGCGCGACAGCGCCCGGCCGCGCCGTCTCGATATCACCTCCGACGGCCGCATCTGGTATGGCGATTATGCCGATGGTTTCCTCGGCGTGCTCGACCCGTCCGACGGCTCGATCCGTGAATGGGCCATGCCGTCCGGTGCCAACGCCCGCCCCTATGCGCTGGCCGTTGATGGCCAGGACCGGGTCTGGTTCGTCGAAACCGGCGTCGATCCCAACTGGTTTGTCGGTTTCGACCCGGCGAGCGAGACCTTCTTCTCGATCACCGGCATCCCGTCCGGCGGCGGCGTCGTGCGGCACATGCATTACCTGCCATCAACCGGCGATATCTGGTTCGGTAGCGATATGGGAACCATCGGCCGCGCCTCGGTGGAATAGCCCGGCCAATTGCACCTGCCGGCACCGGCAATCCGGCATGGCCGGCATGTGCAATCGGGCAAATGAATGGCTTGCTTTTGTCCCGCGGACGCGTATTTTCCGCCGCTTCCCAACCGGCGCGCCTATAGCTCAGTTGGTAGAGCAGCTGACTCTTAATCAGCGGGTCCTAGGTTCGAATCCTAGTGGGCGCACCAATAGTTTCAAAGACTTAATCGGTTGTAATGGGCCGATCGTCAACCTAGAGAAAGTCAACGTTGACTTCTTTTAGAATACGGCCCCATAAGTCATTGAATCTGCTTTAAGCTTTATAGATCCGACAAACACTCAAAAGTGAGTCCCTCTGGGGCGAAGCACGATTGCGTCGGAACAAATTTCATCCATCCTGTCGGACGTTTTCAGCATTAAAGTACGTGAGGTACTCACGTTCCACCTCGACGCCCTCGAACGGGATTGGGCTGTTCATCGGCAGCTTCTTGCCCGCAACGAACTCACGAAATCCAGTTACCGTGAACACGTATTTGGCATCGATCATCTTGTCGAAGAACACCCGACCTTCTCCGCCAAAATAAATCTTCAAGCTGATCGAAGCAGCAAAGTCGTTCGGTGGCTCGTAGATCTGAAGCTTCCCGGTCCTGAACGTACATTGCGAATTTGGCTTACCGTCGCAGTCGGACGAGGAATACCTCTCAGATTTTGCTTGGGGGGACTGCCCACAAACCTCCCACTTGGGATCTCGTATTTTGACGTTCATTTTCAGGCGTGACCGGTTCTCGATCTTTACCCTCAACTCGAAATCATAGCCGTGCGCAGTTGGAAACACCCCTAGCGTTGCTCCGACTGGTCGCACATGCTGGTTGAAAGTTGGATCGTCGCCAGACTGCCCGCCCCTTGCAATTGCACGGAGAGCGTCTGACTTGGACTGCGAAATGACATCGAGACCAACTGAGGCGGTCTTGGTTGAAGAGCCCGTTTGTTTGGCTTTGCTCTTGGTCTTTGGCGGAGTTGTGGGCGCCACTGCCGCAGTTTCACCACTCGTTGGAACAAACCGACGCTTGCGCGCATCATAGAATGCCACTCGAACACTTAGGCACGCCTGAAGCCATTCCGGTCGCCAACCTTTTTCCCACTTTGGTTGCCACCATACTCCCCATACGGCAGCTGCTAAACTGACGACACAACACAGCACGATGACACTTATGCCGACCGCTTGTGGCAATTCAGACCAAGTCATGCCTACCACCGTTGGTAGAACGACGATTAGGGCACCGGCAATGATTTTTGGCCAAACCTTGGACTGATTCATACGAGCAATCTGCACGGGCAAGTTCAGTTTGTGGAGTCGCGGTCAAAATCATCGCGCTACATAAAGCATCAGGATGCGCAGGCCGGACTGATTGCCTGGACGTTGCGTTGGGGGTACCTAACATTGACAATCCCTTGTACCTCGTTGACTTTTATCCCATTGAAATTATGAGATCGAATGGCGACTCTTAATCAGCGGGTCCTAGGTTCGAATCCTAGTGGGCGCACCATTTTCCCCAAGACATCAACGCCAGACGCCACGCGCCTGTGGCATTGACCGCGTGGTCCGTCTGAGACGACTGTGCCGTTGCGTGGACGTCGGTCGACGCCGCATCTTCAGGAGCCGAATTTGCCCCCGTCCCTCCGCCTGCCCGCCCTCGCCCTCTTTGTCACCTGTCTCGGCCTGCTCGCGGGATGTGCCAGCGCGCCGGCGCATTTGCCGATTGTGGATCCGGGCAGTGCCAACGGGCGTAGCGAGACGATCCTGATTGCGACGACGCGGGTGCCCAGCCCGGATCCGGATATCCGCCTGACCACGCTGCGCGGCGAGTTGTCCTTTGCCCGCGCTGATGTCTGGGTTCCGGCCAACCGGCTGGCCGGCGAGATCAACTATCCCTCGGCGCGGGTCGACCCGCGGCGCGAGTTCGCCTTGACCGGATATCAGCCGGATATCGGACGCCGCGAGTTTTCAGCCCTGCTCGACCGGCAATTGAGCGCCCTGCCCCTAGTCGAGCGACAGGTCTTCGTCTTCGTGCACGGCTTCAACACGCCCTATTCGGACGGGCTTTATCTGAACGCCCAGATCCTCAATGATTTCGGGGTGAACACCGTGGCCGTGCATTATGCCTGGCCGTCGGCCGGCCAGATCACGGCCTATCTGCACGATCGCGACAGCGCGCAATTTGCCCGCGACGGGCTGGCAGACCTGCTTGAAACCGTCGCCAACAGCCCTTCCGTCTCAGTCACGATCCTGGCCCATTCGATGGGGGCGCTGGTGACCATGGAAGCGATGCGGCAACTGTCCCTGCAAGGGCGCACCGACATCCTGGCCAAGATTGACCCGGTCATCCTAGCGTCGCCGGATATCGATTATGACGTGTTTTTGAACCAGCTCGCCGCGATCAATCCACCGCCCCGGCACATGACGGTCGTGGTCTCGAACCGCGATCAGGCGCTGCTGGTGTCAGACACGCTGAGCGGCGGCGGCCGCGCCCGGCTGGGCATAGGCGCCCGCCAGGACGCCCTGATCGAACGCGGCATCGCCATCCTCGATCTGAGCGAGCTCACCGATGGCACGCTGATCGGGCATACCGACTTCGCAGCCTCCCAGACCCTGATGCAACTCGCCGCCAGCGGAGCCCTCAGTCATGCCTTCAACGGCGAAACCTCGCAGGACCGTATCGCCGCACCGAGCAGCCTCGCGAACATCGCCGGTCGCATCATCCGCCTGCCGCTACGCGCCCTGGGCGAGAATTAGGGACGGAAACCGGACCCCAAAAACTAAAGCGCCCGGACCGAGGGGGGAGAGGGTCCGGGCGCTCATGTTGCAAGGCGACATCAAGGGGGGAGAGATCAGCCGGCCTCGCGAACCTCGGTGAGGAAGGTTTCAACGGTGGAATTCAGTTTCTCGGCTCGTTCGGAGACGGTCCGCACGGCACGCAGCACGTCCTGCGAGGCGTCGCCGGTCTGACGGGCCGAGCGGGACACCACATCGACATTGTCGGAGACGGCACGGGCGCTGGTCGCGGCATGCGAGACAGAACTCGAAATCTCGCGGGTCGAGGCACTCTGCTCTTCCGCAGCAGCGGCAATCGCCGAAGCCGAACGGGAGATTTCGCCGACAGCGCGGGTCACGTCCTCGATCGAGGCGGAAGACGAGGCGGCTGCCTCCTGGATCGCCTGGATCTGGTCGCGGATATCATCCGTGGCCTTGGCGGTCTGGGCGGCGAGCGACTTGACCTCGGAAGCGACAACCGCAAAGCCCTTGCCGGCTTCGCCAGCGCGGGCGGCCTCAATGGTGGCGTTCAGGGCCAGCAGGTTGGTCTGCTCGGAAATATCATTGATCAGCTGCACCACATTGCCGATCTCCTGCGCAGCCGCACCGAGATTGTCGACGACGGCGCGGACCGACTTGGCCCGTTCATCGGCCTGGCTGGCCATGTCGGAGGAGCCCTGGATCTGCTGAGTGACTTCGGCAATCGAGGCCGTCAGCTCTTCAGACGCCGCCGCAACAGACTCGACATTGGCCGAGGCTTGGGCGGCGGATGACGCCATCTGGCCGGACTGTTCCGAGCCTTCGGTCGCGGCCTGCGACAGCTGCTCGGCGATCGCCGACATCGAGGAACAGGCCTCATTGACTTCGCCCAGCATCGACATGACCTCGGCATCAAATGCCTGGGCCAGATCATTGAGCTTGGCGGCGCGGCGCTCATTGGCTTCGGCCTGGGCGCGCTGTTCTTTTTCAAGTTCCTCGGCCTGCAGGCCCTTCTCGCGGAAGCGGCGCAGGCTTTCGACCACGGCACCCAATTCGTCCGAGCGTTCCAGAGCGCCGATATCGAGCGAATAATCACCGTCAGCCAGGGCCTCGGTCGCGGCTGCGATCTTGCGCACCGAAACCGAGATCTGGCGTCCGAACAGGACGGCCAGGGCAATCAGGGCGATGCCGACACCAATGGTCAGCCCGATGAACATGATGATGGAGTTGCGCACTGCGGCTTGCGTTGCTTCGGCATCCATGCGGGCCAGGGAGGCCCCTTCCATGGCGAGGCCATCCAGATCAGCACTGATCTCCGCAAAAACCGCGTCAAAGGGCTGGAGGAAGGCAACCGAGCTGGCAAAATCGAGTTCCAGCATCTGGCCGACGAAATCAAGCGCATCGCGATAAAGGGCGAGCTGTTCGACAAGGCTGTCAAACGTGTCCGTCCCCGCCGCGATGTCGGCGCCGGAGCTTTGGAGCTGGCTGATCCGGGCAGACAGGCCGTCAACACGGGTGCTGACGGCGTCAAACTCCGCCATCACATCAATCGAATTGCCGGCGGCCTGGGCCGTCACGACAGCGAGCACTTCGCTGTTGATGGTCTGGAGTTCGGATTTCAGGTCAGTGAGTTCGAGCGCGGCATTCATCTCCCGCATCGCACGTTGCTGACTGGCCGACCCGTCCTGCAGCGACCAGGCGCCCAATCCGGCAACCGCAATCAGCGCAATGATGGCTGCGATCGGCGCAACCGCAAAGGATTGCGCGATGGTCAGCTTGAAGAGTGAAGAGGCCTTGCCCATTGTAGTCTCCCAATTGACATCACCGGTGGCGGTTTTGTCGTCAGGCCGAGAATCCGCCCGAATCGCTGAAGTCAGGGTTAACGCCCCGGCACCGTTCAGTGCCGGGGCGCTCATTTCATATTAGAAGCTGCTCGACAGACCGAACCAGACGCGGCTTTCCGACTGGGCGTTGGCGGTGGTCGCCTCGCCGTCGCCGAAATTGGCATTCTGGGCGTTCAGCGACACAGCGATATGGTCGTTGAAGCGATAGCCGGCGCGGAAGGAAACGGCGACATAATCGTCGATCGCAACCTGGGTCGGCAGGCCGAAGACCGGCTGCAGCGGCGACGTGGTTTCTGACACATAGTTCACGAACCCATCGACGCTCAGCTTGTCGCCGGTCCAACCGACATGGCCGTTGAACAGGTGAGCCGGGGTCGCATTCTCGAAGTCCTGGACATGGCCAAGACCGAACGTGCCATCCAGATCGTCTTCAGTCTGCTGGTACGTATAGTTCGCATCCCAGTTCCAATTGCCTTCCGGATCGCCGGCGAGGCCAAATTCGAAACCGGTCGTCGTGGTGTCGCCGCGGTTATCGAACAGGAGGGTCGGGATCGTGACGGTCGGCGGCAGCAGGTCCGGGAAGAGTCCGAACTGGCCCCGCACGTCCGACGTGTCCTGCATGAACACAGCGGCACGCATGTCGATGGTCGGCGTCAGGCTACGGTCATAAGCGACCTCATAGCTGTCGACGATAGACGGTACCATGTCCGGATTGCCCGACAGGATGAGCGGGTTGCCCCCCACGGTTGTCTGCAGGGTGAAGCCGATGTCAAAGGAGGTCGGTGCCTGGATGCCACGCCCCGCCATGAAGCGCATCGTGCCGCCGAAGGACGGACGCCAGACCAGCGCCGCATTGTAGGAGAACTCTTCAAACGACACCGAATAGTCGTCCTGCGTGAAGCTGTAGAAGCCTCCCGGCGCGCCATCACGACTCCAGTCGACGCTGTCATAGCGCCCGGCAAGTGTGAGGTCCCAAGCGTTGGAGAACTTGTGGTTCCACATCACCGAGAAGGCCATCGACTCATAACCGAAATCGCCATTGCCCGGATCCGGGAAGGACGCGGTCTGGCCGTCGCGGAACTCGGCGCCAATGCGGACGGTGTTGTTGGTGCCGACCTTGAACAGGTCCTGGATGCGGAAGGTCGTCAGCTCGGCGCTGAGCGGACCGAAGGAATAGGCGATCTCGCTTTCATTGCGGTAAGCGAGAGCCGTGATGACACCATAATCGGTATCAGCTTCCAGCTCGGCCTTGTAGGAGCGCAACTCGTACAGGGCGCGAGCAGAAGAATAGACCGACGTCATTTCCGACTGGTCGACATTGGTGAAAGTCGCTTCCGCCGTCAGGCTGACCTTGTCGGTCAGGGAAAAACGACCTTCGATGGCACCGGTTTCACGGTGAAAGTCCTGCAGGGCGAGCGGCTGGGCCTCGATGGCGTTGTCACCCGCCGGCAGTTCGGAGGTCTCGGCATTGCCATAGCTGACCCGTACGGCAGCGCGGTCACCGAACTGGCGTGCCGCCACGAAAGCGGCGTTGAAACCGCCATCGGTTTCGACATTCACGCGCGCCGTGGCGTAGTCGCCATGCTGCGGGTTGCGGGTGATGATATTGACCACACCGGACACCGCATTGAAGCCGTAGAGAGCCGACTGGGCACCCTTGACGACTTCGATCTGCTGGATTTCCTCAAGCTGGACCGGAAGCGTCGACCAAGCGGTGTAGCCATAGCTGTCGAGATAGACTTCACGACCGTTTACCAGCACCAGCAGGCGCGGCGAGTAAGGTGTGGCAGCGCCACGGATCGAGATCTGGCCATCGCCATAACCATAGCGGTTGTAATCAATACCGGCATAGTGGCGCAGGATGCCCGGAATATCGTACTCCGGGAAACGCTCGATATCGCCCTGGGTGATGATGATCATCGTCGCAGGAACGTCGGACGCGCGCTGCGGAGCCCCTGTGGCGCCAGCGGTCACCGGCTCGCCGAACAGGTCGCTCATGGCGGTATAGTCGAGCGACTGGGCAGCAGTCGCGGCGGAGAAACCGACGCTCAGCGCAAGCACCGAGATCGACGTCGTGAGGAATTGGGTCTTCATGGTAGCTACTCTCTCAAATCTCGGATTACGCTTAGATTTCTTCAATCATCATGGCGAAGGCGGCGGCGAAGGAGACCGACGAGCTGTCGGACGCGCCGCGATTGACCACGATGCGCACGGACGGCGCGCTCTGGACGCCCATCACGCAACGAGCGCTTTCGACACAGCTCATATCGGTGGACACGGTCATCACGCCTGCGGAGCTTGCGGCACCGAAGACGCCGGCATCACCGGCAGCCGAACCGAGCAGGACAGCCGCGTCAGCGCCGCTGATCGAACCCGTGTCAGCCATCGGGACAAGGCGGGCATTGAGCGTGACCCGGCCCGCCGAAAGGCCGCCGGACATCGCAGACGCGAGCGCCTGCGCTTCGCCTTCGCTGGCCGGATCGAACACGATCGCGACGGTGCGGTCGGAACCGCTGGCGCCTTCAACAAAGCCCAGTGCGCGACCGATCACTTCCAGATCGCGCTGCGTCGTCTCGGCCATGGCTGGCGTTGTCATGAGAAGGCCGGCCAGAGCCGGCAAAATGATTTTGTGCATTGGGGACACCCCGTCCTGTTCCTATGTCACCGCAGTGCGGCGTATGGGGTCCACCTAGGGGATGGGTATTAACCACGACTTTCGTCCGGGTAATTGGATATTACCAATACTTGTAATATCCTATGACCATGGCGGTGAGCCAAAAACTGTTCCTGAAAAGTAAATACTGAATGCCGGTTGCCGCAAAAATTTCAAGTATAGCGCCGTCGGAGGCTGCGGTATCGGGTGCCGCAAATCTGCGCGACCTGCCGTTTTTTGGCCTCCTTCCTCGCGCTGGTATGATGGATGGTGGCGCGAAATAACTCCCGACCCGATTCCCTGGCGACCGGATTGCTGCTTCTCGCCAGCGTCCTGCTCGTGCCCGGATTGACACTTCCGGCACTGGAAACACGACATCTCGGCCTCTGGGGTGACGCTCACTCCATCCTGTCGCTCGGCCTGTCGCTGCTCAGCGCACAGGAATGGTTGCTCGCGCTGACGGTGCTGACCTTCTCGGTCGGCTTTCCCTTCGCCAAGCTCGGCTGGATGTGGCGATTGCAACTATCCCACCCGGCGTCAGACGCCGTCACTGAACCTCGCGCGCTGCGATGGCTGGAGCGGTTGGGAAAATGGTCGATGGCCGATGTGCTGGTGATCGCGCTGGTCGTGTTCAGCCTGCGTGGCAATCTCCTACTCGAAGCGAGACCGCTGATCGGCGCCTTCTGTTTTGCCCTGTCGACAATCCTGGCCATGCTGGCAGCCGGACGCATTGCCGCTGCGGCCCGCCCGCCGAGCCGCGTCGCCTAGTCAGGGGTCGGGGCGGACAACAGTTCAGCGGCGCGATGGCGCAGCTTGTCGAGCACAACAGCCAGCACCGCGATCTCGGCTTCATCGAGCCCGGTCAGGAGATCGGCTTCAGCGCCCAGCGCCACCGGCGTGATCTCGCGATAAATCTGGTGACCGGCCGCGGTCAGGCGAAGATCGCGCGAACGCCGGTCCGCCTTGCGCTCGGCCCGGTCGACGAGACCGCGGTCCACCAGTGCCTTCACGGCCCGGCTCACCGACACCTTGTCCATCGCGGCAATGTCGGACAGGGATTGCGCCGTCATCGGTTCGGCCTCTCCCAGCAAGGCAATGACGCGCCATTCCCAGATCGTCAGCCCGAACCGGTCCTGATAGGCACGCGCCACCAGGCGACTGACCTGATTGGAGGTCACGGCGAGGCTGTAAGGCATGAAATCGCGCAGGCTCAGTGCAGGCGGGGTGGCGTTCGGATCGGTCATGCCCATGAGGTGCCGGATGCCGGCGGCAGCTGCAAGGCGTTTGTTGGCTCGACGGCGCGCCACCGGTTCGGCTATCGATAGCGCATGACGGATCTCATAGCTGCCCCCGCCCCGCCCCGACTTGCCATTGATGGCGACAGCCGGACCTTTCCGGTCGCCCGGATATTCTGCATCGGCCGCAATTATGCCGACCACGCCAAGGAAATGGGCGAAGCCGCCGAGGCGATCTTCTTTACCAAGCCGGCCAGCGCCGTATCGACAGCGGCCGGCCTGCCCTACCCGACCGAAACCGCGGACCTGCACCATGAAGTCGAGCTGGTCCTCGCCCTCGGCGAAGGCGGTGCCATCATCGCCTGCGGTACCGGTGTCGACCTGACCAAGCGCGATCTCCAGTCCCGGCTCAAGGCCAAGTCGGCCCCGTGGGAAATCGCCAAGGGTTTTGATGCCTCGGCCCCGATGGGCAAACTCAAACTCGGCCCACCACCGGCAACCGGCACGATCAGCCTGTCGGTCAATGGCGGCATGCGCCAGTCCGGTGATCTCGGACAGATGATCCTGCCTCCGGCGGCACTGCTCGCCGAACTCAGCCGCTATTTCACCCTGGGCGCGGGCGACCTCATCTTCACTGGCACACCGGCCGGCGTCAGCGCACTGCATCCCGGCGACACGGTTGCGGCGCGGATCGACGGCCTGCCACCGCTCGATTTTGCCCTCACCGAACGGAGCTAGCAGCGCCATGACCACGACACTCTACGGCTATTGGCGCTCAAGCGCCGCTTACCGGCTTCGCATCGCGCTCAATCTGAAGGACGTTTCCTACCAGCAGGTGGCCGTCAATCTGAAAGAGGGCGAACAGGCGGGCGCCGACTGGCTCGCGATCCAGCCACAGGGCCTGGTGCCGGTGCTCGAACATGGGGGCGACCGCCTGCTGCAATCGCCCGCCATCCTCGAATGGATCGACGAAACCTGGCCCGACCCCGCCTTCCTGCCGCGCGACGCTGCCGAACGCTGCCGGATCCGCGGCTGGGCGTCGATTATCGGCTGCGACATCCACCCGCTGCAGAATTTGCGCGTCCTGAAAGCCGTCGCCGGCGATCTCGGCCAGGGCCCCGAGGGCATGAAGGCCTGGGCGCAACGCTGGATGACGTCCGGTTTGGATGCCCTCGAGACCTTGGTCAGGGCGGCGCCGCGAACCGGTGAATATCTCGGCGGCCAGCGGCCGGGTCTGGCTGACATCTATCTGGTTCCGCAGGCCTATAATGCCCGCCGATGGGGTCTCGACATGGCCGACTGGCCTGCTCTTGCAGCGGCGGACGCCGCCTGCCGCGCCCTGCCGGCTTTCGACGCTGCGGCGCCGGAGCGGCAGCCCGACGCGGAAAACTAGCGCCGCAGCCGCGCGAAGCGGCGATGGGCCAAGCCCTCCAACGCCCATTCAACCGGGCCGACCCGCAAATGGCGGTCACACAGCCAAATCAGTCCGGCTTGCACAAGGGCGAGTCCGATCCCCATGGCAAACAAGCCAAGCGGGCCGATCCGGCCAAACAGGGCCACACCCGGCAGGCCGGAAAAGATCAGGGTCAGCACGATGATCTGGCCGACCACGACACTGAGCCAGAGATGGCCGGCGCGGATGAGCAGTAGCTGCAACGCCTCTCCGAGCCGAAACCGGACCGCCAAAACCACCAGCGCCGCATAGCCCCAGGCCGTCAGCATCGCCCCGGTGGCGTGTGCCGCCACGCCCTGACCGGTCTGTGACGGCGCGAAATCGGTGCTCAGTGCGTGCAAGGCCGCCCAGCCATTGAGCGGCAGGCCGATGCCGAGCGCGATCGCGGCGCTGAGAACCAGCGGCATGACCGGCCAGCGTCCCGACCAGAAACCGCGCTCGACCAATTCCATGCCCAGCAAGACAAAACCCAAAACGCCGCCGCCCAGAAAAAACATCTCGACCATGTGGAACTGGAGGGCGGTCGCCATATTGCCCGGCAAGCGCGCCAGGAAGCCGGCCTGGTGGCTCGCCTCGATGGCGGCGATCCGGGTGTTGTCGAGGCCCAGCAGGTCAGCCAGAGCCATCGTGTCCGGCAGCAAGGCGGTGATCCCGGCGCCGGCGAGCAGGATCAGGAAAGACCCGCCAATCAATGCGCCGAGAGTCATCCAGCGGGTCGCCGGCTGCAGCGCCCGCATCGGACGCGCAATCATGCCGGCCAGCGCCATTACGGTCAAAAGCTCGCCATGCCAGAACAGATAGGCCGCCATCAGACCGAGCAGGCACATCCAGCCGAGCGAACCGCGCCCGCCGACATCCAGGCCCAGCGCCAGGGCTGAACCGAACAGGACGAGCAGCAATATGTTGAACACCCAGGCAGTAAATGTCTGGCCAAGCCACCACACCACACGGTCGGCCGGACCGGGGTCCGCGGTTTGCAGCGGCAGGATGTCGGCAGCCGGCCAGACATGGGCAAAGCCGGCCAGGTTGGCGAACAGCAGGCCGAAGACGGTGAGGCCGAGCATGATCAGGACGCCCGCTTCCTCGCTCTCACTGGCCTCGTCCATGCCTGCCCCCGCGGGGCGTCGCCCCATTTTTGCCATCTTCTTACCAAGTCTTCACGAACTTCCCATGTTTCGTGAATTGCCCTCACCGTATGCAGGTACTAGGCACATGTTCAACACATTCAGGATCCGGGGACGCCCCTGAAATGGTCGAGTTTCTTATCGCGCTCATCGAATGGTTCGCCGTCATGGCCCTGTCCTCGATCGGGATCGAGGCGTCAGGGTCCGCACACTGCGGCACTGATCCGACCGCGCGTCCGGCCGAATACCGCGAAGCGGTGTTGTTGGTAAACGGTTCCGATGGCAAGTCCGGCTGGGTTCCCGCCCGCGGCGATGGCTGCGCCCAGTGGATGCCGATCCGCGACCCGCGCGAGACGCCGGAATTGCTGTCGCCACCGTTGATCTACAACAGCTGACACGCCCGATCCGCCGTCAATCCACACGACCTTTCCGCTGCAAATATTGAATTTGCATAGATTATCTGTGTGCCTCGCGCGCATCTCCCCCTATTCTCTGTCATAATATCCAGCTCCGGCAGGCGTGCGCGCGCGCTGGCCGGAGGCCGATTGCAGCCAGCCAGGCCCGAAATGACCGAGACCAGACACGACCACAAGATCGAACTCGCGGAGATGACCATGGCCGACGAGGACAGCACAACGCCGATTGCCGAGACCGGCAGCAAGGCGCTGACCGCGCCCGCCGCACCGGAAGCCAATTCGGCCGAGGCACCGCCGCGCGGCGGCAATTGGCTGGTCTGGTTGGGCAATTGTTTTGCCCTGTGCTGGGTCGGCGGCGCCAGCGCCTATCTGTGGGCCTATCTCGGCATTCAGTCGCTCGACGCGCTTGGCCGCTACAGCTTCGGCCAGCTGACCGGCCTGTCGGTTTTCGCCCTCCTGCCCGCCCTGATCTTCATCATCGCCGGCATGATGGCGCGCGAGATCGTTCGCAGCTCGGCCAATACCCGCCGTGTCGAACTGGCCATCCGCAAGCTCGCCGAACCGGCGCAATATGCCCGCCATGAAGTCCAGACCCTGTCGGATGCTGTGTCCGGCGAGGTTGAACGGATCAACTCCGCGCTGGAAAGCGCCCTCGCCCGGCTGGCGGCGATGGAAGAAGTGATCAGCCATCACGCGGAATCGCTGGAACAATCCGCCACCGACGCCCGCGACCGGACCGAACACCTGCTCAAGGGCCTGCGCACCGAACGCCTGCGGCTCGGCGAAGTGTCGGAATCGCTCGACGACAAGGCGGCCCTGATCGCAGCGGCGATTTCCGATCAATCCAAAATGGTCGCCGCCGCCGCCGAGCTGGCGGCCAGCCAGGCCTCTGACAGCGAACGCCGCATCCGCGCCAGCGTCGAAGACCTCAACTCGGCCGGCAGCGCCGTCACCGAGCGCAGCGATGCCGCCGCCCTGGTCATTTCCGAGCGCACCACGCATTTGCGCGAGCTGTCCGACGGTCTCAAGGAGCGTTCGGAAAACCTCGATGCCGCGTATGTGAAGCACCGCCAACGCCTCGCCGATGCTGGCGAAGCCCTGCGCAAGGAACAGGAAAAGATTGCCGCCGCCCTCGACTTCCACAAGGCCGAGTTGGAAGTCATGGCCTCGACCGCGCGCGACGGCGCTGATGCGCTCAATTCCGCCGCGTCGAACGGAGCGGTCGCCTTCCGCGAAGCCGTGGAGGCCGCGATTGAACGGGCTGATGGCATGGCCGGCCGCGTCCGGGCCGAAACCGAAAGCGCCGCGCAGGAACACGAGTCGGCATTGGCGCGCCTGATCGCGTCGGCCCAGGAGGCAAAGTCTGTCTCCGATGCCGCCATCGACGCGATCGAGGCCCAGGCCGATATCGTCGCCAGCAAGGTCGAACAGACCAATGAGGCCGCCTATGAGGCCGCCCGCCGTTCCGATGAGGCCTTCGAATTGCGCCTCGCCGAAGCCGACAAGCTGACCAAGCGCGCCTCGGTCGCTGCCGACGAAGCCGCCGACTCGGTACGCCGCCGGCTCGAGTCCGTATTGGCAACGGCCCGCTCGGAAACCCAGACCGTCGAACGTCATATTGATGCCATGACCGAACGCCTCGCGGAAATGCCCGGCATGGCGCGTGATCGCGCCCAAGAGGCCGCCGACACGCTGCGCCGAGGACTGGAAGGCCTCAATGCGGCGGCCATGGCCGCGGCCGAGGAAGCCCAGGAAATCGATGCCGCCTTCCAGGCGCGCATTCGCCAGAACTATGAATTGCTGTCGGACTTCATGCTGCGCATGGGTTCGGTCGCCGGCGGACGCCGGGCGCCGGACCTCGGCACCAACGAACTGCCCGACCCTCTGGCCGGACGCAAGTCACGCCGTTCCGCATCCGAACCGGCCCAGCCGACCGACACGGACAGCGACGCCGTCTCCGATGACGATGACATGAAGCGCCCGCTCGGCCATTCCGAAGCCTCGACCCAGCCGCGTGCCGACAATGCGGTCGGTTTCCCCGAACGTGGTGGACGGCGCAGCAGCGGCGCCAGCAGCGAGCCGGGTTGGCGCTGGAAGGACCTGCTCTCATCCATGCCCGACGAGGACGACGCCCCGGCCCCGAAACGCGGCCGCCGCGCCCCCAAGGATGAGGACGGCTCGGGCGACAGCTGAGCCGCCTGATACCGGACTGAAATTCGTTGCCTGACTGTAGCCCTGAAGCCCTGAAGCCCTGAAGCCCTGACAGCTTAGTCGGCGGACGACGCCGTTCGGATCGCCGTCCAATCGGCGATTTCCTGACCGGTTTGTCGTGTTGCCTGGTCGAAAGCGGCGACGATGCTTGAGGTCCGGTTGGCGCTGGCTCGCACGTCCGCAGTGACGACACGGGCGCCGGCAAATCGGCGGCCATGTTCGGCAACCAGGCGCGCAGCGATACGCACGCGCACCAGCGGCGGCGCATCGACGCCGTGATCATAGACAGCCTCGAACTCCTGCATGTCCAGACGCAGCTCATAATCGGCGCGAACACCGTCATCGGCCCGGGTCGGGGCGAGCTGGTTATTGTTGGCGTTGAAAGTATCAATCACCAATGTTTGCAGCAGACGCGGCGCCGGCGAAATCCAGCGCGCGCCGCTGATATAGGCGAGGCTGACCCCGTCCTGCATGATCGCGATCTGGTCGCCGGACAGGCCCCGCGGCGCATTCGGCGTATCGATCTCGATGATCACCCAGTTCTCGCCCGCCAGTTCGGCCGGTTCCGGTGATGACAGGCGATAGACATTGACCGGCTCGGACTCGGGCAACAGGGAGACACAGGCCGACACCGACAAGGCGGTCAGCCCGGCCAGGGCGGCTCGGATAAAGCGGGATCCGCTCATTGCGGCACCTCCACGGTTTCGCGGGGCGCTCCGGCAATGAAGCCGCCCGGATTGCTTTCAACTTCCGACGTGATCCGCTCGAGCGAAGCGACGACGCGCCGCAAGTCGGAGAGTGTCCGGTTGAGGTCCTCGATGCCGCTGTCGGCGAGGCTTTCCAGCGCCGGTTGCAGGGTCAGGACGATCTGGTTGGTATCCGCCGCCGCCTGGTTCACTGCCATGGCAGCAAGCGTCGTCTCATTGGTGGCCAGCGTCATCTCATTGTTGAGGAAGGCTTCGGCCGTAACGCCGAATTGCTGTAGCGAGGCCGCAGCTTCCGACATGTCCTGAGCTGCCGTGTCAATACTGCCCAAGGTGCGACGCATGTCCGCGATCAACGCCTCTTCCTCGGACAGACGCTCGGTAATCTCGCGCAGATTGGTCAGGGTTGCCGAGACCTCACCGACATTCTGCTCGCTGAGCAGGGCCGTCAGCCGGAACAGGGCTGTCTGGGCCGCATCAAGCACATCTTCGGACCCTTCAACCAGACCTTCCAGCTGCGCCCGGCGCGCGAAGATGCGCGGCGGCGGCCGACCGGCCTCGCTGCGCAGGCGCTCTGCCTCCGGCGTGCCACCGGTGATCAGGATATAGGACAGGCCGGTCAGGCCCTGCGGCTCGAGCTGGGCGAAACTGTCGACCCGGACCGGTGTCTGGGCGAGCACCTGGATGCGCGCAATAACCCGGCTCTGATCATCCAGCTCCAGCTCGGTCACCTCGCCGACCTGGATGCCGTTGAAGCGGACCTCCCCGCTTTCGCGCAAGCCACGCACCGGGCCGTCGAACACGATGTCATAGACGGCATAGTCCTCGTCGAAGGAGACCTTGCCGAGCCACAGGGCGAAGAAGCCGCCAGCCGCCAGAAGGAGTACCGCGAACAGGCCGACCAGGGCGTGATGGGCTTTGGTTTCCATGTCCTAATTCTCCTTGCCGGCCAGCGCGGCGCGACCGCGCGGCCCGTGGAAGTATTCCTTGATCCAAGGGTGCGGGTTGTTCAACAAGTCCCTGATTGGCGCCACCGCTTCAACCCGCTTGTCGGCCAAAACGGCCACCCGGTCGCAAATCGAGTACAGACTGTCGAGGTCGTGTGTGATCATGACCACAGTCAGGCCCAGCGCTTGCGACAATTCCAGGATGAGATTGTCGAAGGCCGCCGCGCCGATCGGATCGAGTCCGGCGGTCGGTTCGTCGAGGAACAGGATTTCCGGGTCCAGCGCCAGCGCGCGCGCCAGGGCGGCACGCTTGCGCATACCGCCCGACAATTCCGACGGGAAACGGTCAGCCGCGCTCGGGTCGAGACCGGCCAGGCCAATCTTCATGCCGGCGATCTCTTCCATCAGCGAGACCGGCATATCGATATGTTCGCGCAGCGGCGCCATCACGTTTTCGAGCACGGAAAGCGAGGTGAACAGGGCACCGTTCTGGAACAGGACGCCGAGGCGGCTATCGATCTGCCGGCGCTCACGCTCCGACATCTCCGCCAAGCGTTGGCCATTGAGCAGGATTTCGCCACCCTCGGGCTGTTTGAGGCCGAGAATGGTGTTGAGCAATACGGTCTTGCCGGTGCCGGAGCCGCCGACAATGCCCAGAATTTCGCCACGCCGGATATCGAGATCGAGATGCTCATGCACCACATGAGGCCCGAAGGCGCTGCGCAGATTGCGCACCGAGATGAGGATGTCGTCGCTCAAATCCCCAACTCCAGATACATCATGGCAAACAGGGCTTCGAGCACGATCACTGCAAAGATCGACTGCACGACGGAGGCGGTCACGCGGCGACCGAGCGACTCGACATCGCCCTGCACCTGCATGCCCTGACGACAGCCAATGATCGCGACGACCAGGCCGAAGACCGGCGCTTTCGACATGCCGACCCAGAAATGACTGATATCCAGTTCGGAATGCAGGCGCGTGAAAAAGAGCGCCGGCGAGATATCCTGCGCCGTCCAGGCGACCAGCATGCCACCGAAAATCCCTGCCACCATGGCCCCGAAGGTCAACAAGGGCGCCATCAGCACACAGGCGACGACGCGCGGCAGGACCAGCGCTTCAAACGGATCAAGGCCGAGCACGCGCATGGCGTCGACTTCCTGTTGCATCTTCATGGCGCCGATCGAGGCGGTGAAGGCACTGTCAGAGCGGCCGGCCAACATGATGGCGGTGATCAGCACGCCAAATTCGCGCAACACCGAAATCCCCACCAATTCCACCGTAAACACGGAGAAACCGACGCTTTGCAACAGGTTGGCGCCCATGAAGGCAACCACGGCACCGATGAAAAACGACAGGACGGCGACGATCGGCAGCGCGTTGACACCGACCTCCTCCATGGCCCAGACGGTCGGTGTGAGACGAAAACGCCAAGGCTGGACGAAACACGTCAGACCGGTGGTCAATGTCTTGCCGAAAAAGGCAAACGTGTCGACCGCTTCCTGATAGGCGGCTTCCAGCCCGGCCCCGATCCGCGCCATCGCCTTCATGAAACCGAAGGTCCGGACCTCTTCAGGGCCGCAAACCTGGGTGCGCAACCGCACTTCCTCGATCAGGCGACGGGCGGTGCGGTGAATGCCGACAAAATGAAAATCCGCATCGGGTGTCGGGCAGCGCCGCGTGGCGCGCCCCAGTAGATAAGCGCCCGCCGTATCGACCCGGCCGAGATGGGTGAGGTCGACAATGATGTCACAGGGATCATTGGAGGTTTCAACAGCGCGGATTGCGCTGTCATGCCGCCCGATGGTGTCGACGACCCAATCGCCATGGGGTTCAAGGATCGTGCGGCCGCCTTGCTCGCGCACAACCAGTTCGGCGCTCGCCGATGATTCGTCCCGCATTCCCCTCATGGCCCCGATCCTAGTCGATATCTTTCTGCGGCGGGAGTGAAGAAACATGATGCAACAAAAAGGCCGCACCCAGTCCCAACAGCCCCGGCAGCATCATGAACGCGAAACCGGCTATGCCGAATTGCGCGAAGGCATAGCCCGACACGGTCGACATCGCTGCCAGTATGATCCCGCCGGACAAGGCGGAATTGAGGCCTTGTGACAAGGCCGTCTGGTCGTCCGGCATGTCCTGCGCCGTAAAGCGCAGGAAGCCGACATAGGTGGCGGCGAAGGTGAGTGCGTGCAAGGCCTGCAGCGGAAACAAGGCCCAGAGTGGTGGTGACAGCGCCGTCAATCCCCAGCGTACCAGCGAGGCCGCGCCGCCGATCATCATCAGTTTGGCCGGGCTGAGCCGGCCCAGAAATCCACGCCCGGACAGCCACAGGAAGGCGATTTCGAAGGCCACCGCAAAGGCCCACAGCGCACCAATCATGGCACCGCTGATCCCGGCCGCCGACCAGGCATTGGCGGACACGACGTAGTAGAAGGCATGACCGGACTGGGTCAGGGCGGAGGCCGCCAGCGCCAGACCCAGCGGCCCGGCGAGCAGGCGGGCCAGGCGTTTCCACTCGTCCGGGCGCGGTATGTATGCCGTCGGGCGGTGCCCCGGCGGCAACCAGGCTGCCGCCAGCGCCATCAAGCCGCCGGCGATGATCATCCAGGCCAACACACTTTCCGTCCCGGTCCGGTCGATCAGCGCCCCGGCGGTGAAATTGGCCACAATGAACAGGGCCGACCCGAAGGCGCGGACCGGACCGAACTCGAACGCATGGTCACGCGCCGCCCGGATGGCGAAGGCGTCAGTCACCGGGATCTGGCCAAACACCAGCGCCCCGGTGGCAAAGGACAGGATCAGCAAGACCCAAGGCGTCGAGACCGGCAGGTGCAGCGCAAAGACAATCACGCTTCCAATCGCAAAAGCGAGAATGGGATCACGATGGCGCACCGCCCGGTCAGCCCAGCGCGCACCGATCGGCGAGACCAGGGTGCGCCCGATCATGCCGGCCGCCAGGATCCAGCCGATCCATTCCGGCGACAGGCCGCGCCCGTCCAGCCAGCGCGGGAAGTAGGGCAGGAAGGCGCCGAACATCAGATAGAAGGCGCCGTAATAGGTCGCAAAGCGCAGGGCTGTTGGTTTCACCATTCCATCATCCTGTCGGCCCGCCCCCGGGAAACGCCCCTCGGGTCCGGCTTCGCTGCAGCGCCGCATTTCCGGCAAGACGCGCTTGGCGAACAATGTTCACTTCTATAGGTTCGCCGTTCAATTGCCACTGCCGGAATCACGCGTCATGGATGGACATAGCCTTGTTTCCACACCGATGGAAAAGGAGAGTGACGACACGCCGGTCCGACCGCTGCGCGTTCTTGTCACCGGCTATCGTTCGCATCCCCATGTCGGCGGACAGGGTGTCTATCTTCGCGAGCTGACACGGTCACTGACCGCGCTCGGACATCAGGTCTCGGTCGCCTCGGGTCCGCCCTATCCCGAGCTCGACCCAAGGATCACGCTGCACGAACTGCCCTCCCTGGACCTGTTTGCCGAAGCCAACGCCTTCCTCGCCTTGCGCCCCCGCCACCTCACATCCTGGGCCGACCTGTCAGAATGGCTGGCGCACAACTCGGGGGCCTTCGGCGAACTCTACGCCTTCGGACGCCGGCTCGAACGCTTCGTGAAAGCTCATGAAGGCGAGTTCGATGTCATCCATGACAACCAGACCCTTGCCACACCGATGTTGCGCATCAATGCCCACATTCCGGTGATCACGACACTGCATCACCCGATCGCAATCGACCGCGATTATGCGATCGCAGCCGGACGCAAATGGTGGGAACGACTTTTGACGCGGCGCTGGTATCGCTTCATCGGCATGCAGGCCAAGACGGCCCGGGCCCTGCCCCGGCACCTGGCCGTCTCTGACGCCGCGCGCCAGACCCACGCTCAACGCTATGGTGTCGATGCCGAACGTGTGCGGGTGGCCTTCAACGGGCTCGACCATGGCACATTCCGGCCGGACAACGCGGTACCGCGCGAAACCGGGCTGATCGTGACCACCGCCAGCGCCGATGTGCCGATCAAGGGATTGGACGTGCTGATTGAAGCGCTGGCGCGGGTCGCCGCAGCGCGGCCGGCGGCACGGCTGCACATTATCGGCACGCTGCGCGACGGTCCGGCCAAGCGGATGCTGGCCACACACGGCCTGTCCGACCGGGTGACCACCTCCTCCGACCTGACACGGGCCGAAGTCGCCGCGCTCTACCACCGCGCCCATATCGTCGCCTGCCCGGCCCGGTTTGAAGGCTTCGGCTTTCCCGCCGCCGAAGCCATGGCTTGCGGCGCGGCCGTGGTCGCCAGCGATGGCGGCGCCCTGCCGGAAGTGGTCGGAGAAGCCGGCCTTGTCTCACCAGCCGGTGATGCCGGCGCGATGGCCGCAAATCTGGCCCGCCTGCTCGATGACCCGAACGCCGCGCGCCAGCTGGGCGAGCAGGCCGCCATCCGTGCGCGCCAGGAATTCGACTGGTCGAAACACGCCCTTGCTGCCTCACATCTTTATGTCGAGGCGCTGGCCGAACAGGGCAGGACCTGATCGATGCAAACCATCCGGACTGACTACCTGGCGCTCCAGCCAGGCATGCGCGTACTTGATCTGGGCTGCGGCCAGGGTCGCCACATGCATGGGCTGTATTGGGACGAGACCCCGGTCTCCGCGGTCGGGCTGGACCTGTGTTACGACGACGTCGTCATCGCGCTGGACAAGTTTTTTGAACTACCGCCGCCCGACCCCGCCTCACCGCTGCGCAATGCCGTTCTGACGGCAGGAACCGGCGAGAAACTGCCCTTCCCCGACAACACATTTGATCGCGTGATCTGTTCGGAGGTGCTGGAACACGTGCCCGACCCCGAGCTTTTCCTCGCCGAGATCCGCCGGGTTCTGAAACCCGACGGCATCTTCGCAGCCTCGGTACCGCGCTACTGGACCGAAGCGATCTGCTGGTGGTTGTCGGTGGGATACCAGAACTCACCGGGCGGCCATGTCCGCATCTTCCGCTCCGACGCGCTCAAGCGCGATGTCGAGAAACACGGGTTTCGCCGCTTCCACAGGCATTGGGCCCACGCCCTGCACAGCCCCTATTGGTGGCTGCGCTGCGCGCTTTGGGACAAGCAGGAAGACAGCCGCCTGGTTGCCCTCTATCGACGTTTCCTGGAATGGGACCTGATCAAGCGCCCCTGGCTGACGCGGGCGATGGAATGGGTTCTGGATCCGGCCTTGGGCAAGTCCGTCGTCATGTATTTCAGGAAGACAAGCTGATGAGCCAATTGGTCGATATCCGGGCCTGCGCCGACCATATCGCCACGCTGCAACGTACCGACGGCACCATCCCGTGGATCGAGGCGGGTGTATGGGACGCCTGGAATCACGGAGAAGCGGCCATGGGCCTGGCCATTGCCGGCCGCGAGGCCGAGACCGTGCGCGCCCTGACCGCCCTGATGGATCGCCAGGAGACCGATGGCGGCTGGACCGGCGATCTGGGAGCCTCGGTCCCGCTCGACGACGCCAATCGACGCCTCGTTCCCGGCACGCCAAAGACCGCACGGGACACCAATTTCACCGGCTATGTCGCGGTCACCGTCCTGCGCAGCCTGCTGGCCCTGAAAGCGCTCGACACCCTGCCGCGCTACTGGCCGATGATCGAAGCCGCGATGGAATTCGTGCTCGCCCACCAGACCGCACATGGCGACATTGTCTGGCGCGCCCGCGGCGACGAACAGACCCTGACCGAGATCGACAGTTTACGAGCCGGCAATGCCAGCCTCTACAAGGCGTTGGAGTGCGCCTGTCTGATGGGGCGCCGCCTCGGCAAGCCGGTCGGGGCCTGGCTCGAAGCCCGGCGCCGGATCGGTGCTGCCCTGCGCGAGAATGATGCCCGCTTCGACCGCAAGGGCACCGACCGGCGCGGTTTCGCGATGGACTGGTATTATCCGGCCCTTGCCGGTGTCCTGCCGACCGATATCGGACGTGCTCGCCTCTATGCCCGCTGGACAGAGTTTGTGGAACCGGGCCTGGGCTGCCGCTGCGTCTCGCACGAGCCCTGGGTCACCGCGGCCGAGACGGCCGAGCTGGCCATGGCCTGCCAAGCAGTCGGCAAGCGCGAGCAAGCCCGCGAGCTGATCGCCAATCTGGCGCCATTGATCGCCCACGATGGTGGCTACTGGATGGGCTGGCAGTTCGAGGAATCAATAATCTGGCCACGCGAGCGCCCGTCCTGGACGTCCGGCGCGCTGATCATGGCGGCCGACGCGATCGAGGGGTTGAGCCGCGGCAGCGACCTCCTGGTGGCCAACCACCTGCCGGAGTATCCGGCGCCTAAAGCCGCCGCAAAACTTCCAGCGTTCCTGTACGCCTGACGGTCTCGAACAGGCCCGAGGCACAAGCCAGTTTCCAGATCTCGTAGGGTGGTCGTCCGCCGTCTGCCGGATTGGGGAAAACATCGTGGATTGCCAGGACACCGCCGGCAACAACGCGGCCTGCCCAGCCCCGATAATCGGCCAGGGCGGCGTCCATCGAGTGCCCGCCATCGATGAAGACCATGCCGAGCGGTGTGGTCCAGTTGGCCGCAATCACCGCCGAGCGCCCGACCAGCGGGATCACACAGTCTTCCAGCTCACCCCGGAACAGGGTCTCGCGCAGGGCCGGCAGGGTTTCGACTGCACCGAGCTTGGCGTTGAACAGGTCGGGGTCGTGATATTCCTCGCCCGGTTGGTGCTCTTCGGAGCCGCGGTGATGGTCGAGCGTGTAGAGGATCGTTCCGGCCTCGCGTGCAGCCGGCCCAAGATAGAGCGCCGACTTGCCGCAATAGGACCCGATTTCGAGCACCGGGCCGAGACGCCCGGCGACCCTTGCAAGGTCGGCCAGCTCACGCCCTTCCTCGGGATCGAGAAAGCCTTTCACCTCATCAGGATGGATCATCAGGAAATCGACGGGTTTCGCATCTGGCGACGCAGATCCGCCAGCTCGTCGGCACGGTCGCGAAGATCATTGACCCGCAGGGCCAGCAGATCACGCTCGACACGCAGACCGGCAAGCACCGCCGCATCATGATGCGTGGTCAGTTCCAGCAAGGCCGCTTCAAACACGGATTGCGCGGTCTGGGCGTGGGTCATCGCGGTTTCGACGGCACCGAGTGCATCGGTGACATCGGACCGGCGCAAACCCGTCCCGGTGGTCAACAGGCGGCGCGAAGCGGCGTCAATGGCCGCCGCACCTTGCCAGGTTTCCACGAGGTCGGCGCGGATGATGTCCACTGCCTGGATATCAGCAGGATCGATCCCGGCGACCTGGAGATAAAGGGTCAATCCGTCCGGCGCGGCCTCACCCGACTGGCCGGCCAGCTGGTTCATCCAGCGCATGGCCGTGTCCATGGTGCTGGCTTCGCGGACAAGGCCGCGATCTTCCAGCTGATCGGCAAAATCGTCAACGGCATCGTCAAGCTCGCGATGCGCCGGGGTGACCAGGGCTCCGCTGCCCGGCAGACTCGATGCGGCTATGGATATCGGCGCACTGGCGCAAGCAGAGGCAAGACTGCAAAAACAGATGGCTAGCACGGCTCGCCGGAATGCGCTCATCACACAGAATATCCCAAGATCGATTGTCAGCCCCAAACCGGAACGGACGATACAGAGCGAAGGCCTTCTAGGCTATGGTTTATTGTGTTTAAGACTGGCTAACGGCACAGTGTCCACCATGGATGCCTCTTACTCCCGACGGCTTCTCTATCCGCCCATCCGGCCCTTGCAGGCTTCGCGACTGGCGGTCGGCGACGGCCACGACCTTTATGTCGAGGAATGCGGACGCCCGGACGGGCTGCCGGTTGTCACCCTGCATGGTGGTCCTGGCGGCGGCGCCTCACCGGCCCTGCGCCGGTTTTTCGACCCGCGCCGCTACCGCGTCATCCTGTTCGACCAGCGTGGTTGCGGCCGCTCGACGCCGCATGGCGGGCTTGAAGCCAACACCACCGCTGACCTGATCGACGATATCGAACGCATCCGGGTGGCGATGGGGATCGAAAAATGGGTCGTGTTCGGCGGGTCCTGGGGTGCAACGCTGGCGCTGGCCTATGCCCGCGCCCATCCCGACCGCTGTATCGGCCTTATCCTGCGCGGCATCTTCACCTGCACCCGGCGCGAGCTCGACTGGTTCTACAAGGACGGCGCCAACATGCTGTTCCCGGACGCGTGGGAACGGCTGGTTGATCCGCTCAGCCCGGAAGAGCGGGGTGACATCATCCGCGCCTATTACGAGCGCTTGGCCGAGCCCGACATTATCCGGCGCCGTCCCGACGCCCTCGCTTGGTCGCGCTGGGAAAGCGCCCTGATTTCGATGACAGGCGATCCGTCAGCCCCACTGGCCGATCCGGTCCGCGCCGACGCCCTGGCCCGGTTGGAAAGCCACTACTTCTTCCACAAGGGCTTCTTCGAGCGTGACGGCGAACTGATCGAGGATGCCGGGATATACAATCACCTGCCGGGCGTCATCGTGCAGGGGCGCTATGACGTGGTCACGCCGCCGCAAACAGCATGGAGCCTCGCCCGGGCATGGCCGCGAGCGAGGCTCCAGATGATTGGCGATGCCGGCCATGCGGCCGGCGAGCCGGGCGTGGTCGACGCGCTGGTGCGCGCGACCGACGCCTTTGCCGGCAAGTTCGGTTAGCCCAGCCCCAGCATCGAGCCGAAGGCGCCGCCATTGAACTTGGCATCCAGGCCCAACAGCAGGATGAAGCCGATTGCCGGCGGAACAACATACTTCACACAGAAGTGGAAGAAGGCGAACAGCCCGTTCGAGGCATGGCTCAGCTCGTCACGCATCAGCGAGCGCGGGATCACCCAGCCGGCAAACACCGCCACCAGCAGACCGCCCAGCGGAAGCAGGAAGCTGCCCGACAGCCAGTCGACAAAGAGACCGCCAAAGTCCGACGACCACACCGCACCGGCACCGATCATGAAGGCGAAGAAGCCGAGCAACCAGGCCGCAGTCGGACGCGAGAACGAGGTGTTCTCCTCAAGGAAGGCCACAGTCCCTTCCAGCAGCGAGATCGAGGACGTGATCGCCGCGATGAAGGCCAGCGCAAAGAAGGCGCCACCGATGATGTTGCCTGCGGGCATGTCGGCGAAGACCGCCGGCAGGGCGGTGAAGATCAGGCCCAGACCCGCAGCCGGATCGATACCCACCATGAAGACGATCGGGAAAATCATCAGACCGGCGATCAGCGCGACCAGCGTATCGGCCGAGGCAATCATGATCGCGGACGAGCCGATATTGGTGTCCTTGGACAGGTAGGAGCCGTAGGTGATCATGATGGCCGAAGCGACAGAGACCGAGAAGAAGGCCTGGCCGAGCGCGGCAACGAAAGTCTGCCCGGTCACCGCCGAGAAGTCCGGTGTGAACAGGTAGGCAATTGCTTCAGAGGCGGCACCGGTGGCCAGCGAATAGATGGTCAGGCCGATCAGCATCACGAAGAAGAGCGGCATCAATATGGTCGCAACCTGTTCGATTCCGCCTTTCAGGCCGCGCGCCACGATCAGCACGGTGATAATCATGAAGCCGGCATGCCAGGCCAGCTGGGTGAACTCACCCTGGTAGAAGAGATTGGCGCCGTCAGGCTGCGAGAAACCGCCGACAAAGCCGGATGCCGAATAGGCCATGACCTGGCCGGCGATCACCGAATAAGTGGTCAGGATCAGGAAACCACCCGCCGTACAGACCCAACCGACAATCGCCCAATTGGCGGACTTGCCGGCTTCCTGGGCCATTTTGCGAGTCGAGGAGATGGCCGATTGCTGGGCGTGGCGACCGATGGCGATTTCAGCCATCAGGACCGGCAGCGCGAACAGGGCCACACAACCGATATAGATCAGCACAAAGGCCGAGCCGCCATTGTCACCCGTCTGGAACGGGAAGCGCCAGAGATTGCCGAGACCGACCGCGGAGCCAACCGCGGCAAGAATGAATGCGAAACGCGACGACCAATGCGCGTGCTGACCGGCTGGTATTGCCGCCATGAGACTCTCCCCTGAAACTGAACGCGAAAGCGCGTCCACCCCTTACTGAATTGCCGCGCACACTTCCCCAACCGGCCCAGCCGGTCAAGCGCGCGACGTTGTTGCAGTGCGGCGCAGGATCAGCCGAACAGGCCGGCTCCGCGCGGCGGTTCGGCATTGCGATGGATGTGCGCGCCCAGGATGAGGCCGAAGCCCGCCATCACCGCCAGCACCACGGTTCCGCCATAGGAGATCAGCGGCAGCGGCACACCGACCACGGGCAGCAAGCGCGACACCATGCCGATATTGATAAACACGTAGGAGGCGAACGTCGTTATCACGCCGATCGTCATGAGGCGCAGGAAGGGCGATTTGCAGCTGATCGCGATGATCACGCCCTGGGCCATGATCAGGGCATTCACTGCCAGCACGGCGATGCCGCCGACAAAACCGAACTCTTCGCCCAGCGCCGTGAAGATGTAGTCAGTCTGCATCTCCGGCAGATAGCCCAGTTTCGACTGGGTCCCCTCGAGAAAACCCTTGCCCGTCATCCCGCCGGAACCAAGCGTGATCACCGCCTGGTTGGGGTGGTAATTGATGCCCAACGGGTCGAAGTCCGGGTTGAGGAAGGCGTGCACCCGATCCATCTGATACTCGGCCAGGATGTTTTCCAGCCCGTACAGCCCGATACCGACGATACCGGCCAGTCCGACGCCGCCAACCACCAGTATGAACCACCAGCTCAGGCCGGCCATGAAGATGACCATGACGCCGGTCGCCGCCAGCAAGAGCGTCGTGCCAAGGTCCGGCTGCCCGACAATCAGGGCGGCAGGTGCACCAATGATCAACAAGGGTGGCAGCAGGCCGGAAATCGTCGTCACCTTGTCATCCGGCAAGTCGTGGTAGAAGCGGGCCAGGGCCAAAACCAGCGCCAGCTTCATGATCTCGGCCGGCTGCATGCGTATCGGCCCGAGGTCGACCCAACGCTGCGCCCCGTTGATGGTCACACCATTTACTTCGACCAATACCAGAAGGATCAGTGCCACCACATAGACCGGATAGGCGACGCCCATCCAGAACCGCGGTGGAAACATCGCAATGACCATCATGCCGGCAAAGCCGAGCGCAAACCGGACGGCATGATTGATCGCCCACGGCTCCCAGCTGCCGCCGCCGACCGAGTACAGCATGCCGACGCCGGCCGCCCCGAGCAGGACAAGAAGCAGGACCAGCGTCCAGTTCAACTCCATCATCTTGCCGGGAAGGTCGCGCGGAACGCTCTCGCGGAATACCGCCATCAGGCGCCTCCCGGACGGGCATTGCCGACATCGGCAAACACGCCGGCCCGGCTTGATGGATCACGGGCGACCACGCGGCGAAGAATATCGCGGGCCGGCCGGGTCGCCGCCGAGGAGCCCCCGCCATGTTCGATCACCACGACGCAGGCATATTTGGGGCGGTCCGCCGGGGCATAACACATGAAAAGCCCGTGATCGCGCAGGCGCCAGGGCAGGTCCTGCTGGCTGCGAACGCCGGCCTCCCGCTCCGCCGCAGTGATCGAATAGACCTGAGCGGTGCCGGTTTTTCCGGCCATCTCGATATCGCCAAGACCGAGACCGCCAAGCGAGTAGGATGTGCCGCCGGGTTCTTCGACCACGGCCCGCAGACCGTCGCGGACACTGGTGAGCGCCGCGTCGTCAACGCCGATATGCGCCGCCGGCGGCATCATCGCATTGCGGTAGAGTGTCGGTGAGACCGCCCGCCCGGACGCGACCCGTGCCGTCATCACGGCCAATTGCAAGGGCGATGCGGTGACGAAGCCCTGCCCGATGCCGGTGTTATAGGTGTCGCCGGTCGACCAGCCCTGATCATAGCGGGCCCGTTTCCAGGCGGGATTGGGCATGGTGCCACGACGTACCCCGGCAATGCCGATGTCGAATTGTTCGCCGATCCCGAAGCGGGTCGCCATTGCGTGCAGGCGATCAATGCCGAGGCGTTCGGCAATCTGGTAAAAGAAGATGTCGCAGGAGGTCTTGACCGCATCACGCAGATTGACCGGGCCGTGGCCACGCGGTCGCCAGCAGTGGAATTCACGATTTCCCAGCCGTACCGAACCGGTGCAATTGATCCGCTCGGTCGGCGGCACGACACCGTGTTCCAGCGCGGCGGCCGCCACCACGGCCTTGAAGGTCGAACCCGGCGGATACGTGCCCTGGATCGACTTCTGGAACAGCGGGTTGTGGTCATTCTCACGGAGCGCCGCATAATCCGCCGAGGAAATCCCGCCAACGAAGAGGTTCGGGTCGAAGCTCGGTGTCGACACCAGGGCGATCAACTCGCCGGTATTGACGTCCATCACCACCGCCGACCCGCTTTCCGGATTGAGACGCTCATGGGCGTAGCGCTGGATGTCGGCATCCAGTGTCAGCACCACATCGCGCCCCGCAACCGGCTGGGTTGATTGCTCGGGCAGTTCGCGGATCACCCGCCCCCGCGCATTGACCTCGGTCTTCAATGCCCCCGCCTGTCCACGCAGATCCGCCTCCCGCGCGATCTCGACGCCGGTCTTGCCGACCCGGAAGCCCGGATGCCGCAGCAGACGTTCAGCGTCGCGCGGATTATTGGCGATGTCCTCGTCATTGGGCGGCTGCACATAGCCGATCACATGCGCGAATGAGGGGCCATAGGTGTAGGAGCGGACTTCGCCGACATCCGGCGTGACGCCGGCAAGGTCCGGCGCATTGAGATTGATCGAGGCAAAAGTGTGCCAGTCGAGATCGTCGGCGACCGTGATGGCGTGAAAGCTGCGCTGGCTGCGGGCCGTCCGCAGGATCCGTTCGCGCTCATAATCTCTGAGCGGCAGGAAGGGCTGGAGACGATCAAGGGCCGAGGCGACATCGCCCGACTGTTCGGGCACCAGGAGCACCCGGTAGCTGTCGCGGTTATCCGCGACCGCAACACCGAACCGATCCAGGATGCGTCCGCGCGAGGGTGGCAGGAGATTGAAATTGAACTGGTTGTCTTCCGACATCAGCCGGTAGCGCTCGGTCTCCAGGACCTGCAATGAATACAGGCGCGCGCCAAGACCGAGAAAGGCCAGCCCGCCCGCGCCTGCCATCAGCAAGGCGCGCCGCGTGAATTTCAGATCCTGTTCCTGTCGGTCGGCACGCATGAGGTCTTGTCGTCACCCTCCGATGAAGCCGGAACCGCGTGACCGTCGGCGACGAAGCACCAGATAGGCCGGAAGCGGGAACATCAGGATGGAAGCGATGATCTCGATGATCAATGGCTGCAGGTCGGCCATCTGTTCGAGCGCAAAGCTGCCAGCGGCAAAGGCGATACCGTGCGCCAGCAGCAAGGTCGCGCCGAAACGCAGCAGCACCGGCGGCAGATCGCGCGGCATGCCGTCCTCACCGCGAAAGCGGAAGACCGAGATCGCAACCAGATAGGACAGCGCCCACACGCCCATCGGCGCACCGGTCAAAAGGTCCTGGGTCAGACCGATGGCGAAAACCGCAATCGGCGGCATGAATTGCGGACGGACACCGGACCAGAGGAAAATCGCCATCAGGGTCCAGGTCGGCATGATGGTCAGCCCGTCGACCAAGCGCGTCGGCGAGGCCTGCACGATCAACGCCACCAGGACAGAGAGGATGCAGCCCGTCGCCGCCAGCCAGGGGGAAGTGCGTTCAGTCGGCTTTCTCACAGGGCCTCCTCCGTCGCATTTCCATCGCCGCCAGACGCCGGTGCCCGGTCGACTTCCTCGCCGGCTTCTTCGTCGGCATCTTCGTCCGGGTCTTGGTTGGCGCCGGCATCAACCGCTGTCGGCGGGAATTGCGTTGGCGTGACCGGCTCGATTTCCTGATCCGGTGGCGTCACCCGTTCGTACGGCCAGACCCAGACGAAATCGACCGGCGCCTGGTCGGAATAAAGCCGCACTCGCCAGCCGCCCTCGCGCGTCGCCACGGCCTCGCCGACCGGCAGGCCGCGCGGCAGGATGCCGTCATCGCCCGATGAGACGATGCGGTCACCGGCCTGGATATCCGGTGCCCGGCCGACATAGTCGAGACGGGGAAATTCGGAATTATCGCCGACCAGGATGGCGCGCGCATTGGAGCGATCGGCCATCACCGGCACGCGGCTGTTGAGGTCGGTCAGCAGGAGGACGCGGGCCGAGCGGCGGCCGGTCTCGTAGACCCGCCCGACCAGCCCGTAGAGATTGATCACCGGATAACCGTCCTGGATGCCAGCGTCGCTGCCGCGTCCGATGAGGCGGGCGCGCACGAAAGGCCCGCGCGGATCGGCAACCGTCCAGGCCCCGATCCGGTCCTCGATGGCAGCGCTTTCCACGTCCAGCGCGTCTTCATAGACCTCGATCCGGTCGCGCTGGCGATAGGCAAGGTCTTCCCAGTAGCGCGCTTCGATCAATTGCTGGCGAAGTTGGGCGTTTTCCTCGACCAGCTCACCCTGGCGGCGCCAATAGGGACCGATATTCTTGATCCCGCGCAGCGGCTGGGCGACAAGGTCGAGCAAGGGCGCCGAGACATCGGTGAAACCGGCCCGGAAACTGGCAAAGGGCGCAGAACGGGAAGCCGGACGATCAAAGGCGATCAACGCGCCGGAAATGACGAGAAGGGCAATGAACAGCGTTCGCGAAAAGCGTACGCCCTGCTCCGCATCCTGTCGTGTCGAGCGTCGCGACGCCAACGCCTCACTCCTTCTCCCCCGTCAATCAGGCGGAGACTACACCGCTTCGGAGAGAATGGGACGCCAGATCCGAAGGTCTTCAACGGCCTTGCCACAGCCCAGCACCACGCAGGACAGGGCGTCATCTGCAAGACTGACCGGCAGGCCGGTCCGCTCGCGCAGCTCGGTGTCGAGATTGCGCAGAAGCGCCCCGCCACCGGTCAGCACGATACCCTTGTCGACAATATCCGCCGCCAGCTCCGGCGGGGTCGCTTCGAGCGCCTGCTTGACCGCCTCGACGATCTGCTCGACCGGCTCGGACAGGCTGTCGGCAATCATCGCCTCGGTCACCGCAATTTCGCGCGGCACGCCGTTCATCAGGTCACGGCCCTTGATATCGAGCGACAGGCCCTCACCCTTCACCGGCGGCATGGCGGAACCGATTTCCTTCTTGATCCGCTCGGCCGAGGTCTCACCGATCAGGAGGTTCGCCGAACGTCGGATATAGTTGATGATGGCTTCGTCCATCTTGTCGCCCCCGACCCGGACCGAGCGCGAATAAACGATACCCGACAGCGACATCACGGCCACTTCCGTGGTGCCACCACCAATATCGACGATCATCGAACCGGTCGGCTCGTCGATCGGCAGGCCGGCACCGACGGCGGCAGCCATCGGCTCGTCAATCAGGTAGACCTTGCGGGCGCCGGCGCCGAGAGCACTTTCGTGAATGGCGCGACGTTCGACCGCCGTTGCTCCAGATGGCACGCAGATCACCACTTGCGGACTGACCATGGCCCGGCGGTTGTGCACTTTCTGGATGAAATGCTTGATCATTTCCTCGGCGACATCGAAGTCGGCGATGACGCCATCGCGCATCGGCCGGATCGCTTCGACATTGCCCGGTGTCTTGCCCAGCATGAGCTTGGCTTCGGCGCCGACCGCCTGGACATGCTTGCGGCCCTTCTCGATCTTGTAGGCGACGACGGACGGCTCATTGAGCACGACACCGCGTCCCTTGACGTAAACGAGCGTATTCGCCGTTCCCAGGTCGATGGCGATATCCGCGGAGAGCAAACCGAAAAGGCTGTTGAGCATGGGGGTGCTGAATCTCGAAAGGTGTGGCGGCAAAGCCGCGATGCAACTGTTTTTCTTGTGCGATGCTCCGCGCGAGATTGCAAGGGGCGCACCGGCATTCAAGCTGATACCGGCCAGGATTTACCAGTCTTTGGGACACCTGCGCGGATCTTGACGCTTGTCGGCCCCGATTACGGCCCTTTGACGGCGTCATCGGCGTCCAGCGCAGCGGGCACCCGATTGCGCCGCAACCAGATGCGCGCCACCAGCATGATCCCGATCCAGGCAAGCGCCGCCCCCGCGAAGGCAATGCCCAGCAGGATGCTGCCCCCGGTGATCATCGAGCGGATGCTCTCGCCCATCAGCGCAACGATGAGAATCTTGGGTGCCGACCCCAGCGCCGTGCCGACGGCAAAAGCCCAGTACGGCGTCCGCGCCACGCCGAAACCCATATTGACGACGATGAAAGGACCGGACGGGACCCAGCGCACCACCATCGAGGCCAGCAAGCCATTGCGGCCGATGAAGTCGGAGATCTTGTTGGCCCAGTCGCCGCCGTAACGCTTGAGGATATCGGCGCCGAAATAACGCCCGACGACATAATTGACCGCTGCCGAGCACTGGGTCGCGATGAAGGCATAAATCGCGCCATTCGTCGGCCCGAAGGCGACCAACGCAGCGGCCATCAATCCAAACTGTGGCGCCCCGAGAAAGGACAGGACCGTGAAGACCAGGATGGTCAGCGGCAGGGCATACCATTGGCTCGCCGACGCTTCGAACCAGCTGCCGGCAGCACCGGGTTCGATATCGAGCACAAAACGCCCGAGCAGGAAGACAAGGGCCACAATGACGAAGAGCCCGACCGAAACGCCGACGGCGCGCGCCGCGCGCGCATCCATGCGCAGGAGGAAGTCGGTCAGTCTGTTCAACAAAGCGTGGACCCGGTCAAAACGGCAAGGCCCCTAACTAAGCACGCTTTGTGCCACGGGCAATCACGCAGCGCCGTTTTCACCGTCAACCTGGTGGCCGGCCATGTCGACGGTTTCGCCTGATGCAATGGCCGCCAGTTTGGCGCGCTGGATCGCGAGAACACCGAGCTGTTCGTCGAGCACTTTGAGGATGTCGCGCGCTTCTTCCTGGTCGATCCGCCCCGGCGAACGCTCGGTTTCGCTCAGGCTTTCCATGATGGCGGAGATGTTGCGCGCATTGCGACGGCTGGCTTCACCGGCGAGCGCGAGCCAGTTGGCGTCATCCGCCTTGGTGATCGGCAGGAAAATACCGCCGGCCAGGGCCGCGAGATGCTGCGCCGCGGCCGAGGCCCCGGACTCGGTCAATTTGGCGATCCGGGCGTAGGAAATTTCATTGGTCGAGTCCGGATCGGCCAGCGCATAGACACGGGTTCGGCTGAGATCGAGCAGCTCCATGACAGAGGGAATGCCGCCGACTTCCTCGAAGACCCGCGCCACAACTTCCTTGGGTTCGCCATATCGCCGAACTTTGACCGGATTGAATGCCATTTCACGCCCCCGCACGCGATTCTTGTTCTGAATATACCTATTACAGGTGGCACGGCTTGTTGGCTATTTCGTGGCACCGTAAATCCGTCTGCGCAAGTCAGCACCGACGGCCTCGATCGGCAGGTCCCGGTCGGCGGCCCGTTCGGCCTTCATGGCGTCACCGGCCTCATAGGTCTCGACCCATTTGCGCGCAAACCGGTCGGACTCAATATCGGCCATGGCAGCATCAAAGACGGATTTGAGCTCCGGCCCGGCGATCCGCCCCTCGATCTGGCGGGCACCGAACTCGGCCGTGTCCGAGATCGCCTCATACATTCCGGCGATGCCACGTGACTGGATCAGATCGGCCAGGTATTTGATTTCGTGCACACAATCGATGTACGCCATGCGCTCGCTGACACCCGCTGCAACCAAACGCTCGAAACTCGCCTTGGCCAGGGCGACCAGCCCACCGACCAGCACCACCTGTTCCCCGAACAGGTCCGACACGGTCTCTTCGCGGAAAGTCGTCGGGAAAATGCCGACCTCGCCCGACCCGATGGCCGCCAGATAGGCCAGCGCCAACTCACGGGCCCGGCCCGACGCGTCCTGGTGCACAGCCCAGAAACCGATCAGCCCCTTGCCCTTCTCGAACTCCTGACGCACGGCCCCGCCCGGCCCCTTGGCGGCGGCGAGAATGACATCAGCATCGGCGGGCGGGGTGATCAGCTCGTAATGGATCGAAAACCCGTGACACAGGATGAGCGCCTGGCCGGGCTTGCGGAAAGGCGCGATGGCCTCCTTCCATATCTGGCGATGCGCCTCGTCGGCCGCCAGCAGGGAGATGGCGTCTGCCCAAGCCGCCGCCTCGGGCACGGTGACCACGGTAAAACCGTCAGCCTCGGCCTTCGCCCGCGAGGGCGAGCCGTCACGCAGCGCGATACGGATATCCGCCACCCCGCTATCGCGCAGGCACAGCGCATGCGAGCGGCCATGATTGCCGTATCCGACAATCGCCAGGCGGCTCGTTTTAATCGGGTCCAGATCGATATCCCGCGTGTAAAGCGGTTCAGTTGTCTCCACCGTCATCAGGCGACTCACTCCCGGTTTGGCCGGGCTGATAGGACGGGTCATCGGTGCCCATGTCCAGAAGGCCGCGCCAGTCGCCGTCAGCATTGCGGCGCCAGACCGTGACATAGGTTCCGCGCGCGACCGGCGCGGAGGTGCTGTCGCCATCGCTATGGATGCTCCACACACCCCAGGTGACACCGAAATCATCACCACTGCCGGCAAAGCCCTCCGATGGCTGCCAGTGCAGCAGGGTATCGCCCGTGAACGGTGCATAAAGCGGCGCGATATTCTCGGCGCCGATGATCGGGTCCGGTGTGCCGCGAATGAGACGGCCCTCGCTGGCATCCATCCAGTGGACGAAGGCCGCAGACGCGCCCTGCTCCGCGGCCATGGCCGCGAAATCACGATCAGCCTGCAGGATCGCCGCGACGGTATCGTCCGGGTCCTGTGAGTGGGCCGGCCCGGCAAGGACCAGGGCAAGGCCGACGCCGGCGCTCGCAAACAATGTTGTCATTCCGCTTCCCCATCGAGAATGGTAGCCAGGGCGTCTCGCGCCGTGGCCGGATCAAGGGAAGCTATCCGCGCCCAGCTGGCGGCTTGATTACGAAACCATGTCCCCTGCCGCTTGGCGTAGCGGCGGCTGTCCCGCTTGGCGAGAATGACAGCGTCTTCGAGCGACATCTCGCCCCGCAGATGGGCCAGGAGTTGCGGAACGCCGAGCGCCTTGCTGGCGGGCAGTTCCGGGTCCAGCTTGCGATTGGCGAAACGGGCCACCTCGTCCAGCGCGCCCGCTGCAAGCATGCGGTCAAAGCGCTGATCGATACGGGCATAGAGCGCTTCGCGATCCGGTTCGATCACCACGCCGCGCCACTCGTCGGCCGCGAGTGGGGGTGTGGTGTCGGCCTGAAAGTCACTCAAGGCGCGACCGGTCTCGAAAGCGACTTCCACGATCCGCATCAGACGCTGCCGGTCGGCCGCTTCAACGCGGTTTGCCGCGACCGGATCCAGCCGCAGCGCCTCGGCCCGCAGGCCAGACAGGCCGGCCGTCTCCAGCAGGGCAGCGGTGCGGGCACGGGCCGCCTCGCCGATCTCCGGGACCGGCGCCAATCCGCGTGTCAGGGCGTTGAAATAAAGACCCGTTCCGCCAACCAGGATCGGCGCCCTGCCGCGCTCACGGCAATCAGCGATCAGGGCCAGCACATCGCTTGTCCACTGGCCGACCGAATAGCGCACGGCGGGATCAAGGGTGCCGAACAGATGATGCGGCGCCGAGGCGCGTTCATCGGCATCCGGCTGGGCGGTGATCAGCGGCAGGCCGGCATAGACCTGCATGGAATCGGCATTGATGATCTCACCGCCAAGCTTGTCGGCGGCGGCAAGCGACAGGGCAGTCTTGCCGGCTGCAGTCGGGCCCGCAATCAGCAGGCAGGTGGTCACGGCCGGATCGATTGCAGCACGTATTGGCCGCCGCGATTGATCTGGAAACGGACCGGTCCGCCGCCATGACGGGCAATGATCTCACGGATCGCCGCCACGCTGTCGACGCGGGTGAACTCGACCTCCTCGATGACATCCCCGGGACGCACCTTGCCGGCGGCATCACTGCCGGCATCGACCTCGGTCACCAGCACGCCCTCGGCATCGGGATGGACGCGGAAGCGGCGCCGCGACGCCGTGTCCAGCGTGCCGAAAGTCATGCCCATGATCTCATTGCCGTTGCCATTGCCGGGAACCGGCTCGACGACCGCGGCATTTGCCGTCTCCCCGTCCGCGCCGCCTTCGGAAAGTTCGCCAATGGTGATGCGGATCGTCATCGGTCGGTCACGGCGGATAATGTCGAGCTCGACCTCGCGACCGATCTCGCTTTCCGCCACCATGCGCGGGAAGGAGCGGCTGTCACGAACGCGGCGACCGTCAAATTCCAGTACCAGATCACCGGTGCGCAAGCCGCTGCCGGCGGCGGGGCCATCATCCTCGATCCGCGAGACAATGGCGCCATACGGGGTTGCCAGCTCGAAGCTTTCCGCCAGCTCGGCCGTCACCCGCTGCACCGAAACGCCAAGCCAGCCACGGCGCGTTTCGCCAAACTCGACCAGCTGGTCGACGACAATGCGGGCCAGGTTAGACGGGATGGACAGGGAAATGCCGACGCTGGCGCCGGTCGGCGACAGGATCAGCGTGTTCACGCCGACCACATCGCCATCCATGTTGAACAGCGGGCCGCCGGAATTGCCGGTATTGATGGCGACATCGGTCTGGATGTAATCGTCATAACGGCCACCGGCTTCGCGGCCGCGCGCCGACACCACGCCAGCGGTCAGCGTGCCGCCCAGTCCGAACGGATTGCCGATCGCGATCACCCAGTCGCCGACCCGGGCTGCGTCACTGTCGCCAAAGGCCACGAATGGCATCGGCTCATCGGTCTCCATGCGCAGCACCGCAAGATCGGTCACGCTGTCGATGCCGACCACTTCAGCGCGGAAGACGCGGCCATCCGGCAGGGAGACCTCGACCTCGTCAGCGCCGTCGATAACGTGATTATTGGTCACCACGATGCCGGAGGCGTCGATGATGAAGCCCGAGCCAAGCGAATTGGCGATGCGCGGCGCATTGCCGAAAATATCGTTGAAGCGTTCCAGCGGCGAGCCTTCGGGGAATTCCGGCAGGCCGTCCTCACTGTCGAGCCGCTGCGCCGCGGAGATATTGACCACCGCCGGTGACAGGCGCTCGGCCAGGTCGGCGAAACCATCGGGCGCCGGATGGGCCCCGGCCGCCGGTATCGCCGTCATGAAAAGCGCGGCTGCAAGGGAAAGGGTGAGGACTAGAAAACGCTGCATGGGTATCCGCCGTGTCAGGGATGTGACGTGTCGCTGGGTAGGTTCCAACATGGTGAATACCGCCTCGCGAGGGTGTGCTGCAACCATGGTGACACAATCGTCATGCGCCGGACGTCGGCAAGCCGACATGAAAGAGCCCGGCCCGCTGCTGCGGGACCGGGCTCGATCTTGCGACAAGGCCGGTCGGCCTATTCGCCGGCCTGGGTCCGGAAATAGCGGAAGAATTCCGAATCCGGCGGGATCACGATCGGCGTGCCGTCGATGATGGTCTCCTCATAGGCCAGCATTGAGCGGTAGAAGGTGAAGAACTCGGCATCACGATTATACGCCTGGGCGTAGATCTCGTTCCGGCGTGCATCACCGGCACCACGAAGGCGATCCGAGTCGGCGCGCGCTTCAGCCACGATAATCGTGGCCTGACGTGACGCGTCGGCGCGAATTTCCGTCGCCTGCTGGTCACCTTCAGCGCGGATGCGGGCCGCTTCCTGCTGACGCTCGGACCGCATTCGGTCGAACACGCGGGTGGCGATCTGCTGTGGCAGGTCGGCCCGCAGGATGCGGACATCAATGACTTCAATGCCGAGATCCTGGGTCGCCACCTGGGCTTCCACCCGACTGCGGACCCGCACCATCAGCTCGGCACGCTGGCCGGAGATGACGTCATTGGCCGGGATCGAGGCGATCACGCCGCGCAGGCTGTCATCCATGATGGAGCGAAGGCGCGCCTGGGCACCGGCTTCATTGGTCACGGTCTGATAGAAACGCAGCGGATTGGTGATGCGATACCGCAGGAAGGCATCGACAACCAGGCGAACCTGGTCGGCGGCCTGGATTTCCTCCGGCTGCATGTCGAATTCCAGATTGCGCTTGTCGAACATCACCACGTCCATGATGAACGGGATCTTGAAGTGCAGGCCCGGGTCTTCGAAACCGGGCTGGTTGACGGCACCGACCGGATCGCCAAGGCGGACCAGCAGGGCCTGTTCGCGCTCATTGACCGTGTAGACACTCTGCAGGCCGATGAAGACACCGACGACCAGAATAATGATTCCCAGTGTGCGGATCATCAGTTGTTCCCTCCGGTCTGGCTGCGAGGCTGGGTGCGCGGCGCATCAAGCTGGTTGAGCGGCAGATAGGGCACAGCCCCGGCATCCGCGTCCAGGATGGTCAGGTTGGAGCGACCCAACACCCGTTCCATGGTTTCCAGATACATGCGGCGACGGGTCACTTCCGGCGCCAGGATGTATTGCTCGTAGATCGCAACGAAGCGGTCGGCCTGGCCTTGCGCTTCGGCAATCACCGAGTCGCGATAGGCCTCGGCGGCCTGGGTCAGCTGGGCGGCTTCACCGCGGGCCTGCGGGATGGTCGAGTTGGCAAAGGCCGTCGCCTGCAAAATCGCCTGTTCGGCATCCTGCTCGGCCGCATCCACATCACGGAAGGCATCGATCACGCTGGCGGGCGCCTGGGCGGTCTGCAGGTTGACCTGCAGGATCTGGATACCGGCCTGATAATCGTTGAGCACGGACTGGAGCAATTCGCGGGTGCGTTGCGAGACTTCGCCGCGACCGACCGTGAAGATGAACTCGCGATCCGAGGTGCCGATGACTTCGCGCATGGCGCTCTGCGCCACTGCGGCAACCGTCGTTTCCGGATCACGGACATTGAACAGGAAGTTGCGGACGCCGTTTTCAGACGGATCAACACGCCACTGCACCGAAAAATCAATGTCGACGATATTCTGGTCACGGGTCAGCATCTGACCTTCCGAACCCTGGCCAATGGTGATGGTCCGGGTTGCGGTGACATCCTCGATGATCACGGATTCGATCGGCGTCGGCAGTTTGAAGTGGAAACCCGACCCGGTGGTCCGGTCATATTCGCCGAAACGCAGCACGACGCCGGCCTGGCTCGGATTGACCTGGTACCAGCCGGACCCCGGCATGATGAACCAGACACCGATCAGGATCAGCACGATCAGGCCGAAGCCGAACGCACCGGCCCCGCCGCTGCCGCCCGAACCGCCCTTGCCGCCGGAGCCGCCACCGCCGAACATGCCGCGTATCTTGCGCTGCATGTCGCGGACGACCTCGTCGAGATCGGGACCCTCCGGTCCGCCGCCACCCTGGGGACGCTGGCCCCACGGGTTCTGGCCGTTATTATTGTTGCCGCCGGAGCCCCATGGGCCTCCGCCGCCTCCGCCCTGATTGTCGTTCCATGACATGTGCTGGATCGATCCTCTCAATTTCCATTGCGCCCTAAATGAACGTATGCGCGTTACGGTTCAAGGGTAATCGGACGGGACGGCGCAGCGGCATGTCCCCCCTTTGCCGCGAACGCGGACTGTGTCAGGCGCGATCGAGCGTGCGCAGGACGAAGGCGTGATCATCGCGCTCGCCGGCCGGATGCGCTTCGCGCGCCACCTCGTGCCATTCGCTCTCAACGATCTCGGGCAGGCGGGCATCGCCCTCCGGACTGGCCTCGACCTCGGTGAGATAGAGCCGTTCGGCCAGGTTCATCATCGTGGCATAGATCTGCGCCCCGCCGATCACACACACTTCGTCGACACTGTCGCTACGTGCCTGCTCGAACGCCGCCCTCATGGCCTCGCCCGGCTCGCTGACCACAATCGCACCGTCGGCCAGATAGTCGGCCTGGCGCGTGATCACGATATTGAGCCGGCCCGGCAGGGGCCGCCGGGGCAGGCTGTCCCAGGTCTTGCGGCCCATGATGATCGGCTTGCCGCTGGTGATCGCTTTGAAACGCTGCAGGTCGGATGACAGGCGCCAGGGCAGATCCCCGTCTGCACCAATGACGCCATTGGCACCGCGCGCCACGACGAAGGCGATTTTGGGAATGATGGTGGTGGTGAAGTTGGCCATGGCTCAGCCCTCCCCGCCCGCACTGGCATCGCCCGGCTCCATCACCGCACTGTCGCGATCCAGCCAGTGCAGCCATTTATCCTGCATGGCCTGGTCGATATCGATGCCCTCAGCCTTGGCCATGATCAACAACATGCCCAGCGCGTCGGCCATTTCCAGCGCCAATTGCTCGCGCGCCTCGGCATCGGCGGGACGCCGGGTACGGCCGGTGGTGGTCAGATAAGCCTGGGTCAGCTCGCCGACCTCTTCCTGCAGTTTCAACAGCGGCCAGTCACCCGACCGGTCAATCCCGAAATGCTCGGCATAGATATCGGAAACCCGGACGATCTTGTCGGCGAGTTGATCAAGCGGTCCGGACATGGCGCCCGCCCCTAAACGGCGACCGGGGCAGAGATGCGCGGGTGCGGGTCATAGCCCTCCAGCGCGATATCCTCGTACTCGAAACCGAACAGGTCGGTCGCCTCCGGATTGAGCTTCAGCTGCGGCAAGGCGCGCGGCGCCCGCGTGAGCTGTTCGCGGACCTGGTCCATATGGTTGGAATAGATGTGGGCGTCACCGAACGTGTGGATGTATTCGCCCGGCTCCAGCCCGCAGACCTGCGCCACCATCGCCGTCAGCAGCGCGTAGGAGGCAATGTTGAACGGCACGCCCAGGAACATGTCGGCCGAGCGCTGGTAGAGCTGGCAGCTCAGCTTCCCGCCCGCAACATTGAACTGATACAGCGTGTGGCAGGGCGGCAGCGCCATATTGGGCACATCGGCCGGGTTCCAGCCCGACACAATGAGGCGCCGCGAGGCGGGATTATTCCTGATCTGCTCGAGGATGTTGGACAACTGGTCGATCTCGGTGCCGTCCGGCCCCTCCCAGCGACGCCATTGCTTGCCATAGACCGGGCCGAGATCGCCGTTTTCATCGGCCCATTCGTCCCAGATCTTCACCCCGCGCTCCTGCAGCCAGCGCACATTGGTCTCGCCGCGCAGGAACCACAAAAGCTCGATCGCAATCGACTTGAAATGCACCTTCTTGGTGGTCAGCAGCGGGAAGCCCTTCGACAGGTCACAGCGCAGCTGGCGGCCAAACACCGACCGCGTCCCGACGCCGGTCCGGTCAGCCTGCTCGGCGCCGTTTTCCAGGATATCGCGCAGCAGGTCGAGATAGGCATTCTCGACGTCCGAACCTGCCGCACCGGACCGCGCCTGCGCAAAGCTCTCACTGTCGATAACCGCCATGTCGCTCTCCCGGTGATTCTCAGCGAGACAGCATGCCAGCGAAGCCGTCCGGGTTGAACCAGCGAGCCCAGATCAGCCGGGGATAGTCGCGGCAAGTGATTGGCGGGCCTGCGGGAAAATAGGAACCCGAGCGCAGCCTTCTGCCCCCGCTTGCGGGGGAAGTGGACCGGCGCGGAGCGGCGGGCCGAAGGGGGCCGAGCGCACACTCAACCATAAACCCCTTGCCGAGAGAAAGCCGTATCCGGTTCTTGAGCTCAAGGGGCATGCCCGCGGAGCGGCGGCTGTGCCGCCCTTGACCTCAAGAACCGGATACGGCCCGCTGGCTGACAAGGGAGTTATAAGCAGGTCTGCGCATGGCGCGCGAAAATTGGTACGTGTCCCGATTTCTCATGGGAGGCCGGCGGCTCAGACCGGGCCAATCCGGCCGCCCGAAACGGCGAAGCGAGGCGCCACTGGAAGACTAAATCGGTACGTGTCCCCGGTTTTTGCGGTACCGGGCTACGCCCCCCGTCCTGTCAGGAGAGATCAAATTGTGACTCGCTCGCCGCCGGTCTTGGTGTATGGTTGCGGCATCGGAACATAGAGGGAACACACACATGCTCGGATACGTGACACTGGGAACCAATGATCTGGAAAAGGCCGCCGCCTTCTACGACAAGCTGTGCGCCGAATTCGGTGTTGGCCGCATGATGGGCGACGAGAATTTCATCGCCTGGGGCAAGCCTGATGGCGGCGCCGGTATCGGCCTGACCAAGCCTTTCAATGGCGAACCGGCCACCATCGGCAATGGCGTCATGGCCGCCTTCCAGGCCGACAGCAAAGAACAGGTCGACAAGGTCTACAAGCTCGCCGTCGAAGAACTCGGCGCCCCCTGCGAAGGCCCCGCCGGCCCCCGCGGCGACAGCTTCTACGCCGGCTATTTCAGAGACCCGGACGGGAACAAGCTGAATGTGTTTTATATGGGGTGATGACGTTGAACGTGGGTGACCCACACCGGCGTAATCGTTAGCGGGCGACCAGGTGGCGGATCGCCAGGAACAGGACCGATGCGTAAAACAGTCCGGCGAACGGCCTAGCCCGATCGTCCCGTTGACACCCAGGGCGGTTGAAACCCCGCCCTGGGTGCTTGGTCCGGACTATTGCGCGGGAATAATCGGGAGTTGGATGAAGGAGGGGTAGTCGCCTCCGACATGGATGGTGTTGGTCGCCTCCGGCTCTTGCCGGTCCCATGTGCGGGTATGGTAGGCGCCGGACGCGATGACGAGCTTCACACGCCTGCCCAGATAAAGGTGCCGGTGACCATTTATCCGGAATCCTCTTGAGTGCGCCATTCTCTTCGATCTCGCGACAGTCCGCGGTGCGGACGTCTCCGATGGAGGCGGGCTGACCGCCCGGCGCGCGGTCCCGCTTGCGAAGTCGTCGGGTTCGAAATGGCGCTACTGAGGTACCCGCTTCTTTCGTTGGCCCCGCTCGCTCGACTCGCAAGCCGCGATTGGTGTGGCGACAGTCCCTTCCCCATGAGCACCATCACCACATCTCATGTTCGCTAAAACGAAAATGCAACCCCGAGCACGGCTTCCAGCTCGTAATCTTCCCGCACCAGAGGGCTGCCGGTCGCTTCGTCTCCGAAGAATTCACCGCTTACATTGCCAATGATCATCCATTGCTCATTGAGCCGGTAGCGCGCGCCAAAGCCCACACCGGCGGATTTCAGGCCACTGGAGGGTTGGTATTCGGTGTAGCGGAAGGCCGGGTTTGGGTCAGCCTGGCTGGCTGCCGCTTCAAGGGATGTGATACCGAACTCGGTCTGCAGATGCTCGGCATTGGCATAGCTGATATCGCCATAGGCCGTGAGGGTCAGGGCGTTATCCATCAGGTGCCAATCGTAGGAACCTCCGAGGAAAGTCACGACGCCCTTGCCGGCATCGCCGATATCGGCCTCGAATCCAAAGCCGACCGCCGACGTGCCAAACTGGCGGAACAGCCCCCCGGCCAATACGGCGGTGCTGTCCATCGTGGCCAGATTTGCCAACGCCGGATCGTCGGACGGGTCGCGGCCTGGCTCGTAGCCGATGCCGGCTTTCAACCGCCACTCTGACCCTAGTATGGGCCAGTAAATGCCCATCTCGTCGCCGGATACGTAATAGCGGTCATCATACATGCCATAAAGGATAGGCGCGGCGCCGGTCTCGCGATTGTCGCTGCCGGCGTAGACCGGGGACGACTCCGCCACGATCCCCAAAAGGGCGCTGAGCCCTGTAAGGTCGCCGGCGAGCGCCGCTTCCTTGCGCGCCTCGACCGGGGAGAGCGCCTCGGCGTGCACCGTGGCCGGAGCCAGCAGTGTGGTGAAGCCGAAACCGGCCGCGGAGGCGAAAGCGGGGAGTTTGCAAAATCTGTCCATTGAAGGGTCTCCTGGGAGCAAAACAACGCACAGGAGTTGTTGCGGCGCGCACGCCATCCGCAACGCCAATTTCGTGAGCGCGCTGCAAGCGTCAGGTCAACGAATGAGTGAATGAAAGCGTCGGGATGGTTGAGCTAGGATGGGTCGGACTGCACGCCCCGCCAGTCGCGGAAAGCCTTCAGTCGTCGTTGGCTCACGGGTACGTGCTGGCCGCTGCGAAGCCGGATGCGCACCTGTCGTGGATCGTCGTCGACGGCCTCAATCCCGTCGCGGGCCACCCACCAGGACCGATGTACCTGCAGACCGGGCACGCCCTCCACCGCAGCGATCGCGTCGCGCAGACGGCCAAGCGATTGGCGGGTGCCGTTGGGACCGTGCACCAGAACGTAATGCTCGTCGGCCTGAAGCGCCCAAATGGTGCGGTCAATCAGGTTCGCCATCCGCCCGGCATCATCGCAGCGACTGGACTCCACGTCGGGGCCGGCCGATCCGACCACTGGACGTGAAGGCAGCAATGTCACGCCACCAAGCAGGACGGTCGCCCCGAAAACGCTCAGCAGGAAGATCGTGGCGGTGGGTGTAATGTCCAGCAATTCCCCCAGCCAGATCTCAAGAAAATCAACCGCTGTTTGGCCCGGCACCCGGTTGCTGATGAGGTCAGCGTCATGGTGAAAACTGTCCAAGGAGACCGTCATCAGGGACGCGGCCGGCAGCACCGACACTATGGCAGCGGCACAGGCAAGCGCGACTGTCACCGCGCGAGGCCAGTTCAGGCGCGCGGTCAACCGGGCGATCAGGTTGCGGGCGGCCAGGAACAGGATCGCTGAATAGAACAGCGCCGCGAACCAGAAGACGAAAATAAGATAGCCGCCATCCGTGCCGGAATTGTCGACCCCCTGTTCGACGAAAATCACAGCGAACAGAAGCGATACGCAGGCGCAGGCAAAAACCGCTTTTCCGTACTGCATGGGACTCACAAGATTGGCGTCACGGTCCGGAGGCAACAGGCGCAGTATGCCTCCCAACGCTGGCGGATGCCAGCCAGCCTGCACCGACGGTGCAGCCAGCGGGCTTACCGGCGCCACCGACGCCCGCACGCACACCCAGGGCGGTTGAAACCCCGCCCTGGGCGCTTGGTCCGGACTATTGTGAGGGAATAATCGGGAGTTGGATGAAGGAGGGATAGTCGCCTCCGACATGGATGGTGTTGGTCGCCTCCGGCTCTTGCCGGTCCCATGTGCGGGTATGGTAGGCGCCGGACGCGATGACGAGCTTCACACGCGAGC
>NZ_RBIM01000003.1:246157-412544 GCF_003634045.1 Maricaulis maris
TCGCCTCCGACATGGATGGTGTTGGTCGCCTCCGGCTCTTGCCGGTCCCATGTGCGGGTATGGTAGGCGCCGGACGCGATGACGAGCTTCACACGCGAGCCCGGTGAAAAGATCATGCTTGTCGGCCAGATCTCGAACTCGACGGGATAGACCTCGCCGGCGACCAGGGGTTCGATCCGGTCGTGCGCGAGCCAGGGCCGCGACGGTGTCGACATTTCCGGATCGAGACGCCGCTGCGATGCGCGGAGACGACCACGCGTCAGCCTTTCCTCGGTGCCGTCCGGGTGAACGATGTAGACATCGGCGTGAATATTCATGTCGTCCCGACTGGTGGAAACCCACAGTCCGGCCATGATCTCGCCGGTGATTTCAGTTTCCGCCTCAAAGGGTTCGGACACGAAGGTCGCCATCCCGGCCGGAATGATCTCGTCATGCTGATCGATCGCGGGCGACATGTAATCGACACGTCCGGTCCGCCCCGGCGCTGACGGTGACAGCCCGCCGTCCGAGGTCAGGTGAAGACGCTGATAATCGGTGCGCGCAATCGGCCACTCATTTTCAGAGCGCCATTCGAAATCCGCCGGATCGGCCACACTTCTCCGGATGGCCAGACGGACCGGCGGCTCGTCGAGCAGGCCGGTATCGTGGCCCTTCAGCCAATGATCAAAGAAGGCAAGCTGGGTCTGGAAGCCCTCTTCCGAATAAAACGCGTCCTGGTGTCCGCCGGTATGGATGCGCAAATAGCGGTGTTCCGACGCCGCAAGCTTGTAGCCTTCGGTATTGCCGCGGAAGTGCTGCGCGCCATAAAATCCGGTCCAGTTGCCGGCACTGAGCACCGGTACTGTCAGATCTTCCCAGATCGGACGGCGAGCCTCCCAGAAGGGACCGTCCAAACGGTGCCGCATCAGTTCAAACAGGAAGCTGTTCCCGAAGGCATCAGGATCATTATTGTCCCAGCCACGCAGAATGTTGTCGTACATGACACCATTGTACCAGTTGACCAGGAAGGCGTAGCTCAGGATTCCCCCTTGAAACACGCCGTCGCGGTACTGGTCGGAAAATCCCTCCCAGGGAATGATGGCCCGCAGCGAGGGGGGCTGAAGACTGGCCACCCGCCATTGGTTGATCGCCATGTAGGAAATGCCGGACAGGCCGACATTGCCATTGCTCCAGGATTGGTCGCCGGCCCACTCGATGGCGTCATAAAAATCCTCCGCCTCGCGCGCCGACAGCGGTTCGAATATGCCGGGTGACTGTCCGGTGCCGCGGGTATCAACCCGCACAATCACATAGCCATAGGGCACCCACCGGTCCGGATTCGGGGTTTCCCAGTTCTGGTTTTCGGTGGACAGGGCATCAATGCCCTCCCACGGCCGCCATGGCATGTCCTTTTGATAGGCCGTCATCGACATGATGACCGGCAAGGCTTCATCCGTGTCGGGACGAAAGACATCGCCGCGCAATGTCGTACCGTCGCGCGTGACGATTTCGACATTCCGCTCGATGATCATCCCTGTATAGCTGGGCGTCGAGACCGGGTCGGCCGCCATGGCCAAACCTGACAGTCCGAGCGCCAGGGCGATTCCTCCCCAAACGCATCCGAGACGATGCGCCAGGCTCTGCCGCTTCTTTAGTAACTCCATGATCGAGTCCTTGATCGCAGTTTTTGAGACCAGCGGTACGGACATGCAAAGGTCCCCCGCCGCAGCCGGATACCCGGCCGAACAGATATCCAATGCGGGGCGGATGCGCGGGGATACCGGTTTTCCACGGATTGGCATCATCTGCGCACGAATTGAACGCGCTTGCCGTTTCGGGATACCGTTCGGGTCGAGGGGACTGGTTCATGACGTCTTGGCGTGACAATTCAAACCGTGTTTTGCGGCCCGTCTTGTGGTTTTCGGGGCTGACCATTGTCGTCGCGGAGTCGACCCTGAATGCCGGTCCGCTGGCCGGTGCCGCGCCCCTGCTGACCTACATGTTCTGGATCGGAATACTCGGCCTGGCCGTGGGCGCCGCATTCACGAGCATTGCCGTGTTCGACGGCCTGGCCCGGCGCGCGGTGATTCATCCCTTGGTGCACGGTGCCGGCGTCGCGCTGTTGACCATCGTCATATTCGCGCCATTCGCCGAAATTCTCGATATTGTCTTCGGGATCCAGTACCGCCCCTTGGTCTCCACCGGTGACAGCTGGGAGCGACTGACCGGGTTTGCCGCCGCCACGCTCAATGAGGCCCAGGCCGCCGGCCTCCGGCTAGCCGTGCTGACCGCCGCGGTCCTGGACCTGCGCCGGTTGAGCCGCGGGCAAGCAATCACCAGCCGGACAGGCAGTCTGCCGGAAGAGTCCGAACCCATGCCGCTCGAAACCCGTGAGGATGCCGACGTATCTGCGCCCTCGAGCCATGTCGCCGCTTCGGACCCCGGCCGTTTCAGCGCCGGTTTTTTCAACCGGCTCGATGAGTCCTGTCGCGGGGAGTTGTGGGCCATTCAGGCCGAGCACCATCATATCCTCGTAACCACTGACGCCGGGCGCGCCCGGCTGCGTTACCGGTTTTCCGACGCCTTGCAGGATGTGGCGGCGATCGATGGCGCTGCGGTACACCGCTCGCACTGGGTGTCCCGATGCGGCGTCCAGACGGTGATCCGGCGCGGACGCCAGCTCGAAATCGTCCTGAAAGACAGGTCGCGCATTCCCGTCAGCCGTTCGAACCGGGAGATTGCGCTGTCCCTATTGAACAAGGACAACGCGGCTTGACGTGGCCTGGGTAAGCAGGGAGCATCGGCATGTGATGTACCCGACAAGCGAAACCCGATTGCAGGATCAACTGCGTGGCGGGGGGTGGCTGGTTCCTCCAGCGATCCTTTTGCTTGTTTTCGTGGCCGTCCAGGCGCCGCCGCTGCAAGCCCTGACTGGCCGGCCGGCCGCGCTTTTTCTGGCGATGGAACTTGTGTGCCTGTGGGGCGGGGTGACTGCGGCGCTGACCGGCCTGCTGCGGAATGCGCGTATCGCGTCCGCGCCTGTTCCGGTTCAGGCGGTCTTGTCGGGGCTGCTGGGGGCGATCATCGCGGCCCCCTTCTCGTCAGGACTGGATGTCGTTCTTGGAATGTCGGACGTTCTGGCCATCCCCGATCACCTGGCGTGGGACCGCATAGCGACCTTTGCTGCCGAGACCGTCCATGAAGTCCAAGTTCTGGCTCTTCCCTCCCTGGCGCTTGCGCCAATACTGATCGCAGTGCGCCAAAGCGGGCTGCGCCGGGCAGCGGGCCCATCGACGCAAGCGCGCCTTGATCAACCCCTGTCGCAGACCGGCAGCGCGGACGGACTTCTGTCCAGGCTGGGCAAGGGGCGCGCGCAGGTCATCAACATGGTCGAGGCGCAACAACACTATGTGCTTGTGCACACCGATACCGGCGCGGAAATGGTGCACTACCGTTTCGGTGACGCGCTCGCGGAGCTGGCGAGCCAGGACGGGCTCCAGGTGCACCGCTCCTTCTGGATTGCCCGCCATGCCATTGCCGCGGTCCGACGGGACGGACGTCGCTGGTATGTCGAGACCCTCGACAATCGGCGAATACCGGTCAGCCGCCCGCATGTCGAAAGCGTGAAAAAGCTCGACCTCCCATTGTCCTGAACGCCTGCATCACCTGACGTGGTCACCGCACACGTCGCCAACCGGGCCATTTCTTGTCCGTTCGGGCGACATCAACGGGACTTGGGCAAGGTTGGTGAAAATTGCGGGTCCGCCCGTGCAATCAAGATGGAAGCGGTACTCCGTGGCTAGTTGCCTCGCCCCCTGGTCATTCATCCGCACGAATCGGGAGGTGGCCGGAACACAAAACAGCCGCCCCGGAACAGGGTGACGGCGTTGAGGGGAGACTTAGACCTTGAACACGAACATTGATTGCCGACCGGTTCACCGCCGCCGGCCCGTTTCCAGCAAATCCCGGTTGATCCTGGGCGTCGGCCTGACGGCGCTCGCCGTCGCAACGGGTCCGGCGCCGCTCGCCTGGTCGCAGGATGATGACACCCACACTGACGACGCGCAGGTCGACCGGATCGTCGTGACCGCCCAACGCCGGGAACAGGACGTTCAGGACGTTGCAATCTCGCTCACGGTTGTGGGCGGCGGCGAACTGGAAGAGCGCGGCGTCCAGTCGACCCAGGGCTTGCAGGACTTCGTTGCCGGCCTGTCCATCACATCATCACAAGTGAACAATCCGGCTTACTCCATTCGCGGCATCGGCTTTGCCAATGACGACGTCTCGTCGGATTCCGGCGTTGGCGTGTTTCTGGACGACGTCTATCTTCCACGCGCGTCCAGCGCCAACCTGTCCATGCTCGATGTCGAACGCGTCGAAGTCCTCAAAGGGCCCCAGGGCACCCTGTTCGGCCGCAACACGATCGGCGGTTCGATCAACATCATCACCCGGAAGCCGTCCAACACGTTTGAAAGCACGCTCAACGCGGAGGTCGGCAATCTGGGAGCCATCAATCTCGGCGGCTATGCCAGCGGCCCCCTTGTCGAAGACCGCCTCTTTATCGGCGTCTCGGCAATGAGCCGGCAACGCGACGGCTATATGACCAATCTTTTCGACGGGCAGGATGGCCGCCGTATCGACACCACCGCCGCGCGCCTGACACTGCGCTGGACCCCCACGACCCATTCGGAACTCCTGTTGAGCGCGGATATGGAAGAGACCCGGCCCGGCCCGAACCTCAAGAGCGTCGGCCCGGACGGCCCGTTCCAGATGCGTGACATCACGGTCGAGGTCCCCCCGAGCGACCCGGTCTTCTCGGCCAATGTCGATGACCCCGGCAATGAATGGCTGGATGCCCACGGCTATATGGGACGCTTCACCCTTGAGGGCGAGGCGACGACATTCGTGGCCATCGCGGGCGTGCGGTCGAGTGAGACGTTTTTCCGCGAGGATATTGACGGCTCACCGCTGTCGCAGGTCGCGGAGCAGCAGGCCGAACGGTCGGATTCTCGCACGGCCGAGCTGCGGTTATCATCGACGGACGGTGGATCCGCATCGATGGGGGGCCGTCTGCACTGGACTTCCGGACTGTTCCATTTCCACGAAGAAGCCGACAAGCACGTGCTGTTCGAACTGCCGCTCTTTGCCCCGTTCGGCATTGCCGGCACATCCGTCACACATGCGGTGGAAACCGACGCCTTCGCGGCCTACGGGCAGGCCAGCTATGACCTGACAGACCGGCTCGGCGTCACGGTCGGTGCGCGCTGGACCCGCGAGACCAAGGATTTCTCCGCGACCGGCGAAGGTATACCCCAAGGCTCTGAGGGGCCGGGCAACCCGCTGATTGAAGAGGTCATTGATGCCCGCACCTCCCGCACCTGGGAGGACACCTCCTTCCGGTTCGGACTGGACTATGACGTGTCCAGCAACATCCTGCTGTACTTCAATCTGGCCCAGGGCTTCAAAAGTGGCGGTTTCAACGGCCAGCCCGTGACCAATGCCGATGCGCTCATGGGTTTCGAGCCGGAATATGCCGAACAGATCGAGCTCGGCTGGCGGTCGGACCTGTTCGACAACCGGCTCCGGATCAACGGCGCCATCTACCAAACGGACTACCAGGACCTGCAGATTTCGGCGGTCCCGGATATCGGCAGCCCCTTCACCGCCAATGCCGCCAACGCGGAAGTGACCGGGTTTGAACTCGAGTATTCCTGGTCTCCGACGCCCAACCTCACCCTGTCGGGATCGACCGCCTATATAGACGCCACGTTCAAGGACTTCACCGTGTTCGAACAAGGCGCATTGCGGGTTCGCGACGGCGAGCGGATGCGGGGGATTCCTGAATGGACCACCTCCCTGAGCGGCCAATACGTGCAGGCCATCCCGCAGGGCACGCTGATCTTCCGGGGTGACTATGTCTGGCAGGACGAAAGGGTTTCCAATGATCAGGACATCCACGCCCCCGCTTGGGACCGGACGGATCTACGCGTGACCTATCTGTCCCCGGATGACCGGTGGAGCCTGTCGGCCTGGGCGCGCAATGTCTTCGATGAGGTCTATTGGCTGAGGGTCGGTCCTGAAGTCACGGCACCGGCCTCCATGCGCCGGGCTCTTGAGCCGCCTCAGACCTTTGGTGTTTCGCTTCAGGTCAATCTCTAGACAATCAGCCTGCCCCCCGCCGCGCATGCGCGGGGGGCAGCACAGTTTCCGCGAATTGATCGGCACGCCAAACCTCGCCTCGCCTGGCCGTCACACGAACCCGCGACCGGTTTCGCCCCGCCGCGCGCCTGCCACAACATCTCAACGCCCTATCCCGCCAGGGCCTCGCGGAAATGTTTGCGGCACAGGGACACATAGTCTGACTTTTCGACGGCGACCTGTTCGCCTTCCGCAATGGCCGTGCCGGACGCATCGCGGCGCAAATTCATGGTCGCCTTGCGGCCGCAATGGCAGACGGTGCGGACTTCACGCAGATGATCGGCCAAGGCCAGTAACTGGGCCGAGCCGGGGAAAAGTGCGCCGCGAAAATCAGTGCGCAACCCGTAACACAGCACCGGCAGGCCGAGATCATCGACCACACGGGCCAGATCAAGCACCTGGTCGGCCGTGAGAAATTGCGCCTCATCGAGAAATACAGCGTCGAGGGGACCGTCGGCCTGGCGCGCGGCAATGGCGGCGAAAACGGCGGTATCGGGCCGGTAGATGTGGGCCGGCGCACGCAGGCCGATGCGGGATTCGATCTCGCCCATGGTGTCGGACGGCGCAGCGGCGTGGTGAACCGAGGTCCACAGCATGACCTGCATACCGCGTTCGCGGTAGTTGTGCGCCGCCTGCAGCAAGATCGCCGACTTGCCCGCATTCATCGCGGAATAGGTGAAGTAGAGCTTGGACATCGCCAATCGCTAACGCGATTCCAGCACCGGGGCAGGCTGCAGCTGCACCGGAACGGTCGGCCTCCAGGGACGAGCGGACGGACAGGTCTCAGCTCCGCGCCTGCAGCCGCCGGACCAGAAGGAGGGCCAGGACCGCCAGCACGATGAGATCGACCATATTGGTGACGAGATCAGCAAACCCGGTCCAGACGGTATTGCTGACATCCGGCAGCCGGATCGAGGTGTAGGCGATCCAGATCGCGGTATCGACGATAAAGGCGCTGGCGTAACAGCCCAGTGCGGCGCCGGGCCGGCCCAGCCAGAGCAGGGCCGCCGCCGCGCCATAGCCCAGCACATAACCCAGCCAGGGCAGCAGCATCAGGGGCGGACCGCTGGCGAAAAAGACTGTCATCACCGGATCGGTCACAACCCATCCGGCGAACACCGCAACACCAAACCCCCACACACCGAGCGCATAGAGCGCCCGGATCAGGATGACAGCACCCAGCAGGCGAGCAAATGCCGCCCCGCCGATTGATTGCAACATGGAGACCTCGTCCCGACAATTGCCGGCAGGATAGGCGGAATCGCGGTCCACGAACACCATGGCGCGTCATTGCCCGGCGCCCGCCCGCTTCCTGGATGTCCGGTCTCCCGGGTATCCGGGTGTCAGGCGGCCCGGCTTTCCGACAGCGACTGCGCGGCGGCGGCGATCTCATTGGCCGAGACCTGCAGGGCCTCATTGCCACGCGCGATTTCAGTGACGGCATCGGATACCAGCGACACATCAGACGCCGCCTCGCCCATATTGCGGCTGATGTCCTGGGTCACGGCGACCTGTTCCTCCACCGCCGCGGAGATGCCCGAGGCGATCTCCTCGATCTGGCCGATGACGCTGCCGATCCGCGTGATGGCCTGCACCGCGCCAGCAGTATTGTCCTGTACCGCGGTGATCTGCTTGGTGATGTTCTCGATTGCATTGGCGGTCTGGCCGGCGAGATTTTTCACCTCGGACGCCACGACCGCAAAACCCTTGCCGGCTTCGCCCGCCCGGGCCGCCTCGATGGTAGCGTTGAGGGCAAGAAGATTGGTCTGCTCGGCAATGGAATTGATCAACTCGACCACCTGGCCGATCGATTGCGCCGCCGTCGACAGCGTATCCATGACGTCCGCGGTCTGCCGGGTCTCGCCGACCGCCTCCTTGGCAACATTGAGGGCTCCGGTCACTTGCTGCCCGACCTCCTGGAACGAGGCCGACAATTCCTCGGCTGCCGCAGCGACACTCTGGACCATCTGCGCCGCCTTTCCCGATGCGGTCGATGCCGACGTTGTCTTGGTGCCAGCCTCGGCGATGTTTCGGGAAACCGTCTCCAGCCCCTTGCCGACCTGTTGACGCACGTGGTCACGGTGTTGGCGCGCATGCACCGACGCCGTCACATCGATCGCCAGCTTGATGACACTGATCGGCTTGCCATCAAGATCAACGACCGGATTGTAGGTCGCCTGGAGCCAAATTTCGGAACCATCCTTGCGGTAGCGGCAATACTCGCCAGACTGGAAGTTTCCGGCTCGCAAGCTTTCCCAGAATTCGCGATAGGCCGCGGTCCTGACATGCTCCGGATCACAGAAAATGGCGTGGTGCTGCCCCTCCACCTCGGCGGGGGAATACCCCATCGCCTCACCGAACGCCGCATTGGCGGCCAGGACATTGCCCTGCATGTCGAACCGGATCATCGCCTGGGAACGCTCGATGGCTTCCATCGTGCTCTGGAACTTGAAACGCCGGACCCGGCTCTCGGTGATGTCCGAGGCCAGTTTGACAATCCGCACCACCTTGCCGGCACTATCGGTCACCGGGTTGTAGGTCGCCTGGATCCAGACCGACTGGCCGTCCTTGCGGATACGGCAGAATTCTTCGGAATGGAATTTGCCGGCGCGCAGATCGTCCCAGAAACGGATATAGGACTCGCTGTCAGCGTCGCCATCCTGCACGAACATGCGATGTTTGCGGCCGATGATCTCGTCAGGCTGATAGCCCATCACCTGGCAAAAATTGGCATTGGCTTCGATTATGGTGCTGTCAGGCCTGAAGCTGATCACGGCGTAGGCGTTGTGAAGCGCGTTCAGTACGGCTCGGTCAGAAGAAGCAAAAAGTCCCATAGTCAACATCCTCATGGTTGCCACAGACCAATCACTCCCCAAAGTCGAGCCTGTTAATCATAACCTAAGCGGGTATTTGCGAACGAGGCGTAAACGGGTCCACACACCATCGTCATGAGTTATAATATATGACTATCACGTCCGCCCCGCGACACGCGCCCAAGCGTGCCGGAATGACCCGAACAACCGGGTTGATTTAACTTTGCAATCAAAGGTGTTGTCCCGCGCGCCCGCTTGCGCCCCACGGCCGGTCCGGTTTCACACCGGGAGTCGCCTGTCGCGTTCGGGACACATCGCCGGGTCACCCGCGGATCGGGCACGGCGCTGGGCTACCCCCTTCAATCCACCCGCCGGATGGCCTATATTAAACAGGTCGGCTTGCCGACTATGGCGATAAACGCGCTTGTAATAACCGGACCGGACCCGGGGGCAGTACCCGGCGGCTCCACCATAACTGTTCTGCGTTGGCGGACATGCCTGGGGCCGAAACAGGATCGACGGACGGGTAAAGAAGATGGCTTTCGCCGGGGTGAGGCCCCTTACAGGCTCATTTTCAGAGTTGCCAACGACAACTTTGCTGAAGAGGTCGCTCTCGCTGCGTAGTCAGCGCGGGTAATCTCGCACTAAACTCCTATACCCTTTAGCCGGTATAGGCGGGGCCCGGAGGCGCCTGGCAACAGAAGCCTCCACTTACCCTCATCATCGACGCCCCGACCTGTGCGGCCCGACGCCTGTCGACCGGACACCGCCCATCCGTAAACACCCTGTTCACCATGTGCAGAGGCGCCGCCCTTCCTCGTTGACCTCTTTGAGGCTTGGAGTACCCTTCGACAGGGATACCCGGGGGAGTACAACATGGCCAAAGACCTGATGCGCTACGACCTGATGGCGCAGGACGCGCTACGCGGCGTTGTGCGCCAGGCCCTGCTCAAGGCAGCGGCCCCTGAAGGCCTGCCCGGTCCGCACCATTTCTACATCACCTTCCGGACGACCGCGCCGGGTGTCGATATCGACCCGACCCTGCTGGAAAAATACCCGGAAGAGATGACGATCGTGCTCGAACACCAGTTCTGGGACCTCAATGTCACCGACACCGGTTTTGAGGTGACGCTGAAATTCTCCGGCGTGCCGAAATATCTGAAAATGCCCTATTCCGCGATCTCGCGCTTCCACGACCCCAGCGTCGGCTTCCATCTCCAGTTCGAGCATGAAGGCACCGAGGACGAGACCGGCTTCCCGGGCGATGATCCCAAGCCGAAAAAGGGCAAGGGCGACGCCACCGGCAGCGGGTCCGGTGACACTGGCGATGGCGCCCAGGTCGTCAGCCTCGACAGCTTCCGCAAGAAGTGAGTGAACGGCCCTTTTTGCTGGCCCCCGATCTGGTGGAGGGTCCGCCCCCGCAACCCTTGGACGCGGACGAGATCCGCCAGCGCCTGACATCACGCGACGTTCGCACCAATGTCTCCACCCTTCTGGGTTTCGAACTGGTCGATCTTTCGATTGAGGAACGCTGGATCGAGGCCCGCTTCAACCCGACCCCGCAACTCGCCAATCTGCGCGGCAGTGTCCAGGGCGGCATCATCACCGCCATGCTGGACGAGGTGATGTCGCTGTCGGTCCTGATCGCCGAACGCTTCACCTGCGGCGTGCCGACCTTGGAAATCAAGACCAGCTATTACAATCCGCTCCCGGTTGAGCCGTGTCGGGCGCGCGGCGAAGCCATGCGCATTGGCGGCCGCGTCGCCTTCATGGAGGGCACGGTGTGGACACCCGCCGGCGAGATCGCCGCCAAGGCCAGCGCGACCTGTCAGGTCCGCCGGGTAAAACCCGCCGCCAAACCGTGACAGCGGCCCCGCCGGCGCCCGCCTCCCTGCCCGGCAAGCGCGCTGCGCTTTGCCTGATCGCCCTGTCGCAAATCCTCGCCCTGTCCATCTGGTTCGCAGGCGCGGCCGCCCTGCCGGCCCTGATCGACGCCGCCGCGATCAGCCCGCTGCGGCAGGCCATGCTCACCAGCAGCGTGCAATTGGGTTTCGTGGCCGGTGCCCTGGCCAGCGCCGGGCTCGGCCTTGCCGACCGCATTGTCCCGCAGCGCCTGTTTGCGGCAGGCGCCATTATCGCTGCCCTGGCCAATCTCCTCGCCCTGATGCTGGACCCCGGCGGCATCGCCATGATTGCCAGCCGGATGGTTGCCGGAGCCGCGCTCGCGCTTGTCTATCCGGTCGGGATGAAGCTGGCCGCCAGTTGGGCGCGTGGCGATGCCGGCTTCCTGGTCGGTCTTCTGGTCGGCGCCCTGACCCTGGGTTCGGCCCTGCCCTTTGCCTTCAACCTCGCCAATGCAGTGCCGGACTGGCGCCTGCCCTTCGCGGCATCAGCGCTGGCGGCCCTGCTGGCGGCCGCGGCGATCCTGTTCGCCCGCGGCGGACCGGGCCTGCGACCAGCCGCACCATTCGACCCCGGCGCCGCCCTGCTCGCGATCCGCGATCCGGCCTTGCGCCTGACCAATCTGGGCTATCTGGGGCATATGTGGGAGCTGTATGCGATGTGGGCCTGGATCGGCCCGTTTGCGCACGCCTACTGGCAGCAATATGACGCGCCGGCCCGGCTGGGCGATCTGACCGCCTTCGTCGTGGTCGCCAGTGGCGCCCTCGCCTGCCTCGCAGCCGGTCGTCTTGCCGACCGGCTCGGTCGAACCCGGATCGCGATGCTGGCGCTGGCCATCTCCGGCAGTTGCGCCCTTCTGGTCGGCCCGGCGTTCGGCTTGCCGCCGTGGATCATGCTGCCACTGCTGATCGTCTGGGGCATGGCCGTGATCGCCGACAGCGCACAATTTTCGGCCGCCATAACCGAGCTTGCCCCGCCCGAGCGCACCGGCACCCTGCTCACCCTGCAGACCGCGATGGGCTTTGCCCTCACCGTCATCACGGTACAGGCGCTTGGCGCCTGGATCGGTTGGGTGGGCTGGAATTGGGGCTTCGCGCCGCTGGCAATCGGCCCGGCGGTCGGTGTCTGGGCAATGGCCCGCCTGCGCGCCCGGCCGGAGGCAGGCAAGCTGGCCGGCGGACGTGGCTGACAGGGCGCGGGCCTGTCGGTCCTAGTGCGACGACCGGGTCGAGCCGTTCGCCAGCGCCGCGTCGAGGCTCGGCGAGGCGGCATCGACGACCCAGATCTCACCGCTGTCACAGTCGAAATCCGACGCCAATTGATCGGCCATGTCACGGGCAATCCGGTTGGCATCCGCGACCGCTGAGGCATCGACATAGCCGACATGACAGGAGGTTGGCGTCCCGCCCGGTCGCAGCGCGGTGACGATCAGGGTTTCCTGACGTTCCGGCTCACCGGTCTCGAAGGTGGCGGAGATGTAGCGATGGATGGTGGCATAGGGCGTGCCGGTCACGCCGACGCGCCATTCGATCACCGTGTGATACTGGCCGAAATTGCCGATATAGCCGCCATACTGGCCACCCGTTTCCGGATCATTGCGATCACTGAAGCGCGACGTCTGGCCGTGCTCGGACGCTTCGGCAATCCAGCGCCAGCCGGCAACCCCGTCACACGCCTGGACATAGGTGACACGCTCATCGTCGGAAACCAGCTCCTGACCGGCACAGCTGCCTCGCTCATCGGTGTAGGTGTAGACAGCATCCTGCGCCATCGCGATCGCGCCCATACCGACGCCTGCCGCGAGCACGGCAGCCAAACTCATGCGTTTCATGATTATTCCCCCTGATGCCACCAGCAAAGCAAAGCTGTGTCCCGGAGGCAAGGGCTGGCGCGGTCGCCCTCGCTCGCAAAAGCGTGCGGCGACGACACGCCGTGCGCGACAGGCCCATCAGGCGTCTTCGAGCACCCGGACTTCCTGCATTGGCCGCGCCGTCACGGAAATTCGCGGGCTGTCGCCGTCGATCTTGGTCACCAACAGGCGTTCGACCTGGCTGTCATCGTGGAAGACGACACCAGTCAGTGCGTCCAGCACCGCCTTGGCGACATTGTCGACATCATGAGCCGAACTGCCGGGCGGGCGCTGGATCTCGATACAGACCTCATACGGCCCCCATGTCGGACGCGCGCGCTTGAATTCAAGGCGGAAGAACTCGCCGATCAGCGACCTGAATCGCCGGGTCTGCGTGGTGACGGCATCAACGCGCAGACTGAGTTCATCGCCAGACATGGTCGCCTGCAACCTCCCCATCACGGATTGGCCCTCTACCTGTTACCCGGATTTGCGTCACGCCCCCCGGCGATGCGCATCATCGTCTTGATCGTTCATGTGCGAGTGATACACGTTCGAATCAACCGTCACCATCATCGACCCGCGCCCATGGCGCTGCAAGGAGCCTCCCCTGATGAGCGAGATGCGCACCGAAACCGACAGCTTTGGACCGCTTGAAGTCCCGTCCGAAAAACTCTTTGGCGCGCAGACCGCCCGCTCGCTGATCAACTTCCCGATCGGCGTCGAGACCATGCCGGTTCCGCTGATCCGGGCCCTGGGCATCGTCAAGCGTTCCGCTGCCCTGGCCAACAAGAAGCTGGGCAATATGGAGGCCCGCGAGGCCGACGCCATCGCCGCCGCCGCACTCGAGGTCGCCGAGGGCAAGTGGAATGATCATTTCCCCTTGTCTGTCTGGCAGACCGGCTCCGGCACACAGTCCAACATGAACACCAATGAAGTGGTCTCCAACCGCGCTATTCAGATGCTCGGCGGCGTGGTCGGCTCGAAGGATCCGATCCACCCGAATGACCATGTGAACCGGTCCCAGTCCTCGAACGACACCTTCCCGACGGCGATGCATATCGCCGCCGCCGAAGAGATCACCCATGCCCTGCTGCCGGCCTTGCAGAAGCTGCATAATGCACTCAACGACAAGGCGAATGCCTTCAAGGACATCATCAAGATCGGCCGGACGCATTTGCAGGATGCCACCCCGCTGACACTGGGTCAGGAATTCTCCGGCTATGTCGCCATGGTCGGCAATGCGATCCGGCGCATCGAGGCGGCCCTGCCGGCCCTGCTCGAGCTAGCTCAAGGCGGCACGGCTGTCGGCACCGGTCTCAACACCCTGCCGGGATTTGCGGAAACCTTCGCCGATGAAGTCGCGGCGCTGACCAAGCTGAAATTCGTTACCGCGCCGAACAAGTTCGAAGCGCTGGCAACCAAGGACGCGCTGGTCGAGGCGCATGGCACGCTCAATTCGGCTGCCGTCTCCCTGTTCAAGATCGCCAATGATATCCGCCTGCTGGGCTCCGGCCCGCGCTCGGGCCTCGGCGAGATCGCCCTGCCGGAGAACGAGCCGGGCTCGTCGATCATGCCGGGCAAGGTCAACCCGACCCAGTGCGAGGCGATGACCATGGTCTGCGCCCAGGTGATGGGCAATAACACCACGGTGAGCTTTGCCGGCTCACAGGGTCATTTCGAGCTCAATGTCTTCAAGCCGGTGATCATCTTCAACGTGCTGCAGTCGATCCGCCTGCTGGCCGACGCTGCCAACACCTTCACCGACAAGTGCGTGGTCGGCATCCAGGCCCGCGAGGACAATATCACCGCGCTGATGGAGCGCTCGCTGATGCTGGTCACCGCGCTCAACTCCACCATCGGCTATGACAATGCCACCATCGTCGCCAAGACCGCCCACAAGAACGGCACCACGCTGCGCGAGGAAGCGGTCAAGCTGGGCTTTGTCACCGGCGAACAGTTCGACGAGATCGTGCGTCCGGAAAAGATGATCGGGCCGAAGGCCTGATCGCCGGGCACGGGTAGAGGAACGCGCCTGCCATGACCAAGCCGGTCAATCTTCGCCAATACCGCAAGCAGAAGGCCCGCAAGGACAAGGCGGCGGTCGCGGACACCAATCGGGTCATCCACGGCACGCCGCGGGTCCTGCGCGAGCAGGCCGAGGCCGAGGCTGCCCGCCGCAAGGCCGAGCTCGATGGCAAGAAGCGGGATGACAGCTGAAGCGGCCTAGTAGGGCGAGTTCATCACCGGTGGACGGCCATGCTTGCGCTTGTAGGCGACGATCAGGCGTTGCGCCTCTTCGGCATCGGCCCAGGTTTCAGCAAACATCATCGCCTTGGGGTGCAGGCCACGCCCCTTGTCCGGAATGGCCAATTCCCGTTCGAACATGGCCCGAAGCGAACGGGCCGGCCCGATTTTCAGGACGCTGGACAGATCGTCCGGATCGCGCAGCAACACATAGACGCCCGGCAGGTCCGGCACGTCCTTCACGCGCAGCTTTGACAGGTGGACAGGCTTGTACCAACGCAACATGCGGCGCCTCGCTCAACGGACCCAACCAAACCGAATTGGTCCAGGTTGCTTTCCAATACCAGAGGGAAAGCTCAGTTCGCCCCAATAACTTATCCGACGCTCAGCGCCAGGACCCGACTGACTTCGCTCTGCGAACACCCGCCCTCTTTCGCCCAGGCGGCGATTGCGGCGGCAGACTTCGAGATCGCGAATTTCGACGTCGGCGGCTTGTCGACCACGCCCTCGCGCGCCAGGGCGGCCCCAACATCGCCGGAGAGTATCCACGCATCCCAGCCGGAAAAGCGCAGAAAATACTGACCGGTCATGCCGGAAAGGCGGGAGCCGCGCGCCTTGAACAAGGCCAGAAGCCCGGCCTGATCATCGCGTGGCCACTGCGCCATGAAATTGCCGAAACCGCCATGCTCGGCCGACAGATCGGCGACCATGCGGGCATTCTCAACCGTTGCGGTGATCTTCTGGCCATTGCGCACAATGCGTTCATCCGACACCAGACGCGCGATATCGTCATCGGAGAAGAAGCTGATGCGGTTGGGATCAAAGCCTTCAAACGCCGCTTCAAACCCGTCCCACTTGGCCTCGATCACTTTCCAGACGAAACCGGCCTGGAAGACACAGCGCGTCATCTGCGCCAGCCAGCGATCATCCGGCACGGCGCGCAGGGCGTCCGGGGATTTCGGGCCATCATGGGCCGCCAATCGCGTGTCGAGATCGGGATGATGTTGGCGCGCGAGGGCGCGGATCGTATCAAAGGAATTCATGGTGCTCTCCCCGCACTATAGATGGTGAACCTGGTGCCGGACGCAAGCGGGCAAGGCCTCCCTCAAAGATTGAATAGACCATAAATCATTGTTAAAGTTGCAGTCACCCAATGGAGTTCCGCCATGCTGACCGTCACGTCCGACACGCTTCGCGCGATTGCTCCACGCTTTTCCGGCGACAAGGCTGCCCGCCAGGACGAAATCCTGACCCGGATCAATGACGAGCTGGCCACCACGCTTGAGCGCTATGCCATCAACACGGCTTTACGCATCGCGCATTTTCTGGCCCAGACAGCGCATGAAAGCGCCGGCTTTCGGACCACCGAGGAATTCGCGTCGGGGGACGCCTATGAAGGCAGGTCGGATCTCGGCAATACCGAGCCGGGCGACGGCATGCGTTACAAGGGCCGCGGCCTGATCCAGCTGACCGGCCGCGCCAATTACCGTGCTTTCGGCGAGGCCGTCGGCATCGCCCTGGAGGACGAACCCGAACGAGCCGCCGAACCGGCCCTGTCGCTTGTCATCGCCTGCGAATACTGGCGCCGCCGCGACATCAACGCCCATGCCGATCGCGATGACATCATCGCCGCCACTTGGGCCGTCAATGGCGGTCTGAACGGGCTGGATGATCGCCGTGCCTGCCTGGCCAAGGCAAAGGCCGAGCTGGCAAGACACCTGTTTGCCCCCGCCACAGCCCTTCCGGTGCTGCGCCAGGGCACCCGCGGCCCGGTCGTCGCACGGCTGCAACATGGTCTGCGCGAGGCTGGCATCACGGTCGGGTTGGATGGGGATTTCGGACCGGGAACCAAGGCGGCGGTGATCACGTTCCAGAACCAGGCCGGTCTCGTTGCCGACGGGATTGTCGGCGCCGCCAGCTGGGCCCGGCTTGCGCGCAACGAACCCGCCAACGCCTGACTGTTGCCACCGCACACCGGGTCTTGCCTTTCAGCCTCCAGGACACAAGCTTGCCGTCATGCCCCTGATCAAACGTTCCCTGTCACTTGCCGGTCATCGCACCTCGATCTCGCTCGAACCGGAATTCTGGGCCGAGATAGACCGGCTGGCCGGTCTCCAGGCGCGTTCGCTCGCCAGCCTGATCGGGGAGATTGATGCGGCACGCAATGACGAGCCTTTGGCCTCCTCGGTCCGGGTCTGGATCCTGACGGCGCTGCGCCGTGAGATCAATGGCGACTAACCCGCCCGCTTTCTGCCCAGCGAGAGGAAATAAGTCTCGACATCGGGCATGGCGTCATTGAAGCGGATCGGCTCATTGCCGCAATCCCAACCGCGAGCCAATTCGTCCGCAGCCGCCCGGGCAATCATGTTGGCGTCGGGCAGGACCGAGGCATCAACAAAGGCGACCGGACAGACCGTATAGCCCCCTTCCGCCGCCAGCGCCGTCACAATCAAGGTGTTGGGTGCTTCGATACCGTCGTAGAACTCCATCACATCGGGCGTGTTGTAATGGACATAGCGGTGGATCGTGGCGAAGGCCTCACCATCGTCCAAGCGCCATTCGACAACATCATGAAAGCCGCCAAACAGGCCCCGCGTCGGCGCGTTGATATAGTCGGAACGGTCAATGCCCGGGCGGGCATAGGCCGACGCCGAACCGTGCTCGCCCGACACGATATGGACCCGCCATCCGTCGTGTCCCGGGCAGACGGTCTCATACACAGGTTCGTCCGGGAGCTGGCTTTCGACGCAGGACTCGTCGATCCGCGTATATTGGCTGGTCAGGCCTTCGCCCTGCGTCGCCAAAGCACCACTGCCTATCCCGGCAAGCGCCAACAGGCTGACTGGAAAAATGAGTGATTTATGCATGATACCCCCGCATTGAGCGGTCAGCTTACCGGCTCAATGCGGAGGCACAAGCGCCAACTTAGGCCGTCGCGGGCTCCGTTTCCTTGACCCGTTCACGCAGCTTGACGAAATGTTCGTCCCAGCCGGCATCATGGTCACACAGGCTGTCGAAGACATCGACGTTCGCGCCCTCAAACCCGTCATGCACGAGCTTCAGCAATGTCCCCTCAGCGACGGCCGACAAGGTCCATTCAACCCGCGTCTCATGACCTTCCAGCCATTTGTGCGTGAAGCTGTAGACCAGCCGGGTCGGCGGTTCCGCTTCCAGCACGTCGCCCCAGCAAACCTTCGATCCGTCGCCGCTATTGCTGAGCAGGGCGAAGGCCGCATCCGTCGTCAATTCCGTGTCGGACGGGTGGAACCAGCGTGCCAGCAATTCCGGCCGGGTCAGATGATCCCAGACCCGTTGCGGGCTGGCTTTCAGGAAGACCGATTTTTCGATACGGGCTTCAGTCATGCGTCGTCTCCACTTCTTTCTTGAGAGCTGCGAGGCGCTGATCCCAGAACACCTCGAACCGGGCGACCCAGCGGGCCACATCCGCCAGCGGCTCCGGATTGAGACGATTGATGCGTTCCCGGCCGCGTGCCTCGACCGAGACGAGACCACCATCGCCAAGCACTTTGAGATGCTTGGCCACGGCCGGCCGCGTCATGTCGAACCGGCTCGCCACCTCCCCCACCGTCCGGTCCCCCTCTGCGAGCAGCAGGAGAATGGACCGGCGGGTCGGGTCGGCGAGCGCCTTGAACACGTGATCCTGGATCGTCATCACCACCTCATGAAACCAACTGGTTTCGCTTATATGATACCGTTTGGTTTCATGTCAAGGGCAGTGCGAAACCGACCTTCGCTTGACCCTGACACGCGACCCGCGCCACACCGGGGACAGGATTGATTCTTCCAGGCGGGACGATGTGATCAGCCGGATCGGACAGGCCTTTCGCGATGGTCGCGGCCCGGCCCTTTGGGGGCTGGCCATACTGGTTGGCATCTGTGCCGGCTACGCCACGCTTGGCTTGCGTCTGGGCATTGGCTGGGTCGAGCAATTTGCCTTTGGCGCCACTGAGGAACGCCTGGCCAGCACCGCTGCTGACCTGCCAGCCTGGCGCCTGGTTCTGATCCCCTTCATGACCGGCATCATCATCGCCATCATGCTGGGTCTGGGGCGTCGTTTCGGACTGTCCCCGGACGGGCGCGGGCTCGGCGTCGCCGACGTGCTGGAAGCGCGGGCCGTGAAAGCCGGACGCATCGACCTGCGCTCCGGCCTCTACTCGGCCCTGATGTCGGCCGTCTCGCTGGGCGGTGGAGCCAGTGCCGGACGCGAGGGCCCCGCCGTCCATCTCGGCGCCACCCTCGCAGCCTTCATCGGCAGCCGTATTGGCATGGCGGCGCGCGGTTCGCGCATCATGCTGGCCTGCGGCGCGGCGGCGGCGGTCTCGGCCAGTTTCAACGCGCCGGTTGCCGGCGCCCTGTTCGCTTTCGAAGTCATCCTCGGCCATTACGCCCTGCGTTCGATCGCGCCGGTGGCGACCGCGAGCGTGGTCGGCGCCCTGATCGTGCGCTTCCATTTCGGCCAGGCCCCGGTTTTCGGCGTGCCGGAAATGGCTGCTGCCAGCCTGTGGGACTTCCCGGCCGCGGCGCTGCTAGGTGTGGCGGCGGCAGGACTGGCCATCATCTTCAATCGCGGCACGCTGCACCTGCCCGCCCTGTTTGCCGGCTGGGCCGAACGCATCCACATGCCCAGCTGGCTGCTGCCCATTCCCGGCGGCCTGGTGATCGGCCTGATCGCGCTGATGGCGCCGGAAATTCTCGGCGTCGGCTATGAGGCAACGTCGAATGCGCTGGCGACGGAGTACACATTCGGCCTTCTCGCCCTCCTGCTCATTCTCAAGACACTGGCCACGATCATCTCGCTGGCCTGCCGCTTTGCCGGCGGCGTGTTCTCGCCCTCGCTCTATCTCGGCGCCATGCTCGGCTCGGCCTTTGGCATCGCATTGGCCGTACTGGCTGGCGACCAGACCGCCGGCCCGGGCTTTTTCGCGGTGATCGGCATGGGGGCTGTGGCCGGCGCGGTGCTGGGCGCGCCGCTGTCGACCACGCTGATCGTGTTCGAACTCACGGCCAGCTATGAGGCCTCGGTCGCGGTGCTGGTCGCGGTCTCGCTCGCCACCGTTCTCAGCCAGTCAACGCTGGGCGGCTCGCTCTTCCAGCTGCAAATGCGCCGCCGAGGTTATGATATTGCCGGCGGCGCCAGCCGCCTTGTCCTGCAAATGGTCCGGGTGCGCGATGTCATGGAACCGCTGGGCAGCTGGAGCGAGGCGGAAATCCAGGACGGCACCTGCGTCTATGAAGACGACACGCTGGGCCGCGCTTTCGCCGTGCTGGACGCCGAACAGATCGACAGCGCCATCGTACGCGAACGATCCGACGCCCAGGCGGTGACCGGCATCATCACCAAGGCCGATGCCCAGGCGGCCTATGCCCGCCGCCTCGCTGAGATCAGCGAAGAAGAGCATCGCTGAGACCGTTCGCCGGGCTTCAGCAAGGTTATTGCTCTGGAAAGAATGTCGCGGATAAGGTCGCGCAATGGAACCGAACGGGTTTGACATTCCTGCCAGCGAGCGCGCCGTGCTCGGCGAAGCGCCACTGACTGCAGAGGCGTTGCGGACGGCCAATATCAACCCGACAACCGGGCTCGCGACCGACTATCTCAACCATTTCAATGAAGTGGTGATGTTGATGGAAATGTTGCCCGACATGCCCGATTGCGCCGAGGATGTGCTGGACTGGGCGCCGGCCGACTATCCCAGCCACTTCGCCAATTCCTCCTTCAAGGACAAGGAATTGGCCATTCTCGCCTACCGGGCGGCGCCGAATGCCGTGCGCGCCCATCTGGAAACCCTGATCCTGCAGATCAATGGCGAGGTCGAGCGGGCCCAGTCCGTGCTGCGCGAGACCACCAGCCCCGAGGCCTGCGCCCGGATCGCGGAACTGGCCAGCGAAGAAATCCGCCCGCTGATCTCCGCCGCCTCCGGCACCATCCATGGCGGCTCCACCACCGAAGATGAACTCGACGACGAAGCCGCCCAAGCCAATGTGGACGCGCTGTTCGGGTGAGTTCGATCGACGCGGTGCCGATCGTCACGTGTCTCGAAGACTGAGCCTGTTCTGCAATGATAAGCCCAACGTCGCTCCCGGATCGCGCTTTGCGCGTCCGGAAAAAATGCGTGTGGATTGAGAAGAAGGCGTGTGTCATCTGCGACGAGAAGCTTGCCAACTCCGGATGCCAAAGCTGATAACTGCAAACATCCCAGCTCATTTCCCCCGGACGAAGCCCGGCGAAAGCCGGGCGCAGATCCGGGGCCGACGAGCGGATCAGCCACTCACCTGTTCAACACCAACCCCAATGCGAACAAAAAACGAACAATCACACATCCCTCCCTTGGGGACCGGCGCCAATCAGTCCAGTATGACGGATTGAATCGGTTCGACGGACCCGCGTTGAACCCGCCGTCCAAGCAGCAGGGAATTGCATGTCCGGTCTTTCCATCTCCGACATGGCGCGTCCCGCGCCGCCGACGCCCTATCTTGACGGGCTGAATGCCGAGCAGCGCGCCGCCGTGGAAGCCATGGACGGCCCGGTCCTGGTTCTGGCCGGCGCCGGCACCGGCAAGACCCGCGTTTTGACCACCCGCCTCGCCCATATCCTCGCCACCGGCCGCGCCCGGCCGTGGGAAATCCTGGCCGTCACCTTCACCAACAAGGCGGCGCGCGAGATGAAGGAGCGGGTCGGCAAGATCATTGGCGAAGCGGTCGAGGGCGTGCCCTGGCTGGGAACCTTCCACTCGGTCTCAGCCCAGATCCTGCGCCGCCATGCCGAGCTGGTGGATCTGAAATCCTCCTTCACCATTCTCGATACCGACGACCAGCTGCGCCTGATGAAACAGATCATCCAGGCCGAGAATATCGACGAGAAGCGCTGGACGCCGCGCCATCTCGCCAGCCTGATCGATGGCTGGAAAAACCGCGGCCTGATGCCCGACCAGCTGGGCGAGGACGACAAATGGGCCTTTGCCGAGGGGCGCGGCCAGGGCCTTTACCAGATCTACCAGGAGCGCCTGAAAACCCTCAATGCCTGCGATTTCGGCGATCTGCTGCTGCACACGCTGCACATCTTCAAGGACAATCCCGACGTCCTGAAGCTTTATCACGACAAGTTCCGCTATCTCCTCGTCGACGAGTATCAGGACACCAATATCGCCCAATATCTGTGGCTGCGCCTTCTGGCCCAGGGCACGGGGAATATCTGCTGCGTCGGCGATGACGACCAGTCGATCTATGGCTGGCGCGGCGCCGAGGTCGACAACATTTTGCGCTTTGAAAAGGACTTTTCCGGCGCCACCGTGATCCGGCTGGAGCGCAATTACCGCTCAACCGCGCATATCCTCGGTGCGGCTTCCGGCCTGATCGCCGCCAACCGGTCGCGCCTTGGCAAGACGCTGTGGACCGATGATGCCGAGGGCGAGAAAGTCCAGGTGCGCGGCATCTGGGATGGCGAGGCCGAGGCCCGCTTTGTCGCCGAGGAAATCGAGAACTGGGTCTCAGGTCAGCGCGCTTATTCCGACAGTGCCGTGCTGGTCCGTGCCGCCTGGCAGATGCGCGCCTTTGAAGACCGCTTCATCATGCTGGGCCTGCCCTACAAGGTGATCGGCGGACCGCGCTTTTTCGAACGCGCCGAGGTTCGCGACGCCCACGCCTATCTGCGTCTGGTGCGCTCACCGGAAGATGATCTCGCCTTTGAACGCATCGTCAACACGCCCAAGCGCGGCATTGGCGACACCACCGTCCAGAAGATCGCCATGACCGCCCGTGCCCAGGGCGTGCCGATGACCGAGGCGACCCGCCTCATGCTCGGCACCGATGAGATCCGCGGCAAGGCGCGCACCGCCCTTTCCGTCTTCCTGCGCGATGTCGAGCGTTGGCGTGAACAGTCTGAACAGAGCCGTCTGGACGAGCTGGCCGAGATCATTCTCGACGAGAGCGGCTATACCGCCATGTGGCGCGAGGACAAGACGCCCCAGGCCGCCGGCAAGCTGGAAAACCTCAAGGAACTCGTCCGCTCAATGGGCGAGTACGACACGCTGGAAGCCTATCTCGAACACGTCGCCCTTTTGACCGATGCCGACCGCAAGCCGGATGAAGACGAGATCTCCCTGATGACGCTGCACGGCGCCAAGGGCCTGGAATTCCCGCTCGTCTTCCTGCCCGGCTGGGAAGAGACCGTCTTCCCCTCGCAGCGCTCGCTGGATGAGGGCGGCACGCGCTCGCTCGAGGAAGAGCGCCGCCTCGCCTATGTCGGCATTACCCGCGCCCGAGAACGCACCATCATCACCTTCACCGCCAACCGCATGATCTATGGCCGCTGGCAGACGGTGATCCCTTCGCGCTTCATCGATGAAATGCCCGTCGACCATGTCGAAGCGCGCTCGGAGACCGGCTATTATGACAGCGGTCCGGGCTTTGAAAGCCTCAGCCAGAAGCCCGACGCCATGGCGTCCAGCTATTCCAGCCCCGGCTGGAAACGCTATCAGGCCAACCAGCAATCCGGCCGCCGCTCCGCCCCGCCCACCATCAATGCCAAGGCCACGCTCATCGAGAGCGGCGGCTCCGACACCCAAGGCACCTGGCGCGCCGGCGACCGCGTCTTCCACGACAAGTTCGGCTACGGCACGGTGAAAAAGGCCGATGGCTCGAAATACACCGTGAAATTCGACAAGGCCGGCGAGAAGAAGGTGGTGGAGAATTTCTTGCGGGAATTGCCATAGGGCGGCACTCGCATGGCCAAGCTGCACCGGAGCGACTCAGCACACCATTGATTGACTCCACAACCAAAACTCGTACATATTAGCTATACAATCGATTGGTTGCAAACAGGAGCGGCGCCTCGATGGCCTTTCTCGGAAACATCGTATGGTTCGTTTTGGGCGGCTTCGTTGTGGGCAGCCTCTACCTTCTCGGCGCCATCATCTTTTTTCCGCTGCTTCCATTCCTGTTGCCGATGGTCGGCTATTCCTACTGGCCGTTCGGCCGCCGGCCCGTCTCCCGGGATGCGGTGAACGCCTATAAGGAAGCCAACAACATGCCGATTGTGGATGACGGCTTTTCACGGGCATCAGCCGTCATCAAATTCCTCGCCAATTTCGTCTGGGTTTTCACGTTCGGGTTGCTTCTCGCCATCACCCATATCCTTGCCGGTTTGGCAAACCTGGCCGCCTGCATCATCCTCATTACCATCCCGATTTGCCTTCCCAACGCCCTCGCTCATTTCAAACTGGCACCGGTCGCTCTTGCCCCATTCGGGGTCACCCTCGTTCCAACAAAGCTCGCCGAAGACATTATTGCCGCCTCAGCGGCAAGACGCCTTTGAACGACGCAGGCCGAAGGTGACGCGTCAGGCCACCGACCCGGCCCACCTTCACCATCAATGGGAAAGGCCTCATTCCGCACCACCTCAACACACATTGTCACCCCGGCGCCCCGCCTTCGCGGGCGCAGGCTTCAGCCTGCGAACGCGGGCTGGAGAGCCGGGACCTGTAAGCACTCGCTCTTGCAGGATTGAGCGTACTGGTCCCGGATCTGTGCCCTGATCAAGTCAGGGCGTCCGTCCGGGATGACAAAATTTGCGTTTCGGGGAAGGTTGAGAGCTCGAAGTCAGCCGAAGCGCCACCATGATCCGTTCCCTCCTGCTCGCCAGCACCCTCCTCGTCGCCTGCCAGCCTGAAACGGCGGTGCCGTATGCCGACCCGCATGCCGATGCCCGCCCGATCAGCTGGGACCAGCTCCTCGACCGGCCACGCGAGGCCGCAACGGCACGCATCGCCTTTGGCGAGGGGGAGCTAGAGTTTGGCGAACTCTGGCTGCCCGACGGCGACGGTCCCTTCCCGGTCGTGGCCATGATTCATGGCGGCTGCTGGCTTTCGCAAATACCCGGCACCATCCTGCAGGACTATGTCGCCGCGGACCTGCAAGAGCATGGCATCGCCGTATGGAATCTCGAATATGCCCGCATCGGGCATGAGACCGGCGGCTGGCCTGGCACATTTGCAGACATCGCCGACGGGATCGATCATCTGCGCCTGGTCGCACAGGACCATCCGCTCGATCTCGACCGGCTGGTCTTCACGGGACATTCGGCGGGCGGCCATCTGGCGCTGTGGGCGGCCGCGCGCGGCAATCTGCCCGAAAACAGTGCCGCCTGGCGCGAAACCCCCTTGCTGCCGGACGCCGTGGTCACCCTTGCGGGCATCAATGACCTGGCCGATTATCGCGCCAATGGTCCGGGCCGCTGCGGCGAGCCCGCGACCGTGGATGAGCTGATCGGACCGGTGGAGACCCAGACGCCGGCGCTGATGGCGCAGGTCTCACCCGCGGCCATGGGGCCGATTGGCGTCGAACAGATCATCATGTCCGGGGATTTCGATCCGATCGTGCCGCTGTCCCTGGGCGCTCACTACACGGCATTGGCGCAGGCGCGCGGTGACACAGTCCGCCATGTCGTGCTGACGGAGGCCGGACATTTCGAACTGATCGATCCGACTTCCCCGGCCTGGCAGGACATCCGGGCGGAGCTGATTGAGGCATTGGGCGGCGAGTAAGCCTCCAGCGACAGCACCAAAACCCTGCCCGCTTGATTTCCCCGCCATCACCGTCCAAACCCTCGCGCCATAAGGAGTGCCCATGACACAATTCTGGCGACTGACGACGCAGGCCGATTTTGCCCTTCTGGGGAATGTGGTCGAACATCTCGATGCGGTGGGCCTGGAGGCGATGTCGTCCTGGTCACTGTTTGACGAAGGCGATATTGCCCGGCTCGACCTGATCTTCACCGAAGACCCGGATATCGAGGTCGTGCGCGCAACAGCCGGTTTCCCGGCCGAAATGGAATTGTCCTGCGCGCCAATGCCGGAAGAGGACTGGGTCCGCCTCTCGCTGAAGGGCCTCAAGCCGGTCGAGGGGGGCCGCTTCACCCTGTTTGGCGCCCATGACCGGGACGCCGTGGCTGACGGCCAGATCGGCATCGAGATCGAGGCCGGCCCCGCTTTCGGCACCGGCCATCACGGCACCACACGCGGCTGCCTGATTGCTTTCTCGCAAATGCTGGATGCCGGCGCCGTACCGACCAGTATCCTCGATCTGGGTTGCGGGACTGCCGTGCTGGCCATCGCGGCCGCAAAGGCGCTGCCCGATGCCGACATCCTGGCCTCCGACGTTGATCCGGAAGCGGTCGAGGAAAGCCTCGAGAACTGCCGCAAGAACGAAACGCCGGGCATTGATTGTTTTGTCGCCGAAGGCCTCGATCATGCCAAGCTGGCGGGTCGCCAGTTCGAGCTGGTGCTGGCCAATATCCTGGCCGGTCCGCTGGTCGAACTGGCCCCGGGCATCGCGGATATCCTGACACCCGGCGGCAAGGTCATCCTGTCCGGCCTGTTGACCGAACAGGAAGCCATGGTGCGCACCGCCTATGAGGCCGCCGGCCTCAGCGTCCACCGCCAGCCACCGCTGGAAGGTTGGGAAACCCTGGTGGCGAGCAAGACCTAGCGACTTACTCAGTCGGCGCCTCGTCGATCCCTGCAAACAGGTCGGCCAGTTCAATCGACAGGGCCTGCAGGTTTTCACTGTCGGCATTGCCGGCCAACGCGACCGCGATCTGCGGCTCGACATAGACGAGCAGGAAAGACCGACCGCCCGGCGAACCGCCGGAATGGGCAGCGTAGTGCAGATCGACGCTCTCGGCATAACCGGCCCAGGGCCCCGGCAGGTCCGACCAGCCCTCCAGCTCGACCATCTCGCCGGCCGCCAGGGCGTGTCCCATCGCGGCCAGCTCCCGCGAACTGGCCAGCAGGCCACCCGCCCCGAATTTGCACTCGGCTGACAGGCCCTCGATCAGCTGGGGCCCCGCGCCCATATCAACCCAGTTGGCCGCCTTGTCGGCATCGATGCGATCGCGCCGCGCAAGGTAGGTATCGCCAAGCGCCACCTGCATTGCCGCATCGAAACTGCCGGTTCCGGTCAGTTGCACCAGCAGGTGGCTCAAGAGGACGTAACCATAGGTGCTGTAAGCGATCTCGCCTTCGGACGGAGCGGCGAGCGGCGCGTCGATGAAATGGCCCAGCGCATCCGCCGGTGTCTCGCAGCGCCGGTCGGAAAAGGCGATCCAGTCCTCACGCGAGGCGTAATGGCGGACCCCGGCACGGTGATCGAGCAGCTCGCGCAAGGTGACGGCGCCATAGTGTGCCGGCAAGTTCGGGTCGATCTGCCGGGCGGGCGTGTCGAGGTCGAGCCCGGTGGTCTCGGCCAGCCGGACAAAAGCCAGCGCGGTCAACATTTTGGCGACCGAGTAGACATTGTAGGACGCGGCGACACCGTCTGCCGCATCGCGTGACCAGCCGCCCTCGGCCTCCCAGACAATCTCGCCGCCAACCATTACGGTGGCGTTGAGCGCGGGGTAGGTTTCGGCAACCGGGTCAAAGACGGCCTGCGCCTGTTCGGCGAGAACCGGCGTCGCGACCTGGCTGGCAGCGCCCAGCCAGAGACTTGCCGCACCGGCACTCGCAATCCAAAGACTTCCAATCATCAGCATATGCATTCCTGTTGTTGACTTGCCCCCCGGCAAGGGGCGCTCATGCCGTGCAATCGGGGACACGCCCATCGCAAAAGGATGAATGGCTCACATCATGGCTGGATGGCTCAAAGCGATGGCAGACCTGCGGCCCGGCCTGGAAAGTGCCGGGCTGGCTCTGGTGGCGCTCGCCCTCCTCTTGACCGCACCGCCGCCCCGGATCGACGCCCGAATGCCGGAAACGGTTCGCTATATCGACGTCGATGCCGGGCTGGAAACCGTCCTGTCAGACCCAGGCGCCGGACAGCCGCTGGCCTATCGTTCCATTGAACGCCCCGAGACGACGGGTTGGCTGGTCTGGGATGACGTCCCGATTGCGCAGGACGGTCCGCCGCCAGCGATCAGCACCTCCGGCCCCTTTTCGGCGACACTCTGGTTCAATGGTGTGCGGATCGGTGAAAAAGGTCAGCCCGGTGCGACCCCCGCAGACGAAACGGCCGGGCCGATCGACAGCCTGTTTGCCGTTCCGGCCCGCCTGATCGAACCAGACGGCAATCAGCTGGTCATGCGCCTGTCCAGCCACCGCGCCGGCTACACGCCCTACAGCCTGGTCCAGTCGCTGTTCGTCATGCCCTACAGCTCGGAGACGAGACGATCCGTGCGCTACTATCTGCCGCTGGTCATACTCGGTGCCGGACTGGTTGCCCTGGCACTGGCCTTCGCCCTGCGGTCTCGCCGACTCGGCGACGGGCGGGGCATCTGGCTGTCGGTTTCGCTGGCCGGTCTGACACTGGCCGGGCTGGCCGAGATTTCACGGGCGATGATCAACTACCCCTATGATTGGCACCAGCCACGCCAGGCGCTCAGCCTGCTCGGCCTCGCCCTGTTCGGGCTCGCCCTTCTGCGCTTTGCGCAATCGCGCTGGACAGCGACCGGACGTCTGGCCTGGATCTGGATGGGGGCGACCGGGCTCGTCGCCCTGACCGGCCTGTTGGCGTTGACCGGCTATGACGCCAAATCCGCAGCGGTGACCGCCAGTCTCATCAGCTCAGCCGTGGTCTGGATCGCGTGGCGTGGTGATGGTCCGGCCCGCGCCATGGCGGTCGGGCTGGCCATCATACCGCTCTACGCACTGGCCCTGCCATCGGACCTGATCGACCGCGGCGTGTACGCGCTTGTTGTGGGACTGCTGGCGCTGCCGGCCATCCGCTGGCCGGACCTGCTCCAGCCGGTGCCGGTCGCACCGCCGGAGATACTGGCACTGCAGGCCACCGGGCGCCTGACACGGCTGGCCTGCCCGGATATTGTCCATCTCACCGCGGCCGGGAATTATACCGAGGTGCACACGCGCGCTGGCGTGACCCATCTGGACAATCGCAATCTGAGCGCCCTGCTCGATCTCCTACCCGACGCATTCGTCCGGGTTCATCGCTCACATGCGGTCAATCTGGCGTATGTCGAGGCGCTGACCAGCGAGGTCGGCAGCCGTTACCAGATCGTTCTGGCAACACGCACGTCGATCCCGGCCAGCCGCCGCGAAGTGGCCGGATTGCGTGAACGCCTGGCCGGCCGAAAGGCCTGATCAGGCCCGCTTGCCCTTCAGTCCGAAACTGGCCAGCAGGGCGTTGACGTCGGTATTGCGCGGCATGCGGCGCAGGCCGGCGCGTTCGCGATTGCGGTCGAGCGAGCGGTTCAGCATGTCGTTGGCGTTCATCGAGCGCCAGTCATCAATCCCGTACAGCATGGGAAACTCCTGTGAATTCCCCGCGCTTTAGCCATGGATTGCTGCACTTGCGAAGCAGCGCTTCCGCAAGCCCGGACTGCGCAATTGCATGACCCCTGTCACACGCCGGTAACCGAGTCTGTATCGGCATCTGCCCCGGCCCTCTCTCTGGCCCTGTCACTGGCCCGATCACAGGCATTGAACCGGCTTCGCGAGGAGCATACCTTGCCGCCCATGACCCAGATGATCTCCCAGACTTTCGACGTTAAGGGCGGCCCGCACTACGGCCGCGAGAACCTGCCCAAGCTGCGCGCTGCGCTCAAAACGCTTGGCCTGGATGGCTTCCTCGTCCCGCATGAGGACGAGTATGACAATGAATACCTGCCGGACTGCAATGAGCGGCTCCTGTGGGCGACCGGTTTTTCCGGCTCTGCCGGCGCCGCGATTGTCATGACCGATCGGGCCGCTCTGCTGGTCGATGGCCGTTATACCGCGCAAGGCCGCCAGCAGACCGACACCACGCTGTTTGAACAGTGCGACCTCGTGGGTCTTGGCCTGTATGGCTGGATCGAGGAAAACGCCCGCAAGGGCGAGAAGATCGGCTATGACGCCCGTCTGCACAGCCCGGCCGCGCTGGAACTCCTGAAGACGGCCGCCATGCGGGCCGGCGTCGAACTGGTCTCGGTCGAGCAGAACCCGATTGATGTCGCCTGGACCGACCGTCCGGCCGCGCCGAAAGCCGACATCATCCCGCATCCGATCGAGTTTGCCGGCGAGGAGCACGCCTCCAAGCGGACACGGATCGGCATTGCCATTGAACGCGGCGGCGCCGATGCGGCCGTGATCACCGCGCCGCCCTCCATCGCCTGGCTGTTCAATGTGCGCGGCGGCGATGTGTCCCGCTCTCCCCTGCCGCTGTCTGCCGCCCTGATCCACAAGGACGGCACCGCGACTTTCTTCGTCGACCCGGACAAGCTCACCGCCGAGACACGCAGTCATCTCGGCAATGAAATCGCGATCCGTCCGGAGCGTGAATTCGGCGCCGGTCTCAGCGAGCTTGAAGGCAAGAAGGTCCGGGTCGATCCGACCACGGCCTCGGCCTGGGTGCTTGAAACACTGAAATCCGGCGGCGCCGAGGTGCAGACGCTGGAAGACCCGGTCATGCGTCCCAAGGCGGCCAAGAATCCGGCCGAAGTGGAAGGCTCGCGCCAGGCGCATATCCGCGATGGCGGCGCCATTGCCCGCTTCCTGCACTGGCTCGACACCGAGGCGCAGTCCGGCGAGGTCGACGAAATCCAGGCGGCCCAGAAGCTGGAAAGCCTGCGCAAGCAATTGCCGGAATTGCGCGACCTCTCCTTCGACACGATCTCCGGCGCCCAAGGCAATGCCGCTTTCGCCCATTACCGCGTCTCGGAAGCCTCCAACCTGAAACTCACCCCGGGCTCGCTCTTCCTGGTCGACAGTGGCGGACAATATCCCGACGGCACGACCGACATCACCCGCACCGTGCCCATCGGCACGCCGACCGCCGAGATGAAGACGCAATATACCCGCGTGCTCAAAGGGCATATCGCGCTGTCGATGGTGCGTTTCCCCAAGGGCACGACCGGCACCCAGCTGGACATTCTCGCCCGCTTCCCGCTGTGGCAGGCCGGCTTTGATTATGACCACGGCACCGGCCATGGCGTCGGCAGTTTCCTGGGCGTGCACGAGGGTCCGCAGCGGATTTCCAAGGCACCGAATGCGGTGGCGCTGGAACCGGGCATGATCCTCTCCAACGAGCCTGGCTATTACAAGGAAGACGGGTTCGGCATCCGCATCGAGAACCTGCAGGTTGTCACCGAAGCGGCCGACATTCCCGGCGGCGAACGTCCCATGCTCGGCTTCGAAACGGTCACCGTCGCCCCGATCCACAAGGGGCTGATCGACACCCATCTGCTCAGCGCCGAGGAGATCGCCTGGCTCGACCGCTATCACGCCCTGGTGCGGGAAAAAGTCCTGCCCCTGGTCGAGGGTGAGGTCGCCGACTGGTTGATCAAGGCCACCGAGCCGATCGCGGGAGCGACGCCCTAGTGCGCCTGCCCAGTGTGATCCTGATTGCAGCCGCCTTTCTGGGCGGCTGCTTTTATTCCGAGGATGCCCTGATCAGTCGCGGCCAAGCGGATTACCCGCTCGAGGAAGGCGTCTACAGCCATACGCCCTATCTCGCCGACGGCGTCACCCCGTTCGACCGTCCGGCCTGGACCGGCGAGATCGAGCGCAGCTGGGGCCGCTATGTCTCCGATGATGAGGGTTTTCCGCATGACGGCATCCGCCTGAAAGAGATCGCCGACGGTCTCTTCATCGCCATGCGCCGCGATGACGACAATTGGAGTTACGGGCTGGTTCGCGTTTTCCCCGGCGGCATCGCCACCTATCACGCCCCCGAGTGCCGCAATGTCGAAGCCGCCATTCTCGATCGCTATGACGTCACACCGCACGAAGAAGAGCGCGGCTATTGCCAGGTCGATGATTGGGACCGGCTGGTCGGTGTCATGTTGAGCTATGTTGACGCCTTGGGCGAGGACATGCCGATAGACGGCGTTTATAGGCGGCAGGACGAATAGCCGTTTATTAATACGCCCCGCCTAACGTCCCACACAGGGAGTCGGCTATTGACCATCTGGGCACCGATTGATCGACTTATCGGCTGTAACGGATCTGACGATCTGAAGGCGACCCTGCGCGCACGCATCGCTCTGGTGTTTGCGGCCATGCTCACCCTTATTTCGCTGGCCAATGCGTCACTGCTGGCACTGTCGGACCAAGCCCGCCCCGGCATGGCGCTGCTGGGCCTGGCCAGCGCTGCGACAGTCGCGGTCAGCGGGCTGGCTGGCATCTGGCTGCGACGCCCATCGATCACCATGACCTTTATTGCTGTCAGCGTGGCACTCGTCTATGCGGCCGCCATCTACGGCAATCGCGGTGGCGTGCCGCCAGCTTTCGCGTATCTGCCGTGCATCCTGCTCGGCTTCTACCAATTCTGGGGTCCGCGCAGCCTGTATGTCGCACTGCCCGGAGTCGGCGCGGCCTTTCTCGGCGTTTTTGCGCTGGCCGACATCGTCGACGCCCCGCCCGAATACCCGGTGGTGCCCCTGAGTGTCGCGCTCATGCTCGCCTGCATCTGGCTGATATCCTTGGCTGCGGTTTTCCGATCAGTCCAAAAACTGGCCGAGTCGCAATTGCGGCTGGCCAATGCCGATCAGGCCGCGGCCCTGTCGTCCAGCCGGGCAGCTCAACGCGCGAAAAGCGAATTCCTCGCCAATGTCGGCCATGAAGTTCGCACCCCGCTCAATGGCATGCTGGGGATGGCGGACGTGATGCGCCACGTCGGCGGTCTGTCACCTGAGCAGGATGACCGCCTGCGGCTGATCCGGGAATCCGGCGCCACGCTCCTGGAATTGCTGAATGAAATCCTGGATCAGTCAAAAATCGAGACCGGCCAGGTCATCGCCGAGACCGTGAGTTTCGACCTGGCGCGTCTTGCCCAGAAGACAGCTGAAAGCTGGCGGCCGGAAGCGGAAGCCCGCGCCTTGGACCTGCACCTCGACATCGCAGGGCTGCAACAATCCGTACTCACCGGTGACCCGCTCCGGCTGCGCCAAATCCTCAACAATCTCATCTCCAACGCCCTGAAATTTACCGAAGCCGGCCACGTGACTTTGCGTGTCAGCCAAGCTGCCGACGCCAACCTCGACCGGTGGGAAACCCGGCTGGACGTTATCGACACGGGCACCGGCATACCGCCGGAAAAGCACGAGACAATCTTCGAGGCCTTCAATCAGGCCGATGCGTCGATCACGCGCCGCTATGGCGGCACGGGCCTGGGCCTGTCGATCAGTCGCCAGCTTGCGCGCCTGATGGGCGGCGATCTGACCGTAAGGTCTTCCGATGGCGGCGGAAGTTGCTTTTCACTCACCCTGTCCCTGACAGCGGGACAAGCCGAGACACCCGCCACCCCGGCGCCGGTTGAACGACCCGAGCTGGACCTTTCGAGGCCGGTGCGGATCCTGTCGGTTGACGATGTCGCGACCAACCACATTGTGTTGCGGGCACTACTGGAACAGGTGCTCGCAGGCGCCTCACTGTCGATCGAGAAAGCCGATTCCGGCCCCGCCGCGATTGAAGCCGCACGTGGAAACGAGTTCGACCTCATATTCATGGATATCCAGATGCCGGAAATGGATGGTGTAACCGCTGCGCGTCACATCCGGCAGGGCGAAAATGGTCACTCGGCTTGGCTGGTCGCGCTTTCGGCACTGGAAGCGGCGCAGAGCGAACGCCTTTTGCCGCCCGGACTGTTCCAGACAACCCTGCCAAAACCGACCTCGATCGCCACCCTGCAATCGGTCCTGGCGGACTGGCAAATGTCGCGAGACCTCGCCCCCGCCGACAGCCAGGCCGGGTCGCCGTCGGGATAAGTCCGACGGGCGCCGCTCACTCCCCGATCAGCACAAACCACTCATCCTCGGTGAGCGTCGTCACGCCCAGATCCGCCGCCTTCTTGGCCTTCGAGCCGGCGCCCGGCCCGGCCACCAGATAGTCCGTCTTGCCCGACACCGAGCCCGCCACCTTGGCGCCGAGCGATTGCGCCTTGGCCTTGGCTTCGTCGCGCGTCATCCGTTCCAGGGCACCGGTGAAGACCACTGTCTTGCCCGCGACCGGGCTGTCATTGGCAACCGCTTCGGCGTCTTCGATGGTCAGCTGGGCGACGAGGCGGTCCAACAATTCGCGGTTGTGGGCTTCGGTAAAATACTGGTCGAGCGCTTCGACGGCGGCGTTACCGATGCCATCAATGCCCAACATCTCCGCGCGCACGCTTTCATCGGCCAGTTTGGCCGCAGCTGTATTGAAATCGGCCCAACTGCCATAGGTTCGGGCCAGCAGGGCCGCCGTGTTCTCGCCGACATGGCGAATGCCGAGCGCATTGAGAAAGCGGGCCAGGGCAATCGTCCGCCGTTCTTCAATGGAAGAGAAGAGATTGCCGATCGAGGTCTCGCCAAACCCCTCCCGGTCCTGCAGCGGCGGGGTGATCTCGCCGGCCTCGTTACGCGCCTTCAGCGTGAAGATATGGGCCGGCTCGGTGATCAGGCCTTCCTCGTGGAAGGCCTCGATCTGCTTGATCCCCAGGCCTTCAATGTCGAAGCATTTGCGTGACACGAAATGCTTCAGGCGCTCTTTCAACTGGGCGCCGCAGATCAGACCGCCGGTACAGCGCCGGACGACGTCCAGCTTGCCGGTCTTGGCGTCATGCTCGCGCAGCGCCTGGCTGCCGCAGACGGGGCATTCGGTGGGGAAATCAAACGGCTCGGAGCGGCCCGCGCGATCCGCATCAACGACCCGCACGACTTGCGGGATGACATCGCCGGCGCGCTGGATGACCACCGTGTCACCGACACGGATATCCTTGCGCTCGATCTCGTCCTGATTATGCAGGGTGGCATTGGTGACAACCACGCCGCCCACTGTCACCGGTACAAGCCGGGCGACCGGGGTCAGGGCGCCAGTGCGGCCAACCTGGATGTCGATGGCTTCCAGCATGGTGGTCGCCTGCTCGGCCGGGAATTTGTGGGCGATGGCCCAGCGCGGAGCACGGGCGACGAAGCCGAGCCGTTCCTGCCAGTCCAGCCGGTCGACCTTGTACACCACGCCGTCGATATCATAGCCGAGCCCGGCCCGTTTCGCCTCGATATCGCGATAAATACCAAGCAGCCCGTCGACGCTTTCGCAGCGCGCCATCAGCGGATTGACCGGAAAGCCCATCGCGCCGAGGCGCGCGACCGCGCCCATCTGCGTGTCTGACAGTGGTGCTGACACCTCGCCCCAGGCATAGGCAAAAAAGCGCAGCGGTCGAAGCGCCGTCATCTTCGGGTCGATCTGGCGGAGCGAGCCGGCGGCGGCATTGCGCGGATTTTTGTAGGCGTCCTTGCCCGCCTCGAGCTGGCGGGTGTTCAACGCCGCGAAGTCAGCGTGCGACATGTAGACCTCGCCGCGCACTTCGACCACATCGGGCCAGTCGCCGGGCGGGAGGGTGTCGGGGATATCGTCGAGGGTGAGCAGGTTCTGCGTCACATCCTCGCCGGTCTGACCATCACCGCGGGTGGCGCCGCTGACCAATTTGCCACCGACATAGCGCAGGCTGGCCGACAGCCCGTCAATCTTCGGCTCGGCGGTGATGGCGACAGGCTCGTCCTCGCCAAGACCGAGAAAACGCCGGATGCGGCCGACAAAATCAGCGACATCCTCATCCTTGAAGGCATTGCCCAGCGACAGCATCGGCACGGCATGACGGATCTCGCCGAACTTGCCCGACGGCGCTGCGCCGACCCGCTGGGTCGGGCTGAGCAGGTCCACGAGTTGCGGAAAGCGCGCCTCGATCGCCTCGAGCTTCTGGCGCAGGGCGTCATAGGCCGCGTCGGAAATTTTCGGCGCGTCGTCCTGGTAGTAAGCCTTGTCATGGGCCGCGATCTCGCGGGCCAGCCGGGCATGTTCAGCCCGGGCCTCGGTCTCGGTCAGCTGGTCGACATCCTTGAGTGCGCTCATCGGTCCTGCCCTGCGGAATCAATTCAGGCCGACAGTCTAGGCCTCGACAGCCATCAGCGCATCGGCCTGGGCCCGTGCGGCGTCGGTAATGTCAGCGCCCGACAGCATGCGGGCGATCTCTTCGCGGCGCGTGGCACCGTCCAGCTTGACCAGCGTGGTGCGCACGCCGCCCTTGCCGTCATCCGTCTTGACGATCTGCCAATGATGGTCGGCCAGCGCGGCGACCTGCGGCGAATGGGTGACGACCAGCGTCTGCCCTTGGGCGGCCAAACGCTTGAGACGGCGGCCGACGGCATCAGCCACGGCGCCGCCGACACCCTGGTCAACCTCGTCAAACACCAGGACCAGACCGTCATCATCACCCGCCAGCGCCACTTTGAGGGCCAGGCCGAAGCGTGACAGCTCACCGCCCGAGGCAATCTTGTCGAGGGCGCCGAAGGGGGAGCCGGGATTGGTGGCCACTTCAAACACGACCTGGTCGCGGCCCTCCGGGCCGGCGCGGTCGTCATCCGTGGTGATCGCCACACGAAAACGCGCCTTGTCCATTTTCAGCGGCGGCAGCTCGGCCGCGACGGCTTCGGCCAGCGCCTTGGCGGCCGCTTCGCGGCTGCGGGTCAGGGCATGGGCGGCATCGTCATAACGAGCCTTGGCGGCCTTGACCGCCTTCTCCGCCTCGGCGATCCGGTCGGCGGCATTCTCGATCCCGTCGAGCTGGTCGGTCAGGCGGCCATGCAGCTCCGCCAGTTCATCGGCCACAACATGATGCTTGCGGGCAAGCGCCCGCAGCGCAAACAGCCGCTCCTCGACCTCGTTGAGCCGGCCCGGTTCGACATCAAAGGCGCGCGCCGCATCACCAAGGGCATCTTCGGCTTCGGCAAATTCGATCAAGGCCCGGTCGAGCGCGGTCGAGGCGCGCTCAAGCGCACTGCCGGCATCGCCGCCACCATTGCCGATATGGTCGCGCACCCGCTCCAGCCCACGCAGGGCCGCATTGAGACGCGCTTCCAGCCCGCCGCCCTCGCCAGCCAGCGCCTGCTGGGCATCCTGCAGATCACCCAGGGCGCGCTCGGCGCCTTGCAGGAATTGCCGTTCGTCGGCGAGTTCGGCCTCTTCACCCGATCGCGGATCGAGCCGGTCGAGTTCTTCCAGCGCGTGGCGCAGGAAGTCCTGTTCACTGTCCGAGGCCTGGTTTGCGGCGATCAGCGCATCATGCTGTTTGCGCGCCGCCGACAAGGCCCGCCAACTATCGCGGCAAGCCGCCAGCTTGTCATCATGGCCCGCGAAAATGTCGAGATAGCCGCGATGGCTCTTGGGGTTCATCAATCCCCGGCCATCATGCTGGCCATGCACTTCGACCAGGACATCGCCGAGGCTTCGCAACAATCCGATACTGGCTGCCTGGTCATTGACATGCGCCCGGCTGCGCCCGTCTTCGCCGAGGCGGCGGCGCAGGATGAGCGGTTCACCGGGCTCGACCACCAGGCCGGCCTCGTCGAGCACAGCCCAGGCCGGGTGCCCGACCGGCAGGTCAAATTCGGCCGTCGCCTGGGCTTCGTCGGCACCGCTGCGGACCTGGGCCCGCTCGGCGCGTTCACCGGCGGCCAGGCCGAGCGCTCCGAGCAGGATGGACTTGCCGGCACCGGTCTCACCGGTGAGCGCGCATAATCCACCCTCGAACACCGCATCAAGCGCGTCGATCAGGACCACATTTCGAATGGAGAGGGAGAGCAGCATTCAGCGCTTGGGCACCCCCGGACCGGATCAGCCGAACAGACGTTGCATGGCCCGTTCCAGGAAGGTCGGATCGGCCTGCTCGATCGTTTCACCGATCGAAATCCCTTCGCGGGTGAGGAGATCATAACTGTCCTCATACCACTCGCTGCCCGGGAAGTTGTAACCCAGAACCGCTGCGATCTGGCGGGCTTCCTCATCGACACCCAGCGAGACATAGGCCTCGACCAGGCGATGCAGGGCCTCGGGCACATGGCTGGTATTGCCATAATCGCGCAACACGTTCTGGAACCGGTTGATCCCGGCGAGATGATAGCCACGGCGCAGATACCAGCGACCCACCGTCATTTCCTTGCCGGCCAGGTGGTCACGCGTCATGTCGATTTTCAGACGCGCATCGGTGGCGTAGCGGCTTTCCGGGAAACGGCGCACCACCTGCTCGAGCGCGGCAAGCGCCTGTTGCGTCGCGGCCTGGTCACGGCCGACATCCATGATCTGCTCGAAATGGCTGATCGCGATCAGGTAATAGGCGTAGGCCGCATTGCGATTGCCCGGGTGCAGCGAGATGAAGCGCTGGGCGTCCGAGATCGCTTCTTCGTAGTTGGTCGATTCATAGTTGGCGTAAGCCGCCATCAACATCGAACGACGGGCCCACTCCGAATAGGGGTGCTGACGCTCGACCTCGTCGAACAGCGCCGCAGCCAGCGGATACTGGCGCCGGTCCAGTGATTCAAACGCTGTCGCGTAGATCGTCTCGGCCGGCCGCTCGACATAGGCAACCGAATTGTCCGGCCCGTTGGCGCAGGCGGCCAGGGCGGCGGACAGGAGAAGCGGAAGGACAAAACGCGACTTAAGGGTCATGAAAGCACGGCTCAACAGCTCTGGCGGCCGGAAGGGCCACCCGTTCGAATAGGTTTGTAGCGGATGATTGCCTCCGGCAAAAGGCCGCTGTCAGGTGAAGGTCGAAATGAGCGTGTCTTCCGGCCGCAAGCACCAGCAGGAGCGGCCTGCCGCACCGACAGACAGCGAGGCGCCTTGCCTGCGACAACTGTCGGGACAGTCCCGAAAACCGTGATGGTCGTGAAAGACGTCAGGCGGTTGCGCGACTCAGTGCGCCATCGCCATGGCGCTGGCCTCGACGTCGCGCAAATTGACCCATTTCCAGCTGGTCGGATCATCAAGCAGGGCGCGGACGGCGGCATTATTGATCGCATGACCCGGACGAGCGGCACGATAGCAGCCAAGGATCGGCGCGCCGGCCAAGGCGATATCGCCCAGCGCGTCGAGCGCCTTGTGGCGGACGAATTCGTCCTTGAAGCGCAGGCCTTCCGGATTGGCAATGCCGTCATCGTCAAGCACGACCGCATTGTCCATCGAGCCGCCACGGGCCAGGCCGGCGGCGAGCAGGGCCTCGTAATCCTTGCGGAAACCGAAGGTGCGGGCCGAAGCGATGTCATCGCTGAAAATGTCCGGCGCGATGTCGAAGGCACAGGACTGGCGCCCGACAGCGGCATGTTCAAAACTGATTTCGATCTCAATCGACGGTTTCAGGGCCGGCAGGAAACCGGCGCTGCGCTCGTCATCCTCGACCATCACCGGACGCAGGACCTGAATGGCACGACGCGGCATGGCGTGGGACTTCAACCCGACCTGGCGGATCAGTTTCACGAAAGGCGCGGAGGAGCCGTCCATGACGGGGACTTCCGAGCCTTCGACCTCGATGATCGCGTCATCAACGCCGAGGCCGGCCAAGGCCGCCATCAGATGTTCGATGGTCGCCACGGAAACGCCGGCATCATTCGTGATCGTGGTACCGAGGCGGACTTCATTGACATTGTGGGCACGCGCCGCGATGCGATTGTCGCGATCGTTGATGTCCGAACGCACGAAGATGATGCCGGCACCGGCGCTGGCCGGTTGCAGCACCATGCGGACCCGCTCTCCGGAGTGAAGACCGATACCTGCGAAAACAACAGGAGCCGCCAAGGTGTGCCGGTTAATCACAATTACGCGCCATCTAGCTTGTGGTTTACGCCAATGTCCGAATGACGACTGACCAGCCGCCCTCCTGTGCAGTGAACGACAGGCGCCGTCTGCTTTCAATTAAAGCATTGTTGCGGTTTGTTACGCGCTTGCAGCAAAACGGGCGACCGTTTCAGATCGCCCGTTTGCAATTTAAAATCAGATGGTTATCGCGCGTCAGTTGGCCTGGCGGCGCAGGAAGGCGGGAATTTCCAGATCCCCCTCTTCCAGACTGTCACCGAACAGGTCACCGGAGGCCTGGCGCGGCGCCGACTGGACCGGGGCTGTCTTGGTGACCGGAGCCGCTTTCGGCGCCGGCTCGGCCGGTTTCTTGCGACGTCCGAACAGCGAGAAACCGCGTTTTTCTTCAGTGGCTTCCGGCTGCGGCGCGGCACTCGACGAGCGACGCTCTTCATAGCGCTGGTTCAAGCGGGCGGCTTCGGCAGCGAGACGTGCCTGGTCCTGCACGACCTGCGGCGCTTCCGCGCGCATATCGGTCTGGGAGGTACGGACCTCGGAAACATAGGGGTCGCGATCCGTGTTGATCGGGCTGGTGGCGATGGCGTCGGACAAGTCCTCAGCGCCGACGGCCCTTTTCATCGGTTCGACCTGGAATTCATTGTCGAGATCGGTGTCCGGCTGTTCGTCCTGGCGGACCGCCGGTTCACGCCGGCTTTCAGTGACGCGAGGCTCGGACTGTCGCGGCTCGGCAGGACGCTCGGCAGCGACCCGGCCCGGGCGATCGGAGTTGGAGCGCTTCCACGGAAGGATAGCATCATTCGGGCTCGACTGGGCCGGCGCCGCCGAGCGTTGGCGGGCGCGCGGATCGGCCTGCACCATGGATTCAGCGTCGATCCCGGTGGCAACCACCGAAACGCGCATCGAGCCTTCCATGTTTTCATCGAACGTCGAGCCGACGATGATATTGGCATCCGGATCGACTTCGGCGCGGATTTCATTCGCCGCTTCGTCAACCTCATAGAGAGTCATGTCATAACCGCCGGTGATGTTGATCAGCACGCCGGTGGCGCCCTTCATCGAAACATCATCGAGCAGCGGGTTGGAGATGGCGGCCTGGGCAGCTTCAACGGCGCGCTTTTCGCCGCCGGCTTCGCCGGTACCCATCATCGCCTTGCCCATCTCGTTCATCACGGCGCGGACGTCGGCAAAGTCGAGATTGATCAGGCCGGGCATGACCATCAGGTCGGTAATGCCGCGAACGCCGGAATGCAGGACCTGGTCGGCCATGGAGAAGGCTTCGGCGAAGGTCGTCTTTTCCGTCGCGATGCGGAACAGGTTCTGGTTCGGGATCACGATCAGCGTGTCGACATGATCCTGGAGCTGTTCAATGCCGCTCTCGGCCAGCTTCATGCGGCGTGAGCCTTCGAAGTGGAAAGGCTTGGTCACGACACCAACGGTGAGAATTCCCATCTCGCGGGCCGCGCGGGCCACGACAGGCGCGGCGCCGGTTCCGGTGCCGCCGCCCATGCCGGCGGTAATAAAGACCATGTGGGCGCCGCCGAGATGCTCGCGGATTTCCTCGAGCGAGTCCTCGGCCGATTGCTCACCGACTTCCGGTCGCGCCCCAGCGCCCAGGCCTTCGGTGATCGCCGCGCCCATCTGGACCCGCTTTTCAGCCTGCGAGCGCTGCAGTGCCTGCGCATCGGTATTGGCGACGACAAAGTCGACACCCTCGAGCTTGGCCTCGATCATGTTGTTGACGGCATTGCCCCCGGCGCCCCCGACACCAAAGACGACAATACGCGGCCGCAATTCGGTCGTTTCAGGGATTGAGAGGTTCAGCGTCATGGGAGACCCCGTGCTCGGTACTGGAGTTAACATCGATTCACCATGAAGTTTGGCGCCAATACGCTTAAGCAGGGGTTAAACTGGCGGTCATTCGGACAGGAAATGGTTACCACCCGCACACAAGCACGGGCTTTTTCTCAACCATTCACCACACGCTTGCCGTGGTTATCCAGCCAAGCCTGACGGTCCATCGGGTTGCGCAAAAAAGTGATCAGATGGCCCAGCTCGTAGAGTGCATTGGCAAAGGCACCGATCACGGCGGCATCATGCTCATCTGATGGAAGCACCACCCCCACCGTCTTGGTCGAGGTAACGAAAGAGTCAAAAAACTTCGCAACCTCCGGCGCTTCCACAAGCGCTACCCGCAGGTTGACCCGCGTGAAGTCGATCAGGATGCGATGCCAATTGTGCGCCTCGGCCATCTCCGTCATCTCGACGATGGTGTCAGTGGCGCTGTCCCAGTCTTCATAGCCATCAATGATGGCTTCGACACAGGCGTGTTGCGGCAGGGCTGTAATTCGGTTGAAGGACATTTCACTCTTGATGCGACCTAGGGTGCAAGACATAGGGGTCACACCACTGCATGTCCTTAATGCAGCCGGTAATTGATTATGAAATGCCAGAGGGGTGGTGGCGCCTCAGAAACTCTCGGCGAACCAGCGCCACATCGATCCCGCACGACCGCTGCCGGCCTCGGTCCGGCTCCGGCGCGGCACCAGCGGCAAGCCGCTCAGGCGCGGCGGACCGGCAATCGCTTCGGCCGCTCCGCGGGTCTCGCGGCGCACGACACCGGCAACCGCACTGAAGGCCGGCCCGGAGACCGCATCACCCAGCCCGCTGACCCCGCACGGTCCGGCGATGCGGACCTGCTTGCCAAACACGCGAGCCGCCAGCTCAGCCGCGCCCGGCAATTGCGCGCCGCCGCCGGTCAGGACCAGGCGCCGCCCCGACGTCTTGCCGACACCGGCGGCATCGAGACGGTCGCGGATCAGTTCAAAGGTTTCTTCCAGGCGAGGCCGGATGATCGAGTTCAGCAAGGACCGCGGAGCGCTGTCATAAAGCGCGCCATTCTCGCCGGAGACGGAGGGAACTTCGATCATCTGCTGATCATCTTCCGGGCTGTCGAGCGCCGAGCCATACAATGTCTTGAGACGTTCAGCGGCAGCCAGCGGCGTCGACAAGCCACGCGCGACATCAGAGGTCACATGCGAGCCGCCCACCGGCACGGCATCAATATGCAGGAGCGCGCCCTCGGCGAAGACAGCCGCCGTCGTGGCGCCGGCGCCCATGTCGATCAATGTCGCCCCCAGCTTGACCTCGTCATCGGCGAGCGCCGACAGGCCAGAGGCATAGGGCGTTGCCACCACGCCTTTGAGATCGAGATGACAGCGTTCAATACAGGTCGACAGATTGCGCAGCGGACCGATGGCGGCGGTGATCACGTGGACTTCGACGCCCAGCGTCTTGCCGAACATGCCGCGCGGATCCTTGATGCCGCGATGATCGTCGACCGACCAGGACAGCGGAATGGCGTGCAGGACGACCCGATCCTCAATCTCGAATTCCGCCAACGCACCATCGAGCAGGCGGCGGGGTTCGCGCTCGGTGATTTCACGTTGCGGCAAGTCAATCTCGGCCGCCAGGCGGGTCGAGGCCGGCTGACCGGCCGACAGGGTCACGGTGACCGCATTGACGGCAATGCCGGCCATGCGCTCGGCTTGTTCAACAGCTGAGCGGATCGCTTCGGCGGCGGCGTCCATGTCAACCACCGCACCGGCGCGCACACCGCGCGAGGACTGGTGGCCGACGCCGATCACGCGCGGACGCGGACCGGCAATGGTCTGGTCGGTACGGGCAATAAAACAGGCAATCTTCGATGAGCCGACATCGAGCGCGGCGCACACGCCCTGGGCTTTGGCACCGCTGACAGCGCTCGGCTGACGCGACCGGAAAAGATCGAACACACTCACGCTTCACGCTCCCGCATCCCGGCTGCTGCTGCCCGGTCAGGCAGGGCCCGGACGATCAGATCGCCCTCACCGCGTAGGTCAAAACTTTCGGCGGCCAGGCGCAACACGCCACGCTCGGCCTGCAGGCGGGCGAGAATGGCGATCGAAGCCATCACATCGCTCTCCGGCAATTTCACATCGGCGCCACTGTCGAGACGCAAATTCCAGCGTCGTTCTCCGACCCGCACCGCCCCGACCACCCGGCCGGCGACCTCGGGATAATGGCCCAGCGCGTCGACGATCTCCGTCGCGGCACGATTGGCCCCCTCGGCGACGACCAGCGGCAGCGCCGGCGGATCCATGACATCGGCATCGGCAATCACGACGCCGTCGCGGTCAATGACATGCAGACCGCCCTCGACCTGCCACAGGGCGAAGGCTTCGCGGGTTTCCACCACAATGGCGATCCGGTTCGGCAGCAGCCGCGCGACGCGGGCCCGCCGGATCATCGGCATGGCCTCGACACGGGTGCGGATTTCTTGCGGATCGACAGAGAAGATCGACTGGCCGTCGTGAATTTCCGAGGCCAACACGATGGCATGGGCCATCTCGCCGGCCGCACCGGTGACGTCGACCGCGCGCACGGCAAAACCGGACTCGGTGAGCTGACGCTCGACCCGGTCACCGGCCCAGCCGGCGACATCATCCAACTGTCCGAAAAGCGCAAGCCCGCCCAGCGTGGCCGCCGAAAGGGCAATCACGGCCAGCCCGCCGAAACGGGCTGCATTCGCCATACGGTATCTGACACCCCGGACCTGGGCCTCCGCCCAGTTACGCAAACGCCGCGGTGCGGACACCGCGGCGGACTGGGGTTTGGTCTTGCGACGGACCGCTTTACGCGATCCGGCACGCCTCACCTTCGACACGACGCATTCTCCGCCATCCATGCAACGAGATCGGAAAATTCGATCCCGCAATACTGCGCCTGTTCTGGCGCTAGTGATGTCGGAGTCATGCCCGGTTGGGTGTTAATTTCGAGTAACCATAGTGGTGTATCGGCTGCCGAATCATACCGGAAATCCGACCGCGTCAAACCGCGACATCCCAAGGCCCGATGGGCTTTCAGAGCCAGTTCCTTTGCCAGTTCAGCGATTTCATCGGAAACCGGTGCCGGTAAAATATGATCCGAACCACCGGCGGAATATTTCGCCTCATAATCGTAAAAGGTCGTGTTCGGCTTGATCTCGGTGACACATAGCGCCTTGTCTTCCATCACCGCGACCGTCAGTTCCCGGCCGGGAATATAGCGTTCGATCAGGATTTCATCGCCCAGCGCCCAAGCGGTTGAGCCCAGTTCGGCGGGCGGCCGGTTGGCGCCTTCCAGCACGATATGCACCCCGACCGACGAGCCTTGCGCATTGGGCTTGGCGACATAGGGCGGCTTCATGACATGCGATCTGGCCGCCTCGAAGCGGTTGGCAATGACGCCCTCCGGGCAGGGAATTCCCGCCGCACGCAGCACGTCCTTGGCCTTTTGCTTGTCCATCGCCAGCGCCGAGGCGAGCACACCGGAATGTGTGTAGGGCGCGCCGAAATGTTCGAGTACACCCTGGACCAGGCCGTCCTCGCCCCATTCGCCGTGCAGGGCATTGAAAACGATGTCCGGAGCGGCCTCGGCGAGTTGCTGCGAGAGATGGCGGCCGGCATCAATCTCGACCACCTCATAGCCGGCATCGCGCAGCCCCTTGGCGCAGGCTGCGCCCGAGACGAGGGACACATCCCGTTCCGGTGACAGGCCACCGAGAAGAACCGCAACGCGTTTGCTCATTTGTCTACCCTGGCTGGCGCGATCATCCGGCCTTCGGCGGCCGGTGGAATCACTACTGCAACTGGTCTTTCGGGGTGGTCGGCTTGGCGACCGGATCGCTGATCGCGATCGCGATCGCGCCGGACGCGCGGGCCACCGCGATCAACTCGGTCAGCGCCTCGACCGGCGCCGTTCCCAGATCGGCATGCAGGATCTCGTCCTGGACCGAGGCGGCGTGGATGAAGCCGCCGGTCTGGACACCGGGTGTGACAACCGGCGTGTCCTTCATCAGGCCGAACCAGCGATCAAACCAACGCGTCAACGCCGCCATGTCCCATTTTGCGCCCTGCAGCTGCACCACGATGGCGTCCCAGCGGAAGGGGTGGAGATGGATATGCACGCCATCGACCGGCCCGTCCCAGGACTTAAAGGCCAGCATGTCATTGAGCCGGAATTCACGGAATTCCGGCTTCGGCTCGAGCTGGGTCGCAAAATCGATGCGGTACAGGTTCCGGATCAGCGCCTTGTCGTGCTGGATCGCAAACGGGTGCTCACTGACGCCCTGCGGGAAAAGTTTCTGCATTTCCGGCAGCCATTGCACATAGGCCTGGACGAATTTCTCGCGGATCGGCTCAACGGCCGCGGCGATGGGATCAGTCATCGGGATTGCCCCTTTTCTTGGTCTCGCCGGCGGGCCGGCCGATACGCCGGACTTCCCAGCGCAGATCGATATCATGTTGTTCGCGGACCCGCGCCCGCACATCCTCGCCGACCTGTTCCAGATCAGCCGCGCTGGCGCTTCCGTCATTGATCAGGAAATTACAATGCTGTTCGGAAAAATGCGCCCCGCCAACGCGGTAGCCGCGGCCGCCGACACTGTCGATCAGCTCCCAGGACTTGCGCTGCTTCGGTGTGCCGGGCGGATCGGGATTGGCGAAGGTCGAGCCGGAGGTCTTCTCGCGGATCGGCTGCGTCGTCTCGCGCCGCGCCGTGATGGCATTCATGCGCTCGGTGATCGCGTCGGGCGTATCGGCATGACCCTGGAAGACAACCGCGGTGAAAATCCAGTCTTCCGGCGCCTCGCAATGGCGGTAGGAATAGGCCAGCTCCTCCGGCGTCGCGATGATGCGGCGCCCCATCCGGTCGAGCGCGATCGCCTCGACCAGCACGTCAGATGTTTCCTGGTCATAGCAGCCGGCATTCATGCGCAGCGCGCCGCCAATCGTGCCCGGCACGCCGACCAGATATTCCAGCCCGGCAATCCCGGCCTTGGCCGCGGCCTTGGCGACCATCTTGTCGAGCGCGCCGGCCCCGGCGCGCAGCCGATGCCCGTCCAGCGCCTCGGTCTTCGCGAAGGCACCGGCCAAACGGATCACCACGCCCGGCACCCCGCCATCCCGCACCAGCGTGTTCGACCCGGCACCCAGCACAGTGACCGGTATCTCGTCCGGCGTTTCCGCCAGAAAGCGGCACAGATCGGATTCGTCGGCGGGCAGGTAGAGCACATCCGCCGGCCCCCCGACCCGAAGCCAGGTCAGGTCCTTCAGCGGCGCGGCCTCGATATATTTGCCGCGGACGGGCGGGAGTTGGGCGAGCAGGGTCATGCCGTCTTCCATCCGCGGCCTTGAGCCAGCAAACAAAAAACAGAGCCAATTGTCATCCCGGCCGGATGCCCGGCCCTGGGCCGGGCGGAGAGCCGGGACCCATAATCCCGGCGCGCACCGAGATAGGCCAGGCGTCGGAATCGCAGCGCTTGTCGGCCATATTCAGTGGCTATGGGTCCCGGCTCTGCGCCCCGCTTTCGCGGGGCATGCGGCCGGGATGACAAGGCAAGCGATGTCCCTCCATCGGGCAGAACTACAGTGTCGCCGGTTCGCCTCACGTGCCCAACGCCTCCAGCTCACCCGGCAGGGCATAGGCCCATTGCGTGATATCGCCGGCGCCGAGGCAGACGACGACATCGCCCTCGCCGGCCCGTCTGGCGACATCAGCAGCGACGCTTTCGCGCGTCGTGGCGCTGGCATCGCGGTGGCCGTGGGCGCGCAGGCTCTCCACCAGATGGGCCTGGTCGGCGCCTTCGATCGGGCTTTCACCGGCGGTGTAGACCGGGGCCACCAGCACGCTGTCGGCATCGTTGAAACAGGTCGAGAAATCGTCGAACAGATCGTGCAGGCGGGAATAGCGGTGCGGTTGCATGACTGCGATCACCTTGCCGGTGGCGGCCTGGCGCGCGGCTTTCAGCACGGCCACGATTTCGACCGGGTGATGGCCGTAATCATCGATGATCGCCGCCCCCTTCCACGCGCCGGTCCGGGTGAAGCGACGCTTGACCCCGCCAAATTCACCCAGCGCCGTCTTGGCGCCGTCTTCCGTGAGACCCAGCTCGCGTGCCGTCGCCAACGCCGCGACGGTGTTGAGCACATTGTGCTCACCCATCATCGGCAGGAAAATGCCGGTCCAGACCGTCTCTTCCTGGCCGCGCAGGCGGAAGCGGACGTCAAAGGTGGCACCCGACGGGTCCATCGTGAGATTTTCCAGCCGCGCATCGGCCTGAGGGTTCTGGCCATAGGTGATGACGCGGCGGTCCTCGACCCGGCTGGCCAGGGACTGGACTTCCGGATGATCGGTGCACAGCACGGCAAAACCGTAAAAGGGCAGGTTCTCGACGAATTGGAAGAAGGCCTGACGCAGCGTGTCGAAATCGCCGTAATGCTCCATGTGCTCGGGGTCGATATTGGTGACGATGGCGACCGTGGAGCGCAGCTTGAGGAAGGAGCCATCGCTCTCATCCGCCTCAACCGCCATCCAGTCACCCAAACCCATCTTTGCGTTCGAGCCATAGGCGGAAATGATGCCGCCATTGATCACGGTCGGATCGACGCCGGCCGCATCCATCAGCACGGAGACCAGCGAGGTCGTCGTGGTCTTGCCGTGCGTGCCACCGACCGCGACCGCGAATTTCAGGCGCATCAGCTCGGCCAGCATCTCGGCCCGGCGCACGACCGGGATCTTGGCGGCACGGGCGGCGACCAGTTCGGGATTGTCCGGCTTGATGGCCGAGGAGACGACGATGGCACCGGCGCCGTCGACATTCTCAGCCTTGTGACCAATCGCCACCGTCGCGCCCAGCCCGGTCAGGCGTTCCACATTCGGGTTCGCCTTGATATCGGAACCCTGCACCTTGTAGCCCAGATTGAGCATGACTTCGGCAATGCCGGACATGCCGATGCCACCAATGCCGACGAAATGGACGGGACCGACTTCAAACGGCAGGGCAGTGAATTTCATACGAGGGCTCCGGTGACCAGGCCGTCGACCGCCCGCGCCAGCGCATCGGCGGCATCGGGGCGGCCCAGCGCGCGCGCCGACTGGGCGCGGCTCGCAAGGTCGTCAGGGTTGGACAAACGGGTTTCAATAAGGGTCGCGATCTTTTCCGCCGTGAACTCACCCTCATGGACGACATCGCAGGCGACCGCCTGGACCAGACCATCGACATTGGCCGATTGGTGATCATCAGCAGCAATCGCCAGCGGGCAGAATATGGCTGGACGGCCAACGCCCGCGACTTCCGACACGGTCGAGGCCCCGGCCCGCCCGATCACGAGATGGCTGGCGGCATAGAGCGAGCCGACATCCTCGAAGAAGGGTTCGCAGCGCGCAGCAATGCCGGCTGATTGGTAGGTTTCGCGGGCCATGGGGAGGGATTCCTCGCGGGTCTGTTGGACCACATCAAGGCGGGAACGCAGCTTTTCCGGGACAAGGGCAACCGCCTGCGGCACGGTCTCCGACAGAATCCGCGCACCCAGCGATCCACCCAGGACAAGAATGTTCAGGCGACCATCACCGGAAATTTCAGGATAACCGGCGGCGCGGGCGGCAATGATCGGCGCACGCAACGGATTGCCGGTCAGGATATGACGCTTCTTCGCCTTGGCTGGCAGGCGGTCGAGACGTTCAAAGCCCGAGGCGACGAAGCCAGCCTTGGCGGCGAAGACACGATTGACCCGGCCGAGCACGGCGTTTTGCTCATGGATGGCAAACGGGATGCCCATCGAGCGGGCCACCGCCAAGGCTGGAAAGGCCGGATAGCCGCCGAAACCGGCGATCACATCGGGCTTCCATTTGCCGACAATCGCCCGCGCCTGGGCAAAACCCTGGGTCAGTTCCAGCGCCGCCTTGGCCAGCTTGATCGGGTTTTTCGTCGAAGGGCTGGCGGCATGGATCTCGTCGACCGCAACGGCAGGAAAGTCGGCGGCATGGCGCAGGCCGCGCGCATCGGTAACCAGGCGCACCTGCCAGCCTCGGGCGATCAGCGCCTCGGCGGCCGCGCGCGCGGGAAACATGTGCCCGCCGGTTCCGCCGGCGGCAATGAGGCAGCGTCTGGGTGTCATGCGGCGTAGCGCGGCGTGTAGGCGCCGGGACGGCGGCGCGTGAAGGCCAGAAGGAGGCCGGCGCCGAATGCAAGAGCGAGCATGGAAGAACCTCCATAGGACACAAAGGGCAGGGTCATGCCCTTGGGCGGAATGAGGTTCAAGTTTACGGCGATATTGACCAGGCTTTGCAGTCCGAATTGCAGCGCAAGTCCAGCAACGGCCAACTGCGCAAAGCCGTCCTGCAATCGCATCACCTGCATCCAGGCCCGGGTCACCAGGATGGCAAACAGGCCGATGATCGCTAGCGACGCGATCAGGCCGAATTCCTCGGCGGCAACCGAGAAGATGAAATCCGTGTGCGCGTCCGGCAGGAGGTGTTTGACCTCGCCCTCACCCGGCCCGACGCCGGCGATGCCGCCGCGTGAAATGGCCTCGGTGGCGCGATCGATCTGATAGGTGTCGCCGCTCTCCGGATTGAGGAAACGGTCCACCCGCGAGGCGATGTGCGGGAAGGTGAAATAGGCCAGCGTCGAGCCCGATGCTGCCAGCCCGCCCAGCACCGCCACCCAGATCCAGGACAGGCCTGAGGCAAAGAAAATCCCTCCGAAACACAGGGCCAAAAGGACTGACTGGCCGAAATCGGGCTGCAGCATCAACAAGCCGATGGCGAGCGCGAACAGGCCAAAGGCAATGATCCGCCCGGGCACGGGCGCTCCGCGTTTTTCTTCGGAAAACAACCAGGCCGCCGTGACCAGAAGCGCCGGCTTCATGAATTCGGACGGCTGCAGCGAGAGCGGGCCAAATCGCAGCCAGCGCGTTGCTCCCTTGACCTCATGCCCCACAAACAGCGTCGCCGCCATCAGGACAAAAGCGCCCATCAGGGCCACCAGGGCGAGACGTCGGGCGCCCTTGGGCGACAGCGAGGAAATGCCGAGCAGTGCGGTCAGGCTGACCCCGGCAAAGACGCTCTGGCGGTAGAGAAAATAAAACGGGTCATCAATGCCCAAGCGCTCGGCCGCAGCCGGGCTGGCGGCCATCGACAGCACAAGGCCGGTTACGATGAGGGCAAGAATGACGAAAAGCAGGGTCCGGTCGATACCACGCCACCACATGCCCAGCGCCCTCGGGAAGCTCTGGATCACGCAACACCCTCCGCCACGGCAACGGCCGGGACCAGCGTCCCGACAAGCTCACGGAATGTGTCACCGCGCGCCTCATAACTGGTGAACTGATCGAAGGACGCGGCAGCCGGCGACAACAATATGATCTGTCCAGGCGCCGGATCCGCTCCGGCATCGCGCGTCGCGGCGGTAAGGGCGCCGGCCAGGTCACCGCACAGCTCACAGGCGATATTCCCGTCAAGTTCACGGGCAAAGCGCTCAGCCGCCTCGCCGATCAGATAGGCTTTTTCGACACGGTGGAACTGGCTTCGGGCTGCGGCCAGTCCGCCCTCCTTGGCCCGCCCGCCAACGATCCAGCGGACACGTTCATAACAGCCCAGCGCCTGCACGGCGGCTTCGGCATTGGTGGCCTTGGAGTCGTTGATATAAGTGATGCCGTTGATCGTCGCGATCCGCTCCTGGCGATGGGCAAGGCCGGGAAAACTGGCGATCGCATCGGCGGCCGCCCGCCCTGCCACGCCCAGCGCCCGCACCACAGCCAGCGCCGCCGCCGCATTCTGGGCATTGTGCCGACCGGGCAGGCTGGGCGATTTGACGAGATCGACAACCGGATGCGAGGCGCAATCGAGCGCGTCATAAACCCGGTCACCCAGCGCGTAGACACCGCGCGCGAACACCCGGCCGGCCGAGATCGGGATGACCTCCTCCTCCCGGCGCTCTTGTCGCAGCGATGAGTAAAAGGCTGATGTCTCATTGTCATCAATGCCGATCACCGCAACGCCGCCCGGCTGTTGCATCGAGAACAGGCGCTGCTTGGCGCGCAAATAGCCCTGAAAATCGCCGTGCCGGTCGATATGGTCGGGCGATACATTCAGCAGAACGGCGACATCGCAGGCCAAGGTCTGCGTCAGGTCGATCTGGTAGGAGGATAACTCCAGCACATAATAGCTGCCCGGACGCGGTGGCGCCTGCGCCAAAATGGCGTCCCCGATATTGCCGCCGACCACCACATTGCGGCCGGTTTCGCGCAGGATATGGCCGATCAGGGCGGTCGTCGTCGACTTGCCATTGGTGCCGGTGATGCCGATCACTTTCGGGCGACGCTTGTCCGGCAGGTCGGCGATCGCCATGGCGAACAATTCGATATCGCCGATCACCGGCGCATCAACGGCTCGGGCCAGCTCGACCACGCGGTGCGGTTTGGGATGGGTGAGCGGGATGCCGGGCGACAGGACCAGCGCGGCGATATCGCCCCAGTCGCGTCGGTTGAGGTCGTCCAGCGTCAGACCTTCCGCCTGGGCACGGGCGCGCGAAGGCTCGGCGTCGTCCCAGCACGAAACCGCTGCGCCGCCTGCCTCGAGGGCCTTTGCCGTGGCTATGCCAGTGCGCCCCAATCCGAACACAGCCACACGGCGGCCTTCATATGCGTGGATCGGGATCATAAGGGCCTATCCTAACGCAATTTCAGGGTGGCGAGTCCAATTAATGCGAGGATGACCGCAATAATCCAGAAGCGGATGACGATGGTCGGCTCGGCCCAGCCCTTCTTCTCGAAATGGTGATGGATGGGCGCCATTCGGAAGACACGCTTGCCGAAGAGTTTGAAACTGGCGACCTGGACCATCACCGAGACCAGTTCGAGCACGAAAAGGCCACCGACAATCGCCAGCACCAGCTCGTGTTTGATGGCGACGGCGATCGTGCCGAGTGCGCCACCCAGCGACAGCGATCCGGTATCGCCCATGAAGACCATGGCCGGCGGTGCGTTCCACCACAGAAAACCGATCCCGGCGCCGATCAGGGCGCCGCAGAAGATCAGGATCTCACCGGCACCGGCGGTGTAATGGACCTGGAGATATTCAGCAAAATCAACCCGGCCGACGACATAGGCGATGACGCCGAAAGTCGCCGCCGCGATCATCACCGGCACGATGGCCAGCCCGTCCAGCCCGTCCGTCATGTTGACGGCATTGCCCGAGCCGACAATGACGATACAGCCAAAGACGAAAAAGAGCGGCCCGATATTGAGCATCAAATCCTTGAAGAAGGGAAAGGCGATCGAGGTTTCGACGCCGGGCTCGACGCCCAGCGTGCGGGCCGTATGCGTCGCCCAGACGACCGCGATCAAGGCGATGGCGAATTCGCCGACCAGCTTGAAGCGGCCACCGAAACCGGCCGTGGTCTGCTTGGTGACCTTGAGATAATCGTCAATGAAACCGATCACCCCGAAACCGGCGGTGACGAAGATGACGATCCAGACATAGGCATTTGTCAGGTCGGCCCAGAGCAGCGTGCCGACCATCACCCCCAACAGGATGAGGAAGCCACCCATGGTCGGGGTGCCGGCCTTTTCGACCACATGGCGCTCAATGCCTTCGGCGCGGATCGGTTGGCCCTTGCCCTGTTTGCGGCGCAACCAGCCGATCATCGGCTTGCCGAAGATGAAGGCGATCAGCATCGCCGTCATCAGCGCGCCGCCGGTGCGGAAGGTGATGTAGCGGAACAGGTTGGCGAATTGCAGGTCTTCCGCCAGCGGCGCAAACAGCAAGTAAAGCATGGGCGGATCAGGCCTCCGTCAATCCGAATGCGGTACCATCGACAAGAACCGAGGCAATCTTGTGAAGCCCGGAGCCATTGGAGCCCTTGATGAGCACCACATCGCCCGGCCGCACCATGGATTTCACCTGTTCCAGCCCCTCGCCCGCATCCTGCGCATAGCCTGCACGAACATTGTTCGGCAAGGCATCATGCAGATGCTTCATGCGACGACCGCACGGCAGGACGGCGTCCACACCTGCAGCGGCGAGATTGTCGGCCAAGGCAGCGTGCAGCCGGTTTTCGTCGAGACCCAGTTCCAGCATGTCGCCGAGGACCGCAATCCGGCGTCCGGCGCCGGTCGGCGATGCCGAGCCCAGCGCCTCGATGGCCGCTGCCATCGACACAGGATTGGCGTTGTAGGCGTCGTCCAGCAGGGTGAAATCACCGCCGCCGGGCAAGGCGATCCGCACGGCCCGGCCGCGGCCCGGCTCGGCACCGACACCGGACAGCGCCTCCGCAACATCCCGCGCATCGAGGCCGGCCCCGGCACAAGCCGCAAAGATGGCGCCGGCATTCCAGGCCCAGTGGGCACCGGTCGCGGCAAGGCGGAACGGCGCCCGGATGCCGAGCACATTGGCGACACCGCGAGACCCGTCCAGACCGGTCTCGAAACTTTCAATCCGGATCGCCGCGCTCGCGTCGGTCCCGAAATCGAGCATGAAGGCGGCGCAGGAATGCTTGGCATGGCGGGCCAGACGTTCGGCCAGCGCATCATCGGACGGGTAAATGGCAACCCCGTCCTGTTCCAGCCCCTCAAAGATTTCCGACTTGGCGTCGGCGATCGCCTCGACACTGCCGAGATGTTCCAAATGGGCCGGGGCGATGCGGGTGATCAGGGCGACATGCGGCCGGACCAGGGAGGCCAGGTCGCGGATCTCGCCGGCATGGTTCATGCCCAGCTCGAAAACGGCCCGTTCGCTGTCGCGCGGCATGCGCGCCAGGGTCAGCGGCACGCCCCAGTGATTATTGTAGGATTTGACGCTCCAATGGGCCGGACCGGCGGCGCGGAAGACGGCAGCAATGGCTTCCTTGACACTGGTCTTGCCGACACTGCCCGTCACGGCGACCCGGATGGCAGAGCTGCGGTCACGCGCTGCCGTGCCCAGCGCCCGCAGCGCTTGCAGCGCATCCTTGGCCAGCAGCGCCGGCTCGACGCCGGTATCACCGCGCTCGACCAGGCTGGCGGCGGCGCCTTTTTCCATGGCGGCAGCGACAAAGTCATGCCCGTCGCGCGCGTCCTGCAGAGCCACGAACAGATCGCCCGGTTCCAGCGTTCGGGTATCAATGGAGACCCCGGTCGCGGTCCAGCCCGGCTCGCCGATCAACATGCCACCCGTGGCCGCCATCGCCTGACCGGATGTCCAGAGCGGGCGCTTCGCCTCCTCAGACATTGGCTGCCTCCCTTTCGGCCAGGGCGACACGGCCCTGTTCGCGATCATCAAACGGGTGCACCACATCGCCGACGGTCTGACCGGTCTCATGCCCCTTGCCGGCAATCAGCAGGCAATCGCCGGCGCGCAGCATGGTGACACCGCGGCGAATGGCTTGCGCCCGGTCGGCGATCTCCTCGGCGCCGGGACAGCCCTTCAGGATGGCCTTGCGGATCAGGGCCGGGTCTTCCGAGCGCGGATTGTCGTCGGTGATGATGACATGATCGGCCTGGTTGGCGGCGATCACGCCCATTTTTGCACGTTTGGAGGCATCGCGATCGCCGCCACAGCCGAACACCACGATCACCCGGCCGCGGGTGTGCGGACGCGCCGCGCGCAACAGCTTGTCGAGACCGTCCGGCGTGTGGGCATAATCCACCAGGACCGGCGCCGCCTCGGCCGTTTCGCCAACCTTCTCCAACCGGCCCGGCACGCCGGTCAGGGTTTTCAGCGTCGCCAGCACGCTGGCTTCATCCACGCCATCGGCCAGGGCAATGGCGGCCGCGCCAAGCGCGTTGAGGATCTGGAACTCGCCGACCAGCGGGATGTCGAGCGCATGCTCACGGCCGCGCCAGGCGAAAACGACACTCTGGCTGGCCGGGCGCGGCGTGATCTCGCGGATGGTGAGGTCCGCACCGCGCCAACCCATCGTCAAAACGTCGAGACCGCGCGCGCGGGCCGTCTCGGCCATCTTGCCACCCCACTCGCTGTCGACATTGATTACGGCCCGGCCATTGGCGGGCAGACGTTCCGTGAAGAGCTTTAGTTTGGATGCGTAGTAATCGGCAAAATCAGGATGATAATCGAGATGGTCCTGGGTCAGATTGGTGAAAGCGCCCACACTGAGCCGGACCCCGTCCATACGATGCTGCTTGAGGCCGTGACTGGAGGCTTCCATGCCGAGATGGGTGACGCCCTCGCCGGCCAACCGGTCCAGCGCCGCCTGCAAGGCCACCGCGTCGGGCGTCGTGTATCCGGTCACTTCCACCGTGTCACCGCGGGTGACGCCGAGCGTGCCGAGACAGGCCGCCTCCAGCCCCGCCCCGGCCCAGATCTGGCGCAGGAATTCCACGGTCGAGCTTTTGCCATTGGTGCCGGTGATGGCAACGATGTGCTCCGGCTGGCGCGGATAAAAACGCGCCGCCATGCGGGCCAGCAGCGCCGCCGGCTCCGGCACGGTGATCACCGGCACAGGCGCCTCGACCGGCGCATCGGTCAGGATGGCCGAAGCGCCTGCGGCCAGCGCCTTGGGGATAAAATCACGCCCATGCACTTTCACGCCCGGCAGAGCCGCAAACACAAAGCCTGGCTCAACCTTGCGGCTGTCCAGCGTCAGCCCGCGCACGACCAGGTCGGCATTGCCGATTGCCAGATCTTCGCCGCGCAGCAACTCATCCAGGGTCACGGGATCATCTCCGGCATCAGGGCCGCGCGAACCAGGGCGGCGCGACCGACCGGGTCTTCATTCGACCGTTCAACACCAAGAATGGGCGCGATCCGTGCCACGATCTCACCCACCGCCGGTGCGGCCACACGGCCGCCGGTCGGGCGAAGATAGGTCGGTTCGGGCATTTGCGGTTCGTCGAGCAGCACAAGGATCGCATATTGCGGATCATTGGCCGGGAAAATCGCCGAAAATGAGGAGATGAGACGGTTACCATCATAGCCGCCGCGCGAGGGCTTGTCGGCGGTGCCGGTCTTGCCGGCGACCAGATAGCCGACAGCCTCGGCACTGCCACCGGTTCCACCCACCACATTCTCACGCATCAGGGCCAGCACATCACGCGCGACCTCGGAGCGCATCACCCGCTCGCCGAGAATGGTCTCGTCCGCAGCCACCGGCAGCAGGGTCGGCGGCACATAGACACCGTCATTGGCGATCGCAGCAAAGGCGGCAATCGTCGCGATCGGGCTGACCGCGATGCCATGACCATAGGAAATCGTGACGGTCTCGGTCGGACCCCAATTGCGCGGCAATAGCGGGTCGGCGCTTTCGGCGAGCTCGATCGGCGCGCGCTCGAGAAGACGCAGATCGCCCAGGAAGCCGCGCTGGGCCTCGGCGCCGACTTCCAGCGCCATGTGGCCGGAGCCGATATTGGAGGAATGGGTGAAGATTTCCGGCACAGTCAGCCAGCGCTCCTCACCGTGATAATCATTGATGCGAAAGCCACCGACGGCAAGCGGCGCGCGGGCGTCATAGCGGCTCTCCAACGTGGCCGTCTCCGCTTCCAGCGCCACGGCAACCGTAAAAGCCTTGAAGGTGGAGCCCATCTCATAGACCGACTGTGCGGCCCGGTTCAGGCGTTCGCCGGGACTGGCATCGGCGGGCCGGTTGGGATCAAAATCAGGCAGCGAGACCATGCCGAGGATTTCGCCGGTGCGGACATTCATGACGATGCCGGTGGCGGCCAGCGCCCGGTATTCGGTCATGGCAGCGCGCAGGACTTCGTCGACATGGAATTGCACCGCCATGTCGATCGACAGGGCCACCGGGCGGCCATCGCCCGACATCAACGCACTGTCAAAAGCCCGCTCGGCTCCGGCAAGGCCATCCATGTCGCGATTGGTATAACCGACCACATGCGAGGCCAGTCGGCCACGCGGATAGACCCGGTGCGGTTCGGTACGAAATTCCAGACCCGGCAGGCCGAGCGCGAATACCGCCTGGCGCTGGCGCGGGGTGAGATTGCGGCGTACCCAGACGAAGCGGCGGCGCGAGCCGAGATCTTCCGTCAACGCCTCGATATCGATACCGGGCAGCACGGTCGCCAGCATTTCCGCGGTTTCCGCCGCATCCCAGACCAGGGCCGGATCGGCGTAGAGGGAGTGGGTTTCCAGCGTTGTGGCCAACACTTGGCCGGTGCGGTCAAACAGGTCGCCGCGGGCCGTGTCGGCCACGGCCTGACGTATCGGCGAAGCGGCATCGGCCGGCCCGGTCACCGCCACTTCAATGGCCCGACCGGCCAGCACGGCAAAGCCGAGCGCCAGGGACAGGCCCATGACACGCAAACGCCCGCGCGAGGCATCCATGGCCCGGGTTTCGTCGCTTTCAATCCGCAGCAGGCGCTGCATGTCGGCCGGCGCCGCCTCCGCCAGCGGCGGCGGGGCCAGGGTGCGCGCCTCGGCCGATACCTGTTTGCGGAACGGCCACAGACGCATCAGTCCGGACCTCCGACCTGGGTCGGCTCGGCCATTGCCATGGTGCCCTCCCCCTGACGCACCCGCGTCTGGTCACGGCGCATGCCGGTCTCTTCCGGGCGGGCATCGGCGAGCAGGGGCAGATCGCTCAATTCGACCTCCCGCGACGGGTCCAGCGGCTCAAAACCGAGATAGCGCCGGGCCAGGGCGCGCAGGCGCTCCGGGTCTTCCAGATGGGCGATCTCGACATTGAGCACATTGATCTGACGGCGTTCTTCGGCGAGTTGGGCCTGGATGTCCTCGAGCCGCTCCTGCGAACTCTTGGCCTCGGCCTTGGCGATATAGAGCGCGACCGCGAGGGCTGCGGCAACGACGAACGCAATCGCATTGAGCGTGCGGATCATAGCGCGGCCTCCAGACGGGCGAGCGGAACAATACTCGTGTGAAGCGCCGGACTGTCGGTCCAGGCAGGCGCTTCGGTTCGAATGGCGGCACGCAGCTTGGCTGAACGGGCCCGCGGATTTTCCGCGGCTTCCTCATCGCTGGCCGCCACGGCGCGACGGGTCAGCAGGGAGAAGCTCGGCGCCGGACCGGCTTCCACCGCCGGCTCATGGCGCGAACCACCACCTCCGGCGAGGCCGGCACGGCTTCGCAGGAAGGTCTTGACCATGCGGTCTTCCAGTGAATGGAAGGTAACCACGACCAGCCGCCCCAGCGGGGTCAGCAGCTGCTCCGCCGCCTCCAGCGCCCGGGCCAGCTCGCCCAACTCGTCATTGACGAAAATGCGCAGCGCCTGGAAGACTTTTGTCGCCGGGTGAATTTTGGAATGTTTTCCGCCAGTTGCGCGCGTGACGATTTCCGCGAGCCGGTCCGTCGTCTCGATTTTCGCTTCCGAACGCGCGGTGCAGATGAATTTCGCGATCCGGCGCGAGCGACGCTCTTCGCCGTAAACATAAAATATGTTCGCGAGCTCTTCTTCTTTCAAACGATTGACCGCATCGGCCGCCGTCGGGCCACTGGCCGCCATGCGCATGTCCAGCGGACCCTTGCGCATGAAGGAGAAACCGCGCTCGGCCTGGTCGATCTGCATGGAGGACACGCCGATATCCAGCACGATGCCGTCGACCTGCTCGATACCGCGAAAGGCCAGAACCTCGCCCATCTCCGAGAATGGCGCCTCGGCGAAGGAGAAACGGCCGCCGGAGGCCTGCACCAGCTGCGTCGCGGCAGGCTGGACAGCCGGATCGCGATCAATACCGATCAGCTTGCAGTCGGCTGCGGAGAGAATGCCGCGCGAATAGCCGCCGGCGCCGAACGTGCCGTCAATATACAAGGCCCCGCCGCGCGGCTCGAGCGCGTGCAGGACCTCATCCAGCATGACCGGAATATGCGGCGCCGCGCTCATCACACGCCTCCCGGGCGCGGCGGCAGTTTCAGCGCGCGCTTGTTGTCACGGGCAAAGCTCTGGGCGCTGGATTTGTGCTCCTCGAACCGCTCCGGCGACCAGATCTCGAAACGCGAACCGAGGCCGACAAAGGTCGCCTTGGTATCGAGACCGGCATGATCGGCGAATTCCTTGGGCAGGGTGACGCGGCCATTGGAGTCAAAAGCTAACGGGCGGGCGGCACCGAAAATGGCGCGCTCGAAAGCGACACGCGCGTCATCATAGGGGTCCATCTCCTCGATCAGCGCCTGATAGCGCTCGAGCAGGGCCTGGCCGCCCCCTTCCAGATAGGGACCATCGAAGGAGGGCCAGCAGATGATGCCGTCAAAGGGCCCACCCCGAACCACCGCACGGAAATCGGCCGGAACGGAAACCCGCCCCTTGGCGTCGACGCCGTTGATGGTGGTGGACAAAAACACGCTTTGTGGCTCCCCGGACCCTGCACGCTACCCCGCATGGTTAATGATGGGATAACATGGGATCAGATGGGAAACAATGACGAGAAGCCCGTTTTTCATGGATATGCAGGCCAATCGAAGTATTCAAATATGCGAAATTCAAGAACAGACGCGGAACATTAAGTTAATTTCCACAGGCTCGATCCGCATCAACCCACGAATTCCCATGGTTTCCCGATTTTTGTGGATTTGTTCCGATCCGGAAAAAGACGCATGAAGCAACCGTTCCGGGCGCCGCCAGGCGTCCCGGTTTGGCGGGTCTGTTCCGATTGGGAAAAAGTGATCAGGCGGCCTGTAAGCCGGGTCCTGTCCCCCGGACGAGCCGGGGCGACGGTCATTCATCTGCGATCGTGCTTGCGCACGACCTGGTGCGACCTACCCGGACAGCATGCGGAGGCGCACGTGCAGCCGAAGCTGCGGCCTGTCCCTATTCGGTCTTGCTCCAGGTGGGGCTTGCCTAGCCCCCTTCCTTGCGGTCGGGGCGGTGCGCTCTTACCGCACCGTTTCACCCTTGCCCGGCCCGAAGGCCCGGCGGTCTGTTCTCTGCTGCGCTTTCCCTGGGGTCACCCCCGCCGGGAGTTACCCGGCACCTTGCCTCCGTGGAGCCCGGACTTTCCTCGACAACACCGTTTCCGGCCTTGTTGCCGCGACCGCCCAGCCACCTGATCGCGGTCTAGATCGGTCAGACCGGGCCGAGCGTCAAGAGCGCCCGGCCAGCGCCGCGATGAGCCCGCGGGTTTCCCGGTCCGCCACACCATTCACCAGCGCCGGGCGCCAGCGTCGCTGGAAGGCCTCGATGACCGCATCCAGACCCGGCTCGAGCCCGTACCCAATCCGCTCGAGACCGGCGGCAATATCGTCCACCGGCTCACCCGCCGGCGGTGTCGCACGGGCACAGCCCGCCGCGACCAGCAAACCCCAGGGGAAATGCTCGCCCGGATCCTGCTTGCGGCCCGGCGCCACATCGGAATGGCCGATCACGCACTCCGGGCCGAGGCCATGCCGGGCCATCACATCCTTCAGAAGCCGGATCAAGCGGTCGATCTGGATCGTCGGATAGGCCGGCAAAGCAAAATCATGCCCGCCATTGACGATCTCGATCCCGATCGAGGCCGAATTCACATCGCCTTCGCCCTGCCAGCTGGCGACACCGGCATGCCAAGCGCGCTTGTCCTCGCCGACCAGTTGCAGAATGCCGCCATCCTCGCGGATGACATAATGAGCGCTGACCTGCGCCGCGCGGTCACACAAGCGCTCGATCGCGACCGCCCCGTTCTCCATGCCGGTATAGTGCAGCACGATCAGGCGGATCGCCGTCTTGCGATCATTGAAGTTCGGCGACGGCGCCGCCCTCACATCAAGGCCGACATCCGGGCTTATATCGGAAATCAAAGGGTCTTCTCCCGCGCCAGCGCCGCGGCTGGCAGTTTCTTGTTCTGACGCAGGGCAATGATCCCGACACCGGCCAAGGTCAGGGCGCCGCCCACGAACAAGCGCCAACCCGTCGGATCGCCAGTCAGCAAGATGCCCGACACCACACCGACCAGCGGCGCCAGCAGGGTGATCGGCGCGATCAGGGTCGCATCATAACGCTGCAGCAGATTGTAGAACACGCCATGGCCAAAGATATTGACCAGCACGACCGTGACCAGAAGCGCCAGACCAAAGGCCCAGCCACCGTCGAGCACGCTGGCAATCTGGTTCTGCTCGAAGGTCAGCGACAAGAGCAGGAGTGGCGGCCAGGACAACAAGCCGATCCAGGCCTGCATGCGGATCGAATCCATCGGCAGGCGTTTGACCAGGATCATGCCCATCGCCGCAACGAAGGCCGAGCCGACGCCCAGCAACATGCCGATCGACATGTCCAGCGCCGCCGGATTGGCGATCACCAGCATCACCCCGGCAAAGGCCAGCATCATGCCGGCAATGCGCGGCAGGCCGACCGTCTCTTTCAGGAAAATGACCGACAGGATGGTCGCGAAGGGCACGCCCATCTGCACCGCGATGGCCATGCCCGACGGCGTCGCCCAGCGCATGCCCATAAACAGCAGGCCGTATTGCAGCGCGCCCATGCACAGCGCCACACCGATCATCGTCTTGATGTCGGTCGGCCGCGGACGCAGCCATGGGGCCAGGAAGGCGTAGAGCATCGCAAAGCGCAAAAAGGCAAAGAAGATCGGCGGCACGCCGTCAAAGCCGGGCACCCAGCCCGGCGCACCGGTCACCGCGAATTTTGCCACCACGAAGTTGAAACCCCAGACGACACAAACCGCGACGAGGAGAAGAAAATCCTTGAGACGCATGCCCCCAGTCATGGACTCCGACACCATCGGCAGCAAGTGCTTATTGCGAATGGTGGAAATGCGCGTCGAGAAATTCCAGGAAAGCGTCCCAGTCCGAGGGTTGCACCCCGTGCAGCCCGCGGCGCATGAAAGCGGCGATATCAGCGCCCGGCTCAAAACCGCCCAGGCGTGATTGTCGCAGCCCGTCCGAGCCATAGAGTTGATAGACAGGGCTGGCCGCCTGCGCCGCCCGGAAACTGCCCTGCGGGTCGGACCAAGCATCGCGCCAACCGCCACTGATCAGCAAGGGACGCGGCGCCATCAGGGCAATCAGCTGGTGCTGGTCGACGGGAATGGCCGCTTCATTGCCGGCATAACCGGCGTAGGTCTCGTTGAACCAATACGGATAGGTTTCGGTGATCTGGGCGACACTCTCGCCGGCATGACTGCGGGTCAGCGTCGTACCACCGGTTCCGCCCTGATGCGCCAAGACCAGGTCGATCCGCGGATCAAAGGCTGCCGCAACAAGCGCCGATTTGGCGTTGCGCGAATGCCCCCACACCGCCATCCGTTCCGGGTCAAAGCGCGGATCGCTTTCCAGCGCATCAATGGCGCGGGCGTAACCCCAGGCCCAGGCGATGATGGCACCGCTTTCGCGCCCCGGCATCAACGCGTCCAGCGCCGGCGCCGCGCCGGCCGGATTGTCCGGCACGATCTCACCGGGATGCTGGAAGGCAAGTGCATAGCCGCGATCGAGGATCTGTTCGAACGGTGGCGAGGCGATGTAGCGCCCGAAGATCATGGACATGAGCTGGTTTTGCCATCCCCCACCCGAACCACACTCACGGGCCGACGGATTGGTGGGCGCCGACAGGTCGGTCCGACCGCCAAAAGCCGTGCGGGTGCCACAGAAAGTCTGCATCACAACGACCGGGACGGGTTCGCTGGCCGCTAACGGCAGCACCACGACGAGGCGGGTCTGCAGCGAACCCATCGCGACATCCCATTCCTCGATCCGGCCCCGGCCGCCAAAGGCGTCGACCTCGATCTCGCGGCGCTCAGTCACATGGACCGGCGCGTCGCCCGGCCAGGCGCCGTAAACCTCGGCCTCGAAACGGGCCAGCAGGTCGTCCCGCCCCGCCTCCCAGCCTTCGCGCGTCAGGTCATCGGATTGCAGGGCTGGGACAGCCGGCGGGCCCGCCGTCTCCGGCGACACCCGTGGCAGGACCATCGACACACAGCCGACCAGCATCAACGGCAGGGTGATGCCGACAAGGAACAGGAACGCACGGATCATGAGGCAGGCCGGATGGTCAGAAGGAGCATCATCAAAGCCTAGCCGCAGCCGACGCCCGACCCAATCACAATCGTGTGTGGAAACCGGGCTTTATCCGGTCGTCAGCGCGAGCTCGGGCCGACGCCATCGACGGTCCAGCCTTCCGGACCGCGCGTGGCGACCAAGATTTCAGGACCGCTGGAGCGTGCCTGCGACGTGCGGGCCGAGGCCCGGCCACCGCGCAGCTTGCGCCAGACCCAGAAACCCGCCGCGGCAAGCACGGCAATACCGGCCACCACGAGGAAGGCGGCCGTCAGCATGGCAGCAAGGAAGATCACAAGTCCGACGACGGCAAGCGCGATGAGGGCCGCGAGAATATCGCGTACCACCCGGCCGGCGCGTCCGGAGAAACCTGATGCGAATGTATGTCGAGCGTCCGTCATGAACCTCTTTCCGTGTTCGCCCCCGCTTCCCACCATGTTGGCATCAATGGGCCAAAGGTCAATTGGTGAGCGGTGTGACCAAACCACGCTGCGCCAGGATCTCGCCGTAAGCCGCGTTGATGGCTGCCATTTTTTCATCGGCCAGACGCTGGATTTCGAGCGGTGCGCCGCGCGCGATCAACCGGTCCGGGTGATTCTGCGAGGCAATACGGCGATAGGCCGTGCGCAGATCAAGGTCGGAGATGCCGGCCTCGATGCCCAGGATCACATAGGGGTCCTTGTCGTCCGGCTCGACATGGCCGGCCAGGATGCGGCGGAATTCGGTTTCGGAGAAGCCGAAAATGTCGGCCACGCGCTGCAGATAATCCATCTCGTCCGGGGTGATCGTGCCATCGGCCTTGGCGACGTGGAAAAGCCCGTCGAGCACATCTTCCAGGATCGCCGGATAACAGCGGAAACGGCGCGCCAGCCGGCGGGCATAGCCGTCAAAGCCGAGCGTGGTCTGCATCGCCAGTTCAAAGGCCCGGTCGAGCGCGTCGCGGCCTTCAGGCGGCGGCTTGAAGACCTCGTAGAAAGCGCGGATCTCGCTGCGTGAGACCATGCCGTCGGCCTTGGCCATCTTGGCGCCCAGCCCGATCAATGCCATGGCGAAATCGGCGTCATTGACCTTGTGTGCGGCGGCGCGGTCATCGCAGCCATCACACTCCAGGAAACAATCGCGACCACTGATACGGTCGGCCAGATTTCGCCAAAATCCCATACGCGTCACCCTCCGGTCGCCCATGTAGGAAGCGCGCACTCATTGCGCGAGTGGGCGGAGCCGGTCTTGTGCAGTTGGTGACCAGCTTAAGCCGGTTGCACCACGCCATGCCATGCTTAACCTCCGCGACAGATTGAAACGGAGTGCGACGGCATGAGCGAGCGCGGGCGCGAGGCGTGGGAATTCTGGATCGACCGGGGCGGCACTTTCACCGATGTGATCGGCCGCGCGCCCGATGGCCGCCTGCACGCGCTCAAACTCCTGTCAGAAAGCCCCGACTATCGCGATGCTGCGACCGAAGGCGTGCGGCGCCTGTCGGCGGGTGCCGCTGTGAGCGCTGTGAAAATGGGCACCACCGTCGCCACCAATGCCCTGCTGGAACGCAAGGGCGCCCGCACGCTCTTACTGGTCACACGCGGCTTTGCGGATCTGCTGATCATCGGCGACCAGACCCGGCCCGACATTTTCGCCCTCGACCTCAAACGTCCCCGCCCACTCTATGACCGCGTGGTGGAAATCGACGAACGCCTGGACGCGAATGGCGAGGTCCTGACCCCGCTGGACGAGGAGGCCGCCCGCCGGGCGCTGGATGCCGCCAGGAAGGACGGGCTGGCCACAGTCGCCATCGCGCTGATGCACGCCTATGGCAATGACACCCACGAAGCGCGGCTGGAGACGCTCGCCCGCGAAGCCGGTTTTGCCACGGTGATCCGCTCCTCCATCGCTTCGCCTTTGGTCAAGATCGTGCCGCGCGCCTCGACCACCGTGCTCGACGCTTATCTGACCCCGGTGCTGCGCGACTATGTCGACCGCGTGGATCGCGGGCTGGAGGGGACACCACTCTTCTTCATGCAATCGTCCGGCGGTCTCGCTCCGGCGGGAGCCTTCCATGCCCGCGACGCCGTGCTCTCGGGTCCCGCCGGCGGTGTGGTCGGCATGGCCAAGACAGCGAAACAGGCCGGGCATCGCAAGGTCATCGGATTCGACATGGGCGGCACCTCGACCGATGTCTCGCGCTATGATGGCGACAGCTATGACCGGGTCCAGGAGACGCTGGTCGCCGGCCATCGCCTGCGCGCGCCGATGATGGCGGTGCACACCGTGGCGGCGGGTGGCGGTTCGATCCTCACCTTTGACGGCGAACGGGCCCGGGTCGGGCCGGACAGTGCCGGCGCCATGCCAGGTCCCGCCGGTTATGGCCGCGGCGGACCGGCCGCTGTCACCGATGCCAATATCGTGCTCGGGCGCATCCAGCCGGACTGGTTCCCGCATGTCTTCGGTGACACCTCCGACCAACCGCTCAATGTCGACGCCTCGCGCGCGGCGCTGGGTGACCTCGCCGACGCCATGGGCCTGGACACGCCGGAAGCCGCCGCCGAGGGCTTCCTCGCCGTCGCCGTGGAAAGCATGGCCCAGGCGATCAAGCAGATCTCGATCGGCCAGGGCGTTAATCCGTCCGGCTATGCCCTGTCTGCCTTTGGCGGCGCTGGTGCCCAGCATGCCTGCCGGGTCGCTGATGCGCTGGGCATGAAAACCGTCCTCATCCACCCCTATGGCGGGCTGCTCTCGGCTCTGGGCATCGGCCTGGCTGACATTCGCGAGACCCGCATGGCCGCAGTCGAGGGTGACTTCGCCGACGCGTTCGACAGCGCCTGTGCCGTCGCCGACCGCCTGGCCGACGACGCCCGTGACGCGCTGGCCGCGCAGGGCCTGCCGCTCGCCGAGGTCCGGGTGAGCCGCGAATGGCGCCTGAAAGTCTCCGGTTCCGACACCTCCATCCCGGTCGCCGCCGACAATGCCGAGGTGATGGTCGCAAATTTCCGCACCGCCCATGAGCGCCTGTTCGGCTTCGTGCCCGAAGGTGACCTGGTCATCGAGTCGGTCACCGCCGAGGCCGAATGCGCCCCGCCCGGCTCCGGTGACTGGTCGGTGGAGATGCCGCCGGTAAGCGGTGGCACGCCGCGCCCCACCGGCCTCGCCCGCCTGTTCGACAAGGGTAGCTGGCAGAATGTGCCGGTCTACAGGCTCGACCAGTTCGGTCCCGGCGGTGAGGAGATCGGCCCGGCCCTGATCATGGACCCCAATGCGACCATCGTCGTCGATGCCGGCTGGAAAGCGGTCCGGCTGGACGACGGCACCCTCTCCCTCCAACGCGCCATTGCTGCCGCCGAGGCCAGCGGCGATACCGCGCTCGACCCGATCCGGCTGGAATTGTTCAACAAGCGTTTCATGTCAGTCGCCGAGCAGATGGGCGTGGCGCTGGAACGCACCGCCCACTCGGTCAATATCAAGGAGCGGCTCGACTTCTCCTGCGCCGTCTTTGACGCCGAAGGCGGGCTGGTCGCCAATGCGCCGCACATGCCGGTCCATCTCGGCTCGATGTCGGCCTCGGTCCGCGCCGCCGCCGAGGCGCATCCCGACCTCGGCCCCGGCGACGCGGTCGCGGTCAATGCGCCCTATGATGGCGGCACGCATCTGCCTGACATCACTCTGGTCACCCCGGTGCATGATCCCGAGACCGGGACTCGCATCTTCTATGTCGCGGCCCGCGGACACCACGCCGATGTCGGCGGTATCGCGCCCGGCTCCATGCCGCCCTTCTCGACCTCGATCGAGGAAGAAGGCGTACAATTCCGCAATGTCAAAGTGATGGAGAAGGGCCGCTTCCTCGAAGAGGTCGTCACGGGCGTGCTCGCCTCCGGCCCGCATCCGGCCCGCAAACCGTCCCAGAACATCGCCGACATGAAGGCCCAGCTGGCCGCCTGCGCCAAGGGGGCGGGCGAGCTGCACCGGCTGGTCGCCGACAACGGGCTGGCCGTGGTCAAAGCCTATATGGGCCATGTCCAGGACAATGCCGAGCGCGCCGTCCGCCGGGTCATCGACGCCTTGTCGGACGGGTCTCACACGGTGAAGCTGGATGATGGTGCCGATATCCGTGTCGCCATCCGCGTCGACCGCGAGGCCCGCTCGGCCGTCGTCGACTTCACCGGCACCGCGCCCCAGCGCCCGAGCAATTTCAACGCGCCCGCCTCGGTCGCCCGCGCCGCCGTGCTCTATGTCTTCCGCTGCCTGGTGGGCGATGCCATCCCGCTCAATGAGGGCTGTCTCAAGCCGATCGAGATCATCCTGCCCGAGGCTTGCCTGCTCAACCCAAAACCGCCCGCCGCCGTGGTCGCCGGCAATGTCGAGACCAGCCAGCTGGTCGTCGACGCCCTGTTCGGCGCCACCGGCCGCCTCGCCGCCAGCCAGGGCAGCATGAACAATCTCACCTTCGGCAATGACCGCCACCAGTATTACGAGACCATCTGCGGCGGCGCCGGCGCTGGCAAGGACGCAGACGGCAAACCCTTCGCCGGCGAGAGCGCCATCCACACCCATATGACCAATTCCCGCATGACCGACCCGGAAGTCCTGGAACGCCGCTTCCCGGTCCGCCTCGAGCATCACCGCATCCGCGAAGACTCCGGCGGTAAAGGCGGCGCGCCGGGTGGCAAGGGATCGGTCCGCCGCCTCACCTTCCTGGAACCCATGGAAGTCGCCCTCCTCTCCTCCCGCCGTATCGAGCGCCCTTTCGGACTGGATGGCGGCGGCGAGGCCCTCAGTGGCAGGCAGCGCGTGATCCGGGCGAGCGGTGAGAGCGAAGACCTGCCCGGCCTGTTCCGCATTGATGTCGAGGCTGGCGACAGTGTGGAGATTGAAACGCCGGGTGGTGGCGGGATGGGTTGATAGGGGCGAGGTGGCGGATGACGCCAGGCAATCGGACCAAGTCGCGGCAATCCCGGTGCAGGCCGACCCAGGCCAGTGCAGGCCACAAGCTATCACAAATCGATTCAGCCGGTGAAAAGCCCGGTCAAAAACCGGTCAAACCGCTGGCCAAGCCTACCGCTCGCTGAGAAGGCTTCCCTTATAAGGCAGCCTTGCCTCTTATAAGGGACTACAAGTTTGCCACCCAAGCCCCCGCATGACATTGTAATATGTTGAATTGGCCGCAATATCTGGAACCTCGTGGCGTTTCAAAGTGGCCGTCGCGCGGTACCAACGCCAAAATTCATCCCTTATAAGGGATGGCGCCCCGCGCACACCCTGCCATAAACCGCTTGCCGGGAGACAGCCCTATCCGCTTCTTGAGCTCAAGGGGCATGCCCGCGGAGCGGCGCCTGCGGCGCCCTTGACCTCAAGAACCGGATACGGCCGGCTGGCTGACAAGGAATTTATGGGTGGGTCCGCGCGGGGCGCAGGACGGGGAACGTGAACCCTCAGGCTTTCGAATAATTGGTGCCTGACACCACCTTTTTCCTGTCGCCATTTTTCCAGACAAGAGCTTCGCTGCCGGAGCTTTCGATGGCGGGCGACACTCTGGCGCCCTATCATGGTTCAGAAGGACTTGGAGATGCGACCATGACTCTTGAGCAAGCGGCACTTGTTGCGCAAATCGTCGGTGCTATCGTCGTTGCCGCGACCCTTATCTACCTCGCGCTGCAGGTTCACCAGGGCGCGCGGCAAATGCGGTCCGAAGCTCGGCAGGCTCAGCTCACCTATGACCAGACCGGCGTCTACAAATTCGTCGACTTCCCGGAACTTGGCCTCATCATGTCGAAGGCTGAACCTCCAAGCTTCGAGGAAAAAACGAAACTCGTTTTCTGGATGATCGGGCAGATGCGGGCTCGGGAATATGAGTGGCTGCAATACAAGAACGGCGCGATCACGAAGGAGTCGTGGGAGACCTATCGCGGCGTGATTTTCTTTGTGCTTGGCACGGAACGCGGTCGGGCGCTCTGGGAGGTCACCAAGGGCTATTTCAATGCCGACTTTGTCGCCATGGTCGCCGACATGACGAAGGATGCGCCTCCGATTGACATGTGGGACAAGCTGCACGCCATCAAATAGCCCAGGATTGCCGGCGTCGCGCCGAAGGCCGCCGATCGGTCAGCCCAGTCGACAGCGCATGAAGCGCCAGCCATGGTGCAGCGCTTCCGGCACCTCTGCTTCCGGATAGGGCGGGATATCGGCAAAGCCCGCCGCCTCGTAAAGACGATGAGCGGACGTCATGAAGGGGCCCGTGTCCAACACCAGGTCTTGATAGCCAAAGCTCCGCGCGTCACGGACGAGCCGGTTCAGGACCTTTGCGCCCACGCCTCCGCCGCGGCTCGTGCGGGAGACATAGATGCGTTTGATCTCGCCAACGCCGTCTCGGATGCGGCGGAGCCCGCCCATCCCAAGCGCGACCTCCCCATCAAAGACGAGATAGACAACGCCGTCTGGCGGCGTTCCCTCACACAGCTTGTCCAACGAGCTGTGGACATAGTCCGGGATAGGCATGCCCAGGAGGCTTGGCAGCGAGAGCCCGTACCGATCCTGCACCGAGTCATCGATCCAGCTGAGGTACTCAATATTGAAGTCTATGAGCAAGTCGCGGTGCTGATCGAGATTGGCTCGCACGAATTCGATATTCATCTGCAGTCCCGTCCCACGCGCACTACCTATCGAATTGGTACAAAAATGTCTTGAAGGAAGGGAGAAGGCAACGAGGAAAAGCCAGGACATACACAATTGGTCTGGCAAAACGGCTTTGGGTACCAACACCTGAGCGCCCTTGGATCGTGCTTGTCCCAGCCTCCAGGACAGCCCGAGCAAAGGCGCATTACCGATTGACCACGGAGGGTCAAGGGCGCATAATAATGCGTATACATGGAGCGATCCTGATGGAGCTCGAAACCAATAGCCGCAAGCTCATCAAGCTGCTTGAGAAAGACGGTTTCGAGCACGTCACGACGAAGGGGTCGCACCACAAGTATCGCAAGGGCATGATCACCCTGGTCGTGCCGCACCCCAAAAAGGACCTGCCGACCGGTCTGGTCCGTGCGATCTACCGGCAGGCCGGCTGGATCGACTAGGACGGAGGCTCAACCATGCCCAATTTCTACGCCATTGTGACCCAAGAGGGGGACAGTGCGCACGGCATCCATTTCCCCGACCTCCCTGGCTGCTTCTCGGCAGCCGATACGCTCGACGAGGTTCCCGCCAAGGCACGTGAGGCGCTGTCCCTCTGGTTCGAGGATGAGGCGATGATCGCGCCGAGTTCGCTCGCCGACGTGCACGAGAAAATCCGCAACGACGTCGTTTATGCCAAGCTCATGTCGAGCGGCGCGTTTCTGATGTCCATCCCGGTCGTCTCGATGACCGGCCGCACGGTTAAGGCCAACCTGACGATGGATGCCGGCCTGCTTCAGGCCATCGACGAGACCGCCAGAGAGCGCGGCGTCACGCGTTCGGCCTTCATCGCAGACCTGGCCCGGCGCGAGATCGCGGCATAGTCGACCGGTGGCAGGAGCGCGTGAACAAGAGGCGCCCCGCGCTCACCCGTCCATAAACCGCTTGCCGAGAGATCGCCGTATCCGGTTCTTGAGGTCAAGGGTGTAACCGCGAAGCGGCGGCTGCGCCGCCCTTGACTTGAAGAAGCGGATACGGCCCGCTGGCTGACAAGCGATATATGGATCAAAGAGCGCGTGCACGCCTGTTGTCATCCCTGATGGACGCCCCGCGACGGCGCGGCGAAAGTCAGGGGCCTAAATGTTGTAACCTGTTAGGTCCCCGCCCTGCGTCCGGCCTTCGCCGGACATCCGGCGGGGATGACAAACCCGGTTTCCGGTGCATCCCTCACCCCCCGCCTAAATAATCTCGTCCTCGTCAAACAGCGGGTCATTGCTCAGCGCTTCGCCGAGCTGGACCATCGGCTCCTCATTGCGGCGTTTGAGGATTTCCGCAATATGGACGACGGCGTCGCCCTCATTGACGATGGGCAGGACGGTGCGGCCGATGATGAGGCCGTCGCAGGGTGCGGTGATCTCGACTTCGGTGGTGCCGAGCGGGTCGGACAGGGTGGCGATCAGCGTGCCTTCCTCGACATGCTCGCCGCAATCGCGGTGCATGCGCAGGACGCCGCCCATTGAAGCCCTCGCCCAGCTCGACTTGTTGCCGATCTCCGAGCGCAGCGTCGCCTTGATGCGCTTGTCCGAGCGGATCATGCCCAGCTTGCCGAGCACGCGCAGAATGCCCTTCACCCCCATGCGCAGCGCCGTCTCGTCAAAGCGCAGCGCCTCGCCGCTCTCATAGACGATCACCGGAATGTCGCGCTTCTGGGCGGCTTCGCGCAGCGAACCGTCCCGCAAGGAAGAATGCACGATCACCGGGGCGGCGAATTCCTGGGCCAGCTCGAGCGCCTTGGGCACTTTCGTGTCGACCCGGATCTGCGGCAGATTGGTGCGGTTGACGGCGGCCGAGTGGAGATCAATCCCGGCCTCGCAGCGCTCGACCACCTCGGTCATGAAAATATCGGCCAGCCGCGCCGCCAGCGAGCCGGTCGGCGCGCCCGGGAAGGAGCGGTTGAGGTCGCGCCGGTCGGGCAGGTAACGCGAATGGGTGATGAAGCCATAGGTGTTGACCACCGGCACACAGATCAGCGTGCCGGCGATCGAGCGCATTTGCGGCGTGCGGATCAGGCGGCGGATCATCTCGACGCCGATGATTTCGTCACCATGGATGGCGGCGGACACAAAGATGACCGGGCCCGGTCGCTTGCCGTGCAACACCTGCACCGACAGCGACATCGGCGTGTGATCGGACAGGACCGAGACCGGAATCTGGACGATCTTCGTGGTCCCCGGCGCGACCTGCTCGCCGGCAATCTCGAATGGTTCGCGCATCATCCGGTGCCGCGGGTCTTGGTCTTGCCGGGCACAGCCGTCTTTTCAACGAAATCGATGATCTTGTCGGCGACATCGACGCCGGTGGCGGCTTCGATGCCTTCCAGGCCCGGCGAGGAATTCACTTCCATGATCAGCGGGCCATGATTGCCGCGCAGCATGTCGACACCGGCAACATTGAGCCCCATGACCTTGGCCGCGCGCACGGCGGTCGAGCGTTCTTCCGGGGTCAGCTTGATCTTGGTGGCCGAGCCACCGCGATGCAGGTTGGAACGGAAATCGCCCTCGGCGCCCTGGCGCTTCATCGCCGCGACGACCTTGCCGCCGACCACGATGGTGCGGATATCGGCGCCGCCGGCTTCCTTGATGAATTCCTGGACCAGGATATTCACCTTCGCGCCGCGGAAGGCTTCGATCACCGACTTGGCCGAGCGGCGGGTTTCCGCCAGCACGACGCCGACGCCTTGTGTACCCTCCAAGAGCTTGATCACGACCGGCTCACCGCCGGCAATATCGAGCACATCATCGGTCATCGAGGTGTCGTGGGCAAAGGCGGTGACCGGCAAGCCGAGGCCGGCGCGCGACAGCAGCTGCAGCGAGCGCAACTTGTCGCGCGACCGGCCGATGGCGACGGACTCATTCGCCGACCACACACCCATCATCTCGAACTGGCGCACCACAGCCATGCCGTAATTGGTGATCGAGGCACCGATGCGCGGAATGACCGCGTCATAGCCTTTCAGGATGCGGCCCTGATAGCGCACCTCGGGCCGATGCGAGGTGATGTTCATATACATCTTCAGCGTATCATAGATGTCGATCTCGTGGCCGCGCGCCTCGGCCGCCTCGACCAGCCTCTTGTGCGAGTAGAGGTTGGGATTGCGGGCCAGCATGAGCAAATGCATCGAGATTATCTCCGGTGTGGCGGCTGCCTGGGGACGGGGTAACACGAAACAGACCGCAGCCTAAGCCACGGTCGGACACAGAAAGGATTTCGACGGATTGACCAGCGCACCCGGCTTCAAGGCGGTGCGACCGACCAACATGCGAAAGCCCATTTCATCCCGCCGCGTCAGCGTCAACTCGATTGGCCAGACATGCGGGCCGAGCTGCATCGCGGTGCGGACCACATAACGGCGTTGTTCCTGCCCGTTCGAGCTCTTGATCAAGCGGCTGTCGACCACCCGCGCCTCGCAGGGGATACGGGTCTTGTTGTCGTCCTGGTTGGGATGCAGTTCAAAGCGAACCCAATTCTCGCCGTCCTTGTCGAAAGGCTGGATTTTCCAGGCATGGATGGCCGAGGTGCGGGCGCCGGTATCGATCTTGGCCTTGACGCGGACCGCGCCGAGATCGGGCAGACACACCCATTCACGCCAACCCACCACGATCGACGGCGCGCCCGGCTGGGCCGATGATTTCGATTTTGTCTTGCGAACCATGGCGCTGGCATTCCCGTCGGGCGTTCAAAGGCATGCAAGCACCGGCGCGCGGAAAAAGGCAAGCGGGAAGGGTCGGGCCGGTTCTTCTTTTCTTCCCCACGATGTGGGGAAGTGGGCTCAGCTTCGCATCGCGAAGCTGAGGTCGATGGGGTCCGAGCACAAGCGAGGAAGGGCCCATGCCGCCAGCGGCGTCACCCCTCCGTCACGCACTGCGTGCGCGACACCTCCCCATGAAATGGGGAGGAAAGAAGGGTGAGCGCCCCGTCGCGATCAATCACCAATCCAGAAGGCAAAACTCGCCGGCTGGGTGTCGCCATTCAGCGTTGCCGTCCCGACCAAAAGCTCAGCGACCGAATCCGCCCCGGTCTGCCATTCGGCCAGGGCACCGTCGACATAGGTCGCCTCGATGACCAGCGTGCCGATCTCGGCATCGGTGGCGGTGATCATCACACCGTCATCAGTGATGGACGCGCTGTCGATGGTCATCGCGTAGAGGCGGAAATAGGGTCCGTACTCATTTTCGCCGAGCTGGTCGGACGTGTCCTCCACGGCGAGGCGGACATAGGCCGGCTCGTCGCATTCCGGCATGGCCGGCCACAGCTCGATATTTTCCAGGACGAGATCGCCGAAGCGGATTTCTTCTGTGGCGATGAAATAGCCCGACGCGGTGCCTTCGACCGTATAGACAATGCCATTGGCGGTCGGGTCGATGACCTCGTCGACCAGCGGATCGTCGGGCACGCTGTCGACGACCGGTGCCGGGTCCGGCGCCCTATCATCGCCAGCCAATTGATCCGCCCCGGGGTCAGCGACCACGACCGGATCGGTCTCCGGATTGTCCGCCCCGAAATAAATGCCGCCGGCAATCGCACCGAGAACGACGATACTGAAAAGATTCAACGCAGTTTTCATGTCTGCCCCCCCTGCAAGACAAGGCAGACGCTACACCGTCATCGCGAGGGCGTGAAGCGCATTCGCGTCAGGCGGGAGCGCTTGGCTTGCGGCGGGCGATCCAGATCTTCATGGTCAACTGACCGCTGGGCTCGTCCGGATGCAGGGCGCTTTGATGCGCCAGTTCGAGACCGGCATGACCGATCAGGTCCGCCATTTCCTCATCGGCAAAACCGAGCCGGCGGTGGAAATGATCCTCGCGCAGGGTTTCCAGCTGATGCGGCGCGAAGTCGACGATCAAGAGATTGCCGCCGGGCTTGAGCACGCGGGCGCATTCATCAACCGCCAGGGCCGGGTCCTCGAGATAGTGCAGCACCTGGTGCACGGTGACGAGATCGGCGACGGCACTGTCAAATGGCAGCGCTCCGACATCGGCATGGCGGACGGAACAATGCTTCAGCCCGGCCCGCTCGAGATTCAGGCGCGCCACATTGAGCATGGAATGGTTGATGTCGACGCCGATGCCGCGGGCAACACGATCGGAGAACAGCTCCAATACACGGCCGGTGCCGACCCCGACATCGATCATCAGGCTGAACGGGCCGGGACCGGCCAGCTCGCGCATCGCCGCTTCCACCTTGTGATCGGCCAGGTGAAGCGAGCGGATCGTGTCCCAATCCCCGGCGACGCTTTCGAAATAGGCCTGCGCCGCCTGGGCGCGGGCATATTTGATCGCTTCGAGGCGGGAGACGTCGCGGGTCAGCACGGCGTCATCTTCCGGCACCAGCTCATTGGCCATCTGCGCCAGTTTGCGACCGCCGCCGGCATCGGTGAGCCGATAGAAGACATAGGCGCCTTCGGGCAGGCGTTCGGCGAGGCCGGCATCGGTCATGAGTTTGAGATGCCGCGACACGCGCGGCTGGCTCTGACCCAGGATGGAGACAAGCTCCGACACCGTCAGCTCCCCGCGCGACAGGAGGGCAATGATGCGCAAGCGTGTCGGTTCGGCGAGCGCTTTGAGCTGGGTGACGACAGCGTCCATGTAATCCCGGAAAACCTGCAAAAACAGCCTTGCTTTTATCTGCATCCCCACGAAGTTCAAACCGAGCCGCTCAGGCGGGCCGATTCAGGAGCGTTACTTGGCCAAACAGGATGTGATCATCGTCGGGGCCGGACTGGCCGGTATTTCCGCCGCCTACACGCTGCGTCAGCGCGGCCATGACGTGCTGGTGCTGGACGCCCACGCCGGACCCGGGCTGGAAACCAGTTTCGCCAATGCCGGCGCCCTGACCCCGTCCGAACCGGAACCATGGAATGCGCCGGGTGTGCACTGGCAATTGCTGGCCTCCCTGCCCGATCCGCATTCCGCCATGAAGCTGCGCCTGGCACCGCTGCCCGGCCTCATCCCCTGGGGCCTGAAATTCCTCGCCAATTCCAGCCGCAAACGGTTTGAAGCAGCGTCGCTGGCGAATTTTGCCCTGTCGCGACACTCGCTCGCCCTGACCCAGGCGGCCCGCGACGCCCATGCGTTGGAGTTTGCCAATCTCGCCCGCGGCACGATGAAAATCTGCCGCGATGCGCGGGCGCTGGAACCGGCCCGCCTGACCAGCCGGGCGCTGAGCGATGCCGGCCTGCGCTGGGAAGTACTCGACCGCGCCGCCATGGTCGCCCGCGAACCCTTGCTGGCCGACGTCGCCGACGCTTTCGCCGGGGCTGTCTTCTTTCCCGATGACGAGAGCGGCGACGCCCATCTTTTCACCAAGGCCCTGGCCGGCATCGCCGCCGGCATGGGCGTGCGGTTTGAATATGGCTCGACCGTCGAGAGCCTGATTGACCGGGCCGGGCAGATCACCGGCGTGCGCACACCGACCGAGGAAATCGAGGCCGATCAGGTCGTGCTGGCCACCGGTCACACCTCGCGCCGCCTGCTCGCCCCGCTCGGCCTGCACATTCCGGTGCGCCCGGTGAAGGGCTATTCCTTGAGCCTGGACATGTCAGACCTCAACCAGCGGCCCTCCCTGCCGGTGGTCGACGATGTGCTGCACGCCATCGTCACCCCGCTGGGCGACACGTTGCGGATCGCCGGCACCGCCGAATTCGCCGGCGAAGACCGCACAATGCGCAGCGAGCGGGTCAACAATCTGCGCATGCTGCTGCGCCGGGTCTATCCCGACCTCGCCGATCGCCTGTTGACCGGCGAGGAAAAAGCCTGGTGCGGCTTCCGGCCGATGTCGGCCGATGGCCGACCGGTCATCGGCGAAACCCGCGCCAAAGGCCTGTGGATCACCACCGGCCACGGCCATCTCGGCTGGACCCAGGCGATGGGTTCGGCGGACGTGCTGGCCTCACTGATGGCTGGCGAGACCCCGCCGGTTCCGGCCGAGGCGTTCTCGGCGAAGCGTTTCTAGGGCGACCAGAACAGCCCCAGCCCGATGCCCAGCGCATTATTGGTGATGTGAGCGGCAATGGCCGGCCAGATCGACCCGGTGCGCCAATAGAGCCAGCACAGGATCAGCGCCATCAAGGCCGCCGAAATGACCTGTGGCGGCAGGATATGGGCGACGCCGAACATCACGGACGATATCCCCGCTGCCAGCCAGACCGGATGATGACCGGACATCCAGCGAAACAGGAAACCGCGAAAGAAGACCTCCTCGGCGAAGGGCGTGACGAGAACTGTCATGACCAGAAAGCCGACGCTCATCCACAACCCGTTGACGGGGTCGAGCGCGAAGGGGGTGCCCATGAAGGCGATCCAGTCGGGCATGACAACAACCATCAGCTTTGCCAAGGCCAGCCGCAGGGCAAAGGCGATGGCACCGACCAGCACGGCCAGCCCGATCCAGCGCCAGGACACCGACCTCAGTCCGACCCGGCCCGGCCCGACCCGGTGCAACGCCAGCGCCCCGATCGCAACCGCGGCCAGCACGGCAATGGCCTTGTTGATCTGGCCGATCATCAGGATGGAGGGCGGCAGGCGCGGCCCCTCGCCCAGATAGGCCTCCATGCCGATGGTCTGACGCACGATTTCCATGTGCGCCCAGCTGAGCAGCATGTAGCCCGTCATGGCGGATGCGAGGATGGCGACACCGGGCCAGAAACGCCACGGACTGTCAAAATTTTCGGATTTGGCGGACATGTTGCCTCCCTGAATGTTCACAAGGAGGTTGTCGCGCCGCGCTTCAGCCGACCATCGACAGATGTCGGCAATCTGTCAGTCAACAGATGTCAGGCCTTGTCGGCCGGGTCGTCCAGAAGGCCAAAGCGCTCGGCCAGCGCGCGCACCTGACCGCGGCGCTGGATGCCCAGCTTCAGGTAAAGCTCTGAGTTATAGGTCCGCACCGTCGCCGGCGAGAGATTGAGCGCGCGCGCAATATCCTTGTCGGTCAGGCCCCGGGCGAGCAGGCGGATCAGGGCGTGCTCGCGCGCCGAAAGCTCGGCGAAATGCGTTGGCAGCGGCTCGTGATCGGTCGGGACAGCGCGGCTCTCTACCGCCGAGATCGACAGGATGGCCCGGCTCTCTGGCGCAAAGCGGACCTTGTAGACCAGTCCAGGCATGATCTGGTCTCGCCAGAATTGGGCCAGCGGAAAGCGCTGACCGCCGATATGCAGTGTTTCATGTGTCGGGGCGATCAGACCAATTCCGCGCTGACCGCGAATATCGGCATGCCCGCGAACCTCCCGGACAAGGCGCGCCGCTTCATCTCGCTTGGCCTGCCGCCAGCGCAGTGGCGCGCGGGCGAGAAATATGGCGAGGCCAAGAAACGAGAGCAGGACGAGTCCCGAGGGACTGTTAAAAAGAGCCGATGGGTCGCGCACGGCGCCGTGAATCGACATACCAAGAAACGGCAAAATCAAAACAAACAGAGCAAACATGAAAAGGACCTGACGCGACCGCCAGGCCCTCAATTCACGGAGCTCGTCGTCCGACAGCAAATTATCGCCCGAACTTCTGGAACTTGATCTTCTTGGGCATGTCGGCGTCCGGACCGAGCCGGCGCTTCTTGTCCTCGATATAGTCCTCGAAATTGCCCTCGAACCATTCGACATGGCTGTCGCCTTCAAAAGCCAGGATGTGCGTGGCCAGACGGTCGAGGAAGAAACGGTCGTGCGAGATGACCACGGCACAGCCCGGATAGGCTTCCAGCGCCTGTTCCAGCGCCGCCAGGGTTTCCACGTCGAGATCATTGGTCGGCTCATCGAGCAGCAGCAGGTTGCCGCCGGTCTGCAGCATTTTGGCGAGGTGGACGCGATTGCGCTCACCACCGGACAGGAGGCCGACCTTTTTCTGCTGGTCGCCGCCCTTGAAGTTGAACGTGCCGACATAGGCGCGCGAGGGGACTTCCTTGCCGCCCAGCTCGATCATGTCATTGCCGCCGGAGATTTCCTGCCAGACCGTCTTGTTGGGGTCGAGCGTGTCACGCGACTGGTCGACATAGCCCAGCTTGACCGTCTCGCCGAGACGGATCGTGCCTTCGTCGGGCGTTTCCTGACCGGTGATCATCTTGAACAGGGTGGATTTACCGGCGCCGTTCGGACCGATCACACCGACCACACCGCCCGGCGGCAGTTTGAAGGAGAGGCCGTCGATCAGCAGCTTGTCCTCGAAGCCCTTCTTGAGGTTCTCGACCTCGACCACGACACCGCCCAGGCGCGGCCCCGGCGGAATGGTGATCTGGGCCGTGGTGATCTCGGCGCGTTCGGCCGCGTCGCGCAGATCCTCATAGGATTTGATACGCGCCTTGGACTTGGCCTGACGGGCTTTCGGCGAGGAGCGGATCCATTCCAGCTCGCGCATCAGGGCGCGATCCTTGGCGCTCTTTTCGCGGTCTTCCTGGGCCAGGCGCTTGGACTTCTGTTCCAGCCAGGCCGAATAACCGCCCTCATAGGGCACGCCGCGGCCGCGATCGAGCTCGAGCGTCCAGGTGGTGATCGAGTCGAGGAAGTAACGGTCGTGGGTGACGACCAGGACGGCGCCCTTGAAGTCTTCCAGATAATTCTGCAGCCACTGCACACTCTCGGCGTCGAGATGGTTGGTCGGCTCATCGAGCAGCAGCATGTGCGGGTCGGACAGCAAGAGGCGGCACAGGGCGACGCGGCGGCGCTCACCACCGGACAGGTCGGTGACCGGCCAGTCGGCAGGCGGGCAGCGCAGCGCCGTCATTGCCATCTCGATCTTCGAGTCGATGTCCCAGGCGTTCTCGTTGTCGATCTTCTCCTGGAGCTCGGTCATCTTCTCCATCAGCTCGTCGGTATAATCCTCGGCGAGCTGCATCGAGATGGCGTTGAATTCTTCCAGCAACTGTTTCGGAGCCGAACCCTCGATCACGTTTTCCCAGACCGTCTTGCTCTCATCGAGCTGCGGCTCCTGGGCGAGATAGCCGACCTTCACACCCTTTTCCGCCCAGGCCTCACCGGTGAATTCGGTGTCCATGCCGGCCATGATCTTCAGCAGGGTCGATTTACCGGCACCATTGACGCCGACAACACCGATCTTGGCATCGGGCAGGAAGTGCAGGGAAATCCCATCGAAGACGGGCTTGGCAGCGCCCGGATAGGTCTTCGACAGCTTGTCCATGTGATAGACGAATTTGTATGCGGCCATGGGGGAGAGGCTCTCTTGTCAGGCAGGGAATCTTGAGCCGCACCGTGTAGCGGAGAGCGGCTGCAAGGGCAATGCAGTAAGGGTGTGGGGGATTGTCGCCAAGCGATGGCCGCCTTTTCCGCCCCACATCGTGGGGAGGTGTCGCGCCCGAAGGGCGGGACGGAGGGGTGGTGCCGCAGGCGCCATGGGGCTTCCCGCTTTGCTCGTCCTTTCATTTTTCCCGGAGGCGCACAGCACCATCCGGGACCGACCGGAGACTCATCGCTTGCCGGAGGGTTTCGTTGGTCCCGGCTCTCCGCCCCGCTTTTGCGGGGCTGCGGCCGGGAAAAATGTGTTTTGGTTTGAAAGGGCTGTATTTTGGCGAGGCTTGCTCGCAAAACATGAGCTTATCCCCGCTGTGCACCCCTTTCCTTCTCCCTTGGGAGAAGGTGGCCGAAGGCCGGATGAGGGGGAATTCTCCTGCGACCACCGGGATTTACCCCTCACCCTGCCCCTCTCCCCAGGGAGAGGGAAAGCGTTCCCCGCGAGAAAAATCAAAAAACTTATCCGCCCCCCTTTTGCGCCATCCCATAATCCCCCTGTCCCGCGTCACTCGAGGCCCGGATTGGTGATCCGGGGGCGTTGGGAGTACGGAGCTCGTCCGGTTGCCTGGAAACACCGCCAGACCAACCCGGCGTGGCCATCGGCAGGACGGCGGCACAAAGCTCGACCGTTTGTTCCTGTCGGTTTCGAGACGGGACCCGCAAGGGACCTGACCAAATCTCCGTGTGCGAGGTGCCCCCGGCGCCACCCACAAAACTTACATAGCTAGGCACCGGCAAGGCACCTCGCACCCCTCAACTGCCCAAAACGCCAGGCGCAAGCGCCGTGGCGCGATTGGTGCTGAGCGGGGACAGGTGCACCAATCATTGCGCAGTCATTGATAGCCCGCCACACTACCCTGACAAAGTTGGGGCAATTGAAATGATGAGAACTCTCGGGCATGCCGCACGCCAAGCGCTGACGATCAGCTTTGGCCTGGTTACCATCGCAACCGCAGGCGCCCAGGAGGTCACAGTCCCGAGCGGCAGTTGGCAGCAGTCCTGCCAGATCCGCGGATTTGACGGCCCCGTCCTGGTTGCGGAGTGCCGCGATTTGCGTGGGGAGATGGCCTACACCCGCTGGGACACGCGAAACGGCACGCCCGATCTGCTCAATTGCAATGGCGAACTCACTGCCCGAGCTCGCTGCGATGGCGCACCGGAAATGCGTGCCCCCGGGGGCTCGTGGCGCCGCGATTGCGCGTTCACACGCTTCGAAGGCACCACGCTTGTTGTGGGATGCTATGAGCAGGCTGGCGGCTCGCAATATCTGAGGTTTGATACCCGCACATGGTCGGGACCATTGGCGATCTGCAATGGCGCACTGATGGCCGGTGCCAATTGTGACAGCCTGGCCGTTCCGCAATCCTCGTCTGCAATCACTTCAACAATCGGCACAGGCGTCAAACCCGGAGCCCCGGTGTCGACATCGCCCGGCAATCGACCGCCCCAACCCAGACCTCAGACACCCAATACGCCGCCCCGGCCCCCCGGCTCATCGACACCGGTCGGCGCATCCGCCTTTGATGGTTTTCCGTCCGGGTCCTGGCAGGCCTCGTGCTCCAGCCCGCGTTGGGAAAACCGTGATCTCATCGCCCTTTGCCGGACGGATGATGGCGGAATTGTCCGCGCCAGCTTCGACACCAACCTTTACTTCACGACACTCAGCAATTGCGATGGCCGCCTGACCGCCGGCACCAGCTGCGGCAATACCAGCCCGGCCGTCGCCAACAATCCGTCACCGCCGACCCGCTCGCGGCCAAGCCCGGCTCCCGCACGGCAAGCTCCACAACAGCCCGGAACGCGGCCTTTTCCGGACGGTGTCTGGCGCCATACCTGCCACTCCCCCAGTTGGCCACAAGCGGACCGACTGCAGGCAAGCTGCCGGACAGACAGCGGCAGCACCCGCACGGTCTGGGTCGATCTGGATGGCTATACAGGCCGGGTCACCAACTGCAATGGCTGGCTCGTCGCCCAATCAGGATGCGGCGTCGAGCCCGGCCTGCCGGCCGGCCAGTGGTCACAGTACTGCGCAGACGGTCAGATGGACGGGCGTGTTTTTTCGGCCGGCTGCTGGATCGCCGGACGGCCCGCCTATTTCGAGCGCCTGTCGATCAATCTTGAGCGCTATTTCGGGCCGGTTTCCCTATGCCATGGCCAGCTGCGGCGCGGCCTCGATTGCCCGGCCGGCGTCACGCCCCATCCGCCTGTCCGGGACTAAAGTCAAAACACCACCCAGCGATCAGCCTCGTCGCGCATGCGCTGGCGGCGCGGTTTCCAGTCCGGCATCAGGCTTTCCACCACACGCCAATAGGCCGGCGAATGGTTGGCCTCGACCAGGTGGGCGGCCTCGTGGGCGCAGACATAGTCGATCAGGTCTTCCGGAAAGCCCATCAGGCGCCAATTGAGCCGGATGGTGGCATCCGACGCACACGAGCCCCAGCGGCGTTTCTGGTCGCGCACGATCACCTTGCGCACCGGCTTGCCAAGCTGGCGGGCATAGGCTTCGACCTTCGGCGTCATCAGCGCCGCGCCCTCGCGCTTGTAGAAGCGCTGCAGGGCCCGGGTCAGCGTGCGGGTGCGGAGTTCCCCGGCAAGGTCGGGATCATGCTTGAGAACGAGGCTGTCATCCTCGCGGCGCACGATGGTGCGCACGCCCTCGCCGCGCAGATTGAGGGTCAGTTCGCCGCCCAGCCAGGGCAGGATGGCACCGCTTTCCAGTACCAGTTCGGGCGCTGCCGGACGGGTGGCCCAGGCGTCGAGCTTTGCGAGGATCCAGCCCGATTTGGTCTCCAGCGCCCGGCGGATTTCGCGTTCACTGGCCTGGCGCGGTGCGGCGACAGCCAGACCGTCGCGGGAAATCGTGAAACCGATGGTTCGCCGTGCCGAGCGCCGCAAGGAAAAGCGGACCTCGCGGCCGGCCAGCTCGATGATCTGATCGCTCATGCGCCGCCGCCCGGGATCAGGCCTTCAACGCCGAACCGCCGGATCAGGCAGAGTTGCTCGACGACCTGTTCATCGCGCATCCGGGTCGGGTCATCCAGCCACCAGTCCAGAAGGTGGAAGACGGCGCCGACCTCGCAACGCGCTGCCGCTTGGGGGTCGAGGTCCTTGCGGGCCCAGCCATCGCGCTGGCCCGCCTCCAGCTCGGTGACCCGCAATTGTGCGATCGCATCCACGACTTCGCGCTGCATGGGATCCGTGCCGGCGCCGCGACTGAGGAGAAGCCGGAACAGCGCACCGTAAAGACTGGCGAAGGCAACCACGCCCTCCATCGCCGCCCGATCCTTGACCTCGCGCGACCCCGGCGTCTGCTGCGCAATCGCCAGACCGGCGAGGACCGTTTCCTTGCCGGCCCGCATCACCTCGGCGAACAACGCCTCCTTGTCCGGAAAATGGGTGTAGAGCGTGCCCATGGCGACGCCGGCCTCGCGGGCGATATCGCCGATCCGGGCACCTTCAATCCCCTTGGCCGCGAACACGATACTGCCGGCCGAGAGCAGCTTGGCCCGGGTTTCGTCTTTCTGGTCGCTTCTACGCTTGGCCACACACGGCTCCGGAGCTTGTTACAAGTTCATTGAAAATATATTCATTGAATATTTATTCAACAACTGTATTCTCATTCCCGTCCACGGGACAGGAGGACGCGATGCGGATTCTGGTACTTCTGGCAAGCTTGGTCGCCACGCTGGCTGTTGCCGCGTCGGCCGAGGCCAATTGCCGCTGGCAGGTCGCGACCCGCCTGGTCGGCAGCCAGCCGGGCGTCGGGAACATTGCCGGTCAAACCTGGCCGCTCGACGGGATTCAGACCCGCGTCCAGGCCCGCACGCCTGGTGGGTTCTGGAACACCGCCAACTGGCCCGCGACCACCGCCGACAGCGACGGTTTCGTCCGCATCACCTCTGCCATCGCCTTTGCCGATCCGGACTGCCAGACCGCGCGCGAGTTTCGCGTCCAGGTCCGCAGTTACGACACCGGCATGAGCTGGCGCACGGTCCACCAGCAATCCCGCTCCGGTCATTCCGATCATGTCGGCCTGTTCAATCCGGCACCGGTTCACGCCGTCACCCTCGGCAATCTCGTTCTCAGCGGGGAGTTTCGCGGTGATGGCGTCATCTTCATCGAGAATATCGGCGACCCGCCGCTGTTCTGGAGCAATGATGATGCCGACGAAAATGGGGGCCCGGTCGCCCAGCCCGCCGACCCTGGTTTGACCCATGGCGACGCCGATGATGACGGCACCGCACCGGACATCACAGGCGCGACGCTGGAGGCCGATCCCTGCCATGTCTACCGCCTGCCGATCGATCTCGATATCGAGTTCCGTTTCGGCCAGATGCCGGCAACACCCGGTCCGCTTTCGTCAGACATGGCCATGCGCATCGAGACGCGGACCAATGGCGGCGGCGACATGACACGCAACCGCCTGACCCACCACATCCGGGTCGAAAATGCCGGCAGCCGGGACTTCAATGCCATCCATCATTGCCCGGTCGAGGTCCATGTCCGCGTCAATGAAGGACCGGACGCCCGCGGCGGAGACGGTTGGTCACCACCGTGGACAGCACGCATTCCCGATCTTGCCGCCAATGCCATTGCCGAGATCGCTGTCGACACCAACCTGCTGGGCGCGGGCGATGATTTTGCGGGCGAGTGGGGCCAGGACTATGAATTCGTCCGGGTCGAAGTCGTGCTCGATGCGACCAACCGGATCGCGGAAAGCGCCGAGGGCGATAACCGCATCGCCCATTGTTATCACGCCCCGACCAACACATTCGCCGCCATGAGCCAATGCGAAGGAGATCTGCCATGATCCGCGCCATCGCCGCCTGCCTCACCCTCGCCCTCATCCTTGCCGCGACCGCGACGGCCGTACTTGCCCAGCAAAGCGTGAGCGGTCACCCGCTGATCACCCCCTATGAAGGTTCGCAAGGTGATGGCGAATTCTGGCAGTTTGACGAATACGCACTGGTCACCGGTTTTGATTTCGAGGCCCGTGCCGCAATCACCCGGCCCGTGCAGGGCCGCGTCACCCGCCTCGACTATGACAATCCGGATGATCGCTCGGAGTTGGAGATTTTCACCAACTACCGCGAGGCTCTCGACGCCGCCGGCTATGAAGCGATCTGGTCCTGCGCCCGCGACGGCTCCTGCACCACCGGCTCGACCCGCAACGCCTTTTACCAGGCCAATGGCATGCGCGCGATCAACGGACCGAACTCCCACTACACCGCCGGAACCCTGAGTTATGACGGGCGACTGGCCTATATCGCCGTTGGCGTCGGCCGCCACACCACCTCGATCGTCATCGTCGAGACCGACGAGATGGATCGCGGCATGGTCACCGTCTCAGCGGAAGCCCTGGCGGCCGGGCTGGATGCTGACGGCCATGTCCGTGTCGATGGCCTGTTGTTCGCCCATGACAGCGACACCTTGCTACCGGAATCGCAAGTCGCGCTGGAAGCCTTGCGGGACTTGCTGGCGGCGCGACCAAACCTGTCGCTCTACGTCGTCGGCCATACCGACATGACCGGCCGGCTCACCTACAACATGTCCCTGTCAGACCGGCGTGCGGCATCAGTCGTCACAGCCCTGGTCGAGCAATTCGGGATCGATACGGAGCGGCTGGTTTCCGCCGGCGTTGGTCCGTTGGCGCCGGAGGCCAGCAATGGCACCGAGGACGGGCGCGCCCGCAATCGACGGGTCGAGATCGTGGCGCGCTAGACACGCCCAACCGACATCCCGCTCGCCGCCATCATGGCGGGCCCCAAACGGGCGGGACAGGGGGCAGCGTCATGCCCAAACCCGAACCGGCGCTGCCCCCGACCCATTCCGGACGACCGGTCAGGCGATCGTCAGGAGTTCACCGCAAATGGCTTCGAGCCCGGCCTGGTCCTCGGCGTCGAAGGCGCCGAACTCGGTCGAGTCGATGTCCAGAACGGCGACCAGCCGGCCGTCGGCATCACGCACCGGCACCACGATCTCGGAATTGGAGCGGCTGTCACAGGCAATGTGGCCGGGAAAGGCGTGCACGTCTTCAACCCGCTGGGTCTCGCCGGTCGCCGCCGCCGCACCGCAGACGCCCTTGCCGAACGGGATGCGCAGGCAGCCCATCGTGCCCTGATAGGGACCCACGACCAGCTCGGTCGGCTTGGCCGGATCGACCTCGTAAAAGCCGGTCCAGAAGAAGCGCTCGCCAAACATTTCGCGCAGCAGGCAACTGGCGGTGGCGAGACGCGCCGTGCGGCTGGTCTCGCCGGCGATCACGGCGGCGATCTGCTTGCGGACATCGATATAGTGTTCGGCCTTGGCGCTCATGACTTCATTCCTCGCTGGTCGCGGGGAAGATCGGGTCGGCGGCGGGCCGGTTCAAGCCCGCGCCACAGTCACCGGATATTCTCAACTGTCATCATTGCCGATGTCAGAGCCGGACATTGCCGCGCAGCGACTGGCGTATGGCGCGCTCGATCGCCTGCTCGGCCTCATCCCCCTTGCCCTCATTCGGCCCGTCCTCGCTCTCCATCCGGCGGGCCTCGAATTCCAGCCGGGTGTGGATCATGCGGATACGGGCATCGACCAGGCCGTAAATCAGGTCCGGGATCTTGGCCGAGACATTCATGCCCAGATCCTTGGCGTCCTTGGGCGTGATGGCCTGGCTGTGCGACAGCGTGCCGGCTGACAGCGTGTCGGCAATGTGGTGCTCGGCCTTTTCATCCACCCGGTGCACCGGATTGACGATGTCGCGCGCCACCTTGCCGGCATAGCGGTCATATTTTTCGGCCTCGTGGGCCAGCATGACCAGAACATCCTGGGTCGCCAGCGGCCCCTTCTGGGCCAGCAGCTCCTTGTAGGCTTCGGTCGGGAAGCCGCCATAGATCGTGTCGATCGGCCCCAGCGAGGCGGTCGGGTCCATCATGATCTTGTCGGCGGCCAGTGCGATCATCGTGCCGCCGGACATGGCGACATAGGGAACATAGGCGATCACCTGCGGCTCGCGCTTGGGGTTGTAATGCCCCTTGGCCTTGGCTTTCGCCAAATGCTGCTTGAGGGCCAGTGCGATCATGTGGGCCGGGCGGGCATAACCGCCCAGCGTGTGCAGCACGACCACGATCTTCGCCCGCGGATTGGCCTGGCGGATCGAGGCAACGGCCTCGAACGCCTCGTCAAAGGCGATCTGCTGCTGGGCGCTGTCGCGGCCGACGAAATCATCGCCAAGGTCATGGATGAGATCGATCAGGACGGTATTGCCGCTCTCGATCTTCTTGCGATGCTTTTCGTATTCCTTCTTGGCATCCTCATAGCGCGCCACCCGCTTGGCCCGCAGCTTGTAGACCTGCCGCTCGTCGGAGACCGCGCGCTGCCGGTTGAGATGCATCGAGATGGCACTGATCGCCAGGATCAGGACAAACAGCCCGGCCCCGGCCACACCGTAGAGCACCGTATTGTCCACACCGTCGATCACACCCACCCCCCAAACGCGCACAACGCCCGCCTCGGATATTAACCAAACGCTAACGGCGGCAACAAGCAAAAGCGTGAGCGGTGACCATGACCGACCAATTATCTCCGCTGGCGTTGCGGGTGCGCACCAATGGTGGTTGGCGACGAGCGGGAATCGCCCGCCAAATCCTTCCGGAATGAGAGGGATCACCGATGAAAAAACCAGTCTTGCTGGCCGCCACCCTGCCAGCCCTTGCCCTGGCCGGCTGCGGCTTTGGCGCCAAGAGCGAGTCCACCGATACACGGGCGCCGGTCTGGGCGCGCACCGCGTCTGTCGAAGCGATTGGCCGTGCCTATATCGAAGTCCTGCCCAATCGCGGCCAGTTCTCGGTCACGTTTGAAGCGCGCAATGAAGTCAGCGAGGACGCGGTCGCGGAAGCTGTGGCCCGCGCCAACTCGGCCACCCAGGCCATGCGCGAGATCGATGGCGACAATATCCGGATCACCTCCGACCTGTCAGTCTCGCCCTATTATGAGCAGTTAACGCGGCAGACCGGGAGGTATCAGAACCAGCTGGTGGAGAACGAGCACCCTGATGCCCTTCTTGGCTATACAGCTTCCGTCACGGTAAACATCGTCGCCTTTGACCTTGAACACCTCGCCGCCGTCCGCGGTGCCGCTATGGCGGCCGGGCCAGCAAACGCTGGCGATGTTGGCTTTTCGATCCAACCCAGCGCAGAACTCTATCGCGAAGCGTTTGCCGCAGCGGTGGACGACGCGACCGAGCGGGCCCGGATCGTCGCCGAGTCAGCCGGTGGACGCTTGGGACCGGTCCAGATCCTGCTGGAAGGCCAGCAACCCTGCCTGCGCCCGCCGGCGACACCGGCCGGGTTCGATAATCGCGACTACGGCCAGATTGGTCGTAATGATGACGGCGACCGCGTGGTTGTGACCGGCAGTCGCATCCAGGGGACCGACGTCATGGCCCCGTCGCCGTTGACCACTGTCGACGCGGAGCAGCGGAATGCAATCGGCTTCATCGATCCCGCCACTCTGGTCGCCGCATCCGGCAATTTCGCACTCGCCGCCGACTTCGAGCCTATGCGGTTCGAGACCCGCGTCTGTGCGGTATTTGCAATCGAATAGGCGCTAGTTCAGCGCGCCGGACACCGCAGCCGGTGCGGTCCGACCCGACACCTGGCGCTCCTCGACCAGCTGGTTGAGCAGGCCGGCCAGACGCACGCCGCCCTGCTTGAGCTGCTGCATGCTGACCGGCAGGTTGCGTTCGTAATAGGCATCGCCCGGCTCGATCGTCTGTTCGGCATTGGCCCAATAATAGGCAAAGCCGCGCGAACGGACGATGTCATGGCTTTCCTGGGCCCAGGCGATCGGGGCCAGCGGCGCATAGACATCAACGCCGGTCAGCGGGATGTCAGCGGCAAGCTCCTCGACCAGCGGCTGCCAGCGGTCTTCCTCGGCCAGGTAGGGCCAGGTCTCGGCCATATAGTCGAGCAGGATCTCACTGTCCCAGACCCGGTGGAGATTGGTGTGACGTTCGCCGCGCCACAGCACATTGATGTCGTTGCCGCCACGATCCCCCTCGATCGAAACATGCAGCGGCTGGTGGATGTCCCCCATCCAGTGGGCGAGGAATTTCAGGGCTTCCAGACGCTCCGCGTCGGCGCGGGCCCGATCAGCAAAGATACCGGCATGCAAGTCGATGGCGGAGGTGATGCAGCCGCCTTCGGCGCAATCCTCGGGGTCAACATGCGGGTCGTTGCGGGTCTGGTTGATATAGTGCCAGGGCGCAGTGTGACGATGCGTCGAGCCGCGCACTTCATCGGCCCATGAACAGACATCGCGGAAATGGTCGAATTGCGTATCCAGCGCCACCAACCGATCGACTTCAGCGCGGGTTTCATCGGAGAGATAGCGATAGGCCAGGTCACAGACGATACGGTGGCCATCGCGGCCATAGGCCTCCACGGACGCCGTCGGGACAAGGGTGATCAACAGGCTGGCAGCCGCCAGGGTGCGCAGGAAGACAGACATCGAGCTCTCCGGTATGGCGACACCCGCCCGGTGCCTGCCCGGTCTCTAGAAGAGCTGACCGCCCACCTCCACTAGTCAGGGCGGGCAGAGCGACTCTGGCGCAACCCATAGTCGCGGTTTGGGAAAATTTAATTCTGCAGGCCCTGGAACGGCCTCGCCCCGGCGCGTCGACCGGTCTGTGCAGACCACCATGACTATACCGTCTGGACGGTGTTGACTGTACCGTCTGGACGGTTTATGTGCGCTGCAACAATTCAGGACCGAACCGACATGACTGCGCACAAACCCTCCACCCGTGACACCATTCTCGACGCGGCGGAAACCGTGGTCGGTCGCGATGGCGCACGCCGTCTGACGATCGACGCGGTCGCCGCCGAAGCCTGTGTCTCAAAGGGTGGTGTCCTCTATCATTTCCCCAACAAGATCGCCTTGCTCAAGGGCATGGTCGAACGGATGATGGCGGATGTCAGCCAGGACTTCGCCAACTGCGAGGCCGCAGCCCATGCCGCCGGCGAGCCGCCGCTCGTCCATGTTTTCAACGCCATGTTCGACCGGCACGACGCGCGCAAGGCCCTGTCGATGGCGCTTCTGGCCGCCTCGGCGGAACACCCTGATCTGCTGGACCCGGCGCGCGACTTCCTGTCATCGACCTTCCAGCGCCTCAGCGACGACACGCCGGACCCGATCGGCGCCCGGCTTCTCCTTCTCGCCATGGACGGGCTGAAACTTTCTGCCCTGCTTGGCTTCGACACCATTCCTGAAAATCAGCTCACCCAGATCCGCGATCGGCTGGTGCGCCTGACCCACGAGCTTTATCAATGACCCGCTTCCCGCTCCTCGCCGCCCTCGGCACCAGCCTCCTCCTCGCGGCCTGCGCCGAGGAGATTGCCGCGCCGCCATCGCCGCCGCGCCTGGTCCAGCTTGCCGAAGTGGTCGCCGACAGCGGCGAGACACGGCATGAATTCGTCGGCCGCGTCGAGGCTCGCCTCAATGTCGACATGGCGTTTCAGGTCGGCGGGCAATTGGCCGAACTGCCGCTCAATGAAGGCGTCCTGATCGAACAGGGCACGCTGGTCGCAGCACTGGACCGTGAAGATTTCCAGCGCGCCGAACGCGAAGCTCGCGTCCAATTGCAGCAGGCCAATACCGAGTTGGAACGCCAGCGGACCCTGCACGAGCGCGGCATTGCCTCGCAGGCGGCGCTGGACAGTGCCCAGACCAATTACGATCTGCGGGAAGTGGCGTTGCAGACGGCGCGCCGCAATCTTGGCTATGCGACCCTCACGGCACCGTTTGACGCGCTGGTCAGTCGCCGGCTCGTCGACAATTACACCATCGTCTCGCCCGGCCAGCCGGTGGTACGATTGATGGATGTCTCGGAGCTGCGCGTCTCGATACCGATCTCCGAAAGCATGGTCGCAACCTTCGACCGCGACTCCCTCGTCTCGCTCGAAGCCGCCTTCGCCTTCCTGCCCGGTCAGACCTTCGCCCTCGAACCCCGCGAACTGGTGTCCGAACCGGACGCCGCATCGCGCACCTATCGCGCCATTGCCGCCCTGCCAGCCGACATGCCGGCCAATATTCTGCCGGGCATGACGGCGACTGTGTATGCCGAGTTCGCGAGCAATGGCGCGTCGGTTTCCGGGCTGCGGGTGCCCTTGCCGGCCGTCACCGCGGCCCCGGATGGTGGGCAGCGGGTCTGGGTGTTCAACGCTGAAAGCGGCGTGGTCAACGCGCGGGCCATCACGTCCGACGGATATGATGGCGACATGATCATTGTCACAAGCGGCATCGCAGCCGGCGACCGGGTGGTAACGGCGGGCGTCAACGCCTTGCATGAAGGCATGCCCGTACGTCCCCTCTCCGACAGCACCCGTTTCGGACAACCGCAATGAGTACCGCCTCGACCCCGTCCAGCGCCCTTGCGCGCCTGTCGATCGAAAAGCCCGTCCTGACCTGGATGGTCATCCTGTTCTGCCTGCTCGGCGGGCTGGCCGGCTTCATGAATGTCGGCCGCCTGGAAGACCCGGCCTTCACCGTCAAGGAAGCCATCATCTTCACGGCCTATCCGGGCGCGACTGCGGAAGAAGTCGAACAGGAAGTCACCGAGGCGCTGGAAATCGCCATCCAGCAGCTTGGTGAAGTGCATGAAATCCGGTCGGAATCCTCGCCGGGCATCTCGGAAATCCACGTCACGATCGACGACACGATCGACAGCGGCGACATGCCGGCCGTGTGGACCCGGCTGCGGGCCAAGATCAACGACACGGTCGGCAGCCTGCCGCCCGGTGCCGGCGAGCCCGTCGTCTATGATGATTTCGGCGACACTTACGGGATTTTCTACGCTGTCACCGCAGAAGGCTATTCCGACAGTCGTATCCGCGATGTGGCGCGCATGTTGCGGCGCGAATTGCTGACCGTCGAGGACGTCGCCAAGGTCGCCGTCGAGGGCGAACCGGACGAGCGCATCTATATCGAGATACCGCAGGAAAATCTCGCCCGCCTCGGCCTGTCCTACGCCGACCTTCTCGAGGATCTGGAGCAGGAAAATGCCGTCGTCGCGGCCGGGTCGGCGCCGCTGAATGACCGGCTTGTCCGGGTCGACATTCCGCAAACGCTTGGCGGCACGGAAGCGATTTCCAACCTGCTGATCACGCCGCGCGACAGCGACCAGGCGATCCGACTGTCCGACATTGCCGAAGTCCGCCGCGACACGGTCGAACGCCCCACCCAGCTGATCTATCACAATAATGTGCGGGCCTTCACGATCGGCGTGGCCGGTCTGCCGACCGCCAATATCGTCGATGTCGGCCACGCGGTCGAAGCGCGTCTGGCAGAGCTTGAATCCAGCCTGCCGCTGGGTGTCGAGCTGCATCCGATCTATCAGCAACACCTGGTCGTCGATGGCGCGATCAACAGCTTCCTTGTCAGCCTCGCCCTGTCGATCGCCATCGTGATCGGCGTGTTGTGCATCTTCATGGGCTGGCGGGCCGGGCTGACCGTCGGCGCCGTGCTGTTCCTGACCATCGCCGGCACGATTTTCTTCATGAGCCTGTTCTCGCTGGAGATGGAGCGCATCTCTCTGGGCGCGTTGATCATCGCCATGGGCATGCTGGTCGACAATGCCATCGTGGTGACCGAAGGCATGCTGACCGGCGTCATGCGGGGCAAGCCGCGCATGCAGGCCGCCGAGGAGGCCGTCGCCACCACGCAATGGCCGCTGCTCGGTGCCACCGTGATCGGCATTCTTGCCTTTGCCGGAATCGGCCTGTCGCCGGATGCGACCGGGGAATTCCTGTTCTCCCTGTTCGCCGTGATCGCGATCTCGCTGCTGTTGAGTTGGGTCATCGCTGTCACCGTCGTGCCGATGGTGGGCTTCCATCTCTTCTCGGCCCAACGCGCCGCAGCGCAAGCCGCCGCCGATCACAGCCATGATGAGCAAGACCTCTATACCGGCCGCCTGTTCAACGGCTATCGCGGGATATTGAACCTCGCCCTGTCACGGCGCTGGATCGTGCTGGCCCTGCTGATCGTCATAACGATTGTCTGCTATGCCGGCTTCGGATCGGTTCGCAATTCCTTCTTCCCGGCAACCAACACGCCGGTCTTCTACGTCAATGTCGAATTGCCCGAAGGCACCGACATCCTGACCACCGACGCCACCATGCGGGAGATTGGCAGCTTCATCTCGGAACAGCCGGAAACCACGGCCATCGATACATTTGTCGGCGCCGGCGCGACCCGCTTCATGCTGACCTATACGGCCGAACAGCCCAATACCGCCTATGGCCAGATCATCGTCTGGGCTCGCGACCTTGAGTCCATCCCGGGCCTGGCCGACCGCATCCTGACCCATGTCCGCGACACGGTCCCCGATGCCGAAATCCGCACCGACCGGATCGTCTTCGGCCCGCCATCGGGCGCCAAGCTGGAAGCGCGTTTCTCGGGACCGGATGCCGATGTTCTGCGCGAACTGGCCGAACAGGCAATGGCCGCGCTGCACACCGATGCCGATGTCATCGACATCCGCACCGACTGGCGCAATCGCACCCCGGTCCTGCGTCCGGTCATCATCGAGGAAACAGCACAAACCATCGGTGTGACCCGTGAGAATATCGCCAATGCGCTGCGCTTCGCGACCGACGGCAATCAGATCGGCGTCTATCGTGAAGGCGAGACCCTGATCCCGATCCTCGCCCGGGCGCCGGCAGAAGAACGCGCCGATCCGGCCTATCTCGATGACCGTCTGGTGTGGAGCCCGCAACAGGCCGCCTATGTGCCGATCAGCCAGATCGTGTCGGAATTCGCGCTTGAGTTCGAAGACGTGCTGATCCAGCGGCGGGACCGGACCCGGACAATTTCCGTGCGCGCCAATCCCCATGGCTGGGAGACCGCGGCGGAGGGCTTTGCCCGCTTCCAGCCGGTGATTGCGGCCATCGACCTGCCGCGCGGTTATTCGCTGGAATGGGGCGGCGAGTATGAAGCCTCGGCGGAAGCCAATGCCTCGCTGGGCGGACAGCTGCCGCTCACCTTCATTGCGATGCTGACCATCTCCTTCCTGCTGTTCGCGACCATCCGCCAGCCGCTGATCATCTGGGCGGTTGTGCCGATGTCGGTGAACGGGGTGGTGATCGGTCTTCTGGCCACCAATGTCGCCTTCTCCTTCACCGCCCTTCTGGGCCTGCTGTCGCTGTCCGGCATGCTGATCAAGAATGCGATCGTGCTGGTCGACGAGATCGATATGCGGATCCGCGGCGGGTCTGACCGTCTGGTGGCGGTGCGCGATGGTTCGATCAGCCGCTTGCGGCCGGTCCTTCTCGCCGCCAGCACCACGATCCTGGGCATGACGCCGCTGATCAGCGATGCCTTCTTCCAGGGCATGGCGGTGACGATTATCGGCGGGCTGACCTTCGCCACCGTGCTGACCATGATCGCCGTGCCGGTGCTGTACGCGCTCTTCTTCGGCATCAAACCGGAAAAGCCCCGCAAGGATGACGCGCTGCCAGCACCTGTCGAGGCTTGACGCTGTGGCGGGAAGCGGACAACGCTCGCGCCCATGACAGCGATTGACCAGGCCCACAATATCGAGGCTTTGCGGGCCTTGGCCCGCAAACGCCTGCCGCGCATGGTGTTCGACTATATCGATGGCGGCGCCGACGACGAGATCACGCTGGGACGCAATGACCGCCGCTATGGCGATTACGAACTGAACTTCAAATCCCTGGTCGACATCTCGAATATCGAGTTGGAAACGACGATCATGGGCGCGCCCAGCAAGGCGCCGATCATCGTCACCCCCACCGCCGCCCAGCGACTGTTCAACCCGCGCGCTGGCGAAGCCGCCGTGGCCCGGGCCGCCAGGGCGAAGGGGCTGGTCTATTGCCTCTCCACCCTCGCCTCGACCACGATCGAAGACATTGCAGAGCACACTGACGGGCCGAAATGGTTCCAGGTCTATGTCTGGAAGGACCGGGCGATTGTCGAAAAGGCGCTTGAGCGGGCCAAGGCCGCCGGTTTCACCGGTCTGATCCTGACCGTCGACGTGCCGGTGGCCGGCAATCGCGAACGCGACCATCTCAACGCTTTCACCATCCCGCCGAAGATCAACGCCAAGACGGTCAGCCAGGTCCTCGCCCGGCCCGGCTATCTCTGGGACATGGCGACAACGCCGGACATCCTCGCCGCCAACTGGGCCGACATGGATACCGGCGGCATGGGCATCATCGAATTCCTGAACTCGCAATTCGACCGCACGGTGAGCTGGGAAGATGCGAAATGGATCAAGGACATCTGGGGCGGTCCTTTCGCGATCAAGGGCATCGCCCGCCCGGATGATGCCAGGCGCTGCCTCGATGCCGGTGCCGATGCGGTGTGGATTTCCAATCATGGCGGCCGCCAGCTCGACACCGCCCCGGCCACCATCGACACCCTGCCCGACATTGTCGCGGCGGTGCGCGGCCAGGCCCAGATCATCCTCGATGGCGGCATCCGGCGCGGGACCGACATCATCAAGGCGCTGGCCCTGGGCGCCAATGCGGTCGCGGTCGGACGTCCCTACCTGTACGGGTTGGGCGCCGGTGGCCAAGCCGGCGTCGAGCGCGCGCTCGACATCCTGCTGACGGCCTTGGAACGCGACATGGCGCTGGTCGGCGCCGCTCGCCTGTCGGAATTGACGCCGGACTTTGTCCGCCAGCCACGCTAGGCTCACACCAAACCAACAAACAAATCATCACAACGGGGTCGATCCATGTTTGCAGCCGAGAGCCTTGTCCGCACGCTCATCAATCAGGGCGTCGAGGTCTGCTTCACCAATCCGGGCACGTCGGAAATGCACATGGTCGCCGCCCTCGACCGCACCGAGGGCATGCAATCGGTTTTGTGCCTGTTCGAGGGCGTCGCGACCGGAGCGGCCGACGGCTATGCCCGCATGGCGGACAAGCCGGCCTGCACCCTCCTCCATCTCGGCCCGGGCGCCGGCAATGGCTTGGCCAATCTGCACAATGCCCGCCGCGCCCATGCGCCAGTCGTCAACATTGTCGGCGATCATGCCCGCGACCACATCAAGCTGGACGCCCCGCTGACATCGGACGCAGCCGGGGTCTGCCGGCCGATGTCACGCTGGGTCGGATGTGTCAGCGACGCCGCCGAGTTGTCGACCATGGCCGTCGAGGCGGTCCGCCAGTCCTATGGCCCCGAGCGCGGCGTGGCCTCGCTGATCCTGCCGGCGGATTGTGCCTGGTCGGACGAGGAGCCGGATGTGCTCGATGCCGTCGCCATGCCCGGCCCGACACCGGTCGCCGACGACCGGATCGCCGATATCGCCGCCGCACTGAAAGCGGCGGACAAGCCGGTCATCCTGCTGGGCAATGATGCCTGCCGCGAAGCCGGTCTCAGCGCTGCCGGACGGATTGCCGAAGCGACCGGCGCCCGACTGTTCATGGACACATTCGTGCCGCGCATCGCCCGCGGCCATGGCCGGGTCTCACCCAAACGCCTTGCCTATTTCGGCGAGCAGGCGATCGAGGAGCTGGGCGACGCCGACTTGCTGGTCATCGCCGGTTCCAAACCGCCGGTCGCTTTCTTCGCCTATCCCGGCCAGCCGGGGGAATTGACGCCGGGCAGCGCGCGCAGCGAGACCCTGGCCGGACCCGCTGATGACGTGATAGCAGCGCTGGAAGCGGTCGCCGACGCCCTGGACATCACCGCCACGCCGCTGGACCTGCCCGACCTGTCGCAAGCGCCGAAACTCTTCCCGGACGAAGCGCTCAATCCCGGCTATGTCGGAATTTCCCTGCTCCGCCACATGCCGGAGGACTCGGTGATCTGTGACGATGCCACCACAAGCGGCATGGGCGTGTTCCCTTGGATCGAACATGGTCCGCGACATGACTGGCTGTGCCTGACCGGCGGTGCGATCGGGTCCGGCATGCCGCAAGCGGTCGGCGCCGCCCTCGCCTGTCCCGACAGGCAAGTCTTCGCCCTGTGCGGCGACGGGGCGGCGGCCTACACGCTGCAAGCCCTGTGGACCCAGGCGCGCGAGAAGCAGAACGTGATCAACGTGGTGTTTGCCAATCACTCCTACCTGGTGCTCAATGTCGAACTGGCCCGCGTCGGGGCCGGAGATCCCGGACCGGCCGCGCAGCAAATGCTGTCACTCGACAATCCGAAAATGGATTGGGTGAAGCTCGCCGAAGGATTTGGTGTGCCGGGTCAGCGCGCGGCAACCGCCGGTGAATTCGACGATGCCCTCAAGCGCGCGCTCGCGGCCAGCGGACCACAATTGATCGTCGCGGAGATCTGATCGTCAGCTGCCGGCGCGGCGCGCTTCGTCCGGTTGCGCGTCTGCGTCGGCGGACTGCGGCGGCATCACCGTTTTCAGGACCCGACGCAGTTCGGCGATCTCGACCGGTTTGGGCAGATAGTCAGTAAAGCCGGCGGCGAGGAATTCGCGGCGATGATCGTCGGAGGCAAGGGCGGTGACCGCGATGATGCGGGCGTCGGCCGATTTGCGGGTCTCGCGGATACACTGCATCGCGCTGACCCCGTCCATCTCCGGCATCTGGATGTCCATCAGTACGACATCATAGGCCAGAGAGGTGGCCTTGTTGACGGCTTCTCGACCGCCCGAGGCGCAGTCGACGATCAGCTCGTCGGCCTTGATGATCTGCTGCACCATCGCCTTGAGCACGAGCTGATTGGTCATGACATCATCGACCACCAGGACGCGTCCGGCGACAGCCAGCGGCGCTATGCTGGCCGGGTCACGCTTGGCGACATCCGGCTCGGACGCCACGACACGTTCCATCGGCACATCGACGGTGAAGGTGGAGCCACGCCCCATCTTGCTCGACAGGGTGATCTTGCCATCCATTTTCGCAACCAGGCGGCGGCAGATCGCCAGACCCAGCCCGGTGCCGCCATAGCTTCGCGTGACCGAAGCATCCACCTGTTTGAACGGGTCGAAAATCGCGTCCTGCTTATTGCCCGGAATACCGATCCCGGTGTCACGGACCGCGAAACGAATACGGGTCTTGCCATCACGCACTTCACCGACCGTGGCCAGCGAGACACTGATGCGACCGGTATGGGTGAATTTGACCGCATTGCCGAGCAGGTTGTTGATCACCTGGCGAAGCCGGATCGGGTCGCCTGACACGAAGGCCGGTTCGCCGAGTTGGTTGTTGACTGTCAGCGCGACGCCCTTGGCTTCAGCTTGCGGACGCCAATGATCAGTGGTGTTGCGGACCAGCGCCGACAGGTCAAACTCGCGCGTTTCGAGCTCGAGCGCGTCGGCCTCGATCTTTGAAAGGTCGAGAATGTCATTGAGCAATTCCAGCAGTGCCTTGCCGCTGTCATCAATGAGATCAAGGCTGCGGCGATGCTCGTCCGACAGGCTTTCATCGGCTTGGAGAACATTGGTCATACCCAAAACGCCGTTCAGCGGCGTGCGGACTTCATGGCTCATATTGGCGATGAAATCGGACTTGGCGCGATTGGCTTGCTGCGCCGAAATCAGCGCCGTTTCCAATTGCTTGTTGGCTTCGGTGAGGGCCGCTTGCGCGTCAGTGGTCGCCGAACGGAAGCTCGATCCGAACAACACGATCCAGACGCAGGACAGGGCCCCGGTAGCGATCAGCATGTTGAGCAGTTCTGTCGGCCTGAAACCGAGCGGTCCGGTACTCGAATATTCGGCGGTTGCCAGGATCAGGCTGAAATAGGCGGTGAGCGGCAAAACCGCGAACAGGGCCGCACGGGCGCCCCAGGCAATATAGGCGCCGAGTACAATACCGGGCAGGTAGAGCGTGGCAGGCGGGAAGGATCCGCGATTGGCCCAGGCGGCCGCAAACAGCACGATCGAGGCCAGGGTAATCATGACCAGAATGGTCAGATTGGGTCGGCGCAGTCGCAGGCCCGTAAAGCCGACGGTCGCTGCCAGGGCCGCCGATGCCAAGCCGAGTTCGGCCATGCCCGGTCGTCCGTCCAGGATAAAGGTGAGCACCGAGGCGTTGACCAGGCCCATGAGCGTGAAGATCGCTGTGTAGGCAACGGCAATGCGGGATTTGACCGCAAAATCGAAATCGATTTGCGGGTCGGCCCCCGTCCAACGGTCGATCTGCCTCCAAAGCATGTCGCTGTGTCCCTCCTTAATGCCGGTGGAGACTAGCGCTACGAGGTTAATAAATCCGTGTGCCTGAGAAGCAATCACACCTTCGATTGCGGCGCGCAATCACTTTCTTTGGTCACGCGCCCAGACTTGCCGAAGCGAACACCTGCTGTCGAAGGGCGTCGTCAACAATCAGGAATTGGGAGACCGCCGCATCGCCGGCTGGCTTGACGGCATATACGCCGAGTTTGGCCAGAGCATCAGTGTCGAGATTGTCCCTGATGCCGGACTCAATGATCAACCGATTGGTACCGGCCAGCCAAGCCGCGCCCAGTCCCGCGGGACCGGCCAGGAGATGTGCGATGGCCTCCGGCAGATCGGCGCGAACCTTGCCCGCAGTGGTCTTGGCCGACCCGGCAATCTCGGCAGGCGCGGTGGCCGCCGCGGGACCCGACATCGCGGCCCGGATCTCGTCGGCAACACGCTCAGCCGTCGGCCCGATGATGACCTGCAGCGTGTTCGCCGACGGCCGGACAAAACCCTTCGCGCCGAGCGCGCGCAGCGCGGCCTCGTCGACCAGGTCCTGTTTTTTGATTTCCAACCGCAGACGCGTCGTGCACGCCCCGATCGAGACCAGATTTCCGGCCCCGCCCAGCGCCACGACGAAGCCGGTCGCCGCCGTCAAGCCGCCACCGGATGCCGCGGCGGAGCTGCCGGATGCCGCCGCGATGCCGGCCGCAGCCGGCTCGCGCCCTGGCGTCTTCAGGTCGAGCCAGCGGATCGCAAAGGAGAAGACGAAATAATAGATCGCCGCATAGGCCAGGCCGACCGGGATCAGGAGCAACGGATTGGTGGCATCACCGAAATTGATCACATAGTCGAACAGACCGGCCGAAAAGCCGAAGCCCAGCTTGACCTGCAGGAAGTCCATCAAAGCCATGGCGACACCGGTCAGGACGGCGTGCAACGCAAAGAGCGCCGGTGCCAGGAACATGAAGGTGAACTCGATCGGCTCGGTCACACCGGTCAAAAATGACGTCAGCGCCATCGAACCGAGCATGCCGCCGACCTCTTTTCGGCGTTCCGGCCGGGCCTGTCGGTACATGGCATAGCAAGCCGCCGGCAGGCCGAACATCATGACCGGGAAAAAACCGCTCATGAAGCCGCCGGCCTCGGGGTCGCCGGCAAAGAAACGGTTCAGGTCACCGGCCGCGCCCTGGAAATTACCGACCTGGAACCAGGCCAAGTTGTTGATGATATGATGCAATCCGGTCACGATCAGCAGCCGATTGAGCAGGCCGTACACGAATAGTCCGATCCCGCCGGCATCGAGAATGGCGCGGCTCGCCTGCTCCATTCCGGCGACGATTGCCTCGACTGTCAGGCCGAGCAGAAGGGCATAGCCCAGCCCGGCGACCGCGGCGGCGATCGGCACAAAGCGGCGACCGCCGAAAAAGGCAAGATATTCGGGCAGGGCGATATTGGCGTAACGGTTGTAGAGCATGCCCGCCGTCGCACCGCAGATAATACCGACCGGCACATGCACGCGCGCCATCAGGCCGTCGCGATAATCATTGGCAACCAGACCAGCCAGCCCGTCCGGCACGCCCGCCAGGACGTCCGGCGGCACCGTCAACAGCGCTTCGGCCCCGGACAGGGTGACGAAATAAGCCACCACGCCGGCAAGTGCGGCGGCGCCATGCCCTTCCCGCGCAAAGCCGACCGCGACACCGATGGCAAACAGGATGCCGAGCTGCGAGAAGAGCGCACCGCCCGCTGCGCCGATGAAGGGCAGGGTCGCGTGCAGCATGCTGATCGCGTTATCGCCCTGTCCGACCATGTCCGGGGCGATCAGTTCCAGCCAGTCAGGCTGGCCGAGGCGCAGCAGGAGCGCGGCTGCGGGCAGGACGGCAATCGGCAGCATCAGCGCCCGACCAAGTTGCTGTACGCCTGACATCATCTGTTTCATCGCCTGTCCCCCTAGAGCCAGCAATCAAGTTGCGGCCATTCGGCCACGATGCGCGCACGGATCTCCGCGGCACTGTCGAGCGTGTGCAGCTCGCGGGCAAATTCGCGGCAATGGGCGGCATCCAGATCCCGCACGATCGCCTTGATCGGCCCGATCATCGACTGAACCACTGACAATTTTCCGATACCCAGACCGATCAGGACCGGCACCGCCAGCGGATCCGACGCCAGGCCGCCGCAGACGCTGGCCGGAATATCGGCGCGACCCGCAGCCGCCCCGACCTGCCCGATCAATGCCACCACGGCCGGATGCAAGGCATCCATCTGCCCGGCCAGGGCCGCATGACCGCGATCCATCGCCAATGTGTACTGGGTCAGGTCATTGGTCCCGATCGACACGAAATCAGCCACGCGGCAGATCTGGTCCGCGATCACAGCACTGGCCGGTGTCTCGATCATGGTGCCGATCTTCGGCAGCGTCTCGATCTCCATCTCTCGCGCGAGATCGCGCACGACGGCGCGAAAATCGGTGACCTCCGACGGGCCGGACACCATTGGCAGCATGACGAGGACATCGCGTCCCTTGGCAGCTTTCAGGAGGGCACGAACCTGGTCGCGCATGATCTGCGGATGGGCCGTCAGTGTCCGGATGCCACGCAGACCCAGCGCCGGATTGGGTTCATCGCCAAGATCCAGGAAGGGCACTGGCTTGTCACCGCCGATATCGAGCGTGCGGATGGTCAAGGGATGCCCTTTCAGGCACTGGGCGATGGCCGTGTAGACTTCCGCCTGCTCGGCCTCGTCCGGCGCCTGGCGGCGATGGGTGAAGAGGAATTCGGTCCGCAACAGGCCGCAGCCTTCGGCGCCATTGCGCAGGGCGCTGGCCGCCTCATCGACCGAGGCCAGATTGGCCATGACGTGGATGCGCTGCCCGTCCCGCGTGCGCGCTGCATCGCCCGCCGCCAGCGCGGCGAGCGCTTCGGCTTCGCGGCGACGCCCGGCCTTGGCCTGGATGCGGGCGACTTCTTCGTCACCCGGCTCCACCTCGAGACGGCAGGCGGCGGTATCGATCAGGGCCATTGCCCCGGCGGCGTGACGCAGCACATCCCTGCCCAAGCTGACGAGAGCCGGAATATTCTCGGCTGCGGCCAGGATTGCGACATGCGAGGTCGCCCCGCCCGCCGACAGGGCAAGGCCGGCAATGCCGGCGGCGGCATAGCGCATGAAATCGGAGGGCAGCAGGTCCTCTGCGACCAGGATCGCCCCGTTCAGATGCGACAGATCGGTCGCGCCGCACGCGCCGTAAAGCGTGCGCAACAGGCGGGCCTCGACATCGCGAAGATCGGCGACGCGCTCGGACGTCCGCTTGTCCCCGGTCGCTTCAAGCTGCGCGATCTGGGCCGCCGTGGCGACCTGCCAAGCCCGACCGGCCGACCGACCGGTGGCGATCTCAAGGCGGGCAGCGTCGATCATGTCCGGATCATCAGCCATTTCTGCGTGGGCGGCGAGCAGGGCCGCCTGTTCACCGCGGGTGGGGCACGCCTCTTCATCGATTTCGGCAATCAGCGCCGCCAGTCCTTCGCTGAGGCGGGTGCGCTCGACGGCGGGGCCATCACCCTGGTCGGGGACATCAATCGCGTCGCCGACATGAAAGGCCAAGGGACCGACGACCACGCCGGCGCTTGCGGCGACGCCACTCAACACCCGGGCCGGCGCGGCCGTGTTGGCTGTGGCCGCGCCATCGCCATTTGCGGCAAGCGGGACAATTTCGTCGCCAGCGCCGTCACGGATCAATTCCAGCAGCGCCGTCAGCGCCTTGTCAGCATCAGCGCCCGTCACGGAAATTTCGACGCGGTCGCCATGTTTGACGCCCAGCCCCATCAAGCCGGCAACGCTCTTGCCATTGACACTGTCCGTACCGGTGCTGATCCGCACAAGGCCTTGATGCGCCTTGGCGCAGCGGGCGATCTGCGCCGCCGGACGCGCATGGATGCCATCGGCCATTTCGATCAGGATGGACGCGGTGACGGTCTGGTCGTCGCCCTCAGCGGTATCCGCCGGCCCCGGCTGTGAACCGGCAGCGAGTTGCAGGATCGGCGTGCCCGTCTCCACCAGTCCCGACGGGACCAGTATGGCGTCGTCGGCCAGGCTCCCGTCCAGAATGATGAGCGGGGTGCAAAGGCTCGGTGCCCGGCCGGCGATCAGGTCGAGATCAAGGGTGAGAAGCGGATCGCCGGTCGCGACCCGGTCGCCAACCATGACCCTGGGTTCAAATCCCTCGCCATCCAGACGGACCGTATCGATCCCGGCATGCAGCAGGATTTCGGCACCATTGCCGGCCCGCAGCGTGATCGCATGCCGGGTCCGGCTGATGGCAATGACCTCGCCGTCGCAGGGCGCGTGGAGCACACCCTCCAACGGCTCAATCCCCAGACCCGGGCCAAGCGTACCGGACGCGAATGCCGCGTCCGGGATATCGGTCAGCGGCACGATCACGCCGCGACAGGGCGCGACAATCACCAGCGCGGCATCAGTGATGGCAGGGACATCCTTGACCGGATAATTCATGGCTGGCCTCACGGACGGGTTTCAAGAAGTTGGACATCGGCAAGCGTCCACATCGGATCCATTTCGCCGGTGTGGAAGACGAAGCAGAGGTCGGAGACGGCCTCATCGGTGTCGAGATCGGCAGTCAAACGGGTCACCCCGTGATCCTCCGATGCCGGACCCAGATCGAGGCGGGCCGCCACCGGCCCGTCACAGTCCTGCGTGTGGATCAGCAACTCGTCATGCTCGGCCAGACGCGGGCGGACCACGACATTGTCGATATCCGCCATGAGCTGGAAATTATACGGCACCTGGCCAACACCGACCCGGATCGCGGACATGCCGGCAAGCGGCGCATCCGGCCAGATCCAGCACGGATCCATGATATCGACCTGGAAATAATCGCGCGGCCCGTCGAGCGGCGCATCGTCTTCCAGATAGAGGACCAGCGCATCGCCACAAGTACGCAGCTGGTTGTCATTGCGGTAGCGCAAAGTCTCTGGCCCAACCACGCCATGGGCGATCCCGGAAAGTACGCGCGCGCCATCGAATGTGGCCGCTCGTACCTCGATCCCGGCGACGACGCTGAACGCGTCGGCATACAATGCGGCCGTGGCGGTCGGGTCGCTCCCGTCCGTCGTGTAGCGGATATCGCCAAAGCCGGTCTGGCTGGACAGGCTCACGGCATAGCCGTCGCCGGCCTGGGCGACATGTATTGCCGGCCGGAAGGCACTATCCGCCGCCGCAATGCCAAGACCTTCATAACGCGTCATCATCGGTGACAGGCGAGCGAGGAAATCGTCAAAATCCGTCGACGCGGTGTCTGACCAGGAAAGCTCGGCCAGCGCTGCCAGGCGCGGAAAGGCCATGTGCGACATCCGGGCTTCGGTGCGGATATGCTCGCTCCACAGATTGGCCTGGAAGCCGAGCGCATGGGCGCGAACGTCGGCATCGAGTTCACCGTCGAAGGGACGGAAATTGAACACGTCGGCCAAGGCGATGACCCGACCACGGCCCGGCGGCTCACTGTCCAGGGTCGACTGGCGGTAATCGAGATAGAGGTTGGAGCCGGGCGCGACCACGGCGTCCAGACCGGCAGCAGCGGCAGCCTCTGCACCCTCAAGACCGCGCCAGGACATCACGGTGGCATTGGCGCTCAGCCCGCCTTCCACGATCTCGTCCCAGCCAACCAGGCGGCGGCCGCGTGCGGTCAGGTATTCATCCAGCCGGTGGGTGAAATAGCCCTGCAGCGCATCGACATCGGCGATCCCGAGTTCAGCCATGCGGGCCTGCACGGCTTCAGACTCAAGCCATTGGACTTTCGGCGCTTCATCGCCACCGACATGGATATAGGTCGACGGGAACAGATCGAGCACTTCGTCGAGCACCGTCTCGATGAAGGTGAAGGTCGGCTCGTCGACATTGAAGAGATAGGGATAGACTCCCCAATCGGCGAGCACCTGGTCGGGCAGGTCATCGCTCACCCCGACCTCGGGATAGGCAATCACCGCGGCCAGCGCGTGGCCCGGCATGTCGATTTCAGGGACAATGGTGACATGGCGCGCGCGGGCATGGGCGACGATCTCGCGAACCTCGTCCTGGGTGTAATACCCGCCATAAAGGCGCGGTTCGCCAGTGGGCGGATCGATATCAGCCGCCGGAGCCGCGCCAGCGGGAACCCGCCAGGCACCGATTTCGGTCAGACGCGGATAGGCATTGATCTCGATCCGCCAGCCCTGGTCATCGGTCAGATGCCAATGCAGCGTGTTGAGCTTGTGGATCGCCATCCAGTCGATGAAGTCCTTGATATAGTCGACCGATTGCATGTGGCGGGCACTGTCCAGCAGCACGCCGCGCCAGGCAAAGGCCGGTCCGTCCGATATCTCCATGGCCGGGATGCGAACGGCATTGGCATCGGCCGCACCCAACCAGGGTGTGGCCATCTGCCAGAAGCTGATCATGCCGTAAAACAGGCCCGCTTCATCCGCCGCGACGATGTCGACCCCGTCCGTTGTCACCCGCAGGGCGTAGGACTCAGACGCGAAATCACGCTCGGGATCGAGTTCCAGACGGACAAGCGAGCCGGCTTGGGCATCATGCGCCACGGCCAGCGCGGGACCGCCCGCCAACTCAAGCCGTGACACCAGCTCATCCGCGACGCGCCGCGTGGCCGCCTGGTCCCCGACCGTCAGGATGTATGTGTCAGGGCCGAGCACAAACCCGCCCTCACCTGCCTCGATCACGATCGGGCGCGGTATGATGGCGACCTCGCTTGTCGGCAGGACAGTCGGCGTCGCTGCCATATTGCCGGCATCATCGGGCGCCGTCGGCGATTGCGAACACGCGGCCAGGCTGGCGACAAGCGCCATGACAATGGTCCGGCCGGGCTTGAATATCTGGTTCGTGATCGCGCTCATCGCGCCCCTCCCATTGATGCGGTACGCGGCGCGGCGGCGCCAAATCTGTGTGTCTGCAGGCTTTCAACCAGGGTCCGGTGATCCGGCAAGGCCGCCATGGCGCGACCGGTTGCGTCCTGGATACGGGCAAATTCGGCGCTCGCCTCGGACATGAACGGGTAGCGCGCGCGGTCGCCGGCAAGGTCCGGCGCGGCGCCCATGCCGATCAGGACATAGGCGTAGTTGATATGGCGGAAACTGTCGTGAGCGCTGTCGAGATCATGGGCGTTGGGCAGCCGGACCTGCCAGCGATCAAGCTTGTCACGCAGGCTCAAGGGCCAACTCGCCGGGTCGGCATTGTCGCGCCAGAACGCGGTATCGCGGCGATTGCTCAAGGCATAATGCAGCTTGAGGAAGTCGACCGCGCACGTGAAGCGCTGACCCATGGCACTGTTGAAATGCCGGGCCGCGGGGGCGAAGTCGCCGCGGCGGGGGAGATTGTCGGCGATCAGGTGGGCGGCAGCCTCGATCAGGAGAATCCCGGTTGATTCCAGTGGCTCAAGAAAGCCGGCGGAAAGACCGACGGCGACGCAGTTTCCGACCCATTGGCGGCGGCGAAACCCGGTGGTCATCGTCAGGTGCCGGACCGGGTGATCGTCGGCGTCTTGACCGACATAGCGTCGCAGGATGGTCTCGGCCGCGTCGGCATCGCTGTGTGCCGAGGACCAGACATAGCCGACACCGCGACGCTGACGCAGACCGATATCCCAAGTCCAGCCGGCCTCGTGCGCGGTCGAGATGGTGGCCGAGGGCAGCGGCGCGTCGGGCCGTTCCCACGGGACCTGGATCGCAACCGCCCTGTCGCAGAAAAGACTGTCGCCGACCGGTACCAGCGGTTCCCCGAGGGCGTCGCCGATCAGGCGCGCCTTGAAGCCGCTGCAATCGACATAGAGATCCGCCGTCAGACGCCCGGACGCTTCCCCGTCCAGCCCGGCGATATCACCGGTCTCAGCGCGTTCGACGGCAGTGATGTGGTCGGAGACGTGTTTAACACCGAGCCCGAGCGCATAGGCTTTCAGAAACTCGCCGAAGCGGTGAACATCAAGATGATAGGCATAGTTCAGGGGACCGGAGAAGGGTGCATCCTCAAGGCGCTTGGGCGCCTTCATGGCGGTGTAAACGTCATGCTGCGGCGTGATCGCGCGGGTATAGCTGTCGCCCTTGCCCGCTGCGCCCAGTGACCAATAGGGGGCGAGATCGATCCCGCCCAACTGGCGCGGCGAGTTGAACGGATGGAAATAGCTGGCCGGCGAACCGTCGGGGGACTGGCTCCAGCCGGAAAAATGGATGCCCTGTTTGAACGTCGCCTCGCTCGCCCGCATGAAGGCGGCCTCATCCACGCCCAGCGTGGCCAGGGTCAGACGCAGCGACGGCAAGGTGCCCTCACCGACACCGACACTCGGCACATTCGGCGACTCGACCAGGGTGATGGTCGGCCCATCCGGCCGGCCACTGCCAAGACGGCGCGCCAGATAGGCAGCCGTCAGCCAGCCGGCACTTCCGCCGCCGAGGATGAGAATGGAATTGCAGGTCTGGTTCATGGATTCGCACATTCTGACCGACGGGGATAATGGCACAGACGCCAGACGGCTCGCGAGCGAGCCACCCGGCGCCTGGACGCGTCCCCACCCAGGGAACGGGGCCGACCGGACAAAGTCCAGCCGGCCCGGCTCACATCAGAAGGATGCTTTCACGCCGAAGAAGACAACCCGGCCATTGTCATAGAGACGGGCCGGCCGGCCTTCATCGACATAGTACTGCTCGAGGGTTTCCTCGGTCAGGTTCACCGCTTCAACGGTGAAGGCATAGGTATCGTTGAAATACCAGGTCACCGACCCGTCGATCGTGGTGATCGGCTGGTGGTAGAGTTCGCGATTGCGATCCACACCGATGAAGAACTGGTCGCGATGGTTGAGCGACAGGCGGGCATTGACCACCTCGTTCTCGTAATAACCGATCAGGTTATAGGCGTGCGGCGAGTTTTCCGGGATCGGATCGCCCGCATCCGACTCGGCATCCGAGTAGGTGTAGTTGGCGATGAAGCCGAAATTGTCACCGACCGGCTGCTGATAGCTGATCTCGATACCGCGGTTCGTGCCGCCTAGACCGTTGACCGGTCGGGTGATCGCGAAGTCACAGGTATAGAGATTGGGATCACCGGCAGACGGTGTCGACGAGCAATTATTGCTCGGATCAAGAACGCGGGTATCGGTTGCCGGATCCGCGATCGAGACCGGCTGTTGCTCGGTAAAGGTCGCATTGGTGATGTAGGAACCGATATCCTTGTAGAAGATCGCCACAGCCAGCAGGGAATCCTCGCCCGGATACCATTCGAGCCCGAAGTCGAAGGCGGTCGCCCGGAAAGGATCGAGCGACGAGTTGCCACCGGCGCCCGACAACAGGGTCGGGTTCAGGCTGACGGCACCGGCCAGCTGGTTGTAGTCGGCCCGGGCCATGACCCGCGACGCCGAACCACGCAGCAGCATGTCGTCATTCAGCTCGAACACCAGGTTGGCGCTGGGCAGGATGTCGGTATAGCTGCGGTTCTCCGTGGTGCGGACGGTGCGACCGAACGGATTGTCGAAGCTGCCCGGCGTCGCCGGGTCAACACCGACGGAATAACCGTCGACCGTCTGGTCGGTATTGACGATGCGCACACCGACATTGCCGCGGATACGGTCGACGTCGAACTCGCCCATCACGAAGCCGGCAAAGACATCTTCGGTAACGGTGAAGCTGTCGAGCGGGCCGGAATGGTAGAAGTCCGGGAAGTCCGTGCCATAGCTGATCTGGTCATAGACCGCACGAATGGCCGCTTCGTCAGCGATGAGATAGCTGTCGAGCGGATTGCCGCCGAGACCGGACAGGAAATTACCCGGCGTGGTGGCACCATTGGCCACGGTCGCCAGGGTGCAACGCGCCCCGCCGCAAGCCGGTGAGCCAGCCGCATCGAGAAGCGAGCGGGTCTGGCCATAGGTCACGACAACATCGCGCTCATGGCTGGAATAACGCAGGCCCGCCTGGACATTGGTGAACGGCCCGTCGTCGAACTCGCGCGTGATATCACCATAGGCGAAGAATTCTTCGTCGAAATTCTCGATGATGTTGTGCGAGGCCCAACCCAGGACCATGGACTCGGCGTCGGTCATCGAAGTGGGATCGATATCGCCGAAGGACACCTGCGGCACACCGCTGGTCAGGTCATAGCTGAACGAGGTCGGTGCATTGGTTTCCCAGAAGGGTTGCGCCGAGGTGGCCCCTTCCGCGGTCGTATAACCGACCAGACCATGGACCGAGAGATTGTCGGACAACTGATAGTCGAAATCGATATCAAACGCCGACGTCTCCGTGCGGGCATCGCGGACGATGGCGTCATAGACAACACCGTTGGCCGTCCCGGCCGCGAAGTCACCGGCCAGCAATGTGCCGCTGGCGCCAACCTGAGTATTGGTCGGCTGCACGCCGGACCCCATCGCCTGGGACACCCAGGCCATGTAGTTGTGGTTGACATTATTGGCTTCCATCTCGGTGTGGAAGGCATTCACCACCACGTCGAGCTGGTTGTTGGGACGAAATTGCGCCGTGACATTGCCGCCGATGCGCTGGCGGGTCTGCTGGAACAGGGCCGAACCGATGAGATCGGGCACTTCAAACGTCGCCCCGCCCTGATCGGCAATCGCGCGCTCGGAATAGCCCAGCACTTCGAGACCGTCACGACGCAGGTCACGTTCCTGATAGACGCCGGAGAACAGGATGCCGAAGGTTTCGGCCTCGTTTTTCCAGCTGAACAGGCCCGATGCGTAAGGCGTGATCGAGTCGGCCAGCTCGGAATAGGCGCCCTGCAGGCTGACACGGCCTTCGCCGGCATCGAGATCAAGCGGGCGACGGGTGATGACATTGACCGTGCCGCCGACGCCGCCTTCATCGATATTGGCCTGGCCGGACTTGTACACATTGACCGAGGACACGATTTCCGACGGCAACATCAGATAGTTGAAACTGCGCGTTGCCGACAGCTGGTCCAGGATGAACCAGTCGGCCGTGGCCACCGCGTGACCATTCAACTGGGTCAGGTTGCGATTCGACGCGATACCGCGAATGGCGACACGCTCGCCTTCGCCATATTCACGCTGGATGGTGACACCGGTCAGACGCTGCAGGGATTCTGCGACATTCTTGTCCGGAAAACGCCCGATATCCGTGGCGCTGATCACTTCCATGATCGCATCGGAATCGCGCTTTTGATCGATGGCGGCCGCCAGGGACTGGCGGATGCCCTGGACGGTGATGACGTCCTCGGCCTGATCGCTGGTCTGGGCCTGTGCGGCCCCGGCCAGAACGACACTCAAACTCGTCATGCCCAACAGGGCACTCTTGAAGCTCAACATGAGATCTCCTTCCCCTCTGCTCCCCGGAAACGATAATACCAATGCTCTGTGGCTGGTCTATTTGTATGCTTCCAATTTCAAAAGGGCACGAAAAATGTGCCATTTCAAGCCCTATTTCGAATTTTTACGGGGTGCACACATGAGGATTTGACTTTAATGGTACGATGCCAATTATGGAAAAGGCGATAACAGACGGGATGCCATTGATGGGACATGACCTCATCTTCAAAGCGTTGGAACCAGAAAGCGGCGAACCGCTCTATGTCCAGCTGCAGCGCAATCTGCGTGAGGCGGTGGAATCCCAGGCACTCGCCCCGGAATCCATGCTGCCGACCGAGCGCGTGATCGCCGAAACGCTCAGCGTATCGCGGGTCACGGTGCGCAAGGCGGTCGAGAACCTCGTCGCCGAAGGACTTTTGACCCGGCGTCAGGGCGCCGGCACCTTCGTGGCCGGGAGAATCGAGAAGAATTTCGCCAAGCTGAGTTCCTTCACCGAAGACATGGAAGCACGCGGCCGCAAGCCCACCAGTGAGTGGATCCTGCGCGACCGGGGCTCGGTGACGCCGGACGAATCGCTCGGCCTGGGTCTCAGCCCCGGCACCGCCGTTTTCCGCTTCCACCGTCTGCGCATGGCCGACGGCGATCCGATGGCGCTGGAGTATTCCACCATTCCGGCCGCCTCGATCGGTGACTTCAACAAGGTCGGCTCATCACTCTATGCGGCGCTGGAAGCCTCGGGCCATCGCCCGGTTCGCGCCCTGCAGCGCCTGCGGGCCATACCATTCACGGGCGAAATTGCCCGGCAACTGGGCGTGCCGGACGGGTCTGCGGGCCTGTATATCGAGCGGCGCGGCTATCTGGAAAGCGGGCAGACCGTTGAAATCACACAATCTTATTATCGCGGGGATGCATATGACTTCGTCGCGGAACTGGGAATCGGGCAATAGCCTGTCCGATCTGGGGATGGAATTGAGCAAGCAAAGTGACGCATTGCCCACCCGCATGCACCGGGAGGCAGCGGAATCGGCGGCAACGGCGCGCCGGATCAACAGCGAAAACCGGACCCTGTTCCGCGAGGTCGGCGCCCGTCTGCGCGAGCGCGATCCAAAATTGGTCATGACCAATGCCCGCGGCAGTTCCGACCATGCCGGCGTTTTCGGCAAGTATCTGATTTCAACACGGCTTGGCCTTCCCGTCGCATCGGGCGCGCCGTCAGTCAGCTCGGTTTACGGCGCACCGATGCGCCTCGAACAAGCGATTGGCTTGTCCATTTCCCAGTCCGGCCGCAGCCCGGACATCGTGCGCGCCGGTGCCGCCATGCGCGAAGCCGGCGCCTTCTGCCTCGCCCTGGTCAATGAGGCCGGATCGCCGCTCGGCGACACGGCCGACATCACGGTTCCGCTCCTGGCCGGTGCCGAGACCAGCGTCGCGGCCACGAAGAGCTATATCGCCTCGCTGATCAACCTGCTCTGGATCACCGCCGAATGGCGCCAGGATGACATTCTGATCGCCGCCCTGGAGCGCCTGCCTGACCAGTTGGAAGACGCCTGGGCGCTCGATTGGACAACCCCGCTCGCCCCGCTCGCCTTCGCCGAGAACCTGTTTGTTGTCGGGCGTGGTGTCGGCCTGGGTGTGACCAATGAGGCCGCGTTGAAATTCAAGGAGACCTGCCAGATCCACGCCGAAGCCTTCAGCGCCGCCGAATGCAGCCATGGCCCGCTGGCCCTGCTGGGTCCGGAATTCCCGGTCCTGATCTTCTCCCAGAGTGACGATACGCGTGCCAGCGTGTCAGCGCTGGTCGAACGCCTGAGCGGCATGGACGTGCCGGTCTATCTAGCCGGCGGCGAACAGGAGGGCACGGTTGCCCTGCCGACACTGGACGCCCACCCGATGGTGCAGCCGGTCCTGATGATCCAGAGTTTCTATCGCGCCGTAGCCGACATCGCGATCAGTCGCGGGCGCAATCCGGACGAGCCGCCAGCGCTGAAAAAGGTCACGGAAACAGTTTGATGCGAACAGTCATAGCCCATGCTCGCATCCTGACGGACACCGGTTTCCAGGATGATGCCTCCATCCTCTTGGAGGACGGTCGTGTCCTGGCCCTGAACGCCGACACCGCGGACGCCGATGTTTTCGTCGATTTTCAGGGTGATCATCTGGTTCCCGGATTCTTCGACATCCAGGTCAATGGTGGCGGCGGGGTGCTGTTCAATGACACGCCTGACGTCGAGGGGTTGCAAGCCATCGCCCGGGCGCACCTGGCCAACGGGACAACCAGCCTGCTGCCGACCCTGATCAGCGACACGCTGGACGTGGTCGATGCCGGGATGCGCGCGGTCGAAGCCGCCAGGGATGCGGGCGAAACAATGATCGCCGGCATCCATATCGAGGGCCCGTTCCTCAATCCCAAAAAGTGCGGCATCCACGATCCGGATCGTTTCATTCCGCTCGATGACGACGCGATTGCACTGCTGACCTCCCTCCGCAGTGGGCGCACCCTGGTCACGCTGGCGCCGGAAATGTGCCGGCCTGACCAGGTGCGCAAACTCGTCGAGGCGGGCGTCACGGTCTCCCTCGGACATACCAATGGCCGCTATGCCGACGCACAGTCAGCCCTGGCCGCCGGGGCGACCGGCTTCACCCACCTGTTCAACGCCATGCCACAAATGCACAGCCGTGAGCCGGGTATTGTCGGCGCCGCCCTGGAATCCGGCTCGGCCTGGACCAGCCTGATCGTCGATGGCCACCATGTTGATCCGGTGATGCTGAAACTGGCATCCCGGCTGCGACCCGCCGACAAGCTAATCCTGATCACCGATGCGATGCCGAATGCCGGCACCACGATGAAGGAATTCACGCTGCAAGGCCGGGCAATCCACGTCGCCGACGGCCAATGCCGTGATGCCAATGGCGTGCTGGCAGGTGCACATCTCACCCTGATCGACGCGGTCCGCAATGCGACGCACCTGATGGACATTCCCATCGCGACAGCGCTTGCAATGGCCTCCGCCAATCCGGCTGACTTCATGGGACTGGGCTCCGCCATCGGCCGGATCGCGCCGGGACGGCGGGCCGATTTCGTCCGGTTGACGACAGATTTCAACATTGCCGACACTTGGCAGGCTGGCGCGCCCCTGGCGTCGGCACAGAATTCGCGCCGCCGGTCATCCGCCTCACACTAGCCTCGAGCTGTGACCGGGTATCGCTCCCGCTGAAATTGCAATAATCTCGCATCGATAAAAGCCTGATCCAGGGGCTATCGACATGCGCATGCACTTTTCGGCGGGAGGTTTAACCAGGTGAGCAAGCGGACACATCCGTGGACGGCATTCCGTTCGATGCAGGCAAAGCTCTTGCTGCTTGTCTGCACGATCACGCTGCTCTCTGCCCTGATCATGACGTGGGTCAACCAGGTCCAGACCTACCGTGTGGCCCGCGGCGCTACCATCGAACAACTCGCCAGCGAAGCCGACCTGGTCGCCGCTGCCTTGTCAGAAGCCATTCGGAACTTGCGTAACGACGCGCAAATCATCGGCCAGACTCCGCCGGTTCAAGGCCTCGCCCGCACCGCAGCCAATGGTGGAATTGACCCCCTTGGCGGCGCGACCGATGGAACCTGGCGAACGCGACTTGCGTCGATCTTCAGTTCGACCATGCAAACCCAAACCCGCCCGTCCTACATGCAAATGCGCTATATCGGTCTATCCGATGGAGGTCGCGAGCTGGTCCGCGTCAATCATGTCAATGGCGAGAATTTCGTCGTTGAACCCAATCTCTTGCAGCAAAAGGGCGATGAGCATTATTTCCAGGCTGGCCTGGCCGTCGCGCCGGATGGCGCCTATCTGTCCGATGTGACGTGGAACCGGGAATTCGGCGAGGTCGACCCGCGCGAAATTCCCACCATCCGCCTGCTGCTACCCATCGCGACAAGCGATGGCACACCATTCGGATTTATTGCCATCAATGCTGACTATGAGGCACTGCTGCGGCAGGCAATCGCGACCACAACCTTGGCCAACCGTCTGCTCATTTCCAACCAGAATGGCGATTTTCTGGCGACCGATCCCGGCCAGACACACATCCGCTTCGGTTATCATGCAGACCACACCTACCAAGCCCACCCACTGCTCGGTCACGTCACAGCATCGCACGGGCCAACGCGCGGCGAATTCGATGGCGAGATATTCGCCACCCGGCAGATCGAGTTTTCCGACATCGAAACCCCGCTCGACCTCCGCGTCACGGTGTTGCGTGATACCGCGTCCGTAAATGCAGCCGCGCTCGAAAACCTGCCGGTGATCGTCATCAGTTCGGTCATCCTGATCCTCGCGAGCCTGAGCGTCACCGTTCTGGCGATCAATCATGTCATGCGCCCCTTCCGGGCGTTGTCGACACGGATCGAAAGTGCGGGCTCACTCCGCCAGATCGAGGATTTTCCGATCGAGCGGGTGGATGAGGTGGGCACGCTGGCGCGCGCATTCAGCGACGTGACGGCCGGGCTGGTATCCAGCGAAGCCCGCACCCGCGCCATTATCGAAGGTATCGCCGAAGGCGTGATCGTCATCGATGGGGCGGGGCATATCGAAACCTTCAACCCGGCCTGCGAGCGAATGTTCAACTACCGTGCTGACGCGTTGATCGGGACCAATATCAGTCTCCTGATACCGTCCGACAGTGCCAACGGGCACGATGGCTTCCTGGCACGGCGGGCCGACGGCGAGCTGACAGATGTCATCGGCACTGTCCGCGAAGTGCACGGCGTCCGCAAGAATGGTTCGCGCTTTCCCATGGAGCTTTCGGTCAGCGAGATCGAGCTGCCTGGCGGTCGCCTTTACTGCGGTATTGTGCGCGACATTTCCCAGCACACGCAAGTCGAGCAGGTGAAGGATGGCTTCATTGCACCGTGAAGCATGAAGTCAGCCCCGCTGACCGACCGGGCGGGATCGCTGGGCCTGCTCAGGACCGAGGCCAGGGGCCACTTCCACCAGACGCTCGGCAACTGGCTCTCCAAGACCGCCAAGACACGCATTGAGACATTTGACGGCGAGATGAAATTCGATTCAGTTGAGGGGCAGGATCACGCGTCCATTCCCACCGGCCCGTCCACGACGACTGCGAAGAAAGCTCCGATGCCAAAATCGCTGGATCGAATTCTCTATCTTGAAGACGTGCAGGCGATCGCCGACGTGGTGGTCATGGCCCTTGAAGACCTGGCCGGCTTTGAAGTCCACCACGCAGATCGCGGCGCCAAGGCGATCACGGCAGTCGAGAGTTTCCAACCCGATTTGTGCCTGTTCGACGTGATGTTGCCGGACATGGATGGGCCGGAGACCCTCAGGCGCATTCGCGCCCTCGCCGGACATGACGACATGCCGGCGATCTTCATGACCGCCAAGACCCAAACCCAAGAGCCGGACGACTATGCCCGCATGGATAGTCTCGGCGTCATCATGAAACCCTTCGACCCCATCACGCTCGGCGACACCATCCGCGAGATGTGGAATACACGCCATGACCGGTCCTGAGTGCCAGCTCGTCCACCGCGCAGCGTCCACAAACCAACATCGAACCCGCAGAGTTCGCAAGCGCGACCGCGCGCCGGCCGGCCAGGCCGCCCCATCGGAGGCGTCCGCAAAGCGGATTGCCGTGAGATCGGGGATATGGTGGGCCCGGAGGGACTCGAACCCCCAACCAAGCGGTTATGAGCCGCCGGCTCTAACCAATTGAGCTACAGGCCCCGCTGTTAAAGCGATGCGCCATGGTTACTGGCTCTTCGCGCCGCCGCCAAGACAGGTTTGCAGGCAAGGTTACAGGCATGACATCATGATGGCGGAATTCGAGCGCGCGCGTTCAGCGTGCAGTCAGGCACCGAAATGATAGGGTCACCGCAACACCAACAGGTCGCCGCCTCCAATGCCGGAGCCGACGGCACCCAGCTTCCCGGAGTTCATCCATGATACGCACGCTGATCACCTCGACCGCCCTCGCCGCAACGCTGTGCCTGCCGGCCTTCGCCCAGGCGCAGGAGAGCGAGCCGACCCTGTCGCTGTCGGAAAGCGCGACGGTGCAGATCGCGCCGGAATTTGCGACTGTCTCGTCCGGTGTTGTCACCCGCGCCGACACGGCCCAGGCCGCCGTGCGCGCCAATGCCGATGCGATGAGCCAGGTCTTCGCGGCCCTGCGCCGCGCCGGGGTCGACAGTGACGACATGCAGACGGCCCAGCTCTCGGTGTCACCAGTCTATGCCGACCGCCGCCAGCCCAACCAGGTCGAGCTGACCATTATCGGCTATGAAGCCCGCAACCAGGTCTCGGCGAAGGTGCGTGATACCGCCCGCGTCGGCCAGGTGATCGATGCCATGGTCTCGGCCGGCGCCAATAATATCAATGGTGTGACCTTTGGTGCGGAAGAGACCGGCGATGCCCTCAATTCGGCGCGTCGCGAGGCGATTGCTGCGCTTTTGTCCAAGGCCGAACTGTTTGCCGATGCAGCCGGGTTCGAGCTGTGCGGGATCCGCCGCATGGGTGAGAGCAATTACCGCCCGCAGCCGGTCTATGAATCGCGGATGATGGCGATGTCGGATGGCGCGTCGACACCGGTCGCGGCCGGCGAACTCACGCTCACCGCCACCGTCTCGGCTGATTTCTGCATTTCCCAGTAAAGGGGTCAGGCGGCCTTGGGTTTGGCAATGACCTGGTTGTGTTCGTCGAACAGGACCACAGCCGGGTCATGCTGCTCGGCCTCGACGGCCTCCATCTCGGCGTATGCGACGACGATGATGCGGTCGCCGACCTGGGCCAGACGGGCTGCGGCGCCGTTGATACCGAATGTGCGGCTGCCGCGCGGTGCCTCGATGGCATAGGTGGTGAAACGCTCGCCATTATTGATGTTGAGCACATCGACCTGCTCATAGGGCAGGATGCCGGCCGCTTCGAGGAAATCCCGGTCGATCGAGATCGAGCCTTCATAGTGAAGGTCGGCCTGGGTCACGACGGCCCGGTGCAATTTGCATTTCATCATGGTGAGGCGCATCGCGCATCTCCTGAACACTAGATATTGCGCTGCACATAGAGGCAATGGCGGAAAAGTTCAACGCTCGCCCGCCGTATGCGCGGATCACAAGGATGTTGGCGTGCCGGTATCGCCAGCCCGGCGATCCGCCCTCCCCGCCCGGACCGTCGACCCCGTCCAGCCGGCCCGCCTCATCGAAGGTTCATGCAGAGGATGTAAAAACACGCTATACTCTGCGCTGGGAGAGATTGATGACATACAGATCCACGCTTTGGGCACCACTCGCCATCATCTTGCTGGCCAGTCCGGCCTCGCCAGCGCAGCAACAGCCTGCGACACCGGCACGGCAGCCCGCGCCGACGCAAATCGACCCGTCCCGGCTCGACACCTCCCAGCTCGACACCTCCCAGCTGACACGACTGACCACGCAGCCGCCGACCCGGGAACCGCGCCCGGATGCGCCGGTCGCCATGCCGATCAGCTGGGGTCAGGCCGCCGAAGACATCCAGTTGCAGGCCCGCCAGTTTCAGCGCACTGACACGGTCGCCGCGGTCGCCCAGGGCAATCTGCCCTTTGCCCGCCCGACCAATCCGGAAGCGGCCGGTGTCGCCAATACCGGCCTGCCGGTCCTGATCCCGGGCACCGCCGCGCTCGGCCTCGACGGCAATGCCCGGGTTCTCCTCTTCCCGCGCGAGAATTTCTACAATCTCTCGATCACGGCACCGGGCCTTGTGATCGAGGTTTTCGGTACCCGCCTCGCCCATGCCCGGGCACCCGACCCGCTGAGCACGCGCCGCCTCAATGCCGGTGACAGCGATGGCTATCGCATCAGCCAAACCGAATATGGCCGGGAGCTCAGCTTCAATCGCTACGGCGCCGCCTATTCCATCACGGTGGAATGCGACAGCCCGGACAGCGATCCGCGCTGCCGGACTGACGCTTATGTTCGAAACCTCGCCAACTCGCTGATCATCGCTGCCGGCAATCCGGCATCAGGAGGTCAGTAATGTCGCGCGAAGCCGAACTGACCCTCGCGGCAGCGGTCGCGGCCGCCGGGATCGCTGCGATGTTCTGGTGGCCGATGGAAGACGGAGCACCGGCCGAAGAGGCCGCGCCGGTCATTGAACCCGCCGAGGAAGAACCGGTTCCGGCCGAAGAGCCAGAACCTGAGCCAGAGCCAGAACCTGAGCCTGAGCCTGAGCCGGAACCCGTGCCCGATCCGGACCCGGTCGATGACTCCGGCGAGACCTTCACCTACATGCCGCCCGGCGACCTGGTCGAGGACTCCGGGACGGGGCAGACCACACAGCTCAATTACGCGCCGGACATGCGCTTCCCGATGGAAGCCGGCCAGGCCTATGCCAACAGTCAGGTCTACGGGTATGGCGGCTATCTCGGACCGGCCGGCGGCCAGTGCAATGCCGCCAATTACGCCTACGCCTGGCGTGACAATTTCTGCGAAACTCGCGGCTATGGCACGCCGATGTGCCCGGCCGGGGTCGGCCATCAGGGCCAGGACATCCGTCCGGCCAGCTGCCAGGATGACGTCCATTGGGCGGTCGCGGCGGAAGACGGAACCATCACCTCGATCGGCACCTATTCGGTGCGTCTGATGACCGATGAAGGCGTGCGCTACACCTATCTCCATCTCGACAAGGACACGCTTCTCGTCGAGCCCGGCGACACGGTCAGCCGCGGCGAGCGGATCGGCTATGTGTCCAATGAGTTTGGTGACACCGCCACCACGATCCACCTGCATTTCGAGATCAAGATGGCGGTCGATACCGGCTCAGGCATCCAGAACACGCCGGTGCCGCCCTATCTCGCCCTGGTCGAAAGCTATGAAACCCTTCTGACAGGCGACGAAGACTGACCGCGCCAGCGCCTTAGTCCAGACGTTTTTTACGCTAGCATGCGTCACAGCAGGGATGGTTCGCCGTCAGCCCGTTACCGGACTGCGGCCAAAGGGATGACCAATGAAACCGATTGTACTGGCTTGCCTCGCCTCGCTGACCCTTGTTGCCGCATGCGAGAACTCCGCCCCGCAAGACGATGCTGAATACGGCGAAAGCCTCAGCATGTTTGACGCCGGCGACGCGGTCATGGAGGCGTCAAGTTACGCGCCCGCAGCTCCGCCGCCACCACCGCCATCCCCGACCCGGGCCGGCATGACTGACAGCGAGCGTTCCGGCAATCCCGATACCGCACCCGATACGCGTCTCATCGCCTACAGCTACAGCTACCAGCTGGAAACGCCGGCAGCGGCGACGTCCGGCCTGATCGACACCCATCGGGAGGCCTGCCTGTCGGCCGGTCCGGAAGTCTGCCAGGTCGTCAATGCCAATATCTACCAGCAGGGCGATCACGGCGTGGCCGGTTCGCTGGCGCTGCGCGCCGTTCCAGCCTGGATCGACACATTCCGCGCGGGTCTTGGCGGCCAGCTCGAAACGGCTGCTGGCCGGATCCGGCACCAGGCCCAAGACGCCGAGGACCTGACGGCAGCGATCGTCGATCTTGAGGCCCGGCTGGAGGCCAAGCAGACCCTGCGGACCCGTCTGACAACCTTGCTCGAACGCCCCGGCGCCACGGTCGAGGAGCTGGTCCAGGTCGAACGCGAACTGGCCCGCCTCCAGGGTGATATCGAAGGTTCGCAAGCCCGGGTCCGCGCCATGCGGGGTCGGGTGTCGATGTCATCGCTGACGGTCAATTACAGCTCGCGCGTCGACCCGGTCTCGCGCAGCGCCTTCGACCCGTTGGGTCGGGCCTTGCGCAATCTGACCGGCAATTTCGCCTCTGGCCTGGCCGATGTCCTGACCTTCATCGCCGGCGCCTTGCCGTGGCTGGTCGTCATCCTGCCGGTCGGTTGGCTCTCAGCGCGCTGGATCGGCGGCATGATGCGGCGGCGACGCGACCAGAAGCAGAGCTGACGCGAGGCCTGCGCCGCCCACGGCGGCGCAGATCGCATCGCCATAAAGTGCGAGTTAACCGTGACGGGTGTCTTCTGCCTCCAACCGAGGTCACCCGCATGCCACGCTACCGCCTTCTGATACCGCTCAGCGCCGCCCTGTTTTGCCTGGTGGTATTCACCGTCCTGTCGCTGCACGTGCGGTCGCAGGAACACTATGCCGTGCGGGTGCATCTCGAGGAGATATCGACCAACCTGCAATACAATCTCGCCGAACGGGTCGACATGGATATCGCCGGCCTGCAACGACTGGCGGACCGGTGGGTAAGGGCTGGCGGCACCGTGGAAGCAGACTGGCGCGCCGATGCCCGCGCCTATGTCAACGACACGGCGGAACTTCGCGCGGTCCAGTGGGCCAATCCGGAATTCAGGCTGGAATGGATCGAACCCCTGACCGGCAATGAAGCCGCTCTGGGCCTCGACATATTGTTCGAGGAATACCGCGCGCGCGCAGTCATGCAGGCAGTCGATACACGCCGCCCCAACAATAGCGCTGCCATCCATTTCGTGCAGGGTGGAACCGGTTTCCTCGCCTATTTTCCGCTTTTTGTGGACGGGCAGTTTGACGGCTTGATCGTCGGCGTCTTCGACGTCGCCAACATGGTGTCCGCAGGCCTTCCCGAGAGCTATACCGACTATATCGCGATCCGGGTGAATGAGGCCGGCGACACGATCGCATCTTTGGGGACGCCGATCAGCAACCGGATCGTATCGACCCATTCGGTCGAACTACCAGGTTCGGTCTGGACGGTCGAGGTCTACCCCGCCGCCGCCCTCTATGCTGAAGAATTCAGCTCCATCCCGATTTTCCTTCTCGTGCTCGGGGTTCTGGTCGCGGCTGGAATCGGCGCCGGCTCACACCTCGTCCTGACCGGGCAGATCCGCCAGAGCGAGCTGGCATTGGAACGCGAAGCCGCCTTTGACGAGCTGGAACGCAATCGCGAGCGCATGGCGCTCGCCGTCCGCGGTTCATCGGACGGTTTCTGGGATTGGGACCTGGCCGAACGGGCGCTGTACCACTCGCCGCGGCTGCGGGCGCTGCTCGGTTATGACGAGCAGGCGGTGACCATGTCCCAGGATGACTACTCCGCCGATGTGCACCCGGACGACCGCGACCGGAACACGGCCGCGCTTCGGGCTCACCTGGAGAAGGGTCACGACTACGACCTTCAGATCCGGTTCGTCTGCGCAAATGGCGAATACCGGTGGTTCAGGGCGCGCGGCCTCGCCCATCGGCGCGACGGAAAGGCGGTGCGCATGGCCGGCTCGATCACCGATATCACCGATCTTGTCGCCGCCCGCGACAAGGCCGATGCCGCCAACCGCGCAAAATCCGACTTCCTCGCCAATATGAGCCATGAAATCCGCACACCCATGAATGGCATACTCGGCATGGCCCGGGTGCTGGCCGACAAGGCGCTGCCCGAGGACGTCCACGCAAAGCTCGATATCATCGTGCGCTCCGGCGACACGCTGATGCACTTGCTCGACGATATTCTCGACCTGTCGAAAATCGAGGCCGGCCAGATCGAGCTGGAGGACGTCGCCTTCCAGCTCGACAGCATCGCCGCACGGGTCGCGGCGCTCTACGCCGATGCCGCCGAGAAAAAAGGGATCAAATTCGAGATCGACCTGCCGGCGGGTGAGCCCGCAGCCCGCTTTGGCGACCCGCTTCGCTTTGCCCAGATCGCCAATAATCTGGTCGCCAACGCCATCAAATTCACCAACGAAGGGTCCGTCCGGGTGACGCTCGGCCCGGTGATCGCCGACACCAACGACGAGACAGACACGGGTGACCTTGTGGAGCTGGTTGTCACCGATACCGGTATCGGGATGAGTGACGAGCAATGCCGGTTGGTGTTCGACAAATTTGTCCAGGCCGACAGCTCGACCACCCGCCGTTTTGGCGGCACCGGCCTCGGTCTCGCCATCTGCAAGGGGCTGACCGAGCAGATGGGCGGCACGATCTCAGTCGCCAGCACAGCGGGTCAGGGCACGCGCTTCTGCGTCCGGGTGCCGATGCCGGCAGTGGAACCCGACACCAGCCTCAGCCAACGGCCCGACCTGATCACCCTCGGCGGTGCGTTGACCATCGAGGACCGCCCCGTCCGCGTGCTCGCGGCCGAGGACAACCTGACCAATCGCCTGGTACTCAAGGCCTATCTCGACAAGATGAAGGTCGATCTCGAAATGGTCGAGAATGGCGAGGACGCCGTCGCGGCTTTCCGCCGCGAGCAGTTCGACATTGTGCTGATGGATATCCAGATGCCGGTCATGAATGGCGAGGATGCGCTGAGCGAAATGCGGAATTTCGAGCGTGCCGACGGCCGCCTGCCCACGCCCGTCATGGCGCTGACCGCCAATGTGATGGCGGATCAGGTCAATCGCTACGCCATGCTTGGCTTTGATGCGCACACCGAGAAACCACTCAGCCCGGAAGCGTTGGAGCGGACCATGCGACGGCTGCTACGGGGCAATCAGATCCGGCGTTCCGCCCGCCCGGCCACCGCGACACCCAGCTGAGTTTGCGGTCAGCCGGTCAGGTGCAACACGACTTCGCGGCGATGGGGCCGGTCGCGATGTTCAAACAGGTAGACCCCCTGCCATGTCCCCAGCACGAGTTCGCCGTCGGCAACCGGAATGCCGATCGAAGTCTGCGTCAGCGCCGCCTTGATATGCGCCGGCATGTCATCAGGGCCTTCGGTCGTATGGGTGAGCCAGGCCATCGACGGATCATCGCCCGACGGCACCAGTCGCCGGAAGAATGCGTGCAAGTCACGCTGCACGTCGGGATCGGCGTTTTCCTGGATGACAAGCGAGCAGGATGTGTGACGGACAAAGATGGTTAGGAGTGCGTCGGGACCACATTGTTCGGACACGAAATGTTTGATCTCTGATGTGATGTCATGAAGGCCGGGACCGCTGGTCCGGACACGCAGATACTGAATTGTCATCACATCCCCTGCTCCGGATTCAACCGCCATCATGCTGAATGGCTGATGCCGTCTACTGCCAGCATTGCGGGCCGGTAGACGGAATGCTGGCATCAATGGCATGCATCGCCGCCCAGGCCATGTCGAGCGGTGAGATCATCCCGCCGGCATCCTCGCGATTGGTCAGGACAATCACCGCGAGACCGGAAGCCGGTTCGCGAAGATAAGCAGTGCCCGCATAACCGCCGTGCGAGACAAGGAGCCGACCATTGATCTGATAGGCCATCCAGCCGCGCGCATAACCCCAGCTATCGCAATTTTCGCCGGTGTCGAACGGACGCTGGATTTCATGCGTGGCCGCCAAGGCCGCGGCATCGACAATCGTCGGCGCCGAAAGTTCGGCCTCCCAGCGCATCATGTCGGTGAGTGACGACAGGGTGCCGAAATGCGCCATCTGCCCGAACTGCCAGACGCGCCGGTTTCGGCGCAGCCGGCCCTCGACAACGGCATAGCCCTGGGCGAGGTGCGGGATGATGGCCGACTGGTCCAGGCGCCCGGTTTGCACCATGCCGAGCGGCGCGAAATAATGCGTCTGCATATGCGCCGAATAGGACTCACCGGTTACGGCCTCAATCACCATCCCGGCGAGGAAATATCCCTGGTCCGAATAGTTCCAGTCCTCGCCCGGGTTTGCGACCATCTCGGTCGCCATGGCCGAAGCCAGCATTTCGTCAACACTGTAATTCAGCTGGAAATGGCCATTGGGCCGAGCCTCGAAACGATGGGCCAGGCCCGCCATGTTGCTGAGCAGCTGGCCGACCGTGATCCCGTCCCAACGCTCGGGAGTCTCGGGGATGAACTGGCCGAGCGGATCATCCAGCGACAACCTCCCCTCCTCCACCAAGCTCATCACGGCGAGAGCGGTCATGGCCTTGGTCAGGGATGCCAATTCAAAGACGGTCTGCGGCGACACGTCCACACCGTGTTCGATACTCGCAACCCCATGCGTGCCAACATGAATCGGCTCGCCATTGCGCATGACGGCGATGGCGACACCTGGAAAAAGGCCTTCATCCATCAACGGGATGACGGCTTCATCGACGGCGTCCAGATGCGGTGCACCGGTTTGTGCAACGATCGGCGTTGCTGCAAGGATGATGGCCGACACTGCGAAACCGACCCAAGACTTCAACATGATACCTCCCCTCAGAGCCACGGCCAGCCGAACGCGAAAATGTGGCGAGAGTATGAGGCGCAGATCAGCCCGATGCGCCACGCGTGAGGCTGCGGACATGGTCTGCCGTCAATACATCATCCTCATCCTTGCCGATGATTGCCAGCACCCGGGCGCGCAACGTCGGGTCCTGCAACATCGCCGGCAGCCCGGCAGCTTCGTCATCATCCGGCCCGGCCGCGATCAGGACATCGACCAGACCCGCACGATCCGTCAACAGGTCAGCAACCGCCGGGTAGCGTTGTTCGAGAATGGTCCAGCGTGCGAGCGTGTCGACACCCAGCTCGTCATCCTCGAGAATTCCGATGGCCTGGCGCATGGAGTAGGCATTGATCATCCGCTTCATTACGCGCGGATTGTCCGGGAGAAAATCGGCGAAGCGCGCCAGCACGTGACGGATTTCCCGGTCGGCTGCCGCCGAGGTCGAAAGTTCGAGTGCCACGGCGGCACGACGGGTATCGCTGTCCTCTTCATCGAGGACAGAATCGGCTGCATCCCGGGTCATTCCGCCGGCAAAGCGCGCCTTCAACCGCGCCCGTTCAATCGCGACATCGGCGTCGTAATTGCGGACAGACGCGCGTTCCTCTCCGGTCGGAGCTTCGTCTGTTTCGGCCAATTCGGGCGGCCGTGTCGCAGCGTCACGGTCGGTGACCGGCGCGCTTTCACCGAGCAGACGTGACCAATAGCGGCGTCGGCGACGCAGGCCCATGCCGGGCACGGTGGTTGATACCTGGAATATCTTCTCAAGAAAGAGATAGCCCAGCGGCTGACCAGGATCGCTGACCGGCTCCACGAAACTGGCATAGTGTTTTTCAAAGCTGGCCCGGACCCAGGTCCGGTCGGCGGCCACGACGTAGCTCACCTTGCGATGCCGGAAACAGGTCTGGATGCCCTCCAGCAGACCGACGACATAGTCGGCATTGCACCGATCAAGATCATCGATGAAGACGCAGACCGGGCGGTTCGATTGCTTCACGATGGTGTCGAACAGGCCACGAATGCGGCGCAATGGGTCACGCGACAGATCGGCGTAGAATTTGGCATTGTCCGGCGAGCCGAAAACCCAGAGCCGCCCCGCCGCAATGAAGCCGGCAACCACTGTGACGACTGCGGTTACAAGTTTGAGTACATTGCTGAAAATGGGTTCCCAAGTGTTCACGACATCGACCATGGGATGGCCGGCATCCAACGGCTCACCCGAGGCCGCACCTTCCTTGGCGGCCTGGATGATGGCGTCGGAGAAATCCGTGAACCAGAGCAGATAGATGAGTCCCGTCGCGATGATGACCCCGACGACATAGGGCAACCAGTCCGCATGCACCTTCCACAAGGTCCAGCGCAACCAGATCCAGATCGCCGCCTCCTCGCGATGATTGGCACGGGCGCCGGACATGATCCCGTCCTTGATCGTTTCCAGGAACGGCCACCAGGGCGGATTGCGCCTTTCGTGCTGCCAGGCGTTGAAATGAACGATCGCCCAGCGCCCGTTCAGCTCGCGCGCCGGCTCGGTCATGATCGCTTCCATCATGCGCAGGACCGAGGTCTTGCCCGCCCCCCAGGGCGCGTGGAGATTGACGGCGAACCCGTCCGCGCCGCCCTGTTTGTGGACCGCTTCCATGCGCTCGACCAAGGCACGGGCGAAAGGTCGCCGCCCCAGCTCGTCCTCGGCGGTGGGTTCATCGGAATGGGGTGAAACGGACTCAATGATTTCAGGCTCGTCAGGCGGCGTTGCCAACTCCCTATCGTCCCCGCCCTCCGGAAAGACACCGGCCTCAAGGCCCTGCTCCAGCCATTTGCGGGCATGGCGCAAGGGACCGCGGACACCGCCATCCTTTTCCTCCGGTCGGTCACCCCTGATGCGCGGATGAGCCTCCAACCTGTCCAGCATGGCGAGGGCTTGTTCGGCCCGGGTCCGAGATGGCGCCGGGGAGACGCTGTCACGAACAATCGCGATCAGAATACGGTGCAGTGCGGAGGTCAGCGTTACCACCGTACCCATACGGTAGCCCCCGAGTTTTTCGTGGCGGGCTATGCGGTCAAGCGATTGTACGATGTCCGGGACGAGTTCAGCGGGACGGTCACGGCGCAGGATGGTGGCTGCATCGAACAGCTCGGCATTGGAAGCGCCTGCGGCGAGTGCATGGCGGAGGTCGTCGTAATCGCCATTTCTGCCGACATTTACACCAGCATCCGACTTGGACAACTCATTGGCTATTTTTTGAAATGCCTCGACGCCTTCCTCATGCAACTTTGTCATTGCTGACATAATCAGTTCAGGATCAGCCCGCCATATACCGTCGTCTGCGGATAGTAACGCCGTGATAGCTTCCCTCGAGAATAGGCATTGCGCAGGACCAGTGCGAGAATTTGGCAAAAGCGCCCTGTACCAGCTCACAATCAGAGCCCATCGCTCTGACTTCCCCAGCCCTTCCTTAGCAAATGCATCAAAATCCCGACGCTGGGACTGAGCGAAATTCACAATGTAATTTCGCTCACCGCGTACATCGGTAAGCCACAATGGGCACGCTGCGAACGCCGTCAGTTCATACGCGCTTAGCGCGGACAGATCATCTGCGATCCACTCCAAACTTTTCTCATCAATAGCTGGCAACGCCACCTTTGGAAGAATTCCAGAGTCCCTGTTAAATTGCCCCGCATCAATGACCGCATTGATCGCGCGCTGTGCACGCGCATCCACTTTGGGCCCAATCAAGTCTCGTTTTTCTCGAACCGATCCAACCGCACGGTCTATCGCTCCAGCCTTTTCTGACCGAGCCGCAAGATTATAGAATGCGCTTCCCCAAAGCGTCGCCAATGCTCGAAACACGTCAACGAGCACGGACAAATTCTCTTCTCGTTGAGCTTGGTTCGCTAACGTCAACACGTAGGGAAACTGGCGCAACGCATGGCGAATAAGCAAAATCTGGGCAAACGAGTCCGGTAGATCGACTAGCAGTCGCGCTAGGTCACTGACGGTCTCGATTGTCTCTGTTTTAGGACTTGCCATCGTTGTTCCCAAGCGCGCCTCAACCTTAGGGAATTGTAGATTCGTTTTCCAGCCGAACAACGAAAAAGGCCGGCCCCTTGGGGGCCGGCCGTTCTCACTATCACGCCGTGGTACCGATCCCGGATCGCCGCTTGGCGCCGTCCGGGATGATCCACGCCTTGGCGTGGATCAATTATCCAAAAAGCTCCGCAGCTTCCGCGAGCGGCTCGGGTGCTTGAGCTTGCGCAGGGCTTTCGCCTCGATCTGGCGGATACGTTCGCGGGTGACCGAGAATTGCTGGCCGACTTCTTCCAGCGTGTGGTCGGTATTCATGCCAATGCCGAAGCGCATGCGCAGGACACGTTCCTCGCGCGGGGTGAGGCTGGCGAGCACGCGGGTGGTGGTTTCGCGCAGATTGGCCTGGATGGCGGCATCGATCGGCAGGACAGCATTCTTGTCCTCGATGAAATCGCCCAGATGGCTGTCTTCCTCGTCGCCGATGGGCGTTTCAAGGGAGATCGGCTCCTTGGCGATCTTCATCACCTTGCGCACTTTTTCCAGCGGCATGGCGAGCTTTTCAGCCAGCTCTTCCGGAGTCGGCTCGCGGCCGATCTCGTGCAGCATCTGGCGGCTGGTGCGGACGATCTTGTTGATCGTCTCGATCATGTGCACCGGGATACGGATGGTGCGGGCCTGGTCGGCGATCGAGCGGGTGATCGCCTGGCGGATCCACCAGGTGGCATAGGTCGAGAACTTGTAACCGCGGCGATACTCGAATTTATCGACAGCCTTCATCAGGCCGATATTGCCCTCCTGGATCAGATCCAGGAATTGCAGGCCGCGATTGGTGTATTTCTTGGCGATGGAGATGACGAGACGCAGATTGGCCTCGACCATTTCCTTCTTGGCCACACGCGCTTCGCGCTCGCCCTTCTGGACTGTGCGGACGATGCGGCGCAGGTCTTCGATCGGCACGCCGGCGCGCTGGGTCAAATCGGCGAGATCATCACGGATCTTGCCGGCATCCGTGCCTTCACGGTCGATGAAACGGGCCCAGGCCTTGGAGGTGGACGCCATGGAGTTCGGCCAATCCGGGTTCAGCTCATTGCCGAAATAGCTGTCCATGAACTGGGCACGCGGCACGCCATGGGCGTCGGCCATGCGCAAGAGCTTGCCTTCCAGCGCCATGCGTTCCTTGTTGATCGCATACAGCTGTTCGACCAGCGCCTCGATCCGCGCATTGTTCAGGTGCATCGTGTTGAGATTGGTGACGATGGCGTTTTGCAGGCCTTCGTATTTCTCACGCGATTGCTTGGTCAGGTCCTTGCCCTCGATACGGGCGGCGACCAGCTTGTCCTGCAGTTTGCGGAAAGCGGCAAAATCGGTGGCGATGGAGTCGAGCGTCTCCATCACGCCATCGCGCAGCTCCGCTTCCATGGCCGACAGGGAGAGTGATGCGCCGTCATCATCGTCGTCATCATCATCGTCGTCGGAACTGCTTTCGCCGTCCTCGTCATCATCAGACTTCTCGGACTTTTCCTCGTCGTCCTTGTCGTCATCATCATCATCGGACTTGGGCTTGGGAGCACCGTCATCGGCCGGGGTCGGCGTCTCGCCATCACCCGTGCCTTCACCGTCCTCATCGCCGTCTTCGGCGGCTTCCGCCTGCTGGCCGCCATAGGTGGCGTCGAGATCGATGATGTCACGCAGCAGGACCTGGCCTTCGGTCAGCTCGTCGCGCCAGACCATGATGGCTTCAAAGGTCAGCGGGCTTTCGCACAGGCCGCGGATCATCGCATTGCGACCAGCCTCGATGCGCTTGGCAATCGCGATCTCGCCTTCGCGGGACAGGAGTTCAACCGAACCCATCTCGCGCAGATACATGCGGACCGGATCGTCGGTACGGTCGGCCGAGGTCGGTGTGTTGAGACCCGTGACAGCGGTCTTGGAGGCGCCGGCCACAGCCCGGCTGTCGCTCTCCTCTTCCTCGTCATCATCGTCATCATCATCCGAGGATGCAGACGTGGCCTTGGCCGCTTTCGGCGCATCACCGTTGTCATCATCCACATCGCTGTCATTGTCGACGACATTGATGCCCATCTCGGACAGTTGTGCGAGCACGTCTTCGATCTGCTCGGACGAGAATTCCTCGCTCGGCAGGACCGCGTTCAGCTCGTCATGGGTGACATAACCGCGCTTCTTGGCGGTCTTCACCATGTTCTTCACTGACTGATCCGTCAGGTCCAGCAGCGGACCGTCCGAATTTTCCGATGCATCATTGGCTTCGGCGGATTTGCTCATTTAATCGTCCCTTGTCGCGCCGCCCTGGGGCGCGCAATTGGAATTATACGCATCAGGAGGATTCGGAACGAGAGCTTTCGTACCGGTAGGCGTCTACCACCTGCCGAAAGCGTTCCGAATCCGCCTGCTTGAGTTCTTCGTCCAGACGGGCACGCGCCTCATCACGACGTGTCTGTGCTTCGCTTCGTTCCATATAGGCGTGAGCCAGCCGCTTCCAAGCCTCTGCCCTCACCTCTGGAGACGCCTCCATACCGCCCAGTTCCGCCCGCATGGGTCTGCGCTCACCGTCCAACCGCTTTATCTCTGCCGCGTATCCGGCGTCGGCCAAATCAGCCCTTAGCGTGTCGGTCTGCACAAACTGCCCAGAAGAGCAGGCGTCTAGAACGGCGTCGCGCAGCCTGTCAAGCGATCCCAACCGCAAAAGCGCGAGAGTCTCGATCTGCGAGGCGGCGATTTCCGGGTATTCGATCGCCGCGACCAGCAGGAGATGGCCCAGCCGGGCGGTCGGATCGGCCTGTCGGGACTGCTTGTTGCGCAGTTCGGCTGTCGCCCCCAGCGGCACGCCCTTGCCGGGACGCCAGGGTCCGCGCCGGTCACTGCGGCCATCTTTCGGGCGCGTGCCGAACAAGGCGTCTGTGCGCTGATCAAATTCGCGCTTGTACTCCTCGCGGATATCGCTGTCGGCGATCTGGCTGACCAGCGCCCGGATGCGGCGACGGAAACCGGCCCGGCGATCGGGATCATCGAGCGGCTCGACCAGAACCTCGCGCTCCCAGATCAGATCGGCCAGCGAGCGGGTTTCGCGGAACACGGCGCGCAGGGCGTTGGCGCCCTCCTCGCGCAAAATGTCGTCGGGATCCTTGCCGTCGGGCATGAAGGCAAAGCGCAGCGTCTTGCCCGGCTGCAGCAATGGCAGGGCCCGATCCGCCGCCTTGAAGGCCGCTGCCCGTCCGGCGCTATCGCCATCCAGGCACATCACCGGCTCGCCGCCGGCCCGCCACAAAAGCTGGATCTGCTCCTCGGTGATGGCCGTCCCCAGCGGCGCGACCCCGTGCTCCAGCCCGGCCCGCGACAAGGCGATCACGTCGAGATAGCCCTCGGCGACGATCAGGCCGCGAATATCCTGCTTGGGATCGGAGGCCGCTTTGCGGGCTTCCGGATAACGGTAAAGAACCGAGCCCTTGTGGAAGATCGGCGTTTCCGGCGAGTTGAGATATTTCGCCCGTGCCTCTTTCGACAGCGCCCGCCCGCCAAATCCGACCAGCCGATTGCGCGGATCATGGATCGGGAAGGTGATGCGGTCGCGAAACCGGTCATAGGGCGAACCATTGTCCGGCTCGATCAGAAGCCCGCACTCGATGAGGTCTGCAACCGGCGCGCCGGCGGTGACCAGCTCGTCCTTGAGCGCCGTCCGGCTCTCAGGGGCATAGCCAATGCCATAGCGGGCGCAGTCCTCGCCCGTCAGGCCGCGCGATTTGAGATAGCGGCGCGCCTCCTCGGCCTGAGGGGAGCGCAGGGCGCGCAGGAAAAAGGCCTGGGCGCTTTCCATCCACTCGACGAGGGATTTGCGGTGCTGGGTCTTTTGCTGGCTCTCCGGATCCGGCTCAGGCAGGCGCAGGCCCGCCTCGCCAGCCAGACGCTCGGCCGCCTCCATGAAGGACAGGCCTTCCATCTCTTCGAGCCAGGTGAAGATATCGCCATGCTTGCCGGAGGCAAAACAATGGTAGAAGCGCTTGTCATCATTGACGAAAAACGAGGGCGAGCGTTCTTTCTTGAAGGGCGACAGGCCGACAAATTCACGGCCCTGGCGTTTCAGGGGGACGGAACGGCCGATGAGGTCCGACGGGCGCACACGCGCCTTGATTTCGTCGATGAAGTCCTCATTGAGACGCATTGCCGTCGGTTACCCCTGAATCACGACCCGCCCCACACAGATCAGCCGTGCATGATGCGCGCGAAAGCCGCCCACGTCACGCGTTCAATCTGCGAATGGGGTCAGGGTCAGGCCGAGGCGAGCAAGTCTTTCACCTTGGCGCCCGCCTTGGCAAAGTCCATGCGACCGGCATAGCGCGATTTCAGCTCGCCCATGCAGCGGCCCATATCCTTCAACCCGCTGGCGTCGAGCTCGCTGACCACCGATTTGGCGGCATCATCGATTTCGCCGTCATCCATCGGTGTGGGCAGGAATTCGCGCACGATCTCGGCTTCCGAGCGCTCGGCTTCGGCGAGATCGAGACGTCCGGCCTTTTCATAGGTCTCGGCGCTTTCCTCGCGCTGCTTCACCAGCTTGGTGAGCAGGGTCATGATTTCGGTGTCTTCGCAGCCGGCGCAGCGATCTTCGGCGCGGGCGGCGATATCACGGTCCTTGATGGCAGCCGAGATCAGGCGAAGCGTCGACAGACGCGCCTTGTCCTGGGCTTTCATCGCCGCTTTCATATCCGTGGTGATGCGTTCACGAAGTGACATGGTCTCAACCAAACCTATCCGGGCGCCGGACGCGGCGCTCCCTGACGAGATCTCCGGTGTGAAGAACTTTTGTTGTGCACGCAATGACGTGCCGATTGTTTCGAACAATGCTGGGCCTTTTGCTCTGGCGTCGCGCGTTTGAGGCACATGCCTCCGAAACGAGGGGCCGGGAATTATTCCGTTGGCGGCAAAGAATCAAGCCCGAATGAAAATCGTGATCGAATAACCGGTTTGCAAATTCGCCAACGGCCCCCGAATTTCAACCCCGTCCGGGCGTCAATCCACCTCCATCCCCCAGGCACGGGCACGCGCCCGCAGCGGCGCACAGGCCGGACCGGACAGCCTTTTTTTATAGTGACGCCAGCGCTCGCGCGAGCGGGTGTAGAGCGGCTGAGTGACCTGGTGGGCACTGGGTGTGGAAATCCGGCCGCGCGCCTTCGCGGTCTCGAAGAAACGGGCCTGCTGAGGTTCCCATGACAGGCCCAGCATCGACATGACCGGTTCGATCGCCGCCTGCGGATCATCGATCAGCGCTTCATAGTCGACATGCGCCAGGCGCGGCCGGCGCCAGCCCACAAAGCGTTCGAAATGGTCGAAGCTGGCGGCATGGAAGGCAGCGATGCGCTCAAGCCGCGTCATCACCAGCATCGCATTATTGGGCGCGTAGTCCTGGGCGAAATTGCTGACCGCCACGTCCAGCGGGTGGCGGCGCGCCAGAATGAATGCTGCCGCCGGGAAGATGCGGTGGATCACCGCGGCCCAGTTCATGTTGAGCGGCAGCTTGTCGATGATCACCTGCCCCGGCGCCGCATCATCGACATGGGAGGCCAGTTGCTCGCGATAGGCAGCCTGCAGGACAGCCGGATCGGTCGCCTCGACCGCGTCGAGCCAGGCCTCGGTGAAATTGGTTTCATCGCCAGAGACCCCGGGGATGACGGCGCGCAGGGCATCGATCAGGACCGGCTTTTCCTCAAGCACATCGACGACGCTGTGAGCGCGCAGAACGCTGTCGAGCAAGGTCGTGCCCGAGCGTGGGAACCCGACCAGAAATGCCAGGTCCGCCCCCGCCTCCGCACCCTTGGGCCGCGCTGGCGTCCGGGTGAGCGGATTGCCGGACTTGATCTCTGCCAGAAGGCGGGCGTCGAGACTGGCCAGCCGCGCCAACGGCATGGTGTGGTCGCACACGCCGCTGGCCTCCCAATTGACCTCCAGCAAACGATTGGCGGTTTCAAAATGCGCCCAGGCCTGATCATGCCGACCCCGGCGATCCGCGATCTGGCCGGCGATATAGCTGGCGCCGCGACGCGCCTCATCACTGAGATCGCCATCGAGCGCCAGGCTGACAGCCTCTTCCGCAGCGTCGAGCTGACCGGTTCGCAACAGCGCCCGTGCCCGGGCATGGTGGAGGTCAGGATGATCGAGATCGGCCCCCAGGGCGGCCGCCTGTTGCCGCAATTCAAGCCAGGCCCCGGGTTCCAGGTCATGCTCATGAAAGATGGCTGCCGCAATCAGCGTCGCATGCGGGGCCTCGCCGTCGGCGAGCGCGTCGCGGAACAGGGCAGCGCCGGCCTCCGGTCGCCCTGCTGCGTCCAACAGGCGCGCGGCCAGCAAGTGCCAGCGGGCCGGGTCACCGCCACGTTCAGCCGGCAAGCCGTCCAATACCGCCAGCGCATCATCGGCGCGGTCGTCGCTCATCAGCTGGCCACACAGCATCTCGGCCAGGCGCAATTGCGGACCACACAGGTCGAGCGACCGCAACAGGACACGCTCGGCATCCCGGCGCCGGACCGGGGATTGCTGCAGGATCGTCGTCAGCGCGTGCCAGCCGGCGACGTCGGCCGGTGCCAGCATGATGGCGCGGCGGGCATGAAATTCGGCTTGTTGCAGATCACCGCATGCCATGGCCAGTCGCGACAAGACCACCCAGAGGCCGGGCCGGTCCGGCAGGGCCCAGACCAGATCGCGTGCCGCGGCCAGAGCCGCCGCGGCATCAGTGCCCAAGGGCAGGCCCTCAATTTCGGCAAGCCGGGTCGCGGCAGTCGTCGCTCCACCGCGATCGGCAAGACCGGAATAACGGGCCCGGACAGCGTCATCCGCCGGGAACTGGCGCGCTGCAGCCTGCAAGGCTTGGTCGTCGGGAAGGGCTTGCCGTGCTGCATCGAGACAGGCGGCGGCACGGGCCGGCTCATCCAGTTCCACCAGCGTACGCGCCAGGCCGATCCAGAAGCCCGGCTGGTCACGGCGCAGCGCGGTCGCGTTCATGAAACAGGGCAGCGCCAGATGCGGCTGACCGGCCATCAGCGTCACGGCCCCGAGATTATTGTGGGCACGCGCCAGATGCGGGTCGAGATCGAGCGCCCGGCACCAAGCCAGGGCCGCACCGTCATGATCACCCGCCTTTAGGGCGACATTGCCCGCCTCGATGAAGGCTTCCACGGTTTCGCTCATGGCTCGACGCCCCTCGGCTTGCGGCCACCAGTATCGCGAGGCGCGACCGGCCACGGCAAGCCGGGCTTGCAGACGATGGACTTGGTTCGCCCCGGTCACTGCAACGCTATTGACCCGGCCTGCATCAACCGCTAGCAGAGCGCCCGTTTACCCGCCCCTCGCCACCGACCGATTCCGGACGGCGCGAGCGCGCCCCGCAAGACCCTTGGAGACAAAGCCATGACGTCCACGCCGACCCAAATTCCGACCGGCGCGCTGGCGCTTGCCGATGGCACTGTGTTCCTGGGCCATGGCACCGGCGCAACCGGTACCGCCCTGGGCGAGGTCTGCTTCAACACGGCGATGACCGGCCACCAGGAAATCCTGGCCGACCCGTCCTATGCCGGCCAGGTGGTCTGCTTCACCTTCCCGCATGTCGGCAATGTCGGCGCCAATGCCGAAGACGAGGAAGCCGCGTCGCCGCAGGCCCGCAAGGCCGCCGTCGGCATGATCGCCCGCGCGAAAATCACGCCGCCGGCCAGCTGGCGCGCCGAAACGACGTTTGAGGAATGGTTGCGCACCCGCGGCATCGTCGCGCTGACCGGGGTCGACACCCGCGCCCTGACCCGCCGCATTCGCGAACATGGCATGCAGATGTGCGCCATCGCGCATGATCCGGCCGGCAATATCGATATCGACGCCCTCAAGGCCGCCGCCAAGGCTGCGCCGACGATGGAAGGCCGCGAGCTGGCCGCCGATGTCGCCCGCACCGAGGGCGGTGACTGGACCGAGGGCAATTGGACACTGGGCGAAGGCTATGCGGTCGGGCCGGAAGACGGACCTCGCATCGTGGTGCTCGATTATGGTGTGAAGGCCAATATCCTGCGCCTGCTGACAGGCGCCGGCGCCCGCGTCGCCGTGCTGCCGGGCAAGGCCTCGATCGAAGATATCAAGGCGCTCAATCCGGATGGCGTGGTCGTCTCCAACGGACCGGGTGACCCGGCCGAGACCGGCAAATACGCGCTGGCGACCATCCAGGCCGTCCTCGACGCCAACATCCCGACCTTGGGCATCTGCCTTGGCCACCAGATGCTGGCCCTGGCCATCGGTGCCAAGACCGCGAAAATGCCCCAGGGCCATCACGGCGCCAATCACCCGGTGAAGAATCACGAAACCGGCCAGGTCGAGATCGTATCGATGAATCACGGCTTCGCCGTCGACGGCGCCAGCCTGCCCGCCAATGCCGAAGAGACCCATGTCTCGCTGTTCGACGGCTCCAACTCCGGCTTTAAACTGACCGACAAGCCGGTCTGGGCCGTCCAGCACCACCCCGAAGCCAGCCCCGGCCCGCAGGACAGTTTCGGCGTGTTCGACCGCTTTGTGGGTCAATTGAAGGGGCGGGTTGAGGCTTAGAGCCCTCGGACACGTCGCACTTTTCCCATCGCCATCCCCCGGCTTGTCCGGGGGACCTGAGCTACCCCGTTTCAGCCTGTGGCGCGTTCAGCGCGGACAATACAGACCCGTTGGCTGAGGTCCCCCGGACAAGCCGGGGGATGACGGTGGGTGTGAGTTCTGAAAACAAGTGAACCCCGGCACAAATCGCGCCATCATGGCGAGATGCTCAATCGCCGCACCCTTCTCGCCGCCACGGCTGCATCCGGTCTCGCCGCCTGTGGGCGCTCCGGCCCGCCGCCTGATCTCCTGCGTGTCGCCACGACCGGCCTGCCGGACAGTCTTGACCCGGCCCGCGGTGAGTTCGCAGCGGCGGCTCTGGTCTACAAGCAAATCCATGCCGGTCTGACGGAGTACGCGCCTGATGGCTCGGTCGGCCCCGGACTGGCCGAGGACTGGTCTGTCGATGGGAGCGGCCTGGTCTGGACCTTTCGGCTACGCGAGCGGCTGATGTGGTCGGATGGCCATCCGCTGACGGCTGAAGATGTGGCCTGGTCGGCCCGGCGCATTGTCGACCCGACCCAGAGCTTTGCCGTGCTGGGCGATTTCTATGCCGTCACGAATGCGCGGGCGATCCATGCCGGCGAGATGGCACCGGACCGGCTGGGCGTGACCGCGCTGGATGATCGCACGGTGGAATTCCGGCTCGAGACGCCGCTGGGCCTGCTGCCGACGCTGATGCGCGAATTCTACCCCTTCCCGCGCCATGTCATCGAACGCGTCGGGCTGGACTGGGTCCGTCCAGAACACATCGTCACGGCCGGGGCCTACACGGTGACGGCCGAGAGCCAGATCAGTCTCGACCTGACAAGGAACCCGAACCATTACGCCGCCGGCACCGTCTCCATCCCGGCCATCCGCATCGACGGCGTGCGCGAGGACGCCACCCGCATGCGCCTCTTCCGCGCCGGCGATTACGATCTTGCCGACCGGCCGCCGGCCAACCAGATCGATTACTGGCGCGAACGCCTGGGCACGCAGTTCCAGAGTTTCGACGCGCCGATCCTGCGCTATCTGAAAATCAATCACGCGCGGGCGCCGCTGGATGATGTCCGCGTCCGGCGACTATTGTCCCGAGCCATCGACCGCCCCTTCCTGGCGCGTGAGTTTTACGCCGATACCGCCGCCCCGACCGAACTGGTCATTCCCGGGTCCGTCATCACTGACAGCGAGCCGGCGCCGCAGGCCGGCGGCATGTCCCGGCCGCTCGAAATCCGCACCACGACCGGCGAAGGCGAACGCCTCGCCGTGGCGATTGCCGATGACTGGGCCCGGTTCGGGATCGAGACCGAGCTTCTGGTCAGCTATCCCACCGACCTCTACCAGGCCGTCGATGCCGGCGATTTCGATATCGCCATCGCCAGCTTCAATCGAGGCCTGAAGTCCGATCCCTTCTTCATGCTCGACCCGTTTGCGCCCGGCGGGTTCGCGGCCAATTTCAACTGGGACGACCCGACCTTCGCCGAATTGATGGCCGCTGCCCGGCGCCAGAATGACCCGTCCGCCCGCGCCCAGCTCTATCTCGCGGCGATGGACCGGATCCACGAGGACATGGCCATCATCCCGCTCCTCCACGAACGCGCCCACTGGCTTGTCGGGCCACGCGTTGGCGGCACACGGAACGACATCCAGCCGATGTTGTGGCGTGATCTGGAGTTGGCCGATGCGTGAGATGGAAGAGCAGTTGAGCGCGTGCTGGCACCAGCAGATGAGCGCACTTTCCTGACGGATCAATTCGAAACGGAACTCGGCGACAAGGCCCGAGCCAACATGCGGCGCGAGGTCCTGGCACTGGGCGGCAAGCTCTAGTCCGGCACCTTCCTGAATTCGAACAACTCGCCGGGCTGGCAATCCAGCGCATCGCAGATCGCGATCAGGGTGGAAAAACGAATGCCCTTGATCTTGCCGGTCTTGATCATCGACAGCGCCTGCTCGGACACACCGATCCGGTCGGCAAGCTCTTTTGATCGGACCTTGCGGCGCGCCAGCAACACGTCCAGGTGAACGATGATCTCGCCGGGCAGGTCGGGATCGGCGGTCACAGGATCAACTCCAGCTCCTCATGGCGACGACGCCCCTCGGCGAGAATATGCGCCATCAGGAACAAGAGCAGCGCGGTGCCGATCGACTCGATGGTGTCGGACCCCAAGCTGATCTCCACGGCATTCCGGGTATGCGGGTTGGCGACCGAGAGATAGACGCTGAACACGGTGGTTTCGAACGGAGCCCAGATCGCACCGACAAGGCTGGCCAGGGCAAATTGGCGAAACCCGCCGACCGAGGCCTCGGAGAAATACTGGCCCTCGGCGCCCTCCAGGAAGAGCCGGCGCACGCCGAACAGCCCGTACAGTGTGAGGCCAATTCCGATCATCGATATGCCGGCCGCTCCGAGGCGGATCTGGAACACGAACCAGTCGTTTTGGCCATTGCCGACCCAGCGGCTGCCCGGCAATTCACCCAACGCGTTCGCGAGGCCGGGCAAAAACCAGACACCGAGTCCGAACAACGGCACCAGGACCATGCCGGCCAAAGTCGCCAGGGCTAGAAATCGGCTGAGACGCCGGATGGATCGATCCTGCGGGATTGAGGGCATGCGACCGTCCATGAATTAAAGTTAAACTTGAATTTCTATGCATATTAGTTGAATTGTTTCACACCGGCAATCGGGAGCGCACACCGTGTGTCAACCCACCCCCAGCCGTCGCGGCCTGTGTGTCTTGCTGTCTGCCTGCGCCCCATTCCTCACGCAGGGGCCAGTCTCAGCATCCAGTCCCGATTGCCGGCCCCAATCAATCGCCCGACTACCTGCGGCGAAGCTTGTTGCCGAAAACCCCTTTAAGTTGTAGCGTCGTTCTGCTCCATTGATCGTATTCGCATAAACACCGGCCTGCCGACTTCCCCGATGTCTGGGTGAAGGATGTGCATCGCCGTTCGGCACCCGGGGGAATTCATGATCGACAGCCACAGCCAGCGCGCTTGCCTGGCCTTGCTTGCCGCCAGCACGCTCGCCCTGTCCGCCTGTTCGGACACCGGCGGGACGGCCGACACCGACACGGGCAGCGCATCGGACGCCGCCATGGCGGCCGGCGACGGCCTGGCACAGGGCGGCGAAACGGGCGGCGAAACGGCGGCAGCTGCCGCCGACCCTGTCATCCCGGCGCCCGCGGCGGCCGCGTCTGCGACCTTCCTTGCCCTGTCCGACGTGCACCGGCTGCGGGACGGGCATCCCTGCACCGGCCGCACCTGTCAAACCTCGCCGGCCTTCTGGACCGCGACACAGACACAGGCCCAGGCGCTGCTGTCCAGTCAAACTCCCGACTTCGTGATCTATCTGGGCGATATGCCGGAACACAGCATTCCCGACGAGAGCGAGCGCAGGCCGGTTCTCGCGAACGTCCTGGATGGTCTGGAAAACATTGTCTCCGGCACCACCACGCCGCTATTCTACCTGCCCGGCAATAACGACACGGTGGAGCGCAATCACGGCCGCGGTGATTTCGACTACTGCCCCTTCACCGATCATGACCAGAGCGTCTTCAACACGGTCGACGATCCGACCGTGTGGCCGGTGATCAACGGCTCGGCCGACATCATCGACCGCAGCCGTCTCACTGACGGCTATTACGCGGCCCGCATCACGGTCGGCGCCAGCGCGGCACCGCTGCGAATTCTGGCCCTGAACACCAATATCTATACCGCCGACTACAGCCGCTGTTCCGATCTTGTGAACGCCGCCGCGACAGGATCGGCACAACTCGACTGGCTGGCGGACCAGCTCGATGCCGCCACCACAGCGAATGAACCCGTCCTGCTGGCCATGCACGTTCCGCCCGGGATCGACGGCCATAGCGGCCATTCAATGTGGGACGACAGCCTCGCCTACCAGGGTCGCGACTCCGCGCTCACCGGGCGCCGGATGCAGGATGTCTTGCTGACCTATATCGGCAACCACCAGCCGGTGATCACCACCGTGCTCGCCGGCCACACCCATCTCAATGGCATACGCCGCCTGCACACCTGCGAGGCAACGCCCGGCGTCTCGGAACTTCTGGTGTCAGTGCCGGGTATCAGCACCGACCACGGCAATACGCCCGGCATGAAAATCTTCGAGCTCGGCAGCGGGCTGGAACCGGTTGAGGTCACCACTTATGGCGCGACCTATGTCGAGCCGCCGGTCGACGACTATGCCTGGAGCGGCGGGATCAGCTACGGTTTCCGCACGAATTATCCCAACACCACGCCTGCCGGGACCTCACTACTGGACCAGGTCGACAGCCTGTCCGACGACGCTCGCTGGGTGAATATGTGGGGGCATCTTTATGTCGATGACCGGGACGCAGCGGTCCCGCTCGATTCGGATTATGAAGACGCGATGGATGTTCACTGCGCGCCGTGAGGTGTCGCAGGCCAATGGTCGACCGGGCCGCCACCGGGCGCCCGCTTGCGCGTCGCCATCAACGCCGGCCACACCTGTAAAAACACCGCTTTCCCGCGTACCGCCGGGACATTGCCGCCTTCTGCACGAAAAGGCGCAGTTTCCCCCTTACTTTCCCGCCGATTCCGCGATACCTACCCGCTTCAGCACCAAAACTGATCGCTCGCACGGCACTCCGTCCCCGGAGGGCCGCGACGAGCGCGCGCGCATGACACGCGAAAACGGGAAAAGAAGGCCACGCCCATGCCCAAACGCAACGACATCCAGTCCATCCTGATCATCGGCGCCGGCCCCATTGTCATCGGACAGGCCTGCGAATTCGACTATTCAGGGGTTCAGGCAGTCAAGGCGCTGAAGGCCGAGGGCTATCGGGTCATCCTGGTCAATTCCAACCCGGCCACCATCATGACCGACCCGGAACTGGCCGACGCGACCTATATCGAGCCGATCACGCCAGACATGGTGGCCAAGGTGATCGAGAAGGAACGCCCGGACGCCCTGCTGCCGACCATGGGTGGCCAGACGGCGCTGAACTGCGCCCTCGAACTCGACAAGCGCGGCGTGCTGGACCTGTTCGGGGTCGAAATGATCGGCGCCAAGGCCGATGTCATCGACAAGGCGGAAAACCGCGAACGTTTCCGCGATGCGATGGACAAGATCGGCCTGGAAAGCCCGCGCTCGCGCACGGTTCACTCGATGGCCGAAGCAGAAGCCGTGATGAGCGAGATCGGCCTGCCGGCCATCATCCGCCCCTCCTTCACACTCGGCGGAACCGGCGGCGGCATCGCCTATAATGTCGAGGAATACCGCCATATCTGCGGCACCGGCCTCGACGCCTCGCCGGTCGATGAAATCCTGGTCGAGGAATCGATTGTCGGCTGGAAAGAGTTCGAGATGGAGGTTGTCCGCGACAAGGCCGACAATTGCATCATCATCTGCTCGATCGAGAACGTCGATCCGATGGGCGTGCACACCGGCGACTCGATCACCGTCGCGCCGGCCCTGACCCTGACCGACAAGGAATACCAGATCATGCGCACGGCCTCGATCGCCGTGCTGCGCGAGATCGGCGTCGAGACCGGCGGCTCGAATGTGCAGTTCGCGGTCAATCCGGCAGACGGCCGCATGGTTGTGATCGAGATGAATCCCCGCGTGTCGCGCTCCTCGGCGCTGGCCTCCAAGGCGACCGGTTTCCCGATCGCCAAGGTCGCCGCCAAGCTGGCGGTCGGCTATACGCTCGACGAGATCGCCAACGACATCACCGATGGCGCCACCCCCGCCGCCTTCGAACCGACGATCGACTATGTCGTCACCAAGATCCCGCGCTTTGCCTTCGAGAAATATCCCGGCGCCGAAGCCAAGCTGTCGACCTCGATGAAGTCGGTCGGCGAGGCCATGGCCATTGGCCGCACCTTCCAGGAAAGCATGCAAAAAGCCCTGCGCTCGATGGAAACCGGCCTGACCGGTTTCGACGAGATCGAGATTGCCGGCGTTGACGACGCGGTCGACATGGACGCCCGCAAGCAGGCCATGCGCGCCGCCCTCGCCATGGCGACACCGGACCGTTTGCGCGTTATCGCGCAAGCCTTCCGCGAAGGGATGACAGTCGAGGAAGTCGAGCGGGCCTCGCTCTATGAACCCTGGTTCCTGCGCCAGATCGAACAATTGGTCACCACCGAGGACGACATCGCCACGCTCGGCCTGCCGGACACGGCGGAAGCCTTCCGTGACATCAAGGCGATGGGTTTTTCCGATGCCCGCCTGGCCAAGCTGGTCAAGGTGGAAGAGGCCGACATCCGCAAGGCCCGCCGGGCCCTGGGTGTGCGCCCGGTGTTCAAGCGCGTTGATACCTGTGCCGCCGAATTCTTCGCCGCGACGCCCTATATGTATTCCACCTATGAGCTGCCGGCCTTTGGTGGCCAGACCGATTGCGAGAGCAATCCTACGGATGCGAAGAAAGCCATCATCCTGGGCGGCGGCCCGAACCGGATCGGCCAGGGCATCGAGTTCGATTATTGCTGCTGCCATGCCGCGTTTGCGTTTGGCGATATGGGCATCGAGTCGATCATGGTGAACTGCAATCCCGAGACCGTCTCGACCGATTACGACACCGCCGACCGTCTCTATTTCGAGCCGCTGACCATTGAGGACACACTGGAACTGATCGAGACCGAGCGCGAGAACGGCACGCTGCTGGGCGTGGTCGTGCAGTATGGCGGCCAGACGCCGCTCAAGCTGGCGAGCGAGCTGGAAGCCGAAGGCGTGCCCATCCTCGGCACCGCGCCGGACGCGATCGACCTCGCTGAAGACCGCAAGCGTTTCAAGGATTTGTTGGACAATCTCGGCCTCAAACAACCGCCCAACGCCATAGCCTCCTCCGACGCCGAAGCGCGCACCGCCGCCGAAAAGCTCGGCTTCCCGCTGGTCCTGCGCCCCTCTTATGTCCTCGGTGGCCGGGCCATGGAGATCATCCGCGAGATGGACAGTTTCGAGCGCTATATCCGCGAGGCCGTCAATGTCTCCGGCAAATCACCGCTCCTGCTCGACCGCTATTTGACGGATGCCGACGAGATCGATGTCGACGCGATCTGCGATGGCACCGATGTCTGGGTGGCCGGCGTGATGCAGCATATCGAGGAAGCCGGTGTGCACTCCGGCGACAGCGCCTGCTCGCTACCGCCCTACAACCTGTCCGACGACATGATCGCCGAGCTGAAGGCCGAGACCGTCGCCATGGCCAAGGCCATCGGCGTGAAAGGCCTGATGAATGTCCAGTTCGCGGTCAAGGACGGCGAAATCTTCGTGCTCGAAGTCAATCCGCGCGCCTCGCGCACCGTGCCGTTTGTGGCCAAGGCGATCGGCCAACCGGTCGCCAAGATTGCCGCCAAGGTGATGGCCGGCACGCCGCTGAAGGAATTCGGCCTGAAGGACCCGGCGCCGAAACATGTCTCGGTCAAGGAAGCCGTCATGCCCTGGGCCCGCTTTCCCGGTGTCGACCCGGTGCTCGGCCCGGAAATGCGCTCAACCGGCGAAGTCATGGGTATCGACACCACATTCGAAGCGGCCTTCGCCAAGGCGGAACTGGGCGCCGGCATTGCCCTGCCGCGCAAGGGCGCTGTCTTCATCTCGCTGAAAGAAGGCGACAAGGCAGCCATGGTCGAGCCGGTTCGCGTGCTGAAAATGCTCGGTTTTACCATTCTCGCCACCGGCGGGACGGCGAAGACCTTCGAGGAAGCCGGCATCCCGGTGACGCGCGTGAACAAGGTCTTTGAAGGCCGCCCGCACATTGTCGACGCCATGAAGAATGGCGAAGTCCAGTTGATCTTCAATACGACGGAAGGCCGACAATCCCATCTCGACAGCTATTCGATCCGCCGTTCTGCGCTTGAAACCAGGATCCCCTGTTACACCACCGCCTCGGCGGCCCGGGCCGCAATTGCGTCGCTGCGTCGCATCGATGAGGGAGCGCTTGAACCGCAAGCGCTGCAGACCTACTCTTGATGGTCAATTAAGTGGAGGCTAGCCTGTCTCCTCTTTCCCGAAGATAAGTGGTCGCATGAACAAGATCCCGATGACGGTCGCCGGGCAAATCGCCCTCGACGAAGAGTTGAAACGTCTGAAAACCATCGAACGCCCGGCCGTGATCGCGGCGATTTCGGAGGCGCGCGAGCATGGCGATCTCTCTGAAAACGCTGAGTATCACGCGGCCAAGGAACGCCAGGGCTGGATCGAGGGCCGGGTGCAGGAACTCGAGGACAAGCTCGCTCGGGCGCAAGTGATCGACATCACCAAAATGTCCGGCGACACGGTCAAGTTTGGCGCGACCGTCACCGTGCTCGACGAGGACACCGAACAGGAATCAACCTATCAGATCGTCGGTGAGGATGAGGCGGATGTGAAATCCGGCAAGATCTCGATCTCCTCGCCGATTGCACGCTCGCTGATCAACAAGGAAGTCGGCGATGTTGCCGAGGTCAATGCGCCCGGCGGCCTCAAGAGCTATGAGATCATGTCGGTCGCCTGGGGATAGTCGGCTCTTTCAATGCGATGACATGCCAAGCCGGCGCTCCGATGGGGCGCCGGTTTTGCGTTTGGGGATGTTCTCATCCGCGACCGGCGCGCCAGCAGGACAAGCCGTCGGTCGGCGCCCGGGCGGACAGATTTACCCTTAATTCTCTTGCCGGGATTCCGCCTCAGAGGGTCAGTCGGGTCAAGGGTGGAACCGCGAAGCGGCCGCTGCGCGGCCCTTGACCCGACTGACCCTCTGAGGCCCACTGGCTGGCATGGGATTTAAGGTCCGGTTCGAGCGTTGCTCGAGTGGCGACTCAGGGCTTGGCCTCGCTTGACGCAGCGCCGGGCCCCGAATTCCGTGAACATCGCGTTTGAGAGCGTGCCCCTACCCCTCGATCGCAAACGTCAGCCCCGCATATTTCTGCAAGCGCTCGATCAACGCCTCACCCATCGCCGGGGCCGTGGTGTAGACACCGCCGGGCGTCACATCGCGATCGACATCGAATGCCAAGCATAGACCGGCTTCGGCGATCATGCGTGAGGTCGAGCCATAGCCCGGGTCTTTCTGGCCAGAGACGCTGGCCGTCATCCGCTCACCGGTCTTGGTCAGGCCGGTGAACATGATGTCGTAGAAACCGGTCTCACGCTCTTCCTTTGACGGTCCCTCGCCCGGCTTGGGCGGATTTTCCGACATGGATTTGTCATTGGCGATCATTTTGGCAAAGCCCTCGCCCTCATCACCCGGCCCGGTCAGGAACATCTCGTCATAGACGAAGTCCTCGCCATACCGATGACCGAGCAAGGCGTTGGAGCGGTGGACATTCTTGGTATTGATCGAGGCCATCACGAAGGGCGCAGCCCAGGAATTGAGGTCCTCTTCAAAGACAATCCTGGCACCGCTGGGCTGTTTCGGGCCTTCAAAGCCCGGCACCAGCGAGAACGGATCTTTCAGCCAATCGATGATTTCCGGCTGTTTGCCGGCCCGCTTCATCGTCTCGGCAAAGCTCGCCGCCGTGCCGCCGGAGAACGTCCCCTTCATCTTGCGGACACGGCCTTTCACCCGGCTGATCGGTGCGGCGGTTTTGGCAATGGCGGCCTGTTGCAGGTGATAGACGCCGAGATCGAAGGGAATGGAGTCAAAGCCGCAGGACAGCACGATCCGGGCACCGCTGGCGCGAGCGGCGGCATCATGCGTGCGAATGATGTCATGCATCCAGGCTGGTTCACCGCACAGATCAACATAATCCGTGCCCGCTTTCACGCAGGCCTCGACCAGCGGCTCGCCATACAGCTGATAGGGTCCGACCGTGGTGATGACCGCGCGCGTACGGCCTGCCATCGCCGCCAGTGAGGCCGCATCGGCACTGTCAGCCACGATCAGCGGTGTGTCCGCCGGTGCGCCGATCAGATCGCGCACCTCGGCCAACTTGGCCTGCGACCGGCCCGCCATCGCCCATGTCAGCCCACCATGCGTGGCGGCAAGATATTCGGCGACCAATCGTCCCGTAAAACCTGTCGCGCCAAAGACGACCACATCGAATTCGCGTTCTGTCATTTTCATCCCCGACCGTTGAATTTCTGATTTGTGTTTATGGAGGCGTGGATGATGGGACGATCAGGGGCATACCCGCAAGTCGAAGAGCCAGTCAGGAGCCGGTGCCGATCCCGGGTATCAAGCGTGACGGGTCATGACGGGTGCCGTTCTCGCGCACTTCGATATGCAGATGTGGCCCGGTTGCATTACCGGTGCGACCGACGCGGCCGATCTGCTCACCGCCCAGCAAGTCTTGGCCGACCGAGACATCGACGGCTGATAGATGCGCATAGAGTGTCGTCCAACCCCGACCGTGGTCGATCAGGACGACCTGACCCCAAGCGGCCGATCCTTGATATCCGTATCCGGCATAGATCACGCGCCCCGCGCCCGCGGCGCGAACCGGCGTCCCGCGCGGCGCCGAGATGTCGGTCCCGGAATGCACCCGCCCGCCGCCGCGGACAGCGCCGAAACGGGAGTAAACAATGCCTTCGACGACCGGATAGGAAAACAGGACAGCGCCCGGGTCCGGCGCAGTGTCATGGCCGGGAATCGCGGAGCCCGGCGGCGCTCCCGCCAGGTCGGGCGCGAGCGGCGTGACCGGTTCTTGTCGGGGAGATTGGGCGCAAGCAGCGATCACCACCGGCGCGAGAAGCGCTGTGATGATCGCGATATTGCGTCCCGACGTCATGCCCCGCGGCCCTGCCATTCAACCTGGCGACATTAAAGCCCGACACTGTTGAACCAAAGCTGAACCCGTTCAGCGCAGGCCGGGCAGACGGCTGGCCGGATCGATGCGCTCGCCATTCCGGCGCAGTTCGACATGGACATGCGGTCCGGTCGAGCGACCGGTTGAACCCACCCGTCCGATTTGCTGGCCGGCTTCGACATGATCGCCGACCTCGACATCAAATCCCTGCATGTGGGCATAGACTGTTTCCCAACCCGCACCATGGTCGATGACCACCGTATTGCCCCAGGCCGGCCAGCCATTCAGCCCCGCCTCGGCGTGGACAATTGTGCCAGCGCCCGGCGCCCGGATCGGCGTGCCACTGGCGGCTGCGATGTCGGTGCCATGATGATCCGACGAAATGTCAGCTGCCGGCGCGCGGCGAGGTCCGAAACGGCTCGAAATTCGACCGTCGGCAACGGTGTGCGTGAAGGCAGGCGCCGGCACCGCTGCATCAGCGGGCGCGGCGTGTTTCCGTCCGTCCGGTCGCGGTGCTGCACGCGGCGTGGCGGCCGGCTCGACAGCCTCCACCTCGGGGGCCGGCTCGAGACCCGGCTCCGCTTGAACCGGGGCGGTCGGCGCCACAGACGTGACTGGATCCGGACGCGGCGCGCGGCTGTCGCCATCCCCCGCCATCACCCAGGAATTGCCGGGTTCAAAATCGAAACGGGTGACATTGCCGTCGTCATCAATCATCGCGTAGCGCGGTTCCTCGCCTTCGTTCGGCTCAAGGAAAATGAACTCGACACTGCCCTCGCCGTCCATGAACGCAACATCGCCGGACGAGCTCCCCTCTCGGGGTTCGAAAATGATTTCCCGACCGTCTTCGGTCCGGAACACCCTGTGCCCGTCAATGCCGTCACTCTCATGCTCATCGTGGATGCGGCCCTCATGATCCGGACCAAAGGCGTGTTCGCCATGAGGGTCCGGTTCGAAATGAAGCTCGTCATCGTCATGAAGTTCCGGGTCGCCATTCGGCGCCGCATGGAAACGCACGACATGGTTCTCGGCAGGATTGTTGAGGTCGACCACAAGCTGGGACCGCTCGGTCAAAGCGGCCTGGGCGCAGGCCACCGGCAGGATGGAAACGCCGGCCAGCATGACCGCCAGCAGCCGTGAGGATGGACGGGCGGAACGGCCCGACAGAATGGCTTTGATACGCATTTCTCGATGTCTCCTGTCATCGGGTCCGAAGGCCGACACCAGCTGGGCCGGGCTTCGCATCATGGTGATCAGCGTCGCCGCATAGGGCTTGCGCTCAGCGCCCCCCAGCGCTTCCAGACTTTCCGCATCACAATCAATTTCGCGCGCCTCATGCAGCTCACGCTCGATCCGGCGCAGCGGCCAATGGAACCAGAGCGCCACCATGAGGGCCGCGCCCAGCAGGCGGTCCTGCTCATCACCGCGGCGGTAGTGGACGAGTTCATGGGTCAATGCATAACGGCTGGCGGCGGTATCATCGAGCAGGTCGGGCGCGGCCAGGATGACCGGATTCCAGCCCGTCAGGAGCGGCGATGCGAGGCCGTCGCGCAGGCGGAAATCCGGCGTCTCGACGCCGACCCGCGCGGCCAGCATGGACAGATAGTCCTGGGCAATTTCCGGCGCCGGTCGGCTGCCGGCGAGCAGCAGCGCGCGGCGACCATGACGCAGGGCCGCCCCTGCCAGGGCGACCAGCAGACCGGCAAGATAGGTCCCGGCCAGGGGCAGCCGCCAATCGATCGCTGCGAGGATTGCGACCGGCCCGGGGCCGGCCTGTGCCCTGGCCGCCATGTCGCCAGACGGCAACGCGCCTCCGGGCAGGGGCGCGTGCATCGGCGCGCTGACGGTGTCGGGAATGGAATAGATAATGGGTGCCAGCAACAGAGGCGTCAGGGCGGCCCAGCGCGCCGTGCGCCACAGGCCGGAACCGCCAGCGCCGCGGCGGGTCTGCCAGCTGGCCAACACCAGTGCGAGAAGTCCCGACAGCAGCGACAGCGCCGCGCCGATCAGCAGGGCTTGAAACAGGCCGGACATCAGCGCCCCTCCCCGCCGGTTTCATCCCCCTCGTCCTTCGCCGATGCGTCGGAAGTCTCGAGCAATCGCGTCAACGCCTCCGCCTCGGCATCCGAGAACAGCCGACTGTTGGCGAAGGTGGTCGCCGGAAGCGGACCGTCCATGTCGAGGACATTGGCCGCGAAATCGCGGATCAGGCGCCCCATCAGCGTGACTTTTTCAACCCGGGCCTCGAACACCGACAGGCCGTGCACGTCCTTTCGTGCCACCAATCCTTTTTCCGTCATCCGCGCCAACAGGGTCCGTGTCGTCGAGTAAGACCACCCGGTCACGCCTTCGATACGACTTTGAACCTCACGGGCTGACTGCGGACCGGCGGTCCACAAATGCTTGAGAATGGCCAGCTCGGCCTGGGAGGGGGCAGTGGTGGTTGTGTTCGCGGGCATCGGCTGGTCTCGCATTTGGGTCACGCGGCTTCGCGCTACATCTGTCGCATGACGTTACACTCGTAGCACGCGCTGTCAAGCGAGCTCGATGCTTGACGCGTTACAACACGCACTTTCTAACTGGCCCCATGTCTCGCCTCACAGGTAAAAGCACGACGATCTGGGTCGTATCCGACGGCCGTCGCGGCATCGAGAATCAGGCGCTCGGCCTGGCCGAGGCCATGGCGCGGCAGATCGACGGCCCGGTCACAATCGAACGCGTCACGGTGCGCAAGGACGGCTTCGTCACGCTGCCGGCGCGGTCCGACCCGGACATCTGGATCGGTTGCGGGCGCGCCGCCATCCCGCTGGCACGTCGCCACAAGCGGATCTTCCCCGACAGTTACTTCATCTATGTGCAGGATCCACGCAGCCGGCATGGTGATTTCGACCTGATCATTGCGCCGCGACATGATCGTCTGCACGGCGATAATGTGATCACCATGATCGGCTCACCCAACCGGGTCACCGATGATGTGCTCGCGGCCGGCAAGGCAGGCTTTGCCACCGAGCTCGATGCCCTGCCCGGTAAACGCGCCGCCGTGTTGATCGGCGGCAATTCCAAGCGCTTCAAGCTCGATGACACCAGCGCCGATTATCTTGAGGCACGGCTCGACGATCTGTTGGCCCAGGGCATCGCGTTGATGATCACGGTGTCGCGGCGAACGCCGGACCCAATGCGCGAGCGCTTCCGAAGGCATTTCGAGGCGGAGCCGGGAGCCTGGTATCATGACGGCGACGGACCCAATCCCTATTTCGCATTTCTGGCGGCGGCCGACTGGATCTTCGTGACCGAGGAATCAACCAACATGCTGGTCGAAGCCTGCACGACCGGGCGGCCGGTCTACGCCCTGCCGCTGACCGGCACGCCCGGCAAATTTGCCCGCCTGCACGCCGACCTGGAAGCCCATGGTGCCGTCCGTCCCTATCTCGGAGAGCTTGCGCAATGGACCTATGCGCCGCTCGATGAAACCGGACGGGTCGCTGGCGAATGCCTGCGGCGCTACCGTCAACACGCTGGCGGGCTGACCGATGCGACGGGGTAGGCCGCAGCGCCGACTTGGATGGGAGAGATCATGACCCTGCAGGATGAAGCCGCCATTGTGGCGCGCCACGACAATGTCTGGCTGGCCAGCCAGCCCGGCGAAGCCGATTTGCAAGCCTGGGCCGAAGCCGGCGCGCGCACCGTCATCAACTCGCGCACCCCCGAGGAGACCGCTGGCCTGCCTTTCGACCTCGCCGCAGCCGTGGCCACGCTCGGAATGCGCTATGTCGAAATGCCGATCGGCGGCCAATACGGGGCCGATCCCGCCTTCACGCTGGCCTTGGCCGGGATATTGGACGACAGCGACGGCGACAGCGACAGCGACGGGGCGGTGGTCATGCATTGCCGGTCGGGCACGCGCTCGGCCCATCTCTACGCCGCCCACCTGATCGCGACCGGCAAAGCGGGGACCGACCCGTTTGACACGATGGGATGGCCGGGCGGACGCGACCCCGGCATGGTTCGCGCCTTGTTGCCGCCGGTCGGTGAATAGCCACCCGTTGATCGCGCCCGGCCGATACGCAACGCAAGGCCGGGCTGCAAAGACGGGCAGGCAAAGCGCGGACGATTGCCTATATAGACATCCAATCCATCATCGGGGATTCGCCCCGTTCTGACTGACTTTGAGGTTCGACCATGTCCGAGACGCGTCACTCGCGCCTGATCATCATCGGCTCCGGCGCTGCCGGCTACACCGCTGCCATTTATGCCGCCCGCGCCATGCTCGAGCCGACGCTGATCGCTGGCCTGCAGCCGGGCGGGCAGCTGACCATCACCACCGATGTCGAGAATTACCCGGGCTTCGCCGATGTCATCCAGGGCCCTTGGCTGATGGAGCAAATGCGCGAGCAGGCCGAAAAAGTCGGCACTGACATGGTCTCCGACATCATTGTCGAGGCCGACCTCAAATCACGTCCCTTCGTGCTCAAGGGCGACAGCGGCACGACCTATACCGCCGACAGCGTCATCATCGCCACCGGCGCCCAGGCCAAATGGCTGGGGCTGGAGAGCGAGCAGACATTCCAGGGCTTCGGTGTTTCGGCCTGTGCGACCTGTGACGGTTTCTTCTATCGCGGCAAGGAAGTTGTTGTCGTCGGCGGCGGCAATACCGCGGTCGAGGAAGCTCTCTTCCTGACCAATTTCGCCTCCAAGGTCACCCTCGTGCACCGCCGCGACAGCCTGCGCGCCGAAAAGGTGATGCAGGACCGCCTGTTCAAGCACGAAAAGATCGAAGTCGTATGGGACAGCGCCGTCGAGGAAGTCCTTGGCGACACCAACCCGCCCGGCGTGACAGCTGTCCGCGTGAAGAATCTCAAGACCGGTGCGATGACTGATATTCCGGCCCACGGCTTCTTCGTCGCCATCGGCCATGCGCCGGCAACCGAGCTCTTCGCCGCCCAGCTGGAAACCAAGGAAGGCGGCTATCTGGTCGTCGAGCCCGGAACGCCGAAAACCTCCATCCCCGGCGTGTTCGCCGCTGGTGACGTGACCGACGACGTCTACCGTCAGGCCGTCACGGCGGCGGGCATGGGCTGTATGGCCGCGCTGGAAGCCGAGCGCTTCCTGGCCGCCCAGGAATAGGCGGGCCGACCACGCTGGACTGCGGCGCGCCGCGGCGGGAGACTGGGCTTCATGCTGGATGATCAGAGCACGACCCGGACCCGCATCATGCGCGCCGCCCTCGACCTCGTCGCAAACGACGGGTTCGCGGCGACGACGACGGCGGCCATCGCGCGGGCAACCGGATTAGCGGAAGGCACGCTCTATCGCCATTTCCCCGGCAAGGATGCACTCTTCCTGGCGATCTATCGGCAGCTCAAACAGGAAGTGTTTGAGACAGTTCAGGCCAAGACCGTGCCCGGCGGTTCGCCGCGCGACCGTTTCGGCCAGCTGTGGATGGGCGTCTGGCACGCCTATCTCTCCGATCCGGCGGCCTTCACCTATGGCCAGCGCTTCGCCGAAAGTCCGCTATCGGGCAGCGAAGGTGTTGCCCATGAGGGGTTTTACCAGCACGTCGCCGATCTGATGCGCGACGGCCAGGAGGCCGGCCTCATCAAACCGCTGCCGGGATCCGTGCTGCGCGCCTTTTTCTTCCCACCCCTCATGTCGATGCTGAAACAGGCCTTGGCCGGCCACACCTGGCAAGCAACAGAAATCGATGCCGCCATTGAGGCCGCATGGGACAGCTGGGCCGTCTGACGGTATAAATCACCAAGCGGCCCTTGCACCGGGCAACCTCGCGCACAATATGTGAGTGAGCGCTCACACGCAGCTTTTACAAGCGTGCGCCCGGGAGCGTCTACCGCCAATCAAACGCCGCACAACATGCGGGCGGCATCGGGAGATCATCATGCTGAAACGCGAAATCGGACACAGCGGCATTTTCGTCAACGCGATCGGGCTGGGCTGTATGGGCCTGTCGGAATTCTATGGCCCGGCCGTGGAAACCCGCGACGGGGTCGCCCTGCTGCACGCCGCCATCGATGCCGGCGTCAATCATTTCGACACCGCCCAGCTCTACGGCATGGGCGCCAATGAACGCCTGCTCGGCGAAGCTTTTCACGATCGCCGCGACAAGGTCGTGATTGCCACCAAATTCGGACCGGTGCGCGACAGGCAGACCGGCGCCTTTCTCGACGTCGACGGCTCGGAGGCGAATATGCGCGCCGCCATCGAGGAGTCGCTGCAATTCCTGAAGACCGACCATGTCGACCTTTACTACCTGCATCGCGTCGACCTGAAGACGCCGATCGAGGAAACGGTCGGGGCCATGGCCAAGCTGGTTGACGAAGGCAAGGTGCGCGCGCTGGGCCTGTCCGAAGCCTCCGCCGACACGCTGCGACGCGCCAACAAGGTCCATCCGATCGCCGCCTTGCAGTCGGAATACTCGATCTTCTCGCGCGATATCGAGGATGGCTCCCTCAAGGCGGTCGACGAGATCGGCGCCTCCCTGGTCGCCTATTCGCCACTCGGGCGCGGACTGCTGACCGGCAGCTACACACCGGACCATACGCCGCAGAAGGGTGACTTCCGGTCCGCCGCGACGCAGCCCCGTTTCGAAACCGAGGCGTTCAGGGCCAATCTGGAACTGGTTGACGAGGTCAAGGCGGTGGCCGCCGCCCACAACGCCAAGCCGGCCCAGATCGCCCTGGCCTGGGTGCTCGGGCGCGGCGACAACGTGCTGACCATTCCGGGCACGACCAAGCTGGCCAATCTTGAGTCCAATCTGGCCGGGGCGGATATCGGCCTGACGACATCGGAGCGCGACCGTCTCAACGCGCTGGCGGACCGGGTCAAAGGGGCGCGCTATCCGGAAAGCCGGTCAAGCAATATCAACGCCTGACGCCGGATCGCTGCCATGGGACGTGTCTGTAATTTAAGGCACGTCCCTCTTGCCGCTTCGCGGCAGCCGGGTAGGGTACGCGCCCAATGCGGCCCGAAGGGTGTCGCCCGTGCACCGAACCCGGGGTTGTCGATGCGTATCATGTCAGTTGCCATTTTCCTGCTTCTCGCAATGACCGGCGGGGGGGCCTCTTTCGCAACTCAAAGCGACGGGCAGACGACGGACTTTTCCCGGTTCGCACAGTCCGATCCCGACTCGCTCATTCACATTGACCACAGTGGCTGGACGCTCGTTTTGCGAGACATTGTCCTGAATGTGCCGCCGATGGACCGCAATCCGGAGCGGTCGCGCCCGATCACCACCGGAACCCGCCTCAGCACCGGGAATCTCAGCCGCTATCGGTATGAAGGCAACCGGGTTGTCTACCATTTGATGCCGGACGAATACCGCGACGCCATCACCACGCTGCGGCAAGACCTTGAAACCCTTCCGGACCGGATCGGCGGCCTGGAAGCGCTCAATCGCGATGAGCAACTCGCCTATTGGTTCAACCTTCACAACGTCGCCGTCGTCGAGCAAATTCTCGCGGCCTACCCGATCCGCAATATCAACCGGCTGCGGGCACCCGGATCCGACCAGTCCCTGTTCGAGGGGCCGCTCCTCACAGTCGCGGGCCAGACACTCAGCCTCAATGATATCCGCCTTCGGATCGTCTTTGAGCAATGGGATGATCCGCGGATCATCTACGGTTTTTTCAATGGGTCTGTCGGCAGTCCGGAATTGCGGCGGGCCGCATTCGAGGGCGATCAGGTCTGGGAGCAGCTGGACGCCAGCGCAGACGAATTCGTCAATGCGCTGCGGGGCGTTGATGTGCATCGTCGCAAATTGCGGGTTTCGCATGTCTATGACGACGCCCGCGGCCTGTTCGACAATTTCGACCGCGACCTTCGCCGCCACCTGCTTGCCTACGCCAACCCGGAAACCAGCAGCCAGTTGATGGGCGACCGTCCCCTGGAGACCAATGTGGCGGACTGGCAGATTGCCGACCTGATCAACGGTTCCTACCGCTGCCGCGGGAGCGGCGGCGCATCGCCCATGTTGTCCTATGGCTGGTCGGAACAGGGCAGCGGGATCGCGAACTCCTGCGGTGTCCTGCCGACAAACGGGCGGCTCTTGCTGAATGCCGTCGAGCAACGCCGCATCGAACTGATCGGCGAAGGTCGTTATGGCGAGGTCTTCACAAACGACCTGCCCTCGCCGGATCCGGACGACACGAGACCGGACGAGCCCGCCGACGACGGCGCGGACTAGCAGGCTCGCGATTTGTGGCTTTCCGGATAGACTGCCCAAACCGATTCCATACGGGGAGTGAGCGGGCATGGACTGGGACAAGCTGAAAACGTTTCACGCGGCTGCGCAGGCCGGCTCCCTGACCAAGGCGGCCGACATGCTCGGCCTGTCGCAATCGGCCGTCAGCCGGCAGATCGCGGCACTGGAAGATGATCTCGGCGTAACCCTGTTCCACCGCCATGCGCGCGGCCTGATCCCGACCGAGCCGGGCAATCTGCTTTATGGCGCGGCGCACGAGATCGCCTCGAAAGTGGCGATCGCGGAGGCGCATGTTCACGACGCCCGCGACGAGCCCTCCGGTGAGTTGAAGGTGACGGCACCAACCGCGCTCGGCGCCATCTGGCTGGCACCTCGTCTGTCGGAATTTCACGACGAGTATCCCAATATCCGCATCCGCCTGATGCTGGACGACCATGAGCTGGACCTGGCGGGTCTGGAGGCCGAAGTCGGCATCCGCCCCTGGCCCTCGACCCAGAATGATCTCGTCCAGCGCAAGCTGCTGTCGGTCCGCCAGCACCTCTATGCCAGCCACAACTATATCGAGCGCAAGGGTGCGCCGAGTACGCCAGCCGAGTTGGATGACCACGCGATTATCTATTACGGCCCACCGCAACTCGCACCGATTCCCGGCCTCGACTGGGCTGCCAAGGCCGGCCGCGAAGAAGGGGCAGCACCACGCCCGGCGGTGATCGAGGTCAATACGATCTACGGCGTGATGAAAGCCGTCGAAGCGGGCATGGGGATTGCCGCCCTGCCGGACTATGTGGCTCGTGAGAACCAGAAGCTCACGCGGGTCCTGCCGGACCTGGACGGCCCGGACTTCGAGGTGTTTTTCGTCTATCCCAGCGAGCTCCGGGGCTCACGACGCATCGTCGCTTTCCGTGATTTCCTGATCGAGCAGGCGCGTCGCTGGCAAAGCTAGCCACAATTCTGCCGCATGATTTTCGGGAAAACAGGGACTTGCCCGATCGCCCCGCCGCCATCCCGACGATGCATGGCAACAATGTGGCTTGCGCTATTTTTTGCATAGCTGGCATGACGCGATAGCACTTCTGTTACCGGCAACAATCGCACATATACACACCCGACGCGGCGATCACGCCGCTCCTCGGATCTCCCCATCTGAGTTTTGTGCGCCCCTCCTCCCCATTTGGGCGCACAAATTTGCGCCGGGTCCCTCTCCTCCCCTTTAGGACCCGGCGCCATTTCTTTCGGGCTTCCCCGGCCCGCATCACAATGACTGCCCCGGCTCCAAGGAGCCGGGGCTTTTTTGTTCGATGCACAGCCAATGGCAGACAAACAAAAGCCCCGGTGCCGGGCACCGGGGCTCTCGTCAACGAACTGACCGGATGGGTCAGCCGATTGTGGAACGCAGCATCCAGGCCGACTTTTCGTGTTCGGTCAGGCGCGGCGTCAAAACGTCAGCGGTCGCTTCATCGCCATGCTCGCCGGCCAGGGCCAGCGCCTTGCGGATGGTGGCGACCACGGTCTCGTGACCCTTGAGCAGGTCGCGCAACATGTCATTGGCCTCGGTGGCCTCACCGCCAGACTTGATGGCCGCAGCTTCGGTCATCTCGGCATAGGAGCGCGGTGCGACGACATCGAGCGCCCGTATGCGTTCAGCGATGACGTCCGTGGCCATCCACAATTCATTGTACTGCGCCTCGAACAGGGCGTGCAGGTCGTGGAAACGCGGACCGGTGACATTCCAGTGATAGACATGCGTCTTGAAGTAGAGCGCATAGGTGTCCGCCAACACGGCCGTCACGGCTTTCGCCATCGCTTCGCGTTGTGCGTCGGTGAGGCCCATATTGATGCCCATGTCAGTCTCCTTGATCGGTCTTGCGACGGCAGCGCCGCCTCTCGCAGGCAGATGTAGGCTATCGGCAGTCATAAATCCAATCAGGATTTACTGGGTCTGACATTGACACGATCTATGGCTAGCGCAGCGATGCACAAAATCTCTGAATACGTTTGCCCGCTTCCGTCAGGACCTCATCCGACGTGGCGTAGGAAATCCGGAAACAAGGTTCGAGACCGAACGCCACGCCCGGCACCGCCGCCACGGCTTCCGCGCCCAGAAGCGCCGCGCAAAAATCGGTATCGGTCTTGATGACCGTCCCGTCCGGCGCTGTCTTGCCGATCGTGCCGGAACAATCGGCGAAAACATAAAAGGCGCCTTCCGGTGTCGGGGCGACCAGGCCCTCGGCGCCATTGATGGCTTCAAGGATCAGGTCGCGACGGCGCAGGAAGGCGGCATTGCGGGCCGTGAGGAAGTCATGCTCGCCGTTGAGCGCTGCGACCGAAGCCCATTGCGAGATCGAACACGGGTTGGACGTGGTCTGCGAGGCAACCTTGCCCATCTCCTTGATCAGGGCCGCCGGACCGCCGGCATAGCCGATCCGCCAACCGGTCATGGAATAGGCCTTGGAGACACCATTCATCGTCAGCGTGCGGTCGTAGAGTTTCGGCTCGACCTCGGCGATGGTCGCGAACTCATAGCCGTCATAGACAATGTGCTCATACATGTCGTCGGTCATGACCCAGACATGCGGGTGGGCCAGCAACACGTCGGCCAGGGCGCGCAACTCGTCACGGGTATAACCCATGCCGGTCGGGTTGGACGGCGAGTTGAGGATCAGCCAGCGCGTCTTCGGCGTGATCGCGGCAGCCAGCTGGTCCGGGCTGATCTTGAAGCGGTTCTCGATCCCGGCCTTGACCTCGACCGGCGTGCCGCCGACCAGGTTCACCATCTCGGGATAGCTGACCCAGTAGGGCGCCGGGATGATGACTTCATCGCCAACATTCAGGCTGGCCAGCAGCGCATTGTAGATCACCGGCTTGCCGCCGGTTGAAACGTGGATCTGGTTGGCCTCGTAGGTGAGGCTGTTATCCCGCCGGAACTTCTTGATGATCGCGTCCTTGAGCTCGGCGATCCCGTCGACATTGGTATATTTCGTCTCGCCGCGGCGGATGGCGTCGATGGCCGCATCCTTGATGTGGTCCGGCGTGTCGAAATCCGGTTCGCCGGCGCCGAGCGAGATCACGTCAATCCCCTTGGCCTTGAGCTCGCGCGCCTTCTGGGTAACGGCAAGCGTGGCAGAGGGTTTGACGCGCTGAAGCGCGGCGGACGGCGTGAATGTCATGATCATGTCCCGGTAGAGCTCGGCTGGAGACAAAAACCCTAGTCCCGCTCGCCCGGCAGGCCAATCCCCCAGCCATGCATGTTCGCCGAAATGATGCGGCAATTTTGCATGGCTCGCGAAGTGCCCGATCCGGGAAGCCGCCCCGACATCGCCCCAATTTTCCCCGCAATCGCCGTATTAACGCCCTGTCACACTCTTGATCGGGGACCAGCGTGAGCTCGGACAGGGAAGCCGGTCGCTCTGCACTCACCCTCGCACCGCGGGGCGACCGGCACATATCGGGGAGGTTCGCATGGCGGCCGCACGCACACACACATCCGCCGGGTCACAGGCCTGGTTTGCACTGACACTCGCCATCATCGTCTTTGCGATTTCGCTGCTGCTCTGGTCGGACGCGAGAGCCGAATCCTTCGCCGACACGCCGGAGCCGACCGTAGTCGACGAAACCCACATGGTGCGATTGTCCGAGATCAATGAAGGCGCCCTCCTGATCAAGACGATCGAACCGGGCCGCTACATCCCCGCCCCGATGGTCGCGACCGACCTCGCCTTCGACATTTCCGGACCGGTGATCCGTGCCACCATCACCCAGCGCTTTGAGAACCCCTCTGATGCCTGGGTCGAGGCGACCTATGTCTTTCCGCTGCCCGAAGACAGCGGTGTCGACCGATTGCGCATGCAGGTCGGCGACCGTTTCATCGAGGGCGAGATCCAGGAACGCCAGGCCGCGCGCCGCACCTATGAGGCGGCCCGCCGCAATGGCCAGCGCGCCAGCCTGGTCGAGCAGGAACGGCCCAACATGTTCACCACCTCGGTCGCCAATATCGGACCGGGCGAGACCATCATCGTGCAGCTGGAATACCAGAGCGTCGCGCGCTTTTCCGAGGGCCGCTACGAGCTGCGCCAACCACTCGGCCTGACGCCGCGCTATATCCCGCACGACAGCGACGTCCTGCTGGCCTCGACCGGCTCCGACGGCAGCGCCGCCGTGCCGGATGCCGCCCGCATCACGCCGCCCATCCTGCCCCCCTCCGCCGAACCCCGCGACCAACTGCGCCTGCCGGTCACCATCACCGCTGATCTCAATGCCGGATTTTCCCTCGGCGAGGTGGCCAGCCTCTATCACGCCACCCTAGTCGAGCATCTTCCCGACGAGACCGCACACATCTCGCTGGCCGCCGGCCCGATCCCGGCCAATCGCGATTTCGTGCTGACCTGGCGCGCCGCCGATCCGCACGCTGCCAGCGCCGCCCTCTTCATCGAGGAATGGCAGGGCGAGACCTATCTGCTGGCCCAGGTCCTGCCTCCGGCCGAGATGAGCGATGCCACCCCGCGCCGTGACCGCGAGACCATCTTCGTGATCGACAATTCCGGCTCGATGGGCGGCGCCTCGATGCGCCAAGCCCGGGCCGCCCTGATCACGGCGCTGGAACGCCTGGAGCCGACAGACCGCTTCAATGTCATCCGCTTCGACGACACGATGGACCAGGTCTTCCCCGAGGCTGTGCCCGCCAACGAAGCCAATATCGCCACCGCCCTCGCCTTCGCCCGCCGGCTCGAGGCGCAGGGCGGCACCGTGATGTTGCCAGCCCTCAATGCCGCCCTGCGCGATACGCACAGTGAGAGCGAGGAACAGGTGCGTCAGGTCGTCTTCCTGACCGATGGCGCGATCGGCAATGAGGCGCAACTTTTCTCCGCCATCGATAATGGCTTGGGCCGTTCGCGCCTGTTCCCGGTCGGGATCGGCTCGGCGCCCAATTCCTACTTCATGAGCCGCGCCGCCCGGCTTGGGCGGGGCACCTTCACCCATATCGGACAGGTCTCCGAGGTCGAAGCCCGCATGGAAGCCCTGTTCACCGCCCTGGAACGCCCGGTGATGACCGATCTCGACGTGCTCTTCCCGCAGGACGGGCTCAGCGAGATCTGGCCGGCCCCACTGCCCGATCTCTATCATGGCGAACCGGTCATCCTGACCGCCCGCCTCGGTCGCCGCGACGGGGTGATGGTGATTGAAGGCGCGCTGGCCGGTGCGATATGGCGCGAGACGCTGTCGCTGGCCAATGCCCGCGAGGGCCGCGGCATCGCCGCCCTGTTCGGTCGCAACCGGATCCGCGCCCTCGAGGAAGCCCGCTTCCAGGGCGCCAGCCAGACCGAGATCGACGCCGCCGTGCTGCAGACCGCGCTCGATTTCGACCTCGTCTCCCGCCTGACGAGCCTGGTCGCCGTCGATGTCACCCCGGCCCGCCCGGAAGACACGCCGCTCGCCTCGCAAGACGTCCCGGCGATGATCCCGGACGGCTGGGATTTCGGCGCCGTCGCCCAGCGGCCAGCCGCAAATCAGCTCCAGGCGCTGCTGAACCGGTCGCGGCTGGACGTGCGCGCCGCCCCTGCTGCCGGTGGCGAGGCCGAACGCTCCAGCGGACTGGCCCTGCCGGCCACAGCCACACCGCGCGAGATCCTGATGGGGCTCGGCGCGTTGATGATGATCCTCGCCCTGATCTGGCTGGTCACCCGCCGCGAGGAGCGCTTGTGGTGACCGTCAAACCAACCCGCCTTTTCGCCCTTGGCCTGTTGGCCGCCGGTCTCTGCGTTTTCGCACAAGGTGCCTGGATGGGGGTTAAGGCCGATATTGCGCAGGTCCTCCTCGCACAGTCCTGGACCCGCGCAATCGACGGGGAGTCCGCGTCCACACCATGGCCCTGGGCCGATTTTCGGCCCGTGGCGCGGCTCTCCGTCCCGTCTCTCGGCGAACACGCCATTGTCCTGTCCGACGGCGGCGGCGAAAGCCTCGCCTTCGGACCGGCCCTGCTCGACGCCTCGGCGCGCCCCGGCGCGCCGGGGGTCAGCGTGATCGCCGCCCACCGCGATACCCACTTTGCCTTCCTGGAACGCGTGGCGACCGGTGACCTGATCGTGATCGAACAACCCGGCGCAGCACCGCTGCGCTTCCGGGTCACCGGCATGGAAATCGTCGATGCCGCCCGCTCGGGGATCGAACCGGCACTCGGTCCGTCCCGGCTGGCCCTGGTCACCTGCTGGCCTTTCGGCAGCCTGACCCCCGGCCCGGACCGCTATATTGTCTGGGCCGACGCAGAAACCGCAATCTGAGCTGGTCTTTTCCCGCCCGCCCCTCTGGCGTCAGCCACGCAGCTGGTCTAAGCAGGATGCGTGACGGCGGGGGCCGAGCGAAAGGATAACCGGGCGTGGTGTTTTCATCGCCCCTTTCCGAAGCCTTGCGCCGCCGTCTGACCGCCGGCGCGTCTGCGCTTGCCGTCAACCTCCTCATCATCGCCGGCCTTCTCTTCCTGCCGCGACCGGATGCGCCCCCCGTCGCGCATGAAGTGCTCGACATCGTCTTCGTCCAACTGCCCGAACCGGTCATTATTCCAGCGCCAGAACCCGTCATTGAGCCGGAACCAGAGCCGGAAAACGCGCCAGAGCCTGAGCCAGAGCCGGAGCCAGACCCTGCGCCGGTACCGGAACCAGAGACGGAAACAATCCCCGAACCGACCCCGGCCCCGGCGCCCGAAGCCGAGCCCGTCGCGGAACCTGCTGACACCGCGATGGCAGACCCCACCCAACCCGGCGACGCCGTTGAGGCGCCGCATATCCTCAGCGACACCAATCCGTTCAATGATAACCGCGCCGCCGTGCCCTTTCCCAACGGGTCCGGGAGCACACAATACGCGGTGCGCTCGGTCTTCTGCCTGTCGACCTCGGATGCCAATCGCCGGGCGCTGGCCTGCACACCGTCGGACGGCAGTGAAGGCCTGCCGATGCTGCAATTTGCCAGCGAGGAAAACATCGCCAAGGCCGAGGCCGCCTTTACCCAGATCACCGCTGACCAGATCCGCGCCCTGTTCGAGCGCAACGCCTATCCCGGCCGGGATCTGGGCGGGCAGGCAACCCTTGCCGATGCCAGCGGGCGGCCGACCTCCTCCGCCGACCAGATGCGCGACGGCCTGCCGCCACTGATCCCCGATCCCGCCTTCGGCGATTGACGCAGCGGCGCCGGACTTGTCCATTGCGGACATGAATTTCCTGTCCGACACCACCGCTCCCGCCCATCCCGCCCTGATCGACGCCATCGCGGCAGCAAACCGGGATTTCGCGCCCTCCTATGGCGCCGACCCCCTGACCGCCCAGGTCGAGGCACGGCTGAAGGCGGTTTTCGAGACCGACCTGAAACTCCTCTTCGCGGTTTCGGGCACCGCGTCCAACGCGCTGGCCCTGTCCGTCCTCTGCCCGTCGCATGGCGCCATCCTGTGCCATGACGAGGCCCATATTCACCGCGATGAGCGGGGCGCCCCGGAATTCTTCACCGGCGGCGGCAAGCTGATCCCGCTGAAGGGCGCACACGCGAAGATCGACCTTGCGGAACTCGACCGCGCCCTGGCCGAAATTCCCGAGGGATTTGTCCACACCAGCCCGGTGCGGGTCCTGTCCCTCTCCAATCTGTCCGAGAGCGGCACCGCCTATTCGCCGGCCGAAATCGACGAACGGGCCGGTCGCCTGCAGGATCGACCGGCTTTCGTGCATATGGACGGGGCCCGCTTCGCCAATGCCCTGGTCACGCTTGGCTGTACACCGGCCGAACTGACCTGGAAGGCCGGCATTGATGCGCTGTGTTTCGGCGCCACCAAGAATGGTGCCCTCGGAGCCGAGGCGGTCATCCTCTTCCCCTCCGTCATGGACCGGTTCGAGGAGTTGCAGGCACGCCAGAAGCGGGCCGGGCATATGGCCCCGAAAATGCGCTTCATGGCGGCCCAGTTCGACGCCTGGCTGGCTGATGATCTCTGGCTGGACCTCGCCCGCACGGCGAATGACCGGGCCCGGGCACTGGCGGCAGACTTTCGCAACATCGACGGCGCCGAGGTTCTGCATCCGGTCGATGGCAACGAGATCTTCGTCCGCCTCGACGACGCCCTCGCCGCACGCCTACGCAGCGCCGGTGCGCAATTCTACCAATGGCCAGACGGCTCGGCCCGTTTCGTGACCAGCTGGTGCACCACCGAGGCGGAGATCGCATCGGCACTCGGCGCGCTCTGACACCACTTGCGGCAGCAGAACAAAACGAGTACACTTCCTGCGTGCAATCGGGAGGTCCGCATGTCGACCGAGTGGGGAGTGCTGTTTCATCTCGATGCGGTCCGCTTTGACGCCTGGGGCCGCGCCCTGATCGCCGACAGGCTCGCTGCCCGTCGCATGCAGGGCCTGCTGACCGAAGCCGATGCCATCGCCTGCCGCTCCGGTTGCGGCGCCCCGCTGAGTTGCGACACGGCGCTCATCCTGCGTGAGGAATTGACCGGGGTCGGGCCGGACCTGCTGGTCAACAATGCCGACTTCGCGACCATTATCCGCAAGCGCAAGGCGGTCGGCGCCGAGGAGGCGGTGATCGTGTTTTCGCTTTATCGGCGATATCCGACGACCCAGGAGTCGCTGGAGCGGGCCTGACATGGAGACATCCGCGCTCGGGCGCCATGGCTGACAGTTCGAGACCCCCGTCCCGCCAGGGCGGGCGTGGGCCCGTATCGCGACTACCGTCTGCGCAGCGGTGCCCGCCGGGCCGGGCGCCGAACGTCGCCAGTTCAAGAAATCTTAGCGCCTGGCGTGCCAACCTTCCGGCCAGCAACCGGAGAGAGACATCCATGTTACCGATGATCGCCCTTGCAACCGCCCTGTCATCGGCCACGTTCGCCCCGGCCGACACGCCGGCAGCTGTGCTCAACGCGCTGAAACCTGTCGGCTCCAAACTCTTGCAAGATGAGTCTGCCCGCAGCCTCACGATTGAGGCCGACCTCAGACCGTTCGCCGCGCTGAGTCTGGACGATTTCGACCTGAGAAACGGTGAGTGGGAGCAGCCCCCCATGCGGTTTGCCTTCCAGATGGGCGAACCCCTGTCTTACACGGCCAGTACCACAGACACGAACGCCGCCATGTTCGGAAATTTGAATTTCTCGGTTTCTGAGGGTGCCGCGCTCAGGATCGATTTCGTGTGGGACCCTTCCGGTGCCCCCTCGTGCACAGTCAGTGGCCGAAATCTTGATCCACTCCCTGTAGAGGCTGAGCTGATCGATTCGACGCGCTTTTCCACGACTTGCAGGGTCGCGGTTGAAGGCCGCTAAACCATTCGCCGACCAAGGCGGCGAGGCATGGTCGGCGCCGTCCTGGGTTTAGCTCGCCGACTTTTCCTCATCACCGTCGCGGCGCCACGGGCCGGCATAGCGCGGGTCCTGGCGACGCCGGCGGTCGGGACCGAAATAGGTCGGCGCCTTGATGAAGCGGCGCGGCCGCTCGATCAGCGCCGAGATGCGATGAAACAGGTCCACCGGACGCACCGGCTTGGCCAGATACTCATTCACCCCGGCATTGATCGCCTCGATCACCTTGGAGCGGTCGGTGTGGCCGGTGACCATCACGATGGGCAGGTATTTATTGGCACTGTCCGAGGCCGTGCGCACCAGGCGGGTAAATTCCAGCCCGTTCAGATCGCCCAGCATGTAGTCAACCAGGGCAAAGTCCGGATTGACATCGCGCATGGTCTCGAACGCATCCGCCGCGTCGCGCACTTCCACAATCGTGCGCACGCCAAACCCCTGCAGGATCGTACGCAGGATGGTCGACATGTGCGCATTGTCCTCAACGATGAGAACGCGGATGCGGTCAAAACTGCCGGACATGAATTCTCGCAATCGCGAAAGGGAATCAACGGACACCCCGATTGTGCACCGCCCGCCTTAACCAAGTCTTGACCGGACGGGGCAGGCTCAGTCGAGGCTTTCGAGGTAGGTTGTGATGTCGGTTGCCTCGATGCGGCGGGCGTAGTCGAGCGCGGTGCCGAGGTCAGTTTGCCGTATAGCGCGATCCGCGCCAGCCTCGAACAGAAGCCGGACACAGGCGAGGTCCCGGCTGTGAACGGCGGCAAGCAGCGGGAAATTCCCGCCCTGCTCATTGACCCGGTGCGCCTCGGCGCCCGCCGCCAGCAAGGCCTCGACAATCGCGCCATGTCCCTCCTGCGACCCCAGCAGCAGCGGGAAAGTCCCGTTCTGCTCATTGACCCGGTGCGCCTCGGCGCCCGCCGCCAGCAAGGCCTCGACAATCGCGCGGTGCCCGTTCTGCGACGCCATCAGCAACGGGAAATTCCCGCTCTGCTCATTGACCCGGTTCGCCTCGGCACCCGCCGCCAGCAAGGCCGCGACAATCGCGCCATGTCCCTCCTGTGATGCCTGCAGCAGCGGGAAGGTCCCGGTCTGCTCATTGACCCGGTTCGCCTCGGCGCCCGCCGCCAGCAAGGCCGCGACAATCGCGACATGCCCCTCCTGCGACGCCATCAGCAGCGGGAAATTCCCGCTCTGCTCCTGGACCCGGTTCACCTCAGCGCCCGCCGCCAGCAAGGCCACGACAATCGCGCCATGCCCCTCCTGCGACGCCATCAGCAGCGGGAAGGTCCCGGTCTGCTCATTGACCCGGTTCACCTCGGCGCCCGCCGCCAGCAAGGCCGCGACAATCGCGACATGCCCCTCCTGCGACGCCATCAGCAGCGGGAAGCCTCCGTCCTGTTCATCGGTCTGGTTCGCCTCGGCGCCCGCCGCCAGCAAGGCCTCGACAATCGCGCCATGCCCCTCCTGCGATGCCATCAGCAGAGGGAAAGCCCCGCTCTGCTCATCGACCCGGTTCGCCTGGGCGCCCGCCGCCAGCAAGGCCGCGACAATCGCGACATGCCCCTCCTGCGACGCCATCAGCAGCGGGAAATTCCCGCTCTGCTCATGGACCCGGTTCACCTCAGCGCCCGCCGCCAGCAAGGCCACGACAATCGCGCCATGCCCCTCCTGCGACGCCATCAGCAGCGGGAAGGTCCCGGTCTGCTCATTGACCCGGTTCACCTCGGCGCCCGCCGCCAGCAAGGCCTCG
>NZ_RBIM01000003.1:412639-564849 GCF_003634045.1 Maricaulis maris
AATCGCGCCATGCCCCTCCTGCGACGCCATCAGCAGCGGGAAGGTCCCGGTCTGCTCATTGACCCGGTTCACCTCGGCGCCCGCCGCCAGCAAGGCCTCGACAATCGCGCCATGCCCCTCCTGCGATGCCTGCAGCAACGGGAAAGTCCCGTCCTGCTCATTGACCCGGTTCACCTCGGCGCCCGCCTTCACCAAGGCCTCGACAATCGCGCCATGCCCGTGCTCCGATGCCATCAGCAGCGGGAAACCTCCGTCTTGTTCGTCGACCCGGTTCGCCTCGGCGCCCGCCGCCAGCAAGGCCGCGACAATCGCGCCATGCCCGTTCTGCGCAGCAAACAGCAAGGGAAACACTGTAGATCCAGCCGGATTGACACAGGCGTCCAATTGCGAGGGCCCGGCCTGGGCAAGGACCGCGTCGCACAATGATGCCAGACCGACATATGAAGCGAACAGCATCCGCTCAGCCGGCCCATCCCCATGCCCCGGCAGGAGTTCTGCGAGGCTGGGAAAATCCGCCCCTTCCGGCAGCGGCACAGCGGCCAAGGCGTTGAATACGTCCCGCATGCCGAGATCGTCAGCGTCTTCGGACAGGCGGACGAGGAATTCCAGCGTGGCCCGCGGATTGATGCACCAGGCGTCTTCGAGGATGGGACCGAGGTGGCTGGCCGGATTGGATCGCTCAACCGGTGGGAAAAAGCTGGCGCTCCAGTCCAGGAAATATTCAGCGAAGAGGTCGGGTTCGCGCGCGGTGAAGGCGGGCCACTCGCCGTCCAATCCCTCGGTGACATTGCGGCCAAGAAGGACCCAGGCCTGTTCGAAGGTTTTTTCCCAGCCTTCGCCTGCCGTGCCGTAATAATCCTCGTCGCGACGGCCCAACACATCGCCATGTCGAGCCGGATCGAGTGTTCCGACGATGTTGACAAGGCAAGCCAGGCGCACCGCAGCAGAGCTTGGTTTGAACGCGACGCTCTGACTTTCTTCCCAAAAGCGGGTGCGCTCGGCTTGCAGGGAGAGCTTCAACGCACCGGCCAGGGATATTTCCGCTGCGCCTTCCTCGCGCCGGATCAGGTCGGCAAAAACCATGGCCAGAAGTGGTCGCCGGGCCCGGTCAGCGCGGTCAAGAACCCCGCCCTCCTTGGCGGCAATCAGCCGCTTGAAGCGTTCGATTTCCGCCTCGTTCAGCGCCTCCAGCTCGTGTGAAGCCAGCCAGGACTGACCGATCGACAGCAAGGCGTCATCATGGAGCGGCCCGAGCCAGAGCGCTGTGTCTGTATTGCAACAGACGGCCTCCGTGTCGAGAACGCCGATATTTTTTCGGAATGGGGCAAACCAGAGCGCTTCATTGCCGCCACCTTCAGCCGTGTGACCACCCCGAAAAGGCGCACGCTCGACGAAGAGCACACGAACCGGCCAGTCCAGTCCGCCGGCCCGGCCGCGCTGGATCAATTGGGCCAACAGTCTCGCGCAGGCGGCGCCCTTGTCCGGCGCGGCGACATAATCAACGACGATCAGGGTCGGCCGGTCAATCCGGATACTTTCCCAATCCACCGCCCGGCTCGACAGCTCGCCCCAGGACAGAAAACCGGCATGCCAATTGTTGATCAGGGCGAGATCGATCAGCTCCAGCGCCAACCGGCTCTTGCCTTGCCCGGCATCCCCGGCGATCTGCCACCAGCGGCACGCTTCCTCATCCGGACCAAGGAATTCGAGCAAGGCCCTGAATTCTGCGTCGCGACCGGTAAATTCTGATTTCCTGGCGGTAAAGACGAAGTCGAGGAAATAGGCAACATGGGCGTCATTGGCTGAAAAATTTGTTTCGCGTCCATCGCGGGTAAGAAACAGGTCCGGTTCGGCCAGACGGATGAGCCGCTGAACGCCGTCATCAACTTGATCGAGCACCACGCCCTGTGCCTGAATCTGCGCCTGCAACGATCGCAAGCGTTCGGTGAGGTCCTGCACCAGCGCATGGGTCGATGCCGTCAGATCCAGTATCTTGGCCGTAAAACTCAACAGAAAGCGCTTCGTCGTAGCGTCTTGCTTGGGATCTTCCAGCGCCCCCTTCAGCAGGACACGAAATGTCGCCGCCCAGCCGCGTTTGGGATCATGGAAACGGTCCAGGAAGTCCTGGCCGCCCTTCGCGCCGCCATCGTCCAGCGAGGCCGGGAAAATCCGCGCTTGCAGCGCCTCCAGCACAACCTCTGCCGCGGCGGCGCCCGCCGCATCCCGAAACCCCTCTATCGCCGCCGCGTCGGGACGATTGCCGGCCTCGCGTGATAGGACGGTCGAGGCCTGGCGAAGAAGGGTGCGATCACTTTCGTGGAAGCCCTCCAGGTCGCTGTCGTCAAAGCGGGTGGCAACCGTCTGGCCGGTCAGGCGATGACCGAGGCGCGACCAGAAGCCGACCTTCGCGATCAGCGCGGCATCGCGCGAGTTTGCTACCGTGCCGGGCGGATGTTTGAGCGCGTAAGCGGCCGTGTCGTATATCTCCTTGAGGGTCCGATTCTGCGAGAATTTCGCCGTGCCGTCGGCGTCCAGCTCGCGGGCAATCTCGCGCACTGCAGACCATTTTGCGGTGTAAACCAGGCTCAACAGCGTGTGATTGCTGCCCAGGGTCAGCCCGCGCTGGCGCTCGGCGTGCGACAGCAGGCTCTGCCCCGCCTTGACGGCCAGATAGCCGCCCAGGCTCGTCCCGCCATCGACGACAGCGGCCGCCGCGAACAGGCCGAGCGTCGGCATCTCGCCGGTCCCAAAATCGGCGCAGGCATTGAAGACCTGATTGCTGAGTTGTCCCAGCGAGAGCGTCATCCGCACCCCCCGATTGCAGACCAAGCGATTGACAGGCTTGAGTCTTACGGCGATGCGCGCGCGGTGCAAGGCCGGAGTCGCGCGCGGCGGGAGGTGAATTCCGCAAAACGCCCGGCCACCCCGGTCACACGCCGCCCTTTCTGTGCTAGGCTCACATCGTTGTGTCGCGGTGATTTCCCCAGCTTGAAAAGGGCACGGTCATGAACATCGCAGAGAAAATGGTGCGCAGCCTGATTGATCGGGCCCGCGCCTATGACAGCAAGGAACAGATCGACGATTACGAGACGGATCCCGACAGCGGCGAGAGTGATGCCGTGGAGAGCCTGCTCACCGGCAATATTGATCCGATCCGCACAGAGATCGAGGACTGGCTGGGTTCGCTCGACGAGGAGGCCCAGGCCGAACTGGTGGCCCTCTACTGGATCGGTCGCGGCGATTATGAAGGCCGCGACTTCCCCGACGCCGTGCGCGAAGCGCGCAGCCGCCGCAGCGGCCCGACCGAGGACTACCTGCTCGGCGCCCCCATGCTGGGTGATTATCTGGAACTGGGTCTGGACGCCGTCATTGAAGCGGACGTGTTCGACGACGCGTGAGAGCGGCCGGTCAGATCAATCGTCCCAGGACACTTCCGTGCTGACCGGTGGCAGGCCCAGCTGGTTGCGGCGGTGCTTGATGGCATCGCGGATGCGCTGACCGAGGCGGTCGGGCATGACCGGCTTGACCAGATAGGCGTCGATCCCGGCCTTGGCGGCTGCTTCAACGATCCGGATCTCGTCATGAGCGGTCAAGAGGATGATCGGCACATCCTTGTTGGACAGATCCTTGGCGCTGCGTACACGCCAGGCGATCGACACGCCGTCATCGGATTCCAGCTCGTAGTCGAGCAACATGGCATCAAGTTCGACGCGTTTGAGATGCTGCCACGCGGTCTCACCATCAGCCGCTTCGATCACATCCTCACAGCCCAGGCGCCCGAGCAGTTTGACGATAAGGCTGCGGATCGATGTCACATCCTCGACCACGAGAATGCGCATTCCGGCGAGCGGCGTCTTCGACATGCATCAATGTCCTCCAGCTGTAGACGCTAACATATCCGCCCCGCCCGGCAATGGCGACTGCGCTGCCAGCTTGGTCGCCAGCGCAGTCAGGAGGGTCTGCGGATTCACCGGCTTGGGCAGGACGGCAGAAACGCCGGCAGCCGCAGCGCCGCGGACCAGATGCGCGAAACCGTCGGCGGCGAGCAGGAAGAGCGGCAGGTCGGGCCGGTCGCACTGGCGCGGATCGCGCAGGCGTTGCGCCAGGTCGAGCCCGGAGGACAGGCCGAGATCATAATCAATCAGCGCGAGATCCGGGCGGCAGGTGCGGGTGAGGACGAGGGCTTCATCGCCATCGGCGGCCTCGAACACGCGCGCAAAACCGATCCCCGTCAGCAATGTGCGGATGACGGCGCGGACCGGGCGGCTGTCATCGACCAGCAGCACGGTGAGACGATCCGGGATGGGCACTGAAAGGGCAGACATTGTCATCTCCTCAGTCGCCCAGTTAACCACACGCGCCTGAACGCCAGCCTAACGCCCGCTCATGCGCTATGACCCCTCCTGACAGAACGGTGGCAGGGCGGTCGCAGTCCGGCACTGGCCCTTGCGCGCGCGGCGTCACATATTCACACGCATGGCCAAGCTGACCCTCGACGACACCCTCACCGCCCCGGAAGACTTCGTGCTCGATACGCTGACCAGCGTGTCGACGGCGGGCGAATGGACGCCGCACCGTCCCGACCGGCCGGAAAAGTCCGAGGGCGGGCAGCGTTTCCAGTGCGTCTCGGAATACTCCCCCAAGGGCGACCAGCCGCAGGCGATCGAGGAATTGGTCGCCGGGCTGAAGGATGAAGAGCGCGACCAGGTCCTCCTGGGCGCGACCGGCACCGGCAAGACCTTCACCATGGCCAAGATCATCGAGGCGGTGCAGCGCCCGGCCCTGATCCTGGCGCCGAACAAGACCCTCGCCGCCCAGCTCTATGGCGAGTTCAAGAGCTTCTTCCCCAACAATGCCGTCGAGTATTTCGTCTCTTACTACGACTACTACATGCCCGAGGCCTATGTGCCGCGCACCGACACATACATTGAGAAAGAATCTTCGATCAATGAGGCGATTGATAGGATGCGCCACGCCGCGACGCGCTCCATCCTCGAACGCGATGACGTGATCATCGTCGCCTCGGTCTCCTGCATTTACGGCATCGGCTCGGTCGAGACCTATACGGCGATGACTTTCGAGCTGAAGCCCGGCGACATCGCCGATCCGCGCGCCATCACCCGCCAGCTGGTCGATCTGCAATACACCCGCAATGACGCCGCCTTCATCCGCGGCACCTTCCGCATTCGCGGCGATAATCTGGAAGTTTTCCCCGCCCATTATGACGACCGCGCCTGGCGCATCGGCTTTTTCGGCGACGAGGTCGAGCAGATCACCGAATTCGACCCGCTGACCGGCAAGACGATGACCGAGCTCAAATCGGTGAAATTCTACGCCAATTCACACTATGTGACGCCGCGCCCGACGCTCAACCAGGCCGTGGTCAAGATCAAGGCCGAGCTCAAGGAACGCCTCGCCTGGATGGAGGCCAATGGCCAGCTGCTGGAAGCCCAGCGCCTGCAACAGCGCACCGAGTTCGACCTGGAAATGCTCGGCGCCACCGGCTCCTGCGCCGGCATCGAGAATTATTCCCGCTATCTCACCGGTCGCAAGCCGGGCGAGCCGCCGCCCACGCTCTTTGAATATATTCCGGAGGACGCCCTCGTCTTCGCTGATGAGAGCCATGTCTCGATCCCGCAGCTCGGCGCCATGTATAAGGGCGATTACAGCCGCAAGAAGACGCTGACCGATCACGGTTTCCGCCTGCCGAGCTGTCTCGACAATCGCCCGCTCAAATTCGAGGAGTGGGACGCCATGCGGCCGCAGACCATCTCGGTCTCGGCAACGCCGGGCCAGTGGGAGCTGAACCAGACCGGCGGCGTGTTCACCGAACAGGTCATCCGCCCGACCGGCCTGATCGACCCGCCCGTCGAGATCCGCCCGGTCTCCACAGACGGCGCCTCCCAGGTCGACGATGTCATCGACGAGGCCCGCGCCACCGCCGAAAAGGGCTTCCGCACCCTGGTCACCACGCTGACCAAGCGCATGGCCGAGGACCTGACCGAATACATGCACGAGCAGGGCCTGAAGGTCCGCTACATGCATTCCGACGTCGACACGGTCGAACGCATCGAACTGATCCGCGACCTCCGCCTCGGCGTCTATGACGTGCTGATCGGCATCAACCTCTTGCGCGAAGGCTTGGACATTCCCGAATGCGGCCTCGTCGCCATTCTCGACGCCGACAAGGAAGGCTTCCTGAGGTCAGAGACCAGCCTGGTCCAGACCATCGGCCGCGCCGCCCGGAACGCCGACTCGAAAGTCATCCTCTATGCCGACCGCATCACCGGCTCGATGCAACGCGCCATGGACGAAACCAACCGCCGCCGCACCAAACAGATCGCCCACAACGAAGAACACGGCATCACCCCGACAACGATCACAAGGGGCATCAGCGACATCCTGGAAGAAGTCATGGAGTCGCAAGCCAAGGGCCGCGGCGTGGCGGCCAAGGGTCGCAAGAAGGGCGATGGCAAGCCGAAAGGCCTGCGCGAGGCCGATCAGGCGGCGTTTGTGGCGGGGGATAATGTGGTCGCGGTGATCGCGGATCTGGAGAAGCGGATGCGCGAGGCGGCGGCGGATCTGGAGTTTGAGGAAGCGGCGCGGTTAAGGGATGAGGTTTTGGCGTTGCGGGGGGAGTGAGGGGGGGGGGGCAATCTATTTTCCCTCAATCAGTTAGCTATGGCCAACTGACCCGAATGCGGGCAGATTCCTACGCATGAGAAATGAAATTCTAAGCTGGGTTGAGCACTACACGCGAGATCGGCTGACCTGGGAACAGGCCCCTGACACCAATAAGCCGCGAAAAGTCAGCACGAATAGCCACTCAGCGGTGGTCACCGGTGTTCCCGCTGCACTGCGCGAACTCCTAATCGAGCCTGCTCGGTTTGAGGTCAAAGGAAGCAGCGGATCCGCGAATTGGGCCGAAGTCTCTTGGGTCGTGGTACGCGACCCAGGCGTCGCCCCATCAACACAGCTTGGCTACTACGTAGTTTATCTGCTCAGCAAAGATGGCAACAAGCTTTATCTTTCTCTCAACCAAGGCTGTTCGGCCCTCCGCGACGAATACAAAGACACCACTCACACCCTCGAGGAGCTCGCTAAACGAGCCTCCACCATGCGGAGTCGTGTCGGCGCTATCGATAGCGCCCGTGCGGTTTCTGCTATTCAACTCAAAACCCTACGAAGCCATAGGCTAGGCCCGTTTTACGAAGCCGGGCACGTGGTAGGTTTTGAGTATGAATGCGCCAACCTTCCGGATGAAACTAGCCTCTCACGCGACTTCAAGCTCGTTATGGCCGCCTACAAGAAACTTATGTCATTGGGTGGCTGGCAATCGGCAGAGGAAATCAACGCGCTGGCCGAGGCTGATGGCCTCGAAAGCCTAACTATAGTTGAGCGAAGGCGCTATGCGTTACATCGAACCATCGAGCGAAACCGCGGTGCCGCGAAGAAAATTAAAAAGCACTATCCCGATGTCTGCATGGGTTGCGGCATCGACCTGCGCATCAAATATGGTGAAGCGTTGGGAACTAATATGTTGGACGCGCACCACCTAATTCCACTGCATACGCTCGCCGAAGGAACTGACGCACTCTATCGCATCCAAGACTTTGCGGTCCTCTGCCCAAGCTGTCATCGCGCCATCCATCGGCTCGGAGCAGAGCGCCTCCATGAACTGCAAGCCCTGGTCAAAACATCTGCCGGCAGAAATAGGTGACACACACGACTTTCACAATCGAGAGTGCGTTTCACATTGCCATCCCCGCTTCCAACTCAGATTTGGGATTGAGCCAAGGTCCTCGCCCTTGATGGGCGAGGCGGATCGCCCGGCAGAGCGAGAAGGAGCGCGTAATGGGCGGCCAGCGACGGAACGCTGCGCGTTTCACCCCTTCCGCCCCTTCGGGGCACCTTCCCCATCAAGGGGAAGGACCGGGTGGCGGCATTCCCGCTCATCGCATCACACCCTCAATCTTCGTCATCCCGCGGGGACCGCGCAGCGGGCATCCGGGGGACCTCGGCTCGCCGCGTGGTCACCTGGGCGCACTGGCGGAGGCAAGACGACCGGCCGGGTGGCTGGGGTCCCCCGGATCGCGGCGATGCCGCGACCGGGGGATGACGGTGGGAGATGGTGTGGTGGGTCCTCGCCCTTGATGGGCGAGGTGGCTGGACGCGTTAGCGGCCAGACGGAGTGGGTGATGGGCGGTGGGTGCCGGAACGCTGCGCGTTTCACCCCTTCCGCCCCTTCGGGGCACCTTCCCCATCAAGGGGAAGGACCTGGTGGCGGCATTCCCGCTCCTCGCTTCACACCCTCAATCTCCGTCATCCCACGGGGACCGCGCAGCGGGCATCCGGGGGACCTCGGCTCGTCGGTTGATCATCCGGGCGTGCTGGCGGAGGCATGACGACCGGCAGGGTGGATGGGGTCCCCCGGATCGCGGCTTTGCCGCGACCGGGGGATGACGGTGGGAGATGGGGTGGTGGGTCCTCGCCCTTGATGGGCGAGGTGGCTGGACGCGCCAGCGGCCAGACGGAGTGGGTGATCGGCGGAGGGTGACGGAACGCTGCGCGTTTCACCCCTTCCACCCCTTCGGGGCACCTTCCCCATCAAGGGGAAGGACCTGGTGGCGGCAATCCCTCTCCTCGCTTCACACCCTCAATCTCCGTCATCCCACGGGGACCGCGCAGCGGGCATCCGGGGGACCTCGGCTCGCCGGGTTGTTCATCAGGGCGCGCGGGCGGAGGCAGAACGACCGGCCGGGTGGCTGGGGTCCCCCGGATCGCGGCTTTGCCGCGACCGGGGGATGACGGTGGGAGATGGGGTGGGGTCTTGTCCGGCCAAGCTGCGACTTCCGCCTTTCCTCGCCACAGCGTGGGGAGGTGGATCGCCCCGCAGGGCGAGACGGTGGGGTAGCGCCGCAGGCGGCAAGGGCAGCTCCTCGCTGCGCTCGGCCCCATCGACCCGAGGCTCCCGCCTCGGCCCACTTCCCCACCTTGTGGGGAAGAAAGGCAGCCCTCCCTGCTTCTCCCCGACTGGGGAGAAGTGGCCCGCAGGGCCGATGAGGGGCGGCGCGTCAGCGCCCATTAAAAGCCTTCCCATGCGCCGCAGGGCGGCGCGCCCCTCACCCCCGGCGCGCTGTCGCGCTCCGGGACCTCTCCCCGGTCGGGGAGAGGCGGAAACCCTAGCCCGGAAACAGCATCAGGCCGATTTCACGCACGCCATTGCCGTCGCGCACCAGGCAGTTCGCGCTTTCCATACCCTGGACATAGCAGGCCATGTCGCGGGCTTCGGCGCGCAGGGTGTTGATGTCGGCGTCGGTGAGGCCTTCGGCGGCGTAGAAGGGGAATTCGGCTTCGGGGCCGGGGATGTGGGTGGTGTTGTCGAGGTCGGAGAAGGCGGAGAGCCAGTAGTCGAGGCGGGTCGGCATGTCGCCGTCGGTGGGCGAGGCGAGCAGCATGACCTCGTCGGTGGGATATTGGCGCTGGAAGTGGATCTCGCCAGCGCTGTCGACCAGGGAGAGCGTGGCGCGGACGCGGCCATCCTCGCCGCAGATCGTGACCGTCTCGGCGACGAGTCCGCTGTCGGGATCGCCGCCCCAATAGGCCATGGCGACATGGTCGCAATCGTCCGTGGCGGCGGGGGCCGGGCCTTTCTGGGCCAGGGCCGGGCTGGCGAAAACGGCCAGGGCGGCGAGGCTGGCGAGAAGCGTGCGATTGGTCGGTGTCATGATCTGTCCCCTGTTTGTCGGCTCAAGCTAGCGAGGCGAAGATGACTGGACAATGAGCCAAATGGGTGACCGGCGGGGGCAGAAAGGAATCCGCCACTTCCCGACAAAACAGGCGCACCGCGCGGTTTGAGCCAGACATTCCTTGTCGGCCAGCAGGCCGCATCCGATTTTCCAGCTCAAGGGTGAAACCGCGCAGCGGCGCTTCGCGCCCTTGACCTGGAAAACCGGATGCGGCGAGGTCTCGGCAAGGGATGTAGGGGTTGGCGAGCGCGATTGCGCCGTTATTTACCCAACTTGTCCCCGCACAACCCACCCAAATCCGTCATCCTGACGCAGGTCAGGACCCAGCCTCGCAGACGCGATTTCGCACGCCCTGGCAACGACTTCGCGTCGCAGACTGGGTCCCGATTGTCATCGGGATGACGGTGTGTGAGGCGGGGATAGAGACAAACTTATCCTCCCCCCTTCGCCGCGGGCGATAATGCCCTCGGTTTTCGGGACGGGAGGCACGAGCTCAGTCACTTGTGCCCGGAGACTTGCGGAGCCTGTCCGCGTCTCGGGGGTGACATCCCGAAACTCCGGCAGGGCGTGCGATCAGGTCCAGGGGCACTAAACGACCGACCCTCAGTACCTGGCGCATTGGAATCGGGGGCGAGAGCGTCCGGGAAAACTCCGTGAGCGGGATGCTTGTCGAAGCCTACCGTTATGAAATCAGCGCTTTATCGGCTCCGGCCGACATCCCGCTCCCTCCCATCCCTCCGGCGCCTTGCGCGTGCGGAGCGATTGGCCTGCCAGCCGTCCGGGACGTATTGCCCGCTAACTCGCCGTTGCGGTTGTCGCGACCACGGTGCTGCTCATGATGGCCACCATGACCGCGGTCTGGGCGGCAATGACGGCGGCCATGGCGGAGACGTCGGTCGCGGGCACACCGGGACGGTCAGCGGTGAGGATCTGGTGCGCCAACCGCGTGCGCGGGGCGCCGGCGCCACGGCACTTCTTGGGCAGGCGTTCACTGATATCGGCCATCGCGTGGACATCGGCGACGGTCAGCCCCTCGACGGCCCAGGCGACCAGCATCGATTTGTCATGCTCGCCGCGCAGGCGCTTTTGTGAACGGGCGGCCTCGCGCAGGCTGTCGAAGGCCGCGACGGCCTGGTGCGGGCTGGCGTGCAGCAGCACGGCAAGACGGGTTGCCTCGCGTTTGTAATGCTTGAAATGATGGTCTGCGGCGAAGACCTGCGCGGCCTGCTCGCGACGGGCGGTGACATCGCCGGGAGAGGCGCCCTCGGCGGCATGGGCGGCGGCGAACGTGTCAGTGATCGAGACATCGGAGCGCCACCAGGGCGGGCGGATGGCCTGTTTGATGGCGTAGAAGCGGGCGACCAGCGTCTCGGTCGGCTCGTCCGACAGGGCCAGGACCAGGGCCGCGCGCGCACCGCCGCCATGGACCGATCCGGTACCGCTGGCCTTGCGGGCCGCGCGCACCGCCTCGCGCAGGGCGAAGAAGCGCTCCGGATCAATCCCCCGGGCCGTCATCATCGCCGCATAGACCCAACGCAGGGAGCCGGTCGGGGCGCGATGGCCGCCAAGGCGGTCCTTGATTGCGTCGTGGATCTCACGGGTCCGGCTCACCAGCTGGCGCGGCTCGGCCGTCTCGTCAGCGGTGCGCAACAGGGCCGAGGCGGTGAAGGGCAACGCCGTCGAATCGGGTTTTGAGCGGCCACGGCCCAGCGCCTCATGCAGGGCGATATAGCGGTTCAGGGCGGCTTCAGTCATGCATTCACTCCTCATTCCGGCATCAGCCTAACATGAGGACGGGTTTGCATCGGACGGGACTGGCTGGCCGCCTGTCCCCTGCCCGCATCACCAGGCTTTGCGGCGGACACCCGCGCCTGGCGGCGGGCGATTTTTGCGCCTAGCGGCGGGCGTTTTTTGCGCCTAGCGGCGGGCGATGATCCACACCGCGTGCACGATGCCGGGGATGTAACCGAACAGGGTCAAGACGATATTGATCCAGAATTGCGCGCCGATCCCGACCTGCAGGAAGACGCCGAGCGGCGGCAGGAAAATCGCCGCGATGACCCGGATGATGTCGCCCCCGGTGACGGTCTGTTCTGGCATGGCTTGGTCTCCTGGCTCGCTTGAGACCCGAACAGACGCAGACAATACGGCGAAATTTCGACTCAAATCCGTCGGCCCGGCTTAGACCTCGTGCAAGACATGCCTGTTTTGATGTGCCGTGAGGAGGCCGCCATTGCGCGGTCGCACGGGAGAGGTGCCGTCATGACAGGCAAGGCTCAAGTCGTGGTTTTCGCGTCGCAGAAGGGCGGGTCCGGCAAGACCACCGTGTCAGCCCACATGGCCGTCCAGGCCGAGCTGTCGGGGGCCGGGCCGGTCGCCCTGGTCGATACCGATCCGCAAGGTTCGATGGCAAAATGGTGGAATGCGCGGGCCAGCAGCGTCCCGGCCTTTGCCCGCATCTCGGTGCCGGATCTGGGTCGTGACATCAAGCTGCTCGCCGATGCCGGCTATCGCCTGATCATCATCGACACGCCGCCGGCCGTGACCTCGACCATCGCCGAAGTGATCACCCATGCCGATCTCGTGGTGCTGCCGACCCGTCCCAGCCCGCACGATCTGCGCGCCGTGGGACCGACGGTCGACATCGTGCAGATGCAGGGCAAGCCGCTGGTCTTCGTCATCAATTCCGCCACCGCCCGGGCCCGGATCACCGGCGAGACGGCGGTCGCCCTGTCACAGCACGGCACCGTCGCCCCGGTCACCCTGCACCACCGCGTCGACTTTGCCGCCTCAATGATTGATGGCCGCACCGTCGGTGAGGTCTCCGACAGCAGTCGCTCCGCGGTCGAGGTCGCCAATCTCTGGGCCTATCTCGACGACCGGCTGATGCGGATGCGGGCCAGCGATCCGCGCGATCTCCTGGACCGTCCACCGCGCTCCACCTTCGAAGCCGACATCTTGTCGCCCGCCACCGCCGGCATGTCAGGCCAGGAGGTCGAAGAGGACGAAGACGCGCTGGAAAACCAGCCCGGCTATGCCCTCGCCGCCGCCGGCGCCCCGCCACCACCGCCGGGTCCGGCCGCCTCGGCCAATTCCAACTGGGACGGGATTGACCGTCGCAAGGCCGACAGCGGTCCGCCGCCGGGCAAGCCGGATCGTCGCCGCGCCAGCCATCAACCCTTCGGGCGCCGTTTCACGGCCTGAGCCCGCCAGGAAGGACCCGTTCATGAGCGCCAAATACGCCAGCCTTCACGCCGGACTGCTTGCCCGCAAGGGCGAGGCCTCGCCTGCCATCCCCTCGCCGCTCGGCCCGGCCTCCTATACCGACCAGCCGCAGCGCCGCGACATTGATCCGCCGCGCCCGGAAAACCAGCCGCGGGAGCAACAGCGCCACAACACGCCGCTGTTTGCCCGCAAACGCCCACCCATGCCGGCTGACGCCGCCCCGCCGCCGCGTCATGCCCCCGATACCGGCTCCGGAACGCCTGGCCAACAGGCGTCGGAAACACCCGCTTCCGCCTCGCCGCCGGGCGGGTGTTGCAGCGGCGCGGCACCCCCCAATAAGCCGCGTCCGCTGCCCGGTCCCGATGCCCCGTTGGAACACCGCACCGCCGTCCGCCTGACTGCCGAACAGAAGCGGCGCCTGGGCACGGTCTCGGTGCAGATGAGCTGGTCACAGCAACGCATCCTGGCGATCGCGCTGGATGAATGGCTGGACCGGTTGTGCGAAACCGAGATGAAAAACTGCGCCTGCCTGAAAACCCGCAAGCCGGGCTGATCGGCTTGTCTGCCGTCGCACCGCAGGCTAGGCAGGCAGCGGGTCATGGGGTGAGAGATGGACATCCACGCACATAATCGGGACGCTTGGAACGCCGAGAGCGAAAGCGGCGACAGTGAGTGGTGCCAACCGGTCGATGCCGCCACCATCGCCGCCGCTCGAACTGGCGACTGGTCGGTCATCCTGACACCGAACAAGCCGGTACCGCGCGACTGGTTCGGCGACATCAAGGGCGCCCGCATCCTGTGTCTCGCCAGCGGCGGCGGGCAACAGGCGCCAATGCTCGCCGCTGCCGGTGCGACCGTCACAAGTGTCGACCTGTCACCGGCACAATTGGCCAAGGATGCCGAGGTGGCGGCCCGCGAAGGTCTGGCCCTTGAAACCATCGAGGCTGACATGACGGCATTTTCCGACAAGGTCGGGAGCGGTTATGATCTGGTCTTCAATGCCACATCCAACCTGTTCGCCGGCCGCATCCTGCCGGTCTGGCGCGAATGCGCCGCCATCCTCAAACCCGGTGGCCGCCTGCTCGCCGGCTTCATGAATCCGGACTTTTTCCTGTTCGATCATGACGAGGTGGACGCCGGCGGACCGCTGACTGCACGCTTTCACCTGCCCTTCTCCGCCGCCCGCGACCTGCCGGTCGGACAGCGCGAGGAACGTGTCCGCCGACGCGAGGCACTGGAATATTCCCACAGCCTGGAAGACCAGATCGGCGGTCAGATTGCGGCCGGTTTCACGATTGAGGGATTTTACGAGGACCGTTGGTCAGCGGACGCGACCCGGCTCGACCCGTACATGCCGACCAGCTTTGCCACCCTGGCCCGCAAATCCGGTTAGAGCTTTGTTTTGACGCTTTTTCGAACCGCGAAACCGGTTTCCACTTTCGCTGAAAATGCGCCAGCTACCCGCATACGCATGGCCGCCTCCCCCTCCATTCGCGCAAAATTGGCCAAACCGCCACATTCTTGGCATGATTACCGCCATAACCGCCCCTTCATCGTGAAAGGGAGAGCGCGTGGTCCAGGCCTATTCCATGGAAGGCTTCGAGATTCGCATCGACGGCAGTGTGCTGGAGATGCGGACGGAAGGCACACGCACGGTTGGCATGGGGCGCGACAGCGGACGTTCGTTCGAGAGCTTTCTGGCCCATTCCGACGTCTCCGGCGTCCTGTTTGATGTACGCGGCGCGCACTACGACTTCACGCCGGATGCCTGGGAAGAACGCGCCCGCGTCATCGCCCGTATCTGCACGCCCTATCCGACCGCCTTCGTTGGCCGCCCGGATCAGGACGGGCAGATCGGTCGGGTCATGGAATTGCTCGAAGCGCGGGGCGGCTCTGCCTTGCATTGCCGCTCACGGCAATCTGCGCGAGTATGGCTGGATGGACACAGGACCGACCCAGCTCGGAAAGAGTGAGCCGACGGGCGGCGGGGCCGACGCCGCATGAACAACAATTACTCCATGCGCGGCTTCGAACTCAAACTGGTCAACAATGTGATCGAGTTGCGAGCCGAGGGCGAACGGGTGGCAGGCGCCGAGCGTGCTCCGGCCAGCGCCTTCACCAGCATCGCCGCAAAAATCGACAGCCACCTGATCCTCTACGATATCCGTAGCGCCGACTACCAACTCGGTGAGTTGGATTGGGAGGAGCGTTTCAGATTCGTTGCGCGGCTCTTCAAGGGCTACCGGATCGCCTATGTCGTGCGCAAGGAACAGCGCGACATCGCTCGCGGGGCCTGCCGCGCCCATGCTCGCAATGGCGACAAGGCCGACGTCTTCACATCAAAAACACGCGCCCTCGACTGGCTGAAAAACTGAACCCGCCCTCGGGCCGGCGACCGGCTATTGGATCGGCCCGTCGGCGCTGTCGGCAATCCGCGCCGCAAGAAGCGCTTGCATGAGATCCAGTCTCGCCGCGCTGTCCGGCGCTTCAAGCAAGGCCTGACGATCCCTGGCCGGAAACGGTGCGTTCATCGACAACTGGTCAACCAGAACGGCGATAGGCGCATCGCGCAGGCTGCGCCAGTCCGCGGTCAATTGCTCGGCCTGGAACCAGGCCTGCAGCAATTGCAGCAACCGCTCCCGATCCGCATCCGGTTCGCGGCGCGGCAAGAGATCATCGCGGAACGGGGTGTAGTCCGGCTCAGCCACCCGGTACGGCGTCTTGGTCGCAATTTCGCGCTCAAGCCGGAAGCGACTAACCCCGACCAGCGTGATCAAGTAGCGACCGTCTTCAGTCTCCTGACACTGTTTGAGGCGACCGACACCGCCGATCACGGCCAGTTCCGGGTGCCCCGGATCACTGCCGGGTCGGGTCTGGATGATGCCGATATGCCCGCCACCACGGCGAACATCGTCAAGCATGTTCAGATAACGCGGCTCGAAGACGTTCAAGGGCAGGATTTCGCCAGGCAATAAGATTGCGCCGCCGAGCGGGAAGAGCGGCAATTGGTCAGGCAGGGGCAGATTCTGGCTCATGCACTTGAGATAGGGCCGGAGTGGCAGGCTGCCAAGGTCCGACCCGATCTCAAGACAGCAGATGACGGCAAGTCTGCGACATCCCGCTAACGGCTCATCCCCATCATGTCGGCCTTGCCGATCGGCACGCCCAATTGCCGAAGGATATTGTAGGCGGTCGAGGCGTGAAAGAGCGCATTGGCGATCACGAAATTCTGCAGATAGGCCTGACGCGGCAAGGTCAATTCGCGATCACGACCCGCGGGAAATGTGATGTTGGCTTCCGGATCGGCGTCGATCGCCGCGGTGTCCAAGGCCCAGACCGCTTCACGGGCCTTTTCGATGCGGGTCCGCAGCTCGGCGAAACTGGTTTCATCATCCGGCATTGAGGCCGGGGTGACGCCGGCCAGGCGCGACATGCCGCGCACACTGAAGTCGGAGACCAGCTGCACCTGACGGGCAAAGGGAAACATGTCCGGCGACAGGCGCCAGTTCAGCCACACACTGTCCTCGACATCCTTGTCGCGTGCAAAGGCTTCGCCCTTGGCAAGAATGCCGTCGAGCGCGCGGTAAACCTGGTCGAGTTGGGTACGTGCCACGGATGACAGGGTAAGCGTCATGATCTTGTTCTCCCCATTGATCAGTGATGGTGAAATGGGGTGTGCGGCGCTGTACGGCAAGACAGGGCGCGCCGGCATGACAGCTGGCCGCAAACACAAGCCGACCGGGACCCGCGTGCGGTATCCCGGTCGTGCTCATCAGTCTGGCCGGAACCTCCGGCCGCGTGCCGCAGGTGCCTAGTGGTCAGGCGTTGCTGCCCCAGCGACAAAGCAACTCGCCCTGCGCACTCCAGGTGGAGAGCCGTGCGTTGAAATCGGTCTCCATGTCCAAGGTGATGTCAGACAGGATGACAGCGCCTTCACCGCGGGGTTCGATATCACCGCCCTGGTAGATATCGAAGGAACCGCCGCCGGTTCGCTGGGTTACGATCATGTCCCAGCTCGCGCCGGCATCCGGGGCGCTCCAGGCGGTGACGACCAGGCCGTCGACTGTTTCGGTCAGGTCGATACCGCAGGCCGACCCATTGCCCATGTCTGACAGGCGGGCTTCGAGCGGCGCTTCGTCCACCTCAACGGCAAACCAGATACTGGCCATGGCTGCCAGCGAACTCAGTGAAATCAGTTTGATACCCATATCAGCCTCCTTGGCTGGGGCGGCCCGGTCGGCGCAGCGGCGTCAAGCCGCTGCGCCCGGCGGGGTCGTCCTAGTGGTCGCCCTGGATGATCAGGGTCACATTGCCAGAACCGGTCTGGCGGAGATTGGCGGAATTGCCATTGCCGACCTGGATCACGCCGGCCGCATTGTTGCTGCCGTATTGGTCCGTGACCGCGGTGTTGTTGCGGCCCATTTGGGACACGCCAACGATGTTGCGATTGCCGGTCTGGATGTTGCGCGTGTAATTGTTGTAGCCCTGCTGGCCGACAACGGCGTCATTGCTGCGGCCAAACTGGTCGACATGGGCCTCGTTGTAGCGACCGTTCTGACCAACCGTGGTGCCGTTGCGGGCGCCGTCCTGGATGACGGTGACATACTGGCGCTCACCGCGCTGATTGATCACCATGCTCTGGCGGTGGCCCGTCTGGCGACCGGCAATGTCGTTCTGGTAGCCCTGCTGGGCGACCGAAACGCGGTTACGCGATTGCGCGTCAGCTGCACCGACCGTGCCGAGGATGGAAACTGCCGCGAGGGCGCTGGCAATGAGAAAGCGGGTCTTCATTTGACTACTCCAATTTTGCTGGCCGACGCCCGATGCATCGAAGCCTGTCACCTGTTTTAAAGACCCGGCGATGAGCGAATGCTGAGTGCTGTATTCATAGTCAAAACAGGTAGATGAACGAATTCTGTCAGAGGCCGGAGAGCCATGAAAAAGGCCCGGTGCGGGTGCACCGGGCCGAGTTTCACAACGCAGGGAATATACAGATCTCAGTGGCGGCGGCCCCAGCTCAGGGGCTGGCGATTGCGGTATTGCGGCAAGAGCTGCGGCGCACGACGATCAGGCTCGACTTCAGCCTCGTGCTCGGGAACCAGTTCAAGCCGTGTCGGCGAGACGCTGCCGGCAATCTGGGACAATGGCCGGATTTCGACCTCGGTCGAGCGGCAGACCAATCGCCCGCGCGTGTCATACACCCGAAGCTCCGCATCAATCAGGTATTCATCGACGCCGCCAATGCGGCCACGCACAAAATCCGTCGACAGGAAGCTGGCACGTGTCAGCACCGTGTCCTGCCAATGACCACCGGAAAATGTGCCGCTGAGGTCTGCGAGCACCTGGTTGGCAGCATTGTGGCGCGCGACCCGCAACTCATAGCGACCGGCAAGCGCGCCAGCAGCCTTCACTAACATCGGGCCATTCATGTTGTGCTGATAGTATTGCATCGCGCAGTCCTGACCGGCTGGCAGGGCGACGCCGTTCAATCCGACAACTGCGTGAGCGGGTTGCGACAGGGTAAGCAGGCCTGCCAGAGCGGCGGCCAGTTTGAGCGTGGTGGCGCGAATAGACATGGCAGGTTCTCCTGAAACTCGTAAGCGAGAACTCATGTCTAAAGGTTCGGAAATGAGGCAATCCTGAGCGGTCGGTTCAACCGCCATTCATCAGGCTCGCAGCTCAGCGGGCAACGGCGGCAGGCTGGGCGCTGGCGGTATCAACCGGCTGCGGCAGGAGGACCGACGCCTCAACCGTATTGCCGATGCCGAGATAGTTGATCTGGCCGAAACCCATCGATTTCGCGAGCTTGATGCCCTTGCCGCGATAACCGGCCCGCGACGGGTCAGCCATTTCCGCAGTTTCCGCATCAATCCCCTCGCCATCATCCTGGATGAGAAAGGACAGGATACGGCCACCGCGCTGAAAGCGCAGCCGGACCCGGCGATCCTCATAAAGGCTCTCGGTCATGCGCTTGGCGAGCTTGCGCTGCCAATTGCCCTCGGCGAGCCCTTTGGCTTTCTCGGTGGCATCAAAACCGAGATTGCCGTGCTCAATGGCATTGGCAAGAAGGACGTAGAGGCCGACTGCGGTGGCGCAGGGGCGCGGTGTGGCGCGCCCCAGCATGATCGCGACATCGCGCGCCTGCTCTCGGGTCTGGATCGAGAACTCGCCGACCTCGAGCGACTGGGTCGCCCCCAGCCCGATTTCCGCATCGTCGGGAATTGTCATCTCATGGGCACGATAGGCCCGCAGCCCGTCAATGGCGTTGGTGACCGTGCCGGCATCGGCATCATGATCGAGAAATATGTCGGCTCCGGCACGGCGGGCATTGGCGGTGACCAGCAAGGAACGCTGCTTCGGCGCCGCATTGCGGCGGGCTTCGGCGATGCGGGCGGCGTGGGCATCATCGGCGACAATGATCGCGACGGGCCCTTCATCGTCCATGGTCGGCCCCATATAGACCGTCATGCCCAATCCCTTGGCGAGTGCCCGCGACAGCACCCGCGTGCGGTTGCTGTCGGCCATGCACAGCCAGAGTCGGTCAGGAATGGTGTCGGATTGGGCGATCGCCATGCGGTCTCCACGGGAACCTGAAAAGCACTCGGTCAGAACACGCACACTAGAAACAACACATTAACAATGAATTTGGCCGCGCCAAGCGTCATCAGGCGCGACACTCCTGCCACAAGGCTGTCAGCAGGCCTGGCGTAGAACATTGGGCGAACGGGTCGCGGAGGGCGGCCCGGCCTTCCGGAGCCCCGCGATGTATACGCTCTATTTCCATCCCTACTCCCAGCATTCCCGCCGCGTCGTGACCCTGCTCGATGCTTGCCGCCTGCCCTATGAGCCACGCCTGGTATCGCTCGAGACCGGCGAACACATGTCCGACGCCTATCTGGCGATCAATCCCAACCATCAGGTCCCGACCCTGATCGATGGCGATCTGGTGCTGCACGAATCGACCGCAATCCTGCGCTATCTGTGCAATCGCCACCGGCTCGACGACTGGTACCCGACCGGGCTGGCACGGCGGGCCATTGTCGATCAGTGGACCGATTGGGGGCAGTCCCGCATGGCACCGGCGGTGCGCGACATTGTCTACAACTCGGTCTTCGCCGCCGAGGCCGAACGCAGCCTGACCGCCATCGCGCATGGCAAGACAGTGCTCGGCGAGCTGGTCCCGCTGATGGAAACGGCCCTGGGCGAAGCCAACTGGATCGCCGGCACGCCCGAGCCGACCATCGCTGATCTGGTCCTGGGCTCGAACATCACCCAGCTCGGCCTGGCCGGCTGGCGCCCGTCCGGTGGCCGGATCAAGGCCTGGTATGCCCGCCTGTGCGAAATGAAAGCCTTCGCCGACACGCTGCCGGTCGAGTTGGAAGCGGTCTGAGGGAGGCAGGGCGATGTATCTCATCCTGCTCAAATTCGCCGACAAGGCAGCCGCGCCCGCCCACATGGACGGGCACAAGGCCTGGCTGCAACGCGGTTTTGATGACGGTGTCTTCCTGGCTTCGGGCAGCCTTACGCCAGCTCAGGGACAGGGCGGCGGCGGCGCGGTCCTGGCCCACAATGCCGGTCGGGCGGCGATCGAAGCGCGCATCGCCACGGATCCATTTGTCACGTCAGGCGTTGTTACTTCACAGATCGTCGAGTTTGAACCGTCCCGGTTCGACGACAGGCTCGCCTTCCTGGCGTCGGCCTGAGGCGCAAGCCGCTTACGCGTCGCGTTCGCGGACAATGCCGGCCGCGCGTTCGCGGCGGGTCGGGAAGCGATAAAAGATGTGCGTGCCAATCCGGCGCGTGCGCACGAGATTGTCGTTCCAGTACGGATCAACCGCCACAGTGTGGTAGTGCGTCGCGCGTCGGGTCACATCCCGGCCGAAACCCATATAGGCGTGCTGGGCGACCAGCTGGGACCGGCGCCAGGCGCGGCCGCGGGCTTCGCGGACCATCGAACCGTCGCAGGTGAAGGTGAACTGGCAACCGGTCGTGCGCTCGGAGCCTTCATAGACCACGCCACAGATCGAGTCGGGATAATGTCGGCTGTCGACCCGGTTCATGATGACCTGGGCCACGGCCAGCTGTCCGACAAAGCCCTCGCTGCGCGCTTCGTAATAGATGGCCTGGGCGAGACAATCGACCTGGGCCGATATCCCGGCGGCATTCTCGAAATGCGAGCTGTCAAAGGTGCGCAGATCGTCGAGCGGACGGGCGGTCAACACGGCGCCAGCGTCGCGATCAGCTTCCAGCATCAGCGAGGCGATGCGCAATTGCTCGGGCGCCTGCCAGGCGACATCGACATCACCAGCCTGAAGATAGCGGAAGGCCATTGCCTGCCAGACCAGGGTCTCGTCCTGTTCGCGGGCACGGGCGGAGGCCAGGTTGAGGAGCAGGACGGTGAACGCGCACAGCAGCAGCGTCGCCAGCATATGCAATGCTGTCGCCACCTGCTTTTGCTGGCTGCGAGCCGCGTCGAGGTCCATTCGGTCTCCGTATTTCCTGTCCAGCGTCAAATTCGACCTTTCACGAATCGTGCCGTGTAACGACAAGATTACCATGACGCGTCGGACCTGAATCCTTCGTGAAACGAGCGCGCCTCTCTATGGGAGCCGACCATAACGGTCAAGCCGGGCACCTCGTTACAAATAAGAAAATACCCGCCCCTCGACCAGAAGGGCGGGTATTTTATTCACGATTTCAACGACGTGTTACTGGCGACGCAGGCGAGCCTGGGCCGCTGCCAGGCGTGCAATCGGCACCCGGTATGGCGAACAGGACACATAATCGAGCCCGGTTTCTTCACAGAAATCGATCGAAAGCGGGTCGCCGCCATGCTCGCCGCAAATGCCCAGCTTGAGCGAATCACGTGTCGCACGGCCGCGTTCAGCGGCGATTCGCACCAGATCCCCGACGCCATCACGGTCGAGGGTGACGAAGGGGTCTTTCTCGAAAATGCCGGCCTCGATGTACTCGCTGAGGAATTTGCCGGCATCATCGCGTGACAGGCCGAACGTGGTCTGGGTCAGGTCATTGGTGCCAAAGGAGAAGAATTCGGCATCCTCGGCGATCTGACCCGCCATCAGGGCGGCGCGCGGCAGTTCGATCATGGTGCCGATCAGGTATTTCGGCTTGCCGCCGGTCTCCTCGGCCACCGCCTTGGCGACCCCGGCGACGCGCGCCTTGAGAATGCGCAACTCGGCCGGCGCTGCGACCAGCGGAATCATGACTTCGGCGAGCGGCTGGAAGCCGGTCTCCTTCTCGACCGCCACCTGGGCTTCGAAAATCGCCCGCGCCTGCATCTCGTAGATTTCCGGATAGGTGATGCCCAGACGGCAACCGCGATGACCGAGCATCGGATTGCTCTCGGCCAGGTCCCGCGCCCGCGCCATCAACTGGTCGGCCGGCAGGCCGGTCGCCTTGGCAACATCGATCACGTCTTCCTCGGTGTGCGGCAGGAATTCGTGCAGCGGCGGGTCGAGTAGGCGGATCGTGCAGGGACGCTCGCCCATGATGCGGAAGATCTGGGCGAAGTCATCGCGCTGCATCGGCAGGATCTTGTCGAGCGCGGTCACACGGCCATCCTGGTCGTTCGACAGGATCATCTCACGCACGGCGGCGATCCGGTCGGCATCAAAGAACATGTGCTCGGTGCGGCAAAGGCCGATGCCTTCAGCGCCGAATTCGACCGCGGTCTCGCAATCGGCGGGGGTTTCGGCATTGGTGCGGATCTTCATCCGGCGGGCCTTGTCGGCCCACACCATCAGCTTGCCGAAATCGCCGGTCAGCTCCGGCTTGATCATCTTGGCTTCGCCCATCAGGACCTGGCCCGACGCGCCGTCAATCGTCACCATCTCGCCATGCTTGACGATGCGGCGACCGACCGCGAACTGCTTGGCGGCATAGTCGATCTTGATCTGACCAGCCCCGGAGACGCAAGGCCGCCCCATGCCCCGCGCCACCACGGCGGCGTGCGAGGTCATGCCACCGCGCGCGGTGATGATGCCTTCCGCGGCGTGCATGCCGTGAATATCTTCCGGTGACGTCTCGATGCGCACGAGAATGACCTTATGGCCGGCCTTGGACAATTCCTCCGCCTCGTCACTGTCGAACACTACCGTGCCCGAGGCGGCGCCCGGCGAGGCCGGCAGGCCGGAAGTGAGGACGTCACGCTCGGCATCGGGGTCGAGGGTCGGGTGGAGGAGCTGGTCGAGCTGGGCCGGATCGACCCGCATCACCGCCTCATCGGTCGAGATCAGGCCTTCGGTCGCCATGTCGACGGCGATCTTCAGCGCCGCCTTGGCGGTGCGCTTGCCATTGCGGGTCTGCAACATCCACAGCCGGCCGCGTTCAACCGTGAACTCGATGTCCTGCATGTCGGTATAATGGCGTTCCAGCTTGTCGAAGACAGCGGCCAGCTCGGCATAGCTCTCCGGCATGGCCGTTTCCATGGACGGATTATCGTCACCCATCTTCTCGCGCATCGCCTCGGTCAGGCATTGCGGCGTGCGGATGCCGGCCACGACGTCCTCGCCCTGGGCGTTGACCAGGTATTCGCCGTAATAACCGCTCTCGCCGGTCGAGGGGTCGCGCGTAAACGCCACACCGGTGGCCGAGGTCTCGCCCATATTGCCGAACACCATGGCTTGGACATTGACTGCGGTGCCCCAGCTGGCCGGAATATCGTGCAGGCGGCGATAGGTCTTGGCGCGGTCGGTCATCCACGAGCCGAACACGGCACCGATGGCGCCCCACAGCTGTTCGCGCGGATCGGCGGGGAACTCACGGCCCAGCTCGCGCGCCGCGGCGGCCTTGTACTCGGCGACGATATTGACCCAGTCATCGGCGCTCAACTCGGTGTCGAGCGAATAGTCATTATCATCCTTGAAGCCGTCCAGAATGTCCTCGAACACGCTGTGATCAACACCCAGCACAACGTCGGAATACATCTGGATGAAGCGGCGATAGCTGTCATAGGCAAAGCGGCGATCACCGGAAAGTTCGGCCAGCCCTTCCGCCGTCTCGTCATTGAGACCGAGGTTCAAGACCGTATCCATCATGCCCGGCATCGAGGCGCGGGCGCCCGAACGGACCGACACCAGAAGCGGATTGGCCGGATCGCCAAACGCCTTGCCGACCGCCTTTTCCAGCTTGGTCAGGGCGGCCTCGACCTGCGCGTTCAGCGTGTCGGGATAGGCTTGATTGTTTTCGTAATACGCCGTGCAGACCTGGGTCGTCAGGGTGAAACCGGGCGGGACCGGCAGGCCCAGCTTGGCCATCTCGGCCAGATTGGCCCCCTTGCCACCCAGCAGCTCACGCATCCCGGCTTCGCCTTCGCTGTCGCCGCCGCCAAAGGCGTAAACCCATTTTGTATCTGCGCTCATGCTATCGAACTCCGGAAGTCAAAGTCTGGCCTGGTGCGGCGTCTATACATGCAAGCCCTCCTTCTCCCTTGGGAGAAGGTGCCTGAAAGGCGGATGAGGGGAAAATCCCGGTGGCAAACCATCCTGGCAATGGCGGTGTCTCCCCCCTCTCTCTCGATCCCTCTCCCCGGGGAGAGGGAGGGTGTGTCGGGACGATCATGCCTGCCATCGGATACATCCAGCCTAGCCTGAAATCTTGTCGAAATCGGCGACGGCGCGAATGGCCGTGCGAATGGCGGACAATAAGAGAAGACGATTGCGGCGCAAGCTGACCAATTCCGTGTTGACGGTCACATGCTCGAAAAATGCATCAATCGGTGCCCGCAATTGCGCCAAGGCTGTCATCGCGGCCGCGAAGTCTTCCTCTGCCAGCGCCTTTTCCGCTGCCGGACCGGCCGCAGCGAGGGCCGCGATCAGATCGCGCTCGGCCGATTCGGGCGCGTTTGCGAGATAGTCCGCGTCCGGCTCACCGGCCAGGTCATCCTCCGACTTGGCGAGAATGTTCGACGCCCGCTTGTTGCCCGCCAGCAGCGCCGCGCCATCCTCGGTATCGAGGAAGGCCTGCAGCGCGCGAGCCTTGGCCGTCACCCGGACGAGATCGTCATCGCCGAGTGCGAAGACCGCGTCGATGATATCGTGGCGGATGCCCTCGTCGCGCAGGTGGACTTTGAGGCGGTCTGCGAAGAAGGCGAGGAGATCTTGAGTGCATTTTTCCGCAATCTCAACGCCTTGCCCGGACGCGCCTCCGAGCGACCAATTGCCCTCTCGGTCCTCAGTGATGAAGTGACTACCAAGATAGCCAAACATCTGGCCTTGAAGCCGCAACCTCACGACTCCAACCAACAGCACCCGAATAACCCCCAACGCCGCACGCCGCAGCGCAAACGGATCCTTGGACCCCGTCGGCTTCTCGTCGATCGCCCAGAAGCCGACCAGCGTGTCCAGCTTGTCAGCCAGCGCGACGGCGGCCGAGACTGGCGCGGTGGGCACCTCATCCGACGGCCCCTGCGGCTTGTAGTGATCCTTGATCGCATCCGCGACCGCAGCATCCTCGCCCTGGTCGAGGGCGTAGTAGCGCCCCATCGCGCCTTGCAATTCGGGGAATTCATAGACCATTTCGGAGACGAGATCGGCCTTGGCGAGGCGGGCGGCCTTCTCGGCCAGGTCCGGATCGGCGCCGACGACCGGGGCCAGTTCGCGGGCCAGGGCGGCGACGCGTTCGACCTTGTCGGCCACCGTGCCGAGCTTCTCGTGGAACGTCACCTTCGCTAGCTGGCTGTACATGTCGGGGCGTTCGCCCGTCTCATCCCACAGCGGCGTCTTGCGGTCATTGTCCCAGAAATGGCGGGCATCCGACAGGCGGGCCGAGAGGACGCGGGCATTGCCGGCGGCGATCGCGGCACCGCCATCGGGCGCGACCTGGTTGGCGATGGTGACGAATTTGGAGACCAGCGTGCCGGTCTTGGGATCGCGCACCGCGAAATATTTCTGGTGCGTCTTCATGGTCAGGGTGATGACTTCCGGCGGCAGGTCCAGGAAGTCCGGATCCATCTCGCCCAGCACCGGCACCGGCCATTCCACCAGACCGGCGACCTCGGTCAAAAGGCCCGCATCCTCGACCAGTTCAAACCCGGCATCGACACACACTTTGCGCGCACCATTCAGGATCAGCGATTCACGGGCGGCGCGGTCCAGCAGGACATGCCCCTCGCCTTCCAGGACCGACGCATATTCCAGGAAATTCGACACCGTGAACGGCCCGCGGCCCATGCGGCGATGGCCTTCGGTGATGTTGGAGGCCGTGATGCCGAACACCTCGACCGGCACGACTTCGCCGTCAAACACGCACAGCAGACGCTGGATCGGACGCACCCAGCGCTGGGCTTTCTCGCCCTCGCCGAATTTCATTGATTTGGGCCAGGGAAAGGCCTTCATCACTTCGGGGATCGCCTCGGCGATGACCTCGGTCGTGGCACGGCCCGGCTTTTCGATCCGCGCGACCCAGAATTCGCCCTTCTTGTCCTCGCGCTTTTCGCACTGGTCGAGCGAGGCCACGCCGGCCCCGCGCAAAAAGCCTTCAACCGCCTTGTCCGGCGCGCCGACGCGCGGCCCCTTGCGTTCTTCGCTGACATCGGCGGTCTTCACCGGCAGGCCCTCAATCACCAGACCGAGTCGACGCGCACCGGCAAAGGTCTTCAACGATGTCCAGTCCAGACCCGCCGCCTTGAGCCTGTCGCCCAGCAGTTTTTCCAGATCGGTCTCGGCGCGCGGTTGCATGCGGGCCGGGATTTCCTCGCAGAAGATTTCAAACAGGAGTTCGGACATCGTGTCAGGCTTTCCGCTCAGGAGGCGTATTCTTGGTCGGCATAACGCTGCATCAGCGCGAAATAACCGTCATCGGGCGGACCTTCATAGATCAGCGCGTCTTCATGGAAGATCATCCAGTCCTGGGCCGATTTGACCCAGATATGACCGACCGGTTTCAGCTTGGCGCGGTCATCCAGCGTCCCGGCTTTCAGCGACAGGGCCGGACGCCCCGCCGTGTCGTTGGCGATGCGCGTGCCGCAGTCGCCGCAGAAATAGCCGAGCTTTTTCGACTTGCTCTCGGTCGGGATTTCAAAGGCCGCAACCGCGCCCTTGAGATATTTGAACCCGTCACGCGGCACCAGCATGGACAGGCCGAAGGCCGAGGAGGATTGCTGCTGGCAGGTCGTACAATGACAACAATACAGCGTCAGCGGATTCTCGCTGATCTCATACCGCACCGCGCCACACTGACAGCCACCGCGTAGGGGGAGTTTCATCGGGAAGTCCTCATGCCGCTGGCCGGTAAACGCACATTGTCATCCCGGACGCAGGCCCGGCCCTGAGCCGGGCGAAGATCCGGGACCCAGATCCCCGGTGTGCGGCGCGCTGTCACGGACGGCAGAGCTGGGCGCTTTTCAGACTGACGCCTATGGGTCCCGGCTCTGCGCCCCGCTTTCGCGTGGCATCCGGCCGGGATGACAAGTGATGAGGTGAGCGCGTTCATCACTCGGCCGCCTCCGCCAGCGCGCGCTCGCTCTTCACCCAGGCATCCGCACAGCCCTTGGCGAGTTCGCGGACGCGGGCGATCCAGCTGGCGCGTTCGGCGACCGAGATGGCGCCGCGGGCGTCGACCAGGTTGAAGAGATGGGAGGCTTTCAGGCAGAAATCATAGGCCGGCAGGGGCAGCGGCTTGTCGAGATTGAGCAGCGCCATGCACTGGTTTTCCGCGCCCTTGAACCATTCGATCAGCATGTCGACATCGGCATGCTCGAAATTGAATTCGGAATACTGTTTTTCCGCTTCCAGGAAGACGTCGCCATAGGAAAGGCCGGCGCCGTTGAAGTCGAGATCATAGACATTCTCGACGCCCTGGACATACATCGCCAGGCGTTCCAGGCCATAGGTCAGCTCGCCCGAGACAAGCTCGACATCCTGTCCGCCGACCTGCTGGAAATAGGTGAACTGGCTGACTTCCATGCCGTCACACCAGACTTCCCAGCCCAGCCCCCAGGCGCCGACGGTGGGGTTCTCCCAGTCGTCTTCCACAAAGCGGACATCATGCAGGTCACGATCAATGCCGATGGCATCCAGCGAGCCGAGATAGAGGTCCTGCAGATCAGCCGGGCACGGCTTCAGGAGGACCTGGAACTGGTAGTAATGCTGCAGGCGGTTCGGGTTCTCGCCATAGCGGCCATCGCCGGGGCGACGCGAGGGCTGGACATAGGCCGCCCGCCAGGGACGCGGGCCGAGCGAGCGCAGTGTCGTCGCGGGATGCAGCGTGCCCGCCCCGACCTCGACATCATAGGGCTGCAGGATGGCGCAGCCCTTGCTCGCCCAATAGCTCTGCAAACGGAGGATCAGCTCCTGGAAGGAGGGCGCGTTTTCGGCCGCCATGGCTTTAATTCCCGCTGGATAAATCGAGATCAAGAAATCGCGCGGACACTAGGCAAGCCGGCTCGTGTAATCAAGCGCGCGAGTCCTCGTCTTTGTGCGACGCAGCATCCCCGTCCGGCGTTTCGAAACGCGCCTCGACAGCCCGCCGCGCGGCCTCGGCCGCATTGTCACGCTGCTTGCGCCCGCGTGCACCGAGCACCACAAGCAGGACGAAGGCGAGAACGACAAGGATGATCGTTATGGTCATGGCGGCGGTCTCACAAAATCAATCCGGCGCCCCCTTCATACCGTCATCCTGACGAAAGTCAGGACCCAGCCTGGCACCGCCTGACAGGTTTTAGCCCGAAATCCCCTATCCAGGCGCGACAGCCCGTACTGGATCCCGGCTTTCGTCGGGATGACATTGGCTAAACGACAGGCGTTCGGATCACCCCATCGCCAGCACCGCCTGCCCGCGCAGGATCGCCTCCGCTTCAGGCGAATGCCCCTCACCTTCGTGCAGGATCAACGGCGCCAGCAGGACCAGCGGCGCCTTGCCGCCTATCGTCGCCTGCACGATGACCCGCTTGGCCGGCTCACCGCTGCGCGGATGGATCGGCTTGATCACCACCGACCCGAAGGACCGGTCGAGCGCGGTCAGGATGTCGGCGAGCCGGTCGGCGCGGTGGATCAGGGTCAGCTTGCCCTTGGCCTTCAGCGCCCGGGCGGCACAGCGCACCCAGTCGGCAAAGGGTACATCACCGGTCAGCCAGGCGGCGCGCTTTTCATCCTTGGGCGCCCGCAAGGCGTTGGGGTCGTCGAAGAAAGGCGGATTGAAGAAAACCTGGTCGACCTTCAGCGAGGTGCCCAGCTGCATGATGTCGGCATTCTGGGTGCGCACCCGGGCGCCCATGCCATTGCTCGCCGCATTCTCCGCCGCCAGCCTGGCCGCTTCGGGGTCGCGTTCAACGCCGACGAAACTGGCCCCCTTCAGGCGCCAGGCCGCGCACATCAGGGCAGCCCCGGCTCCGCAACCGAACTCGGCCAGGGCCTCGCCCTCGCCCGCATCGAGCGCGGCGGCGAGCAGGCCGGCATCCATGCCGGCACGATAGCCGTCCTTGCCCTGGCGCAAGACAACATGACCATCGAGCAAGCGGTCCAGCGTCGTGGTCACGCCTTGTCCTCCTGCAGCTCCGCCAGGATGCTGGCGGCCTCGGCCGCGTCCTCATCGATCACCATGATACGTGTCCTGATGACCGGAAGCCCGCCGCCATACATCGACGACATGCCCTGATCGAGCACGATGGGTTCGATATCGGCATCGCGCAGCAGTGACTGGGCGTAGGAGAGTTTGACCGGATCATTGGTCCGCAGAACTTCTTTCACGTGATGCCGCCTCCGGGCTGTTGGGCCAGGGCGAGCCGCCCTCACTGACCTGTGCTGTTTCGTCACCGCCCCTTGTGCTTGCCGGGCGGTCCCGCGATTTCTATTGTCCAGAGCAATCGAGCCTGCATCAAGAGGACAGCTGGCGTGGACAGCATGGTGAATGTCAAAGCGGCAGCGACGGCCAAGCAGGCCGACATCCCCAATGCCGCCGAAGCGCTGGCAGCGCTGGCCTATGATGACATGCGCCGGGTCGATGCCTTGATCCTGGAACGCCTCGACAGCCATGTCGACCTGATTCCCGAACTCGCCCGTTACCTGATCGAGGCCGGCGGCAAGCGTGTCCGCCCGATGATCACCGTCGCTGCCGCCAACATGATCGGCCATTCTGACATTGCGCCGCTGAAACTCGCGGCCGCTGTCGAATTCATCCACACCGCGACCCTGTTGCACGACGACGTCGTCGATGAGAGCGGGATGCGGCGCGGCAAGGTCGCGGCCAATCTGGTCTGGGGCAATGCCTCCTCGGTCCTGGTCGGCGATTTCCTGTTCGCGCGCTCCTTCTCGCTGATGGTCGAGGCGGGATCGATGCGGGCGCTGGGCGTGCTCTCAGCCGCCGCCTCGACGATTGCCGAGGGAGAGGTCCGACAACTGTCCTCGGTCAAGGATATCGGCGTGTCGGTGGACACTTACATGCAGATCATCGACGCCAAGACCGCCGCCCTGTTTGCCGCCGCGGCGCAGGTTTCGGGCATTGTTGCCGGTCGCTCGGCAGACGAGGAAGCGGCATTGGAGACCTATGGCCGCGAGCTCGGCCTGGCCTTCCAGCTGGTTGATGATGCGCTGGATTATGGCGGTGCTTCGGCCAAGCTCGGCAAATCGACCGGCGATGATTTCCGCGAGGGCAAGGTGACCCTGCCGGTCGCCCTTTCCATCGCGGCATCATCCGGAAAAGAAACGGATTTCTGGACCCGGGTCATTGCCGGCGGCGAGCAGGTCGAAGGGGATTTCGACCAGGCGGTGCGGCTGATCAAGGCACATGGCGCCTTGGACGCCACCGTCAACCAGGCCCGCGCCCACGCCCGGCGGGCCCGCGAGGCGCTGGCGGCCTTCCCCGCCAATAAATGGCGCAACGCCTTGGAAGACCTCGCCGATTTCGTGGTCGAACGGGCCTATTGATCAACCGGCATCACTGACGGGTTTCAACCCCGGCTGCGCGCGCCAGGCGCCGCCAGCGCTGATGCAGGACGGCAAAGACCAGCACGGCGACAAGCAGCACAAAAGGTGCAGCGATCGGCGGCAGGCCGGCAGCCAGCAGCGCCAGGGCGCCGCAGACCAGGCTCATCGCCCCCCAGATCACGGCCACCTTGCGATGGCTCGCCCCCATGGCAATCAGCAACTGATAGGCATGTGAGCGGTGCGCGACGAAGGGCGAGGCGCCAGCCTTGACCCGCGCCGCCATCGTCAACAGGACATCACCGAGCAGAGGCAGGACAAGTAGCGGCACCAACCAGACGGATGTCGCGGGGCCATTGGAGGCCCACATCAGGGCCAGCCCGGCCAGGATCACCGCGGCGCCAAGCGAGCCGACATCGCCGCTGAACAGCTTGCCGCGCGCGGCCATCAGCGGCGCATTCCACACCGCAAAGCCGGCCAGTGCGGCCGCCAGGGCAAGCGCCGCCAGCCCGGTCGCGCCCGGGGCCAGCCAGGCCAGCGTCAGCGCGGCCGGGATCAGCGCGGCTGTCATCAACCCGTCTGACCCGTCCATGAAATTGACGGTATTGGCGAGGGTGAAGACGAAGAGGGCCGAGCCCAGCCAGCCGACCAGCCAGGGCAAAGCAAGGCCCAGCTCGGTGACCGGTCCGGCCATGCCGGCCAGCGCCAGGCTGATCAGGGTCAGACAGACGAATTTCAACCGCTCCGACAGGGTCAGCAGATCGTCAAGAAAACCCAGCCCCGCCGCCAGCACGGTGCACAACGCCAGCCCGGTCAGGGCCGCGAGATCGTGCGGCGCCGCGACCGGGATAAAGAAGAGCGCCACCAGAAAACCGAGAACAATGCCCAGCCCGCCGCCGCGCGGCGTCGGATTGACGTGATTGGAGCGGGCATTGGGGTGGTCGAGAATGCCAAGGCGCAGCACAAGGCCGGCCGTTGCCAGCGAGACCAGGAAGGCAAGCACAAGCGGCAATAGCGCGCCGCTCATCGCGCGCCGCCCTCCAGACGCACGGCGATGGCGAAACCGTCATAGTCCGCAGCGATCGCCTCGGCCGCCGCGCGGTCCTGGCAGAGCGCGTAGCAACTGGCTCCCGAGCCGGACATGCGCGCCAGCGCCACGCCGTCGCGCCCACGCAGCCAGTCGAGCGCCGCCGCGATCGCGGTGTGACGTGCCATGGCAGGGGCTTCCAGATCATTGCGCTCGCCGCGCAGCCAGTCGAGCCGGTTATCGCCCATCGGCCAGCTATCGGCCAGCGGGGCCGGGTCGGCAGCGTCAAAGGCCTTGAAAATCGGCCCGGTCGGGACACGGACGCCAGGATTGAGGATCACAGCGTCAAAGGCATCGAAGCCTGGCAGGATATCGATCCATTCACCGATCCCGCGCATGCGCAGCGGGCGCGAGTAGAGACAGGCCGGCACGTCAGCGCCCAGTGCCAGGCCGATTTCGGCCAGCCGGTCGAGTGGCCAGTTCAACCCCCAGAGCCTGTTCAGGGCCCGCAGCGTCGCTGCGGCATCGGCGGAACCACCGCCCAGCCCGGCCTCGACCGGGATCTGCTTGTGGAGCCGGATCATGGCGCCGTCCGTGACGCCGCTTTCAGCCTGCAGCGCCCGGGCCGCCTTTAGCACGAGATTGGAACCGTCGGGTGCCAGGGCGCGCGACGCTTCACCCGACATGGTCAGCAAGAGGCCCGGTGCCGGGCGCACCTCGATCCGATCACCCCAGTCGGCGAAGACGACGAGACTGTCGAGCGGATGATAGCCATCAGCCCGGGCCGGGCCGACCCGCAAGGTCAAATTGACCTTGGCGGCGGCGAGTTCGGTGACGGGCGTGTCGCTCACGGTTCGCCGCCCTCATCATCGGCGCGCGTCGTGTCGGCCGCCAGATGCTGTTCCTCACCCGGCGGATGACCGTGTTCGAGACGGTATTCCAGCCCGTCTCGCTGCTCCGGGCGCGGATCGAGATCCAGGGCACGGCGCCACTGGAATCCGGCCTCCAGCTCACGACCAACCTGCCAATAGGCATCACCCAGATGATAGTTCGCGGTCGCGCTGCCCGGTTCGAGCTCGGCCGCCCGCTCCAGGGCTTCAACAGCGGCCTCGTAGTGCCCGAGCCGGTAATGCGCCCAGCCGAGACTGTCGATCACATTGCCGTTTTCCGGGGTAAGCTCCGAGGCCTGCAGGATCATTTCGAACGCTTCCTCGACGCGCTCACCACGATCAATCCAGAAATAGCCGAGATCATTGAGCAGCGTGCTCTCGCGCGGCGCCAGTTCGAGGGCCGCCAGGTAATGCGCTTCCGCCGCCGGCCAATTGTTGGCGTCATAGTGACAGGCGGCGGCAAAATAATGATAGCGCCAATCCCCCGATGCATCGGCGGCGGCGAGTTCCGCGATCACCTGTTCATACAGCCCGACAGCTTCAGGGCAGCGGTCCTGCACCCGCAACAGATTGGCCAGCAGGGCGCGCGCCTCGCGGGCGCCTGTCTCGGCCAAGAGACGCTCGGCCAGAACCGTGGCTTCTGCCGCCCGGTCGGTCTGCACCAGCAACCAGCTCCGCTCGATATCGGCGACAAAGCGATAAGGCCCATCGGCGACAGCGGCGTATTCAGCCAGCGCAGCGTCCGGCAAGCTGATGCGCTCCAAGACTCCCGCCAGGCTCATCCGGGTCGGGGCGTAGGCCGGGTCGAGCCGCTGGACCAGTCGCAGATAGATGACCGAAAGGTCCATATCGGCCTGCTCGGCGAGATCAAAGGCCGGGCCGAACAGGGCTCGCGACGCCATTTGCGGCACCGGCAGGCGGCGGGCCGGACGGTTGCCGGCCTCAAGCCGACCTATCGCTGCATTGACAAACGGGTCCGCCGGATTGGCCTCGAGATAGGTCTGATAGAGGGTGCCGGCCTCCTCGGCACGGCCCTCGCGCTCGAGGAAATTGCCGTACATTTCCGTGGCAAGTCGCGGGAAGACAGCCGAATAGACTGCGGTGCGATAGGCATTGTCCGCCGCCGCCGTCTCTCCCGCCACATCCGCCAACATCGCCTTGTGGAGCCACAGGTGGGAGGACAGGAAGCCCGGCGACACCGTGGCATTGGCAGCGTCCATCGCGGCCAGCGCCTGGCCATCCCCCATCAGTGCCCATTGCAGCAGGAGGTCACGCATCAAGGCGTTGAACGGACCATAGTCCGGTGCGGCTTCCAGGCTGGTGATGGCAGCGCGATAATCGCGTCCGGCGATCTGGTCAGCAGCAACATAGAGGGTGGCCAAGCGGCTCGGATCGCCCGCTGCAACAGTGGTGCGCGCCAGTTCGGCGGCGAGTTGATTGTCCCCCGCCAGCAATGTGGTGATGAACGCCCGGTCGGCCAGGGTGGCATTGCCCGGCGCCTGATCCAAGGCCCGGGCATAACCGGCGGCCGCGCCGGCAACATCGCGGTTCACCCCGGCATAGCGGGCCGCGAGGAAGGCGCCATAAACTGTCGTCCCCTCATCGACCGGGTCGGTCGAGGTGGCGCAGGACGACAGGACCATTGCGGCGGCGACAAGCGGGAGGATGCGGACAGGAAAACTCATGCCCGCATGCTCGCTCTGCTGGCCTTCCGGCGCAAGGGCCGGAGGCGGTTGGGCCTACATGTTTGCGTACATCGGACCGCCGCCGCCTTCCGGCGTCGTCCAGTTGATGTTCTGGTTCGGGTCCTTGATATCGCAGGTCTTGCAGTGAACGCAGTTCTGGGCGTTGATCTGGAAGCGCTTGTCACCAGAGGTCTCGTCCTCGACCCACTCATAAACCCCGGCCGGGCAATAGCGGGTCGACGGACCGGCGAACTCACCCAGTTCAGAGAGTTTTTGCAGCTCGGCATCGGAGAGTTTGAGGTGGATCGGCTGATCCTCCTCGTGATTGGTGTTGGAAATGAAGACCGAGGACAGGCGGTCAAAGGTCAAAACGCCATCCGGCTTGGGATAATTGATCGGCTTGTGCTTGGACGCCGGCTCCAGACTCTCCGCGTCGGTCTTGCCATGGCCCATCGTGCCAAACGGCGACCAACCGCCGAAAATCGTGGTGCACCACATGTCGACCCCGCCGAAAACAACGCCGAAGAAAGTGCCCAGCTTTGACCAGAGCGGTTTGACGTTGCGGACCCGCTTGAGGTCCTTGGCGACCCAGGAGTTTTCATAGGCGGTCTGGTAGTCGGCCAGTTCATCGTGCTGACGGCCATCAGCGATGGCAGCGAACACGCTTTCCGCGGCCAGCATGCCGGTCTTCATGGCATTATGGCTGCCCTTGATGCGTGGCACATTCACAAAACCGGCCGAGCAACCGATCAGGCCGCCGCCGGGGAAGGCCAGCTTGGGCACGGACTGATAGCCACCCTCGGTGATGGCGCGGGCGCCGTAGGAAATACGCTCGCCGCCCTCGAACACCGGTGCCATTACCGGGTGGGTCTTCAGGCGCTGGAATTCCTCGAATGGCGACAGGTAGGGGTTCTTGTAGTTGAGGTGGAGGACATAACCGACCGAGACCAGATTTTCGCCGAAATGGTACATGAAGGAGCCGCCACCAGTCTGGCCGTCGAGCGGCCAGCCCATGGTGTGCTTGACCATGCCCGGCTTGTGGTTCTCCGGCTTCACGCGCCATAATTCCTTGATACCGATACCGAATTTCTGCGGCTCCTTGCCTTCGGACAGGTTGAAGCGGCTGATCAGCTTCTTGGCCAGCGAACCGCGCACGCCCTCGCCGATCAGCGTGTATTTGCCGCGCAGCTCCATGCCGGGCTGGTAGCCGTCCTTGTGGCCGCCATCACGCGCCAGACCGAAATCACCGGTGATCACACCCTTGATGGCGCCATCTTCCTCGATCAGCTCGGCAGCCGGGAAACCGGGATAGATCTCGACCCCCAGCGCCTCGGCCTGCTCGGCCAACCAGCGGCAGACATTGGCCAGCGACACGATGTAGCAGCCATGATTGCTCATCAGCGGCGGGAAGAAAAGCGTCGGCAGGCTGATCGACCCGGCGGCGCCGAGCACTTCGAAGATGTCAGTCTTGACCTCGTCCTCGAGCGGCGCGCCCCGCTCTTTCCAGTCCGGGAAAAGCTCGTTGAGGGCTTTGGGATCGACCACGGCGCCGGACAGGATATGGGCACCGACCTCGGCGCCTTTTTCCAACAGCGCGATGGAAATCTCCGAACCGGCCTCGGCAGCCATCTGTTTCAGGCGGATCGCGGCAGACAGGCCAGCCGGGCCACCGCCAACGATGATGACGTCATATTCCATGGATTCGCGTTCGATTGCGGCGTCGGTCATCTCGTTGGCACCCTTCCCGTTTCGTGGTCGCTGTCTGTTTAATGCGGTGTTCGGCTTGCAGGTCTTCGGTCATACCCTAGGATCGAACACCCATCTAGCGCGTCCCGCCGTCGGGATCAAAGCTATTACGTTAACGTGCACGTCAATCATGACCGATACCGGCCCCACACTGACCGCCCATGACGAGAAGGCGCTGAAGGCTCTCATCGCCTGGTGGGAGGATGCCGGCATCGAGATGGACGAGCCTGTCATCACGCCGCGGCCCGCAGCTGCTGGAGCGCCGTCGACCAGCCCGGAACCGCGCCGGGAATCCCGTCGGGTACCGCCTGCCGAGCCGGTCCGCGCGGCAACGCCGCAAGCCGCCCGTGCCGCCGGTTTCGGCGACGCCGTGGCGACCGGACCAAGCGCACAGGCGCTGGCAGGCGACGCCACCACGCTGGACGCCCTGCGATCCGCCATTGATGCGTTTGAGGGATGCGCCCTGAAACGCACCGCCCGCAACACCGTGTTCGCGCGTGGTGACCGCAACGCCCGGCTGATGGTGGTCGGCGAAGCCCCCGGCCGTGAGGAAGATGATCGCGGCGAACCCTTCCTCGGTCCGACCGGGCGATTGATCGACCGCATGCTGGCCGCCATCGGGGTCGAGCCGGACCAGGCCTATCTCACCCATGTCTTGAATTGGCGGCCGCCGGGTAACCGGGCACCAACCCAGGAGGAGGTCGCCCTCTGCCTGCCCTTCGTCGAACGCCATATCGCGTTGAAGAAGCCGGACGTCCTGTTGCTTGCCGGCGGCCTCGGAGCGCAGGCCCTGCTGCGTAGCGACACAGCCATCACACGGCTGCGCGGCCGCTGGGTGGACTATGCGTTGCGGGATGCTGCAGGTCAGCCGACCGGAACGACCATACCGGCGCTGCCAATCTTTCCGCCGAGCTATCTGATCGCCCGTCCAAGCGAAAAGCGGCTGGCCTGGCAGGACTTGCAGACACTCGCCGAACGGTTGGCCGGACACCGCTGAGCCAGGCCGGGCCGTCATCCCCAGGACAATATCGGCACCGCCCGGATGATCGCCACCTCAATCCGGGTCACCGATGTCGGTCTGAAATCTGTTCTTGATTTGTTCCATTTTTGAGTCATGATGCGGACATGACCGAGCGCCCTGGTGGCTACGCCCTTAATGCCCCTCAGGAGGCCTCCCTGCTCCACCGCCCCGGAGCGAGAGGTCGGGGCGCTCGGTCAAACATTACGGGCCGCTATGAAAGCGAGACCCGGGAAGCCTTCGACGATGGCTGGACCGAAGCGGACGGCCAAGCGCCCAAGCTCGGCATGACAGTGCTGAGGGATGCGTCGAAGTCCATCATCTCGACCAATAAATCGCCGGACATATCCTTCGACCAGTCGATCAATCCCTATCGTGGCTGCGAACATGGCTGCATCTATTGCTATGCCCGGCCCAGTCACGCCTATTGGGGCTATTCGCCCGGCCTCGACTTCGAAAGCGTGATTTTCGCCAAGCCCGACGGGCCGAAGCTGCTCGAAGCCCATTTCAACAAGCCCGGCTATCAACCCAAACCGATCATGATCGGCGCCAATACCGATGCCTGGCAGCCGCTGGAGCGCGAGCGTCAGCATACGCGCGACATCCTGAAAATCTGCGCCCGCTACAAGCATCCGATCAGCGTCATCACCAAATCGGCGCTGATCCGGCGCGATCTCGACATATTGGGACCCATGGCGGCCGACGGGCTGGTCAAGGCGGCGATTTCCATCACCACGCTCGACCGTCGCCTGACACGCGACATGGAGCCCCGGGCGGCGGCGCCGCACCGGCGCCTGGAAACCATCTCGGCCCTCAAGGCCGCTGGCATCCCGGTCACCGTGATGATGGCGCCGATCATCCCTGCCCTCACCGATCACGAGATCGAACCGCTGCTGCAGGCGGCGGCGGAGGCCGGCGCCGACAATGCCGCCTATGTCCTGCTCAGACTGCCGCTGGAGATCCGCGACCTGTTCCGCGAATGGCTGGCGGACAAACGCCCCGACTCCGCCGGCCGGGTCATGTCACTGATCCGGCAGATGCGCGGCGGCAAGGATTATGATGCAGCGTGGGCGACACGGGGTCGCGGCACCGGCCCCTACGCCCAGCTGATTGCCAGTCGCTTCCGCAGTGCCATCAAGCGTTTCAAGCTGGACGCACCGCGGACTGCCCTGGACATGAACCGCTTCGAACGCCCGCTCGGTTCGGCTGAACAGCCCGGACTGTTTGATGAAAAATGACGGTCAGCCGGCCCGGTATTGGCGCAGCGGCTTTGCCGACCCCACAAGGGTCGCGATCTCCGCCCGGACCGCTTTGGACGCCTCGTCGAAACCGGCAATCTGGCCACGCGTCAACGGTCGCGACAGGAGATAGCCCTGCAGCACCAGGTCGGGCTGGAATCCGAGCGCGCCCAACTCGTCGAACTCCTCGATGCCCTCGACCACGACATTGATGTTCAGCTCGCGCGCCAGGTCGATCGTGGCCCGCACAATGATCTGGGCTTCGGGATCATTCTGCAGACCGGTCATGAAGGAGCGGTCGATCTTGATCTTGTCGAAGGGGAAGGCGCGCAGATAGCTCAGTGAGGAATAGCCGGTACCGAAATCATCAATTGCCAGCCCGACACCGAGATCCTTGAGTCCGCGCAGCACTTTCAGGGCGCGGGCCTCATCGTCAATCAGCACGCCTTCAGTGATCTCGATCTCGAGCCGCTGCGGGGCCAGGCCGGACTTGGCCAGGGCGCGCTGAACCGAATAGACTAGATTGCCCTGTTTGAACTGGGCCGGGCTGACATTGACCGCGATCCGGCGCTCGTCAGGCCAGTTGACCGCTTCGCGACAGGCCGTTTCCAGCACCCATTCACCCATTTTCAGGATCAGGCCGGTTTCCTCGGCGATCTGCACGAATTCCGACGGCGGGACATTGCCGCGACGCTCGTCATGCCAGCGCACCAACGCCTCAAACCCGGACACCCGGCCATCGCCGAGCCGGACCTGGGGCTGGAAATTGAGGGTCAGCAGGTCGTCATCAATGGCCAGGGCGAGGTCCGCCTCCAGCATGCGCCGTTCCTGCATCATCAGGCCGAGCTTGGGATCAAAGTCACACACCTGGTTCCGGCCCTGCCCCTTGGCGCGATAGAGAGCCAGGTCGGCCTGGTTCATGAGCCTGTCGGGGTCCTCGCCGTCCATCGGGAACATCGTCACACCCCCCGACGCCGAGACCTTGAGATGCAATTGTCCGATGGTCAGCGGTGAGCCGACATTGTTGACCACGCGCTGGGCGGTCAGCAGCACGTCCTCGCGATTTTCGACATCCGGCAGGACGACAGCGAATTCATCGCCGCTCAACCGGGCCGCAACTGCATTGCGTGGCAGGGCGTCAAGCAGGCGTTCCGAGACCGCTACAAGCAAGCGGTCACCGACGGCGTGACCGTGCACATCATTGACTTCCTTGAAGCGGTCGAGATCGAAGAACATCAGGGCGACCTGGGTATCATCGTCCCAGGCATTGCGAAGTTCGGCTTCAAAAGCCTCGCGGAATTTCAACCGGTTCGGCAAGCCGGTCAGCGTATCATGGTGGGCCAGATGGACCATGCGCGCCCGCGCCCGCTCTTCCGAGGACACATCCCGGAAGGCGAAAATGCGGGCGGTCAGCCCGTCAAAATCCATCTCGCGTGCCCGCACCTGTACCGTGATCGGGGCACCGTCCCGGCAGCGCAGGCGGCATGTCATCGGGTCGGTCTCGCGGACATTCTGCAAGACTTCGATGGCTTCGGCATCCAGGGCCAGCTTGGCCACCGGCATGCCGACAAGGTCTCCGCGCTCGAGCTTGAGCATCTCGCAGAAACGCCCGTTCATGTCATGCATCAAACCGTCGCGAACGACGGCGATACCCTCAAACGTGGCTTCCGCAAGGGCCCGGATGCGGTGACCTTCCGCAGCCCGGCGCAGGCCGAGATGCTGGTCGATCGCAGCCGCGGCGAGGCCGATGCTGACGACAAACACCGCGCCGAGGGCAATGGTGATCGCAAGCAGTTTCGGCGACAGACCGCCATCCTGTGCCGACACGCTGAAATCAGGCACCAATTCCATCGCCGACATCGACAGGAAGTGCAGGCTGACCACGCCGCCGACCAGCAGGGCAGCGCCGCCAAACAGGCCACGGCGGCTGGTGCCGCCCGTCGCAACCGCACCCGCCGCAGCGGCGAACTGGACGCCCAGGGCCAGCGCGGCGATCACCAGTCCGGCATCCCAGACCACGCTCGCACCGACACGCATGGCGGCAACGCCCACGAAATGCATCGCCGCGACACCGCCGCCGACCAGACCGCCGCCAATCGCCGACGCGTAGCGATAGTCCGAACGGACCGCGAAGGCCCAGCCGCAAGAGGAGATGATGACAGCGAGCAAAAAGGACGTGACTGTTTCGAACAGGCCGAACGACACGGGAATCGCGCTTTCATAGGCGAGCATGGACACAAAATGCGTGCCCCATATCCCGGTCCCGGTGACAAATCCGGCAAACAGGAGCCAAGCAGGCTGACGCGCTGCTTCCGCGGCCTTGGCGCGGCGCACGATCGATACCGCAGCCAGCGCAGAAAGCGCGCACAGCAAAGCGGCCACGGCGACGAGACCCAGATCGTGTTCGACCGTCAAACAGTAGTATACGCGATACACCAAATGCCCCAGAGGAACTGCCTTGAACGCGACCGTCCCACAAAAAGGCAATCATAGCCTTAACGCCGCTGCCCGGCGTTCAAGCCCGCGGATTGCCGGCGTTGATGAGGCCGGCCGTGGCCCGCTCGCAGGTCCCGTCGTGGCGGCCGCCGTCATCCTCGATCCGGCGCGACCGATCAACGGGTTGGGGGATTCCAAAGCCTTGTCCGAGCCGCGTCGCCTGGCCTTGTACGCGCTGATCCGCGAGCGGGCATGGGTTGGGGTCGGCATTGCCGAACCGGCGGAGATCGACCGGCTCAACATTCTCCACGCAACGATGGCGGCGATGGCGCGGGCCGTCGAGCGCCTGGCCGTCAGCCCGGCCCTTGTTCGTGTCGACGGCAACCGCGTCCCGCCCGGACTTCCCTGCCCCGCCGAGGCGATCATCAAGGGCGACGCCACCGACGCCAGCATCGGGGCCGCCTCAATCATCGCCAAGACCATCCGCGACGCGTTGATGACCAACGCCGCACAACGGTTTCCCGGCTACGGACTTGCCGGCCACAAGGGCTATCCCAGCCCCGCCCATCGCGCGGCGCTCAACGAGCTTGGCGCGACGCCGATCCATCGCCGATCCTATGCACCGGTCCGCGCGGCGCTTGAATCCCGGTTTTCCACCGATGCGAATCGCTGTGGATAACTTGATTCAGGGTTAACGGCCCGTTAGCCCTAAGAGCCGAAAAACTTGCTTCTGTAGCGGGAGTGGAGTGGCGCGTGATGGCCAACACAAAGATCGACCAGATCCTTGAGGGTGAATGCGTGGAAGTGATGAAATCACTTCCCGACGAAAGTGTTGACCTGGTTTTCGCCGACCCGCCCTACAATCTCCAACTCGGTGGCGACCTGCACCGGCCCGACAATTCCAAGGTGTCCGCGGTCGATAATGACTGGGACCAGATCGGCGGCTTTGACGAGTACGACCTGTTCACCTGGAAATGGATGGAAGAAGCGCGCCGCGTCCTGAAGCCAAACGGCGGCATCTGGGTCATCGGCAGCTATCACAATATTTTCCGGGTCGGCGGTATTCTCCAGGATGCCGGCTTCTGGGTGCTCAACGACATCATCTGGCGCAAGTCCAATCCGATGCCGAACTTCAAGGGCACGCGCTTTACCAATGCGCACGAGACCCTGATCTGGGCCGCCAAGACCAAGGATGCGCGCCCGACCTTCAACTATGCCGCCATGAAAGCACTCAATGACGGCGTGCAGATGCGCTCCGACTGGACGCTGCCGATCTGCACCGGCGGCGAGCGCCTGAAGGATGCCGACGGCAAGAAGGCGCATCCGACGCAAAAGCCCGAGGCCCTGCTTCACCGCGTCCTGCTGTCGACCACCAATCCCGGCGATGTCGTGCTCGACCCCTTCTTCGGCACCGGAACAACCGGCGCTGCGGCCAAGCGTCTGGGACGCCATTTCATCGGCATTGAACGCGACGCGGCCTATCTCGAGGTCGCCCGCAATCGCCTTGCCGCCATCACCCGCGCGACCGGCGATACGCTCGACGTCACCCAGTCCAAGCGCGCCCAGCCGCGCATTCCCTTCGGCGCCCTTGTCGAGCGCGGCATGCTGAAGCCCGGCGACACACTGTATTGCCCCAAGGGCCGGCATACCGCCCGGGTACGCGCCGACGGCACGCTGATCGCCGGCGACCGCGCTGGCTCGATCCACCAGGTCGGGGCCCAGATCCAGAGCGCGCCATCGTGCAATGGCTGGACCTATTGGCATATCCGCACCAAGCAGGGCCTGGCCCCGATTGACATCATGCGGGCAGAAATCCGGGCCACGCTCGAGAACTGAGCCGTCACAGATGCCCCATCCAGGCGACGCCTTTCCCGACCCAGACATACTGGCCGCTGATAGCCGGTTTGCCAGCCTGCACAATCTGCGCCTGCTCCTGGTTGAAGACAATCTGATCAATCGGGAGGTCGCCCGCGCCTTCCTCAAGCCGCTGCAGCTGGATATCCGCGAGGCGGAGACCGGTCTTCAGGCTCTCGAATGCCTGCAATCCGGTGCCTTCGACGCCATCCTGATGGATGTCCGCATGCCGGTGATGGACGGGCTGGACGCCACGCGCCGCATTCGTGCCAGCACAGCCGCCTGGCGTGACATTCCGGTCGTCGCCATGACCGGCAATGTGTCAGCCGCCGAAATCGACGAATGCCATGACGCCGGCATGGACACGCATCTTGCCAAACCCTTCCGGCCCGACGCCCTGTTTGCAGCCCTGCTGGAGGCCCGGCAACGCCGCCCCTATCCAGCCGCCGGGCACGGCAGCTAACCGCCCCGCATCATCAGGACCTTGCGCATCACACTCGGCAGGGCTTCCGCATCCAGGGCATCGACGTGGGCCCAGTAACCGCTGTCCGGCTCCCACGCCATGCCTGCCTCGCCCTCACGCACTTCGAGCCGCAATTCGAAATGGGTGAAGACGTGGCGGACCTCGCCGCGCGCGATCCAGTCGGCATCAAACGGGGGCTCGGCACCGACCCGGGTCTCAAGTCCGGCGCTCTCGATCCAGTCGGTCGAGGGAATCTCCGTCATCCCGCCCAGCAACCCGCTCTCGGCCCGCCGACGCAACCAGATCCGCCCGCCACGACGGACCAGCCAGGCGGTGCCGCGACGCACGGGTTTGCGCTTTTTCGGCGGCTTGACCGGATAGCGTTCCATATCGCCGGCGGTGGCAGCGGCGCAGGCAAAATTCCAGCAACAGGCGGCACAATCCGGGGCCCGCGGCGTGCACACCGTCGCCCCGAGATCCATGATCGCCTGGGCATAGTCGCCCGATCGCACCGGATCGGCGATGGCGGCGGCGCGCTTGCGGATTTCCGGCTTGGCTTTCGGCATCGCGGTCGCGACCCGGTACAGGCGGGTGATGACCCGCTCGACATTGCCGTCAACAACGCTGGCCGGCTTGCCAAACGCCGCCGCCAGGATCGCATTGGCCGTGTAGTCTCCAATACCCGGCAGAGCCCGCAAACCCTCCATCGTGTCGGGGAATTTGCCGCCATGCTTGGTCGCGACCTCGATGGCGCAGGCATGCAGGTTGCGGGCACGGGCGTAGTAGCCCAGCCCGGCCCACTCGCGCAGCACATCATCACGCGGTGCGGCAGCCAGGTCCTGCACGCGCGGCCAAAGGGCCAGGAAGCGGTGCCAATAGGGCGTCGCGTGCGGCACGGTGGTTTGCTGCAGCATGATTTCCGACAGCCAGATCGCATACGGGTCGGCCACAGCACCGGCGGCCCGGTCCTCCGGACGGATGCGCCAGGGCAGGCTGCGGCCTTCGCGGTCGTACCAGGCGAGCAGTTCGCGGCGGAGGCGGGCAATGGGAGATGTCTTGGACAAGGCAGGAGCCGGTTGCAGGCAGGACGGATCAAAGCGACACTGCGAGCATGATGCGCAAACCGCCCCCGTCAATGCTGGAACAGGCTGCCAGCGACTTCATTCGCAGTCGCCGCGGCCGTCCGGCCGCCAAGCCGCCGCCCTCGGCAGCGCGCGCGGCCGAACGGGTATTGCGCCCCCTCGCCCGCCAGTTCGGGGTCGGGGTCGAGCAATTGCGCGAACACTGGACCGAGATCGTCGGCGAACGCCTCGCCAAATGGAGTGAGCCGGAAACCATCCAGCGCGGCGGCGGCGGTGTCAGCACGCTGGTGATCCGCGCACGCGGTGCCGCCGCCGCGATCCTGCAGGCCGAAAGCCGCCGGATTCTCGAACGGGTCCGTACCTTTGCCGGTGATCGGGCACCGACCCGGCTGCGCATCCTGCAGGGCCAGGCCCGTCGTTCTGCGCCGGGCGCCAGCGATCAAGCGGTTGTGAAGCCGATGAATTCGGCGTCACAAGTGAGCGAGGGGGTGGAGCAAACACCCGAGGCGCGTCTATTGTCCGCGCTCAACCGGTTCGAAAATTCGGTCAAAACCCGTGAGGGATCGTGACCACTTGGCAAGGGGAGCCCAAATGAGCCTGACCCGACGACTTTTCTCCGCTGCGGCCATGACCGCTGTTCTGGCCCTGTCCGCCTGTGGCAACAGCGAGGCGCCGGTTGATGGCCAGTCGAGCTTCGAACGCGCCGGCGATCGCGGATTGGGCAGCGCGACGGCGCCGGTCACCATGATCGAATACGCCTCGGTCGCCTGCGGCCATTGCGCCACCTTCCACAATGAAGTCTGGCCGATGCTGGAAAGCGAATATATCGAGACCGGCAAGGTCCGTTTCGTCCTGCGCGAGATGATTACCGGCCCGGCGCAATTCGCCATTGCCGGCTTCTCGCTGGCCCATTGTGTGCCGGAAGAGCGCTATTACGACATGGTCGATTTGTTGTTCCAACAGCAGAACGCCATCTTCCAGGCCGCCCAGACCCAAGGCAGCGCGCGCAGCCAGTATCTCGCCATTGCCCGCTCCATGGGCATGAGCGAAGCCGATTTCACCCAATGCCTGTCCGACGAAACCATCACCCAGGACATTCTCGACGCCAATGATCGCGCTGGCGCCGAAGGTATTACGGGCACGCCGCGCTTCATCTTCAACGGCGAATTGCTCGATTCGCGCCGCGCCCCGGGCGAGAGCGCCTACACCTACTTCCTGGGCAATCGCCAACTCATCATCGACGGCGAGCCGGTGCCGAATTTCTCGGATGCCGAAACCTTCCGCCGCATTCTCGACCATCTTGTCGCCGAAAACTCCGGTGAGACGGCCATGGCCGAGGAAATGCCCGCCGAAACGTCCGAAGCCGGAGACGAGTAGTCCATCATGTCTGTCCTGCGTTTCCTGACCACCCTGTCAATTGTGGCCGCCGCGATTACGCTTCCATCCGGCGCCGCATCAGCACAACTGGCCGACGGCGCGGCCGCGTTGCGACCGACAGACCGAGTGCTCGGGGCGCCGGATGCGGATCTGGTGATCATCGAATATGCCTCCTTCGCCTGCCCGCATTGCGCCAGCTTCCAGACCGATATCTGGCCGATGGTCCGCTCGGAATTCGTGGATACGGGCCTGGTCCGCTATTCGGTGCGGCCGATGCTGACCTCGCCGCCACAGATCGCCGGCGCCGGTGTCATCCTCAGCGAATGCGTCCCGGAAGACCGCTATTTCGATGCCGTCGACCTGCTGTTCCACGAACAGGCGACCATTTTCCAGACCGCCCGCGATGGTGGCGATGTGCTGGCCGTCTATAACCGCATTGCCTCGGCGACCGGGACTTCACCCGAGGGCCTGCTGGCCTGCTTCCAGGACCCGGTCGCCAACGAGCATGTCAACGCCGTGGCAATGCAGGCCTCGGAAGACGGGATCACGTCAACGCCGAGCTTCATCATCGCCGGCGCACTGCTGGCGATCGGCCATCCGGGCGACGGCACAGCGGGGCACAATCATGCGGCGGCCGGCCCGACCGTATTCCTGCATGGCGGAGAACCGCTGCTGATCGATGGTGAGACGGTGCCAGGCCGTTTGGACGAAGACTCTTTCCGCCGAATCATTCTTCACTTCCTCGAAGGGTCCGATTCGGCTGACTAGACTGACCTTCACGCCAGCGCCGCAATTGGATGCCAAACTGATGCGAGCCAGGCAGTTGGCTGCCGGGCGGGGTATTTGCGGCGCAAGGGAGACCGGGTGAAGTTCACACAGCTGAGGCTGGCCGGATTCAAATCATTCGTCGATCCGACGGAATTACGGATTGATCCGGGCCTTACAGGCGTGATCGGACCCAACGGTTGCGGCAAGTCGAATCTGCTTGAAGCCCTGCGCTGGGTGATGGGCGCGACATCAGCCAAATCCCTGCGCGGCGACGGCATGGAGGACGTGATCTTCGCCGGCACCGATGCCCGCCCGTCGCGCAATTTCGCCGAAGTCGTGCTCACCGTCGACAATGCCGAAAAGCTTGCCCCCGCGCGGTTCAACGATGCAGACGTGCTCGATGTCACCCGCCGCATCACCCGCGGCGCCGGCTCGGCCTACAAGATCAATGGCGAGGAAGTCCGGGCCAAGGACGTCCAGCTCCTCTTCATGGATGCCGGCACCGGTGCCAATTCGCCGGCCCTCGTCCGCCAGGGCCAGATTTCCGAACTGATTGCGTCCAAACCGCAAAACCGCCGCCGCGTTCTGGAAGAGGCCGCCGGCGTGTCCGGCCTGCGCGCCCGCCGCCACGAGGCCGAGCTGCGCCTGAAAGGGGCCGAGACCAATCTCGACCGCCTGCAGGAAGTCGTCGACGAAATCACCGCCCGTCACGGATCGCTGCAACGGCAGGCGCGACAGGCCTCGCGCTATCGCAAACTGTCATCGTCGATCCGCGCGCTGGAAGCCGCCGTGTGGCTCAATCGCTGGCGCGACGCGGCCAGCGCCGTGGAAACCGCCGAAGCCGCCCTGACCGAAAAGCGCACCGCGACCGAAGATACCAGCCTCGCCGCCGCCGAAGCCCGCACCAAGGCCGAAGTCTTGGCCGCGTCGCGCGAACCGGCCCGCCAGGCCGAGGCGGAAGCCGCTGCCGCCCTGCGCCTACTGGAACGCGAACGCGACCGGCTGCAACGCGATGCAGAAGACGTCCAGCGGTCAATCCACGGGCTCGAACGCCGGCTCGATGATCTCGCCAACGGCGCAAGGCGCGAGACCGATATTCTCGAGGACGCCCGCACCAGCCGTGTCGAAGCCGAAGCGCAGATCGCCCGGCTCGACAGTGAGACGCAGGACGAGCAAGCGGCGCTGGACGCTGCCGAACTCGCATCAGGCGACGCCGAAACAGCGCGTCAGACGGCTGAGGAAGACCTCGACCGCCGCGCCTCCGAAGCCGCCGACAAACGCGCCTCGATCGACAGCGCCCACCGCGACCTGGCGCGCCACGAATCCCGTCTGGCCCAGATTGATCGCGAGATCGACGCGGCCCGCGCCGAATTCGACCGGGTCCGCAATTCCACTGCGCTCACCGAACTGGAAACCGCCGAAGGCGAAGCCGGCGCCACCGAAGCCGCCTTGCTCGCCGCCCGCGCGGCATTGGACAAGGCAGAGCGCGAACGCCAGGCCGCAGCCCAAGCACTGGAAGCCGCCGCCGACGCCTGGCGCGAAGCCGCTGCCCAGCGCGAAACGCTGGAGCGCGAAGCCAAGGCCCTGGAGCGCTTGCTCGCCGGCTCCCAGGCGGAGACCCTGTCACCCGCCATCGAAGCGGTACGGGCCCGGCCGGGCTATGAACACGCGCTTGCGGCGGCCCTGGGCGATGATCTCGAGGCCTCACTGGATGCGGCCGCGGCGCGCCACTGGGCGCAAACGACCTGCCATGCCGATAATTTGCCGGGGGGCTGCGTCCCCCTGTCCGACCATGTCCAGGCACCGCCGGCGCTCAAGGCACGGCTCGATGCGGTCGGTGTCATCAAGGCCGACAAGGCCTTGGAAGCCGCGGCCAAGTTGAAGCCCGGCCAACGCCTGGTCACCCGCGAGGGCGATCTGTGGCGCTGGGACGGGCTGGTGGCCCGCGCCGATGCGCCTTCCGCTGCGGTGGCCCGCCTGGAACAGAAAAACCGTCTCGATGCGATCCGCGCCGAACTCGACGCAACGCTGACCAGTCATGATCAGACCCGTGACGCCGAAGCGGCGGCCCGGGAACAGGCACGGCTGACGCGCGACGCCGAAGCCGAAGCCCGCACCGCGGTCGGACCGGCGGAACGGCGCTCGCGCGAGATCCTGGCGCGCATTTCCGACCTGCGCGAAAATGCCGCCAAGGACGCCGCCCGCGCGACCGCACTGGAAGAGCGTCTTGACCGGCTGACCGCGGAGCAGGCCGACAATCGCGCCGCCATCGACCAGGCCCGCGCCGTCCTTGTCGAAGCGGAGACCGCGGAAGGTGATACCGATGCCCTCGACACCGCCCGCGAAGCCGCCGACCTGGCCCGCAGTGCCGCCGCCGATGCCCGCGCGGCACTGGAAAGCCTCAAGCGCGAGCGCGAACAACGCCGACAGCGCCGCATGGGCTTCAAACGCGATCACGACGCCTGGGCCGAACGCTGCAAATCCGCCGAAGCGCGACTGGAAGAAATCGCCGCCCAACGCACCGAGGCCGAGGAACGCCTGGAGACCGCCCGCGCCCGCCCCGAGGTGATCGAGGACCAACTCTTCGAACTCGCCGGCAAGCTGCGCGCCGCCGAAGCCAAGGCTGAAGAGGCACGCCAGGCCGCATCGGCCAATGAGGGTGAGGTCAAACAGGCCGACAGCGCCGCCCGCCAGGCAGAAGCCGCCGCCTCGGCGGCTCGCGAAGGCCGCGCCGCGGCCGAGGCAACGCTGAACGCCGCCCGCGCGCGCTTGGCCGAGACCACGGAACGCCTGCAGGATGCCACCGGCGAGGCGCCCGGCACGCTGAGCACACGCTTCGACGAAGACGAAATGTCCGAACTGACTCCCGCCGAGCTGGAGCGACGGCTCGACGAGGCCCGCCAGTCACGCGAACGCTTGGGTGCGGTCAATCTGCGCGCCGATGATGAAGCCGAGGAACTCGCCGCCAAGATCGAGGAGATGACCCGCGAGCGCGATGACCTGGTTGAGGCGATCGCCCGGCTGCGCAAGGCGGTCGATGAACTGTCGCGCGAGGGGCGGATGCGGCTTCTGGAAGCCTTCGACATCGTCAACAACCACTTCCAGACCCTGTTCGAAACCCTGTTCGAAGGCGGCCATGCCGAACTGCGCCTGACCGAACATGATGATCCGCTGGAAGCCGGTCTGGAGATTTTCGCCTGCCCGCCCGGCAAGAAGCTGGACAATATGGCCCTGATGTCCGGCGGCGAGCAGGCACTGACCGCCTCGGCCCTGATCTTCGCGGTTTTCCTGTCCAATCCGGCACCGGTCTGTGTGCTGGACGAGGTCGATGCGCCGCTCGATGATGCCAATGTCGACCGTTATTGCCGCATGCTCAATGAAATGCGCCGCCTGACCGAGACCCGTTTCCTGGTCATCACCCATAATGCCCTGACCATGTCGCGCATGGACCGCTTGTATGGTGTGACGATGGCCGAACGCGGCGTTTCCCAGCTGGTCTCGGTTGACCTGGTGGGCGCCGAACAGCTAATCGCCGCAGAATAGCCTATACCGGCTTATTTTTCAGATACTTATATCAAGGCCACCCTTGCTTGACTTGCCGGGGGGCCGTGGATAGTGTGCGCGCGCCTGTGGGGGGCTGTTCTTCCGTAGGCAGACCGGTCCAACATGTCAGGCGAAGACGACAACCCACGCAACCAATCCCGAGCCGAACTGGACGAGCTGCAGCTGCGCATTGACGCGACGCGCGGCAAGCACCAGCAACCGGCCGGAAAACCACCCAGCTCCGCCTGGGCCTTGGGGATGCGCTACGGGTCTGAATTCTTCGGCGGTGTTCTGGTCGGCGGCGTGCTGGGCTATGTGCTCGACGTGTTCGCCGGAATCAGTCCTTTCGGACTGATCATCGGTACGATGCTGGGTTTTGCGGCAGGCACTCTTAATGTGGTGCGCGCCGCTCGCGAGATAAGTTCGGAGTCCGACGGCGACAAGGCCTGAGGGTTTCACAGGGTTCAAGGCGGCAATCGCCGCAAGACATGAAAGAGGCCGGGCGTGGCAGACACCAACCCGATCAAGCAGTTCGAAGTCCACGAAGTCTTCCCCTTCGAGGCCTTTGGTCTGAATCTGGCGTTCACGAACTCCAGCTACTTCATGATGCTGACGACGGGGCTGACCATCGTTCTCTTCGCCGTCGCCATGTCGAGCCGGGCCCTGGTGCCGAACCGGGCCCAGTCGGTGGCGGAGATCATTTACGGCTTCGTCGCCGACATGGTCCGATCGACGGCCGGTCAGGAAGGCCTGCGCTTCTTCCCGTTTGTCTTCACGCTCTTCATCTTCATCCTGGTCGCCAACATGCTCGGCATGTTCCCCTATTTCCCGGCGCCGGGTGCCCACTCCTTCACCATCACCAGCCATCTGATCGTGACCGTCGCCCTGGCGATGCTGGTCTGGCTGACCGTCATTGTTTATGGCGTGTTCAAGAATGGTGCGAAATTCCTCAAGATCTTCGTGCCATCAGGCGTGCCGATCTTCATCTTGCCCTTCGTGACGCTGATCGAAATCATCTCCTTCGTCTCGCGTCCGATCAGCCACTCGGTACGTCTGTTCGCCAACATGCTGGCCGGCCACATCCTGCTGAAGGTCTTCGCCGGTTTCATCGTCATGCTGGCCGCCGGTTCGGCGTCCATGGGCATGGGTGAGTTGCCGGGCTATCTGGCCGGCGTATTCCCCTTCGCGATGACGCTGGGTCTGACGGCGCTGGAATTCCTGGTCGCTTTCCTGCAGGCCTATGTCTTCGCGATCCTGACCTGCATTTATCTCAACGACGCCCTGCATCCGGGTCACTGATCCGCAGGCGTCACAACCACAACAACTGATACAGCCCCCTCAAAGGAGTTTTTGATATGGAAGAAATGGGCAAATACATCGGTGCCGGCCTCGCTTGCCTCGGCATGCTCGGCGCAGCTATCGGCGTTGGTAACATCTTCGGTTCCTTCCTTCAGGGCGCCATGCGCAACCCGTCGGCTGCCCAGTCGCAGTTCGGCAACCTGATCTTCGGCTTTGCCGTGACCGAAGCCCTGGGCATCTTCTCGCTGCTCATCGCTCTGATCCTGCTCTTCGTTGCTTGATCATTGAGTTGTGGCCGCGTCACCCGGCGCGGCCTCACTCCTTTGCTCCACCTGACTAGAGGAGCCGGCGTCCCATGACGCACGCACCGCATTCAGAAGTGGCCCAACACGTCGCCGACGCTGCTGCCGATCATGCAGACTCGGGTGTGTTCCCGCCCTTCGACCCGACATATTTTGCGTCGCAGCTCTTCTGGCTGGCGATCTTCTTCGTGATTTTGTACGTCGCGCTGGATCGTTTCATCCTGCCGAAGATCAAGACGACGATCGAGGACCGCCGCGACCGCATCGCGGACGATCTGGACGCTGCCGCCCAAGCCAAGGCTGATGCCGAGGCTGCCGGCGAAGCGTATGAAAAATCGCTCGCTGAAGCCCGCGCCAAGGCGCATGGCATCGCGGCCGATACGCGTAAGGCACTGGACGCCGAGATCGCCAAGGAAACCGCTGGCGTGGAAGCTGAGCTCTCTGCCAAGCAGGAAGCCTCGGAAGCCGCCATTCGCAAGGCCAAGGACAAGGCGTTTGCCGAAGTCCGCGGTATTGCCGCCACCGCGACCTCTGCCGTCGTGGCCGCCCTGTCCGGCGTCGAGGTCTCCGAGGCCGATGCCGGCAAGACCGTCGACGGTCTGATCAAGGCGAAGGAGGCGTAAGCCATGATGATCCGTGCTGAAGAAACCGGACATGGCGAAAGCCAGAGCCTGATGGACTGGATCGTGGCACAGCCTGCGGATCCATCCTTCTACGCCTTCCTGGCCCTGATCGCCTTTTTCGGCCTGCTGCTGCGCATGGGCGTGCACAAGACGATCGCCAAGACGCTGGATGACCGCGCCGACGCCATCTCCTCGGAGCTGGACGAAGCCAAACGCCTGCGTGAGGACGCTGCCGAAATGCTGGCCTCCTATCAGCGCAAGCAGCGCGAGGCGGAAGCCGAGGCCGAAGCCATCATCGCCCAGGCCAAGACCGAGGCGAAATCGCTGAAGGCGGAAGCCCGCAAGGAAATGACGGAGCGTCTGGAACGCCGCACCGCCATGGCTGAGCAGCGCATCGCCCAGGCCGAAGCCCAGGCTGCCGCGGAAGTCAAAGCCGCTGCCGCCGAGCTCGCTGTCCAGGCCGCCGAGGAAATCCTCAAGACGAAGCTGAAGAAGACCGATCTCAACAAGCTCGTCGATGCCGACATCAAATCGGTGGGTGAACGCCTGAACTAGGCTCCCCTCACCCCTGAAAGCCAAAAGCCCGCGGTAATTGCCGCGGGCTTTTTCTTGCATGCCTATATATAAATGGACAAATACGTCCGGTTAACGCCCGCATTCCCCTATAAGAGGACGCAAACGACCTATTTGACAGCGTGCCATATGTGACGTATACGTCCGGTAAGCGTAAAATTTCTGCCTAAACGGACTTATATGGCCGATTATATTCCAGATGATCTGATACCGATCGATTCCCTGCTTGAACAGGTCGGCGCGCGCATCGAGCGCTATCGGATCGCTCGCCGCATCAAGCAGGAAGATCTCGCCCGACAGGCCGGCATATCCAGTCGGACCCTGCGGCGGCTCGAGGCCGGGGGAAACGGCACGCTGGACACGGTCGCGCGGGTTCTCCGCGCGTTGGACATGGACGATCGCCTGCTCGCTCTCGTACCGGACGCGACGGTCAGCCCGCTCGATCCGCGCAGCGACCGTAAACAGCGCCGCCAGCGCGTCCGAAACAGCGTCTCCGTATCGGAACAGCCCTGGCAATGGGGTGACGAGGACGGGGCATGACCCGTGCCGATGTCATCCTGTGGGGGCGCCGGATCGGCGCGGCCCTGTGGGATGACAGCCGCGATATTGGGGCCTTCGAATACGTGCCGGAGTTTACCCGCTCCGGCATCGAACCCGCCCCGCTCGCCATGCCGTTGCGTCCCGGCGTGTTTGAGTTCCCGGACCTGCCCCGTGCGGCCTTCAAGGGCCTGCCAGGATTGCTCGCCGACAGCCTGCCGGACAAGTTCGGCCATCTTCTCATCAATCGCTGGCTCGCCGAACAGGGCCGCGCGCCGGGCAGTTTCAATCCGGTGGAACGGCTCTGCTATACCGGGCGTCGCGGCATGGGCGCGCTCGAATTCGAACCCTCGACGCGCGCCGGACCGACCAGCGAAGGCGGGACCGTCGATATAAGCGGGTTGGTCGAACTCGCCGATCATATCGTCAAGGACCGGCTGGAGCTCAAGGGGCGCCTCGCCGGCGATGACGACCAGCTCGTCCTTGAGGACATCCTGCGCGTCGGCACGTCCGCAGGCGGCGCCCGCGCCAAGGCCGTGCTCGCTTGGAAGCCGGCCACCGGGGAGTTCCGCTCCGGCCAACTCGACGCGCAGGCGGGCTTTGAGCCCTGGCTTCTGAAATTCGACGGGGTCAGCGAAAATGCCGACAAGGAGATCGCCGATCCACTCGGCTATGGCCGGCTGGAATATGCCTGCCATCTCCTGGCGCGCGAGGCCGGCATCACGATGTCGGACTGCCGCTTGCATGAGGAAGGTGGCCGCGCCCATTTCATGACCCGCCGCTTCGACCGCACAAAGACGGGCGGAAAACTGCACATGCAGACACTCGCCGCGATGCGCCATTTCGATTTCAACCAGCCGCGCGCCTACAGCTATGAACAGGCGATCGAAACGATTCGCATGCTCGGGCTTGGCCATCAGACGCGCGAGGAAATGGTTCGCCGCGCCTTGCTCAACATCGTCATCCGCAACCAGGACGACCATGTGAAAAACATTGCCTTCCTGATGGACCGGGCCGGGCAATGGTCCCTCGCCCCGGCTTATGACGTGGTCTACGCCTATAACCCGTCCGGCGACTGGACCTCACAGCACCAGATGTCCCTGTCGGGCAAGACGGACGGATTTGAGCTGGACGATCTGCTGCGCTTTGGCCGCTTCGGCGACATCAAGCCGGCGCGCCTGAAAGCCATGCTCGATGACATCCTGGCGGCCGCGCGAAACTGGCCGCGCCATGTCGCCGCAGCAGAGGTGCCGGAGCGATTGGCCCGCACCGCACATTCATTCTTCCGGATGGACTGGAACTGAGTGCGAACCGGCTATTCGGCCGGATCGGCTTCCTTTTCACCAAAGGCCCAGCGCACGCGCTTCCACAGCCAGGGAACCCGGCGCAGGAGTTCAGTGATCTTGGTGTGCAGCGTCTTGGACGCGCCTGCCACCAGGACAAGGCCCAGCAAGCCGACAAACGCGCCGATCGGCACCAGCGGGAAGGGTGTCAGGATCGCGACGGGAACCGAGATCACCATCAGCAAGAGGCCGATCGCGATGCAGATGCCACGGATGATCAGCACGACAAACGCACCGATCGGGTGGCTCCTGGCCCAGCCATTGAGGCTCTCATTCATCGCTGCGACCATCTCCAACCCCGTTCGTCGGGGCGCACCACCGATATGGGGCGCGCGGACGAACAGACAACCATAAACGCGTAAACATCACCCCAATGCGAGACAAAAGCGCCGAAATTCAGGCGCGCTCATCAGTCGGCGGCAAGATGTTGCATCTGCGCACCGGTTTCGTGAACCGGCTTTACAGGACAGGACTGTCCACCCCACCCTGATCGCCGGAACCCACTGCGGCTCAGACGATGCGCATAAATTAATCGGTTTCGCAGCGCCCTGTCATCCGGGACCGCACAGGTCGCAGTCCCGGATGCCGGAATCGTTACTCGGCCGCTTGTTCCAACGGCGTCCAGCGCAGCACCGGCTGGCGGGCGGCGCGGGTTTCGTCGAGGCGTTTGGTCGGGGCGTGGACCGGGGCCGCCAGGAAGCGGGCGGTGTCACCGGCCTTGGCGGCTGTGGCGAGCGCTTCGAGGACTTCGATGAAACGGTCGAGACCGCTCATCGACTCGGTTTCGGTCGGCTCGATCAGCATGGCGCCATGGACGACCAGCGGGAAATACATGGTCATCGGATGATAGCCCTCATCGATCATCGCCTTGGCGAAATCGAGTGTGGTGACGCCGGTATCCTTGAGGAAACGATCATCAAACAAGGCCTCGTGCATGCAGGTGCCCTCGAAGGCCACGGTCATGACATGGCTGAGGCGGGCCTGGATGTAATTGGCATTGAGGACAGCATCCTCGGCCACCTGTTTGAGACCATCCGAGCCATGGCTCATCATGTAGGTGAGCGCGCGCGTGAACATGCCCATCTGGCCGTGGAAGGCGGCCATGCGACCGAAAGGCGCGCCTTCGGCGTCATCCATGTGCTCGACCAGGTCCCAGCCGCCCTTCTCGGTCTCGACGACGTAGGGGACGGGTGCGAACGGGGCCAGCGCATCGGACAGCACGGTCGGGCCGGAACCGGGACCACCGCCGCCATGCGGGGTGGAGAAAGTCTTGTGCAGGTTGATATGCATGGCATCGACGCCGAGATCGCCCGGACGGACCCGGCCGACAATGGCGTTGAAATTGGCGCCGTCGCAGTAGAAATAGCCGCCCGCCTCGTGGATCAGGTCGGCGATCTCGCGAATATCCCGCTCGAACAGGCCGCACGTGTTGGGATTGGTCAGCATGATGCCGGCGACATCATCGCCGAGCTTGGCCTTGAAGGCCTCCATGTCGACCCGGCCGGTCTTGTCCGCCGGGATCTCGTCGACCGTGAAGCCACACTGTACGGCGGTTGCGGGGTTGGTGCCGTGGGCGCTCTCGGGAACGAGAATGCGGCGACGGCCGGTCTGGCCATCGGCGTCCAGCTTGGCGCGGATCGCCATCATGCCGCAGAATTCACCATGCGCACCGGCTTTCGGCGACAGGGCGACGGCGGGCATGTTGGTCAGCGTCATCAGCCAATGGGCCAGCTCGCCCATCACCTGATAGGCGCCCTGCACCGTCGAGGCCGGCTGCAGCGGGTGCACATCGGCAAAGCCGGGCATCCGCGCGACCTTCTCATTGAGACGCGGATTATGCTTCATCGTGCACGAGCCGAGCGGGTAAAGGCCCAGATCAATGGCGTAATTCTTGCGGCTCAGACGGACGTAGTGGCGCATCGTCTCCGGCTCGGCGAGACCGGGCAGGCCGATCGCATCCTTGCGCTCGAGACCGCCCAGACGGGTCTTGAGACCCTTGGGTTCCGGCAGGTCAACGCCGCAGCGATCCAGGTCACCACGCTCGAAGATCAGCGCTTCGGCCTGGTCGAGACCGCGGCTGCCGGAGATCGTGTCAGCATACCCTCCGGTGGCGATATTCTCGGCCATGCGGGTGGGACGTCCTTGGGTGTTCATCGACATGATCAGAGCACTCCCGCGAGGGCCTTGGCGAAGACGGCGATGTCTTCCGGCGTGTTGGTTTCAGTGGCCGCGACGATCAGGTAATTCTCGAAGCGACCCGGATAGAGACGGCTGGCCGGCACACCGCCCAGCACACCAAAGCGCGCCAGTTCGTTGACGACCTGGTCGGCATTCTTCGGCAACAGCAGGGTGAACTCGTTGAAGAAGGTCTCGTTGACCAGTTCGACACCCGGGATCGAGGCCAGCGCATCGGCCAGCTCACAGGCAGTCTCGTGATTGAGACGGGCGAGCTGGGTCAGCCCCTTTTCGCCCAAGAGCGTCATGTGGATGGTCCAGGCCAGTGAGCACAGGCCGGCATTGGTGCAGATATTCGACGTCGCCTTGTCGCGGCGGATATGCTGCTCGCGGGTCGACAGGGTCAGCACATAGCCGCGGCGGCCATCGGCATCGATGGTCTCGCCGGCGAGGCGACCCGGCATCTGGCGGATGAAGCGGCGATCATCCTTGCAGGCAAACAGGCCGACATAGGGGCCACCGAAATTGAGGCCGACGCCGATCGACTGGCCCTCACCCACGGCAATGTCCGCACCCATATTGCCCGGCGCTTCAACCAGACCCAGCGACACGGCTTCGGTGAAGACGGCGATGACCAGCGCGCCCTTCTCGTGAGCGATGCGCGAGACTTCGCGCAGATCGTGCAGGCGGCCGAAAATGTCCGGCGTCTGGATGACCACGCAGGCGGTGGTGTCGTCGATCTCGGCAATCACGGCATCCAGATCTGCCGGCGCCGCATCGGTGACGGTGATCGAGACGTCGGAATACTTGGCCAGCGTCTTGGACGCCTCGACATAGTGTGGGTGCACCGAACCGGCCATCACGGCCTTGTTCCGGCGCGTCACGCGGGCCGCCATCATGACCGCCTCGGCGCAGGCAGTGGAGCCGTCATACATGGAGGCATTGGCCACATCCATGCCGGTCAGGAGCGCCACCTGGGTCTGGAATTCAAACAGGGTCTGCAGCGTCCCCTGCGAGATTTCCGGCTGGTAGGGCGTGTAGGCGGTCAGGAATTCAGAACGCTGGATCAGATGATCCACGGTCGAGGGAATATGGTGCTTGTACGCCCCGGCCCCCACAAAGAAGGGCGCCTGGCTGGCGGCAATATTGCGTGCCGACATGGCCGCCATGGCCCGCTCGACCTGCAATTCACCCTGCTTGGTCGGCAGGTCGACCAGACCGTCCAGCCGTGCCGCTTCCGGCACATCGGTGAAGAGATCATCGATGGACGCCACGCCGATCGCATCGAGCATGGCCTTCCGGTCGGCATCTGTATGGGGGAGGTATCGCATCAGGTTTTCCTGCGCAGAGAGTTGAACCAGTCAAGGATCGGCTTGTGACCGCCTAGGACGATGGTGATGGTCGTGACGGGAATGAGGATGGCGGTCGTTAGCGCGAGACCATACCAGCCAGCCTCGACTGTCATGGCCCCGAACAGATAGACGCCGACGGCAGCAGCAGCGAAGAAAGCCGTCACCACACTCAATTGGGTCGCCCGTTTGACTGCCCGGCCGGCCCGCCCGAGGCGCTCCTGTCCAAACACGTCGATCGCTGCGTTCAACACGATATAAGCCAGCATCGCCGATGCGGCGCCAGCAAAGACCAATTGGAAACGCGTTGCGTCCTCGTCCCAGATCCAGCGGATCGACAGGAAGAGCATCAATGCATAAGGCAGGACCTGCTTGCTGAACTGACGGAGCTTCCCCATCCAGTCATCCTTTACGCCGTATGAGCGCTGTACGCGGCTTCGTCCATCAGGCCGTCGAGCTGGGCGGCGTCGGCGAGCTTGATCTTGACGAACCAGCCTTCGCCGGTGGCGTCTTCATTGACCTTGGCCGGCTCGCCTTCGAGGGCGTCATTGATGGCGGTGATCTCGCCATCGACCGGGGCATAGACCTCGGAGGCGGCCTTCACCGATTCGACGACGGCGAACTCGTCGCCCTTGCTCAGGGTCTTGCCGACTTCCGGCAGTTCGACAAAGACGACATCGCCCAGCTGGCCAGCGGCGTAGCCAGTGATGCCGACGGTGGCGATATCGCCGTCAACGGTGATCCATTCATGGTCTTCGGTGTAACGCGTGGTCATGGGTTTATCTCCTGCCCCAGAAAAATGATCGGGCCTCAGCCCCGATAGAAATTCGCCGGTACGAACGGCAATTTGGTGATGGTGGCGGCGCGCGGCTTGCCGCGCACAAGAATGTCGACCTCGGTGCCCGGCGCCATGAAATCACGATCCACATAGCCCATGGCGACCGGACCATTCACGGTCGGGCCGAAGCCGCCGGAGGTCACGATACCGATGATATTGCCGGACTTGTCGGCGATCTCGGCGCCTTCACGGGCCGGCGCACCGGTCAGCGTCAGGCCGACCCGCTTCTGGCAGGTCTTGTCCTCGATCTGCTTTGCGACCACGTCAGCGCCCGGGAAATCGCCGCGTTCGCGGCGCGATTTGGCCAAGGCCCAGATCAGGGAGGCTTCGACCGCGGTACGGTTCTCGTCCATGTCATGGCCGTAAAGGCAGAGCCCGGCTTCCAGGCGCAGGCTGTCGCGGGCGCCAAGGCCGATGGCCGCGACTTCATCCTGGGCCAGCAGCAGGCGGGCAATGCGGTCGGCATCGGCCTCGGGGATGGAAATCTCGAACCCGTCCTCGCCGGTATAGCCCGAGCGCGACATCATCACGTCGACACCGTCCAGCGTGAACACGCCGCACTGCATGAAGACCATCTTGCAGGCCTGAGGGCACAGCCGTGCCATGACGTCCTTGGCCGCTGGCCCCTGCAGCGCGAGAAGCGCGCGCTCGGGGATGCGGGTCAGTATGCCCTTGCCAGCCGTCGCCGCTTCGATATGGGCGAAATCGGCGTCCTTGGTCGCGGCGTTCACGACCAGATAGATACCATTGCCGTCCGGACGCGAGACCATCAAATCGTCGCGTATCCCGCCGCGCTCATTGGGCAGCAGGGTGTATTTCTGTTCGCCGGCACCGATCTCCGACAGGTCGCAGGTCAACAGCGCTTCCAACGCCGCCTCGTCACCGACATAGCGCGCCTGGCCCATGTGGGAGACGTCGAACAGGCCGGCCTGCTCACGGCAATGCTTGTGCTCGCCCATGATGCCGAGCGGGTATTGGACCGGCATGTCATAGCCGGCAAAGGGCACCATCTTGCCGCCAAGCTCGACATGGAGGGCGTGGAGCGGTGTCTTGTGAAGCGTTTCGGTCATCTCGGGTCCTTGCAAGGGTGCGATCCTGCACGCCCGGCAAGGCCTGCAAGCTGATCGCCCCCGCTGTCCCGAATACCTGAGAGATTCCGTGCGCGCCGTGGACGCCCCCCGATCGGGACCGGCCGCACTTGCTCCGTCGGTGGGGCGAAGGCTTTGATCCCTCACCCGCTTTCCAGCGTTCTACTCTCCCGCGGTCCCTTGGCCTGAGCGTTTCCGGGGCGGTTGCGCCTTCGGCGCCGGCATATTCGCCGGTCTCTCCCGCGGGGAGTTTGGTCTTGCATCACCCGGTTTCAGGCGGGTTTTGCGATTGCGCCGGACTCTATGAATCCGGGACCGAGAGTCAATGTCACAAGACGGTTTATTCGCCCTGATGGGACAGGTGCATGCAGCGACCGAGCCCGCCCTGGAGCAGTGTGGTAAATTGGGCTTGGTCAGTTGGGGGCAAGGCTGCCGCCTCGGCTGCGGCGGTATCGCGAGCCGCCTCCCAGTCCTCGATCATGCCCTGCTCACGCACCGCGCCCTGCGAGCCCAGCGCGAAAACCCTGTAGATAGCCGGGCTGGCCGCATCGCGCAGAGCGGCATCGAAACAGGTGCAAAACTCCGTGTGATCAACCGGTTCGCCGCCGGAATGTCCAACCTGCTGGATCCGGCAGGCCTGCTGCATCCAGACTGAATACTGCTCCGGATCATCCGGAAACTCGGTTGCTGCGAGGCCGGCGAGGCCGACAATCAGGCTGACGAACATGGCATTTCCCCTCCCAGGTTGACGGGAAGTCTAGCCGATACACCCCCGCTTTCCCTCCCCTGATCGGGGGACGGGTGTGAGATCTGTCGCACGGCGATTTTTGCTTCGATTCCCATTCTTGCGCGCGCGGCCCTTCGACCTCGCGGGACAAAGGAGAGAAGGAGGCGACCGCCGGGTGAAGGGCAGCGCCAGCAGCGAATGAAACGCCGCACACCGCCCAAACGGACCAATATCTTGCGGACCACGCCCACGACCTGAAAACCGGCAGACGCTCGCCAGTGATCATGACCGCACCGCCACAATTTGCCCGACGCGAAGTTTCGACCGCTCGGGCCCACCGGCCCACCAGACACACCTATAAGGAGTCAGAATTAAAAAGAATCTTTCTGATTGCATTTTTCGCGCCTAGATTGCTAATTAGCAATGCTCGCAGATTTTGGGGGGACTATGATCATGGGGCGATCAATTTTTGGCGGCCTGTTGGCTTGCGCGCTTGCACTCCAGGGATGCGCAACGACATCAGGGGGCGGCGGCACCGCCATGGATCGTGCGATCAGAAACTGCATGCTTGCAGTGGGAGCCGGCGCACTTCTAGGAGCGGTTGTCGGCAATAACACAGGCAGCGGTCGCGCCGGTCGCGGGGCAACGACCGGAGCATTGATTGGTGCCGGCGCATGCACACTCCTTGTGGCTGTTGCCAATGAACAAGACCGTGCGCGAATGCGGGAACTGGAACTGGCGGCCATTCAGAGCAACTCCGCCCAGCGCGGCAACTTTGTTGGACCGCGCGGGGAAGGAATTAGCTACTCTGTTGCCCCAAGCCCAGCACCGGTTCCGGCTCCGACTGCGGAGGCTGCGAGTTATACAGCCTGCCGATATTCGCAACAGACGTTGAGCGTTCAGGGCCGTCCAGCTGCAAGTATCGACCCTCAACTCTGGTGCCGCTTGGAAACTGGCGACTGGGAAGCGGTCACCAACTGACACCCAGCCGGTTTTCTTGGACGGCGCGGGCCGTCGAGCCAATCACATCACAATTATTGAGAGCGCGAGGCCCAATAATGTCAGAGCATGAACGCGAAAGCGCCATCGCGGCGTACGACGAACTCGACGTAAGCGCCGGCTCCGAACTTCGCGACGAGCTTCTACGTCACCTAGATGCGGAGGCCCAGGACGCGCGGCTGAAGCTGACGGATCCATTCGGGCCGGGCACAAGCAACCTTACCGGCGGCATGCTTGCTTGGTACCAAGGTTCTATTCGCGGACGGCGCGACGCTGCCCTTCGGGCTATTGCCGACGCCTTTCGCGACATCGCGGCCAATCGCAATGCAGGCGGTGTTTTTTTGGATCGTGACCTCCAGCAGGTCCAGATTGATCTCGCGCAGACCAAACGGGATTTGAAGCGCAGTCAACAGGACCAGCACTCGACCTTGCATAAGGCGTTGGCCGACATGGAGGCAATGGAACGCAGGCTAGAGCGCGAGTTCAACGAGCTTCGGGACAAGGAAAACAATCGGCCGCCTCGGATTTTGAACTGGGCTTTGTATGGCACTGTCCTGCTGGCAATCAGCATCTCCGAGATGATGCTCAACTTTGAAACTTTCAATTCGCTGAATTTCTTCACACCCTTTATCGCATCAGCATTCGCACTCCTGATCGGCGCCGGTCTGGCCTTTGCCGCTCACTTGCATGGCACCTTGTTCAAACAGCTCGAATACTACACGGGCGTGAAGGAACGGGACAGTAAGCGTTGGGCGGCGTGGCAGGTTTTTGGTCTCGGCACCCTCGCCCTGACGACTGTGCTAACGGCGGTTGGATATGCTCGCTCGCAGTATCTCGCCGACTATCTGACGACCAGGGAAATGCTGGGTGGCGGCGGCGATACTGACGCATTCTGGGTGATCGGCGGCTCGTTGCTGGGCAATGTCATCGTCTGGATTGTTGGCGTGATCTTCGCCTACATCCTGCACGATCGAAATCCCGACTATCCCGAAAAAGCCGTCGAACTGAACAGGGCAACCACCAAACGCCGCCGGCTCGAAGCGCGGCTAGAAGGGCCGGTCCGGCGCGAAATCGAGCGCGCAGAAGCGGCCGCTGCCGACGCATCAGAGAAACTCAAGGCCGCTGACCGGGCCCAGCGAGGCGCGAAAGGCTATCGCGAAGCGCAAGCTTATTTGGGGCGCCTCATATCGCAGGATGGCCGGGTCATTGCGGCTCTCTCAGCTTACCGTACACAGCTGCGTTCGCAGAATAAAATAGACGGCGCGCAGGTGCTGATCCCTGCCGCAGGCAAATCGGACGAATACGATACGGCACCTCTGTCCGACTACGGACACTATGACCTGGAGCTGAAGCTCGTATGATTCTGCTCGCGCTACTCACCGCCCTCACGGCATCCCCGATTTCCGAAGAAGCCTACTGCAATGTCGACGCTGTCGATCGCGCACTTCGGCAAACCGCAATCGTTTTGGATGAACATCATATTGTCCATGAGCAACCAGGACGGCCGAACGAGGCCAACCTGCCTTGGCGCCAGGCCATTGGAAACCTGCTGAACCTTGACGACCCGTCGATTGAATCGCGCTTCGCCCCGCGTGAACGTGTCACAATCTTCATCGCTCACCGGGACGGTTCAGGGATGAGTCGTGTCTTCTCAGGCTGCCTGCCATTTTATTCAACGGCCGAGCAGCTAACAATCAGCGAGAACGCCGGTGCACGAAACTCGCTGAACCGCTATCTGGGCATCGGTCCAATTGCGCAGGCACAGAATTACTATTCCCGCCATTTCAGGACGGGACTGGCCGCGGCAATGGCGCAGGCCGCACAAATTGGCACCCCGGAACCCGACAGCGTCGGAATCCAAACCGCGCTCGCTGAAAGTACACTGATTGCGTCACTGGGGCGCAGCCCGTTCCTGACGCTCAGCCAGGGCACGCCGCGTATAATCCTGTATTCGGATTTGGCACGCTTTCGATATCCTGGAGGCACTGTTTCCGAGGCAAAACAACAAGCTCGCGAGGCGGCCGAACAGATCGGTTTGGACCTTCAACGCTCTGAACTATATGTCATCGGCCTTGGGACAGGCCGGAACGGCGACGTGGCACAGGAAGCAGCAATAAGCTTTTTCCTGACATCGCAAGCGAACCTGGTCGGCCTATCCAGTGCGCAAGGTCTACCACAATTTCTTCTGCCGCCGGCGCGGGTCACCTTCTATCAAGGGCGAATCCGCTACCCCAACGGGGAGTATCCGGCCCGAATGCGCCTATCGGTCGATAGAAACGGTGATTCAGTGAACTCCTGGATCGCCGTCCAGACCGATTTGGCCCGATACACACCTTTTTCCGGTGTGCTCGCATGCCGGCCAGACAATGATCAATCCTGCGAGTTCATAGGTGATCGAGTCTTCGCTCAAATATGGTCCGACAATCCAGATACCAATCCGGAATTCCCCGAATGGATGCCGTTCTCGGGCCTTCGCGAAATGGAGTTCTTCATTGAAGGCGACCAGCTGAGCGGCCGGGCCTACGACAGCTCCGTGACCATAACGGGCCTGGAAGACAACGCCCTCCACTTCGAGATGGTCCGGATGGCTACCGGGTCGTTTTGATGCGCAAACTGCTTCTGTCTGCACTTGGTTGTCTTTCTGTCGTCGCAGGAGCGCATGCCCAGCCACCGAAAGGTGTTCCGGTGTTGCAGCCCTGGGAGACTGCAATCATCGAGCACAATGACCGGCGGGACAGAATTCAGCGCCTCTCCGAACGTTATGGGGATCAGCTAATCCGCTATGAAGAATACCTTGTTGAGCGCCTTGAACACGACCTGCCTGATTTCCCGGCCGACATTCCTGTCTTGCAGGTGATTTTCGATCAACAGATTTTCTTCGAGTTCGACCAAACCGTAATCAGGCCAGAGGCGGAAGATGTCATTCAGGTGATCTCTGAAAGTCTGCAGCACGAGCCTCCAGACGTTGTGCTTTTCATCGCCGGCCACACCGATGCTTTCGGCACACAAGCCTACAACTATGATCTTGGCGTAAGGCGCGCCGACGCCGTGGCAACAGAGCTCGCCAGGCGAGGCGTGTATCAAGGCGAAATCTATCGCGTCTCATTCGGCGAATCCGTCCCTGTTGCCAGCAATTCCACGGCGGACGGGCGTGCATTGAACCGGCGGGTGGAATTTCTATTCGGGTCAAAACGGGAAGCACTGGCAATCTGGCTGGAAGCACAGGAAATCGCGCCATGTTCAGATACCGACCTGGGCGGAATTGCCGATTGCCGCGAGCAGGTGGTTTTCTCTGTTGAACCGGTGTCGGTGAGGTTCCCCTCACAGCGGCAAACGCAATTATCCACTGCATCCCATAATTTAAGTCCCGGCGTGGATGACAGATCTCTGACGCTGAATGATCACACCACGGAACAGCTTATCGCGCCGTCCACCGCGACTGTGGACATTGCGCCGGTAGCCTTCCAGGTGGACCTCAGTCGGCCGCGACGCGTTGTTCGAGTTACGCATTGACCGGCATTGGCTTTTCTGGCCTTGCGGCAGGAGCCATGGCAATAATTGGCATTGCAATCGCCAGCCCGTTCGCCTGGCTGTTGCGGACCGATGACCCACCCGTCTCCGATCCAACGCCGCTCATTGATGCTTGCCGAGCACTCTTCCCGAATGCCACTCGCAATCCCTCCGCACCCGGCGGGCTAGAATTGGTTCAGGCAGGCGGTGATCGCGGCCTTTGTGTCTATGGCTCAATAGAAACTCTCTCCAACCTCGATGCCGCCCTGATCCGCTCCAGAAGATTTAGTTCAATCATTCTGAGATCTTCCGGCGGCCCCGTCCGACCTTGGCTATTTTTTGCGGAAAGCCTTCCTCGTCGCCCCCGAACGATCATTGTCGACGGGTTATGTGCCTCAAGTTGCGCCAACTATCTTTTCCCGGCCGGGCGCGAGAAAATCGTTACTGAGGGCAGTCTTGTCGTGTGGCATGGCGGCCCCATCAATGATGTGACAGCATTTGAAAGAATCCTGGGCGACCTTGCGGACGAGGATAGGCAGGCTGCAAGGTTGGACTTTCTGGAAATCGGTGAGCGATCTGAACAGCTCTACCGTTTCTGGGGCGTCAATCGCCACCTGCTGTCCGATACGTTTGGCCAAGCTCCAAGTTACGACGACATCTTGGCTGCAACAAACCACTCCGCTTCCCAAGTCGTTGGGTATGCTATTCCGCCGGACGTCTTGACCGCTTGTTACCAGATAGACGGGCTGGAACGCATGTGGCACCCGGGTGACTCAACCGAAGTCGTGGCGGCCGGATCCGGTCTCTTTGAACGGTCCTGGCTGGCCCGCCTTCCGGCAGGACTCGCCGACCGGGATTGCGCCCACTAGAAGAGACGCGCTACCTACATCCGCTCCGGCGCCTCGAGTCCCACCAGGTGCAAACACAGCTCGAGCTGTTTCAGTGTCGCTTGCGCCAACGCCAGGCGGGAGGCCTTCACGGCGTCGTCTTCGGCGACCAGGACCGGGCAGGCGGCGTAGAATTTCGAGAAGGCCTGGGCCAGGGTGAAGGCATGGTCACAGATGGCGTTGGGCGCTCGGTTTTCGATCGCCTGGTCGAGGGCGGCACCAAAGGCGTCGAGCGCCAGCAGGAGATCGCGCTCTTCCTGGGCGTCAATCGCGATCCTGCCCGGCTTCACGCCGGCCTCTTCAGCCCGGCGCATCAGGGATTTCACGCGCACGGCGGCGTAGAGAAGGTAGGGGCCGGTCTTGCCTTCGAAACTGGTGAAGCGGTCGAGATCGAAGACGTAATTCGTGGTCCGGTAATTCTGCAGATCGGCAAACTTGATCGCCGCCAGTCCGACCATCCGGGCGACCCGATCATGCTCTTCGGCGCCGACATCGGCAGCAAGACCCGCCTCCTTGAGGCGTTCATCGGCGCGTTCGATGGCGCTGGAAATCAGGTCGGCGAGACGGAAGGTGCCGCCATCGCGGGTCCGCAAGCGCTTGCCGTCGGTGCCGTTGACGGTACCGAATTTCACATGCTCCAGTGCGCCTTCGGCGGCCAGACCGGCTTTTTCAGCGGCGCGGAAAACCTGCTCGAAATGGTCAGATTGGGCCAAATCGACGACATAGAGGGTCAGGTCCGGACCGACCGATTGCTTGCGGTCGAGAATGGTTGCCAGATCGGTGGTTCCATAAAGCGATGCACCACCGGATGTGACGAGGATGAGCGGCGCCAGCTCCTTCTTGTCACCGTCGCGGGCGACACGGACAACCCAGGCGCCCTCGCTCTGTTCGGCCACGCCGCGGGCCTTGAAATCCTCGACCAGGCCGGGGATCAGGGGATCGACATCGCTCTCGCCCTTCCACAGGTCGAAATGCACACCCAGCGCCCCGAAATCGCACTTCAGGGCGGCAACAGAGACCTCGATGAAATGACGCAGCAAGGCGCGGTAACCGGCCCGACCGGCCTGCAGTTCGGCGGTCGCGGTGCGGGAGATTTCCAGCCGCGCCGGATCGGCCTTGGCAGCAGCGGAGGCCTGGGGGTAAAGGCGCGCCAGGTCCTCGATATTGACCGGTGGCTCTGACGGGTAGTTACCCGCATGATCGGCGTCGAAATAGACCAGGTCCGGCTGTTCCTGGCGCAGCTCGGTGATCAGATGACCCATCTGCAGGCCCCAATCGCCGAGATGGATGTCGGACACGACCTTGTCACCGCGGAAGCGGAACAGACGTTGCAGGCTGTCACCGAGCACCGAGGACCGCAGATGGCCGACATGCATCGGCTTGGCGACATTGGGGCCACCGAAATCGATCATCACCGTCTTGGGCGCATCAGTCAGCGGCGCGCCGGCGCGCTCATCGGCAGCGATCTCGGCGGCGCGCTCACCGTAGAGATGATCGGCGGGACGCAAATTGATGAAGCCGGGGCCGGCAATCTCGGCAGCGCCGATCTGCGGGATGCCGTGCAGCGCCTCGATCAGCTTGGTGGCCAGTTCGCGCGGATTGGTCTTCGCCTGCTTGGCCGCCGGCATGGCGCCATTGCACTGGAAAGGAAAGACTTCCGGGTTCTGCTTGGACGGCGTCACACGGCCCAGCTCACGCGGAAGCTCGAGGGAAGCAAACGCGTCGCCCAGCACGCTGCTGAGCTGATCGGCAATAGACGGCATGAGTTTAGTCCTGGCCGGCTGCCACGCGGAAACGCTGGCCGGAGCGGTTGAATGCGAGTTGTTCATCGGTCAGCTCAAAGCCGACCAGGATCTCGAAATTGGTCCCCGACGTGCCCTCGTCGGCACGCGGGATGGAGATGGCATCAATGGTCTCGGTCAGGAATACCCGATCCTCATCCGCATCGAAACGGACCCGGATCGGGAAGATTTCCTTTTCAATCACAGCCATGTCGCGGCGGGTAATGGCGACAAAAAACTCATAGGTGCGCTCGCGACCCTGGGCTGCGGGACCACGTCCAAAACCGAAGTCGATCTCCAGATTGGCCAGGATCGGTCGTTCCCCGTAATAGCTGCACAAGGAGCGCACCGCGAGCACTTCGCCGGTAAATCCGACATTCTCATATGCCACTTCGCCATCACGCAGCTCGACGATACGATGGGCATCGTAAAGCGACAGGGCTGACGGGCACGGGCCGGCATTCGGTTCCGGGTCCGCCAGCACGTTCGTGACGCTCTGGCACGAGGACAGCAAGCCGGACATCGCGGCAATGAGGGCAAGAGAACGCGCGGATTTGAACGACATTATGTACTACCTGTCCTGGAAACAGACCCGGCCGCTGGCTTGGACCCGGGCACTTTGTTAGGACGGTCATACGATGGAGATGCCGCTTCCGCAACGCCATCGCTGAAGGAGAGATGAGCGTGACCGCGACACCCCGCCCCCCGCTGACCATATTGCGTGCTGCTCCGCGCGGCTTCTGCGCCGGTGTCGACCGGGCAATCCAGATCGTCGAGCGCGCGATCGAACGCTTCGGCGCGCCGGTCTATGTCCGCCACGAGATCGTTCACAACCGCCATGTCGTCGAACGGCTGGAGGCCTTGGGCGCCGTTTTCGTGGAAGAGCTGGATGAATGCCCGACCGACCGCCCGGTCGTCTTCTCGGCCCATGGCGTGCCCAAGACCGTGCCGGCCGAAGCGGAACGTCGCGAAATGATCTATGTCGACGCCACCTGCCCGCTGGTCTCCAAGGTCCATGTTGAAGCCCAACGCCATTTTGCCAATGGGGATGAAATCATCCTGATCGGCCATGCCGGTCACCCGGAAGTGGTCGGCACGATGGGTCAATTGCCCGATGGCGCCATCAGCCTGGTCGAGACCGTCGAAGATGCCGGCCGTTTCGAGCCGAAGGACCCGGCGCGGATCGCCTTTGTCACCCAGACCACGCTATCGGTCGACGACACCTCGGCCATTGTCGAGGCGCTGCACGCGCGCTTTCCCGACATGAAGGCGCCGCACAAGGAAGACATCTGTTACGCCACCACCAATCGTCAGGCTGCGGTCAAGGCGATGGCGCCGCGCAGCGACATTGTCTTCGTGATCGGATCGCCCAATTCCTCGAACTCGGTCCGCCTTGTCGAAGTCGCCCAGCGTGCCGGCGCCCGTCGGGCGGCCCTGGTTTCATGCGCCGCCGATGTCGATTGGGACAGTCTCGGCGCCATCCGCACCGTCGGCATCACCGCCGGCGCCTCGGCACCGGAAGACCTCGTCGAAGGGCTGATCGAAGCCTTCAGAACGCGCTATGATATCAGCCTCGAAGACATCCGCGTCACCGATGAGGATGTTGTCTTCAAACTTCCCCGTGTCGTCGCCTGAGGAGGGCATCATGGCCGAGAACAAGACCCAGCCGAGCGCGACATCAGCGTCTGAATTCATTGCCAGCATCGAGAACCCGACCCGCCGCGCCGACGCCGAAACCATGCTGGCCATGATGCAACGGATAACCGGTTGGCAGCCGCGCATGTGGGGACCGTCCATCATCGGTTTCGGTGAGTATCACTACAAATATGAAAGTGGACGCGAAGGCGATTTCATGCGCACGGGCTTTTCGCCGCGCAAAGCCAATCTCGTCCTCTACATCATGCCCGGCTATGCCGACTATTCCGACAAGCTCGCCCGCCTCGGCAAGCACAAGATCGGCAAATCATGCCTCTACATCAACAAGCTGGCCGATATCGACATGGCCGTCCTTGAAGAAATCATTGAGGCCGGTCTTGATGACATGGCGAGGAAATACCCGTTGTGAGCACCATCACCATCCACACGGACGGCGCCTGTTCCGGCAATCCCGGCCCCGGCGGCTGGGGGGCGATCCTGGAATGGAATGGCCACCGCAAGGAATTAAAGGGCGGCGAGGCCGACACCACCAATAACCGCATGGAAATGATGGCGGCCATCCAGGCCCTGGAAGCGCTCAAGAAAGCGGACCGCTCGGTCATCCTGATCACCGACAGCGTCTATCTGCGCGACGGCATCACAAAATGGATCCATGGCTGGAAAAAGCGGGGCTGGAAGACGGCCGACAAGAAGCCGGTCAAGAATGTCGATTTGTGGCAGCGGCTGGACGATCTCACCCGGTCGCACACGATCGACTGGCGCTGGGTGAAAGGCCATGCCGGAGATCCCGGCAATGAGCGCGCCGACGAACTCGCCCGCGAAGGCCTCGCCGAAGCGCGCGGGCGCTAGCCGTAGCGCGACTGTCCGCCACCTGTCCCCGCGCCAGGCGCGTCCGCGGTCTCGCGCCGCAAGGCGTCCAGCACATCCGGCAAGTTCAGCGGCTTGGTGAAATAGCCGGTTGCGCCGATACGCGCGCACAATTCCCGTGTTGCCCGGGTCGCGTCGGCGGTGAGGGCAAAAATCGGGATATCGGCATGGCTGGTCCCGGACGCGCGAATACGCCGGATCGCCTCATCCCCCGCCATCACGGGCATCTGGATATCCATCAACACGGCGTCGAAACGATTGGTATCGAGCAGGTCGAGGGCCTCAAGCCCATTGCCCGCCGTGATGATCTCGTACTGATTGTTCTGCAGCAGGGCGGTGAGCACCATCAGGTTGGCCTGCACATCGTCGACCACCAGAATCCGGCGTCCCGTATTGTCGTCGCCGGTCTGGCGCGAGGTCATGACCGGCGTCTTGGACAACTCTTGGTCATCGGCGGCCGGAAGGGGAAGATTGAACCAGAAGGTCGACCCTTCGCCGGGCACGCTCTCGACCCCGATCTCACCGCCCATCAAGGTCACCAGTTCGTGGCAGATGGCGAGTCCCAGGCCGGTGCCGCCATATTGGCGCGTGATTGAATTATCGGCCTGGGCAAAGCGGTCAAAAATACTGGCGAGATGGCCCGGTTCAATTCCCGGCCCGGTATCACTGATCCGAAACTGGACCAGATCGCCGTCCCCGGCACGAATATCGATGCTGACCCGGCCGCTATCGGTGAACTTCACGGCATTGCCGACGATATTGATCAGGATTTGCCGCAACCGTTTTTCATCACCCACGACAATTTTCGCAACGTCAGGCGCCAGGGACGTATCCAGTGCGAGCTGTTTCTCCTGCGCGCGCAATCGCGTGATATCGCTGACCATCGCGACCAGTTCCGGCATCTCGAACGCCCGCTGCTCAAGCTCGATCATGCCGGACTCAATCTTCGAGATGTCCAGGATGTCGTCGATGAGATCAGCCAATGCCTGGCCGGAACTGCGAATGGTTTCGACATGCCGTGACTGCTGTTCGGTCAGCTCGGTCATGTGGAGGACCTGTGTCATGCCCAGAACGCCATTGAGCGGCGTCCGGATTTCATGGCTCATATTCGCAAGGAATTGGGACTTCGCATGGCTGGCGCTCTCAGCGCGTTCGCGGGCGAGTTCCAGGGCGGCGGCCTGCTCGATATCGGCCGTCACGTCCATATGAACGCCGGTGATGATCGGCGGCGCATCAAGGCGCTCCCGATAGACCCCGAAGGAGCGGATGTGCCGGTAACCGCCATCGGACCGGCGATAGCGATACTCACGTCGGACATGGGTTTTGGATGCGTAGGCGTTCGCCAAGGCTGCCGATACGCCCTCACGATCATCCGGGTGTATCCCGTTGACCCAGTCATCCGGCGCAGGATTGGGCGAATCGTCGGCGATGCCGAACAAGCGGCGACTGCCATCATCCCAATGATATTCGCCGGTTGGCGGGCAGACGTCCCAGACGCCAATGCCGGAGCTCTCAAGCGCGACTTCGAGTCTCGTCGATATGAGACGCACTTCTTCCTCGCGTTCGCGACGTTCAGACACGTCCTGGAACGAGCCGACCAAGCGGATCGGCTTCCCGTCCCGGAGGACCCGGCGTCCGACCGCGCGAACCCAGACTCGCCTGTTTTTCGCTGTAATCAGCGGAAGCTCCAAGTCCCACGGCTCACCGGTTTCAATGCAATGTGCAACCGCTTCCGAGATCGGCCCGCGGCTCTCCGGTGCATAGAAATCGATCGCGGTGTCCATGTTCGGAACATAGTCCGTATCGACTTCGTGGATTTTGCGAGTGATGTCGTCCCAGATCGGCGTCATCGTGTCGAGATCGACTTCCCAACTCCCGATCCCGCCCAATTCGGTGACCGCCGAGAGTCGTTCCAGCGATGCCTCAAGCTGCCTTTGGCTGGCGGCCAGACCGGCTTCAACGTGTTTGCGGTTCGTGATGTCAAAGCGGATGAATATGTAGCGCTCGATTTCGCCGTCCGCATTCATCTGCGGCGCGACGATTGAATCGACCCAGAACAGCTCGCCGGACTTGTTGCGATTGCAGATTTCCCCGCGCCAGGGTCGGCCCGCCTTGATCGTCGATCGCATCTCCGCCCAGAACGCGTCCGAATGCATGCCTGAGCTCAGCAGGGACTGATGCGTCTTGCCGAGAATTTCTTCCTTCGAGTACCCGCTTTGTCGGCAGAACGCGTCATTGACATCAGTGACGACACCGGCCGGGTCGGTCACACTGAACACAGTGTGTTGCCGGATGACGTCCATCAGGGACTGGGTTTCGCGCAGCGCCCGGCTCAGCCGTTCACGCGTCTCTATCTGCGCCGTGATATCCGTCTGGACCGACATGAAGCCGGTACAACGCCCGTCCTCGTCCCGAATGGGCGTCAATTCGATGAGAATGGTGTACTCGGCACCATTCTTGGCGCGGTTGACGAGTTCCACCTGGCATTCCGTGCCCTCCCGGACCGCCGCGGCCAGCGTCTTTATGGCGCCGGGGTCGGAATTCGGGCACAGAAGGAACGTGCCAGGCAGGCGACCGCGGACCTCCGCAAGCGTGTAGCCGGACAGGCGTTCGAAGGCCGGGTTCACCCAATCAATCACACCATCACGGTCCGTGATCACGACCGAATTGTGGGTGTGACGGGCAACCAGTGCGAGGCGTTCGTGTTCACGCGCATCCGTGCGCTCCCGGATCAGTTCCTCAATCATCCGCGCCAATGATATGAGGCGGTTTCGTGCGCTCTCATCCAGGGCCAGGGGAGCGTCGTGGATCGCACACAATGTGCCCAGTTTCTCCCCCGTCGGGAGACTGATCGGCACGCCGGCATACCCGCGGATATGGGGTTCGCCGGTAACGAGTGGATTGTCCGCGAACAACGGATTGGTCCGTGCATCATGCACTTCGTAGACATCACCCTGCTGGATCGCGTGATGACAAAAAGCCCAGGATCTCGGTGTCTCTCGGGCCGGCAGGTTGACGGCCGACTTGAACCATTGCCGGTCACGATCGACCAGCGAGACGGCCGCCATGCGGGCGCCGGTCACCGCTGTCACCAGATCGGTAATCGCCTCGTATCCCGCCTCAACACCGGTGTCGAGCAGACCCAGCGCATGCAGCGCTGCAAGGCGATCTTCTTCGCAGATTTCCGGCATGACGGGGTCCGTGGCTGGCGTTACTGGCAATCGAAACGTTCAGCCTCGGCGGAAATGGGCAAGAAAACGTAAAGAGCCGCCCGGGCCGGGGCGGCTCTTCAGTCACGGCTGGGTTAAGCAAGCTTACTCGCCGAGGCGGAATTCCAGTTCACGGGAGTGACCATCGGTCTGGGCGGCGGCCGGCGCGTAACGCCAGTTTTCGATCGCGGCAAGCGCGGCGCGATCAAAAACGCCTTCCGGGCTGGCTTCGACGATCTGGGCGTTCACGACATTGCCGTCAGCGTCGATCGAATAGGCAATGCGAACTGAGCCCTCAATGCCGCGACGTTCGGCGCCACGCGGGTATTCCGGGGCAACCAGCTCGACGCTTTCGCGCTCGGGGCCGTTATTGGCAGAGGCCGGGGCGCTCAGGGCGACGGGGGCGGCAATGGCGGACAGACAGACAAGGGCGGAGAGGAATTCGTTTTTCATGGCGCTCACTCGGGCGTTGTTGGTTACGACTGCGAGCGGGGTGTAGGCCGATGAAATTGCGATGCGCTTTCTCGAAACGCTAAAAATTGAACGAACCCTGTCATATGATATGCACAGGGTTCGTTCACTTACTTCACTTACGAAGCAACTCTCAGGACCACACCATTGATCGCTTCAACGGTGAGCGTGGCACCGCTTGCCGGATCACTCCCGTCCGACGTCTCGGCGGCCCATTCGCTGTCGCCATATTTCACCCGGCCACGACCGGCCGCGAAGTCGGCAACAACGATGACCCGCTGACCCACCATGCGGGAAGAACGGTCGTTCAGCCCGCTGCCGGCACCGGCCTTCATCGCCGGACGAACCCAGCGGTCGCCGGCCCACAGCAGGACCACCGACAGCATGGCGAAGACCACCAGCTGGACCGGCCAGCTCACGCCGAGCACTTCCAGCGCCACGAAACCGGTCAGGAAGGCCGCTGCGGCCGGCCACAGGAGATAGGTGGTGCCGGTGAGCAGCTCGGCGATCAGGATCACGCCGGAGATCGCCCACCAGGCCCAGAGATTCATGCGGTCAAAGACCGACAACAACAAATCCATCATGACACCTCCTTCTCAACCAAATCAGACCTAGCCCTTGCGGGTCGCTTCGGAGACCGCGTCATGGGCCGCCTTGCCGAGTTCACCGACACCCGTGATCGTCGACAGGATGTTGGAGAACTCCGCCGGGATGATGACCGTGCGTTGTTGGTCACTGGTTGCCAGTTTTCCGAAGGCCTCGATGTATTTCTGGCCGAGGAAGTAGTTGATGGCCGACACATCGCCCTTGCTGATGGCATCCGACACCATCTGGGTCGCGCGGGCCTCGGCTTCGGCTTCCCGCTCACGGGCTTCGGCGTCCAGGAAAGCACTTTCCTTGCGGCCTTCGGCCTCGCGGATGGCGGCTTCCTTCTCACCCTCTGCGCGCAGGATGGCAGACTGTTTCGAGCCTTCCGCTTCCAGGATCTCGGCCCGCTTCAGGCGTTCGGCCTTCATCTGCCGGGCCATGGCCTCGGTGATGTCGACCGGCGGCGACAAGTCGCGGATCTCCATCCGGGTGACCTTGGCGCCCCAGGGATTGGTAGCCGCATCGATGACGCTGAGCAGGCGCGCATTGATCTCGTCACGCTTGGACAGGGTCTCGTCCAGGTCCATCGCACCGATCACCGTCCGCACATTGGTCAGCGACAGGTTGATGATGGCGAAGTCGAGATTATCGACTTCATAGGCCGCCCGCGGCGCGTCCAGCACCTGGATGAAGACAACCGCGTCGACCGAAACCGTCGCATTGTCCTTGGTGATGACGTCCTGATTGGGCACGTCGAGCACGCGCTCGCGCATGTTCATCTTGTAGCCGACCGTGTCGACGAATGGCATCAGAAAGTGGAGGCCGGGTTTGAGGGTTCGCGTGAAGCGTCCGAAACGCTCGACGGTAAATTCCTTGCCTTGCGGCACCGTTTTGATCACCGACGCGATGATGAACAGTGCCAGCAGGAAAAGGACACCAATACCGATCAATCCAAAGTCCATGCGAACCCCCAGTTTTTGTGTTGAACCTCCCGCAGGGAGGCGGCCGGAAAGGCCTAGAGCTGGCCGAGAATGTGGTCGGCCGACGATACCTTGAATTCACCCGGCGCCTCGACATTGAGCTCGGCTACCACGCCATCCTTCACCAGGATGGAAAAACGCTGTGCCCGCACGCCCATGCCAAAGCCGGTGCCGTCCATTTCCAGGCCGACCGCCTTGGCGAACTCACCATTGCCGTCTGCCAGCATCACGACATCATCACCGGCATTCTGGGACTTGCCCCAGGCGTCCATGACGAAGACATCATTGACCGACAGGCAGGCGATCGTGTCGACGCCCTTGGCGCGGATTTCAGCGGCCTTCTCGACAAAGCCCGGCAGGTGTTTGGCCGAACAGGTCGGCGTGAAGGCACCCGGCACCGCGAACAGGGCGACGGTCTTGCCGGCAAACACGTCATCCGTGCTCAGCTTGTTCGGGCCGTCCGCCGTCATGGTCATGAAGGTGGCGGCGGGAAGGCGATCTCCGACCGAAATGGTCATGGCAATTCTCCTGTGGATCAGTAATGGCGGGTATCCGCACGGCAAGATAGCGGGAACCCGGCTGGACGCATCCCCCATTTGGGGGGAACATGGCAGCCATGGCTCCTGCTAGTTCGACAGATGTGGACGAGACCTTCCTCGGCGGCAAGCTTTTGATTGCAACGCCGAGCATTGGCGATCCGCGCTTTGACCGCACCGTCATCGTGATGTGCGATCACAGCCCGGACCACGCGATGGGGATCATCATCAACAAGCCGGCCGATGATCTGCGCCTGCCTGAATTGTTTGAGCAATTGGGCGTCGACGGTATCCGGCCCGCGCCCGACACGCCGGTGCTGATTGGCGGTCCGGTCGATCAGGATCGCGGCTTTGTGCTGCACACGCGGGACTATTCCAGCCTCGAAGCCACCCTGCCCGTCAGTCCGCGCATCGGACTCACCGCGACCAAGGACGTGCTCGACGCGATTGCCTCATCGCACCCGCCGCAGCGCAGCCTTCTGGCGCTGGGCTATGCCGGCTGGGGTGCCGGCCAGCTGGAACAGGAACTGGCCGCCAATGCCTGGCTGGTGATCGAGCTGGACGAGACCCTTGTCTTCGACACCGGCGATGCCGACAAATGGCAGCGGGCACTCGATCTGATCGGCGTCAGCCCCGAACACCTCTCCGCCCTTTCCGGTCACGCCTGACCGTCGCCCTCAGTCCGGACACGCATCATGGCTCCCCTAATCGTAGAAACCGGCGAGTTCGCCGGCTGGCGCATCTGGCCCGACGACCCGTTTGAACAGACAGCCGGACCCTTCCACATGCGGGTGGGCGCCGAGGGGCCTGAAATGGCGTTTCGCGCCGAACGCCGCCATCTCAACGGGATGGGCGCGGTTCATGGCGGCTGCCTGATGAGTTTTGCCGATTTCGCGCTGTTCGGGATCGCCCACGAAGCCCTCGCCCCGTCCGGCTATGGCGTCACCGTCGCCTTCACCTCCGAATTCATCGCCGGTGCCAGCGAAGGACAATTGATCGAGGCGCGCGGCGAGGTGTTACGGGCCGGCGGATCGCTGATTTTTGTGCGCGGGCTGATCACGGCCGACGGCACGCCCTGCCTGAACTTTTCCGGCACGTTGAAGCGCCTGCGCAGTCAGGCCTGAGCCGGAAGTGGCGGCAGGAAACGGCCGCTGACGCCTTCGACAACGGCCTTCTCGGCCGCATCGGGTGCCAGCGCACCGGCATAGCGATAGCCCTGCGCGTATTGGCAGCCCATGGCGGCAAGCCGCTCTGCGGCGGCGGCATTCTCGATTCCTTCGGCGACCACTTTCATACCGAAATGCGTGGCCAGCTGGATCACCGACTTCACAACGGTCCCGGCAGCTTCATCACCCGCCATGGCACGGATGAAATAGCGGTCGATCTTGACCACATCGAACGGCAGCATGTCGAGCCGGGCCAGCGAGGAATAGCCGGTGCCGAAATCATCAAGCGCCAGTGAGACGCCGCCGCCATTGAGGCGCTGCATGGCGGCTGCGGCCATATCCGGATCCTGCATGATCTCGGTTTCGGCGATCTCCAGCTTGAAGGCGCCGGGCGGAAGCTTCGCGTCCGAAACAACTTTCAGAAGGCCAGTCACGAACGCCGGATCAACCAGCTCGCTGACCGTTGCATTGGCGGAAATGAAAATGTTGTGGGCCGTCGGATGCGCCACCCGCCAGGACGACAGGTCGGCGGCGGCATGACCTCGCACTTTGGTGCTGATACGGTTGAGCAGGTCGAGTTCGCCGGCCATCACCAGGAAATCATCGGGGGCCAACACGCCGACGCCGGGCCGGTCCCAGCGAGCCAGGGCCTCAAAACCGGCCAGGCGTCCGGTGTCGAGGGCGATGATCGGCTGGTACCAGGCCAGGACTTCGCCATTGTCGACGCCATTGGCCAGCGCGTGTTCCTCGCCGATCCGGCCCGCCAGGTCGCGGGTTGCGCCGGCCGGAGTCATCAGGCCCTCAACCCGACCCGACCCGTTGCGACGGCCGAGCAGGCGGACATAGGAAAGTTGACCACCGGCCCCGATCAGCCGGATACGCAGATCAACATGATCCTGCGCGATGGCGTCCGACAGGCGGATCTGATCGGCGGGACCGAGTCGGTCGAGAAAGGCCTGCCAGTCCATCGTCGCGGCTTCGAGACCGAAGGCCGCGGCATCGCCGGTCAGGCGCACCTCGCCGATATCCGTGTCACAGGCAAACGCCACCGCGCCTGCGGCCCTGACGCCGGCTTCAAACCCCGTTTCGGTCATTGGCGCGGGTCGGTGGCGATGATGGCAAAACGGTCGTGATCACGCCAATCGCCAGCAATGTTGAGAAAGGCGCGCGACCGACCCTCAAGCGTGAATCCGACCGATTCAAGCAAGGTGCGCGACGCGGTGTTGGATGGCTGGCAGGCCGCTTCGACACGGTGCAACCGCAATTCGTCAAACGCGAAGGCCAGCATCCGGCGCACCGCGGCGCGGGTATGCCCCTTGCGGACATAGGGCGAGCCGATCCAATAGCCGATATCGGCTGATTGCAGGACGCCGCGCCGGACATTGTTCAGATTGCAGGCCCCCAACAGAACGTCGTCACGCGATCGCACCACAAAGAAGGGATAACCCAGCCCGCCCTCTCGGTCGGCCTGATAGCGTTCGATACGGCGGCGGAAAGCGCCCTTGGACAGTTCGTCGCTGGTCCAGGCCGGTTCCCAGGGCTCGGTATGGGTCCGCGAGGCGCTGCGCAGCTTGGCCCAGTCTTCATAGTCAGACAGGGTCGGGGCTCGCAGCCTTATGCCCTGTCCGGTCAGGGTCTCGTCCCAGGAAGTTTCGCGCCAGACTGCCAAATTCCATCTCCAGGTCGGGGCGGATACTAGTCCGCCTTCTTGATCTTGTCGCCATCTTGCGATGGCGCGGTAAGTCGCAGCCGTCCGCGGCTGGCGTGCAGGGCGAGATACACCCCGATCAGGGCCAGCGCCAGACCATACCAGGTCAGGGCGTAACCCAAATGCTTGGCCGGCGGCGTCCGGCTCAGCGAAGGCGGCATGCCGGTATCGGCGCGGGCCCAGACCGGCAGCAAGCTGTCGGAAGGGATGCCAAGCGCCGCCGCCATCGCGTCTGCATCAAGGGTATACCACTGATTGGTATCCGGATCGTTTCGCGGACTGAAAACAGTACCGCCGGGTGGTGTTTCAATGCGCCAGCGCCGCGCCGTGACTTGCTGCGCCGACTGCAAGTCCTCAAACGCCACTTCCACCAGCAGGTAGCGATCCGGCGAACCGGTTTCGCAGGCCGGTACCGGCATCAGGGCCAGCCGCATCCAGCCGGCACTCTCGCGCATGGTGTAATATCGCAGCGTCTCGCCTGTCAGCGGCACCGGGCCGGTCACTGGCGGCGAGAAGACATCACCGCTTGGCGCACACAGGGCGTCGCGGAAGCTGACAGCGTCACCACGCGTCTGCCACGCCGCTATCTGCTCGGACTTCCAGGCCATGCGCTGCATCTGCCAAGTGCCCAACCAGGCCAGCAAGGCGAGGCTGGCGATGGTGAAGACGGTGAGCAGCGGGAGCGGCCGGAAGCGGGGCATATCGGTTGGTGTCCATCACCTGGGGCGGGGCCGGCAGCCGACCTCAATCGTCCAGCCGCGCCTCCTGGGCGTCATGCTGGAATTGCAGCGCAAACAACAGCCCCTTGATCGGACGCAGGGTCGCGATGCACGCGACCGGCACGAAGGGGAGCTGAAGCAGCGCGTGAACCCACCAGGCCGGGTGGAAAGCGGCCTCGACCAGGAGGAAGAGGACCATGGCCAGAAAACCGACGATGAACAGGACAAAGACCGACGCCCCGTCGCCGACATCGGCGCTTTCGAAATCAGCGCCGCAGACATCGCAGCGCGGCGCGATTTTCAGGAGGCCGTCAAACATGGCCCCCTCCCCGCATTTCGGGCAGCGCCCCTGAAGGCCTGTCGAAAACGGGGAGGGTTTGTCCATGTCGATTATCAGCCCTGATAGACCACGTAGACGAAGGCGAACAGGAAGAGCCAGACCACGTCAACGAAGTGCCAGTACCAAGCGGCGGCTTCGAGACCGAAATGCTTCTTCGCGCTCATCTGGCCGGCCAGCAGGCGGAACAGGCAGACGGCGAGGAAGATGGTCCCGATCAGCACGTGCGCGCCGTGGAAGCCGGTCGCCATGAAGAAGGTCGAGCCATAGAGATTGCCGCCATCGGCCATCGAGAAGGCAAAGCCGGCTTCGGCATATTCGACGATCTGCAGGGCGGTGAAACAGGCCCCCAGGATCACCGTGACGATCAGGCCGTTGATGGCGCCCTTGCGGTCATCATGCTGCAGGGCGTGGTGGGCCCAGGTGACCGTGGTGCCCGAGAGCAGCAGGATCAGCGTGTTCATCAGCGGGATGTGCCAGGGATTGAAGGTCTCGACCCCGGCCGGCGGCCAGGTGGCCAGCGCCGGATCAATGCGGACATCGTGGAAGATGGCGTATTCGAAGAAGGCCCAGAACCAGGCCACGAAGAACATGACTTCCGATGCGATGAACAGGATCATGCCATAGCGCATGCCGATATCGACAACGGCCGTATGGTCGCCGCGCTTGGACTCTTTGATCATGTCGCCCCACCAGCCGATCATCGTCCAGATGACGATGGCGAAGCCGAGTGCGAGGCCGCCCCAGGAACCTTCCGCATACATGAAGGCGACCGGATGTTCGGCGTGGACCAGGCCGGCCATGTTGCCGACGGCACCGATGGCCAGAAGGAAGGCGCCCACCGAGCCCACAAACGGCCACGGGCTCGGGTCAACCAGGTGGTAGTCGTGTTTGGCAGCATGCCCAGCCATCGCGAATCTCCTGCGATCTCAAATCAGCGAAGTGTGCCCCTGATACGCGGCACACCTGAAAGGTTCAATGCTAAGGCGCGGCGTCGGCGTTGGCCGAGGCCCCGTCTTGGGACTCAAAAAACGTATAGGACAAGGTGATCGAAGCGACATCATCCATGCGCTGTTCTTCATCAATCAGCGGATCGACGAAAAACAGGACCGGCATCTCGATGCTCTCGCCCGGCTGCAATGTCTGCTCGGTGAAGCAGAAACATTCCAGTTTCGAAAAATAGGCCGCCGCCTTGTAGGGCGCGACATTATAGGTCGCCACACCGGTCACCGGCTGGCTGGAATTATTCGTCGCCGTGTAATAGGCGAGCGCGGTTTCGCCGACCCGCACCGTGATCGAACGCTGCGCCGGCTCGAAGCTCCAGGGCAGGTTGCGATTGGTGTTGGCGTCGAAATAGACAGTGACTTCACGGTCCAGGATCTCGCCGGCCTCGCCGACCGCGACCTGGGTCGTGCCGCCATAACCCGTGACCTTGCAGAACAGGTCGTAAAGCGGCACCGCGGCATAGGCCGCACCGACCATCAGCGCTGCGGTCAGCGCTGCAAAGACGGCGACGCGCGCATTCTTGTTCAGCGGACGGCGGATCATGTTCCCGCTCCCGCCGCGATATTCTGGCTCAGGCGCACCACGGTGATCGCAAAGACAGCGACCATGAACGCAACCAGCGACCAGGCGATGACAACATTGCGTTTCTTGCGGGCGGCTTCCTGCTCCGGCGTCAGCTTGAGGCTCTCGCCGGTCGGCTGGCCTTCGCGGGCACTCGTCAGATGATTGTCTTGCGTCATGGGCTCACTCCGGGAATGGCCACATATGCACCAAATGCATGCTCAACAATCAATGCGGCAAATAGCACCGTGAGGTAACCGATGGAGTAGGCGAACAGGTCGCGCGCCGCCTTGTCGCCGGCGCGGACAGCATAAAGCGCGCCTTCTTCCGCCGAGCCCGCCTCGCCGGCGCGCGAGCGGAAAATCCGCCAGGCCAGCAGCAGAAAGAGCGCGCCGCCGCCAACCGAGGTCGCGCCATAGACGGCGCCGCCCAGCCCGGTCAGCACCGGCGCGCCGGCAAAGATCACCAGCACAACGGAATAGAGCAGGATTTGCAGGCGGGTCGATTTGGCGCCCTTGGCGACCGGCATCATCGGCACATTGGCCGCGGCGTAATCGCCGGACTTGTAGAGCGCCAGCGCCCAGGAGTGCGGCGGCGTCCACAGGAAGATGATCATGAAGAGGATGACCGCATCGAGCGAAATCTCGCCCGTCACCGCGACCCAGCCGATCATCGGCGGGAAGGCGCCGGCCGCGCCGCCAATCACGATATTCTGCGGCGTCGAGCGCTTGAGGATCATCGTATAGATGACGGCATAGAAGAAGATCGAGAAGGCCAGCAGGCCGGCCGCGAGATAATTGCTCGCCAGCGCCATCAGCAGCACCGACAGGATCGAGGCCACGACGCCAAAACCATAGGCATTGGCCACCGAGACCACGCCGCGCGGGATCGGCCGCTTGCGGGTGCGCTGCATGGTCGCATCGATATCGGCGTCATAGGCCATGTTCAACGCGCCCGCCGCGCCGGCACCGACGGCCAGGCAGAGGATGGACATGAAGGCCAAGAAGGGATCGGCATCGACCGGTGCCGCGATGAGGCCGGCAAAGGCAGTGAAGACGACCAGCGTCATCACCCGCGGTTTCATCAGGTCAAAATAGTCGCGGGGCGAGGCTGTCGAAACAGCCTCGCCCTCTGCGCGATGGTCGCTTGGGGTCACGATGGTGTCCAAGTGTCCGTCCTATTTGATCTTCGGCAGTTCCGAGAACTGGTGGAAGGGCGGCGGTGAGGACAGGGTCCACTCCAGCGTGGTTGCGCCTTCACCCCACGGATTGGCCTCGCCCTTGCGGCGGCGGATGATCGCGTCAACCAGCACCGCGAAGAAGAGCACCATGCCGATCAGCATGATCACATATCCCCAAGACGATACCGCGTTCCAGAACGCGAAACCGTCAGCATAGTCGACATAGCGACGCGGCATGCCCTGCAGGCCCAGGAAGTGCTGCGGGAAGAAGATCACGTTGGCGCCGATGAAGAAGAAGAAAAACTGGGCGCGTGCCAGGAAGGAATTGTACTTCACGCCGAAAATCTTCTCGAACCAGTAGTACCAGCCGGCAAAGATCGCGAACACCGCACCCAGCGACAGCACATAGTGGAAGTGCGCCACGACGTAATAAGTGTCGTGCAGGGGCTGGTCGACGCCGGCATTGGCGAGCACCACACCGGTCACACCACCGACGGTGAACAGGAAGATGAAGCCGATGGCCCACATCATCGGGGTCCGGAATTCCATCGAGCCGCCCCACATGGTGGCGATCCAGGAGAAGATCTTGATGCCCGTTGGCACCGCGATCACCATGGTCGCGGCCACGAAATAGGCCTTCAGATCAACCGGCATGCCGACGGTGTACATGTGGTGCGCCCACACGATGAAACCGATGAAGCCGATTGCCACCATCGCATAGGCCATCCCGAGATAGCCGAAGATCGGCTTGCGCGAGAAGGTCGAGACGATGTGCGAGATGATGCCGAAACCGGGCAGGATGAGGATGTAGACTTCCGGGTGACCGAAGAACCAGAACAGGTGCTGGTACATCACCGGGTCACCGCCGCCTTCCGGCGCGAAGAAGGCCGTGCCGAAATTGCGGTCGGTCAGCAGCATCGTCAGGGCGCCGGCCAGAACCGGCAGCGACAGCAGCAGCAGGAAGACCGTCACCAGCACCGACCACACGAAGAGCGGCATCTTGTGGATGGTCATGCCCGGTGCGCGCATGTTGAAGATGGTGGTAATGAAGTTGATGGCACCGAGGATCGACGAGATACCGGCAATGTGCAGCGACAGGATCAGAAGATCCATCGCCGGACCGTTATGGCCGGAGGTCGAGAGCGGCGGGTAAAGCACCCAGCCGCCACCGAAACCGAGATCGGCACCGGCACCCGGCACGAACATCGACATCAGGGCCAGCGCGAACGAGGCCGGCAGCAGCCAGAAGGAGATGTTGTTCATGCGCGGGAAGGCCATGTCGGGCGCGCCGATCATCAGCGGCACGAACCAGTTGCCGAAACCACCGATCATCGCCGGCATGACCATGAAGAAGATCATGATCAGGGCGTGCATCGTGGTCACGACGTTATAATTGTGGGCATTGCCGAAAATGGCACCCCAGCCGGTATCCTCACCCGTGAAGACCTGGAGACCCGGCTCCATCAATTCCCAGCGGATCAGGCCGGACAAGCCACCACCGATGATCCCCGCGAAGATCGCGAAGACCAGGTACATCGTGCCGATGTCCTTGTGGTTGGTGGACAGCACCCAGCGGCGCCAGTCCCACATGCTGGGAGTGTGATCGTCGTGCGTTGCGGCGTCAGCAGACATGGTTCAGCCCATCCCTAGTCGAGTTGCGCCAGGCGCGTTTCCCGCGCGGCAGTGTATTGAGCAATGATCGCGTCAGCGGCCTCGGAATATTCGTCCTCGGCCTTGGCCGCGATCCAGGCGTCGAAAACGTCCTGGGGAACGACATGCACTTCGATCGGCATGAAAGCATGGCGCAGACCGCACAGCTCCGAGCACTGACCGTAGTAGACGCCTTCCTGCGTCGCCTGGAACCAGGCTTCGTTGATGCGGCCCGGAATGGCGTCCATCTTGGTGCCGAAAGACGGCATGGCCCAGTTGTGGATCACGTCCGAGGCGGTCACCTGCAGGCGGACCGTCGCATCGACCGGCACCACCAGCGGGTAGTCGACCGACAGGTTGCGCAGCTGACCCGGCTGGAGGTCCTCTTCCTCGACCATGTTCGAGAAGTATTCCGCGACTTCATGGTCGGGATACTCATAGGACCAGTTCCACTGATTGCCGGTCGCCTTCAATGTGAAGTCGATTTCCGGCGGAATCTCGTCCTGCAGGTAGAGCAGCGGGAAGGACGGGATCGCGATCCCGATCAGGATCAGCACCGGCACGGCCGTCCAGACGACTTCGAGCAGCGTGTTGTGGCTGTTCTTGGAAGGCGTCGGATTGGTCTTCCGGTTGTAGCGGATCATGACGTAGATCAGCAGGCCCATCACGAAAAGCGTGATCACGGTGATCAACACCAGCAGGATGTTATGGAAGGAGACGACCTCCTCCATGATTGGCGTCACGGCAGGCTGAAAGCCCAGCGCTCCGTCAGTCGGCTGGCCGGGCGTGGCGAACGCGCCGGCGGCGAAAGTCGTCCAAGTGAGCGCAAGTGCGGTCAGGAATCGCATGGCTTCCCCATACAAGTCAGGCATTAAGGCGGGAATCCCCCACCGATGGCGGCGGAATATAGAGACCGTCTCCTGCCCTGTCAGGCCATCAACGGCATTTTTTCTCGTGTCATTCACACTGGGCGCCGCCTTACAGGAGAAAACCCGTCTGTAAAAGGCCGCATGCCCAGCTCGCGAAGTTATGATCACCGGTTATTTCCTTCTGAGCTTATCATGGAGCGGTTCACAGCAACGGAAAGGAGCGACCGATGCGTCTATTCGTCTCACTCGCCGCCCTGATGGTTTGTATGAGTACCGGCCCTGCCGACGCCCAGCTTCTGGTGCTCGGGCGTTCACCGGCCGCCACCTGTTACGACCACGCCCTTCACCAGCGTGACGACACGGCGTCCCTTCGTGACTGCGACATGGCGATGCAGGACATCCGCGTCACGCGCCGTGATCGAGCTGCGACTTTGGTCAATCGCGGCATATTGAACATTCATCGCGGCCGCGCCACGGACGCCATTGCCGACTTCGACGCGGCACAACGCATGGACATCATCCCCACCGCAGTGCTCGCCGTGAACCGGTCGAGCGCGCTCATTCGCCTCGGCCGGTATCAGGAAGCGGTGGCTGAAGCGGATATTGCGATCCGGGGCCGCGGCGACAGCGAGGCCGATGCTTGGTTCAACCGGGGCGTCGCACTGGAAGCACTCGGAGAGCTGGCTGCAGCCTATGATTCCTATCGGCAGGCTCGCCATTTGCGGCCCGGTTGGCAGCAACCGGACGCCGAGCTTGCCCGGTTCCGCGTCAATTCACGCTGACCGGGAGCGGAAACCGGCCGCGATGACTGCCCGGACTGCAGGGCGGTGTGTTCACCCCCGGGGCTGCCTCGACTATGTATGATGTCGAGAAACCCCCGGGAGTGCGCGCATCATGTCCGATGATCCGATCAGCCAGTTCGATTTTGATGCCGACAGTGTGCAGCCGATTCTGCATGACGCCCTGCGCGGCGCCGATGACGGGGAACTCTTCCTCGAGACCGAGGTCGCCGAATCACTCGTCTTCGACGATGGCCGCCTGAAAGCCGCCAATCTCGATTCGTCGCGCGGCTTCGGCCTGCGCTGCGTGGCTGGCGAGGCCTTTGGCTATGCCCACTCCTCCGACCCCAGCCTGGACGCGGTCAAACGCGCTGCCGAAGCGGCCGCTGCGGTCAAGCGCGGCCATGCCGGCGTGCTGGCACCACCACCCGCCGGCACCAATCGCAAACTCTATGACGCGATCGACCCGGTCGCCCGCCCCGGTTTCGAGACCAAGGCCGCCTTGCTGCAGGAAATCGACGCCTATTGCCGGACCAAGGACGCCAGCGTGGTCCAGGTCTCGGCCTCGATCGCCGGCGCCAAACGCTCGGTGTCGATCCTGCGCGCCGATGGTGATCTGAAAACCGACATCCGCCCCCTGGTCCGCCTCAACGTCTCGGTGACGGTCGAGCGCAAGGGTCGCCGCGAAACCGGCTCGGCCGGCGCTGGCGGGCGCGCCGAATTTGATCGCTGGATCACGCCGGATGCCTGGAAACCCCTGGCCGACGAGGCGCTGCGCATTGCCCGGGTCAATCTGGACGCAGTGGACGCACCCGCCGGCGTATTTGATGTCGTGCTTGGCTCCGGCTGGCCGGCAGTATTGCTGCACGAAGCTGTCGGCCACGGGCTGGAAGGCGATTTCAACCGCAAGGGTTCATCCGCCTTTGCCGGCCGCATGGGCCAGCAGGTCGCCGCCAAGGGTGTCACCGTGATCGATGACGGCACCATGCCGGAACGGCGCGGTTCGCTGACCATTGACGATGAAGGCACGCCGACCGAACGCTCGGTCCTGATCGAGGACGGCATCCTGACCGGCTATATGCAGGACCGCATGAATGCCCGCCTGATGGGTCAGACGCCGACCGGCAATGGTCGTCGCCAGTCCTATGCCCACCCGCCGCTGCCGCGCATGACCAACACCTACATGCTGGCCGGTCAGCACAAGCGCGAGGAAATGGTCGAAAGTCTGAAGGACGGCATCTATGCCGTAAATTTCGGCGGCGGCCAGGTCGACATCACCTCCGGCAAATTCGTCTTCCAGTGCACCGAGGCCTATCGCGTCCAGGACGGCAAGATCGTGGCACCGGTCAAGGGCGCGACGCTGATCGGCGACGGTCCGACCGCCCTCACCCAGATCACCATGATCGGCGATGATTTCGAAATGGATCCGGGCGTCGGCGTCTGCGGCAAGGCCGGCCAGGGCGTGCCGGTCGGCGTTGGCCAGCCAAGCCTGAAAATTTCCGGCCTGACGGTCGGTGGTTCAGGCGGCTGAAAGGGCTGATTTCGGACCTGACCAAAATTTCATATCCGATTTATTACAAGACCAGCGCGGACCCGGCGCGATAATAAACCGAACCTGTTCAATGACTTGTCGAGAGGCGCATCCCGACTGAGCAGGCGCGGCATAACGGGTCTGTGACGAACCTTACGGAAGCTTACCTAGCGCCACCGGCGCGTCACCCCTAGAGCACGGCATCGGGGAGTTGGGCAGGTACAAAGCGTAGGGACATTATGCGAGGGATTTTATTGAACGGGGCCGCCGGTATTTTTATCGGTGCGTTCTTGAGCACGCCTGTATTGGCCATACAGGACGCGCCGGCCACCGGCAGCGCAACACAAGTGCAGACCGAGGCTGGCGTCGCCGCCTATCAGCCGGGATTTTTCACGGATTACGCGCCGGTCACGGCGCTGGACATGGTGTCGCGGGTTCCGGGCTTCGGCCTGTCGAACGGCGATACCAGCCGCCGCGGGCTGGGCGATGCCTTCGGCAATCTTCTGATCAACGGACGACGTCCGTCCAACAAGTCGCTGTCTCTGGAGACGGTGCTGCAGCGTATTCCGGTCGATGATGTCGAACGCATCGAGCTGATCCAGGAAGCCCTGCCGCAGTATGACATGCGCGGCCATTCGCGGCTGGTGAATGTGGTGTTGCGCGAGGGCGCCGGTCGATCCGGGTCCTGGGATGCGCGCGTGCAGATCTCCGACAGCGGACGGCTGGGCCCGCGCATCATCGCCTCCTACACGACACCGGTCGGCCCGACCGAAATGACCTTCGGTCTCGATACCGGCATGAGCGGCAATCGCCTGCGTCGCCGGGAATCCCGGCACGATGCCAGCGGCGTCGAATTTGCCCGTGGATCCGACAATGATCAGCGCCAGTATGAAGAGTTCGCGCCGAGTTGGTCCATGAATTGGGACATCAACGACAACTCGCGCCTGCGCATGGATGCCCGCGCCAATCTATGGACCTGGCACCGGGTGCGCTTTGCCGAGTATTACAGCGTCTCCGGCGCGACGCTCACCCCGCACCGGCTCGAGCACAACGAGACCGAAAATCATGGCAGCCTGTATTCGGGAACCCTCTCCTACCAGCGTGACCTGAACGAAGAGATTTCCCTGGAAACCATGCTTCTGGCCACCCGGGAACGCTGGGAAGACGGGCCGGAAGCCTACGAGAATTACGACCCGGTATCCGGCTTCACCGATTCGATCATCGTCAGTGCCGGCGCGGAAATGGAAGAAACCGCCCTTCGCCAGACCCTGTCCTGGGACCCCAATGACCGCCACTCCCTGGAATTCGGCGGCGAGCACGCCAGCAATTCCCGCGAAACCCATCTCGCGCTATCCGAGAATGATGGCACGACCATCACGCCGATCGACCTGCCGGTCGCCGAGACCCGGGTCGAGGAAAGCCGCAGTGAAATCTTCGCCAACCATGTCTGGCAGATCAATGACCGCTTCAGCCTCGAGAGCGGGTTGCGCTATGAATTTTCGGAAATCGCCCAGACCGGCGACGCCCAGCAGACCCGTTCCTTCACCTATCCCAAGCCGAGCGTGACGCTGAACTACCGCTCCGACGACCGTAACCGCTTTCGTTTCACCGGCCGCCGCGATGTCGACCAGCTGGATTTCGGCAAGTTCGCCTCCTCGGTCGATGTCACCGACAACAACTCCACCCTCGGCAATCCGGACTATGTGCCGCAACGCACATGGACGCTGGAAGGCGAGTGGGAGCGACGCTTCGGCGATGCCGGCTCCTTCTCGCTGCAGATCGGCTATGACTGGGTCGAGGATCTCGACGGCTGGGTCTCCATCGTCACCCCGACCGGCGTTTTCGACGCGCCGGGCAATATCGGCGACGGCACCAATCTGCGCGTGACCGGCAATCTGACCACCCCGCTCGACACGCTGGGTATCAATAACGCGGTACTGGATGTCTTCCTCGAATGGTACGACACCAATGTCGAGGACCCGCTGACGGGCGAGAACCGTCAATGGTCCGGCACGCGGGAGTGGGAGTTGCGGCTCGACTATCGCCAGACCTTCCCACAAAGCCAGATGGCCTGGGGCTGGGACTATTTCTGGCTCTCCGACGGGGAAGTGCACCGGTCGCGGGAATTCCAGCACCACGACAATACCGATGGTGACCTGGACATTTATGTCGAGACCACCCGCTTCTTCGGCGTCACGCTCCGCGCCCAGGTCGATGCGGTATTCAATACCGGCGATGACCGCCAGCGCATCTTCTATGACGGATCGCGTGCCAGCGGCATCATCGACGGGATCGACTATCGCAATACCTCGATGGGTCGAACTTTCCAGATCAGTGCCCGCAGCACGTTCTGACGATCAGGCGCCGACAGCTTTGCTGTCGGCGCCGATCACATTGAGGAGAGCGGACCCGGGAATGATGGCGAAGCCGCGGAGCCACCGCTAACGTGTTGAAAGGCCCGGCTCGAACCATCCGCGTTCGCGCTGTCATCCTGCGCCGGTTGGGGGCTGCCTGCGCATTGCGGCCGAACACACAGGGGTAGGCATGACGACCAAAACCGACACAATCGCCAACACGACCCGCGCATCCGTCCGCGCGCTCTGCCTCGCCGGCAGCATGCTGGCCCTGACGGCCACCATGACCGGCCCCGGCAACGCCCAGTCGCGGATCGAATTGCAACGCGCACCCAGCGGCCATCTTCTGCTCCCGGTGACACTGGAAGGCGGTGATCCGCTCACCTTCATCCTCGATACCGGCGCCAGCAATACGGCGATTGCCCAGCCTGTGGCCGAAGCCATCGGCTTTGTCTCGCAGTGGGAAAGTTATGATCTCGTCCAGTCGCTCAATGCCCGTTTCGACGCCGAGCGGCACGACATCGCACAGCTTGGCATTCCCGGCGCGCCGCCGGTCGGACTGAACAGCGTCGTGATCCCGGTTCCGGCCGACCATCCCCTGCCCGTCGCCGGCCTGCTCGGTGCCGACGCGATCCTGTCCGACCGCTACGAGATCGATGTCGACGACCTCGCCCTCATTCTCGACAGCGCCGCCGCGGAGCATCCGGACGGACAGGTCGAACGGCGCGGCCTGTTGATCGGCGAGGCGCGCCTGCGCCGCCGTTCCGCACCGGTCCATGTCATCATTGATACCGGCAGCTCCCATACGCTGATCAACCGGCAGCTGCGCCGCCATCTTTATGACCCCGGCATCCAGTTCAATTTCGACATCCATGTCAGCGGTATCGAGGATGCCGAAGGCGAGGAGGCACGACCGGTCATGCTGCGCCAACTCCAGATCGGCGGCCTGTGCGTGGAACGCTCCGCGGCGCTGCAATCCGACCTCGATGTCTTCGACGCGCTGGGCTGGGCCGACGAACCGGCCATGGTGATCGGCATGGACACGCTGCGCCACGCCCGCATCCGCATCGACCGGACCACCGGCACCTTCGAGATCTCCGGCACGACCGAGGACACGCAATGTCATGGCCGTCGGGTCCAGACGCCCGGACTCTAGAGCCAGCCCCTGCAACGCAAAGAAAAAGGCCGCGGAACACAGGTTCCGCGGCCTTTCTCATTCTTTGGGCGTCCGGATCGACTAGCGATCCACTGACGGCCCTCCGGCTTCGGTTTCGGTCGTTTGCGCGACCACCTTGGTCGCATCGGCACCGGCCATCAGCCATTTGATGATCGGCGAGATGAGCAGCATCACGAGGGCGATCCCCATGCCGATCAGGCCGACATTCGAATAGACCTCGACATAGCCCGCCTTCGCAGCCGCGACGTCGGTCAGCTGACCGCCGATCGTTTCTGCACCGGTCGAGGAGGCGATGATGCCGGCCAGGAAGTTGGACAGGCCGGAATAGAGGAACCAGGCCCCCATCGTCATGCCGACCACCTGCGGCGGTGCCAGCTTGGTCACGGCGGACAGGCCGACCGGCGATACCATCAGCTCACCCATGGTGTGGATCCAGTAGATGAGGAAGATGAAGTAGACCGCCGTCAGACCGGTTGCGCCACTCACACCCATGCCACCGACCAGCGTGTAGAAGCCAAGGCCGGCCATGAAGACACCGAGCGCAAACTTGACCGGTGTGGACGGGTTCCAGCCCTTCTTGGCCAGGGCGATCCACAACCACGCCACCAGCGGCGCGAAGATGAAGATGAAGCCGGCATTGAGCGACTGGAAGACCGGCGCCGGAACGGACCAGCCGAACATGGTGCGGTCGACCAAGCGGTCGGTGAACAGGTTCAACGAGGAGCCGGCCTGCTCGAACAGGGCCCAGAACGGGATCTGGGCGAGCACGAAATAGATCGCCGCGAACATCTTCTTGCGCTCATCACCCTGTGTCTTGGTAACCGCATAGGCGATCAGGACGAGGAACATGATGATGCCAAGCCAGCCCGCGACATCCGCGAACATGTCAGGAAATTTCACGATCGCCATCGACACCAGGATGATGGCGATACCGGCCGCGTAGCAGGCCCATTCGACGTTCAGGAAGCCGAGAACCTTTTCCTTCAGCTTGGCCGGGTTCGGCGGCTCGGCGCGGCCTTCCAGCCAGGGCTGGAAGAAGAGGAAGGTCAAAAGACCGGCCAGCATGCCGATACCGGCAAGCCCGAAGCCCCAGGCCCATCCCCAGTAAATCCCGATGATGCCGACCGAGAAGGAGGCCAGGAAGGAACCGAGATTGATGCCCATGTAGAAGATCGTGAAACCGGAGTCGCGACGCGTATCGCCAAGCCCGTAGAGCGAACCGACAATCGTCGAGATATTGGCTTTCAGGAAGCCGACGCCGGCAATGATGAAGGCCAGGGCCAGATAGAGGATGTTGACGAAGAGCTCTTCACGCTCGACCCGCGTCATGTCCGACGAGAACGGCATTTCAGCCGGGAGGCCAACCACATCCGGCTCGGCCACCTGTAGCAGCGTGCCGCTGTCCGCGAAACTGATCTGCGACACAGCACCATCGGCTGCGATCACGATCTGGTTCGCATCGCCACCCCGACCATCAAGCGTCAGCTCGTATTCAGCGCCCTGATAGTCGAAGACTTCCCGCGAACCGCTGCCCTCGAAGGCCATCAGGCCATGGCCGATGACCAGCAGGATGGCGCCATAGGTGACGGCTTTTCGCTGCCCGAGATAACGGTCAGCCAGCGTGCCGCCAATGATCGTCATGATGTAGACCAGCGCCGTATAGGCCCCGTACATGATGCCCGAACGCTCATCCGAGAACAGGAAGTGCTGTGTCAGGTAAATGATCAGCAGGCCGCGCATTCCGTAATAGGAAAAGCGCTCCCACATCTCGGTCAGGAACAGGATGGCCAGCCCTTTCGGATGTCCGAAGAAGGAGGTGTCCTTGTTTTCATTGTTGGGTGCATTACCCGGCGTTGCGGTGGTGTCCGTCACGCGTCTCTCCCCAGTACCCGCCCCACGCGGGCTTTAAATCAAGCGCGCAATTGACCACGCGCAGGGGGAAGGCTCAAGCCTCTGGCTCGGCCTGTTGCATGGGAGCGCTACACATTTGGGTGTGCGCCGTTCATCCGGGGACGGAAGATGCCCTGAGTCCTAGTAGGCGCACTCGGTGAAGACCGGCTCGATCGAGCCACCCCACTCGCCCTTGAAACGCTCGACCAGGCCCTCGGCCCGTGTCACGCCAGTGCGGGCGATCTCGTCGAGATCATCGAGGAAGAGCGCCTCGCTCTCGCCATGACCATTCATGCGAGCACGGGCGCGCAGGCCGGTGCGGGCAATGGCCAGCGCTTCTCGGGCAATGTCCTGCAGCGTGCCATCGCGGAAGGGCGTGTGCAGACCGGTCTTGGCCGCGCCGATGCGCAGCGCATTGCGCTCGGCTTCGGTCCAGTCCTTGACGAGGTCCCAGGCGGCATCAAGCGCCGTATTGTCGTAAAGCAGCCCGACCCAGAAGGCCGGCAGGGCGCACAGCGTGTTCCATGGTCCTGAATCAGCGCCGCGCATCTCGAGGAAGGTCTTCAACCGCACTTCCGGGAAGACGGTGGAGAGATGGTCTTCCCAATCGCTGATCACCGGCTTTTCGCCGGGCACCACATCGAGCTTGCCGTCGAGGAAGTCGCGGAAGGACTTGCCGGTGGCATCCTTGTACTCGCCGCCGCGCTTGACGAAATACATCGGCACGTCGAGCGCCCAGTCGCGGTATTGCTCATAGCCGAAGCCCTCGTCGAAGACGAAGGGCAGCATGCCGGTGCGGTTATTGTCGGTATCGGTCCAGACATGGGCCCGGTAGGACAGGAAGCCGTGCAGCCCGCCATCCTTGAAGGGCGAATTGGCAAACAGCGCCGTGGCCAGCGGCTGCAGGGCCAGCGAGACCCGGAACTTCTTGGCCATGTCGGCTTCGGTCGAGAAATCCAGATTGGTCTGCACGGTGCAGGAGCGGAACATCATCTGATGCCCCATCGTGCCGACTTTCGGCATATAGGCCTTCATCAGCCCGTAGCGGGCCTTGGGCATCATCGGCGTCTCCTCCAGCGACCATTTCGGCGAAAAGCCGAGGCCGAGGAAACCGGCGCCGATCTCGTCGGCGACCTCGCGCACTTCGCGGAGATGCAAATTCACCTCGGCACAGGTCTGGTGGATGGTTTCCAGCGGCGCGCCGGACAATTCAAATTGCCCGCCCGGCTCCAGCGTGATCGAGGCGCCGTCGCGTTTCAGGGCAATCAACTCGCCACCCTCGCGCACCGGCTGCCAGCCGAACCGCTCCAGGCCCGACAGCATTTTCTCGACGCTCGGCCCGTCCGCGCGGAAGGCCAGCGGCGTATGATCGCCCAGGGCAAAACCGAATTTCTCGTGCTCGGTACCGATGCGGAAGGCCGTTTCAGGCTTCTCGCCGGCGGCAAAATAGGCCGTCAGCTGGTCGAGGCTTTCAATGGGAGCACCTTCGCCGCCCGAATTATACGTGCCGCTCATGCCAAGCGCCCCCGCCGTTTGAAAATGTCCGCAACAGATATGGGGGCACTGCGTCTTGAACAAGGGCAAGACGCTGAGATTCACGGCGTTGTGACGCGGCTGGTCCGGCTAACGCCAATCCCCGCAAGCGCTCTGCCAGATCGTCAAAGCTGCAATCGCCGCAGTTTCGGCCCGCAATATCCGCGGCCCAAGCGTCACCGGGATGACGTGATCGAGGGCGCGCAGGCGCTCGCGTTCGGCGGGTGAGAAACCGCCCTCGGGGCCGATCAGGATGGCGGCAGGTCGGCCGCCAACGCCGTCGAGGGCCGTGGCCATCGGCTGGCCGCGACCACGGGCGCCGCCCCAGGCCTCGTCCGCCTCATCCCCGCTCTCGTCACAGAAGATGATCACCCGGTCGGCTGGCCAGGCGTCGAGAACCTGGTCCAGCTTTTCAACATCGCGGATCTCCGGCAGGTCGAGACGTTCGGTCTGCTCGGCGGCCTCCTTGGCGATGGCCTGCAAGCGGTCGAACCTGATGCGGTCGGACTGGGTGCGCGCGGTGGTGACCGGACAGATCGCGGCGACGCCGAGCTCGGTCGCCTTCTCGATAATGAGCTCGGTCTTGGTCCGTTTGACCGGGGCAAAGAGCAGCCAGAGATCGGGCACGCCAAGCTGCGGTCTTGTCTGTTCGCCGACGGTCAATGCCGCCGCCTTTTTCGACGCGTGGGCGATGACTGCCGACCATTCCCCATCCGTGCCATTGAAGACGCGCACAACGTCGCCCTCGCCGCGGCGCATGACATTGATCAGATAATGCGCGTCCTCGCGCGACAGCGGCACGGCAGCGCCGACGCTGAGCGGCACATCGAGGAAAAGGCGGGGATCAGTCGACATGACACCGCTTTGACGGCGCGCACCCGCGACGTCAAGTCCCGCTGCCCGATACGCATTCCCGCCTTGAATTGGCCCTCAGGCTTTGCCAAACACCTTTGATGCAACTGAATTTCGACCGGCGAGTCGCCGACAGCCTGCCAACATCCTGGGTCGACCGCGCGCCGCTGGCGCTGCGTCCCTATCTGCGCCTGGCCCGTTATGACCGGCCGATCGGCTTCTGGCTGCTCGCCTTGCCGTGCTGGATGGGATTGATGCTCGCGCGGATCGGCGACGGCATTGCCGGTTACGACATCTGGCTGGCCGTCCTGTTCGGTATCGGCGCCGTTGCCATGCGCGGCGCCGGCTGCACCTATAACGACATCATCGATCGCGATCTCGACGCCCGCGTCGCCCGCACCGCCGACCGGCCGCTGGCGGCGGGCACGGTGAGCCTGAAACAGGCCTGGGCCTTCCTCGGCGGACAAGCCCTGGTCGGCCTGATCGTCTTGGTGCAATTACCACTGATCGCCATTTTGGTCGGCCTCGCCTCGCTGCTGCTGGTCGCCGCCTATCCGTTCATGAAACGCATCACCTGGTGGCCGCAGGCCTGGCTCGGCCTGACCTTCAACTGGGGCGTCCCGGTCGCCTATACCGCCGCCACCGGGCGGATCGATCCGGCCATGATCGTGCTCTATGTCGCCTGCGTCTTCTGGACGCTGGGTTATGACACGATCTATGCCCACCAGGACTCCGAGGACGACGCCTTGGTCGGTGTAAAATCGACCGCCCGCCTGTTCGGCGAAAGCTCGCAATACTGGGTCGCCGGCTTTTACGGCACCCACGCCATCCTGGTCGCACTGGCAATCTGGCTGAGCCAGGCCTCGCCCTGGATCGTCATCCCCTTCACCCTCTACACCGCCCACCTGTTCAACCAGGTGCGTCGGCTCGACATCGAGGATGGCGCGCGCTGCCTGGCCCTGTTCAAGGCCAATCGGACGACCGGCCTGCTGCTGGTTGCAACCTTTGCGACCGGCGCCCTGTTGACCGGATTAGCGATTTGACGTCAGGCCGGTGCGCTGGCTTGATGAAAGCGTGCGGCCCCGGGCGGCATAATCGTTCAGGATTCGTGTCATGATATCAGCGTTTCGCAGCCTCGCCGGGTTCGCCCTCCTCCTCTGTGCCGGCCTGTGTGCCAGCCTGTGTGTCGCTCCCGTCATGGCCCAGCCCGCCACCGATGACGGGTTGCACATTCCGCTGCGCTATGAGCGGCTGGACAATGGCCTGCGGGTGGTCCTGGCCGAGGATCACACCGTGCCGACCGCGACCGTGGCCGTCTATTACGGCGTCGGCTACCGCAATGAACCGCGCGGCATGACCGGCTTTGCCCACCTGTTCGAACATCTTTTCTTCGCCGGGTCGGACAATCTGCCGGAACCGGTCTTCTACTACTATATCTCCAATATGGGCGGCATCGCCAACGGCTCGACGCGACTGGATTTCACCAATTATTTCGGCGTGGTGCCGGCCAATGCCCTGGATGCCTATCTGTGGGCCGAGGCCGACCGGATGGCAACGCCGACGATCAACCTCCAGAACTTCCAGCGCGAGCGCGATGTCGTGCGCAACGAGATTTTCGTCAATGTCATCAACCAGCCCTATGGCGACTGGACCTGGATCGACCTGCCGATGGTGGCCAATGAAAATTGGCACAATGCGCATAATTTCTACGGCGATCTGAGCGATCTCGACGCGGCCACAGTCGCTGACGCGCGCGCCTTCTTCGAACAGTATTACACCCCGCGCAACGCGGTGCTGGTGGTGGCTGGCAGTTTCGACAGCGATGACACGCTGGCCACGATCAACCGCTTTTTCGGTGACATTCCGGCCGGGCCGGACCTGCCGGACATCGACGTGTCGGAACCCCCGCAGCGGGCTGAAAAGCACAGCGTGATGACCGACCCGCTGGCCACCCTGCCGGGCCTTGCCATCGCCTACCACATGCCCGAACGCGGCACGCCGGAATATTTCGCGATGATCCTGATCGACCAGATCCTGGTTCGCGGCGGCAATGCCCGCCTGCGCCGGCGGCTGGTCGATGATCTGGGCTATGGCACCGCTGTCAGCGGCGGCATCAACCTGTTGGGCAATGTGTTCAACTATGACGGACCGATGTTGTGGACGGCCAGCATCATCCATGATGACGCCATCGCGCCGGATGCGGTGCTCGGCGAGTTCGACACGGTGATCGAGGCATTGCGCCAGGAACCCGTCAGCGCCGAAACCCTGGCCAGCGCCCGCAGCAAATTCCTGACCGAATTCTATTCCCAGCTCGACTATTCCACCCGCTTCGGCGTGGTCGACCTACTCGCCAGCTTTGCCCTGTTCGACGATGATCCGGGCCGCATCAACCGGATCGAGGACGGGTTCGAGCAAGTCACACCTGACCTGATCCTCGAGACGGCCCGGACCTGGCTGCGACCGGAAAACCGCACCGTGCTGGAACTCGTGCCCGGCGACGGGCGTCCGGTCGCCGCGTCGGCACGATCAGCTGAGGAGGCCGGACAATGATCGGTTCCCGAACCTTCCGCACGACGGCCCTTGCCCTGCTGACCGGCTGGCTGGCCGTGACCGGCATCGCGGCCGCACAGGTCCCGGGCCGTGGTGCCACACCGCCGGCGCCGGGCGCGCCACTGCCGTTTGAGCTGCCTGACACCCAGACTCTGGAGCTGGAGAACGGGCTCACCGTCACTTTCGTACCCTGGGGCATGACACCGACCATGGATGTGATCGTCTCGGTCCGGGCCGGCAATATTGATGATGGCCAGCAGACCTGGATTGCCGACCTCACCGGCGCCATGATCGACCAGGGCTTTGCCGGTCTCGACCAGGCCGGGATCGCCGACCGTTTCGCCGCCATGGGCGGCTCGCTCAACACCAGCGTCACCCAGTCCTCGACCCTGGTCGGTGCCTATGTGCTGGCCGAACATGGTGAAACCGCGCTTCATCTGATCGCCGACGCGGTCCGCCGGCCGGACTTTCCCGCAGAGGCGCTGGACCGGGTCCGCTCCGGATTGTCGCGTGATATTGAACTGCGGCGCTCCGAGCCCGGCACGATGGCGTTCGCAACCGCCTTCCATTCGCTTTTCCCGGACGGCCATCCCTATCATTTGGCCCTGCCGCTCCCGGGCCAGGTCGATACCTATTCGATCGAGGATGTCCGGGCCTTCCACGCCGCCCATTTCAGCGCCGGACGCACCCATCTCTACATCGCCGGCCGCTTTGACACGGTGCGCATGGAAGCGGCCGTGCGCGACGCTTTTGGAGACTGGGCACGCGGCCCGGCCGATACGGCCCCGCAAGCCATCCCGGCACGCGGCCCGGTCGTACATCTCGTCGACCGTCCCGGATCGGTTCAAACCACGGTACACCTCGTCTATCCGGTCGGTGCCATCACCTCCAAGGATGCCACCGCGATCACCGTGATGGACGCGGCGCTCGGCGGCGCCATTGCCTCCAGCATGCGCGAGGCCGGCTGGTCCTATTCGCCGGCCAGCTTCGTGCAGTGGACACGCGGTGGCGGCATGTGGACCTATACCGATGATATCGACGCGCCGCGCACGGTCCTCGCCCTGACGACGGTGTTCGGCACCATTGCCTCGCTGCGCAATGATGTCTGGAATACCGAGAGCACGCGCCGCTGGCTGGCCAGCCTGTTCGTGATGTCCTCCGGCTCTTCCTATGGCTTGTTGGAAAACCTGGCCCTGCGCGACGGGTTCGGCTTGGCGCATGACTATCTCGACCAGCGCGTTCCCGCCCTGATGGGCGTCACCGACCGCGAAGTTGGCGCCGTCGCCGGCGCCTATCTGCGCGATGACCGTTTCACGCTGGTCATTGTCGGCGATCTGGACCGGTTCGAGAGGGATCTGCGGGCCATGCCGTCCCTGCGCCAGGCTGATATCCGGCGCCATGAGGCCGTCCCGACAGATTAAAACTTGGTCATCATGGTTTGACCCGCCGACCGCCGGGCGCTTTGATAGTCCATCAGAGCGACTCTTGCAGTCTTGAGCGGGGATATCATGAATTTTTACAAAAACTTGGCGACTGGAGCCAGCATTCTCCTGCTGGCCGCCTGCCAACCGGCCGGCGTGCCGGACGAGACGGCAACACCCGATACGCCCCGTGACACCGCCGCGGCAGAGTCCGCATTGTCGACCGAGTTCACGGTCGATGTCAGCTATCACCAGCTGGACAATGGCCTGCGCGTTGTTTTGTCCGAAGACGACAGCGTGCCGACCGCCACCGTGGCCGTCTATTACGGCGTCGGTTTCCGCAATGAGCCGCGCGGCCGCACCGGTTTCGCGCACCTGTTCGAACACCTCATGTTCGCCGGCTCGGAAAACCTGCCACACGGCGCCTTCGACACGCTGATCTACGGCAATGGCGGCGTAAACAACGGCTCCACTCGCTACGACTTCACCAACTATTATGAAGTCGTGCCGTCCAACGCCCTCAATGCCGTCTTGTGGGCCGAGGCCGACCGCATGCGCGCGCCCAATCTCGATGAGAGCCAGCTCGACAATCAGCGCGAGGTCGTGCGCAACGAGGTCTTCGTCAATGTCATCAACCAGCCCTATGGCGGCTGGATCTGGATCGACCTGCCGATGGCCGCCAATGAGAACTGGCACAATTCGCACAATTTCTATGGCGATCTGACCGATCTCGACGCCGCCAGCCTGGACGACGCGCAAGCTTTCTTCGACCAGTTCTACGCGCCCAATAATGCCGTCCTCGTGGTCGCCGGCGCGATCGACAAGGACGCGACACTGGCCATGATCGAGGACTTGTTCAGCGCCATCCCGGCCGGCGATGCCCTGCCCGAAATCGACACTTCGGAACCGCGTCAGGAAGAAGAAAAATTCGCGGTCCGCGAAGACGATCTGGCCAACCAGCCGGCCCTCGCGGTCGGCTATCACATGCCGGAACGCGGCACACCGGAATACTATGCCATGATCCTGATCGACCAATTGCTGGTCCAGGGCGATGACAGTCGCCTCAACCAGTCACTGGTCAATGAGGAAGGCTTTGCCTCCGGGGTCTTCGGCGGCATCAACCTGCTGGGCAATGCCTTCAACTATAACGGCCCGATGCTGTGGACAGTCGGCATGATCCACGACAGCGAGTTCACGGTCTCCGACGTCATGACCTCGCTGGACGCGACCGTTGAAGGTGTCCGCACCGAGCTGGTCAGCGAAGCTGATGTCGAACGCGCCCGCACGAAGCTGCTTTCGGATTTTTACGGCACCGTCGATACAGCCACCCGCTTCGGCCTCGTCGATCTTCTGGCCTCCTTCGCGATGTTTGATGACGATCCGAGCCGCATCAACCGCATCACCGAAGGCTTTGAACAAGTGACGCCCGAACTGATCCGCGCCACGGCCCAGGAATATCTGCGTCCGAGCAACCGCACCGTGCTTGAAGTCCGCCTTGCGGACGAAGACGGTTCAGAATGATCAGGCCCCCGGAAGGAATGAGACAGATGAGCATCCGAATTTTCCAGGCGGCCCTGACAGCTGCCAGCCTTGCCCTCCTGCCCGGCCTTGCCGGAGCCCAGGTCAGCGAACAGCCACCGATCGGCGACCCCGTCCCGTTTGAACTGCCGGAAACCACCGGCTTCACGCTCGATAACGGGCTGGAAGTGACCTTCATCCCGTTTGGCCTCGCGCCCACGGTGAATATCTCCCTGCAGGTCCGCGCCGCCAATATCGATGATGGCAGCCAGACTTTCCTCGCCGACCTGACCGGCGCCATGCTGGAGGAGGGTTCGGCCGGGCGCTCATCCGACGTGATCGCCACCGAGATTGCCGCCATGGGCGGTGCGCTCAATGTCGGGGTCGGGCGCCACACCACCAATATCAGCACCGGTGTACTCAGCCAGTACGGCCCCGATGCGGTGGCCCTTCTGGCCGACCTCGCCCTGCGCCCGAATTTCGACGACAGCGAGTTCGAACGGGTGCGGGCCAATCTGGTCCGCGATGTCGATGTCCAGCGGGCCCAGCCCGGCTCCATCGCCACCGAGGCCTATGCCCGCATCCTGTTCGGACCCGACCACCCCTATGGCAATACCCTGCCGGGCGAAGAACAATTGCGTGGCTATGAGCTGAGCGATGTCCAGGCCTTCTACGCAACCAATTACGGCGCCGGTCGTGCGCGGCTCTATGTTGCCGGCCATTTCGATGCGGCGGCCATGGAAGCGGCGATCCGCGACGCCTTCGGCGCTTGGGCCACGGGTGATGCCGATGCGGCGGCCGGCGCTCCGGCCAGCGGGGGTCCGATTGTCCAGCTGATTGACCGGCCCGGCGCACCGCAGACCACCATCCGCCTTGGCTTCCCTGCCATGGCGATCGGCGCCGACGATGCGCCGGCAATGACGGTGATGAACGCCCTGCTGGGCGGCTCCTTCACCTCGCGCCTGACCCGCAATCTGCGCGAGGACAAGGGCTATACCTATTCGCCGGGTTCCGGCGTGACCTGGACGATGGAGGGAGGCTATTGGACCTTCAATGCCGACGTCACGGCGGCCGACACGGCCGCCGCCCTGCGTGAGACCTTTGGCGAGATCACGCGCCTGCAAAGCGAAACGCCGCCGGCCGATGAGGCCGACGGCATGCGCAACTGGCTGGCCGGCATTTTCATCCTGCAAAACGCCTCGACAGGTGGTCTGATCGGTCAGCTCGGCCAGCGCGACCTCTACGGCTTGCCGGATGATTATCTCGACCAATATGTGCCGAACATCCTGGCCGTCAGCGATGAGGATATCTCGCGCATGGCCCGGGACTACCTGCCCCTCGACCAGATGGTGCTGGTCCTCGTCGGTGATCTGGCGGTGATCGGTGATGATGTCCGCGCTTTGCCGGAAGTCGCCGCTGCGGAAGTGCGGGAGTAGGGAGAGACGCTAATCGGCCCTTCCCCATGACATGGGGAAGGGCGTGTCTGAGGCTCCCTACTCAATATTCTGCGCAAACAAGATCCGGTGACCGTCCGGAGTGCGAACACCAAACTCGCGCATGCCCCAGGGCTGATCGGAGAGCCGGTGGATGATGTCGACCCCGGGGCCCTTGATTTCGTCGTGGAACGCCTTGACGTCCTCCAGCTCGACATAGGCGAAGAATTGGTGGTCGCCGAGTTGCGCCGGCGGAATGGCATCCTCACAATGACCAATCCGCAGATAGCAATTATCGCGGCGCAGGAAGGCCCAGCCTTCGACCCGCAGCCAATGCTCGAAACCGAGTTTTTCCACCCACCAGCGAGCGGTGGCTTCAAGGTCGTTGACGGCCAGTACATAGGTTGATCGCGTCACACGTGTCGTCATGGCTTGCTCCTTTGGCCCGAGCCGCCTACCGGATGGTCTGGCCATACTGACAGGAAGCGCCATGTCCGCCAGCCCCCGACTCGATGATCCCCACGCCTTCATCCGCGCCCACACCGCGTTGATGGCGCCGCCATTGGTGCCGGAAGTGACGCTGCATCTCGCCGTCGAGACGGTGGCGATCTGGGAACAGACCGAGGAAGCGCTGGGCGAGATGGGCCTGCCGCCGCCGTTTTGGGCCTTTGCCTGGGCCGGCGGACAGGCGCTGGCGCGCTATTGTCTCGACAATCCGGACATCGTCGCCGGCAAGCGCGTGCTGGATTTTGCCGCCGGCGGCGCGGTGTCGGGGATTGCCGCCATGAAGGCCGGCGCCGCAGCAGTCGAGGCCTGCGAGCTGGATACTTTCGCCATCGCGGCAATCGAGACCAATGCCCGGGCCAACGGCGTGGCGCTGACCACACGGCTGGGCGATCTGGTCGGCACGGATGATGGCTGGGATGTGGTGCTGGCCGGCGACGTCTTCTACGAGGCCGGATCGGCGCGTATGATCGGTGGCTGGCTGGAAGCGCTCAATGCCCGCGGCGCGACCGTGCTGATCGGCGATCCCGGTCGTTCCTTCCTGCCCCAGGACAAGCTGGAGCGGCTAGCTGAATACACCGTCCCGGTCACAAGGGACCTGGAAGACCGCGAAGTCAGGCAGGCCAAGGTCTGGAAATACCGCTGACGCTCCCCTCGCCCGCAGAATCAAATCACTATCGCTGTCATGGCCCGCGCTCGCGCCGTTGACCGGCGATTATTCCTGCTGCTCGAGATTGCCGCCCGGAAGCTCAACCGGGACGCCGATGCACGCCTGAAGTCGGTCGCCGGCGTGACCTCGGCCCAGGCCGCCGTGCTCTTCCTGCTGGCCCGTCGTGGCGAGCGCCGGATGGGCGATATCGGCGAGACCCTGTCGCTCAACCCGCCGGCCGTGACCGGCCTCGTCAACCGGATGGACGCGCTCGGCTTGGTCACCAAGACCGCCTCGACAACCGACAAACGGTCCTCGGTCGTCTCGCTGACCGAAAAAGGCCGCGCCCTCGGTGATACGGCGGATCATATCCTGCGCGATTTCAACGGTGAGCTGGAAAGCCGGCTCGGCGAAGATGATGCCGACATGCTGCACCGCGTTCTGACCCGTCTCGCCGTCAATATCTGAATGCCGGATCTGTATGGTCGCCATGCGGCTCGGGTGACGTTTACGTCAACTGATTCACGGTGTTCAACGCCTGTACTTTTGCTCTAGGCTCCCGCGAACCCAACAAGCCCGCCGACAAATACGAGCGGGAAAACCATCATGAGGGAGGCTCGCGTGAGCGAACTGGTTCTGGTCGAAACCGCGGATCGCATCCGCACCATCCGCTTCAATCGTCCGGCGAAGAAAAACGCCCTCACCCAGGACATGTATGCCGCCGCCGCCGAGGCGCTGGAAGCAGCCGACACCGATCCGTCGGTCCGGGTCAGCATCATCACCGGTGCCGAGGGCGTGTTCACCGCCGGCAATGACATTGTCGATTTCACCCAGCGTCCGCCGGATTTCAACGAGCAGCATGATACGCCGCCGGTTCGCCGCTTCATGATGGCATTGCTGAACGCGCAAAAGCCCGTTGTGGCGGCCGTTGACGGTCTCGCGATCGGGATCGGCGTGACCATGCTTCTGCATTGCGACCTCGTCGTCGCCTCGAGCCGCGCCATCTTCAAGACGCCTTTCGTCGATCTGGCCCTGGCGCCGGAATTCGCCTCATCCCAGCTCATGCCGCGCATTTTCGGCCATGCCGTCGCCGCCGAACTCCTGCTGCTCGGCGAGACCTGGGATGCGACACGCGCCCGCGAGACCGGCCTGGTCAATCGCGTTACCGAGCCGGACAAGATGGACGAAACGGCCCGCTTCATGGCCGCCATCCTCGCCGCCAAGGCGCCGACCTCGCTGAAAGCCTCCAAGGCGCTGATGCGTCAGCCAGCCGAGAGCATTGAGGCCCGCATGGACCGTGAGAACGCGATCTTCGCCTCGCAATTGCAATCGCCGGAATTTGCCGAGGCGGCGGCCGCCTTCCTGGAACGCCGCGCACCGGATTTCGACAAGCTGGGCTGACGCGCCGGGCAACGGGACAGGACTTGGGGGAATTCATGACCAAGCGCATCATACTGGGCGGCGTCGCCGCGCTCATCGCCGGCGGGCTTGTCGCCCTCAACCTGTCGCCGCTGGGCCGGATCTACCTGCCAGCCGGCACCGGCATCGTTGCCAAACAGGTCTGCTCGCAAACCTTTGTCGCCGGGCTCGATCCGGACCACGCCAAGACGATCTATATCGACCCTTTGCTTGGCGCCGCGGCCGGCCTGATCAGCCATGATCTCGACCGCGAGGCGGGCGAGGTGCGCGCTTCCGTCTTCGGCCTGTTCTGGCAACAACGTGCGGTCTGGCGCGACGGGCTGGGCTGTACGCTGGTCCATGGCGGGCACGACTTCGATCGCGAGCTGAGCGTGCCGCTGACGCAGGATTTCATCCCGCTGGAACTGGATACCGCCCATCGCGACGCAAATTTCGACACCGCCGCGCTCGACACCGTCATCGCCGCCGCCTTCGACGCGCCGGGTGAGGGTTTCCGCAATACGCTCGGCGTCGCCGTACTTCACCAGGGCCGCCTCGTCGCCGAACACTACGCACCCGGCGCCAGTCGCGAGACCCGCTTCCATGGCTGGTCGATGACCAAGAGCGCCGTCACCACGCTGGCCGGCATGCTCGAACAGGACGGGCTGATCGACACCGAGGCACACGGCCAGGTGCCGGCCCTGTCTGCGGTCGATCCGGCCTATGAGGATGTCACGATCGAGGACTTGCTGCGCATGTCCGGTGGCTTTGCCATCGCCGAGCTCAATGACGGTTTCGATCCCAATTCCGACATGCTGATGACCCGGTCCGACATGCCGCTTTTCGCCGCCACGCGGGAACGGCTGCACGGCCCCGGCGAGCATTGGCAATACATGAGCGGCAATACGATCATGGCGACCGACGCCCTGCAGCGTCAGCTTGGCGACAGCCTGCCGGAACAGGTCCGTGCCCTGCGCGCCCGCCTGTTCGAACCGCTGGGCATTCATTCGGCCATCATGGAGCCGGACGAGACCGGGCATTTCCAGGGCTCGTCCTATCTCTACGCCACCGCCCATGACTGGGCCCGGCTGGCGCAGCTCTATCTTGATGACGGCGTGGTCGGTGAACGCCGGCTGCTGCCCGAAGACTGGACCGAGCGGGTCAGCACCCCGACCGAAGGGTCGAACGGGCTTTATGGCATGGGATTCTGGTTGCCCGAAGACTATGTCAACCTGCCCGAGGGCACCTACATGATGCGTGGTTTCCAGTCGCAGCTCGGCATCATCATGCCGAATGAAGACCTGGTCGTGGTGCGCTTCGGCGCCACCAATGGCGGCCCGTCGGGCAGCTATGACCTCGCTGCCGGCGTCGCGGCTGCCCTGGTCAATGCCGGCAACCCGCATGATCAGGACATGTAACATCCACGCCGGTCCGGCAAGCCTCTAGGCCGCAACACAGAGCGGCGGCGTTGCCGCCAATGCGCCCTGCATCAGAACCGCCCGGACATGCTGGCCGACCGCAAACGGGCCGGCCCGCTTCTCGATGACGGCTGCAACCAGCGACGCATTGCCGGTTACATCATCGGCCGTTGCGACCGACCATGTCGCGTAGGTCCGGTGCAGAACGGGGATGAATTCCAGAACCTGAAGCTGATCAAGGCGCGGATCCCGTTCAGCGCGGCTGTGCCGGTCACACAAGGCGGCGCTCTCCCCTTCCAGAACCTCGAGCAACACGCCGGAATCGGCCACCAACCCGCCCGTCAGCCCGTTCTCGACACTGGTCTGCAGGCAATTGGCCGCCAGGGATCCAAATTCACCATTGAGCGCGCCGGGGCCGATATCGAGTTGCGACCGCGCCGCGAGGACCATTCTGTGCAGCATGTGCATGTCCGTTCCAGATCAGGGATGCCGCCGTCTAAACGCCAACACTGAAACTTGGTTCAATCCTTTGCGCCGCATTTGCCGCGAATTTGGTTCAAATTTTCGCAACCCGACCCAAGCGCCTGCACCTGCGACGGAAAGCGGGCTGGACTTTCAGCAGCGAAGTTGCAGTTTCGGATGCCCAACAAGCCGGAACCGACACATGGCCTATAAATCGCTCCGCGAATTCATCGATCAACTGGAAGCCGAGGGCGATCTGGTCCGCGTCACCACGCCGGTCTCGACCGAGCTGGAAATGACCGAGATCCACAAGCGCACCTTGCATGCGGGCGGGCCGGCCATCCTGTTTGAAAATGTCATCAATGAGCGCGGCGAAAAGAGCGAAATGCCCTGCCTGGTCAACCTGTTCGGCACGGTCAAACGGGTCGCCCAGGCGGTCACGCTGGGCGGACAGGCGCGCACCACGGGTGAGGAATTGCGCGAGGTTGGCGAGTTGCTCGCCTTCCTGCGCCAGCCGGAACCGCCGCGCGGTCTCAAGGAAGCCGCCGAGCTGCTGCCCCTGGCCAAGACCGTGATGTCGATGCGGCCGAAGACCGTGAAAAAGGCGCCCTGTCAGGACGTGGTCCTGACAGGTGACGATATCGATCTCGATCGGCTGCCGATCCAGACCTGCTGGCCCGGCGAACCGGCGCCGCTGATCACCTGGCCGCTGGTCGTCACCAAGGGCCCGTCCGACGACAAGCAGGATGATTTCAATCTCGGCATCTACCGCATGCAAAAGCTCGGCAAGGACCGCACCCTGATGCGCTGGCTCAAGCATCGCGGCGGCGCCCAGCATTATCAGCGCTGGAAGGATAGCAAGCCCGACCCGCTGCCCGCCGCCGTCGTGCTGGGTGCCGATCCCGGCACCATACTGGCCGCCGTCACGCCCATCCCCGACACGCTGTCGGAATACCAGTTCGCCGGCATTCTGCGCGGCAAGAAGGCCGAGCTGGTCGATTGCAAGACCATCCCGCTGAAAGTCCCCGCCGAAGCCGAGATCATCCTGGAAGGCCATGTCCTGCTGGATGAGTACGGCCCGGAAGGCCCCTATGGCGACCACACCGGCTATTATAATTCCGTCGAGCATTTTCCGGTGTTCCGGATCAGCGCGATCACCATGCGCAAGGACCCGATCTATCTGACCACCTATACCGGCCGCCCGCCGGACGAGCCGTCGGTGCTGGGCGAAGCGCTCAACGAGGTCTTCATCCCGCTTTTGCAGCAGCAATTCCCGGAAATCCTCGATTTCTGGCTGCCGCCCGAGGGCTGCTCCTACCGCATCGCCGTTATCTCGATGAAGAAGGCCTATGCCGGCCACGCCAAGCGCGTGATGATGGGCGCCTGGTCCTTCCTCAGACAATTCATGTACACCAAATGGATCATCGTCGTCGACGCCGACATCGACGCGCGCGACTGGAAAGACGTGATGTGGGCCGTCTCGACCCGCATGGACCCGGCCCGCGACATCGTCACCGTCGAAAACACCCCCATCGACTATCTCGACTTCGCCTCCCCGGTCTCCGGCCTCGGCTCCAAGATCGGCCTGGATGCCACCAACAAGACGGGCCATGAAACGACGCGGGAATGGGGCGAAAAGCTGGACATGGACGATGCCACGAAGGCGCGGGTCGATGCGATCTGGGGGGAGTTGGGGATTGAGCTGGGCTGACTTCCATCGCCTCTCGCTTGTCATCCCGGGCGGAGCCCTGCGTCCGGGATGACGGACTATCGCGATTGGAAAAAAACACCGCCCTCGCTTCTCCCCGACCGGGGAGAAGTGGCCCGCAGGGCCGATGAGGGGCGGCGCGTCAGCGCCCACTAAAGACTTTCTCTGGCGCCGCTTCGCGGCGCGCCCCTCACCCCCTGCGCGCTGCCGCGCTCCGGGACCTCTCCCCGGCCGGGGAGAGGCGGGTTATCCCTGTTGTGCACCCTTCCTTCTCCCTTGGGAGAAGGTGCCGCGAAGCGGCGGATGAGGGGGATTCCTTCTGCAGTCACCGGGACTTACCCCTCACCCTGGCCCTCTCCCCGGGGAGAGGGAAAGCGTTCCGCGCTAAAAAAATCACAAAACTTGTCCCCGCCCGTCAAACCTGGCGGATAATCCCCCTGTCCCGCGCTACTCGAGGCCCGGATTGGTGATCCGGGGGCGTTGGGAGTACGGAGCTCGTCCGGTTGCCTGGAAACACCGCCAGACCAACCCGGCGTGGCCATCGGCAGGACGGCGGCACAAAGCTCGACCGTTTGTTCCTGTCGGTTTCGAGACGGGACCCGCAAGGGACCTGACCAAATCTCCGTGTGCGAGGTGCCCCCGGCGCCACCCACAAAACTTACATAGCTAGGCACCGGCAAGGCACCTCGCACCCCTCAACTGCTCATACCGCCAGGTGGAAACGCCATGGCGCGGACGGGCTTGTCACCCATCCTTCAACTCATGACAGAGGAACCGCCATGCAAGGTCGTCTCCCTGACCGCATATCCGGGAATTCCGCATCGGCGCTCACGCGCCGCCGGCCGGTCAGGGAGGCGCTTGGCTCAGGTCTGGCCGGTCTTGATCCGGACATCAGCGGGCGGGGCCTGATAGCGCTCGAAGGCGTCGAGCAGGGTCGTGACCCGGTCCGAGACGAACAGGGCGCCGCGGTGCTCGGGAGACAGGAAACCCTGGGCGGTCATCTTGTCGAGGAAGGCGACGAGCTCGTCATAATAGCCGTTGACGTTCAGCAGGCCGACCGGATGGCGATGCTGGCCAAGCTGGGCCCAGGTCCAGATCTCGAACAATTCCTCCATCGTGCCGATGCCGCCGGGCATGGCGATGAAGCCTTCGGACAAGCGCACCATCTTGGCCTTGCGGGCATGCATGGATTTGACGACGTGCAGCGCCGTCAGCTCCATATGGGCGATTTCCTTGAGGGCAAGGAATTCCGGTATCACGCCGATCACCCGGCCGCCGGCGGCGAGTGTGGCGTCGGCGATCCGGCCCATCAGCCCAACCCGGCCGCCGCCATAGACCAGTTCGATCCCGCGCAGGGCCATGACCTCGCCGAGACGGTCGGCGGCCGCGAGAAAGGCCGGGTCCTGGCCGGCATTGGAGCCGCAATAGACGCAAATCGATTTCATGGCGAACCCAATGGTTTGGAAACGAACGAGCAGGCCTTATCCTGCCGGCCCATCGTCTGGAGGCAAGCATGAAACAGGTCGCAGCCCTGATAGTCGCGCTGCTGGTAGTCGGCAAGGCACAGGCCCAGATCACGACGCCGATCGTGCTGCCATCGCAGATGTGCCGCGGCTATTTCTTTGTGCCGGTGACGCTGGCGGTACGCGATGGCGAGACGACCGAAGCGCGGACACTCTGGTTCCTCTACGACACCGGCGCCTCGGCTAGTTATGTCGATCCCGACAGTCTCGAGCGCGTGTCGGGGCAGCGACTGGCGAGCGGTGTCCGCGCCAGTTTCGGCGAGGTCACGACCGGCACCCTGCGCCTGAATGGCTTGCGGGCACGGGTCCGCGATCTCGACCACCTGTCGATCGCGCTGGGCCGGGAGATTGACGGCATCCTGGAATTCGACGCCTTCGAGGACGTCTTGCTGACACTCGACTATGCCGCCAGCGAGATGCGAGTGGTTTCCGGCGAATTGCCGCGGCCGGACAATGTCACCATTTTCGACGCTGACGGCCCCGATATGCGCCCCTGGATCCCGGTCGGTTTTCCCGGCGGCGAGCGACGGCGGCTGCTGATCGACAGCGGCGCGGCGCTGAGTTCGGTCGTCCTGCGCAATATCGCGCGCTACGACACGGTTGAACCGCCGCGCGCAACCGGCGCCTCGGTCCGGTTCTCGGTCGTCGAACCCCGGTCTTCCGCGCGGATGAGCGGAGGTTTGCGGATCGGTGATCATGAGCTGGAACAACCGGTTATCCAGTCCACACCCGAGACCGAATTGATCGGCGGCGCGGTGATGCGGCATTTCAGCTGGACCTTCGACCAGCGCCGCGAACGGGTGCAGGTGCTGCGCAATGACCCGTCCGTGCCGATCACGTTTGAACCCATGGTCACGCACGGCCTGGTCCTGGTGCCCGAGGATGACGGCATGCGCGTCGCCACCGTGATCGCCAATTCACCGGCATCGGATGCCGGGGTCGAAACCGGCGATTTCATCACTCATTTCAACGGCAACGAGATGCGCACACGCAGCTGCGATCTCGAAGGCGAGCCACCGACCACGCTCGACCTCGACCTGATCCGCAACGGCGAAGCGATGGCGCTGCGGCTGACCCTCTACGCGCTGGTCGACTGAGCCTGGCAAACATGCGCCGCCATGACCCGGATCGCGGCGATGATGCGGGCCGGATCGGCGTCATGGGCGCGCTCACCAATGGTGATTTCAAGCGCCGGGACAGGATCCCTCTCGAAATGCCAGAAACGGTTGCCGAGCCAGACACCGGTCGCCTCGGCGGCCGCATCACGCGCCGCTTCGGCGGCTGTGACATCACAATCGAGGCGGACATGCATCATGTTCACCAGCGGCGGGTTCGGCGTGAGGCTCAGCCCATCCACCTCGCCAACGCCTGCGGCGATTTCCCGGGCGCGCTCGACAAAGGCCGGCAGCTTGCCGAGGCGGAGATCCAGCGCCCGCAGGGCGTCGGGCACCATCGGCCAAGCCGAAACCAGGCGGCCGCCCATCCGCGCCAGCCAGGTTTTCGCGGCGTCGATGAAGTCGCTGTCGCCAGCAAGCACCGCCCCGCCGGAAGCGCCGAGATCCTTGTAGAAGGAGACATAGACCGAGGCGAAACCATCGCAGATTTCCGGCCAGTCACGCCCCGGCCAAGCCGAAGGCAGACCCCAGATCCGGGCCCCATCCATGTGCAGCGGAATACCCGCAGAGGCGGCGCGGGCCTTGAGCGCGACCAGCCCGTCCCAGTCCGGCAGGGCACCGCCATTATGACGCTGCGGCAGTTCAACAAAGGCGCAACCCGCCACCGCCGGCAGATCATCAGCCCGCAAGGGCCGCGACCAATCGCCGATTTCAAGCGGAGTCAGGCCATGCAAATGGATGTGACCCTCTTCCTCGTGCAGGGCCAGGTGTGAGGTTGGGTGCAGGGCGAGTCGGGCGTCGTCACTGGCCGCGCAATGCAGCCGTGCCGCGACGCCCTGCGCCATCGTGCCGGTCGGGAACCAAGCCGCCGCCGGCTTGCCCAAGAGCTCGGCCATGCGTGCTTCCAGGCGCGCCACGCTGTCGCCGGTCAGATAGGCTTCCGGCCCCAGACCTTCGCTGCGCATCCAGCGGGCGACCGCTTCCAGGCGGTCGGCCGGATCGCCATCATGATGAAAGGGAAAGCCGAGATCGAGGTCGCAGCGCGCTTTCAACGCCGCATTCATTCCGCGGCGCCGGCCAGCAAACCATTCAGGCTGTCAGCAGACCAGCCGACTGTCACAAGTGTGCCTGCTTCGATCACCGGACGCTTGATCAGGGTGGGATGGGCAATCAACACGCCGGCGGGATCCTCGACCGCGATCTCGCGGTCTTCCTCGGACATGTTGCGCCAGGTTGTGGAACGCGTATTCATCAGCGCCTTGGCGCCAACGGCATCAAGCCAATCCGGCACTTTCACGACCAGGTCGACATCCTCGCGAATATCATTGAACTGATGCCCCAGACCGGCTTCGTCCAAGGCCTGGACAGCCTTCTTGCAGCTGTCGCAATTCTTCAGTCCGTAAACCGCCAATCCCGTCACATTCCACTCCCCCAACTGTCACCGCCACTGATTACTCGGCGGCTTCCACACTGTCACGTTCCGCCCGCAATTCCGCGGCACGCGTTTCAACCATGTCAACAATATGCTCGACCATCTCCTCATTGGAGACATTGTGGTCGGGACGGCCGGACACATACATCTTGCCGCGCCCGGCGCCGCCGCCGGTAAAGCCAAGATCGGTCATCAGGGCCTCGCCGGGACCGTTCACCACACATCCAATGATCGACAGGGAGATCGGTTCCGAAATATGCGCCAGACGGGCTTCCAGCGTCTCGACCGTGCGGATGACGTCAAAACCCTGACGGGCGCAGGACGGGCAGGCGATGATATTGACACCGCGGGTCCGCAGGCCGAGCGATTTGAGGATGTCGAAACCGACCTTGACCTCTTCCTCCGGTTCCGCCGACAGCGAGACCCGGATCGTGTCACCGATCCCGGCCCACAACATCGAACCGATGCCGATCGAGGATTTCACCGTGCCAATCCGCGTGCCGCCAGCCTCGGTCACGCCCAGATGCAGCGGCGCATCGGTGGCTTCCGACAGGGACTGGTAGGCCGCCACGGTGAGAAAAGGATCGGAGGCCTTCACCGAAATCTTGTAGTCGCGAAAATCGAGGTCATCGAGAATGCGGGCATGGTCCAGCGCGCTCTCGACCATCGCCTCGGGACAGGGTTCGCCGTATTTTTCCAGCAGGTGGCGCTCCAGTGAGCCGGCATTGACGCCGACGCGGATGGCACAGCCATGGTCACGGGCCGCCTGGACGACATCGCGAACCCGGTCCATCGAACCGATATTGCCCGGATTGATACGCAGGCAGGCGGCGCCCGCCTCGGCCGCCTCGATGCCACGTTTGTAGTGAAAGTGGATGTCAGCGATCAGCGGCACATTGGCGGCCTTGGCGATCGTCTTGAAAGCCGCCGTCGAATCCTCGTCCGGACAGGAGACCCGCACCAGATCGACACCCGCCTCTTCACAGCGCCGGATCTGGTCGATCGTGGCACCGGCATCAGAGGTCGGCGTGTTGGTCATGGTCTGGACGCTGATCGGGGCATCGCCGCCAACCTCGAGCGGACCGACCATGATCTTGCGGCTCTTGCGGCGCTCGATCATCCGCCAGGGGCGGACGCTGCGCGGATCGGAGCTGGTTTGCGACATCGACACTCTCCCGTCACGGCATCGCCCTGTAACGGCACGCCGGGAATATGGAGTGGATATAGCGAGTCTGTGGCGGCTGCGCGACCGGGGTGCGGCAAATTACTGCGGCTGGACGTCGTCCACATCAGCCTCAGCCATCACCGGCAGATTTTCCACCGGCATGCCGGCATCCCCCAGCAGGCCGACCCTCTCGCCATCGCGTTCGATCTCGATGGCGCCGGCATTGGCCGCCGAGACGGTAAGGCCCGGTTCCAGTGCCCGATAAACCTCGCCGACCGCAAGCTCCCGCGAAAACAGGATGCGACCGGATGCATCGCGCACTTCCAGCCAGGTCGGCAGGACGGCCCGCATCACGACCTGCCCGGAGGCCGCCGCAGCGTCACCAAGTGGCAGATCGGTCCAGATATCATCAACATTGACCGCAACACGGCCGGTTTCGAAATCGGCCCGCGCCCAGTCCGGCGCCGCATCCGGCGGCGAAGGCATATTGGTCAGGGCGCCGCCACCGGCAAATTCCTCGGAATACCACCAGGCTGCGCCGGCCACCGCGGCAAGGATCAACAGAGCGCCAAAGGCGCCGCGCGGCAGCTTGATCGGCTCGCGCGTCTTGGTCGCGGCAGTCGGCTGGGCACGCCCGGTCTCGGTATCGACCTCGCGCTTGAACTGGTCGACCATACCGCTGGCATCAAGGTGCAGGAAATTGGCATAGGTGCGCAGATAGCCGATCGCATAGGCCCGCGCCGGCAGGCCACGCGGATCCATGGTTTCCAGCGCTTCGAGATAGTCGGCACGGACGCGGGTGCGCTCGGCTGCCTGTGACAGGGTGAGATGAAGTTTCTGGCGGGCGTCGCGCAAGCGTTCACCGGCAGACAAGTGGACGTATCCGACGCCGTCATCGGAATAGACCGCGTCAACGGGAACAAAGTCCGCACTGGGCGTCTGACTCACCATCACCATACCGCCGCTCATCCTTGCCGGAGCGATCGTCACTCACAACGCGTCTGAAAAGGAAAAATCCTTAACGCGGCGCCATAAGATCAAATCCCACGTCCATTTTCAATGGCCTCGCGAGGCAGTCCGGCGTTTTCTCCCGCCTCGATGAGGAGGGGACGCAGGCTGTCCACGGGCTTGTCGAGATGCTTCGCAAGCCAGGTGCCAAGTTTGCCGGCATCGAGTCCGGAGACGAGTTTCTTGATCGGTCCGATATTGCCCGATGCCATGGAAAGACTTTGATAACCAAGCCCGATCAGGACTGCAGCCTCGAGCGGTTTGGCGGCAATTTCACCGCAGACCGAGACCGGCGTATCGTGTTTAGCGCACAGGTCGCGGACATGTTTGAGCAGGTTCAGGGCAGCCGGAGCGAGCACATCGTACCGTTCCGAGACACGCGTATTCTGTCGATCCGCCGCGTAAAAATACTGCATCAAATCATTGGCACCGACCGAAACGAAGTCGACATCGTCGAGCGCATACTGCAGCGCCCAAGCCATGCCCGGGGTTTCCAGCATGATGCCGCAGCGAACCTCGGACGGCAGGTCATGGCCCGATTGCGTCGCGTGCCGCAATTCCTTGTTGAGCATCTCCCGCGCCGCCCGCGCCTCCCACGGCGCCGCGATCATCGGGAACATGACATTCAACGGTCGACCGGCCGCCGCCAGGATCAGGGCGCGCAGCTGATAGCGCAGCAGGCCGGGACGATCGAGGCCCATCCGGATGGCCCGCCAGCCCAGCGCCGGATTGGGTTCGATGGTCGAGGGGGCAAAGGGCGCCACCTTGTCACCGCCCAGATCGAGCGTGCGGAAAATGACCGGCTTGTCGCCCGAGGCATCGAGCACCGATTTGTAGACCGCCGCCTGGGCCGACAGGCGCGGCAGGGTCTCGGCAACCATGAACTGGAATTCGGTGCGGAACAGGCCGACCCCGTCGGCGCCGGTCTCGTCCAGGGCGGTCAGCTCGATCAGCAGGCCGGCATTCATGTGCAGTCCGATCCGCTGGCCATCGGCCGTCACCGACGGGCCGCGCAGCTCGGCATAGGACAGGCGTCGCTCCGACAGCGCCGCGACCCGAACCTCGTAAGTCTCGACCACATCCTGCTCGGGTCGGATATGGAGTACACCGAACTCACCGTCCAGGATGACCGGGTCGCCATTCTCGGCCCGATCGAGCGCACCCTCCAGGCGGCCGACCAGCGGAATGCCCAACGCTTTGGCAACAATGGCCGCGTGCGAGGACGCCGAGCCTTCCTCCAGGGCGATACCCTTGAGCTTGGTCCGATCAAAATCCAGCAGTTCGGCCGGGCCGATATTGCGGGCGATGATGATGGCATTGTCCGGCAGTTCCAGCGCTGCGCCGACACCGTCGAGATGACGCAGGAGCCGATTGGCGAGATCTTCCAGATCGTGCAACCGCTCGCGAAAGAGCGGATCGGACGCCTTCATCAGACGGGCGCGGTTTTCGTTTCGGACCCGTTCAACGGCGGCTTCAGCGGTCAGGCCGCGGCGCACCGCTTCCAGCAAGCGTTCCAGCCAACCCCGATCATGGGCGAACATGCGATAGGCCTGCAACACATCGCGCGTCGGCCCGCCAAAGGGAATGCGACCGCCTTCCAGCATTTCGTCGATCGAGCTGCGCAGCGAGGTGATCGCCGCATCAAGACGTTTTTCCTCGCTCGCCGGATCGTCGGCAATCAGGCGCGTCGATTCAACATGCGGCTCGAACAGGACGGCCACGCCCTGCGCCACACCGCCGGAATAGGCCCCGCCCTGGAAGCGTTCGGGGCGTGACTGACGGACATCAAGGCCGGCCATTTCCTCGGAATCGAGAATGTCGCCGGAGGCAACAATTTCGGCCAGCACCATGGCGACCGTCTGCAAGGTCTCGATCTCGTCACCGGCAACCTGGCGCTCGACCGAGGTCTGGGCCGTCAGCACACCGACCATGCGACCGCCGCGCAGGATCGGCACGCCGACAAAGGTGTCGAACGGTTCCTCACCGGTTTCCGGCTTGTAGGAGAAGGACGGGTGAGCCCGTGCATTGGAGGTCGCCAGCGGCCGCGCCCGGCGCGCCACCAGGCCGACAAGACCTTCGCCCGGCTGCAGGCGGACCGAATGCACGGCCTCGCGCTTCAGGCCGTAGGTCGCACACAATTCCAGCGCGTTGGACTGGCGCGACAGATAGATCGAGCAGACATCCCAGCCGGCCTCTTCCGCGATCAGCGCGGTGAGGTGATCGAGACGCGCCTGCGCATTCTCCTGCACCGCCATGAGCAGACGCATGCGCTTGAGGAGATTGCGGGGATCCCGGGCCGGTTTTGTCGTCATGTCTTCCATGCCTACACCTGATCCAAACCATAGGCCGCATGCAAGGCCCGCACAGCGCGCTCGACCGCATCATTCTCGATCAGCGCCGAGATCTTGATCTCGGACGTGGCGAGGACCTTCACCGTGATATCGTGATCGCCCAGCACCGCAAACAGCGAGCGGGCGACATCGGCGCGTTGACGCAGGCCGGCGCCCACCACCGATACTTTTGCCAATCCGGTCTCGGTCGAGATCCGCACGCCGGTCATGGCCTCTTCCAACGCCGCCTGCGCGCGATCAAGATCACGGTGAGCGACGGAAAATTCCAGGGCCACCATGCCGGGCTGGCGGGCATGGGCCTGTACGATCATGTCGACCCCGACCTCGGCCTCCGCCAGCCGCGCGAAGCAGCGGGCCGCCATGTCGGACCGGTTGGAGGCGCCATGCAAGGCGATCCGGGCCTGATCCCTGGCATAGGCAACGCCGGACACCAGGCGGCGTTCCGCGATATCATTCTCGGCCACCACGTCGGTGCCCTGGCTTTTTCCGGCTTCGAGGAAGGACGATAACACACGCATCGGCACAGACCGCGCCTTGGCGAATTCGACCGAGCGGGTCTGCAGGACCTTGGCGCCCTGGGCTGCCAGTTCCAGCATCTCGTCATGACTGATTGCATCGAGCCGTTTGGCGCCCGGCTCGATACGCGGATCGGTGGTGTAGACGCCGTCGACATCGGTGTAGATATCGCAGCGAGCATTGAGTGCCGCCGCCAGCGCCGCCGCTGAAAGATCCGTCCCGCCCCGCCCCAGCGTGCGCACGTCGCCGGTCTCGGTGATGCCTTGAAAACCGGCCACGACCGGGATGATGCCGGCCGCGATGGCAGCCTCCAGCACCGCCGCGTCCAGGCCGGCGATGCGCGATGCGCCAGGCGGACCGTCGGTAATCACCGGCAATTGCCAGCCCAGGAAGGATTGCGCTTTCAGGCCGCGTTCACGCAGGGCCAGTGCCATCAGCGCCGACGAGACCTGCTCACCGGCTGCCAGGGCCACATCGGTCTCGCGATCGCCCAGCCCGCTGCCGAAAGCGTCGGCGAGGCCCAGGATACGGTCGGTTTCACCGGCCATGGCAGAGACCACGACGGTCATGGTTTCACCGCGTGACGCCGCATCAGCAACCAATCCGGCCGCGTGCCGGATGCGCTCGACCGTTCCGACCGAGGTGCCGCCAAATTTCGCCACGACTCGCGTCATGCTGCCTGTCCCTTGCGCTTCCCCTGTGAGCCGGTGGCGAGCATAACGTCGCACCGGTCTCGATTAGGCGCACCGTTGGGGCCATATTAGGGCTGAAGCGGGGCGCCACGCTGGCGGTTAGGTAAGCGCGAAGCCGTCCGCACGCAACGCCTGAACGCAATCAGACGCGGTTTCCCCCGCGAGGAGAAAAGCATGACCACCGCTGCCGCTCCGCAGACGCTGAACCGTCCCTCGATCGATCCGGAAGAGGTCGAGAAATTCTCACGCATCGCCGCCGAATGGTGGGACCCGGACAGCAAGTTCAAACCGTTGCACAAGTTCAACCCGATCCGGCTCGGCTTCATCCGGGACACGATCTGCGAGCATTTCGGCCTGTCCGGTGACAAGCCCCTGACCGGTCTGCGCATTCTCGATATCGGCTGCGGCGGCGGCCTGGTCTGCGAACCGATGGCCCGTCTCGGCGCATCGGTCACCGGCGTTGATGCCGCCGAAGCCAATATCAAGACCGCCAGCGTCCATGCCGACGAACAAGGTCTTGCCATCGACTATCGCCACGGTGTGGCCGAACAGCTGATCGAACAGGATGAACCGTTGTTCGACGTTGTGTTGAACCTGGAAGTCATGGAGCATGTCGCCAATCCGCACACATTCCTGGTCGATTGCGCCCGTTTGGTGAAGCCCGGCGGGCTGATGGTCTGCGCCACGATCAACCGGACGTCGAAAGCCTTCGCCCTGGCGATTGTCGGCGCCGAATGGGTGATGGGCTGGTTGCCGCGCGGCACGCACCGTTTCCACAAACTGGTCAAACCGGCCCAGATCCGCGCCGCCCTCCGGGAAGGCGGGATGAACCTGCAGGCACCTGTCGGGGTCAGCTACAATCCGCTTACCGACCAGTTTTCACTCGGTGACGACACCGCGGTGAACTACATGATGGTGGCGGAAAAGCCGGCAGGCTGACGCAAAAAAAAAGCGGCGCCAGCGTTGACGCTGGCGCCGCCCGGGGCCCCGCAGCGGACAGGGGACTAGCGCCCGCTGCGGCCTTCGAAGCGCCAGTGGCCGGAGCCGTCACGGCAGCTTTCGAAATCGAAACGCTGGTAGTCACCATCACGTTCATAGACTTCCGCATGACCCGAGGCGCATTCCTGGCCGTGGCGACGATAATGACGCTCCGGCCGGACGACACCGCGGCGACCACTGTCCGGATTGTGCCAATAGGCGGCCCGGCGCTGGTCGAAGGCCTCGTATTGCGCATAGCTGAACTGACCGCGATCACACTCGGTCCAGCGGCTGCCGACGGAAGCCGACAGGACGGGCGCTCCGCCAAGGCTCAAACCCAGGCCCAGACCACCGCGACGCTGCGGCTGGCAAGCCTCGCGATAATAGCGAAACTCGTGCCGGTCATAGCCATGCTCGTAATAGCTCGCGTGATAATCCCGGCTGGCCGATTGGCCCTGGCTGTAGCCGAAGCTCCAGCTCGACTGGGCCAGCGCGGCAGGCGCCGAAGCGGCTGCCGTGCCAAGGGCCGTCAGGACGGCAATTTGTTTCAGGTTCAACATTGGATCCTCCTTCAAGAACGCGGTGGATATCTGGACAACGCAGCGGCACCGGACTTTCTTCCATGCCGCTGCAAATTTCCTCATGCGGACCGGCCGCGCGGGCGGGTCAGCTCACGGGCGGCGAGGATCAGGCCAAGGATCAGCAGGGCCGCGATACACAGCGGCAGACCGTGCTCAACCGCCGCACCGGCGACACGGCGCACGGGACCAGGCGCGTCCGGACGGTTTGCCGGTGCCGGATCAACCGACCGGGCGCCGGTCGTCTCGCGAACGATTTCGGTACGCGTCTCGACCCGGGTCGAGCGCGACGGCAGGGGCGCCGGCGCTGGTGCAACATAGACCGTGCGGCTCTGGCGCACGGCGGGCGCCGGTGTTGAGACCGCAACACGCGGCGCCGGTGTTTCGACCGACACGTCCGGGGTTTCCGGAATATCAGCCCGAACCACGGCGCCCGATTGCGGTGCCGGCAACGAGGTCGTCTCGATGCGGGCACGCGCTTCACCAACGCGGTCGCGAACAGCCGGCTCGACCCGTTGCGGCAGGCTCGGCGTCGTACCCGGTTGAACCGCAGCGTCGGCGGCTGCGTGCGCATCGGCTGCCGCGCTGGCACCAACAACCCGTTCGGCAGACGTATCGGCCACGGCGGCGGCGGAGGCTTCGGCCCCGGCCTGTGCTGAAGCCGACGCCTGCGGTGCCGCATCTTCGGCGGCTTGGCTGGCACGACGGGCCGCCCGGCGGGCCCGGTCGGCGCGCATCTGGTCGATCCGCGACAGACCATTGCCAACACCCCGAACATCGGCCGAATCGAGCGTCGGGTCGAGACCAAGCTCAGTGCTCTGGCGGACCGACCCGGCGGTTTCCGTCACACCGCCCAGCTGCGCCTGGGCGCCGGCTGTGGCAACGATCAGAACGAGGGTTGAAACAGTGAGGGTTTTCATCATCAGTCTCCCTTGATTGGCCCGCCCGAAAGCAGGCTGTCAGGGAGAGAACGACCGCGGCCCCGGATTTATTCCAACGCCGGACTTATTCGGTGCGGACAGCGGTCAGAGCGGGGGTCCGGCGGATCACTCCAACGCCATAGACTGTGTCCCTGCCGGGTCGGCCTGCATCTTCGGCCCGGGCCGTGAGCATCGTCATCGCTGCGTTCATGGCACCGGCCTGTGGCCGGTCATGCCCGGCCGCGATCAAGGCCGCGATTTGCGGGGCTGCAAAGGAGGTTCCGCGAACCTCGTCCACCCCGTCCGGCAAGGCTGCCACCGGCAGGTCACGCCCCTGAACAGCGAAATCCACATGCTCACCGCGGCAAGCCTCGGGCAGGACACGGCCGCGTTGATCGACCCCCGTCACCCCGATCACTCCGGGATAGGCAGCCGGAAACAGCGGATCGGCCCGCGGCCCGTCATTGCCGACCGCCGCGACCACCACATGCCCGCGCTCGACCAGCATCGCGATGACAGAACGCAGCAGGGCATTGTCCGGGCCGACCAGCGAGACATTGATCACCCCGACCTCGACCTCGGCCATCCAGCCCAGGGCTTCCAGCAGCGCCTCCAGCGAACCGCCGGTCGGACCGCTGCCGTAAATGTCAGCCGCATACAGCGTGTCGTCGGCACGGCCGACCATCAGAGACGCCACCGCCGTGCCATGCGGCGCGGCCTCATAGACCCCGTCGTGAAAGGCGCGGGCTTCGACGCGGACGGCCGCCAGTGCCGGATGTCCGGCCGCTACCCCGGTATCGACCAGACCGACCCGGAGGCCGCCGGGCGGGCGGCGCGTCATGCCCGGTGGCTGCGCCGCAATGCCGGACCGGGAATAAAGATGGTTGAAATCATGCACGCCCGCCGGATCAATCTGCCGGGCCAGCGCCAGGGCGCGCACGGTCGAGAGACCGACGGGCACACGCAAGACATAGACCCGCATCGGCAGCCCCCCGAGCTGTCGTTGCCGGATGATGCCGAAGCCGGCATCCAGCAGACTCGCCAGCGCGGCCTCATCCGAGACCAGCGTGGTGATCTGGTCGCGCAGGATCACCGAGCGGTCCGGACCGCGTTCGAGCACATCGCGGTTTCGGCGCAGCAAGCGATCGAGCGTGTCCTGTCTGACATCTTCGAGATCCTCGACGGCCCGATCGAGCGTGTCGGGCAGGCGGTCACGCAAACGGTCGGTGACCGGCAGGTCGGGCAGGCCGACCGGCAATTGTGCCCGTGCCATCCCTGACACGGTCAGGCTGACGAGCAGCATGATCAGTCCTGTTGCGCGCATCGACATCACAATCCTCCTGATTGCCCCCTCCTGCTTGCTCCGGAGTATAACGCATGGAAGAAACACTTTCTTCCAGACGTTGATGGAGTGGGAATGGGTAAGCGATCCGCCCGGCTCGAAAACGAGATGATCGAATATCTGCCGCGCATGCGGCGGTTTGCGCGCTCGCTGTCACGCGATGCCGCCGATGCCGATGACCTCGTCCAGCTAACCGTGGAGCGCGCCCTGACCCGCCTGGATCAATGGCAGGACGGAACGCGCCTGGACAGCTGGATGTATCGCATCATGAAAAACGCCTGGATCGATGAAACCCGCCGCCGTCAGCGTCAGGGTCGACACCTCGCCCCGCCGGAGGCCGGCGAGAGCGTCGGCGCCGAGGACCCCGATTTCGACAAGCGGATACGCGCCATGTCGGTCGAGCGTGCCATGGCCACCCTGCCCGACGACCAGCGCATCGCGGTTGGGCTCGTCCTCGTTGAGGGCCTGTCCTACAAGGAAGCGTCCAATGTGCTCGACGTGCCGATGGGGACGCTGACCAGCCGGCTCGCGCGTGGCCGCAAGGCGCTGGAAGCCCAACTCAATCCCGACAGTGTGGAGGCAGGACATGATGATTGATGATGAAACCCTGATCGCCTTCCTCGACGGGGAGTTGGACGAGGCGGAGATGGAGCGCATCGCCGTCGCGATCGACGCCGACCCGGCGCTGACCGACCGCCTGGAGCGGCTGCAGCTGAGTGACCAGGCCGTCCGAGAGACCTATCAGCCGATTGCCGAAGAGGCCGTGCCCGATCACCTGATCGCCGCCGTGCGGCAGGCAGATCGCGACACGGCGCCGGACAGCGAGACCGTCCTGCCCTTCCAACGCCCGACCGGTGACCGCCCCTCGCGCCCCGCCTGGCAGGCCTATGGCGCGATCGCTGCCAGCCTCGTCATCGGGGTGTTGATCGGCAGCCGCTTTGGGCTGACGGAGCCGGCCCCGCTGCATTTTGAAGGCGACCGGCTGCTGGCCGGCGGGGTGCTCGCGACCGCGCTCGACCGCCAGGCCGCCGGCGCTGTCGGCGAAGGCGACACCCATGTCCAGCTCAGCTTCGCCACGGACGCGGGCGGGTATTGCCGGGCCTTCCAGCAAGGTGGAACGGCGGGGCTGGCCTGCCGCGAAGACGGTCGCTGGGTGGTTGAACTGACCGCGCCCGTCCCGGCCGGGTCAAACGGTCCGATCCGTACGGCGTCAACGGCGCTGCCGACCATCCTGCTGGAGGCGGTCGATGCCCGCATTGCCGGCGAAACCCTCGATGCCGAGGCCGAAGCCGCTGCCATCGAAAACGGCTGGTCCGGCGATCCGGATTAATTCGCCTTTTTGGGCGGGGTCGGCGCCAGCGCGTCCGGGAGCGGGGAGACCGGAACCCCGTCATCGCTCAACGCTTTCGTGTCGGACGGTGACGCTTCTCCATAGATCAGCCGCGCCGGCTTGTCGCCGTCATGCATGGCCCTGGCCTCACTGGCGAAATCCGTGCCGACATAGTCATAATTCTTGCGGATATGAGCCTTCACCTTCGACGCCATCTCGGCCATGCGGTGCTCGCTTGTCGCCTCCCGCTTGCGCGCGGTGGCAACCGCCGGCGCGGCCAGCGCCTTTCTCACCTGCGTCGAGCCACAGTGCGGACACTCGACAAGACCACGGGCGCACTGATCGTCGAAACCGGCGGAGTCCGAGAACCAGGCCTCGAACGAATGGTCGTCGTCACAAAGAAGGGCGTAGCGGATCATGGGCGACCTGTCAGAGCGGCCCGCTCAGGGCGCGGTCATGCTGCAGCGCCGGAATGCGCTGGCGGGCTTCGGCGACCTTGCGCAGGTCGAGCCGGGCGCGCAACAGGCCGGGATTGTCATGATCGAGTTCGGCAACCGTCTCGCCCCAGGGACCGATGATGATCGAATGCCCCCAGGTCTTGCGGCCATCGGCATGCTGCCCGCCCTGGGCCGGGGCGAGCACATAGCTGCCGGTCTCGATGGCGCGCGCCCGCAGCAGCACGTCCCAATGGGCGCGTCCGGTCGGCTTGGTGAAGGCGGCCGGCACGGTCAGGACCTCGGCACCGGCCTGCGCCAAGCGGCGATAAAGATAGGCGAAGCGAACATCATAGCAGATCGACAGGCCGAGCTTCGCGCCGTCAATGTCTTGCACGACAAGCCGGTCCCCGGCTTCGTAATTGTCGCTCTCGCGATAGGTCTCGCCCTGGCCCAGCCCGACATTGAACATGTGGGCCTTGTCATAGGTCGCTGCGATCGCGCCGGTCGGAGCGAAGAGGAAGCTGCGATTGGCAGCCCGGCGCTCGGCAATGCGGACTGCGAGCGAGCCGATCAGTAGCCAGACACCCAGCTCCTTCGCCAGCGCCGCGAATGCCGGTATCGCCGGATCATCGTCAGGCGTGCACATCACGGCGAAAGCGGCGTCGGCGTCTTTTTGCACCAGATGCGTGGTCTCGGGCGTGGCGATGAAGGTCGCGCCGTCAGCCGCGGCGGCACGGATCAGCGCACAGGCCGTGGCCAGGTTTTCCGCCGGGTCGATGCCCGAGCGCATCTGGATGAGGGCGACCTCCATGCCGGATCAGGCCTGCAGCAGGGCGTCGAGCTTGTTGCCGCGCTCAAGCGCCATCAGGTCATCACAGCCACCGACATGCATGTCGCCGATGAAGATCTGGGGGAAGGTGCGACCGCCGTTCGAACGCTGGATCATTTCCTGACGCTTGGCCTGGTCGAAACCGGCATCGATCTCGTCAAACTTGACGCCCTTCTGCTTGAGCAAGGACACCGCACGCGCGCAATATCCGCACATCGGACGGGTGTAGATGGTTATGTCGGCCATGAATTCACTCCGGATGATCCGTCTTAGATAGTGGGATCGGTTTCGCGTACAACTCGGCACAATGCCACAACCCGGACCGAGGCGGCACCGGCGCGTTTCAGCTGCCGGGTGCAAGCTGTCACAGTCGCGCCCGTGGTAACCACATCATCGACCAGGACCAGATGCCGGCCGGCAAGCCGCGACGGGTCGGTCACCGCGAAAGCCGCGGCCATGTTGCGGCGTCGCATGCGGGCGGTGCGTCCCGCCTGGCTGGGGGTCGGACGTTGCCGGACCAGGAGGTCGGTCCATATCGGCAATCCGGTCAGTGAGGACAGGGCCCGGCACAACAGCGCCGACTGGTTGTAGCGGCGGGCGATCAGTCGGCGCCAGTGCAGGGGCACCGGCACCAGCGCATCGGCGCCCTCAAGACAATCCGCCCCGGCCCGCGCCATCCAGCGCCCGAACTGGTCGATCATCTCGCGTCGGCTGCCATGCTTGAAACCGACCACCAGCGGACTGGCCACCCCGTCATAGGCCAAGGGCGCGCGGGCCCGGTCATAACGCGGTGGATTGGCGATACAGCCGGCACACACCGACAGGGACGCGGCGCCGCCACCACCCGGATAGGGAAAGGGCCAACCGCACGTGTCACACCAGGGCGCGTCGAGAAAATTCAACCGTCGCCACAGATCCGGTGCCAGATGGCCAACCCGGTCGACCGTCCGGCCGGTCATCGGGCAGACCGGCGGCCAGGCCAGGTCAGCCAGTCGTCGCCCGATTAACTGCCATCCTGTTTCCCGCACGCCTGCCCTCCCCTCCGTCCGCTCGATCCGCGCCACCGTGATGGTCCAACCTGCTTTTCCTGCGTGCGGCCCCTTTTCCGACCGCCGGCCAGGGGGCATATCCGCAGGATGACAGCCAACACGCCGCCCGCCCTGTTTGACCGCAACCTGCTGCGACGCCGCCGCGACCGGTCGGCGCGCACAATGACAGAATACAACTTTCTCGCGCAACGATCATTTGACGACATGGTCGACCGGGTCGCCAGCGTGACCCGTGATTTCGACCGCGCTGCAATTCTGGGCGGCGGCCCGGGCCTGCTTGCTGCCGATACTGCCGCCGTGCTGCGGACCAAGGTGAAATGGCTGTGCCGCGCCGACCTGTCGCCACGCATCACGACCCGCCTCGACGCCCCGGCTCTCGCCCTCGACGAGGAGTACCTGCCCTTTGCCCCGGAAAGTCTCGATCTGGTTCTGGCGCCCTGGGGTCTGCACTGGACCAATGATCTGCCCGGCGCCCTGGTCCAGATCAATCATGCCCTCAAGCCGGATGGTTTCTTTGCCTGCGCCCTGCCCGGCGGTGCGACCCTGACCGAATTGCGGCAAAGCCTGATGGCCGCCGAGGGCGAGCTCACCGGCGGAGTTTCAGCGCGCGTCTCGCCACTCGCGGGAACCTTCGACATGGCGGCCCTGCTGCAACGCGCCGGCTTTGCCATGCCGGTTGCGGATATTGACCGGGTGACCGTGCGGTATGACCACATCTTCGCACTGATGGCGGATTTACGTGGCATGGGAGAAACCTCGGTGTTGGCGGATCGGCCGCGCAACCCGGCGAGCCGCGCCCTGTTTGCCCGGGCCGGCCAGATCTATGCGGACCGTTTTGCCGACCCGGACGGACGCATCAGGGCGAGCTTTGAGATTGTCCACGCCGCCGGATGGGCTCCCCATCCCGACCAGCCCAAGCCGAAACGGCCCGGCTCGGCCACACACAGGCTCGCCGACGCCCTCGGGACACGCGAAAGATCACTGGGTGAAAAAGCCGGTCGCTGACCGCTACCGGCGCGCGGCTAGAAAACCGCGGAGATCGTGTCCCACACGCCGATCAAGGCGGGAGTGAGAAGCGAAAAGGCGCCGATCAGCATCGTCGACACCACGACCGCAATGAAGGCGTATTCGATCGCCGTGCCACCACGCTCATCGCGACAATATCGGGACACAAGCGCGCGCATCTAGAGACGATCCCTCAATTCGGCCGCCAAGGGCAAATCGGCGGCAGGCATCGGGTAGTCGCGCAGTCTTTCCTTGCGAACCCAGGCCAGTTCCTGGCCCTCATTGGGCTGCGGGAACCCGTCCCAGGTGCGGCAGAGGAAGAAGGGCATGACGATATGGAAGTCGTCATAGGGGTGCGAAACGAAGGCAAACGGGTGCAGGCACCGCTCACACGGTTCAACGCTCAGCTCTTCCCGCAATTCGCGAACCACAGCCTGCTCCGGCGTCTCTCCCGGCTCGATCTTGCCGCCCGGGAATTCCCAAAGCCCCGCCATTGATTTGCCCTCGGGCCGCTTGGCGATGAGGATGCGACCATCGGCATCCAGCAAGGCACATGCGGCAACATAGAGCACCGGTTTGGGGCTACGAGCCGTCATACTTCCACATCTCCCTTAAGGACCTGTGCAGAAAGGCGGTTAATTCCAGCCTATCCGGGTTCGTCGGAATTGAGGCTTTCTTCAGGCTCCGGCGACACCACCCCCTCTTCACCAGCCTCGTCCGGCGGCGCAAGCGCGAGCGACAGGTCGGCCCGCTCGATTTCGGCCTCTGACCGCAGCCCTTCGATCAGGGCCTCCAACTGGTCGAACGTGTAAAAGCGGATAATGTTGGGTCGCAGCGCCTCCAGCGAAGGCGGCGGCTGACGGCGGCGGTCGACCACGGTCAGGATGTGCCAGCCGAACTCGGACTGGAAGGGCTCGGACACCACACCTTCCGGCGTCGCGAAAGCGACGGCACCGAAAGCGGGCAAAATACCCTCACGCGAGAAATATCCCAGATCCCCGCCCTCAAGCCGGGTCGCCTGGTCCTCGCTCATGGCGACGGCGAGCTCGGCAAAATCCCGGCCTTCGTCGAGCAGGGCCTTGATCGCCACCGCCTCGTCTCGCGTCTGCACCAGGATGTGGCGGGCACGCACCTCTTCGCCGAGCGGGATGAGGCGGATCTGCTCCTCATAAATGCGCTGGATGGTTTCATCGGTCACGGCGTCGGCCAGCGCGGTCTCGACCAGGACATTGCCAAGAATGCGTTCCTCGGCCAGGGCAAGCCGGCGACGGGCCTCCTCGGACTGGTGCAGGTCGCGGCGGCGGGCTTCGAGGGCCAGCAGACGCTGATCGATCAATTCCTCGAGCACCCGGTCAAATTTCTCCGACCCCATGGCTGGCGGAACAGCGGTCGAATCACCCTGCTGGGCCAGCGCTTCGCGTTCGACATCCGAGCGCCGGATCATCGTGCCCTCGACCCGCGCCACGACGGGATCAGCCTCATCCAGCGCAAGGACCGCAGCGCCTGAGTCGAAATCCTCCACCGTGCGCCGCGGTTCCGGGCCGCAGGCGGCGCAAGTTGCAGTCAGCACAAAAATGCAAAAGAGCCTGAAAACAGACACCTGTAGCGCCTCATCTGTAAAAGGCGCGGGGCAGAGTTGCCGCGCGGCTTGATTGACAGTTACACCCCTCATCCTTAAGTCACCCTGACGTTTCAAAGCAATGCTGTCGTCCCCGGCGAACGGAACGAAACCTGGGCGCCGGACGCCAGCTGCCCAGTAGTTCGCAAAGCCTGATCCACATGCTCTCCATTGCCCGCAAGCTCTTCGGAACCGAAAATGATCGCAAAGTCCGCCGTCTGCGGCCCGCGGTCGAAAAAATCACTGCACTGGAGCCGGAGTTCGAAGCGCTCTCCGACGACGCGCTGAAAGCGAAGACGGTCGAATTCCGAGCCCGTCTGGAAAACGGCGAGAAACTCGACAACCTCCTGCCCGAGGCCTTCGCCGCTGTCCGTGAAGCGGCCAAGCGCGCGCTCGGTCTGCGCCCTTATGACGTCCAGCTGATGGGCGGCATGGTGCTGCACGAAGGCTCGATCGCCGAGATGAAGACCGGTGAGGGCAAGACCCTCGTCGCCACCCTGCCCTGCTATCTCAACGCGCTGCCCGGCAAGGGCGTGCACGTGGTCACGGTCAATGACTACCTCGCCACCCGCGACAGCGAATGGATGGGCCGGGTCTTTGCCCAGCTGGGCATGACCACCGGCGTCGTCGCCCACGGCATGACCGATCCGGAACGCCGTGCGGCCTATGCCTGCGACATCACCTACGCGACGAATAACGAGCTCGGCTTCGACTATCTGCGCGACAACATGAAATACTCGACCGAGGAGATGGTGCAACGCGGTCACGGCTTTGCCATCGTCGATGAGGTCGACTCGATCCTGATCGATGAGGCGCGCACCCCGCTGATCATCTCCGGCCGGACCGAGGATCGCACCGAATTCTACAAGACGATCAACGAGCTGATCCCGCTGATGGGCGAGGAATGCTACGAGATCGACGAGAAGGCCCGCACCATCCTTCTGACAGAAGAAGGAAACGAGGAAATCGAGCGCCTGTTGCACGAGCGCGAACTCCTCGCTGAAGGCGACCTCTATGACGTCGAGAACATCCAGGTCGTCCACCACGTCAACCAGGCCCTCAAGGCGCACAAGATCTTCGTGCGCGACAAGGATTACATCATCAAGGACAATGCGGTTGTCCTGATCGATGAATTCACCGGCCGCATGATGCCGGGCCGCCGCCTGTCCGATGGCCTGCACCAGGCGATCGAGGCCAAGGAAGGCACCGAGATCCAGCCGGAAAACCAGACCCTCGCCTCGGTCACTTTCCAGAATTATTTCCGCCTCTACGACAAGCTCGCCGGCATGACCGGTACGGCGCTCACCGAGGCCGACGAATTCTTCGACATCTACAAATTGGCCGTGGTCGAGATCCCGACCAACAAGCCGATCGCCCGGATCGACGAGGAAGACGAAGTCTACCGCACGCTGGAAGAGAAATACGCCGCCATCATCGACGAAATCGTCGATTGCCAGGAGCGCGGCCAGCCGGTCCTGGTCGGCACGGCCTCGATCGAAAAGTCGGAAGTCATCGACCGGCTGATGAGCGACAAGGCCCTGTTCAAGAAGATGCTGGGCCATCTTTATCCCAAGGACGAGGCGGCCAAGGCCGAGTTCGAGAAATCAGCCCGCCCGGTCGAGCGCACCCTGCCAGAAATGCTCAAACTGATCCCGCTCGAGCACCAGGTCCTCAATGCGCGCTATCACGAGCAGGAAGCCTTCATCGTCGCCCAGGCCGGTGTGCCGGGTGCGGTGACAATCGCCACCAACATGGCCGGTCGCGGCACCGACATCCAGCTTGGCGGCAATCCCGACATGCGCCTGGATGCCTGGAAAGCCGAGCAGGAAGCGGCCGGCAAAACCCCGACCCAGACCGAGATTGATCGCGAGATGGACGCCATCAAGGCCGACATCGCCGAGAAGAAGCGCCACGCACTCGATGCCGGCGGGCTGTATGTGCTCGCCACCGAGCGCCATGAAAGCCGCCGCATCGACAACCAGCTGCGCGGCCGGACCGGTCGCCAGGGTGATCCGGGCCGCTCGAAATTCTTCATCTCTGTGCAGGATGATTTGCTGCGCATCTTCGCCCCGGAACGCCTCGACACCATTATGCGCACGCTGGGCATGAAGGAAGGCGAGGCGATCCAGCATCCTTGGATGTCCAAGGCGCTGGAGACCTCGCAGCGCAAGGTCGAGCAGCGCAATTTCGACATCCGCAAGAACGTCCTCAAATACGATGACGTGATGAATGACCAGCGCAAGGCGGTGTTCGAACAGCGCATCGACTTCATGCTCTCCGACGATGTTGCCGAAGTCATCAAGGACATGCGCCAGTCCACGGCGGAAGACCTGGTGACCGCCCATATCCCGCCCAAGGCCTATGCCGACCAGTGGGATATTGCCGGCCTCAAGGAGCAGCTGCAGAGCGAATTCGGGCTCGACCTGCCGGTCGAAGCCTGGGCCGAGGAAGAGGGCATTGCCGACGAGGAAATCCTCGAACGCGTCTCCGCCGCCGCCGACAAGGCCTATGCCGAGAAGGCCGCCAATGCCGGTCCGGACCTGATGCGCCGGATCGAGAAATCCATCCTGCTGCAGGCCATCGACATCAATTGGCGCGAACACCTGCAAAATCTCGACGCCATGCGCTCGATGATCGGCCTGCGTTCCTACGCCCAGCGCAATCCGCTCAATGAGTTCAAGACCGAGGCCTTCAACCTGTTCGAGCGCATGATGGACAATCTGCGCGGCGAAGTGACCCGGCAGCTGATGCTGATCCGCTTCGAACGCGCACCGGCGCCGCCAAAGGAACCGGAAGGCCTGACCGCCACCCATATCGATCCGCGCACCGGCCGCAATGAGATGGCGGATCCGGGCGATGGACCGGTCGCGCCGCGTATTGCGCCGACCCAGCGCCGGGTCTCGACGCCGGTCAACGCCAACAAGCCGGAAACCTGGGGCCGGGTCGCCCGCAATGCGCCCTGCCCGTGCGGTTCCGGCAAGAAATACAAGCAATGCCACGGTGCCATCGACAACCCGCCATCGGCGTGACCGGAGCGGTCGGTGAGCCCTGTCCGCCTCCGCCCAGCTCGCCCCGGTGAGGAAGACGCGCTCTCCGAGCTGTGCCTGCAATCAAAGGCGCATTGGGGTTATGACGAGGTCTTCATGGCCGAGGTCGCGCCCTATCTGAAAGTGACGGCCGAGGACATTGAAGCCGGCCACACCACCGTCGCCGAGCTTGATGACGGCACCCCGCTGGGTGTCTGCCAGATCGATCCCGGCGGCCATCATGGCACGCTCGACCTCTTGTTCATTACCCCTGCTGCCATCGGCAAGGGCGTTGGCCGCGACCTGTTCGAGGACGCCAAGGCCAAGCTCAAGGCCCGCGGCGAAACGGTCATGACCATCCTCTCCGACCCCAACGCCGAAGCCGCCTACATCCACATGGGCGCCCGCCGCGTCGCCATGCGGCCGAGCGATGTCTTCAAGGGCCGCGAACTGCCCTGGCTGGAAGTGGTGCTCTAGTCGCGTCCCAGCGGGCGTTCACGATAGGTCGCGACCAGAAAATCGATCAGGGCCCGGACACGGGCCGAATGCTCCCGATGCCCCGGATAGAGCACGTGCAGTGATCGCGGCTCGCTCTCCCACCTGTCCAGTACGCGCGCCAACTGCCCGGCCACCAATTCCCGTTCCACCAGGAAAGCCGGAACGAGCGCCATCCCCTGACCGCGGACCAATGCCGTCACGATGGCGATTGAATTACTGATCCGCATCGGGCCGCTAAATCCCACTTCGACCTCGGCCCCGTCCCGGCGGAAACGCCAGACATCCGGCTCGGCGGCATGGCTGTAGGCGAGGCAGGCATGGTCGGTGAGCTGATCGGGCGAGGTCGGCGTCCCGCGGGTCTCGAGATAGCGCGGCGATGCCACAAGCCAGCGATCCATGGGCGTCAGCCGGCGTCCGCGCAGCGAGGAATCGGCCAACGGTCCGGCACCGCGAATGGCCAGGTCGAGTCCGTGTTCGACAAGGTCGACCTGGCGGTCATCGAGCAGGACATCAAGCGTGATTTCCGGATGTCGCTCGCGAAAATCCACCAGCCGGTCGGTCAGGTCCGCCAATCCCAGCGACATGGGCGCCGTCATCCGGATCCGTCCGCGCGGCGCCACGCCCGCCAGACCTGCCTGATCGTCGGCTTCGGTCAGCGTGTCGAGTATGTGGACGGCATTGCGGTAATAGTCGCGGCCGGCATCGGTCAGGCTCAACCGCCGGGTCGTCCGGACCAACAGGGCGACGCCGAGATGCGATTCCAGCTGCGCGACATGTTTCGAGACCGACGCATTGGACAGGCCAAGGTCGCGGGCAGCCGCTGCGAACCCGTCCAGCTCGACGACGCGGCGAAAGGTAGTGAGCAGGAGAAAGCGATCCATAATTCACCCGAGCGAAACATTGAGGTGAAGATTATGGCAATTATCGAATTCCAGCGAAACCCGTACCTCTCCACCTATCGCGGCCCTGCCGCCCCGCATTGGAGAGAGACATGCCCCGCTTCCTGCACCTCGATCGCGTCGCCATCCCCGCCTTGCTTGCTCTTGTGGCAACATCTGTCGGGCAAGCCCAGCAGGTTGGCCACAGCCCTTGGGGCGCCGATGACGAGATCGGCCGCCTCAATGACATGACCGATGCCAGCCGTGCGGCCATCCTTGGCCGGATAACAGGCGGCACAAGCTATGATCTGGCGGTCGAATATTTCATCGGCATGCCCAGCTGGCAGGCCGCCGGTGACCCGCATTACCGGCTCTGGATGACCCACACACCGCGCGGCACCGCGATCGACGATCCGCTCGGCGTCGGGGACGGCGTCAACGCGCATGTCAGCTATTCCGGTTCGGCGGTCAGCCTCTACACGCATACAGGCACCCACATCGATGCACTCAGCCATTTCGGTATTGATGGTCGGATCTGGAACGGTTTCACCGCCGACGAGCACCTTGGCGATCGCGGCTGGCAGCGGGCCGACGCCGGCGCCTTGCCGGCGATCATTGCGCGCGGCCTGCTGGTAGACCTCCCGGCCCTGTTCAACATCGACAGGCTGGAACCGGGCTATCGCGTGACCGCCACTGATATCGCAGCGGCCCTGGACGACACAGGTTTGGCCGTTCGCACCGGCGATGTCGTCCTGATCCGCACTGGCTGGATGCAGGATTTCGAGGATGCAGAGACCTACATGAACAACGCACCGGGGCTCGGCATGGACGCCGCTCGCTACCTCGCCGATGCCGGCGCGATGGTGGTTGGCGCCGACAATCTCAGCTTCGAGGCCTTCCCGTCCGAGATCGAGGGCAATTACGTGCCCGTCCACACCTTCCTGCTGGCCCAGTCCGGCATCCCGATCCTGGAAGTGGTCAATCTTGAAGGCCTGGCCCACGACGGCGTGTACGAGTTCGCCTTCATTGCGGCTTCGCTGCGCCTGCGGGGCGCCGACGCGGCGCCCATGCGGCCGATCGCCCTGCCGGTGGAGTGATGATCATGCCGCGTCTACCGGATATCGCACTGACCGCGCTCGCCCCGGCGATCTGGGGCTGTTCCTACCTGGCCATCACGCTGAGCCTGCCGCCGGATCATGCGCTGGGCATTGCGGCGCTGCGCGCGCTGCCGGCCGGCCTGCTGCTCCTGCTGTTCGTGCGCCGGCTTCCCCGTGCCGGATGGATGCTCAAGCTCGTCATTCTCGGCGCCCTCAACTTCACGGTCTTCTGGAGCCTGCTCAACATCGCGGCCTACCGCTTGCCCGGCGGCATCGCCGCGACGGTCGGCGCCATCCAGCCGCTGTTCGTCATCGCCCTTGCACGCCTCGCATTGTCCGACCGGATCCGCTCTCGCCAGGTCATTGCCGGCCTGATGGGCCTCACCGGTGTTGCCCTTCTGGTCCTCACCAGTCAGGCCCGGATCGACGCGGTCGGCGTGCTCGCCGGACTGGGCGGCGCGGCGGCCATGGCGGCCGGCAGCGTGCTCACGCGGCGGTGGCAATTCCCGGTCTCGCCGCTGACGCTGACGGCCTGGCAGTTGACGGCGGGTGGTGTCCTGCTGGTTCCGCTTGCTCTGCTGGCCGAAGGCGGGCTTCCACCGATCAATGCGCTGACGCTGGGCGGACTGGCATGGCTCGCCCTTCCCGGCGCCGCCCTGACCTATTGGGTCTGGTTTCGAGGCCTCGCCCTGATCGGCCCGGCCCGGGCCACCCTGCTCGGCTTCCTCAGCCCGATGACCGCGGCATGTCTTGGCTGGGCGGTGCTGGGCCAAAGCCTGTCAGCCACACAGATTGGCGGCATGCTGGTCGTGCTCGTCAGTCTCTGGCTGAGTCAGACATCCCCGCCGCCGGGCACGCGGGTTAGCAGCGCCGAGACGGAGCTGTAACATCACGACGGACGGGATGGCGGGCCTAAGCCCCCGGGAGGGTCCGGCCAATGGCGAGGAAGCGTTCACGGCGTTGCTGGCGCAGGGCTTTGGCGTCCATCTGCTCGAGCTGGCCGAGATGTTTTTCGATCGCATTGCCGACCGACGTCATGGTCGCGGCCGCATGACGGTGCGCACCGCCGATCGGCTCGGGGATGACCTGGTCAACAATTTTCATCGCCAGCAGGTCCGGCGCGGTCACTTTCATGGCGACGGCCGCATCCTTGGCGCGCGCCGAATCCTTCCACAGGATCGAGGCGCAGCCTTCCGGCGAGATCACCGAATAGATCGAGTGCTCCAGCATCATCACGACATTGGCGCTGGCCAGGGCCACGGCGCCGCCGGAGCCGCCTTCGCCGGTGATGGTGGAAATCAGCGGGGTGCCCAGGGTCAGGCAACGCTCGGTCGAGCGGGCAATCGCTTCGGACTGGCCGCGTTCTTCCGCGCCAAGGCCGGGATAGGCGCCGGCGGTGTCGACGAAAGTGAGAACCGGCAGGTCGAATTTCTCGGCCAGGTCCATCAGGCGGATCGCCTTGCGATAGCCTTCCGGGCGCGCCATGCCGAAATTATGCTTGATGCGGGTTTCGGTGTCGTGGCCCTTCTCATGGCCGATCACGACCACGGAGCGCCCGCGGAAACGGCCGAGACCACCCACAATGGCCGCGTCTTCGGAGAAACGGCGATCGCCGCACAATTCCTCGAAATCCTCGATCAACGCCTTGCGGTAATCGCGGAAATGCGGCCGTTCCGGATGACGGGCGACCAGCGTCTTGCGCCAGGGGTCGAGCTTGGAATAGATCGCAGCGAGCTGTTCAGCCGCCTTCTGGCGCAGACGCGCGGTTTCTTCCGCCATGTCCGGAGAGTCTTCACCCGCGAGGGATTCGAGCTCTTCGATCTTGGCTTCCAATTCGGCCAGCGGCCGTTCGAAATCGAGATAGGTACGTGTGGGGTCGGACATGCCCTGCCAACGCCTGTGATCACAAAGTGGGGGGCAACCTAACCACCCGGTCCCGGCGCTACAAGCCTCAAAAGCCGTGCTTACGCATACGTCAACCGGCGTCGCCGTCATCGGCACGCCGCGCCAGCGGGTGCGCCGACTGGACGAGGGATTTCAGTCTTTCGTCAAGTACATGCGTATAGATCTGCGTGGTCGAGACATCGGCATGCCCCAGCAGCATCTGCACGCTACGCAGATCGGCGCCCCGCGCCAGAAGATGAGTGGCAAAAGCGTGCCGCAGGACGTGCGGCGAGACCTTGTCCGGATCCAGACCCGCCGCCAGGGTCAGCTCGCCGAGCACCTGCGCGAAGCGTTCGCGAGTGAGGTGCCCGCCCTTGGCGGTCCGCGACGGAAACAGGAAGCGAGAGGCCTTGCCGGCCTTGCCCTTGTCGACCGGCAAATGAGCCTCGCGGACGGCCTTGTACGCAGCCACCGCGTCGAGCGCAGTTTCGGTCAGCGGCACCAGGCGTTCGCGCCCGCCCTTGCCGGTGATCTGGATACAGCGCTCGGCACGCACAAACGCTCCCAGCGGCAAGGAGACAAGTTCGGTGACGCGCAGTCCGCCGGCATAGAGCAGCTCCATGAGCGCGCGCGTGCGGACCCCGTTGGCACCGGGCAGGCCAGCGGCGGCATCAAACAGGGCGTCGACATCGGCTTCCGACAGGATTTTCGGCAGGGACCGTCCCTGTTTGGGCGCCCGCAACGGTGTCGCCGGATTGTCGTCGCGAACCCCGTCCGACAGCAGGAAGCGGTAGAAGCGCTTGATCGCGGACAGGCGCCGCGCCGCGGTCGACGCGGCCAGACCATCGGCGGCGAAACCGGCCAGAACGGATTCGAGATCCGGCGTGGCGGCATTTTCCAGACGGCGACCACCAGCGCCGAGGCGACTGGCAACGTCCAGCAGATCACGGCGATAGGCGTCGAGCGTGTTGACCGAAGCCCCGCGCTCGGCGGCCATCATGTCGAGAAACAGCGCGATCAGGGCGCCATTGCCATTGCGGCCACCCGGATCGGCTGGGCTCACCGCGCCCTCGCGACAATGCGTTCCAGCACCAGCGCCAAAGCCTGTCGGCGCAGGCCTGCTGCTTCAAGCGCAGCGATGGCACGACTGAACACGACCGGGTCGGTGGCGGTTTCGGGCCGGTTGAGCAAGGTGATGGCGAGCATGGCGGTCTCGGCGTTGGCGCTGGCCCGCATCGCCATCTCCATGGACGACCATTCCGTCACCGTCGCGATGCCGGCCTGGCCGAGCACTGTCAGGCGCATATCCCCGGGCAGGCGGGCACCCAGCTCGGCGAGAGCCAGCTGCACATCCAGGGCATCATCACCCTGGCTCTCGATCCAGGCCGCCAGGACGGCATCAATATTGCCGCCGGACAGGGCGTCGCGCGCCACGGCCAGAGCGAGATCGAGAGTCACCATGCGGCGCGGTGACGGCGGCACCCATTCCGGCATCTCGGCATCGACTGGCGTGCCGTCGGCGTAAATCAGTTGCCCGTCTGCGGTTTCGACAATCGGCTGGCCGGCGAGTGCCGCAGGGCTGGGCCGGTGCGGCGGACCGTCGACCAGACCATCGCGCCAGCGCGCCGCCGCGCGCAGGTCGCCGACGATCACCGCCGCCAGGGCGATGTCATAGCCATGGGCAAGCGTCGCCTCGGTCAGCGGCAGGGTGTCGACTTCACGGCCATGATGACGGGCGACATGGATGAAACGCGCAGCATCGGACGTATCGGCCAGCATGTGTCCGAGCGCCAGACCGGCGATCTCGCGATCACCCCCCTGTGCCAGGATTTCTTCCAGCGCGTGGTGACGTTCGCGCCCGGTCAGCGCCAAAGCGGCCTCAAGAGCTGCCTTGACATCGCCGACCGGCACCGGTTCAAAATCCGGCGTGTGGCCGAGCGAACGCAGCCAGCCCGGCGCCGTCGCGGCGATGGCCGGCGTGTCGGCTTCCGGGTCTACCAGATAGCGCGCCATCGCGAAGTCCAGGCCGCTATCAGCCGGTGCGACACTGTCAGCGACCGGCGTATCCAGCGTGATTGAAAACAGGCGCGCATCGAAATCATCATCGTCCGAGCCCGAGCGCGCGAGTTCGGCGGTCAGCTCGGCTGCAGCGCCCTGCCCGTCCAAGGCCAGGCAGAATGCGCGGCGACGCAGCCATTCCGGCGCATCGCGGTTTTCGATCAGGGCGTTGGCGGTCTGGCAGGCGCGCTCGGGTTCGCCAACGGCGAAACCAAGCTCGGCATGCCAGCGGGCAAGCTCCGGACGCCGATTGACGGTCGGCGTGCGTTCCAGCAGGTCAAACGCGTCATGGACGCCACCGGCAGCCAGCAAGCGGTCAACCCGCAACTCGGCCAAGCGGGCATCGCCGCGGCCACCCGCCGGCGGCTGTCCACCGGTGAGCAGGATCAGGCGCGCCGTATCGGCCAACGCCTCGCTCGCATAACCAGGCCCGTCCGAGGCCGGCAGGCGCGACAGCACGGCCTCGGCCATGTCGCGGCTGGTCCCGGCCCACAAACGATCGCCCAAACCGCGATTGGTCAGCGACACCTCAAGCGGATCGAGCGCATCAAGACGCTCGACCTCGATCGGATTTTGGGCTGCGGCTGTACCGCCCAGAAGCGCTGCCAGCAGGCTAGCGCGGGAAATCATCTTCCAGCTCGACACGCACATTCTCCCGGGTCGGCTCCAGGCCATTGGCAATCAGGACCAGCGTGCCAAATCCGATCGCGACAAGACCGGCGACAACCACCACACCCACCAGAAAACCACGCATGAAACCGACTCCTCAGACCCCTTGAAAACCCGCCGTCGCACTGCGGGCCGTACAGGTGACGAGCCTAACCCTGATTGCGGCGATTTCCAGACCGTTTATACCGCTAGCATGTCGCGCGTTCACAAACCGCCCAAAACACTCGTCCTGATCGGCCTGATGGGCGTCGGCAAGACTACGGTCGGCCGTCGCCTCGCGCATGCGCTGAAACTGGATTTCCACGATGCCGACGAGGCGGTCGAACAGGCCGCCGGTCGCAGCGTGGCTGAGATATTCGAGGATTTCGGCGAGGCCGCCTTTCGCGAAGGCGAGCGCAAGGTTATCGCCCGCCTGCTTGATGAGCCGCCAATGGTGCTGGCGCTGGGCGGCGGCGCCTTTGTCGATGAGGAGACCCGGGCCCGGGTCAAGGCGAAGGCAACCTCGATCTGGTTGAAGGCCGATGTCGAGACCCTGGTCAAACGCGTCACTCGCCGCGACACCCGCCCGCTGCTGCGCGATGAAGACCCGGAAAGCGTGCTGCGTGCCTTGCTCAACAAGCGCGAGGCCGCGTATGCAGAGGCTGATATCCATGTCGATGCGTCCGGTGGCTCGCACCAGATCACGCTCGACGCGATTTTGCGGGCATTGGACCTGCGGGAGGCCGAGGCTTGAGTGAGGTTTTGCGGGTCAATGTCGGGCTCGGCGAGCGCGCCTATGACGTGCTGGTCGGCGCCGGCGCGCTGGCAGCGGCGGGTCCGGAGCTGGTCCCGCACTTCCCGCGTGGCCGCGCCATTCTTGTTACCGACCGGCATGTCGCGGCCCTGCATCTGGAAGCCGTCAGCGATACCCTTGCCGCGCAGGGGCTGCGCGTTGACCCGGTCATTGTCGAGCCGGGCGAAACCTCGAAAAGCTGGACCGGTCTGGCCGGTGTCGTCGATGCGCTTCTGGATCGCAATGTCGAGCGCTCCGAGGCGGTCATCGCCTTGGGTGGCGGTGTGATCGGCGATCTCACCGGCTTTGCCGCCGCCGTGACCAAGCGCGGCGTCGACTTCATCCAGATCCCGACCACCTTGCTGGCCCAGGTCGACAGCTCGGTCGGCGGCAAGACCGGGATCAACACCACCCACGGCAAGAATTTCGCCGGCGCCTTCCATCAGCCGCGACTGGTGATCGCGGACCGCGACTTGTTGGCCACCCTTCCCGATCGTGAGCGCCGGGCCGGCTATGCCGAAATCGTCAAGGCAGCCCTGATCGGTGACGCCGCGATGTTTGATCGCCTCGAAGCCGCCGGCGCCGGTGTGCTCGACGGTCGGGAACTGGACACCGCCGTGGCCGCGGCCATCGCCTTCAAGGCCCGCATCGTCGCCGAGGATGAGCGCGAGGGCGGGGTGCGGGCCCTGCTCAATCTTGGCCACACATTCGGCCACGCCTTCGAAGCGGATGCCCCAAAGGATGTCATCCGCCACGGCGAAGCCGTTGCCGCCGGGATCGCGCTTGCCTTTGCCTATTCCGCCCAGCGCGGCGATTGCAGCGCAACAGACGCTGCCCGCGTCACGGCCCATCTGCGCGCAGTCGGCCTGCCCGCGACGCCCAATGAACTGGCCCATACCGACTGGAACGCCGCCAGCCTTGTTGCCCGCATGCGAGACGACAAGAAGAACAGGGATGGCCGGATCACGCTCATTCTCACGCGCGGCATCGGCGCCGCCTTCATTGACGCCGCCGCCGATGAAGCCGACCTTCTCGCCTTTATGGAGACCCAGCTCTCATGAGCCTCGACTGGACAATAATCGGACCGGCCCTGACGATTTTGGGTCTTTTGTTGCTGTCTGCCTTTTTCTCCGGATCGGAGACCTCGCTCACCGCGACGTCGCGGGCCCGAATGCTGCAGCTCGAGCGCGAGAAAAATCCGGCCGCCGCGCGCGTCAACATCCTGATCTCCGACGGTGAGAGCCTGCTGGGCGCCATCCTGCTCGGCAACAATCTGGTCAATATCCTGGCATCAATGATCGCTGGCCAGTTGTTCGAGACCATGCTCGGCGGCAACAGCGTCGTCTGGGCGACGCTGGTCATGACCATTCTCGTTCTCGTCTTTGCCGAGGTCATGCCGAAGACCTATGCCCTGTCGAACCCGGAACGCTTCGCGCTGGTCGTTTCCCGGCCGATCCTGATCGTGGTCCGCGTCTTTGCCCCGGTGGTCGGTGCGGTGCAATTCGTGGTGCGCAATGTGCTGCGGATGTTCGGCGCCAATGTCGACGGGCCGGTCCTGTCTTCGCATGACGAACTGCGCGGCGCGATCGCCCTGCACCATGAAGAAGGCGGCGTCGTCAAGGACGACCGCGACATGCTGGGTGGCGTGCTCGACCTGCGCGATCTCACGGTCGACGACATCATGGTGCACCGCAAGTCCATCCTGATGATCGATGCCGACAAACCGTCCGAGGCCATCGTCACCGAGGCCCTGCACTCACCCCACACCCGCCTGCCGATCTACAAGGGCGACACCGAGAACATCGTCGGCATCCTGCATGTCCGCGACATTGCCCGCGCCCTGCATGAGGCCGACGGCAATGCCTCTGTGATCGATATCGACGCGCTGCGCCGCGAACCTTGGTTCGTGCCTGAGACCACCGAAGTCCTCGATCAGCTCAACGCCTTCCGCGAAAAGCGTGAGCATTTCGCCCTCGTCGTCGACGAGTATGGCGCCCTGATGGGTCTGGTGACGCTGGAAGACATTCTCGAAGAAATCGTCGGCGCCATCGAGGACGAGCACGATGTCACGGTGGAAGGCATCCAGCCTGATGGCGACGGTGTCTGGCTGGTCGACGGCACCCTGCCGATCCGCGATCTCAACCGGGCGCTGGACTGGGAATTGCCCGACGAGGAAGCCGTCACCATTGCCGGCCTGGTGATCCATGAGGCGCAAACCATCCCGGAGCGAGGCCAGGTCTTCGGCTTCCACGGCGCCCGTTTCGAAGTCGTCGAGCGGCGGCGCAACCAGATCACCCGGCTGCGGGTTTCTGTGAGTCCCGATGATGTGGTGGCGAGCAGCTAGGCTTCCGTGACCTAGCGTTCAGGCGACACGGCGTCAGCGATCAGCGCCTCATAAGCATTACAGGTTCCGCGCGGTGTTTCGCCCCGCTCTGCAGTGTCCGCTCCGGCCCGCGCCTCTTCCACCAGATCGCCCAGCGCATCAGCGAACACACTCGACAAGTCCATGACATCCGCCAGATCGGTGAAGGCATCCGCCCCGTCGAGAATTGTGGTCACACCACCGCCGGATGCGAGATGGTTTTGCGATGCCCAGCGGATGGCGGCGATCTGGCGTCCGTCCGCATCGAGTATCTCCGCCTCCACACCCAGCGCACCAATCCCGAGCGGGACACGCGGGTTGAAGGGCCCGGGAACGGCAACGCCGATCAGTCGCGACATGCCGGTAGTGGCGACATTATTGCGGCGGATGCCGGTGACCGCAGCGATGACATCACCACGCTGAACCGGTGCGGTCCCCGGTTGGTGCCGGACCGGCTCGACGGAAAAACCGGCCCGGGCCAAGCGTTGACAGAGATCGCGGGAGAGTTGCAGGCGGACATCGTCGAGCCGGGCCGGAGAAATATCCGGGTCGATATCGGCCGCCGGCGCCATGACGACTGGCGGCAGATATAGCGTGGCCAATTGCGCCAGGGCTGCCGGATCGGCAAACTCCTCGACAGCCAGCAGGCGCCGTTCGCCGGCCACAAGATGCGCGCTCGACGACAGGGTTGTGGGGGTTTCGAAACTTGTCGAGCAGGCCGCGGTACCAGCCGCGAGCGTCAGCGGCAGCAGGCGCCGCATGATTGTGTTGAGTCTGAGCATGATGCTGTCCCCGATGGCCGCGACGTACCTTGCATGTGAAGCGCGAGGCACGATACCTGCGACTTATTCGACCGCCGCCTTCGCGCGGATCACCAGGGCATGCACCGGACCGGCCAGTTCGTCAGCCAATGCCTCATTGACCAGTCGGTGCCTGGCCACGCGTGTCAGGCCGTCAAAGCGGCTGGCGGTGATGTCGACGGTAAAATGACTCTCGCCACCCGGACGGGCGCCGGCATGACCGGCATGGAGATGACTGTCATCGGTCACCGTCAATGCGCTCGGCGTGAAGACTTTTTGCAGCTTGGCCTCTATCCTGGCGGCAAGATTTTCCATTTTCACACCTCTTTGTTCATCGGCTTCATTGCCGCTTTACAGACGCATGACCATAATCGGGGATCATGTCCGAAGCCTACAATTACAAACCGCGGTTCAAAGATATCCGCATCAAGCCGCCCAAGGACCAGCCGGCGCCGGAAGAGCGTGTCTGCGAATGGCCGGGCTGCAAGAAGCATGGCGACAGCCGCGCACCGAAAGCGAATGACCGGCTCAATGACTTCTACTGGTTCTGCCAGAGCCACGCCTCGGAATACAACAAGTCGTGGAATTTCTTCGAGGGCATGAGCGAGAATGCCGCCCAGTCCTTCCGCGAAAGTGCCGCCTATGGCCACCGTCCGACCTGGGGATGGAAGAACACCCATTCCGCCTCGGCCAAGGCCGCCAAGGCCAGCCGCGATTTTGCCGACGGTTTCAACGATCCCTATGGCATGTTCGGCGACCGCAAGGACCCGCACAAGGAAGCGCCGCGCGAAAAATCCATGGGCCGGCTGCAGACCAAGGCGCTGGAGACCATGTCGCTCGATCCGGATGTCGATCCGGCGACCGTGCGCAAGCGCTATGCCGAGCTGGTCAAACAATTCCACCCGGACGCCAATGGCGGTGATCGCTCGAGCGAGGAACAGCTGGGCCGCGTCATCGCCTCCTACCAGATCCTCAAAAGCGCCGGCATGGCATGACGCGGCTGAGCTAACGCTTTGTTTGCCTTCCGGGTCGATCCTGTGGCCGGGCAAATAATTTTGGGGCATTTCATGTCGGACAATCCGGGCATTCCACTTCCGGTCAGGATTGCAACGCTCGGGCTGGCATGTCTTCCCATGCTGTATATGGGCCTGTGGTCGGCAATGATCATCGGCAGTTTTTCCGGCCTCTGGCACCCCAAGCTTGGCGATCTCGATATCGGCACCGCAATCCTGCGTTCAGACCCGATCGAAATCATCGGCTTTGCCGCAATGAGCGTTTGCTGGCTGGCGGGCCTGGTGTGTCTGGTGCTCAATCGCCGTGCCGCAATCCTGGCACTCGGCCTTGCCTGCCTCATCCACCTCGTGGTCTGGCTGAAAATCACGGACGGCCAGTATTATTCCGGACAGTTCGGCCTGATTGTGATCCTCATCGAAATGCTCGCCATCACCCTGGCCCACTTCACCACACGCGGCCGCCGCCTGATCTGAGCCGCATACAGTCACCGCCATTGACTTGATGCGTCGGCAGGCGTGCGATACCCCGGTAGCGTCCGTTTATACGCACCGCAGCAAATGACGCGTGCGCCCAGCCATAAAGACCGGTTCGATGAGCGATAGTTTCCCCCTTTCCGCGCCTGATGCCAAAGCCGATTGCAAGGAGCTGTTCGGCTTCGACCCCGGCTTTGACGTCGCCATGTTCTCGACGCCAGACGAGCACACCCCGATTCTCGATCCGGACTATGTGTTCGACCCGGCCACCACACGCGCCATCCTGGCCGGCTTTGCCTATAACCGCCGGGTGATGATCCAGGGCTATCACGGCACCGGCAAGTCGACCCATGTCGAGCAGGTCGCGGCGCGCCTCAACTGGCCAATGGTCCGGGTCAATCTGGACAGTCATGTCAGCCGTATCGACATGGTCGGCAAGGACGCCATCGTGTTGAAGGACGGCAAGCAGATCACCGAATTCCAGGAAGGCATCCTGCCCTGGGCCCTGCAACGCCCGGTCGCCCTCCTGTTTGATGAATACGACGCCGGCCGCCCGGACGTGATGTTCGTGATCCAGCGCGTGCTGGAAGCCGCCGGCTCGCTGACCCTGCTGGACCAGACCAAGGTGATCCGGCCGCACCCCTATTTCCGCCTGTTCTCGACCACCAACACGATCGGCCTGGGCGATACGACGGGCCTTTATCACGGCACGCAGCAGATCAATCAGGGCCAGATGGACCGCTGGTCCATCGTCGCCACGCTGAACTATCTGCCGCGCGAAACCGAAAACGCCATCGTGCTGGCCAAGATGAAATCGCTGGCCGGGTCGGAAGAGGGCCGCAAACAGGTCGCCGACATGGTCAAGGTCGCCGATCTCACCCGCGAAGCCTTCATCAATGGCGATATCTCAACCGTGATGAGCCCGCGCACCGTGCTCACCTGGGCCGAAAACCACCAGATTTTCGGCGATCTCGGCGCCGCCTTCCGCCTCACCTTCCTGAACAAGTGCGACGAGCTGGAACGCCCAGTGATTGCCGAGATGTATCAGCGCGTGTTCGATGTGAACCTGCCGGAAGCGCCGGTGAAGAGTGTGAGCGCGGCCTAACCCGCGCTCTCATCCACCTCAGCCGCGATCACCAACAATTCGCCGTCACGGCGCGTCACCGTGACCATCAGCGCTGCGCCCGGCTGGAACAGCTCGATATCGACGCCCTCATCAACCGCAAACGGCATGACCATGGCGCCCATGCCCAGTTCCGGCATGGCTTCATGGCGCAGGAGCGTGGTGCGGGCGTCGGTGTCGACCGTGCGCACATCGGCAGAGACCACCGATTGTGCCGTCGTTTCGGCATCGGCCATGGCGTGACCGCCATGATGGCCGTGGTGATCGGCGCTGCCGGTGGCAAGCAGGAGGCTGGTGGCGAGAAGTGTGATCATGGCTGATGTCCTTGATGCGGGTTGGCGGAGGCCGGAGCGTTCGAAGCAGTCGTGTCGATGCCATCGCGGCTGAGTTCATCGGCGCTGGCCGGGCGGGCCTCGCCCTCGGGATTGTCATACCAGCCCGGATCGCCATCGCCGGTCAGGCGGTCGCGAACCTTCAATATGGTGAACATGCCGCCCATGGTGATGTAGTCGCGCGGGCCTCGGGCGCCGACCATGGGCAGGGAATTGTCCGGCACCGGCATATGGCCCATCTCGATGTGCTGGCCCATCTCGCCCATCCCGTCCTGACCCATCGTCATATAGGTGGGCAGGAGGGCGCCGACGGCGCGGTCGATGCGGCGGGCATTGACGCCCGTGAGATTGGGAATGCCATGGCCCATCTGGTTCATGACGTGATGGGTCATGTGGCAATGCATGGCCCAGTCGCCGGGATTGTCGGCGATGAATTCGACCGTGCGTGTCGACCCGGTCGGCACCAGCACGGTGGTGTCGGGATGGCGCGCCGAGACCGGGATCACGCCGCCATCGGTCTCGGTGATGGTGAAGGCATAGCCGTGCAGATGGATCGGGTGATGATCCATGGCCGAAAGATTGCCGAAGCGGATCCGAACCCGCTCGCCGCGCTGGGCGATGAGGGGCGAGGTGCCGGGATAGCAGCGCGCATTCATGGTCAGGATGTTGAAATCGCCCATCGCATTGGGATCGGGCCGTTCAGCCCCCGGGTGCAGCACCCATTCCGACAGCATGATGGCATAGTCGCGATCCGGGCGTGGCCCGGCCGGCTGGCGCGGATGAACCACGATCATCCCCATCATGCCCAGCGCCATCTGGGTCATCTCGTCATGATGGGAGTGGTACATGAAAGTGCCGTGCTGGCGGAAGGTCCACTCATAGACGAAGGTCTCACCCGGCAGGATAGCGCGCTGGTTGAGACCGCCCACCCCGTCCATGCCCGAGGGCAGGATGACGCCATGCCAGTGCACGGTCGTCGGGGCCGGCAGGCGATTGGTGACATAGACCCGCACCCGGTCACCCTCGACCGCCTCGATGGTCGGCCCGTGGGTGCGGCCATTATAGCCCCAGGTTTTCGCGTTGAGGCCGGGCGCGAAACTGTGCTCGACCTCTTCAGGGATGAGGTGGAAGACCTTCACCCCGTCGACCAGTCGCCAGGGCAGTGAGGCGCCATCCGGTGTGACAACAGGCGTATAATCCCGGTCCGGCCGCCCCGGTGCATAATCGCGGTCATGCGCCACCGATGCGCTGTGGGCGGCGGCACGGACGGGTTGGGCCGTTGCGGACCCGCCAGCCAGGCCGGCCGCGGCAACCCCGGCACCGCCGGCAAGCAGGGCGTCGCGTCTGGAAATCGGCATCAGTGACCTCCCCCGGTCCGGCCAGTCGCTGCACCGCCCGGATCGGCCGCATCGATCATGACCGGCGAGCCGCCGGCGCGGATTTGCTGCAGGGATATGCGGGCCTCGTGCAGATCCATCAGGGCATCGACATAGGCCTGGCCAGTGCGCGTGCGCATCTGTACCGCAGCCATCAGATCAAACACCGAGACCTGCATCGCATTATACTGGCGCATCGTCGCATCCATCAAACGTTCGGTCGCCGGAAGGGCGTCGGTTTCGAGCTGGTCGATCCGGCTTGCCGCGAGATCGGCGGCCGCCTGTGCGGCGCGGATCGCGGTGCGGATCTCGTGCACGAGGGCCGCATGCCGGTCGACCGCCTGACCGGCCCGCAGACGCGCGGCCGTGCGGCGGGCATCCCCCGTATCAAACACCGGCAGCGCGAATTCCACCGTCCAGCCGCGCGACCACTCGGCCTCCTCGCGTTCCCAGACTGCACCGATTTCAACGTGCTCAAGCAGGCTGGCCCAGTTCTCCAGACCCGCCTCGCCGGCACTGGCCTCGACGCGCGAAGCGGCCGCCTGCAAGGGCAGGCTGGCGATCATCGCCTCGGCCGCGTCGAGTGCCAACTCGCGGGCCGGATCGAAAGTCGGCAAGCGCGTTGGCAGGCTGTCCTCGGGCAGGTCGACGCCCAATTGCCGAACGAGTGCCAGACGGGCCTGAACGGCGGCGTGGCGGGCATCGAGAAGGTCCAGCTCTGCCTGTCGCGCAAAGACCCGCTCGCGTTCCAGCTCAATCACCGGCGCATTGCCGGCCGCCCGCATTTCCTCAGCCACGACCAGGCTGGCCGTGGCGGCATCCCGAATGCGTTCCTGCAGGTCGAGGCGTTGGCGCGCTGCAATGGCGGCGACCCAGGCCCGGCGGGTATCGGCGATGAAGTCGATTGTCGCCAGGACGGTGTCAGCCCGCTGTCCCTCATAGCGCTGCCGCGCTGCCTCGGCCCGCCAGGGTGTTGCCGCCAGGCCCAGAAGCGAGGCCCGCAAATCAACGTCCCAGACCCGGCCGTCACCGTGTCCGGGCAAGCTGACAGCCTCGACCACCGGATTGAGCGGACGCGAACGCTCGGCCCAATCGGCCCGCGCAATCCCCGCTTCGGCGAGCCGGGCCATCAATGTGTGATTATTGCCCAGGGCCAGACCGACTGCGGTGGTTTCGTCGAGCACTTCACCGGCCTCCGGACGGACGGCCGCAGGCAGCACTCCGAGGCGCGCCGCGACCTCGTCCATGACACCCGCCTGTTCGCGGGCCGGATCGACACTCATACAAGCCGTCACAGCAAACGTGCTGACGAGCACGGGAAGGATTTGCAGGCGTGGAAGCATCATGCCGCTTGCGGTAACATACCCCCTAGGGGTATACAAGCGGGATGACAGATGTCCAGACACCCCTCACCCCGGCACGGGAGAAAAGCCTGAACCGCCTCAAACGCGTGGAAGGACAGGTGCGCGGGATCGCGCGGATGATCGAGGATGACCGCTATTGCATTGACGTGCTCACACAATTGTCAGCAGTGAAGTCGGCATTGGCGGCGGTGGAGGGTGAAATCCTCAAGGACCATGCCAGCCACTGCGTCACCCACGCGATCGAAAGCGGCGATGCCGGCGACCAGAAAGCCAAGCTGGACGAGCTGATCGGCCTTCTCGCCAAGCACTACCGGTTATGATCCGGACCCGGCGACCCGGATGGTCGCCTATTGGAAGAAGCTCAAAATCACCCGCGGCGAGCGGTTGGCGATCTCAAGCGCCTGGATGCCGAGTTGTTCGCGCACCTGAAGTGCCTGCAGCTTCGCGCTTTCGCGACCGAGATCGGCGTCGATGAGATTGCCGATACCGGCGCTGGTCACATCGATCTGCTTGACCAGCAGGGTCTTCTGGATTTCCAGCGAGCGCAGCCCGACACCCAGTCGCGACACGGCAGACGTGACATCGGACATTGAGGTTTCGAACGCCGCCACATCAGCACTGGTTGGCTGGGTCGCGACAATCGAGTTGTCGCTTTGCGGCAGGTTGGCCGCCAGGCCGGCGTCAAAAATTCCGCCACCATCGGTCAGGTCTTCCGCCGCAATTGTCAGCGTGTCGCCGGGATTGGCGCCGATCAGCACCGCGAGATCCTCGCCGCCACTGCCCAGCAGGTTGAGATCGTTGAAACTGGCATTGTCGGCCAAACGGGTCGCCTGATTGCCCAGCTCGATAAAGTCAGTCATCAGGCTGCGCCAGCTCTGCTCGTCCAGCGTCGTGTCGGTGGCCGCGACGAGCTTGGACTGCATTTCCACCATCAGATCGGAAATGCCCTCAGCGGCTGCCAGCGCGGTCTCGACCACACCGGTACCCAGATCGATGGATGTGAGGGCGCTGCCACGGGACTCATTGTCCGTGCGCATGACCTGGGCCATCGCCCAGACCGTGCCATTATCACTGGCACTGCCTACCTTGAGCCCCGTCGCGATCCGGTCGTGCACTTTGGCACTTTCCGATTGCAGCATGCTCATATGCTGCAGCGCGGAGTTCACGGCGGCCATGGAATGGACCGAAAAGGTCATCCTGCCGACACTCGCCACCATCTTGCCGACCCGCCTTGGCATTTTTGCCTATACGGGTCCGTCGGCCAGTTTTCCACGATTGGGTTAGCGAGAAGTTGACGGCCACGCCCCGATCAAGGCCGTCTTTCAACAGGCCGACCCGTCCGGGTATCAGCCGCCATGCTTGGTCGGCGAAGCCGGTGCGGCCTCCCCGTCACGCTCCAGCGTTTCAAGGGCCAGTGAGACCTGGCGGACAATCGCCGGCGTACCGCCAGGCATCCCCTCCTCGACCGCAACCGCCTCTTCATTTGCGTCATGTTCCCAACGGCGCAGGATCTCGATTTTCTGGGCGCGGCTCAGATCGCGGCACGCCAGGACACCGTCAGGCGTCGCGAAGGCATCGGCCGGGTCGAGCAATGCGTTTTGATAGTCGGTTTTCAGCATCAGCCTTACTCCTGTCATCTGCCAGCCGACAACGGGTCGGCATCCTTACACCAGGCTGGCACTGCCTCGCCTGTAATTGATATGAAACGCCCGAGCGGGCCAGCCGTTCCGAGCTGTGGTTTTTGCGGCCGTGGGTGCTCGCAATTCGGCGTGAATGAATTACCCTTGCTGCCATGAGTCAGCCGCCTGCCGATCCCGACGCCTTCAAGCGCGCCCTGTCCATCACCACCCGCGCCATTGCCGGCGACCGGGATCTCGACGTGCGTTTCGGCGGCGAGATCGCCGGCCTGTCGGGTGGACGCATGGTCCTGCCCAATCCCGGCAGTGAGCCCTCGCCGGAAGCGGCGGCAGCGGTGCGCGGCCGGGCCGATGCCCTGGCTCTGCGACTGGCCCATCATGACGAGGCGGCCCATGTCCGCACCCTGCCACCCGGCGCCACGGCGCGGGCGATTTTCCACGCCGCCGAACAGGCGCGGGTCGAGGGCCTCGGCGCTCGCGACATGCACGGCATGGCCGGCAATCTTGATGCCGCCCTCGCCATGCGCTGCAAGCAGAAGGGCTGGATGCGGGTCGAGGACCGTCAGGCCGCACCGATGGAAGAGGCGCTCGCCCTTCTGGTCCGCGAACGTATCAGCGGGCGTCCGGCCCCCGCCGAGGCCGCCGGGCTGATGTCGCTCTGGCGCGACCAGATGGAAAGCGTCGCCAGCCTGTCACTCGACGCCCTCGCGGAAAATGCCGACGACCAGAAAGCCTTCGCCGACCTGCTGCGCACGGTGATCCAGGATCTCGACCTGTCGGACGAGCTCGGCGGCGATCCGGAACAATCGGAAAATCCCGAAGACGAGGATGAAGGCGTCGATCGCGAGGAACGCACCGGCGATGACGCCGAGGGCGACGACCAGCAGGGCGACCAGCCCGACACTCCCGATGCCGCCGGCACGGCGGGTGACGAAGAAGAAATCAATGCCGACACAGACGACGCCGACACCCGCGTCGACGCCATGGATGATGAAGGCGCCGCCCAGACCGCCATGCGCCCCAACTGGCAGCCGGCCAATGATCCCGACGCCAAGTCCTACAAGGTCTTCACCCGCGAATTTGACGAGGTCATCCAGGCCTCCGACCTGTGCGACACGGAAGAGCTGGAGCGGCTCCGCAAATATCTCGACAATACCCTCAAGGGGCTCGATCAGGTCGTCGGCCGTCTCGCCAACCGGCTGCAGCGCCGCCTGATGGCGCAGCAGGAACGGGCCTGGAAATTCGACCTCGAGGAAGGCGTGCTGGACGGGTCCCGCCTCGCCCGTGTGATCGCCGATCCGACCCTGCCCCTGTCCTACAAGCAGGAGAGCGATACCGAGTTTCGCGATACCATCGTCACCCTGGTGCTGGACAATTCCGGCTCCATGCGCGGCCGGCCGATCATGGTCGCCGCCGCCTGCGCCGACATCCTGGCCCGCACGCTGGAGCGCTGCGGCGTAAAGACCGAGATATTGGGCTTCACCACCAAGGCCTGGAAGGGCGGGCGCTCGAAGGAGAAATGGCTGGCCGAAGGCAAGCCGCCGCATCCGGGCCGGCTCAATGATCTGCGCCACATCATCTACAAGGCCGCCGATACGCCCTGGCGCCGCGCCCGCGTCAATCTCGGCCTGATGATGCGCGAAGGCCTGCTCAAGGAAAACATCGATGGCGAGGCCCTGCTCTGGGCCTGGAAGCGCATGGCCGCCCGCCCCGAACAGCGCCGCATCATGATGGTGATCTCGGACGGCGCCCCGGTCGATGACGGCACCCAGTCGGCCAATTCCGCCGGCTATCTGGAACGCCATCTGCGCGAAACCATCGCCATGATCGAGACCCGTTCGGAAGTCGAACTTCTCGCCATCGGCATCGGCCATGACGTCACCCGCTGGTATCGCCGCGCCGTGACCATCAATGATGTCGAACAACTCGGCGGCGCCATGACCGACCAGCTCGCCGCCCTGTTCGAGGAAGATGGCGGCAAGGGCGCCGGCTTCTCCAGCGGCCCGCAAGCGATGAACCGGACGGATTTCTCGTCAATTGCGGGGCGTGTCTAGACGCCCCGTCCACCGCCTTCCCGCCCGTCCGGCGGCGCGGATGCGCCAGAGTGGAAAGCCCGGTCCGGCCGGCGGGAAGGCGGTCTGACTGACGGTCTCCTTTCCTGTGGTTTGAATGAACGACAGGTCTGCCCGCGCCACGGCGCTTGCGCCTGGCGGTTTGGGCAGTTGAGGGGTGCGAGGTGCCTTGCCGGTGCCTAGCTATGTACGTTTTG
>NZ_RBIM01000004.1 GCF_003634045.1 Maricaulis maris
CCAATCTTTCCTCTTACCTTCGCCGGGTCTCGTTTTGGGATTACCGGCTCTCCAATGCGGCGCTGGAAGACCTGGCCGCTTAACCTGAAAGGAACACATCATGAAGTCCAAGTCTCCTGCCCACGCCGCTCTTGCCCTGATCGAATGGGGCCATTCGGCCGGCCACTATCCGCCAGAACTGGTTGAGGCGGCTGTCCATTTCGCCGGACAACCTGCAATCGACCGTGCCGGGCGCATGTCCCTGATCGCGGCTTATGGGCTGTCGACCTGGTCGACGATCTCCCGTGAAGAATTCCTCGCCGAGGCTGACCTTCCCAAGTCTGTGCGGGACGCACTGGCGGCTGACCCGGTTGTCAATCCGGAGTCGCTGCCGGTGGTGGCTCCGGCCGAGATGTCGGAAGACGATATCGCCGCCTATCGCCAGCGTGGGATTGCCGATCTGGCCAATCGGGCCGAGCGCCTGCGCCTGTCCGTCCTGACAGGCGGCGCCGCCAAAGCGCAGACCTATCGCGAAAAGCTGGCCGAGGTGGAGCGCCACGAAGCGGCCGCCTTGAACGAGGAAGAGATCGACCCGGCCGATTATCCATACCTGTCGGCCGAGGTGGGTGTTCACGGCGAAAGCATTGCAGACGTCGCCACTCTGATCCGCGCCAAGCACGTTGCCTGGACGCCGGTGAACGCCGCAATCGAAGGCCTTTATTTCGCCGCCAAGGCCGATATCGCCGATCCGGAAACGGATATTGCTGCCATCCCGGCCCGCATCGATGCGGCCGAAGCCGCCATGATGACGACGCTGGCGGGATTGAGTTAGGAGCGGCCAATGCTAAATCATCGAGGTCCAGCCTTGCTGGTTGCTGTGCTCGCGATGATCTCGTGGGCTTATCTGAGTGGCCGGGTGGACGGCTGGGAGCGTCGCGACGCAGCCCAGGACGCAGCGGACTTGGCTGCCATTACGGCATCTCAAACCAGCTTTATGGCCGACCTTCAGGTGGCGCTCGAGGACGGTGAGGCTACGGCCCGATTGACTAGCGATTGGGCACAGACCATTGGAGGAATACGAAATGAAATTGCGCGCATCTCTACTGGCATTGATTGCCCCAGCGATCCTGACCGCAGCCTGCTCGTCGATCGCGCCGTCGAGGAAGCCAACGCCGCCCTACGCGCCGCCGGCGCCCAACCTGATGGTGCCCCCACCGCTGGTGGCGGGGATTTCGACAGCCCCTGAAGAGCGCCAGTGTACGGACTATGAGACGGCTTACGTCGACATGGTCAACGCGTACTTTCTGGTCAGCAGTCGGCTGCTCGGTCTACAGCGATATGCTCACCGTGTGAGCGGTGATTCGGTAGAGGATTGAAGTAAGGCGTTCAAAGGCGCTTTGAGGCCCCGCCGAAGAGGGTTAGACGGCCACCTTACGCCGATGACAAACCCGGTGGCACAATTTGCCAAACCGGGCGGCGCGCTACATCGGTCGCAGCCCCGCCTGCCGGGAATACCCGGAACGGGGGAGGCAAGGGGGAGCGGGCGTGAGTCGAAAATGGCGCGATCCGCGCCCTTTCACCCTTGATTGTCTTGCCGGGAAGACGCCTCAGGGGGAGTTTCAGCTGGCTGACAAGACCACAATGCTTGCTTCCGCTCACAAAAAGGGGCGGGCCCGCCACGCGAGACCCGCCCCCAAAAACTCAATTCGATCCGCCCCTAAAACGCCCCGCGCGCCTGCGCCACGCCGCCATCCACCACGACGGTCGAGCCCACCACATAATCCCCGGCCCGCGAGGCCAGGAAGATCGCCGCGCCGGCCATGTCGGACGGCTCACCGACCCGGCCCGAGGGCACGCCCTTGGACACCATGTCGGCATGATCGCGCGCCACCTTGTTCATCGAAGAGGCAAAGGCGCCCGGCGCGATCGCGGTGACATTGATGTTTTCCTTGGCCATTTCCAGGCCGAGGCGTTTGGTCAGATGGATGATGCCGGACTTGGACGCGGCATAGGAATAGGTCTCCATCATGTTGACCGACAGCCCGTCGATCGAGGCGATATTGATCACCTTGGCCGGCTGTTGCGGCGAGGCGGCCGCCTTGAGGGCGCCGTGCAGGGCCTGGATCAGGAAGAAGGGCGTCTTGACATTGAGGTCCATGACCTTGTCCCAGCCGCTCTCGGGGAACTCGTCCAACGGTGCACCCCAGGCAGCACCCGCATTATTGACCAGGATGTCGAGCTTGCTTTCATGCTCGAGAAACTTGGCGGCCAGAGCCTGGGCTCCATCTGCGCCAGACGCGTCACCCGGCAGGGCGATACAAGTGCCGAGCTCGGACAGGCGCTCGGCCGTCGCCAGGCATTCCGGCGCCTTGCGCGCGGTGATGTAAACCTTGGCCCCGGCCCGCACATAGCCCTCGGCGATCATCTCGCCAATGCCGCGCGAGCCACCGGTGATCAGAGCCACACGGCCCTCAAGGGAAAACAGATTATCAAACATGGTACGGACCTCCCGTCAGGGTTTATGTTTTGTTACGGGATGCGTAGCGGGTGAAAACGCGACTGTCGAGGGTCGGGTACGGAATGAGCGACATTCACCGGTGAAGGGCCGCCGACATGTCTTTCCCTCGCGATGCTCACCCGCCCTTTTTCGCCTCCATCGAGTTCGGCATCGCTGCGCGATACCGAGCCCACCTCCCCGCATGCGGGGAGACAAGCGGGAATTTATCCCCGCCCTGGCCGCCCAATAATCGTCATCCTGACGAAAGTCAGGACCCAGTCTCGCGCACACGATTTCGCCTGGCCTGGTAACAGCTTGCGTCGCAGACTGGGTCCCGGCGTGCGCCGGGATGACGGTGTTTGTTGCGGGGATAGGCGGCAAACTTATCCGCTCCCCTTCACCGCAAGCGATAATGCCCTCGGTTTTCGGGACGGGAGGCGCGAGCTCAGTCACTTGTGCCCGGAAACGAGCGGAGCCTGTCCGCGTCTCGGGGGTGACATCCCGAAGCTCCGGCAGGGCGTGCGACCAGGTCGCGGGGCACTAAACGACCGACCCCATCTACCTGACGCATTGGAATCGGTCGCGAGAGCGTCCGGGAAAACTCCGTGAGCGGGATGCTTGTCGAAGCCTACCGTTATTAAATCAGCGCTTTATCGGCTCCGGCCGGCATCCCGCTCCCTCCCATCTCTCCGGCGCTCACGCGTGCGGACCCCTCACCCTGTCTGAAAACCTACCAAAGATTGGAGACACCCATGCCGCGCTCAACCCGCCCGATCGACCCGCAAGCGCCGATAACCCCGAAGAACCCCGACCTCACCACCACGCAAGGCGCGCTGATCGGCGATTGCGTGCATTATGAATGCCTGGCCCTGAAGGCCATTCACGAGGCCATGAACCAGCAACTCGCCAAAGGCGACAGCAAGGCCGCCATCGTCTCAGCCGAAATCCTGCTGGACCGCCTCAAGTCCAGCTGGCTGGCCGATGCATTGGGCGAGCTGAACGAATATTTCCGCGCCGATGACAACAGCGTCCGTTTGGACATGGTGCAGACCCTGCGCGACATCGCCCGAATGCTCGACGGCGAGTTCGGCGAAGGCATGGAGCCCAACGGCTGGGCCCGCGATCCCGACGAATATCACAAGCTGCTCAAGCAGGCGAAGAAACAGGCCGAGTCCGGCAAGCGGAAGCTTTATGTGGGGACGTGAGGGAGGGGCGCGAGAGCCGGGCCTGCCGCAAATTTGTCATCCCTGCCACCCGCTTGCGCGGGCGCAGGTTCCCGCCCCGCGAAGGCGGGGCGAAAGTCAGGGACCTAACTAGTGGCGGGCATATGGGTCCCCGTCCTGCGTCCGGCCTTCGCCGGACGTCCAACGGGGATGACAAGGTGTTGTGAATCTAACCCGCGGAACGCGAGGCTTTCTTCCGCTCGTGCTCTTTCAGGAAGGTCTTGCGGATGCGGATGGTCTGGGGGGTCACCTCGACGAGTTCGTCGTCATTGATGAATTCCAGCGCGTATTCCAGGGTCAGCTTGATCGGCGTGGTCAGGACGATGTTCTCGTCCGTGCCGGAAGCCCGCATATTGGTCAGCTTCTTGCCCTTGGTCGGGTTGACGATCATGTCGTCATCGCGGGAATTGACGCCGATGATCATGCCTTCATAGACCTCGACGGCGTGTCCGACGAAGAGCTTGCCGCGCTCCTGCAGGTTGAACAGGGCAAAGCCCAGCACCTTGCCGTCGATCATCGAGACCATGGCGCCATGGTGACGCTGGCCGATCTCGCCGCCGGTCTTGGGGGCGTAGTGGTCGAAGGTGTGGAACATCAGGCCGGTGCCCGAGGTCAGGGTGAGAAATTCCGAGCGGAAACCGATCAGGCCGCGGGTCGGGATGATGTAGTCGATGCGGACGCGGCCATGCCCGTCCGGCACCATGTTCTTCATCTCGGCCTTGCGTTGGCCGAGCTTCTCCATGACGCCGCCCTGGTGATCTTCCTCCAGGTCGACGGTGAGGCTCTCATAAGGCTCACACAGCTCGCCATCGATTTCCTTGATGACCACGCGCGGACGACCGACGGCCAGCTCGAAGCCTTCGCGGCGCATGGTTTCGATGAGGATGGACAGGTGCAGTTCGCCACGCCCGGAAACGGTGAACTTGTCCGGATTGTCCTGCTGCTCGACCTTCAGCGCCACATTGTGGATCAGCTCGCGGTCAAGACGTTCCTTGAGATTGCGCGAAGTCACGAACTTGCCTTCGCGGCCGGCAAAGGGGCTGTCATTGACCTGGAAGGTCATCGACAGGGTCGGCTCGTCAACCGAGAGCAGCGGCAGCGCCTCGACATTGGCCGGATCGCATAGCGTGTCGGAGATTTTCAGATTGTCGATGCCGGTGAAGGTGATGATGTCACCCGCCTGGGCACTCTCGCGCTCAACCCGCTCGAGGCCATGGAAGCCGAAAATCTGCTGCACCTTGCCGCGCTGTTCGCTGCCATCGGCCTTGGCGACCACGACCGGCTGGTTGCGGGCGACACGGCCACGGGCGACACGGCCAATGCCGATCACACCGGTGAAGGAGGAATAGTCCAGGGCCGAGACCTGCAGCTGCAGCGGGCCGTCGAGGTCGACATCCGGGCGCGGCGTGTGGGCGGTGATCATCTCGAACAGCGGCGTCATGTCGGTGCCGATCACGCCGGCCTCATTGGCGGCCCAGCCCTGCAGGGCGGAGGCGTAGACGACCGGGAAGTCGAGCTGTTCCTCATTGGCGCCGAGACGGTCGAACAGGTCGAAGGTCTGGTCGACCACCCAGTCCGGGCGAGCGGAGGGACGATCGGCCTTGTTGATCACCACGATCGGCTTGAGGCCGCGGGCCAGCGCCTTCTTGGTCACGAAGGAGGTCTGCGGCATCGGGCCGTCGACGGCATCGACCAGAAGCAGGACGCCATCGACCATCGACAGGACGCGCTCAACCTCGCCGCCGAAATCGGCGTGGCCGGGGGTGTCGACGATATTGATGTTCCAGTCATTCCAGGTGACGGCGGTGTTCTTGGCCAGGATGGTGATCCCGCGCTCTTTTTCCAGATCGTTGGAATCCATCATGCGCTCGGACACATTGGCCCGCTCGCCCAGCGTTCCGGACTGTTGCAGCAGCTGGTCGACCAGCGTGGTCTTGCCGTGGTCAACGTGCGCCACGATGGCGATATTGCGCAGCTTGTCGAGGGACGCGCTCATGATGTCATTCCTGTCGTGAAAAGGCGCGCCCTCATACGCTGTGAGGGCGTGGCTGGCCAGTGCTTATTCCGCGCACGGGCGTCAAGAGTTGATGAGCGGGTGCCCGGCCGGTCAGTGTCCGCCCGGCGGCGGACCGGCATCACGGGGCGGCTTGGCGTCCTGTGCCGGGCGGGCCGGGGTCGACATGTAGCGACGCGTCGCCGGGGCTGGCGCCTGCGGTTCGAGGAAGGCGCGCACGAAGTTCGAGCGCCGCAACAAGCCACGAAGCGAGGTGATCACCAGCGACACCACGAGGATGAACCAGAACAATCGCCAGCCCCAGCGATCCGAGGCGGCCTTGATTTCGGCGAGATGACTGACCGAGACAAAATACCAGTCGGGACCGGCAATCCGGCTGAAGGCGACCAGAAACTCGCTGCGCGGCGTTCCGACGACACCGCGCGGTCGCGGATCATCGCGCAGAAGGGCCATGATCTCGACCGGGTTGATACCGATCGCGCGGGCCTGCTGCAGGGTCTGCCCTCGGGCGATGACACTGCCGTCGCGGTCGAACACCAGATTCACGCCACCGGCCGGCGGCGCTTCCAGCGAAGAGGCCAGGTGTTCGGTCATGTCGATCGAGGTGCCGAAAGCCCCAATCAGCTCGCCATCGACGCGGATCGGCTTGCGACAGGCGGTCGCCGAGCGCTCGCCACCGTCGGAATAGACAAAACGCGACAGGCGGGTGCATTGCATGGCGCTGTCGGGATTGGTCTCGAGGCTGAACAGGCGCGGGTCTTCATCCGCCTGCAGGTTGAAATCAGCCGGCGCCTCATAGCGGTAGAAGGCGAGCCGGTCGGCGCGCTCCGGCGCAAAGATCACGACGCGGCGGTCCGGCGTGAAATAATAGAGGCTGGAGAATTCGCCCAGATGCGCTTCACCGAAGGCGCGCACGACATGGAAGCCGGCCATGTAGCGGCGCTGTTCCTCGATGGTCATGTTCTCGCCGTCGCCCATATAGGCGCCGATGCCGAACACATGATCGGCGCCGGGCAGGGAGCGGCCGTCGAACAGGTCGGGATGGCTGCGCCGGGTGCCGTCGCCAAAGGGCGGGAACAAGGCATTGAAGTCGTCAACGATATCCTCGCCATCGATCAGGGCGTGGCGACGCAGGAAGGCTGCTTCGGCAGCCTCGGCCAGAGTGCGCGCTTCGTCGAACAGGGTCTGCTCGCGATCCGCCCGTACCCGGATATAGGAGTGCAGCATTTCGGCCCGCGCCATCGACAGGGACGACATCAGGATTTTGTGCGCAGCAAGGCCGGAAATTCCGGCAAAAACCACCGAAATCAGGACATGGACAGCAATAATGATCGCCTGGCGCACGGAAAACCGACCTTGATTCGAGACCTTCCTATACACCGGGACTGGCTGACATACGGTGATATTTGATGAGCCGATTCGCTTGTCTATCGCGCTTCGTCCGGCACGGAATTGGCAAGTCGTGTCACAAGGGAACAAAACGCCCCCTGCTCGCCGGCATCCATCATCCGGTTGGCGGCGAGCGGCACCACTTCCACCGCTTGACGCAAACGGGCATAGACCGTCTTGCCCTTGCTGGTCAGGTAGAGATGACTGACCCGGCCGTCGGCCTGCGATGCCCGGCGCACCACAAGACCGCCTTCCAGCAATGCCTTCGTGGCGCGCGAGACAATGCCCTTGTCCATGGGTGTCACCGTCACCACCTCAACCGCCGTCCGCCCGGGCGCCTCGGCAATCGCCGCCAGCACCCGCCATTGCGACAGGTTGAGTCCGGCCTCGCGCTTGACGATGGCCGCCGTCAGACGGGCGATCCGGTCGGCCAGCACGGTGACCTGGTAGGGCCAGTATTCCGTGAGCCGGATCGGCTCGCAGTCCACGTCGGTCACCAAGTCGGCCGACGTCTCGGCAAGGTCGGATCGGTCGGCGGACGCCAGGGCGTCAGCGGACGGGCTGGCTGCATGGGTATTCGTCTGGGTCATGACACCATGATAGTTGCAATCACAACTTGACGCAATAGCAACCAATAAGGTAGTCAAGGGGCACATTGAACACAGCGCGCCTCCGCCCCGGTCCGGGAGCGGCCCCACGGCGTCGCCCCGACACTCCAGGAGAGATGACATGGCTGACCTGTTCGAAAATCCGATAGGGCTTTGCGGCTTCGATTTCGTGGAATTCACCGCCCCCGAGCGCGGCCTCATCGAGCCGGTCTTCCAGGCCATGGGCTTTACCCATATCGCCAATCACCGCTCCAAGGATGTCGAGCTGTGGCGCCAGGGCGGGATCAACTTCCTGATCAATTACGAGCCCGACACGCAAGCGTCCTTCTTCGCCAAGGAACACGGCCCGTCAGCCTGCGGCATGGGCTTTCGCGTTCGCGATGCGGCTGCGGCCTATGAGGAAGCGCTGGAGCGCGGCGCCGAACCGGTGCTGACCGAGCCGGGCATTTCCGAGCTGGTCATCCCGGCGATCAAGGGCATTGGCGGCGCCTCGGTCTATCTGATCGACCGTTTCGAGGACGGCAAGTCGATCTATGACATCGATTTTGTCTATCTCGACGGCGTCGACATCCACCCCGAGGGTTGTGGCTTCAACGTGATCGATCACCTGACCCACAATGTCTACAAGGGCCGGATGGATTATTGGGCCAAGTATTACGAGGACCTCTTCAATTTCCGCGAGATCCGCTATTTCGACATCAAGGGCGAATATACCGGCCTGGTCTCCCGCGCCATGACGGCACCCGACGGTCTGATCCGCATCCCGCTGAACGAAGAGAAGTCCGAAGCCGTCGGCCAGATCGAGGAATATCTGCGCGAGTACAAGGGTGAAGGCATCCAGCACATCGCCTTCTCCTGCGACAATCTGCTGGAATGCTGGGACCGTCTGAAAAAGGCCGGCACCGAATTCATGACAGCGCCGCCAGCCACCTATTACGACATGCTGGAAGACCGCCTGCCGGGCCATGGCGAGCCGACAGAAGAGTTCAAGAAGCGCGGCATCCTGCTCGACGGCACCACCGAAGGCGGCCAGCCGCGCCTGCTGCTGCAGATCTTCTCGGGCAAGGCGATCGGCCCGATCTTCTTCGAATTCATCCAGCGCAAGGAAGATGAAGGCTTCGGCGAAGGCAATTTCAAGGCCCTGTTCGAATCCATCGAACGCGACCAGATCGAACGCGGCGTCATCAACGCAGCCGAGTAGGAGGACATCATGTCCGTCAACATCAAGCGCATCCACCACGTCGCCTATCGCTGCAAGGACGCGAAAGAGACGGTCGAATTCTACCAGCGTGTCATGGGCATGGATTTCAAACTCGCCATTGCCGAGAATGAAGTCCCCTCGACCAAAGCGCCGGACCCGTACATGCACGTCTTCCTGGACGCCGGCATGGGCAATGTCCTGGCCTTTTTCGAACTGCCCAACTCGCCGGAAATGGGCCGCGACGGCAATACGCCGGAATGGGTCCAGCACATCGCTTTTGAAGTCGAGGACATGGACGCGCTGTTGGCCTCCAAGGCGCATATCGAGGCACAAGGCCTGGACGTGCTTGGCCCGATCAATCACGGCATCTTCAAGTCGATCTACTTCTTCGACCCGAATGGCCACCGTCTGGAACTCGCCGCCAATACCGGCACCGACGAGCAGATGGCCGAACTGAAACGCGTCGCCCCGGCGATGATCGAGGAATGGAGCCAGACCAAGCGCGCACCCAAGCACGCAGCCTGGCTTCACGAGCAGGACTAGCATCCCCCAAACCCGCTAGACCTGTCATGACCTCTCGCCCCGTCTGCCCGGACGGGGCGTTTTCTTTGCCCGATGCCCCGGCTCGACCGGGTCCCGCGTCAGCTTGCCTATTCTGCCAATATGGTCAGGATGCCACGCAAGCGCCGGGGGAAATCGGAACAGATGTTGGGATTGATTGCCGAATTGCGCCGTCGCAGCGTGTTTCGCGTCGCCGCCGCCTATCTGGTGGTTGCCTGGTTGATCATGCAGGTGGTGGCAACGATCGGCGGCGCTGCCGGCCTGCCCGACTGGGCTGACAGTCTCGCCCTGGTCCTGCTGCTGGCCGGCTTCCCGGTCATTCTCTTCATCGCTTGGGCCTTCGAACTCTCACCGGACGGGCTTAAGCGAACCGGGTCGGCGGACAAGGCCAGTCAGGTCCCGGCCGCGGGCATGCCCGACTATGCGCTGATCGGGGCATTGGTCATCGTCGCCGTAATCGCAAGCAGCCAGATGCTGACACGTCCCGGCCAATCGGAAATACCGACAGCGGACGCAGGCGCGATTGCCGACGGCATCCCCAGTGACAATTCGATCGCCGTCCTGCCCTTTCTCGATCTCTCGCCGGCCGGTGACCAGCAATATTTCTCGGACGGGATTTCAGAGGAGATCCTCAATGTCCTGGTCCGGATCGAAGGGCTGGACGTCACCTCGCGAACCTCGGCCTTCCAGTATCGAAGTGATACGATGGGCGTGCCCGAGATCGCAGAGCGGCTGCGGGTTCGCCACGTGCTGGAAGGGTCTGTCCGTCGCTCGGGAAACACGATCCGCATCACCGCCCAGCTGATCGATGCCCGGAGCGATGTGCATTTATGGTCGCAGACCTATGACCAGTCGCTGACGGCGGAAAACCTGTTCGCCATCCAGGACGAGATCGCCAATGCCATCGTCCGCGCCCTCAGCGAGGTACTGGACATTCAAGCGCCTGAGATCGCGGTCGCACCTCTGACGGACAGTGTCGATGCCTATGACCTTTATCTGCAGGCACGCGACCTTTTCCATCGCCGCACCGATCTCGACGTCGCCGCCGACCTGGTGGCGCTGGCCGTCGAGCAGTCACCCGATTTCACCGCAGCCTGGGCCTTGCGGGCAGCGATTTCAAATGTGCGGGGGGCCCATGGCTATGGCCCCGAAGCCGGGGTGGACCAGGCGACCCTGACCGAAAGCTATGCCCGGCAAACCCTGGCGCTGGATCCAGACAATGCGCTTGCCATCGCGGTTCGGGCCAGCCATCGATCGCAGCGGATGATGTTCCACGGCGAGCCGGGCGACATTGGCTCGGTTCTCACGGACCTGAATCGAGCGGCGGCGCTCAATCCCCACGACGCCACAATCCATAACTGGCTGGGCATGGGCCGGCTCTTTGTCGGTGATCTGGACGGTGCCCTGTCAAGCTTCCAGACCTGCGTGCAGATCGAGGCGCGGTACGCAGCATGCGCCGAAAATTACTACGACACCTTGGCCGCCATGGGCCGGACGGACGAAGCATTGGCGGCACTGGAGGCCAATCTGGCCAACGGGCTGAGCACCACCCAATGGGTCAATTTCGCTGTTCTGGAGGAGAATGACGAACGGCTTGCTTTCCTGATTGCGGCCAATCAGCCCTGGATATTACCGGGGTTTCCGCGCCTCGGAGAGATTTATGACGCCTATCAGACCCCGAATGCCGACCATTCGGAACTCCTGCGCGAAGCGCTCGACTACATGCCGCCGGACGATCGTGACCACCCCGCCTTGCTGTTGTCGCTCGTGCTCACCCCGCTCGGCGCAGAGGGCCTGCCAGTCTCGCCGGTGTCGATCTGGCAACCCGGCGCCTCGCGCTATCGGCAAACACCGGCCTTCCGGCAATTGATGCGCTCGAGCGGCACGTTCGACTATTGGCGCGAGCACGGTTTCCCGGCTCCCTGCCGACCGGTCGGCGCTGATGATTTCGCCTGTGACTGACCCTGCAGCCATACGCGGCCTGTGGCGCCCCGTCCTGTTCTACGCGGCGGCGCTGGCGCTCGGGGCCTTCGCGCTGGAATGGCTGCAATACCGCTTCTGGGCCCGCATGATCCCGCTTGAAATCATGATCGGGCTGATCGGTGCCGCCTTCGCGGCACTGGGGGTCTGGGTCGGGATGCGGCTCACGCGCCGGGCGCCGCCCGCGCCCTTCGTGCGCAATGAGGCGGCGCTGAAGTCCCTCGCCATCACCCCGCGCGAACTGGACGTGCTGGAAGCCCTGGTCAGCGGCGACAGCAACAAGGAACTCGCCCGCACGCTCGGCGTCTCGCCCAACACGGTGAAGACCCATATCGCCCGCCTGTTCGACAAGCTGGGCGTCACCAGCCGCATCCAGGCGATCGAAACTGGACGCGACCTGCGTCTGATCCCGGCGGCGGGCGATACGCCCACTCCGACGACCCGGTCAGACGGGTGATTTCGTCACAATCACCCATCCGGGTGACGACGCGCGGCGCGGGACCGGCAGGCTGGACCGGTCCATCAAACAAGGAGGCGCCCGACCGGGCGATATCGACATCATGACCCGTATCATTCTCGTTTTCGGCAGCATCGCCGGCAGCCTTGTCGCCCTCTTCCTGATCCTCGGCATGACGCTGCTGGCCGGGTCCGACGGCGTTGGCTCGGAAGCCATCGGCTATCTGGGCATGCTGCTGTCGCTGTCCATCATCTTCATCGCCATCAAGCGTCATCGCGACATCAATCTGGGCGGGGTGATCCGCTTCTGGCCGGCCCTGGCGCTGGGCCTCGGCGTTGCCGCCCTGGCCGGTGTTTTCTACGTCACCGCCTGGGAGATTTATTTCAACGCCACCGACCGCGCCTTCATGGACAGCTATCTCAACGGCCAGATCGCCGCCCGCGAAGCCGCCGGAGCGACCGCTGCGGAACTGGCTGCCTTCCGCGACGAGATGAGCGCCATGATGGAGCTGTACGGTAATTGGTGGTTCCGCCTGCCGATGACCTTCATCGAAATCTTCCCGATCGGCGTGCTGGTCAGCCTGATCTCCGCGGCCCTGCTGCGCAATCGCAAACTCCTGCCGCACCGGGTCTGATCCTCTCCCCGTCGCGCCCGGCTTGCTGCGCGACGGGGACCAAACCCGCTGCCATCCCCCTTTCACACCTTGCGGTTTTGTTGAAAACTGGCGCTCAACCGGCTGGGGAGGCGGTGACAATGTCCGATTTCGAACTGGCGCTGCTATTCTCGGAATATCTCAACACCGCCAATTTCATCTTTTCCAATTTCATGGCGCTGGTTTTTGCGATGCTGACGGCGTCCTTTTTCCTCGCCCACCGCATGGAGCGCTGGGTCGCGGCGCTCTTTCTCCTGCTCTACTCGATCGGAGCGGTGATGACCGGGTCGGGCGTCCTCTTCGCCTTTTCCGACTTTGCCGCCCTGGGCGTGCATATCCACGAAACTGCCGGCCAGTCCGCAGACCTCGCCTGGCTCGGCCCGGCCGGGCCGGGTGGTGCGGGCATGGGGAATATGCCGGTCATGATCTCCGTCCTGCTGGCCGTCACCTATATCGGCTCGCTCGGCTTCTTCCTCGTGGTCCGCGCCAGGCGCATTGACCGGCCGGAGCCGGACGGTGAGGCCGACACATGATCCTCGCCCGGATCTCCAAGGCTGTTCGCGACCAGAACTGGCTCGCCGTCAGCCTTGAATTCATCATCGTCATCGCCGGTGTGGTGGTCGGTTTCCAGGTCTCGGCCTGGAATGAGGCGCGTCAGGAACGGGGGCTGGAGCAGGCTTATCTGGAACGGCTCTTCAGTGAGTTCGAGGTTGTCAGCGACGAGCTGGACGATGCCAGCGGCGATCTTGATGATGCGCGCGATCAGGCGGAAGGCTTTCTGGCCGCCTTTGACGCCGGCGACCGCGAGACGATGGCGCGCGATACGTTCGCGCTTCTGGCCATCACCCGCGTTTCGGAAGTCCAGATCCAGTCGGCGGCGCTGCACGAGCTGATTTCCAGCGGCCGGCTCGGCCTCATCCGCAATGAGGCGCTGCGCGCGGAACTGGCCAATCTGCCGCTGGTCGAGGCCGATGCCCACGGGGTCATCGACCAGATCAAGGCCCAGCAAGTCGATATCGTCGCCACCCTGCGTCCCCATCTTCGCGTCACGATGGACGGTCTGGGCGTGGACTCGGTCATCCTGGCTGACAGTTTCACCCCGGACGATATCGAGCTGGCCAACAACCTGGCCTTTGCGATCTATCTCAATCGCTCGGCCGCCCTTTTCCTGCGCGTGCTGAAAAACGAGGTCGACCAGCTTCGCGCCTCACTGGCGGAAGAATTGGGCCAGCCCTCGCCCGTGCCCGCCCCGGAGACCTCGCCATGATCCTCTCCCGTATCACCCGGGCCATCCGCGAGCAGAACTGGTTCGCCGTCGGACTCGAATTCGTCATCGTCATTGCCGGCGTGGTGTTCGGTTTCCAGGTCACCGAATGGAATACGGGCCGGCAGGACCGGCGCGAGGAAGCAGCGGTCCTGTCTGCAATGCTGGAGGATACCAGCCACTCCATCGAGGTCGCGGCGAGTGTGGCCGTGCTGATTGGCGACCAGCTTGCCGCCCTGGAGCGGCTGACTCTCGTCAGCGACCAGCCGCCCGAGCAGGACCTGCCCGACGGTTTTCAAATTGACCTTCACACGGGCGTCTTCGTGTTCAGCCTCTACAATCCTCAGATGCTGACCTTTGACGATCTGCGTCAGTCCGGCCGGCTCGCCCTGATCCGAAGCCGTGATATTCGCCGGCGACTACAGGAAATCGACGCTATCCATGCGGGGATCGCGGAGACCCGGGCCGACATCGTCTCCGTGTATTATGAATTCAGCGACCCCTATCTGATCGAGCATTTTGACCTGCGCCAGACGACGTTTTTGCCAAGTGCGCACAGTGGAAATCCGGGTCTGGAGTGGCTCTCGCCCGACGAAAACCTGCGGGATCTCAGGGCCGTCGCGCGGCAGCGCGAATTCCAGAACATCCTGCTCTACCGAGGCTTTATCATCACCGGGTATCGCGGCCAGATCGAACGGGTGATCGATCACTATGCCGGACTGGAAACAGCCCTGCGCGAGCGACTCGCCACCTTGGGAGAGCGCGCTTGATCCTCACGTCCATCACCCAGGCCCTGCGGACCCAGAACTGGTTCGCCGTCATCGTCGAATTCATCATCGTTCTGGCCGGCGTGGTGATCGGTTTCCAGATCTCTGCCTGGAATGAGACCCGGATCGAGCATCAACGCGAAGCCCTGATCCTGGAACGCCTGCACACCGACTTCACCGAGATCGAAACGCGCACCGCAACCGTCATCGAACAACTGGAAGCCCGTATCGAGGCCGGCCATGCCTTCGAGGCCTTACTGCGCCGAAACCAGAGCGAGGTCAGCGATCTTGAATTCTTCGCCAGCCTGCAAAACGCCATCGGCACGCCGGTCCCCAATGGACGCTCGGCGACCTATGCCGAACTGGTCGCCTCCGGCGAGATGCGGCTGATCCGGTCCGAAGCCCTGCGTGAAACCCTGGTCGAATTTGACGAGCAGGTGCGTCGCCAGGAGCTCGCCTATGCCTCGCTGGCGCGGCTGATCACCGATAATGCCGGCATCCTGCTGAACGTGCAGACCTACGCCTCCGATGACCCCGACAGCTTGCCGCCGCACCTCTATGCGGCGCTCGCGGAGATCCGCCAGTCGGCCGAAGTCTATACCGCCGCCCGCCTCACCACCCGCGCGAATTTCGTCAATCGTGTCTGGCATCAGGGCACGCTGGAACGGGCCCGTGACGTGCTCGCGGCGATGCCCGACGACGCCCCGGAGGCAAACGCACCATGATCCTTTCCCGCATTGCCCGCGCCCTGAAAGACCAGAACTGGCTCGCCGTCGGCATCGAATTCGTGATCGTGATCCTGGGTGTGGTGATCGGCTTTCAGGTCACGGCCTGGAATGCCGACCGCGCCGAACAGGACGTGATCACGCGGCAATTGCACGAAGTTCGCGATGATATCCGGGCCGACATCACGGCCATTGAGCTGACCCGCGATGCCAGCCTCTGGCGTCTCGCCGCGGCGGAGCACCTGCTGACCGAGGCCAATGACGGGGCCGGGTTGCGATCGATGTCGACGGCGCCCGGAGGCACGGTTGACGCGACCCTCCTGCCCACCGTGACCGAGGCCGACCTGCCGATGCTTCTGGCGCGGGTCAATCTGATCCGCGGCGTCACCGGGCGACGTACGGGATATCAAAGCCTGGTCAATGGCGGCAGCCTGCGCCTGATCGAGGCCGGCGAGCTGCGCTCTTCCATCCAGCGCTATTATGCCGGTTATGACGATTTCCAGAGAAATCTGAACACCTTCCGGGACATTCGCAGCGCGGCCCTGCCAGTACTGTTCGAGCACGGGTTTTCGTTATTCTCCGACCATGACGTCGACGCCGTGCTCGACGCCGCCCGCAACGATCCCGCCATCCTCGCCTATCTGCGAACCAGTCGGGAAACCGGGCAGTTCCAGACCGCCAGCATTCTGGCCCGGGAGGACGAGGCCCGCGCCCTGCTTGCCCTTATCAATGCGGAGCTGGGCGAATGATCCTGGCCCGTATCGCCCGCGCCCTGAAAGATCAGAACTGGCTGGCCGTTGGACATTCGTTGGTCGCTCGGGCGCTGCCCGGTGGTGCCGGATGAGGCGACGCGTCCGCCGCAAGGTTGAACGGTCCGCGCCCCTTCCCGTGCGCCATGCCTGGATGACGACCTGGGTCATCATGCTGGCGGCCTTTTTCTGGTATCTGATCCATCTGTTTTCGACCGTCTCCTACAACTGCCGCGAGTTCTATGACTGGTGGTTCGACCGCGAGATGTTCGGCATGGCGACACTGCAATGGACCAGTCTTTATGCGGTCACACTGGCGCTGTGGTTCTGCGTCCTCATCGTCCGCCCCAAACGCGAACGCATCCCGGTCTGGATCCGTTTTTTCCAGGGCAAGATGATCTTCTGGATAGTGTTGATCAGCGTTTTCCAGTGGGGGATGGTCCGGCCGCAATCAGACGAGGCGCGCATCTACGCCTGGTTCCAGGATGAGGTCGCGGGCTGGCCGGTGATAAACTGGTTTTTCAGGGGGCAGAGCATGCCCTTCGTAGAAATATACGACACATTCAACGGCGTGGAAATTGACTACGAAGACCCGTTGTTCGACGAGGCGGAGGCCCTCCAGGCCGAGTATGAACGGACCTTCCGGGCCAACATGATCCCCCGCCGAATGGGCATGTATCGTGGCGAGCTGGAATGCGAGGCGACGGCCCGCATCGACAAGGCCTGGGAGCGGGCCTTCACTGTCTATTTCAAGCGCTGGCGTGAGGAACAACCGGTCGAGGCGCCCACAGGGTCGGTCTGGGACATGCCCCTCGAACCGGAACCGGATGAGGCGGATCGTTGAACCGATGGATTTCTCGGGCGGCGCGAGCGACAACCAGACGCATGACCAAGCGGGAGCCATCAGACATGACGCAAGCACAGAAAACCCGAAACGGCGGCTGTCGCTGCGGCGAGCTGCGATTTCGCCTGACCGAACCGGCCCTGTTCACGGCCGCCTGCCATTGCCGGGGCTGCCAGCGCATGAGCGGCGGCGCCTATTCGCTCACGGTTGCTGTGCCCGACGCCCAGTTTGCAGTAACCCAAGGCGAACCCGTCATTGGCGGCCTGCACGGTGACGACATCCGGCATTTCCACTGCCCGCACTGCCTGAGCTGGGTTTTCACCCGCCCCACCGGCATGGATTTCGTGAATGTCCGAACCCCCATGCTGGACGACCCGTCCGGCTTCACGCCCTTCCTGGAAACCTGCACCAAAGACCGGCTCGAAGGCGTCACGATAACGGCCCCGCACAGCTATGAGGCTTTCCCGACAATGGAGGAATTCGGTGACCTGCTGGCCGCCTACACCGCCGGCCCCGGAAAAGCTGACTAGAAGGCCGTTGTCGGGAGGGAGCGCCGGCGCACACCCGGCCATAAATCACTTGCCGAGAGAAAGCCGTATCCGGTTCTCGAGCTCAAGGGTCTCGCCCGCGAAGCGGCGCCTGCGGCGCCCTTGACCTCGAGAACCGGATACGGCCCGCTGGCTGACAAGTGATGTATGGACCGCTCTGCGCAAGGCGCCGAGCTTCCATAACAACGCACCCCCTCACCCCCGCTTCGGCCACCAGGGCACAAAGCCCGGCGTCCGGGCGACATAATCCGCATAGCCGGGGCGACTCTCATGCAGGCCGTCTTCCAGAATTTTGGCGCCGGTCCAGCGGGTCAGGGTGAAGGTGAGGAAAAGCGGGCCGATAACGGTCCACCAGCCATCGCCATCGGCGACGGCGATCAGCCACAGGCCCCAGAACAGGACGGCATTGCCGAAATAGTTGGGATGGCGGGTATAGCGCCAGAGGCCTGCATCCATGACCTGGCCCTTATTGGCCGGATCGGCCTTGAAGGCGGCGAGCTGGCGGTCGCCGATCACTTCGAAGGCAAGACCGATGGCGAAGAGGATGACCCCCGCGATCGCAGCAGGCGTGGCAAAGCGGCCCCCCTCCATCACCGCATGCTGGATCGGCAGGGCGGTCACCCACAGCAGGACACCCTGCAGGAGGAAGACGGTGACCAGCATGAAGATCGCTTCCTTGCCCGGCGGCGAACGCTGCAGGAGTTTCTGATAGCGCTTGTCCGCCCCCTCATGCTGCCAGCGCGTGAAGAGGTGATGCCCCAGGCGCACGGCCCAGATCGCGACCAGGCCGACATACCAGGTCGCGCCATCTGCCCCGGCGAACAGCAGCGAGGACAGCGCCAGCACCAGAAAGCCGATGGGCCAGATCGCGTCGATATAGGACGGGTCCTTGCGCGGCACGCTGAACGGCCAGGCCAGCACCATCACGGCAAGGATCAGGGCGAGATTGAGAAGATAGGGAATCATGGCTGGGATCTAGGGCGCGCGGATGCGTTCGACCAGCTCCCTGACCTCGGCCGGCGGAGCGGATGTCAGCAGCGAGACGGTGACTGAGACGATAAAGCTGATGACCATGCCGATCGTGCCGAAACCTTCCGGCGAGACGCCGAGGATCCAGTGTTCGGCATCATTCGGGATCCAGCCGAAGATCTTGTAGGTCAGGATATAGGCGCCGGTCACGCCGAGCCCCGTCACCATGCCGGCGATCGCCCCTTCCTTGCTCATGCGCTGCCAGAAAATGCCGAGCAGGATGGCCGGGAAGAAGCTGGCGGCAGCGAGCCCGAAGGCCAGCGCCACGACCGAGGCGACAAAGCCCGGTGGATAGATGCCGGCGAGGATGGCGATCAGCACCGCCCCCGTCGCCGATAGTCGGGCGATCAGGAGTTCCTGCCTGTCGGTCATCGATTTGAACAACACCTTGCGACACAGATCGTGCGAGATCGAAGACGAGATCACCAGCAACAGGCCGGCCGCGGTGGACAGGGCGGCCGCGATGCCGCCGGACACGACGAGACCGATCACCCAGCCGGGCAGGTTGGCAATCTCCGGATTGGCGAGCACGAAAATGTCGCGATTGAGCGTGGTCACCTCATTGGTCGCCGGATCGGCACGATACTGGATGCGGCCATCGCCATTGAGGTCCTCGAAAGCCAGAAGCCCAGTGTTTTCCCAACGGTGGAACCAGTCCGGCGTTTCGCGCTCGCCCTCGACCAGGGTGGTGGTCTCGGCGTCATAGACACTCTCATTCACCGTCTCGATAAAATTGGTGCGGGCAAAGACCGCGACCGCCGGGGCGGTGACATAGAGGATGCCGATGAAGAGCAGCGCCCAGCCGGCCGATTTGCGGGCATCCGCCGCCTTGGGCACGGTGAAGAAGCGCACGATGACATGCGGCAGGCCGGCCGTTCCCGCCATCAGGGCCAGAGTGATGGCGAACACGTCGAAGGTCGATTTCGAGCCGTCCGTATAGGGGGCGAAGCCAAGCTCGGTGAGCATGCCGTCCAGCTTGACCAGCAAAGGCGTCCCGTCGGCCACATTGCCGATGAAACCGAGCTGCGGGACGGGCGATCCGGTCAGCTGCAGCGAGATGAAAATGGCCGGCGTCATGAAGGCAAAAATCATCACGCAATACTGGGCGACCTGGGTGTAGGTGATGCCCTTCATGCCGCCGAGCGTGGCGTACATGAGCACGACCAGTCCCCCGATCACCACACCGGCCTCGATGGGGATTTCCAGAAAGCGCGAGAAGGCAATGCCGACGCCCTGCATCTGGCCGGCGATATAGGTAAAGGAGACGAAGATCGCACAGATCACCGCAACCACGCGGGCGGTATCGGAATAATAGCGGTCGCCGATGAAGTCCGGCACGGTGAACTTGCCGAAGCGCCGCAGATAGGGCGCCAGCAGCAAGGCCAGCAAGACGTATCCGCCGGTCCAGCCCATCAGGAAGACCGAGCCATCATAGCCGGAAAAGGCAATCAGCCCGGCCATCGACAGGAAGGAGGCGGCGCTCATCCAGTCGGCGGCGGTGGCCATGCCGTTGAAGACCGGCGGGACGTGGTGCCCGGCGACGTAGAATTCGTCCGTCGAGCCGACCCGCGAGGCGATCGCGATGCCGATATAGAGCGCGAAGGATGTGATGACGAAGAAACCGGTCCAGAACAGGGTCGGGGTCATGATGCGTCCTCCTGTCCCGGCGGGACGGGGGGCGGCATGTCATCGCTGCCGAGCCGGTCGGCAAAGCGCGCTTCGAGCCGGTTCATCGCCCAGGCGTAGTAGAAGATCAGCACAATGAAGGTGAAGATCGAGCCTTGCTGCGCGAACCAGAAGCCCAGCGGCGCGCCGCCAAGCGAGACCTGGTCCAGCCAGGGACGTAAAAGGATGCCGAAACCGAAGGATACGGCAAACCAGATCGCCAGCAATATCCCCATGAGGCCAAGATTGGCGCGCCAATAGGCCTTGCGCGCGGATGACTTGTCTTGCGCCATGTACTCCCCCAGACTGATCGCATGACTTTGATGGCGATCTTCGGCGCGAGCTTTGCAAACAAATCCTTAACACACCAGACCTGTTGCAATTCAGGTCAGGACCGACTTGTGGAAGGATGACGATGATGAGCCAGAGCCAACAACGCCTCACCGACGACGAGAATGCCACCATGCGCATCCTGTGGGACCGCGGCGGCGCCTCGGTCAGCGAACTCGCCATCGCCACACGTCAGCCGGCCGCGACCACGCTCAACCTGCTGCACGGGCTGCGCCGCAAGGGCGCCGTCGAGCGCCAGCAGGCCGGCCGCGATACCGTCTACCGACCACGCCTCAATCGCGAGACCGCCCGCACCCATGCACTTGGTCGCCTGTTGTGCGGCGACAGCACTGCCGCCGATAACGGGCTGGGCGTCGTCGTACTGCGCGAAAGCGATGTCGACCCGAAGGACTGGGCCGACCTGCAAGCCGAGATCGCCCAGCGCCGCAAGGCCTGACGCCGAAACGCCGACCGGACTATTGTGCCGCCAGAAAGGCCCGCATGTCGGCGACTGTCTGGTCCGGCGCTTCCTCATGCACCACATGCCCCAGACCGGGATAGGTGATCAGCTGTGCCTGCGGGATCGTGGCTGCCATCAGGGGGCCGTGCGACGGTGGCACGACACGGTCGGCCTCGCCCCACAGGATCAGGGTAGGCACATCGATCCGGGCCAGGTCGGCGGACGGTTCCGGCAGGGTGAAAACTTCCAGCCGCTCAATCATCGCCTCGCCGACGCCGTCGCCCTGCATCAACGCATAGACGCGGTCTGACATGCCCTCCGGCATGCGCGCGGCATCGCCGAACAGGGCTTGTGTCGCAGCATGGATCACCGGTTGCGGCGCCTGGGTCAGATAAAAGCGCACCGGCATTGGCACCGCCACCGGTTCCTCCGTCACGCCATTGATCGAATAACCACCGGGCGCCAGCAGGACGAGCCGGTTGACCCGGTCCGGATGCGCCACCGCCAGCCGCCAGCTCGCCAGCCCGCCCAGGGAATTGCCGACCAGCGTGGCCTCGGGAATATCGAGTTCTGCCATCAGCTGATCGAGGAACTCGACCGTTTGCGGCACGGAATAACGGGATTGCGGATCCGGTCCGGTCAGACCGTGCCCCGGCAAGTCCATGCGGACCACGCGATAATCGGCCGACAAGTCGGCCGCCCAGGCATCCCAGCTCTCCAGCGAGTGCGAGAAACCGTGCACCATGACCAGGACCGGGGCATCGTCCGGCCCGTCAATGCGGACCCGCGTCATGACCCCGTCAACATCGACCAGACGGTCGCTTTCACCCCACCAGGGCGAGTCGATCATGACCGGGATTGCCGCGACGCCGATGTCATCGCCGACCGGGTCGGGCGCGTCCGCATTTTCCCGCTGCAACCAGAAAACAACGAGACCGGCCAGCAAAGCCAGACCGAGCAAAAGACCGATGACCAGACGCATGGCAAACCTCATCGCAAAAACAAAATGAACGGCGGCACCCGGAGGGGCGCCGCCGCAGGATAGCCCGGTTCCGGCGAACGGGGGAGGTTCCCGTCCGCCGGACAAGCCGGATCAGTAGCGCCAGGTCAGGGTCGCCGTGAAGGTCCGCGGCGGACCGTAATAGGCAACCAGCGTGCCCTCGGCGCCGAGTTCCGGAGCCAGGGTCGTGTTGTTGACGAAGTCATAGCCGGAGACCTTGTATTCTTCGTCGGTCAGGTTGCGACCATGCAGGCCGAACTGCCAGTGACCATCATCACCTTCCCAGACAGCCGAGGCGTTCCACAGCGTGTAGGAACCCTGGTCAAGCAGCGGGAAGGGGAATTCGAACTGGCTGGACGCCCCGCGATGACTGATCGTGTTGATCACCGACAGGTCACCGCCACGCATCGGCGTGATGTAGGTCAATGTCGCCGACGCCGTCGTGTCCGGCGTGTTCTGGATTACGACGTCATCGGAAACATCGACACCGAAGGCGTTGATGAACTGGTCATATTCACCGTCCAGCAGGCCAACGGCCCAGCCCAGCGTCATGATGTCGCCAGCGCTGAACACGTCAGTGCCGAGATCGAGTGAGCCTTCATACTCGATACCGCGAATGGTCGCGGCACCGGCATTGGTGGTCACGCCGGTGAAGCTGTCATTGACTCCGTCATTGTCGGTATCAATGCCGACCGAACCCGGGACCTGGATGTCGGTATAGTCCATGTTGAAAACGGCCAGGCTGTGGCGATAGCCATTGCCCTGGTATTTCCAGCCGATCTCGATGCTGTCGACCGTTTCCGGATCAAAGCTCATGAACTCATAGATTTCGTCCGCCTCGACCGTGCCATTCTGGTCGAAGTCCGGGGCGCCGGTCGTCTGGGCGCGCGGGTCGAAACCACCGCCCTTGAAGCCCTGCGAATAGGTCAGGTAGAAATTATTCGCGTCATTGGGCTGCCAAGCGAGCGATGCCGTCGGGGAGAAATCATCCCAGGAATTCGTGCCCTGGAAGTCCGACGTCGTTGCAATCGAGAACCCGCTACCACCGAAGAATTCCGAGAATCCACCCAGATAGGTGCGGCGCAGGACGCGCGAGGTGCGCTCGTCCTCGGTATAGCGACCGCCGAGGGTCAGCGAGAATTCGTCGGTCAGATCATAGGTGAAGTTGGCAAACACCGACCAGGTCTTGGTGTCCACTTCGCCGAAGGTCTGGGCGTTGAGACCGGCCAGGACATTGTCCAGCAGCACGTCAAACACCGTCATCGCACTGGCATCGAGATAGTAATAGCCAACCAGGCCGTTCAGGCGCTCGCCGGAATAGAGCAGCTGGAACTCCTCGGAGAACTGCTCGTTGTCGTAGATCGCCGGAACATCGAGATCGCCCGAGGCCAGATTGTCGAAATCGATCGGCGTGACCGAGGTGTCGGAACGATCAGCAAGGATATTGCGGACGGTCCAGTTGTCGTTGATCTGCCATTCGGCCGTCAGGGCAAGACCGTCGCCTTCAACTTCCTGGTCGACCACATTCAGGCCGGCGCGGGTATCATGCACATCCGACAGAACCGGCGCGCCGGACAGGGCACCGGCCGTCAGGCGGTGACCGCCACGGGCATTCGACGTGTCGGAGACATTGTCATAAGCCAGACGGACAAAGAAATTATCCGTCGGTTCCCACTCGGCCGAAACGCGATAGCCGAAGACATTCTTGTCGTAATTGTCTTCGCCGGTGGTCAGGTTGTCGCCGAAACCGTCACGGGTGAAACGGCCCATCGAGCCGCCGACGCGGAAAGTGTCGGTCAAGGGCGCGCTGCCGGACAGCACGGTGTCGAGCTGGCCATAGCTGCCAATGCCGAGGCGGGCCGTCATGGTCGGCTCGTCGGCATCGATACGGCGAGTGACGTATTTGACAGCGCCACCGATCGTGTTGCGACCGTAGAGCGTGCCTTGCGGACCGCGCAGCACTTCGATCCGATCAACATCATAAATGTCGAGCACGGCGCCTTGCGGACGGTTCAGGTAGACGTCGTCGACATAGATACCGACACCGGCTTCGAAACCGGCAACCGGGTCCTGTTGGCCGACACCGCGGATGAAGGCGGACAGCGTCGAATTGGTACCGCGCGACACTTCCAGCGTGATATTCGGCGTGGTGTCGGCAATCGCGACAATGTCGAGTGCCCCCATGCGCTCCAGGTCCTCGCCGGACATGGCGGACACGGACAGCGGCACGTCCTGCAGTGTTTCTTCGCGGCGGCGGGCGGTGACGGTGATGACGTCACGGCTTTCCGACGCGCCATTGTCCTGGGCGACGGCGGGTGCCGCAACCAGGGCTGATGCGGCAACCGTGCTCAACAGAAGCGCGGTGCCCGTCAGGGTCTTGAAGTGTTTCATGAGATACTCCCCTCGATGGTCTGTTTTGATGTCGCCTGCGCCAGGGCCTGGCGGGCGAAGGATTTGACCGCGTCGACAAATTCTTCCGGTTGCTCGAGGTGCGGTGCATGCCCGGAGTGGGCGAACCCGTGCGCCGTGGCGGCGGGCAGGGTTTCGACGAGATAGCGGCTCGTCTCCGGGCCATAGGCATCGCTGCGTTCGCCAAAGGCGATCAGCGCCGGGATGGCCATTCCCGGAAGGCTTGCGCGCAGATCCTGCTGCGCCATCGACGCCCACAAATCCGCCATGGCATCGGCGTTGCGGGCTGTCAGTAAAGTCAGGGCATCGGCCACGATCTGCGGCTCGCGGGCGGCGCGATCCCGGGCGAACATGCGCGGCGCAAAGGCGGCGGCGTAGGCCGGCCAGTCGGCGCGCATGGCGGCGGTGGCGCGGACGGAGGCTTCCACATCCATGCCGCTCGACATGCCCAGCGCCCAACTCTCATCATTGAGAATGCGCGGACTCATATCCTCGATCACCATGCCGGCCAGCCGGTCGGACCCGTGGCGTTCGATCATCGACCACAGGACGGTGGCCCCCATCGACCAGCCCAGCATCACGACCCGGTCGAGACCGAGCGCGGTGAGAAACTCATTCATGTCATCGGCAAGATCGGCAATCGAAGCCGCGCCTGCGCCTGCCGGCGTCTCGCCATGGCCGCGCAGGTCCGGCACCAGAACCCGGTGCTCGTCGGCCAGCCGATCCGCAATCGTATCGAAAAATTCGCTTGAGGCGGCCCAGCCATGGACCAGAACCAGCGCCGGACCCTGACCGAGATCGCGATAGGCCATCACGGTGCCGTCACGCAGCGTCAGGTGCTGCGCGCGGCGCCCACCCTCGTCTGATCTGTGCGGCTGCGCTTCGGCCACGTTGCATCTCCCCTCGACCGTCCAATTTTCGCTGGATCGTGTCATATTGATTTAGGAGCCATTTTGTGAAAACTGAATCATATGTCAACTTCTGAAACGAGCACGGTCGATAAAAGACCCAAAACCGCCCGCGGTCTGAGGACCCGGAACAAGCTTCTGGAGGCCGCCGAGGGCGCCTTCGGAGAGAACGGGTTTCATGCCACCTCGATCGGCGACATCACGCGCCGGGCCTCGGTGGCACTGGGAACTTTCTATGTCTATTTCGACTCCAAGGACGAGATTTTCCGCGCCCTCGTCGCCCATATGGGCGAGATGACACGCGGCTGGATCGCCGAACGTGTCAAAGGCGCGCCGGACCGGCTGGAAACCGAGCATCGCGGCCTCGTCGCCTATATCGAGTTCGCCCGGGCCCACCCGAATCTCTATCGCATCATCGAAGAGAGCCAGTTCGTCGCGCCGGACGCCTACAAGGCCCACTATGACGTCTTCATGGAGCGCTATCAGCGCAATCTGGAAGAGGCCGAGGCACGCGGCGAAGTGCGGGCAGGAGACCAGGGCAAACGCGCCTGGGCCCTGATCGGCATGAGCGTGTTCATGGGTCTGCGCTTCGGCATCTGGGAGCGTGACCGCGACCCGGAAGACATCGCCCGCGTCGTCTCGGACCTGATCGCCAACGGCCTGAAGCCATGACAGATACCGGCGCAGCACCACCGCTCCTCATTGACCGCGGCGGCACAATCGTGCGGCTGCGGCTGAACCGGCCACGGCGCGGCAATGCGCTGACACCGGAGCTGCTGGACGCGCTCTGTGTGGCTCTGGCCGATTGCGGTGACGCGCGCGCCGTCATCCTGACCGGCGAGGGTCGGGCCTTCTCCAGCGGCGGTGATATCGGCGAGTTTCACGCCCGAACCGGCGATCTGGCTCAGCTGGAGGCCTATGGCGACCAACTCGTCAGCGCCCTCAACCGGGCCATCCTTGCCCTGCGGGCCCTGCCCTGCGCCAGCATTGCCGCCGTCAACGGGCCGGTAACCGGCGGCGCGATCGGCCTGATGCTGGCCTGCGATGCCGTCCTGATGCGCCGCGACGCCTTCATCCAGCCCTACTACGCCAAGATGGGCTTTGCGCCCGATGGCGGTTGGACCGCCCTGATGCCGGAGCGGATCGGCAGCGCCAGAACCGGCGCCTGGCTGGCCCTGGACGACCGCGTCAGCGCCGTCGCCGCCTTCGAAATGGGCCTGGTCGACCGCCTCGCCGGGGCCGGCAGCTTCGACGCTGCATTGACCGACATCATCACAACGCTCGCCGCCCACGATCCCGCTGTCGCCACCACCAGCCGCCGCCTGCTTGATGCCCGGCAGGGCCGCGATCCGCTCGGTGACCGGCTCGACCGCGAGCGTGCGGCCTTCTGCGACCTGCTGGTACGGCCGGAGACCCGGTCGCGCATGGCGGCCTTCCTCGCACCACACCGGGAGGCGGTTCGCTGATGGATATCGTCACCGACATCACTGCCCGCCGCGCAGCCCTGACACCCGATCGCCCGGCCTTCCACGATGTCAAATCCGGCGAGATTGTCAGTTTTGCCGCACTCGAGGACCGCTGCGCCCGGGCCGCGACGCTGCTGGCTGATCGCGGTGTCGGCCCCGGTGACCGGGTTGCCATCCTGTGCCGCAACCGGGTGGAATTTTTTGAGGCCCTGTTCGGCTGTGCCAAGCTGGGCGCCATTCTCGCGCCATTGAACTGGCGCATGCCGGCCCGTGAACTGGCCGACCTGCTCGCCGATTGCGCGCCGAGCCTGTTGTTGACCGGTGCCGAGGACGCAGCGACTGCGGCCGAGGCCGCGCAGCCGCACGGCACGCCGCTGCTTGACCTGGAGCAGGATTGGCCCGCAGCCCGGAACGCCGCCGAACCACACCCCGGCCGGCCGGCCTGGCCCGGCGAGGAGACCTGGTATCTGATCTACACGTCCGGCACGACCGGGCGCCCCAAGGGCGTGATCCAGACCTATCGCATGGCGTTGGTGAATTACGTCAACATCTCGCAAGCCATCGGCCTGCGCGACGGCGATGCCAGCCTCAACTTCCTGCCGCTCTTCCATACCGCCGGCATCAATCTGCACACCTTGCCGGTGCTGATGGCCGGCGGCCTCAACCATATCCTGCCGGGTTTCGAGGCCGGCGCCGTGCTCGACCTGATCAATACCGGCCGGCTTGATGTCATGCTGTGTGTGCCGGCGGTCTATCGCGAGCTTGCCCTGCATCCCGATTTCGCCACCACCGACCTGACCCGGCTGCGCCACTGGGCCTGTGGCGGTGCGCCGATGCCGGACGTGTTGATCGAGCAATTCGCGGCCCGCGGCGCGGTCGTGTGCAATGGTTTCGGCATGACCGAGACCGGCCCGACCGCCTTCCTGATGGACCGCGAACACGCGCTCGACAAGATCGGTTCGGTCGGCAAGCCGCAACTCCTCATCGATGCCCGCATCGCAACGCCGGAGGGCGTGCCGCTGCCGGCCGGCGAGACCGGCGAGGTGCAGTTTTTCGGTCCCGGTCTGACACCGGGGTATTGGCATTGCGACAGTGAGACGGCCCAGCTCTTCACGCCCGATGGCTGGCTGAAAAGCGGCGATCTGGGCCGGTTCGACGATGAGGGCTATTGCTATATCGCGGGCCGGATCAAGGAGATGTATATCTCCGGCGGCGAGAATGTTTATCCGGCCGAGGTCGAGAACGTGCTCGACGAACACCCCGCCATCCTCGAAGCCGCCGTCACCGGCATCGCCGACGAGAAATGGGGCGAGGTCGGCTGCGCCCATCTTATCCTGCGCGAAGGCCAAAGCGTCAGCGACGAGGCGCTGCGGGCCTGGTGCCGCGAGCGCATGGCCGCTTACAAGGTGCCGCGCCATTTCCTGCGCAGCACCGACTTTCCGCGCACCGCCGCCGGCAAGGTCCAGAAACATCTTCTGCCTCGCCCGGAGGGGGTGCGATGACCCCCACCAAGCCGCGGCCGACAACCGCTCATATCGTGCTGGACAAGACCTTCAGCCAGGCCGATTTCGACGCTTTCGCGCGCCTGTCCGGCGATGACAATCCGATCCATGTCGATCCGGATTTCGCGGCTGGAACCCGGTTCGCAAAAACCGTCGCCCACGGCGCCCTGCTGTGCTCGGTGTTGCGCGGGCTGGTGGCGCAAATCCGTCCCGGTGCCCGGCAGATCCGCCAGGACACACAGTATCCGGCCCCCAGCCCGGTCGGCGAGCCCCTTCGTTTCGAGGCCGAAACAACCGGCGAAACGCCTGACGGTATGGTGATCGCCCTGAAAGTCACCCGCCTCGGCGATGGGGTGGTGACCTGTCTCGGCCAGACCGAGGTCACCGCATGAGCGCCGCGCTGACAATCGGCCAATCAGCGCAGACGCAGCGCCGCTTCACGCCCGCCGATGCCGCTGAACTGCACGCGCTCGCCGGCGCCCCGCCGGAAACCGACCACGTGCCGGAACCTCTGATCAACGGTCTCTTCTCCTACCTGCTGGGTGTCGAACTGCCGGGCCAGGGGACCAATTATCTCAAGCAGGAAACCCGTTTCCTGGCCGACGCCCCGTTCGGCGACCCACTCATCGCCCGGGTCGAAATCACCCGCCTGCGTCCGGACAAGCAATTGGTCGACCTGGCCACGACCTGCACGACGTCCGGCGGCGTCAAAATCGCCGACGGCCGCGCCCTGGTGCTGGCGAAAGACGTGGCCGGCGCTTTCAACACGCCTGTCTGAACAGGCCTCCAGCGCCACAACCTCCACGCTGCATTGCGCTTTTTCCGGTTCGCGGCCAATCTGCCGCGCCATGACCGCCCTCACCGCAACGCGCCCGCAGCGCCACGGCCAGACCCGTCTCGACCGCGATATCCTGATCGTCGGCGGTGGCCATAACGGCCTCGTCTGCGCCGCCTACCTGGCCAAGGCCGGCCTCAAGGTGACCGTGCTGGAACGCCGGGACGTTGTCGGCGGCGCGGCCGTCACCGAGGAATTTCATCCCGGTTTCCGCAATTCGGTGGCCAGCTACACCGTCTCCCTGCTCAACCCGAAAATCATTGCCGATCTCGACCTGCACGGGCATGGCCTGGAAATCGTCGAGCGGAAGATCGGCAATTTCCTGCCCCTCGAGCACGGCCGATACCTGTTGGCCGGCGACGGGCTGACGCGCGACGAAGTCGCGAAATTCTCAACCCGTGATGCCGAACGACTGGCCGAATATGGCGCCCGGCTGGAAGTGGTCGCCGACACGCTACGCTCGCTGGTGCTGGAAACCCCGCCCAACCTGTCCGAGGGCAGCTGGCTGGGCGCGCTGCCGGAGATGATGAAAGCCGCCAATCTGGGCGGACGGCTCGGCGCCATGTCGATGACGGCACGGCGCGACCTGCTGGACCTGTTTTCAAAATCCGCCGGCGACTGGCTCGATGGCTGGTTCGAGAGCGACGCCATCAAGGCCCTGTTCGGCTTTGACAGCATTGTCGGCAATTTCGCCAGCCCCTACACGCCCGGCAGCGCCTATGTGCTGCTGCATCATTTGTTCGGCGAGGTGAATGGCAAGAAGGGCGCTTGGGGTCATGCCATCGGCGGTATGGGCGCGATTACCCAGGCCATGGCCCGTTGCTGCGAGGCGCGCGGCGTCGAGATCCGCACCGGCTGTCCGGTCCGCGAAGTGCTGGTCACGGATGGCGGTGCCGGTACGGTGGTGCTCGACAGTGGCGAGCAACTGAGCGCCCGTGCCGTGGTCTCGAATCTCAACCCGAAACTCCTGTTCGGCTCACTGGTTGATCCTGCCGCCCTGCCCACCGATTTCAACGAGCGCATCCGCCACTATAAATGCGGCTCCGGCACCTTCCGGATGAATGTCGCGCTCGACCGCCTGCCCAGCTTTACCGCCCTGCCCGGCCCGGGCGACCACCTGACCGCCGGGATCATCATGGCGCCCTCGCTGGCCTATATGGAACAGGCCTATGTCGATGCCCGCCGCCAGGGCTGGTCGACCTCACCGATCATCGAAATGCTGATCCCCTCAACCCTCGACCCGACCCTCGCCCCCGAGGGCCAGCACGTCGCCAGCCTGTTCTGCCAGCATGTCGCGCCGGAACTCTCAGGCGGCCGCGACTGGGATGATCATCGCGATGAGGTGGCGCAAGTGATGCTCGACACGGTCGAGCGCTGGGCGCCGGGTTTCCGGGACAGCGTGCTAGGCTATCAGGCCCTGACACCGAAGGACCTGGAACGGACTTTCGGCCTCGTCGGCGGCGATATTTTCCACGGCGCGCTCAGCTTGGACCAGCTCTTTTCTGCCCGCCCCGTGCTCGGCCATGCCGACCATCGAAGCCCGGTCAAACGCCTCTACCAATGCGGGGCCGGCACCCATCCCGGCGGCGGCGTCACCGGCGCCCCCGGCCATAATGCAGCCCGCGAAATCCTCAAGGATTTCGGCAAAAGGATGGGTTAGCGCAACAAAAAGCCCCGGACCAGCCAGTCCGGGGCTCTTTCGTGTCGGTGGTGGGAAAGGCCTCAGCCCTTCACGCGCTCGATCGATTCCGAGATCAGCTCGCGCGCCTTGGCGGCGTCGCCCCAGCCGATGACCTTGACCCATTTATTGGGCTCGAGATCCTTGTAGTGCTCGAAGAAATGCTTGATCCGCATCAGCTGGGCTTCCGGGATATCGTCGGGCTCATTGACCTTGCCATAGAGCGGGGAGAGCTTGTGGTGCGGGACGGCGAGGATTTTCTCGTCCATGCCACTCTCGTCTTCCATCAGGAGAACGCCAATCGGACGGGCGCGGACGACGCAGCCCGGCACCAGCGTGGTGTGGCCGACGATCATCACGTCGATCGGATCGCCATCTTCCGACAAGGTGTGCGGCATGAAGCCATAATTGCACGGATAGCTCATCGGCGTGTGCAGGTAGCGATCGACGAAGAGCGTGCCGGCATCCTTGTCCATCTCGTACTTCACCGGCTGGCCGCCCACCGGGACCTCGATGATCACATTGATGTCTTCAGGCGGATTTTCGCCCGCGGAGATTTTGTCGATCCGCATCCTGTGCTCCTTGCGGCTGGTCCGGGCGAGGTTTTACGCCCAAATGCTGGCGCGACCAATGCCCGTGTTGCGCCGCAATATCAATTCTCAAGGTCACAAGAAACGGCAAATCAGGCGGTCTGGCTGTCATTCGCGGCCGCCAGCGCGGCGCGCTCCCGCTTGACCACTTCCTCGCCGCGCAGATGGACGAAATGTCCCCGCTCTTCCGGCCAGCCCGCCAACAGTCGGCGGGCGACACGCGAGCCGGTCTCGGCCGCATGCGCCTCGATCAGGGTCAGGCAGCGGCGCTCGCCCTCGCCTTCCAGATCAAAGGCGAGCACGGTCTCGCGATTGAGGCGGGCATCGAGACGGCGTTCCGGATCATAGACGAAGACATCGCCGCCGGTCATGCCGGCGGCAAAATTATCGCCGACCGGGCCAAGAATGACGGCGGTGCCGCCGGTCATGTATTCGCAGCCATTGGTGCCACAGCCCTCGATCACCGCATCGGCGCCGGAATTGCGCACGCCGAAGCGCTGCCCGGCACGACCGGCCGCCAGGAGCCGGCCCGCAGTGGCACCGTAAAGACAGGTATTGCCGATGATGGCGTGTTCCTCATTGGCCTCGGTCGCGCCGCCATAGGGCCGCACAATGATGCTGGCACCGGACAGGCCCTTGCCGACATAGTCATTGGCATCGCCATCAAGCTCGATGCGCAGCCCCTTGGCGGCGAAAGCCCCCAGCGACTGACCGGCCGAACCGCGCAGGCGCAGGGTGAGGTGATCAGTACCCAGCCCGTCCAGACCGAAGCGGGAGACAATCTCCGACGAGGTCCGCGTGCCGACGGCGCGGTCGGTATTCTTGACGCCATAATCGAGCTGCATCTTCTCGCCGCGATCAAAGGCCGGGGCCGCATCCTCGATAATCTGTTCGTCGAGCGCCGGAGCGACAGGATTGCGCAGGCTGCGGGTCGAGCGTGCCGGACGCTCCACCGCATCGGCCCGCGACATGATCGCCGAGAGGTCGAGATCGTCGAGCGATTCCGAACCGCGCGAGACCTGGTCGAGCAGGTCGGCCCGCCCGATCACGTCTTCCAGCGACGTGGCACCAAGACCAGCGAGGATTTCGCGCACATCCTGGGCCAGGAAGGTCATCAGGTTGACGACATGGTCCGGGAAACCGCCGAAACGGGCGCGCAGATCATCATCCTGGGTGCAGACGCCGACCGGGCAGGTGTTGGAATGGCATTGCCGCACCATCAGACAGCCCAGCGCGATCAACGAGGCCGTGCCGACGCCGAATTCCTCGGCCCCCAGCATGGCGGCAATGACAATGTCGCGCCCGGTGCGGATCCCGCCATCAGCACGCAGGGTGACGCGCTCACGCAGCCCGTTGAGTGACAGCATCTGGTGGGCTTCGGCGAGGCCGAGTTCCAGCGGACCGCCAGCAAACTTGATTGAGGACAGGGCCGCAGCGCCCGTCCCGCCAACCGAGCCGGAGATATTGATGATGTCGGCATTGGCCTTGGCCACGCCGGCGGCGACAGCCCCGACACCGGCGGCCGCGACCAGCTTCACACCGACCCGGGCGGTCGGATTGATCTGCTTGAGATCATAGATGAGCTGGGCCAGATCCTCGATCGAATAAATGTCATGATGCGGCGGCGGCGAGATCAGGCTGACGCCCGGCGTCGCCAGTCGCATGCGGGCGATGAATTCGGTGACCTTGAAGCCGGGCAGCTGGCCACCCTCACCGGGCTTGGCGCCCTGGGCGACCTTGATTTCCATCTCGCGGCACTGGCCGAGATATTCCGCCGTCACGCCGAACCGGCCGGAGGCGATCTGCTTGACGGCGGAGTTCATGTTGTCGCCATTGGGCAGCGGCTTGTAGCGGGCCGGATCCTCGCCACCCTCGCCGGACACCGATTTGGCACCGATCCGGTTCATCGCCACATTCAGCGCGCCATGCGCTTCCGGCGACAGGGCGCCCAGCGACATGCCCGGCGTCACGAAACGGCGACGGATGCCATTGATCGATTCCACCCGGTCGAGCCCGACGGCCGGGCCGATGGGGCGCATGTCCATCAGATCGCGAAGCTGGATCGGGCCCTGGTCACGGATCGCGCTGCGATAGGATTTCCAAGCCTTGGCATCATTGCCGCGCACGGCGGCCTGCAGGGCGCTGATCACCGGCGCGTTGAGCGCATGGCGGTCGCCACTGGAACGCTGGCGATAGAAGCCACCGATCGGCAGGCGCGCCTCGTCATCGCGCCAGGACTTGCGATGCAGCTCCACTGTCCGCACTTCCAGGCCCGGCAGGCCGATGCCGGAAATCCGGCTGACCACGCCCGGCAGATAGGCTTCGACCAGGGCGCGTGACAGGCCGAGAACCTCGAAATTGCAGCCGCCCCGATAGGAGGAAATGATCGAGATCCCCATCTTGGAGAGGATTTTCAAAAGCCCGCCATCAAGCGCCGCCTTGAGGCGACCGGCCCGGGCGCGGGCCCAGCTTTCGCCGCCCACGCTTTCGCGTCCGGCCGTCACCGTGTCGAAGGCGAGATAGGGGTTCACCGTGGTCGCGCCGAGCCCGATCAGCACGGCGGCATAATGGGCGTCAAAACACTCCCCCGCCCGCACATTGAGCGAGCAGAAATTGCGCAACCCCTCGCGGGTCAGGGTCGAGTGGACGGCACCGGCCACCAGGATCATCGGCAGGGCCGCATTTTCGGCATCCTGTCGGTGATCGGTGAGCACGAGATGGGCAGCACCATCCCGGACGGCGGCGACACATTCGCGGATCACATCATCAATGGCCTGGCGCAGAACCTGACCGTCGCCTGAGGCCGCCACGACCGGCAGCAAGCAATCAATCTCCTTGACCGCACCGCCCATATGGCCGCGCCAGCGTTCATATCCGCCATTGGTCAGGATCGGGCTGTCGAGCACGAGCACGCTCGCGCGTGCTTCGCCCTGGCCGAGAATGTTTCCCAGATTTCTGAAGCGGGTCTTCAGTCCCATCACCCGGCCTTCGCGAAGCGGGTCGATGGGCGGATTGGTGACCTGGGAGAAATTCTGCCGGAAGAAGTGCGAGAGCGGGCGATAGTTCTCAGACAGCACGGCCAGCGGCGCATCATCGCCCATCGAGCCGACCGCCTCCTTGCCATCCTCGGCCATCGCCTTGATGACCAGTTCTATATTCTCGAAGGTAAAGCCCGATGCCGCCTGGCGCCGCGTGCGGTCATCCTCGCTGAAAATCTGGTCTTCCGATCCCGGTCCGACGACGGATTCAAGATCCTCCATCTCGCCGAGCCAACGCGTATAGGGGTGCTGTTCCGACAGCTCGTTGAGGATGTCCTGCTCGCGGTAGAATTTGCCTTCGACGATATCGAGCGCGATCAGGCGGCCCGGCGTGATCGAACCGCGCTCGGTGACGGTCACCGGATCAACCGGCGCCATGCCGGTTTCCGAGCCGGCGACGAAGACGTCGTCATTGGTCAGGGCATAGCGCATCGGCCGCAGGCCATTGCGGTCGAGACCGGCAATCGCCCAGCGACCGTCAAAGGCGGCAATCGCGGCCGGCCCGTCCCAGGGCTCCATCACCGCATTGCAATACTCATACATCCGGCTCCAGCCCTCGGGCATGACATCGGCCCGCTTGGACCAGGCTTCCGGGATAAGCAGCGTCTTGGTCATCGGCGCCGAGCGGCCGGCGCGAACCAGGATTTCAAAGGTCTGGTCGAGCGCGGCACTGTCCGAGGCCCCCGGCTGGATCACCGGTTTCACATCGCTGATGACATCGGCAAAGGCCGTCTCGGCGATGTGGACCTCATGGCTCCGCATCCAGTTGATATTGCCGCGGATCGTGTTGATCTCGCCATTGTGGGCCAGCATCCGGAAGGGCTGGGCCAGCCGCCACTCCGGGAAGGTATTGGTAGAATAGCGCTGGTGGAAAATGGCGAAGGGCGAGACGAAGTCCGGCGATTGCAGGTCGCGATAAAACGCATCGATATCCTCGGCCCGGAACAGGCCCTTGTAGATGATGTCGCGCGAGGACAGCGAACAGACATAGAGGTCGCGGAGATTCTCCTCACGGGCCCGACGCTCGATGCGGCGGCGGACAATATAGAGCACGCGCTCGACCGCCTCGCTGTCGCGTTCGCGCGGATCGCGGAACAGGACCTGTTCGATTTCCGGCAGGGTGGCGCGGGCCTTGTCGCCCAGAACAGACGTGTCGATCGGCGGTTGGCGCCAGCCGTAAAAGGCAAAACCCTCACGCAGGATTTCCGCCTCGATGATGGCGCGGGCGCGTTCCCGGGCGGCAAAATCGGTGCGTGGCAGGAAGACCATGCCGACAATGACATCGCCGCGCTCGGGCTCGTGGCCGGTGCGGGCCACGGCCGCCTTGAAGAAGTCCTGCGGCACGCCAACGCGCAGGCCGGCCCCGTCACCTGTCAGCCCGTCGGCATCGACGGCCCCGCGGTGCCAGACTGCCTTGAGCGCATCAATCGCCAGCTCGACAATATCGCGACGGGCGCGGCCCTTCATGTCGGCGACAAGGCCGACACCACAGGCATCGCGTTCATCACGCGGATCGATCAGGCCGGCACGAGTGAGGGTTTCCAGCCCCTGGCGGTGGGCGGCTTCGGACCAGGTCTTGTTCGTCATTCGGCCGCTCCCAGAACACGCATACGGTTGTCGAGATAGGATTCGATCGAGCGCGCGGCATCGAGTCCGTCCTTGATCGCCCAGACCACCAGCGAAGCGCCGCGATGCAGGTCGCCGGCGACAAACACGCCGTCAAGACTGGCCATGCGGGTATCCCGATCCGCCTCGACCCGGCCGTCGCGATGCACGGAGAGGTCCGGCGCGTCGAACAGGACGGGGAGGTCTTCCGGGGTGAATCCGAGGGCCGAGATCACCATGTCGGCGGGCCGGTCCCAGGTCTTGCCGGGATCGGGCTCGGGGGCGCGGCGTCCCGACAGGTCGGGCGCGCCGAGGCGCATGCCCTGGACGCGGACGGCTGAAATGGCATCGCCCTTGGTCAGGACGGCGAGCGGGGCGGAGAGCCATTCGAACACGACCCCCTCCTCCTCGGCATGTTTCACTTCGCGGGCCGAACCGGGCATGTTGGCGCGGTCGCGGCGATAGAGGCAGGTCACGGATTTGGCGCCCTGGCGCACGGCGGTGCGGACACAGTCCATCGCCGTATCGCCGCCGCCGACCACGACGACATCCTTGCCCTTGGCATCGAGCACACTGTCATTGGCCGCCGGGTCGCCCAGATCATCGCGATTGGAGCGGGTCAGGTAATCCAGCGCCGCCAGCACCCCGTCACCGGAGCCCGGACAGGTCAGCAGGCGGGCATTATAGACCCCGGTTGCCAGCAGGACCGCATGATGTTCGGCCCGGATCTCGTCCAGCGTCGCGTCTCGGCCGACCTCGAAATTCATCTTGAAGGCAATACCGCCCCGGGCCAGCCGGTCGAGCCGACGCTGGACAACGGACTTTTCCAGCTTGAAGCCGGGAATGCCATACATCAACAGGCCGCCGGCGCGGTCGGCGCGCTCGTAGACGGTGACCGCGAACCCGCTCTCGCGCAGCCGTTCTGCGGCAGCAAGACCGGCGGGGCCGGAGCCGATGATGGCGACGCTCTGACCGCGTTCAGGGCCGGGTTTGAGCGGCTCGACCCAGCCTTCTTTCCAGGCGGTATCGGTGATGTATTGCTCGACGGCACCGATCGTCACGGCGCCGTGCTTGGACTTTTCAACCACGCAGGAACCTTCACACAGACGGTCCTGCGGGCAGATGCGGCCACAGATCTCCGGCATGGTCGAGGTTGCGGCGGAGGCGTCATAGGCCTCTTTGAGACGATCTTCGCCGGCCAGCATCAACCAGTCGGGGATATTGTTCTGCAAGGGACAGCCGGACTGGCAGAAAGGGACGCCGCATTGTGAACAGCGCGAGGCCTGGCCGGCCGCGGCCTCGGTCGAGAAACCGCGATAGATTTCATTGAAATCCTTGCGCCGTTCGCTCTCCGAGCGCTTCTCCGGATAGGCCTGGTCGATGTCCACAAATCTGAGCAATCCTGCCCCCTTCACACAGCCGAAAGTTCGCTAATGCAGCACAGACTTCGCATGCGCACAAGTCGGAGCCTGTGCGGCGAATTGGCATTTTATGCCCTGAAAGTGGAATTCAGGGAATGGATTTCCACGAATTATGACTTGATACCGCCACCACGGCAAATACTTGGCATCCCGTGGGGTGGCCGCCCGACCCGAGCGCGCAAGAATGATGCAAGCCTGCTCGCCAATGTGGCAGATTGGGGATCATCAGCGCGACGACGCGGGCGAGACGTGCCCTCCGGGCGCAATTTGCAGAACCAATGCCCGCTGGCAACACGCCCGGTCACGATTGCGTGCCACCGGCTTTCATCCGCCAAAACGCCTTGCCCCGCCTCGCCTTCCCCCCCAAATTCGCAGCATGGCCGTCTCCCACCCCTACTCGCCGCTGATCGACAGTTTCGGTCGCCAGATCCTCTATCTGCGCCTGTCCGTCACGGACCGCTGCGATCTGCGCTGTGTCTACTGCATGAAAGCGCAGCCGGACTTCCTGCCGAAATCGGAGCTGTTGAGCCTGGAAGAGCTGGAACAGGTCGCCGGCGCCTTCATCGCGCGCGGCGTCCGCAAGATCCGCATCACCGGCGGCGAACCCCTGGTGCGGCGTGATGTGGTCAGCCTGATCGAACGGCTCGGCGCCCGTCTGGGTCAGGAAGGCGGCCTCGACGAGCTGACCCTGACCACCAATGCCACCCAGCTGCCGCGCTTTGCCGAACGCCTCGCTGCTGCCGGCATGATGCGCATCAATGTCTCGCTCGACACGCTGGACGCCGAGCGCTTTTCCCGCCTGACCCGTGGCGGCCGTCTCGCCGACACGCTGACCGGCATCGCAGCGGCCAAGGCTGCCGGTCTCAAGGTCAAGATCAATGCGGTCGCCATGAAGGGCGAGAATGAGGACGAACTGCCCGACCTCATCGCCTGGGCGCATCGCCAGGGCCATGACATCACCCTGATCGAAGTCATGCCGGTCGGCGATGTCGGCACCGATCGTTCGGTCCAGTTCCTGCCGCTGAGCGCGGTCCGGGATCGCCTCGACCAACGCTGGACCCTGACTCCGCTGGATGAAACCACCGGCGGGCCGGCGCGTTATCATCATGTCGCGGAGACTGGCGGCAAGCTCGGCCTGATCACGCCGCTGACCGGGAATTTCTGCGCCGGCTGCAACCGCGTCCGCCTGACCTGCACCGGCCAGCTGCATGCCTGCCTGGGACAGGAGGGCAGCGTCGATCTGCGCGGCGCCCTGCGCGAGCACGGTGTCGCCGGCCTGCATTCAGCCTTGGAGGCCGCCGTGGCCGCCAAGCCGGAAGCGCATAATTTCGACGTCAGCCCGGGGGCCAAACCTTCGGTGACACGGCACATGGCCATCACGGGAGGCTGATCCATGCAGGTTCATATCCGCTATCTGGCTGCCCTGCGCGACCGGCTCGGCGCGGGCGAAACCACGCTCGACCTGCCCGGCGAGATCACCGACAGCGAAGCGTTGATCGCCCATCTCACATCCGCTGACGTTGCAGCCGCCGCGCTTGCAGCACCGGAAATCCGCCTGATCCGCAATGACCGCATCGTCACCCGCCCCAGCCCGCTGGATGATGGCGACCGGCTTGCCTTCTGCCCGCCCTTCACCGGAGGCTGACCCATGACGACGGACATCCTGGTCACGCCTGATCCGCTCGACGCAGCGGCCCTGATCGCCGCCCTGACAGGAACCCATCCCGATGACGGCGCGATGGCGAGCTTTGTCGGCCAGGTCCGCGCCGAGCCGGGCCTTGAAGCGCTCGAACTGGAACATTATCCCGGCGTCACCGAAACCGCCCTGACCGAGCTTCGCGAACAAGCCATCAGCCGCTGGTCGCTGAGCCAGGCCCTGATCCATCACCGGGTCGGCCGCATGGCCATCGGCGAGACCATCGTGGTGGTCGCCGCCAGCGCCCCGCACCGCCGCGCCGCACTGGAGGCGGTCAGCTTCCTGATCGACCGGCTGAAGACCGAAGCGCCGTTCTGGAAGCGGGTCCACACAAAGGACGGCAGTCACTGGGTTGCGGCCCGTGACAGCGACACATCAGCATCGCAATACTGGCGCGACCAGATCGCGCAGGAGGATGCCTGATGAGCGACGAGACCCGGCTCGGCTTTGCCGTAATGACGATTTCCGACACGCGCGATGCGGCCAGCGACAAGACCGGTCCCTGGCTGCGCGAACAGATCGCCGCCGCCGGTCACGCCATCATCGACCATGGCATCGTGCCGGACACGATCGAGACCATACGCGCCCGCCTGCAGTCATGGCTCGATGATCCAGCGATACATGCCGTGATCACCACCGGCGGCACCGGCCTGACCGGGCGCGATGTCACGCCGGAGGCGATCCGACCGATGCTGGACAAGGAGATCGACGGCTTCTCCGTCGTCTTCCACCAGATTTCCTTCCAGTCGGTCGGCGTCTCGACCCTGCAATCGCGGGCGCTGGCGGGCATTGCCAAGGCGACCTATGTGTTTGCCATTCCCGGCTCGATGGGCGCCTGCAAGGATGCCTGGAACGGGATTTTGCGGCATGAATTCGATGCCACACACAAGCCCTGCAACCTGGTCGAAATCCTGCCGCGCCTGGGAGAAAGTTGATGTCGTCACTGACCCATCAGGATGAAGAGGGCCGCGTGCGCATGGTCGATGTCGGCGACAAACCCGTCACCCGCCGCACCGCCTCGGCCAGTGCCCGCATCGAGATGAGCGCCGAAGCCTTTGCCGCCGTGCGCGACGGCCAGGGTCCCAAGGGCGATGCCTGCCGCACCGCCGAGCTGGCCGGCATCATGGGCGCCAAGAAGACATCCGACCTGATCCCGCTCTGCCATCCGCTGCCGATCACCAAGGTTGAGCTCGCCATCGAACCTGTTGCCGGCGAGACCGCCTTTGCCATTACCGCCACCGTGCGCACCGACGGCAAGACCGGCGTCGAGATGGAAGCGCTGACGGCCTGTTCGGTCGCGGCGCTGACCCTCTATGACATGGCCAAGGCGCTCGACAAGGGCATGCGCATCACCGCGATCCAGCTGGACAGCAAGCGCGGCGGCAAGTCCGGCGACTGGCAGCGCGAGACGACGACGCCGTGATCCCGCTCTCCGACGCCATAGCCCGCGTGCGGGCCGGTCTCACGCCGATTGAGGTCGAGACGGTCGGCCTTGGCGAGGCGGCGGGCCGGGTGCTGGCCGAAGCGGTCACCGCCGGTCTCACCCAGCCGCCCTTCCATGCCTCGGCGATGGATGGTTATGCCGTACGTTCCGGTGATCTCGGCGACAATCCCGTCACCCTGCCGCTCGATGGCGAATCCGCCGCCGGTCATGCCCTCGACCGTCCGATCCGTCCCGGCAGCGCGGTGCGTATCTCCACAGGCGCCGCCCTGCCCGACGGCGCAGACCAGGTCGTGATCCAGGAGAACACGACGCGCACCGGCGACCAGATCACCCTGCAGGACCCGCCCCAGCCCTGGCGCCATGTCCGCGCCAGCGGCGAGGACTTCACCACCGGCCAGACCCTGCTGGAAGCCGGATTGCGCCTGACCGCGCCGCGCCTGGCGCTGGCCGCCGCGGGCGGTGCCGCTTCGCTGCGGGTCCGCCGCCAGCCGCGCATCGGCGTGTTGGCCTCGGGCGACGAGCTGGTCGCCGCCGGTGCCCCGCCCGGTCCCGGCCAGATCATCAATTCCAACGGCCCGGCCCTGATGGCCCTGCTGAATGCCTGGGGCGCCATCGCCATTGATCTCGGCATCGCTCGCGACACGCCGAGCGCGGTCCGAACGGCGCTGGAACAGGCCCGCGATCTCGACCTTCTGGTCACGATCGGCGGTGCTTCGGTGGGGGATCATGACCATCTGCGCCGGGTCTTCGCCGAGATGGGCGGCACGCTCGCCTTCGACAAGATCGCGCTGAAACCGGGCAAGCCGACCTGGTTCGGACAGCTGCCGGGCCTGCCGGTGCTGGGCCTGCCAGGCAATCCGGTTTCCGCCCTTGTGGTCGCCGAACTGGTCGTGCGCCCGGCGGTCGAACGTCTGCTGGACGAAACGCCGCGCTCGCGCCTGCGCCCGGTGCGGCTGATGGTCGACCTGCCCGGCAATGGGCCGCGCGAGACCTGGATTCGCGGTCGTTTCGATGCCGAAACGGGCCGTGTCCGCCCCTCCGGCAGTCAGGACAGCGGCCTGATCTCGGCCCTGGCCCGGGCTGAGCTCCTCATCCCGCGCGCCGTCGACGCGCCGCCGACACGGGCGGGCCAGATGATCAATGTCCTGCTGCTCGACTGAGCCACAAGACCGCCAGCGGACCTGGCGGCATGACACGCGCGACACACCTGCCTAATCTGCCCCGACGCCAATCATCCGGGAGCGCCCCCCTTGCCGGGCACTGATACTAGCTTCTCCGACCCCATCGCCCAGCCCTCGGTCGTCGACCAGCTGGCTGCGCGCATCCGCGCCCGCATCCTGGCCAATGAGTTCAAGCCCGGCGAAGCCCTGCGCCAGGAGACACTGGCCGACGCCTACAAGGTGTCCCGCATGCCGGTCCGCGAAGCGCTGCGGCGGTTGGAAGTGGAGGGCCTGGTAGTCTTCCAGCCCAATCGCGGCGTCACCGTCTCGCCTGTCTCCGTCGACGAAATGGCCGAGCTGTTCGATATCCGCCTGCAACTGGAACCCGGCCTCTTCGCCCACGCCATCGAGCGCGCCAGCACCGCCGACATCGCCGCCGTCGAGACCATCCGCGCCCGCGAAACCGCCGCCCTGGCCGAGGGCGACACCGCCCGCTTTGGCGCCCTCAACCGCGACTTCCACGCCGCCCTGCACGCCCCGGCCAACCGCCCGCGCACGCAGGTCATCGTGCAATCCCTCAACCAGCACATAGATCGCTATGTGAGGCTCCAGCTCGCCCTCACCCCCAACGCCCGCAAGACCGCCAACACCGAACATGACGGCCTGCTGGACGCGATGAAGTCCCGCGACCCCATCGCCGGCGCCAATCGCATGACGCAGCATATCGTGACGGCGCGAACGGCGCTGGTGACGGCGTTTGAGGGATAGGTTTCCGCCCCCTTTCCTCCCCTCTCATTTTTCCCGGAGGCGCGAAGCGCCATCCGGGACCGACGGGAGGCTCATCGCTTGCCGGAGGAGGCGGTGGGTCCCGGATCTCCGCCCGGCTCAGGGCCGGGCCTGCGTCCGGGAAAAATGAGGGTGGGTTTGGTTTGAAAGGGCGGTGCCATGACGACCGTCCTTCTCCCCTGGGAGAAGGTGGCCCGAAGGGCCGGATAAGGGGGGATGCTCCGGCGTTCGCCTGGATTTCCCCCTCACCCTGACCCTCTCCCAGGGGAGAGGGAAGGTGGGTGCGTGTCAGAAGAAAGCCCCTACCCCACCGTAAATCCACCCGCATACGGATCACGCTCATCGACCCAGATCGTGTTGATGCCGGTCTGGATGGCCCAGCCCTTGATGCTGGGGATGATCGCGGCGTGGTCGCCGACGGTGGTGGCGGCCTCCACCTTGCCCTCAAACAGGCTGCCGATCAGGCTTTCATGGATGAAGGCGTCGCCGGGCTTGAGTTCGCCTCTTGCCGCGAGCTGGGCCATGCGGGCGCTGGTGCCGGTGCCGCAGGGGGAGCGGTCGATGGCGCGTGCGCCGTAGAAGACGGCGTTGCGGGCGTGGGCTTTCGGGTCGCGCGGACGGCCGGTCCACAGGGCGTGGCTGACACCCTGGACACGAGGGTCGTCGGGATGGCTGAGGGTGACGGCTTCATTGGCGGCGGCGCGGATCAGCGGGCTGAGGCGCAGGATGTCGGCGACACTCATCTCGTCGAGATCGCCATAGCCGGGCTGCGGCTCGATGATGGCGTAGAAATTGCCGCCATAGGCGATATCGACACTGATCGCCTGCCAGCCGGGAATGTCCAGCATCAGGCCGGTGACCGCCAGATAGGAGGCGATATTGCGGATGCGCACGCCGGCGACCCGATCGCCCTGCCAGTCAATCTCGGCCTCGATCCGTCCGGCGGGGGCGTCGAGCTTGACGCAGGTGCGATCGGCCGGCGTGAAGACACCATTTTCCAGCGCCATGGTCAGCGCCCCGATCGTGCCATGGCCGCACATGGGCAAGCAGCCCGAGGTCTCGATGAAGAGGATGGAGGCGTCGGCATCGGGGTCACAGGGCGGGTAGAACATCGCCCCGGACATCATGTCATGGCCGCGCGGCTCGAACATGAGCGAACGCCTTATCCAGTCGAAACGGGCCATGAAATCGGCCCGCTTCTCACTCATCGTGTCGCCTGCCAGGAAGGGCAAGGGTCCGGTGATCAGGCGGACCGGATTGCCGCAGGCATGCCCGTCCAGGCATTGGAAGACATGGCGTGTCACCGGCGCGCTCCCGTCCTAGTGCGCCAGCACCGAGGGCAGTTTGACCGGACGGGTGTCGCGCGCTGTCTCGACCATTTTGATGACCTCGGCGCGGCGGGCGCCCGACAGCGGCAGGCGCGGCATGCGGACCCGCTCCGAACCACGGCCCATGACCTGTTCGGCCAGCTTGATCGATTGCACCAGGTCATGCTCGGCATCGAGATGAAGCAGCGGCATGAACCAGCGATAGATGGCGCGGGCGGTCTCCAGATCACCGCTCTCGACGGCTTCCCACAGGGCAATCGACTCGGCCGGGAAGGCATTGGTCAGGCCGGACACCCAGCCGACCGCGCCGAGCAGGATTTCCTCCAACGCCACATCATCCAGCCCGGCGAAGACCCGGTAACGGTCGCCGCAGCGATTGAGAATGTCGGTGATGCGGCGCGGATCGGGGGCGCTTTCCTTGATCGCCACCAGGGTCTCGACATCTTTCAGGCGCTCCAGCGTGTCGAGGGAGATCGCGACACGATAGGCGGGCGGGTTGTTGTAGAGCATGACCGGCAGTGAGGTCGCCGCTGCGACGGTGCGGATATGGGCCTCCAGCTCGGCTTCGGACGGGACATAGACCATGGCCGGCAACAGCATCAGCCCGTCCGCCCCGATCCGCGCCGCGTCGACGGCATAGGTCCGGGCCAGGTCGGTGGTCAGCTCGGAGACGCCGGTCAGTACCGGCACCCGGCCATCGACCGCATCGATGATGGCGGTGAGGACGGCCCGCTTTTCCGCTGCGGTGAGGGAATTGTTCTCACCCACAGTACCCATGGCGATGAGGCCGTGCACCCCGTCCTCGACCAGGGCCTTGACCACCGCCGTGGTCGCTTCGAGATCGACCGAGAGATCCTCGGCAAATTGCGTCGTTGCGGCGGGGAAAACCCCGCGCCAGCTTGATACCGTCATCACTCACCCCTTCTGCCGGACCGACGCCCTGTTCGGGCGCCATCCGGGTCTCGCTCAACGCTGTGTCATCCGTGTCCGCCGCCGCGCCTGACGAACGACCGGATCGGCCTCGACCAGCCTGTCATTCCCGGCGGGAAAATCAACAAGACCCAAATTGTATACAATATCCAATTCGGTCAACCGCCAACGTGACAGTGCGTGACAGCTCGGCTAGCGTCGCCGCAAAGAAGGGGACCAGGACCACCATGAAGATCACCAGGATGACCACGACGAAGACGCTGGCCATGATTGCCGGCTGCGCACTCGCCTTTTCCGCCCTGACGCCGGTCGCGCAGGGGCAGGACAATGACGCGGCGGGCTATGCCGAGACGATTGCCGAACTGGAATTGCGCGACGGTTTCATCCCGCTCTATCTCGATCCGTCCGACGGTCGCATCCTGGCCCGGCTAACCGGCGGCGAAGGCAATGACCTTGGTCGCATGATCTACACCGCCCGGCTGACATCCGGCCTCGGATCGAATCCGGTCGGACTGGATCGCGGACTCGGCTCAAGCTCCGAAATCCTGCGTTTTTTCCGGGTCAACGACCGGGTGTTCGCCGAGTTCGAGAATACGGGCTATCGCGCCGAGGGTGCCGGGCCGGACGAGGCTGCGGCGACCCGAAACTCCTTCGCCCGCTCGGTCATCTGGTCGACCGATATCGTCGCCGAAGAGGGCGGTTCGGTGCTGATCGATCTCGGCGATTTCCTCAAGCGCGATCCGATCGGCACGGTGCGGCAATTGTCGAACAGCGGCCAGGGCAGTTTCTCGATCGCTACCGACCGCTCTACCGCCCTTACCGACAGTGCGCTGGTCTTTCCGCAAAATGTTGAAATTGACGCCCTTCTGACGCTATCCAGCTCCAGTCCAGGGTCGGAAGTGCGGGCTGTGACGCCGGCACCGGAGTCGGTCACCCTCACCGTCCACCACTCCTTCGCGGCCCTGCCCGAACCCGGCTATGAAGCGCGCGAAGCCGATGATCGCTCGGGCGCGATCACGCTGGATTTCTACGACATGGCAACACCGCTGGACGCCCCCGTCCGGCGCTCGCTCGCCTTGCGCCACAGGTTGGAGCGTGTTGATCCGTCAGCACAATCCGGGCCAGTCGTCGAACCGATCGTCTATTATCTCGACCGCGGCACGCCATCCCTCATCCGTGACGCGCTGATCGAAGGCGGCAACTGGTGGGCCGAGGCCTTCACCGCGGCCGGCTATGAAAACGCCTTCCGTGTCGAGCTTCTGCCGGAAGGCGCCCACCCGCTCGATGTCCGCTATAATGTCATCCAATGGGTGCACCGCCAGACCCGCGGCTGGTCCTATGGCGGCTCGGTGATTGACCCGCGTACCGGTGAAATTCTCAAAGGGCATGTCATACTCGGCTCCCAGCGCGTGCGTCAGGATCGCATGATCTTTGAAGGGCTTATGGGAGTGGAAAATACCGGGACCGGTGCCGCAAATGATCCGCTGGAACTCGCCCTTGCCCGTATCCGGCAGCTCTCGGCGCACGAGATCGGCCACACAATCGGCCTCGCCCACAATTTCGCCGCCAGCGTCTCGGACCGCGCCTCGGTGATGGACTATCCGGCCCCCCTGGTGACACTCGACAGCAATGGCGAGATCGATACCAGCGCGGCCTATGACACCGGCATAGCGGCCTGGGATCGTGTCGCGATTTCATGGCTTTATGGCGAGTTCGGTGAGGGGTCGACAGAGACTGCAGCGCTCAACGCCATTCTTGATGACGCCGCCGCCAACGGCCTGCTTTACATCACTGACCGTCATGCCCGCGGCAATGCCAGCGCCCACCCGCTCGCCAATCTGTGGGACAATGGCGCCGATCCGGTCGCCATGCTTGAGGAGACGCTGGCCGTCCGGGCGCGAGCTCTCGCGGCTTTTGGTCCCCATGTGCTGGCACAGGGCGAACCCGCCAGCGGCCTGCGTCAGGTGCTGCCGCCGATCTATCTCTACCATCGTTATCAGGTTGAGGCAGTTGGAAAATCCATTGGCGGCGTGGTGTTCAACTACGGGCCCAACCAGGCTGGCCTGATCGGGCTGACGCCGGTGAGCGCTGCAGATCAGACCCGGGCGCTCGACGCCCTCCTCGCAACGCTCGATCCGCAAGTGCTGGATATTTCCGATGATATCCTCACCCTGATGGTGCCGGCCCCCTTCGCCGACTATGATCCGGCCGCAACGCGGGAACTCTTCCGGTCCGATGATTACCCGGCCTTCAGCCGCACCGGCGCCGCCGCCGCAGCCGGACAGATCACGCTTGAAGCCATGCTCAACCCGTCCCGGCTGTCCCGCCTGGCGGACCAGGCGGCTCGGGACGGCAGCCAGATGAACCTTGCGAGCCTGTTTGACCGGGTCGAGGCGCAATTGTTCGACGCGCCCCGCAATGAGGCGGCCCGGCTGGTGCCGCTGCGCCGGGTGCTCCAGACCGAATATGTCGCGCAATTGCTCGACATTCTTGTCTCGGACCCCGCCGCACCTTCCGCCGCGGCCCGGCAGCGCCTTGAAACAATTGCTCGCAATGAACCCGCCCGGCAGCGCAATGACGCAGCAGCCAGCCACCAGCTCTGGCTGGCCCGTGCGGCGGCGGCCGGCCTGGCCCGGTTTGATGAGGGCGAAACGCCGGAGCTGGTCGACACGCCGGTCCCGCCCGGCAGCCCGATCGGGGCCGACACATGCTGGCATTGCGACAGCGCAAGCTTGCTGGGGCTGGGAGAGTGAAGCGGCAGTCCCGGTTCGGCCTGGCCACGGTCGCACTCGCGCTCACCGGGTGTTCCGCCGAGACCTGGCAGGTCGAGCGCCAGGACAGCGGTGTCACAACGTCGCTGCGCGGACTAAGTGTCGTCTCGGACCAGGTCGTCTGGATCGGGGCGCCTGAAGGCGGCGTTTTGCGGACGCTGGACGGCGGCCTGTCCTGGCAGGTCACCACAGCCGGGCCGGCCGAGGGCGCCGATCTGCGCTCGGCACATGGTTTTGACGACAGCCACGCGCTGTTCATCACAGCAGGCCAGCCCGCCCGGATTCTGGAAACGCGAGACGGCGGAGCAAGTTTCACGATCGCCTGGGAAGACGGGAGCGGGTCCGCCTTCTTTGACAGCCTCGCTTTCTGGGATGATAGGCAAGGCCTTGCTTTTTCCGACCCGGTCGATGGTCAATTCCTGATCCTCCGAACACGCGATGGGGGGGCGAGTTGGGAACAGGTCGAAGGACTACCCGAACCGCTTGACGGCGAAGCCGGGTTTGCCGCTTCCAACACGTCGATCGCGCTTGCCCCGGACGGTTGCGCCTATATCGGAACCGGGGGCGGTGCCATCGCCCGCGTTCTCGCAAGTTGTGATTTCGGCGAGAGCTGGGTCGCGCGGCCTGCGCCTCTGGCGGCGGGGTCCGGCGGGGCCGGGATTTTCGCGCTGGCAGCCGGGCCGGACGGCCTGCTGGCAGCAGTCGGTGGCGATTACCAGGACCCGGAACGCCGGGACGGCACATTCGCCCTGACCAGGGATGGTGGCGCAAGCTGGGTCTGGGGCGATCCGCAGCCGAATGGCTACCGCTCTGACATCAGCCCGCTCGGCGATGGCTGGATGTCGGTGGGCACGAATGGTGTGGATCTGGGTCGTGTGAGTGGCGACACCATTAGCTGGGAGGCGAGCGGCTGGGAGATTGCCGCTCCCAATGCGGTTGCCTTTTCACCGTCCGGCGAGACCGGCTGGATCATTGGTGCCAATGGCGGCATCTGGCGGTTGACGGCCCAATAGAAACGGGCCCGGCGCAAGGCCGGGCCCGTCAATGCGTTCGCGTTAAGCGGAGGGTTGCCGCGACTAACCGCCGAAGCTCTGCGAGAAGGACAGGACGACCGACTCATTGCCGCCACCCGACACATCGTGAGCGCGCAGGCCCCAACCGACATTGTCGAAGATCGTGCCAGAGAGGCCGATGCTATAATCCTCATAATCCGCGCCTGAGAAGTCATCGAAGCGACTGGCTCCGACACGGCCGTCCAGCGTGATGCCGGCGCCGATTTCCAGACCGAGGCCGGTCTCGAGATAGATGGCCGGGCCGGTCTCGCCGTAGAATTCCGGCGAATAGGACAGCTTGGCGTCCCAGCTCAGGATGTCGAAGCTGCGCGCAATGCCGCCATAGAACTCGAAGAAGTTCTGATCGCCCCCGGCACTCGGGCTATCGGGATAGGCATAGTAGATGCCGCCAACGTCAAAGTCGAAACCGCCTGCGGCGAAGCCGTAACCGCCATAGAGGTCGAGTTCCATGGTGGTGTCGTCGCTGAAATCGACGCTGGACGCCCACACACCGCCATAGAAGCCACCGCTTTCGACGTCAAAGCCGCCGGAAATCGCCGGGCCATTATCGGTCTGGGTGATGCCGCGGAAGATATAGTCCGTCGCGAGTGCGACATTGCCGGTGATTTCCTGGGCGGCAACCGGGGCGGTGAAGCAGCAGGCCGCGAGGCCGAGGGCGAGAAACTTGGTTTTCATGACTTACTCCTGGGTGGAAAATCGGGTGTTGATGGTCTGGATTTCAGAGTGCTCCGGCCCGCTGGTCGGGAGCGCAGCTCTCCCGTTGACCGCGTGACGACCGGCGCGGATTTCAGTGTCTGCAGGGAGGTCGGGCTGGACCGGCGCTCCGGGGTTGATGAAACGGTCTGGCTTGGCTGCGGGACGGCCCCGTCCGGCGGCGGGGCCGGATCCGGCGAGACAGGCTCACCGGATCCGGCCACATGTGCCGTTACTGCGCCGGGGCCGACGTCTTTCCCACGTCACTGGCGAAGATCGAGCCGGCATTGTGTCCCAGCTCGGACAGGTCGCCACCGACATTCTCGGCATCCGGTGACAGTCGGATCCCGACCGTGATCTTGAGGACCAGCCAGACGACGAAGCTGGTGGCGAAGACAAAGGCACCGATGGCGCCGACCCCGACCGCCTGACCGAAGAAGGTCGCGTCGGAATTGGTCAGCGGCACCGCCATCGTGCCCCAGATACCGGCGAACAGGTGGACCGGGATGGCGCCGACGACGTCGTCGATGCGGACCAGTTCCAGCAGTTTGGCACCGAATGTCGCGATCACGGAACCCACCGCACCGATGGCGATGGCCTCCATGATGGTCGGCGTCAGCGGCTCGGCGGTGATGGCCACAAGACCGGCGAGGGCGCCGTTGAGGCAATAGGCCAGATTGGCCTTGCCGCCACCGAGCAGCATGGACAGAAGATAAGCCGTCACCACACCGCCGGCTGCGGCCATATTGGTGTTGGCGAAGATCTGCGAGATCGCGACCGCATCGGCCGAGGACCCCAGGGCGAGCTGGGAGGCGCCGTTGAAGCCGAACCAGCCGAACCAGAGGATGAAGGTGCCCAGCGTGGCGAGCGGCAAGGAGCCGGGTATCATGGGCTTGGCGTCTGGGCCGAACCGCCCGGCGCGGGCACCGAGCAGAATGGCACCGGCGAGCGCCGCCCAGCCACCGGTCGAGTGAACGAGGGTGGAGCCAGCAAAATCAGAGAAGCCGAACTCGGCATCCAGCCAGCCGCCGCCCCACTCCCAGCTGCCCTGGATCGGGTAGATCACCGCAGTCAGGACAACGACAAAGATGAAGAAGGGACCCAGCTTGACCCGTTCGGCGATCGTGCCGGAGACAATCGAAGCCGCAGTGGCCACGAACACCATCTGGAAGAACCAGTCTGATGCCGCCGCATAGCCGGTTCCCAGGTCAATCGCCTCATCGCTGGCCACCTCGGAGGGAGCCCAGATTTCAGGGATGCCGAAATAGGGGGTCTGCCCGCCATACATGACCTGATAGCCGACCAAGTAGAACATGATGCCGGCGATCGAGTAGAGGGCGATGTTTTTGAGGCAGATCGCGGCCGTGTGCTTGGTGCGCACGAAACCGGCTTCCAACATGGCGAACCCGGCCGCCATGAGCATGACCAGGAACCCCCCGATCAGGAATAAGAGCGTGTTGAAAACAAACGCTGTTTCCTCTGACACCTCGGCGTGGGCGGCACCGGTCAAACCGATACCTGCCACCACGGCGCACAATGCGCCCCTGGCCAGTGTCTTGTTCATCTGTGTTCTGCCAATCATTGGGATCCCCCCGTTCTGGCAACTGCCCCTCACCATCCGGCCTGTCATCAGGTCGCGAACAGGGCTGCGGACTGCCCGCAGCACTTGAAAAAACTTGTCGAGGATCAATGAGTTGACGGTCGCCATACGTGGCGCGCACCAGCGAAAACCCTGTGGTTTCGCCGTCCCTCACGATCCGCACCACATCGCTGTGGTGACGGATCCAATCTGTGCGCTCTGTGGTCAGGTCACCTTGAGGCGACTCTTGATATCATCAGTGTAGGACCCATTATGCTGCATCGCAACAAATTTCTCCGAACGATGCATTTGCGGTGCTTTTTTTCACCGCGGGTCCAAATATTGCTCCGACCTGCAAATTTCTTCTCCGGGAAAGAGGCTGGCGTCGGCCGCCGCCAGCAGTTCAATCCACAGAGTCGCGACATGATCGGATGTCGCCCGAAAATTTGCTGCGCGCGCTCAATGTTCCGTCAACCGGTTAATCAGGATTCCGGTGCTGACGTTTCCCGCTGCACGAAAATGAACAGGCCTGCCTGCCGATGCAGCAAGGTGAACCGGCCGTCACATGGCGCTTCAGGCCTCGTCTTGAGGTCCCTCAGGGCGGCTCAAAATGAAATAGGCGGCACCGGACAGGACCAGCGCCTGTATCGCGATCAGGAGCGGGCGAAGCCCCAAGGCGATGCTGATCAGCAATGCCGCCAGCATCGCGCCAACCGCAAAATACTTGGTCCGCCGGCCAATACTGCCATGGTCATGCCAGTTGCGGATCAAGGGGCCGAACTGCCGGTGCGACAACAGCCAAGCATGCAGGCGGGGCGAGGAGCGGGCGAAGAAAAAGGCCGCAAGCAGGAGAAAGGGTGTCGTCGGCACAAGTGGCAGCACGACACCGGCGATCGCCAGGGCCACAAAGACCAGGCCAAGCCCGCGCCAGATCATGCGTTTCAACCACATCGTGGCAACCTACCCTGTTTCGCGCGCGCGAGCGCGTAGTATTCCAGTGCTCAAAAGCCTCATTCCGGGAATGAACCTGCCGCTTTGTGCCAAAATTTGAGCTTCGGTGCAGTTTTTTTCCAAATCGGGGTTGCCTTAACCAAATTCACCGGTCACGTTGCACCGCAATAGAGTTCTGGAAAGCCGATCTGATGATCACTGCGTACGCCCTGCCGGTTGCACCGGCCGCTGCCCTGACCGGCGAGCGGGCGAACACGCTCGGCCTCCTCCTTCTCGTACTTGTACTTATTATCCCCACCATAACGGGAGCGGTTAGCGCGCCTGCCTGACGAGAGACCTCGGACACGCAGACACAAAAAACCCCGCTCCCGGACACGGAGCGGGGTTTTTTGTGTTTCGAACCACGGAACATGAAATGACCCAGGACCACCGCAAATCCTCAGACGCCATCACGGCAGGCCCGGCCCGCGCGCCGGCCCGTGCCATGTTGCGCGCCACCGGCATGGAGGATGGCGATTTCGACAAGCCGATGATCGGGGTGATCAACACCTGGACCACGGTCACGCCCTGCAACATGCATTTGGCCGATCTCGCCGAGCCGGTCCGTGAGGCCGTGCGCGAGGCCGGCGGCCATCCGGTCGACTTCAACACCATTGTTGTCTCCGACGGCATCTCGATGGGCACCGAGGGCATGCGCGCCTCACTGATCTCACGCGAGGTGATCACTGACTCGATCGAGCTGGCGACGCGCGGCCATAGCCTGGACGGCGTCGTCATCCTGGTTGGCTGTGACAAGACCATCCCGGCCGCCGCCATGGCACTGGCCCGGATGGATGTGCCCGGCTGCATCCTCTATGGCGGCACGATCATGCCCGGCAAGCTGGGCGACCAGGCCCTGTCGATCCAGGACGTGTTCGAGGCCGTCGGTGCCCACGCCGCCGGCACACTCGACGATGCCGGCCTGGCCAAGGTCGAAAAAGCCGCCTGCCCCGGCGCCGGTGCCTGTGGTGGCCAGTTCACGGCCAATACCATGGCCATGATCCTGACCATGCTGGGCCTGTCGCCGATGGGCGTGAACGACATCCCGGCGCCGCACCCTGAGAAACCAGCGGCCGCCGCCCGCTGCGGCCGACTGGCTGTCGAATTGGCGAAATCCGGCACCACGCCGCGCCGTTTCATCACCGAAGCCTCCCTGCGCAACGCCGTCATCGCTGCTTCGGCCTCCGGCGGCTCAACCAATGCTGTCCTGCACGTCGCCGCCATCGCGGCTGAAGCGGGTGTGCCGTTCGACATTGCCGATTTCGACCGCATCTCCAGCCAGGCCCCCGTCATCACCGATCTGAAGCCCGGCGGTCGTTTCCTGGCCCACCACATGTTCCTGGCCGGCGGCTCGCGCCTGTTCGGCCAACGCCTGATCGAGGGCGGTCTCCTGACCGACACACCGACCGTGACCGGTCAGAGCCTGCACGCCGAATGCGCCAGCGCCACCGAGGCCAAAAATCAGCGCGTCATTCACAGCGTCGCCAATCCGGTCAAACCCGATGGCGGCTTCCGCGTCCTGACCGGCGATCTGGCGCCCGAGGGCGCCGTCCTGAAACTGTCCGGCCATGACCGCTCGGAATTCTCCGGTCCGGCCCGCGTTTTTGAGTGCGAGGAGGATGCCTTTGCCGCCGTTGAGTCCAATTCGGTCAAGGCCGGCGACATCATCATCATCCGCAATGAAGGCCCCAAGGGCGGCCCCGGCATGCGTGAAATGCTGGGCGTCACCGCGGCCTTGGTCGGCCAGGGCCTGGCCGGCGATGTCGCCCTGGTCACCGATGGCCGCTTTTCCGGCGCCTCCAAGGGTTTCGTGATCGGCCATGTCAGCCCGGAAGCGGCTGATGGCGGCCCGATCGGCCGGGTCCGCAATGGCGACATGATCCGTATCGATGTCGCCGCCCGCCGGATCGATGTCGAGGCCGATCTGGCCAATCGCCCGCAATCCACCTCCGGCCGGCCCGCACCGACCGGTGTCTTCGCCAAATACGCCGCCCTGGTCGCTTCGGCCTCGCGCGGCGCCACCACCCTCATCGCGCCGTCGCCCGCCAAGGCGTCGCCGCAACCCACAGCCATGCAATCCAAGCAGGAGATGCCCGCATGACCGCGTCCACCCCGTCCCGCCGTGCCGCCTTCGAGGTCGACACGACAGCCTATAAAGCCCAGCCGATCGCCGTGATCGGCTATGGCAGCCAGGGCCGCGCCCACGCCATGAACCTCAAGGAAAGCGGGTTTGACGTGACGGTCGGCGTCCGCCCCGGCGGTGCCGGCGAGACCAAGGCCAAGGCCGATGGCCTGAAGACGGCGACGCCGGACGAAGCCACCAAGGGTGCCAAGCTGATCGCCATCCTGACCCCGGACATGAGCCATGAAGCCCTGTTCCGCGAGTCGATCGCGCCCAACCTGTCGGCCGGCGATGCGGTCCTGTTCGCGCACGGTTTCTCGGTCCATTTCGGCCGCGTCACCCCGCCAGAAGGCGTCGACATCATCCTCGTCGCCCCGAAAGGTCCCGGCGATCTGGTCCGCCGTGAATACGAGATCGGACGCGGCGTACCCTGCCTGTTTGCCGTCCAGCAGGACGCCACCGGCGAAGCCCGCAACCGGGCGCTGGCCTATACCGCCGGTATTGGCGGCGCCAATTCCGGCATCATCGAAACCACATTTGCCGAAGAGACCGAGACCGATCTGTTCGGCGAACAGGCCGTTCTGTGCGGCGGCGCGACCGAGCTGGTCATGGCTGGCTATGAGACGCTGGTCGATGCCGGCTACCAGCCGGAAGTGGCCTATTTCGAATGCCTGCACGAGCTCAAGCTGATCGTTGACCTCCTCTATGAGGGCGGCATGGCCAAGATGCATGAATTCATCTCGGAAACGGCCATTTACGGCGATCTGCGCTCGGGCCCGCGCGTCATCAATGACGAGACCCGCGCCCGCATGCGCGAAGTCCTCAAGGACATCCAGGACGGCACATTTGCCCGCGACTGGATCACCGAGAACCAGGCCGGCAAGCCGCAATACCAAGCGCTCCTGCGCAAGGACCTGGAACACCCGATCGAGAAAACCGGTGCCGCCCTGCGCGCCGACATGCCGTGGCTGCAGCCCGGCGCCAATGCCTGACCCGGCCGTGACCGCAAGAAGGACTGAGTGAGATGACGGCCCTGCCCGCCACCGAAATCGACGACACGGCGACCGCCGCCGCTGCCGCCCGCCCCGCCCCTCGACAGACCGGGGCGCACGCGGTCGTGCGCACGCTGGAAGCCCTGGGTGTCACCCGCGTTTTCGGCTATCCGGGCGGGGCCATCATGCCGGTCTATGACGCGCTGACCGGCTCGTCCCTGCAGCATATCCTGGTCCGCCATGAGCAGGCCGCCGCCTTTGCCGCCGACGCCCAAGCGCGGTTGACCGGCAAGGCCGGCGTCTGCCTGGCGACCTCCGGCCCAGGGGCCACCAACCTGTTGACCGGCATTGCCAATGCCTATCTGGACAGCGTCCCGATGATCATCCTGACCGGCCAGGTCCCGTCAGGGTTGATGGGCACGGATGCCTTCCAGGAAGTCGATGTCTTCGGCATGTCGATGCCGGTCGTCAAACACTCGATCATCATCCGCGACCCGATGCGGATTCCGGAAATGATCGCCGAAGCCTTCGCGATCGCGGAGGGTGGCCGCCCCGGCCCCGTCCTGATCGACCTGCCGAAGGATGTCCTACAAGCCGAGGCGTACCCCACCCTACCCCCAGAGCCTCGGCCTGAGGCCGGGCCGTCGCAGCCGCCTGAATCAGACCTGGCAGCCGCGACGGCCCTGCTGGCCCAATCCAAACGCCCCGTCTTCTATATCGGCGGCGGCGTCACACTTGGCGGCGCGGTCGAGGCCGTGCGTGACTTCATGGCCCGCACCGGAATCCCGACGGTCGCGACGCTGAAGGGGCTGGGCTGTCCTGATCCGGACAGCGAGACCTTTCTGGGCATGTTGGGCATGCATGGCGGCCGCGCCGCCAATGTCGCCGTCGATGAGAGCGATTTGCTGATCTGCTGCGGCGCCCGTTTCGACGATCGGGCGACCGGTCGGCTGGACAGTTTCGCGCCGGGTGCCCGCATCATCCATATTGATGGCGATGCCGCCGAGATCGACAAGTTGCGCCGGGCCGAGATCGGTCTGGCCGGCGACATCACCGCCATCCTGGCCGGCATCACCAATGACTGGTTGGACATCGCCGAATGGCGTGATGCCTGTGTCGATCGCAAACATCGCCACGCCTTTCGCTATGACGCGCCCGGATCCGGCGTCTACGCCCCGGCCATGCTGAAACAATTATCGGAGGCGGCCGGTGACGATTTCATCGCCGCCTGCGATGTCGGCCAGCACCAGATGTGGGTCGCCCAGCATTGCCGTTTCTCGCGCCCGGAACATCATCTGACCTCGGCCGGTCTGGGTGCCATGGGCTATGGCCTGCCAGCCGGGATCGGGGCTGCCATGACGCGGCCCGACGCCAAGGTCGTCACCATCACCGGCGACGGCTCGATCATGATGAATATCCAGGAGCTGGCGACCGCCCGTCGCTATGGCGTGCCGGTCAAGATCCTGCTGCTGGACAATGCCTCGCTGGGCCTGGTCCGGCAGTGGCAGGAATATTTCTTCGACCAGAATTTCTCCGAGATCGACCTCTACGACAATCCCGATTTCGCGGAAGTGGCCCATGCCTTCGGTATCGAGGCCTTCACCGTTCACAGCCGCGAGGAAGTTCCCGCGGCCATCGACCGCCTGCTCAACGCCCGCGGCCCGATCCTCGCGCATGTCCTGATCGACCCGCGTGAGAATGTCTGGCCGCTGGTGCCGCCGGGCGCGTCCAATGCCGACATGATGGAGGACTGATCATGCGCACCTCTCTTCGTATTGAACTCGCTGACGCCGAAGGCGCCTTGATGCGGCTTATCGGTCTTGTGGAACGCCGCGGCTTCACCATCGCCACACTCGACAAGGACGCGGCCAGCAATGGTCAGTCGACTGTCACCATGACGCTCGATGCCCGTGACGGCGCCCGCAACATGGACGTGCTGGCGCGCCAGGTCGCGCGCCTGCTCGACGTGCGCGGCGTCTTCACCCGTGACAACCACCCCCAGATTGCACCGGAGATCGCAGCCCAGGCGGCTGGCGGTCCGGACCGATGGAGACAAGCATGTCCGCCCCGACACTGAGACCCGTAAACAGCCCGCAGCCGGACCGGTTGCAAATCTTCGACACCACGCTGCGCGATGGCGAACAGGCGCCCGGCTTCTCGATGAATCCGGCGGAAAAACTGGAGATCGCCCGCCTGCTCGAAGCCATGCGCGTCGACACGATCGAGGCCGGCTTTGCCGCCGCTTCACCGGGCGACAGCGAAGCCATCCGCCTGATTGCCTCGGAAATCCGCAATTCGACCCTGTGCTCGCTGGCCCGTGCCACCGAGAAAGATATCGATGCAGCGGCCATCGCGCTGGAACCGGCTCGCCGCAAGCGCTTGCACATCTTCCTGGCCACCAGCCCGATCCACCGTGAAGCCAAGCTGCGCATGTCGCGACGCGAAGTGCTGCAGACCATCGAGCGCTGCCTCAAGCACGCCGCCGGAACCTTCGACGAGATTGAGTTTTCCGCCGAGGACGCGCTGCGCACGGAGCCTGACTTCCTGGTCGAGGCGATGAGCTGCGCCGCGGCCCATGGCGCCGACGTGCTGAATGTACCGGACACGGTCGGCTATTCCGAGCCGGACGAGATCCGCGCCGTGTTCGAACGCCTGATCGCCAAGGTCGAACGGCCCGAGCACGTGATCTTCTCGGCCCATTGCCACAATGATCTCGGCCTCGCCGTCTCCAACTCGCTGGCCGCCGTCAAGGGCGGCGCCCGCCAGGTCGAGTGCGCCATCAACGGCATCGGCGAGCGGGCCGGCAATTGCTCGCTGGAAGAGATCGTCATGGCGCTGCAGGTGCGGGCCGACATCTTCCCGGCCATCAGCCATGTCGATGCCACCAGGATCTGGGCCGCCAGCCAGCGCCTGTCGCGGGTGACTGGTGCCCCCGTGGCGCCGAACAAGGCGATTGTCGGCAAGAATGCCTTTGCCCACGAGGCCGGCATCCACCAACACGGCATGATCTCGGATCGCCGCACCTATGAAATCATGACCCCGGAAAGCGTCGGCGCGCCCGGCTCGGCCCTGGTGCTGGGCAAGCATTCCGGCAAGCACGCTTTGGTCCAGCGCCTGGCCAAGCTGGGTTATCAGCCCGACCCGGACAAGCTGAACCAGGTCTTCAAGGACTTCAAACATCTCGCCGACGAGCTGGGCGAGGTCAACGATGCCGACCTGGTCGCCATGATGGAGGGCTTTTCGCCCAGCGGCTCACGCTGGACCGTTCTGCGCACCGAGCTGCGCACCACGGCCGGCCGCCAGCCGAAACAGTTTGCCCGGGTAGAGCTGGAACATCCCGACCGGGGTCGTGTCTCCGACATTGCCTCCGGCGACGGCCCGATGGCGGCGGCCTTCGCGGCGGTGCAACGCATCACCGGCACTGACGCGACCGTGATCGGATTGGAAACGCGGATGCGTTCGACCACCACTGGCCGTGAATTTGTTGCCGATATCAGCGTCGACATCGCCGGCGAGACCTTCTCCGGCCGTGCCCGCGGCCCTGATGTCGTTACCGCAGCGATCGACTCGTTGCTCTTCACCCTCGATCGCGGCGAGGCCTATGGCCGGGCCGACATGACCCAAAAACAACCGGCCGCGGCCGTCTGACAGGACTTGAAACAATGGCTATCCAGGAAACCGACTTCATCTGGCGCAATGGCGAACTGATCGACTGGCACGAAGCCCAGACCCATATTCTCTCGCACGCCTTGCATTACGGCTCCTCGGTGTTCGAGGGAATCCGCTGCTACAACACGCCAACCGGCCCGCAGATCTTCCGGCTGACCGACCATGTCCGGCGCCTGTTCAACAGCGCCAAGGTCTATCACATGCCGATCAATCACACCGAGGAAGAGGTCGAAGCGGCCTGCCGCATGGTGATCCGCGCCAATCATCTCAAGGACGCCTATATCCGCCCGGTCGCCTTTTTCGGCTATGGCGGGATCGGCGTGCTGCCGGGCGCAGATACGAAGCCGGAAATCTGCGTCGCGGCCTTCCCCTGGGGCGCTTATCTGGGCGAGGAAGCCCTGACCAAGGGCGTCGATTGCTGCATCTCCTCATGGAGCCGCCCGGCCCCCAACACCATCCCGACCGGCGCCAAGGCCGGCGGCAATTATCTCTCCTCCATGCTGATCAGCCATGAAGCCCATTCGCGCGGTTTCGACGAAGGCATCGGGCTGGACGTCAACGGGCTGGTCTCCGAAGGCGCTGGCGAGAATATCTTCGTGGTCTCCGACGGGGTCATCCGCACCCCGCCGAGCTCGGCCTCCATCCTGTCGGGCCTGACCCGCGACAGCGTCATCAAGCTGGCTGAGGCGGAAGGCTTTGACGTGCGCGAGCAGACCCTGTCGCGCGAGAGCCTGTATTTCGCCGACGAGATCTTCTTCACCGGTACGGCGGCCGAGATCACCCCGGTCCGCTCCGTCGACGGACATGTCGTGCGCGCCGGTGGCCGCGGCCCGATTGCGGAGCTGATGCAGGAGCGCTTCTTCGGCCTGTTCTCGGGCAAGACGCCGGACCGCCATGGCTGGCTGCAGCCGGTCCAGGACAATGCGATGGAGGTCCAGCATGTCGCCTGAGACTGAGCGCGCGGATCAAGCCCCGCGCTCGCTGTTCGACAAGGTCTGGGAGGCTCACCAGGTTCGCGCCGAAACGGACGAGACACCGGGCCTGCTCTATATCGACCTGCACCTGGTGCACGAGGTCACCTCGCCGCAGGCCTTCTCCGTGCTCGATGAGCGCGGCCTGGCCGTGCGCCGTCCCGACCGCACCCTGGCGACGATCGACCATTCGACACCGACGCTGGATTTCGCGCCCGGCGACACGCCGCCCTATGCGACAGCGGCGGCGCAAAGCCAGGTCGAGCGGCTGCAGGACAATACGAAAAAGCATGGCATCACCCTGCATGGCTGGGGCAGCGGCCATCGCGGCGTCGTGCATGTGATCGGCCCGGAACTGGGCGCGACCCAGCCCGGCATGACAATTGTCTGCGGCGACAGCCATACCGCTACCCATGGCGCGTTCGGGGCGCTGGCCTTCGGCATCGGCACGACCGAGGTCGGTCATGTCCTGGCGTCGCAATGCCTGTTGCAACGCAAACCGAAATCGATGCGGGTCACCGTCGATGGTGAGGTCGCGAAGGGTATTTCCGCCAAGGACATCATCCTCGCTGTGATCGCGGAGATCGGTGTCGATGGCGGCACGGGCTGCGTGATCGAATATGCCGGCAGCGCCATCGAAGCGCTCGACATGGAAGGCAGGATGACGGTCTGCAACATGTCGATCGAAGCCGGTGCCCGGGCCGGCATGATTGCTCCGGACGCAACGACATTTGACTGGCTGGAGGGCCGGGAGCACTGCCCGTCCGGCGCCGACTGGGACCAAGCCGTCGCACGCTGGAGCGCGCTGCGCAGCGATCCCGGCGCCCGGTTCGACCACGAAGTCATGATCGACGCCGCCAATATCCGCCCCATGGTCACCTGGGGCACGGCGCCGGATACCGGCATTGCCGTCAACACGCCCATCCCGCAGCCGCGCAGCGCCTCGCACCGGAAAGCCCTCTCCTATATGGGCCTGGAAGCCGGCATGCCGGTCGCCGGCGCCAAGGTCGATCAGGTCTTCATCGGGTCGTGCACCAATTCGCGCATCACCGATCTGCGCGAGGCGGCGACCATCATGAGCGGACGGCGGGTGGCCGAGGGCGTCCGCGCTCTCATTGTCCCCGGCTCGGTCGCGGTCCGGGCCCAGGCGGAAGCGGAAGGTCTCGACCGGATATTCCTCGAGGCCGGGGCCGAGTGGCGGCAGCCCGGTTGCTCCATGTGCATCGCGATGAATGGCGATCGCGGCGAGCCGGGCCAGCTGGTCGTCTCAACCTCGAACCGCAATTTTGAAGGCCGCCAGGGACCGGGCGTGCGCACCGTGCTGGCCAGTCCGGCCACGGCTGCGGCGGCGGCCATTGCCGGTCATGTCATCGACCCGGCCGAGCTGATGGAGCCCGCCCATGCCTGATCAAATCGACGATATCCGCCAGATCGACAGCCGCACTTTCGTGATCGACCAGGAAGACATCGACACCGACCAGATCATCCCGGCCCGCTTCCTGACCACCACCAGCCGCGACGGTCTGGGCAAGCTGGCCTTTCACGACTGGCGTTATGATGGCGAGGGCAAGCCGCTGGACACGGTCTCGCTGAACAGTCTCGACACGGCAGAGTGCCGGGTTCTGGTCGCCGGTCGCAATTTCGGCTGCGGCTCGTCGCGCGAACATGCGCCCTGGGCGCTGCATGATTTCGGCTTCCGCGCCGTCATCTCCAGCGAATTTGCCGACATTTTCCGCTCCAACTCGGCCCGCAACGGACTTCTCCCGATCGTGGCGCCCGAGGCGGCGCACAACTGGCTGCTCGCCAATCCGGGTGTCTCGATCAAGGTCGACCTCGCCAGCCAGCATGTCGATCTGGGCAATGGTCCCAGTTTCGACTTCGCCATAGAACCCTTTGCCAAACACTGCCTGATGGAGGGCACCGATCCGCTCGGCTTCCTGATGAGCCATGCCGATGCGATCGACGCATATGAGGCCGACCACGCATGACCTACCGCATCACACTTTTGCCCGGTGACGGGATCGGACCGGAAATCACCGCTGTCGCCCGCGCCGTGCTGGAGCATGTCGCGGCCCTTGAGGGCTTTGGCGTCAGCTTCGAGACGTGCGCCTTTGGCGGCGCCTCGATCGATGAATTCGGCGAACCGCTGACCGCGGCCACGCTGACGACCTGCCGGGCCTCGGATGCGATCTTCCTCGGCGCGGTCGGCGGACCAAAATGGGACCGCGCCGATATCCGCCCGGAAGCCGGCCTGCTGGCCCTGCGCAAGGCGCTCGGCGTCTATGCCAATCTGCGCCCGGCCGCCGTTCACCCGGCCCTGGCCGGCAAATCACCCCTGCGAGCGGACCTGGTGGCCGGCACCGATGTGCTGATCGTGCGCGAGCTGACCGGCGGGATTTATTTCGGGACGCGCGAGCGCAGTGCCGACAGCGCCAGCGACACTTGCACCTATTCGCGCGGCGAGATCGAACGGGTCGCCCGCATCGCCTTCCAGCAGGCCCGCCTGCGGCGCGGCAAGCTGACCTCGGTCGACAAGGCCAATGTGCTGGAAACCAGCCGTCTGTGGCGCGAAACCGTCTCCGAAATGGGCGCCCGCGACTTCCCCGATATCGAACTCGACCACATGTATGTCGACGCCGCCGCCATGCACATGCTGCGCGCCCCGGCGAGCTTTGACGTCATCGTCACCGAGAACATGTTCGGCGATATCCTCTCCGACGAAGCCTCCATGCTGCCCGGCTCGATCGGCCTTCTGGGCTCAGCCTCGCTGGGCGACCAGAAGCCGGGCCTCTTCGAACCCATCCACGGCTCGGCCCCCGACATTGCCGGCCAAGACAAGGCCAACCCGTTCGGCGCCATCGAAGCGGTGGCGCAATTGCTGGAAAGCCTGGACGAGACGGGGGCGGCGAGACGGATCCGGGATGCTGTTGATGCCATGCATCAGGCTGGCGAATGGACGGGGGATCTGGGTGGTTCGTTGAGCTGTTCGCTGGCGGGGGTGAAGCTGGTGGAGCATTTGGAGGCGGAGGCTGTGGCGGCGGAGTAGGTGGTGCCCTCACGGCCGTTGCTACAGAACTAGAGCGGCTTCCATGTCAGTCGTTGCCAAACATCGCCGCAGGATCACCAAAAATGTCTCCGCGTACCGGCCTAAGCGTTATGATTGGGACGCCCGTATCGAACCCCCACGCCAACGCATTCCGAGCTAATGCCGACGTCAAACTTTCGTGGCATCGGCCGCTTGAAATAAGCACTTCCGGCAACAGTTCGAGAATTTGAGAGTTTATTTGGCCCAACGATAGGGCAAGACGGTGCACGTCTGGATTTGCTTCCGTTGACCAAGCAATATCCCCAGTAATGCCTTTGCCAGCTTGCACACGTAGGGGAGAAACCCTCAACTGCTCAACAGCGAGGTCAAACTTTTCGCGATCTGCCTCAAATTTCTTTAGGGCGTCTTCAAGCAATAGCGTCTGCTCAACGAACGCAGAAATGTTCGCCAGACAATCATGTTCGTTTGACTGAATGAGCAATGCAAAACAGCAGGCCGGCAATTCTCCGGGCGAATGGCTTCCGGTTATCCTTGATCGGACGAATGACCACCTATTCTGATGAGCAAGTTCTTCTAGAGCCAGACGGTTCCCCAAGACCACATGTGATGCGTTGCTAGACAAATAGTTGTTCGCTGCCAGAAAAGTGCTTATCAGCTGCGCGGCCTGCTCGTGGGACTGATCTCGCAATTGTCGACGATGCTGTTCCTCGGCAAGCTTTCGATTCAATTTTCCTGCATACCAAGCGCCACAGAACGCAGAGAGTAGCGTTGCACTCACCGTTAAAAGAGCGAAGGCGAAGCTGACCCAATCGTGCAAAAACTCTTGAGTGGGCAATTCTGTGGCTTCAATTCCTGCGAGATCAACCAGCCTATCCAGTCCGGGAAAATTTTTCGAAACAGCCATTGCGTCGTGCCGCCTCTACCTCGTCATTCGCGCACTGATGGATTGCTAGACGCACTGGCTAGCACCTTCTCGTTCGCCGTATCGCCTCAGCTGCGCCGCCTACGGCTAGGGCACCAATTTTTACGAAACTTCTCAGAACCGTAGTTAAAATGAGTTGTTCACGATTCCGGCAAATTCTCCAAAAAGAACCGGATCGTGTTTTCGCCCATGACCTGGCGGATTTCGCTTTCGCTCAACCCGGCATCCAGCAGGCGGTCGGTTAGGACGGCGTATTCGGAGGCGTCGAAGGTGGTGGTGACGGTGCCGTCATAGTCCGAGCCGAGGGCGACATGGTCGATGCCGACCAGCTCGATGGCGGCCAGCAGGGTTGCGGCGACGCCTTCGGGGCTGTCGTCGCAGGTCACATCGGCCCAGAAGCCGATGCCGATCAGACCGCCGCCGGCGGCAATGCGCTGCATCAGGGCGTCGGGGATGTTGCGTTTGACCTCGCAATGGCCGTGCACGCCGGTATGGGAGACCACCAGCGGGCTGTTGGTCATGGCCAGGACTTCGTCGACGACCTGCGGCGAGGAATGGGCGACATCGATGATCAGGCCGCGCTCATCCATGCGGCGGATGACATCGCGGCCGAAATCCGTCAGCCCGGCATTCGAGACACCGTGCAGCGAGCCGCCAAGCTCATTGTCGAAGAAATGCTGCAGGCCGAGCATGCGATAGCCGGCCTCCCACAGCACGTCGATATTGCCGAGATCACCCTCGAGCGGATGGGCGCCTTCGGTCTCCAGCAGGCCGGCCAGCGCGGTCGGATCGGTTTCGCGGGCGGCGAGGACGGCCTCGAGATCGGCCCGGGTCCGCACCACGGTGAAACTGTCATCGCGGTCGGCCAGGCGGTTGAGGCGGTCGGCATGGTAGACGGCGCGTTCCAGGATCGAGGTCCAGGTCCGGACCGGCCAGCGCTGGACGATGGCCAGGGCGGTGATGTCGTCACTGTCGGCGGTATTGCTGTCATAATTCTGGCCGGACGGGGTCTTGGTGACGCTGGCGAAGACCTGCAGCGCCACACCGCCGGCGCGCAGGCGCGGCAGGTCGGTATGACCGCGATCATTCCAGCGCGTCGGGTCGCGCATCCATAACAGCATGTCGGAGTGAAGGTCGGCGACGCGCAGCGTTTCGTGCAGGGCCTCGGCCTCACCGCTCAGCTCATAGGGGTCGTGGGCGGTGACGACATTCATGCCATCATCAATGCGCGCCGGGACGATGCCGAAGACCGTGATCGCGGCGCCGAGGATGACCACCAGGATGATGCCGAAGAAGATACGCATGATGACCCCGCCCGATTTTGAGGCTCAAAGCCATAGACCGGAACGGCGCACGAAAAAAGGGCGGCCGCTTGCCAGCGACCGCCCCTGTCTCAAAACCGCGAAGACCTATTCGCTGTAAAGCTCCGAGATCGACAGCGTGGCCTGGGCATTATCGCCCTGGCTGTAGGAGCCGATCCAGATGTCATAGGTGCCCGACTGGGCGTTGTTGAAGGTCAGCGCCGGATTGAGGCCGGCATTGCCGCCATCATCATCGCAATGCCAGTTCCCGTTGGGATCATTGACCAAAATCGTCGTGTCAGAGCTGGAAGCCGCCGACAGGATCAGGGGCAGCGAGCCGGCTGTGAAGCTGAGCTCGAAATCCGGGGCCGCCGAGACCCAGCCACGGCAACCCGTGCGCACCGAGTCGGCGCGATAGGTGCCACCGGAGATGATGTTGACGCGATAGGGGTCCGGCGTGAAACCGCCGCGCAGACTGGCCGAGCCGAAATTGGACTGCAGCGACCAGTCAATTCCGCCCATATTGCCCTGTGAAGGCTGGCCACCGGCCATGCCGAGTTCGGACACGGACAGCGTTGCCTGGGCATAATCACCTTCGGAATAAGACCCGACCCAGATGTCATAGCGGCCCGATTGCGGATTGTTGAAGGTCAGGCTCGGATTGAGGCCTTCACCGCTGTCATCATCGCAGTACCAATTGCCATAGGGGCCATTGACCACAAGCGTGGTGTCGGAGCTCGACACCGAACCGATGGTCAGATCGAACATGTTGCCGGCCTGGTAATAGACCGAATAGTCCGGCGCATTGGCGATCCAGCCACGGCAGGAGCTGGAGATGTTGCTGGCCCGCAATTGGCCACCCGATGTGAGCGTCACATTGTACGGGTCCGGCGTGAAACCGGCGCTCAGATTGACGGAGCCGAAACTCGGCGGAGCCGACGTGTCCTGAGCAATGGCGGCTCCGGCCAGCAGCACAGATGCCACCACACTCGTGAAAATTTGGGTTTTCATCATGATCCCCTTCCCCCCAGACAGCGCGAAACGCCCCTGCGTTTCGATCCCACCCCTGGTCTGGTGCAGATTAGGGGCATTTTCGACTGAACCAAAGCTGAACGCGAGAATATTCGAATCTACGGGAAACTTGCCCGCGTCGCGGGCAGGCTGCCGCCCATCAACGCGATCTGCGACAGCAATGCCGGAATGACGAACGGGCGGCGCTAGGCAGGTTCAATCAGGATGGTCGCTTCCACCAGGTTGCCGGCGCCGTGATAGGTCAGCGAGGAGAAGGACAGGTCCCGGGCCATGGCAATACCGCGGCCACGATAGCCATCGCCCGGCGCGCTGCTCGTGAGATAACGCGCATGATCAAAGCCGGCGCCCTCATCCTGAACCGTGAGAGATATGATGCGCTCGCTGCGCTGAAAGGTGACGTTGACCACACGGTCAGCGAAAGCAGGATCGTTGAGCCGTTTTTCGATTTCCTCGCGCCAACGCCCGGACATCAGGAGTTCCTGCTTCGTCGCAGCATCGATTTCGAGATTGCCATGCTCAACGGCATTGATCAGCAATTCCTGAAGCCCGATCGCAACCAGGTCGGCATTGGGACAGGCCAGCGCCAGCATGGTGGCCAGATTGCGTGCCTCATCGAGCGTGCGCAGCACGAACTGGCCGGTGATGATGGTGCCGATCGCCGACTTGCGCCGGGCGACATCGGCTTTCAGGGTCATTACCTGGTCGTGGAAATCCTTGGCCGCGCGCAGGACAGACTTCACCGACTCGATGCCGACATCCGCCGCGAGCACGAAATCGGCCCGCACGTCAGCCGACGGGTCGGCGGTGATCAGGATCGATTGCAGGACACCGGCCGCGTGTGCACTCGCCGTTTCAATGTCGGCATGATGCGCATCATCGACGATGACCAGGCCGATCGTCGCCCCCTCCGGCAAGACATCCACCGTGGTCACAGAGTCCCGAAAGCGCTCGGCAAAACTGACCAAAACTGCCGCTGCCATTTGCGGGTCGGCCAAACGAACCCAGATGCCGTCTTCGACGGCACCGGCGTGGGCGGCATCAGACGTCACCCGTGACCTCCAGCAGCATGAGCGTCAGATCGTCCCGGCGCTGCGCCATCTCGTCGGCAAAGACCCGGTTTATCAGCGCCTGGTGAAAATCGGCGCCGGTGGCAGATGTGAGCACTTCACGCGCCAGCGCCGCCATGTCGTGCGGCTCCAGCGACTCTTCGGGCACGTCGAAATTCTCGTACAGGGCATCGCTGTAAAGCAGGACATGATCACCGACAGCCAGTCGCGCCGAATGGGTATCGTAGGTCACGCCTTCCCGGCAGCCCAGGATAAGTCCCGACCCATCAAGCGGCCGCCACTCGCCGCCCGCCTCCAGAAGGATCGGAGGCGGCGCGCCAGCAGCGGCGTAATCCAACCGTCCGCCGGCGACATCAACCACGCCATAGAAGGCCGTCGCGAAATGCCCGATCGACAGCATCTGGCAGAGATCATCATTCAATGCCGCCAGCCACTTGCCCGGATCACCCCGGTCGCGACGCCGCGCCTCGGCCAGCATGTGAACGCGAAAGGCGTTGATCGCGGCAGCGACGCCATGGCCGGACAGGTCAACCATGAACAGGCCGAACCGGCTCGCATCGATCTCGAACACCTGCCACAAATCGCCGCCGAGCTGGTTGGACGCCTGATAGAAAGTGGTCAACGCCGCGCCGCGCGGCTGGGCGATGGCGGCGACATCGGCGTCGGACTTGAGCAAGGAGACCTGCATCGACTCGGCGGCCCGGAGTTCATCCTCCATCCGCCGCTGATAGGTCTGCAGGCTGTCGATCATCCGCCGCCGCTCGAGATGAAGGCGGACGCGCGACACCAGCTCATGGGCGTGAATCGGCTTGGAAACGATATCCGAGGCACCGGCATCAAAGGCTGAGGCCCGCTGGTCGGCATCCTGCAGGCCGGACTGGATCAGGATCGGGATGTTGAGGCCCAGACGGCCCCGTGCCTGGCGGCAGACCTCGAACCCGTCCATGCGCGGCATCACGATATCGAGGAGGATCATGTCGACCGGTTCGCTTTCAAGGCGCTCGACCGCCTCGATGCCATCGCTGGCAAACAGGAGATTGGTGAAGCCGGCCGCATTGAGCACCGAACCGATCAGAAGGCGGGACGAGCGAAGATCATCGACGACCAGGATCACCGCGTCATCATCGACGCAGCGGCTGGTGGAAGATTGCGGATCGCCTCCCATCGCGTCGTCAATCAACCGGGATCAGCTGGTCGATCTTCGAGAGTTCGATCACCTTGGCGACATGCCCGGTCACACCCGACAGACGCAGCGACTTGCCGCATCGCCCCGCCTTGTCATTGGCCAACAACAACATGCCGATCCCGGCCGAGTCGATCATCCGTGTGGTCGCCAGCGACAGTTCGACGGTCGCCGGTGCGCAATCGGCGATTTCGGCCACGACCTGACGGAATTTCTCATGATCATCAAAGGTGAGCACGCCCGAGATCGAAACAAGGAAACGATCTCCGCGGGTTTCACAACGATAGTCCATGGCATTCTCCCAATCTGTCATGTGCGCAGCCTGGCAGACAACCAGCTGCGGCCAGCCTCAAGACGCAGCTTCCAGACGCACAATTGACCGGTCGAGGATGGCGGCGAGATCGGAACCCGGATCAGACCCGTCGCGCTCAAGCTGACCGGCGATCACGCTGAGCTGCACCAGTCCGATATTGGCAGCCGCCCCTTTGAGAGCGTGCGCATGCGCGCGCGCCTGGTCGAAATCGGCACCGGCATGAGCCTGCTTGTACGCCTCGGCGAGAGACCGCAGATCGGTCACGAACTGATCCCGCATGCCCGAAAAGGCATCATGCCCGACAGCATCGATCAGGCCCTGGATGATCGTTGGGTCCACTTCCGGATGGTCTTGCCAATTGCTCAAATCAGGTCTCCGTCACTGCAGGCCAAGCCTCGTGCCATGGCATGGCAGACAATTGTCCACCGGTTTGCCGCCGGCACGAAGCCACCGTTGCAGCTTGGCCGCTGTCGACCGGTTTGTGAAGCTAGCGGGCAGGTCCGGTCGACGAGTCACGGATCACGATTTCGGACCGGATTTCACACCGGGCGACGGCATTCTCATCGCCATTGAGATGACTGGCCAACAGCTCGACGGCGGCACTCGACATGTCGGAAATCGGTTGCCGGACCGTGGTCAGTTGCGGCCAGATCGCGGTCGCGGTCTGGGTGTCGTCAAAGCCGACCACGGTCAGGTCATGCGGCACGTCCAGCGCATGCTTGTGTGCCAGCGCAATCACCGCCACGGCCATGTCGTCATTCGAGGCAAAAATAGCGGTCGGGCGCTGTTCGAGTGACAGCAGCACATCGGCCGCCTCAAGACCGGACTTGTAGGTAAACGCCCCGGCGGCGATCAACGCCGGATCACTTTCGATCCCGTGCGCCGCCAGGCCTTCAAGGAAGCCGGCATGACGTTCACGGCTGGCACCGTGCTCGGTCGGTCCGAGAATGAAACCGATCCGCGTATGGCCAAGGCCGATCAGATATTCGGTCATCCGGCGCGCTGCTGCCCGGTCATCTGTCAGGATACAGGGCGCCCGGTCTATGTCTGTATCGGGCGCGATGCGGACATAGGGGATGCCGGCCGCGGCAACGGCGTCAAGAACGTCAGGATGATCACAGACCGGCGGCGGCATGATCACACCGTCGAAATTGGAAGTCCGCAGCATGTCAGCGATCTGGCTGGTCCAGTCCTCGTCTGCGGCACCGCAACTCTCCAGCACCAGATGATAGCCCGAGGAGCGGCAGCGATTGAGGGCGCCGATCAGCAATTCGCTGATATAGCCAGCGCTGGGATTGTCATACAGCAAGCCGATGAAATAGGCGTTGGCGCGCGCCAGATTGCGGGCAGACAGATTGGGACGGTAGTTCAGCTCGAGAATGGCCGACTGGACCCGTTCGCGCGTTGCCGGGCGGACATTGGGCTCAGCGTTCAGCACGCGTGACACCGTCATCGCCGAGACGCCAGCGGCGTTGGCCACGTCCTTGATCGTCGCTCCGGACTGCTTGTTCGCCCGCGTCTTCACACTCATGCTGACCGTCACCCCGGCACCTGACGAAATCACGTGATCCGTGATGGTAGCGCAAACGCATGGCGCCCGCACCCGCCTTCGTCACTCGTGCAAAAGCCCAGGCGGGCCGCGCCTCGCCGGATCAGAGTCCGGTAAAGACCTGAAATGCCCGCAAAAGCGGATTGGCAAATCGCAACTTGCCGTGTGTCAGAGCCAGACAAACGCAGACGCCGGACGGATCGATGCGGATATCGTGCTCGATATCGGGATGCGCCTCTTCAACATCGCCGCGACGATATTCCTGGTCCCCATCCCAGAAACTGCCTTTCAGCACCAGGGTGAGTTCGGATCCGTTGTGACCGTGGTGCGGGATCGCGACGCCAGGTTCGGCCCTGAGCAGCCACAAATTCGTGTCACCCTCGCCCCGCCACAGGATCGCCTTGCGAAGTCCGGGACCGAGAAACTCCCATTTCACACGCACGCCGGTTTCGGAGAGATAGGCCTTCAGGGCCTCCGGAACGTCAACACCGTCGAGCTCCCCGGGCAACTCAAATGCTGGCGTATCGGCGGGAACGACATCGTCCGCCTCGGCCAGGGCCAGCAAATCATCGGCATTGAAGGACAGGGCTTGTCCGGCCGGCAGACGCTCCAGCAGCGCGCCGCCAATGCGGTCCAGACCGGCAACGCGTTCACTGGCGTCTTCATTGAGTTCAACGTGCGAACGGACGAGCACTGCCTCGGCCTCGCTCGCCAGCGAACCGGCTGCGAAATCAAGATACCAGGCATCGTCAAGCACGTGACCGCGCTGGGTCATTGCAAGTCTCCAAGGGTGGTTTTCAGCTTGCTCATGGCCAGCCGTATACGGGATTTGACGGTTCCGAGCGGCACATTCAGCCGCTCGGAGATTTCACTGTGGGAAAGGCCTTCATTGAAGGCCATCGCGACAACCTCGCGCTGGTCCGCTGAGAGACTTTCGAGCGCCGCACCGACCGTCTCGGCAGACTCGGCCTGTTCAAACAGAAGGTCCGCCGCCGGCATCGGGACCGGCTGCAGCGACGGGTCGGTTTCGTCCATTTTGCTGGCGCGCTGAGCCTTGCGGAATTGGTCGATGTGCTGGTTGCGCGCGATCGTGTAAATCCATGTCGAGGCAGCGGCCTTGGCCGGGTCATAACTCGCCGCACGCCGCCAGACGGCCAGCATCACGTCCTGGGTCAGATCGTCCGCCTGCGCCGGAGCCAGTCTCCGTTGCAACAGGAAGGCCCGGATACGCGGCGCAAAATGATCAAACACGACGCGAAACGCAGCCCGGTCGTGTGTCTGACCCACCCGCACCAAAAGGGCTGACATTTCCCGGGCCGCATCCGAAAGGGTCGGCCTGTCCGTCATGTCCGTCATGCGCCCCTTTCCCGGGTCGACGGCCCGGCTCCGGGCCGGACGAATGGATATCTCGGCCGCAGCGTACATGCTTCGCCCTACGATGACAGCCGCGAAGCGGATCACTCGAGCGACCGCATTTTACATGGATTGCGATGTGATCCGCGGACCGGTGCGCTGCGTAGCCCTCAACACCAACCCGGCCACCAGCTCGAATGCGAGACAGCGCATGTCCCATCAAATCCCCCGCCGCATCGCCGTCATCGGATCCGGCATCTCCGGTCTTGCCGCCGCCTGGCGCCTGTCGCAAACGCAGGCGGTGACACTCTTCGAAGCGGCTGACCGGCTGGGTGGGCACGCCAATACTGCGCAGATCGAGATCGGGGAGCGGGCCTTCGGGGTCGACACCGGCTTCATCGTCTATAATCCGCGCAACTACCCGAATTTTGTCGGCCTGCTTGATGAACTTGGGGTCGAAACCGCCGAGAGCGACATGTCCTTTGCCGCATCCATCGGCAATGGCGGGTTCGAGTATTCGTCCAACCCGTCGGGCCTGTTTGCCCAGCGCCGCAACGTGCTGCGCCCGCGCATGTGGCGGATGATCGCCGATATCCTGCGCCTGAACCGTCACGCCCGCGACAGGGCACGCACGGCAAGCGCCCTCACCCTCGACGACTTCCTGAAGCAGAAAGGTTATTCGCGCGCTTTCCGCGAAGATCACATCCTGCCGATGTGTGCGGCGATCTGGTCGTCGCCGGTCGACCAGATGCGCGGCTTCCCGGCCGACGCCTTCTTCCGCTTCTTCCTCAATCACGGGCTGCTGCAGCTGACCGACCGCCCGCAATGGCGGACCATCACCGGTGGCAGCCAAGCCTATGTCAACGCGCTTGCCGGTGCGATCAAAGGCGAGATCGCGCTGTCGACACCGGTCCATGCCGTCCGGCGCAATGCCGAGGGTGTGACGCTGACCCTGGGCGATGGCGCCACCGCAGACTTCGACGCCGTGGTCTTTGCCTGCCATTCCGACCAGGCGCTGGCCCTGCTCGCCGATGCCGACCGGCAGGAAACCAGCCTGCTCTCGGCCATCCGCTATCGTCCCAACACGGCAGTGCTGCACACGGATACCCGACTGATGCCGGCACGCCGATCCGCCTGGGCGAGCTGGAACTATCTCGAGCGCAGCCGGGGCGATACCCGGGAAATTTCCCTGACCTACTGGATGAACCGGCTGCAGCCCCTGCCGGTTTCAAGCCCGGTCCTGGTGACCTTGAACCCGCAGACCGAGCCCGATCCGGCGCGTGTCCTGCGCACCGATCACTACGATCATCCGGCGTTCGACCAAGCCGCGATTGCCGCCCAAAGCGCAATCGGTGCGATCCAGGGACGCGGCGGCGTCTGGTATAGCGGCGCTTGGCTCGGATCCGGTTTCCATGAGGACGGGCTGCAGTCCGGCCTGCTGGTTGCCGAAGCGCTGGGCGCGCCGCTGCGTCCATGGTCACACCCGGACATGAACGCCCGCATCGCCTGGCCCGGACACTTGGCCGACACGCGGGTCGACATGCCGACCGACACCGAAGCGGACACGGCGGCGGACACGCTCGCCATCGCCGCCGAATGAGGGCTCTGCCTGCCTCCCTCGCGATTGGTCAGGTCGGCCATACGCGCCATCGGCCGCGCCATCACAGCCTGCGCTATCGCATGGCGTCGGTACTGGTGGATATCGACGGCCCCGACACGCCGGCCTCACGCAATGTCGTGTTCGGTTTCAACAGGCCCGCCCTGGTCAGCCTGTTCACACGCGATTTCGGGCGTCCCGACATGACAGTGCGCGCCTGGGTCGAGGCACGCCTGCGCGCGGTCGGTCTCGAAAGCGAGCTGGGCCGTATCCAGCTGCTCGCCGCCCCCCGCATTCTTGGCCTCGCCTTCAACCCGGTCTCGGTCTTCTTCGCCTTCCGGCCCGACGGTTCGCTGGCCGGGCTGGTCTTCGAGGTCAGCAATTTCCACAGCGGTCGCGGCGCCTACGCCGTAAACCTGCCGCGGGACCACGACCCGGACGAAGCCGTGCGTTTCGTGGCGGACAAGCGCTTCTTCGTCTCGCCCTTCAATCCGGTGGCCGGCGAATACATATTCCGGCTGGCGCGCCACGGCGCGACCTATCAGCTCGGCATCCAGCTGGTGCGTGACGGACAACGCATCCTCAGCGCCGTGCACACTGCCACCTTGAAGCCGCTCACCCCGTCAGCGCTTGGCGCCGCAGCCTGGCTCGTCGGGGGCAATACGGCACGCATCTTTTTTGCTATCCTGTGGGAGGCGCTGAAACTGCGCCTGAAGGGGTTGGCGACCTTTGCCCCCCGCCGCGGAACCATTGACACAACGCCCGGGAGGCATTGATGGACGCGTACAGCAACAAATCCCAGGCGCGGAGCCTCAGGCCGTCGCGCCTGCAAGCCTTCGCCGCCCGCCGGATTTCGCAGGCCCTCGCCGGACTGACCTCATGCCGGCTGCGGGTCGAGCTGCCCGGAGGCTATCGTTTTACCGTCGGACCGGAACAATCCGAACTCAGCGCCGACTGGACCATCCACAAATGGAACGCCCTGTTGCGGATCGCGGCGAGCGGTACGCTCGGCTTTTCCGAGGGCTTCGTGAATGCCGAGTGGGACACCGCCGACCTGCCGGTCCTGCTGACCGCGCTTGCCCGCGAACTCGACCAGGTCTCGGCGGCGCGTGGGCGCGGAGGGCCAAGCCGCATTCTGGGCCGGGTCCAGCACTGGCTGAACGGCAACACCCGGCGCGGCAGTCGTCGCAACATCTCTTTCCACTACGACCTCGGCAATGACTTCTATCGCCAATGGCTCGATGACAGCATGACCTATTCCTCGGCGGTCTTTGCCAATGACGATGAAAGCCTGGCCGACGCCCAGGCGCGCAAATATCGCCGCATCTGTGACAGCCTCAAACTCAAACCCGGCGATCGGGTGCTTGAGATTGGTTACGGCTGGGGCGGGTTCGCCGAGGTCGCGATCCGCGACTATGGCTGCCATGTCACCGGGGTAACCCTGTCCCAGGAACAGCTCGACTTTGCCCGCGCGCGCCTCGATGCGGCCGGACTGGCTGACAGGGCCGATCTTCGCCTGCAGGACTATCGCGATGTCGATGAGCGCTTCGACGCCATCGCCTCCATCGAGATGTTCGAGGCGGTCGGCGAGGCCCATTGGCCAGTATATTTCCAGCGCCTGCATCATTGCCTGAAGCCCGGCGGGAAGGCGGCCCTCCAGATCATCACCATCCGGGAACTCGATTTCGCCGACTACCGGACCTCGGCGGATTTCATCCAGAAATATGTCTTCCCGGGCGGGATGCTGCCGCCGGTCCCCCTTCTCGCAGAACTCGCCCGCGAGGCCGAGCTGGTGCCGCAGGCACAGACCATGTTCGGCGACAGCTATGCCCGCACCCTGTCAGCCTGGCATCGCAGCTACCGGGCGAGCTGGCCCGATATTGAAGCGATGGGCTTTGACGCCCGGTTTGACCGAATCTGGCGCTTTTACCTTGCCTATTGCGAGGCCGGCTTCCGCACAGGGCGGATCGATGTCGGGCAATTTGTCTACGCCAAACCGTTGGCAGCAACGCTCCAGGACACGCTCACAGGCTGCACACCTGCATGAAATATGACGCAACTTGCGTTTGACAACTGCAATTTGCCCCAAATTCCGTCGCTTTGCTGACGAGGCCTTTACGAGTTTCCGGCACGCTTTCCCGTCCAAGACGACCAAAAGGTGGACTGGATGGGACGGACACTCGACAGCACTTTGAGCCGCTACATCAATGTGGCGACGCTGGTGAGTCTGATTGCCTCCGTTCTCACAATCTACTTCTTCGTCGGCGCCCTGAACCGCAACGCCGAACGCAATGATCGCCGACTATTGTCCGCAGGCATCGAGGCCACAACCCGCCAGAACGAGATCTGGGTCACGGATTATGGCTGGTGGGGCGAAGTGCTCACGCTGTGGAATGAACAGGAAGAGCGCGTTCTAACCGGCAGCCTGTCATCATCCTTCTCCGACCACGGCGCATTCGACTTTGTCGCCCTGTCTTCAACCGACAATGTCGACGGCATGAGTTGGCACCGGGATACCGGCAGCCAAGTCCGGACCGATGTCCTGACACATGACGACATCGCAGCCCTGCGTGCCGACCTGGCGGCGGCCTATGAGCAAGGCCGCTATATCGCGACCCATTTCCTCGACATCGGCGGCATCCCCTATCTCGCTTCGGTGACCGTGATGGGTGAATATGACGACCGGGCGTCGATGACAGATCCCATGAAGGATCCGATCATCGTGCTTGGCGCGGCCATGGATGATGACTTCCTGACCGCGACCCATGACGTTTTCCTGGTGTCGGGGGCTGCCTTGCACGACGGCGCCATGCCGCGAAACACCACCGGGCTCGAACTGAGGGACGATAATGGCCACCTTGTGGGCTGGATGAGTTGGCAAGCCTCTCGGCCCGGGCTGGACACGCTGCGCCTCGCCTTCATCCCGTTGCTGGCCTACATCGCCATCTTCTTCGTCGGCGCCCAGCTGATCGCCCACAAGGCGCGGACACTCGCCCGGCACGCCGAAAACAACGAAAAACGCGCCGTCATCGCGGCCGGGACCGATAATCTGAGCGGCCTTCCGAACCGGTTGGGCTTCACGAGCTTCATCGAAAGCGGTGCGGCGCGGCAAGCGGCCGGGAATGGCGAAGCGGCGGTGATCTATATCGACCTCAACGGCTTCAAGGCGGTCAATGACAAAGCCGGTCACCGCGCCGGTGATGACGTGATCCGTCGCGTGGCCCACCGCTTCCGCGGCGCGGTCGATGGCACCGTCCACATCGCGCGCATTGGCGGTGATGAGTTCGCCTGTGCACTGATCGGCGCCGATGGCGCCCAGGCGGCGCTCGACATCGCACGCAACCTGTCCGCTTGCCTCGCTCGACCGTTCGATATTGACGGTCGAGCCTTCGAGATCGGGGCCGCGATCGGCATTGCCCATTCGGACCCGGGCAATCCGAAACCCTTCACCCAGCTGATCCATGACGCCGACCTCGCCATGTATCGCGCCAAGGCGGACCAGCTCGACAAGCCGCTTGTCTTCAATGCCAGCCTCGGACTTGAAGCCGATGCCCGCCGGGCGCTGGAAGCCGACATCGAAGCCGGTCTTGAGCGCAATGAATTCTTCGTTGTCTACCAACCCATCGCCCGCTCGTCCGATGGCAGCACGGCCTCGGTTGAGGCGCTGTTGCGCTGGGAGCACCCGACCCGCGGCGCGGTGCCGCCGGACGTCTTCATTCCGGTTGCAGAGAATTCCAAGCTGATCCGCCGCTTGGGCGATTTTGTCGTGCGGTCGGTGTGCGAAGAGATCGGGGCCGACGCGCCCCATTCGGTATCGATCAACCTGTCACCGGCCCAGCTGACCGACGAACGCCTGTGCGAACGCTATCTGCGCGAGCTGCGCTCCCACGGCATGACGGCAAACCAGATCGAATTCGAACTGACCGAGGCGGTTCTCGTTGAGGATTTCGACCGTGCCAAGGCGCGCCTGATGGAACTTCACGACGCTGGCTTCAAGGTCAATCTCGACGATTTCGGGACCGGATTCGCCTCGGTGGGCTATCTGCACATGCTGCCCTTCTCGAAGATCAAGATCGACAAGAGCTTCGTGCAGACGATCGGCCGCGGCGAAGGCCCCAACAAGATGCTTCAGGCCCTCGCCCTGCTGGGCGACGCCCTGTCCCTGGAAATGGTCGCTGAAGGCGTGGAAACCGAAGGCCAGGCCGCAATGCTGCGACTGCTCGGCTTTGAATACCTGCAAGGCTGGCATTTCGGACATCCGCTGCCGGCATCCCAGCTCAAGGCGCGCAGCGCCGGTAAGGCGGCCTGATTACGGTGGAGCGCCATGATGCCTCTCGCCGATCCGGGCTGACTCACATATCGCTTGCCTGTGCCGCCGCGGCAGCGCGGGCGCGCCTGTCGAGTTTCCTGGCAAGCCCCGCGTGCAACCGGGCGTGGCGCATCGGTGTCAGCGGATAGCTCCAGATCAGCGGAACGGAGAGCGCATAGAGCGCGATCGGTCCAAGGCAGTAGACCAGCCGCAGCGACAGCACGCCGATGGCACTCGACGCCTCCAGATTGCCCGACGCCTGATAGCCCAGCAGGCCGACAATCCCCAGCGCCAGACCGGTAAAGATCGCCGCCGCCAGTTTTTCCGACAGGCCGAGCACCGCAAAATAGGTCCCGGCGCGACGGCCACCGGACCGGACACTGTCGATATCGACGACGTCGGCGAGCATGGCCAGCGGCAGGAATTGCAAACCGCCAAAGGCGAAGCCCTTGAGCAGGAAGAGGCAGAAAAAGGCGAAATAATCACCGCGGCCAAGCAAGAGATTGCTGGCGCTGACCACGCTGACAAAGCCGAGCGTGACCATGAAAGCCCGGTGTTTGCCGAGTTTCTTGCCCAGCCAGAGCCAGAACGGGATCGCCGCAATGCCGGAGATGAAATACAGGAAATAGGCCGCGCCGATCGTCGGAATGCCGATGATGTCACGGATGAAGAAGAGTGAGACGGCGTTGCGCAGGCTCTCACCGGCAATCACCAGGAAAGCGATGATGAGAACCCGGCGCATTGGCCCGTTGCGCCAAAGATGACGGAAGCCCTCGACCATCGGCACCCGCTCACGCAAGGCGGGCGGCGGCTCCTTGACCGTGGTGATGATCAGGGTCGAAAGCAGGGGAACGGCAATGATGATGGCAATCGCCAGCCCCATCAGGACCGGCCCGGTGAGCGCCGCCCGACTGGTCGGTGTGCGGGTCATCAGTTCGCCGGTGAAAGCGCCGGTCACATCACGCCAGATTGCCGCGAAAATCTCGGTCACCGCGCCGCCATCGGCGAAAATCTCGATCACCATCGGCACGGCGGCCGCCATCAGCAGACCGGTCAGATAGTAGAATTCCCGCGCTGCCGTGACCTGGCTGCGGACATGGTAATTGGCCGATAATTCCGCACCCCAGGCCCGGAAGGGGATCTGGATCATGGTGGCGCTGGCGAAAAACAGGGTCAGCCAGACCAGGAAATAGAGAATGCCGGCGCCCGTTGGCGGCACGAAGAGGAACCAGGCCGACACCATAAGGGCCGGCGCGCCCAGCGCGATATAGGGTTTGCGGCGCCCGAACCGGGTCCGTCCGCGATCGGAAATTTCCCCCATCAGCGGGTCGGTGAAAACATCCGTGAAGCGTGCGATCATGATGATCAGGCCGATCGCCTGCAGCGACAGGCCGAGCTGGCCGGCATAGTGGGCCGGCAGCCAGATCGCCAGCGGATAGCCATAAACCGCGAGCGGCAGCGCCAGCGAACCATGCAGGAAAATGGTCGAGCGCTTGATCGTCGGCTCGGGTCCGTCGCCGGGCGCGGGCGACGTCGGCGCGACCGGGGCAGCCGTCACATCAGCGGTCATGATTATCCTCCCAGTACGCTGACCGTCCGTGTTATTGTGCCGGATCGGCCAGTTTTTCCAAGTTTGAGTATGCCGGGAGGGCAGAGTCAAATTAAACGCAAGACATTGCGCAGTCGTGACCTTGGCGTCAGTTCCGGGGGGCAGGCCCGGTGGAATCGCGATGGATGATCTCGTAGTCGAGATACTCGTTCGGCACGTCTTGCATGCCCGGGAGCTGATTGGTCGCCGCATCGATCAGCTGACGCGTCGCCTCATTGCCCATCGTCAGGAGCGGCTGGCGGACGGTGGTGAGCGCCGGCCACATTTTCTCGGCGATCTCGGAATCGTCGAACCCAACCACCGACAGATCATCCGGCACATCGATCCGCAGACGGTGTGCCGACATCAGGACGCCGGCCGCCATGTCGTCATTGGCCGCAAACACGGCGGTCGGCCGGTTGGCCAGGGCAAACAGGGCATCGCCCGCTTCAAGCCCGGTCGGGAAGTTGAAATCACCGGGTTGCACCAGCGCCTCATCGAGCGCGATTCCAGCCCCGTCAAGCGCGTCGCGATATCCGGCGAAACGCTCATGGGTGGCGTTCTGGTCTTCCTTGCCGCGCACAAAGGCGATCCGCGTGTGGCCGAGCGATATCAGGTGTTCGGTCAACTCACGCGCCGCCTCGCGCTCATTGATTTTCACGATGATCCGGGCATCGGGCAGATTGTTTGGCCCCACCCGGGCGACCGGCACATCAAACCGTTCCAGCACGCCATAAAGGCGCTCATCATTGGACAGGGGTGGCACCAGGATCAGCCCGTCCGGCTTGCTCGCCGCCATCAGGCGCTCGAAGCGGGCGATCAGGTCAGCCTCCGGCATGTCCCGCAAATCCTCCATCAACGACACCATCAACTGATAGCCGCGCTGCTGGCAGGTTTGCACCGCGCCGAACTGGATCGCGTTGACATAGGCCGAACGGTGCGAGTGGCTGACAAGGTGGATGGCATAGGAGCGCCGGCTGCGCAGAGCCCGGGCCGTCGTCGACGGCACATAACCAACCTCGGCCGCCGCCGTGCGGACCTTGTCACGCAGGCTTTCCTTGACGTGTGGCTCATTGTTGAGGACACGCGACACGGTTTTGATGGAGACACCCGCCCTGTTGGCGACGTCGATCATCCTGGCCATGGCCATGCCTCCCCCGGAACCGGATCCCGCGCGACAGTCGACGAACCGGTCATTTCGATCCCCCGATCTGCCCGACGATGCGGGCATGCAGGGTACGATTCAATGGTAATTTCAGAATCAGCAAGGTCGACAGGGCCAGAAGCAACGATGGCATCAGGAAGATATGGAAGCGGATTCCGTCAACCGTTGCAGCGCTCTGGGTGGTCGCATCAATGTCATAGCCGACCTGCGACAACATGAAACCAACGAACAACCCCATCAGTCCGCCGGACAGTTTCTGGACCAGCAGGACCGAGCCGAAGACCGCGCCTTCATTGCGCTCACCGGTCTTCCACTGCCCGTATTCCACCGTATCGGGAACGAAGGACCAGACCAGCACACCGAAAGCCCCGAAGGCAGCGCCATAGCCGATGATCTGCAGCGGCACGCCGGCCACGACACGGGCGCCACTGATGGCAAGATCGAGCCCGCACAGGATCGCCAACACGCAGGCCAGCGCCCAGCCCGCCTTCTTGCCGAAGCGGCGAATGAAGACGGTCCAGACCGGGATCGAGGCCAGCGTCGCCGTCGCATAGGCGGTCATCACGACCTCCTTGCGGGCAAAGACCGGCGCATTGACGTCGATGAAGAAGCTGAGCGGAATCAATAGGCTGGCGACCGCGCCCGACTGCAGGAAAATCATCATCAGAAGGATCGCCAGGGCGTGATTGTCACGGATGGCGAGGATGAAGCGCCAAATGCTCGGCGGCCGTGCCGATGCGCAGCGCCCCGGTGGCGGTTTTTCACGCGTGCCGGCAAAGCACAGCATCAACGCGATGGTTGCGACCAGCGCCCCGATAACAGCCGCCGCCTGGAAGCCGGCTGCCGCCGTGTCCTCGCCGCCCCCGAAATGACGCACCAGCGGGAACCACAAGCCGGACACGGTGAGCAGGCCCGCGAAGGCAAAGAACATGCGCACGCCCGAGAATGTGGTCCGCTCGACGCTGTCATAGCTGAGCCGCGACGCCAGTGCCGAATAGGGTACGGCAACGATCGTATAGACGGTGCGGAACAGGACATGCGCCGCTGTCAGCACGGCGATCAACGCCATGCCCTCGAGCGGCGGGATCCAGAACAGAAGGCAAAAACTGAGTCCCAGCGCCCCGCCGCCGAACAGGATATGCGGGCGATAGGTGCCAAAGCGTGACCGGGTCCGTTCCGACAAGCTTGCCACAACCGCATCGGTGACCGCGTCCCAGGCCATGCCGACGAAATAGATTGCCCCTGCGACGGCAGGGCTGAGCCCGACCACTTCGGCATACCAGAACATCAGGACCAGCGAGAGCGCGTTCCAATAGATGTTCAGGCCGAAATCGCCGACCCCGTAGCCGGCATAACGCCGAAACTCATTGCCCGTTGCCAAGATGCCTCCCCCTCTGGCCCGCATCAGACCAAGAGGGACAGGATGAGCGACGTGGCGAAACCCGCAAGGCCGATGATCAGCGTTGCGACGGTCCAGCTTTGCAGGGTTTGTTGTTCATTGAGGCCGAATATCCGGCTGACCAGCCAGAATCCGCTGTCATTGACGTGCGACAAAGCGGTCGCGCCAGCGGCGATCGCGATCACGCACAGGGCCAGGTCCGGCGGTGCCAGACCGGCGGCGCTGGCCAGCGGGGCGGTCAGACCGGCCGCCGTGATCATCGCCACCGTCGCGCTGCCTTGGGCAACACGGACCAGCAGGGCCAGCACGAAGCCGGCAACCAGCGGGGCCAAGCCCAGCGCCGTCGCGGCGTTGGCCAGCTGGGCACCGGCGCCGGTGTCGACCAGGACCTGTTTGAAAGCACCACCCGCACCGGTCACGAGGATAACCGCCCCCGTCGGTTCGAGCGCCCGCGACAATCCTTCGCCAAGACGCGCCCGCGCCGCATCATCGGTCGGCCGGAAGACCAGAAAGGTTGCACCGCACGCGATCAGGAGCGCCATGAAGGGATGGCCGACAAAAGCAATCACATCGCCGGCAAGACCGCCAAGCCCCAGGCGGGCGGCCAGCGTCCCGACGAGGATGAGGACAAGCGGCAGGCAAATCAGGCCGGCCGCCCAGCCGGCAGCTCCTGCCCGCGCCGGTGTGGCGCCGACCGCCCCGGCGGGTGTCTCCATTGACAGGCCGCTATCGGCCGTCCTTGCCAGCAATCCACGTCGATCAAGCCAGCCGGTATAGATCGGCCCGGCCAGGGCCAGCGCCGGCAGACCAGCCACCACACCGAACAGGATGACCAGGCCGAGTTCGGCCCCGAGGATTTCGGCAACCGCGATCGGTCCCGGCGTTGGTGGGATGAAACTGTGGGCCACCGCCAGGCCGCAGGCGAGCGGCAGGCCGAACGTCAGGGCGGCCCGTCCCGTCTTGCGGGCGAAGGCAAAGACGAGGGGGGCGAGGATGATCAGGGCGACATCGAAGAAGACCGGGATGGAGGCCAGCAGTCCAAGCCCGCCCATCAACCAGCGCCCGCCGGCCGGCGTGCGCCCGGCCAGAAGCCGGTTTGCCAATTGCTCCAACCCGCCTGAGCGCTCAATGATGACACCGAACAGGGCGCCAAGCCCGATCACGATCGCCACAAAGCCGAGCGTGCCGCCCATGCCGCGCGTGATGGTGTCAAAGGCCGCCGCTGGTGCCAGCCCGGCGGCGACCGCCGCGAAACAACTCACGAGGATCAGCGCCGCAAAGGCGGGCATGCGCGCGCGCAGGATCAGGACCAGCAGGGCGATGATCGCCGCCAGGGTGGCCAGTAGCGGCCGAAACTCCTGAAGCAATGAGCCTAGCTCCATTGCACGCCCCGGCTTTGCGTTTCGACCCGCAGGAGACGGTCTTGGGCGGTGATGAAAAGACTGCGTCCGTCGGCGCCGCCAAAGGCGCAATTCGCGGTTCCGCGCCCGGTCAGGATACGACCCAGAAGCTCACCCCGCGGTGACAGGACCAGCACGCCGCCAGGCCCGGTCGCGAACAGGTTGCCGGCCGCATCGACGGCCATCCCGTCCGGCAGGCCGGGGCCGTCGAGTGTGGCCGCATCATAGAACAGCTCGTCGCTGTCGATTGCACCGTGCGGATCCAGACCAAGGACGCGGATTACCGGCGCTTGCGGGTCTGATTGCGCGATGTAGAGACGGCGCCCATCGGGCGACAGGGCAATCCCGTTGGGAAAACTCATATCGTCCAGCAGGCGTTCGACCACGCCATCGGGGCGGCGGCGATAGACGCCATTGACCGACATTTCCTTGAGCGGCGACGCATCAAGCCCGTCCAGCCCGTAGGGCGGGTCGGTGAAATAAATGCTGCCGTCCGCCGCTTCCACGAGGTCATTGGGTGAGTTGAAACGCTGGCCAGCCAGACCGGTTGCGAGCGCTGTCCGGACCTGTGTGTCGGGATCGATCAGGACGACCGAGCGGCTGCCGTGCACACAGGCCAGCAATTGCCCGTCGGGGCGCATCCAGAGACCGTTTGCCCCGGGCTCGCGAAAGCCCTCTGCCTCCGCCAGCGGAATTCCGGACGGGTCGAGCCAGGTCTCCACCTGACCACCCGCCCGCCAACGATAGGCGCGATTGCCGGGAACGTCGGTGAAGTAGAGGCAAGCCCGCTGGCGATCCCAGGCCGGCCCCTCGGCCCATTGATAGCCCGTCCCGAGGAGATCGGCCCCGGCGGCCGGGTCGATCAACCCGTCCAGGCGGGGGTCCAGGCGTTCGACGGTGATCTGCCGGACGGTCTGTTCGTGACCACGCGAGCAAGCGCCCACAACGAGGCTGGCCGTGGCGCCGGCCAACACGGTGCGTCGTGTCGTCATCATTCCACCTCGACCCCTGTTGCAATCGCCGTGGAAGGGCGATCAGATACGCCGTCGCCGGTGATGGTCAGACGGGCTGACTGTCGCAGATCGGCCGAGGACGCCCCGACGCTGAGTTCGATATCACCGGCCTCGATCCGCCAAACGCCCGGCGACTGGAAAATCGCAAACTGCGCCGCCTCCAGCTCGAAGGTGACCGATCGCGTTTCGCCGGCTTCCAGGGCCAATCGGGCAAAGCCGCGCAACTCAAGACGCGGACGCGCCACCATTGCCACCGGGTCGCGCATGTAGAGCTGGACGACCTCATCAGCCGCGCGATTGCCGGTATTGGTGATCGCGAGCGTGAGGCGCACGACCTCTCCGGGCGCGACCGCCGTGCGGTCCAGCTGCAATTCGCCATATTCGAAGGCCGCATAACTCAGCCCGTGGCCGAACGGATATAATGGCGTGATCGGCAGGTCATGGAAGCGATTGCTGTCGTTTGACAAATCCGGATCGGCCGGGCGCCCGCCGGGATATTCCGAATAGGTGAACGGCGCCTGGCCGGTGGTGCGCGGAAAGGAGACCGGCAAGCGACCGGCCGGAGAGACCCGGCCATAGATGATATCGGCCAGCGCCGGTCCAGCCTCGACGCCGAGCATCCAACTCGCCAGCACCGCATCGGCGCGCTCGGCGATATCGGGAATGGCGAGCGGGCGACCACTGACCAGCACCACCGTGACCGGGCGCCCGGTATCGAGCACCGCACTCGCCAGCGCCCGCTGGCTGGCCGGCATGAACAGGTCGGAGCGGCTGCGCGCCTCGCCCGACAGGTCATAATCCTCACCGACAACCAGAATGACATGATCCGCCGCCATCGCCTCGGCCACCGCCTCCGGCAGGCCGGACAGGTCGTCGCTGCGCGGATCGGCGCCAGATGCATAGCGGATACCGACACCGTCAGGCGCCTCATCCCGCAAGCCATCGAGCAGCGAGATCACCGTGTCGGGCGTACCGCGCGCACGCCAGGAACCGAGTTGGGTGGAGGCGTCCTCTGCCAAAGCCCCGATCACCGCGACCCGGCCGCTTTCCGGGCCGAGCGGCAGCGCCCCGTCCCGGTTCTGCAGCAATACGATACTGCGCGCCGCGATGCGCCGGGCCTCGGCCCGGGCGGTCTCCGTCAGCATCGCCGCCGCCTCGCGGTCGGCATCATGATAGGCCATCGGCGTGTCAAACAGGCCGAGGCGTTCCTTGGCGGTCAGGACATGGCCGACCGCGCGGTCGAGATCGGCCATCAGCGCCGGCTCGGCCTCGATAGCGGCGGCCAGATCATTGGCGAAAACGGCGCTGGTCATATCCATGTCGACACCGGCACGCAGGGCCAGGGCCGCCGCTTGGACACGGGTCTCGGCGACGCCGTGATTGATCAGCTCGGCAACCGCATTCCAGTCGCTGACAATCATGCCGTCAAAGCCCCAGCGGGCCCGCAACACATCATCGATCAAATGCTCATTGGCCGTACTCGGCACACCGGCGATATCGTTGAACGCGGTCATCATCGAACCGCTTCCTGCCGCGCTGGCAGCATGGAAGGGCGGCAGGTAGATTTCGTGCAGGCTGCGCTCGGACAGGTCGGCGGTGCCATAGTCGCGCCCGCCGATCGGCGCACCATAGGCGCCGAAATGCTTGGCCGTCGCCATGATCGTGTTGCCGGCGGTCAAATCATCGCCCTGGAAGCCCCTCACTTGCGCCACTGCCAGGCGGGCACCGAGATAGGGATCGCTGCCGCCGCCCTCGACAATTCGCCCCCAGCGTGGGTCGCGGGCGATGTCGATCATCGGGGCGAAGGTCCAGTGCAGACCGGCGGCGCTGGCCTCATCGGCCGCGATCCGGCTGGCGGTCACGAGGTCCTCCGTGTCCCAGCTGCTGGCCATGGCGATCGGAACCGGAAAGATCGTGCGATAGCCGTGCACCACATCCATCGCAAAAAGGAGCGGAATGCCGAGCCGGCTCTCTTCCACCGCGACCTGTTGCAATTCGCCCAATGGTGCGGCGCCGGCGACATGCAGGTAGGACCCGATCTCGCCACGCCGGACCCGGTCAAGCTCGTCCGGGGTGAGGCGCGAATTGAGATTTCGCGACCGCCCGCCGGCGACCTGGTTGAGCTGGCCCAGCTTCTCTTCCAACGTCATCTCGGCAAGCAGGCCCGCCACGCGTGGCGACCAGGTTGGTGCCTGTTCCGGTGAAACCGTTGGCGAATTGGCCGCCGCGGCGATATCGGGGCCGGATGCCACCGGTTGGCAAGCGGCGAGCGCCGCGGCAGCGACGAGAACTGGAATGGATGATTTCATGGATACGGCCTCGCCCCGGGCGGAAAAGACCGGAGCGCCGCAACGACGCCCCGGTGTTGAGTTCAGAGGGATGGGAAACCGGCAACAGACCGATCCAATTGACCCGCTGCGGCAACGGGCTGACGCGGAGTCCAAGCACCGTCAAACACTGGATTTGTCATGCTCACCCTCCCCGTTGACCGCCGTTGACAGCGTTGTCAATTACTGACAATTTCACGTCAAGAACGACACCTGTCAAGGCAGGTCATGGCCAGCAACCAATTGCGGTCCGGCAGGCTGGAACAGGTCGGCGGGCGAAAACGCGGCGCTGCGACACCATGGGGGAGAGGATGAGGCGAGTTGCAAAACCGCGTGCGCGGCGGATTGTCGGATTGACCGGCCTGGCCCTGGCTGTCGCCGCGACGACGCCAGCCCTGGCAGATAGCTGCATGCCGGCCGACGCCGCACCACAAGACGCGCCCGCCCTGCGCCTGACACAGCATGGTTTCGAGACCCGGGGCCGCAAGCTGGCCATCCTGCGAACGGCCCATGCCGAACCCGTTGACTGGCGGGTAGTCGACGCTGCCGGAACGGTGATCGCGGTCGGGACGAGCGAGGTCTTCGGCGCCAATCCGACCTCAGCCGACGCATTGCACCGGATTGACCTGTCAGCGCTGGACATGGCGGGAGAGGGCTTCCGGATCGAGGCCTGTGGCACCACAAGCCGCGCCTTCACAATCTCGGACCGCCCTTTTGACCAGCTCAGCGTCGACAGCCTGACCTATTTTTATCACAACCGGCTGGGCACACCGATTGAAGCCGCCCATGTGCAAGGCGAAGCTTGGGTCCGCGACGCCGGCTTCCCGCACAGCACGCCAACCTGTTTTCACGGCACGGACGAGGCGGGCAATGTCTGGCCGGGCTGCGACTACCGGCTTGATGTGACCGGCGGCTGGGCCGATGCCGGCGATTACGGCAAATACGTCGTCAATGGCGGCATCGCCGTGTGGACGCTGCAGAATTTCGTCGAACGCCTGAACAGCCAACCCGACCCGGTCGCCGCCATGTGGGCCGATGGCCGGGCACCCATGCCGGAAAACGGCAATGGCGTTTCCGACATATTGGACGAAGCGCGCTGGCAGCTGGAATTCATGCTCGCCATGCAGGTGCCCGATGGGGCCCGCCTGTCGGTGCCGCTAGGTCGCCAGGATGGTCGCGAACCGCTGCAATTGAGCGAGATCGACGCCGCTGGCCTGGTCCACCACAAGGTCCATGAGCGGGCCTGGCTGCCGGTTCCCATCCTGCCGGCGGATGCGCAGGAAGAACGCTTCCTGTTGCCGCCCTCCACCGCGGCTAGCCTGAACCTGGCCGCCTCTGCGGCCCAGGCCGCGCGGCTCTGGCGCGAGATCGACCCGGACTTTGCCGCCCGCTGCCTTGACGCGGCCCGGCGCGCCTATTCCGCTGCCCGCGCCTATCCGGAGATCTATGCCTACAATAATTTCGGCGGCGGCGGCGCCTATGGTGATTTCCGTCTCGATGACGAGTTCGCTTGGGCGGCAACGGAACTCTTCGTGACGACCGGCGAGACCGCCTATCTGACGGCTGTACAGGGCGATGCCGCGGCGCCGGCCGAAGCGCCCGTGCTGCAGGTTCGCGGCGCCACGATCGCCTGGCCAGCCGTCGACCTGCTGCCAGCCCTCACCTTGCTCACCGCCGAAACGGTCGAGGATGACGCCCTGCTTGCGGCGGCGCGTCAGCAGATCATCGACACCGCCGACCGCTATCTCGCCGACCGGGCGATGGAAGGTTATGCCTTCCCGTTCAGCCCGGACCAGTATGTCTGGGGTTCGAACGGCAATCTGGCCAATCGCGGCATTGTGCTGGCCATGGCGCACACGCTGACCGGCGAGGCCGATTACCGCAACGCCGTGATCGACGCCATCGACTATCTGCTCGGCCGCAACGCGCTCGACCAGTCCTATGTCAGCGGCTATGGCGAGCGTGCGATGCGCCATCCGCACCACCGTTTCTGGGGCGCCGGCGCCGATCCGGAATACCCGCCGGCGCCACCCGGCGCCGTCTCCGGCGGACCCAACGCCACCAATATGAGCGACCCGGTCGCGACCGAAATGCACGGCCAGTGTGCGCCGCAGGCCTGCTGGGCCGACGACTATCGCGCCTATGCGCTCAACGAGGTGGCCATCAACTGGAACGCACCCCTGTTCTGGATCGCCGCCTATCTCGACACCACCCACAGCAATGACTGATCCGGATTGAGGACACCATCATGACCCGACTGACCCGAACCCACAGCCTCACCACCGTATCGCTCCTTGCCATGCTGGCGCTGGGCGCCTGCCAGCCGAGCGACGCCGCCAACACGTCGCAAACGGTCGATGTCGCCAATGAGACGCCCGCCCCCGTCGCCGCCGTCGGTGTCATCCACCCCGAACTGTGGCCGGAATTCACGCCGCCGCCGCTCGACCCCGCGGTCGAGGCGCGCATCGACGCGATCATGGCCACCATGACGGTCGAGCAGAAGGTCGGTCAGGTCATCCAGGCTGACAGCGGATCGGTGACGCCCGAGGAAGTCCGCGAATACCGGCTCGGCTCGGTTCTCAGCGGCGGCAATTCTGCGCCGGGACCGCTGCCCTATGCTGATACAGAGACCTGGCTTGAGGCGGCCGATGCCTATTTCAACGCTTCGATCGACCCGGAGGGCGTGGAGACCGCGATCCCGATCATCTGGGGGATCGACGCGGTCCATGGTCACGCCAATCTGCGCGGCGCCGTCGTCTTCCCGCACAATATCGGCCTTGGCGCGACGCGAAACCCGGACCTGATCGAAGAGATTTACCGTGTCACGGCGCGCGAACTCTCCGTCTCCGGCCATGACTGGACGTTCGCACCGACCCTCGCCGTGCCGCAGGATGACCGTTGGGGCCGCACCTATGAAGGCTTTTCCGAAGACCCGGCGATTGTCGCCTCCTATGGCGACCGGATCGTGTACGGCCTGCAGGGACGACCCGGCACGGATGACTTCATGTCGACCGGGCATGTCATTTCCAGTGCCAAGCATTTCCTCGCCGATGGTGGCACCGAGAATGGCCGTGACCAGGGCGATGCCCTGATTTCCGAGGCCGAGCTGCGCGACATTCACGCCGCCGGCTATCTGACCGCCATTCCGGCCGGTGTGCAGACAGTGATGGCGTCCTTCTCGAGCTGGTGGGACCAGCCGATGCACGGCAATGAGGCGCTGCTAACCGATATCCTGAAAGAGCGGTTCGGCTTCCAGGGCTTCGTGGTCGGCGACTGGAACGGGCATGGCCTGATCCCGGGCTGCACCTCGACCGATTGCCCGCAGGCCTTCAATGCCGGCCTCGACATGTATATGGCGCCGGACAGCTGGCGTGAGCTTTATCACTCCACCCTGGCGCATGTGCGCTCCGGCGAGATCAGCCAGGAACGCCTTGATGATGCCGTCCGCCGCATCCTGCGCGTGAAGATTAATTCGGGTATTTTCGAAATATCTCAACCGAGCGATCGCCCGCTGGCCGGCAATGCCGACGTGCTGGCGGCACCCGAGCACCGCGCCGTGGCCCGCCAGGCGGTGCGTGAAAGCCTCGTCCTGCTCAAAAATGCCGACCAGACCCTGCCCCTTGATCCCGGCCTGACGGTTCTGGTGGTCGGCGACGGGGCTGATGACATCGCCAAGGCGTCGGGTGGCTGGACCCTGTCCTGGCAGGGCGGTGGCATCGACAATTCGGAATTCCCCAACGGCCAGACCATTCTCGACGGCATCCGCGAGACCGTGGAAGCGGCCGGCGGCAGCGTCATCCATGATCCCGACGGCACGTCCGGCGCCGCCGCCGATATCGTCATCGCGGTCTATGGCGAGAACCCCTATGCGGAATTCCAAGGTGACCGGGAACATCTCGATTTCGTGCCGAACGGGTTTGATACCAACCGTCTTGCCGAACTCGGCGCCGACGGCACCCCGGTCGTCTCGGTCTTCCTGTCGGGACGTCCGATGTGGGCCAATCCCGAGATCAACGCCTCCGACGCCTTTGTCGCGGCCTGGCTGCCGGGCAGCGAGGGCGGCGGCATTGCCGACATGTTGTTCCGCACCGACCCGGCCTTTGACTTCACCGGACGCCTGTCCTTCTCCTGGCCCGGCGATGCTCTGGGTGAACCGCTCAATCCGGGCGATGACGCCTACGCGCCCCTCTTCCCGCTTGGCTATGGCCTTGGCTTTGATGATGACGGCGCTTTGGCTGCACTGTCGGAAGTCTCCGGCCTCGCCGATGGCGACAGTGCGCCGGACGGCACTTATTACACGCGCGGACAGACGGTAACGCCGTGGCAGGCCTCGATCTGGTCAGGCGGGGCCAGCGCATCGGCCGACACTTTGCCCGCCGAGCTCGACGGGATCCAGGTGCGGGCGACGGACCGAACTGCGCAGGAAGACTCCCTTCAAGTAACCTGGCAGGCCGGCATGACAGGCCTCCGCCTCGATACGGCCGAGCCGGTTGACCTGGAGCGTCAGGCCAATGGCGCCATGGAACTCGCCTTCCAGGCCCGCGCTTTCGGCAATGCGCCGGAACAGGTCGGCGTCGGGATCGGATGCGCCGCCGACGGTGAATGCGAGGCCAGCGTCCCGATCACCATCATGCAGGGCAATTGGAGCGAATATCGCATCTCGCTCAACTGTTTCGCCGATGCGGGTGTGGACATGCAGGCGATCAATTCGGCCTTCATTCTCTCCCTGCCCGAGGGCGGCGGCGAAATCGGCATCAGCGAGATCCGCCTCGACTCCGACACCGACGCGATGCGGACTTGCGGCGACACCGCCAACTGACCGCCAGATCGGCCAAGACTTGCCGGGCGCACCCGGGCTGGCGCAGATAGGGATACTGTCCGCCAGCCCGGAGACCGCCGTGACCGACGCGCCGATCCATCTCGACCGCCACGACCATCATGCCGAACTGGTGCTGAACCGGCCGCAGCGCCGCAATGCGCTCAACGCGGCCATGTGGACGGCCTTGCCCGACCTGCTCGACGAAGCGGCGGGCGATGACACGATCAAGGCCCTGGTGGTACGCGGTGCGGGGGGCAGCTTTACCGCCGGGGCCGACATCTCGGAATTCGACACCGTCTATGCCACCGCCGAGGCGGCCCAAACCTATACCAATGCCATTGCGCGCGGGCTCGACGCGCTGGCCCATTTTCCCAAGCCAACCCTGGCCGTGATCCGCGGCGCCTGCATCGGCGGCGGTTGCGGCCTGGCCCTGTCCTGCGACCTGCGTTTTACGGCGTCGGATGGCCGTTTCGGGATCACACCCGCCAAGCTCGGCCTCGCCTATACGCTCAACGACACCAAGCGCCTGATCGACGCCGTCGGCGTGTCGACCGCCAAGGACCTGCTCTATTCGGCCCGATTGATCGACGCAACCGAAGCGCTGGCCATGGGCCTGGTCAATCGCTGTTTCGAACCGGACGAGCTGGACGCCGAGGTCGGCGCCTATCTCGAAATGATGCTGTCACGCTCGACCGGGTCGGCGCGCGCCATCAAGCGGGTGATCCACCTCATCCGGCAGGGCGTGGACGGCGATACCGACGAGACCCGCCAGCTCTTCCTCGACGCTTTCCAGAGCGATGATTTCCGCGAGGGCTATAACGCCTTCCTGGGCAAGCGGACGCCCGACTTTACCGGGCAAGGCTGACACGCCGCCTATTCGGCGGCGGTCTCGACCCCGTCATCGCCGGCGGCCCGAGCCTCGTCCTCAAGCTGGCGCGAAACCCAGTTCGGCGTCTTGGTGAAACGACCCAGCACGCCATAGGCGACCGGGATCACGAACAGGGTGAAGAGCGTTGCCACGGCGACGCCGGCGAAGATCACCACACCGATCGTGATGCGGCTCTCCGCGCCCGGGCCAGAGCCGATCACCAGCGGAAAAGCGCCGATGGCGGTGGAGATGCCGGTCATCAGGATCGGCCGGAAACGGGTCTCTGCGGCATCGAGTGTCGCGGTGCGCAGATCGCGACCGGTCTCACGGAGCTGGTTGGCAAATTCGACGATGAGAATGCCGTTCTTGGCCGCCAGACCGATCAGGATGACCAGGCCGATCTGGGAATAGATGTTGAGGCTGGAGCCAACCAGTTCCAGTCCGAACAGGCCGCCGGCCACCGCCAGCGGCACGGTCAGCATGATCACCAGCGGCTGGATCAGGCTCTCAAACTGCGCTGCCAGGACCAGGAAAACGATCAGCAAGGCCATGCCGAAGGCGAACAGGACGGCCGAGTTGGCGCTGAGGAATTCCTTGGCGCCGCCGAGATAGGTGGTGCCCATTTCCGGCGGCAGGTCGCGCTGGGCCCAGCCGTCGAGCCATTCAACCGCCTCGCCCAGCGTGTAACCTTCGGCCAAGGTCGCGGAGATGGTGACCGCGCGTTGACGATCGACCCGATTGCGTGATGAGGCCTCACCGACCTCGTGCAGTTCGACCAGGTTGGAGAGCGGGATCAGCTGGCCGCCACGGCCGGACACGTAAAGCGTTTCCAGATCCTGCGGGCTGGACCTTTCCTCGCGCCGGTTTTCGAGGATCACATTATATGCCTCGCCGCGGTCGATGAATTGACCCACCCGGCGCGAACCGAGATGGGTTTGCAGGGTCTGGCCGATCTCGGACACCGAGACGCCCAGATCGGCGGCGCGCTCGCGATTGATGTCGACGATGAGGCGCGGACTGGTCGGCTCGTAATCCTTGCGGGCTCGCAGAAGGCCCGGATTGCCGGCCCGGATCGCGGCCATGAGCCGCTCGGCCTGCTGGTCGAGACTGCCATAATCAGGGCCTTGCAGGACAAATTGCACGTCATCACCGCCGCCGCCGCCGCCCAGCGAGGAGCGCATCGAGGCAAAGGCCTGCACGCCGGTCAGCTGACCGAGACGGCCATTGAGGTCGCGCATGATGTCGCTGCCCGGGCGACGCTCACCCCAATCGGTCATGGTGCCGATCACGAAGCCGGAATTGAAACCGCTACCGCCCCAACCCGGCGAAATCACCAGCACGCGGCGCAGCTCGCCGGCATCGACATATTCCATCGCGATGGCTTCGACCTGGTCGGCCTGCTGCGACATATAGTCGAAACTCGCCCCTTCCGGACCCGCAAAGCGGCCGAAAAAGGAGCCGCGATCTTCCGGCGGCGTCAGCTCGGCCGGCAGACGGTCGAGCAGGAAGGCCGACCCCGCCATCGCCACGGCGACGAAGGGGATGATCAGGAGCGGCATTTTCAGCGCGATTTCCAGACTGTCGCGATAAGAGCGCCGGGCCATATTGACGATGCCATTGACCCATTTCGCCAGGCCCTTGGCTTCGCGGCTGGGACGCAGGAGTTTGGACGCCATCATCGGCGACAGGGTCAGCGCGACAAAGCTGGACAGCACCACGGCACCGGCAATCGTGAGGGCCAGCTCGGTGAAGATGCGGCCAATGAAACCGGGCAGGAAGACCAGCGGCACAAAGACGGCGACGAGAACCGCGGTGGTGGCAATCACCGCGAAGAAGACCTGACGGCCGCCGCGCAGGGAGGCCAGGGCCGGGGGCTCGCCGAGATCGACCCGGCGCTGGATATTCTCAAGCACGACGATGGAGTCATCGACCACCAGACCGATCGCCAGCACCAGGGCCAGCAGGGTCAGGATATTGATCGAGAAGCCGGCGACCGCGAGCACGGCAAACACGCCGATCAGACAGACCGGCACCACGGCAGCGGGGATGATGGCGGCGCGCAGACTGCCAAGGAAAAGATAGATCACCAGCACGACCAGGGTCGCGGCGATGGCCAGGGTGCGCCAGACTTCCTTGATCGATTCCTCGATGAAGACCGTGTCGTCCGACGCCGAAATCATCTCCATGCCTTCCGGCAGGGTGAGGCGGACGCGGTCTGCCTCGACCGCGATGGCATCGGCGACTTCGACCGAATTGGCCTGGCTCTGGCGGACGAAGCCGAGCCCGATCATGTTCTGGCCATTGCCGCGGAACAAGGTGCGCGGCTCCTCGGCGGCGAGTTCGACATCGGCGACTTCGGCAAGGCGCACGACATGGCCTTCGCCGGTGCGCGAGATCGGCAGGCGAGCAAAGGCCTCGGGGTCGGCGAACAGGCGCTCGACACGGACCACGATCTGGGTGTCGGGCGTTTCCACCGAACCGCCGGGCACTTCGACATTCTGCGAACGCAGGGCGCCGTCAATATCCGCCACCGTGACGCCGCGCGCAGCCATGGCCTGCGGATCGAGCCAGATCCGCATCGAGTAGCGGCGTTGGCCGCCAATACGGACCTGGGCGACGCCATCAATGACCGAAAACCGGTCCAGCAGCGCCCGTTCGGCATAGTCCGACAGTTCCTCCGACGTCATCCGATCGGACAGGAGATTATACCAGATGAAGGGCCGGGCATCGCTGTCCTGCTTTCGGACCTCGACCTGTTCCACGTCCTGGGGCAGCCGGTCGATAATGCGTGAGACGGAGTCACGCACATCATTGGCGGCGGCCTCGATATTGCGGTCGAGCGAGAAGGTGATCGTGACCCGGGACGAGCTGTCGCGCGAGGAGGAGGTGATGGTGTCGACACCATCAATGCCGGACAGCTGATCCTCGATGATCTGGGTGACACGGTTCTCGACCACCTCGGCATTGGCACCGGGATAGTCCGCCGATACCGACACCACCGGCCGGTCGACATCCGGCAGTTCGCGCAGTGGCAAGCCCCGCAGGCCGAGGACGCCGAAGACGACGATCAGGGCGCAGAAGACAAAGGCCAGGACCGGCCGACGGACGGCGACATCGGAGAGTGTCATTGGGCCGCGCTGCTCCCGCCTGCCGCGACACCGGCCATCACGCCATTGGCGCCGAGGCGCATCTCGCGGGTAATTTCAACCGCGGCGCCGTCGCGAATGCGATGCACGCCTTCGGAAATGATCTGCTCGCCGGCCGTCAGACCGTCGAGCACTTCAACCATGGTACCAGCGCGGCGGCCCAGCTCGATACTGCGCTGGCGTGCAATCATGCCTTCGGCCGTCTCTTCAACCACATAGACGAAGGTCTGGTCGAGATAACGGGTCAGGGCAGCGCCCGGCACCGCCGGATGGCTGCGAACATCACGCCGAACAGCGACGGTCATCAACTGGCCGGGCAGGAGGCGGCCGTCGAGGTTTTCAATCTCGGCGCGGATGATAACGCTGCGCGTGACCGGGTCGATCCGGCTGTCGATCTGGGCGATCTCGCCGGTAAAAACCTCACCGGGATAGGCCGAGGTCTCCGCCGCCACCTGCATGCCAGCACTCACCACCGACAGGAAGCGCTCCGGGACGGTGAAATCGAGCTTGATGCGACTGGTATCATCAAGCCGGGCGATCGTATCGCCGGGGCGGACCAGGCCACCCAGGCTGACTTCGCGCAGGCCGACAATGCCGGCGAAGGGCGCCCGCACGATGCGATCCGCCAGCTGCGCCTCGATCGACGCCACCCGGGCCCGCGCTCGCTCAAGCGCAGCGGTCGCCTCGTCGAGCCGTGATTGCGGCACAACGGCGCGGGCGATCAGGTCATTGGTGCGATCAAGATCACGCTGGGCTTCGCGCTGCGTGGTCCGGGCCTCGGCCAGGCCGGCGGCCTCTTCGGTATCGGTCAGCTCGACCAGGATTGCACCGGCGGCGACATGCTGGCCGGACTCGAAATTGATCCGCGAGATCGTATCGGTCACCCGCGCCGTGACCGTCACGGTCTCATTGGCCCGCGCGGTGCCAAGCGCCTCAACGACATCAGCGAATTCGACGCTCGGCACTGCGGCAACGGCCACCGGCAGAACACGCTCGCCACGTCCCGCCATCTCATCCCCGCCGGGCAACAAGGCCCGGACGGCAACAATGACGGTCATCGCCACAAAGGCGACAAGGACAACAATCAAGAAACTGGCACGACGCATGGCATCCTCCTGAGCGCATAAATGGCCCACAGGCGCGCAAAGGCAAGTATTGAAGTAAGCGCGTGCCGGTTGGTGTCCACACCCGGGTGACAGACAGTTCCGCCTTGCATCAAGATGTAGCGCCTGGGCCGGTTCCGCTTAGCCGCGCGGCGCCGCCGCCTCGAAAGCCGCAGCTATCGCCGCCCGCAGGGGTTTGGGCTGGAAGTCGGTATCAAACGGGGTCGGGCGTTTCGGCTCGCGATCGGCCCGCGGCCATAATCCCTGCAGCCAAGTATAGCGGTCGGACAGGCCCCAGACGAGCACGTCGCGGGTCTGCGGATAGCTGAACATCAGGTCGAGATAGCGCCGGGCAAGGTCGGCGACCGCCTGGTCGCGATCAGCGAAATCATAAGGCAGGTTCTTGTCGTGCACATCGAATTCGGTGATTGCGAGATCGAGGCCCAGCCCGGTGGCATGGTCGAGGAAGCCGCGCCAATGCTCATCGCGAGCGGTGTCGAACCCGACTGACGTGTCGTAATTGCCCGACCCGATATGGCTCTGGACCCCCAGCGCATCGATCGGCACGCCGCGCGCCACCATGCCATCGAGCAGGCGCAGCACGCCCTCCTGATGGGTCTCGTGGCCGGCCTCCCAGCTCATATAGTCATTGTAGACGATCTGCCCGTCCGGGTCGGCCTCGCGAGTGGCGTGATAGGCGATATCGATAATGTTCTCGCCGAGATGGCGGGTCAGCGAGGTTTCGCGCAGCTGGCCGGTCGCCGGATCAATGGTCTCGTTGACGACATCCCAGGAGGTGATGCGACCGCGATAGCGCGCCACCACGGCCCGGACATGCTCGACCACAAGCCGCTCGGCCTCGGTGCCGGGACGGCTGCCGAAATCGTAATTATTGACCCAGGCCGGCGAGAACTCCTCGCGGTTCCACAACAGGGTGTGACCGCGCATGGCCATGCCCTGCTCGGTCGCGAAATCGACGAGCTGGTCGGCGGGATCGTAATAAAAGGTCCCGGCATCGGGGCGCATGACATACCATTTCAGGGCATTCTCATGCACCAGAATGCCGCATTCCCGTTCGATCAGCGCCCGGTAGCCCGGGTCATTGAAAGCGCCGGTCAACGTGCCGGGCTGCCCCATCCCAACCGCTGTTCCAAAACGCATTCCCTTCGCCTCGGCGAGCGCATGGAGGGACGGTGTTTCCTCGGCCAGCAGGCCGGGAGCCGCACAGGCAGCCAGACCGCCAGCAGTCAAGAGAAGGGCTTCGCGCCGATTGAATATCTTGGTCATGTGCCCCTCCAAGGCCTGTTACCGGACAAAAAGGGGGCGCAGGTGCGGCGAACCGGCACCTGCGCCCCCTTGATCGATGCGACTAGTAGGTCGCGCGCAGGATGAAGGTCACCCGGCGGTCGTTCATGAACCAGGACCGCGGCGCCGTCAGCAGGTCGTCATTGAGAACCTGGCTGGTACGGGTGACCTGGTTAAGCAGGTTCACGCCCTGGACCCCGACACGGATATTGTCGTTGATCGTGTAGAAGGCCGACCCGTCAAGCTGGCCACCACTCTCCTGGACGATCGGTGCATAGGGCACGATCACGTCGCGGACAGTGACCACGAAGTCGGAACGCCAGGCGTAGGCAAGGCGCAGCGCCACCCGGTCCGTCTCGTAGAAGCCGGACACATTGAAGGTGTGCTCGGACAGGCCCTGCAGCGGGAGCAGGCTGGTGTCGATATTCGCCACCCGACCAGCTGCCACATCCGGGTCGGTCGCGGAAAGGGTGGATTGGACCACGCCCTCACTGTCGACATAGGTGTAGCTGGCATTCATGCCGAGACCGTTGAACGGAGCCGGCAGGAAGTCATAGGTCTGCTGGTAGGCAATCTCGAAGCCCTTGACCGTACCCTGTTCCGGCGAGTTCGACGGGGTCGTCACGATACCGTCGAAAGTCGCACCATTGTTGGTGAAGACCAGACGTTCGGTGCCATTTGTGATGACGTTGTCGAGTTGCTTGTAGAACAACGCGACGGTCAGCGAGCCGACATCGGCAAAATACCATTCGGCCGACGCGTCGAAATTCATCGACTCGATCGGATCGAGATAGGGATTGCCGACCGTGGAATTGATCCGCGGGCCGAGGAACTCATTGTTCTGACCGAATTCCGGTCCCTGAAGGGTGATGTTGTAGTAGTTCCGCGTCAGGCCGACATCCGGCATGGTGATGGTCTTGGAAGCGCCGAAGCGGAACTGCCAGCCGTTTTCCATCCGAGCGACGATGTTGAAGCTCGGCAGGTAGTATTCCATGTCGTGGCTGGTCGTGTTCGGTGTGATCGAGCCGTCCGCGAAGTTACGGGCGGCATCACGATCCCCCTGACTGAGCAGACAGAAGTTCGGCGGCGTCTGCCCCGCCGGGATGGCCGCACATTCCGCATCTGAGGCGAACGTCACGTCAGTGAAGGAATGATAGCCCTGCGTTTCGCGGTTCATGCTGACCCAGCGCAGACCGAAATTCCCTGACACTTCAACACCATCGCCGACGTCCTGATTGAAACGCAGCATGGCGTAGAGCGCGTCTGAGGTCTCCTGGATCGGATTGATTTCCTGCAGGAGGAAAGGTGTGCCCGGCTCCATCTGGCCGCAACGCTCCGCGAGCGGCTCCCAGTTTTCACAGGTCGTCGTCGGACGCCAGCTATTGGCCACCGTAGACGCGAAATTGGCAAACGTGTCGTAGTTCTCAAGAATGTTCGAATTCCAGAACACAGGTGGCGTGCTTCCAGTCGGGGAAGGAACATCGCCTTGCATGAAGTTGTCGAAGGCGAATGGTGAGAAATAGTCCGCAAGATTGCCGACACCGGCGACATTGCCATCGAGCCAAACCGGGCCACCATTGCCCCACTGCTCGGAGATCACACCCCAGTTATAGGTTGAAAAACGTGTGATCTGGTCACGGTTAGCGTGACGATAGCCGAAGCGGATGGATTCAGCCCAACGATCCGGATTGTTGAAATGGTATTCACCGTCGGCGCGGAAGGAGTCGAGCGTCCCTTCGCTCTGCTCGATGTGATCCATCGCAGCCCGCGGGAAGGAGTTGAACGGATCCGAAAAGCTGTCATGCGGCGCACGGAAATATCCCGGGCAGTTCGCTGTACCGGGATCACCGGCACAGGGCACTCCGTTGAGGCCGGGAGGTGTGAAGCTGATATCGGGAATGTCATCGCCATTCATCTGGATGACGACGTTCTGGTAGGTCGACGCCCACAGACCGATATCTTCGACCTCAACCTCGGATTCGACACGCTGGAAATCAAAGTTGAATGACCAGCTTTCATTCGGTGTCCACTTGAAATTGAAGCCAATATCCTCGGTCAGATAGTTCTGCATGACATCGCGACGGATATTGTTCGATTGCAGGCCACCAATCGGGGAGCGAGCATCGGCACCGTTCTGGTCATCGCGCCAGCCATTGTCGTCGGACGTGATGGCACCGCCGGTAAACAAGCCGGTCGGCCCGAATGTCAGCTGCGTCCCTGCCACAGCACGGGAGTCGCCTGATGACGCCACATTATCGGTCGCGATTTCCATCGCATGCTCGGTCCAGGCCTGTTGCGAGTCGGAGCGCAGATACTGGAGCGTGGCTTCCATCGTGCGATCTTCCGAACGCCACTGGGCTGCAGCCCCGAGGCCTTCGCGCTGACGCTCGAAGATCTGTGAACGGAAGGCGGCACCACGCGGGAAGTAGACCTGGCCCACGGCCGTACCCGCACCCGGATCGACCACATCACCATTGTCATAGAGCGTGCGCTCCGCGTAGTTGGAAATCTGCTGACCATCAGAACGTGAGATCAGTTCGGAGTTCACATAGTTGAACAAGAGGCCGAACTCGCCACTCGTCCCGGTGTCCCAGCGATTGGACGCCATCACGGAATAGGTCGGCGCCCATTCCTCGGCAAAGTCGCCATAGCTGGACTCAACAGAGGCAGAAATCGTCGGCGCGCCGTCAAACGGACGACGGGTCCGCAGATTGATCGTGCCGGAAATCCCGCCCTCGATCATGTCGGCGGACGGGCTCTTGAACACGTCGACGCCGCCCATGAGTTCGGACGGAACATCGGAGAAGCTGAGGATGCGGCCATTATTGGCCGAGAATGTGTCGCGACCATTGAGTTCCGAACGAACCCAGGTCAGACCGCGAACGACGACGCCGGAACCTTCGATCGAGAAGTGGTCCGGATCGACACCAGCCCGGAAACGGTCGATCGACACACCCGGGACGCGCTGCAGCGCCTCGGTGACAGAACGATCCGGCAGGGCGCCAATGTCTTCAGCGGTGATCGAGTCGACCACCACTTCGCTGTCGCGCTTGATTGTTTGTGATGTCTGCAGGCTGGACCGGAAGCCCGTGACCTGGATGACTTCGGCATCATCGGTGTCATCGGTTGCTTCGGTTTCCTGGCCATAGGCCGGTGTTGCGGCCAACAGCGCGGTCAGAGCAAAGGCGGATACGCCTTCCTTCCAGCCCCGGCTGCGGCCACGTCCCGTCAGATACACGGGTAACGTTGATGATCTTTCCATCAGACTTCCTCCCCTTTGATGCGCAATTGTTAGCGCTACTAATTTTGCTTGTCGCAAATGTCTGATTAATTAAATGGGTAACCCTAGTTTCCGGGCATGGCAAGCCTTCACCCCCAATAGATTCGAACCTCGCACTTAGGTGTTCCCCGATTGCAACGCTAACGAAGTTGTCCACGTTGTCAATTGATAGCTAGAACCCTATTCCTGCTTGCTATTTCACAGACACAGAACGTTGACGTCGATTGTCGTGGGCCGATAAGCTCACGTGAAGAACGGCGGGGAGGCCGGGCTGCAATGTCAGACAATAAGGTCGATCACATCCTGATTATCGGCGGCGGAACCGCCGGCTGGATGTGCGCCGCGGCGCTCTCCCACCGTCTCCCGACCGGCCGGGTTCGCATAGAATTGGTCGAATCCGAGGCCATCGGCACGGTCGGGGTGGGCGAGTCGACCATTCCCCATATCCGTCACTTCAATGCCAGCCTCGGAATTGACGAAGCCGACTTCATGGCGCGCACCCACGCCACCTACAAGCTCGCGATCGAGTTCCGGGACTGGGGTCGCATCGGCGATAGCTACATGCACCCGTTCGGCGCTTTCGGCGTGCCCGGCGCGGCCGTCGACTTTCATCATGACTGGTTGCGCAGCGGCGGCGAGACCGCCCTTGGTCCGATCGATGACTACTCATTGCCGATCGCGATGGCACGCGGCCAACGTTTTGCGCGACCGGCCTCCGATCCCCGCGATCTCGCCTCGACCTACGCCTACGCCTTCCAATTCGATGCCGCGGCCTATGCGCGCTATCTGCGCGATTTTGCCGAAGCCCGCGGCGTCATCCGCACAGAAGGCCGCGTCACCGACGTGCAAGTGGATGGTGAGACCGGGCATGTGCGCAATGTCAGCCTCGAGAGCGGACAGCGGATCGAGGCCGATCTCTTCATCGATTGCTCGGGCTTTCGCGGACTGATCACCGAACAGGCGCTCGCGACCGGCTATGAAGACTGGTCGCACTGGCTGCCGTGTGATCGGGCGATTGCCTTGCCATCCGCCGCGACAGGCGAATTGCCACCCTATACCCGCGCGACGGCGCTCGAGGCCGGCTGGGCCTGGCGCATTCCGCTGCAGCACCGGGTCGGCAATGGTCATGTCTATGCCAGCGCCTTCATGGATGATGAGCGCGCCGAAACCCTGCTGCGCGACCAGCTGGAAGGCGAAGCCCTGGCCGAACCAAACCGGCTGCGCTTCCTGGCCGGCAAGCGCAAGCGGCAATGGAACCGCAATTGCGTCGCCATTGGCCTGTCGTCGGGCTTTCTCGAACCGCTGGAATCGACCTCGATCCACCTCATCCAGTCGGCCATTGGCCATCTGCTCGATCTGTTCCCCACCGGCGAATGGGACCCGGCCGAGGCCGACGAATTCAACCGTGTCATGGACCAGGAATATGCCCGCATCCGCGACTTCCTGATCCTGCACTACAAGGCCACACAGCGCGACGACACGGAATTCTGGCGCCACTGCCGCGAGATGGACATTCCCGACAGCCTTGCCGGCAAGATCGAGCATTTCCGCGAGCGCGGCCTGATCGCGGACTATGAGCACGGGGTTTTCCTCAAACCAAGCTGGCAGGCCGTCTTCCTCGGCCAGCACATCACACCGCAACGGCTCGACCCGCGGGCCGTCAATGCCGCCGCCGGGATCCGGCCGCTGGCGGCCGAATTGACGCGAATCGCGACCGCCATGCCGGGCCACGCCGAAGTCTTGTCCGCCCACGCCCGTGCAGCGGCGGACTAGCATGACCGGATCGGCCGCGAATCCCCTCTCCATCCTCATCATCGGCGGCGGTCCGGACGGCTGGCTGACGGCGCTCGCGGCCCATCAAGCCGTCGCGGGTCTGCCGGGTGCCTCGGTGCGGATTGTCCATGAAGAGGGGCCGGTCTGCGCGCCCGCGCTCAGCGCGCCGCCCGATTTACGCATGCTGCACGGCCGCCTCGGCCTCAATGATGGCGACATCCTGGCGCGCACCGGCGGCGCAGCGCGGCTTGGCCGGCTGTTTTCCGGTTGGCGCGGCGACGGCCAACCGGACTTCATCCAGCCGCATGGCGCCATCGGCGCCAATTGGGGACCGCTCCACTTCCACCAGCAAGTCGCAGCCCATGGCCCGGGCACCGATGACTATGCCAACTACGCGCTCGCCGCGCAGGCGATCAAACAGGCCCGCTTTGCACCGCCCTCACCGAACCCGCGTGACTTTCTGTCGACGCTCGACTTCGGCTTTCATCTGGATTGCGCCGCCTATACCGCCCTTCTGCGCGACACCGCCCGGCAACGCGGCATCGAAGCCTGTCCGGGTCGCGTCACGGCCATCGAGACGGACGAGACCGGCCTCGCCGGGGTCACGCTGGACAAGAGTCGATATCTCAAAGCGGACCTCTATATCGACGCAACGGGTCCAGAGATGAAACTGGCGGCGGCGATCAACGCGGCCTGCGAGGACTGGTCAGACGACACGCCTTTCCTGTTTGAAGCGACCCGGCTGGAAACGCCCCGGTCGCCACTTACCCCCGCGACCCGCATCATCGCCGACCCGGCGGGCTGGCACATGGCCATCGCCCTGCCCGATGCGACCGTGACCCGCCGCTTCACGGCGACGGCGGATGACGGCGATACTGCCCGGCTCACACCCGGACGCCTGCGCACGCCCTGGTCCGGCAATTGCCTCGCCATCGGCGGCGCCGCCTGCCGCCCGGATCCGCTGGCCGATGCCGACCTGCCGCTGCTGGCCCGCACACTCCTGCGCCTGCCCGGCCTCTTGCCCACCGGCCCCGACATGCGGGCAGAAGCCGATGTCCACAATCGGGCCTTTACCCGGGAAAGCGACGCCGCGCGTGATTTCAGCGCCCTGGTGCTGGGTTCGCAAACGCGCTCCGAACCGGTCTGGCGGGCCTGCCGCGACGCCGCACCCAGCGACCGGCTTGCCCACGCGACCGCCCTGTTCAAGGCGCGAGGCCGTCTTGCGACTCGCGAACACGATATCTACCGACCAGGCGATTGGGTCACCGCCTGGCTGGGGCTGGGCGTCAAACCCCGCCGCCATGACCCGCTGGCCGACCGGCTGGACCCGGCGGTCGCATCGGCACGACTGACGCAAATCCGGACGCTCGCAGAGCAGACCGCCGCTGCCATGCCGGACCACCAAGCCGCCCTGTCACGCCTCAAGGCTGGAGTGCCACCCGCATGATCAATCCGAAAACCCTCGATCAGGTTGTCATTGTCGGCGGCGGCTCCGCCGGCTGGATGACCGCAGCCGCCCTGTCCCGCCTGATCGGCAATGGCCATACCAGGATCACGCTGATCGAGTCCGAGGCCATCGGCATTGTCGGTGTCGGCGAGGCGACCATCCCGCCAATCCGTCATTTCAATGAATTGCTGGGCCTGGACGAGCGCGACTTCCTGCGGGCAACCCAGGGCACGATCAAGACCGCCATCGAATTTGTCGACTGGACCCGGCCGGGCCACACCTATCTGCACCCGTTCGGGACCTATGGTGCCGACATGAATGCCGTGAAGTTTCACCAATACTGGCTGAAACTGCGCCAGCTCGGCCAGGCTGAAGCCTTTGGCGAGTATAATCTGTGTGATGTCGCGGCGCGGCAGAACCGCTTCGGGCCGGTGGCCCGGGACCGACAATCGCCGGTCTCCAGCCTGCACTGGGCCTATCATTTCGACGCCTCACTCTATGCCCGCCATCTGCGCCGCTATGCCGAACAGCGCGGCGTGCAACGGATCGAAGGCAAGGTGGTCGATGTCCATCAGCGTCCGGAAGACGGTTTCATCGCCTCGGTCGAGATGGAGTCCGGCGACCGCATCGGCGGCGACCTGTTTGTTGACTGCTCCGGCTTTCGCGGCCTGTTGATCGAGCAGACGCTGAAATCCGGCTTCGAGGACTGGACCCACTGGCTGCCCTGCAACCGGGCGATCGCCGTCTCCTCGGCCAGCGCCGGCGAACTCACCCCCTTCACGCGCTCGACAGCCCGCGATGCCGGCTGGCAATGGCGCATCCCGCTGCAACACCGGATCGGCTCCGGATTTGTCTATTCCGCCGACCATCTGTCGGAGGATGAAGCGACCAGCGTCATGCTCGACAATCTCGACGGCGAACCGCTGAACACCCCCAAGCCGATCCGCTTCACGACCGGACGCCGCAAACAGGCCTGGATCAAGAATTGCGTCGCCATCGGGCTGGCATCCGGCTTCCTGGAGCCTCTGGAATCGACCTCGATCCACATCACGCAAGCGGGGATTTCGCGGCTGATGGCGCTGTTCCCCGACAAGGATTTCGATCCGGCGGGCATTACCGAGTACAATCGCCAGGCGGAATATCTCTACCGCCATATCCGCGATTTCATCGTGCTGCATTATCACGCCAATGAGCGTCATGGCGTGCCGCTGTGGGATCATTGCCGCAACATGGCGATCCCCGAGACATTGCAGCGCAAGCTCGACCTGTTCCGGCTCAAGGGGCGCCTCTTCCGCTATGAGGACGAGCTGTTTGCCGAGTCGAGCTGGCACGCAGTCCTGCTGGGCCAGAATGTAATGCCCGACGGCTATGACCCGCTGGTCGATGCGGCGCCGGAAGACCGTATCATCGACGCGTTCAGACAAATGCACCAGGCCGTGGCCGGAGCTGTGGCCTCCATGCCCAAACACCAGACCTTCATCGACCAGCATTGCCGCGCCGCCATGACGGCACCACCCGCATGAGGACAAAATGACCGATCAACGCATCCGCAAAATCGTGATTGTCGGCGGCGGAACGGCCGGCTGGATGACCGCCGCCGCGCTGGCCAAGGTGCTGGGCAAGGACTATGCCGACATCACCCTGGTCGAGAGTGACGCCATCGGCATTGTCGGGGTCGGCGAAGCGACCATCCCGCAGATCAAGATCTTCAACGCCATGCTCGGTCTCGATGAGGACCGTTTCATGCGCGACACCAAGGGCAGTTTCAAACTTGGGATCCAGTTTCGTGACTGGGGTCGCAAGGGCGACAGCTATTTCCACCCGTTCGGCCCGTTCGGCGTCGATATGGAAGGGGTCTCTTTCCACGCCTTCTGGCTGCGCATGAACCAGTTGGGCGAGCCTTATCCGATCACCGATTATTCGGTGCAGTCGGTGGCCGGCGAGAACGGCAAATTCATGCGCCCGATCGCCAATGCCGGCACCTCCCCGCTCGGCCAGATCGCCTATGCCTTCCACTTCGACGCCCATCTCTACGCCAAATTCCTGCGCGGTTTTGCCGAGGAGCGCGGGGTCAAGCGCATCGAGGGCAAGATTGACCAGGTCCACCAGCGCGGTGAGGACGGCTTCATCGAAGCCGTCGAGCTGGAAAACGGGACACGGATCGAGGGCGAACTCTTCATCGACTGTTCCGGCTTCCGGGGCTTGCTGATCGAACAAACCCTCAAGGCCGGTTACGAGGACTGGACCAACTGGCTGCCCTGCGACCGGGCGCTGGCTGTGCCATGTGAAGGGTCGGACGAGATCACACCCTATACCCGAGCCACGGCGCGCGAGGCCGGCTGGCAATGGCGCATTCCGCTGCAACACCGGGTCGGCAATGGTTATGTCTATTCATCCAACCATATTTCCGACGACGAAGCGGCGGCCGCCCTGCTGGCCAATCTCGACGGCAAACCGCTCGCCGATCCGCGCCTGCTGCGTTTCGTGACCGGCCGCCGCAAACAGGCCTGGGTGAAAAACTGCGTCGCCCTCGGCCTGTCCTCAGGCTTTCTGGAGCCCCTGGAATCGACCTCGATCCACCTGATCCAGAGCGGTATCGCCAAACTCCTGCAGATGTTCCCGCGGACCTCGTTCGAACCGGCGGACATTGACCGCTTCAACGCTCGCACCAGGGAAGAGTTCGAGCGCGTCCGCGACTTCATCATCCTGCACTACAACGCCACTACGCGGGATGACACGCCGTTCTGGGATCACTGCCGGACCATGCAGGTACCGCCGGGACTGGCCGAGAAATACCGGATTTTCGAGGGCTATGGCCGTGTCTTCCGGGAGAATGAGGAACTGTTCAACGACACCAGCTGGTTTGCCGTGATGATCGGCCAGGGCCTGAAGCCGCGCTCCTTCGACCCGGTCGCGGAATGCCTGTCGGTCGAGGAAACCCGTCGCCGCCTGGCCCAGATCCGCCAGGCCATGCGGGCCTCCTCGGATCACATGCCGACCCATGCCGACTTCATCGCCAAGACTTGCGCCGCCGAAATGGAGCCCATGACATGATCCGCCGCCTCTTGCTGTGCACCGGCCTCGCCACACTCGCGGCCTGCGCCGCAGAAACGGCCGGATCCCCCACTCCGGGCATCACCCCGGCCCGCTTCGAGCGCTTCACCTATTACGGTGGCGATCCGGTCCATGAAGGCGTGCCGCAGGACGCCGGCACCTATCTCAACCCGGTGCTCGGCGGCTTTTATCCGGATCCCTCCAACACCCGCGCCGGCGAGGATTACTACCTGGTCACCTCGACCTTTTCCTATTTCCCTGGACTGCCGGTCTTCCGCTCCAGCGACCTGGTGCACTGGGAACAGATCGGCAATGCGATCGACCGGCCCGACCAGGTCGATTTCGGCACGCTCGGCCTGTCGCGCGGCCTGTTCGCCCCGGCCATCGAATTCCATGACGGCCTGTTTTACATCCTCAATACCTGTGTCGATTGCGGTGGCAATTTCCTGATCACCGCCACCGACCCGGCCGGACCCTGGTCGGACCCGGTCTGGCTACCCGATCTGCAATGGGGCATCGACCCCTCACTCTTCGTCGATGAAGACGGTCGCGCCTACCTCCTCAATAACGGCCCACCGGACCGTGAGCCCGAGTATGAAGGCCACCGGGCCGTCTGGATCCAGGAATTCAATCTCGAAACCCTGGAAACCTTCGGCGAGCGCATTGTGCTGATCGATGGCGGCGTCGATTTCTCGGAACAGCCGATCTGGATCGAAGGCCCTCACATCTACAAGGTCGATGGCCGCTACTATCTGATGGCGGCCGAGGGCGGTACGGCGGAAAACCACTCCCAGGTCGTGCTGGTCGGTGACGCGCCGATGGGCCCTTACACGCCTTATGAGGACAATCCGGTCCTGACCCAGCGGGACCTGCCGCGTGACCGCGCCAATCCGATCACTTCGGCCGGCCATGCCGATCTGGTGCAGACACCCGACGGGGACTGGTGGGCGACCTTCCTCGCCGTGCGTCCCTATGGCGACGACCAGTACAATACCGGCCGCGAGACCTTCCTGATGCCGGTCAGCTGGGAAGACGGCTGGCCGCGCATCACAGGACCGGGCGAGGCCATTCCCCATGCCGCGGCAAGACCTGACCTGCCGGCCGGCGATCCGGGTATAGCGCCAATGACCGGCGCCTTCACGGTGGTCGACGAGTTTGACTCGGAGGCCATGGGGCCGGACTGGATGATGATGCGCAATCCGCGCGAGACCTGGTGGCAACTCGACGGCGAAGCACTGTCGCTCACACCGCGCCCGGTCGGACTGGGCGATTTTGCCAACCCGTCCTATTTCGGACGGCGCCAGCAACACATGTTCGGGCTGGCAGAGCTGGCCTTCAGCTTCACGCCCGACACACCCGGCGCCCGCGCCGGCCTCGCCGTGCTGCAGAATGACGAATACTGGTATTTCATCGGTCTTGAGCAGACCGAAGACGGGCTCGCCATCCACCTGCGCCGCCGCGCTGGCAGTGACGACCCGTCAGACGGCATGGTGATCGCTGCCGCACAGGTCGCACTGAACGCGGGCGCCCTGATCGAGGTCCGGGCCACGGCCCGCGGCCCGCACTATGATTTCGATTATCGCTTGCCTGATGGCGGCTGGCAGAACCTGCTGCGCGGTGCCGACGGCACCATCCTCTCCACCCGAACCGCAGGCGGTTTCGTCGGCGTCACGATGGGCCCGCACGCCTATACGCCGAGCCACACTGACTAGCGCTTGCCGTCTCGTCTTTTCATTTTTCCCGGAGGCGCGCAGCGCCATCCGGGACCAACGGGAGACTCATCGCGTTCCGGACAGGTCCGTCGGTCCCGGCTCTCCGCCCCGCTTTTGCGGGGCTGCGGCCGGGAAAAATGTGTTTGGATTTGCGGAGGCTGTGGAGGCTAGGCGGAGAAACGCGCGCTTATCCCCGCCCAGCGTCTTTAAAACCGTCATCCCGACGAAAGTCAGGACCCAGTCTCGCAAACTCGATTTGTCAAACATGGCAACAGCTTGCGTCGCATTCCGGGTCCCGGCCTGCGCCGGGATGACGGTGTGTGGGGAGAAAACTCAGCCAAACTTATCCGCCCCCCTTCACCGCAAGCGATAATGCCCTCGGTTTTCGGGACGGGAGGCGCGGGCCCTGTCACTTGTGCCCGGAAACGAGCGGAGCCTGTCCGCGTGTCGGGGATGACATCCCGATGCTCCGGCAGGGCGTGCGATCAGGTCCAGGGGCACTAAACGACCGACCCTCAGTACCTGGCGCATTGGAATCGGGGGCGAGAGCGTCCGGGAAATCTCCGCGAACGGGATGTCGGCGATGTCACGTTTTTCAAATCAAACCGGTAATCGGCATTGGCCGACATCCCGTTCTCCTCCTGCCCATCCCGCCAGGCGCACGCGCCATGGCGATATCGGTGCTTGGGTCTACTCGCTGCGCGCGCTGGCGGGCGGTCCCAGATAGCTGTCAGGAAGGTCGCCCGTGCGCACCGAGACACGCTGGAAGACCAGGCCGGGGTCGATCAGCCAGAGGCGGACCGTATGCCGGCCGGGTGTCTCGACGACATGCTGGGTTGTTTGCACGGTGACGCTCGTCCGGACATTTTCCTGCCAGACCTCGTGGCGGTCGTCGGCATGAATATTGACGATCTCCACAGGGCCATCATCCAGCGAAACGCCAAACCGCATGCCGCCGCGATCGAGATAATCCAGTGTCGGCGACAAGGTCACATCGATCTCCACATGGCCTGCCGTCCAGATTTGCACCGGATAGTCGAGATGAGGGCCTGTGCCATCGGGTTCGAAGGAGGCCGAATTCGCCGGAAGGACCGTCATGCCGGACCCGGTCCGGCCGATGTCAGGGATCTCGATCCAGCGCACCGTGTCACCATCCACGGCCCGGGCATGCCCGGCGGCTTCCAGCGTGACATGGCCGTCGGCCTCGATGGCGATGCCGGCATCCGTGATCGCGGGACGCTGGATCGCCGCCACCGGGATTTCATACAGGGCATCCCCCGAACCGGTTACGGTGATCCGGCCCGTATGTCGGCCGGGTTCAAGCGCGCTCCAATCGATGGAAAGGCTCACCGGACCGACCCCGCCGCTTGTCCGCGACAAGTTTATCCAGGGCACGCTGCTGGACAGCTCGGCCATGGCCGTCTCGGTACCTCGGTCGAACAATTCGATACGGCGGGTTTCCATGCCGTAGCGTTCGAAATGGAAGGTCTCGCCGCCATTCGACAGGGCCAGGCCAAGATGGGCGCCGGCACGCGGTTCGATACGCACCAGGCTGGGCAAGACATCCACCTCCGGCTGCTGCCAATAGGTGTAGGAGATATGGGTCTGGGACATGAAATGGTTCCATTTCCCGCCGGCCACCTCCTCGTGATAGATGCGGGTCAGCTCGGCATCGCGGGCAAACAGGCGCTCGACTTCATCCGCTGCGGCATTGGCCTCGACCCGGCCTTGCGATGCGTAGAGCCGGTTGCGGGCCGTCTCGACATGCAGCGCCGTCAGATTGGCGCTGGCATGCACCGGGAACCAGACCAGTTGCACGAAGGCATCGTCATATTCCGGGGCGAGACGGGCGCGTACGGCATCCGCCATATCGGCCAATGCCTGCCAGTCGGCCAGGACACGCCGGGCTTCGTCAAACCCGGTCAGCGAAAAGGTCGACGGCGTGATGAGCTCGTGTTTGCGCCGCGAATTATACTGCGTGTAGCGGGTCAGGAGCTCGGCTATCGCCTCGGCCTCAGCCTCGCCGAACTGCTCGGCGGCCCAGTCGCGAGTATAGCCGGACATCGCCTCCAGCGTCATCGCTTCGGGATCCCAAGCCTGGTCAAGAAAGAAGCTGATCGGGAATTCCATCGGCTTCAAGTCACCGACATTGACGATCCACAACGCGTCAGCGCCGTGTTCCCAGGCCAGGTTCATCTGCTCCCAGGTGCGCTCGATCTGGTTCGTGTTGAGCCATTTATAGTTCCGCGGATCGCCCACATAGTCGAAGTGGTAATAGACGCCATATCCGCCCTCGCGGGAGGCGCCGCGGGCCGGCAGGCGGCGGATATTGCCCCAATTGTCATCGGCGAAGAGCAGGGTCACGTCTTCGGGCACATCCATGCCCTGATCGAAATAATCCTGGACTTCCTTGTAGAGCGCCCAGACCTGTGGTGTCTCGGTGGCCGGACGACCGGTGACCTCGGCGATAATCTCGCGCTGGGCCGCGACCACGCTTTCCAGCAGTGTGATGGCCGTGCCCTCGGTCATGGCCTCGTCGCCATCGCCGCGCATGCCGATCGTTACCAGGCTCTCATGATCGCCCATGCGCTCGACGCCCTCGCGCCAGAATTCCCGCAAAGTGTCTTCATTGGTCGCGAAGTCCCAGGCCCCATCGCCATAGCGCGCCCATTCGACATGCGCCCGCATCAGCGGCTCGTGGTGCGAGGTGCCGATGACCACGCCATACATGTCGGCGGTCGGCGCGTTGAGCGGGTCATCGTCGGAGAAGGCCTTGCCCCACATGGCTGGCCAGAGATAATTGCCACGCTGGCGCAGGATCAGCTCGAAAACCTGCTCATAGAAATCATGGTTGAAACCGCCATAGGTCTCATTGACCCAGCCATAGAGCGCCGGGTTTTCATCGTTCAGGAAAATGCCGCGATAGCGCACCGATGGCGCGTCGATCCGGCGACCTGCCGAGACCTGGAGCTGGTCATGATGGTCAATCGGCACATCGGCCCACCAATGCCAGGGCGAGACCCCGGCAGCGCGGGAGACGTCATAGACGCCATAGATCGCGCCGCGCATATCGGCGCCGGCGATGACCAGCGCCCGGTCGATGCCGGGCGCCGGATTGTCGACCACCTGGTGAAGATAGGCTTCCCACACGCCGTCAACGCCGGACACGTCGAGCCGCCCTTCGGCGACCAGGGCGTCGATCAGGGCATTGCCGCCCAGCGTGCCGACGATGATGGCTCGGCCTGCGGCCGCTTCAGCGCCGGCAGCGACCGGCTGGCCGGAGACGGCGGCCAGGTCCTCGGCCAGGTCGCTGGCGGCCCGCAACAGGCCAGGCTCATCGTCCGGATCCGTGATGATGGAAGCGGCCAGCCCGTCAGCGACCAGCGCGAACCCGTCCGCCGCGGGACGACCGGGACAGATCACGGCTTCACCCGCACAATCTGTCCCGACGTCCACCTCGGAGGAGGCCTCTTGGCTGCCAGCCACCGGCTGACAGGCGACCAGAATGACCGCAAGGGCGGCCGGAAGAATGTGCCAGGTAGAGGTCCAGCGCATGGGTTCGCCCTTCGGTTACGTCTCGTTACGTCGGTTCAGTCTGCGGTCACGGTGAGTGTCACCGCCTGCAGGTCGGTTGAATCAGCGCCCACCGAAATGGTGAATGTGCCGGGCTCAACCACGCGTTCCATGTCGAGATTCCACAGCGACATCGCACGCTCGGTGACCTCGAAGCGCAGGGTCTGCGTTTCGCCGGCCTCGAGCGAGACCCGCTGGAACCCGGCCAATTGCAGGACCGGCCGCGTCACCACGGCAAGATCGTCACGGATATAGAGCTGGACGACATCATCGCCGGCCCGGTCACCGGTATTGGTCACATCAACCTCGACGAAGGCACTCTCACCGACCGTGACCCTGTCCTCGACCAGGCGCGGCTCGGAATAGTCGAACGTGGTGTAGGACAGGCCATAGCCGAACGGGTAGAGCGGCGCTTCCTCGTCGAAGAGATAGCCGCGACGGGCCGAGGGCTTGTGATTGTAGAAGACCGGCAGCTGGCCGACCGAACGGGCAATCGTCACCGGCAGGTGGCCACTCGGATTGACCTCGCCCAGCACGACGTCAGCGACGCCATTGCCGGTTTCCTGACCCAGATACCAGCCCTCGATCAGCGCGTCGGCATTTTCGGACAGGAAGTTGACGGCCAGCGGACGGCCATTGAGCAGGACGACGATGGTCGGCTTGCCGAGAGCGAATATCTCGCGGGCCAGGTCGAGCTGCTGGCCGACCAATTGCAGGTCGGCGCGGTCGCCCAGATGGTTGTCGGCCCAGGCTTCGCGGCTGAGCTGCTCGTTTTCGCCGAGCACCATCAGGATGAAATCGGCCTCGCGGGCGGTTTCCACGGCGGCCTCGATCAGTTCGGCATTGACAGCCGGATCGACGAGATCGACCTGGTCGGCCGCCCATTGCCGGCTCTCGGTCAGGCGCACGCCTTCCGAATAGACCACGTCAAACCGGTCACCGGCGGCCTGCTCGAATCCTTCGAGAATGCTCACCACATGGCGCGGCTGGTCGGAATAGCCGCCGATCGGGGTGTCGACCGCATGGGTGCCGATCACGGCCAGTGTGCCGATGGCATCCGGATCAAGCGGCAGGGTGTTGTCGCGGTTTTCCAACAGCACCATGGCACGTTGCGCCGCGGTGCGGGCCAGGGCAATGGCATCATCCGTGGCCGTTCCGGCAACGGCCGCATCGGCATCGGCATAGGGGTTTTCCCAGACGCCGGTCAGGAATTTCAGGCGCAGGATGCGACGCACGACCGTATCGATCTGTTCTTCGCTGATCCGGCCCTCGGCGACCATGTCGGGGAGGCTGAGAAAGCCATCACCATGCGGCAGCTCGACATCGACGCCAGCTTCCAGGGCGCGGACAGCCGCGTCCTCGATATTGTCATACATGCCGTGTCGGCTGATCAACTCGCGAATGGCGAAATAATCACTGACGACCAGGCCCTCATAGCCCCACTCATCGCGCAGGACATCCGTCAGAAGCCAGCGATTGGCGTGGCTGGGGACGCCGTCAATCTCGTTATAGGAAGCCATGATCTGCATGACATTTGTGTCCTCGACCAAGCGCTCGAAGGGCAGCAGGAAATTCTCCCGCAATTCCCGTTCGGAGATCTGTGCCGGGCCGATATTCATGCCGCTTTCAGGCTGGCCATGGCCGGTCATGTGCTTCAGCGTCACGAAGACGCGGTCTTGCGCCAATGGCAGATCATCGCCCTGGAAACCGCGCACGGCGGCAATGCCCAGTTCGGACACCAGATAGGGGTCCTCGCCATAGGTCTCCTCGATCCGTCCCCAGCGCTGATCGCGGGCGATGTCGACGATCGGGGCCAGCGTCAGGTGGACGCCACGCAGGCGCATTTCACGCGAGGCGACATTGAACACATCCTCCAGCAACTCGGTGTCCCAGGTCGAGGCCAGGCCGATGGATTGCGGGAAGCTGGTCGCGTTCGGCGCGACATAGCCGTGCAGGGCCTCTTCGTGGAACAAGAGCGGAATTCCCAGGCGGGTATCTTCAATGGCCCAGCGCTGGGCGGCGTTGATGTATTCAACCGTCTCGCGTTCTTCCCGATTGAGTACGCCGGCATTGGCGCCGGCCGCCGTTGTGCCGGGTTCGACACCCTGGCGGTCATAGGGGCGGGAGATCTGGCCGAGACCATTGGGGTAATTCTCGGAGGCACGCTCGGGCGAAAAATCGCCGGACGGGGTCTGGATCTCGGCCTTGTTCTGCCAGATGCCGATCATCTGGGCGACCTTCTCCTCCAGCGTCATGCGCGACAGCAGGTCCTCGACACGAGCCTCGACCGGCTGGCTGGCGTCGCGATAGATCGCGTCCGGACCAGGCCGGTCAACGTCCTGCGCGGCGCAGGCTGCCTGACTGGCGAGGGTGGCAAGAAGGGCCGCAGGTGCGGCAATCCGGCGCGTCAGCCGGACAATATCGAAGGCAGGCGTCTGGACGCTCATACTGGTGTCTTCCCCTATCACAGGCCGGATTAGAGACCGTCCGGCGCTTACTGTTTGCGCGATACTAAGACGAGGCATGGGGGGAAGGTCAATGCATTTGTCGGAGTAAATGCGCCGATATAGACACCCCTGCCCCCGGGAAGTATGACCGTAGGAACAAAAGCATCAGAAATCGCGGTGGTTATTGCCGCCGGACCAGACCTGCGACAGGCGCAGGACGGAAGGACAATCGACATGGCGCCGAGCGACAGGACCGAGGACAAACCGCGTCGGCGTACCGGCAATCCGGCCCGCATCCACGGCACGATTGCCCATGATCTCGGCGTCGCCATCGTCTCCGGCCAATATCAACCGGGCGAGACATTGCCCAATGAGATCGATTTTTCCGAACGCCTGAAAGTGTCGCGCAGCGCCTATCGCGAAGCGGTGCGCATCCTCTCGGCCAAGGGCCTGGTCGAGAGCCGGCCGAAGACCGGCACGCGGGTCACCCAGGCGACACGCTGGAACCTGCTCGACCCGGATGTCCTGGCCTGGTATTTCGCCTCCGAGCCAGACCCCAAGCTGATCGACGGCCTGTTTGAACTGCGCATGATCATTGAGCCAGCCGCCGCCGCACTGGCCGCCGAACGCCGCGAGCCACACCATCTCACCGTGATGCGCGAAGCCCTGATGAACATGGAAAAACACACGCTCACCACCGAGGCCGGCCAGATCGCGGACCGCGCCTTCCACGACGCCGTGCTGGATGCCTCCTGCAACATGCCACTGCGCAGCCTCGCCAGCACGATCGGGGCGGGTGTGCGATGGACCACGGTCTACAAGGCACGCAAGGACGAGCTTCCGCGTGACCCCATGCCGGACCATTGGCGCGTCTTCGATGCCATTGCCGCCGGCGGCCCGGAAGCTGCGCGCAGCGCGATGGAAGACCTTGTCGGGGCCGCCCTGCGCGATACGGCCCGCGCCCTGCGACGCAGCCAAAAGCGTCCGGGCGGCGACGACTCCGGCTGATTCTGCTGCAATTCATGACATGTCGCGTCGCGCCGGGGCGACGCAGCATCTTGCTTGCTGTCAAAATGCAATCTATTTGTCGGAGTATTCTGGCACCCAGAGAATGGTGTCACGACCTGCAATAGAGAGCTTCATGACAAAACGCTTGAGATCACGCGCCTGGTTCGACAACCCGGAAAACCCGGACATGACCGCGCTCTATCTTGAGCGCTATCTCAATTACGGCCTCACTTTGGAGGAGCTGCGCTCGGGCAAGCCGATTATCGGCATTGCCCAGACTGGGTCCGACCTGGCGCCCTGCAACCGCCACCATATCGAACTCGCCAAGCGCGTTCGCGAGGGCATTCGCGAGGCCGGCGGCATCGCCCTTGAATTCCCGGTGCACCCGATCCAGGAGACCGGCAAGCGACCGACGGCAGGCCTTGATCGCAATCTCGCCTATATGGGCCTGGTCGAGTTGCTCTATGGCTATCCTCTTGACGGCGTTGTGCTGACAGTCGGTTGCGACAAGACGGCACCGGCCTGCCTGATGGCCGCAGCAACGGTCGACATTCCCGCCATCGCCCTGTCGGTCGGACCGATGCTCAATGGTTGGCGCAAGGGCGAACGGATCGGCTCCGGCTCGATCATCTGGCAGGCGCGCGAAATGATGGCGCGCGGCGAGCTGGACTATGAGGGCTTCATCGAACTGGTGGCGACCTCGGCCCCGTCAGTCGGCTATTGCAACACAATGGGCACCGCCTCGACGATGAATTGCCTGACAGAAGCGCTCGGCATGAGCCTGCCCGGCTCAGCCGCCATCCCGGCGCCCTATCGCGAGCGCGGCCAGGTCTCCTACCAGACCGGCAAGCGGATCGTGGAGATGGTCCATGAAGACCTCAAACCGTCCGACATCCTGACCGAGGACGCCTTCCTCAACGCGATCGCGATCAACTCGGCGCTTGGCGGCTCGACCAATGCGGCGGTTCACCTGACCGCCCTGGCCCGCCATTCCGGCGTAAACCTGCCACTCAAGACCTGGCAGACGCACGGCCACAAAATCCCGCTCATGGTCAACATGCAGCCGGCCGGCGCCTATCTCGGCGAAGACTTTCACCAGGCTGGCGGTGTTCCGGCCGTCGCCGCCCAGCTGATGCAGCAAGGCCTGCTGCGCGAGGATGCCAGGACCGTCAATGGCCGCTCGATCGGCGAGAATTGCCGCGACGCCGAAATCGTCCTGGAAGACGTGATCTGGCCCTTTGACGCGCCACTCCTCAAGGATGCCGGCTTCATCGTGCTGACCGGCAATCTGTTCGACACGGCCCTGATGAAGACGAGCGTTATCGCCAAGGCCTTCCGCGACCGCTACCTGTCCGACCCTGATGATCCAAACGCCTTCGAGGGCACGGTGCACGTATTTGACGGACCGGAAGACTATCACCGCCGCATCGACGACCCGGCCGAGAATATCGGTGATGACGGCATCCTCGTGATGCGCGGTTCGGGTCCGATCGGACACCCCGGTGCGGCGGAAGTGGTCAACATGCGACCACCAGCCTATCTCATCCAGCAGGGCATCAATGTCCTGCCCTGCATCGGAGACGGGCGCCAGTCAGGCACGTCCGGCTCCCCCTCCATCCTGCACGCCTCGCCGGAAGCGGCGGCAGGCGGCAATATCGCGCTCTTGCGCACCGGCGACCGACTGCGGATCGACCTCAACACTGCGACCGTGAACTGGCTGGTCAGTGCAGACGATATCCGCGACCGCCGTGATGCGTTGGACGCCGCGGGCGGTTACCCCTATCCGGCCTCGCAAACGCCCTGGCAGGAGCTTCAGCGCGACACGATCGGCCAGCTGGAAACCGGTGCCGCCCTCGAACCGGCCGTCAAATACCGCCGTATCGTCGAGACATTCGGCAATCCGCGCGACAATCACTGAACAAGACCCTGATCCCCGTCGCGTTCACGGCCGCATCGGCAAGCCGACTTGCTCCGTCGGCCGACGGCGATGGCAGCGTCACTCCGACATCTGATCGATCGCTATCCGCATCCATATGTCCGATGTCTCACCAGGCCGCAGCACCGGCATCTCACCGGAGCGTCCATGCAGGGCGTCCGGGCGATGGGTGACCGGCTCGAGACAGGCAAAGTCCTCGCCAGGTGGGCAGTAGAGATGAAGATGATTGACCGCCGGCGACGCCGTCAACCGCACATGACCGGCCCGGCAGACGATTGACGCGGCGCGACGCCAACCTGCATAGCAATGATCGATCAGCCTGCGCCCATCGACAACACGACCGTCAGAAAAGTCGGCAATCGTAGCAGGCGCGGCTTGCGCGACCGGGATGTCATCCCCCCCCGGCAGCCACACGCTTTCCGCTTCAAACCGGACCCGCGGGTCTCCGGCCAGGGCGAAATAGGGATGAAATCCCAAACCGGCCGGCATATCCGTCTCACCCTGATTGCTCAGCGACAGCGCGATCTCCAGGCCGCCCTCGCCCAAGCTGACACGCTGGCGCGCGGACCAGTGCCACGGCCAGGCACCAGCAGGGTGATGGAGATCGAGCACAAGATCAGCCACCCGCTGACGCACGGGAGTCCAAGCAGATCGCCAGCCCGAACCGTGCAGCGCGTGCGGCGCGAAGTCTTCGGGGACCGGAAGATCAATGCTGCGTCCCTGCCAATCGAAGCGCCCTCCAGCGATCCGGTTGGCGAAGGGGATAAGCGGAAATGACGACGTGGTGAGGATGTCGGTCGGCGTCGCCGGAGCCGGCCGGAGAATATCCCTCCCTTGCCAGCGCAGCGCCGTCACAGCCCCGCCGAGTTGCGGACACACCTCCAACTCATAGCCGGCGGCGGCCAGCATCAGCGTCACAGCTTGATCAGGGATTGCGGCTGGCCCGGCACCTCCACACGGACCCGGAAAAGACCGCCGGCGAGCGGCTGCTTCGCCCGGCTTTCCGGTGTCTGGTGCAGCCAGGCCGTGGTGCAGTAGAGCGTGCGCAGATCATCATCCCCGAAGGCCGCCTTGGTGACAGCGGCGACCGGAAAATCGATCTTGCCTAGCTTTGCGCCGTCCGGCGCATAGCGCGCGACGCCCCAGCCGCCGAACAGGCCGGCATGCAGCACGCCGGCACTATCCATCGAGGGGCCATCGCAATAGCCCTCATCCATCACGGCAAAGACGCGCCGGTTGGATATCGCCCCAGCCTCATGGTCGAAAGCTTCGACCGTCTTTTCCAGCGTGTCGTGATGATAAAGCGTTTTGCTGTCCGGGCTCAGGACCGGACCATTGGTGACGCCGTATCCATCGCCCTTCAGCACCAGGCCCGTGTCCGGCGTCCAGCGGTAAAGCGCGCCTGTCCTGGCCGTCTCGCTATCGTCCATGGAGCCAAACCAGAGCGAGCCGTCCGGCGCGACATAGCCGTCATTGAGCCGGTTCTGCGGCCGGTCCGGCTCAACGGCTTCGATCAGGGAGAAGCGGTCATCGTGCAGATCGAACCGATGCAACCCGCCGCGCACGCCGCAAATGAGGCTGCCATCTTCCGCTGGCAGGGCAAAGCCGGTCTGATCCGGCGTGTCCCAGCTCGACTTCGCACCGTCGTCGACGCCGTAGCGGTGCAGTTTTCGACCCTTGATATCGACGAACCAGATACAGCGCTCCCGTGCCGACCACACCGGCCCTTCGCCCAGTTCCGCCTTCAAGTCCCAGATCAGTTCGGGCTTTGCCATGCCGTTTCCGTCAATGACTGCACAAAAGAAATCGGCCCGGGCGGAGGGTCGCCCGGGCCGAAGGTGGGTCGTGACTGACTAGCCTTCCATATCCTCGAGTTCCTTGCCGCGGGTTTCGCGCACCATCTTGATCACGAACCAGATCGAGATGACGGCGAACACGGTGTAGATCCCGTAGGCCCCGGCCAGCCCGATCGAGCTGAGCAGGGAGAGGAAGGTGATGGAGATCAGGAAGTTGGTGCCCCACTGGAAAAGCCCCGCAATCGCGAGACCGGAGCCACGCATCTGGTTGGGGAACATCTCGCCCAGCATGACCCACATGACTGGACCCCAGGAGAAGTTGAAGAACATCACATAGACATTCGCCGCGACCAGGGCCAGGAGGGCCATGTTGTCGGACAGGCTCAGCGAACCCTCGATGAGTTCGCCGGTCGAGAAGGCGAAAGCACACAGGCCCAGCGTCACCGCCATGCCGATCGAACCGATGATCAGCATCGGCTTGCGGCCGAGCTTGTCGATGACCAGCAGGGCGACAATCACCGAACCGATGGACAGGGCGCCTGACAAGACGTTGGTCAGAAGGGCATCACTCTCGGTGAAGCCCGCCGCCTGCCACAGCACAGCGCCATAGTAGAAGATGATGTTGATGCCCACGAGTTGCTGGAAGCTGGCCAGACCGATACCGACCCAGACGATCGGGCGGATCTTCTTGGTGATGGGGCTGATCAGGTCACGCAGGCTGGGCTGGTGATCGGCAGCGAGCGAGGACTCAATCTCGCCAACCTTGCGCTTGGCCGTGACAGGTCCGAACAGCTTGGTCAGTACGCCCGTCGCCTGCTCATTCTTCTTCTTGAAGACCAGAAAGCGCGGGCTTTCCGGGATTGAGAACAGCGCGATCAGGAAGATCACGGCCGGCAGGAGTTCCATCCAGAACATCCAGCGCCAGGTCTCGAAGCCGAGCCAGAATTCCACCGTCGAACCGCCGGCGGTTTCCGCCAGTAGATAGTTCGACAGGAAGGAGAAGAAGAGGCCGGCAATGATGGCGATCTGCTGGATCGTCGCGAGACGGCCACGAATGGCTGCCGGTGCGATCTCGGAGATATAGGCCGGCGCCATGACGCTGGCGGCACCGACGGCAAGACCACCGAGCAGGCGGTAGATCACGAATTCGGTCGACCCGTTGGCCATGCCCGACCCCCAGGCCGAGACGATGAAGAAGATCGCGGCGGCCACCAGCAGGGTGCGACGCCCGAAAATATCGGCCGCACGCCCGGCAATCAGGGCGCCGATGGCGCAACCGAGCAGCATCGAGGCGACATTCCAGCCGGTACCGATGTCTTCCGAGTTGAAAGCGGCCCGCAGCCCGTCGACCGTACCGTTGATCACGCCGCTGTCGTAACCGAAGAGGAAGCCCCCGATCGTGGCGACGATCGCGATGGCCAGGATATAGCCCATATTGGGCGCTTCGGCGGGAGCCGAAGTGCTCACGGCGCTATCTGCCGTATCTGTCATTGTCCAACTCTCCCCATACGGGCCTTTGGCCCTTTTTGATGATGCGTCTATCTCCAGCCCGCATCGACGAAATACTCGTGGCCCGTACACGCCCGGGCGTCATCGGACGCCAAAAACAGGGCCATGGCCAGTATGTCCTTGGGCTCAACCCGCAGCTTGAGGCATTGCGCGGCAACGATCTCGGCCTCGCCTTCCGGCGTGTACCATTTCTCCTGTCGCGGTGTTTTGACATTGCCTGGCACGATGCAGGTCACCCGGATCCCGTCCGGCCCCAACTCGCGTGCCAAGGCACGGGTCATGCCCTCGATCGCCGATTTGGCGGTCTGGTAGACTGACAGGTCCGGCAGGGCGAGGTGCCAGGAAATCGAACCGAGATTGATGACCACGCCGGAGCCCTGCGCCTTCATGCCGGCGGCGACTTCGCGGGTGGCAAAATATTTGTGACGCAGATTCACCGCCATCCGGTTGTCCCAGTATTCCGGGGTCACGTCGGCGATGGTGTGACGGTCGTCATTGGCCGCATTATTGATCAGGACATCGACCGTGCCGAGCTCGGTCCGGATCGCGTCGAAACACGCATGCAGTGCATCCAGATCGGTCAGATCGCAATGGCGGTAGACCGGGGCCGGATCGAGTGCAGACAAACGGTCTGCAATCTCTGTGGCCGGCCCGTCACAAATGTCGAGAAAGACCACCCGGGCGCCTTGGCAGGCAAAGCCTTCCGTCAGCGCCGCACCAATACCTGACCCGCCGCCGGAAATCACGACCAGCTTGCCTTTGAGGGAGGGATAAATCGCGCCGCTCATGCTGCACTCCCCAACAGGCCACGGGACGCCAGATTGCGCATCAGGCCGGATATCCCCAGCGTCCAGGGCGGTGCCAGATCACAGGTCGTGACCTCATTGACCAGGGCGCCCAGACGCGGCGTCGATACAGTCACCTGGTCACCAATCTTGTGGGTGAAACCCTGTCCCGGCTTGTCGCGGTCCGCGACCGGCGCAAACATGGTGCCGAGCATCAGGACGAACCCGTCGGGATATTGGTGATGTTTGCCGATCGCCTGGCCGACGAGTTCGAGCGGGTCACGGCTGATTTGCGACATCGAACTCTGGCCGGTCAGGGTGAAACCGTCCGGCCCGGTGATCTCCAGCGAAATCTCCGCCCGGCGAACATCATCAATGCCGAAACGGGCGTCAAACAGGCGGATGAAGGGACCCAGAGCGCAGGAGGCATTATTGTCCTTGGCCTTGCCCAGCAGCAGGGCCGACCGGCCCTCGAAATCACGCAGATTGACGTCATTGCCGAGCGTGGCGCCGACCGCGCGGCCGCTCGCATCACAGACCAGCGCGATTTCCGGCTCGGGATTATTCCAGTATGAGTCCGACCGCACCCCCACCCGGTCACCCCAGCCGACCGCAGATAGGGTCGGTGATTTGGTGAAGATCTCGGCGTCCGGCCCGATCGCGACTTCAAGGTATTGCGACCAGAGGCCGTCGGAGATCAGGGCTGCCTTGAGCTGCGCGGCTTGGTCGGATCCGGGTTTGACCGACGCGATATCGGCGCCGATACGGGCCTGCAGGGCGTCGCGTATATCGCGCGCGCGGTCGGCATGACCCTGGGCGCGTTCCTCGATCACCCGCTCGATGGCAGAGATGGCGAAGGTCACGCCGGACGCTTTCACGCATTGCAGGTCGATCGGCGCGAGCAATTTGACCGCACCCGACGGTTCCGGGCCGAAATCGGCAACCAGGCCGAGATCATCCAGCGCGCCGAGATCGCGCCCCTCCACGCCGGGTAGTGCGTCGGCGCTCGCCAGGGCGTCAGACACTGTCGGGGCGAAACGGGAAATGTCCTGCACCCGGCCATCGCGGACCAGCACCGGAGCCGGGCCTTCAGGCAGGGCCAGACGGCCGATCAGGACAGCGTCCTTCCGGTCCACCGGCAGGCAGTCAGTAAGCTGGGTCATTCCTCCCCCGAGGATTGTCTGTGGCATGGTGCCCGTTCCGGGCTTTTTAATAGCGCTAACATCATTTTGTCTGACAACGAAGTCAAGCCTTCGCGGCCGCCCTCTCCAAAGTTTCAGGAATTGCCCGGCACCTGTCCGGTCGAGGCCCGCACGATGAGTTGGTGCGGGAGGAGTTGATCGATCAGCGATCGCGCATCACGGCGCGACTGGTCACGCGATTCCTGCAGAACGAGACGCAGGGCAGCCTCGGCCATGCGGGCGACCGGCTGGCGGATTGTTGTCAGCTCCGGCCAGACGGCCGTGGCCAGCGGCGTGTCATCGAAACCGGCAACCGACAGATCGCCCGGCACATCCAGGCCGCGGCGATGCGCCGCCGCCAGCGCGCCAGCGGCCATGTCGTCATTGGAGGCGAAAATGGCGGTCGGCGGATCGTCGAGCGTGAGCAGGCGTTCAGCCGCTTCGAAGCCGGACCGATAGGTGAAATCACCGGGTTCGACCAAGGGGTCCGCCGGCGGTTCGGCGCGCCGGATCTCGGTCTCGAAGCCCAACAGGCGCTCGACGCTGGCAGTCTGGTTGACGGCCCCCTTGATGAAACCGATACGGCGATGGCCGAGTTCGATCAGGTGTCGCGTCATCTCGGTGGCGGCGGCAAAATCATCCATCCGCACGGCGTGGGTGTCAGGGCGGGGATGGCCGGTCCCGACCGCGATCGCGACAACACCGGCCTCGCGCAGGGCCGCGATGGCCCGGTCAGACTCAGCATGCGGCGCCGGCAGGATGACGCCGGCCACACCGCCCGCAATCAAGCGCCCGATAGCTGCGGACTCGCTGTCCGACGAGGTGTCGCACTTCTCGATCACCAACAGGGCGCCGCTGGTCTGTGCCCCGTCAAGCGCGCCGACCAGGAATTGCGACAGATAGCCCGCCGACGGATTGGAATAGAGCAGGCCGATCCGGCCGGCACCATTGCGGGCCAGGCTGCGCGCTGCGGCGTTGGGGGAATAGCCGAGCGCCTTGACCGCCCCCATCACCGCTTCGCGGGTCGAATCCTTGACGCCGGGGACATTGTTCATGACCCGCGATACCGTCATCAGCGAAACCCCGGCCTCGCGCGCGACGTGATCCATCGTCACGCCGCCGGTGCGTTTCTTGGTCCGGCTCACACGCCCTCCCCGTTTGCTGGTGATCCTGATCGCCGCCTCTCCTCAAGCATCCGCCGGCTGCACCGGGCGGGCAAGCCCGGCCGCCACACAGCGGGCCGCACCGCGATCCAAAAGCCCCGCCAGCGCGTCTGTCAGCGCCGCTACCACGTCGGGGCGACGTGCGAGGTCGCGCCCGAACACCGGTTCGATTGCCAGCAATGCCTGTACCTGCGCCGCAGGATCGGCACCGGCCCTGGCCAAGGCGTCACGGGTCCGGTCTGCCAGCGGATCATCGACGTCATAGGCACGGCCTTGTTCATCCACACCCGTCTGCCAGCGCATCCAGGCGGCAATGGCGAGGCAGATCGCCGGCGAGGCCAGACCAACCGCGAGCCGGTCCCGCAAGGTCGCCAGCAAGCGCTGCGGCAGTTTCTGCGACCCGTCCATGGCGATCTGGACCAAGCTGTGTTCCAGCGCCGGATTGGCAAAACGTTGCACCAAGGCAGCGCGATAGGCCGCCGCGTCGAACCCGGCAGGTGCATCCAGCGTTGGCTGGGCCTCATCCCAAATCGCATTGACGAGCGCGTCAAAGCCCGGCGCGGCCATCGCCTCGTGCACAAAACGGTGGCCCGCCAGCGCGCCGAGATAGGCCAGTGTCGAATGCGAGCCGTTGAGCAGGCGCAGCTTGATCCGCTCCCAGGCGGCGACATCGTCGGTCATCTCGACGCCGACGGTTTCCAGGGGCGGGCGCCGGTCAGAGAACCAGTCCTCGACCACCCATTGGGTAAAACCCTCGGTCTTGACCATGGCCTCGTCGCGATAACCCAGACTGGCCTCGAGCGCGTCAATATCAGCCGCCGTTGTCGCCGGTACGATGCGGTCCACCATGGAAGAGGGAAAGGCCGCTTCGGTTTCGATCCAGCCGGCCAAATCCGGATCGAGCGCGTGGGCAAAGGCCAGCACCGCCTGGCGCGTACGCCGTCCATTGTCCGGGATATTGTCGCAGGACAGGGTGGTGAAGGGCGGCAGGCCAGCCATCCTGCGCGCCGCCAACGCCGCCACCAGAAGACCGGGCACACTGCACGGGCGGGCGGAGTCGGCGAGATCAGCGCGGATTTCCGGCGCCTCCAGCATCAGGGCACCGCTTTGCGGATCAAGCAGATAACCCTTCTCGGTCACGGTCAGTGTCACCAGGGCGGTATCGGGATGGGCCATCGCGGCAACCAGCGCTGCAGGGTCGTCCGGCGCGACCAGAACGTCGCGAATGGCCCCGATGATCTGGCGCCGCTCGCCATCGGCGTCGCGGATCTGGCAGGTATAGAGTCCGTCCTGAGGATTGAGCTGGCCGGCAACACGGGGCGAGCGCAACGAGGCACCGCAGATCATCCAGCCGGTCTCGCCCGCCGCCATAAGCGCATCGAAACAGACCGCCTGGTGCGCGCGGTGGAAAGCGCCCAATCCGAGGTGCACGATCCCGACCGGCTGGCTGCGGTCATAGGTGGGACGAGCGATCCCGGTCGGCAGGTCCGCGATCCGGTCCGCCTGCAATCTCATCGGCAAATCGCCCGACCGAAACGCTGTCGCACGCCCGCTCTCGTCGCCATCGCCTGTCCCCTTATGTCCGGATCTGCGTCAAAGTTGACAGAGCCGCAGCGGCGCGTCAATCAATTGTCTGACAAGAAAGCGCGCCGGAGCCCGCCATGAGGATAATCGCAGCCAAAGTCATCGTGACCTGCCCCGGTCGCAACTTCGTGACGCTGAAAATAGAGACCGACCAGGGCCTTCACGGCATCGGCGACGCGACGCTCAACGGGCGGGAAAAGGCCGTCGTCGCCTATCTGGAAGAGCATGTGATTCCGCTCCTGATCGGCCGCGACGCGCACCGGATCGAGGATATCTGGCAATATCTCTATCGCGGGGCCTATTGGCGTCGCGGCCCCGTCACCATGTCGGCGATCGCGGCTGTTGATACCGCACTCTGGGACATCAAGGCCAAAGCGGCGGGCATGCCACTCTATCAATTGCTTGGCGGTGCCTCGCGCGATGGCGTCCTGGTCTATGGCCATGCCAATGGCGCCGATATCGAGGAGACCGTCGACGCGGTCGGCCGCTATCAGGACATGGGCTACAAGGCGATCCGGGCCCAGTCCGGCGTACCGGGGGTCAAGGGGGCCTATGGCGTTGGCAAGGGTGGTCTCTATTACGAGCCCGCCGACAGTACCTTGCCGAGCGAGACTGTTTGGACGACCTCGACCTATCTCGACCACGCGCCAAAACTCTTCGAACGCCTGCGCGCCACCTACGGGCCGGAAATCGAGCTGTTGCACGATGTCCACCACCGCCTGACCCCGATCGAGGCGGCCCGGCTGGGCAAATCACTGGAACCCTTTCGCCTGTTCTGGATGGAGGACTGCACGCCGGCGGAGAACCAGGACGCCTTCCGCCTCGTACGCCAACACACCACGACCCCGCTCGCAGTCGGCGAGATCTTCAATTCGATCCATGACTGCCGAACGCTGATCGAGGAACAATTGATCGACTATATCCGCACCACCGTGGTGCACGCCGGCGGCATCACCCATCTGCGCCAGATCGCCGGGCTGGCCGCGCTCTATCAAGTGCGCACCGGTTGTCATGGCGCCACCGACCTGTCGCCGGCCTGTATGGGCGCGGCGCTGCACTTTGATCTCTGGGTGCCCAATTTCGGAATCCAGGAATATATGCGCCATTCCGAAGAAACCGACGCCGTCTTCCCGCACGCCTATACGTTTAATGACGGCTATCTCCATCCCGGCGAGGCGGTCGGCCACGGCGTCGATATCGACGAGGCGCTGGCCACAAAATACCCCTATGACCCCAAGCAGCTTCCCGTCGCCAGACTGACCGACGGCTCGATATGGAATTGGTAGACATGACCGAATTTGCCCGCTCGAATGCCCTTCTGTCGCCAACCCTGGTGATTGCACTCGCCCTCGGCGCCTGTTCGGCCGGACAGCCGACCGTTGCTGCCGCCCGTATGGTGCGGGACAATCCCGCCACCCTCAATCTGCTCGACCCGATCTTCACCGATCACATGGTGATCCAGCGCGACCAGCCGGCCACGATCTGGGGACAGGCCGAGCCGGGCACCACGGTCACTGTGCGCTTGGGCATCGACAGCCAGGACACCACAACGGACGACGATGGCCGTTGGCAGGCGGTCTTTGCACCCCATTCAGCCGGCGAGCGGCTGGCGTTGGAAGTCGTCACCGCGCAGGGTGTCGAGCAGCGGGTCGATGATATCCTGGTCGGCGATGTCTGGCTGTGTTCCGGCCAGTCCAACATGGAATTCCCGGTGCATCGCGCGCTCAATCCGGGCAGCGAGATATCCGGCCCGCACAATCCCACCATACGTCTGCTCACAATCGCCCACGACAGTCAGGTCACGCCGCAGGCCGACCACGCCGATCCGGATGTCTGGCAGATTGCCTCACCCGACAGCGTCCCTGATTTCTCCGCTGTCTGCTATTTCTTCGCCCGTGAGCTGCAAGCCCGTATCGATGTCCCGATGGGACTGATCGACGCCTCCTGGGGCGGGTCCCAGATCGAAGCCTGGATCAGTGCCGATGGCTTGCGCACGAACGGCGACTTCAACGCTTCGCTCGACACGCTGGCCCTCTATGCCACCGATCGTGCCGCCGCCAGCGCCGGCTTTGGCGTCGAATGGGAAGCCTGGTGGCAGGACGCCGCCGGCACGACGCCATGGACCGATGAGGCCGTGATGGCCGAACCCGGCCAGCCGGCACCGGCGCAGATGGGCGATTGGCGCAGCTGGGACATCGAAGGGATGGACCGGCATCTGGGCATGGTCTGGTTCACGCGACAAATCGAGCTGGATGCCGTGCAGGCAGCCCAGGACGCCTGGATCGATCTCGGCGGGATCGACGAAGTTGATGCCAGCTGGGTCAATGGCCAATTCGTTGGCGCGACCTTCGGCTGGGGGTCCGGCCGCACCTATGACCTGCCGCAAGGCAGCCTGCGCGCCGGCAGCAACATGATCGCAGTCAATGTCCTCAACACCTGGGGTGCCGGCGGCATGGTCGGCCCGGACGAGGCTGTCCGCCTGCGCTTTGCCGATGGCAGCACCGTGGCGCTGGCCGGCGATTGGCGCTTTGCGCCGGTTCCATCCTCGATCGGATCACCACCGCGGGCGCCATGGGAATCCGTCGGCGGGCTGACCGGCATGTATAACGGCATGATCGCACCGCTCGAACACACCCGCTTGGCCGGCATGATCTGGTATCAGGGCGAATCCAATACCGGGCGGGCCGACGCCTATGAGGGGTTGCTTGAGACACTCCTGGCCGATTGGCGCAACCAGTTCGGCGCGGACATGCCGGCCCTGATCGTGCAGCTGGCCAATTTCGGCGCCCTGGCGGACCAGCCGGTCAATTCCGGCTGGGCCCGGGTGCGCGATGCCCAACGCCGGGTCGCCGAGCGTGATCCACGCGCCGGCCTGGTGGTCACCATCGATATTGGTGACCGGCTCGACATTCATCCGCCCAACAAGCAGGAAGTCGGGCGCCGCGCAGCCCGCGCCGCCCTCCACGTCCTGCACGATGGCGCCGGGACCGGCTGGGGTGCACGGCCACGCGACGCTCGCCGAGCGGATGATCAAATCGTGCTGCGTTTCGACGATGTCGAGGGTGGTCTGCATGCCATGAGCACGGATGCGCCGGGCGGTTATGAAGCCTGCAATGCCGACGATTGCCGCTATGTTCCGGCCCGGCTGGCCGATGATCACATCGTGCTGTCGCTGTCCCCGGATGCGGGACTCATTAGCCATGTACGCTATTGCTGGGCCGACGCACCGATCTGCCCGCTCTATGACGGAGCCGGCCTGCCGGTCGGCCCGTTCGAGCTGGCTGTGGTCCGGGAATAGACGGTCGCGAACTTCGCGAACTCAGCGCAAGGGCCCGGTCGTGTACAATCGGATTTTGAGCCCGCCATGATCGACCGGCCGCCCCGGCGGTTCGAATGGCAGGCGCGTGGCCCGGGCCAGCGCGGGGTCGGTGGTCACAATCGCGGCTCGCCAACCGGAGAACCGCATCCGAAGTGCATCGCCCAGCGCACCATACACCGCATACAGGGATTTTTTGTTCCCGATCCGGGCGCCATACGGCGGATTGGCAATGACCAAGCCTGGCGCTTCGGCGGGGCAGGACAATTCCTTGACAGGCGTGATGTCGAACGCCGTCATGGCCGCGACACCGGCGCGTTCGGCGTTTGTCCGGCTCATCCGGATCGCGCCTGCATCACGATCCGAGCCGAAACAACGGGTTTCCGACCTCGCGGTGGCGGCCTGTTCACTACGCTCCGCCTTCATCACGCGCCAAGCCCGGGCATCGAAACCGGCCAGAAGTTCGAAGGCAAATGCCCGGCCGCGGCCCGGCAGGAGGCCGGCCCCCATTTCGGCGGCCTCGATCACGAATGTTCCGGAGCCGCACATCGGGTCAAGCACCGGCTCGACACCGTCAAACCCCGCTTCACGCAGGAAGAGTGCCGCCAGGGTTTCGCGCATCGGCGCCTTGTTGACCTCGGCCTTGAAACCGCGCCGGTGCAGGAGTTCGCCGGAGGTATCGACGCTCAGCGTGCACAGATTGTCCTCGATCCGGACCCGCACACACAAGGCCGCCTCGTCATTCACCGGCGCACCGCAGACCGCTTCGATCGCTTTCGAGACACGCTCGGCAGCGGCACCGGCATGATAGATTTTCGAGCGGCGGCAACTTGCTTCAACGCGGACCGGGACATCCGGACGAAGTAAGCCTTTCCAGTCGACCCGGTGGGCGAGCTTGTCGAGTTGCGACAGGTGGACAACGCGGAAAGCGTCGATCCGGGCCAGGATGCGGCTGGCGCCACGGATTTCCAGATTGGCCCGCCACACATCCGGCCAGCCGCCCTGTATGGTCACACCACCCGGTTCAGGGCGCGGGGCTGCAAACCCTTTTTCCGACAATTCTGCGCAAAGCGTCGGCTCAAGCCCGGGAACCACGGCGAGGAATATTTCGAAGTCAGTTTCGCGTGTCATTGCGGACATCTAGCCGAGAACGGCCCGGGAGGCGACCACAAGCCACTCAGGCCTGACCGATCTCGTCCATCGCAATCGCCAGTGACTTCACCACCGCGTGGCAGGATGCCCCCTCGGAGATATCCAGCGCCGCGACAGAGCGGCGGGTCACGCGCGCCAGCACCGGCCCCGCCGGCGTGGTGAGTGTCACGAGTGCCGCCGCAGGGTCGATAACCGCGACACGCTCGACAACCGCGGGCAAGACATTAAGCGCCGACAGACCGACCGGGGGGCCGCGCGAAATCAGGACATCCGTGGCCGCAATGCGCAAGCGAACCGATCCGTCTGCCGGTCCGACAAAATCCGGCAGGAAGAGCGGAACACCACCAGCCGATAACTCCGTGACGCCGTCAGGATGGCGACGCTCGACCCGCGCACTGATTATCGCGCCCGCTTGGTCGGCCCCCGACGGCAGAAGGGCCGGATTGCCCAGAACCTGCGCCGCACTGCCCTGGCCGATGACCTTTCCGTCATCGAGCACAACGACCGTCGTCGCCAGCCGAACCACTTCCGACACGGAATGCGAAACATAGAGGATCGGGATCGAGAGTTCGTCACGCAAGCGTTCGAAATAGGACAGGATTTCGGCTTTGCGAGGCCCGTCCAATGCTGCCAGCGGCTCGTCTGCCAACAGGAGGTCCGGATTGCTGAGCAAGGCGCGACCGATTGCAACCCGTTGCCGTTCACCGCCGGACAGACCCGCGATGGGCCGGTCCAGCAGCGCCCCAATTCCGAGCAGGTCGACGACGGGGCCGAGATCGCCAGCGCTGGCTCGCCCGGACGCGAAACGCCGACCGTAAAGCAGGTTGCCCCGGACATTCAGATGCGGAAACAGGCGGTCATCCTGAAACACACACGCCAGCCACCTGCGATGCGGTGGCGTGAACACGCCCGCATCCGTGTCATTGAGACAGCGGCCATCAATACTGATGTGCGCGTGCTGCGGCCGGTACAGGCCGCACACCGCATTGACCAGGCTGGACTTGCCGGCACCCGAACGCCCGAACAGCACTGTCACACCGGCCGGCGCTTCAAACTGCGCATCCAGCGCGAAATCACCCAATTGGTGCCGGATCGCGACCCGAAGACTCATCGGCCACTCACCCGCCGCGCGACGCGGCGCGCCAGGATTTCCGACGCAATCAGCGCTGATATCGAGATCACGACCGAGATCACCACCAAGCGCATGGCCGACGCCTCGCCGCCGGGAACCTGCAGGAAAGCATGGATTGCGGTTGGCAGGGTCTGGGTCTGGCCGGGGATGTTGGCGACGAAAGTGATGGTCGCTCCGAACTCACCCATGGCCTTGGCGAAGGCAAGGATGGCGCCCGCCACAACACCGGGAAGCGCCAGTGGAAGGGTCACGGTCAGAAATACCCAGGCCGGCCCCGCACCCAGCGTCGCACTGGCCTGCTCCAGCCTTGGATCGACCGCCTCTATCGAGAGGCGGATCGCCCGCACCATCAGCGGAAAGGCCATGATGGCGGCGGCCAGCACGGCGCCCGTCCAGCGAAAGGCAAACACAATGCCGAAGGGCTCAAGCAGGGCCCCGACCGGCCCTTGGGTGCCGAATGCGAGCAACAGCAGATACCCCGTCACCACGGGCGGCAGGATGAGTGGCAAATGCACAAGGGCATTGAGGACTGACCGACCGGGAAACCGACCGCGCGCCAACAAATGCGCCACCCACAGGCCGGGTGGCAGGCTGAGCAAGGTCGCCCAAGCGGCCACACGCAGTGACAGCATCACCGCCTGCCATTCCTGCGCACTCAACCCGTCCATCGGCGCCGCCTCCTAGAATTCGCCAACGACAAACCCCTGCGCCGTCAGCACCGCTCGGGCCGGGTCGTCGCGTAGGAAGTCGATAAATTGCCGAACCGCATCGCGATCATTGCCGGTCGTTATCGCGACCGGATAAGCGATCGGTGGATGGCTGGCCACCGACAGGCGATAGAGGACAGAGACACGGGGTTCGGCCCGCGCATCGCTCTGGTAGACAAGGCCCAACGGCGCTTCACCCAGCGCAACCAGCGCCAGGGCCGCGCGAACATTGTCGGCTTGCACGATACGCGGCGACAGCTCATCCCAAAGTCCGCGTGATTGCAGTGCCGCCTGGCCGTAAATCCCGGCCGGGACAGAGGCGATCAACGCCATCGCCAAGGGCCTGTCACCGAGTTCCGCGAAACAGGCAGCGACGGTCAACTCGGGCCAGGTCTCGCGGCCGCCGCCATGACCGACCAGGACGAGCCGATTGCCGGCAAGGTCAAAGCGACTGTCCGGCTCGATCCAGCCCGCCGCCTCAAGCCAATCCATCCAGCCGGCATTGGCGGACATGACAATGTCAGCTGGCGCGCCATGCGCGATCTGCCGAGCGATGGCCGGTGAGCCGGCGAAGGCCAGGGTCAGCCGGTGCCCGGTTTCGCGCTCGAAATCATCGCTGATCTGTTCCAGCGCGGTGCGCAAACTCGACGCGGCAAACACCGTGATGTCGTCGGCATGGGACGGCGCCCGCCAGCCGGCGGCAAGGGTCAAGGCAGCCAGCACGCCGATGAGGACGTGAACCGGCATCCGGCAGCGCACGCCCAACTGCCGATCACAGGCCTTCAGATCAGACACGACCCGTCACGGGCAGCAGAGCACCGGTCACTGCACGCGCCTGCTCACTGGCGAGAAAGAGAATGACGGCTGCCAGATCATCCGGAGCGACCCAGTCGGACGGGTCCGCGTCCGGCATGTCGGCCCGGTTGGCCGGTGTGTCGATGATGGATGGCAAGACGGCATTGACGGTGACCTTGCCGAGCAGCTCACGCGACAGGCTCTCCGTGAGACGTGCGACGCCGGCCTTTGACGCGGCGTAGGCGCCCATGCCCATGTCAGACTTGACGGCACCGGCGGCGCCAATGCTCACAATTCGCCCGGACTGGCTTTTGGTGAGCCAGGGCAAGGCCGCCTTGCTGGCGACAACCGCGGTCCGCAGATTGATTGCGAACATGCGCTCCCAGCTTTCGACATCGCCGTCCTGCAGGGTCTCCCAGGCGAAACCACCCGCGATATTGAGCAGGGCATCGATACCGCCGCACTGGTCAGCGGCGTCTGCCATGGCTGCGCTGGCGGAGGCCGCATCCGTGAGGTCGACATCGCCGAGCCGGACATCACCGGCCAGGCCCGCCTTGTCACCAATTGATGCCCGGTCGATCAAGACCACCTGATAACCATCGGTCAGCGCGCGCCGCGCCGCCGCCTGCCCGAGAATGCCGGCACCGCCGGTAATCACGATCGTGCGCTTGCTCATTGTCCATCCTGCTGTCTTGGCGTGGGTCGGGCGATATCCGCCCGGGCAAATATCGGACCCTTGCCGGTCCTGGCCCGAACCTATCGCAGCGCGCGACCCGATACCAATCACGGACTGCGGCGCGATCAGCATTGCAGACGTGACAGGGACATCACCCGGCCGGATCAGAATATGCCAAGCCTATGCAGCGCTGACCGCAGCCTCGAACACGTCCAGCCCCTCATCGAGCTGGTCAAACGGAATGGTCAGCGGTGGGAGGAATCTGACGACATTCCCGCGAACCCCGCAGGACAGAAGCAGCAAACCACGCGCACGCGCCTCCGCCACCACGCGCCCGGTCCGGGCCGCGTCCGGCTTGCTCGCATCGCCATCGACAACGAACTCCACCGCGCTCATGGCGCCGACCGTCCGCACATCGCCCAAGCCCGTGTCGGCTTGCCGGATCGCTTCGCAGCGCCGGACTATCCGGTCGCCGATCTCAATCGCGCGTTCACAAAGACCTTCCGCCTCGATGGTGTCGAGCACGGCCAGCCCTGCTGCACAGCCAAGCGGCGATCCACCATAGGTCCCGCCCAGCCCGCCGGGATTGGCCGCATCCATGATCGCCGCCTTGCCGATCACGCCGGAGATCGGGAAACCACCGGCCATGGCCTTTGCCACCGTCATCAAATCAGGCTCGATACCGGCGTGATTGACCGCGAACATGGCGCCGGTCCGGGCAAACCCGGACTGGATTTCGTCGACGATGAGGAGCATGCCGTGCCGGTCGCAAACATCGCGCAGGGCGCGCATGAAAGCCGGCGAGGCGGCATAGAATCCGCCCTCACCCTGGACCGGCTCGATGATCATGGCCGCAACCCGCGAGGCATCGATATCGGCCTTGAACAAGCGTTCCAGTGCGAGCAGCGAATCGTCTTCGGAGATGCCCAGATAAGGGGCCGGGAAGGGCACATGATGAATATCCCCGGGGAAGGGACCAAAACCGGTCTTGTACGGCACAACCTTTCCGGTCAGCGCCATGCCCATCATGGTCCGGCCATGGAAGCCACCGCCAAAGGCAATGATGCCTGGGCGCCCGGTCGCGGCGCGGGCAATCTTCACGGCGTTTTCAACCGCCTCGGCGCCGGTGGTCAGGAAGATCGTTTTTTTCGGCGTATCTCCGGGCGCGGCTTCGTTGAGGCGCTCGGCCAGGCGGACATAGCTCTCATAGGGCGTCACTTGCGCACAGACATGCGAGAAATTCTCGAGCTGGGCCATCACCGCGGCTTTGACAGCCGGGTGGTTGTGACCGGTGTTGGTCACCGCGATCCCGGCGGCAAAATCGAGGAAGCGTCGACCTTCGACGTCCCAGATTTCGGCGTTCTCGGCGCGGGCCGCGAAAACCTGATGCATCATGCCGAGGCCGCGCGGAATGGCGGCTTCGCGCCGGGACCAGAGTGTTGCGTTTTCCATTACATGTCCTCCCGCCGGTTCAAGCCGACAGGCCTCCCATCAGCATGTATTTGATCTCAAGATAATCATCGAGGCCGTAGCGCGATCCTTCGCGTCCGAAGCCGGATTGTTTCACGCCGCCGAACGGCGCCGCCGCCGAGGACAGAACACCCTCATTGATACCGACCATGCCATAGGCGAGCGCCTCACCGACCCGCCAGGCCCTGCCGAGATCCCGCGTATAGACATATGCCGCAAGCCCGTACTCGGTCGCATTGGCCAGCGCGATGACGTCCGCTTCGGTCTCGAAGCCCGCCAACGGCGCGACCGGACCGAAAATTTCTTCGCGCATCACGGCCATGTCGGCGGTGATGCCGTCGATCACGGTCGGTTGATAAAAGAGGTCACCTGCCGGGTGTTTGCCACCGCCAGTCAGGACGCGCGCCCCCCCGGCAAGCGCATCGGAGACCAAGCGTTCGATCTTCGCAAAGGCCGCCTCACTGATCAGAGGGCCGATATCTGTGCCGGACCGGTCGCCATGCCCAACCGTCAACGTCGCGACGCGCTCAGCCAAGCGGCTGGCGAATTCGGCCATCACACCGTTTTGGACAAAGACCCGATTGGCGCAGACGCAGGTCTGTCCGGCATTGCGGAATTTCGAGGCCATCAAACCATCCACGGCCGCGTCCAGATCAGAATCGTCGAAGACAATAAAGGGCGCATTCCCGCCCAATTCCATGGACACCCGCTTCACCGTCGGCGCGCATTGCGCCAGGAGTTTGCGACCGACCTCGGTGGACCCGGTAAAGGACAGTTTCCGGACAACTTCGCTGGACGTCAGCACGCCGCCGATTGCCGCAGCGTCAACACCGGGCACAATGTTGAACACGCCGGGCGGCAAACCGGCTTCCAGCCCCGTCGCCGCAGCCAGAAGCGCCGACAACGGCGTTTCCGCGGCAGGTTTCGCGACGAGGGTGCACCCCGCTGCGAGTGCGGCGGCCGCCTTGCGGACCAGCATTGCATTGGGAAAATTCCACGGCGTGATCGCAGCGCAGACACCAACCGGCGCTTTGGTGACGATAATACGCTTGTCCGAAGCCGGTGCCGGGATGACGTCGCCATACGCCCGCGTTGCTTCCTCGGAGAACCAATGCAGATACGACGCGCCGTAGAGAATTTCACCGCGCGCTTCGGTCAGCGGCTTGCCGTTTTCGCGGGTCAGAACCGGCGCCAGCTCGTCGACCCGCTCGATCATCAAGTCGGCCCAGCGACGCAGGATCGCAGCCCTGCCGGCAGCTGGCATGGCCGACCAGAAGGCCAGCGCTTCGTCCGCCGCGGCGATGGCGGCTCGGGTCTCAGCGGCACCACAATCGGAAACCGATGCGACGACATGCCCGGTCGCCGGGTCCCGCACATCGAACCGTCGACCACTCTCGGCATCACGCCAAGTTCCGCCGATCAGCGCCTGCGTTGGAACGGATAGCATCACATCCAGCATTTGTTTCCCCATTCAATCTTATGGGGCCAGATTTAGCGGTTTTTCGATTTTCCGGTAGGGCCAGTTATCCGGCGTCGGTCGCGCCAGTTTCGTCGCGGCGGCGGTCAAGGACCCGCGCCGGCCAGAGCATGAAAGCCAGGCTGACGGCGAGACCGGCAATCGCAACCCAGATCAGCATCCCGAATCCAGCGCCTGCGCCGAGGATGGCGCCAGCAATCATGGGTCCGGATGCGAGACCCATCTTCGACACAAACCCCGCAAAGGCCGACGCACGGCCGGCACTGTCGAACTCGGCGGACATGCCGAACAGGTAGGCGATGACAAAGCCCCAGGTAATCCCGGTCCCGCAATTGGCAATCAGGTAGGCGGCCGGATCGCCACTCCACTGGAACATGGCCGTGCCGGCGAAGGTGAGCAGCATTGACGCGCCGAGAAGCCAGAAACGACCAAAACGCAGGCCGCAAATCATGACCAATAACGGGCCGGCCAGTGCCACCCAGGTCGCCAGGCCCAATGCCGTCGAGACGTAGCCCCGGTCAAGCCCGTAATCGATGCCAAGCCGGATGATGTAGGCGAGCAGCCCCATATTGGCAGCCTGAAACAGGAAGATGGCGGCATAGGTGAGCAAGAGCGGTGGCCACTGAATGCCGACCACTTTGTTGACGGTCTTGTCGCGCGCCGGATAGCTGGCGAGAAATGGCAACATGATCAGCGTCACGAGGCTGAACAGGGCCAGCGCGATGAACAGGGCTTGCGTGCCGAAAGCCGGCGCGAGGGGTGGCAGCACCATCACCGCCAGGCCGCCCAGCCCGAACTGGACAAAGAGCAACATGCCGAAGCTGCGGTCGGGATTGGCGGTCCGGGCAATGACCGCGAAAGCGGTCCCGGTCAGCAGGCCGCCAACCACGCCGTGGGCCAGGCGCACGGGGAGGAGAAGCTCGAAGCTGTCGATCCAGATCGAGCCGATATCAACCACGATCAAGATGACCAGGCAGATGAGAGCCGTGCGCCGCCAGGGCCAGGTCTTGATCAGGAAGACCGCCGCCAGGGCACCCGCGGCAGCGCCGTAGATATTGGCCGACCCGATCTGTCCGGCCTGGCTGTCATTGAAGCCTAGACCCGTCACCAAACCATCGACGATGGCGGCCATGATGTTCACGTAGAACAAACCGGCGGTGGCGAGAAAGGCCAGCATGACCGCCGCGATCAACCCGTCAGGCGCCGCCGTCGGTAGGACGCGCTCACGGCGCGGCATGGGGGTATCAACCGTCATTGTCTGACCTCGCAGAAGGGTTCAAGCGCGTTCGATTCAGCGGCAGCGCGCCGCCAGGAAAATTGGCGTCCATCGCTCACATAGGCGTAGACTTGGCCGTTCGGGATCAGCGCGACGGTGATGCCGCCATACCCCGACATCGCAGGGATCCAGAGATCGCCCTGGCAGCCCAGCGCGGGTCCCGCATTCCAGGCCCAGAACCCGTTCTGATAACGCTGCGCGTCACCGCCGGCAGGAAGCCCGCGATCAGCCGGATTTCGCTGCAAGGCCGCCGTCAGCATTGTCGGGTCGAGCCCCTCCGGACCGTCCGGTCCATTGAGGTAGGCCGCCAGGCGCATGATGTCGTCGAGATGCAGTGTCAGTCCCCACCCCGAAACCGGTTGTCGCGCGCCGTCATAACTGCGGCGTGTGTGGTCGGCGAGCGGCGACAACCCGATCTCGCGCCAGAGCGGTACCAACAGGTCATCATAGAAGTCGGCATCGGCCCGGCCGGTATGGTCGCGCCAGAATGCCTGCAAAGCCGTGCCCAGGATGTAGGTGTCGGTAGTATGATAGACCCACTCGCTTCCCGGATTTGACCGACGGGCATGCAAGCTGCACGCGGAATCGATGCGCGCCGCATGCGTTGTCTGCGACATGAATGCCCAGAGCGTGGGGTCGTCCTCATCGCGATTGTATTCGCTCGAGGTATAGAGGCCCGTTGCCATGTCCAGCGCGTGCTCGAAGGTCACTCCCTGCCACCGGCGCCCCGAACACGCCGGTACATGGTCCGTAATGTAGGCATTCCGGGCCCCCGGATGGGCTTGCTCCAGCCGCATCAATCCCAACGACGCCACCATGGACTTGGCGAGTGAATACGATGGCAACGGCAGGGTCGCGCAATAGGGGTCCGGCCCGAACCGGGTTTCGCAGCCGCCCGTGTAGAGATCATCCGACGCCAGCAAGCCATAGACCGTCATGGCCTCAGGCGAGACTTCGAGCGGCGATCCGAAGGCTTCAATATCGACGTCGCCATAACGCTCGACCAAGTCGGCGATCGGCCGGCGGCGCAGCCTGTTGTCGATTTCATCGCGATAGCGGATGCGAAGGAGATCCGCATCCGCTGCAACGATCGAACCGGGCTCAAACAGAACCGGCAATCGCGTCCAGAGATCGAACTGGAAATAGGCACATGTCTCGGCGCCCATGACGAGTATGGCGGTCGCCTCAGCGCCGGTCTCGCTTGGCTCGAAACTCAACCAACCGGTATGGACGCAATTGGCGTTGCGCTCTTGGAGCGCGATCGGCAGGACCGCCCGCACGCGCCCATCCGCTGCCCGCCAAGCCTGACCGGGCTCGACGATCCACTCCCAGTGCGGATGCTCCCCGGCCTGCGGGCCCCGCACTCGCGGGATCAGGGCGCTGCCATCACTGACAATATCCATGTCGAGGCGGGGCAAGGTAAACATGCCGGGCTCGGCACCATAGTCGAACTCATCGTGATGAACCCGAAATCCGTCAACCGTGGCGACCGGTGGCAGGGAAAGTCGACCGGCAATGGTCGAATCCAGCGGCCCGGCATTGTCCGGCCTCATGAACGCCCGGCTCGACAGGGCATTGCCCAGCGGCCCGTTACCGGGCGGGATACGGTCATCAAGCGAGAGATCAACAGCGGCCGCCTCAACCCGAAGATTGTCTGCCCAGCACGTGTCGTTGAGCGTGTTGCCCAGCACCCGCAAACGGACCGCGACCCAGTCTCCAGACGGCGGGTCGACGAGGACGCCGCCGACCCGGTGCAGGGTCAGCCCGTCGTCCTGGCCGTCAACGACACGCCCGACTTCCTGCCAAAGCTCACCGTCTGACGAAATTTCCAGCAGACAGGCATCATCGGACTCAAGATCGAGGGCTGCGAAACTGACCGAAACATGCACGTCGCCACGGCCATCCAGCGGCACGACACGGGCCGCCCAGGCGTCGCGTCGCAAACGCAGGGAATGATTGCCGTCATACTCGGTCAGCAAAAGGTCGCCGCGACCTGCCGCCCCCCGCCAAGCCTCATCAAGTCCGGCCTCGAAGTCTTCGGACAGCGGCGATTGCGCGTGTGCCGCTCCGGACATCAGCCACACCAACAGGCCAAGCGAGGCGAGCCTCATGGCGCGACCCCGAGCTTGTCGGCAAGCGGTTGAAGTTGCGCCTCATATCGCCGCCACAAACCCACGGAGCTGGCGTAAATCGGTTGGCGTACCTGCGCGGCGCTGTGGGTCGCTGTCGGGCCGGGATTGCGGTGAAAGGCGAGACAACTTGCCTCAAATTCAAGACCAACGGCCTGCAACAGGCGGCGCGTCTCGGTTTCCTGATCCGCCACGACGTCTTCATAACGCACATCAATGATACGGCCCGGCAGGACACGGCGCCAATGATCCATCAGCGAGTCCTTGGCCCGCATATAAGCGGCAAGATCGCCGAAATCGTAGGAATACGGATAACCCATCCGGAACAGGGCCTTGTAGAGCGAGTAGGCATTGTCCATCGGCTCGCGTTGCATGTGGACAATGCGGGCATCGGGCAAAGCCGCCGCAATCAGCCCGATATACAGGAAATTGGCCGGCGCCTTGTCGATAAAGAAGCGGCGCCCGTCGGTCCGTTCGCCAACGCGCTTGAGATAGGCTTTCCCGAGATCGGCAGGGGCCAGACCGGCCGCGGCCTGCACAAGGCCCGACTTGCCGCCATCCGCACGGCAAAGCGCTGTCAGCGCCAAAGCGAAGTCGTTGAGTTCGCCAAGACTTTCCACATCCGAATGAGCACTCAATATCCGGTCCACGAGCGTGGTTCCGCTGCGCGGCAGCCCCAGAATGAACACCGGTCCGTCGCCGGGCTCTCCACGAGACGCTTTGTCGAAATAGGACGCATCGAAGGTCGAGGCGATCTGCGCCATGGTGGCGACATCGCCGGTCACATCGTAACGCATCAACCTCCGGCGATGCTCCGCGCCGGTCTTCAACGCCTCGAAGCTCGCGGCACCATCACCGATGTCTTCCAACTCCTTGGCCAGCGCGTAATGCAACGCGACCGGCCCCATCCTTGTCCGGTGCGGCGCGCGAATAAGCCGCCGAATCTCGTCGACATGGTTCCGGTCGACCGTCTGGCGTCTTAGCGTCGCGCGATTGTAGTAGGCATCGTAATCATGCGGTGCACGCGCGATCACCGCGTCGAATTCGCTTTCCGCGGCGTCGAGTTCACCGACCGCGACAAGATGGGTCGCCAGATTGTAGCGATGTACCGCCACATCGGGTGCCAACGCGGCTGCCGTGCGGGCACACCGGGCAGCATCAGCATGACAGCCACACTGACCAAAGGCTTCCGCCAACCGTCCGAGCCAATTGGCGTCGCCGGCCGCCTCGCCCTCCATCGCGATCAGCGCGGACTTGGCTTGCCGGAGCTCGCCCAGGTGAACCAAGGCTTCTGCGTCCATCAGCCGCGCCAACGGCGAAGCCGGCTCGATCGCCAGCGCCTGCGCCAGTGCTTCGCGCATCCTGCCGAACTCTCCGCCCAACTGGAATGCTCGCGCGGTAATGATCCAGCCTTCGAGATAGTCGGGATAGTCGCGGGTGAGCGCCTCGGCGACGGCTTGCCCATGCGCGATCCGCCCGGCACGCAGCGCCTGATCAATCTGGTCAAGTCGGGCTTTTGGCGTTGCGGGTGAGATAACGGCATCCATGGCAAGAAAACGGGGCGATCGCGCCTGGCGAACGCCCCGATCCTATCCGATCAGAAGGTGAAGCGAACGGTCGCGCCGACAGTTCGCGGCAAGGCAATCATTTCCTTGTTGCCATTGCCGAAATAGCCCTCGGTCGGCGCTGTGCCCATATAGGCCTCGGTGAAAACACCGGTGACGCCTTCCTCATTGGTGATGTTCTTCACCCACAAGGACAAATCGACATTGTCGCGGGAAAGCGTCGTCGTCAGATTCCAGATCGAGAAACCATCGAGCGGCACATTAAACGTCGGCGACGTCGTCACGGCATTGCGCGTTTCGGATTGGTAATACCCGTCAAGCCGCGTGAATGTTGTCCAGTCAGCCAGCTGGCCCGTATGGTCCAGTGACCAGTTGAACTGGTGTTCCGGCGTACCCGGCAACATGGCGCCATCCAGCGCGATTGGCGCGGCTGGAGCGGGTCGATCCGGTGCATGGAAGTTTTCACTGAGCTGGGCGTCGATATAGGCGTAGCCAAGAGCGTAGTGCCAATCATTGCCGACAAAGCCTTCCAGGGATGCTTCGAGACCATAAGTGCGCGCAGCCCCGCCGTTCTGGACTGCAAAGAAGCCCCAGAATGTCGTCGACGTGTTGAATTGAGGATCCGCCCAGTCGATGTAGAACAGGCTGACATCATAGATGAAGGCGCCGTGGTCGCCCTTGAGGCCGACCTCGTAGTTGACGACCGAGTCCGAGCCGTAGACCTGCCAACGCGGATCTTCGGCGTAGAAACCGGACAGCGGAACGGCATTGGCACCGCCACGGCGATAACCCTCGGATATCGTGGCATAAAGCATGTCGTCATCGGAGAAGCGCCAAGAGCCGTTCAACTTGAACAACACATCGCTTTCCGACGTTTCGAAATCGGAATTGACGTCCGGGAAAAGACCGGTCCAGAGCGGCAGCGCCATGTAGCTGTCATTCTCGGAGTCATTGTCGAAATAGCGGCCACCGAATGTGATGTCGATATCTTCACTGGCGTGCCAGGTCAGCTCGCCAAACACCGACATCTCCGTGAAATGCTCGGTCTGGCGATAGTCCCAGTCCTGATCGCCAGTGACCGCACCGGCTGCAACCGGGAGGAACGCGTCCCACCAGTCCTTGAAACCGACGAGATAGCTCTGCTGGGTCATTTCGCGCTGCTGGCTGCGATAAAAGCCGCCAACGACATAATCGAAATTGCCGCCATCATCGGTGACGAGGCGCAATTCCTGGATGACCGCCTCATCGGCATAGGACCGGACGGCTTGCGCCATCGGGCGCGGGTAGTTGTAGTAGAAACCGAGCCAGCCGGCCTGCGCATAAAAGCCGGTGTTCTCACTGATGCTGTCACCGCTGTGGTCATAGTGCGAGGTCGATGATGTCAGGGTTGCAAAACCGAGGTCCACTTCGGCTTCCAAGGACGTCATGTTGATATCGCGGCTCGACGGTTCGAGCTGGATCGAGCCGTTTTCATACTCGTCATAGACATTGCCGAAACCGTCGGCTCCGACGGTTTGCTGGCGACGGCCACCGACTTCATCGGACTGACGCGCGTGCACCAGCCTGATGGACGTCGTGTCATTGGGTTCGACGAGGAGGGTCGCGCGCCCCATCCAGGTGTCGAACGTGTCGGCATCTTTCCGGGATGTGTAGGACGCCGCCGGGTCCAGCACGCCATTCGGTGCGACGGGCGTTCCGCTGGCATCGAGTTCATAAAGGTTCACATAGTCGGTGATGCCCGGATAGTCGCCCAAGCTCCCGACCAGGCGCAAAGCCGCGCGGTCGCCCAGCGGAATGTTCAGGGCGCCATCAATGCCAAAGCCATAACTCCCCGATCCATTTACGTGCGAGGCAGAGCCGGACAGGTGACCGCCAAATTCGCCCAGCTCCGGATCACGGGTGATGTAGCGGATTGTACCCCCCAGAGACCCCGATCCATAGAGCGTGCCCTGCGGGCCGCGCAGGACTTCAACGCGTTCCAGGTCGCGCAATGCAAAATTGGCGAAGATCGGCGTGTCGTTGATATAGGTCGATACCGACGCCACCGACGAAGTCGCGTAGTCGCCCAGTCCATTGCCATCAACGGCAAGGCCGCGAATTCGGGCCGCGTTCAGCGTGCCGGCGTTGCGGGCGCCCCGATCAACGATGGTGACACCGGGGATCGATCGCAGCAATTCGGCTTCGTCCAGGATCTGTCCCGCCTCGATGGCGTCGCCGCCAATGGCAGAGATGTTGTACGGAACGTCCGAGACGGTTTCTTCGCGACGCGTCGCCGTGACCGTAATCACGTCCCGCGCGGCGCGCTCTTCCTGGCCAAACGCCGGACTGGCCAGACCCAAACCGGTCAACGCTGTCCCGCCCATGAGTGCTGCCGAGAGAACGCGTTTGCTTATGCTCTTGCTAGTCGTCATGCCCATGTTACTCCTCCGGTGTTACCGGCCCCCTGATTGATACGGCCGCGAGGCCGAGAGACTGTCAGTCCAAAATTTTCAGTCGTGGCTTGTGATCGTTGCGGGCATCCGACGACGCGGCGCCTTCCGCGGCCGGACGGCGCGGCATGGCCAGCTCCCCCAAACCGGTCATGCTGGCGCGCCTGGCCTTGATGTCCGCGTGCAACGGGAATTCGACTTCGCTGTCGCGGAAACTCTTGAGCACCTGCCCTAGTCCGTTCCAGCCGCGCTCACGCATCCGCGACACTGTCGAAAGGTCGATATCCAACGCGATCACTTCGCGTCCGGCACCGGCCTCATAGACGACGTCGCCACCGGGGCCGTAAATCGCGGACCGCCCGACGCCGAGATCGCCGGCGAGGTTCACATCGACAAAGAAGCATTGATTCATCGCCGCATTGGCGCGTGCGATCGCGAGCTCGACATCGCGATCAATCGTGTTGGTCATAGTCGGCAGAAGGATGACCTCTGCCCCGAGCCCAACCAAGGTTCGAATGACCTCCGGGAACCACATGTCATAGCAGATGGCGACCCCGACCCGACCTGCGCCCGGCATGTCGAATACGACATAGTCGCGACCGGCCGTAACCCCGGTCTCGTAGGGCAGGAAGGGGAAGATTTTGTCGTAACGGGCGACAATGTCGCCCGCCGGGTTGATGACCGGCGTGGTGTTGAAGACAGCGCCGGCACGGCGCTCATAAAGCGAGCCGGGCACCAGCCACAGGCCGGTTTCCAGCGCGAGCGCCTTGAGCCGGGTTTCGGTCTCGCCACCGGCAGGCTCGGCCTTGTCAAGGCTGGCGCCATGAATCGCGAGCTCACCGAGCACCACCATGTCGACCCACGGAAAGCGCTTGGCCACAGCGCGAGTCTCGCGCTCGACAAGCTCAAGATTGTCATCTTTGGCCGCTGCCAATTGCAGCGCCGCAATTCCAAGTGACGACATCATTATTCTCCCCGCACGCAGCAGCCACAACGCGGCAATCCGCATCAGTGAGGGAAGCATGACAGGGGCGTGACGGTGCGGTTAGAACCAGTTTCACACGCACTATAGGGCCAGATTTCCGTATCAGCTCACAGTCTTGAGGCCAGATTGGTCGCTGATTCGACGGAGTCAGGCCGATGAATGCGCCGCTGCCGGAGCGAGGACGGCGGTATCCACGACATGGCCCTTCTGATCCAGCCAGTTCAGTTGATCGCCATCAAGTGAGACCGCGAAGCCGAGCACTTCGCCAAACGCCCAATTTCGCCATTGCCGATACCATTGGCCACCCTCAACCCACCAACGCCCGACATCACGATCTTCGCCCGCAAATCCGGCTTGGCCGGACATTCGCCCGTCGGCATGGAGTTCAATCGTGCACGGGTCCCCGTAGACGGTTTTATAGAGCAGCGTCGCACCGGATAATCGTGACACAAGGGCATCACCGTCCATTGCGACCGGCGCCGACCGCGCCGTATTGCGCGCGTCAAGATCACGCATCGCACGAGACAATTCGGCTATGCCAGTCCGGATCGCGGCCGCCGGGATTGATGTCACCCCGAGCCGGAACATGTTGCGCGGGCCACCGGCATCGCCGAACCAATGGTCCGCCGGCTCGATCAGTATCCCGCGGGCCTCGGCGGCACGGATCACGTCAGCCGCATCCAGACCGTCTGGCCCCCGGACCCAGTAAGATGTGCCGCCCTCAACCGGTGCGACAGCAATCGCGAGCGGGCGATAATGGTTCAGGGCGTCGCGCAAGGCGATCAATCGCTCAGCGCAAACTTGTGTGAGCCGCCGCATCATGGCGTCGTAGTGCCCGAGTGAGAGAAAAAAGGCAGCCGCGCGCTGATTGTTTGGCGAGGGGCGGCGAGTGGTCAGGTCCCGCAATCGCCGCGCCGCCGCGATCACTTCCGGCGCCGCGACCATGTATCCGAGCCGCACGCCCGGGGCGAGGACCTTGGACAAGGACGCAACGTAGACCACGCGATGACCGTTCTCGAGGCTGCGAAGCGCGGGGACCGCGTCGCCGAGATAGTTCATCTCGCATTCGAAGTCGTCTTCCAGAACGAGAAAGTCTTCGCGCTCGGCCATAGCCATAAGCGCCCGCCGACGCTCCAAAGACAAGGTGACTCCGGTCGGGCGCTGTCGGCTGGCGGAGACGCAGACCAGATCACTTCCACGCAGCCGCTCATCAACGATGATCCCTGTGTCGTCGACCGGTTGGTGATGGACGCTCGCCCGCCGCAAGGAGAGCAATGCCCTCAACTCAGGCAGGCCCGGCTCCTCGACCGCGACCTGGCTTTTCTTTCCGACAATGACCTGAAGCGCCAAGAATAATGCCTGTTGTTCACCGACGGTGACCAGCAATTCATCAGGTCGCGCGGTAATGCCGCGTCTGGGCAAAAGCTTGGTCCGGATCTCCTCGATCAAGGCTGGGTCATCGACTTCGCCATTGTCCAGCGACCAGTCCTCAACCTCGGAAACCGCCAGCGCCAAGCGGCTCGCTTCGCGCCATTCGGTGACCGGAAACAGGGACCGGTCATACCGCCCCTCAATGAAAGGGTAGCGGTATTTCTGCCAATCTGGCGGGCATTTGTAGGCAGAATCCTGTTGCACATCTGTCTGGAGGAAGCGTGCCACAACGTCCGCACTCGCGGGGGTCGCGGTCGCAGCGGGCAAGGCTGGCGAAGCCAATCGCCTCGCCGCCGTCGTGCCAGGCACATAAAGTCCCGAGCGTTCGCGGGTCTCCAGATGGCCCTCGGCGATCAGCTGCTGGTAGGCGAGAAAGACGGTGTTGCGCGAGACGCCAAGCTCCTGCGACAGGCGGCGCGAGGATGGCAACCGGGCACCGGCCGCGAATATTTCTGCGTAGATAGCCTCGATGACCCGGCGCCGGATCTGCTCCTGCATCGACAACTGACTGGCGCGGTCGAGCCTGAAGAGCGGAGCGAGCGACTTTGAATGATGGGGCAAGGTCAACGTACCCGGGGCGAAAATGAGTGTTCCACACTACCAGCGCCCCCAAGCCCCGCAAGGCCGCGCCGACTGTCATATGAAGATGCCATCAAACCGAGGCAGGGCGGCGGCGTAGCGTCCTTGAAGATTTCGCAGCGGCTCGGAAGACGTGGGTGACTGAAATCACGACCGACGGATGCGAGAGTCGAAACGAATTTTCGACGGCGTCAAACTTTCGAAATCTCGCCCGCTCTCTTCGTCGGGAAGTCATGCCCGGGGCACGGGAAACTGTTCCATGCACAATCGCCTGAATCCATTTCACGACTATCGGACCGAACCAACTCCATCAGACGCGGACGGCCTCACTGATGCCGTCGATATCGCCTTCGTGGAACCGCCCCTCGAGGTTCACCAATGGCAGCGGAAACCAGGCATGAATCATCGCAGCACCACGAATTATCGCGGACAAAGACTCGAAATGACCTCCCGAACCGCTACGCAGTCACGCGACCCCGCTCCACGCGGATTCGGTCCGACAATGCTGCCACAGAAATTTCGAGCTCGACCCTCTGCTTCAGTGAACGGCCGAACAACATCGTCACCCACCGGCAGTGGGAATCCGCCAGGATCGGCGCCCAGGCAATATCGAGGCACAAACTCACCCCTCCCCTGAGGTCGAGCTCACAAGCCATCTCCTGTGCCCACAAAATCAACGTGCAAAGAACCAGAGTACACTGCGACCGGTCTGCCAGGGACGGTGGTGGTAGGCGCAATAATCGGAGAAGACCCAATCTCGCGCACTCACCCTCAAGGCGGGGTAGCGACCTGAACTCCGGCCCGGCCTCTGCAGTCAAATCAGTCGATGCGGCCTGCGGCCTCAGCACATAGCGTGTTTGCCGTTCAAGATGCAGCCGTACGCCCTGTGACGAAGACAAGCTCGCGCGCAACCCGCCATCCGCCGATACAGTGCCATCGATACTGATCATCGGGGCGCCGAACTCTACCGGATACTCGGAGGCATGCTTGGCGCGCGCCATGGCATTGCAGGAGTGTTGCACGGGATTACACATTCTGTTTGTCCAGCCCCTTCGTCCATGTCGGGAGTTGCACATCTGCCGGGAGCAGCGCACCCCGAACTCCGAGAACAACGGCCGCCAGTTTATGGGCGGCCACAATGGCATCGTGGCAGGACGCACCGTTCAACCGCGCATGGAGATAGCCGGCATTGAAACTGTCGCCGGCCCCCGTCGTGTCGACCGGTGCAATGATTTCAGGCGGCGCAATCCAAGCATTGTCAGCTTCTGACCAGGCCCCCTGAAGTCCATGCTTCACGACGACCTCGGCGACATCAGCCTGCCGCCAATAGCCGACACATTCCTCGACGCTCTCGAAGCCGAACAGGGCCTGCTCATCTTCGAAAGTAGGAAGGGCGATTGACACGTGCGGCCTCAACGCCGAGATCGCGTCGCGTGCAGCCGCGCCCGACGACCAACCGGCTGGACGGTAGTTTGTATCAAACACAACATGCCCACCCCGCCGGCGAACCGATCGCGCGAGATCGATGATGCGGTTTCTCTGGCTGGTTTCCGGAAAAATCGACAGCGTAATACCTGACAGGTAGAGCACGTCGGCGTTTGCCATCGCACTCAGTGCCGCCTCGGACCCGGCAAGATCGAAAAACTGCCGGGCGGCACTTTGCGCCCGCCAATATGTGAAACTGCGCTCACCGGCATCATCAACCTCGATCGCGTACAGACCGCAATTGCGATCGTCCGAGGTTGCGACAAGATCATCTCGCACCGCCTCTGAAGCCATGCGCTTGCGGATCCGCCCGCTGAAATGATCACGCCCCAGAGCCGTTGCATAGCTCACGGACGTGCCGAGACGGGCGAGATAGACAGCAGTGTTGAAAGTGTCGCCACCAACCCCGACGCGCACCGTCTCTGCTTCCAAACCCGCAAGTTCGGCCATCACCTCACCAAAGCAGACGACGTGCCTGCCGCGGGCGCTGAACCCGGATCGATGCCCCATAGCATTCATCTCTCGGCTGCCTTTTGTCGCTTACGAGAACAGCAAGCCGCCATTCACATCAAGGCACACACCGGTCAAAAATGAAGCCTCGTCCGATGCAAGATAGCTCACCACCTCACCAACTTCCTCGGCGGCACCCTGACGACGCAGTGGCGTCATGCCTGCCACCTTCTCACGGACTTCGTCCTTGGAAAAACGATCATGGAAACTGGTCGCGATCATGCCCGGGCACACGGCGTTGACACGAATGCCTTGCGGGCCGAGTTCCTTTGCCATGCCACGGGTGAACGTCATCACCGCGCCCTTGCCGGTGGCGTAGGCCGTTGCACCGGGACCACCGCCATCGCGGCCGGCCTGGGACGAGAAATTGATGATCGAGGCCCCGTCCTTCATGTGCGGCACGGCGGCTTTCATGGCGAAGAAGGCCGAATGCACATTGAGCCGCATCACGAAATCGAAGAACTCCTCATCCATTTCGGCCAGGGTCTTGCGCGCAACCATGCCCCCGGCCACGGTCGCCAGAATGTCGATTTGCGGCCCGAAAGCGGCCTGCGTCGCGGCGACCAGCGCCTCCATTTCGGACAGTTTTGTCGCGTCGGCCTTGACCAGAATGGCGTCGCCGCCAGCCTTGGTAATGTCGTCCACGGTCGCCTGCGCGGCGGTCGCGTCATTGTTGAAATTCACGACAACCTTGGCGCCTTCGCGGGCCAGGCTGATCGAAACAGCGCGACCGATATCTCGGCCACCGCCCACAACAATCGCGGTTTTTCCAGCGAGTTTCATTTTGTTCTCCTAAAATTGGGGCGCCGTCAGGCTTTCGCGTTTTTCGGCTTGAGGGGTTCGATACGGCCGCACACGACCCAGACGCTCACAAGCGCAAGCAGGGCGAGACCGGCACCGATAATGAAGGCGGGCGTGTAGTTGCCGCCGAAGGTCAGCCACGGCACGAGATAGGTCAGACCAGCCGCCCCGAGTTTCGCAGCCATGCCCGCAAAGCCCGCCAGCGTGCCGACCGATTTCCCGCTCAGGAAATCGCTCGCGAGGGTTTGCACATTGCCGATCGCTGTCTGGAAGCCGAACAGGATCGCGGCCATGATCAGAACCGCGACCACGGGATTGGCTGCCTGCGACATTGCCAGAAGACAGGGCAACATGATCAGGCACCCCAGCGTGATCGTCAGCTTGCGGGCGCCGTCGACGCTCCAGCCCGCCTTGATCCGGTTCTGCGCCAGAAGGCCGCCGAACCAGGCCCCGAACATGGCGCCGACATACGGAACCCAGCCATAGATGCCGATCTCCCGAACATTGAAGCCGTAAACTTCGGACAAGTAGATCGGTATCCAGAAGACAAAGAGCCACCAGATCGGATCAATCGCGGCCGACGCGATGATCACGCCCCAGCTCTGCCGACGCGACAACAGCTCGACCGTTCCCGGCGCGTAACCGTCCTCTTCGCGCGCCGGTTCGGCGCCCTGGCTCTCAGGATCGGCAGGCTCCGTGTCCGCAGGCTTTTGGCCAGTGAGGATGTACTGCCGCTCCGCTTCGGTCACCCAAGGGTGTGATTTCGGCGGCGACTTGACGAGGACCATCCAGGGGACCAGCCACAACATGCCCGTCAGGCCGATGATGATGAAGATGATGTGCCAGTCAAAGAACACCGACAGGAAGGCGATGAGCGGGATCGACACAATGCCGCCAATCGCGGCACCGGAGTTGAAGATGCCCTGCGCAAGTGCGCGCTCCCGCGTCGGGAACCATTCGGCATTCGCCTTTGTCGCGCCCGGCCAGTTACCGGCCTCGGCGACACCCAGGATAGCGCGGAACAGGGCAAAGGATGCCAGGCCACGCGCGAAGGCGTGAGCGGCCGTCGCCAGCGACCAGACGGCGATGGACAGGGCAAAACCCATCCGGGTGCCGATCCAGTCGAATATCTTGCCGAAGATCGCCTGGCCGAACGCATAGGCGAATACGAAGATGACCGAGATGAGGGCGTATATCTCCTTGCGCTGATCCTCGGTCCGGTCCGGATAGAGTTCTGCCGAAATTTCGGGCCACAGCACATTCAGTGATTGCCGGTCGATGTAATTGATCACGGTTGCGAGCGCGACGAGCGTGACAACCCACCAGCGAAGACGGGAAATTTGCATCAGACGCCTCCCCGGTTCGGGATAAAATCCTCACGCGCGGGTGAGAACACGTCGATCAGCACGCCGGCTTCAAGGCAGACGGCCCCGTGCGGGCTCTGCGACGGGACAAAAAAGCTGTCACCCGCCGACAGGACCTGCTCCTCATCACCGACCGTGACCTTGAATGTTCCGGATTCGACGTAGGACATCTGGGTGTGGGGGTGGGCGTGCATTTCACCGACGGCGCCTTCGGAAAACCAGACCCGGGCGCCCATCAGCGCATCGCCATAGCCGAGCAATTGGCGACGGATACCCGGAGCCACCTGTTCAGCTCCGGCGGGATCCGCTTTGACGAAATTGGGTGGGGCATCATGGACGGTCCGATCAACCGATCCTGCTTGTGCTGACAGCATTTCTCACTCCCGGAAAATATTGTAGGCCCCGGTCCATTCGTATCGATGGCCGTCGGCGTTTATTGTGTGGACCCCGTCCTGGAGGTCATGGGAAAGACCAACGCTGACGCGCTGACCTGTACGGAACTCGATCTGGATAATCGTCGCGGTTTCGCTCTCGAACGTACGGATGTCGGCGATGCCGCTTTCACTCGCGACCGTGACTTCACTGGCCGGGTCGTAGAGTCCGTGCGGTTCGATCACCGAAATGAACCTGGCCTGCCGGGCGCCCGGAACACGCAGCAGGATTCCCTGCTGGGTCCGCAGGTTGAAGTCAGGGTCATTCGCCCCAGTACGGACAATGCGGGCCTCAACAGCCTCGCTGACACGCGCGTGATAGGTATAGAAGCGGTTTTCGGTCAGCCAAGTGAAACGGGCCTGTCCGCTCGCAACATCGGCGCGGGCCTCGACCCACAAATGTTGATAGCCATTGGCCGTGCCAAGCGCCGTTTGCTGTCCGGTGAAACGCTCGAACCGGGCATCGAAATCGGTCAGCTGTCCCGCAAAATAGATCGGAAAATCGATCTGCGACGCTGTCGGCGCGTCGACATCAAAGATATCGACCACGAATGGGCGGGCGCGATCAGCGACCGAAATCTGAAAGGTTGTCCGGGTGAGCGTGGTGTCGGGATAAGCATCGGCAATACTCGCCGATACGACATTGACGCCATCAAGTTGCTCGAACAATGAGACCGTCGGCCAGCTCGCCTGACCGCGCCGCCAATCACCGTCGTGATGGCTGACTTCGTCCAGAACCACCGTGTTGTGAGCGATTGTCTGCCGCGCCCAGGAACTGTTTTCAGGCAGGTAGCGGCCACCGTCCTTTGACGGCACGTTCAGGAAACGCGCGGCACCGTAATCGGTCAGTATCTCGTGGCCGCCGTCATAGAGAATGAGAGACAGCTTGTCGAAATGGCCGTGCCCCATTCCCTGACCGGTATGTTTGGCCACAACGGTCTGCGCCAGCTCACCCTCGCCCATGCGCAGGATCGCAAGGCCGCCCTGGTCGCCATCAGGTCCATCGCGAAGAAGGCGGGTGTCGAAATCGAACGGCGTGGCAGCGCCAGCATCGAGGTCTGTCGCAACCACCAGCCCATCACCGGTCAGAACGGTTGCGCCCTGTCGCTGCGCGATCGAGAGCAGACCGGTATCGCCGGTCAGCGCATAGGCGGCGGCGACGCCGTAAACGACCTCAATCGTGTCGAGTCCCTTTTCCCGGATCGCGTCATTGATCGGGAAAAAGCGGCCGCCATAGCTTTGCTGGATCGTGGCGAGGATCGCCTCCAGGAGAATGCCGTCGCGATGTTCGAAAATGCCGCGTTCCGGTTCGTTGTTGTGAACCGCCTGTCCAAACAAGACGAAGGGCATCAGGGCATAGCGCTGGTAGTACGGCCCCTCGGTATAATAACCATCCGGCGAGAAAAGTTGATCGAGCTGAGCCAGAAATCCCGCGCGTCCATCAAGGTCCAACCCAAGCAAGGCACGCTCGACCAGGGCCGGGTCGTCCAGCGCATAGCCGGTCATACCGACAGCCGCAGCGGCCCAGGTGCCGTGGTTGTGGATGCGCTGGAAGGTTTGGGGCGACTCTGTGGACAGGAATTCCGCCATCGGCCGAAGCAGGTCGGCCTCAATACGAACGCGCGACTCGTCAGACAAGGCGCTCCGGATCGCGTCGTAGCCCTGGATCGAATAGACCAGCCAGACAGCCTCATTCAGGCTCTGCCAGAACAGGCGGCCAGGCGCTTGGTTACGGCGCTCGGGATGCAGGGGCAGATCGCCATACATGTCGGCATAGGCCAGCAAATATGCTTCGGCGTGCTCGAGATATCGGCGATCCCCCGTGATGGCGAACAATAGTCCGGCATCGTGGATGATCTTGTAGTTTTCCTTGTGTCGTTCGTGCGAGTATCCGCCGCCCGGATCCGTGGGTTCCGGCACAATCAGGCCCGCCCCGATACTGGTCTCGACACGCCTGACAGCAGCGTCATGCGCATGTTGAATCAAGGGCGGCAGCGTTTCCGCGCGCTCGAAAGCATCAACGCCTGCTTCGGTCAGGATGAGGTTCGGTTGGGCCGAGGCACAGGCGGGGATTCCCAAGAGGGCGGCGGCGAGGCCGAGCGCCCGGATCATTGGGGGGCTCCGGCCAGATTCGCCTCGAGAACCTCGCCATTGACACCCCGCAAGTTCAAAACCGCCTGGTCATCGGCATCATTGCCACCAATTTCGAACGGCCAGCCCAGAACCCGGCGACGGATGTCAAAGACGCCCGACATGGCAATCCTGTTATTGGTCAGGTGCAGCTGGTCAATACCGTCCAGAGACAAGGCCGCAGCGCCCTGCGCGACGCCATCAAGGACGGAGTCGGTCAGACTGAAGCGGGGCCCGAACGTGCTTTCGTCGCGCCCTTCCCGGCCGAAGCGTATCAGCGGCCCGGCGAGCGACGCCAGATCACTGTTCTCGACCCTGATTTCATCCGCGAGATACCAGCCGTCCAGGCCCTCGCCGCTCAGCTCGATCAGGGAACCCGGCCAGTTCTTGACCTGCAGGCGATCAATGATGACGACGCGGGCGAAGGTGGCATTGTCGGCGGCGATAAACGGGCCGACGCGGTCGGTTCGACTCGTGGCAAGCGCCACATTCTCGACATGCAGGCGATAGGCGCCGCGATACTGCTCGCCCACCGCATGGATCAGTGCCGTCTCGGCGCTCGATTGGGTCAGGCTCACATTGCGCAAGGTCAGCTCGCCGCCGGCCTGAAGCAGGAACAGGCCCGCCTCCGACGCTATCAGGTCCACACCATCACCACCTTCGATCGTGATCGGCTGAGTGATCAGAATGGGCGAGGACACGGTGACGTCGCCATCGGCGATACGGACGATGTCGCCGGGTTCGGCGCTGCTGATTGCCTCGACCAAAGCGGCCTCACTTGCCTCGACCTCGAGAACCGAACCGACCTGTTGTATCTGAGCCGGTTTTTCATAGTGCCGCGGCCCGGTCGCACTGCGCGCAATTGGCTGCAGGTCACGCGGAGCACCGACCCCGTCCTCGACGGCGTCGCCTTGCATGTAGATGAGGCCGTTGTCGGCACGCGCGAGCGAGAAGTCGGCTATCGCCGCCGAGCCAATGACGTCGAAACGTCGATTGTTCGAGACATTGTCGGCGAACCGGATCCCCGCCACATCATCAAAAATGGCAACCGGCTCGTGCTCGTCAGAGAGCAAGATGTTGCGACTCATTTCACTGTTGACCGGAACGGCACTGCGCTCATCATCGCTGCCAACCGCAAAACCAAGCTCCAGCACGTCGACAAAGCTATTGTTTTGGATTTGGGCGTTATCAACTTGGTGGTAGCGGTTCTCCGGCGAGTTCGGGACGCCGTTCATGACAACAAGCGCGCCCAGGAATTTGCGGCCGCGCAAGCCTTCCAGGTAGTTGTCGCGAACGATCTGGTTGTCGTTGATGACGCGGATACCGCCGGTATCGGAGACGCCGTTTCCGAAGAAGATGTTGCGCGACACTTCATTGCGCCCGCCGTGACGGAAGACGACTGAGCCACGGGACTCGTAGAACACGTTCTCGGAGATCAGATTGCCTTCTGACTTGATCGAGATGATTTCCACCTCGCCGTCACAACGGTCGAAATAATTCTGCCGCACGACCGTACCGGAATTGACCCGGGAGTATTGACTGACCCCGATCCGCAAGGTCTCGCCGCCATTACCGCCAAGCGGTGGGCGTGGTCCGAAATAATTGCGTTCGATCACGTGATTATTGTTCTGGCTGCCTTCAGAATTCAGCCGCACGACCATTGTCGGCCCACGGTTGGTTTTTCCGACAAAGGCATTGCGGTCGATACGATTATTCCGACCGTAGACCACGACCCAGGAGTCCTGGGTCTCGCGATCCGGTTGATTGTAGTTTTCGATCACCGTCTCGACCAAGCGCGTATGGTTCGCGAGCGTCTGACTGTCACGCCGGAAAGAAATCACCTCGCTCGTCGGCGAATAGCCGTCCCGAAAGGTCAGTCCCCAAACGACCAGATGTTCGCCGCCGATCCGCAAATTGGACTGGCCAGTCAGTATGACCGCGCCCGGCGTCTGGGCCATCAGATAGATCGGCGCATCGACCGTGCCGGTCGCCTCGAAAACAATTTCGAAGTCTTCCCAGATTCCATCGGCAAGCACGATCCGGTCACCGGGCTGCACCCGGTCAAGCGCTGCCTCATAGGCCTGGCGGTCGGTAACGAGGAAGTCGGTGGCACTTGCCCCGCCCGGCAAACCTATCAAGGCCAAAAACACGAGTGCGACGCTGCGCACCAGCCACGATGGGCCGAGTCGGATCGGGGTCATGCTTCCTCCACTTGGCTTCTATTGATGAAGCTTCAGCGGAGAGCATAACCACCCCGGACCAAGCGGACAAGATATTTCACAGTCCAATTTTGATAAAATGGCCTAGTCAATTGGCCTATGCGTTCTGCGGGACGGTTTCGCCATTGCCGAGATAGCGCTCACGGGCCTCGCTGGTGCGCCGACGCGCCTCTTCGATCGCCTTTTGCTCGGCCGTGTTGAGCATCGCCTCCACGATACAGGCGAAATGGCGTCGCATCGCCGCCCGCGCCTTCTCGGGGTCCCGCTCCCGCAAGGCGAGAGCGATGTCCCGATGCTCCGACAGGCGCATTTCCGGAGAAATTCCGCAAATGGAATCATACGCATTCCGGATCTCATCGATCTCGGTCCGAAACCGCCACAGGCGTTCAATCATATCGATGATTGCCGCATTCTTGGATGCCCGGGCGATCGTCAGGTGGAATTCCCGATCCGCATCCTGGTGCAACGCCTCGTCATTCTCACTGTCATCCGACATTTTCGAGACCAGTCGATCAAGCTGTTCCAGCTCTTCGTCGGTGATCATCGTGGCGGCCAAGGCGGCCGCCTCGCTTTCAATAAGCGTCCGGGCCTGGGTCAACTCGAAAGCCTCGATTGTCGGCAGCGCATCGCTGGACGGGGTTGCCGGAAGCACTTTCGCGCCGGAACCGGTGCGAACCTCAATCCGTCCCTGGGCCTGCAGCGCAATCTGCGCTTCGCGTACCGTGACACGGCTCACGCCCAGCTGGGTCGCCAGATCCCGCTCACCGGGCAAACGGCTGCCCGGCGGAAATTTGCCTTCGTCAATCAGGGCAATGATGCGGCGGGCAATCTGATTATACAGGCGCTTGTCTGTGGTCATTGTGGTGAGTGCCGTTTCTGATCGTTCTTGAAATTTGACCTGGTCGGATAGACCTCGGAAAAATCATAGCATTATCCAAATTGGACTACAAATTTTCCAGGCCATATTCACAAATGAAGCGGCGCCCCGCTGGTGCCCGGACAAGCCGGGCACCAGGAGACGCCGAAGTTCCCTTGAGGGTAAGGGTATTGTTGAGGTGGTCGCGACGCTTCGATCAGAAACGTCCCCGCACACCGAAATAGATACGCGGCCCATAGACATTGACTTCCGCGAAGTTGTCCTGGGTCGGGTTGTACTGGACACGCGGCTCATCAAAGATGTTGATCGCCTCAACGCTGACGCGAACAGCGTCATTGATCTGGTAAGAGGCCCGCGCTTCGTAAATGCCACGCTCATCAATGTAGCGCAGATTACCCGGCGTCGCGATGAACTGCTGGAAGTAGCCACTGCGATACTTGTAGACCCCCTGCAGATCGAGATCACCGATGCTGTAGTAAAGCTGCGCCGACGCGACATGCTCCGACAGGCCGGGAACATTGGCAGGCGCGACGATGCCAACCCGTTCGATCTCGCTGCCATCGGCGGCGATGATGGTCGATGCACCGAAAACAGCATCCTCAAACTCGAAATCAGAGTCGGCGTAGTTGTATCCGACCCGGAAGCCGAGACCGCTCCAGGCACCCGGCAGATAGCTGAAGGAGTGCGCAGCCGAGATTTCAAAGCCTGAAATCGTGCTCTCCTCACTGTCCACCGCCTGGGTCGTGACAACAGCCTGGAGGTCCTGCCCATCGACCGTGAATGTCTCCACCTGTCCGACGTTTGTGAAACCACCATTGAAGCTCTTGTAGTAGACCCCGAAGGCCAGAATGGTGTCCTCGTTGGGATACCATTCGAGCGCCGCGTCATAATTCCACGACATCAGAGGGTCGAGCTCCGGATTTCCGAAGCCGGTGACCTGGGCGATGACATCGGCCACGTCGGTCGATCCGCCGTCATTGTCGATGCTGCTCGAGAAACTGCGCCCCACACCCAGATCGGACGGATCCGGCCGCGACAGCGCACGGTAGATGCCACCGCGCAACAGCACGTCTTCGCGCAGCTCGACCACCAGGTTCGCGCTCGGCAGAACCTCAGTGTAGCTGTGACTGGCCGTGATCTCGATGAGGTTGCTATTGTCGACGCCGATGCCGGTGATGACATTGGCCCCGTCGCGATCAAGCGTCAGGGATCCGCGATAGCCATTCGACGTCACTTCCGTATCCACGACACGAACACCGAAATTACCCCGGACCGGCAGTTCACCCATTTCGCCGGCGAAGTCAGCCTGCAGATAGGCAGCGATCGTTTCTTCTGCAACATCAACAATCTGGAGCGGATTTTGACCGGTACCCATTTCAGCCGAGGTCAAAAACACATCGCTCGCATCCGGGATACTCGGTGCACGACCCAGGATGGCCTCGGCGAGGCAAAGCGGGTCGAAAGTCACCCAGGAATTGCCCGTTCCATTGGTGATGACATTCCCGGCGCTATCGACATTCGTGATCAACGGACCGTCCACGACGTCCGAAAGAAAATCATTCTCCGGGAAAACGCTGTTCATGCAGGCCGCGCTGGCAGCGGCACCATCACCGACAGACAGCGGGCTGCCATCGCTCTCGCGGCGGACGCGAGGCACGGAGTCATATTCCAGCGTCGAATGCCGGACACCGCCCCTGACATTGGTGATGAAACCATTGTCCCACAGATAGTCGAAATCAGCCCGGAACGCTTCGATGCTGTTGTTGCGGAACTGGTTGAGATCTTCCCGGGTACGCGGGCCGACATCGAAATTAGCCGGGTCGGTGACATCAAAGTCCCCGAACACGAAACGTTGCGCATCGTCCTCGACGATAATTCCGACGAATACATCCTCGGACCCGGAGTCACCGTCCGTGTCACTGCGCAAGCGTGACTGGATGATGTTCTCGCGCCGCATCGTTTCCGAATACGAGTAGTCGGCCGAAATCGTCAGGTCGTCGGTCAACTGGTACTCGGCCGCCAATCCATAGCCGGTGTATTCCTCGATGCGCTCCATATAGTGCGAGCTGACTTCCGCGCCGTCATAGGTCGTGCCGCCCAGAAAAGCGCCGGTAGAACTCACGGACAACGGAACGATCTCACCACTTTCGCCGACATTCAGGACCGAATTACCGTCGATCGTCAGGTCACTGCGCAGTTCGGTGAACTCGCGATCGGACTGCTGGAAGTCGACATTGATGTCCCAGCGCGCATTCGGCTGCCATTGGGCCGCGAAGAAGATCGAGTCGCGCGCATCATCCGTGATGTTCTGGCGGAAATGGCGCTGGCTCGGAACGAAGACGAAGGGCGTATTGGCATCTGGTGCCACACCGGTTGCGGGATCGATCTCAAGGACCAGGTCGCCGCCACCCCCATCACAGTTTTCATCCGGGTCGCCGAGACTGTCGACGCCGAAATTGTCGCTGTTGGGGTCACCGGAAACAACATTCCGGCAATCGCGGAATGCGCTCGTCGTCCGCGCCTCTTGTTCCGGATTGGTCGAGCGGTTGCTCTGATATCCAAAGGACAGGCCGAATTCACCCGCACCGGTCTCCCAGCTGTCGACGAAGCTGAGCGTCGCCCGGTGGCCGATGCCGCGCTCGCTGATGTTCAAATCCGCATTGTCCGGATTGTAATTGCCCTTCAGCTCAAGCTGAAGCCGGCTCCGGCCATAATCGATCGGACGCAGGGTCGAGAGCGAAATCTGACCCGACACGCCCCCCTCGATGAAGCTGGCCTCCTGCGTCTTGTAAACGGCAAGGGAATTGAACAATTCCGACGGAAACTGGCTGAAATTGACCGAGCGATCGCCACTCCCATTCGCCGCCTCGCGACCATTGATCACGGTCGAACCGAGATAGGGACCGAGGCCCCGGATCGAAATTTCGGTCGCGCCGCCTTGCTCGATATGGGACGCCGCGCTTGTCAGCGTCTCAAGCGCCTCACCGATCGACAGCGCCGGCAGATCACCGATGTCGTCGGCCGACAGTGCCTCGACAACCGTGTCAGCGTTCCGCTTGGTCTCGATCGAGTCCTGAATGGTCTGGCGAATTCCCTGGATGACAACAACGTCTTCGACTTCGTCGTCCTGAGCAAAGGATGGCGCCGAGAATGCGGCAACCGCACCACCCAGCATAAGGGCACGCGCCCACCGAGAGCGCGACAAGCGGCGCTCCTTCCCTGATTTAAGCATATTCACTCCCCTTAGGTTTTTTTGTAGTCCGATTGGGAGACAAAAATCAGATGCTGTCAACCATTTTACTAGGCCATTTTGTAAATTCGGTATATTAAATTGGTATATCAAATAGAAGAAATTGGACTTACCACTTTGCACGGCGCCCATTCCGGATGCTGATGAACGCGCGTGATCGTCCGACATTGCCGAGATCATGGCAGTGCTGCCAGACAGAAGCGGAGACGTCTTGGCAGCCCGAGTTTTTGTAGACTGTGGTCCACAAGGCGCCGCCACTCGCCCAACACGGCGGAGCGGCTGTCCTTGACCATAAGCCGGTCCGACAGCCTCGAAGGCTCCGAACCGACTCAATCGGCTCAACGCCAAGCCCCTCGGACGTTGCCGCGTCGGCGTCTCAGGCCAGGAGGCCAGCCTGGATGGCCTTGACGACAACCTCGGTCCGGTTGCGGGCTTCCAGCTTCAGGGCGAGGGAACGCAGATGGAGCTTCACCGTTGTCTCCTGAATGTCGAGACTGCGGGCGATTTCCTTGTTGGCCTCGCCGCGCTGCAGGCAGAATAGGACTTCGCGCTCTCGCGGAGTCAGCGACGCCGGCGCGTTTTCCGGGTCGGTTGTGTGATGGATGGGCGAAAAGACCTGACCGGCAAGGATGAGCCGGACGGCCGCGACCAAACCGTCGGCCGGCATGGTTTTCGGGATGAAGCCCCGGGCACCATTCTCCAGCAGCATCTGCACCTCCATCGGCGCAGCCATCCCGGACAGGATCGCGACCGGCTGGTCGCCATGCCGCTTCATCAAATCCCTGACATCCTGAACACCGGCAATCCCGGGCATTCTGAGATCCAGCAGGACGAGGTCATATCGGCTGCCGTCAGAAAGAATGCGCTCGACCTCATCGCCGGACCGCACCAGTTCGACTTCGACATCGGGAATATCGTTTTCGAGCAAGGACCGGACAGCGTCGAGGACGAGATCATGATCGTCGGCAATCAGAATTTTCATGCTCAGTTTCCTGTGTTCGGACCTGGCCACCCTGGTCGGCCACCGGCGCTCCGATAGTATCGACCAGATCGTCGAGTGTAGCCGGTTTGGCAAGCGTAGCGGCGAGTCCGGCCGGCAGCGGTGGCTGCAGCGCGCCTGAACACATCACGATACGTGTATCCGGGCGGATGGCGAGCAAAGCGCGCACCAGTTCATCGCCTGACATTTGCGGCATCCGGCGATCTGTAACCACCACGCCAAACGCTTTGGGCGCGGCCCGGAAAACCTTCAGTGCCTCGACAGGGTCTGTAAAGCCGACCGGGTCCCAGCCCGCGCGCCTGGCCGCCTCGCAGACGAAATTCATCAAGGTCTCGTCATCATCCACGACGAGGGCACCCGTCGCATGATTGACCGCGCCCTCACTGTCGTCAGCCGCAGCCGGTACAGCGATTTCAGCGACCTGAAGCGGCAGGTCGACCACAAAGACCGTGCCTTCGGCCGGACGACTATAGGAGGCGACACAGGCTTCCTGGCCGGTCAGCAAGGCGTCGATCGTAGCAAGGCCCAGCCCGCGCCCACGCCCCTTGCTGGACTGAAAAGGTGTGAACGCCTGGTCGAGGGCCTCTTGGGGCATGCCATTGCCATCATCCTGGACCACAAGACGCGCCGCCGGGTAGTGGCGGAGTTCGCCGCGGTGATTGAAAGCTGACGGCTGGAATGGCAGGTCAATCGGCCCGGCCTCGTCAATGCGCAGGGTACGCACTGTGACCGTGCCGCTTGTCCCGAGCGCCTCGCGGGCATTCTTCACCAGATTGGCGATAAGACGGGCGAACAGGGTGGGGTCGGTTTCACAAACGAGCCGCTCCTCATTGGCGACGAGTTCGAGACGATGGGGCGCCGTGAACTGGTTGGACATCATCTCCACGACGTCTCGAACAATCTCGTCGATGGCCCGCGCTTCCCGCACCGGGGTGGCATCAAACGTCATCAAATCGTCGACCAGATCATTGGCCTGGCTGCACGACGTCACGATGCGATCAAACATCAACGCGTCTTTGGGCGATGCATTGCTGTTCCGCAACAGACGTGCCGACGCATTGATCGCGGTCAGGATATTGGCGAAGTCGTGCGCGACAGACGAGGCCATCCGCCCCAGCGCATCGCGGCGCTCTGCGTCGGCCAGCATCGCCTGCAATTGTTCGCGCTGGCTCTCGCGACGCTTGTCGATGGCAATGTCGCGCGAGACACAGAGTATGCCGCCGTCAGAAAGCGCCGTCAGGGAAAGGCTCTGATGGACTGCCGAGCCATCCTGAGCGCGCCCCGTCGCCTCGCCGCGCCAATATCCGTCGCGCGTGAAGGCGGGCATGACCTCGCGTTCGAAGACGGACAAAACCTCATCGTCGTAAAGGGTCGTCCATGGGCGCCCGAGACAATCGTCCACACTGGCATAGCCAAACATGCCGGCATGCATTGGATTCATATAGGTAAAAATTCCGGCCGCGTCGGCAATCGCGACACCATCGGCTGAGACATCGATGGCTGTGCTCAGCCGCTGCACCTTGGCGGTCTCTTCACTCAGACGTTCCTTGGCTTCATAGAGGCTTGCCGACTTGGCTTCGAGCACACGCTCGGCTTCACGGCGGGCGGCGGTTTCCCGGGCCAGCCGCCGTTCAAGCCTGCCAATCTGCTCGTCCTTGTCAGTCAGTGCTTTGTCCCCGACACGATCTCGAAGCGGGCTTCGCGCAACGGCTTGTCGGCGCTATCGGTCCTGTGAACGACATATTCGTCCGCTTTGCCATAGTGGTCCAGAGCGGCAAGGATCATGCCTTCGCAGAGATCGGCCATCGGACGGGTCGAGTGATAATCGACGACAAGGCGAGCATTGCCATCGCGCGCCGTGACCAGGATCTCAGGAACTTCCGCATCGGGATAGAGTTTGCGCACATCACGGTGGATGACGCCGTGGATGCGCTCCATCAAGTCGAACGGATGAATGATCCCCGGTTGCTCGTGCGAGGCGATCAGGGCCGCAAACAGTGAATTGCCGAAACCGACCAGAAGCTCACGGACCGACTGGCCGGTCAGCTCTGATGTCTTCCCAACCAGGGTCAACATTTCGGCATGATCGTAATAGCCGACACTGGTATAGGCCCCGCCGGACGGCAAGTCCGCTTGATCGAGCACCTTATCAACCAGAGCCTCGCCGAAAGCGGCTTCTGCGTGGTCGATGAACTGGCGAAAAACAACGCCCTTCATGTGTCTACCCTTCTTTTCAATCCCGACGCCATTGTCGCGCGAGCGGGCGCGAAGACAACCTGACCATTCGGACAGGTAGGGCGGACCCGGTTCGAACGGTCGGTCCGCCCTGACCAGGCGAACAGGCCCCCTGTCCGAATGGTCAGGTCCGCCTGTCCACCTGCCGCTGAGAATGGGCCACCTGGTCAATATCGGCGCCCGGCTCCGGCTGCCAACTTCGGATCAACAAACAGATGACCCCGAGGAGGCAGCCATGCCCATCGCCAGTTTCGCCCTTGCCGCCGCCCAAATGGCGAGCCCCGTCAGCCTGGACTCCGGATTTGCCGTCAACCAGGCAATGGGGTTCCAGCAGGATGCGCAAGGCAACCGGGTTGTGATCTCCGGCACTAGCCAGCTGTCGACGGGCACCGGCGGTGGCACTCAGAGCCGGCTCATGCCCAGCTGGGGCGTGACCGCCACGACGAGCCAGGCGACCGCCATCGGCAATCTCGTCAGCGTCACGATCACCGGCAACAACAATACGGTCCAGCTCGACACCACCCAGATCAATCTCGGCAACCAGACCGCCATCGTCGGCGAGCTGCCGAACGGATCGGGGAATTAGGATGAGCTGGTTGCCCTCCCTCAAAGCCGGTGTGTCGGCGCTCTCCCTCTGCGCCATGACCGGTTGCGCCAGCCTCTCCGGTGACTTCCATGACCACATGGCCGGCTATACCGGCGCCCGGGTCATCGACAATTCGACCGCCTATTCGCCGGACCTGGACTGCCTGGCCCGGGCCGCCACGGCGGGTCGCCCGCGGATTGCCGTCGGTGACGTCAACGACCTGACCGGGCGGTTTTCCTCGCTCGACGGAACGGTGGCGACCCAGGGTACGGCCTTGATGGTGATGTCCGCGCTGGACCGGGCGGGCTTCCCGCTCGCCGAACGCCTCGACACGCGGGTTGCCCAGCAAGAGCTGGAATTCGCGAACAGCCGTCTGATCGGGCCCGATGGCCAGCCGACACAAAACTACCGTCGGGTCATGGCGGGCTCCATCGCCGGGAGCGACTACATCATTCTCGGCGGTGTTACCGAACTGAACTTCAATCTGCATTCCGGCGTCGCGGAAGCCCGCATCGGACCGCTGATTGGCGGCCGTCGCCACTATGCGATGACCGTTGGCCTGGACCTTCGCCTGGTCGATGCGACTGACCTTCGTGTCATCGATATCGTCAGCCAGAGCAAGGTGATCCGCGGACACGAGATCCGCGCCGGCGTGTTTGAATTCATCGGCGACACGACGTTGGACATCGGCATGGGCGAACGCGTCCAGGAGCCGGTCCACACCGCCATCCGAACGATCGTCGAAAGCGCCGTTTTCGACCTCGTCTCAGGCCTTGCCGGCCCCGCCGCGCAGACCTGTTCAACCGCAGGGACAGCCGCGACCGGCACCCCTGTTTCCTTCCAGACCCCCACTTCCGGAGATTAATCATGAAACGGTCTGTTCTTCTCGCCACTGCCCTGGTGGCACTGTCCGGTCCCGCAGCTTTTGCTCAAGCGACCGATTCCCTCGTCGATGTCGATCTGGGCCTGGGCGATCTCGCCGACGCCACTGTTGATATCGGCGGTGACAACCTGGTGGATGCCGGCGTTGATCTCGGCGGCGCGGATATCCTCGACGCCACGATTGACCTGGGTGGCGAAAGCCTGGTTGACGCCAATGTCGATCTCGGTGGCAGCAATGAAGCCGCCTCAAGCGCCGTCGACTACGCTACGGGCCAGTCCAATTCCGGCAACCAGGACTCCTACCTGGACCTGATCGCGACCACCGTCGACGACGTCACCGGGACCTCCGCTGCGATCGGAAACTCCTACTCGCTCGAAGCGGCCGCAAATGTCGGCGCCGACCTGACCCAGGGCAATGAAGGCAATGCTGTTGCCGACGCCGATGCCGCCATCACCGCCATTGATACCGCGGCCATCACCGCGGCTGCGATCGGCAATACGGCATCCATCTCATCGCCCGCCTCGTTGATCAACATGACGGTTGACCAGAACAATCTCGGCAACCTGACCGCCGACCTGACCGCAGTGTCGGGCGACGTGACGGACGTCAGCATGACGGCCGCTTCAATCGGCAACTCGCTGTCGGTCGAAGTGCCGGGCGGCAGTTCGATCACCGCAGCGCAGCGCAACTCCGGCACCATGATTGCCGAACTCAACGGCTCGCTGGCCGGTTTCTCCGACGCTGCGGTCACCGCCGCTTCGATCGGCAATTCCTACAGCCTGACCAGCCTGAACAGCGCCATTGCCGGCAATGTCTCAAGCTCGGTCAATCAGTGGAACACGGCCGGCCAGCTGGCTGTGCTCAATGCGACCATCGGCTACGGCACCGACGCAGCCGCCACAGCGGCCGCTATCGGCAACTCCGTCAGCATCAACGTCGATTGAGCCAGCGGAAGGCGCCGGATCTCCCCCCCCTTTTGGGTCCGGCGCCTTTCAATCTTCACTTCCATACAGGGAAACATTGCGATGAAACCGATCCTGGTTGTCCAGAATGAGCCAATGATGACGACGCTGTTGTGCCACCGCCTGACCATGAATGGTCACTCGGTGCTCACCGCGATCGACGGCCGCTCCGCCCTCGACCTGGTCAGCTGGGCCCGCCCGAAACTGGTCCTTGTCGACATGGTACTGCCGGACATGCGCGGACTCGAAGTGCTGTCGCGGCTGAAGCAAGTTGCGGCCACTGCCGACGTGCCCGTCATGATGTTGCTACCCTATGCCCATGAAGGCGATACGGTGGCCGCACTGGAGGGCGGGGCGCATGATTGCCTCGTCAAACCGATCCAGCCGCGTGAACTGGTTGCGCGCATCTCGGGTGCCCTGTCGCGCCAGAAGATCGCGGCATGAGCATCCGGTCCCGCCTGATTGGCGGCCTGGCGCTGACCAGCCTGATGGCCGGTCCCGCCATGGCGCAGCCGGCGGCCGGCTTGACCGCTGATCTGGTGGTCGAGCATGTCGCCCTGTCCCGAACCACACTGGACGACTGGTCTGGCGCCGGGCTGCAGCTGGGCTACCGCAATGCCGACAACCGCCTGACCTGGGGCCGCGCTGAATGGTCCCGTCGTTTTGGTGCGCAGGACCTGTTCCTGCAGGCCGGTCTGCAGGATCGACTGGCCGACGGCGTCGCTTCGGTGGCGCTGGGCAGCGCATTCGGCGGCGATTTTCGCGAGGATATCGATTTGCGCCTCGCCTGGACCCGACCCGCCTGGCGGCCCGCTCAAGGCGCCGGCGGGACGGATTTCGACCTGACCGCGCGGTTCGCTGACTATGGCGACGGCGTGGTGACCGTGCTGGCACCCGGCCTTATCCACTATCTGGCGGGTCGCGATGCCTGGCTTTCCGTCTCGCCGATTTTCGTGCGGGCTTCCGGTGGCGATTGGGAAAGCGGTCTCGCCCTGCGCGGCGACACGGCCCTGGGCGCCAAATGGCGGATCCGCGGCGGGCTGAGCCTTGCGCCCGATGTCGAGGCCGGCCGCGTGGCCCGGACCCGAAGTGTCGAGTTCGGCGTCCGCCGCGCCTTTGGACCACACCAGGAAATCGGCTGGACCGTGTCGCAAGTCGACCGGTCGGGCAGCTATGCACGCACAGGCCTCGCCCTGTCCCTGCGCCAACGTTTCTGAGGACAATCATGCACTCGCTCGAATGGATATGGACGGCAGCAACAATCTTTTGCACGCTTGGGCTCGGCCTGGTGGCCAGCGCGGCAATCATCGTTCTGTTCGAGCGCTGGCAGGCGCCGGTGCGCGCCAGTCGGGATGCCTACCGCACCGCCTGTCTGCTGGATCACGTCGCCACTGGCGCAGCGCTGCCGCGGGTCAAGAGCCGCCGTTCTGCCCGGGCCTGGTCGCACACTGCCCGCCAGCTGGCGGAGTTGCTGGCCGGCATGGAAGGCGACGCCCTGCGTCATTTGTCCGACCGCTTCGCCGCCCTGTCACCGTCCCGCCAGCGGCCGCTCTGCCTGCCCACCGTCCGGGGCGACGCCTCGCTGGACCTGGCCATTGCCGATCTGGACAGGATGGCGACATCGCCCTTGGCTGGCGAACGCCGCAAAGCGCTGCGCGCGCTGGTCTGGCGGGGTCATCCCGATGCCACGAAAACCTTTGTCCGTGCCTTGCGCGATGACGACGCCGAGGTTCGAAGCCTCGCCTTGGCGGGCCTCGCCGATCTGCGTGTGACAGCCGCCGCCGACCGCATCGCCGGGATGCACAATGATCCGTCCTGGCGGGTGCGGGAGACCGCGCGTCGCGCCTTGCGGATGATCAATGAGCCTGCCCGCCAGGCCGAACAGTCAGGAGTGATCCAATGGATATGATCATCGATTTCTTTGTGTGGCCGGACGTCACCTTCCCGATCACCTTTCTCATCCTGGCCAGCGCCCTTTTCCAGGACACGCTCTACGCTGTGCTGATCGCGATCGCCGGTGTCACCCTGATGCGACGCCGCTTCGAGCGGAATTCGCACAGATTGGTGCGGCGGATCGGCCAGGAAGCGCCGCGGGTCAGCGTACTCGCGCCGGCCTATAATGAGGCCGAGACCGTGGTCGATTGCACCCGGGCCCTGCTGCGTCAGAACCACTCGAACTACGAAGTGATCGTGATCAATGACGGGTCGGGTGATGACACATTGAACCGGTTGGTGCGGGCTTTCGACCTGAAACCGGCAGACCGCGAATGTTCGGACCGCCTGGACTTCGCGCCGGTGCGCGGGGTCTATCACCGGCCCGGACCGGTCCCGCTCTGGGTGATCGACAAGGTCAATGGCGGCAAGGCCGACGCCCTCAATGCGGGCATTGCGCATGCATCCGGCAGCCTGTTCTGTGCCATTGATGCGGATTCCCTGCTGGAGGCTGACGCCCTGATCCGCACCAGCCAGCCGTTTCTTGACAATCCCGACACCGCTGCGGTGGCCGGCACGGTCCGTGTCGCCAATGGGTGCCGACTGCGGGAAGGCGCGGTCGAGGAAGCCGGCCTGCCGCGCCGTTTCCTGCCGCTCGTGCAGTCGCTGGAATATCTGCGCGCCTTCCTGGTTGCCCGTTTCGCCCTCAGCGAACTGGGCGCCCTGATGATCGTGTCCGGCGCGTTCGGCATGTTCGACCGGAGCCGCGTGGTCGAGGTCGGCGGCTATGATCCCAGCACGGTCGGCGAAGACGCCGAGCTGATCGTCCGCCTGCACCGCGACGGTCGCGACAGCGACCGCCCCACCGCAGTGCGTTTCATTCCCGAACCGGTCTGCTGGACCCAGGTGCCCGAACGCCTGTCCGATCTGGCCGGCCAGCGCCGACGCTGGCAACGCGGCGCGCTGGAGACGCTGTGGCGCCACCGCGATGCGGCCCTTCGCCCCGGCTATGGCCTGCCGGGAACGCTGGGACTTGGCAGCATGATCGTGATCGACGTGATCGGCCCCTGCCTGGAAGTGCTCGGGTATGTCCTAGCCTTTCTGCTCGCCGTGACCGGACAGATTTCCTGGAACTGGTTCGCCGCCCTGTTCGCCCTTGTGTGCAGCTTCGGTTTCCTGCTGTCGGCCTCAGCCATCCTGCTGCAGGAGATCGAATTGCGCCGCACCGCCTCTCTGAAAGCGATCAGCCAATTGCTGTTTGCCGCGGCTGTCGAGAATTTCGGCTATCGGCAGCTGAGCAATATCTGGCGCTTCGCCGGAACCCTCGATTTTCTCAAGGGCAGCAAACATTGGGGCCAAATCAAGCGCTCCGCCTTCGACACAACAGATGCGCCGACCTAGGCCGAGCCGGAGACAGCGAACCGCGCGTCGCCAGCAGATGCCGCTTCGGACCCGGTTTTGCGACCTGGGGCGCACTGATGAGGACATGACCGAAGGCTTGCGGATAGCACAAACCGGTGAACAGCGTTTGGCGTTTGGCGGCCTTCGGCCTCGTTTCAAGGGGTCTCCCTCTCGGAAGTCCGTTCCAGTCTGCAAGGAATGGTGGCCGAGACATCGCAACCTTGGTGCACAGAAATTTCCGCGAAGGCGCGGAAACAGCTCGGGATTTGCTCGACGCCGTTTTATCTAATTGCTTCAGGAGGATATGTGGCGGCGACGTTAGACAAACGCCCCCCTGTCTCCGAAATCAACCATCGACCATAACGCAAGCGACAACTGGCGCCATTCGGCCAGCGCGGCGGACCGGTTCGCCTTGAATGCTTCTCTGATGTCACGCTCGTGGAGCAGATCCTCGACGTTTCGAAGCGATCGCGCTCAATCCGCGTTTAATCTGACGCGGCCTCGGAGTTGGGCTTGTTGTCTTCGCCAGTGTCATCCCCGCGCGCGCCATCCTCGCTGACCGGCATGTCCATATCGTCCGGCGCCGGGCTCGTGGCAGCCCGCCGGCCGCGCAGATAGAACCAGCCGCCAAGGCCGAACGCCGCGACGACAAGAATGACCGCCAGTATTGATGGCCAAAGCGGCAAGCGGGCCGATCGCCGGCCCTCGACGACACGGGTCAACTCGCTGGCCACGGCGCCGGACTCATTGGCGGCCCGCAACTCGACACCCAGCGCCTCGCCGATCTGGGCGAGCTGGTGCAGGGCCGGATCATCTTCAGCCAACCCCAGCGTGATCAACTGGCCTTCCATCCGGTCGAGCGGCTGGATCATCACGATCTCGAGCGACTTATAGCCATCCGTCTGCCGGTCGAGCCAGGCGCCCGGGTCGGTAACACCGACATAGACCGGGCGGCCGCTGACCTGGACATACCGCATGCCGTTCCAGCCACCGCTCGTCGTCGGCGAGACGTAGAGCGACTCGCCATCGGCATCGACAACCCGGATTTCCGGCCCGTCATAACCGGCGCGCCAAGCATGCAGCTGAATGCCGAGAACCCCGCGGCGCGGCGGATCGATCCGGAACCAGTCCCAGTCATTATTCGCCAGCCGTATGACGCTGTGAAAGGGCAGATCAATATCGCGCGCCTGCTCGACCACATTGTTCGGCTCGTACGCATCATTGGGCGGTCGGGCAAACAGGCGCCCCTGAACCACACCGCCGGCGGCGCCCGCGGGACCGGACGCCATCAGTCGCAGGCTGTGACGCCCCGGCCCGAGCATCATCACCGGTGCATCCATCACTTTTCCGGCGGCGGCATCATCCTCGATCGCGCGCACAGTCACCTCGGTCAGCGCCTCGGGTCCGGAAAACACATCGAAGCGGATCTGGGCCGGACGCTCGAGCCGGACGCTGATCTCGGCCCGCCCCGCCTCGTCAAATTCGACCAGTGTGATCTCGTTTGGATCCAATCGGGTCTGCGTTGCAGACGGGCCTGTCGCAAACGCCGTCACCAAGACCACCATGATGACGCCGACGAAGACCCGACTCAGACACCGATCAAGACGCCAAGGATGAAGCGGAGGTTGAAACGCCACCATCAGCCGCTCTCCGGCTCGGCCCGAGAGACCGCATCACCGACCCGGCGACGCGCCTCGGGAAGCTCGACCAGATTGCCGCGGGCCTGGTTGGCGCGATTGCGCACCCGGTCCATATCCGCGCGCCCCCGCGAGCTGCGCCCGACATCGGTGACGGTTTCACTGGGTCTGGAATTGATCCCCCAGCGCAGTCCGGACTGGCGGGTTCGCCCGTAATAGACGCCGTAATCCTTTACCTCATAGACCGCCAGACACCGTCCGTCAGGCAGGACCCGTTCAATATAGCTGTGTTCAATCAGGGTGATACGGTCGAGATGCCGACCGCCGTCCGTGACCTCCACCGCATAACCCGACCAGGTCTCGGCCTGGCAATTGACCGGCGGCTGGGGCGGCGGAGCCGCGGCAGGCTCCGGCGACGGGGTCGCGTCCGGGGCGCGATGCTGTGCGAGGACCGATTCAAGCTGACGGATCGATCCGGCGACATTGCCGTCACAGGTCTCCGCGCCATCGGTAAAGCTGGCATAGCGCCATTCCTGCGCCCGCGGATCCGCAAAGCTGGTGAACAGGCTGCGAGCCCGGTCATGCGCCGCCGCCAGGGGCGTTCCGCCACTCGCCGAGGCTGAAACCAGGAAGTCGCGAATGCCGGCGGCATCGCGGGTAAAGCGCCGCGTCGTGAAGCCACCACAACCACTGAAGGCCACGGCGGCGAACTCGATTACCTGGTCTTCGGGAAGATTTTCAAAGGTTTGCGTGATACCGGCCCGAGCATTGGCGAGCCGGTTGCCATCATTCATCGACCCCGAACCATCGAGGATAATCAAAAGGGAAAGCGCCGGCCCCTCGCCCAGCCTGTGCCAGCTATCCGGGCCGCCCTGGGCCGAAACTGCCCCGGCCCGCAGCGCTTCCAGACCGGCCCAATACTGGCCCGACCGCCATTGCGAGGGATCATTGATCACCACCGCACTCGCCGGGTCGGCATCCAGCGGCTGGCCCTCGAGACTGACCGTGACCTGCAGATCACCATTTTCGTCGCGCAGCGTCGCCGCGGTCTCAAGATCGAAACGGGCCTCCCAGCGCGCCTCTTCACCGTCCACAGTCGCCGTCGCGCCGCCCACCATCACGGTCGGGGCCGCGGCCAGCGGACCGGAGAATTCCAGCCGCATCCGCCCCTGCCCGGTCTCGCTGACCGCCCGCGCCACATCGACATCAAGCGTGCGGGCCGGCGCGCCCAGCGCGTACGACGTCAACTCGCGCTCCGCGTCATAGTCGGGACCGCCCTGCCACTCGGCGCGATAGACCGTGCGGTTGCCCGCGCGCACCTCGATCCGCTCGAGATGGGTCGGAATCCGGTCGACAAGCAGCTGGTGATCCTCATTCGGCTGGGCACCAACAGTTTGCGGGTCGCCATCGGTCCAGGCGCCACGCCGCGATTGCACGCTCACCTGAAGCGGCAAGGGCCCGCGCAGCGCGTCATAGGCGTCACCATCCGCCACGTCGAAACGCCCGCGCCAGCGGCGTGAATCCAGCCAGCGTCCGTCCAGCGGTTCGCCGCCAAGCGTCAGTATCTGGCCCTCCGCATCGCGCTCGATTTCGGCGCCAAAGCGCAATTCAATCGTTAGTTCCGCGCCCGGCAGCACCGGCCGGAAAGCGCGGTCCTCCGGATCAGGGGGCGGGAGGGCCGGGGTCTCGAAAAGTGTCTCCGGATCGGCCCCGAATGCATCTTCAGCGGGCGGCTCCGCATAGGCATAGAGCGGCAGGTCCTCACCCCTTGCGGTCACATTGACTGAGACCAGGCGGGGAATTTCGACCTCGCGGCGCAGCACGAAACGCCCGGCGCTGGCGCGGCCCGGATCCGAGTTTCCGGTTTCGGCGCGGGACACGAAAACATAGGTGTGACTGTCGCCGGTTCCCGACCCGCCGGCAGGGTCTGCGAAGCTGATATCGCTGAATATCTCGGCCACCCGAAAGCGGATCCGTGTGTCCGACCAGTCGACAATATCCGTCACAGCAACAGCGCTTCCCGGATTCAGCCCGAGCCGCAACTCGCCAGCCGTGTCGCCGAAATGCCGCCCGCGGATCTCGATCGTGTCGCGCGTGTCCTCAAGGACTGCCACCACGCCCGCGACTGCAAGCTCCTCCTCGGACAGGGCATCGACGACCGGTGTCTGATCGCACCAATTGGCAACCGACTGCATGGCCAGACCGGCATCATCCATCGCGAAGGCGCGGCTCTGGTCGGCACTGAAGTCCCAGCTGACATATCCCGGGTGGAGCGTGTCGATCCGGTCACCGCCGAAGCGTGGTGCGGACCAGTTGTCATTGACGATCCGGCACAAGGGCTCGGTCCGTTCACGCGACCCGTTGAGATCGACAAAGGCGTGTTCGGAAATGCCGGTAGCATCATCGGTTTCATCATAGAGGCGCTGGGCGAGAATGCGGCAGGTCGCCCGTTCATTGTCATCCGCCGAACCGCGCAGCTGCGGCAACAGCGTGTCGGACTGGCGGCAGAAATAATCGGCATGGGAGCGATTGAAAAAGCCGAACACGGTCTGCGCATCGCGGCCGCGCGGATCGCGATCGGGCAGCGTGGTGATCGCAGCCGGTTCGAGATAGCTGGCGGCCGGGTAAACGTCGCCTGTCGGCACGCCGAGCAGCGTGCCCAGCCCGCCCTGGGCCATGTTGAGGCCGGACGGATCGGCGAAGGCCGCCATGCGGGCGCGGACATAGATGCGGGTCACCGACAGCGTGTCATTGCGGCTGTAGATAAAACCGCGCATCTCCGGCGGCAGGTCTTCTGTGGTGGCGTTTCCGGTGACCTCATTGATCACATTGCCGATCCGGAACCCGGCCTGGGCCAGGGTCGAGATCGCGCCGGCCGCTGCGAACTCATTGCCCATGCCGAAGACAATCGCCTCATTGGTCGCCCAGGCGTTGAAACAGTGCGGTCCCAGGCTCTCGCCAGCCAACTCATTGAGGGCGACACCATCGATGCCAAACCCGTTCCCGTCGCTTCCAAAGGCCCGGATCACATCGCGGAAACCGGAGCTCGAACAGGCCATCAGCTCATTATATTGGCGCTGCACCGGCAGAGCGGTTTCCGAGTTATATTCAACGATATGCCCCGGCAGGCTGACACGGGCCGCATAGCGGCCACGTTGCATGTCCCAGGCGAGATAGTCGCCAACGCCTGGATATTGTTCCTCATCGCCCGGGCGGCGCCAGTTGGCGATCTCAAGCTGCGTCGCGGGCGGATCTCCCGGCTCGGTCAAACCGAGCTGGTTTCCGATCCAGTTGAAGCCCCGCGCGGCCACATTGACCACGGTATTGACCACGCCGACTTCCGGCGAGGACAGGGCGTCGGGCACTGCCGCGACCGACTGATAGCCATGGATGATTCCGGTAAACGCCCCGGCCATCAGGGCGCGGGTCGGATCGAGGGCGATCCCGTTGGCATTGTATTCCGGCGAGCCCCAGCGCTCGAACATATGCCCCATGGCCCAACGATCCTGCAGGAAATGCTGGGCATAGCCCTCGAATGCGAGCGCCTCCATCTCCGCTTCGCGAACGACATCGCGATAGGCTTCAATATTGGCCGGATCGTCGGCCATGCGCTCACGCAGCCGCCGCGCCCGTGCGGCCAGCCCCATCGCTGTGGCGTGCAATTGCTGGTAGGAGCGAGTCGCTTGCGAGCCGAAATGCGACGCGTTGAACCCGCCGCCCTGCCAGTACATGTAGTTGTGACAATCGGCGGGCGTGCCAGCCGGCATCTGCCCGTTGGGCATCGGCGGACACAGCTCGTTGCGATTGATCCAGTCATAGAGCGAGTAACTGAAATCGGGGATGCCCGCGAAATTCGCCGCGCCGGGAACCGTCCGCTGCGGCAGCCCCATCACGTCATCGGGATCCCAGGTCGAGCCCTCACGGCTGCTGCCGATCTCGGATCGGAAATAGCCGGTCGCCAGATCCCGCACAGTCAGGCGATGGGTCGGTGAGAAGCCCCACGGCGAATTGGGCGCCACCCGGTCCAGCGCGACCTGGGCCAGCCAAGCGTGCTCGTTTTCATGGCAATTATCGCGCGAGCTCTGATGACAATAATAGATGCCGTGCCATTTATTGGCATCGGTCACATGGCCGCTGAAGGCACCGGCACGGGCCGATTCCTTTGTGTCATAGGCGGTGGTGAGCCCCAGCAGGACGACGATGGCAGCCAGTCGGCCATAATGGGCCAAGCGCTGCCAGCGCGAGCGCTTGGTGGCCGGATCAGTCACTGCACCGGTGCGCACCACGCCTCCTCCGCGACGAAAATCGCGTCAAATTCTGCCATCAGGCGGGCCAAATCTGCGCCGGCCTGGTCGGCACGATCCGCAAAGCGGTCACGACAGGCTTGCGGACAGTCCGCCGCCGCAACACAGCTTCGCAGGGCTGCAGACTTGTCGTCCGGCGTGCTGTCGGCTGTCGGCGCCAGGCAGGTCAGCACCGTGTCCATGCATGCGCCCCATTGCGCGATCGGGTCATCGAGCTCGGGATAGCGAACAGCGGTCAGCACCATGTCATCTTCCCCGGCGCTGCCGTGGCCGATCGGACGGGGGGAGATGAGAACGGGACAGGCCGCGCTGCCGGGAACACAGTCGGGATCAATCTCGTGGGTGCCGACTTCCCACAGGTCGTCGGGCGGAGCATCACGCATCTGCAAGACCCACCAGGCAAGGCCCGCAATGACGAGCGCAAGGATCAGAAAAACGAGCACAATCAACGCGCGACCGCCCGGCGCCCGTGCTGCGGTCGCCTCGGCCTTGTCGTCACCCGATGTCTGATCCTCCCCCATACAGCCTCGCTGGCACGGCCCTGTGGCGGCGCGTTTGGACATGTGACGCTGAACTCGAATGGAACAACCCTAGCACACAGGTCCGGCAGGTCGAGACGTTCCCGGCCTCCAGCTCCGGTCAGGCAGTTTCGGCCGCGCAATACTGGTCGAGAAAGTCCTGGTGTTGCGGCAGCTTGCTCACCGATGCGGCGATATTCGACTTCACCGCGTCCAGCGCCTGGCGCATTTGGTCATATGTCATCAGTCGGCCCATCGCATGGTGGGATTGCGGCTCGATACGCTGGCCCAGCAAGACCTGTAGCCAGGAATCGACCCGGAACAGGTCAGCCCCGTCCTGATAGGCCATGCCCGACTGCCGGAACAGCTCGATCCGGGCGGCCAGGCTGTCGGGTATCGACATGTCCCGACACTGGCGCCAGAACGCCGTCTCATCCCGCTGCGTGGCCTTGTAGTGCAGGATGATGAAGTCGCGAATGCGCTCCAGCTCGTCGCGTGACAGGGCATTGTAGCGGTCACGCAAGGCGTCACACTGATCGCCGAAGGGGAACATCTGGATCAGCCGCATCACCCCGGCCTGGATGAGGTGGATGCTGGTCGATTCCAACGGCTCCAGAAATCCGCTCGAGAGGCCGAGCGCAAGGCAATTGCGGGTCCAGACCTGCTCACGCCGACCGGTCCGAAAGCGGATCACGCGCGGCTCGGTCAGGGGGGCACCGCTGACATTCTCGAGCAACAAGTCCTGCGCTGCTCCGTCATCGAGATGGGCGCTGCAATAGACCAGACCATTGCCGACACGGTGCTGCAACGGGATCTGCCATTGCCAGCCTGCGCCGTGCGCGATGGAGCGCGTATAGGGTCTGGCCGGGCCGGTCGAGCCGGTCTGCAGGGCAATGGCCCGATCCATCGGCAACCAGTGCGACCAGTCCTCGAACCCGGTGCCGAGGGCATCGCCGATCAGCAAGGCGCGAAAACCGGTGCAGTCGATGAAAAAGTCACCCGCGATCCGGGTGCCGTCGTCCAGCCTGAGCGCCGTGATATCGCCGCGCGCACCGTCCGTTCTGACGCCCTCGGTTTCAACGTCGGCAATCCGCCCCTCAACCCGTTTCACGCCCTGGTCTTCGGCAATCTTCCGCAGGAAGCCGGCATAGCGGCTGGCGTCAAGATGATAGGCGTAATTGATCCGGGCATTGGGACCGGTTGCAAACTTTTCAGCCTCGGCGGCCTGGAGCTCGAGACAATACGCGCCCAGCTCTCCAGCCAGTCCCGCCGCGCGAGCCTCCAGCCAGAGATGGTGAAAATCGGCCATCCAGGTCGACTTGCCGAGCTGGCCGAAGGAGTGGAAATACCGGTCGCCCTCGCGGGCCCAGTTTTCAAACGCGATCCCCAGTTTGAAACTGGCCTGGGTCTCGCGCATGAAGGCGCGCTCATCAATGCCCAGCAGATGATGGAATGTACGGTGGGTCGGGATCGTCGCCTCGCCGACACCGACCGTCCCGATCGCGTCGGATTCGACCAGCGTGATGTCGAGCAGGGGACCAAGCTGGCGAACGAGGGCCGCCGCGGCGATCCAGCCCGCTGTCCCGCCGCCGGCGATCACCACACGCTTGCTTCGTGACTCTGCCATCGGGCCTCCCGGTTTCAGCGATTTAGCCGCTGCAGCAGCTGCGCCCGCAAGCGGCGGGCAAGACGATCATCCATCGGCGCCAGCGCCCCCCGGGCATGCGCAGGCAAGTGCGCAGCCGGCGCCTCGGCATCGCCGAAAATGTAATAGTCGAACAGGGACCGCCAGGCGTCCTTCTCGGCGCGCGGTCGATCCCGCAGGCTCATCATGGCGAGCTGCAGGGCATGCATTGGCGTGTCGATGAAATCGGGCACCGGATTCCACCAGTAGTTCATCATCACATTGAACGAATCGAGTGCCTCGACCTGGTGCCACCACAGCGCGGGATAGATCAACACATCTCCCGGATCGAGTTCGGCGACGCGTGCCGCATCCAGCGCCTGCCGGGCAGCCGGGTAGCGCACGAAATCCGGTGTCCGGAAATCGACCATCGAGACGACTTGTCCGCCTGGCGTCGGCTCCAGCGGGCCGGGATAGAGATTGGCAACCTGGTCGGGCGGGAAAAGGGTGAAACGGCGGCGGCCAACGAGGCAACAGGCGAGATTGTTGGAAATGTCAAAATGCGCTGCAGCCATGGTCTGATTGCCCATCCACAGACTGACAATGGGCCGCGCGCCGGCAAACAGGGCCGCCGTGTCGAGATCGTTCTCGGCCCGCAGGCCGGGCAGGTAGGCATCGACATCGGTTGAACCGACATAGACCGCATCGGTCGTGGCCGCATCTGCCGACGTCCCCAGGGTGTCGAACACCGAGGCCAGCGGCGCTCGCGACGCCGAGAAATTCATGGCGGTCAGGGTATCATTGTAAAAAAATCGGCCGTCTATCCCGGCCTCTCCCCGATAGACAACGACATCGCGCGTTCCGGCAAAGCCAAGCAGGTAGGCCATCGCTCGCCCGACCGATTCCCTCCCTTCGGCGACGGCCGGCCAGTCCGCAACCATGCCCTTGAAGATGACGGGTTCGCCGTCAGACAGGCAGGCGTCAACATCATCCGCGGTGGCCTTGCGTCCCGCGATCTCCCGCACACGTCTGACTGCAGCCAGCGCTGCCGATGACGCCATGGCACTCAGCCCCTCGCCCGCTTCTGATTCTTGCGGGCGATCAGGCGGGCGACATTGCCCAGCGACGCGGCAACCAGGAAAGCCGAACCGAGAAAGCCGGAGGCGTTCAGCGTCTTCAGTGTTTTCGCGTCGAGTGCGGCGAGCTTTTCCTCGCTGATCGTATGGAAATCCGGCAGACGGTACGCGGTCTCGTCATCGAGTTGGATCTCGATCGCGACAGGTTCGAACAGACCGGCCGCGTCGAAAGCCGCATACATTTGCGGACCCTGTTCCAGCCCGTTATGGATCACACCCAGCATATGGGCGACCCGCTCAAGATAGGGCGCATGGCCGCCTTTTGGCAGGAAGACGGGCTCACCTTCCTGCCCGGAAATATCGACACGCGGATCGTCCAGATTGACCTGGATCATGGGCTCACGAACGGATTGACCATCCTGTTGGCGCTCCTGCATGCCGATCAGGAAGGGCCCACGCGCCAGCACGGCCGGCAGGTATTCGCTCGTCCAGCCATCATCGTCGAGAAACAGGTTCTCATCGCGGTCAAGGCCGAGCAAGGCAATGGCCTTGTACCCATCCGCCTCCTTGCGGAACAGGATCGGGTATTCCCGCTGCAGGTCGGCGAACTCCGCGGGAAAGACCAGGATCTGGTTGACCCGGTGACCGGGGTCAACGCCCTGGTCGGTCCGGACGCAGAGATCCTTGTGACTGACATTGTCCAGCAGGACCGTATTTGTCATCGCATTCATGCTCGCACCTGTCTTTCGATGTCATCGTCGGACAAACCCGCGCCGGGTTCAATGCCCCACCGCTTGCCTCGGCCATTGACGCGACCAGCCGGACAAGAAGAGGCGGCCGCCAACAAGTGGCGGCCGCAGGTGAGGAGTGACTGATCATTGTCACTGCAGGAAGTATCTGATTGGAAAGCCTGCCACCGTCAGAAGCGGTAGCGAGCCCCCAACAGATATCGCGGATCCAGTTCCTGGGCGAACCAGACATTGGAACTGTCGCGACCAAATGTCCGCAGGTCTTCACCTGTGATGTTGATCGCCTCGAAGGAGACTACCAGGTCATCGGTGACGTCGTAGGACACATTCAGGTCAAGCTGTCCGAAGGCCTCGACAAAGACCGGGTTGCGCGATCCGCCGCCCCGGTTTGTCTGGGACAGGAACTCGTCACGCCAATTGTAGGCGAGACGGGCGGACAGTCCGTGCTTCTCGTAGATCAGCGTCAGGTTGGCCGTGTCGGAAAGACCGACAAGCGCAAACTGGTCAACGCTGGGATCCGCCCCCACATCGATGGAGACATCACCTTCGACCAGGGTGTAGTTCGCCTGGACGCCGAAGCCGGTATCGCCGAAGAAGTGCTGGGCCGCGATTTCCAGACCGTGGATCTTGCCTTCGCGATTGTTGATCGGACCCGTGACTTCGAACTGGAAGAGAGGATCGCTCGCATTCGGTGTCACATCATAGGCCGCGAGAATCGCGTCGATGAAGGCCTGGTCCAAGGCACCGCCACTATAGTTGGCCTGGAATTCAGCCGTTGCCGCAGCAACCGAGCCACGTTGCTCGATCAGGGCCGTCATCGTGAACAGGTTCACATCGGTCGGATCTGCGCCGATTGCCCCGAGCGCATCAACCGCATCGCCGGACCGTGTGCCGGCCGCGCCGGAACTCGGATCCCGCAGGCCGAACAGGTTGCGGGTAGTCTGGCCGGTCCCGACGAAATTGCGGACACGCTTGTCGAAGAAGCCGATCGAGACATAGCTCGCATCGTCATAATACCACTCCAGCGAGACGTCGAAATTGTCGGACTCCAGCGGAAGCAGTCCGGCATTCCCGGTCGAGCCTGATGCGATACCACCAAGCGCGGTTGGCCGCGGCGGCGTGTCGGCATCATCGGCAACGAAGAGATCGCCGTAGCTGGGCCGCGCAATCGTATTGCTGAACGAGGCCCGGGCAATCACGTCATCCACGATCTCGATCTGGAAATCGAGGCTCGGCAGGACATTGTCATAGGACCCTGTCGAGGAGACCGGCTGTACCGTGTTGGAGAGCTGGATCGTGAAATCATTGTCCGACTGCCAGATAATGGCTTCCGGAACAGCGACCAGTGCGGTGGATTCGACCGACGTGTCTTCATAGCGGACACCCGCCACGAAGCTGGCCGGGCGACCCATGAGCTCGCCTTCCATGATCACCTGTGCGTAGGCGGACCAGATCTCCTCATCGACCTGGTTGAAGTCCTCGCCCGTCGCGCTCACAGGATTGCCCATGCCGGCATAGACCGGAGACAGGGCGTTGTAGATGTCGACCGCATTGCCGCGGAACGCGACCAGCGAGTCGCCGCTGGACATCGGATCATAGGAGTCGAACAGGCAGGTCAGGCAGTAGGATTCCAGCATGCCGGCGGCGTATTGCTCGACATCACCGACATTCGAGATGCCCCAGTCGCCAAGCGTCTGTTGCGTCTGGGACCGCTGCTGGACCATCGTCGAACTGCGGTAGCCGATACCAGCATCAAACCGGCTGCCATTGCCCAAGTCCCAACCGGCATCGAGACGGAACTCATCGATGTCATGTTCCTGGCTGGACGCAATGGTGCGGGCGATCTGCGTACCGATATCACCGACATCAAGAACGCCATTGCCATTGCCGCGGACGCTGTCATCGATGGTGATGCTCTGAACCGGGAAACCGCTCGAGAAATCGACAGAGTGCGCGGCGATAACCGGCGCGCCCATGCTGATCAGGGTCGAGCTGACACCCATCGGATTGTTCGGCGTACTCTCCGAGCTTGAGGTGTGCGCGTCGAAGGTCAGCGAGAAGTCATCCGACAACCACCATTCAGCATTGAAACCAAAGGACTGCAATGTGTCCCTTGTGGCCCGGTATTGCTGCTCGAAACCGGTATCTTTCACGCCGGCGATGTTTTCTTGCAGGAACAGGGTCGAAGCGACAACCGGGTTGCCGTCGAAGGTCACCTGGTTGAACGGACGGTTGAACCAGTTGGTCTGGTCCGTGCGCTGTTCATCAATATCGTTCCGGGCATAGGTGGCGTCCGCGGTAAGCGTCAGCGCATTGGTCGGCCGGAACTGGAAGACAAGCTGGCCGTTGATGCGCTCGCGTTCGGCCTGGGCGAGGTGGTAGCGGCTGTCATTGGGATAGGCCACCAGCTGGTTGGGATCCGGCGAATTGGTAATCGTGGTCCCGGCCGAGACCCGGCCGTTGGCCGGATCAAGAAAGGCGCTGCCACGTTCGACGTTCCAGCCATTCACCGTCGCGGAGCGCGAGGCACTGTCACGACGCTGGACGGAGCCGAACAGGGATACACCCACGGTCTCTTCCGGGTTGGCCCAGCTGAGCAGGCCGGTCAATTCCGGCGTCAGGTCGGAACCGGTGACGACACCCGTGTCGTGCATGCCCTGGACCCCGATTGTGCCCGTCAGGCCATCCGGATTGTCGAGCGGGCGACGGGTCGCAATATTGACCGTGCCGCCAATGCCGCCGGACGCGATTTCGGCGCGCCCGGTCTTGTAGACCTCCAGCGTCCGAACGCCTTCCGAGGCGAGGTTGGAGAAATCAAAGGAACGGCTGTCGCCGGTCGCGAAATCGGCATTCTGATCACCACCAACTGTCTCGACATTCGCCGTCGGCATCGTCCGCCCGTTCAAGGTGACCAGGGTGAAGCCGCTGCCGAACCCGCGCACCGTGACCAGTGAGCCTTCACCGTTCACACGGTTGATCGACACGCCGGTAATGCGCTGAAGGGATTCCGCAAGGTTGGTATCGGGGAAACTGCCGATGTCGTCGGCCGAAATGGCATCGACCACGCCATGAGCGTCCCGCTTGATGTCCATGGCCTGTTCGAGCGAACCGCGCACACCGGTCACGGTGATCACATCCTCGCTGCCATTGTTCTGGGCCTGTGCCGGAGCCAGGGCGCCGACCGCCATGGTCGACACGCCTGCCAGAAGCGCCACCCGGCCGAATCGCCGGACGGGACCCATTAGCCCCGCTTGCTTGTTTGAACTTGTCATCCGTTCCTCCCCTGGATGTGGTCGCCGGGCACCTTTTGATGTCCCGGGAATTCTGGTGCCTGTTTCGGCACGTTGCAGGTCTGGTTAAACAAATTGGCCTGCGAAGCCGCGGTCGAATGGTATCGACAATGCGTGCCGACATGGCGTCGCGGTCAGCCCCTCCTCGCTTCGTTCAGGCCCTTGCCTCCCCTTTCCCGACGAATCGCCGCTGACGTCTATTTGTCAGACATATAAAACCAACACGGGGCTTAACCTCCGGTCGGGTGGATACAGGCCGGCCAACGCAGCAGCAACATCACAACGTGCAGCGTCAACGTTTGCGCTTTTGTCCTACGATGTCAATTGTTGTTTTGCGTCATTCTCACGAGAAATTTCCCACTTGAGGCGAGTTTCTGCTCATCATGAGCCCGAACCCGGGCTCAAGCGCGTGAATGTGGGAGAAAATTTTATTGTCAGACATAATGCTTTGTGACGCACCAAAAGCGGAAGCGGAAGCGCGCCATGAATCGCCTAACCGATTGAAAACCCAGCGCTAGGTGTGGGTTCTCACTTAACGCCTGGAATTCCTCGCTGCCGGTGTCAGGCATTTGAAGTCCCGTCTGGGTAGCCACTTGCCCCGCAATATGGATCAGGCCTGGATTGAATGACGGAGTTCAACCGGTTGGGTTAACCTGGCGATCTCTTCCTGCTGGTCGAACAAACACGGTGGCGCGGCATCCGGCTCCGGCGGCGGCGGCGGCGAGCGATACCCCTCTGCTAGCTTCCGGTAGAATGCTTGAGCGATTTCGCGGGCATCATTGATGCTTAAGCCCTTCACGAGACGTAGCTTATCGCACAACTGCGCAAAGGCGAGCGTCGCATTCAACGCTCGGCGCTACGCCACCTTGGACTCGCGGATTCTGACCGACCAACGAAGCTCCTTGCGCTCCAACGCCCGCTGAAGATCTACCGGCACATAGAGCCGGACCTGGAAGCTCTTTCCGCGCACGACGAAATGTTGCACCCGGCGGCCGCTCATCGCACCGCCGCCCGTGGGAGGAATAGGAACAGGTGATAGGAACGTTTTGGCCTGGCCGCCAAACGCCAAAATCGTACCCCGTGGAGGGATTTGAGATTTTGGGAATAGTGGCGGAGAGAGAGGGATTCGAACCCTCGGAACGCTTGCGCGCTCAACGGTTTTCGAGACCGCCCCGATCGACCACTCCGGCACCTCTCCGCGGGGAAGCGGGGTTGTGGCCGAATGAACGGACAAAATCAAGGGGGGATCGCGGTCGGCATACAGGACCACCGGACATGCCCCCACTGCCCTTTTCGTTGACTCTTTGACGGGCATGCGTATAACGCCCGCTCCTGCTCGCTCGGCTTGCCGTTGCGGGCCCATAAATCATGAACAACGCTCCGGGCATACGGAGTGAAGAAAAAGGACCCGCCGGGCCAACAGGATCAAGGTGATCCCGTGGCAACCGGACGGATCGGACACAAGGATAGAAACGATCATGTTTGCTGTGATCAAGACAGGCGGTAAGCAGTACCGTGTTGCCGCTGGCGACGAAATTCGCATCGAGAAGCTTGAAGGCGCCGCTGGCGACACGCTCGATCTCGGTGAAGTTCTAATGCTCGGCTCCGATGCCGGCGTCACGGTCGGCTCGCCGACCGTTGATGGCGCCCAGGTGATCGGCGAACTGCTCGACACCAATCGTGCGCGCAAGATCATCGTCTTCAAGAAGCGCCGCCGCCAGAATTATCGTCGCACGAAGGGCCACCGTCAGTGGGGCACCGTCGTTCGCATCGCGGAAATCGTTGCACCGGGCGACAAGGCCAAGACGGCTCTGAAGTCGACCACGGCGGCCCCGAAGTCTGCCGAGACCCCGAAGGCGAAGGCCGCTCCGAAAGCCGAGAAGGCTGCTGCCCCGAAAGCTGCAAAAGCGGCGGCTCCGAAAGCCGAGAAGGCCGCTGCCCCGAAAGCGGCTGTTGCCGACGCGCTGACCGAGCTGACCGGTGTGGGCCCCGCCCTCGCCACCAAGCTGAATGAAGCCGGCATCACCACGTTCGCGCAAGTCGCGGCCTGGACCGACGCCGACCTGGACGCCCTGAACGAGACCATCACCGGTCTCAAGGCCAAGGCTGAGAAAAACGACTGGATCAACGCCGCCAAGGCGCTGGCCAAGTAATCGGAGGATTGATCAATGGCTCACAAAAAAGCAGGCGGTTCATCCCGTAACGGTCGCGACTCCGCAGGTCGCCGCCTTGGTGTGAAGAAATATGGCGGCCAGGAAGTCATTCCGGGCAACATCATCGTGCGCCAGCGCGGCACCAAGGTGAATCCGGGTGCCAATGTCGGCATGGGCAAGGACCACACCCTTTTCGCGCTTACCGAAGGCCGCGTGGTCTTCGCGAAGAAATCCGGTGGCAAGTCTTTCGTCTCGGTCGAGCCGATTGCCAAAGCTGCAGAATAAGCGGTTCGCACATACTCGGACCGTGTCTTGAACAGGCAGGGTCCGACAGCGCCAGACGCGTTAAAGGGGAGACGGACCACCGCCTCCCCTTTTGTTTTGTCCCCGTCGAGGAGAGGGTCATGGGCCCGCGGATCGAAACCGAACGCCTGGTGATGCGTCTGCCCGTCCTGGAGGACGCGACCAATATCGCCACCTATCTAGGTGATTTTGATGTCGCCAAGAACACGGCACGGGTGCCGCACCCCTATCCGGAACTCGCTGCCGAGATGTGGGTGCTGATAACGCGCGCCGGCTGGCAACCCGGCGGCAATCTGTCGCTGACCGTCGAGATGGATGGGGCAGCGATCGGCGGTGGCGGCGTTTTCAAACGCAAAGCCGATGCCGATTGGGAGATCGGCTACTGGATCGGCAGGCCCTGGTGGGGCCAGGGCCTCGCAACCGAGCTCGGCCGCGGCCTGGTGGACTATGCCCGCGAGAGCCTGGGCACACGCCGGCTGATCGCCGGGTACTACAAGGACAACCCTGCGTCCGGACGCGTGCTCGAAAAGCTCGGCTTCGTTCACGAGGGCGAGGGCGTCCGCGCATTTTCCATGGCGCGCATGGGTCCGGCAGACATGCATGAGCTTTCGTTGGCCCTGTAACCCCGCCCTGTTGGGCGCGTGCCAACCGACGCAGAAACCGCTATAGCCGAAACAGATTGATCAGGAACACGCAGCCATGAAATTTCTCGACCAAGCCAAAGTCTATGTCCGCTCCGGGAATGGTGGCGGCGGCTGTGTGTCGTTCCGGCGCGAGGCCTATGTCGAATATGGCGGTCCCGATGGCGGCGATGGCGGCAAGGGCGGCGATGTCTGGATCGAGGCGGTCGAGGGACTCAACACGCTGATCGACTATCGCTACAAGCAGCATTTCAAGGCCGATACCGGCATGCACGGCATGGGACGCAACCGGACAGGCTCCAGCGGCGAGGATGTCGTCTTGCAGGTCCCGGCCGGCACCCAGATCCTCGATGAGGACAGGGAAGAAATCCTCGCCGACCTGACCGAAATCGGGCAGCGCGTGCTGCTGGCGCGCGGCGGCGATGGCGGCAAGGGCAATTCCCATTTCAAGACCTCGACCAACCAGGCCCCGCGCAAGACCATTCCCGGCTGGCCCGGCGAGGAACGCTGGATCTGGCTGCGCCTCAAGCTGATCGCCGATGTCGGTCTTGTCGGCCTGCCCAATGCCGGCAAGTCGACCTTCCTGTCGGTCGTCAGCCGCGCCAATCCGAAGATTGCCCCCTATCCCTTCACCACACTCTATCCCAATCTCGGCGTCGTCGATCTGGGCCCGAGTTCACGCTTCATCGTGGCCGACATTCCGGGCTTGATCGAGGGCGCCCATGAAGGCGCCGGCATTGGTGACCGCTTCCTGGGCCATATCGAGCGCTGCGCCTCTCTGATCCATCTGGTCGACGGCACGCAAGACGATGTTGCGGCGGCCTACCAGACGGTCCGTGGCGAGCTGGAGGCCTATGGCGACGGCCTGCCGGACAAGCGGGAAATCCTGGCCCTCAACAAGATCGACGCCCTGGATGCCGACATGGTCGCCGAGAAAGTCGCAGAACTCGAAGCCGCGAGCGGCAAGCCCGTGATGACCCTGTCCGGCGTATCCGGTGATGGCGTCAAGGAATTGTGCGGTGGCGCCTGGGAGATCGTCCTGGACACCCGCCGGGCCGAAAAGGAAGCCATTGAGGCCCAGCTCGCGGCAGAAAACGGCGAAGAGGGCTGGACACCGTCATGACCCGAACGGGCTTCGACGCCGCACATTGCGTCGTGGTCAAGGCCGGATCGAGCCTCCTGCAGGCCGGCGATGCGGTCATCGCCGCGATTGCGGACGATATTGTTACGCTACGGGCCCGGGGGGCGCGGGTGACGATTGTCTCATCCGGCGCCGTTGCCCTCGGACGGGATCGCCTCGGTCTGCCACCCGGCAGCCTCAGTCTCGAACAGAAACAGGCCGCTGCAGCGGCCGGCCAGCCGCGCCTGCTTGACCTGTGGGATCGCGCCTTTGCACCGCATGGTGTTGTCACCGCCCAAGCCCTTCTGACCCTTGACGTAACCGAGAACCGGCGCAGCTGGCTGAATGCCCGGGCAACGCTGGGAACTTTGCTCGAACTCGGCGCAATCCCGATCGTCAACGAGAATGACACCATTGCCACCGACGAAATCCGCTATGGCGACAATGACCGCCTTGCCGCGCGCGTCGCACAGCTGACCGGCGCCGACCTGCTGGTGCTGCTCAGCGACGTCGCGGCGCTGCATGATGCCGATCCCCGCACCGTCACCGCCGCCCGCCCGCTTCACGATATCCCGGTCATCGACGCCGCCATTCACGCCATGGCAGGCGACGCCAATACCGCTGCGGGGGTGGGCACAGGCGGCATGCGCACCAAAATACTCGCCGCCGAACTCGCCGGCAGTTCTGGTTGCGCGACCGCAATTGCGCTTGGCACCGCGCCGAACCCGGTACTCAGCCTGGCGCGCGCCGATCACGGCTCCTGGTTTCACCCTGCCCGCAATTCTGCAAATGCCCGTGAACGCTGGATTTCCGGGGTTGTGAGCCGCAGCGGCGCCGTCCGCATAGATGCCGGGGCCACACACGCGCTGTTGGCAGGAAAATCCTTGCTCCCTGTCGGCGTCCGGTCGGTCGATGGGCAGTTTGACCGCGGCGAAACCATTCGCATCCTCGACCCGGATGGACGCCTTGTCGCTCGCGGCGTCTCCGCCTACTGCGCCGACGACGCCCGGCGCGTCGCCGGATGTCGGAGTGACGAGGCGGAAGCCAGACTTGGCTACCGACGCGCCGCCGCCCTTGTCCATGCCGATGACATCGTCCGCGTGGTCGCGCCGGGTCTCGACGCATGAGCCGGGCCGGCGCACTTCGTGGCGACGGGCTGGCGCGCGGGATGCGCATCGGCCTGTTCGGCGGCAGCTTCGATCCGCCCCATGCCGGTCATCTCCACGTCGCGCGAACCGCCTTGCGGCGCCTTGGGCTGAACCAGGTCTGGTGGCTGGTCTCACCGCAAAACCCCTTGAAAATCTCGCCCTCGGGCGATTTCCAACGACGCTTCAATGCCGTCCGGACCCTCGCCACCCAACCCGGTATGCACATTACTGATATTGAATCCCGGCTCGGCACCACCCGGACAATCGACCTGCTGACGCACCTCAAGACCCGCCATCCGGGCGTTCACTTCGTCTGGCTCATGGGCGCCGACAATCTCGCCGGCATTCACCGCTGGGCCCATTGGCCACAAATATTCCGCTCGGTCCCGGTGGCAGTGATCGCGCGCCCCCAGGACGCTGTGCGGGCACGCCTGTCACGGGCCGCGACCCAATTCGCGACATCACGCATTCGTGAAAGCGAAGCCGCCGCCCTCCCCCTGCAATCAGCTCCGGCATGGACCTATCTGACTGAACGGCTACACTCGCACTCATCGACAGCGCTGCGCGCGCGCCACTGATCTTTCCGCCGCCGCCGACAGGACAATCCCATGCACGACCGGATAACCGGCCGCCCGAGCGCCCACGCAACGCTTGCCTTCTACGACGACCAACACCCGCCCGCCGGCGACTTTCTGGCGGATGTGCTGGACGGGTTTTCGCGGACTCCCAAACAGCTGACCCCGATCTATTTCTACGACGCCAAAGGGTCGGCGATCTTCGACGAAATCACAGCACTTCCGGAATACTACGTCACCCGGACCGAGCTCGCGATACTCGACACGATCGGCCCCGAGCTGGCTGCATTGGCCGGGCCGGGCGCGGTCGTGATCGAACCAGGATCCGGTTCCAGCGTGAAAATCCGCAAACTCTTGAACGCCCTGTCGGAGCCGGCGGCCTATGTCGGTCTCGATATTTCCGGCGAGCACCTGGAGGCGGCCTGCCAGGAGATCGCGGCGGACTATCCGGCACTGCAAGTCGGCGCCATTTGCGCCGACTTCACCCAAGGCCTTGATCTCAGCCATCTTCCGCTGGAAAGCGGTCGGCGCATAATCTTCTTCCCGGGATCCACGATCGGCAATTTCGAACCGAATGGCGCCCACGCTCTGCTGGCGGGCTTTCGGCGAGCCATGCGGCCTGGAGATGCAGTGTTGATAGGCGCCGATCGGGTGAAGGATCCCGCCACGCTTGTCGCGGCCTATGCCGACGCCCAGGGCGTGACTGCGCGCTTCAACCTCAATCTTGTCGAACGGATAAATCGGGAACTGGGCGGTACAATTGATGCAGGCGCCTTGTCACACGAAGCTGTGTGGAACCCCGATTTCAACCGCATCGAGATGCATCTTCGTGCCGATGCCGATCAACAGTTCGACGTCGCGGGGCGTACTTTCCAACTGCGCGAGGGCGAAAGCATCCATACGGAAAACTCGCATAAATTCACCCCGGACAGTTTCACTTCCCTTGCAAAATCAGTGGGTTTTGATGTGCTTCACACCTGGTCTGACGAGGCTGAGCTGTTCTCGCTACACTGGCTCGAACCATCAGCAAAAGCATGATATAGCTCACCGGTGTTTGGATGGCAGAGAGGACATTGACCCTGTCTACGGAATTATCGCGCCGCGCTGAGCAGGAAACGGCATCCGCCGTTCGCGTCACCGGCGATGACGGCCCTGTTGAGGCCTTGGAAACCCTTATCCTCGACTCGCTTGATGACGACAAGGCGGAAGACGTCGTTGCCATCGATCTGCGTGGAAAATCATCCATCACCGACATCATGATCATCGCATCCGGTCGCTCGGCGAGGCATGTCGCCGCGCTGGCCGATCACTTGGTGCGCAAGCTCAAGGAAGCCGGCTGCGGCAAGGCCCGGATTGAGGGCACCCAGACGAATGACTGGGTTCTGATCGACATGGGCGATGTCATCGTCCACCTCTTCCGGCCGGAAGTGCGTGAGTTCTACAATCTGGAAAAGATGTGGTCGGTCGAACCGGACGCGTCGGCGTCCTAGGTGAAACTGCGCATCGCCGCCCTGAGCCGGATCAAATCCGGCCCGGAGCGCCTCCTCGTCGATGAGTATCTGGAACGCGGCACTGCAACGGGCCGCGCCGTGGGGCTGGGCCCCTGCCTCGAGACCGAAATCGACAATCGCGCGCTCAAGACCGCCGGGGAGGAAAGCCGTGCGCTCGCGGCGAGCCTGGAAAACGGCGCCCGGCTTGTCCTGCTCGATGAGCGCGGCAAAGCCCTCAACTCGCGCCAACTCGCCAGCCAGATCGAGCGCTGGCGTGATGAAGGGTGCCGAGAGACGATCTTCTGTATTGGTGGCGCCGACGGGCATGACCGCTCGCAATTCCCCAAGCCGGACCTGATGCTCTCATTCGGACCTGCCGTTTTTCCCCATAAACTCGTCCGGGTGATGCTGGCGGAACAATTATACCGCGCCGTCTCGATCCTCGCCGGCACGCCCTACCATCGTGATTGAGCGTTAACCGCGAGAGAGCTAGCCTTCCCGCCATGTTGACCGTTTTTGCCGCCCTGCTTCTGACCCAGACCCAACCCGCGCCGCCACCCGATGCGGGCGAAGCGGCACGTCTGGAACAGGAAGAGCGCGAAAGCGCCGAACGCGCCGAGGCGGCTCGCCGGCAAGCCGAAGAACTGGCCAGTGAAGTCGGTCTGATGCAGCGCCAGCTGGTGGATCTCGGCGAACGCGTCGGGGCTAGCGAAAATGCGGCGCTGGGCGCAGAGCGGGAATTGGCCCGGCTCGGCCGGGAAGAGGCCGAATTACTGTCTCGACTGACGGCCGACCGGGAAACGCTGATCGATATCCTCGCCGCGATTCAAAGAATTGAGAGCCAGACACCACCGGCGGTCATGGCTGCACCTGACGATGCTGCGGAGGCGGCACGTGCCGCGTCTCTCATGGCCGAGGTGGCACCGGCGCTGCGCGAGCGCGCTGACCAGATTGCGACCCAGCTGACACAACTGCGTGAGGTGCGCGCCTCGATCGAATCTGAACAAGCGTCACTGTCGACTGCCGAACAAGCGCTCTCCGCCCAAAGATTGGAGCTGGAAGTCTTGATTGCGGAACGAAGAGCGCTCGAGGCGCGGCGGCGCAACGAGGCGGTCTCATTCCTCGAGGCAGCCAGTGACGCCGGTCAGCGGGCGCGCTCCATTCGGTCCCTGATCAGCGAACTCAGCCGCATGTCCGAGGTCATGCCGAGCCTCAATCCACGCCGCCTGCCGCCTGAAACCGGCGTTCCGGCCCCGCGGCCACGGCCACCGCGCGACCTTGTCGCTGCCCGCGTGCCGAATGCGCCACTGGAAACACTGCGCTTTGCCGATGCCCGCGGTCGCCTGCGGATGCCAGCCTCCGGCGAAATCGTCCGCGCATTCGGCGAACTGGCCGAAGATGGCACAGCATCTGAAGGAATATTCATTCGGACCCGAGCCCGGGCACAGGTAGTGTCACCCTTTGATGGTCGCATTGAGTTTGCCGGACCGTTCAACACATACGGCGGCCTCTTGATACTCAATGTTGGCGATGGCTACTATGTCGTACTGGCAGGCATGTCCGTAACCTATGCCAGTGTCGGTCAAAGCGTACTCGCCGGTGAACCCGTCGGCGCAATGTCCGAAACTGCCCAAACGGCACCAGATTTGTATCTGGAGCTGAGACGGAATGATGATGCGATCGATCCCGGCCCCTGGTTCCGGACCCGGTCGCAACAGGGCTAGACCCGTCGCGCTCAAAGGACGCGAGATTGCATGCGTATCAATGTCTTCGCTTCAATGGTGGCTTTTGCTGTCGGCGCCGTGGCCATCGCGGTGTCTGCGGAAGGTGCCCAGGAAGACCGGTCGGCCAGTTTCCGGCAGATCGAGCTCTTCGGCGACGTCCTCAGCCGGATCGAGGCGGACTATGTGTCCGACACAGATCAGGCCGAACTGATCGAAGCCGCCATCGAAGGCATGCTGTCCTCGCTTGATCCCCATTCCGCCTATCACAATCCCGATGCCTATGAAGACCTGCGCGTGACGACACGCGGTGAGTATGGTGGCCTCGGGATGGAGGTCGTGCGACGCGACCAATACATCACCATCGTATCGCCGATTGCCGACACACCGGCGGAACGCGCCGGCCTGCGGACCAATGACCGCATTATCGCCGTCGACGGGGACGCGATTGTCGGCATTTCGGTTGACGAGGCCGTTGCCCTCATGCGCGGCGCTGTCGGCGACCCGGTGACCATCACCATCGCCCGCGACGAAGACGACCCGTTTGACGTCACCTTGGTGCGCGACACCATACCGCTGCGTACGGTCGCCACCCGGATCGAGAACGGCGTACCCTATATGCGCATTGCCGGCTTCAACGAGCGCACAACCGAGATGGTCCATGAAGGCCTCACAGAATTGCGCGACGAATTCGGCGCGGATTTGCCGGGCCTGATCATTGACATGCGGTTCAATCCCGGCGGCCTGCTCGATCAGGCGATCGGCGTGACTGACGTTTTCCTCGATGGCGGGGAAGTGGTTTCAACCCGCACACGTGATCCGCGCGACACCCAACGCTACAATGCCCGCCCTGGTGATCGTCTGAATGGCGCGCCGATCGTGATCCTGATCAATGAAGGCACGGCCAGCGCTGCGGAGATCGTCGCCGGCGCCCTGCAGGACCGGGAACGGGCGGAGCTGATCGGCATGACCAGTTTCGGCAAAGGTTCGATCCAGACCATCATTCCGCTGCGTGGCGGCCGCGACGGCGCCCTGCGCCTGACCACCGGGCGCTACTATACGCCTGCCGGGCGCTCCATCCAGGCCACCGGCATCATTCCGGACCAGCAGATTTCCGCTTGGGCCTTGAGCGATGATGAGGAGGCGGATGTCCCGCAGATCGGCTCGGAAGCGGATCTGGACGGCGCGCTGGTCAATGAGAATGGTGATGAACGGGAAGGCACGGACATCGCCTCGGTCGAGCAACCGCCCGCAGACTGGCCTGAGGACGAGGATTATCAGCTGCATCGCGCCGTCCAAGTGCTCAATGCCGCGATGGAGACCCAACAGGCCTCCCTGCGGCCCTGACCGGGTCAATATCACCGAACAACATGTTGACGGCGGCGGGCGCGAGCTTGTCGCCGTTAACCGTTTCTTACAGCGAACACAGGCAGATTGGCGGACAAGCAGAGGACCGGAAGGTCCTGTCCTGACACAATACACAACCCCGTGCCACCGCCATGTCGACTGCCATTCTTCGCCACGCCCAACCGCTCCTGACGCTGCGGGCCCCGCTGTTTGCGGGCCTCGCCGCCGCCGGCGTGCTCAGCCTCATGATCGGCGGGGTTGCGCTGTTCGGTGACGGCGAAATCACGCTCCCTCGGGCGGTACGCGGCGTTGAACCGGCGCCGGCACCGGAATTGGCCAGCAATGATTTGCGCGCGGATCACGCCGAAACCGGCACGCCCATTCGCTTTCTTGACCCGGAAGGCGAAGACGAGGTTTCCTTGACCGGTGTCGGAGAAGGTTTCGACGCAGCCGCAACGGGCACGACTGCGAACCATACAAGCGGCTCGGACCCTGCCGACGCGGAGTCGCGCCATGCGACGACGCCGTCGACGGTTGCCAATCCCAATGCACTCGCGCCGGCGCCGATAGCCGGCCTGACCGAACCAGGGCCCGGCGGCCCGCTTCCCATCATCGCGACAAACGGAACCCGCCCGTCACGGGCCTATGCCCGCCCCTATCATGGCGATCCCGGTGCACCGACAATTGCCGTCGTGATCGGAGGGATGGGACTGAATTCGACCGTCACGGAAGCGGCGATCAACGAACTTCCCCCTGAAGTCGCCCTGAGCTTCGCCGTCTACACGCGCGACCTGCAAAGCTGGATCGATCGGGCCCGCGCCGCCGGCCATGAAGTTTTGATCGAAGCGCCAATGGAGCCATTTGACTATCCCAACAATGATCCGGGTCCGCACACCCTGCTCGCCGATGGCACCGCTGAGGAAAACGAACGGCGCCTCGCCTGGGTCATGAGCCGGGCAACCGGATACTACGGCGTTACCAACTATCTCGGCGCTCGTTTCTCGGCGTCACAGGGCGCAATGCGGCAGGTTTTCGGCACTCTGGAAGCGCGAGGCGTTGCCTTCCTGCATGACGGGGCGGGCCGACGCTCAACGATTGAGGCCGCCGCTGATGCGACCGACATTGAATACGCCGTCGCAGACCGGATTCTCGACGAGGACCTGTCGCCCGACGCGATCGACGAACGCCTTCTGGCATTGGAGGCCCTCGCGATCCAAAACGGCTCGGCCCTGGGTACGGGCTTCGCCTATCCAGCAACCGTCGACCAGATCCGCGACTGGGCGGTCAGCCTTGATCTGCGGGGCTATGAGCTTGCGCCACCATCCGCTGTAATGGCGCGGCGCCGGCTTGAGGCGCGCCTTGCGGCAGAGGCCGAAGCCGGAACGCCGCACGATGACGCTGCGTCTACCGACCATCGGTGGGCCCGCAATCCGGATGACGCGGCCCGCGCGTCCAGCGGGCACTGATGTCCGGCGCGACGTCCGACACCTACCCCCATCATCGCGCCAATGTCGGTATTGCCTTGTTCAATTCCGATGGCGCTGTCTGGCTGGGGCGACGTGACAGCACGCCGGGACCTTGGAATTGGCAATTGCCACAAGGTGGCATTGATGCCGGCGAGGACGCCAGGGCGGCCGCCTTGCGCGAACTTCAGGAAGAAACCGGGATATCTCCTGACCTGGTTTCTTATCTCGACGAGATCAAAGACTGGCTCGCCTATGACTACCCGCCGGAGGTTCGCGAGGATCCCCGCTTTCACAAAAAGCGCCATCTCGGCCAGAAGCAGCGTTGGTTCGCCTTCCGCTTTGATGGCAACGACAATGACATCGACCTGCAGGTCCATGCCGAAGTCGAGTTCGACGCCTGGCGCTGGGGTCGGCTCAGCGAAATCCCGGACCTGATCATTCCGTGGAAGCGGGATGTCTATGTCGAAGTCGCAAAGCGATTTGAAGATTTCGCGACGCCCTGAACGAACAAGGGCCGCTCCTACCGGATGCGACCCTTGTCATTCAGTGCTGTCGAAGCTCTGCTTCAGTGAGCGACAACCGCTTGCATGGCTTCGAATTTGGCGACCAGCGCGGCAGCCTGTTCGCGTGCCTCTTCGTCCTTGGCCACCGACACGTCTTCACGGGCGTCGGACAGATCCTGAGCCAGCTTGGCCGTGTCGATATCGGCGACGGCAATCGCTTCTTCAGCCAGGATGGTCAAACCGGCCGGCGTTACTTCCGCAAAACCGCCATGAATGAAGGTGCGTGTCTCGACGCCGCCATCAATCACGGTGATCGCGCCGGGACGGATTACCGACATGAAGGGGGCGTGGTTCGGCAGCACGCCGAAATCACCCTCTTCACCCGGCACCACAACCTGGTCGACATTGCCGGCGAACAGGCGGCGCTCCGGAGAGACAAGATCAAAATGGAGTTTGTCAGCCATCAGGCTACCTCCGGGCTAGGCCGGAAGCTGCGTTACGCAGCTTCCGCAGCCAGTTTCTCGGCCTTCTTCACAGCGTCTTCAATGGTACCAACCATGTAGAACGCCGTTTCCGGAAGGTGGTCATACTCACCGTCACAGATCGCCTTGAAGCCCTTCACGGTGTCAGCAACCGGCACCTGGATGCCCGGGAAGCCGGTGAAGATTTCGGCGACGTCGAACGGCTGCGACAGGAAGCGCTCGACCTTGCGGGCGCGAGCCACTGTCAGCTTGTCTTCTTCCGACAGCTCGTCCATGCCCAGGATCGCGATGATGTCCTGCAGGGCCTTGTAGCGCTGGAGGATTTCCTGGACGCGACGGGCCGTACCATAGTGCTCGTCACCGACGATGCGCGGCTCGAGGATACGCGAGGTGGAGTCGAGCGGGTCAACAGCCGGGTAAATGCCCTTTTCCGAGATCGCCCGGTTGAGAACCGTGGTCGCATCAAGGTGGGCAAAGGTCGTGGCGGGGGCCGGGTCGGTCATGTCATCGGCCGGCACGTAAACGGCCTGCACAGAGGTGATCGAACCCTTGTTGGTCGAGGTGATGCGCTCCTGCAGCGCACCCATGTCGGTGGCCAGGGTCGGCTGATAGCCCACGGCAGACGGGATGCGGCCCAGCAGCGCGGAGAGTTCCGAACCGGCCTGGGTGAAGCGGAAGATGTTGTCGACGAAGAAGAGAACGTCCTTGCCCTCTTCATCGCGGAAATATTCAGCTTGGGCGAGACCGGACAGGGCGACGCGGGCACGGGCGCCCGGAGGCTCGTTCATCTGGCCGAAGACCAGGGCGCAACGCGAACCTTCCGTCGAGCCATCATGCTCCTTGGGGTCCTTGTTCACGCCCGACTCGATCATTTCCCAATACAGGTCGTTACCTTCACGGGTCCGCTCGCCGACACCGGCGAAGACCGAGTAACCACCGAACAGTTTGGCGATGTTGTTGATCAGCTCCTGGATGAGAACCGTCTTGCCAACGCCGGCACCGCCGAACAAGCCGATCTTGCCGCCCTTGGCGTATGGGCAGAGCAGGTCGACGACCTTGATACCGGTCGGCAGGATTTCCGCTTCCGTGGCCTGCTCGTCAAAGGACGGGGCCGGGCGGTGAATCGGGGCTTTCATCGTGTGCGGGACATCACCCGCCTCATCGATCGGCTGACCGGTGACGCTCATGATACGGCCGAGCGTGCCCGGGCCGACCGGAACCATGATCGGGCCACCCGTGTCCGTCACGGCGGTGCCGCGCTGCAGACCTTCGGTCGCGTCCATGGCGATGGCGCGGACGGTGTTCTCGCCGAGGTGCTGGGCGACCTCAAGCGTCAGCGTCTTGTCATCATTGGTGGTTTCAAGCGCGTTGAGAATGTCCGGCAGGGTGCCGTCAAATTCAACGTCAACGACAGCGCCGGTAATCTGGACGATGCGGCCTTGGGATGTGCTCATAGCGGGTGTTCCTCTGCCTAGAGGGCCTCGGCGCCGGAGATGATTTCAGTCAACTCCGTGGTGATCTGCGCCTGACGGGTGCGGTTGTAAACAAGGTTGAGTTTGTCGATGAGTTCGCCGGCATTGCGCGTGGCATTGTCCATCGCAGCCATCTTGGCGCCCATTTCGCCGGCAACATTTTCCAGCAGGGCAGACAGGATGACCGTGTCGGCATAACGCGGCAGCAGCACGTTGAGGATGGTTTCCTCATCCGGCTCAGCGTCGTAGACGGCACCGCCCAGATCCGGACGCTCAACGCCTTCATCAATGGCGTCGATCGCCGGGATGAGGACTTTGGCACGCGGCTTCTGGGAAATGACCGAGACGAACTCCGCCGAAACGAGTTCGCAAACATCGAACTCGCCATTCTCGAACATGTGGCGAATCTTGTCGCCGATCCGGGCAGATGTGGCGCCAGAGATCTTCTTCTCGCCGGACAGGTCCATCTTGTCGACGATCAGTGAGGCGAAATTGCGCTTGAGCTGGTCAGCGCCCTTCTTGCCCACGCAAATGATCTTGACGTCCTTGCCGGCGGCCTGAAGCGCGAGAACGCGCTCGCGGGCCTTCTTCACGATATTCGTGTTGAAGCCGCCGCAAAGTCCACGATCCGCGGTCATGACAACCAGCAGATAGGCGTCCGACTTGCCGGTGCCGACCAGAAGCGGCGACGCGCCCGGCGTCCCCGACATGGCGGTCGACAGATTGGCCATCACAGCCGCCATGCGCTGGGCATAGGGGCGCGCGGCTTCCGCAGCTTCCTGCGCACGGCGCAGTTTCGCTGCGGCGACCATCTGCATCGCCTTGGTGATCTTCTGCGTCGACTTGACGCTTCCGATCCGGTTTTTAAGGTCCTTAAGGCTCGCCATCAGGCACTCCTCAGCGGTTGATCTCGGTCAAGTTCACGCAAAATGTTCCGTGAACTTGGCAAGGGCCGCCTTCAGCTTGCTTTCGCTTTCATCCGACACTTTTTTCTCAGTCCGGATGGACGAGAGAAGATCGGCATGCTCGCTGTGCAGATGACGCAACAGATCTGCCTCGTAGCGCTGGACATCAGCGGTCGGCAGCTTGTCGAGATAGCCGCGCGTACCGGCATAGATCACGCAAACCTGCTCTTCCATCGACAGCGGCGAGAATTGCGGTTGCTTGAGAAGCTCGGTCAGACGCTGACCACGGTTCAGAAGCTTCTGGGTGGCCGCATCAAGGTCGGAACCGAACTGGGCAAAGGCCGCCATTTCGCGGTACTGGGCCAGTTCGCCCTTCATCTTGCCGGCAACCTGCTTCATCGCCTTGGTCTGGGCGGCAGAGCCAACGCGCGACACCGAGAGACCCACGTTCACCGCCGGGCGGATGCCCTGGTAGAAGAGGTCGGTTTCCAGGAAGATCTGGCCGTCGGTGATCGAGATCACATTGGTCGGGATATAGGCCGACACGTCGTTCGCCTGGGTTTCAATGATCGGCAGGGCCGTCATGGAACCCGAACCGTTCGCTTCGTTCAGCTTCGCGGCACGCTCGAGCAGGCGGGAATGAAGATAGAAGACGTCACCCGGATAGGCTTCGCGGCCCGGCGGGCGGCGCAGCAGAAGCGACATCTGGCGATAGGCAACAGCCTGCTTGGACAGATCATCATAGACGATCAGTGAGTGCATGCCGTTGTCACGGAAATACTCGGCCATGGCACAGGCCGTGAACGGCGCCAGAAACTGCATCGGCGCCGGGTCCGAAGCCGTCGCGGCGACGATGATGGTGTAATCCAGCGCGCCATTTTCCTCGAGCGTCTTCACGATCTGGGCAACGGTGGACCGCTTTTGACCGACGGCGACGTAGATGCAGTAGAGCTTGGCGCTCTCGTCATCACCCTCATTGATCTGTTTCTGGTTCAGGATGGTGTCGATCGCGATGGCGGTCTTACCGGTCTGGCGGTCGCCAATGATCAGCTCGCGCTGGCCACGGCCAACCGGGATCATGGCGTCGATCGCCTTGATGCCTGTTGCCATCGGCTCGTGCACGGATTTGCGCGGGATGATGCCCGGCGCCTTGACGTCGACGCGGCGGCGCTCGGCAACGTCTTTGAGCGGACCCTTGCCATCGATCGGCTCGCCGAGACCATCAACGACGCGACCCAGCAGGCCCTTGCCGACAGAGGTGTCCACGATCGAGCCGAGACGCTTGACGGTATCGCCTTCCTTGATGCCCCGGTCATCGCCGAAGATCACGCAGCCGACATTGTCGCGCTCGAGGTTCAGGGCCATGCCCTTGATGCCGCCCGGGAACTCAACGAGCTCACCGGCCTTCACCTCATCGAGGCCATAGACGCGAGCGATACCGTCACCAACGGACAGAACGCTACCGACGTCCGAAACTTTCGCTTCGGCGCCGTAATTCTTGATTTGATCCTTGAGGATCGCAGAGATTTCTGCGGCACGGATGTCCATGGACCTAGGCCTCTTTCATCGCGGTCTTCATCCCATCCAGCTTGGTGCGGAGGGAGGAGTCGAACATGCGGGAGCCGACCTTCACGATCAGCCCGCCCATCAATTCAGGCCGTACATCCGTACGAACCTCGATTTCGCGCCCGAAGGCACTTTTCAGCGAAGCCGCAAGGGCTTCGGTCTGTTTCTTGGTCAGCGCTGCAGCGGTTTGGACGTCCGCCGTGACAACGCCACGATCAGCGGCGGCCAACGCGGCGTAGACACGCGCGACCGAGCGGAGCTCGCCGGCACGACCATTGCGGGCGGTCACACCAAAGGCGTTCGCTGTCATCGCATTGAACTTCGCCTTCTTGGCCAAGGCGGCGAGGACGCCGGCCTTCACCTCAGCCGAGTGCAGGGGCGAGGTAAGCACCTCGGCCAGCTCTGCGGATTCGTCGAGCATGACGCGCAGGGCGGCCAGATCAGCCTCCACAGCGTCAGCAACACCCTCGGATTTCGCCAGCTCGAACAACGCGGTCGCATAGCGGCCCGCGGCGTTGGCTGTCATGGCGTCTGCACCGGTCTTCACCGTGACGTCACTCTCTTGCTGGATCAGCACTCATCAATTTGCCGGGACCGGCAAAAGCGCTTGATGTTCAACGACATAAAAAACAAGGCCACACGGGTCGAACCGCTAGCCCCTCAGGTTCGGCGCTGCGATAGCACAGGGGGGAGCGGGCAGCAAGCCACTCACACCGGGTGTTTCAGCGTGCGGAGCGATTCCCACACAGTTGCAAAACCGGGCGTCCGACACCGCGCGCCATGCAAAATCAAATTTTGGAACCCTAGCGGGGCTTCCTGTTCTTCCTGGCCAGGATGTTGAGCACCTCGACCAACAGGGAGAAGGCGATTGCGAAGTAGAGGTAGCCACGCGGGATGTGGAAGCCGAGGCCGTCGGCCACCAACGCCACGCCGATCAACAACAGAAAGGACAAGGCCAGCATCTTCGTGGTCGGGTGTCGCTCAATGAAGCCGGCAACAGTCGTCGCGGCGAGCAACATGACCGCCATGGCAATAACCACGGCCGCGATCATCACCGGCACATGGTCCGTCATGCCGACCGCCGTGATCACCGAGTCGAGGGAGAAGACGACATCGATCACCACGATCTGCGCGACCACAGAGGCGAAGGCGGCCGTGGCAGGATTGGCGCCGTCATGATGCGGACCTTCGACCGCGTGATGAATTTCCAGGGTCCCCTTGCCCAAAAGAAACAGGCCGCCCGCGATGAGGATCAGGTCGCGCCAAGAATAACTGTGACCGAAGGCGGCGAACAATTCACTTTCCAGCCGGGTTATCCAGACGAGGCCGAACAGCATGACCACCCGGAAGACCAGCGCCATGCCCAGTCCAAGGGCGCGCGCCTTTGCCCTCTCTTCCTCGCGGAGCCGCGACGCCATCAGAGCCACGAAAATCACATTGTCGATTCCCAGCACGATCTCGAGGAAAGTCAGCGTGGCGAGCGAGAGCCAGATTTCAGGCGAGGCGAGCAGTTCGAGCATGGATCGGCATCCGGTTTCGGCAACACCGGCAGCATGCCGAGACCCGTGATGCAATGTCCAGTCTTGCAGGTCGTCTTTTCCGAGGCACGCCCATCGACGCCGTTTCAAATGAAGCTGTACGGCTCGACGTCGATTGAAACCCGCACTGATAGCGGGGTCTTGACCCGTTTCGACCACGCTCGGAGATAGGCGGAGATGTCGATCTCCTTGTCGGCCCGCACCAGGATGCGGCGGCGGTGCCAGCCCCGGATCATGGCACGGGGCGGCTCGGCCGGCCCCCAGATCTCAACGCCTTCAGAATTCGGTGCCTTGGCGGCATAGTCATTGGCAACCCGGTCCAGTGTCTCCGTGTTCATCGACATGAAGCTGATCGCCGCAAGCCGCCCGAAAGGCGGCAGGCCCAGCGATTCCCGGACCATGAATTCGATATCCAGGAAGGCGTCACGGTCACCGGCGATCAGGGCTTGGATCGCGTCGTGCTCGGGCTGATGGGTTTGCAGGAGCGCCCGGCCCGGTCGCTCTGCGCGCCCGGCCCGCCCGGCAACCTGCACCAGCGTCTGGAAGGTCCGCTCTCCCGCTCGCGGATCGCCGCCGGCCAATCCGAGATCGGCGTCAATCACACCGACCAATGTCAAACCCGGGAAATTATGCCCCTTGGCAGCAATCTGGGTGCCGATGAGAATGTCGATCTCGCCTTGCTCCATACGCGTGACAATCTCTGCGCCGGAGCGGCTGTCCGACGAGTAGATCTCGACGCGCGCGTCCGGAAAGGTGAGTTTTGCCTCTTCGGCGACCCGCTCAACCCCGGGGCCGATCGAAGTGAGACTGTCCTCGGCATTGCAGCTTGGGCAATGCTTCGGCTTCGCCATGGAAAACCCGGTCACATGGCAAACGAGGCGGCCACTATAGCGGTGCTCGACCAGATATGACTGCGTGTCCGGCGACACCATGCGATGCCCGCACGCCCGGCACAGGACCAGCGGGGCATAGCCGCGCCGGTTTAGGTAGAGCAGGACCTGTTCGCCGCGCTCAAGGGTATCGCGGACAGCCTGGATCAGGGGTGGCGACATCCAACGGCCTGTTTCGGCCGGCGTTTCCCGCAGGTCAATTGCCGCAATCTCGGGCAGAATCGCCGTACCGGGCCGCGCGGCAAGGCGTACATGAACATAGCGGCCGGCCTGGGCATTTGACAGGCTTTCCAGCGATGGAGTGGCCGACGCAAGTACGACCATCGCGCCTTCCAGCTTGGCGCGAACCACGGCGATGTCGCGTCCCTGGTAGGGCAGACCCTCATCCTGTTTGTATGTGGGATCATGCTCTTCATCGACAATGATCATGCGCAGCGTCGGAAAAGGCAGGAACAGCGACGACCGCGCGCCGACAACAATGCGGGCCCGGCCCTCGGCAACCTCGCGCCAGGTCCTGCGGCGCGCCTTTGGTCCGGCCCCCGAATGCCACAGCGCTGGCTCGGCGCCGAAGCGGGCCCTGAACCGGGACAGTACCGCCTCGGTCAAGGCGATCTCCGGCAACATGATCAACACCTGCGCCTCCGGCTCCCGGCGCAGGATTTCAGCAATTGCCTCGAAATAGACTTCAGTCTTGCCAGAGCCCGTGACGCCGTCCAGCAAAGCGGCCTGAAAGCCGCCTGCGCGGACCAGGCGCCGAAGCACGCCAGCCGCTTCGACCTGCATGGGCGTGAGCATCAGCCCCTCACCCTCCGGATCAGGCGGCGGAAAGGGGAGGTCGACCAGGCGAATTAGCTCCGTCAGCGCTCCTGATTTCGCCAAACCCTTGACCACCGAGGCCGTCACACCGGCCTCACGAGCGAGCTCGGCAGCACTGGCCTCCCCCAAGGCATCGACCGCATCGAGCACGCGCTCACGCGCCTCAGTCATTCGCCCAGGCTCGCCCGGACCGCGTCTGAACACGGTCTCGGTTGGCGATGGTCTCAACGCGTCACTGGAGCGGAGAACCGAACGCAGAACTATACCGGGGGACTGAACGAGGTAACGCGCCAGCCAGTCGACAAAGCGGCGCGTGCCCTCCGGCAGGGGCGGGCCGCCGGCCGGTGCATCGATCACCTTGAGCTTGCGATCACCCGTGCCAGGCGTCACCTTCCACACCACGCCTCGGGCCGTTCGTTTGCCCAGTGGCGCGCATACGTGATCCCCGGGATGAAGGACCACGTCGGCCGGGACGAGATAATCGAACGCCTCCGGCAGCGGCAGCGGGAAGAGTATGGAAACGCGATACTGTGTCGCTTGTGTCACGCAGTACGCCTCCCGGAAACGTAAGTGTGGTCTGCCTGACGCCGGGTATAGCGAGCACCGTGCCCTTGTGTCCCGACGGTTTGCATCTCGTAAACCGAATAGGCCAAGAGTGGGCTGTCAAGGCGAGGGAGACAATCGAGATGTCCGAACACGACAACCAGACCGATGCGGCAGCCGCTGACGCCGACCGGATCCGTGATTTCCTTGTCGCCAATCCGGATTTCGTCCGCGAGGACGCCGAGCTGTTTTCTCTGGTGATTGAAACCGGTCGGAGTGACGGCGCCATCGATCTCGGCGCTGCGGCGCGCGACAAGCTTCGCGAGGAAGTCCGGCAACTGAAATCGCTCAACGCCTCCATCGTGGAAACGGCCCGGGCGAATCTGGCGACCCAGTCCCAGATCCATATGGCCGTTCTCGCCCTGTTAGAGGTCGACTCGCTTGCCGGGCTGGACAGCAAAATGTCCAACCGCCTGACCGGCGCGCTCGGCATCGATGCATGTCGCGTGCTGATCGAAGGCCATGCGCCGCTCAAGGACGCCGAATCGATCCTGGGCGCCGCCGAAGGCTTCGTCGGTGATGTTCTGGGCGATCACGTTGAACTGCTCGGCCCGGTCAATCCAGCCAACGCCCACGCCCTCTATGGACAGCAGGGAGCACGCGTGAGTTCGCAGGCGATCGTCCGGCTGGATTTCGGTGGCCATGACGGACTGATGGCTCTGGCCGCGCGGGATGCGCATCTTTTCCAGGCTGGCCAAGGGACCGAATTATTGAATTTCCTGGCCCGCGCGGTCGAACGAATGGTCGTGCAATGGCTTCACCAGAACTGAGCACGAGCTGGCAGGCCGCACTCAATGCCTTCCTGGGCCACCTGGCCGGCGAACGACGCCTGTCGCCACGGACACTCGATGCCTATCGGCGCGACCTTGATGCCTTTGGCGAGTTCCTTGCCGGTCATGTGGGCGGGCCACTGAGCTTGTCTGACCTGGCGACGCTCTCCCCCCGCGACTTTCGGGCCTATATGGCGTCGCGTCGCCGCGACGGCCTCTCATCTCGCTCGCTGGCACGGGCGCTGTCAGCCATCCGTACCTTTTTCGCTTACGCGAAGCGACGCTGGTCACTCGATAACCCCGCCCTGTCCTTGGTGGAGAGTCCGAAACTCGGCCGCGCAGCGCCGAAACCGGTCAGCGAACAGGCCGCACACGATCTGGTCTCGGAAACCAGCACACGCGGGGTGCAGGATTGGGTCGCAGCGCGCGACGCGGCCATCCTTCTCCTGCTTTACGGATGCGGCCTGCGCATATCGGAAGCCCTCTCTCTCACCGGCCGGGACCACCCGCTCGGCGAAAGTCTGCGGATTTCCGGCAAGGGCGGGAAGACACGGATTGTGCCCGTCCTGCCCGCGGTGGCGGAGGCCGTCGAGCGCTATGTCCGGCTGTGCCCATTCGCGCATGAACCGGAAGCGCCCTTGTTTCGCGGCAGTCGAGGCGGTGCGCTCGGTGCCCGCGCCGTGCAGGCCCTGATGCAGGAATTGCGCGGTCGCCTTGGGCTGGCCGAAACGGCAACGCCCCATGCTTTGCGGCACGCGTTCGCGACCCACCTCCTGGCCAATGGCGGTGATCTGAGGGCGATACAGGAGCTGCTCGGTCATGCCAGCCTCTCAACCACGCAAATCTATGCGGACGTCGAAAGCGCACGCCTGATGGCGGTCTATGACGGGACCCACCCGCGCGCGCGGCGAGGATGACCCGCCCCGTGGCCGAAAGTCCGCGGCACGACGCGTGCCGCTGGCGCCATTCTGATGGCCTTGGCTAACCCAAGACACTTGCCTCACCGCTCCAATGAATATACTTTGAATTTTAAAGTACTCAGGAGATAGGCATGAGTGAGCAATCGGATCTGGAGTTCCTGCGTGATGTTGCGGCAAGCGGGCAGCACGCCCCATCGCTGAGCGGCCGCTTCTTTGTCTGGTGGGGTGGTCTGGCGGCACCAGCATTGCTCGCACACTGGACCATCTTGACCGGGCTTGTCGAAATTCCGGTGGCTTATGTCGGCTTCGTCTGGATGGCCTATGGATTGATTGGCATGGCCGGTTCGAGCTTGCTCGGCCGCAGCCTGCGCAGCAAGCCCGGCGCCGGCGCCATCAATAATCGCGGCGAGGCCGCCGCCTGGCGCGGCGTGACCTGGATGGTGGCGGCCTACGCAATCGGCGCCGTAATTGCTATGGCCGTCGGCCGCGGACACATGGTGTTGTTCGATACAATCCCGCTTGTGGCCTTCGCCGGATATGGCCTGTCATTCCACGTAAGCGCTCAGTTGGGCGGCGCCCGCTGGATGCAGGGCATGGCCATCATCGCGTGGCTCGCAAGTGGTGCCGGTCTGTCCCTTGTCGGCACTTCAGACCTCTACCTCTTTGCAGCCGGCGCTATCGCTGTTCTGGCCATCATTCCAGGCCTTGTGCTACTGCGCGGCGAACCAGCGGCGGAGGCTGGGTGAATGCCCGACGACTTCGACGCCAACTCTCTGGATGACGTCATCCATGGCAAGCTACGGCTGGCGATCATGGCATTCCTGTCGGCAACGCGGGACGCGACGTTCGGCGAAATCAAAACCCGGACCAACGCGTCTGACGGCAATTTGTCAGTGCACCTGCGCAAGCTTGAAGAGGCCGGCTACATCCAGATCAGCAAGGGTTTCGTCGGCCGCAAACCGCAAACCCGCGCTGCCCTGACAACGGAAGGACGCGCGGCCTGGCTGGCCTATCTCGACCAGCTCCGCAACCTGATCCAACCCTGACGATTGACCTCAAGCCGCGCGGCGGCTGGGCGTATGGTGCCAGGCAATGACATCGATCCCTTCGTCGCTGTCGCGCCGGGTCGCTCCTTGAACGAAGCCTGCCTTTTCCAGCACGCGATGCGAGGCATCACGATCATCGCGGGTATGCGCCACGACCGACTTCACTCGCTCATGCGTGTAAGCCCAGTCCAGCAGCGCCACGACACCTTCCGTGGCAAGGCCCTGTTCGCGATAGGACAACAACATCGAATAGCCGATCTCGACCGCACCCTGCTTGTCAGGCGTGCCCTTGAAGCCGCCGGTTCCGAGCAAACGGTTCATGACAGGCGAGACATAGACCCACGAATACCAACCACTGTCCGCAGGTCGGGCCACAAGCCGGTCTCGCGTCCATTCCAACGTGTCCCCGTCCATCAGCTCTGGCGGCCAGGACGGCTCTGGTTCGACACCCAGCGCCCTGAAGAAACCAATGCGGTCCTCAAGCTGCAGGGTCGCCAACTCGGCATTCAGCGCAACCAGCCGCAAGCGCGGCGAAGCGATTTCAATCGGCTTCGGCATCAGCGTGTAACCCATGACCCCACGTGTACAGACCCACTATGGCAATTCGCAAGCCACATCCCTGTGACCGCACCCCGCGGACGACGTCGACCGACGACTCAGCCTGCGACAACATCATCTTACCACGTTGATCGCAATTCAGTGCGACGGGGTTGTGACAGGCAGGTCAGGACTGCATGGTCCAGCCTTCCACGCCCATCGCCGCCTGGCGCACGGCCTCGGTCAGCGTCGGGTGCGGGTGACACGTGCGGGCAATGTCTTCGGAAGCCGCCCGGAATTCCATCGCAAGACAGAGTTCGCTGATCATTTCGCCGACATTGGCACCGATCATGTGCGCTCCGAGTATTTCATCCGTCTCGGCATCGGCAAGGATTTTGACGAAACCATCCGTGGCGTGATTGGTGCGTGCACGGGAATTGGCCTGGAAGGGGAATTTCCCCTTCTTGTACTTGCGGCCCTCCGCCTTCAACTCGTCCTCGGTCTTGCCGACTGTCGCGATCTCGGGCGCTGTATAAACGACACCCGGTATCACACCGTAATTGACGTGACCGGCCTTGCCGGCAATCCGCTCGGCACAAGCAACACCCTCGTCCTCAGCCTTGTGGGCCAACATGGGACCATGTGTGCAGTCGCCGACGACCCAGACATTCTCGGCCGATGTGCGGTATTGATCGTGAGCGATGAAGCCGCGTTTGTCGGTTTCGATTCCCACGGTCTCGAGACCCAGACCTTCGGTAAAGGGCCGGCGGCCGATACAGACCAGAACAGTGTCTGCCTCGACGGTTTCGGCGTCGCCGCCATCGGCAGGCTCGAGTGTGACAGCCAGGGTGTCCCCGGACACATCGACACCGGTCACCTTTGTGCCGAGCTTGAAGTCCATGCCCTGCTTGGCAAAAATGCGCTGAGCGGTTTTCGCCAGCTCACTGTCCATGCCCGGCAGGATGCGGTCGAGATACTCGACAACCGTCACTTCGGCGCCCAAACGACGCCACACCGACCCCAACTCAAGGCCAATCACGCCAGCCCCGATCAGAACCAGCTTTCCCGGAACCTTGTCGAGAGACAGCGCACCGGTGGACGAGACCACTCGCTTCTCATCGATCTCGACCCCCGGGAGCGGCGTAACTTCCGACCCGGTCGCGATCACAATATTCCGGGTCTCGAGCGTCGTGACGCCGTCATCGGTCGTCACCTCGACCTTGCCGGCGCCAGCAATGCGCCCGCGGCCGCTCACATAGTCGACACCGTTTTTCTTGAACAGGAATTCGATACCCTTGGTAAGGCCATCCACCGCCTCGTCTTTCTGGCCCAGCATGGCGTCCAGGTCGAGTTCCACATTCCCGGTCTTGATGCCAAGCGCCGCAAATTCCGTGCTCGCAGCCTCAAACAATTCGGAAGCGTGCAACAGCGCCTTGGACGGTATACAGCCAACATTGAGGCAGGTGCCGCCAAGCGTACCGCGCATCTCGACGCACGCCGTTTTCAGGCCGAGCTGGCCGGCGCGGATCGCGCAGTTATAGCCGCCGGGTCCGCCGCCGATGATCACGATATCATATGTGTCAGACATGCCTGCCTCGCTGTGCTCGCCGCCAAGGCGGCCCGTTGGCCCTATATGCCCCCGCAAAAGGGCAAACGTAAGGGGTAAATCGATCGCGAATGCAGCGGATCAGCGTGAAATGACGAGCCGTTTGGGAAGCGCTCCCGCCTGCCGCAGGATGATCAAGCCAATGAGTCCGACCAGCAGCAGCCCATTGGCCACCCAGTCTTCGATCTGGTTCGAGGAGTCGCTCCAGAAATCATAGAGCGAGTGAGTCGAGTAGATGACCCAGCCGGTCAGGTCGAAGACCAACGCCGCAGCGTAGACCGGCAACGCCGCCGACATCCGCATTACGAGCAGCGCAACAGCCCCGGAATAGGCGACGGCATTGGCAACCGTCAGGGCGGCACCAAACATGCCCATATTGTCCACAATGATGACCAAGGTCGGATCGATCCCGGCCGACACCGCATCACCAAACTTGATAATCAGGACCCGCGTGGCGGAACCAAGCTGGGTAAGCGCCCAATAACTGATACCCACAATGAGGCCCCAGCGCAGCGCGACAATCTCCCAACGCCCGGTTTCCGGTCTTGGCACTCGCCCCTCCAGCGCGCCGCGGCGGCGGAAGAAACCCACCGGCAGCAGCCAGCATCTTGCGGCGTCAAGGTCGTGCGGTCAAATGAAACCGCCCGGTCGAACGGATCAACCGGGCGGATAATTAATAATACATTTCAAATACTAGAGATCAAACAGCATGCGCTGGGGGTCTTCCAGATTCTCCTTGACCCGGACGAGGAAAGTAACGGCCTCCTTGCCGTCGACGATCCGGTGGTCGTAGGACAGCGCCAGATACATCATCGGCCGGATCACCACCTGACCGTTCTCGGCCATCGGCCGCTCCTGGATCTTGTGCATGCCCAGAATGCCCGATTGCGGCGCATTGAGGATCGGCATCGACATCAGCGAGCCATACACGCCACCATTCGAGATCGTGAAGGTTGCGCCCTGCATCTCCTCGATCGTCAACTTTCCGTCCCGCGCCCGCTTGCCAAGACGAATGATTTCTTTCTCGATTTCGGCAAGGGACATCTGGTCAGCATCTCGGACGACCGGCACCACAAGACCACGATCGGTGCCAACGGCGACACCCATGTCATAATAATTCTTGTAGATCAGGTCCGTGCCATCGATCTCGGCATTGACGGCCGGGACCTCCTTGAGCGCATGGCAGCAGGCCTTCACGAAAAAGCTCATGAAGCCGAGCTTGACGCCATGCTTGGCGACAAAGGCGTCCTGATGAGCCTTACGCGCCGACATGATCGCCGACATGTCGGCCTCATTGTATGTGGTGAGGATGGCTGCGGAATTTTGCGCGTCCTTGAGACGCTTGGCGATCGTCTGGCGCAAGCGCGTCATACGGACACGCTCTTCGCGCGGGCCGGTTTCGCGCGGCGCCGACGGCGCCTTGACCGGTGCAGCAGCTGGTTTGGACGCGGACGGTGCCGGCGCCGACTTCGGAGCGTCAGCGGCTTTCAGGGCATCACCCTTGGTGATCCGGCCGTCCTTGCCAGTCCCTTCGATCGCGTTGGCATCGAGCTTGTTCTCTTCGATCACGCGCTGGGCGGACGGCATCACTGTCTTGCTGCTTTTATCGCCGGATGCCTCTTCTGCCTTGGCAGCCGGTGCCGATGTCCCTTCGCTGATCCGTGCCACCGCGTCTCCCGGAGCAACCGTGTCGCCCTCTGCGACCAGGAGATCGGACACGACACCAGCGACCGGCGACGGCACTTCAACGGCGACCTTGTCAGTTTCGATCTCGACCAAGGCCTGGTCGATCTCGACCGTGTCGCCGGCCTTCACCAGCCATGACCCGATCGTCCCTTCCGTTACGCTTTCGCCCATTTGCGGAACAGTCGCGTCGACGGTTTTGCCGGATGATTCGGATGACGCCTTGTCCTGGGTCGCCGGCTCGTCGCTGGCTGCCGCGTCCGACTGGGAAGACGGTTTTGCGTCTTCGGCCGGCCCTTCGGATGCGGCCGACTGATCCGCGCCGTCAGCCTCGCCGCCGGCTTCCAGAACCGCCAGCTTGGCGCCAATCTCGACATTGTCGCCTTCGCTCGCGAAGATCTCGCCCATGACCCCGTCGGCATCGGCGCGGACTTCGACCGCGACCTTGTCGGTTTCCAGCTCGACCAGGACATCGTCCCGGGAAACGGCATCGCCGGACTTGACCATCCAGCTGCCGACGGTGGCTTCGGTGACGCTCTCGCCGAGCTGCGGCACGGTGATATCGGTCATGTCTCTCGTCTTTCCTTCAAAGAAGTTGGCCGGCCCTAGGAGAGGGCTTCATCGACCAGGGCGTCTTGTTGCTGTTTGTGCTTGGAGGCGATGCCGGTTGCCGTCGATGCGGTCGGCGAGCGGCCGACATAGCGCGGACGGCTGGCCTGACCTTCGATCTTGCCGAGCACGTATTCGATATTGGGTTCGACGAAGGTCCAATAACCCATATTCCGCGGCTCTTCCTGGCACCAGACGATCTCGGCATTCGGGAAACGCGCGAGCTCGGCAATCAGTGCCTTGTAAGGGAAGGGATAAAGCTGCTCGACCCGCATCAGATAGACATCATCCGCGCCGCGGCTCTCACGCTCCTCGAGCAAGTCGTAATAGACCTTGCCGGTACACAACACGACACGGCGGATGTCGGCATCGGACTTGAGTTCAAGCGTGGTCTGACGGCTTTCGCCTTCCGGACGCGAGGCGCCGTCGGCGTCGTCCCAAAGCACACGGTGGAAGGACGACCCCGGCCCCATCGCCGCCAACTGCGACACGCAACGCTTGTGACGCAGCAGGCTTTTCGGCGTCATGATCACCAGCGGCGTGCGGAAGTTGCGGTGAATCTGGCGCCGGAGAATGTGGAAGTAGTTCGCCGGTGTCGAACAGTTGGCAACCTGCATATTGTCTTCCGCGCACATCTGCAGGAAGCGCTCCGGACGCGCTGATGAGTGCTCCGGCCCCTGACCTTCATAACCGTGCGGCAGGAGCATGGTCAGGCCCGACATGCGCAGCCATTTGCGCTCACCGGAGGAGATGAACTGGTCGATGATGACCTGGGCGCCATTGGTGAAGTCGCCAAACTGGGCTTCCCACATCACCAGTGTATTCGGTGCGGACAGCGAATACCCGTATTCGAAGCCCAGAACCGCCTCTTCCGACAGCATGGAGTCTATGACTTCATATTTTTTCTGGTCGTCGGACAGGTTGTTGAGCGGCGTGTACTTCTCCGCGGTTTCCTGGTCGATGATATGCGAATGGCGCTGCGAGAACGTGCCGCGACCACAATCCTGCCCAGACAGGCGAACCGGGAAGCCCTCGGTCAACAAAGTACCAAAGGCCAAGTGTTCAGCCGTCGCCCAGTCAATGCCGGCGCCACTCTCGATCGCGTCGCGGCGCGCCCCCAGCACACGCTGCAAAGTGCGGTGAATATTGATGGTCTCCGGCACTTCGGTCATGGCGAGGCCGACCGATTTGAGGCTTTCCATGGTTGCCGATGTTTCGCCACGGCGATCATCGCCTTCCGGCAGACCGAGGCCCGACCAACGACCGTCGAGCCAATCGGCCTTTTTGGGCTCAAAGCTCTTGCCCGCGTTGAACTCGGTTTCCAGGAATGTGTCGAACTCGTTCTCAATCGCCTCAGCGTCCGCCGCACTGAGTACGCCTTCAGCCAGGAGACGGTCCTGGTACTTCTTCTTGACCGGCGGCATGTCCTTGATGATGCGGTACATGATCGGTTGGGTGAAGGTCGGGTCATCGCCCTCGTTGTGGCCGTAGCGGCGATAGCAGATCATGTCGATGACCACGTCCTTGCCGAACAGCTGACGGTATTCAGTCGCAATACGGGTGGCGTGAACAACCGCTTCCGGGTCATCGCCATTGACGTGGAAGATCGGCGCCTGGACCATCAGCGCCACGTCCGAACAATAGGGGCTTGAGCGGCTGTCCTTGGGGTCGGTCGTAAAGCCGATCTGATTGTTGACGATGAAATGGATCGCGCCGCCGGTGCGGTGCCCGCGAAGCCCGGACAGGCCCAGACATTCGGTCACAATGCCCTGGCCGGCAAAAGCGGCATCACCGTGCAAAAGCAGCGGTAGCACGCTTGAACGCGGCGTACCCGCTTTCTTGCGGCAGTTTTCCTCTTGTTTGGCGCGCGCTTTACCCAGGACGACCGGGTCGACGGCCTCAAGGTGAGACGGGTTGGCCGTCAGCGACAGGTGGACCTTGTTGCCATCAAACTCACGGTCAGACGACGCACCGAGATGGTATTTCACATCACCGGAACCGAACTCGTCCTCGCCTTGCGTATTGCCGCCTTGGAATTCGTGGAAAATCTGGTGGTAGGGTTTGCCCATTACAGATGCGAGCACATTGAGGCGGCCGCGGTGCGGCATGCCGAGAATGATGTCCTCGACACCCATCGAACCACCGCGCTTGATGATCTGTTCCAGCGCCGGGACCATGCTCTCGCCACCATCGACGCCGAAACGTTTGGTGCCCGGATAGCGCTTATGCAGGAATTGTTCGAAGCGCTCGGTCTCAATCAGCTTGGACAGGATGGCGATCTTGCCTTCCTTGGTGAAGGAAATGTCCTTGTCCGGCCCTTCAAAGCGCTCCTGCAACCAGGCTTTCTCTTCCGGGTTGGAAATATGCATGAATTCGACACCGACCGGACCGCAATAGGTCCGCTTCAGGATATCGAGCATGACGCGCGGCGTGGCCGTCTCCAGACCAAGATAGCCGTCAATGAAGACATCCTCGTCCAGTGCTGCACCGGAAAAGCCATAGGTCGCAGGATCGAGTTCAGCCTGGTAGCCAAAATCGGTCAAACCCAGCGGGTCAAGATCGGCGGCCAGGTGGCCCCGCATGCGGTAGGCACGGATCATCATGATCGCGCGGATCGACGCTTGGGTCGCCTTGCGGACATCGTCCGCACTGGCACCCGGCTGCGTTGCCGCAACATGACCGGCGACCTTGTCGACCATGGCTGCCTCATCCGGGCCAATATCACCCAGGGCCGAAACCATCTCGCCATTGACCTTGCGCGGCCAGTCGGCGCGTTTCCAGGCCGGGCCGCGAGCCGCGTGCGAGCTTTCCGACGGCGCATCGCCCATGGCGTCGAAAAAGGCCTTCCAACTCGGCGGAACCGAGTTCGGGTCTGCGGCATAGGCAGCAGCCATCTGCTCGAGATAGACCGCATTGGCGCCCTGGAGGAAGGAGGTATCCAGGAAGTTCTGGTTTTCTTGGGAACGGCTTTGGTCAGACATATTGAGGGGAGGCCTGAGTCAGGAGTGTGTCTGGATGGGGTTAAACCGAGTGGGTTAATCAACCCTCTATGCCTAATCCGCGTGTCACGAAAGGGATTCGCGCCGGTCTGCTGCCAAGATGGTGACAAAACAAAACCGCGCCCCGGAGGCCCGGAACGCGGTTTGTTGTTTCGGCGATAGCGCCGACCCTAGCCCTTGAGAAGCTCGGCCAGCGTCGTACCCAGGCGCGCCGGGCTCGGCGAAACCTTGATCCCGGCCGCTTCCATGGCCGCGATCTTGTCTTCCGCTCCGCCCTTGCCACCGGAGACGATGGCGCCGGCATGGCCCATCGTGCGACCCGGAGGCGCCGTGCGACCAGCGATGAAGCCGACGGTCGGCTTCTTGCGGCCCTTCTTGGCTTCATCGGCCAGAAATTGCGCCGCATCTTCTTCGGCCGAGCCACCGATTTCGCCGATCATGATGATTGATTGGGTCTCATCGTCGGCAAGGAATTTCTCGAGCACGTCGATGAATTCGGTCCCCTTGACCGGGTCACCGCCAATGCCGACCGCCGTGGTCTGGCCGAGGCCGACCTGGGAGGTCTGGAAAACGGCTTCATAGGTCAGCGTACCCGAGCGCGAGACCACGCCGACCGAGCCCTTCTTGAAGATCGAGCCCGGCATGATGCCGATCTTGCACTCTTCCGGAGTCAGGATGCCGGGGCAGTTCGGGCCCAGCAGCATGGAGTTGGACTTGTCGAGACGATCCTTGACCTTGACCATGTCCATCACCGGAATGCCTTCGGTGATGCAGACAATGAAGGGGATCTCGGCATCAATCGCTTCGATGATCGCCGCACCGGCACCCGCCGGCGGGACATAGATCACGGAGGCGTCGGCGCCGGTGGCTTCCTTGGCTTCACCGACGGAGGCGAAGATCGGCAGAGAGGCTGCGCCGTCCATGCCGGCCGACCAGGTCTCGCCACCCTTTTTCGGGTGCACGCCGGCGACCATCTGGGTGCCGTAATATTCCAGCGCCTGCTCGGTGTGGAAGGTACCGGTTTTACCGGTCAGGCCCTGGACGATGACCTTGGTGTTCTTATCGACGATGATCGACATCAGTTGGCCTCCTTCACGGCGGCGACAATTTTCTGGGCAGCGTCGTCGAGATCATCGGCGGCGATCACGTTGAGACCGCTTTCATTGATGATCTGCTTGCCCTTGGCGACATTGGTGCCTTCCAGGCGAACAACGAGCGGCACTTGCAGGCCGACATCCTTGACCGCGGTGACCACGCCCTCGGCGATCACGTCGCAACGCATGATGCCGCCGAAAATGTTGACGAGGATGCCTTTGACGTTCGGGTCGGCCGTGATGATCTTGAAGGCGGCCGTGACTTTCTCGGTCGTGGCACCGCCACCGACATCGAGGAAGTTGGCTGGCTCGGCACCATAGAGCTTGATGATGTCCATCGTCGCCATGGCGAGACCGGCACCGTTGACCATGCAGCCGATATCACCATCAAGGGCGACATAGGCGAGGTCATATTTGGAGGCCTCGATTTCCTTCTCGTCTTCCTCGGTCGTATCACGCAGCTCCATGATGTCCGGGTGACGGAAAAGCGCATTGCCGTCGAAGGAGACCTTGGCGTCCAGCACACGGACATGGCCATTGTCCATGACGATGAGCGGATTAATCTCCAGCATCGCCATGTCCTTCTCACAGAAGGCTGTGTAGAGGATCTTGGCGAGCCCCATCATGTCGTCGCGCGCCTGGCCTTCCAGCTTCAGCGCGTCGCAGACCGCAGCCGCCGAAGCGTCGGTAACGCCGGTGGCCGGATCGATGTTGATCGTCTGAATCTTCTCGGGCGTTTCGTGGGCGACGTCCTCGATATCCATCCCGCCTTCGGTCGAGACGACAAAGGCGACCTGGCCGGTTTCACGGTTGACCAGCAACGAGCAGTACAGCTCGGTGGCGATGTCGGCACCGTCCTCGATATAGAGGCGATTGACCTGTTTGCCTTCCGGGCCGGTCTGGTGCGTAACCAGCGTATTGCCGAGCATGTCCTTGGCGTTGGCAATCACGTCTTCCTTGGAAAAGGCGAGACGGACGCCGCCCTTGGCGTCGGGACCCAGTTCCTTGAATTTGCCCTTGCCGCGTCCACCAGCGTGGATTTGCGACTTCACCACCCAGAGCGGTCCGGGCAGCTTGTCGGCTGCGGCAGCAGCCTCATCGGCAGAGAAAATGGCGACACCTTCAGCGACCGGTGCGCCAAAGGATTTCAGGACGGCTTTCGCCTGATGTTCGTGGATATTCATATAGGGGCCTCGCGGGAGGATAAAAGCGACAAAACGGCCAGAATGGACTCGCCTTATAGCACTGGGCTGCTGCGGTGCAACGCACTCGCAGCGTCTATTTGTCAGTCAATCTCGAATGTCTCGTCGCGACCACCCGTGCTGTCGGGCGGCGCCAGGATGGCCGACAATGACAAGCGGCGCGGCGGGCCGGGCATTTCGGCCGCGGCTGCAATCCCCGGACCCGAGAAATAGCGAACGCCGGCTGACATTGCGGCCTCAAGAAGGGCCGTGTTTTCGATCTCCAGGAGTGAAGTCTCGGCGCTCATTTGCTGGACCGTCGAAACCCAGGTGACACAGGCCATCAAGTCCTTGTCGCCAGCGCCGGCATCGTTGAGCCGCGGCGGCGTGTCCGCACTGAAAATCCCGATGCCGCAGCTCTCGAACCGGTCCAGCCCGGCCAGGCCGAAGCGATGATGGACCAGCACATAGGCCCCGAAATGCTTCATCGACCGGCAAACTTCCTGCAGCTGCGCCATCGGCGCGCCGTCGGGCACACCATCGATACGCAGCAGGAAGAAACGACGGGCCGGCTCGGGGATCGGCTGAAGAATCTTGAAGTACTCCATGCGACGCGACACTGACGACAGGCTGTCATAGTGGACCGGGACAATGATCATGCTGCCATGTCCCGCCGCTCGAGCCTTTTGAAACCCGCGCTGGGCCGCGAGCGCGACGACGCGATCAAGCCGCCGGTGCTGGTCGCGATCCGCCGCGCCCGACAGGGTCTCGCGGCCATAGTACGCGAACCCGTCGACGATTTTCCTCGCTACACAGATATGGTGGCTGACATAGGATTTCCGGCTGTCCCAAACCGGCTTGAAGACAATATCGTCCCAGCTCGGCGGCACATCGCCCGCTGCCGTCGCCTGGCCCGGAACCAATGACGGGCGGTCGCGCCGTTCGGGCTTGGGCGCTTCAACCCATCGCGTCTTGCCATCATCATCGCGTTCCGGCGGCGATGATGATGCCCAAGGCGTCGCGAGGTCCGCCGGCAAACCCGCCCCTGCATCGGGCGATATCGCGGACTGACCCGCATGGTCATGTGGCTGGGAACGCGCAACAATCTCCAGCAATTCACTCGTCGGCACGTCACGGGCATCCGCCTCTGTCCGGACATCTTCGAGACCGGCCTCGCCCAGGAAGAATGTGTTGAGTTCGCCCGAGATCGCATCAACCATGTCTTGCGCCGCCTCAACGTCACTGGCGCGAAAAATGATGAGGAAACCGCCTTGCACACGAATCATCACGTCGTCCGGGCCAAGGCGCCGCTCGATGAATTGCGTCGACGTCTCGTAAACTTTCTCACGCAAACGCGGCCAGTCCTCGCCGGTCCGTGCCCGAACACGCTCTAAGTTGAGGAACTGAAATTGACCCATATCGACGGACTCACGTCCGACGAGCGCCGTTTTCAGCTTCTGCCGCAGTTCTGGTGACATGGTGGACGATCCGGTCCGGCCAATTCCGACACCATCCAGCCTGCCCCACACTTCTTGAGATTGTGTAAGCCTGGCCCGTATTTAGCGCAGCGTCGCCACGATCGCCCCGTCAATTGAGACGGCACCACCACCTCGCGCGAAGAGGTAAAAGCCTGACGCCGCAAAAACCACGACAGAGGTCCACGCCTCGGGCATGATCCAGAACGCGTAGATCGCACAAGCCACCAACAGGACCAGTCCGACGAGGCGGGTCAGAAAGCCGACGAGCAGGAGAAAGGCGATCAGCTGCGCGCCCCAAACGGCGATCTGGGCTGTCTGCGCCGCAGAAATCAGCGGAATGTTCCACACCGAAGCCGCCGCAATCGTATCCGGCATGACGCCTGGCCAGACATCCGCATTGGCACGCCCCCAGCTCCAAAGGCCCGGAATCAAGCTCGCCCGGACGACACCACCGACGATCCAGTCAGGCAAAAAGCGTTCGGCCCGGGCCGACGGCTCGTTCGTGTCCATGATCACCCCCCGGTGCGGCTTCCCCGGCGCAGCGGGGCACGCGGACCATGCAACAGTGCCGCAGGCGGCGCAACGCAACGCGCCTAACGCGCGAAAACTTTATCGGCGACAAGGACCATGAACCAGCGCAGCCGCTCCCGAGCGCGTGGCCGAGGCATCGGTCAGCGGGTTCGGGCATGTGAATGCGTCATGGGTTGCGAGGGTGCGCAACTAACGACAGCCCCCCATTGGGTCAGACATCCATCAGCGGCGGGCAAACCAGCGGGTCTGTGACCTACCTACTGGAGATAGGCTGTGAAACGCGACACGTTGGCGCGGAAGGAATGGGCCTCTGCATTCACGCTTTGATCGCCGCCGCATTCGCCATTACCGCGCACCAAGGGCCCCTCGACCATGTCCGGCACACAAAACAACGCCGCGCCGTCTTCATTGCGCCGACCAAGCGCCCCGACCATGACGAGATTGCCGGGCGGAAAGCCCCGATAGAGATCGACGCAGTCACCACCGGCAATGATCTGGCGAGCAGCAACATCATATCGCCCATCGGGCCTCGCCACGAGCACGACAGTATCGGCCGGGCGTGCGCCGGTGTGACAGACTTCCAACGTGCGTACGATCTGCGCCAGGCCGCGCTCATCCCGGGGCGCACCGACACACATGTCAGCGTCCGCGCCGGACAGCGCTTCACATCGCACCCTGTAGTCAACCTGCCCCACACCCCGGTAACGGCTCGACGAGATCGGCAAGCGGACGAAGTTGCGCGGCTCGCGCTCATTGCGGCAGGGTTCGGTAGTCGCCAGGGCAAACGTCGAGTTGGCGGGCGTGCAATAGACCGCGTCACCGACACGTGCCGGCCAGCGCCATTCGCCGGACATCACGTGCAGATCGAGCATATCTCCCACCACATTATTGACCGCGCCCTCAAGACAGCTGCCCGGCTCGACCAGGAACCAGCTCCGCAAGGTGCGGTCCTCGGTGGGACTGGTCCGATAGGCCGCCGCAACAGCGACGCTGAAACCGGCGTCATTGCAGACATTCAGCAGCACATCACGCTGGGCGGCGGCGTGACCGGGCAGGATAAAGGCGCCGAGAGCGGCAAGCAGGGCGGCGAACGCGGTGCGGACTGGGATCATGACTCAACTCCGAGCTGGACGCCAAAGAGGTCGCAAACTCGGCGCGCCGGGTCAATTGTCCCGATTGCGTGATACCGTGTCGGCTATTCGGCGGCCGCTGGTGCGACGAATTGCATCGGCTGTCCACCGACATCAATCCGGACGATGTCGCCGCTTTGCCGGTCAATGAAAATGTCGTTGGCAGGCGTGCCGCCGCGCTGCTCCAGACGCAAGGTCGCAAAACTGCCGGCAGGGGTCTCAATGGTGACCTCCTCAACCGCGCTCAACGTCACCGCGGCGACCGCATTGCCCATCTCGGCGTACCAATTGAAGGCGATGCTGTCGCCGACCTCGAGCGGCAGGGCTGAGGCGACCAAGAAAATGCTGGCCCGAAGGATCGTGCCGCTCTCAAGCTCGCTTGCGAGGGGTTGAGATGCGTCGGGTTGTCCTGGACGGACAGCCTGCATCCGTCCGCGAGCGATCCCCGGCTGGAAATCGATATCAAAGACATAATAATTGCCGCCTTGATGGAAACGGATATCGGAGGAGACCGGTGCCAGGTCCGCCAAGCGGATCCGCGTCTCCAACGTCTCGTAGATCTCATGCGAGGCCCACATTGTCCGATCATAAATGGCGATTTCATCACCGTCGGTCTGCCAGCCATATCGCATGAAACCGTCAGCCTCGCCTTCATACTGAAGCTCAAGATATATCTCGCCGCCAGCGAGAGCGTCCGGGTCCAGCTGGTCGCGCCAATCGGTCAATGATTGAGCATGGGCGGGCGTTGCCAAAAGCGCCGCCGCGCCAAACGCCGCAAGGCAATAATTCTGCATGTCAGTCTCCCAACGCCCGAGCCGGGAAGCCAAGGCTCACACGGCCGGAATGTCGGCAAGCTTGCCGACAGATTAACTCCCGGCCGGGGAGACAAACATCCTTGCGCGGATCAAGCCGCCTGCCAGCAACCGTGAAAGCCCAACGGGCAGGCATAGGGCAAACGCCAGCTGGCGACCGGCCCGTCTTCAAGGCGACGCGCCTCGAAGATATGCAGTTCGCTGGCCCGCGCCTGCTTGTTCAACGCTGTGTGGACCAGCCAGCCATCGCCCTCTTCCGCAGCGCGGTCGCGTGGGATGAAGAGCGGTTCTTCAACGACCACATCTGTGCCGAAATCAAAGCGTCGTGTCGCGCCGGACAAGAGATTCCGTTCAACCAGTTGACTGGCCCCGCGGACCTGACCGTCCGGCCAGCCGACATGCCAGGTAAAGCGCCGCGCCAAGCCAGTGTAGCGCGGATCAACCTGCGGGAACTCGGCGCCGCCATCGTTGAACGCCGCGCGTTCAAAGCGACCGTCCGGATACAGGGTGATCATGTGCATCCGGCTTCCGCCTTCACTTTCCGGACTGGGCCTGCCCAGCATCACGTCCCGGGCGCCAATTGTTGCCATGCGGGCGTCTTCGGACAGGGCAGCATCGACATGGATCGTCCCGTCGACGTCTTCCCAGGCACCACCGACATGGAAAAGAAAGCCCGGCGGCAACTCCCAGACGCGGCGCTTTGACCAGTCCGACTTGTCAATGGCAATGACTTGCATGGCGCGGCTGTCATCCCAGCGAAAACTGTCGAGATAAGGCAGCTGCGGCCCTGCCCAGCGCAGATTGCCGACCAGAAAGACAAGCGAGCGGTCGGTAACCGCGAAATCATGGATCATGCCGCCCGGTATATCGCCGACAAGTTCAGCCCGGCGCAGGGAACCGTCGCGGCGCAATTGCCAGATCACGAGCGCTTCCTGCGCCGGCGCCTGGCCGAAATTCCACACGGTGCCGTCGGGATCGACCTTGGGATGGGCCGAGAAGGGCAGCCCGTCCAGACCGTCGCCCCAATTTCGGGGCCCTTGGCTCGCCAGGGTTTGCGCATCGAGTTGCCAGGCCGAGCCGCCCTCCCAGAGCGCCATCAGCTGGCCGTCGAGCACCATCACCGACGTGTTGGCCGCATTCATGTCATCCGGGCCACGCATGCCGCGGGTATTGGGCGGCTGTGAGCCGAAGGTCGGCATCAAAAAGCGCCCCGCCGCTTCCTCGTCCCGCCATTTGGGGGTCTCGACGAAACGCGCCCTGTGGGTGACCGGCTCGCCCGGCGCCAAGTGCCAAGCGTGCACCATGCCGTCACCGTCAAACCAGTGACGGTAGCGCCACTCATCACGGCTGAAGCGCGCCGGCCCGTTGCGGTAAAGCGTCCCGGCCAAGCCGTCAGGCAGCCGCCCATGCAGACGTTGCGGCACGCCATCCAGACCAGTAGCCGGCGCATCGGTAAAGCCCAATGTCCACGGATCGTGCCGACTGGCCGCGTCGAACGCCTGGTAGACAGGATCAGCGCCCTCGCTCGCAAAAGCGAGTCCCGGCAGGCTGGCGGCCCCGCCAGCGGCGGCGAGCAGGGCGAGCATGTCGCGACGATTGGGGTGTGTCTGCATCATCACCTCCCTAGCGCAGGTCCAGCGAATGCGTGTTCTCGCCGGGCACGAGCTGGAAGACGGCGTCTTGCCAGCTGGCCGGCCCGAAATTGCCGCGGGCATTGTTGGAAAAAGCAAAGGGCTCGCTCGGGATGCCCATCAGATTGACATTGAGTTCTCCATCACCATCGACGTCATGGAACATTCGAATGGCGTAGTCGCCGGCTGGCAATGACGAGAAAGAGACCGTCACGGTGTCGCCACTCACCTCAACGCGGCTGCCGGCAACCGGGTCGCCGCCATTCCAACTTTCCGCCGAGGCAAAGACCGCCATCATCACCGCGCCGCGAGCTTCCGAAAACCCGTCAACATGGACTGTGAGGTTGGCCTCATCTTGGGCGGCGGATCCGAGGCAAGCGGCCAGGATCATTGCGGTCATCATCATCGAGTTATCTCCCTTGCGGTCCGGTCCCATGACCGGGTGTCGGGACAGGCATGGCGCCACCCTGCACCGCGGGGAAACCGAGATTGCGTCAACGGGCTGCCGCGCTGCGCGAATTGCGCTAGGTGTTCATTCACGCTTCGTGAATGACCGGGCCAACGATGATCGAAAGAGTGAAATCCTGGGGTCCCAACGTCGCCATCGTCCTCGCGGCGGGGACGTTTCTCGCCATCCTTGCCCCCTATGAAACGGCCAGCCTCGGCCTGCCATGGATCTGGCTTTACTGGACGGGTTTGATGGCGCTGGGCTGGACTTGCGGCCATGGCTGCAACTGGCTGTTTGACCGCTATGCACCGGACTGGCCCAAATTGGCGACGGGTCTCGCGACGACACTGTTGGTGTCGATACCCGTGACTGCGGCCGTGGCACTCCTGCAGCTGGTCCTGAGCGGACGCTACCCGCTTTATGTCCTTCCGATGATCTACTTTCTCGTCTGGGTGATCTCGGCCGCTGTCACGACAGTCTCAATTCTGATTGAACAAAATCGCGCGCGCGGCACATCCAGTCCGGATGCCACGCGTCCATCGGTTGCACTGACTGACAAACTTCCGCCGCGGCTTCGCCGCGCCGATATCCTGGCTCTGGAGGCTGAGGATCACTATTTGCGCGTCCATACCGACCTCGGCGACTGCCTGATCCTGATGCGATTGAGTGATGCGGTCGCGGCTGTCGCGCCCCTCGACGGTGCCCGCACGCACCGGTCCTGGTGGGTCGCCCGCAAAGCGGTCGAACGCATATCCCGCAGCGATGGTCGCGCCACCCTGTCACTGACGACAGGTGCCGAAGCACCGGTCAGCCGGACCTATGCGCCAAAATTACGCGACGCCGGCTGGTATTAGCGCAAGGATTTGCGGCGGGTCCGCCATTCGCTGGAACTCTGACCCCAGACATCGACGATCATGTTGAACCCGGCGACCTCGGCGTCATGGCCCAGGTCCCGCGAGCCGATCTTGGCGGCCACGGCTTGGCTCGCCCTATTGTCGGCATCGATGAGATGGATGACATCCGGCCATCCCAGCTCATCGATCGCGTAGTCCATGCATGCCCCCGCCGCTTCCGTGGCGAAACCCCGCCCCCAACTGGCCCGGTTCAGCGACCAACCGATCTCCGGCTGTGGCCAGCCGTGCGGATACCACGGGCCGACCCGGCCCAACCATTGACCGCTGCCCTTCTCGATCACCGAGAAAAACCCGTATCCGCGCAACGCCCAATGGCCGACAATGCCACACAAGCCGCGCCAGACATGGGCCGGCTCCTGCGTTCCGCCGATGAATCGGGTGGTTTCCGCGTCGCCCATGAGGTCGCAGAGCGGTTCGAAGTCGGAAAGATCGGGTTGGCGCAAAATGAGACGATCAGTCTCGAGCTGGATCTGGGTCATTGCGCCACTCGATGAGTTCACGCCGGGGCGGTCAAGTTAAAACCGAGCGACAGTATTCACGCATTGATTATGAGCGTCTGCAGTTATGCGGCTCGCCACTATATCGATAGGCTCGCAGTCCGCCCGAAAACCAGGTCGACGGGCGCGTGGTTTGAAACTTGCACCGGACAGGGCAAGTCAGAGTGAGTTGAAACATCCATGGCCGACAAGCGGCACGGTCCCGGCGTCATTACCCTGCTGGTCTACATGATCGGTGCGGCCTCCCTGGCTGGCGGGCTGTCAGGATGGCTGCACGCGACCGGTGCCGTCGACTGGGTCAATGCGTTGGACGCGCCCAACTGGGCACCGAGCTTCGCTGTCATGAATTTGATCGGCCTGCTTATCCCCGTATGCACGGTCATTGCGCTCTGGATCGTCCAGCGCAGCGGCAAAAACGGGATGCGTTTGCTTGGCAGCTTGTTGATCGTCCTGTTGCTGACCGGGATGTCGGCGCAAGTCTGTATCTTCTTCGGCCTGCGCGACCCTGCCCTGGGCTTCCTGGCCGCCATGGCCATGTGGATCTACGGCCTGTTCGCAACCGGTCTCGTCGGGCGAGCCTCACCTGCGGCGGGAGTCCTCCTCTGGGTCCCGTTCGCCTGGTTGACCACGCTCTTGGTGCTCGGATTCGAGCTGATGCGACTGAACACGGCGGGTACTTTCGCCGGCGGGCTGTAGACACAAAAAAGCCGCCGACCCGTCAGGCCGGCGGCTTTCTCAAGTCTTCCGCCTCACCTAGGCCAGCGACGGCTCCAGCCCTTTACAAGCGGCCACGAGCCCCTTCACGGACTCAACCGAGCTGTCGAACATCGCCTGTTCGTCAGCATTGAGTTCGATCTCGACCACTTTCTCGACACCACCGGCGCCGATCACGACCGGCACACCCACATAGAGGTCGTCCTGGCCAAACTGACCGGACAAATAGGCGGCACACGGCAGGATGCGCTTCTTGTCACGCAGGTAGGAAACGGCCATGTCGATGGCGCTCTCGGCAGGGGCATAGAAGGCCGAACCGGTACCGAGCAGGGTCACGATCTCGCCGCCGCCTTTGCGGGTGCGGTCGATGATGGCGTCCATTTTCTCATCGGTGGACCAGCCCATCTTGACCATGTCCGGAACCGGGATGCCGGCGATGGTGGAATAGCGCAGCAGCGGTACCATCGTATCACCATGTCCGCCCATCACGAAGGCCGTGACGTCTTCGACTGAAACCTCGAACTCGTCGGCCAGGAAGTGACGGAAGCGGGCACTGTCGAGCACGCCGGCCATGCCGACGACCTTGTTGTGCGGCAGGCCGGAGAATTCACGCAGCGCCCAGACCATCGCGTCGAGCGGGTTGGTGATGCAGATCACGAACGCGTCCGGAGCGTGCTTGGCAATGCCTTCGCCCACAGCCTTCATGACCTTCAGATTGATGCCCAGCAGGTCATCGCGGCTCATGCCCGGCTTGCGCGGCACACCGGCGGTGACGATGCAGACATCGGCGCCAGCGATCGCGGCGTAGTCGTCCGAGCCGGCGAGCTTGGAGTCCTTGCCGAAAACCGGGCTGGCTTCAGCGATATCCAGCGCCTTACCCTTGGCCACGCCTTCGGCAATGTCGAACAGGACGACATCGCCCAGTTCTTCACGCGCTGCGATGTGGGCCAGGGTGCCACCGATCATGCCGGATCCGATGAGCGCAATCTTGTTACGGGCCATGGAGGAGCTCCTCTTGTGGGGATGTTCAAGCGATTGGCCAGCGGTCTAGCGCTGCGCGAGGGGTTCGGCAAGGCGGTGATATCGCCGCACCGGGTCGCAGGACATTGCCCGACCGGTCTCAGCCGTCCAGCTGGAAGACGTCCTCGACCGCAACCTCCAGCGCCGCAGCAAGCTTGAGCGCTAGAATGGTCGAGGGCACGAAGACCCGGTTTTCGACCGTATTGATGGTCTTTCTGGTGACGCCGACCCGCTCGGCCAGCTCGGCCTGGGTGAGGCCCTCACGGGCCCTCAGTTCCTTCAGCCTGTTGGCCAACTCGCTGGTCACGCATCATCCTCCAGCTTGTCCCGACCCAAAATCAGGAAAGTCACCAATGGCGCTGTTATGCCAATGATCAGCAATGCGCGGAGTGCTATCGTCGCCGAAAACCCGATGAAGAGGTCGGCGGCGAGCAATACCGACGTCGCGCCGATGAGCGCGACAAAGCCGCAGCGTATCGCGAGGCGCTGGTTGTGACAGAACAACTCATCCTGAATGACCGATTGCGTGTCGGATCGCCGAACCCTGTTCGCGTAGAGCAAAAACAGGAAGGACGCGCCCGCCCATCCAAGCGCGCCGGCCACGAGCAAAAGCTGGACGACCAGCTCATAGGGCCCGAGGTCCCAACCGCCCTCTTCAACAATGTTCTCAGCCAATTGCGCGCCCTGCCAGAACAGGAAACTCACAGCGGCGAGGGCGAGGACCCTGTCGCGCTGGCGGATAAGTTTGGAGACTTGGTCTTCCATGACGGCACTTCCTTGTAACCTTTACGTTACAAGTTACCTATAGGTGACATCGAGTGTCGTCAAGGTTACATTTTACTGTGCGTCTCCGCATCCTTCAGCTCGCCTGGATAGAAAACATCGAAGGGCGCCGGATTGCGGGCCGGCACTGGCGTAATACCGGCGAAACGGCGAAAATCGCGGGTCATGTGAGCCTGATCGGCATAGCCCGCATCGGCGGCGACCTCGGTCAGCGCCAATCCGGCCTTGATCGCATTGCGGGCCCGGTGAAAACGAAAAATCCGGATCATGTTCCCCGCCGTCAGACCACACGCCCGCTCGAACCGACGCCCGACCGTCCGTTCGCTGGTTCCGGCCATCGCCGCAAGGCCAGCCAAACCCGTCACTTCACCGCCTTGCAGCGCCTCAACAAGCCGACGCACACAGGTCTGGACCAGCGGCGGCTGCAGCACGCAGTCGAGCTCATTCCCGGCAAGATCAAGAAATCCGACAGGCGACGAGGCGGTACGAGCGAATTCAAGAAGGTGCCGGCTTGGCTCAACACCAAGTATCTCCGCAAGTGGCACAGCCCGGTTTCGCCATGCCGACGGACGCGCCCCCAGCGCGCCGACGGCCCACGGGTGCAATCGGATTCCCACGACATCCATCGGCCCGCTCTGGCGCAGGACCAACACCCGGTTCAAGGGTCCGTAGAGAAATGCCGCCGGCTGACGAGTCCAGCCGTCTCCGTCCCGTTCGAGCGGCGGTTCTGATCGGTGCAGGATGATCTCGCATGCCCCGTCCGGAGCGATCATCCGGGGCGTGTCATCGCCGTCACGGGAGAGATGCCAGACGCCATCAATGCGGTCAGCCAAGCCCTCGCCGGCGGGCCGGAACTTATACATCGCCTCGCTCATCGCGCCTCCTTGTCCGGATCATTCAAGACGGCGGCCGATTGCGCTGTCAATAATGACGACACCCCATCGGAGACCACCACAATGATCACCCGAAAACCCGCACGATCGCACGTCAACGACCACCTCGCTCTTGCCGCGTTGGTGATCGCTGCCTGCGCCCCGGCATCGAGCGCACTTGGCCAGGACGACACGCTCGACTGGATGACCGGCCACTGGCGCAGCACGGGCGGCGATCCGGTGATTGAGGAAGTCTGGACCGACAGCGCAGGCGGCCTGCTGCTGGGGGTCAACCGGACCCGAGTCGACGGCAGTGCCGTGGGCTTCGAGTTCCTGCGCATCGAGCTGGCCGGCGAAACCGGTCGGTACTGCGCCCAACCCGGCGGACGCCCGGCGAGTTGCTTCGAACTGGTCGAGCGCGGCGCCAGTTCGGTCCGGTTCGAGAACCCCGATCACGACTTTCCCAACGTCATTGCCTACAGCCGAGAGGGCGATGTCATGACGGCCGTTATCTCGGACATGTCAGGGGAGCAGGCCATGAGTTTTGCCTGGACGTTGGTGACAGGCTGAAAGGCATGGGCGGAAGAGCTTAACGCTTGAGCGCCATCAATATTCCGTCGCCCAAACCGGTGAAGGCAATATCCACACGCGCGTCCGCCCGCAATGTCTCCGCAAGCGCCGCGAGGGCTGCCGTATCGGCATCCACCCGGACCCGGTCCGGGTCGGCGACACTGCCGCCCCACAGCACATTGTCGAACAGGATCAGCCCGCCACGCCGAACCAGGCTGAGCGCCGCCTCGTAGTAGGCATCATAGCCGGTCTTGTCCGCGTCGATGAAAATCATGTCGACGGTACCGCCCCGCGCATCGACCAAGCCAGCCAGCGTCTCTCGCGCATCGCCGATGCGCAGCTCGATCTGGTCGGTCACACCGGCTTCGTCCCAATAGGACCGGGCCTTCCCGGTATAATCCTCGGAAATGTCGCAGCCGATCAAGCGCGCGGCCTCACCATGCATGTCGCGCATGGCCAGGATCGTCGCCAGGGCCGAATAGCCGGTAAAGACACCGACCTCGACCGCGGTCCGAGCCGAGACCAGACGGGCACACATTTGCAGGAAGGCGCCCTGCTCCGGCGAGATCTGCATGCGCGAGACATCGCCCATGGCGTCGGTTTCGGTGCGACACCGCGCGAGGGCCGGATGTTCCGCGCGATTGGCGCGGCGAACGTATTCGACGATTTCCGGTGACAAGCCGATAGAACGTGACATTGGCATTCCCTATTTTACGGTGCGGCGTCGCCCTCATCCTCACGGCGCTGGGCTGCGAGATAGTCATGCGTTCGCATTTCCATCAGGCGCGAGGCGGTCCGTTCGAACTCGAAGGCGCCATCACCGTCCGGATAGAGATCAACCGGCTCGGCATCGGCACTCATGACCAGCTTGGTGCGTGCCTCGTAGAGCGCGTCGATCAGTGTCACGAAGCGCTTGGCCTCATTGCGTTTGGCCGGCGATAACCGGGGTACGTATTCCAGCAGGACAGTGTGGAAACGGTCGGCCAGGGTAAGGTAATCGGCTGGCCCGAGCGGCTGAGCGCACAATTCGGAGAAGGTAAAGCGCGCCACGCCGGCGGCTTCGCGCTCGACGACAAGACTGCGCCCCTTCACATCGAGCACGCAATGCTGCGGCACGGCGCCGGAGGTCAGGCGTTCCCAGGCCTTGTTCATGGCCAGTTCCGCATCGGCTGAGAGCGGCGTGTAGTAGACTGGCGCGGCCTCCAGCTGGCGCAGGCGGAAGTCTGTCCCGCTATCGAGCTCCATGATGTCGAGCCGGTCCTTGAGCATCGCGATCACGGGCAGGAAACGCTGGCGGTTGAGGCCGTTCTTGTAGAGATCATCGGGATGGCGATTCGACGTCGCCACCACCACTACACCGCGCTCGAAGAATTGCTCGAACAGCCGCCCCAGAATTGAGGCATCGGCGATGTCGGTGACCTGGAATTCGTCGAAGGCCAGAAGGCGCGCCTTGGCAGCAATGGCGTTGGCAACAGGCGGGATCGGATCATCCCCTGCGCCGCGCACATATTCGGGCCGCTTGCGCCGTTCCTCCGCGCTCAGCTTGCGCCAAGCGTTGATACGGGCATGCACATCCTGCATGAATTCATGAAAATGTGCCCGGCGCTTCGGGGCGACCGGCGCGTGTTCGACGAACAAGTCCATCAGCATGGATTTGCCGCGTCCAACTCCACCCCACAGGTATAGACCCCGGGGCGCCGGTTCCCGCCTGCCAAAGAATGATCTGCGATCCGGGCGCCAAGCCGAGAGACGCGCGGCCAGATCAGTCAACACCTCGGCGGCCCGCTCCTGTTCGGGATCGGGGCTGAGAAGACCAGCATCAACACGCTGGCGAAGAACGGAAAGCGGCGTCGTCATGCGCGACAGGCTTGGGGGCTGCGGGTGGTCAGGTCAATGGGTCGCCGCCGCCGCATGACTCCATCCCCACAGAAATGTGATGTCCAAGCCGCAATCTCAGCCTGTCGTCGGGACCACATTGGGCTAGAAACAAGATTCTCGGGCGGGGGGCGCCACGAGGGAAAATCCGATATGAGATCCATTCTGCTTGCAATCGCTCTTGCGACGATGCCAGCGCTGGCCGCCGCCCAATCCGTTGATGACGGCTCGTCATTCGCGGAAACAGAGCATGAAATCCGGGCGGTAATCGCTGACTATTTCTGGGGTCGCCAAGCGGGCAATCCGGAGCAGTTGGGACGTGCTTTCAATCTGGACAGCGGCCAATTCGCCTATGTCCGCCGTACCAATGAAGGCGATGAGGTGATCGCCATGTCGCTTGCCGATTTTGCCGCGCGTGCAGATGGCCCCCTATCCGCTCCCAACACCGGCCGCATCCTCAGCCTGGATATCGTCGGCGACCAGATGGCCTTTGTGAAATTCGAGCTCGCGGGCGAGTCCCGCACTTTCATCGACTATTTCGTGCTGTACCGCGTCGATCAGCGCTGGATGATACAATCCAAGACGTCAGCCATGTTCCAGCCGACGCCCTGACGCCGCGAACCCGTCGGTCAACTTATCTCCGCCAGCGCCGCGCGCATTGTGTCCGGCAGCGGGACCGGCCGGCGGGTGTCACGGTCGACATAGACGTGCACGAAGCGCCCCTGGGCCGCGGGTTGATTCTCGCCGACCCTGAACAGGCCGATCTCGTAGCTGACCGAGGAATTGCCCAGTCGCGCCACACGCACGCCCGCTTCGACGGTTTCGGGATAGGCCAGTGGCGCGAAGTAGTTGCACCCTGTCTCGACGACCAAGCCGATCACCTGACCGGCATGGATATCCAGCCCGCCCTCTTCGATCAGGAAACAGTTCACGGCCGTATCGAAGAAGCCGTAATAGGCAGCATTATTGATGTGGCCATAGATGTCATTATCGGCCCAACGGGTCGGCAGGGCGCGAAAGCGCGGATAGTCGATGCGGGCGCGTTTCTCGATCACAGCACGGCCTCATAGCAGGCCTGGGCCGCCTCAAGCGTCATGGGGCGTGGATTATTCTTCAACAGGCGCTCAACCTTCATCGCGTCCTCCGCCAAGCGAGGCAAGTCATTGTGGGAAACGCCGACCTGGCTCAGACGCGTTTCGATGCCAACCACGTCGGCGATCCGTTCCATCTCGGTGACCAGCGCATCGGTTGACGGCGCCGCAAGGTCAAGATGGGCCGCGAGCTGTGTATAGAGCGGTTCGGCGCTGGCGGCATTGTAGCGCAGGACAGGCGGCAGCATCAGCGAATTGGAAAGTCCGTGCGGCACATGGAAAATCCCGCCGAGCGGATAAGCAAGTGCGTGAACCGCACCGACGGGCGCGTTGGCGAAGGCCTGACCGGTCAACAGCGCCCCCAGCAGCATGTCCTCACGCGCCTCGATGTCAGTGCCGTCGAGGCAGGCGCGCTCAATCGCGCCATGCAATTTCTTCAGACCGGCCAAGGCCAACGCATCTGACACCGGATTTTTTTCCAGCGCCGAGGTATAGGCCTCAATCCCGTGCACCATGGCATCAATACCGGTCGCAGCGGTGACATGACGTGGCAGGCCGAGCGTAAGCTCGGCATCCAATACCGCCATATCCCCATAAAGAGCTGGATCATTGACGCCCATTTTCGACGTCTTGCCGACCGTGACAACCGAGATCGGCGTTACTTCTGATCCTGTGCCGGCGGTGGTTGGAATCAGGATGAGCGGCAGGCGAGACCCCGTCACCTGATTGACGCCATACATGTCGGAGAGTGGCTGGTCACTGCCAAGCAGGAGCGCGACGAGCTTGGCGGTATCCATTGACGAGCCGCCCCCAAAGCCGACGACCAGCTGCCCCCCAAAGTCCCGAGCGCGTGCGGTTGCAGCCAGAACCATGTCTTCAGGCGGGTCCGCGACAACATCGTCAATGACGAGTATCGACCGGCCGGCCGCTTCCAATCCTGCCAGCGCGCGGTCGATCAATCCGAACTGACGCACGCCCTTGTCGGTCACCAGTACAACGCGCTCGACACCGGCCATCAGCGATGCCGCGATCATCTCGAGTTTCCCGGCGCTGCCGCGACCGGCGTGAATGTGAGGAACGGTGCGGAACTGGAATGTGGCCATTTTGGACTCTCAACGCCGGATTACAGTTAACGGTATGTTTTCCATGTCCTATCGGGCCGGACTTGGCAAGGGGGCGGCCAATCGCAGTTTGACGCTCATTTTCTACGCATTTGAATTAGTTGAAGACCCTTGGTTAATTTTCGAAACACCTTGTGTTTACACGCGGTTTCGGACGCGCTGCTCATTTTGAAATACTGGCGAACAGCGTTCGACAAACCTAATTTGTGTGACAGCAACAAGAACAAGACTGTGTAGGTATTGAGTATGACGGTACGGGTGGACCTTATCGACGGCGGAGCCGTTGTCGAAATACGGGCCAGTGGCCAGGCGACACGCCGTGAGGCGGGCTGGGCGACCGAACGGGCGCGCGAATTGTGTCAGCGTCGCGAGGTCACGGCAATTCTCGCGGACTGCAGCGACGCCGAGCAACAGAACTCGCCGCGGCTGTCAGCGGAAATCATCGAAAATTTCCTGTTTGCGCTGGACCGGCCAATTCCAACAGCCTACATCGTCCCGCATGTCTGGGACGAATCCTACCGCGGTGCCGTCCACGGCGAGATCATCGAACTCCCTGCGCATGCACGCTTTTTCACCGATCGTGACAGTGCAGTCGACTGGCTGGCCTCGCGACCCAAAGCGCCGGCGGCGCTGAGCCAGTCCTGACGACACCAAAGAACGGCCTCACAGGTTTCCTGCGAGGCCGTTTTTCATCTCGGTCGCCGAGGCAGTTCGGCTAGTTCATGGTCGGGATGACGAAGGCCTGGTCGCCAATGTCACCCGTCGGCCAGCGCTGCGTCACCGTCTTGATCTTGGTGAAGAAACGGATGCCGTCAGTGCCGTACTGGTTGGTGTCGGTAAAGGCCGAACGTTTCCAGCCACCAAAGGAATGGTACGCCACCGGCACCGGGATGGGAACATTGATGCCGACCATGCCGACCTGGACTTTCGAGGCAAATTCACGCGCCGCCAAACCGTTTCGGGTGAAGATGGCGACGCCGTTGCCATATTGGTGTTCGGACGGCAGGTGCGCGGCTTCGTCGAGACTGTCGGCACGCACGACCTGTAGCACCGGGCCGAAGATCTCTTCCTGGTATGACGACATTGACGGCTTCACATTGTCGAACAGGCTGGGCCCGATAAAGAAGCCCTTTTCATGCCCCTGCAGCGCAAAACCGCGTCCATCGAGCAGAAGGTCGGCGCCTTCATCGACACCGGTTTGAATCCATTTTTCGATCGCGGCGCGATGGGCCGCCGAAACCACGGGGCCGTAGTGAGCGTCGCTATCAGTCGACACGCCGACACGAAGCTTGGCCGCCTCTTCCTTGATCCGGGCCACGAACTCATCGGCCGTATCCTTGCCGACCGGCACCGCAACCGGCAGCGCCATGCAGCGTTCACCGGCGGACCCAAAAGCTGCACCAAGAAAATCAGTCACGACCTGATCCATGTCGGCATCGGGCATGATAATGCCGTGGTTCTTGGCGCCACCCATCGCCTGGAAGCGCTTGCCTTCACGGGCACATGTCTGGGCGATGTAGTGGGCGATATTGGACGATCCGACAAAGGACACCGCCTTGATATCGTCATTGTGGAGCAGCGCGTCGACCGCTGTCTTGTCGCCATGCACCACTTGCAGCACACCTTCCGGCAGACCCGCTTCGATCATCAACTCGGCAAGCCGGACCGGGACTGACGGATCCTTTTCGGACGGTTTGAGGATCATCGCATTACCGGTCGCCAGTGCCATGCCCATGAACCACATCGGAATCATCGCCGGAAAGTTGAACGGTGAAATGCCGGCGACAACGCCGAGCGGCTGGCGCATCGAATAGACGTCAATGCCGGTACCGGCGCTCTCGGTATACTCACCCTTGAGCAGATGCGGCGCGCCACAGGCGAATTCAACCACTTCCAGGCCGCGGATCAGATCGCCCTTGGCGTCGGCAATGACCTTGCCATGCTCAGACGACAGAAGCTCAGCAAGACTGTCCATCTCCGCTTCGACCAGGGCCTTGTAGGTCATCAACACCCGCGCCCGGCGCTGCGGGTTCGTTGCTGCCCACTTGATCTGGGCGGCCTTGGCGTCCTCAACGGCCTTTGCGACCTCGTCCACCGTCGCAAACTGGACGCGAGCCTGCACCTCACCAGTGTTGGGATTGTAAACGTCACCGAACTGACCGGACACGCCGACCGCAGCCTTGCCGTTGATGAAATGGTGGATTTCGCGTGTCATCGCTACGCTCCCGGAAAACTCGTGTGGACCCGGTCCTCACCGGAACCGGTTGCTGGCGCTGACTTAGTATGCCCACCCGCTGATGTCGAGCCGGGCGGCAGCGGGTCGCGCGGGCCCGGGCGCGCCGGAAGTGCTCCCGATGAAGCGATTGGGCGGACCCGTTCCAAGCACCTCGTCGTCACAAACCGCAAACACGCGACGGAATTCCCGGCCGACACCGTGTAACCGAAACACCAAAATGAAAGTGGATGCCATGTACCGAGCGTTTTCCGGGTTTGCCGCCCTCTTTTTCCTGGCCGGATGCGCAAGCGGGCCGGGCGGTGAGGATCAAAGGCCGCCTTCCGGTTTCAACGGCGCCGCCCGCTTGGTCGACCAAGGGCGCTACGGCGACGCCCTCCCGATCCTGCGCTGCATTGCCAAACAAGGCGAAGGGTTCGAAATTGCGCAATACTTGGCTGGCCATAGCGCGCTTGCCCTGTCCCATGACGACACCACGCCCGCCATTCTCCGCGACGAAATGCGCGTTGAGGGTTTTGACCGACTGCTGGCCGCCGGCAATGCCGGCTGGCCTGCCGCCCAAGCTGAACTCGCAGAAGCCTTCGCAGCCATCGGAACAACCGAAGCGCTGGTCGAGGCGGCGTACTGGGCCAGCATTTACCGCAGCAATCTGCGCGAGCGCACCTATGGGCTGGATCGCCTCGACGCCACCGTAGAAGCCGACATTGTGGCGCAGCTGGACGCGGACGGGCTGGCGGCGGCGCGCGGGCGATCAGGCGAATTTGCGATCACGCCCCTGCCGCGCGAAACAATGACCCCGGAATGCGCTCCGCATGTGCGGTCAGGTCGCAACAACGCCTCCGACGGCGGGCAACGTCGAGGCCGACGCGGCGGTGGCAATCGTCCGCAAGGTGGCGGTCGGGCGGGCGGGCCTGGCGGCTTGTGAGGGCAGGTGAAGGCGCGTGAGATCAGGACGCTTGGGCGAGCGCGTCATCATCCTTCCCGATCAGATCGGGACGATTATGACAGCAATCTTCAACCAGGAAATTGACCAATTCCCGCGTACCATCCGGGTTCAGCGAATAGAGCATGTAGCGGGACCGGCGTTCGGCCTTGATCAAGCCGGCGCGCTCCAGCGCCTGCAGATGACCGGTCATGGTCGACGGTGGAATGTCGAAACCCTGGGCCAGTTCACCAGCCGAGACTCGCTCGGGCGCTTGGTCGCACAGTTGACGAAACAGGGCGAGACGCACGGGGTGCGCAAGAGCGGCGAAGCCAGCGAGAGCATTGCGAGCGGTCATGCTTCCGGGTTACGGACGAAGCATGACCGCTCAATACAAGTTCGGTGAAAGTTTTGCGACAGTCCGTCCGGTCGGCAACCGATCCGGCCCGATCAGGCGAGCTTGTGGCGGGTCGGGAAGACGCGGTCCATGAGCCGGCTGACCAGCCCGTAGCGCACACCGCGCGGGCGCCGCGCCGGATCACTTACCCGCGCCAATCCAGCCAAGGCCGTCGTGTCGCTGACATCCCCGACCTTGCGGAAAATCGCCGCCTCACCACCGATCTTGCTTTCAAGCACCCAACTGGGGTCATGCTCGAGCGCGTCGGCCAAGCGGGCGCAGGCACCGTGATCAGCTCCAAGCAGGACCAGAATACCGCCATCGCGCAGCCGGCCGGACACATGGCGCCAATTGGCGGCCATCGCCGGAAACCCGGTTTCCGCGCCGAACAGCGCGAGGTCGAACGGCTCGTCAGCCGCGCCGGGCCGGGCCGCAGGGCCACCACTCAAGGCGTCGGTCGGGATTGCGCGACGGTCACAAGCTGCCTGCAGGGCCTCGATTGCCCCCATGGGCGCCACCACCTGGTGATGGGCGCCGCGTTTGAGGCAAACCGCACCGAGATCGCCGCCCCCGATCTGAATGGTCCGCTGCCCCGGCGCGACAACCGTGGCAAGATAGTCAGCGACGAGATCGTCCTGGATACGGGCGCGCTTTGCAGGAAGGCGGCGGACTTCGCCGGCAGGCAGTGTCTCGGTCATCGTCATGGCGTGTTCCAATCGTGAACAAGGCGTTAACGTCTGACCGGGCCGTCGCAAGCCGCGGGCCAACTCGTAAATCTTCCGGTAACCCTGTTGGCCGTCAGGATGGAAACCGATTGCTTCGCCACCGCTCCGGGAGTTTCCTGCGGCCATGACAGAACCCGATTCTCCGCCAGCAGCAGCGGGGCCCCATATTGTCGATGAGTTGATCGAGGATCGTGCGCCGCGCCTCATCCACACGCCGCTCTGGCCACTGATCAAAACCATCGCCTACCCGATGCTGGGCTACCGACGTGCCGTAGCGATGGCGAACGCGATCGTCGACCTGTCGGGCCATGACTGTTTTGAATGGGCGTCAGACTATCTGCGCCTGCACACGCAGTGTGACGGCCTCGACCATGTTCCCGAATCCGGCCCCTGCGTGATCGTGGCCAATCATCCCGGCGGAATCGCCGACGGGATTGCACTGTGGGACAGCCTCAAGGCCCGCAGGCCGGACCTGCTCTACTTCGCGAATCGCGATGCCCTCAAGGTTTGCCCCGGCTTGGAGGAACGAATCATCCCGGTGGAATGGCGCGACCAGCACCGCAACCGCAATCAGAGCCGCGAAGTCCTGCGCCGCGCCATCGATGCCTTCAGGGCCGGCCAGTGCATTGTCCTGTTTCCGTCAGGTCGGATGTCGGAGTGGAGCTGGAAGCATTGGGGTTTGCGCGAAAAGCCCTGGCAGCCAACCGCGATCAGCCTGGCTCGAAAGTTCGACGCGCCGGTCATCCCCCTGGCCGTACGTCAGCGCATGCCCTTCCTCTATTACGCGCTCGCCCAGATCAATGAGGAGCTGAAGGACATGACGATCTTCCACGGCCTGATGGGCAAGGCCGGCGCTCGCTACCATCTCGCCTACGGACGGCCAATGCTTGTCGGAAAGGACGACGGCAGCGACGCCCACGTGACGGACATGTTCCGCGACATCTGCGAACGCATGGCCTGGGGGCGCTAGTCCGGATCGATCCGGTTGATCAGCGTGTAATTCGAGCCTTCCGAGATGGCGTAGACGATATCGGGCCGGCCATCCCCATTCATGTCGCCGACCGAGAGATTGTAGGTGTCAGAGGGGTCGTCACCGACCTCAAGCGCCTCGAACCCGTCCGGTGTACCGAAATAGACCCGGTTGCGGACGCCGGCATTGGCGATAGCGATGTCGGTGCGGCCGTCCTGATTGAAATCGCTAAGGGCGAGGCCAAATACGACATCTGTATCCGCCCCGAAACGTTCGATCTGGGTGAACCCGCCGGCTCCGTCATTCATAAAGATTACGCTTTGCGCTTCCATGCCGCCCGCGATGATATCGGGATGCCCGTCGCCTGTGACATCGCCAATCTCGACTGCCCGAATTTCCATTGCCAACTCACCTCCTAGCAAGTCGGGTACGGCAAAGCCACCTTCGGCCAAACCGCGATAAAGGACCACGCCTTCGCCACCGCGATTGGAAAAGACAAGATCGGAGCGACCGTCTGCATCGAGGTCATCGATTGCGACCTGAATGGTCTGCCACGCGCCTGGCAGTTCAATATCAGGACCGAACGCTCCGTGGCCGTCATTGAGGAAGTAGCGATTGGTTTCACCGCGCTGGACCAGGACAAGATCCTGGTCGCCATCGCCATCAAGGTCAGCAGCCGCGATACTTCTCGCCTGGGCGACCGGGCCAAGATCTCGCCCACCGTCAAAATTGGCTCGACCGTCATTGAACAGGAGCAGGACGGGCAACAGGTCGCGCGCGACAGCCGCATCAAGGTCGCCATCACCATCGAAGTCCGCAAGCGCCGCCTCATAGCCGGTCGCTCGATCAGAGCCGGCGTCGTGAGCTGAGCGGAACAAGCCCATCCCGTTGTTGAGGAACACTTCGTCCTGCTGGATCCAGTGTCGGCCATTGACCGCAAACCCATCCAGATCGCCGTCGCCATCGAGATCACCGAGATTGACCGATGCGGTCAGCGCGGTTTCCTTACCGAAGAAATTATAGGGGTGCAACCAGAAGGGAGCCTGCGCGTGCGTAACTGCCGTGAACCCGCAAACAAGACCTATAGCGATGGCGAAATATTTCATGGCTTGCCCCCCAATGGGCGCCAAGCTAGCGCCCGCAGCCATGGTGCGCCAGTTACGCTTTTGTTGGATCGGCCCCCAACGAAAAGCCCCGCCTGTTCAGAAGACGGGGCTTGATCGAATTCGGCAATCGCGGGCCAGTCAGCCTTCGCGTTCGACCATCATCTGCTTGATCTCGCCGATCGCTTCCGCCGGGTTCAGGCCCTTCGGGCAGACCTGGGCGCAATTCATGATGGTGTGGCAGCGATAGAGCTTGAACGGGTCATTGAGCTCGTCGAGACGCTCGCCCGTGGCTTCGTCGCGGCTGTCGGCGAGCCAGCGATAGGCCTGCAGCAGGGCCGCCGGACCCATGTATTTGTCGCCATTCCACCAATAGGACGGGCAGGCCGTGGAGCAGGAAGCACACATGATGCACTCATAGAGACCATCCAGCTTTTCGCGCTGTTCCGGGCTCTGCTTCCACTCTTTTTCCGGCGCCGGCGTGTCGGTCTTGAGGTAGGGCTTCACCGCCGCGTGCTGGGCGTAGAATTGCGTCAGATCCGGGACCAGGTCGCGGACGACCGGCTGATGCGGCAGCGGCGAGATGGTGATCTCGCCCTTGTACTCGTCGATGCCGGACGTACAGGCGATCGTGTTGCGGCCGCCGATATTCATCGAACAGGAACCACACACACCTTCGCGGCAGGAGCGGCGGAAGGCCAGCGAGGCGTCGACATTATTCTTGATCCACAACAGGGCATCGAGAACCATTGGCCCGCAATCATCCATGTCGACCTTGTAGGTGTCCCAGCTCGGATTTTGGTCGGTTTCCGGATTATAGCGATAGACCTTGAAGGTGCGCGTATTCTTCGCCCCGTCCGGTGTCGGATGGGTCTTGCCCTTTTTCGGAGCGGAACCTTTGGGGAGTGTCAGCTGAACCATTTGGGTCCTCGTTCAGTTCACGACGCGCTTGGCGCGCGGGATCATCAGTTTCAGGCCGGACCAGATGTCGTCAACGGCACACACTTTCACATCGACCAGGTCAATGGGCAGGGCGACGTTGCGGATCACGTCCTCGGTCATGTCGGTTTCGACTTTCGACGCCTTCTTGGGCCAGGAGACCCAGATCATGCCGTCTTGCCGGATGGATGAGCGCAGGCGCGGCAGATCGGTCTCGAACGTGGCGCGCACCTTGGTGAAGTAATGCACATAGTCGAGCTCATCGCCCGCCGCGGCCGTCGCCTGCTCACGGTCAAACACCGCCGCCGCGCGCAGATCGTCATGCGCCTCGGGCAGATTCAGAAATGCCACCGCCTGCCCGTCCTTGAGGCCGAGCTTCTTTGGCAGGGGCGTGCCTGAATATCCGGCGGTTTGCGCCATGCCTAGTAAACCCGCGCCTTCGGCTTGATATACTCGATATCGTTGGACATCGTGTAGGTGTGGACCGGGCGGTAGTCGATCTTCACATTGCCGGCCTCGTCACACCAGGCCAGCGTGTGCTTCATCCACTTCTCGTCATCGCGATCGGAGAAATCCTCGCGGGCATGGGCGCCGCGGCTTTCCTCGCGATTGGCCGCACCGTTCACGGTCACCGCGGCCTGGGACAGGAGATTGTCCAGCTCGAGGGTTTCCATGAGATCAGTATTCCACACCATGGTGCGATCGGTGACGCCGATATCCGGCATTCCGGTGTAGACATTCTTGATCGCTTCGACGCCTTCGGCGAGGACATCGCCAGTACGGAAGACCGCGCAGTTGTTCTGCATCGAGCGCTGCATTTCCAGCCGCAGCTTGGCGGTCGGCGTGCCGCCAGCGGCATTGCGGTATTTGTCGAGACGATCGAGCGAGAGCTGTCCGTCAGCGGCCTTGACTTCCGGCTGGCTCGCACCGGCCTTGACCGTTTCACCCAGGCGCAGACCCGCCGCGCGACCGAAGACCACCAGGTCAATCAGCGAGTTCGAGCCGAGGCGGTTGGCGCCATGCACTGACACGCAAGCTGCCTCACCGACAGCCATCAGGCCCGGCACGACCGTATCGGCATCGCCGCCGACCTTGGTCAGGACTTCGCCGTGATAATTGGTCGGGATGCCGCCCATATTGTAGTGGACCGTCGGCAGGACCGGGATCGGCTCCTTGGTCACATCGACACCGGCAAAGACGCGGGCGCTCTCGGAAATGCCCGGCAGACGCTCGCCCAGAATGTCCGGATCGAGATGATCGAGATGGAGGTGGATATGGTCGCCATTGGCGCCGACACCGCGGCCCTCGCGGATTTCCATCGTCATCGAGCGTGAGACGACATCGCGAGAAGCGAGGTCTTTCGCCGACGGGGCATAGCGCTCCATGAAGCGTTCGCCATTGGAATTGGTCAGATAACCGCCTTCACCGCGGGCACCCTCTGTGATCAGGCAGCCGGCGCCGTAAATGCCGGTCGGATGGAATTGCACGAATTCCATGTCCTGGAGCGGCAGGCCTGCCCGCAGCACCATGGCATTGCCGTCACCGGTACAGGTGTGGGCCGAAGTGGCGGAGAAATAGGCGCGGCCATAGCCGCCCGTTGCCAGGACCACGGTCTGGGCACGGAAACGGTGCAGCGTACCGTCATCCAGCTTCCAGGCGGTGATGCCGCGGCAGACACCGTCATCATCCATGATCAGGTCGAGCGCGAAATACTCGATGAAGAATTCGGTCTCATTGCGCACGGACTGACCGTAAAGCGTGTGCAGGATGGCGTGGCCGGTCCGGTCGGCAGCGGCACATGTGCGCTGGACAGGACCTTCGCCGTAATTCTTGGTCATGCCGCCGAAGGCGCGCTGGTAGATCTTGCCATCCTCGGTGCGCGAGAAGGGCACGCCCCAATGTTCCAGCTCATAAACCGCAGCCGGCGCCTCGCGGCACAGGTATTCGATGGCGTCCTGATCGCCCAGCCAGTCCGACCCCTTGACGGTGTCATACATGTGCCAGCGCCAGTCATCCTCGCCCATATTGCCGAGCGAGGCGGAAATCCCGCCCTGGGCCGCAACCGTGTGCGAGCGGGTCGGGAAAACCTTGGTGATGCAGGCGGTCTTCAGACCGGCCTGGGAAGCGCCCAGAGCAGCGCGAAGGCCTGAGCCCCCGGCGCCGACGACGACCACGTCATAGGTGTGATCGATCCATTTGTATTCGGCCATGTCGTGCGTCCGTTAAAGCGCGAGTTTGAGCAGGGCAAAGGCTGTCACCAGCCACAGCCCCAGCGTCAGGAAAGTATTGCCCAGCATCAAAAGCGTCTTGGTGCTGTGCTTGTGGACATAGTCCTCAATGATCACCTGCATGCCGAAACGCATGTGCGACAGACCGGCGGTCAGGGTGAGCAGTGTGATGATGGCGCCGGCGGGGCTGGCGAAAAATTCGGTCGCGTTCGCCGGGGCGCCGGACTTGGCCAGCATCCAGACGAAGATCGGCGCCAGGAAGAAGAGTGCAACGGAAGTGACCCGGTGGGCGACCCAGTGGCTGGTGCCGTGACCTGATGCGCCCAGTCCACGGACCTTGGCGGTGGGGGTGCGGTAATCACTCATCTCAAATCCCCAGATCGAGCCAGATCAGCGCGGTCGGGATGACGGCACCGAAAATGATCAGGATGGATCGCAGGTTCGAACCCTTGGGATCATAACCCTTGCCTGCATCCCACAAGAGGTGGCGCAGCCCGTTGAGCCAGTGATAGCTGACCGAATAGGTCAGGGCGATCAGGCCGAAGCGGGTAACCCAGGCCATCCAGCCCTCGAACAGGAAGGCGATGGAGCCCTCGGCTTCGAAGGCCATGAGTATGACCCAGACGCTGATCGCGACCGCGCCGATATAATTCGCCACTCCGGTGACGCGATGAAGAATGGACGACGCCATCGTCGCGTGCCAGCGCCACACTTGCAGGTGCGGCGACATCGGACGCGGATCAGACCAGTCGGAAGACATGAGGCAGCCCTTCGCTATTTTGCCCGGCACTCTTGCGTCGGGAACCCGCGCGGCAGCCCCGCCGACGCGGAAAGTCGGTGTCGGTGCAGCACAATAGGCCTGAAGTTGTCAGGGTCAACGCGCCGCGAAGCGCACCGCTGACAACATCCGGACATTTTTTCCGGTATTCGGTACGCAATCGCGTTGGCCAACACGCCCAAGCAGCCTAGATTGCATCCAAGCCTGCAAGGATCTCACGATGAGCCAGACCCAACCAACCGCCGTTGTAACCGGCGCCTCCACCGGTATTGGCGCGGCCTGCGTCAAACGTCTCGTCGATGAAGGCTGGCGCGTTTTCGCCGGTGTCCGCAAACCGGAAGACGGCGAGCGTCTGAAAACGGAGCTCGGCGCCAGCCTTGTTCCCGTCATCATCGATGTCACTGACATGGCGAGCGTCAATGCGGCCGCTGTGATCGTCCGCGAGGCGCTGAACGGGGAAACCCTCAAAGGCCTGGTCAACAATGCTGGCATCGCTGTCGCCGGGCCGATGCTGGAATTGCCGATCGAGGAATTCCAGACCCAGATGGACGTCAATGTGACCGGCATTGTCCGTGTCACCCGGGCGTTCGGCCCCTTGCTCGGTGTCGATGAGAGCCTCAAAGGCGAGCCGGGCCGCATCGTGATGATGTCCTCGGTCGCCGGTGAGATGGGCGCCCCCTTCCTGGGGCCCTATGCCGCGTCCAAGCATGCCGTTGAAGGCATCAGCAAATCGCTGCGGCGCGAACTCATGCTGTACGGGGTCGAGGTCATTGTGATCGGTCCGGGTGCCGTCGCCACGCCAATCTGGTCGAAGGCGGAAGAGATCGACACCACGCCCTATGAAAACAGCCCCTTCTTCGAGGCGATGACGCGGATCCAGGGCTGGATGGCCAAGAATGGTCCCGCCGGCTTTCCGCCGTCGAAAATCGCGGATCGCGTCTTCCGGGCCTTCACCGAAGCCAAGCCACGCTTTCGCTATGCCATCGTGCCGGACCGTCTGACCAATTGGTCACTGCCGAAAATCCTGCCGGAGCGGCTGGTCAACAACATGGTGGCCAAGCGCGTGGGCTTGCAGCGCAAGCCGCGCGGATAAGGTGCGCATGACGGGCTGACTTGCGAGCCATGTCGCGGCGGGCCATCCTCTGCCCAACAGGGGAGAGAACCATGCTTTTTCAACGACCCGCCCGCCTGCTCGCCGGCGCTTCGCTGCTCGCGTTGAGCCTTGCCGTGCCATCTGCCGTGACCGCGGAGATGCCTGCGCCGACTGCCAAAGCTGCAAGCCAGGCCGATGCCGCCAGCGCCAGCGCCGCATTCTCGCAGCTGATCGAGGACTTCGAAGCCTTCGAGCGCGAGAACAGCCCGGGTGCCCGCGCCCGGGATGGCGATCTGGAAGCGGCCGGCCAATGGTATGATGTCAGCGAGGCCACACTCGACGCGCAGGCCGAAGCGGAAGCCGGTTTCCTCGCGCGCCTTGAAGCGATTGAACCCGAACAGCTTGATCCCAGCGAACAAATTTCCCACGCCGTGCTCGACTACATCCTGCGGTTCCGGGTCGAGCTGGCGCCGTTTGACGAAGCGCGCCAACCCTTTCAGAACGACAGCGGCTTCTTCTCCGCTCCGTCCTACGCCTCTTCGTCGACCCGACTGCGCACGATCGAGCGGGCTGACGCCTGGGTGACCCGGATCACTGCCATTCCCGACTTCTTTGACGCCAATATCGCCTGGATGCGCCGGGGACTGGCCGACGGATTTACCCAACCGCGCCTGATTGCCGAGCTGGCCGCCTCCCAAGTCGAGGCCCTGAGCGATCCGGACACCTTGCACGCGCTGCTGATCGCGCCGATCGATACCCTGCCCGAAGGCCTGCCGGCCGATGAGCGCGCCCGGGTCCGCGCCGAGGCCGAAGCTGCGATCCGGGATGCCGCCATCCCCGCCTATGAAAACCTGCTCGCCTTCTTCCGCGACGAGTACATTCCGCAGACCCGCGAAAGCCTGGGCATTTCAGAGGTCGCCGAGGGTCGCCAATATTACCAGACGCTGGTGCGCTACCACACGACGCTGGATACCTCGCCGGAGGAGGTTCATCAGCGCGGCCTCAACGAGGTTGCCCGCATCCGCTCCGAAATGGACGAGGTGATCTCGCGGACCGGTTTTGAGGGCACATTCGCCGAATTCCTGAACTTCCTGCGCACCGATCCGCAATTCTATGCCGAAACACCGGAAGAATTACTGATGCATGCCGCCTGGATATCCAAGCGGGCCGACGATGCCATGCCGCGCTTTTTCGGCCATCTTCCGCGCCTACCCTATGGCGTCCGGCCTGTGCCTGACACCATGGCGCCGACCTATACGACGGGTCGCTATTGGCCGGGCGATATCGAGAATGGTGTCGCCGGCGGCTATATGGTCAACACCTATGACCTGACCCAGCGCCCGCTCTACACATTGCCAGCCCTGACCGTGCACGAAGCGGTTCCCGGACATCACCACCAGATCTCCATTGCCGCCGAGCTGGAGGACGTCCCCGACTTCCGCCGCAACAGCTACATCACCGCCTTCGGGGAGGGTTGGGGCCTCTATACCGAGACGCTCGCGACCGATATGGGTCTGTATACAACGCCCTACGAGGAATTCGGCCGTTTGACCTACGAGATGTGGCGCGCCTGCCGGCTCGTGGTCGACACGGGCATCCATTACATGGGCTGGACCCAGGAACAGGCCGAAGCCTGCCTGCTGGAAAATTCGGCCCTCGCCCCGCACAATGTCCGCACCGAGGTCCAGCGCTATATTTCCTGGCCCGGCCAGGCGCTCGCCTATAAATCCGGCGAGTTGTTGATCCGCGACCTGCGCGCACAGGCCGAAGCCCAACTCGGCGCTGATTTCGATATCCGCGCCTTCCACGATCACCTGCTCGCCGATGGCGCCATGCCGCTCTCGGCACTTGAAGCCAAGATGCTGGCCTGGATCGAAGACCAGGTGGCAGCGCTGACCGCCGGGGACGACGAATGATCGCCTTCGCCCTCACTGACGCGCTGGTCACGGTCGGCGCCATCCTTGGTATCTATCTGCTGTGGCCGCACCGCCGCGACGGCAAGGTCCGGATGATCCGCCTCGGCCTTGGATTGATGGGCATCGCCGCGCTGATCGGTGCGGTCCGCTTTGCTTCCGGTCAGGTCAATGAGCTGGAATGGGCCCACAGCCTGGCCAGCACATTTGCAGCGGCGGCCGGACTTTTGCTGATCTCGGTCGGCCTGATCCTGAAGGCCAATGCCGTGAAACTGGATTCCGGCATTACCCGCTATGTCCGCTACGGGCTGCCAGCGCTTGTCGCCTTCGTGATGTTCTTCCCCGGCACCGGTCCGGTGATCAGCGCCCTCCCGCTGCTGGGCCTGGCCCTGGGAGCGACGGCCAGTGTCATGTTGATCCTTAAAGGCAAACAGTCGACCGGCCTGGTCTGGCTGGCGTCCTTTGCCCTGATCGGGCTGGCCTCGGTGCTGATCGGAGACAGTCGCAGCGAAAGCACGTTCGGCATCACAAATTGGCACCTCTATCACGCCATGCTGGGCATCTGGGCGGTTCTGGTCGGCGAGGCGACAAAACGGCTGATGGCGCGCTGATTGCCCGCGCCGCTTGACGATTTGCCGCCACTCCACCACTTATCCGCTCTCCATGAGCGCGCATGATGACAATCCGGCTGCTTCCGGTGCCGACACGCCGCCCACGCGGCCGGTCGAGACCGAAGTCGGGCTCGACATTCTCACCTTTGGCTGCCGGCTGAATGCCTGGGAGAGCGAGGTCATGCGCAAGCATGCCCGCGAGCAGGGGCTGACCAACACAATTCTCGTCAACACGTGCGCGGTGACCAATGAGGCCGTCCGCCAGGCCCGCCAACACATCCGCCGCGCCCGCCGCGACAATCCCGATGCCCAGATCATCGTCACCGGCTGCGCCGCCCAGGTCGATCCCGAGATGTTCGGGAACATGCCGGAAGTGAACCGCGTGATCGGCAATGATGAAAAACTGAAAGCGGAAACCTACAAGCCCGCTGATCTTCTGGGTGGAACAGAGAAGGTCCGCGTCAACGACATCATGAGCGTGACCGAGACCGCCGGCCATCTGGTCGAGGGCATGGAGGGCCGTGCCCGCGCCTATGTCCAGGTCCAGAATGGCTGCGACCACCGCTGCACCTTCTGCATCATCCCCTATGGTCGCGGCAATTCCCGGTCGGTTGGCGCCGGCGAGGTGGTCGACCAGATCAAGACTCTGGTCGACAGCGGCCACAGCGAAGTGGTGCTGACCGGTGTCGATCTGACCTCATGGGGCGATGACCTGCCCGGCAAGCCGCCATTGGGTCGTCTGGTCCAATCAATCCTCAAACACGTGCCCAACCTGCCGCGCCTGCGTCTGTCCTCGATCGATGCGATCGAGATCGACGAAGCGCTGTTCGAAGCCGTTACCAGCGAGACCCGGATCGCGCCCTATCTGCACCTCTCCCTGCAGGCCGGCGACGACATGATCCTCAAGCGCATGAAGCGCCGCCATCTGCGCGACGACGCCATCGCCCTGTGCGAACGCCTGAAGGCGGCCCGGCCCGAAATCGCCTTCGGGGCCGACATGATCGCCGGTTTCCCGACCGAGACCGAAGCCATGTTCGAGAACTCGATCCGGCTCGTGGACGAGTGTCGGCTCGCCTATCTGCATGTTTTCCCCTACTCGCCGCGCCCCGGCACACCGGCTGCGCGCATGCCGCAACTTGATCGCGCCGTGATCAAGGACCGCGCCACCCGGCTCCGTGCCAAGGCGGACGAGGCGTTGGCCGCCCATCTGGACGGCATGATCGGCCTCGAAAAAGCTGCCCTCGTTGAAAAGCCCGGTTTTGCCCGGGCCGGAAATTTCGCTGGCATCCGCATTCCGGACGCTGAATTCCCGCGCCCCGGTGCGCTTGTCGATATCGCGATATCGGGGCATGACGGGCGCGAACTGCAAGGGGTCATTACCGGATGAGCGAGAAGAAGCCCGGTTTCTTCTCCCGGCTGGCGGAGGGGCTGAAACGCTCCTCGTCCAAGCTGGGCGACAGCGTCAGTGCGATCTTCACCAAGCGCAAGCTCGACCGCGAAGCGCTGGACGAACTCGAAGACGTGCTGATCGCCGCCGATCTCGGTGCCGTGGCGGCCGCGCGGGTGACCGAGCGGTTGGCCAAGGACCGGTTCGACAAGGAAGTCACCGATGAGGAAGTCCGCGAAGCCCTGGCCGATGTGGTGGCGGAGACCCTTACTCCGCTGGAGCAGGCGCTCGACCTGAGCGGCACCAAGCCACAAGTCGTGCTCTTCGTCGGCGTCAATGGTTCCGGCAAGACCACGACGCTGGGCAAGATTGCCGTCAAGCTGAAGCGCGAAGGTCGCAACCCGGTCCTCGCCGCTGGCGACACTTTCCGCGCCGCCGCCATCGAACAGGTCACCATCTGGGGCGAACGGGCCGATGCGCCTGTCATCAAACGGGAAATCGGCGCAGACGCCGCCGGCCTCGCCTTCGATGCCATCGACCAGGCCGACCGCGACGGTCATGACGTAGTCCTGATCGATACGGCCGGCCGCCTGCAGAACAAGGCTGAGCTTATGGACGAGCTCAGGAAGGTCGTCCGCGTTATCAAGAAGCGCATGCCAGACGCGCCGCACCATGTCGTCCTCGTGCTGGACGGCACCGTCGGTTCGAACGCCGTTTCGCAGACGCAGGCCTTCCTCGAAGCGTCCGAGGTCACCGGTGTGGTAATGACCAAGCTGGACGGCACCGCCAAAGGCGGCGCTCTCGTCCAGGTCGCCGAGAAATTCCAGCTTCCGATCCATTATATCGGGATCGGCGAAGGCGAGGCCGACCTGCAGCCCTTCTCGGCCCGCGATTTCTCGCGCGCCCTGGCCGGGCTGGACAGCTAGCGCGTGGACAGTCCGATCGCCCTTGCCACCCTGGCGATGCTGGGTTCGGCGTTGGCACACGCGATCATGACCCTGCTGACCAAACAGGCGAATGACCGGCTGGTCTTTCGCGGCCTGACCCAAGGTTTTCTTGCGGTTCTCATTCTGCCCTGGCTCCTGTTTCAACCGATCCCGCCCTGGGAGGTCTGGCGTTTCCTGCTCGCCGGCGCGGTCGTGATCTGGGCTTTCAACATGCTGCTGGTCGCCGCCTTCAACGAGGGCGAGATGAATCTCGCCTATCCGGTCATGCGCGGCGCGGCGCCGGCTCTGGCCGCGATTGCCGCCTTCGTTTTCCTGCGGGAGACCGTCTCGCTCGGCCAGATGGCGGGGCTCGGCGTTGCAACAGCGGCGCTGATCGGCTTTGCCTGGCCGGAGAAAAATGGCCGGCCCAAGCTGAAACTCATCCTTCTGGCGCTTGCCGCTGCCAGCATGACGGCCAGCTATACCGTGATCGATGCCGCCGGCGTGCGCACCTCGGGCCGGCTCTTCATCTATCTCGGCTGGTTCTTCGTCCTGTCCGGCCTGACCATCCTTCCGACAGCAATCTTCCGGCGCGGCGGTCGCTTCCTGGCAATCGCCCGGCAGGAGACCAGACCGGCCCTGATGTGCATGGGTTTCAATCTCGCCACCTACGGCCTGGCGCTTTACGCCTATGCCAACGCCCCGGTCGCGCCGATGGCGGCGCTGCGCGAACTTTCCATCGTGCTCGGGGCCATCCTGGCGGCGGTCGTGCTGAAGGAACCCTTCGGTGCACGGCGCACCGTGCTTGCAATCTGTCTTGCTGCCGGGCTCGTATTACTTCAGGTGATGTAAACCGCAAACGGAGTACCGACCTTGGCCCAGACCCAGAAAACGTCCGAGCAGAGCTCGCGCCTCCTGATCGAAGCCGGCCCCATCGGGGTCTGGATCGTCGTCTATAATGTCGCGCGCATGTTTGCCGCCGACCAAGCCATCTATATCGGCACCGGCGCCTACATGCTCGCCGCGACCATCGCCCTGGTGATGTCGATCCGGATTGAGAAGCGCATTCCACCAATGTTGGTGATGACCACAATCATCGTGCTGGGCCTCGGAGCGATCGGAATAGTCCTGCAAGATCCGATTTTCATTTACGCCAAGCCCACCATCATCAACCTGTTTCTGTCGTTCATGATTTTCACGAGCATGGCGTTTGGCGTGAATGTCTGGAAGCTGTTTTTCAAACACATTTTTCAACTTCCAGATCATGTCTGGACCATCTACGCGATCCGCTGGGGCTTGTGGTTCCAATTCCTCGCATTCCTGAACGAATTGATGTGGCGTCACATCACCGATTCGACCGTCCCCGAGAGCGCGCGCTGGTTTTCGGGGCTGATTCTCTCAGAAAATTTTTGGGCAAATGCAAAACTGGGGGTCATCGGCCTGTCAGTTATTTTCATGGCTGCGCAGTTCCCATTGCTAATGAAATATCAGCGTCCTGTGGACGGCAACGACGACGCCTGAGTCCGACACTCCGTGTTCGGACATTTGTCATTTTCGCGTTATAAATCCGCCCTAGGATAAATTCCCGAACAGCCGGGGGCAGGCATGGCGCACGACAAGCACGACACCAAAGGCTTCGACCTGTCAGACTCGCCGGGACACCTGCTCCACCGGTCCCAGCAATTTGCCGCGGAACGCTTCACCAAGGCGATGGCCGGGGCCAAGCTGACACAGCGTCAATTCGCCGTCCTGCACGCCACCGCGCAGGAAGAGGGCCTGACCCAGACCCAGCTGGTCAAATCGACCGGGATCGATCGCTCCACCCTGGCCGAACTGGTCGCGCGCATGGTCAAGAACGGCCTGCTCGAGCGCGAAAAACTGGCCGACGACGCCCGCGCCAACGCCGTCAAGCTGACCGAAAGCGGCCGCGCCCTGTTGGAGGCCGCAACGCTGGGCGCCATGGAGGCCGACAAGGCCATTCTGTCAGCCTTGCCCAAGAACAAACGCGCCAGTTTCATCGAGACCCTGCGCCGGATCGCCGAAACGCTTGAAAAGGGCGAGGAAGCAGCCAAGCAGGCCAAGCTGATTGCCAAGGAAAAGAAGAAGAAGGCCAAGAAGAAGGCCAAGGAAAAAGCCAAGGCCAAGGCGAAAAAGGCCGAAAAGAAGGGCAAGAAATCCAAGAAACACCGGGCCGACGCCCCCGACACCGCAACCGCCTAGTCGCGCAAGGCCCGGTCAATCGCCGGATAGATCGTCTGGCGCAGCGCATCGGCTGTCAGCGGACCCGGCCAGCGCGCCAGGATTTGCCCGTCCAGGATAACCAGCGTCTCCGGCGCGCCAACGACCCCCAGCGCGATGACGGACAGATTGTCCCGGTCCTGCATCACTGCGTGGAACGGGTCACCGAGATCATCAAGGAATTGGTTGGCATCGTCCGCACTGTCGCGCCAGTTTAGGCCGTAGATCGCAATCCCCTCGCTGCGTAGCGCCATCAGGACAGGATGTTCGGCATGACAGGGGGCGCACCAGCTCCCCCAGACATTGAGCAGCCAAGGCCCATCAATCGCTGCCGGATCGAAAGCCTGGCGCCCAGCCAGTTCGGTCATTTCAAGATTTGGCAAGGGAGTCGGCGGCGGCGCGTGGTCAACGAGGAAATAGCGCCAGCCAATTGTTCCGGCCAAACCGACAACCGCGATCCAGGCCGCAATCCGGACACCCCGGATCATGCCTCGTCTTCCTCGATCCGGCGCAAGGCGTCGCGCGCAGCCTTGCGTTCGAGCAGGGCATGGACGACCAGCGCGCCAATCACCAGCGCCGAAACCGCCCAGGTCGGCCAGACAAAGGCGGCATAACCGCCCATGGCAAGAAACTCACTCATGACACAGCTTCCTCACGCTGCCGGGCGACATGGTCCCTCCGACGTTGCAGGGCGCGGACCCGCCGACGCAGGGCCTGACTGCGCAGCCGGTAGAGGATCAGCCAGCCGGCCAGACAGGTATAGGCCAGCGCCATGATGGCGAGTGGCCAGAGCTGGCTGGAATGGATGGTCGGCCCGTCGAGCCGGATCACCGAGGCCGGCTGGTGCAGGCTCGACCACCAGTCGACAGAGAACTTCACGATCACCAGATTGAGGATGCCCGCCATGGCGAGGATGGCGCCGGTTCGGGCCGCCTGCTGGGCGTCGTCGAGCGCCGCCCGCAGAGCCATATAACCGAGGTAGACCAGGAGCAGGACGAGGACCGAGGTCATGCGCGCATCCCACTCCCACCAGGTCCCCCACATCGGCTTGCCCCAGAGCGAGCCGGTAAAGAGCGCCAGAATGGTGAACGCGGCCCCGATCGGCGCAATCACTTCAGCTGCCGTGTCGGCCAGCGCATGGCGCCAGACGAAATAGACAAAGCTGGCAACCGCCAGCGCCGCATAAAGTGCCATCGCCATATAAGCCGCCGGCACATGCACATACATGATCCGGATGGTCTCGCCCTGCTGATAGTCCGGCGGCGAGTTGAAGAAGGCCAGCCAGACACCAACGCCGAACAAGACAAGCGCCAACGCCCCGAAGATCGGGATCAGGATACGAGCCAGCTGGTCAAAACGCTGGGGGTTGGAGAAGTAGGACAGCATGGCACCGGCTTAATCAGTCTGCTCGCACCCGACAAGCGCCACAGTGCCGCACATCAGTGCATGTTGGCGACCCAAAGCGGCAACAGGGTCCCCACCGAACCAGGCGCGAAACGGCTCAGCGAGAAACTCGCGAAAGACCGATTGCGGGACCGTGAGCGCATAGGGGCCTTCTGCGTATCCCCCAAGACCATAAGAACCACTCCAGAAAGTGAGGCCCCCAAATACCTCGATTTCTGTTGAAGGCGCGAAGGTTGGGGGTGACATGAATGTGGTAGCGGTGCGTATCCGGTCAGCAACACCACCATGCCGGCCACGCACCATTTTCTGGCGTTCAAGATCGGTCGCAATGGCCTCATTGATCGCGGCGATGGCCGGATCGAGACTCTCAGGGGCAAACAGGGTTTCGAACTCGATCAATCGACCGGTGCCACGATTCCATAGTTCGGCCGCACGCCACATTTCGCCGTGCGCGCCCCCCTGATAGAGGAATTCGGTCCGCAAAACCGACATGACTTCTGGAGTTGATGAGATCAACGCCCATTCGACATCATATCGCTCGACATTGCCCTCATTGATTTCGCGCCCAGCCGACAGGATCTCACGCGCCCGACGCTGCATGGCGTCGAGAACATCGCGGTCAAGAGCGATCTGCGGATCAATATTCGCAGTCGCCTCATAGCCGGGCTCATGCAGGGTGAATTCGAGCTCACTATCCGCGTCTGAATCAGCTGGTTCTGAAACCATCAAAGCCAGACCGAACAACACAACAGCAAGTTCGTTCAAAGTCATTCCTCCAAGCCGACGCCGTCCCAAGAGCTAAGCCAAGCGACTGCGCAATGCAGCCGCAATCCCGAAGGGTGCCAGTGCCGTTGCCCCCAGCGAAACAGCCAGGGTCAGCAGCAGATTGGCCAACGCTCGCTCATCGCCCTCGAAAGCGGCGCGCCCGGCTCCGGCGGCAAAAATCAGCACCGGCACCATCATCGGCGTGGCGATCAGCGCAATCAGAAGTCCGCTGCGGCGGATCCCGGCGGCCAGGGCCCCGGCGAAGCCCGCGATCAGCGACAGCGCCGGGATAGCGGCGAGCGAGGCCAGTGCACCCACAGCAGCAGGGGCAACAGGAACCCCATACATCAAAGCACCGACAAGACCGATGACCGGCAGGGGCCACAAGGTCGCGGCGGCCTGCCCCATCACCTTGGCCAGGACCAGCCAGGACGGGGTCACGCCGCTGAGCAGATAGAGCTCGGCGGTACCGTCGCCATGATCATCGCCAAACAGACGGTCGGCGGATTGCAGGACCGAGAGCAGGGCCGCAAAGCCCATAATGCCCGGACCGATCGCCGCCAGAAGGTCCGGTGCGGGGCCGATGGCCAAGGGGGCCAGTGTGATCGCGGCAAGGAAGAAGGCTGCCGGACCGGCAGCACCGCCACCGCCGGCCCAGGCCAGGCGCGCTTCCCGCACAAAGACAGCTCCCAGGGCACTCATCGGTGCGCTCCCAGATCGATCCGCTTGCCGTCAGGCCAATCGAGTTTCTGATGGGTCGCGGCAATAACACTCCCGCCGCGCGACCGGTGCCAGGCGACCAGTTCGGCCAGTCGCGCCCGTCCGCCGCCATCAAGCGGGCCTGCCGGCTCGTCGAGCAGCCATATGGGCCGGTTCATCAGCGCCACCCGGACCAGAGCTGTGCGCCGTTGTTGACCGCGCGACAAGCGACCGGCGGGGCGGTCGATCAGGCTCTCAATTGCCATGGTGCGCATGACAGGGAGGATCGCCTTGCGCGATTGCCCGGCCATGTCGGCCCAAAAACGCAGCGCCTGGCGCGGCGTCTCGCCCGGTTTCAGCCCGTCGGCATGGCCTAGCCAGGCCAGTGCCTCGGCGGCGGCGACGGCTGGTGCATGACTACCGATATCAATCGTGCCGGCCTCGGGCCGGATAAAACCGGCGATGGCGCGCAGCAATGTCGTCTTGCCGGTCCCGTTCGGACCGCTCATCACCACGGCCTCGCCGGGAGCAAGCTCAAGGCCGAAATCGCGCACCAGCATGACCTCGCCCCGCGCCAGGGACAGACCGGAAACACGAAGCGTTTCCGGGCGCAGCGTGGGCATGTCAGGGAAATTCAGGGTCTCGGTCTGCATGGCTTTGCATGTCGCCTGACAGCACCCCATCCGTCAACGCACGGAACGCCGCATTGCAGCAAACCGAATGTCCGGCTAAAACCCGCCAAAACATGTGGCCGTAAACTGCGGCCCACCTCCCCACCGGGTATTTTACCCCTGACCCCATGAGGACGACGCATATGGCCTCTCTCGACAGTTTTTCCTGTAAACGCACCCTCACCGCCGCCGGTGAGACCTATGCCTATTATGACCTGAAGGTCGCCGAGGCGAACGGGCTGGCCGGGGTTTCCCGCCTGCCGGGCTCGCTGAAAGTGCTCCTGGAAAACCTGCTGCGCTTTGAAGACGGCAAGACTGTCACCAAGGCCGATATCGAGGCGATGGCTGAATGGCTGACGACCCGCAAGTCGACCCATGAGATTGCCTACCGTCCGGCCCGCGTGGTCATGCAGGACTTCACTGGCGTGCCGGCCGTCGTCGACCTTGCTGCCATGCGCGATGCCGCCACCAAGCTTGGCGCCGACCCGGACCGTATCAACCCGCAAGTCCCGGTCGACCTGGTCATCGACCACTCGGTCATGGTCGACAATTTCGGCCAAGCCAACAGCTTCGCGAAAAATGTCGAGCGCGAATATGAGCGTAATGGCGAGCGCTACAAATTCCTGAAATGGGGCGCCAAGGCGTTTGATAATTTCCGCGTCGTCCCGCCGGGCACGGGCATCATCCACCAGGTCAATCTGGAAAACCTGGCCCAGGCCGTGTGGACCAAGGAAGAAAACGGCGAGACCATCGCCTATCCGGATACCTGCGTCGGCACGGACAGCCACACCACCATGATCAACGGCCTCGCTGTTCTGGGTTGGGGTGTCGGTGGCATCGAAGCGGAAGCAGCCATGCTCGGCCAGCCGGTCTCCATGCTGATCCCCGAAGTGATCGGCTTCGAGCTGACCGGCAAGATGCCGGAAGGCGCGACCGCGACCGACCTCGTCCTGAAGGTCGTGGAAATGCTGCGCAAAAAAGGCGTGGTCGGCAAATTCGTGGAATTCTACGGCACCGGCCTTGATCACCTGTCGCTGGAAGACGAAGCCACCATCGCCAACATGGCGCCGGAATATGGCGCCACCTGCGGCTTCTTCCCGGTCGACAACGAAACCCTCGCCTATCTCACCGCCACCGGCCGTGACGACAAGCGCGTCGCGCTCGTCGAAGCCTACTCCAAGGCCCAGGGCATGTTCCGTCCGGAATACGATGCCGACCCGGTCTTCACCGACACGCTGCATCTCGACATGTCGACGGTGGTTCCGGCCGTGTCCGGTCCGAAGCGCCCGCAAGACTGGATTGAACTGTCCAACGCTGCCGCCGGCTTCGCGCGCATCATGGAAAGCGAGTACGGCAAGGGCGACGAGCTGGACAAGTCGGCTCCAGTCGAGGGCGAAGACTATCGGTTCACCAATGGCGATGTCGCGATTGCGGCCATCACCTCGTGTACCAACACATCAAACCCGTCCGTCATGCTCGGCGCCGGCCTTCTGGCCCGCAATGCCGTGGCCAAGGGTCTGAAAACCAAGCCCTGGGTGAAGACCTCGCTGGCTCCGGGTTCGCAGGTTGTGACCGACTATCTGCTGCGGGCCGGCCTGAATGATGATCTCGACGCGCTCGGCTTCGATCTTGTCGGCTATGGCTGCACCACCTGTATCGGTAATTCCGGCCCGCTGCCGCCGGCCATCTCCAAGACGATCAATGAGAACGACCTCGTTGCGACCTCGGTCCTGTCGGGCAACCGCAATTTCGAAGGCCGGATCTCGCCGGACGTGCGTGCCAACTATCTGGCCTCGCCGCCGCTGGTCGTCGCCTACGCCCTGGCTGGCTCGATGAAGGTCAATCTGGTCACCGACCCGCTGGGCCAGGACCAGGACGGCAATGACGTCTATCTCAAGGACATCTGGCCGAGCTCGGCCGAGATCGCCGAAGTCGTTCGCACCTCGGTCACCCCGGACATGTTCGCCAAACGCTATGCCGACGTATTCAAGGGCGATGACGCCTGGGGCGGTATCGAGGTTTCCGGCGGCCTGACCTATGCCTGGGACCACACCTCGACCTATGTTCAAAACCCGCCCTATTTCGAAGGCATGACGATGGATCCGGAAAGCCCGGGCGATGTCATCAACGCCAAGATCATGGGTCTGTTCGGCGACTCGATCACGACCGACCACATCTCGCCGGCTGGTTCGATCAAGGCCGACAGCCCGGCCGGTCGTTATCTGCAGGAACGCCAGGTGCCGGTGCTGGAGTTCAACTCCTACGGCTCGCGCCGCGGCAATCATGAAGTGATGATGCGCGGCACGTTCGCCAACATCCGCATCAAGAACAAGATGCTGGACGGTGTCGAAGGTGGTTACACGCTCAAAGACGGCAAGCAGGTCGACATTTTCGACGCCTGCATGGAGCACCAGGCCAACGGTACGCCGCTGGTCGTGTTCGGCGGCAAGGAATACGGTACCGGCTCGTCGCGTGACTGGGCGGCCAAAGGCACCCGCCTGCTGGGCGTCAAAGCCGTGATCGCCGAGAGCTTCGAGCGCATCCACCGCTCCAACCTGATCGGTATGGGCGTCCTGCCCCTGCAGTTCGAGGATGGCGGCAGCTGGGAAGCCCTGGGTATGACCGGCGACGAAACGGTTACGATCAAGGGCATTGAAAGCCTTGAGCCGCGCGCCGTGATGACGGTCGAGATCACCTTCCCGGACGGCACGGTGAAAACCGCTCCGGCCCGCGCCCGGATCGATACCGAGAACGAGCTGGAATATTTCCGCCATGGCGGCATCCTGCACTACGTGCTGCGCAACCTCGCAGCGTCGTAAGGCACCAGTCATCATGCTCCCGTCCGCGTCACGGCCATTTGATTGGATGATGCGGGCGGGCATGCTTATCTAAATGCCATGAAATGGCTCCCCACCCTCGTCCTGACCCTCCTTTGCTGGCTTGCCCTGCCGGTTGCAGGCTGGTCGCAAGACGACCAAGCGCCAGCTGACGAACGACCGGTCCTGGTCGAGCTGTTCACCAGCCAGGGCTGCGGGCTGTGTCCGGAAGCCAACCGCTATCTCGGGGAACTCGACCAGCGCGCCAATGTTTTCGTGCTCGCCTATGCGGTGTCCTACTGGGACATGTATGGCTGGACCGACACCTATGCCCGCCCGGAATATGTCCAGCGTCAACGCACCTATCTGCCGCGCCTCGACGTGCCGCGCCTTTATACGCCGCATTTCGTGGTCGATGGCGTCACCGACTCGCCAGGCTGGGAGCAGGACGCCGTTGCCGAAGCCGTCAGCGCCCGATTGTCGGCCATGCCTGACAGCCCGGTCATCAGCGTCGCCGACGGGCCTTTCGGCTCATTCCGGGTGACCCTTGATGGCGCAGCACCCGAAGAAGATCTCGACGTCTGGCTGATCGCCTATGCACCCGGCTGGGCCACGGTCGAAGTCGGGGCCGGCGAAAACGAAGGCTTGAACATGCTCCACTACAACATGGTCAAGAGCCTGACATATCTGGGAAATTGGTCCGGCGGGCCGGCCAGTTTCACCGGTGAAAGCTTCCGCCGCTATGGCACGGTCGCCATCGTCCAGGGCGCCAATGGCGGCCCGGTTTACGGCTATGCCCGCGTCGCGCCCAGCGACAGCGCGCCCCGCTAACGCGGCGCAACTTGCAGCTTGAACATCCGGCAGATCACCCCCTAGAGTTACGGCGACTTGGGGGAGTTGTGTGATGTTGTTACGCGTCTTCATCGGAGCCGTCCTGGCTCTGGTTTCATCGATCAGTGCGCTTTGGCTGTACGGCCAAATCAGGCCTTCAGAAACGGCACAATCAAATCCGGCGTTGACCGAGCCCATCCGCTTCGCGCCGTCGGTCGAACCGGAAATCACATTCCAGCCCCGACCTGATTTTGTGCGGGTTGTGGACGTGCCATCGCCGGATGAGGTCGACAAGCCCGCTCAAAACGGGCTGAGGCCGGTATTGTTTGATTATCAGTCCCAGGCTCGCGCCCGTTCGATGGCGCATTATTACAGGCAGGTTTTCGATGCGACGACGCAAGCGGGTGCGACCGGCCTGTCGCAGGTTTTCATTCCATTTGACCCCACGACCCAAACTGTTGCCTTGCACAGCGTCTTGCTCCTTCGAGGCGAAGAAGCCCTGGATGTCACCCGTGAGGTACGCGTCGAATTCGTGCGCCCGGATGGCGCTGTCCAAACGCGCATCTTCAATGGCAGTGTGACGGGTCTGGTCCGCGTGCCGGGGACCCGATCCGGCGACCGGCTCGATGTTGAATACTCCATCACGGATCATTCGACCGTGACCGGTTTTCGTCACTCCCAGGTGATCAATCTCGGCCCTCCGGTCGATCAATTCATGCAAGTCCACTTGCGCTCCGCCTGGCGGGGCGACCCACCGCAGCACGTGACATTCGGTGGCGCACCGGAAATGACGGAAATCCGGGAAGGCGATTATTCCGTCCTGGAATTCGGGCCTGATGTCCTGCCGGCAACCGAGACGGAGTTTCTGACACCGCATTGGCGCTTTCCGCACCCCCTCTTTCTGGCGTCGCAATTCGAGAGCTGGCACGAAGTTGCCAGCTGGGGTGAGAGATTCTATCGACCTGTGGAAGATCCGTTGATCGCGGAGCTGGCGCAGACAATCCAGGCGGAGCACGAGGACGATGAGGCGCGCATCCTCGCGGCCTTGCGGCACGTGCAAAACGAGATCAGCTATTTTGCCATTCTCCTCGGTGAGGGAGGCTATCGTCCAGTCCACCCGGCGGAAACGCTACGCTTCTCCGAAGGGGACTGCAAAGCCAAGGCATTGCTCTTGATTTCGCTCCTGGATGCGATGGGAATCGAGGCCCGGGCCGCCTTCGTCCATACAGAGACGGGTCGTGGAATTGACAAGCTTCCGCCGACACCGTTCGCCTTCAATCATGTCATCGTCGAAGTCAGTCATGGCAATCGCCGCCATTTGGTCGATCCGACCGACATTGAACGATCGGGCGGCCTGCGGGAGCAGGCCCGGCAAGATTGGGGATTTGCGCTCGTCGCTGACGCGGGCCGAGGCGCGCTCGAACGCATAAGCATTCGCCCATCCCGCATGCCATTGGCTGACATTGATGAGCAGTATTCCATCACCAGTGCCGAACGGGATGATCATCGCGCGGTGCTGCGGACGTGCTGGACCTATCGCGGCGAAATGGCTGACGCCATTCGGCAGGAAATTCGCATGAACGGCATGGATGCAGCGCTCGCAAGTTATGAGCGCTTCTACGCCAGTCGCTCTGATGACCTGACCATAATCGGCGGAGCCGAACTCGCCGACGATCCGGAGACCGGACACCTCATCTACACGGCCGAGATGCAAGTTGACCTGTTCGACTTCAGTCATCCGGACTCGGAAATGCCGAGCTACATTTTTATCGCACACGGGGCCTCGCGTGCGATCCTGGGCGCGCCGCTCGAAGCGCGCGAAAACCCGCTCGCCCTACCCTATCCTTACGACTTCCGGCACCGCATCACGCTGAACCTGCCCGAAGGGTCCTCGCACTGGATTCCCGATGATCCGAGCTATCGCCAGTACATGAATGATATGACCGTCGAAAACGACGCATTCGAGCTCACCGACAGCCGGGATTTCACCGAAAATCGCGTTGTCCTGACCGCCCGGACTCGCATCCTGGAACCGGAGATATTGCCGGACCTGTTCACACGTGTCGAAAATGACCTGCAGGGTTCGGATCCGATGTCCTATGTCGTGATCGGCGAACAAATAAATATGCAGGTCGACCCCGGGCGAATGCAAAACCTGCTGATACCCAGCCACGCGCCCGCCCTGCCCGAGTACACGACAATCCGCTAACGCGGGGCGCGCTTGGCCAGGATGCGCTGCAGGGTGCGGCGGTGCATGTTCAGACGGCGGGCGGTTTCCGAGACATTGTGATCACACAACTCGAAAACCCGCTGGATATGCTCCCAGCGGACACGGTCGGCGGACATCGGGTTTTCCGGCGGTTCCGGCTTGTCTTCCGGATGCGCCAACAAGGCCTTGATGATGTCGTCGGCATCGGCGGGTTTGGAGAGATAGTCGACGGCACCGGCTTTGACCGCGGCGACAGCCGTCGCGATATTGCCATAGCCGGTCAGCATCACGACCCGGCAATCAGCCCGCGAGGCGTGCAGCGCCTTGACCACATCCAGCCCGTCACCATCCTGCAGACGCAGATCGAGGACCGCGAAAGCCGGCGGATTGGATTTTGCGACCTCCTTGGCTTCGTCGACCGTGGCAACCGCCGACACAACAAAGCCGCGCCCCGTCATCGCGCGGCCGAGCCGCGTACGGAAGGGCGCATCGTCGTCCAGGATGAGGAGGGATTTGTCCTCGGGAAGTTCGTAATCGATCTCGCTCACGCGTCGGTCCTCGCGAATTCTTTGTCTTGTCTGATATCTAACCCAGTGCGGGCGGCGCCTCTACCCGTTTGCGCGGCCAACGGATGGCGACAACGGCTCCGCCGGGCGCCGGCGCATTGTCAAAACGCACCACACCGCCGCTTTTCTCGATCATCGTCTTGGCAATGAACACACCCAGCCCGAGACCACCCTGCCCCGGCGTTCCCGAGCGGGTCGTGACATAGGGCTCACCGATCTTGGACAGGATGTCAGAGGTAAAGCCCGGCCCGTCATCGATCACCCGCACATAGATATTGGTACGGTCCCAACGCCCTTCCACGACAACGCGCGAGACGGCAAAATCGACGGAGTTCTCGATGAAATTGCCGATCCCGTAGAGCAGTTCCGGGATACGCCGGAGAACTGGGGCCTCCCCGTCACTCGCGCCCGACAGCTCGACCGTAACCACCGGCCCCAACCCGCGCAACGGCACGCTGGCCTCCTCCAGGGCAGCAACAAATTCGATCCGGTCATGGCGCACATCGGACGCCTCTTGCACCTCGCCAAGCCGCTTCAGTATGTCGCGGCAGCGCCGGGCCTGGGTCACCAGTAATTCGGCATCATCGCTCAACGATGTCCCGGCCTCGATCTCGCGCAGCATTTCTTTCGCGGTCAATTGGATAGTCGCCAGGGGTGTTCCGAGTTCGTGCGCCGCTGCCGCCGACAGGGCGCCCAGGGCCGACAGGCGCTGTTCTCGCGACAGCACGCTCTGGGTGGCCGCCAATGCCGTCGCCATGCGTTTGCCTTCATGGCTCACCCGCCAGGAATAGACCGCCGTAAAAGCCACGGAGATGAAGATCGCCGCCCACAGACCGAACACATACATGCCGGGCAGGTCGAGCGCTGCACCGCCATACCAGGGGAGCGGCAAGCTCCACGTCCACATCGCGCCGGTGCCCGCCAGGGCAATGCCGGCGATCCCGCCCGACCAGCGCGGCGGCAATGCCGCAACCGCGATGATGATCGGCGCGGCGAGCATCACGATGAATGGATTTTGCAGCCCGCCAGTCAGCATCAACAGGGCGCTCATTTGCAGAACGTCAAACCCCAGCTGGGCGAAGGCTTCCCAGTCACGGGCAAATTTCTGCGGCGGCACGGCCAGGGTGAGCCAGGTATTGACCAGGGCGCTGAGTGCAATCAGCCCGAGGCAAAAGCCGATCGGCAATTCGAAACCGGCGAGGAAATGCACGACAAGGATGGTCACTGACTGACCGCCAACCGCCAGCCAGCGCAGCATCACCAGGGTGCGCAACCGCAAACGGCCAAAGACCGGTGTCAGGTGGGCATCGCCGCCATACGGGTCCCAGTCACTCTCACTCATGAACTGCCTCCCTCATGGATCAGGCCGCCCGGCGGCGTGACCGCGCCCGGTGATGGACAGGCGGCAGGCTTGCCCCTACCTTCGCACTCGCAGCAATCCGACGTATACTGGGTAACATGCTTCGTCGGCGTCCGAACAGCTCGGACGAACCCGCCAAGGAGTGAGAATGCCGCGTTCCATGCTCTGGCTGCTGATCGCAGCGCCGACCATCGTCCTGATCATTGTCTTCAGCGCTCTCCTGTCACAAGGCGGAGAACGTCAGGAGCGCCGTGCCGAGGTCCGCACCAGCGGTGAAGCGCTGGTTGGCGGCCCGTTTGAGCTGGTCGACCACACGGGCGCGACGGTGACGCAGGATAGCTATGCCGGCAAGGCCATGCTGATCTATTTCGGCTACACCTATTGCCCGGACATCTGCCCGTTCTCGCTGCAGGTGATGGCGGCGGCGATGGACCAGCTCGACGCCGATGAACGCGCTCGCATCCAGCCGATCCTGATCACGGTCGATGCCGAGCGTGACACCCAAGAGCAAATGGCCAGCTATGTCAGCTCACCGGCCTTCCCGGACGGGCTTGTCGGCCTGACCGGTAATGAGGACCAGATCGCCGCGGTCGCCCGCGCCTATCGTGTTGTCTATCAGCGCGCCGAGGATGATGGCAGCGGCGATTATCTGATGGACCACAGCTCGATCATCTACCTGATGGACAATGACGGCAGATTTGTCGACGTCTTCTCGTCCAATATCGATCCGCGCGACCTCGCGCGACGCCTGCAAGACTTCCTTGAGGATAATCCCGGATAGTCGTCCGGAACAGTGTCGGCCTTCGGCGCCGACGCGAGGAGACCGCATGCTTTACAGCGTCTATGAATTCAACCGCATGGCGATGACGCCCTGGCGCGCCGCCGCCAATGCCACGCGTCAGATGATGCGCTCACCCATGAACCCCATGGGCGACACGATGGCCGGCCGGACCATGGCCGCGGCCGCCGAGTTGTTTGAATCCGTGACCCGCCGCTACGCCAAACCCGAATGGATGATCGAGCACACCGAAATCAACGGCCAATGCGTGGGTGTTTCGGAACACGTCGTCTGGAGCAAGCCATGGTGCTCGCTTTTGCATTTCGAGCGCGACCATGACGCCCTGATCGCCGCCCGCGGCGATACACCGGACCGCAAAGTCCTGTTCGTGGCACCGATGTCCGGCCACTATGCGACCCTGCTGCGCGGCACGGTGGAAGCTTTCCTGCCGGACAGCGAGGTCTACATCACCGACTGGCAGGACGCCCGCATGGTGCCGCTCACAGACGGTCGTTTCGACCTCGATGAGTTCACCTCCTATATCCGCGAAATGATTGCCGTACTGGGTCCGGATGTGCACGTGGTGGCGGTTTGCCAGCCGGGACCGCCAACGCTGGCCGCGATTGCCATGATGGCCGAGGATGACGACCCGTCCCGCCCGGCATCGATGACCTTCATGGGGTCGCCGATCGACACCCGCCTCTCGCCGACAGTGCCCAACAAGCTGGCCGAGGAAAAGCCGTTCGACTGGTTCGCCGGAAATCTCATCCACACGGTGCCGGCCCCCAATCCGGGCGCTTTCCGCCGTGTTTATCCGGGCTTCCTGCAACTCGCCGGCTTCATGAACATGAATCTGGACCGCCATGTCGACGCACACTGGAACTTCTTCACCCAGCTGGTCGAAGGCGATGGTGACAGCACCGACAAGCACCGAACATTCTATGACGAGTACCTTGCCGTGATGGACCTGTCGGAAGAGTTCTACCTGCAGACGATCACCGATGTCTTCCAGGAGCACAAGCTGGCCCGCGGCGAACAGATGCATCGCGACCGCAAGGTCAGCCCGTCAGCGATCCGGGACATCGCCCTTCTCACCGTGGAAGGTGAGAATGACGATATTTCCGGCATCGGGCAGACCCAGGCCGCTCACACGCTGTGCGACAAACTGCCGGAAAACCTGCAATCCGACTGGATTCAGCCGGATGTCGGCCATTACGGCGTTTTCAACGGCCGCCGGTTCCGTGAACAGATTGCGCCGCGCATGAAGACATTCATGGATGAGGCCGGTCAGGCTGCGCTCGACGCGCGCTGAGGCCACATCAGTCCGGAAACGAAAAAGGCGCCACCCCGACAGGTGGCGCCTTCTTCATGTCAGCGGCCCTGCGGATCAGGGCGCGTCAGATGTAAAGCTCAGACCAAGAGCCTCGAACTCGAACGTACCTGTTTCGATGTCCTGCAGCATCCCGCCGATGCTCAACGGGGCCGGCGGCGTCATGTCGATGGTCAGGCTGCCGCCCTGATTGATGAAATTCGTCAGTGCCGTCGAAAACTCGGCCAGGACGGGTCGCGGGATTTCCGGCGGCGCCTGCATCAGGCCCATGCCGACCATGGCACCAGCCTGGATGCGTAGATCATCCTTGGAAATGCCTTGGACCGCGGCGCCAGCATCGAGCGCCCGATCAAGGATCGAAAGATCGACAATCCGCATCGAGAGATTATTGACCAGCAGCGGCGCCATGAGTTGCACGACGGCGTCCATCTCGGGACCCTCGGCGCCTTCGCTTTCGCGAAGCGCCTCCATCGCGACCGGCAGGTTGGCGAGATAGGCATCATAGCCGGAAATGTCCTGGCCCATTTCCAGCCGCAAGCCGTCGGTCAACTCGATGTAATTGTCTCCCGTGGTGTAGGCCCGGCCGGTATCCTCATCATAGATCGAGCTGGCGACCATCCGCAGCTCCAGCTGCTCATAGCCCAGCATGCCCAGGCCCATGGCCAGTTGCGCACCGGCAGGCTTGGAAGGGTCCGGGATCAACATCGCCGAACCGAGTTCCGCCGTGCTGGTGATACGCGAACCCTGCCGATCCATTGCCGCCGTCAGATAGTCCATCGAGAAATGAACGCCGGCCGCATCAACCAGGATGTCACGCATGGCAAAGCGGTCATACAGGTCCAGCGGCGCGAAGACGGCGCTCTGGTAGTAGGCCTCCATGACCGCGCTTTCATCGGCCCCGGCGGCGGCAGCATCAATCATGTCCGCATAGGCCTCGGTCTGGAAGCCCAGCAATGAGACCTCACCCATGTTGAAGGTGACCGGTTCGCCGCTCTCATCGGAGCCAGAGAAGGCAAGGCCGAGCATGGCAAAACGACCGAGCTCGATCCGGCTGTAATTCTCGATGACAAATTGCGCGAGGCTGAACTCGAACGGACCCGTTTCGCCAGAACCGGAACCGGACAGGCCCTCAACACTGAAGCCCGCAAACTCATAAGTATTCCAAGCCGGCTCATAGTCTTCATCGGCTTCGCCAGCGACCGCACGACCAAAATCGGTCGTCATCGCAGCATTGGGGCCGTCAATGGCAATCCGATCGAGACGCATCACCATGTCGTCGGTCTCGTCCGTGGCGCTGATGCCTTCCAGGGCAAACCCGTCGAACAGGACTTCGCCCGCATCGCTCAGGCGCAACGCGTCAAAGACCATTCGCTCGGCCCGGATTTCATCGGGACCGTCACTGTCGCCACCATCACCGAAATCGCTAAAGGTCACGTCATTGAGGATGTAGCGGCCACCGCGAAAATCAGCGCTGGCATAGCTGACGGATTCATTGGTGCCGTCCAGGCCCATCCGGGCCATAGCGGCCTCGGCGGCGGCACGACTTTGCGCCTCTACACTGCCGGCCGGCAACATGAAGGCAACGACGCTGGCCGCGGCCGCGGCAGAAAGCAGGCTGTATCTCATAATGACCCCCTCATCGATGGGTGTTTCAAAGTCCCTCAATCCGCAGTTTAACACCGCAATTGCGACACGTCGCTGAAACACGGCCCATTTAACAGGGGATTGTCGGCTAGTCGCGTCCCCCCAGCCCGGACAGAAAAGCGCCGATCGGATCCTCGTCCGGCTCCTCCACCGGCACGGGTCGAGCATCTGCATCAGGCAGGATAAGCGTTTCAATGGTCGCGGCGGCGACCGGTGCGGGTGCCTGGACCGGACGGGCGGCCAGGCCAGTCCGTGGAGCCGCAGCCAGATAGGCCTGGAATATCCGCGCCGGTGGGCCACCGCCGGTCGCGCGCTCGGTTGGTGAATTGTCGTCATTGCCAGTCCAGACGACGGTGACAAGCTGGCTGTCGAAACCGGCGAACCACGCGTCCCGGAAATCGTTGGTGGTGCCGGTTTTGCCACCGATCGTCAGACCGGGCACGTCTGCGCGACGTCCCGTTCCCTGCCGGACATTGGTCAGGAAGAGGTCCCGCATGCGGGCCTGGGTCCGGGCATCGAGAACCAGCTGGCCAGCACTTGCCGGCGCCGCATAAACGAGATCGCCCGCGTCGGTTTCAATCCGGTCGATCCCGTACGCGCCTGCGCTCAGACCACCATTGGCGAACGGCGTATAGGCGCTGGCCAGTTCCAGCGGGGTGACCTCGAACACGCCAAGCGCCAACGACCGGTCGACCCGCATCGGGCTTTCAATCCCCAACCGCCGGGCCAGCCGGGCGACATGGCCACGACCGGTCTCCTCGGCGATCTGGACCGCGATCGAATTGGACGAGCGGATGAAACCTTCCCGCAAACTCATCTCGCCGCGATACTCGTCATTATAGTTCTGCGGCGCCCAGTCACCGATCCGGACCGGTGCATCATTGCGCCGGTCTTCCGGTGTCAGGCCCGCTTCGAAGGCTGAGGCGTAAACGAAGGGCTTGAAAGCCGATCCCGGCTGTCGTTGGGCAAGAACCGCCCGGTTGAACTGGGACCGGGCATAGGAGCGACCGCCAACCATCGCGCGCACCGCGCCGTCATGTGCCAGCGAAACCAGGGCCCCTTCACCGGCGCCGGAGGCCAGTTCGTCATCACCAAGAATATCGCTGATTGCCCGCTCGGCAGCGCGCTGCGCATCGACATCCAGCGTCGTATGCACGACCAGGTCGTCATGCTCGAGGCCGGCGATCCCGCGCACCTGTTCGGCCGCCCAGTCGATGAAATATTGCGCACCCTGGCTGGACGCACCACGCGAAACCCGGATCGGAGTCCGGGCCGCGGCGATCCGTTCCTGCTCCGTAATCCGTCCGGTTTGCGCCATCAGGTCGAGGACAACCGTGGCCCGGGCCGCAGCACGTTGCGCATCATTGACCGGGCTGTATCGCGACGGCGCCTTGAGCAGACCAGCCAACAAGGCCGCTTCGCCAAGGCCCAGTTCGCTCGCTGGCCGCGAAAAATAGCGCAGGGAAGCGGCCTCAACACCGTAGGCGCCACCACCGAAATAGACCCGGTTGAGATAAAGCTCGAGGATCTCGTCCTTGCTAAACCGACTCTCGAGCCAGAAAGCGAGCATCATCTCCTGCACCTTGCGGCGCAGGGTGCGCTCGGGCGACAGAAAGAGGTTCTTGGCCAGCTGCTGTGTCAAGGTGGACCCGCCCTGCACAACCCGGCCGGCACGCAGATTGGCCACCATCGCGCGCGCCAAGCCAATGACATCGACGCCGGGATGGCTGTAAAAGCGCCGGTCTTCAACGGCCAGCACCGCATCGATGAGGTAGGACGGCAGCTCATCAACCGTGACTTCATGGCCATGCGCCGATCCGCGCCGCGCGATCAGGGCGCCGTCGTGATCGAGGAAGGTGATGGTGGCCGTCCGCTCAACCGCCTGAAGACCGCTGGTGTCGGGCAGGTCGCGGGCAATCGAGACAAGCCAACCGCCGACGACGAGACCGCCAATGATGATCAGGCAAGCCGCCATGCGCAGCCAGGGAAAGCCACCGGCGCGCGACCGCTTGCGCCGCGCCGGACGTCTGCGGCTCCGCGAGGGGGCCGCTGAACGGGCGCGTTCTGCTGCTTTGGACTTTCCGGGCCGGCGGGCCATGCTCGATCCTCGTCGCAAAACCGGTGATTTCATCTGCCTGCAACAGGGTTAATTCCACATGAAGGACGGCGTCTGCGGGCTTGCACTTGTTCAAGCCTGACTGCACGATGCGGCCAAAGAGGGACCTCATCATGTCAGTCAAGCGTTCACTTCTTGTCCTTGCCGTGCTTCTGGGCACAGTCAGCCTGTCAGGCTGCATCGCGATTTATGAGGGAACGGACGCCGTCTGCCCGCATGGCGATCCCAATGCTGACAACTGGCCCTATTGCGGCGGTGCCGCGCCTGGCGGCGCGCAGCCTTACGACGACTGATCCGGCACCTCACCGGTCGCGACGTCTGGATGTCCCGCTTCCGGAGGCGCAAAACGGATCAGGACCGTGCCCGCCTGGGCCGGTGGTTCGCGGCCTGATCCCAAGAGATGGAAGGTCCCGTTCGGCAGACGCGCGATCACCAGGTCCGGTGCCTCGCCGACCTCCTCGAGATAGGTCGCCAGCGGATAGCCATCGGACAGTTTGGTATTGCGGAAGCGCCAACCCTGCCACCAGTCGCGCGCCAGACCGTCATAGCCACGGCCGCGCCGGATCAATGTCCGACCCCGCGCCGTATAGGCAATCGCGCGCGGATCATCTTCGACCTTTTCGGCATCGACCGGCCCGTCAAAGCCCGACAGCTGGAACACGCGGCTGCGCCCGAGCTCGGGGCCATAGTCAATACAGACCAGCGCGTTGTAGGCGTCATTCGGCGAGGCGGCGAGCAGGGCCGAGAAACGTGCCGGCTCCAGCCGCCAGTCAGCCGCCTCGGACAGGACTTCCCCGTAGTGGATATCATGACCGGCCAGCCGAGCAGCCCGCAGGCGTCGCCAACTGGTATCGGCAATGGTGACCGGCACATTCGCTTTTTTCAGCGCGTCGGCCAGACCCAGGCTCCACGGATTGGCACCGACGATGAGCAGGCGTTCCGGGCCGGTCTGGGACAGACCCAGCAGGCGAGCCAGCGGAGAGACGGCAAAACCACAGCCGAAGACACTGATGAAAATGGTGACGAAGACCAAGGGCGCCAGAATGGCAGCGTCCTCGCGGCCGACATCGATCAAGGTGGCAGCGAGATGACCGGCCGCAGCCGCAGCGACCACACCACGCGGCCCGATGATGCCGATAAAGGCCGTTTCCTTGAGGTCCAGCCCAGAGCCGAACGTCGCCAATGCAACGGAGAGCGGACGCACGATCAGGATGAAAACCGCCACGAAGGCCAGGTGCCAGCCATTCAGGGCCAACAGGTCGGCCGGCGCCAGATCGGCAGCAAGCACCACGAAGACACTCGCCACTAGGATCGAGGCGATACCCTCCTTGAAACGGCGCATTTCCTCGATCGAAGCGAGCCGCGAATTGGCAACGACAAGGCCAAACAGGGTCACGGCCACAAGCCCGGTCTCATTGGCAAGCGCATCAGCGACCGCAAAACAGACCAGCACCGATGCAAGCACCAGCGGCGCCTTCATGGGTTCCGGCACCCAGCCGCGCCTGAATGCGCGCGACAAGCCCGTTCCGAAACCGAAACCCAGAGCCGCGCCAATCACGGCACCGAAGGCCAGCGCCAGACCGGCCTCGGCCCAGTCCTGCCCCATGGCGGTCTGGCGGATCGCCTCGAACACGAAAACAGCAGAGAGTGCGCCGATCGGATCGTTGACGATGCCCTCCCATTTCAGCACCGACGCGATCCGGGCCGGAAGCTTGGCCTGACGAAGCAGAGGCAGGACAACGGTCGGCCCCGTCGTGGTGAGCAGGGCGCCAATCATGGCTGACAAATCCCAGGCAAGGCCGGCAACATAGTGGAGCGCCAGGACCGCGCCCGCCCAGCCGAGCGGATAGCCGAGAAACACCATGCGCCGCACCGGACCCGAAGCGTCGCGCAACTCTCGGAAGTTCAGTGTGATGCCGCCTTCAAACAGGATAACGGCGACCGCCAGGGCAATCATCGGGCGCAGATACTCGCCGAAAACCGCGGAGGGATGGACCAATGGCGCACCCGCCGCAAAGGCCCAGATCGGCCCCAGGATCAGGCCGGCCCCCATCATCAAAACGATGGAGGGCCAGCGCAGGCGCCAAGCCAACCACTGGGCCGCAATACCTGAACCGGCGATGAGTGCGATGGTCAGGGTGAGGTCAGGTCCGGTGTCTATCATGGCCAAGGTGTTAGCGCGTTTCGTTCCATTCGTCGCCCCGGAGGCGACATACCTGGGGAGGCAAAAATGGACACCCTGCCGCACGAGGCCCAATTGGCCCTGACTTCATTCCTGATCGCCCTGGCGATTGGGGGACCGGTTGCCCTGATCGGCGCTGGAAACACCATCATTGCAGCCCGTTGGATCGGTACTTTCGTGGTGCGCCGGCGCGTCACGACAGGCATTCTCGTCAGCCTGCTTGGCGGGGCAGGCCTGTTCGGTCCCCGCCTGTTGGGTCCGGGCAGCGAGCTTGTGGCGAGCCTGATGGGCGGCCTGTTCGCCTAGGACACATCCTCTTCGGCATGAATCAGGTCGAACCCGATGGACCGACCGCCATAATCGCCGTTCTCATAGAGGTCAGCCTGGTCTTCGAACCAGCGGATCAAATGGTCATGCAAGCGTTGGAAGACGGTATCGAGGTCTGCTGTCTCCAGCGGCAGACCGATATCAAAAACCGGCCCCTCTGCAATCGCGACTTCGACGTGATGGCCTTTTTTCGTGCATGTCAGCACAAGGCGGGTCCAGTCACCGGTCCGCGACACCCGCACCGCAAGACCAAAACTGATCGGCCCCAGCGGCAGAAATCCACTGCCAGAGACCGAGAACGCGCCGGATCTGTGCGGCTGCGGCGACCAGGCGCCCTGTGGTGGAACGAGGTGGACACACGCTTTGCCCTCAGCGCCGAGGAAGCGGCAAAATCCCGTCGCGAGATTTTCCGCGACCGAGCGGATCACCGCGTAATTATCAAGCGAATAGCCGCCGTAACGCTCGGCCGCGTCAGCGAGTTGGTCGAACCGGGTCTTGTCGCTCATTTGTCACTCCCGTGAGATACCGACACAAGCTAGTGTGCTGAACTGAAAAACGGGAGGGGGAAATGCGACAAATCTTTATGGGTGTTGGGATTTTGGCGGGACTGGTGGCCTGTTCACCGAACACCGGGTCGCCGACAGGCCATGTCTGGACCACCCTCAACGGAGAAGCACCGCTGGTGAACGCCCGGAACACACGATCGAAGCCTACACGCTGGCGATCGAACAGGGCGCCGATGTGATCGAACCGGATCTGGTGATGACCGCTGACGGCGTTTTGGTGGTTCGGCATGATCACTATCTCTCGACCACCACCAATGTCGCAGACCATCCCGAATTTGCTGACCGCCGGCGCTTGCAGGGCGAGCAAAGCGACTGGTGGGTCGAGGACTTCACCCTGGCCGAGCTGCGCACCCTGCGGGCCCGCCAGCCATGGCCGCAACGCGATGCCAGCTTCAACGACCGGTTTCTGATCCCGACTTTCGAAGAAGTGCTCGATCTCGCGACGGCCCACAATGTCCGTACAGAGCCGGAAATGAAGTCGCCCGGACACTTCGTTTCGGTGGGGCTGGACCCTCTACCGGAACTGGTCCGCATCCTGCGCGAACGCGGTCTCGACACGGCCGACGCGCCGACCGCGATCCAGTGTTTCGAGCCGGACTTCCTTGCCCGCCTCAATGCCGAAATTGACACGCAACTTTTGATGCTGGTCTTCCCGATGCAGGAACTCGATCCCGAGGCTGATCCGCGTCAGCCGACGGTTTCACTCACCGATATGGCGGCTTTCGCTGACGGGGTCGGGCCGTCCAAGGCACTGGTCATCACGGCGGAGGGCGAAGATACCGGCTTCATCGCCCGCGCCCATGAGCTGGGCCTGGCCGTTCACCCCTGGACCTTCCGCGATGATGTCCCGGTCGCCGATGGCGTGACGATCGAGGACGAGCTTCGTCGCATCTACGCGCTGGGCGTCGATGGCGTGTTCACCGATTTCCCGGCGACCGCCGTCCGGGTGCGGGACGCAATGGGCGATGAATAGCCGGAAACCGGCAGAACCCGCCGAACAAAGAAAGCCAGACAAAGAAAAACGGCGCGGAGCTGCAGCTCCGCGCCGTCATCCAGATCTTGCGATCCCTGAACTGCCTTAGTCGGCAAGCTGCAGGTCAACCGCCTTCGGACCCTTGCCGCGACGATCCGGCTCGGTTTCGAAGGAGACTTTCTGGCCATCTTCCAGACCCGGCAGGCCAGAAGCCTGGACAGCCGAGATGTGCACGAAGACGTCATTGCCGCCCTCGTCCGGGGTGATGAAGCCAAAGCCTTTGCTCTGGTTGAAGAATTTAACGACACCTGTAGCCATTAGAGGGAACCTTCCCAGTATGCATGCCCCGCGTCCGGGCATAAAATGAAGTCAGTATCAGCGTCCTGACACCGGTATTACGGACGTAGAAAGTCGGGGAAGGCTGAAGTCTATGGGTCCGATGGGACCCTGCCACGCAAAACATGAACAGGCATCGGGTAGGCGATCAGTATTCCGTCCGGCCAGTTCGGCCGCCCGTCCCGACTTTTATGCGCACGAATTCGCCTTCAAGGCAAATGAAACTCCTGTGGCACTTCACGATTGCAGGGTCATAATCAAGACGACGGAGCCTTGCGCGATTTTGGGATCGCGCTCTGATATTGCTCCATCAACAGCGCCTGTCGGAGCCATCAATCACACCCCCGCCCCGCCAACCGGCAAAACGCGCTGCCCAACGAGGACATGCCATGACCCGACGCCGCTTTCTTGATCGCACCCGCCGCAATCGTGAAGAACAGGCCCGCTCGGGTAAGTCTTTCAACCCGGCGACGATGATCCGCCTTGCGTTCTTCGGAGTCGCCCTCGTCGTGGCCGCCGCGGTCTATGTCGGCTTCTGGCGTCAAGGCGAGACGATCTATGATGGTCCCTGGGGGTTGATGCAGCGGCTGATCACACCGCTCTTCCTTGACATCAACGCGCTTGAGCTGATCGTCATGGCCCTGGTCGCGCTGGTCGCCTGGCGCATATGGCGCCGGCTCTAGCTCGCGGCCACCACGAAACACAAACACACCCGAAATTGGGATGAATACAGCCAAACCATCCAAGAATTTGGGCATACATGCCGTCTTGCGACAAAATTTTGCCCCACCGAGACACGCAATCCTGTCATCGCCACTAGCCAGCGCCGCATCCCGGGTTTAATGCCTCAATCGACAGAGCCAGTCGACAACACAGGCACGCAGAAAGGTCATCTTGCAATGGGCGTCAAAGTAGCAGTGTTCGGAGCAACCGGAGCCGTCGGCAAGGAAATGCTCACCATCCTGGCGGAGCGTCTTTTCCCCGCTGATGACATCCATGCCTTGGCCAGCCGCAAGTCGATGGGCGTCGAACTCTCCTACGGCGACCGCACCCTGCGCTGCAAGAACGCCGAAACCTTCGACTTTTCCAGCGTCGACCTCGTCCTGATGTCCGCTGGTGGCGATGTGTCGAAGGAATGGACGCCGAAGATCACCAAGGCCGGCGCCATCGTGGTCGACAATTCCTCAGCCTGGCGCATGGATCCGGACGTGCCGCTGGTGGTGCCGGAGGTCAATCTGGACGCCCTCGACGGCGTGAAGAAGAAGGGCATTGTCGCCAATCCGAACTGCTCGACCATCCAGCTTGTCGTCGCGCTGAAGCCGATCCATGACCGCGTCGGCATCAAACGCGTCAATTGCGCAACCTATCAGTCGGTCTCCGGTGGTGGCCAGGCGGCAATGGACGAGTTGTGGACCCAGACGAAGGGTATCTACGTCAACGACCCGATCGAACCGCAGGTCTTCACCAAACAGATCGCCTTCAACGTCATTCCCCACATCGACACCTTCATGGAAGACGGGTCCACCAAGGAAGAGTGGAAGATGATGGTGGAGACCAAGAAGATCCTCGACACCAGGATCAAACTGTTCGCGACCTGCGCCCGGGTGCCGGTATTTGTCGGCCATTCGATCGCGGCCCATCTTGAACTCGACGGACCGATGTCGGCCGGCGAGGCCCGCGATCTGCTGCGGGAAAGCCCGGGCCTGATGGTGATCGACAAGCGCGAAGACGAAGGATACATCACGCCGGTCGAAAGCGTCGGCGAGTTCGCCACCTTCGTATCGCGGGTCCGTGAAGACCCGACGGTCGAGAACGGACTTGCCCTCTGGGTGGTGTCCGACAATCTTCGCAAGGGCGCCGCCCTCAACGCCGTGCAGATTGCGGAAGGCCTGCTGAACAAGGGCCTTATCGGTCGCTGACGCGACTGCGCACGACGGCGCAAACCTGCCATGCGCAGGAAGCGGGTCGCCATCGACAAGCAGGCTCCCTATGTGCGGTGGACGACATCGACCAAGGAGCCCGCATGTCCCCCGACACTTCACACGATATGCGCCGCGCCTTGGCGGCCGGGCTGTCCGGCTATCTGATCTGGGGCGTCGCGCCGCTCTTCTTCCAGACACTCGACTTTGCCAGCGCCCTAGAGATCATCCTGCACCGGATAATCTGGGCGGTGCCATTGCTGGCGGGTTCCCTCGCCCTGTCCGGCCGCTTGCGGGCCGCGCTGGGCGTTCTGGCCGACCGCCGGACCTTGCTGACCCTGCTCGCGACGTCATCGCTGATCTCTGTCAATTGGTGGGGTTTCATCTATGCGGTCAATTCGGGCCACGTCCTGCAGGCGTCACTGGGCTACTATATCAACCCGCTGATGAGCGTCGCGGTGGGTGTGATCATCCTGCGCGAACCGCTCGGCCCCTGGCGCATTGCCGCGATCTCACTGGCCGCGCTCGGCGTCGCCAACCAGATCCTCACGGTCGGCGAAGTGCCGTGGATCTCGCTGATGCTGGCGACCACCTTCACTGCTTATGGCTATTTGCGCAAAGTCGCAGCCGTGGATGGCCGGGTCGGCCTGCTGTGGGAGACGCTTTTCATGCTGCCCTTCGCGCTGATCGCCTTTGCCTGGTTGCAAGCAAGCGGCGCCGGACATTTCCTGGAAACGCCCCTTCAGACAGCCCTCCTCGTCGCTGCCGGCGCAGTGACGGTCATCCCGCTCCTGCTCTATACGATCGGCGTGCGCGGGCTGAGGCTATCGACGATGGGTCTGCTGCAGTTCATCGCACCGACCTTGCAGTTCTCGATCGGCGTCATGAGCGGTGAGACCTTCGAAACCGGCCACCTGATCACCTTTGCCTTCATCTGGGCGGGTGTCGGCTGCTTCACCTGGAGCCAGATCCGTCGTGAGCGCAAATTGGAAGCCTTGGCCGAAGAGACCTGAGACGCTGTCGCTGACCTTGACCGGCACGCCTCACTGCCTTCTCCTGCCCGGGATCCGGCAATGATTTGATCCGGAAGACGTATCTGGCTGCGACGAGGCCCACCCATGCGTGATTTTCCGGCGCCCCGGCGCATCGCCAGCAATGGCATTGAGCTCTCCGTGCATATCTCCGGGCCAGACGATGGCCAGCCGCTCCTGCTGGTCCATGGCTGGCCGGAACTCGCCTACTCCTGGAAAAACCAGATCCCGGTTCTCGCCAATGCCGGCTACCGCGTCATCGCGCCGGATTTGCGCGGTTTTGGCGGCTCGGACTGCCCGGACGGCGCCGAGAACTACGACATCGACACGATGATCGCCGACCTGACCGGCCTGCTCGACGCGCTGGGACATGACAAGGCGGTCTGGGTCGGCCATGACTGGGGCGGGATCATAACCTGGCATGCGGCCATGCTGGCCGCTGACAGGTTTGACGGGGTGGTCGGCGTCAACACACCTCACCTGCCGCGCGGCGCGCAAGCACCGACCGAGGCCTTCCGCGAAATTGGTGGCGAAGACCACTACATCCTGCGCTTCCAGAAGCCCGGCTATGCTGAAAGCGTGTTCGAGGGCAAGGAAGACGACTTCTTCGCCTTCATCTTCGGTTCGCCGCCCAAGATCGGCAAACTCGAAGACTATTTCCCCGACATCAGCCATATTCCCGCCCAGTTCGAGAAATTCGAGGGTCGGGCCGAGAAGCGGATTGTGGTGCACCCGGAAGACCGGGCCGTCTATGCCGACGCCTATCGCCGGACCGGCTTCGGGCCGGGCATCAATCTCTACCGGAATTTCGACGCCAACTGGCAGCGCATGGGCGGGGTCGACCATCGCATTGCCCTGCCCTGCCTGATGGTCTCGGCCGAACTGGACTTCATGCTGCCGCCCAAACTGACCGGCTGGATGCCGGCCCTGTGCAAGGATGTCGAATTCGCCATCATTGAGGGTTGCGGTCACTGGACGATGTGGGAAGCGCCGGACGAGTTGAATGCCTATCTGCTGGACTGGCTGCAGCGTCGTTTCCCTGCCTGACGCCGGTCGCCGGAAAATCGTTTAGACCTTCGGCGCTGAACAGGTCTATCCTCGGGGCGGGTGAGCACCGGGGAGCCTGATGGGCAAGGCTAGCTGGACGATACATGGCAGTCTCAAGGTCGCCGAACTGGTGTTCGGCGCCGACACCACCATGTTGAACCTGCGACACGCCATTGCCGAATTGCCGGGCATGCCCGGCTGGCGGTCTGATTTCGATTTGCTGATGATTGTCGACGATCTGGCAACGCTGGAAACCTTCACCCCCCAGTCCATGAAAGACCACCAGGCCTTCATGCGCGGCTGGAATGAGCGCTATCGCCAGGGCCACTCACCCAAGACAGCCCTCGTCTGCGCCGATGATCTCAAACGGATCATCCCGGAACTCTGGTCCGCCATGACTCGCGAGGGATGGAAGACGAAGATCGAGGTCTTCACAAATCGTACGGAAGCGCTGGCCTGGCTGGCTAAAGATCAGGCCTGAATCATCCGCTCGGCCGACAATGATCGCGCTAAAGACAGCCGTAAACCGCTTCGATGATCCGGACCGGACGCGGGTCGCCGGCGAGATGGTGATGCTGGCGATTCATCACATAGGCGCCGGTCAGATTGTGGACCGGATCGGCAAAGGCGCAGGATCCGCCCCAGCCGGAATGGCCAACCGTATCCGGGGTCGGGCCGTAAAAGCCCGGCTTGGTATTGCGCATCACCCCGGCACCCCAGGACAGGTCGAAAGGCAGGACCTTGTCCGGCCCGCTGACACGCTCCTTGACCAGATCCGCCAGCGTCGCCTCGGAGATGAAGCGCTTGCCGTCGAGGCGGCCGTGATCGGCATAGACCATCATCAGGCGCGCCAGGGCGGCCGCGGTTGCATGGGCATTGGCGGCAGGAAACTCCGCCTTGCGCCATTCCGTAGCCCCGCGCCGACCCGGTGAGGACCAGGGCTTCAGGAAGGCCAGCTCGCGCGGAAGATTGGGTTCACCCAGATCGGGAACCTGGCGCGGCATGGCGTGTTCGGCCGTGCGGGCATGTTCGCTCTCGGGCAGGCCGACATGGAAATCAATGCTGCGCGGTCCGCAGACTTCCTCGCGCAGGATCGCGCCGATGGAGCGGCCATCGGTGCGCCGCGCCAACGCGTCGGCGATGAAGCCGAAGGTGACCGGGTGATATCCTGACCCGGTGCCCAGCTCCCAGAGCGGCAGCTGGCGGGCCAGGCGGTCCTCGATCTTCGCGGCGTCGAACCAGTCGCCGGCATCCATTTCCTCGGCAATCCCGGACAGGCCGGCCTGGTGCGACAGCGCCTGGGCAACCGTGACGGCGGATTTCCCGCCGGCACCGAATTCAGGCCAGTAATCGGCGACCGGCGCGTCGTAAGCCAGAAGGCCACGGTCGACCAATCGCGCCATGACCAGGGCCGCAATGGCCTTGCCCGTCGAATAGACCGGCACCAATGTGTCCGCAGCCCAGTCAACGCTCTTTTTGCGGTCTGCCCATCCGGCATGAATATTGACCACCAACTCGCCACCCAGGCTCAGCGCGAAGCCGGCACCGATCTCGTCATGGTCGGTCCAATTGGCGAGGAAGGCGTCGGCGACCGGCTCGAAACCAGGGGCGACATGGCCGTTCAGGGCGGGTGTGGATGTCGTGTTCATGCACTCTGGCTAACGCGCACCGCTGCAGCGATCAAGCAGTCTGGACCGCCTCGGCTTCCAGCGTGACCAGCGGTTTGACCAACACGTCTGCGGCAGCGACGAGCGGCAATTCCGGCGCCGCCCATTCCTGCGCCCGCATCACAAGGCTAACCGTGGCGGCAACGGCTTGTTCAAGGGCGGTTTTGGCATCATCGCCGGCAAGGATGCGGCTGATGAAGGCAGCGGTCAGCGCATCACCCGTGCCGTTGGGGGCTTTCGGCAAACGGTCGTGCGCGACCAGCCAAGCCTGCTGCTCATCAACATAGAGCACCCCGATCTGCCCGTGCCGGGGCAGGGAGGAGACCAGGACCGGGCGGGCCATTGCGCGGGCCGCGCGCACCATCGAGGCGAGATCGGTGAGGGGCCGTCCGGTGATATGGCCAAGCTCGAACAGGTTGGGCGTGACCAGATCGGCACGACTGATCAGCTGATCCTTGATGGCCGCCGCGATGGCGGGGGAAACATAAAGTCCGCCCGGCGCATCGCCCATAATCGGATCAACCACGACGAACGGTTCTCGGGAAAAGGCCTTCACGCCCTTGTTGACCCGGCGCCCCTTGCGCACCACATCGATCACGGCGGCGGTGTCGAAAATCTGTCCGACATCCGCGAAATAACCTGTCAGGACAATATCCGTGATATCCAGGAGCCCCTGATCCGAAATACCCGACAGGATACCCTCGAACTGATCCTGTTCGACCGGACCGCCGCCCGGCGCGCCCCAGCCGGGATGCCGACCGTAAAGCACGGTCGGGACCAGCACGGTGTCGATTTTTGCCGCGTTCAGCACGCGCTGCGACGCCCCGCCTCCAACCATGGAGGCGGCGACATGACTGGAAAGGATCAGCGCCATCGGCATGGAAAGCATGCTATATCCAAAACCTCACCGAGCAGAAGCCCCCGGAAACGACTTGATGCGCCGACTGATCCGCTCCGCCCTCTTTGTCCCCGCGTCGAAACCGCGCGCGATCGAGAAGGCGGCCCATGTCGGCGCCGACCTGCTGATCCTGGATCTCGAGGATGCGGTCGGGCCGGATGAAAAGCTTGAAGCGCGCGAGCTGGTCGACCACACGATGCGGCACTGGGATGTGTCGGGCGCGATCCGGGCCGTACGCATCAATTCTCTGGAAACGGAGTGGGGCGCCGCCGATATTCGTGCCGCCGCACGGGCCGACGCCATTGTCCTGCCGAAGGTCGAGCAAGTTGGCGATCTGCATGCCGCCCGTTCGGCGCTCAGCTCACACGGCTCCTCGGTACCGATCTGGGCCATGATCGAAACGCCGCGCGCCCTGCTCGCGCTCAACTCAATCGCCAGCGCGGTTGGTACCGGGCTGGCCGGCCTCATTGCCGGCACTAATGACCTTTGCAAGGAGCTGCGCTGTTCGTCCGAGCAGGACCGCCTCGCGCTAGTGCCGCATCTCGTCAACATGGTCTGCGCAGCAAGGGCCCGCGGCCTTTACGTGCTTGATGGTGTTTACAATCATTTCCGCGACCCGAAAGGGTTCCGGGCCGAGGCGGAACAGGGCCGGACGCTCGGTTTTGATGGCAAGACGCTGATCCATCCGGGGCAGGTTGATCTCGCCCATCTTTATTTTGGTCCGACCTCCCGGGATCTCGAACAGGCGGCAAAGATCGTCGCGGCCTTCGCTGATCCCGACAACGCCGGCAAAGGCGTGATTTCGCTGGATGGCAACATGGTGGAACGCCTGCACCTGGAAGCAGCGCGAGCGCTGCTCTCAACGGCGAGCGAAAACGATTCCTGAGCGGTAAAAATGCAGATGAAACGCAGGCCCAGACTTGATGTTGCAGCACAAGACCGGCTTTCATGGCTGTTCTTGAGGGACACCAAATGACCGATTCGACCATTATCTGGCACAATCCGCGCTGTTCGAAATCCCGGCAGACACTCGCCTTGCTCGAAGCGCGGGGCGGTGAGCTGGAAGTGCGGGACTATATGGACGACACCCCCAGCGTCGCCGAACTGAAAGCCGTCATGAAGAAGCTGGGCTTTGTTTCAGCGCATGAATGGCTGCGCAAGGCCGAGCCGGATTATCGCGAGCTGGGACTCAAGGCCGTCGAGGATGAGGAAGCCCTGTTCAAGGCGATGACCCAATATCCCAAGCTGATCGAACGCCCGGTTGTCATCCATGGCAACAAGGCCATGATCGGGCGCCCGCCGGAGCAGGTGCTCGAGCTTTTCTGAGCAATGACGCTCATTCTTCGGCCGGCCTCAACTCACCGCGATAGCGGATGATCTGGCCGAGCAATGGCAGGCGCAACATCACGTCGAACCTGTGAGACGCCGCGTCACCGCACTCGCTTGCAACGATGGCGGGGGCCAATGCTTGCGGCAACGCGATGCCCCAGAGGGCCACGCCACGCTGGTGAAAACCCAACACGCCGGCATCCATGGCCAGTGCGAAACTCAGTCTGAACGGGCCGAAACGTTCGACCAATAGCCCGGCCTCGCGGCCCTGCCAGGTCGCAAAATGGCGGCCGTCATACCAGCGCTCAAGGAGTTCTCCGTCGCCGTCGCGGCTGACACGGACAAGAGCCGGCTGACCAGCGCCGGCACGCGGCAAACCGAGCAGCATTGCCACGAGATGGGCCAAGGGGTTGCCGCCGCGTTCAATGTCGACATGACCTTCCAGCAGGACCGCCGGATCCGGCGCGTGCAAGAGGCGCGTCACGGCGGGCAGGCTATCCCAGTCCGGCCCCAGCAGGGCTTGATACAGATGGCTCATCGGCGTCGCCTCACCCGCCGACGAAACGGGCGATACGGCTGCCCATCTGCATCAGTTTGAGCAAGGTGCCCTGGGGCAATTTTCGGATCTGGGCGTACCAGCCGGTCAGATTGCCGACAAAACCCTCCATCCGACGCAGGCGTTCGACGGCAAGCCGCGGCGTGTCAGGATCCTGCTCGGCAGCCTCCGCGCATTCCCGCAATATCTCGATCATCGGGTCGATTTCGCGCTGTTTGCGGGCCTCCGCGATCGCCATCAACATGTCCCATGGCTCGTGTGTGGCACTGAAGTGATCGCGCCGATCACCCAGCACATGCTCGCGCCGGACCAGGCCGAGCGCCTGCAATTCCTTGAGCGAGTTTGAAACATTGGACCGGGCGATCTGCAGCACCTCGGTGATATCCTCGGCATGCAACGGCGCTTCAGCGAGATAGAGCAGGGCGTGGATCTGCGCGATGGAGCGATTGACGCCCCAGCGAGCCCCCATTTCTCCCCAATGGAGGACGAAGCGCTGCATTGGCGCGGAGAGCTTCATCATGGTCGCTTTCACCCATTTCTGTCTGGACAGAAACTAGCAAGTCCGGCAGGCCGTGTCGCGTGTCGTCATGCCGCAGGCTGGCGGGACTGGTTAAACCCCGTCCGGGGCTTCCAGGATATCGCGGATCGCGTCCCCCAACTGGATCGCCTCGTCGGCACGAGCCGAACCCTTGCGCCAGGCCACGCCAATCTCGCGGCCCGCCACCGGCGGATCAAAGGCGCGGACCTCAAGCCCCATGCGATCAACAAGGCCGGCATCTACCGCCATACGCGGCAACAGAGTCGCGCCAAGGCCCGACTTCACCATGTGGACGAGGGTGTGCAGGCTGGTCGCGGCAAAGTCGGACCGGGCCGAGCCCGTCGAGCAGGCTGCGAGCGCATGATCGCGCAGACAATGCCCGTCCTCCAACAAGAGAAGTGGCTCGTCTGCAAGATCGGCAGGCGACAGGGTTTTGCGATGCGTCAGGGGATGGTCCGGAGGCGCCGCAAACAGGAACTCGTCCGACCACACGGCATGGGTTTCAATCATCGGCGCGTCATAGGGCAGCGCCACCAGCGCCGCATCCAGGCGCCGATCCCGCAGCGCGTCGAACAGGCGATCGGTCAGATCTTCGCGCAAGAAAAGTTCGATATCGGGAAAGCGGGTCCGCAGGGCCGGCAATACTTGCGGCAGCAAGAAGGGCGCGATCGTCGGGATCACGCCGAGCTTGAAGGGGCCGGCCAGGGGCTCGCCAGCTGCCTGGGCGGCGATCACCAGGTCTTCGGCCTCGGTCATGACCCGCCGCGCCCGCTCCAGCACGGCATCGCCGGCCGGCGTCAGGACGGCACCGCGCGCGCCGCGCTCAACCAGAACCGTCCCCAATATCGTCTCCAACTCCTTGATGGCAGCGCTCAAAGTGGGCTGGGTGACAAACACCACCTCGGCCGCGCGGGAGAAGCTTCCATGCTCGGCCAGGGCGATGATGAATTGTAGTTGGCGAAGGGTCGGGAGCTGGGTCATTCGTATTGATAATACCTATAGGTTATCTAAAAACAATCCATTGGATTTATTGTATGCGGCGCAGCATATCGACGCCATTCCAAGGTCGGCAATCAAGCCGCCACGTCCAAAGGAGAGACAGCATGCTGGGTATCGGCGAAAAGCTTCCCGAGTTTGAAATCACAGGCGTGAAGCCGGGCTTTAACGCCCATGAAGAGAATGGTGAGTCGGCCTTCGAACCGATCGACCAGGACAGTTTTGAAGGCAAGTGGAAGGTCATCTTCTTCTACCCGAAGGACTTCACTTTCGTCTGCCCGACCGAGATCGTCGCCTTTGCCAACCTGGCCGAAGAATTTGCCGATCGCGACGCGATCGTCATGGGCGGCTCCTCGGACAATGAGTTCTGCAAGCTGGCCTGGCGCCGCGAGCACCCGGATCTCGACAAGCTCGGCATGTGGCAATTTGCCGACACGACCGGCTCGCTGATCGACAGCCTCGGCATCCGTTCCGACGCCGGCGTCGCTTACCGCGCGACCTTCATCGTCGACCCGCACAATGTCATCCAGCACGTCTATGTGACCAATCTCAATGTCGGTCGCAATCCGGAAGACACGCTGCGTGTCCTCGACGCCCTGCAAACGGACGAGCTGTGCCCGTGCAACCGCCCGCTCGGCGGCGACACGCTGTAACCAGCCCCGGTTGGCGGGTCCTCCCCACCCCTTGGAGGGTCCGCCACCAATCCCGTTTCACGCCGCAACACCCGACCAGACAGGAAGACGCCATGTCGCTTGATACCCTGAAGAATGACCTGCCCGAATACGCCAAGGACCTGAAGCTGAACCTGTCTTCGCTGGCCCGCGAAACCGAACTCGACGAGCAGAAGAAATGGGGCACATTCCTCGCCTCCGCGCATGCGGTCGGAGAGCCGAAATTGCTCGCCGCGATCAAGGCGGAAGCCGATGCCCATCTCAGCACGGAAGCGATCAACGGCGCCAAGGCGGCCTCCGCGATCATGGGCATGAATAATGTCTATTACCGCTTCATCCACCTGTCGAAGAACAAGGAATACGGCTCGCTGCCGGCCAAGCTGCGGATGAACATCATCGCCAATCCCGGTGTCGACAAGGCCGATTTCGAGCTTTGGTCGCTCGCCGTTTCGGCGATCAATGGCTGCGGTCTCTGCATCGACAGCCACGAGGCCGAATTGCGCAAGCACGGCCTGAGCACGACGCAGATCCAGACCGCGGTCCGGATCGCAGCGACGGTCAACGCCGTCGCAGCAGTCCTGTCCGCCGAGTCCTGAGTATCGGCCTTTCCGCGACAATTGGGGTGAGCCTCAATGCTCACCTCAAAGCGCTGAATAAAGATGGCTAACCGGGGTTGCCAACAGCGTTGTTGAATCCTGTAAAAAAGTCCGTATAATGAGCGTATGTCTCTTATCGATCATACGCTCGACCCGCTTCCGCGCCGTACCACTCGCACCGACCATGATGTCCGTGGCGGGCGTGTCTGGTTTTCAACAGACACGATCGACCGCGCCCGCAGCTATAACGACATCTCCTGGCTGCGTACGGCCCGGACCGCGATTTTCGGTGCCGGACTGATCACACTCGGCCTGTTGCTTGGCAGCGGCGGCGGCACATCGCTGTTGATCCTGGCTGGCATCGGCGCAGTTGCGTTCAACCTGCCAGCGCTGATCCTGAAGGCGAGCTACACCGCCAAGGCCGGCTGAGTCCGGCCGCTCCCGGCCAACAAACCCAAAAGATTGACCGCGTCGGCCCACCCACTAGTGTGCGATCCCAACAACGCGCCCATGCGGCGTGCATGGATCGGGGAGAGACTTCATGGGTTGGTGGTTCAAGGTCAAATTGTGGCAGCGCGTGCTGGCAGCACTGGTGCTGGGGGTCGTGTTCGGTCTGGTAGCCTCCGGCACGATGGGCCAGGACGCGGCCACGCAATGGATTGACACCTACATCCGCCCGGTTGGCCTCTTGTTCATCAATCTGATCCGGATGCTGATCGTTCCGCTGATCTTCACCACGCTGGTCGCGGGTGTCATCGCGATGGGCAAACCATCCAAACTCGGCTCGCTGGGTATCAAGACCATCGCGCTCTATCTCGTGACAACCTTTTTCGCGAATGTCATCGGCCTCACCTTCGGCACCCTGTTCCGGCCGGGTGCCGGGGTGGATTTGGCAGGCGTCGAAGCGGTGCCGGTCAACACCGATCCGCCATCGGTCACTGAGCGTCTGCTTGAAATCGTCCCGACCAACCCGATCGCCGCGCTCGCCGACGGGGATGTGTTGGCCATCATCTTCTTCTCCCTTTTCCTTGGCGTCGCCATCCTGTCGACGGGAGCCGCCGGAAAGCCGCTCGGCGATTTGTTCAACTCGGCCTCGGAAGTCGTTCTGAAAATTACCCATTATGTGATGGAGGTGGCACCGTTCGGGGTCTTCGCCCTGGTCAGTTACACCGCGGCCAGCCAAGGCCTCGAAGCGCTGCAGTCCATCCTCGTACTCATTACGGCGGTCTATCTCGGTCTGATCGCCCACGCGGTCATCACCTACGGCATTCTCGTCCGCGTGATCCTCAACCTGCCGCTGATGCGTTTCTTCCGCGGCATGACCGACCCGATCGCCGTGGCCTATTCGACCGCCTCGTCATCGGCCACCCTGCCGGTGACCATTGCGGCCGCGTCCGACAATCTCGGCGTGAAGAAGTCCGTGGCCGGGTCGGTCCTGCCGCTCGGCGCGACCATCAACATGGATGGCACGGCACTCTATCTGGGGATTCTCGCGCTCTTCACGGCGCAAGCCTTCGGTTATGATCTCACCTTCATGAACTATGTGATGATCGCCTTCACGGCGGCCATCGTGTCCATCGGCGCAGCGGGCATTCCCTCCGCCTCTCTCTTCCTGCTCGCCATCGTCCTTGAGACCTTCGGCGTCACGCCCGAACACACCGCGATCATCGTCGGCTTCATCCTGCCGGTTGACCGGATCATGGACATGGCGCGCACCGCCGTGAACGTGACCGGCGACGCCGCCGTCGCCACCGCGGTCGCCAAATGGGAAGGCGAGCTCGACGAAGACCGCTTCCGCGACCCGGCCGTTATCTAAGCCCGCTGCCATTCACATTGAACCCAAACGAACCGGCCCTCCACCTTCCCTGATACGGGCGATATGGAGGGCCGATTTGTTTTGAAAATCCCTATTCACACCTTCGGCACACGCGGCGACGTCCAACCCTATCTGGCCCTCGGGCTGGAATTGCAGGCCCGCGGACATGCCGTGACGCTCTCGGCGCCACGCGATTTCACGGCGTGGATTGAAAGCTTCGGACTGCCGGCCCGGGCTTTCGACTTCAACATGGGCGATTTCCTTCGCCGGGCCGAGGCGCTGGGAGTGACCCGCAATCCGCTCAAAGCCTACACCCATCGCGCCGAGATGATCGACCCGATGATCGATGCGTGCCTGAAAGAGGCGGTCGAGGGTACGCGAGATGCCGACATGGTCATCGCTCACCCGAAAGCGCTTTTTTCGGCCAGCGGTGCGGAAGCGGTTGGCGCCGGCTTCATCCTCGGCGCACCGCTGCCCATTATCAGCCCGACCCGCTGCTTTCCGATGCCCGGCGTGATGGCCCGCAACCGGGCCCGCTGGCTCAATGCGCTGAGCTGGGCGCCACTGCGACTGGGCATGATGCCCTTCCGCAGAAAGTTCAACGCCCTTCGCAAATCGCTTGGCCTCGCCCCGGTCGGCAATAGCCTCGACTATGGCCGGCATCGCGGCGAACCCTGCCTGCGTCTGACCGCCAACTCCGCCCACATCCTGCGGCGCCCGGATGATTGGGATGATTACAGCGTGCTGACCGGTAACTGGGTCCTGCCGGAAACGTCCCGAACACTGGCACCTGAGATCGAGACCTTTCTCCAGGGTGGCGACCCGCCCGTCTATGTCGGCTTCGGATCCATGGTCACCGGCGACGCGACCCGGCTTGTCACCGCAGCGATCAGCGGACTTCGCAAGGCAGGCCTGCGCGGCATCATTGCCCGCGGCTGGGCCGAACTCCCGGCGACGACCCAAGCGGACATGCTGGTGATCGACGGCGCCCCGCACGACCTTCTTTTTCCGCGCTGTCGCCTGATTGTCCATCACGGCGGTGCTGGCACGACCGCGGCAGCTCTGACGGCCGGCAAGGCCAGCCTGGTCACCCCCTTCATGGTCGACCAGCCCTGGTGGGCAGAGCGACTGCGTGAGGCCGGGCTCGGTCAAAAGGCCTTGCGCCCTGATCACCTGACAGCCGGGCGCTTCGCCCGCGCCCTCAGACGGCTGGCAAAAGACGAGGTCATCACCCGTCGCTGCGCCGCCGTGGGTGAGCAACTCCGCAGCGAGAACGGCGTCGCCCACGCGGCCGATCTGATCGAGCGCGATGCGAAGCGATGGGCCGGATTGGCGAGCGCTGGAAACATGCCGAAATCAGGCTAGGCTGGCAGTCCGCACGGATCGGGGGGTCATCATGAAATCGCAACATCGCATGCTCGAGCTGATCGTGGCCGTGAGCGTCGTCGTCATCTCGCTTGCCTCCCTCTTTGTGGCCGTTTTCCAGGGCATCGTCATGGACCGGACGATGAAGGCCTCGGTGATGCCGGTCATCCAGGTTGATAGCGGCAATATCGATGATGATCGCGAAACCTGGGTGATGACGATCAACGTCAAGAATACCGGTCTCGGCCCGGCCGAGATTCGCTATTTCAACATGTATTGGGACGGCGAGATCATCCGCGACACATCGGCCTTCATGGCCCGTTGCTGTCTTCCTGACGAAATCCCGACCGACGCGCGCATGCCCTACATGTATAATGCCTTCCGGGACGGTCAGCTGAATCTCGTCTTCGACAATGTCCAGCGGCGCTTCCTCGCCCCCCAGGAGGAAATTGGCTACATCGCCTTCGACCGACCGGATGCCGAAACCCAGCCACGCGGCCGGGCGATCTGGGACGCGCTCGACGAAGTACGGCACGCGATGAGCTATGAAGTCTGCTATTGCTCGGTCTTCGAGGATTGCTGGCGGGCCCGATTCCCGGAGCACAGCCGTGAACCGGTTCGGCAGTGTATCGATCCGGCCATCGAGGACTGATCCACCGCCCGCAGCACCGCGTAGCAGAGGCATGATCCCGTCAGAATCCCGTATCGGACCGAACATAACTCGTCTTGTCGCGCTTGTCGGGGCGCTCGGCCTGACCGCGCTGATTGCATGGGCCGTCCAAACTGGTGATTTCGGCGCCGCCGGCGCCTGGCTGACAAGCCACCCCTGGGGCCTGGTCACGCTCGGTGACCTTTATTTCGGCTTTTTGATCGCGGCCTTCTTCATCGCTGGCATCGAGCGGGACTGGCGCTGGAGATTATTCTGGATTCTGCCCCTTCCACTTATCGGCAATGTCTGGGCGGGCCTATGGCTGTGCCTGCGAGCTGGTCGTGTCCGGGATGCGCTGCGCAGCCGGACTGATCGGGACACAAATCAACACCCACCCGAGTGATCCACTTCCGCTCAGGCCGCGTAGTTGCTCATGCCCCCGAGCGGCGCACGGGTTGTCCCTCCAAAAAACGTGCCCGCTCAACCCGCGTCGGCCCTGTCCGCCTCATATACCCGGCGGGCAGGCCGGCGCCCAGGACCGGCCCGGCGCCCGGCCAGTCATCACCCCTCTTGAACGGGACAAACATGCTCCCATATTCAGGCCACATTCATCCGATACGCCAGAAAGACAGTTTGAGGCGTATTTTGCATGTCTTAACGCTAAACGCGCTTCAAACGCCCACCAGTAGGGGTCCGTTAAGGGACTCGGCCCTGAAATCAACGTGCGTATAAAACCGGGCATTCCGCCCAGAGGACAACATGGCCAAGGCACAATTCGCAATCAGCACGCTCGCCAAGACAGCCCTTCTGTGGCTGACGGCAGCGCTGATCTTTGCGTCCCTGTTCGGCGCCATGCTGTCGGCCCGTCCCGACCGTCCAGGGCTGAGCTTCAGCCAAAGCGATAGCGTCATCATCGCCAGCGATGCCGACACCGTGTCCGAAACGCGCTGAGACGACGGGCGCCAACGCGCACCGGCTTGACTCTTTTCCACACGGCACGTACTAGCCCCGCTTCATCATGCAAGCATCACGCTTGTCTTACCGGCACATCCGCACCAACTGGTCGGGGGAGGTCGGCGAGAACCCTGCTCGGCGAAGGTTTCGCTCAGCGGGGTCGCTTTGCTTTGCATTGATGGCGATGGATTGAGGTTTTGATGTTCGACACACTCACAGAACGACTTGGCGGCGTCTTCGACAAGCTTACCGGGCGCGGTGTGCTGTCGGAGAAGGATGTCGATGCGGCGCTGCGCGAAATCCGCGTTGCCCTGCTCGAGGCCGATGTCGCCCTGGACGTTGTGAAGGCTGCGACCAAGCAGATCCGCGAACGCGCTATCGGCGAAGACGTGATCCGCGCCGTCTCGCCGGGCCAGCAGGTCATCAAGATCGTCCACGACGCTCTCGTCGACCTGCTCGGCGGCGAAGGCGAGCCGGTCGGCCTGTCGCTGGACGGCGAACCGCCGATCGCGATCCTGATGGCCGGCCTGCAGGGTTCCGGTAAAACCACGACCTCGGCCAAGCTGGCCAAACGCATCCAGGAAACCCGGAAGAAAAAGGTCCTGCTGGCCTCGCTCGACACCCGCCGCCCGGCGGCGATGGAACAGCTGCAGCAGCTGGCCAGCCAGATCGACGTCGCCTTCCTGCCGATCGTCGCAAACCAGCGCGCCGTCGACATCGCAAAACGCGCCATGAACGCTGGCAAGCTGCAGGGCTTCGACGTCGTCATCCTTGATACCGCCGGTCGCACCTCGATCGATGAAGACATGATGGCCGAGGCGCATGACATCGCCCGCGTCACCAATCCGCGCGAGACCCTGCTGGTGGCCGATGCCCTGACCGGTCAGGACGCCGTCGAGACCGCCCGCCGCTTCCATGACCGCCTGCCACTGACCGGCCTGGTCCTGACCCGGATGGACGGTGACGGCCGGGGCGGCGCTGCGCTGTCGATGCGCCACGTCACCGGCCTGCCTATCAAATTTCTCGGTGTGTCGGAAAAGCCCGATGGGCTGGATGCCTTCGACGCCAAGCGCGTCGCCGGGCGCATCCTCGGCCGCGGCGACATCATCTCGCTGGTCGAAAAAGCCGCGCAGAATGTCGATGAGGAAAAAGCCGCCCGCATGGCCAGGAAGATGGCCAAGGGCAAGTTTGATCTCGACGATTTGCGCGAGCAGTTCGGCCAGCTCAAGACCATGGGCGGTCTTGGCGGGATCATGGGCATGCTGCCGGGCATGAACAAGAAAATGCAGGCCCAGGCGGCGGCCGCCGGCATGGACGACAAGATGCTGACCCGCCAGGAAGCCATCATCCAGTCGATGACGCGCCAGGAACGCGCCAAGCCGGAAATCCTCAAGGCCAGCCGCAAGAAGCGGATCGCCGCCGGCTCGGGCGTCCAGGTCGCCGACGTCAACAAGCTGATCAAGATGCACCGTCAGATGGCTGACATGATGAAAAAGGCCTCCAAGGGTGGCCGCGGCGGTCTCGCCGGCATGATGGGCGGTATGGGCGGCGGCATGCCTCCGGGCATGGGCGGCCAGATGGGCGGCATGAACCCCGCCGATATGGGCCGCGCCACCCAGGACCTGCTCGGCGGCAAGGCCCCGTCCGGCACGCAACTGCCCGGTCTGGGTGGGCCCACTTCGGGCGGTGGCCTGCCTGGTTTGCCGGGAACGAAGAAGCCATGATCTCCGTTATTACATCGGCGCTCGCTCCGCTGGTTACTGTGATGCCGCAACACGACCTGCCGGTTACGGCGCTGCTGAATGGGCATCACGAATGCCGGGCGAGCTACCAGCTTCGCCCGAATGAACGTGGCGACACCCTGCTGCCCCGATACATTCACGTCACTTGCGAGTCTGACTTTGAAATGGACCGTGTGCGCCCCGACTTGCGGGAGCAGGCGGGAGAATTGCTGATAAACGAGGCAGAGGGCGCGGCTCGTTTGTCGATCGCTCGCTGGCGACACCGCCTCGAAGACGATCAGGACGAGTGCTTCCACGTGACACTGCGCTTCCCGAACCCATCCAACACACCCGCATGGGCTGAAGAGCCCAATCTACTCCCGTGCGGGCGTTTGATTATCGACGAATAAATCTTGACCTGAAGGACTAGAACTATGTCTCTGAAAATCCGTCTCGCCCGTGGTGGCGCCAAGAAGCGTCCCTATTACCGTATCGTCGTTGCCGACAGCCGTTCGCCGCGCGATGGCCGCTTCATCGAAAAGATCGGTTCCTACAATCCGATGCTGCCGAAAGATGGTCAGCGCGTCGAGCTGGACATGGAAAAAGTGAAGGCCTGGCTGGCCAAGGGCGCCAAGCCGACCGACCGCGTGGGCCGTTTCATCCACCAGATCGAGGCTGACGCCTGGAAGTGGGAAGCCGGCAACAACCCGCAAAAGGCCGAGCCGGGCCAGAAAGCCAAGGAACTCGCTGCCGAGAAGGCCGAGAAGGAAGCCGAACGCAAGGCTGCCGCCGAGGAAGCCAAGGCCGCTGCCGAAGCGCCTGCTGCTGAAGAAGCCCCGGCCGAAGACGCCGCTGCTGAAGCGCCGGCTGAAGACGCTGCTGCCGAAGAAGCCAAGTCCGAATAGGACGGTTTTTTCTGCCTGGATGAGCGGGGGAATGGGTGCCCGAATTCGCGGCACCGGGATTTCCCCCGCTCCCTGACCCTCTCCCCAGGGAGAGGGAGAACAATACCTGTGATGTCACACCCGACTTCCCTCCCCCCGGGGGGAGGGATCGAGGGAGAGGGGGAATCCACCTCCCTTTGAAAGCTAGGCTGCCATGACAACGCCCGCCGACGATCTCGTCTTCATTGCCGCCCTTGCCGGCGCTCATGGCGTGAAGGGCGAATGCAAGGCCAAGAGCTTTGCCGGCAACCCGGCCGACGCCTTCACCTATGGCCAATTCCTCGACGCCGACGGCAAGCCTTTCCTGACTCCGAAATCAGCGCGTCCGGTGAAGGACGGCTTCATCGTCCGCTTCGCCGAACCGCTCGGTCGAGACCAGGCCCAGGCGCTCAAGGGCACGCGCCTCTATATCCCACGCGCGGCCCTGCCAGCGCTCGAGGATGATGAATTCTACCATGCCGACCTGCTCGGCCTGAAAGTCCAGTCGCTCGACGGCAGCCCGATGGGCACGCTGAAGGCAGTTCATGATTTCGGCTCCGGCGACCTGCTGGAAATCACCGGCACGCCCGACCGAAACGGCAGCTGGATGCTCCCCTTCACGCGCGACTTCGTCCCGCATGTCTCGATTGCCGACGGTGTGGTGACGATCGATCCGCCGGAAGATATCGGCTCGAAGGCTGAGGAAGAGGCGGGAGAGTAGGCGCGCAGCAAGCCCGGCAGGTCTTGAATCCGTCTCATTGCAGTGGCTTTATCGGGCATATGACCCGCAAGATTCAGCGTTTCAGCGTTTCATTCGCCTTTGTCGGTCTTTTGGCTGTCCTCTCACTTTTTCCCAGCGCCGTCGCACAAGACGGACCGGGTCGAGTGTGGGCCTGTCAATTGCTCTCAGACCTTGGTCGGATGTCCAATGAAGCAGACGGCCAAACGGTCTACGCCCGGGAGTACGCTCGGAATAACGGCTTTTACTGGGCGAGTTATGATGAGTTTCAGGCTCACCTGAATCAAGATGGCGCTGATGAATGGCGCAATGATGAATGGGGCGATGCGTTGCGGGCATTTCCACCGCATATGCTCCAGGAACTTTGGGATTCTTGGAATGAAGGCGGCTTGGCGGACTGCGCGCAGCGCTTCGAAGCGCATTGGGGGAACGCGTCTGAATTTCGCCAGCAGGAAGCAGTTGCCATCCGGGACATCGCTCGCAGAGGCCTGCTCAGTCCGGGACACCCTGACTATATTCCAGATGTCCACTACGGTGCCTGTGGGATTTCCGCACCGGGATTGCCCGTCAATAGGTTGATCGAAATGTCTCGGCCTGTGTTTGACGAGTTCGGACAGAAGGCCATCTTCATCGAAAGCACACGGCGCGCCCGCGACGTTGTTTCGATTTTCGCCTTTCGGAATGGACATTGGGAGCGGGTCACCTCACTCCACTGGACCATTTGCTGACAGCGAGGCTCTGCCCTTTGTCTAGTGTGCTGCCAACGCTGCGCCAGATCCCCAGCGGAGGCGCCGATGCGCTGGCACCTCGCCCCCATCCCTGCTACACCCGCGCGCCATGACTGACGCCACCAGCCCTTCCCTGCCTTGGACCGCGACCGCGCTCACCCTGTTCCCGGATGCCTTTCCGGGACCGCTGGGTGTTTCGCTGATTGCAACAGCTGCGAATCATGGGTTGTGGGCGCTTGAAACTGTGGACATCCGGGATTTTTCCCGTCATAAGCACCGCTCCGTGGACGACACCCCTGCTGGCGGAGGCGCCGGTATGGTGCTCAGGCCGGATGTCGCGACGGAGGCGATTGATGCGGTGCAGTCTCGCTGGCAAGGCGGGAAACGACCGTTGATCTATTTGACGCCGCGCGGAAAACCGCTGACCCAGTCCCGGGTTCGGGAATGGGCGACGGGTCCGGGCGTTGTCGTGTTTTGCGGACGCTTCGAAGGCCTCGACCAGAGGGTGATCGAAAGCCGTGAAATGGAAGAGGTCAGTGTTGGCGATGCCGTGCTGGCCGGGGGCGAAGCGCCCGCGCAGGTTCTCATCGAGGCCTGTGTGAGACTTCTCCCCGGCGTGCTGGGCGACCCGATGTCGGCCGAGGATGAGAGTTTCGAGGGTGATCTCCTCGAATATCCTCACTACACGCGACCGCGCGTGTTTGAGGATCGGGAGATCCCGGAGGTCCTGTTGTCGGGGCATCATGGCCGCATCGCGGCGTGGCGCCGGGAACAGGCAGAGAAAATTACGAAGGCGCGTCGCCCCGACCTCTGGACGAGGTACAAGGCCCGCAAGGAGAATGCACGATGAACATGATCGAGCAGCTTGAACAAGAAGAAGCCGCCCGCGTCCTGGGTGACAAGGAAATTCCGGATTTCAGCGCCGGCGATACGCTGCGCGTCCATGTTCGCATCAAGGAAGGCGAACGTGAGCGGATCCAGGTCTATGAAGGCGTCTGCATCGCCCGCAATGGCGGTGGCCTGAACGAGAGCTACACCGTTCGCAAGATCTCCTTCGGTGAAGGCGTCGAACGGGTCTTCCCGCTCTACTCGCCGAATGTCGAGCAGATCGAGATCAAGCGTAAGGGCAAGGTCCGCCGCGCGAAGCTGTATTACCTGCGCGATCGTCGCGGCAAGTCGGCCCGTATCGCCGAACGCGTCTCCGGTCGTGGCATCGAAAAGCGCGAGCCGAAGAAGAAGGGCTAGTCCCTCTCTCCTTTCGCGATTGCGACACGAAAACCCCGTCAGCTTGGCTGGCGGGGTTTTTTGTGTGTTCGCGTGGCAGGACCCGTCCGGCCTGATGCTACGCCTCGTCCTCAATCCGGTGCATGTCATCGTCCGACAGCCCGAAATGATGGCCGATTTCATGCACCAGAACATGGGTCACCAGCTCACCGAGCGGAATCTCGCCGTGATCGGCCCATTCGTCGAGGATCGGCCGCCGGTACAGGATGACGCGATCCGGTTCGGGCGACGGATTGGCCACCGATTTTTGCGACAGATCGACACCGATATAGACGCCGGTGAGCTCGAATGGGTCATCCAGACCGACCGCCGCGAGGGTTTCTGCGTCAGCGAAGTCGGCGACAAAGATCTCCAGTCCTGCGCACAAGTGACGCATCTCCGCAGGCAGTGTCTCGAATGCGCTCGCAGCGAGCGCTTCAAAATCCTCGATCGACGGTGCCGTTTGGTGCTTGGGCATGAGCTCTCCAGCCTGTCTTGACGGCACAGTGTGGCGGAGCGCGGGAGCACTGGAAACCGGACATTCAGTCCTGGACTTGCGGCCGGAACATATATGGAACAAACTGACGTCATGAGCCTTGATGATACCGCCTCCGCCGCCAATCCCCGGATTGACGACGCCCAAGCGCTGATGCGCGGAGCGGCGCGTCTGCTCTGGCATATGGGGTTCAGCGCCATTCCCGAATTCATCCTGCCGGACGGGCGTCGGGCCGATCTGGCGGCGCTCGGGCGCAAGGGCGAGATCATCATTGTCGAGATCAAGTCCGGCATTGCCGACTTTCGCGCCGACAGCAAATGGACGAACTATGCCGGCTATTGCGACCGGCTGTACTTCGCCGTGTCGGAACGTTTTCCGCGCGACGTCATCCCTGACGATGCCGGGCTGATCATTGCTGACGGGTTTGGCGGCGCGATCATCCGGGAAAGCCCGGTGCTCACACTGGCGCCGGCCCGCCGCAAGGCGTTGACGCTGCGCTTCGCCCGCGCCGCCGCCGACCGTTTGATGCGGGTCGGAGAACCCGGTACCGACACCAGCCCTGCATCGGCTTAGGCATCAGCCGTGTCGGCAACCCGGTCGACGACTTGCAGGAAAGCCTCCCAGCGCGGTGCGAAACGGCTCTCGACGGCGTCCAGAACGAGCGCAGATGCTTTTTCCGGCGTCCCGCTGTCAACCGGCGGGTGCGGGTCGTATTCCAGTCCCAGCTGAACCGCCTGGGCGACCCCGTCGCCATAGAGCTCCTTGACGATGGTCAGGGCGAAATCAATGCCGGCGGTGACACCGCCGCCGGTGAACAGATTACCGTCCCGGACAACGCGCTCCCGGACCGGTTCGGCGCCAAAGCGCGACAGGGCGGAATGATAGCGCCAATGCGTCGTCGCCTTGCGACCTGCCAGCAGACCGGCGGCGCCCAGCACGAAGGCACCGGTGCACACCGAGGTGATGAATTGCGCGCCTTCGGCCTGGCGGCGCAGGAAGGCCAGCGTCGCGGCATCTTCCATCGCCGCATCGACACCCCACCCGCCCGGCACACAAATCAGGTCGAGCTGCGGGCAGTCCTGGAATGAAGTATCGGCGAGGATGAAGGGGCCACAATCGGTCCGAACCGGGCCGGCCGCCCGGGCGACCAGATGGACCTTCGCGCCGGGTATCCGGGTCAGGACTTGAAGCGGGCCGGTGAAGTCGAGTTGGGTGAGGTCATCGAACAACAAAAATCCGATATGGCGCAATGTGGTCATGTCTGTCTCCGGTTCCAGCCTGCAAACACTAGAACCCGGCCCGCAGCGAGAACATGACAAAGGCCGATCAAATCCGGTCAGCGCGTCCCGGTATCATGCGGCTTGACGCGCCAGGGCGGGTCGATGCGGTTCTCACCGGCATGATAGAGCTTGATCTTGTGGCCGTCCGGATCGAGCAGGATGGCCTCGCGCCACAGCCAGCTTTCATCGCGCGGCTCGGTCTCGAAGACAAAGCCCGCAGCTTGCAGCCGCGCGACGGTTGCATCGACATCATCTGATTCCAGATAGATGACCGCACCGGGTTGGACCGGCGCTTCGACATGAAGCGAAAAAGTCGTCTCGCCCTCCGGCGCCAGGAAACGGCAATAATGCGGGCTATCAACCAGCAGCCGAAAACCGAGCCGCTCATAAAATGCTTTTGACCGGGCGATCTCGCGCACCGGGATGGTGATCTGGTTAAGGCGCATCTTCGGTCTCCGCGCGCGGGTCGGCGATGCGGTCAAGCGGCCGGATCAAACGGTCAACCGTGAGGTCGGACAAAAGATAGGCCCAGCCCTCGACACGGGCATTGATTGCCGCCGCCTCGGTCTCGGCGTCATCGGTAATGGCCGAAGCCGTGATCAGTGCCCAGCGCGTCGCGCCAAGCGCCTTTACATCAATCCGGACCCGAAGCCCGGAAAAGGTCTCGGCGGTGTGGACGGCGACGAATTCACCGCCCAACCGGTCTGCACGGCGCACGTCACGAAAGCGGACCCGTCCCAGTGCCGCAGCCGGACCATTGCCGGCGGCCGCCGTGATCATCTGCCAGCCGCCGGGCTGTCGCAGTGAGAAATTTCGCGCCGAGGCCGCGGCGCGCTCAAGCCGGTAGGCCGGACCGGCTTCCGGTTGGACATCGGCCCGGGCAATCTCGTTGAGGCCCAGCTCCAGAAAGTCGAGATCAAGCCACGCGTCGGCCGGCAACATGTCCGGCCGCACCACGGCACCATCGCCGAGCCGCGCCGCATAGGCGCGGTTGCGACCGGGCTGGCGTACATAAACCCGCTCTCCCCGGGTCTCGCCGAGGAGGATTTCAGCCAGCATCGCGCCATCCGCACCGCGGACGCTGATCTGGGTACCGCCGTTTTCCTGGCCGGGTTCAGCGAGGCCGATCCGCGCCAGGCGGGCGGGATTGGCCGTGCGCGCGCCCTCATAGGTCAGGGCTGCCAGATAGGCGTCAAGTTCAGCCAAACGCTCCGGGCGAACCGGATAGCCATCACGGCTTGGCATGCGCCAGACCCCCTCGACCTGTTCAACGCTGAAGCGCTCGCTGCCATGGATCTCGATCTCCCGCGCCGACGCCACGGCGCTCGACCAGCTTGGCAGGACCGGTCCGCTGACATCAGGCCGCCAGGTTTCCCGGGCATCCATTACAGCCGCGGCAATGGCAAGGCCCGTCACGACCACAGCAGCGCTGGCGGCGATGACAAGCTGGGTGCGGCGGCGCTGGTCGGTTCGAACGCTCATGTGCGCCTCCGGCGGCGGCGAACGATCGAGCCGACAATGCCAAACAGGATGACCAGGGCCGGCGGCACACCGATCGTCCAGAACTGGAGGTCTGCGTTGAGCGCGTCGATATCCCGACGGAAATCGCGTTCGATCGCCCGCAATTCGGCGCGGGTCTGCAGGATTTCGGCGCGAAGCCGCATGGCTTCCTCACGATCACTGGCCCGCGACGATGCCAACAAGGCAGACGCCTGCCCGCTGCCCAACAGACGGTCGAGCCGTTCTTCCGCGTCCGCGATCTGGGTTTCAAGCGCGTCTTGGGCCGCGACATAGCGCGCCTCGGCATCGGCGCGAAGGCGTTCGACGCGGGTCATCGGGCGCAAAGACGGCGTCCGCGACCGCAGGCTGACTAGCGCCGGATCACCGGCCGCCATGTCGATCAGATTGAGCGCCAAGGTCAGATTGTCGGCGACAAAACTTGTCCCCGTTCCAGGGTCGGTGCGGACGTAGAAACTGTCATCCAGCCAATCGGCGTCGGCGACGATGGCGATGTCGACCGGCCCGTCGGACAGTTCGCGATGATCGGCCGGATCGAAGGCGATCTCGCCGGCCGGAGGACCGGCCGGAAAGGCCGATTCAATCATGCCGGTCACGCGCACGGCGAGAACGGGCGGGCTGGGGGCGAGCACATAGTCGCGCAACAAGGCGTCCGGCCCCGGTGCACCGGCGGCGATGTCGGCATCAAGCACAGCGCCTTCCGGCGAGGTCGCAAGCAGCGGCGTGATTTGTCCGTCGGCAAGGCGACCGATTTCCAGCCAGCCGGGGGAGCCGAAATTCAGACCCAGATCGAGCGTTGCCGTTGCCAGATCGGTCTGACTGATCTCACTTTGGCCGAGGGCAAACCAGAGCGGATAGGCACGGCGGCGGGCACGGCCATCGCTTTCAACAATCTCGACCGGCAGGCCGAGTTGGCGATCCATGGCGACACTCTCGCGATCATAGCCAAGGCCCCAGCGTGTCAATAACGGGCCGAGATCGGACGCCCGCCTGGCATTGAGCGGCGGCAGACCGTCGGCGCCCGGGCGCAGGGCCATGTGGGCGAGCGGGTCAATGAAGGCGACCACCCGGCCGCGTGACAGGGCGAACTGGTCGATGAGATAAGTCTGGCCTTCGCTCAACGTGCCCGGATGCAGGATCAGCAAGGCGCTGGCGTCGGGGATGGTTTCGAAATCGCGACCCAGCCAGACCAATTCGTAGGCGGCATTCAGCTCGGTGATGAAGGTGTTGGGGGCGCCGTCATCGGGGCTGAGCGGCAAGCTTGTGAGCACCGCCAGGCGTGGCCGTGCCGGGCGTTCGATATCGGCGATCAGACGGGTCAGATCGTATTCAAGGCGGGCTTCGGCTTCTTCACGGAAGAGCGGAATAATGGCCTGATCATCGACCGAGTTGCGGGCCACCAGGCCGAAGAACAAGCGGTCACCACCATCGGTCGGCATCGGCGTCAACCCGGCCTCGAGCGCCGCATCTTCGTCCGGCGAAAAGGGTTCCGGGTCGATTTCATTGAGCCGTATCCGGCCACCGGACCGGTCGGCATAGCTGGCCAGGAATTCGCGAACCCGGGTCGCATAAGCCCGAATGGCCGGATACTGCGCCGCTTCGGCCCGGGAATAATAGAAGTGCCACTCAACCGGCTCATCAAGACGGTCCATCACCGCCAGCGAACCCTCCGACAGGCGATAGAGGCCGTCCTGGGTCAGGTCGAGCCGGGCGCCACTGAACCCGCGTCCCGCCAGGTCATTTCCGGCCAGGAAGATCAGAACCAGGCTGACCAGCATCAGGGGCAGGAAAAGCGGCCGTTTCATCGTCCACCTCCGCGCCGTTCCGCGATCAGCACGCCGGCCACCGTCAGGGCCGTGACAATCAGACCGGCGAAATAGACGAGGTTGGGCAGGCCGATCACGCCATGACGGAAAGCGCTGTAATGCTCCAGCGCGCTCAGGCCGGCGACGAATTCGGACAGCAGCGCTGGCGCGTTCTCGCCCAGCGCCGACAGGACGAAGGGCAGTCCGGCCATGGTCAAGAGGAAGGCGGCACCGGTGCCCAGGACAAAGGCGACAACCTGGTTTGAGGTGGTCGCCGACAGCGCCTGACCAACCGCCAGATAGGCGCCGGCCATCAGCCAGGCACCCAGATAGCCCGTCGCGATGGCGGCATTGTCGGGCGCGCCCAGATAGTTGACGGCGATCCACATCGGGAAGGTGAGGCCGAGCGCGATGGCCGCCATCGTCCAGGCCGCGAGAAACTTGCCGCCGGTCGAAGCCCAGAGCGGAATCGGCAGCGCCATCAGGAATTCCAAGGTGCCGCGATCACGTTCCTCGGCCCAGGCGCGCATCGCCAATGCTGGCATCAGCACGACAAACAGCCAGGGCAGATAATCAAACATCGGCGCCAGATCGGCCCGGTTGGTGTCGAAGAAGCGGCCGATGTGAAAGGCAAAGGCCGGTGCACAGAAGGCAAAGACCGCCAGGAAAACATAGGCCAGCGGAGTCTGGAAATAGGCCGTGAGTTCGCGCCGATAGACGGCATGCAGGGTATGGATCACGCCGCCACCCCCTTGCCCGTCGACGCCGCGGTGAGGGCCCGGAAGGCACCCTCAACCGTATCGTCCGGCCCTGATGCTGCCAAGGCGTTCGGCGTGCCGTCGAACAGGATCCGGCCGCGGTCAATCACGATGGCACGCGAGCACACCGCCGGAACTTCCTCGAGGATATGGGTGGAGATGATGATCGCTTTTTCCGGAGCCATGTCCCGGATCAGCTGGCGCACACCGTCCTTCTGGTTCGGATCAAGACCGTCGGTCGGCTCGTCGAGGATCAGGACGGCCGGGTCATGGGCAATCGCAGCGGCCAGGGCGGCGCGGCGCTTGTAACCCTTGGACAGGGTGCCGATCGGCTGACTGGCCATCTCGCCGAGATTGGCCCGTTCCAGCGCCAGATCCGTGGCGCGGCAGAGCGCACCGCCGGTGAAGCCGCGCGCCCGCAGGCCGAACATCACGAAGCCTCGCGGTGTCATCGCCGGGTAGGACGGTGCGCCTTCAGGCAGATAACCCAGCCGGGCCTGGGCCTCGAGGCGCGCGGTTGAACAGTCGAAACCGGCAATCGCGGCTTGGCCGCCATCGGGTTCCAGACCACCGGCGAGCATGCGCATGGTGGTCGTCTTCCCGGCGCCATTGGGGCCGAGAAAGCCGAGCACTTCGCCGCGCTCGAGGGTGAAGCTCACACCATCGACGGCACGAAAGGACCCGAAATCCTTGATGAGTTGATCGGCAACCAGCATGGTTCGCAGAGCTCATGATCTGACGGGACTAGCGTTAGCGCGACGCGCCGCGCTTGGCCAGAGGCAAGGCAAGTTGTCCATTTCATGAGGGGAATTTGGGTGTCGACCGGACCGCAGCCTCTTGACCCGGGGGGCTGGGGGGGCTGTCTAAAACCAGGCTGGGAGGCATTGTTGCGACCGGCCGACAGGTGAGACGGTGGTGGGACCGTATGGCGGCAACGCGCCCAGAATGTGGCGACTTTGCGGCAGCGCGTGAAATGTTTGTAAGCTGAATGAACCGATTCAACCGGTGGGAGAAAAGTCTGTGCAATCCCTGTCGCCCTCCGCGAAACGCAAGCCGGAACCGGTCATGTGGACCCGGCGCGAGCTCGACGCGATCCTGCGGGTCTATGGCCGTTTCGTCGCCCAGGGCGAATGGAAGGACTATGCCATCGACGGTTTGAGGACCGAGGCGGTCTTCTCGATCTTCCGGCGCCACAGCGAAATGCCAATGTATTCGGTGATCAAGACCCCGGCCGACGCCAATCGCCAGGGTCAGTTCAAAGTCGTCGCCATGGCAGGACAAATCCTCAAACGCGGGCACGACCTCACCCAGGTGATGTCCGTGTTCGACAAGAAGAAATTCCAGGTCATCGACTAAGTCCCGATCTGCCGCGGGCGGGCAAAGAAAAACCCCGGAGCCGACGCTCCGGGGTTTCTTAAGTCTGTCTGAAACAGGCGCGCTATTCGCGACTTCCGAGCAGGGACAGGATGATCTGGAACATGTTCACGAAGGCGATGTAGAGATTCAGCGCGCCCATATTGGTCATGACGGCCATCGAACGCTGGTCGCCAGCGATCTGGTAGTAGGTCACCTTCAGCGCTTGGGTCTGCCAAGCCACAACGCCCGCCATCAACAGCAGGACGGCGAATTGCAGCAGCAACTCAAGCATGCCGGAATGGAAGAAGAAGGCGTTCAACAGGCCAAGCGCCAGAGCGCCAAATACCGCCATGAACAGGAAATTTTGCATCGGCATCAGATTGCGCTTGGTGGTGTAGCCAAAGACGGACAAGGCCAGGAAGGAGCCAGCCGTGATCACGAAGGCTTGCGCAATCGTGCCGAAATCGACCGACAGGCTGCCGCCGCCGATTCGCTGAACGGCCTGCCCGGAGGACGCGATCACGACCCAGAAGCTCAAACTTGCACCGATCAGCACGACAATGGCCCAGTAAAGGATGGCCGATCCGGTCGGTGACGGGTTGCGCATGAAGAACATGGACCCGATCAGCAGGGCGATCGGACCCCATTGGACGACGAAGAGCAGCGGCGTGCCAAAAACCAGATTGGTCAGCGGCGGGAAAGTCCCGACGGCATAGGCAATGGCGGCCGACAGCAGCAGGCCAAGCCCCATCTTGTTGTAGACACCGAGCATGAAGCTGCGCAGGCCGGCATCCACCGACATGTCCAGCGAGCCGGCGCCGGAATAAGTGCGGGAAAAATCGTTCATTGTGGACGTCTCTCTTGTCTACACGCGCCAAACGAAGGCGCTTTGCCGGGAGTATATCATGTCCCTACCGGGGGAAGGCAAGTTTCCACCGAAGAGGCAAGGGGGGACTGGACGGGTGCGAATCCCGCACCTTGGTTCGCATTGCCATGGCCGGTGAAATCGCCCTAGTTGGGGCCGATGCTGCACGGTGCCCCATGACCATCCGCCTGTTTGCCGCCATTCCGGTTCCCGACACTCTGCATGCCGAAATCCGGCGGCTGCAGAAAGGCGTTCCCGGTGCACGCTGGCGGCCGCGGGAGAATTTCCACATCACGCTGCGCTATTTCGGCGAACTCGACGAGCGCCGCGCCGAAGATCTTGATGTCGAGCTGGCCCAGATCACCATGCCGCCCTTCGAACTGGCCCTGCTCGGATCGGGCTGGTTCGGCAAGCTGGACCCGCGCGCGCTCTGGCTGGGCGTTCGCCCCAGCGAGGCGCTGGTCGAGCTCAATGCCAAGTGCGAGCGCGCCGCCCGCAAGGCCGGGTTGGAGCCGGAACACCGCAAATTCCATCCGCACATGACGCTGGCCTATCTCCAGGGCACGCCGATCGACAGGCTGACCCGCTTTGCCGAGCGGACCGGCGGATTTGCGACCGAGCCCTGGCGGGTCACGCATTTCACAATGTATTCCAGCTGGACCTCACGCGGTGATGCCAACATCTACGAGCCGGAAGTTGACTACCCGCTGCTCTGAGCCGTGCCGAGCCGGGCGATCAGGCCGTCAACGGCGCGCTCGATCATGTCGAGCACCGCGTCAAACCCGTCCTCTCCGCCATAGTAGGGATCCGGCACGTCGCCGTCAGGCTCACCCGCCCAAGCCATCATCAGGCTGACCCGGGCCCCGCGATCGGCACCGGGCATCCGGCGCAGGAAACGCTGATGGCTGCGATCCATGGCGATGACATGGTCAAAGCGGATGAAGTCAGCTGGATCGACTTCCCGAGCCTGCAGTTCCGACAGGTCATAGCCACGCGCAGCGCCGGCAGCGACAGCGCGATCGTCAGGCGCCTCGCCGACATGCCAGCCGCCAGTCCCGGCACTGTCGACATGCCAGTCAAGACCGGCCGCGGCGATGCGCTGGCGAGCCACCGCATCGGCGGTCGGCGAGCGACAGATATTGCCGGTGCAGACGAAAAGTATCCGCATGCGCTCAATCGCCCAGGGAGAACGCGCCCGGCAGGACGGTAAGGGACCACTCATCCCCGCGCCCATACAGCCAGAACACATCGCCATAGGCATCTTCCGGCAAACGCCCCTCACCGTCACAGCCCGCCGCTTGTGCTGCTTCCGCTCCGGCATAGGCCGCCATCCACAGGCAGGACGTGTTGGAATGCTCGCCGACGAGGGTCCAGCCGGTCATGGCCGCATCGACGTCGGCATAGGCATCGCTACGCTGGCGCGACACGGTCTCGCCCTCAGTGCAATCGACGGCATACCCGTCGACAGCCTGATGCGCGATCACCGGAATGCCGCCGGCAGCCGCGGTGAGGCGGGTGCGGCAGGCAGCACTGGCATAGGCCCTGTCCACGGGCGTCGCCCCGATCAACCTTGCCAGGCGCTCCACCATCGCTTCACCGCCCGGGCTGAGCGGGCACTCCATGCCATTGCAGTCCGGCGCGATCTTCATCGCGTGCCGGACCACCAGGACATGCCGGTCGGCGGCGATTAGGTCCGCGCGCACCGCCTCGGGCGCCAGCGCAAGCAGGTCCGGATGCGCAAATGACGGCGTTGGCTGGCTGCAGGCGGCCAGGCAAAGCGCAGCGCTGGCCAATGTCAGAATCGATTTCATGAAACGTCCTCCCGGCGCCACCCTAGCGCGACAAGACGGAGACGCGAAGTGACGGACCGGTAAGCCGCTAATCGACGTCGGCCGGCTCGTCCTGGACCCGGATGCGAACTGTCACACGCGTCCCGGCACCGGGGCGGCTCTCGATCGACATGTCACCATCCATAAGACCCGCCAGTCGGCGGCAGATTGACAGGCCCAGACCAAAATCGCCGCCGGCTTCGGTACCGGACCGTCCGCTCAGCCGCGCCAACAGCGCCTCGTCCATGCCTACTCCCGTATCGGCGACAATGTATTCGACCCGACACTTGCCGCCCCCGGCAGGGTGGTGGCGCACCGACAGCGAGACCGATCCTGCCGGTGTGAATTTCAGCGCATTGGACATGAGGTTGTTGAGAATCTGACGCACCCGCACCGGATCGCCGACGACCGGGAGGTCCGCCCCATCACCCGTCTCGAGCTTGAGTTCGATACCCTTCTCGCCGGCAAGCGGCTCGAACAGGCCCATCACCGTCCGGGCCATTTCATCAGGCCGGAATGCGACGCTGCGCAACTCGATGCGATCATTCTCCAGACGGGCCAGATCGAGCACATCCGTGACCCGCGCCAACATCGCCTGGGCCGACCGCTCAATCGTGGTCAGAAGTTTGCGTTGCGACGGATCCAGCCCGGTATTGGCCAGCAAGCCGGACAGGCCGAGAATACCATTGATCGGCGTGCGCAATTCATGACTGAGGCCCAGCATGAATTCAGATCGTGAGCGGCTGTTCGCCCGCTCGGAACTCGCTCGCGCCTTCAGCTCGGCTTCGACCACGCTGCGGCTGTCCAGCTCATGCTCCAGCGCCTGTTGCGAATTCTGCAGCCCGCTGAGAATCTCGATCATCCGGCGGAACAGCCAGATGAACCCGATAGCAAGAAACGCGGTCGCCAGAAGGTCCGTGAACCATCGCAACCGGTTCTGGATGAAACCGGTCAGCGCCGGCACGCCGGCATCGCTGACAAAGAACGGCCCGAACAGCAGTACAATGGCATCGAGCGAGTGATAGAAGACCCAAATGCCGAGACCCGTGCTCAGCACCTGCACCGGCCGGATGGCCTCGGCATCGATCAATGTCTGGCGGTACCGATACATGTAGACGATCGCCGCCAGCGGCGCGGCGGCGAAGACGATATCCAGCAGCACTGTCAGCAGGATGGAGTGCATATGCCCTCATCTTCCGCTCGGACCGACCTGATCCGTCATGCTAGGGACAAGCCCTAAACGCAAAATTAACCCCGAATTGTTCGGCGGCCGATAGCGTCAGCGCTCATCGGGGCTCTGTAAAGCGCCGCCCCGGCAAATGAATTTTTCATTCATCGGGGCGACGGCCGGTTCGGTCCAACCTCGTCAGTCGTTCTTGCCGAGGCGACGTTTGCGACGCGCCAGCAATTGCAGGCGCAGCGCATTGAGGCGGATGAAGCCTTCGGCATCCTTCTGGTCGTAGACAACGTCTTCCTCGAAGGTAACGTGCTCCAGCGAGTACAGTGAATGTTCCGATGCACGCCCGACAACATTGACCGAACCCTTGTAGAGCTTAAGCCGGACATCGCCGGTGACATGGGTCTGTGAATGATCGATGGCCGCCTGCAGCATTTCGCGCTCGGGCGAGAACCAGAAACCTTCATAGAGCAGCTTGGCGTAGCGCGGCATCAGCTCATCCTTGAGATGCGCCGCACCCCGATCCAGCGTGATCTGTTCGATACCGCGATGGGCCGCCATCAGGATGGTGCCGCCCGGCGTCTCGTAGATGCCGCGTGATTTCATGCCGACAAAGCGGTTCTCAACCAGATCAAGCCGGCCGATTCCATGCGTGCGGCCCAGCGCGTTGAGCCGAGTCAGCAGGGTCGCCGGGCTCAGGGCCTCGCCATTGATCGCCACCGCATCACCCGCCTTGAAGGACACGGTGACATATTCCGGCTTGTCCGGCGCCGCTTCCGGTGCGTCCGTGCGCTGGTAGACGATGTCATCGGCTTCCTCGGCCGGATCTTCCAGCAGCTTGCCCTCGGAGGAGGTGTGCCAGAGATTGGCGTCGACCGAGAAGGGTGCCTCGCCGCGCTTGTCCTTGGCGACCTCGATACCGTGCTCTTCGGCATAGCTGATCAGCTTGGTACGAGAATTGAGATCCCACTCACGCCACGGCGCGATCACCCGCAGATCCGGATCGAGGGCATAGACGCCCAGTTCGAAGCGGACCTGGTCATTGCCTTTGCCGGTGGCCCCGTGCGCGACGGCATCAGCGCCGGTCGCATGGGCGATTTCAACCAGACGCTTCGAGATCAACGGCCGCGCGATCGACGTGCCCAGAAGGTAGAGGCCCTCATAGACCGCATTGGCGCGCACCATCGGAAACACGAAATCGCGGACGAATTCCTCGCGCAGGTCCTCGATGAAGATCTCGGACACACCTGCCGCCTCGGCCTTCTTGCGCGCCGGGTCGAGTTCCTCGCCCTGGCCAAGATCGGCGGTGAAAGTCACAACTTCGGCGTCGTAGGCGTCCTGCAGCCATTTCAGGATGACCGAGGTGTCGAGGCCGCCGGAATAGGCAAGAACGACCTTTTTGACGGGCTTTTTCGCGGGCATGGGCAAATTCCTTCTCGATATTCCCATGCGCGTAGCGCCGCTCTTGCTTGCAGGCAAGTGTTTCGCATCAGTTTGGGCATGATCATGGCGCAGCTGCAGCTGGACAGCGCCGCAAACCTGCCCATTCTGGCGCCATGACTGCACCCGGAAATGAACCCTTCGCCCGCTTCGTCGCCCGGCCCGCGCGCTATGAGCGCGATGCGGGCACACCGGAGTCACACAAAGCCCTGGCGACGCGCGTCTGCGAGCGGGCAGGCGAGCATGGCATTGCCGACATGGACGGTCTGCTCAACTGGCTGAGCCAGTCCGGTCTGACAGCGGACACGCTGCCGCGTTTGGCCGCTCTCAAAACGCTCGACGCCGGCCCGCTCGAGCCCGCCCGACTGGCTGCCGTTATCCGGGCCGACGCGCTGACGCTGATCAACCACGCCCTCGACGGCACGCTGGCAATTTCGCGGTTCGACCATTTTTCCAGCCGGTTGGCCAATATCTTTGCTTATGCCCGCGATACCCGCGGCGGCGCCTTGGCGGACTATATTCCCGAACTGGCGAAACAGGACCCGGACGCTTTCGGCATGGCCGCCTGCACCATTGACGGGCAGCAGCTGGCGCTGGGTCAGGCCGACACACCGTTTTGCCAGCAATCGGTGATCAAACCGATGATCTATGCCTTGGCCATGGGGCTGAACGGTGAGAGCCAGGTTCATCGTCATGTCGGCCGCGAACCGTCCGGCCGGCGCTTCAACGAACTCGCCCTCGATCCCGACAGCCGGCCGCACAATCCGATGATCAATTCCGGCGCCATCATGTGCAGTGCGATGATACGCCCGAACCTGACCGTCGAGGCCCGCGCCCGTTTGCTCGAGCGCTTTGTCGGCTCCGCGGCCGGCGGTGTCGATGTCGACATTGACCAGGCCGTCTATGACAGCGAACGGGCCACGGCACGGCGAAACCTGTCCCTCGTCAAACTGATGGACGAACACGACGCTTTCCCGGAAGGCGCCGACCCGGCCGCGGCGTTTGACCTTTATCTGCGCGCCTGCGCCATTCGACTGGATTGCCGACAGCTGGCCGTGACCGCCGCGACACTGGCCAATGGCGGCGTCTGTCCGACGACCGGCCATCGCGTCATCGACGGTCGCATCGTGCGCAACACGCTTTCGCTCATGCTCACATGCGGCATGTATGACTATTCCGGTGAATACGCCTTCACGGTGGGTCTGCCAGCCAAATCGGGCGTTTCCGGCGGGTTGATGATCGTGGTGCCTGGTGTTGGCGGTTTTGGCCTGTGGAGTCCGCCGCTGGACCGCCAGGGCAATCCGGTGCGCGGCATCGAAGTTTCCCGGCGCCTGGTCGAGGCCTTCCCCTTCCACATTTTCGCCGGCGTGACCGCGCCATGACCGGCCGCGCTTGATTCCGGTTATCGACACGGCTTAAAAACGCCCCATGTCACACGCCGATTCCCGCCTTATCGTCGCGCTCGACCTGCCGACGACCGATGCCGCTTGGTCTCTTGTCGAGTCCGTCGGCGATACCGTCAACTTCTACAAGATCGGCCTCCAGCTTTTCCCGATGGGCGGGATGGACCTGTGCCGCAAGATCAAGGCGACCGGCAACCAGGTTTTCCTCGACTTCAAACTGCACGACATTCCGGCCACGGTCGAAAAAGCGACCCGGTCGATCACCACCGGCGGCGCCGACCTTTTGACCATTCATGCCGAACCCGCCGTCATGCGGGCTGCGGTTGCCGGCCGGGAAGGCAGCGATCTGAAACTCCTCGGGGTGACGGTGATGACCTGTTATGACGACGCGATGCTGGCCGAGATGGGCTATGCCTACGGCGCCCGCGACCTTGTCCTGCGGCGGGTGGAACAATCGCTGGAAGCCGGCGTCGACGGCGTTGTCGCCAGCGCCCACGAAGCCCGTGAGATTCGCGATCGCTTCGGCAAGGACCTGTTGATTGTTACGCCGGGCATCCGGCCCGCCGGAGCCGATATCGGCGACCAGAAACGGGTCGCGACACCCGCCAGCGCCCTGGCCGACGGGGCCAGCCATCTCGTCGTCGGCCGCCCGGTCAATGCCGCGCCAGACCCCAAGGCGGCAGCCCAAGCAATTATTGACGAGATCGCGTCGGTCTGACGCACCACAAGTGCCAAGACCTGATTGACCTGAGGCCGACTACTGCCCGACCAGCTGCCGGCGCATGGCACCGCGCGCTTGCATGCGCATGACCGGCGCGCTCGTGACCTGTCCGACAGACAACACACCAGCCCGGCCCGCGGCATCGATGACGATGATGCCGCGATAGCCATACTGGATCGCGGGCGCCCGACCGACACCCCCGACAAGACCGCCCTGGAAGAATGTATCGTCGAGCCGTACCGGCTCTCCGGCGGGAGCAGACCGTGCCGGTCCTGCCGGTCGCGCCGATTGCGCCGCTGGCACCATGGGCGCACTCCGTCCCGACCGCGGCGCCCGGGACGGTGTCAGCGCCGTTGCAGGCGCACGCTGCGCAGGTCGAGGCGACGCGCCAGCGAGTTGCGGCGCCGGCCGACTCTCGACCGCCGGGGCTACATCATCCGGCATTTGCGTGAAACGGCAGGGCGGACCGGCATAGTCGCCGGCGAGGGCCTGTCGGATATCTTCCGCCGAACATTCGCGCGTCGGCGCGCCCTGGGCCGAAGCGGGCGCTGCCACCATCACCGCCAGCAGGCTGGCGGCGAAAACGGGGATCAGGGCGGCTCGATGTGTCATTCCGGCACACTAGCAGCCGATTTCCCAGGTTCGAAGCGTCTGCACCGCTGAGGCGAAGCGGCGCCGCCCAAGTCACGCGGCAGGGGGTAGGATCCCAGCAAGATCAGAAGTCGCAGATGATGCCCTTCTTCTCCCAATCGCCATACCGGGTCGGCTCCGGACCCTTGCGACCACCCAGCTCGGTGGGATCTGCCTCGGCTTGGGCGGCCTGCCGCTCAGCCACTGCCCGACGCTCCGCCGCCTCGGCCAAGGCACGTTCGGCCGCCGGGCTGAGTATCTTGGCCGCCGGGTCCGGGGAGGGAATGGCATCGGTGCCGATCCCGTCTTGCTGATCATCCTGGGTCATCCCATCTAGATAATCCGCGAGGCCCAGCTCGCCAAGACACACAGGTCCCTGCAATGACAGCCAACACACTTCGCACCTTCCTCCTCCTCGCAGGCATGACGGCGCTCTTCATGGGCATCGGCTATCTGCTTGGCGGTCCGGCCGGCGCGCTGCTGGCACTTATTGTTGCCGCCGCGATGAACCTGTTTGCCTGGTGGAATTCTGCCGACATGGTGTTGCGCATGCACGGCGCCCGCGAGATCGGACCCGATGAGCGCCACCCCGCGTTGCGGCAATATGCCGGTGATGTCGAATTCCTGGCCCGCCGCGCCGGCATGCCGGTTCCACGCGTCTTCGTGATCCAGAGCGACCAGCCCAATGCCTTCGCCACCGGGCGCGACCCGCAGCACGCGGCCGTCGCCGCCACCACCGGTCTGCTGGAACGGCTGGGCCGGACCGAGATCCAGGGCGTGATGGCGCACGAACTCGCTCATGTGAAAAACCGCGACACGCTGACCATGACCGTGACCGCGACCCTTGCCGGCGCCATCGGCATGCTGGCCAATTTCGCGCTCTTCTTCGGCGGCAACAACCGTGTCGGCCTCATCGGTTCGCTGGCCATGATGATCTTCGCACCGATGGCCGCCATCCTGGTGCAGAGCGCGATCAGCCGCGCTCGCGAGTATGAAGCGGATCGCGTCGGCGCGGAGATCAGTGGCGACCCGATGGCCCTGGCCAGCGCGCTGGAAAAAATCGAACGCTCGGCGCGGCGCACGATGAATGCCGGTGCCGAACGCAATCCGGCGACCGCCCACATGTTCATCATCAACCCGCTCAATGGCCAGCGCATGGACAATCTCTTTTCCACCCACCCGGACACCGCCAACCGGATCAACCGATTGCGGCAGATGGCTGGCGCCAGCGCCAGCGTTCAGCCCGGACCCTGGTCGCAGCGTGGTCCCTGGGGGTGAGCCAGCGGCTGCCGGGCATCGACGGATCACGACCTGCGTGCTAGCTCCGCGCCATGAGTGACGGACTTGCCCCGCGCCGCGCTGCGGCCCTTGCCTATCTGGCCGTGATGAAGGAACGCCGCACGCTTGAGGCGGCGCTGGAGCACACGCCCGACTTCAACGCGATGAGCGATCGCGACCGCGCCTTCGCCCGCGCCATCGCCGCGACCACATTCCGCCGCCTGGGTCAGACCCGGACCGTGCTCAACGCGCTGTTGTCACGACCTCTTCACGAGACGTCAGAAGGCGCCCAAGCTTTGCTGGTCACCGGCGCCACCCAGTTGTTGTGGATGGATGGCGCACCGCATGCGGTCGTCTCGTCGACGGTGGAACTGGCCCAGGAAAGAAACGATGCCCGCAAGCTGAAAGGCCTGGTCAACGCCGTCCTGCGCAAGGTTGACCGCGAAGGCCGCGAGCACCTCAAACAGACCTTGCCGCGCGACAATCTGCCTGAATGGCTCCGTGAAAGCTGGCGCGCGGCCTACGGGCCGGGCACGCTGAGCCGCATTGCCAATGCCATTACGGTCCCACCGCCCCTCGACCTGTCCGTCCGCAATCCCGAGGAGCGGGCGATGTGGGCCGAGCGCCTCGACGCGCAAATCCTGCCAAATGGCAGCCTGCGCCTGTCCAGCGTCGGCGATGTGCGGGCCTTGCCTGGCTATCGCGACGGGGCCTGGTGGGCGCAGGACGCCGCGGCCGCAATTCCGGCCACATTGCTGGACCTCAAACCCGGTGCGAGCGTGATCGACCTGTGCGCCGCGCCTGGTGGCAAGACGATGCAGCTCGCCGCGACCGGTGCGGACGTCACCGCATTGGACCTGTCGGACAAGCGTCTGGACCGTGTGCGGGAAAATCTCGGCCGGACCGGATTGAAGGCCGCCCTGGTCGCCGGCGATGCGCGAACCTTCAAACCGCGCCAACCCGTTGATGCGGTGCTGCTGGATGCGCCCTGCACGGCAACCGGCACGCTGCGGCGCCATCCGGAAGCGGGCTGGATCAAGCGTGAGGACGACACGCAGCGCATGGCCCGCCTGCAGGACGAGATGATCAAGGCCGCCATCGGCATGCTCAAACCGGGTGGCCAATTCGTGCTGTGTACCTGCTCGCTGCAGCCCGAAGAAGGCGAAACCCTTGCCGGGCGCATCACCGGGCGCCACAAACAGCTCAAGGAATCGCCGGTCAGGCCGGGTGAATTGCCCGGGTTGGAGAGTGCGATCACGCCGGCCGGCTGGGTCCGCTTGACGCCGGCCCTGTGGTCCGACAAGGGCGGCATGGACGGATTTTTCATCGCCCGGTTCGTGAAACGCACCGGATAACCGTAAAACCGGCCTGACCGGCCGCGTGCGACTTGCGCGGCTCAGGCCCCACTGTTATCGGATCAATATGGGCGCTCCCGTGATCATTTCCCCGTCAATCCTCTCGGCGGATTTTGCCAAGCTGGGTGAAGAAGTTCGTGCCATCGACGAAGCCGGTGCCGACTGGATTCACATCGATGTCATGGACGGGCATTTCGTGCCCAATCTGACCATCGGTCCGGGCGTGATCAAGGCGCTCCGTCCGCACACCAAAAAGCCGTTCGACGTCCATCTGATGATCACCCCGGTGGACCCCTATATCCGCGACTTCGCCGATGCCGGCGCCGACATCATCACCGCCCATCCGGAAGCCGGTCCGCATTTCCACCGCACCGTCCAGGCGATCAAGGCGACCGGCGCCAAGGCAGGCGCTGCACTGAATCCGTCGACCCCGGTCGAGGTGATTGATTATGTGCTCGACGAGCTCGACCTGGTGCTGGTGATGAGCGTCAATCCGGGTTTCGGTGGCCAGAGCTTCATCACCAATCAGCTCGAAAAGATCGAAGCCATCCGGACGCGGATCGATCAGCGTGGCCTTGCCACCCGTATCGAGGTCGATGGCGGGGTCAATCCGCAAACCGCGCGCGATTGCATCGCCGCCGGCGCCACGGCCCTGGTCGCCGGGTCCGCGGTGTTCAAGGGCGGTCCCGCCGCCTATCGCGACAATATCTCAGCATTGCGTTCCTGATCCCATGACCCGCACGGTGCGTCTGTCCGACTATGCCGGCGCGATGGTGGCGACGGTGCGGCGCGAGGCCTCCTCGACCCTGCATTCGATGGGCCTGTTCTCCAGCCTGCATGATCTCGGCGCGCTTTCGAGCGAGGTCGGGCCGCTGCCGGAGGATTTTTATGCCAGCCAGCCAGAGCGTGGCGGCGAGATCCTGGCCGGCCGCTTCCAATTGGCGGGCGACTTGCTGTCGATCGATCCGGAGCATGACAATGTCTGGCTGAAGCCGGCGCCGACCCGGGCTTTCGCCCGCAGACTGCACGGTTTCGGGTGGCTGCGCGACGTGATCGCAGCCCCGTCGCCGCAACAGGATGATGAAGACGACGCCGACGAAATGGCGACGAACGGCGCCGCGGCCGCCCGGCAGCTGGTTGATGCCTGGGTCAAGGCCTTCGGTCGCTGGAACAGCTTCGCCTGGAGTCATGGTGTCCTGTCGGCCCGCATCATCAACTGGCTGCGGGTTGGCGAAACCCTGTTCGAAACGGACGAGTCCGATCGCAAGGCGCGCAATGCCCGGCTACGCAGCCTGTTGCGCCAAGCCCGCTATCTGCAGCGCACCATCCCGCTGGCCCATGACGGGGCGGTGCGGCTGCGCTGTGCAATCGCGTTGAGCTTTGCCGGACTGTGCATCCCGCGCCAAGCGGCGCTCCAGAAGGCCGGATTGGCGGCGCTGGAAAAAGAGGTCAAGCGGCAGATCCTTCCAGATGGCGGCCATGTCTCGCGCTCACCGCGCGCCGGCACCGAGGCCCTGATTGACTTGATCGTGCTGCGCGATGTCGCCGAAAAGGCCGGCGTCGAAGTGCCGCGGGAGATTATTCGGGCCATCGACCGGCTGGCCCCCATGGCGCGCTTTTTCCGCATGAGTGATGGCGGCCTCGCCAGCTTCCATGGTGGCGGTGAATGTGATCATGGCGCACTGAAACTGGCCCTTTCGCGCGATGAGACCGGCGCCAAACCCTTCGGCTTCGCCCCTCATTCCGGCTATCACCGGGCCGAGGCAGGTGGTGCGACAATCATCCTTGATGTTGGCAAGGCACCGCCCGGCGCCTTGAGCACCGGCGCCCATGCCAGCGCCCTGGCCTTTGAACTGTGCACCGCCGGCGGGCGGCTTGTGGTCAATTGCGGCTGGCATGACGACCAGCCGTCAAGTTGGCGCGAAGCGGTGCGCGCCACCGCCGCCCACTCGACCCTGACGCTTGAGGAAACCTCCTCGTCGCGCCTGTTTGCACCTGGCTGGCAGCGTGATTTGCTGGGTCCGCGGCTGGCTGCAGCGCCGGGACCGGTCACGGCCCGGCGCAATGAAGAGGAAATGGGTGTCTGGCTGGAAGGCATCCATGAGGGCTATCGCAACGAGTACGGACTGTCGCACCGGCGTCGGGTCTTCCTGGCTGCCGATGGCGGCGACCTGCGCGGCGAAGATGCCCTGTTCCGTCCGGTCTCGGACGGGCCACCCGACGATATCGATGTGCGTTACCGTTTTGCCATCCGCTTTCACCTCCACCCCGATGTCCGCGCCTCGCTGTCGCGCGACAATATGAGCGCCCTGCTGGTCCAGCCCGACGGCGATGGCTGGCGGTTCCGCACCGATGGCGGGCCAATCCGGCTGGAGCGGTCAGTCTATCTTGCTGCCGGTGCACCTCCACAACGAGCGACACAGATTGTAGTACAAGGGGAAGCTGAGCCGTTCGGCGCCGGGGATCGGCCGCCGAACCGGGTTCGCTGGGCCTTCCAGCGACTTGGCCAGGTTGGTGGCACACAGGGGGAAGCCGGATGAGCAAGCCGCCATCCAGGGCGCGGGGGACGACGTCGATCCGCAGCCAGATGTCCATGGTGGCAGTTGCCCTGTTCGACCTCGCGGCCGGGGCCGCGTCGATGTGGGCCGCCGTCCTGCTGCGCTACCGGTTTGAGCCCACATCCGCACCCGACGATATCGCCCTGCAATCGGTTGTCGTGTTTGCGCTGGCATGCGCGATCATCTTCCCGATCGAAGGGCTGCACCGCGGCCTGTGGCGCTATACCGCGCTGAACGATGCCGCGCGGATTGTGCGGGCCATCGTGCTGGCCAATCTGGTCTTCCTGCCGATCCTGTTCCTCATCAACCGGCTCGACGGCTTTCCCCGCACCTCGATCCTGCTGGAAATGCCGATCCTGCTGTTCATCCTTCTAGCGGCGCGCCTGTCGGTGGCAGCGTTGCGGACCCAAGGGCTGCGTGGCGCCCTGCAGATCGAGGACCGGTCGAAGCCAACCGCCATCCTTGTGGGCAGCGATCTCGAACTCGATGACGCCTTGCGCGATCTCGGTCGCCGCAACGGCTCGGCGCCCTTCCGGACCAAAGGGCTGATCGAGCCCGGCGCCAGCCTGACCGGACACGCCATTCGCGGCATCCCGGTTCTGGGCGGACTGGAAGCCCTGCCCGCCGCTCTCAAACGCCTGTCGGAGGTTGAAAAGGACGCACCGCGGCTGGTTCTGGCCGGCGCGCATCCGGAAGCCGACCTGGTCAACCAGTTGATCCGGATTGCCTCGCGCACCGGCGCGAAACTGTCCCGGGCCCGACCTTCGGACGGGCGCGAGGCCTTCTCCCCGGTGGAAGCCGCTGACCTGCTCAACCGGCCACCGCGACCGCCCAACCTGTCGCCGGCCCGGCCGTTGATCGAGGGACGCACCGTTCTGATCACCGGCGCTGGCGGCACAATCGGCTCCCAGCTCGCCCGCCTTGCAGCGACCCTGGGTCCGAAAAAGCTGATCCTGTTCGATGCCTCGGAAGCCAATCTCTACGAAATCGACCTGGAGTTCGCAAAACGCTTTTCGGGCGTGGCCTGGCGGGCGGTGTTGGGGGATGTGCGCGATCGTGACCGGCTGCACCAGGTCTTCCGAGAGGAATCGCCCGACGTCGTGCTCCACGCGGCCGCGCTGAAGCACGTGCCCATGAGCGAGCGCAATCCGGGCGAAGCCGCACGCACCAATATCATCGGCACCGTCAACACGATCGAAATGGCGCAAGAACACGGCGCCCGCGTCGTGGCGCTGATCTCGACCGACAAGGCGGTCAACCCGGGCAATGTCATGGGCGCGACCAAACGCGCCGCCGAACTTTACGCCCGCGCCGCCGCATCGCGGTCGCCAAACACTCGGGTCTGTGTCGTACGTTTCGGCAATGTCCTGGGGTCGACCGGATCAGTGGTGCCGTTGTTCGAGCGCCAGATCGAAGCGGGTGAGCCGGTGACCGTGACCGACCCGGAAGCGACACGATATTTCATGACGGTCGAGGAAGCCTCCGGTCTCGTCCTCGACGCCGCCGCCCAGACCGCGGCCGACCCGGCCCTCAATGGCGCGCTCTATGTGCTCGACATGGGGCGCCCGGTGTCGATCATGCGTCTGGCGCGGCAGCTGTTGCGCCTGCGTGGCCGCGATCCCGATGCCCCCGGCGCAATCCGGGTAATCGGCCTGAGGCCCGGCGAGAAGCGGCATGAAAGCCTCGTCTACGAGTTTGAAAGCACGATCGAGACTTCGATCGACGGGGTCTGGGCAGTGACCGGTCCGGATCTTGATTCCAAGGCCGTCAGCGCCGGACTGGATGCCATCGTCAGCGCCGCCAGCGGCGGCGATGGCGACGGCGCATCGGCAGCGCTGGAAGCCCTGTGCAAGCTGCGCCCGTCAACGCTGGAAGATTGACTTGCCGTCCCGCCGTGATACCTCGCCGCGGATCAGCGGAATGAAGCAACGGAGACCGTTCCATGTCAAACCATGACCTCGCCCCCGTCCGGCGCGCCCTGATTTCCGTTTCCGACAAGACCGGCCTGATCGAACGCGGACGCAAACTCGCCGACGCCGGCGTTGAGATCCTGTCGACCGGCGGTACTCTGCGCACCCTGAAGGATGCCGGCATTCCGGCCCGGGACGTGTCCGACGTCACCGAGTTTCCGGAAATGATGGATGGTCGCCTCAAGACGCTGCACCCGCGCGTTCATGGCGGACTACTGGCCCGGCGCGACAATGGCGATGACCGCGCCGCCATGGGCGAGCATGGCATCCCGCATATCGACCTGCTCTATGTGAATCTCTACCCGTTCGAGGAAACCGTCGCCAAGGGCGGCGCCTATGCCGATTGTGTCGAGAATATCGACATTGGCGGCCCGGCCATGATCCGAGCGGCGGCGAAAAACCACGCCTGGGTCAATGTCTGCGTCGACGGCGCCGATGTTGATCGCGTCCTCGCCGACATGGAACAGCATGACGGCCATACCGGTCTGGTCTTGCGGAAGACTCTGGCCGCCAAGGCCTATGCCCGCACCGCCGCCTATGACGCCGCCATTTCGGGTTGGTTTGCGGACACGCTGGAAGAGCCGGCGCCCGACTATCGCGCCTTTGGCGGCGCCCTCGCCCAGGCCCTGCGCTACGGCGAGAACCCGCACCAGAACGCCGCCTTCTACGCCAGCGCGGAGACCCGCCCCGGCATCGCGACCGGTCGCCAGGTCCAGGGCAAGGCGCTGAGCTACAACAATCTCGCCGACGCCGACGCCGCCTTCGAACTCGCTGGTGAGTTTGACGCTGGCGACAAGGCCGCCGTGGTCATCGTCAAACACGCCAATCCGTGCGGCGTGGCGCTGCATGATGACCTGGCCGTGGCCTATGAAAAGGCCTTCGCCGCCGACCCCATTTCCGCCTTTGGCGGGATTGTTGCCATGAACCGGACGCTGAATGCGGAGACGGCCAACGAGCTGGTCAAGATTTTCACCGAAGTCGTGATCGCGCCGAACGCCGACGAGGACGCCCTTGCAGTCCTGTCCGCCAAGTCCAACCTTCGCGTCCTGCTGACCGGCGGCATGCCCGACCCCAAACAAGGCGGCTGGCTGACCAAGACCGTGGCCGGGGGGCTGCTGGTTCAGGAGCGCGATACCGGCATGATCGCAGCCAGCGATCTCAAACTCGTCACAAAACGCGCGCCGACCGACGCCGAGCTCGCCGACCTCCTGTTCGGCTGGAAAGTCGTCAAACACGTCAAATCGAACGCCATCGTCTATGCCCGCAACGGCTCGACAGCCGGTATCGGCATGGGCCAGACCAGCCGTCTGGAAGCAGCCCGCCTTGCAGTCCGCAAGGCTGAGGCAACGGCGGCGGAGAATGGTTGGGACGAACCCCGGACCAAAGATTCCGTGTGTGCGTCTGACGCCTTCTTCCCCTTTGCTGACGGGCTGCACGCCGCCGTGGAAGCTGGCGCGACAGCAATCATCCAGCCGGGCGGGTCGATCCGCGACGACGAGGTCATCGCCGCCGCCGACGAGGCCGGCGTGGCGATGGTGTTCACGGGCATGCGCCACTTCCGCCACTAGGTGGGCCAGCGCGTCGTCGGCATGTGAATCAACGAAACATTGCCGAACCTGGTCGCCGTGCTGCATCGTCCCGACATGACGATGAAACTCCTGCTTCGGGGCGGCGCTGCAATCGCCGCTCTGACCCTGACTGCCCTTGCCGCTTCGGCGACCGGCAATGCGAGTGGCGTGACCACGCCAACCCGCTCGCTCGACGCACAGGTCGAGTTGCTGCACGATCATGTAGAGACACGGCTTCCGCTGGCGACAACAGGTCCGGTGCCAACCGTGATCATGCTGCATGGCTGCGGCGGATTGCGTCAGGTCCAGCTAGCTTATGCAGAGGACGTTCTGGCGGCGGGTTATGGCGTCATCATCGTCGACTCGCTATCACCGCGCGGGATCGACCGTTTCGGCGCCATGAGCCAGGTCTGTACCGCCCTGCGCCTGTGGGGCCAGGAACGTGCCGCCGACATCCCGGCGGTGATCGCCATGGCGCACGACAATCCCGCCATTGACGCGGACCGGCTGGCACTGGTCGGATGGAGCCATGGTGGCTGGACGGTACTGGAGGCGCTCGATTTTGCCGCCGAAGGGCGGGCGTCGCCAGCCATTGCACCGCAACCCGACGCGCCCCTGGACGGGGTCCGACTTGCCGTGACGATGTATCCCTATTGCGGCTTTCCTGTTCGCGCGGATGGCCGTGCCTTCCCGGACCATATTCCGCTGCGCGCCATCCTGGCGGAACGCGACATGATCGCGCCACATCGCGATTGTGAGCGCCTGTTCGACCGGTCAGACGCGGCCGGGATTGCGGTCGATTTCGAGGTTTGGGACGGGTTGACACACGCCTTCGACGAACCCAATCCACCCCCCGACCCGCGGATCGAATACAATGCGGGCGCGGCTCAAAGAGCGCGCGCCCAACTTGTTTCCTGGCTGGATGAGGCGTTCGCCGATCAGGGCTGAACGACAGACGCCATCTCGCCCAGCTGGGTCGAGGCAATGGCCAGTTTCGACAGGGTCCAGGCTCCGGACTCGTCGAGTTGACGCTGCACCGAGTCGACGCGGCCAGCCTCTTCCTCGTTGATCGTGTTCCAGGCTTCCACCAGCGCATCGGCCCAATCTCGCGAAGGATCCTCGACGCCGGCCGCCAGCGAGCCACCGGCCTGGGCCGCGAAACGCATGGCCGAACCGGTGAAGGCCTGCTGGCTGGCGTAGAAATCTTCCATCAGGCGACGCACGGCCAGTCGATCCCAATGCAGTTCCGACGAGACGTCCTGGCCAAGCCCGCGCAAACGGTCGAACTTGAAACGGGCGCCGACCGCGTGATAGATGTAAGCCGTTGATGCTAATGGCCAATCTGATTCCATCGCCATGTCGATAACATCGGTCGATGAGGTCAGAGGACGCAGTTCCGCAACCGCCAGCGCGATATCTTCCGGTGCGCCGCCCTCGATGAAGCGCTTCTGACGCGCCTTCACGCCACGACGCTCATGGGTCGAGATGATCTCGTGCACGACCGAGCGCAGTTTCTGCACGCCGGGCTGATAGGCCTCGATAACGTCGGTAATCATATCCGGCTTGGACGATTTCTGGTTCCGGCCACGCCGCACAAGCCAGTAGGTCTGACGTCGCAGCAGGCGGATGATTTCCTCATGCAGCTGGACCTGGACGCTTGCCGGTGCCTTGTTGTCGAGCGCATTGATAGCCGCAGTAATTTCCGCAAAGCCGAAGATCTGGCGACCCGCCTCGAAGGCGCGGGCAATCGCGGGAACCGCCGCCGTCGTCGAGTCGATGGCCCGGTGAATGAAGGTCGGCCCACCCAGATTGATCATCTCGTTGGCAAGCACCGTGGAAATGATTTCCCGCTTCAGCCGGTGCCCGTCCATGGCATCGCCGAATTCATGCAGGCCTTTCGGGAAGTAATTGACCAGCATCGAGGTGAAATGCGGGTCGTCCGGCACATCCGACGCCACCAGCTGATCAAACAGGGTGATCTTGGCGTAGGAGTTCAGGACCGCGAGTTCCGGCCGGGTCAGGCCCTGGTCGCGCGCCTTGAGGCTGCGCATCTGTTCGACCGAGGGCAGGCCCTCGACATCACGATCCAGCTGGCCCAACTCCTCGAGCCGGGCCATGAAGCGCTCGTGCGCATCAAGATCGGCGGCGGCCGTATGCTCGGCCAGGGACAGAGCCAGCGACTGGTCGTAATTGTGACGCAGCACGTGTTTGGCGACATCATCCGTCATCGAACCGAGCAGGCTGTCGCGCGCCTCACGGGTCATGTCGCCATTGCGCACCATCGGCCGCAACAGGATCTTGATATTGACCTCATGGTCAGAGCTGTCGACGCCGGCCGAATTGTCGATGAAGTCGGCATTGGCCCGTCCGCCATGCCGGCCATATTCAATCCGCGCCGCCTGGGTGAAGCCAAGATTGGCCCCCTCACCGATCACCTTGGCGCGAACTTCATCGGCATTGACCCGCAATCCGTCATTGGTCTTGTCACCGACTTCCCAATGTTGTTCCGAGGTTGCCTTGGCATAGGTGCCAATGCCGCCGAACCAGAGCAGTTCAACGTCAGCTTTCAGCAAGGCATTGATCAGCTCAACCGGGCTTGCACTGTCCTTGGCCAGGCCGGTGAGCGCCTTGATCTCGGCACTCAACGGGATCGATTTCGCTGACCGGGCGAAAATGCCACCCCCTTTTGAAATCAGGGACTTGTCGTAGTCCTGCCAGGAGGTTCGCGGCAGGTCGAACAGGCGTTTGCGCTCATTCCACATCGCCTCCGGGTCGCCCGGATCCGGATCAATGAAAATGTCGCGATGGTCGAAAGCGGCAATGAGCCGGATCTGTTTCGACAACAGCATGCCATTGCCGAACACGTCGCCGGACATGTCGCCGACGCCGATCACGGTGAAGGGTTCGGTCTGGATATCCTTGCCCATTTCCCGGAAATGGCGCTTGACCGATTCCCAGGCACCGCGTGCGGTAATGCCCATTTTCTTGTGGTCATAACCGGCCGAGCCGCCCGAAGCGAAAGCGTCGCCGAGCCAGAAATCGAACTCGTCGGTGGCCAGCCCGTTGGCCGTGTCGGAGAAGGTCGCCGTGCCCTTGTCGGCCGCCACGACGAGATAGGGATCATCATCATCCCAGCACTCGGTCGCCGCCGGATGGACAACAGCGTCATCGACAATGTTATCGGTGAGGTCGAGGAGACCACGGATGAAGGTTTTGTAGGCTTCCCGCCCGGCCTCGAAGACCTCTTCGCGGGACCCGTTGCGTGGCAGGGCCTTGGGATAGAAACCGCCCTTCGAGCCGACCGGCACGATGACCGCATTCTTGACCTGTTGCGCCTTCACCAGGCCCAGAACTTCAGTCCGGAAATCATCGCGTCGATCCGACCAGCGCAGCCCGCCGCGAGCGACCGGTCCGAAGCGGAGATGCACGCCTTCAACCGCCGGCGACCAGACAAAGATCTCGCGATAAGGTTTCGGCAGCGGCAATTCTTCCAGCAACTCGCTGGCAATCTTGATGGCGATACGCGGCTTGGGCCGGCCATCAGCGTCGGTCTGGTAGAAATTCGTCCGCAGCGTCGCTTCCACGAGATGGAAGATCCGGCGCAGGGCGCGGTCATGGTCGAGACTGGCGACATCATCGAGCTGTTTGCGCAGCTTGTCCGACACTTCCCAGACAGCATCCGACCGGGTTTTCTGGTCCTGCGTGAAGTCGGGATCAAATTTGACCCGGGCCAGCTCCAGCAGACCGCGGGCAATGTCCGGATAGGCCGCCAGCGCCTCCTCCTGGATTGCCTGCGACGGATCGAGCCCGGTCTGTTGACGGTATCGGGCGCAGGTGCGCAGGAAGGCCGCTTCGCGCCAGGTCACGCCGATCTCGACAATGAGACGGTTGAACCCGTCATCCTCGGCCGTACCATCAGCGATCGCGAGCAGGGCATCTTCAAGGCTTGGGGCCAGATCCTTGAGATCACGCCCCTTGAGCGCCTCCGACTTCATCTCGAAATCATGGATATGGGCGCGGTCGAAGGGTTCGCCATTGGCGCCGCGGCGATCGACCGGGAATCCGGTCTCCTGGACGACATACAGGCCGAGATTTTCCAGCACGGGCATGACCCGCGACAGGGAGACCGGCCTGCCGATGCGGTAAATCTTCAAACGCAGGTCGGTGTCGCTGTCATCCGCCTCGCGATAGACGCGCACGGCAACCCGGTCCGAGCCCGCCAGTGATTCCAGCTTCATGACATCCGCGAGCGCCTCCTCGGGGTCGTAAAGCTCGCGATATCCGGCCTTGAAGGCATCGTGATAGGCGCCCATGCGCAAGCGGATCGGCTCCGGGGCATAGCGCCGGACGTGGGTTTCCAGATCGTCTTCCCAGGTCCGCGCCAGGCGGGCCACCTTGCGTTCCAGCTCGCCGGTCTCGGGTTCGGGGTGATCGAACGGATTGAGACCGATGATGTAGTGGACGCGCGCCAGCGAGCTGTCACCGAATTGCGGATAGAAAGCTGACAGCCGACCTCCAAAGGCCTCGCGGATCAGCTCACCGGCCTGTTCACGGACTTTCGAGTTATAGCGGTCACGCGGCACGAAAAGCAGGGCCGAAACGAAGCGGTCGAACTGGTCGCGTCGGATAAAAAGCTTGGTCCGGGGCCGGTCGTGCAGGTGCAGAATGCCGAGGGAAATTTCCAGCAGGTCATTCTCATCCATCTGGAAGAGTTCGTCGCGCGGGAAGTTTTCGACCGTATTGCGCAGCTTCTTGGCCGAATGAGTGCCCGGCGTCTTGCCGGCCCGCTCGAGAACACGACGCACCTTGCGCCGGATCAGGGGTACGGCACTGGCCGACTGGTCATAGGCTTCTGCCGTGAACAGCCCGACAAAGCGCGCCTCGCCAATCACCGCACCGTCCTCGCGATACCGTTTGACGCCGATATAATCCATGTAGACGCGGCGATGCACGCGCGACTTCATATTGGCCTTGGCGACAATGATCGGGCTCGGTTCACGTAGGAAAGTCTCGATCGCCGGTGTCAGGACTGCTGGCTCGGACCCTTTGCGAAGGACATGACGATCGGGATCGCGCAACACGCCGCGACCAGTCTCCGGGCGGACGCGCGGATGGCGCTGGGCCATCGAGCCGCCATCATCGACTTCGAAGTCATAGACACGGCAGCCCAGGAAGGCGAAATGGTCATCGCGCAGCCAGCGCAGGAATTCCATCGCCTCAACCAGCTCGTCCGGCGCGGCGTGGGTGCGGGCGGCCGACAAATGCGCGATCGCCTCATCCATCTGGGCCCGCATATCGGTCCAGTCTTCGACCGCGACGCGGACATCGTCCAGTGTCGCGGTGACACCTTCGATGAGAGTCCGGCGCGACAATTCGTCGAGCGGCGGGAGGTGGACCTGGATCATCGACTCGGCGAGACACCGCCCGCCTTCCTCAACCCGTGACCCGTCATTGTCGCGACGGACCTGCACGATCGGGTGGAACATGGCAATGATGTCGTGGCCTTGCGCCCCGATCTCGCCCATCACCGAATCAACAATGAAGGGTCGGTCCCGACCGATGATCTCGAGCACGTCACGCGGCAGATCAGCGCCATCAGCTCGGGTCACAGTCCGCATCCGCACGAGAATATCCTCGCCCGGCCGGGTGTGCCCGTGCTGCCAGAAATCAACGCTGAGCGCCGCCAGGTCACACGGACCGACCCGTTCGAGGTCTTCGGCGAGCGCGTCATCATAGATTTGTGAGAAGAATGAGTTTCCCGGTTCACCGCATTCGGTGCCGAAAACCTCGAGCCAACGCTGTCGCGCCGCCTCCATGAAATCTGCGCGGCTGTAAGCGTGCGCGACTCCGACGACCGCCCCCATGGTGGCGCTCCCTGGACTGTTATGTTTATGCACCGACCCTAGTCCTGTTTGAGATGCGCGCAACCCGCCTACGCCGTTGAAAACGCAAACGTGCCATTCTTTTTCTCAGGGCTGGAAAAGGTAGCGATAACGGCGCCGCCGGGTAGGGACAGGGGAACCCGGCGGCGCCTGGCAGACCTCATAGGCAGGCTGGGGGGACGCACATTGAGGTCTGATCTTCACGAAGCGGAGCCGGACGGGCGGTTATGGGGGGACACCGCGCCGACCGGATTGCCGCTACGACTTCCATGTAGAAAGCCCGCCCCGGATTTAAAGCCCGGAGCGGGTGGATTTCACGTGAATTCGCACAGAGTGCGGCATTATCACCCAGTTGTGATCGACCGGCTGGGCGTCATCGCGGGATCAGACCGTCGGCGCCTCGACCGGCCAGTCACGGGTCAGGCTGCCCCAATCCATCAGTGGCGCCATGCGCCCGACGAGGTCAAACGCCATGGCCCGGGTTTCCGCGACATCCCGCGGCTCGACCGCCAGGGCGCCGACTGCATCCGGCACCACCGTGATCGCCTTGTCGCGGTTGGCGTCGTCGAACACGGTCGCCAGGATCGAGAAGGGCGCCGAGAAACCGACCAGCAAGGCCGTCGATCCGGCACTGCGCGCCAGGACCTGGTGGAAATAGGGATCCGAAAACGCCGACAGACCACGGCGCTGAAACACCGCTTCCTGGGCCGTCGGGCGAAGTCCATCAACCGGCGCCCGGCCGGAAGCCGGCCCGTCACCCTGGAATTGGCAGTGGCAAACGCGCCATCCTGACTGGCGGGCATGGCGCAGAAGGTCGCGGATGCGGTCCAGCACCAGGCGGTTGTCCGGATCAATCTTGCCGTTGGCGCCGGTCACCTGGTCGCGCTGGCAATCCAGCAGGATCAGGCAGGGATCAGAGAAGCTCATGCGGCCTCCTCAGGCTTGCGGACACCCTCATCCTCTTGCATGCGCGCCAGCGAAAGGTCAAACGGGCCGGGCCGATCCCATTCGCCATCCGGCCGGATCACCACCATCGGATCGGCATTCATCGTGATCGCATTGGCAGGCGGCACCAGGTCACGTTCGATCTCGACATATTTATAGTCGGAGAAACCGAATTCCGGCCGATCTGCCCGGACCCGAAAACCATGCGTGCGCCAGTATTTGACGCGGTTGAGCTGGGCGTGTCCCAGCATTTTCCGGTAGCCACGCCGGGCCGAATAGCGTTGCGCCTCCTGCATCAGGACCCGCATGACACCGAAACGACGGTACTGACGCAGCACGGCCGCCCGCTCGACCTTGGCGAAGTCGGCGAAGAAGCGCAGTCGCAGCACGCCGACGGGTTCAGCGCCACGCCAGGCGATCAGGTGGGAGGCGCCCACGAAGTCGTTTCCGTCATATTCCTCGGCATAGGGAGCAAATTGTTCGCCCAGATAGATAACGCCGCGCAGCGTCATCGCCATCACGACCTGGTCGAGCGTGCGTGCGATGGTCACTTTGAGACTATCGGGTATCGCATTTTTCACGAGCGGGACTCCCATTCGCCAAGGACGGTGCGCTTCAACAACATGTCGCCCAGCTTTTGCGGAAAGCCGGTGCTGCCATAGAGCGGGCTTGCGCCATCCGGATAGGCACAGATTTCAAAATTGAGGCGTCGCATCAAAGCCTTACCTTCCGTGGTGCGGGCCCGCGCATAGACCCGGACATCAGCGTAGAAGCCACGCCAACCAACCAAGAGCGCGCGCAGCGCGGCGGCTTGCGCGTGCGGGGTTCGGCCTGCCAGCCCCCAAGACAGGAGGGCGGAGGCCTTCTCGGTGGTGTCGCAGACCCACTCGCGACGGGCATTGGCAAAACCAAATTCGCCCCTCAGGAGCGCCGCAACGCCGGAATCGCTAAGCGGGATTGACGCAACGAAACCGTCAGGTCGCCCATTCCAACGGCGCATGTGCAAGGATCTCCGGGTCCATTCCTGCACCCGTCCAATATCTTCCGCACTCGCAATCTCACCATCGATCAACTCGTCGGCGAGGGCGTGAAATTCATCGATTTCTGACAGCTGCACCGGCTTGAAGTCCAAGGAACCAAAGGCCTGGTCGAGGCGGTCGAGTGGAAACTCGAAGCCTGTCTCTGTCGAGCTGAACTGCAGCTCATCACCCACCATTACGCACACTCCGCCAAGTCGTTAATTCTTCGTTAACACCGCCGGGCTAGCTCTTCTTCAGCAAAGTTGGAATGGGGGGTAGTCGGGACTTGGACAACGACCTTCGCCGTAATGTCTTCGACTGGGACGACCTGCAGATCTTCCACGCCGTTGCCACGACTGGCTCGATGAGCGCGGCCGCGACCGTGCTCGGCTGCCAGCAATCCACCGTTTCCAAACGCATGCGTCAGTTGGAAAGTCGCCTGTCTGCACAGCTGATCGAACGACGCGCCGACGGCGTTGTCCTGACCCGGGCCGGCTCGGCTGCGCTCGACTATGCCGTCACCATGCAGCGCTCGGCCCAACGCCTGGAAACCGAACTTGCCGGCATGGACCGCAGCCTGGCCGGCCAGGTGTCATTGCGCGTGCCGGACGGGCTCGCGACCTATTGGCTGGCGCGACACATCCCGGAATTCCAACGGGTTAACCCAGAAATTGTCCTCAAGCTGATCAATGACCGCTCGGCCCCGGCCAGCGACACGGCGGCCGCACTCAGCCTGACCTTCACACCGGACAAATCGATGGATACCGAAGCGCGCGCCCTTGGCAGTGTGCACTATATGCCGATGGCCTCGCGCGAGTTTATCGCAACCTATGGCGCGCCGCGCTCGCTGGAAGATGTCCTGACACTGCGCTTTTTGCGGCTCGAACAATATGACCCTTCGCTCCACCTGTGGCAGCGAAAAGCCACGGCAACTGATGAGGTTGTAAGATATTCCTTCACTGCGGACATTAGTTCGGTGCTATTTGAAACCATACGTCATGGCGGTGGTATCGCGATGGCACCGACCTACCTGGCGTCCTTGTACCCGGACGAACTGGTTGTTCTTGACTACGACTTCCATCAAGACGTCCGGTTCTGGCTCAAGAATTCGCCCGGCAGCCTTGGAATAACCAGAATAAAGTGCGTTGCTGACTGGATTGCCGAACTGTTCAACCGTAGACTCCATCCTTGGTTCCGCGAAGAGTTCTGTCATCCGAGCGAGTTTAGCGACGTGGAAGTCATCAAACCACAGACGTGAGGACGCAATGAGTGCACGAGGCCCAACCAGTATTGATCAACATGTCGGGGCCAGGCTGCGCCTGCGGCGCAGCCTTCTGGAAATGAGCCAATCGGAGCTGGGCGAAAAGCTCGGTGTGACTTTCCAACAGGTCCAGAAGTATGAGCGCGGCACCAACCGGATCGGCGCCAGCCGACTGTTTCATGTCGCCAAAGTCATGGAAGTTCCCGTGGCTTACTTCTTTGAAGGCCTCGAAGAAGACGGTTCATCCGAACTCAAGGGCGGCGACCCCGACACGCTTTATGATTTCATCGCCAGCCCGGACGGCCTGGCCTTGGCCTCGGCTTTCGCCGGCATCAAGGACCAGACAGTCCGTCGCCGCGTGATCGACCTGCTGCGCTCTCTCGCAGACTGATGGTCCAGCGCCCGGCCTTCCGCGCCGGGCGCTGATCCGCCCCGCCTGCCGATACCGCCAGGCCCGCGCTTCCTGATCGTGCGATGAACGCAATGGCCGGAAAATGGCCTTGTCGATGCCCTGTGTTTGCCCTGCTCAGGCGCGACCATGGTCCCTCAGCGACGAGGAGGCCGACATGACGATCCGCCCGCAAAAACCAACCCGCCCGTTGATCCAGGCCCCGGCCGCGCTGCGGATCGGCCTGCCCCATCTCCTGTTCAACCGCGGCAAACCGCTGCCGGCCACAGATGCCCGGCACGCAATGTATGTCCGCCTGCGCGAACTCCGCCTGTCCTGATCGACAAGTCGCAACGCGCGCGACATGACGATACCTGTATCGACGCCTGCCGGATTGATTACGGGGAGAGAATGGAGCGGGCGATGAGATTCGAACTCACGACATTCACCTTGGCAAGGTGACGCTCTACCCCTGAGCTACGCCCGCTCACGATTGGCGAGGCTAGGCCGCGCCGGGGAGCGGGGTATATCGCGCAAAGCTTGGAAGATTGCAAGCGTCTGTTTCCGTCCTCTTGCACATGCGCTGCAGCCGGGCTTCAACAGGGGCATGACAGCCAGCCGGACCGATCTGTTTGCGCGCCTCGATGCGCTGGGCATCGCCCACACGACCCATGACCACGCGCCGATCTTCACCGTCGCTGAGGGCGAGGGCATGAAAGACGACATGCCCGGCGGTCACAGCAAGAATCTCTTCCTGACAGACAAGAAGGGCCAACTGGTGCTGGTCTCAGCGCAGGCGAATACCCGGATCCGGATCAATCGCCTGCACAGCGCAATCGGCTGCGGTCGGCTGTCCTTCGGCAGTCCGGATTTGCTGCATGAAGCCCTGGGCGTGCGACCCGGTTCGGTGACCGCCTTTGCCTTGATGAATGATACCCGCGGCAAGGTCCGCTTTGTCCTCGATACAGCGCTCCTGGCGCACGAGATCGTCAATTTTCACCCGCTGGACAATAACGCTACCACCGCCGTTTCCGCCGATGACCTTGTGCGTTTTGCCTGCGACACGGGCCACGAGCCGCTCATTCTTGACCTCGGCGCGCTTGCTGCAGCAGCCGATGCGGCGCAGTGACCGCTTGCATCGAACCGCGCCAGGGGCCACTTAGACACTCACAAATGACATATCCGGAAACGACAAGGAAACTGGCATGACCCTGATCAGCGGCGCCAACGGACAGGACACTCCGACAGACGATCTGGTTCGCGAAAGCTCCGACCAGACCTTCATGCAGGATGTGATCGAGCCGTCACGCGAAGTCCCGGTCCTGGTCGATTTCTGGGCGCCCTGGTGCGGCCCCTGCCGCCAGCTTGGTCCGATGATCGAGAAATGCGTTCTCGACGCCGGCGGCGCGGTCCGTCTGGTCAAGATCAATATCGACGAAAACCCCGGCATCGCCCAGCAATTGCGGGTACAATCGATCCCGGCCGTGTTCGCATTCAAAAACGGCCAGCCGGTCGATGGTTTCACCGGCGCGCTGCCGGAAAGCCAGATCAAGGACTTCATTGCGCGGATTTCCGGAAAGGGTCCCAGCGAAGCCGATCTGCGCGCCCTTGTGGAACGCGGGCTTGCTGCAATCGAGGCCGGTGATCTCAACGGCGCTTCGCAGGATTTCGCCGCCGTTCTGCAGGCCGATGACGGACACCCCGGTGCCATTGCCGGACTGTGCCGGGTCTGGCTGAAAGCCGGTGACACCGAAAAAGCCGCCCAGATCCTGGCCCAGGTGCCAGAGAACCGGGCCGATGACCCAGCCATTGATGGCGTTCGCGCCGCCCTTGAACTGGCGACCGGCGCACCGGTTGACGACGCGGAAACCGCAGCACTCCGACAGGCCGTCGCCGCGGACGCCAGCAATCTTCAGGCCCGTTTTGACCTCGCCGAAGCCTTGGTGGCTGCCGGCGACCACAAGGGGGCCGTCGACCAGCTGATCGCCATCACCGCGCTTGATCGTGAATGGAATGACCAGGCAGCGCGCACCTTGTTGCTGAAAGTCTTCGATGCCGCCGGCCCGGCTTCGGACGTGGCCCGCGACGGGCGTCGCCGCCTCTCTGCCATCCTGTTTTCCTGAGGAGCTGAATCGTGAGCGATACCGAAACCCGAGACGTCGATCCAAAACTCCTGGAAATCCTGGTTTGCCCGGTCACGCGCGAAACCCTGCATTATGATCGCGATGCGCACGAACTGATCTCCAAGGGGGCCGGCCTGGCCTATCCGGTGCGCGACGGCATTCCGATCATGTTGCCGGAAGAAGCCCGTCAGATCGAGGATTGAGCATGTCCCGTCCCTGGCCCGAAAAGCTGGATTTTTCCAGTACTGACAAGACACTGCATGCGCGCTTTGACGATGGCAACGCCTTCTCCATTCCCTATGAAACCCTGCGCGTGGAAAGCCCCAGCGCCGAGGTCCAGGGGCACGGCCCGGGCCAGAAGAAACTGATCACCGGCAAACAGGATGTCGGTATCACCAAGGCCGAGCCGGTCGGTCGTTATGCTGTCCGGCTCACCTTTGATGATGGTCATGACAGCGGAATTTTCACCTGGGACTATCTCTACGCGCTCGGCGAAGCGACCCGCTAAAGCGTTTTCAGCGAACGTGGGAACCGGGGTCGCGGTTCGAAAATGCGACAAGACAATGAATTAGGGCATCCGCCTTGGGGCAGGAGGATCGGACATGACCCACAAGAACTGGCGCTGGGGCATGGTCGGCTGCGGCGATGTCACCGAACGCAAGAGTGGTCCGGCCTACCGGATCGCAGCCGGCAGCGAACTGGTCGCCGTGTATTCTCGCCGCGCCGACAAGGCCGCCGACTATGCCCGCCGCCACGGTGTCGATCACTGGCATGACGACCTCGACGCGCTGCTTGCCAATGACGCGGTTGATGCGGTCTACATCGCCACCCCGCCCGCCGCACATCCCGACATCGCCCGACAGGTCGCCGCCGCGGGCAAGCCGTGCTGCATCGAAAAACCGCTGGCCAACTCGCTGGAAGAGGCCGAGGCCATCGCCGACGCGTTTTCCAGCCGCGGCCTGCCGCTGTTTGTCGCCTTCTATCGCCGCAGCCTGCCGCGCTTCCGCCAGGTTGCCGGCTGGATCGAGACGGGCCGGATCGGCGCCGTCCGCCATGTTCACTGGTCGCTGACACGCGCTCCGAATGCCGCCGACCTGTCCGGTGCAGACAATTGGCGCACTGATCCCGATGTCGCACCCGGCGGCTATTTCGACGATCTCGCCTGTCACGGCCTCGACCTGTTCGATCACCTCATCGGCCCCTTGAGTAATGTGCACGGACAAGCCCTGCACCAACATCAACTCTACAAGGCCCCCAGCGCTTTTTCCGCCAACTGGCAGCACGCAAATGGCGCCACCGGCACCGGCGTCTGGAATTTCGCCGCGGCGGGTCGAGAGGACCAGGTCCGGATTCTCGGCTCCCACGGCGAGATCCGCTTTTCCGTGTTTGAAGACGAGCCCGTCATCCTCCAGACGGAGGACGAAACCCTCTCCCAGCTGGTCGACAATCCCGATCCGGTGCAATTGCCGCACGTCGAGGCGATGATCACGCATCTCAATGGCGGCCCGGCCCACCCGTCCCTTGCCGCCAATGCCCTGCGCACCGTCCGCGCTGTCGATGCCATTCGCGGTGTGCCCGGCAACGGCTGACGGGCGACCACCGGGCAGGACAAGACCGCCAGGCGCGGTTAGGCTTGGATCAAGCCACTCCGGAGTCCGTCATCATGTTCCTTCGTCTCGCCCGATACGCCCCGATCGCGGCCGTCTGCCTGGCCGTCAGCGCGCCCGCCTTCGCCGGTCCCGATGATTTCGGTCCCGGTACGCTGATCCCGGATTATGGCCAGATCGCCACCGTGAACATGACGACACCCCTGCCCGAAGGCGCCATCTTCCAGGTCACCTTCGACAGCGCCGCCCGGTCCGAGGCCGATGGCCTCAATCGCACGCTGACCAGCGCCGCGCGCTTCCTCAACATGCATGTTGCCAACGGTGTCGCGGCCGAGAACCTTCGGCTGGCGGTCGTGATCCATGGCGGCGCCGTGCACGATGTCACAATCGACGCTGCCGGCGCCAATGCCGACCTCATCGCGACCCTGCAGGCGCACGGTGTCCGCCTCATCGTCTGCGGCCAGAGCGCGGCCTATCAGGATGTCGGTCGCGACGATCTGCTTTCCGGTGTTGAAATGGCCCTGTCAGCGATGACGGCACACGCCCTGCTGCAACAGGACGGCTACACACTCAACCCGTTCTGACTGGACGCCCGTTCAGGCCGCATCGAGGCGTTTTCCCCGCAAGAGACGCGGCGGATCGCCGGTCTCGCCACCGGCCTGACGCATGAAGAAGCGGCGGGCGGGGCCGATCTTGTTGACCAGTGACAGGCCGAGACCGCGCAATTGCCGGACCGGCTCGATATCGTTGGAGAACAGGCGATTGAACAGGTCGGTCCCGGCGGCCAGCGTGGCGCTGTCGAATTTGCGCCAATCTTCATAGCGACGCAGCGTGATCAAGGCGCCGATATCAAGTCCGACGCGTTTGGCCTCGCCGGCCACTTCGGCCAGCGCCGCCGCATCACGAATGCCAAGGTTGAAGCCCTGGCCCGCCAGCGGGTGGATGCCGCGCGCCGCATCGCCGACGAAAGCGATCCGCTCATCGCAGAAACGCTCGGCATAGCGCAGCCCCAACGGGTAGGCGAAACGCGAACCTTCAACCCGCACATCGCCGAGAAAATCCCCGAAACGATTTTCCAGCTCTTCCTGGAAGACCGCGTCCGGTGCGTCTTTCAGGGCATCGGCAATCGCATCCGGCTCGGTCCAGACAAGCGAGGCGCGATTGTCAGGAAGTGGCAGGATGGCGAACGGCCCTGATGGCAGGAAGTATTCATAGGCAACACCATTGTGTGGCTCAGCATGCCGCACCGTGGCGACCAGGCCTTTCTGGCCGTACTGCCATCCGGCTGTCCGGACCGCAGCCTGGCGACGCAGGCGTGAAAACTTGCCGTCGCAGGCGACAAGGAGCTGGCCAGACAGGATGCGGCCATCGTCGAGATACAGGTCCACCCCGTCGCCGCGCGTCTCATAACGCTCGGCGCGGGCCGGGGCGATCACCGTGATGTCAGGTCGAGCCTTGATCGCCTGGATCAGGGCAAAACGGGCATGACGGTTCTCAGCCATCCAGCCCAGCGGCTCGCCATCATCACCTTCAGAAATTTCGCGACGGTCGAAATGCAGGCTGTGCGGCCCCGGGCCACCGGGTTTGTCGCCACCATAGGGGCGACCGTCGCAGACCAGGATATGCTCGATGCGCTGCGTGAAGGGTTTGAGATGCTCGGCCACGCCCAGCGCCTCAAACATGCGCCAGGATGTATAGGCCAGCGCCGAGGCGCGCCCGTCGAAGGTCGGCGCCAGCTGATCATCGATCTCCAATGCATCGACGAGCGCGACATGCAGGCCCGCCTGATCCATCGCCAGGGCCAACGTCATTCCCGCCAGACCACCGCCGGTGATCACGATATCGCCATCAAAAAATGCTGTCTTGTCCATGGCCGCAGAATAGGCGCTTTGACAGGCGAGAAAAGCGGCCAGAGCGTCGCAGTGCCGTTAACCTTTGTTTACCGCCCGGGAAGACTTGCAGCGTTAGGAAGTCAGTATGAGCCGCAAACCCTCGACCCGCAAAGCCCGTGAGCCCAAAGCCGCGCCCAAACCGGCGCCGCGCTGGCGACTGCGCCTGGCCGATCTTGTCTTCGGCAGCGTGATGCTGATTGCCGGCGTCTTTCTCATGCTGTCGCTGTTGACCCACAATGTGCTCGATCCGAGCTGGAACGTGGCCTCGGACGGCGAGATCGGGAATTTGATGGGCCGCCCAGGCGCCGCAATCAGCGACGCCCTCCTGCAAGCACTCGGTTGGGCCGCCGGCGGACCGGCCATCGCCCTGGTCATCTGGGGCGGGATCCTGGTCTGGCGCAGCCCGGAGGCACGCGGACGGTCGGTTGCTTTTTTCCGCTGGATCTTTGCCGCGCTCGGCACCACCGGATTTGCTGCCGCGGTTGCATCGCTGCCGGTCCCGCAAGCCTGGCCGCTGGCACCGGGTCTTGGCGGCGTGATCGGCGACGCGGCGCTGGGCGCGCTCGCCTCACTGCCGGCCCGCCTCGACCTGCCCGCCCCGACAGCGATTGCCGCCGGTTTCGCGCTGCTGCTGTCGATCGCCGGCATATTCTTCACCTTCGGCCTGCGCGCCCGCGACCTCAGCGCGGCGGTCGATGCCGGCGGCCTGGCCTGGGCGACCGTGCGGGTCTGGATCGATCAGCTGCGTGGTCGCATCGGCGATTGGGGCCATGCCGACGATGATCACCGGGACGACGCCGACGATGACCCCACCATCACCCGCAATGAACCCGTCCTGAAACGGGCCATGCGCGCCGCCGACAATGACCCGGCCATGGCGCCTGCCGCTGGAGGCAGTAACGATGCGCCGAACTACAATCCATCGGTCAAGGTCGCACCCTCGCGCAAATCCAAGGCCTCCGATCGCGATGTCCGCGAGGCCCAGGGCGTCCTGCCTTTCGTCCGCAGTGCCGGGTTCAAACTCCCCCGCCTCGACCTTCTGTCCAAGCCGGCGGTCCGCAACGACGCCATTGATGAAATGGCGCTGCGCCAGAATGCCGAGCTGCTGCAAGGGGTTCTGTCTGATTTCGGGGTCAAGGGCGAGATCGTCCAGGTGCGGCCCGGCCCGGTCGTCACCCTCTATGAATTCGAACCCGCGCCGGGTGTGAAGTCTTCGCGCGTGATCAATCTCGCCGACGATATTGCCCGCTCGATGAGCACAATGGCCGCCCGCGTCGCCGTGGTACCGGGACGCAATGCCATCGGCATCGAACTGCCCAATCCCAAGCGCGAGACCGTCTTCCTGCGGGCCCTGTTCAACTCGAAGGCCTTCGAGGACGCCAAGGCCGAACTGCCCTTCGCGCTTGGCGAGACCATTGGCGGGGAGCCCTTTGTGGCCGACCTCGCCCGCATGCCCCACCTGCTGATCGCGGGCACCACCGGCTCGGGCAAGTCGGTCGGCATCAACGCCATGATCCTGTCCCTGCTCTACCGGCTGCCGCCGGAAGACTGCCGGATGATCATGATCGACCCGAAAATGCTCGAACTTTCGGTCTATGACGGCATTCCCCACTTGCTCAGCCCGGTCGTGACCGACCCCAAGAAGGCTGTGGTCGCACTGAAATGGGCGGTTCGGGAAATGGAAAGTCGCTATCTGCGCATGTCGAAAGTCGGCGTGCGCAATGTCGCCGGCTTCAACGAGAAGGTCGCAGAATCCCTGGAGACCGGCGAGCCACTCTCGCGCACGGTGCAAACCGGCTATGACAAGGAAAGCGGCGAACCGGTCTTCGAGACCGAGGAAATCGCCGCCGAGAAAATGCCCTACATCGTCGTCGTGATTGACGAGATGGCCGATCTGATGATGGTCGCCGGCAAGGAGATCGAGGGCGCGGTGCAGCGTCTGGCGCAAATGGCCCGCGCCGCCGGCATCCACCTCGTGACCGCCACCCAGCGCCCGTCGGTTGATGTCATCACCGGCACGATCAAGGCCAATTTCCCGACCCGCATTTCCTATTCCGTGACCTCGAAGATCGACAGCCGGACCATTCTCGGCGAGCAGGGTGCTGAACAGCTTCTGGGCATGGGCGACCTGCTCTACATGGCCTCGGGCGGTCGCGTGCGGCGCCTGCACGGCCCCTTTGTGTCGGACAAGGAAGTCGAGGACGTCGCGGCCTTCCTGAAACGACAGGGCGCGCCGGAATACCTGGAAGCTGTCACCGCCGGCGGCGATGACGATGAAGGCGGACTTCCCGGCATGGATGACGGCGAGGGCAGTGGTGATGCGCTGTTCGACCAGGCTGTCGCCCTTGTCGCCCGTGACCGCAAGGCCTCGACCTCCTATATCCAGCGTCGCCTCCAGATCGGTTATAATCGCGCCGCCACCCTGATCGAGCGGCTGGAGGAAGAAGGCATGATCGGGCCTGCCGATCATGCCGGCCGCCGCGAGATCTATCTGCCCGAGGGGGATGGCGGATAGGCCACGCCACGAAGGCCACGAGCCTGCTCACTCCATCGTGACTGGCCTGCCGCGCCACAGCTTGCATGAATGCGGCGCCGGGGGGGCGATCACAGTGCCGGGACTCATCATGAAATCACTCTGGCTGGCTGCCGGTCTCGCCCTTGCGGGTCAATCGGCGTTGGCTCAATCCGCGCCAGAGGCCACAGCGCTCTGGCGTAGCCACTCCGTTGACCGCCCGGAGGCGGTTCACGTGCCGCTCGGCAGTGACTGGGCCTATATCGGCAACCAGTCCGGTGAAGGCGAGGAGACTGACCCGCCGGGACTTGGTTACATATCCCGGCTCAATCTTGTGAGCGGCGAATGGCAAGCGCGCTGGGCGGACGGATTTGATGACCCGCTCGGCATCGTCTCGCAGGACGGCCACCTCTACATGGTCGACGCCGGACAGCACGTCATCAGGCTTGACCAGGAAACCGGCGCGGAGCTCGATCGCTGGACGCTGGAGCGGGACGGTATTTTTCTCAACGACGTCGCAATTGATCCGGACGGCCGCATCTGGGTGACCGATACCCGCGGCGGCGCGCTTTATGAGCTGGTTGACGGCCGCTGGCGGCAGCTTTTTTCCGGTGACCCCTTTACCGGCGCCAATGGCGTCGAGTTCGTCGATGGCTGGATCTATGTCGTCTGCTCGAGCGGCGTCGGCAATCTCATCCGCATTCAGCCGGACACGCTCGAACACACGCTCCTTGTGAGCGGCGAAGGCTCGCTGGACGGGGTGGTCACGGATGGCCGCGGTGGCCTGGTGCTCAGCGACTTGCGGGGCCGGCTGCTGCACTGGTCCGAAGCGGGCGGGATCACCGTGCTGGACGAGTTTGCAGGCGAGGAGGTCATGCTCAACTCCATCGGCGGCACGGCTGACGGTCGCTTCATCTTAGCGCCGCACTGGGCCAGCTCGCAGCTGTCCGCCTACGCGCTGACCTATCCCGACGAGACGAATTGACGACTGAGCGAATTCGGCGGCGGCGTGAGCGGGGCATGAACATCCAGGCCTTGCTCACGCCGCAATCCCGGGCCAGCTTGGCGACATGATCATCTTGCTTGCCTCCCTCGCCTTGCTGCAGACGACAGACCCGTCGTCGGCACCGACAGACTCCGCTGCCGCTCAACCGGTCGAGAGCGAATTGACGGATACCGCTACCGTCGATCGCGACCAGGTGCTGGCCGGGATCAATACCTATCTCAACTCGATCGAGACCTTGCAGTCGCGCTTCATCCAGATTGCCCCGGACGGGTCATTCGCGGAGGGAGACCTGGCACTGTCACGGCCGGGCCGGCTGCGGCTGGACTATGACGACCCGAGCCCGCTGCGGATCATCGCCGACGGAACTACCGTCGCCGTCGAGGACCAGGCCTTGGAAACCGTCGACCGGATCCCGCTCCGTTCAACCCCGCTCTGGTGGCTGCTGAAGCCGGAAATCGACATTTCAACCGATGCCGATGTGGTGTCGATCGAGCGCGAGTACGGTTTTCTCTATCTCACTGTGCGGGATTCAAGCGGTGAGATGGAAGGCCAGGTGATGTTTGTCTTCGCCGAGCCGAATTACGAATTGCGGGAATGGTTTGTCACCGATGCCCTGAACGAGGTCACGCGCGTGAGCCTCACCGATATTCAGCCAGGCATCCGCCTGAACCCGCGCCTGTTCGTGATTCCGGAGCCGGATGACCGGCGCGATTCGAGGCGTGGCCGCTAAAAGGTTGAGGCTTTTTGGACACACGCAATTTCTTTCTCATTTTTTATTTGTAAAAGTCTGATCGCTGTGGCGTTATTGTTACGCTGACTGAGAGGCAATGGATCGGCGTCGTCCCCCCGCTTGCGGATCCTCATCTCAGTCGCGCCGGATTGATCCCCTCCCGGCGCTGCGCTCGAACAGACAAGCGCATGGCTTTGCGCCCGGTCTCCTCCCCCTCGAGACCGGGCGCAATTCATTCCGGCTCCGCCTCCTGTCCGCCAAAGATCGCTGTCTCGCACCTACACCCCTGTTGCGCCGACGGATTGAGGGTTAAATACGCGTCATGCAGTTCCAAGATGATCCCGATGACGCGGACATTCCGCGCTTGCTCGAAGAAATTCCGCTTCTCTACAAGGCCAAGGCCTTCGCCGAGAGCCTGAACTCCAATTCCTGGTTCGTCCGGCTCGGCGAACCGCTGGATGAGCGAGAGCTCTTCCTGGCGCGCGCCTATCTCGACGGCTTGGGCTTTCCTGACGCCGAACCGGCATCACTGGCCGATTGGGATGAAGCCGCCGGCGCCGCAGAAACCCTTGATCGTGACCCGGTGAGCTGGGAGGCCGAGGAGATGCTGCGAACGGGCCTGGTCTCGCGGGTTCTGGAACGTCTCGACGAAGAGGCCGTGCATGCGGCCCTCTCCATGGTCGCCCAGAAAACCGGTGATAGCGCCCGCGACATTGTCGAGGACGCGGCTGCAATGGATGATGTCGAGGACATGGCCCTGGTCAACGCAGCCGCCGGCGCCCTCGCCCAAGCCGCCAATGGCGCCGCCCTTGTGATTCTCGCCGAGGCCGAAGCCGATGATCCGCCACACCCTTTCCTCGCCCGCTGGCGTTTGTTTGCGCGCGGCCGCTGGCCGGTCGGCCTGGCCGGCTCGACCTATAATATTCTCTGACAGCCAATCCTTCAGCCGAAAGCCCGTCATGCCGCTCACTATTGCCAGCTGGAACATCAATTCCGTGCGCCTGCGCGCCGTCCCGCTTGTCGCCGACTGGGTTCGCGAGGCCGACCCGGATGTGCTTTGCCTTCAGGAAATCAAATGCCTGGCCGAACAATTCCCGGAAGAGGCCTTCCGCGAAATGGGGTTCAAACACTTCCATGTGCGTGGCCAGAAGGGCATGCACGGCGTGGCGATCGCGTCGAAATATCCGCTTGAAGATCTTGGCGATGCCGATCTTTGCCCGCGCAGCGAGGCACGCCATCAACGCGTCGGCGTCGAAGGTCTGGAGTTACACAATTTCTACATTCCCGCCGGCGGCGACGAGCCCGACCCGGCCATCAATCCGCGTTTCGCCCACAAGCTGGAATTCCTCGACCGGATCGAACACTATTTCGCGGCGCGGGCGTCCGAGAACACGCCGATGATCCTCGTCGGTGATTTCAACATCGCGCCCTATGAGCACGATGTCTGGTCACACAAGCAATTGCTCAAAGTGGTCTCCCACACGCCCGTCGAAACCGAAGCACTGGAACGCATCCGCCAGGCCGGTCAGTTTTCCGACATAGCCCGCGAACTCATCCCCATGGACGAGAAGGTCTACACTTGGTGGAGCTATCGGGCGAAGGACTGGCGTGCTGCCAATCGCGGTCGGCGGCTGGACCACATCTGGGCGTCACCAGCGGCGCGCGACCGCGCCCTCGCGGGCGGGCGAGAGGCTTTCCGCGTCTGGGAAGACGAACGCAGCCGCGAGAAGCCGAGCGACCACGCGCCGGTGGTGCTTACGCTCGGCGATTGATCTCACGCCTCAATTCTGCAAGCGATAGCCACCACTTTCGGTGACCAGCAACCGCGCATGGGCAGGGTCCGGCTCGATTTTCTGGCGCAGCCGGTAAATATGGGTCTCGAGTGTGTGTGTGGTGACCGCCGGATTATAGCCCCAGACCTCGTGCAGCAGCTCGTCGCGCGGTACCGGCTTGCCGCCGGCACGATAGAGGTATTTGAGAATATTGGTCTCTTTCTCGGTGAGGCGGATCTTCTTCTCGTCCGAGGTCAGCAAGAGTTTCATGGCCGGTCGGAATTCATAAGGTCCGACCTGGAAGACCGCGTCTTCGCTTTGTTCATGACTGCGCAGATGCGCCCGCACCCGGGCCAGCAGGACCGAGAATTTGAACGGCTTGGTAACATAGTCATTGGCGCCCGACTCCAGGCCGAGGATCTGATCGGCGTCGGTATCCTGACCGGTCAGCATCACGATCGGCGCCGTGATCCCGTTCTTGCGCATCAGCCGGCAGGTCTCGCGGCCGTCCATGTCCGGCAGCTCGACATCAAGCAGGATAAGGTCGGCGCGTTCATTGCGGGCAATCGTCATGCCGCCGCCGGCGGTTTCCGCTGACAGGGTCCGAAACTCCTCGTGCAGGGCGAACTGCTCGACAAGAGCTTCGCGAAGGTCTTCATCGTCATCGACGATCAGAATGGTTTTTTGCGCGTTCATGCGTTGATCATGCCCATTTCGTTTCACAAGGCAATTCCTGCCGAGTGGCAGATTTTGCCCGGCAGATTTTGCTGGTCGGGTCGAAATTGTCCTGCATTGCCGTGGTTGGTGTCTGGTCCCGATATTGCTTGGTTAATGACAGGTCCGCTTGCGTGGACAAAGCTCCGTGGTGGGGGAGGCGAAGTGGACGATGGCACACTTGGTGTGCACGACGTCCCTCGCCGACCACCGCATTTCCCGATACGTTTTTTGGATGGATTGGCAAGTCAGCCAGAATGGCAGCCTCGTGCTGGACACCGGCACCGTACGCGCAGCGCTCGGTCGAAGCGGAGTCACGAAGGCGTCAGACAAGCGTGAGGGCGACGGTGCGACGCCGCTCGGATGCTATCCATTGCGCCGCGTTCTCTATCGCGCCGACCGGATTGAACCGCCACCAACCTTATTGCCGTGCCGGCCCTTGCAACGGGATGATGGCTGGTGTGATGCACCGGAAGACCCGGCTTATAACCGGCCGGTCCGCCTTCCCTATCCCGCGTCCCACGAGACTTTGTGGCGCGAGGACGGGCTGTACGACATCATCCTGGTCCTCGGCCATAATGACGATCCGCCGGTGAGCGGCGCCGGATCAGCGATTTTCCTGCACTGCAAACGCGGCGATTACGAGCCGACAGAAGGGTGTGTGGCACTGGACCCGGTCGATGTCCGCGCCTTGCTGGCTGCCGCCCGTGCCGGTGACAGTCTGCGGATAACCTAGTCCAGCCGGGGGCCGAAAAAGCCCGTGCCGACACGGATCGAGGTTGCGCCCAGGCCGATGGCGACCGGATAGTCGGCACTCATGCCCATGGACAGATCGGCGATTTCAGACTCAGCGGCCAGCTTTGCCAACAATGCAAAATGCAGCCCGGCCGGCTGCTCGACCGGCGGGATACACATCAGACCGGTGATCGAGAACCCGTAATGTTCGCGCATGCGGCCGACAAAGGCGCCAACCTCGGACACGGCAATACCGGCCTTCTGCGCTTCGTCACCGGTGTTGACTTGAACATGAAGCCGCGGTGTGCGGCCCTGCCGGTCCATCTCCTTGCGAAGGCTGGCCGCCAGCTTCTCCCGATCAAGCGTTTCGATGACATCAAACAGGGCCACGGCCTCAGCCGCCTTGTTGGTCTGAAGCGGACCGATCAGGCGCAGTTCAAGGTTCGGAAAGTCGGCCCGCCGCGCCGCCCAATGGGCCTGTGCTTCCTGGACCCGATTTTCACCGAAGACACGCTGACCGGCGGCCAAAGCGGCCTCAAGCCGTTCTTCGGGCTGGCGTTTTGACACGGCGACCAGTTTGATGGCGTCTGGAAGGCGTCCGAAATCGCCTGCCAATGTCCGGATTTCAGCGAGAAGGCCGTCGCGACGGGCGGCAATATCAGGGATAGCAGTCATGACGTCGCCCTACGATGCAGTGGCCGGATTGGCAAGCGCAGCCGCCAAGCTAGGCGGCCTGAAACGGGCTGCCTTACCGCCATTTCTGGCCCTGACCGACCCGCTGCGTCAGCCGGATCCGGTTGCTCTCGCGAATGCCTTGCCACCGGGCAGTGGCCTCATCTACCGCCATTTCGGCGCCGCCAACCGCGCGCGCCTTGCTGAGCTCGCCGCAAGAACTGCGCGGCGGCGCGGCGTGGTTTTTCTGGTTTCGCATGATGAAGGATTGGCGCGGCGGTGTGGCGCCGATGGCATTCACTGGCCCGAGCGCGATCTACCGCTGGCGGCTCGGGCGCGGGCGCATGGCGATATCCGGCTGTTCACGGCGTCGGCGCATTCGCCGATGGCGCTCAAACGCGCCGCAAGAGCGGGCATCGACGCGGCACTTGTCTCGACTGTCTTTCCCAGTGCCAGTCCGAGCGCGGGCCGCCCGATGGGGGCGCTGGCGCTGGCCGCTTGGGCAAGACAGACCGAGCTGGCCGTCCATGCGCTCGGCGGAATCAACGCCCGAACCATAGGCCGATTGGAAGGATTGGGTATTTCTGGTGTTGCCGTGGTCGGCGCGATCAGAAACGCAGCGCCGACTCAAACTTGATTTCCGGCTGACGCTCTTCATCATCGTTATTGCGTACGAAGAAGCTGTCATCCGGGGACGCAAAGCGAACCTGGCCACCAAGACGGATACGATCACCAAAGGTCACGAAGGCACCGGCGCTGAGATCATTGTTCACGCGGGTGTCGCTGCGATCCTGAATGCCGACGGTCACGCCCCAGCGTTCGCCCAGCTCAAAATCATAGGTCGTGCCCTCTTCCAGCTCCGGCGTCGGCGCTTCCGCCATCGACAGCGTGAAAGCTTCGTACCAGGGCGCTGACACTTCGGTCTCAGCCGTCGCGTCCTGGGCCATTGCGGCGGGGGTGCAAAGGATCAAGGCCGCGGCAGCACCTGCCACAGTCGATTTTTTTCCAATGATTTCAAACGGATTGACCCGCCAGACCATCGTACTACTCCCTCACGCCACTCTGTTGTAACGCAGCACAGCTTGCCAGCCCAAACAGAATCTGCGGCGAGGGTGAAAGAAGTCCGAGTCCTGTGGCGGATTTGTCAGTACCGCCAACCCAGCTCGATGAATGCGGTGGTGCCGTCAATCTCGCGCTGAACACGCCCGCCGATCTCGACGTCGGGCTCGGTGCGCCGCGCGGCCTGAACGCCGAGGGCAACCAGGCCATGATCGCCAACGAGGCGCGAGGTTGCGGCTTGCCAGGCGCTTCCATCGCTGTGCACGAAGTCGTCACTGTACGCCGCATATTCCAGCGTGGTCAGCCAGTCGCCCTGTTCCCAGCCGACAGACGCCGAAAGCGCTTCATAGTCACCGTCGCCGGACACACCGTTATTGCTGCGACGCCAGCGCCCGCCGGCACGCCAGTCCCGCCAGCGCCAGGACAAGCCGGCATCCAGCCCGGACACGGGGTCGAAACCGGGCGCCCCATCAGCACCGCCAGCATGACTGGCACTTGCGCTGATCGCCCACTGATGCTCGCCACGACGAATATCCCAATTGACCGCCAGCTCGGCGATCCCGGTGTTGATGGCGCCGACCTGGCCACCGGGAAGCGTGCGGCGAGGGCAATAATCAATGCCGCACTGGCTGGCCTCGGGCGTGAACGACACTGCGGCCCTTAGCGTACCGACCGTGGTTTCCTGGCCGAGGGCGATCGAACGGAAGACCAGTTTCGGATCCTGGCCGGAGAACGGTGTCTCGGTGCGGATCGCCTGACGTGAGGCGGCCAGAAGATGACCACCATCGGCGCGGATCAGCCGGGCGGCAGCGGGACCGCCAACCGGATCAAGCCGGGCCGCGCCATCCCCATAGCCAAAACGGATTTCACCCCAGCCCGTATCCGCAAACGCATAGGCCTCAGACAACACCGCGCGCACCCGGTTTCCCGATGCCGGGCCGGCACTGTAAAGGCCACTGTCAGGTGCGACCGGCGTCAAGGGCGCACCCGCCGGGCCGACCGTCGCACAGTCACCAATGGCCGCCGGGCAGGCGCCAACCCGGCCGCCTTGAACATCGATATACAGGTCACGCTCGGCATGCCCGGTCAGGACCAGCCCCCAGCGTCGGCCACCATCGGTAAAGCTCTCAAAATCAAGGCCGAACTGGATATCGGCAAGCCATTCCGCACCGTCGCGCGGCGTATCGCCAGCGAGCAGGACAAGACCAAGATCGGCGCGCCAGTCGAGGCTGTGCACATCCTCGGCGAAGAGATTGTCGGAAAAATTGGCGGCGGCTGAACCCGCGCCTTGGCCGGATGCCGGCGGGCCCGCAAGTGTTCCGGACAAAGCCGCGACAAGTATCGCGCTGACAGTCCGTATCATCTCTCGCGGTCCCGCCGATCGGCCCCGTCCCCCCGGACGTCGCGCCTTACAGGAGGTGAGGCCGGGCGTCTGGTCAAGCGCCGGAAAAGGGTCGGTTGCGTGTTGACGCAAACATGTTGCAGGTTTGTCACGCTCACAGGGTGCCTTTCATCGCTGGCGTGCGCGATTTCGCGTGTTATACAAACCATTCAAAACCTGAGGCGCACCCGCGTCCTGCAGTTTCTCGTGCGTTTTCGCCGTTTGTTTCGAAGGAGTCACGGCACATGTCGGACCGTCGGATTCTTGGATTGATCCTTTCTGCCGCAATTCTTGCCCTTCCGGCCTGCGCCTCGCGCAACGCCGATGCGGCGGACTCATCTGAGTCGTCCGGGCTGCGTCTGCCCTCGCTGTCAAACCCGCTCGCCAACAACCGTGTTGTCGAGCCGGAAGGCATTGGCGTGAACGGTTTCTTGTGGCGCGCCAGTCTCGACACGATCAGCTTCATGCCACTGGCCGAGGTTGATCCGTTCGGAGGCGTGATCGTCACCGATTGGTACGCCAATCCGCAAATGGCGAGCGAGCGCTTCAAGCTCACGGTTTATATTCTCGATACCCGGCTGCGTGCGGATGCACTGGCTGTCAGCGTTTTCCGTCAGGTACGCAGCGACAGCGGCGAGTGGATCGATGCCGAAACCGGCGCCCAGACCGCCTATGACATCGAGAACGCGATCCTGACCCGCGCACGCCAACTGCGGATCTCGCAGCTGGAAAACTGATCCGGCTGCACAGCCTGATTGATTACCGGGGGCGCGGCGCGGCCGCGGGCCAGACATGACACGATATAATCCTCGCGAGGCCGAACCCAAGTGGCAAGCGGCCTGGGATGCCTGTGATGCGTTCAAGGCCATTGGCCCGCGCGCTGGCAATGACAAGCCGAAATACTATGTGCTCGAAATGTTTCCCTACCCGTCCGGGCGGATTCATGTCGGCCACTCCCGAAACTACACGATGGGCGACGTGGTCGCGCGCTACAAGCGCGCGCGCGGCTTTGATGTCCTGCATCCGATGGGTTGGGACGCCTTCGGCCTGCCGGCTGAAAACGCCGCCCGTGATCGCGGTGTGCACCCAGGCGCCTGGACCTATGACAATATCGACGCCATGCGCGGACAATTGCAGCGGCTGGGCCTCGCGCTCGACTGGGACCGGGAAATCGCGACCTGTGATCCGGCCTATTACCGGCACCAGCAGGCCATTTTCCTGAAACTGATGGAACGCGGCCTGGTCTATCGCAAGACGGCGAAGGTCAATTGGGACCCGGTTGACCAGACCGTGCTGGCGAATGAACAGGTCATCGATGGCCGCGGCTGGCGCTCCGGCGCCCTGGTGGTGCAGCGTGAACTTGATCAATGGTTCTTCAAGATCACGGATTATGCCGACGAACTGACTGACGCACTCGATGAGCTCGATCGCTGGCCGGACAAGGTCCGGACAATGCAATCCAACTGGATCGGGCGGTCACGCGGCGCTGAGGTCAGCTTCCCCTTGACTGACGCCGACCTGGCGGCCCAGTTCGGCGCCAATATCGACGTTTTCACCACCCGGCCGGACACCTTGTTCGGCGCTAGCTTCCTGGCGCTCGCGCCAGACCATCCGATCGTCAAGGCACTGGCCGCCGACGATCCGGAAATTGATCGTTTCATGCATGAATGCGCCCGCATGGGCACGACGGCGGAGGAGATCGAGAAGGCGCCCAAGCGCGGTGTCGACCTGGGCATCACAGTTCGCCATCCCTTTGACAAGGATTGGGAATTGCCGGTCTGGTCGGCAAATTTCGTGCTCTCGGGCTATGGCACCGGCGCCATTTTCGGTTCGCCGGCCGGCGATCAGCGCGATTTGGAATTTGCCCGCAAATACGATCTCGCCGTCAATCCCGTCGTCCTGCCGCCCAATACTGATGCAGCAAGCCACACGATCGGCGACGAGGCGTATACCGGCCCGGGCACCATCTATAATTCACGCTTCCTCGATGGTTTGTCCACGACCGACGCAATCGAGCGGGCCATTTCGGAATTGGAATCGCGGCATCTCGGCAAGGGCGCCACGAGCTATCGACTGCGCGACTGGCTGGTTTCACGTCAACGTTATTGGGGATGTCCGATCCCGGTGGTTCATTGCGGCGATTGCGGTGTCGTGCCGGTACCGCAAGAGCAGCTGCCGGTCAAACTGCCGGACGGTGTCACCTTCGATCATCCGAGCAACCCGCTCGAGCGCCATCCGACCTGGAAGAACACCGACTGCCCTTCCTGTGGTAAATCGGCCCGCCGGGAGACCGATACGCTCGACACCTTTGTGTGCTCATCCTGGTATTTCCTGCGCTTTACATCGCCCTCGTCGGAAGACACGCCCTTCCTGGCCAGCGAGGCCGAGCACTGGATGCCGGTCGACCAGTATGTCGGCGGGATCGAACATGCCATCCTGCACCTGCTCTATGCGCGCTTCTTTACCCGCGCGCTCAACGATGCCGGCCTGATGAATATGAGCTCCGGCGAGCCTTTCGCCGGCCTGTTCACCCAAGGCATGGTGACGCACGAAACCTACAAGTCGGCTGAAGGCAAATGGCTCTCGCCGGAAGACGTCGAGCGTGGCGGCGACGGCATGGTGGAGATTGCAACCGGCAAGCCGGTTACGGTCGGCTCCATCGAGAAAATGTCGAAGTCGAAGAAGAATGTCGTCGACCTGGACGCTTTCATCGAAAGCTATGGCGCCGACGCTGTTCGCTGGTTCGTGCTGTCGGATTCGCCGCCGGAGCGCGATGTCGAATACACCGACAGTGGTGTCGAGGGCGTCTGGCGCTTCATCCAACGCCTATGGACCACCATCATCTCCCTGCCGGACAATGCCCCGGGGCCGTTGACCGTAGCGTCCGATGCGTCAGGGGCTGCACTCGACATACGTCGTGCCGCACACAAGGCCCTGCACTCGGTTACCGACTCGATCGAGGGCTTCCGCTTCAACTCGGCCGTCGCCCAGGTGCATGACCTGGTCAATGTGGTGCGCAAGTTCGAGCCGGGTGACGCGGCGGAGGTCGCTGCGAAGGCAGAGGCGCTCGGCATCCTGGTCCGCATCATTGCGCCGTTCGTGCCGCACCTGGCAGAGGAGTGCTGGTCACGGCTGGGTGGCGACGGTCTGGTGATCGATGCCGCCTGGCCCGCGGGTGATACCGGTCTTCTGATCGAGGACACGGTCGTGATGCCGGTCCAGGTCAATGGCAAGCGCCGCACCGAGATTGCAGCACCCAAGGGCGCCTCTCAGGATGCGGTGCAGGCGCAGGCGATGGCCGACGAAACCGTGCAACGAGCCCTGGAAGGGCTTACCGTGCGCAAGGTTATCGTGGTACCTGATCGTATCGTGAATATCGTCGCAGGATAGATCTCATGGATTCCAGCCGCCGCGTCTTCCTTGCCAGTCTTGCCGCGATGGCGGGTCTGGCCATGTCCGGATGCGGCTTCACGCCCATGTATGGCGGGGCCGGCATTGGTGGCCAGCTATCCGACATTCATGTCGAGACCGGGCGTGAACTGGTTGATTTTCATCTGCAGGAGGCCCTGCTAGATCGGATGGGGGCTCGACACGCCCGCGGCCCCTACACATTGCGGACCGAAAGCGAGTCTAGCCGTGTCGGCCTTGGCGTCGGTGCGGATGCCGCTGTTTCGCGTTATGCCATCGGCCTGACTGTCGACTATGGTCTGTTCCGCGACGGCGATGTCGAGCCGGTCATTACCGGCTCGGTGCGCACCGAGGCCTCCTACAATCTTCCCCGGGAAGTCTATGCCTCGGTTACCGCCGAGCGCGACGCCACTGAGCGCGCCGCCCTGCTTGCGGCCGAGCGGATTGCCAATCAGCTCGTTCGGGCGCTGCAGGACGCCGACACGCAGTGAAGGCGAGTGCGCGCGATGCCGACGCTCGGGTCAGCAAGCCGGACCCGTCCATACGCGCCTATCTGATTTATGGTCCCGATCGCGGCCTGACCCATGAACGGGCCCAGACGCTGGTCGCGGCGGTCCTGGAAGATCCGAACGATCCCTTCGCGCTCACCCAACTGACCGAAGAAGACCTCAAATCCGATCCGGCCGGTCTTGCCGATGCGATGGCAGCGATGTCGCTGACCGGTAGCAAACGACTCGTCCGTGTCCGCCTGAACGGTGAAACCGGAAGCGGGCCGATTGTAGAGCTGATCAAGGCCCTCGAAGACGGCTCTCTCGCAGCGGAAGCGGTGCTGCTGGTCGAATCCGGAGATTTAACGCCGCGAGGGAAGCTTAGAAAAACCTTCGAACCGGCGAAAAGGGCAATATCTATAGCATGTTATGCTGACAACGCTCATTCACTCGAATCACTCTGTGAAGACATGCTCAAGGTTGAGGATCTGACACTCTCGCGGGATGCGCGTGATCTTTGGATGCCGCGGCTCGAGGGCGACCGGGCATTGGCGCGTGGTGAGATCGAGAAGCTGATTCTCTACAAGGGCCTCCGAACCCAACGCGCCGAGGGCGAGGATGATGTCACGCGCGAGGATATCGAGGCCATCGCGGCCGATCAGGGCGAAGCGCAACTCGACGCTGTCCTCGCGCCGGCACTGCTCGGGTTAATGGAGAAAGCCGATAGCGCCTATCACCGCTCGATCACGGCGGGTGGTTCGGCGGTGGGTATCCTACGGGCGCTGCAACGCCGACTTGATCAGCTCGGCGCCGTACATGCGGCCGGCGGCAATGATGGGGCGATGGCACGCAGCGGGGCGCCGCGCTTCGGGCCTCAGGCGGATGCGTTCAAACGACAATTGTCGCTGTGGCGCGGGCGTCGTCTCGATCACGCGCGACAATTGGCCTTCGACGCCGAACGGGCGGTCAAACGCTCCGGCGCACCTGCTGAGGCGCTGGTTGGCGATCTCCTGATCCGACTCGCACGCGGTGCGGCACAAATGGGTCGTTAGTGCCCTCGCCCGGTCTCGGCACTCAGCCGCCGGCAAACATCATCCAGTTGCTCCAGCGTTGTGTACTGGACCCGCAACTCACCGCCCTTGGCGCTGTGCCGGATATCCACCGCAAGACCGAGCCGGGCCGTGATATCGACCTCGAGTGCCCGGGTGTCGGCGTCCTTCCGGCCGCCGGCCGTCGTCGACGACGACTTGGTTTCCGGTGCAGCCGGATTATTGGCGGCACGAGCCAGCTTTTCGGCATCGCGGACTGACAGACCCTTGGCAACAATCTCTTCTGCGAGCGCTTCCGGATCGGGTGCATTGGCAATCGCACGCGCATGACCCGCAGAAATTTCCCCGCCAGCCAACAGCTTGAGCACCATGTCAGGGAGTGATAGGAGGCGCATCATGTTGGCGACATGACTGCGGCTCTTCGAGACGGCGTGCGCCACATCTTCCTGGGTATGGCCGAAACGATCGATCAGTTGGCGATAGGCTTGAGCCTCTTCAACCGGGTTGAGATCCGCACGCTGAACATTTTCGACAATGCCGATTTCGAGCGTCTCGCGATCGGTCAGTTCACGGACCAGGGCCGGCACATCGTGCAATCGCGCCCGCTGGGCCGCACGCCAGCGGCGTTCGCCAGCGACGATCTGGAAACGCTCACCACCATCGACCGGACGCACCAGGATCGGCTGGACAATGCCCTTGTCGGCGATCGACTCGGCCAGTGCATTCAGCTCCGGCTCAGTGATTGTCTTGCGCGGCTGATCCGGGTTGGGCGCAATCAGCTCGATCGGGATCATCCGGACGCCGTCGCGGGACGACGTCGATGGCCGTTCATTGGTCGTCTCCGGGACACTATAGCCTTCAGTGTCGGTCTCACCGAGCAGGGCCGACAGGCCGCGGCCGAGACGTTTGTTCTTTTCGCTGGCGCTCATGCCACTTCACCCTGTTCTTCGCGACGACGCTTTCGTTCTTGCTGAACGATTTCCTTGGCCAGGCTGATATAGGCCTGCGATCCCGAGCACTGGATATCATAGAGCAGGACGGGCTTCCCGACCGACGGCGCCTCGGAAACCCGCACATTGCGCGGGATCACCGTCTTGTAGACCTTGTCACCGAAATGCTCGCGGACATCGGCCGCCACTTCCGCCGAGAGATTGTTGCGGCTGTCATACATGGTCAGGACGACGCCCTGGATATCCAGCCGCGAATTGAGATGACCGCGAACCCGCTCAATGGTCTTGAGCAGCTGAGACAGCCCCTCCAATGCAAAAAACTCGCACTGCAACGGCACCAGGATCGCGTCCGCCGCGGTCAGAGAGTTCACGGTCAGAACATTCAGCGAGGGCGGACAATCGATCAGGATATAATCGAGACCAGCAGCATCAGGGCCAAGCATTTGCATGCTTTGATCAATCGCGCGCTTGAGACGATAGGACCGGCGCTGATCATCGGCCAGTTCAAGCTCGGCTCCTGACAAAAGCTCGTCGGACGGCACGATACTGAGGCCGGGGACCACGGTGGGAACCAAGGCTGACTTCAGGGAATCGCCACCAACGAGGACATCATAAGATGTCAGACTGCGCTTGGCCGGCGGCACACCAAGGCCGGTTGACGCATTGCCCTGGGGGTCGAGATCAATGATCGCGACCTTTTGCTTTATGGCCGCCAGCGCGGTGCCCAGATTGATGGCGGTCGTGGTTTTGCCCACCCCGCCCTTCTGGTTCGCGACAGCAATAACACGGGGCGCCTTGGCGCGCTGGACGTCATTTGGCACGTTCCACCTCATGAATGCGCAGGATCACCCCGTCGCTGGTCCGACTGGGTATGACTTCGTGATCGAATGTCCAGTGTTTACCGGCTTCGGTCAATTCATCGCGATAGTTTTGTCCCTTGAAGAAAAGGCCCTGGGCCCTGTTTTTCAGCAAGGGCGCGACATAGCCCAATAATTTATTCAACGGCGCGAAGGCCCGGGCCGTCACCAGGTCGAACCCCTCGGCCGGATCCAGCGTTTCCACGCGGACCGAGCGGGCTTCGGCATCAAGGGCGAGCGCATCAATCGTCTTGCGCAGGAAGGCGACCTTCTTGCCGATGGAGTCGACCATCGTGACGCGCGCAGCCTGGCCACGATCGCGAAAGCCAAGCGCCAGGGCAATGCCGGGAAAACCGGCTCCCGCACCCAGATCAGCGACCCGTTTCACATCCGGCGAGATGTGATCCAGAAGCTGGAAACTGTCCATCGCATGGCGCTGCCAGAACTGGTCAAGCGTCGAACGGCCGACAAGATTGGTATGCGCATTCGTCTCCGTGAGGAGGCGGCGCCAGAGCTCAAACCCGTCCAGTGTTTCACGTGAAACACCGGTCTCGCGTCCGAACGCGACCCGATCCATCTAGCTGGCCTCCTGCGCACGCCGCTTCACATGGGCCAGCACGGCGGTCAAAGCGCCCGGCGTGACCCCTTCAATCCGCGCCGCCTGACCCAGCGTGTCCGGTCGGGCGAGCTCGAGCTTTTCACGCGCCTCGTTCGACAAACCGCCGATCCGGCCATAATCCAGATCACGTGGAATGCGCACGGACTCATCACGACGGAAGGCCAGAATGTCAGCCTGCTGACGCTCGATATAGCCGGCATAAAGCGCATCAATTTCGATCTGCTCGGCGACACCCGCGCTGATCTCCAAGAGCTCCGGCCAGATCCCGCTAAGCTTGCTCCAATCGACGTCCGGATAGGCCAGCAATTCCGGCACGCTTCGCCGTTTGCCATCAGCGTTGACCGACAGGCCGTGGGCTTTCGCCTCGTTCGGCGTCAGGGACAGTGACGACGTCCGACCACGCGCGACCGACAACTCGTCCATTTTCGCTGTGTACCGTGTTTCACGTGAAACCCCGGCCAGGCCCAGCTCTACCGCTTTCGGGGTCAGGCGCTGGTCGGCATTGTCCGCCCGCAAGGTCAACCGGTATTCGGCACGCGATGTAAACATGCGATAGGGTTCGCTGACGCCGCGCGTGATCAGATCATCGATCATCACACCGATATAGGCATCGGACCGGCTGAGCACGAACGGCTCGCGCCCCGTCGCGGAAAGCGCCGCGTTCGCACCAGCCATCACGCCTTGCGCGGCCGCTTCCTCGTAGCCGGTCGTGCCGTTGATCTGGCCGGCCAGCCAGAGCCCCGGTCGTTTGCGCATCTGAAGCGTGGCATCGAGCTCACGCGGATCGACATAATCATACTCGATCGCATACCCGTAGCGTTTAACCTCGACCTGCTCGAGCCCCGGAATGGTCTCAAGAAAGCGCTGCTGTACGTCGTCTGGAAGCGAGGTGGAGATGCCGTTGGGGTAGACCGTGTCATCATCCAGACCTTCCGGCTCCAGGAAAACCTGGTGCTGGGATCGATCCGCAAACCGCACCACCTTGTCCTCGATAGACGGGCAATAACGGGGCCCCCGACCAGCGATGGCGCCGGAATAAACAGCCGACTGGCCAAGATTGTCTGCGATGATTTTGTGCGTTGCCTCGGTCGTCCGGGTAATCGCGCAACTGATCTGCGGAACACGGATCTCGTCCGTCATGAAAGAGAAGGGCACCGGCGCATCATCGGCCGCCTGCTGCTCGAGCGCGTCCCAATCGATCGACGATTTACGAAGCCGCGCCGGCGTCCCGGTCTTCAGCCGTCCCATGCGAAGGTCGAGACCGTAGAGCGTGTCAGACAATCCGATCGACGGGGCCTCATCGACACGCCCGGCGGGAATGCGTTGCGCGCCCTTATGGATCAGACCACGCAGGAATGTTCCGGTCGTGAGGACCACAGCTCGGGCGTGATACTCGCGGCCGTCCGCATCCACAGCACCGACACAGGTCTCGCCGTCAAACAACAGGTCCTCGACCGCAGCGGCATGAATATCGAGATTGGCAGTGCCATTGAGTTCAGCCTGCATCGCCGCGCGATAAAGCGCCCGATCAGACTGGGTCCTCGGCCCGCGTACCGCCGGTCCCTTGGACCGGTTGAGTAAACGAAACTGGATGCCCGACGCATCGGCGACCCGACCCATGACACCGTCGAGCGCGTCAATTTCCCGAACCAGATGTCCCTTTCCCAATCCGCCAATGGCCGGATTGCAGGACATCTCACCAATCGTTTCGCTCTTGTGGGTCAGCAACAGGGTGCGAGCGCCCAGCCGCGCGGACGCCGCGGCCGCATCGCAGCCGGCGTGCCCGCCACCAATGATCAAGACATCCCAAATCTGCATGGGAGTTCATCCGTTCAATCTGAGTTCGAATTGAGGCCGGACTACATAGGGCTTCCGCCCGACAGAGTCGAGGCGAGCAGGTCGATGTTTCACGTGAAACACCCAACAAGCTTAATCTTGGCCTATTTGCCGATACAGAATTGCGAGAAGACTCGGTCGAGAATGTCTTCAACGTCCACCCGGCCCGTCAGACTCCCCAGCGCCCGAACTGCAAGGCGTGCATCCTCGCCAGCGAGTTCCGGCGCATCGGCGAGGTTGTCGCGACACCGGACCAGGGCCTCCAACGCGGCCTCCACCGAGCGTCGATGACGCGCCCGGCTCAGCGCCGGCATCTCCCGCGCCGACAACCGCTCTCGCACAATCGCCTCAATCCGCGCCTCCAACTTCCCGACACCCTCACCCGACTTCGCGCTGAGCCGATAGGCACCGTCGCGTCCTGACCGGGGCGCCAGGTCGAGCTTGTTGAGAACGAGTAGATCGCCGTCCACGAGACGGCCTTGAAGGTCCTTCAACTCGTCATCGGAACGGGCATCGGCCACACCGATCCGCAGATCGGCATGTTCAGCGCGATCCAATGCCCGCCGCACGCCCTCAGCCTCGATCGCATCGACCGCCTCGCGCAGCCCGGCTGTATCAGAGATCACCACCGGGAAACCCGCGAGCGTGAGCTGAACCTCGACAATATCCCGCGTGGTGCCCGGGATGTCCGTAACGATAGCCGCGTCTCGCCGCGCCAACCGGTTCAGTAGGCTCGATTTGCCGGCATTGGGCGCCCCAATCAACGCAATCGAAAAGCCGGTCCTCACCCGCTCGCCGCGCCGGCCATCATCGAGATGGGCAAACATCGAGGCGATCAGCTCGGACAAGGGCGCGTGTGCGGCGTGCGACAAAGCGTCCGGGACATCCGCTTCATCCGGGAAATCAATCTCCCCCTCGATAGAGGCCATCGCCGTGATCAACCGCTCGCGCCAACCATCATACAACTGACGCAGCGCGCCAGACATCTGCGACAGCGCCTGGACCCGCTGACCCTCGGTTTCGGCCTCGATGAGATCGGCCAGGCCTTCCGCCTCGGTGAGATCGATCTTCTCATTCTCGAATGCTCGACGGGTGAACTCCCCGGCCTCTGCCGGCATGCCACCGGCCTCATCCAGCGCCTCCAGAACCGCCTCGATCACCGCAGGACCGCCATGCACGTGAAACTCGGCACTGTCCTCACCGGTGAAGCTGCCCGGTCCCGGAAACCAGACCACCAGGCCGCGATCCATCAGGACACCGGACGCATTGCGAAGCCCGCGCAAGACCGCCTGCCGCGGCGCCGGACGTGGCAGGCCCGCGATCGCATCGAGCATGCCGCCAGCGCCGACCCCGGACAGACGGATAACCGCCACTCCGGAGCGTCCAGCCGGCGTCGCAAGGGCGTAAACTGTTGTATTCAACGGGCTATCGGTCCTTGCCACCGCCGGGAACACCGCCTGCCTGGCGCATCATGTCCATGAATTGATTGGTCATTTGCCCACCTACAGCGGACCATTGACGCATCAGAGCCTCCGGCTCCATCGATTCCAGATTGGCCTCGGTCCGCCGCACGACCTCATCCACCATCGCCTCATTGATCCGGGAAACATCGGGAAGACCCAGAAAAGTCCGGGCCTCCTCGGGCGTGCAATCAATGTCGATCTTGACCTTCATTCCGGCCTCGCTTGAACTGTTCGAAGACTACTCAACAGGAGCCCCCCATGACAGGTCAATATATCTCCATCAACACAGCTGATGGAGCCTTTTCCGCTTACCGTGCCGTGCCCGCCTCCGGCACGGGACCCGGCGTGCTTGTCCTGCAGGAGGTTTTCGGGGTCAATGAGGGCATGCGGCAAATCTGCGACGGTCTCGCTGAAGCCGGCTTTGTCGCGCTTTGCCCCGATCTGTTCTGGCGTGCCGAGCCCGGCATCGAACTCGACGATCATGTTGATGCGGATCTGAAACGCGCCTTCCAGCTCTATGGCGAATTCGACCTCGACACCGGCATGCGCGATGTCGCCGCGGCGCTGGCGCATCTGCGAGCCGATGAGGCGTGCACCGGCAAGGCAGGCGCCATGGGTTATTGTCTCGGCGGCATGCTCGCCTATCTGACCGCTTGCCGCACCGACAGCGACGCCACGGTCGGTTATTATGGCGTCGGGATAGAAGCCCGGCTCGGCGAGGCCGACGCGCTCGATCGCCCCCTGCTTCTGCATATCGCCGGCAAAGATCAGTTCGTGTCCCCGCAGGCCCAGGCCGACATCCACGCCGCCTTCGACGATCATCCGATGATCCGCCTGGAAGACTATCCCGACGAAGACCACGCCTTCGCCCGTCCCGGCGGCAGGCATTATTCCGAAAAAAGCGCTGGCCGGGCCAACGGGCTGACGCTGCAATTTCTCCGCGAAATCCTGCGTTGACCCTCATCGTCACGCGGGCGTGATTACCGTGATCGTCCATCTTGCGTCACAATGCTGGGCCGTGCCGACACTCGCGCACCAACGAAAACCGGAATATAGCCTTGGCCCTCGTCGATGACCTCAGGGAAGTCCGCTTCGCCGGCTTCCCAATCCGCCCGCCCTTCCTCGCCATGACCACAGCGGCATGGCTCGTCTGCCTGTTGGTCTTCTCCGCCGCCAGCTGGGTCGACATTGTTCGCAACAATCCCGGTGCACCCTACCTGCCAGTCCTGCTCGGCTGGACGCGCGGCATGGCACCATGGCTCATCCTGTTCCCGCTCGTATTCAAACTCGGGGCGCGCCACGCCAACTCCCGGCCCAGGGAAACGCTCACATCCGCCTTGACCGCTGGCGTCATTTCAATGACCGCCGTCGCCGCCTACGCCGCGATTGCCTTTTCAATCGGGACCGATCGCAGCCCGGTCCAGACCCTGATTGATTTCGGCCTGCAGGCCTTTCTCTGGGATATCGTTTTTTACGTTGTGACCTTCCTGCTCGGCCGGCAAATGCGCCCGACGATCGATCCGCGAGCGTATCGCTCACCAGAGTTCGGCTCGCTGGCGGTCAAGTCCAGCGGCCGGGTCGAATATGTGCCCGTTCGTGATATCCTCGGCGCCACCGCGCAGGGCAATTACATCGCGCTACACCTCGCCGATCGGGATGTCCTCCACCGGACCACGATGGCCCAGCTTGAGCATGCCCTGACCGATGCCGGCTTTGTACGCATCCACCGCTCCCACCTGGTCAATCCGGCCTGTATCAGCATTGCGCGCTCACGCGGCGAAAGCTTCCGTATTGTCGAACTGACCAACGGAACACAATTGCCGGTCTCCGACCGTTATCGCAACGAGGTCCGTGACCAGCTCGACCAACGCGTCATCGCGTGAAAACCAAATCCCGGCGTCAGGCCGGTACCGCATCAACAGCGCTCGCCACACTCCAGCCCGGACGGGCCGTCAGGCGCGCAAAATAAGCCGTCACGGCTTCCGGTGCGTCCTCGAGCTGTTTGATGATTTTCAGCAGGAAAAGCATATAACCCACGGAAATATCGGCAGCGGTGAAGCGGTTGGCGGCAAGATAATCACGCCCCGCCAGACCATGATCAGCCAGCATCGCCAACACCTTGACCGTATCGGACTTGGCCGAACGGGCAATCACCGGATTTCGCGCCTTCTCCGGCAATAGCGCTGTATGCGCCAGCAAAAGCGTAACCGGCATGAGCATGCCGCTCTCCCCGAAATGCAGCCATTGCAGATAAAGGTCGTAATCGGCCTCGTCCGGCGTCACCTCCAGCTCGGTCGGACCATAGCGCCCCATCAGGTATTGCAGGATCGCGACCGACTCGAACATGACACGGCCCTTGTCTTCCAGGGCCGGCACTTTGCGCAGGGGGTGGATCGCGGCATAGGCCTCGTCACCCGCCGGGCGTTGGGCGAAAGCTACCTGCTCCAATTCGTAGGGCAGGCCCATTTCCTCGACCAACCAGCGGACGCGAACCGAGCGGGTCCGCGGGGCGTGGAAAAGACGGAGTCCGGATTTATCGACCATGGAAATTCTCCCCGTTTCTGATCTTGAAATCTTGTTCTTGTCGTTGTGGCGACATTGAAGCCAAATATACCTGCGCTGGCCATCGCAAACCACGCATGCCGACGATACAGTCCCGCGCCCGGATCGAAGATCCCGCGATCACCAGTCGCCAATGCCTCGCAAAGGAGCTCCGTATGCGCGCACCCCTGATCGCCAGCCTGTTTGCCGGCCTGGCCGTGGTCACAGCTTGCGAAAGCCAGCTGGCCGCAACGATCGCGGCTCCAGCAGCGCCAGCCTTGGCCCTCACCTGTTTTCGCGAAAACGGCCATGCCATGCTCGCCGCGCACCGCGGTGGACCGGCGGCTGGGTATCCGGAAAACGCCCTGTCCAGTCTACAACGTCTGGCCGACCTCGGCGTGCTTTATGCCGAAGTCGACGTCCGCCGCTCGGTCGATGGCACGCTCTTCCTGCTGCATGACGACACACTCGATCGCACCACCACCGGCCAGGGCGATGCGGAAGGCCAAGACTGGTCGGAGCTTTCCGGCTTTCAATTGCGTGACAATGACGGGCAACTGACCGAAGAGCGCATTCCCACCCTCGCCGACGCCGTCAATATCGCGCGCGTCAATGGTGTCATTCTCAATCTCGACCTGAAATCCGTCGATGCCACCGAGATTGTGTCATTCATCCATGATCACGACGCCCGTGATCTGGTCGCCATCATCGCCTACACCGTGGACGATGCAGCGGCCTTGCATGCCCTCGATCCGGGCCTTGTGCTGTCGGTTCCGAATGAACTCGCCGCTCTCGCTGCCGCCGGCGTCAATCTCGAGACAAGCTATATCTGGCTGGGAACCGGTGCGATCGACGCCAGTGCCGACGCCGCCCTGGCAGGGCAGGGACTGGAAAGCTCCGCTGGCCTGTTCCGCCGGGAAGACGGCAGCGCCGATCCATATCTGGAAGCCCGAGCCGCCGGCATTGAACTTCTTTCCATCGATAATGTGGATGCTGCTGTTGCCGCACTGGGCGGATCCGCGCAGCTGAAGGACCAGATTGCCACCTGTGCGCCCTAGCAAGACGACAGCCCCGCCCCACATAGGCAGCAGACAGTCGCGCCATTCATACAGGATCACACAATGAGCCACTCAATCCGCATCCACGAGACTGGCAGTCCTGCGGTCATGAAGCTGGTCAACACCAATCCGGCGACACCCGGCCCCGGTCAGCTCCTCATCCGCCATGCGGCAATCGGCGTGAACTATATCGATACTTATCACCGGTCCGGCCTCTATCCCGTTCCGCTGCCCAGCGGTATCGGACTGGAGGCAGCCGGCATCGTTGAAGCGGTCGGAGCGGATACCGACGGTTTTGCACCCGGTGACAGGGTCGCTTACGGCAATGGTCCGATTGGCGCCTACGCCACCCTTAACCTGGTCGCCGCCAATCGCGTTGCCAAACTCCCGCCAGGCGTCGATTTCGAGTCCGCCGCCGCGATCATGCTCAAGGGTATGACAGCGCGGTATTTGCTCAAGGAGACCTATCCGGTCCAACCCGGTGACACGATCCTCTATCATGCCGCCGCCGGTGGGGTGGGCCTGTTGATGTGCCAGTGGGCGCGCGATCTCGATGTCACCCTGATCGGCACCGCCAGTACCGATGAAAAATGTGCCCTCGCCCTGTCGATGGGGGCGACCCACATGATCAATTCAACACGCGAGGATATTGTTGCCCGCGTGCGCGAGATCACGGGCGGTAAAGGTGTCCCGGTCGTCTATGACGGGGTTGGCAAGGCGACTTTCGAAATATCCCTGGACTGCCTGCAACCGCGTGGCTTGCTCGCAACCTTCGGCAATGCGTCAGGACCGGTCACGGGCGTTGATCTGGGAATATTGACGCAGAAAGGCTCGCTCTATGTCACCCGGCCATCACTGGGACATTATGTTGCCAGCGATGATGCCCTTGCCGCCAATACAGCAGACGTTTTTGATGCTGTTGCACGCGGTGCGCTGAACATCACCATCAACCAGCGATATGGCTTGGACGAAGCCGTGCGGGCCCATGAAGACCTTGAAAGCCGACGAACGACAGGGGCCAGCATCCTGATCCCCTAACATTTGCTCAGCCTTACGTGTTCATCGAGTCGAAGAACTCGTCATTGGTCTTGGTCTGACGCAGCTTGTCGAGCAGGAACTCGATCGCATCCTGGGCACCCATCGGGTTAAGGATGCGGCGCAGCACATACATTTTCTGAAGCTGGCCACGATCCACCAGGAGTTCCTCTTTCCGGGTACCGGATTTGAGGATGTCGATGGCCGGGAAGACGCGTTTGTCAGCCACCTTGCGATCAAGCACGACTTCCGAGTTACCCGTACCCTTGAACTCTTCGAAGATGACTTCATCCATCCGCGAACCGGTATCGATCAGCGCTGTGGCGATAATGGTCAGCGATCCGCCATGCTCAATATTCCGGGCGGCACCGAAGAAACGTTTCGGGCGCTGCAACGCATTGGCATCAACACCACCGGTCAACACCTTGCCCGAGGACGGAACAACCGTGTTGTAGGCCCGACCAAGTCGCGTAATCGAGTCGAGCAAGATCACCACATCGCGGCCGTGCTCGACCAGTCGTTTGGCCTTTTCAATAACCATTTCAGCAACCTGAACGTGGCGCGTGGCCGGTTCATCGAAGGTCGAGGAAATCACCTCACCCTTCACGGTCCGCTGCATGTCGGTCACTTCTTCCGGACGTTCATCAATCAAGAGCACCATCAGATAACAATCCGGGTGATTGCTCTCGATGGCGTGGGCAATGTTCTGCAACAGGACCGTCTTGCCGGTCCGGGGCGGTGCCACGATCAGTCCGCGCTGGCCCTTGCCGAGCGGCGAGACAATATCGATGACCCGACCGGAACGATCCTTCACCGTCGGATCGGCCAGCTCCATGTTGAAGCGGCTTTCGGGATAAAGCGGAGTCAGATTGTCAAAATGGACTTTGTGACGCGCTGATTCCGGGTCCTGGAAATTGATCGTCGAGACCTTGAGCAGTGCGAAATAGCGTTCACCGTCACGCGGGCTGCGGATTTCACCCTCAACCGTATCACCGGTCCGCAGGCCGAATTTACGGATCTGGGTCGGCGAAACATAGATATCATCGGGTCCGGCCAGATAATTGGACTCCGGCGAGCGCAGGAAACCGAAACCATCCTGCAAGACTTCCAGAACACCCCCGCCATGAATCTCGACATCGCGCTCGGCCAAGGCCTTGAGAATGGCGAACATCATGCCCTGTTTGCGCAATGAGGAAGCGTTCTCGATTTCGAGCGCCTCGGCAAATTCAAGCAATTCTGTCGGCTTTTTCTCCTTGAGACCCTGCAGCGTCATGCGCTCCAGACCTTCAAGCAGGGCGGGGACGGGTACGGTATTTTCGTCGGTCATGATGATACTATCAGCTCAAGCACAAGAGCGTGGCCGAACAAGGCCTTACGCGATCAAGCAAGCCGGGCGCCGCCATTGCGGAGGTAACCCGAGAATTGAGGAGCAGACGGGCGCGCTGTGTTCCACGCGTCTCACGTCACGAAAGAAAGGATCCTGAGAAAGGAGCTTGGAAACCCTTGCCATGCAGGTTGCCCATCGTCAAGCGCCAGCGCAACACAGCTGGCTAGTTCAGGGCAACTACAGCCACCAATACAATCCCGATCGCGCCCACGAAAGGCAATTCATTGAGCATGCGATAGCGCTTGCCCGGCCAATCATTGGTCCCCGCCTGGAAGTGTTTGAACCGCGCGGCAAAAACATGATGCAGGCCGGTCATGGCAATAATCAGCAGGAATTTGGCGATCCAGGCCCAATCCAGAAAAATTGACCAGCCACCTGCCCGCTCCATATTCGCCCAGACCAGCGCCAAGCCGAACAGCCAGGTGACAATCATGGCGGGGTTCATGATGATTTTGAGCAGGCGTTGTTCCTGCAGCTTCAGCGTTTCATCAAGCTCACCGCCCGACGTCGCGTCGCAATGATAGACATAGAGCCGCGGCAAATAGAGAAGCCCCGCCATCCAGGCAATCACCGCCAGGATGTGGAAAGCCCGCAACCAATCGTATGCTGCCAACAACATGCCCAAATCCATTATCTGATATCACGCCGCAGATTGGCACGGGCATCCGCTGCAGTCAGCCGGACAAATCCGCTCATGCCCTTCCGGACGCAGGCCCGACCCACCTTGCAAAGCCTCACCAACAAGATTGGCCAAGGCCTCGATGAAAATCGGATCACTGCCCAGCGCCGGCACGCGGACATAGCTCGAGATCCCCAATTCTTCAGCTATTTTTGCATATTCCTCGTCCAGCTCAACAAGCGTTTCAATATGTTCCGACACAAAGGCGATTGGCGATAACAGGATGGATTTGCCATCAGCTGCCGCCTTGCGAATGGCCTCATCGGTCGATGGCCCGATCCACTCCAATGGCCCCACCCGACTTTGATAACAGGTCTCGACATCCGGAAATTCCGGCAATTGCTGGCGAACCGCCGCAACGGTCTGTTCGACCTGCCATTGATAGGGATCACCGGCATCAATGATTTTTTTCGGCAAACCATGAGCCGAGAACAACAAGCGCACATTCTCCGGCCTGCCGGCCTTCTCCCAGGTTTTCCGGATCAGTGCTGCATGGGCATCGAGAAAAGCGGATTCGGTCGGATAACAACAAATCGCATGCGTTTCCGGACCACCTGCATCGCGCCACGCCTTCAGCGATGACCCCGTCGTCGTCGTTGAAAATTGCGGATAGAGCGGCAAAAGCACTGTGTCATCCGGCTGCCAGGCCTTCACTTCGGCCGCAACATCATGGGTGAACGGGTGCCAATAGCGCATCGCCGGCCAGATCCGGATGTCATGATCCGGCCATTGCGGTGACAGGTGATCGGCCAAGGCATTGGCCTGCCGGATCGTCTCGGGCAAAAGCGGTGATCCACCGCCCATCTTGGCATAATTGGCTTTGGCTTCCTTGGCCCGAACGGTTGAAATGAACAGGGCCAGCGCCTCGCGGATCAAGCCCGGAGCCTGAATGATTGCCGGATCACGAAACAGGTTCCGCAAAAACGGCCGCACAGCATCCGGTCCATCCGGACCGCCCAGATTGAACAGGATAATCGCGAGTTTCTTGCGCCCGTCGCTCACTGCCAACTCCCCGAAATCAGCCACGGGACCGGATCCGCGCCAATAACTGCTCGACATGGCTTACCGGCACATCCGGAGTAATGCCATGTCCCAGATTGAAGATATGGGGCCGCCCGGCCCAACTATCCAGCAACCGGTCAATCTCACTGTCGAGCGCTCGCCCTCCAGCTCTCAGCGCGGCCGGGTCCAGATGCCCCTGCACCGCCATGCCGGCCGGCAGAACCGACTGTATCCAGGCCGGGTCAACCGAAGTGTCAACAGCGATCGCCGTTACACCGGTCTCCCGGGCATATCGCGGATACAGCGTACCGGCGCCGCGCGGAAAACCGATGATCGGTACATCAACACCAGCAGCGCGCACCGCTTCGATGATCCGCTTGGTCGGGCGGATGATCACCCGTTCGAACAGGGGCTGGGGCAAACCCTCCGCCCAGCTATCGAACAGTTTGAGGACTTCGGCACCACACCGGGCCTGCATCACCAGATATTCCGCCGTGACATCGGCGATCCGGTCCATCATCGCATCGAATGCTTCGGGATGTTCCCATGCCGCGACCCGGGCCCGGAACCGGTCCTTCGATCCACCACCCTCGATCATGTAGGTCGCCACCGTCCAAGGCGAACCGGCAAAACCGATCATTGTTGTGGTCTCCGGCAATTGCGGCACCACGCGCTTGAGCGTTTCACCCACCGGCGCCAGCACGGCCTCGGTCTGATCGGTTCGCAATTGCTCGAACAGCCTGGGGTCGAAGGGTTCAAGCTGCGGACCTTCACCGGTCACGAACCAGACCTTGCGACCCAGCGCGATCGGCACCAGCAGGATATCGGCAAACAGGATGGACGCATCAAAGCCAAAACGCCGGATTGGCTGCAATGTCACTTCGGCGGCCAGATCGGGAGAAAAACAGAAATCGATGAAGTTCTTCGCTCGGGAACGAACCTCGCGATACTCGGCGAGATAACGGCCAGCCTGTCGCATCAGCCAGACAGGCGGTGGTGCGACGGTTTCACCGGCAAGCACCTGAAGCATGGGTTTTTTGATCGTGTCATTCATCCGCCCTGCTTAGGCATGTCTTATCGACGGATCAATCTGTCCCCTTCATCTCTCTAATAATATTAAAAGGATTGTTGAGGTTTGTGGGGGCGTGAATGACGTGGATGATCCGGGTTTTGCCCGCTGCCCGGGTTAGTATGACCTCAAAATTTTCTTCCACATTGGCTAGCCAAGCGAGAGCGGCAAAAAGAAAATCAGTCTTTTGTCTCAGCCAGTTATCGCGCATGATTTATGTGGAATGACAGTGGAAAACAGGTTCTTTGGCAAGCATGGCCTGAAAGTTCATCCACAGGCATTTCCACATAGCTGCGGCATGTGGACAGTGTTGTGGGTTGTTCGTGGTAAGACCGGGTACTACTCACATGTCTCAGGAGCCGATTGCTGAGTTGGGGAAAACAGCCCAACTTATTAACAATTGGTAAACGCTAGCCCGGTACCCGGCCTCATGCCTCCCACGAATTCTCCTTTTGATACCTGCTTTCACATCCACATGGTCTCGGACTCGACCGGTGAGACCCTGATGGAGGTCATGCGGGCCTCGGTTGCCCAGTTTGAAGGAACCAGTCCGCTCGAACATCTCTATGCGCTGGTGCGCTCATCGAAACAGCTTGATCGAGTGCTGGATGAAGTCGCCGCCTATCCGGGCGTGGTGATGTACACGATCGTCAATGCCGATCTGCGCCGAGAACTGGAAACCCGCTGTGTTGAACTGGGTGTGCCGGCGATCGCCATTCTTGATCCGATGCTGGCAACACTGAGCGCTTATCTCGGTCGGCCGGTCGCCAGTCGTGCCGGTGCCCAACGATCACTGGATGCTGATTACTATCGCCGGATCGACGCGCTGAATTACGCCATGGCGCATGATGATGGCCAGGGGGATGATTTTGAAGGCGCCGATATCGTGTTGCTCGGCGTCAGCCGGACCTCGAAAACCCCGACTAGTGTCTATTTGGCCCACCGCGGGTTTCGGGCGGCCAATATCCCGCTGGTCAAGGATGTGCCCTTGCCGCCGGCGATCTTCAATCTTCGCAATCCGCTGGTTGTCGGCTTGACGGCGTCGCCGGAGCGGATCGTGCAGATCCGGCGAAACCGCCTGCTCAGCCTCAATGAGGACCGCGACACGAATTACATCGATGATTTTGCGGTGCGGGAGGAAATCCTGTTCGCCAAGCGTCTTTACGCTAAACACAAATGGCCGACCATTGATGTCACCCGCCGTTCGATCGAGGAAACAGCGGCAAAAATCATCAACCTTCTCATGGAAAAACGGAATCTCACCGTATGACCCGGTTCATCCTGGCCTCCGGCAGCCAGATACGCGCCCAAATACTCACACAGGCCCACATCCCCTTCGAAGTTATCAAAGCGGATGTTGATGAGAGTGTGATCAAGGCCGAGCGGACGGATCTTGATCCGCGTGACATGGCGCTGTGTCTCGCTGGTGCAAAGGCGGATCCGGTATCACGGGCTTATCCGGATGCCCTGGTCCTGGGTGCCGACCAGACAATGGAGCTGGATGGCGAATTACTCGACAAATTACCGGATGCAAGTCTGGCGCGCGCCCGTCTGGAAAAAATGCGGGGCCGCCTGCATCAATTGCATTCCGGTCTCGCCATGTTGAAAAACGGCAAGACGGTGTGGTCCCTGCAACAGACATCGACCATCCGTGTCCGCGATTTCTCGAATGACTTCCTGGAGAACTATCTTCAACAAGCAGGGAGCGCGTTGACGGCCAGTGTCGGAGCCTACGCCTATGAAGGTTTGGGCGCGCAATTGTTTGAAAGCGTCGATGGTGACTATTACGCCATTCTCGGCTTGCCTCTTTTGCCGCTGATCGCGGCACTGCGCCAACACGGAGCGCTCGTCACATGACCCCTACCGGTGCGGCCCGACTTGCCGGTGTCACCGGTGACCCGATCTCCCACTCCCTGTCACCCGTGGTGATGCAGTACTGGATCGAGGCGGCCGGGATTGATGCGCTTTACGCACCATTTCCGATCAAACCGGAAGATTTCGACAGTGCGGTTCGCGGTCTCGCCAAAACCGGTTGTCGCGGTCTCAATGTGACCCTGCCGCACAAGGAAGCAGCCCTGGAAATTGCGGCAGCAACGTCCTCCACGGCGCGAGCGGTCGGGGCGGCCAACCTGCTGACATTCACCGCGTCCGGCATCCATGCTGACAATACTGACATTTCCGGGTTTCTCTATGCTCTTGAACCGGCCAATCTCGATTATACAAAGACCCAGGCGCTGGTGTTCGGCGCCGGCGGTGCGGCGCGAGCCTTGGTCTATGCACTCCTGACAGTCGGGGTCGCGCAAGTGTCGATCTGTAATCGCAATACCACGCGCGCCCAGGGCTTGGCGCGGGAGATTGCGCCTGATGCCGGTATTATTCCGTGGGATGCCCGCGATGATGCGTTGGCCGGCAGCAATCTGATCGTCAATGCGACCTCTTTGGGTTTGAACGGCACCGAAGACCTTGTGCTCGACTGGCAGCGGGTGGCACCGGGTAGTGTTGTGTTTGATTCGGTCTACACACCTTTGAACACGGGATTTCTGGCCGGTGCCCGTCAACGGGGTCTGACCGCGATCGACGGGCTGGACATGCTGATCGGCCAGGCCCGACCGAGCTTTCAGGCTTTTTACGGCCGACCCGCCCCCCACATTCCCGATCTCCGTGATCGCCTGGTGCGTCGGCTTGAGGCCAAATGATGTTGCGGGTCGGGCTGACAGGGTCGATTGGCATGGGAAAATCGGCCACGGCGCAGATCCTGCGCGAGGCTGGCATACCGGTATTCGACTCTGATGCCGCAGTTCATGCCCTTTACGCGCGAGGTGGAGCGGCGGTCGATGCGGTCGGCCAAGCCTTTCCGGGCGTGGTCATCGATGGCGCGATTGATCGTCGGCGCTTGGCCGAGGCTCTGAATGCCGACCCTGCCGGCTTCGAGGTTCTGGAGGGTATTGTCCATCCACTCGTCAACGAGGCACGCGAGGCCTTTGTGGCGGAACAGGCGGCGGCTGGACACAATATCCTGGTTTTCGACGTGCCGCTCTTGTTTGAAACCGGTGGCGACAAGCATGTCGACGTGGTGATTGTCGTGCATGCCCCGGATGATGTGCGCCGCGCCCGGGTCTTGCAGCGACCCGGCATGACGGCGGCCAAGCTGGACGCCATTATCGCCCGGCAGCTGGCTGATTCGGTCAAGCTGGAACGTGCCGATCACGTCGTGGAAACATCCGGTGGCATCGAGGATGCGCGGCGCCAGGTCGCGACCATCATCACGGCACTGAAACGGCGGGCGGCCGACACGTAGAACGAGGGCGGACGAGATGCGTGAAATAGTCTTCGATACCGAGACCACGGGCCTTGACCCCAATAATGGCGACCGGATCACCGAACTTGGCTGTGTCGAGATCATCGACTACATCCCGACCGGCAAGACCTTCCACGCCTATGTGAACCCCCAGCGTTCCGTTCCCAAGGAAGTGGTCGACATCACTGGCCTGACGACCGAATTTCTCGCCGACAAACCCTTGTTTGACGAAGTCGGGCCGGAGTTTGTTGCCTTTGTCGGCGATGCGACCCTGGTCGCCCACAATGCGCCCTTCGATCGCGGTTTCATCAATATGGAACTGGCCCGCCTGGGCATGGACATCTATCCGGACAATCGCTTCAAGGACACGGCCCGGATCGCGCGGGCGAAATTTCCCGGCTCTTATGTGTCGCTGGACGCGCTCTGCAAACGCTTCGACATCTCGCTCGACACCCGTGACAAGCACGGCGCTCTGATCGACTCCTTCCTGTTGGCGGAAGTCTATCTCGAACTGATGGGCGGCCGTACGCGGGCGCTTGACCTGTCGGGACAAGGGGCTGGCGGTGACGGCAAGGTGATGTTTCCGGCTCGACCGGCGCGAGCTGCGGCACTGGCTTCCCGCCAGACAGAATCAGAGCGCGCCGCCCATGCCGCCTTTATCGACGAAATGGGCGAAAACGCGCTCTGGAAAAAACTGACGCTTCAGTAGGTTCAGTTAGTTGGCAGCGGCCGGATCGCCATTGCCATTGCTGTCCGGGCCCGGAACGGCGGCAGCGCGCTTGGCCAGCTGGGCGCGGTAGAGGCCGGCGAAATCGACCGGATCCAGCATCAGCGGCGGGAAATTACCGTCGCGCGTGACATCACCCAGGACGCGGCGCGCGAAGGGGAAGATCAGGCGCGGGCACTCGATCAGCAGGAAAGGTTCGCGCTCGCTATCGCCAACATTGGCCATCTGGAAGAGACCGGCATAGGAGAGCTCGGCGATGAAGACGACCGTGTCTTCGCGTGTCGCCTTGGCGTTGATCGTCAGTACGACTTCATAAGTGTCGTCGCCGGCGGTACGGGCCTGGACGTCAATGCCCAGATCAATTGCCGGGGTCTGTTGACCGGGACGCAGCGTGTCCGGCGCGCCGGGGTTCTCGAAGGACAGGTCCTTCACGTATTGGGCGAGAACGCGCAGCTGGGGCGCTTGGGCCGCAGCGTTGTCGGCGGGCGTGGTGGGTGCGTCGGTCATGGAACTCCCCGAATGGGTCTGTAAACGGCTGGCCATATCGGCCGGGTCTGGTGAGAGCGCGCCCGTTAGCATGCGGGCCGGGCTGCGGCAAGCTGGCAAGACCACAGCACGGAGGCTGACGAAAGTCCAAATTGAGCCTATATCTTGAACAAGAACCGGTCGGCGACCCCGAGGGTCACGATCATTCAGCTTCGAAAAGGTATAATTGTCCGCATGGATATCTGGACTCTTATTGGCGCGGTCGCCGCAATCTTCTTTGCCTATCGCCTGTATACGGTGCTCGGGCGGCGGGAGGGCCATATGGAGGCGCCTGCATCCCAAGGCAAAGCGGCGAACCCGTCGGACGCGGCCAGGACCACCAGTTTGCGCCCGGCTTTCGAGGGTCCGGCTGCGGCTGGCCTGGAAGCCATTGCGGCGGTCGACACCCGGTTTGACCCGGACGCTTTCCTCGACGGCGCGCGAAATGCCTACACGATGATTGTCCAGGCTTTTGCGGCCGGTGACAGCAAGGCGCTTGAACCCCTGCTCGCAACCAGCGTGCTGGATCGCTACACCGCTGCTATCGACCAACGAGCCGATCGCGGTGAAACGGTGAAAACCGAGATCGAGCGCATCAAGGCGGCCGACATTACCGAAGCCGGTCATGCTGATCATGTTGCCCGCATCAAGGTTCGTTTCGTGGCCGAGATCGCCACTGAAACCCGCGATCATGAGGGCGTGGTGGTGCAAGGTGATCTGAGCCGGTTGTCGACAGTGACTGAGGACTGGATGTTCGAGCGTCGCACCGACACCGGCAATCCGAACTGGGTATTGACCCGTGTCGCGGCGGTTTGATTGCCCGGTTCTGATCGGTGCTGCGCTGTTGCTGGCGTCCTGTCAGCCTGGCCCGCCGCAACCCGAGCCCCAGCCGGAACCGGAGACCCCGGTCGTTGAGCGGCCGGAAACACTCGATTTCCAACCCGTTCTCTGGGACGGGCTGGCCGGGTGGACCGCGCGCGATCTCGAGCCGGCCTTGCAGGCTTTTCGTCGCAGTTGTGACCGTTTGGGCCGCCGCGCCGACGGGGATTGGCTCAATCCGCAAGCGCCCTGGGCCGGTCGGGTCGAAGACTGGCGCGGAGCGTGTGCTGCCGCCGCGATGACCCAACCGGGTGCCGCGTCGGCGCGAGCCAGCCTGGAAGCCGTCTTCACGCCTGTTCGGCTTCTGTCCCGCGATGCCGAGACCGGCGACGTCCGCGAACAGGGGCTCCTGACCGGCTATTATGAACCCTATGTTGATGTACGGCGCAGCCGGCAGGGCGCGTTCACCCAGCCCTTGCGGCGCCGTCCCGATGATCTGGTGACAGTCGATCTCGGCCGGTTTGACGAAAGCCTCGCCGGACGCCGAATTGTCGGTGAAGTCGAGGATGGCGAACTCGTTCTCTACAAGGACCGGGCCGAGATCGAGACCAGCGATGCCGGTGAGGTGTTTGCCTGGGGTCGGCCGGTCGATGTTTTCTTTCTGCAGATCCAGGGTTCGGGCCGTTTGGTCTTCGCCGACGGTCATGAGGAGCGCGCGGCCTTTGCCGCCCATAACGGCCTGCCCTACCGTTCGATCGGACGCGAACTGGTGCAGCGCGGCGAGCTTGAGGCGCATGCCGCCTCGAAACAGGGCATTGAAGCTTGGCTCAGCGCCCGCGGTCCGGAAGCGACTGCCGAATTGTTCGGCGTCAATCCGCGCTATGTCTTCTTTGCCAGCGAGCGACTGGACGACCCGTCACTGGGCCCGCGCGGTGCCTCCGGTGTCGCCTTGACGCCGATGGCCTCGATCGCGGTCGATACGCGGGTCATGGCGCATGGTGTCCCGGTGTGGCTGAGCGCCGACTTGCCGGAATTGGAAAACTGGACCGGCCTTGTCATTTCCCAGGATTCCGGCGGTGCCATCAACGGCCCGTTGCGCGGCGATTTTTTCTGGGGCTGGGGAGAGACGGCCGAGCGCCGCGCCGGCACGACGCGGGCCCAGGCCGGTTGGGTTGTGTTGCTGCCCCACACCGTGGTGGCGCGCCTCTTCGCCGATACCGAACCGGCCTGATTGATGGCCCGCAAACGGACCATGCGGCCGGACGAGCGGGCTCTTTGGGCGCGTGTTGCCAAGTCGGTGACCCCGATCGCCGAGGACCGGCTCCGCAAACTCGAAACCCCCGAGGAGACTCCGTCCGACGCCAATCGCAAGATGGACACGGCGGCGCGGGCCTATGATACCGGTCTGCGTCTTCCTCCGGCCCGACGCGAACCCGCCACCTACGACCCACCGACCCCTCATGACCGATCCGGTGAAAAACGGGTCCGGCGCGGCCGCGTCGAGATTGACGGCCGGATCGACCTGCACGGCCTGACCCAGGACCAGGCGCTGCGTTCGTTGCGCCACTTCCTGCAAATGGCTTTCGCCAGCGGTTATCGCACGGTGTTGGTCATCACCGGCAAGGGGTTCAAGTCCCGTGACCGCGATACGGCGCCCTGGGAACAGGTTGAAGAACCCGGCGTTCTGCGTCGTAAGCTACCGGAATGGCTGGGCCTTCCGGAGTTTAGTCAGTATGTATCAGGGTTCGCGAAATCGCACGCCCGCCACGGCGGCAGCGGGGCTTTCTATGTCACGCTGAGGACTCGAAGCCGTAACTGACGGCACTGGTTACAGGATGAATTTCGACAGGTCGGCATTCTTGGCCAGTTCACCGACATGTTCGGCGACATAGTCGGCATCGATGGTGATCGCCTGACCGGATTTGTCCGACGCGGTGAAGGAAATCTCCTCCACAAGCTTCTCCATCACCGTCTGCAGACGACGGGCACCGATATTCTCGACGCTGGCATTGACGTCGGCAGCCAGCTTGGCCAGCGCATCAATGGCGTCGTCGGTGAAGTCCAGCGTCACGCCTTCCGTCCCCATAAGGGCGATATATTGCTTGATCAGGCTGGCTTCAGGTTCGACCAGGATACGCTTGAGATCGGCTTCGCTGAGCGCTGACAATTCGACCCGGATCGGCAGGCGGCCCTGCAATTCCGGCAACATGTCCGACGGTTTGGCGACATGGAAGGCGCCGGATGCGATGAACAGGATATGGTCGGTCTTGATGGCGCCATGCTTGGTCGCCACGGTCGTACCTTCGATCAGCGGCAAGAGGTCGCGCTGAACGCCTTCGCGCGAGACATCGCCGCCGCGGGCATCCGAGCGGGCCGCGATCTTGTCGACTTCGTCGAGGAAGACAATGCCGTCATTCTCCGCCAGCTTGATCGCTTCGGCGGTGATCTGGCCGTCATCAAGCAATTTGTCCGCCTCCTCATTGATCAGCGGCTCGTAGGCGTCTTTCACCTTCAGGCGCACGGTCTTGGTCTTCTGGCCGAAGCCCTTGCCCAGGATATCACCAAGATTGATGACGCCGGCCCCGCCCGAGGGCATGCCGGGAATGTCCAGCATCTGCATGCCGGCCCCGCTATCGGCCAGCTGGATCTCGACATCCTTGTCGTCCAGCTCGCCGGCGAGCAGGCGTTTGCGGAAGCTTTCGCGCGTGCTTTCGCTGGCGCCGGGGCCAACCAGCGCGTCCACCACCCGGTTCTCGGCAGCGGCATGGGCCTTCGCCTTGACGTCTTCACGCTTTTTCTCGCGCACAATGCTGATGGCGATTTCCACCAGGTCGCGGGCGATCTGGTCGACATCACGACCGACATAACCGACTTCGGTAAATTTGGTCGCCTCGACCTTGATGAAAGGCGCGCCGGCGAGCTTGGCCAGGCGGCGCGAGATCTCGGTCTTGCCGACGCCGGTCGGCCCGATCATCAGGATGTTTTTCGGCGTGATCTCCTCGGCCAGGTCCTCGTCCAGCTGACGGCGGCGCCAGCGATTGCGCAGGGCGATGGCGACCGCCTTCTTCGCATCGGCCTGGCCAACGATGAATCGGTCGAGCTCGGAAACTATTTCGCGGGGAGAAAAATCGGTCATTATTGTCTTTGCATTGCTTGCGCGGTCCCTTGATGTAATCAGGGGCGGTGACCAAAACCAGTCCTGAAAGGCACAATCTGATGACACGCCCGCGTTTCCACTTTGCCTTCCCGGTTGATGACCTCGCTGCAGCCCGTCGTTTTTATGGCGAGCTTCTGGGGTGTCGCGAGGGGCGGTCCTCGGCGAACTGGGTCGATTTCGACCTGTTCGACCATCAGATCGTCGCCCATCTGGCTCCCGCCGAGTGCACACCGGCCGCAACGGGTGATGTCGACAATCACGCCGTCCCCGTTCGCCATTTCGGCCTGTTGCTGGACTGGTCCGATTGGGAGGGCCTGGCCGAACGGTTCAAGACCGCCGGGTGGGACTTCATCATTGAACCCTATGTCCGGTTCGAGGGTCAACGCGGCGAGCAGGGTACTTTCTTTGTCCGTGACCCCGCCGGCAACGCCCTGGAATTCAAGACTTTCCGGGATGAAAGCCAGATATTCGCGTCCTGACCGGCCGGCATTGATACCGCCTGATCTGGTCAAGCGCGACGCAAGTCTCTAATATCCGGCGACCATTGGGGAATGGGTTGACACGGTTTGTCCATGATTGGAGACAACTGTGAAATTAAGCATGTCCCTTCCGCCTTTCATTCGTATTTGCGCCGCTACCCTGTTCGCTGCTGTGACGGTGGTGAGCGGTCTGGTTTCCGGCGCCGCAACTGCCCAGTCTGCAGAGCTTCGGGCGTTGTTTTCACAGCCGGTCCGGCTTGAACGCCCCGACACGCCCGACGCCATCCCGATGGAAGTCCGCGGCGGGAAGCTCTTCGTCCCAGCCGCCGCGAACGGGATCGAACAGGAATTCATCTTCGACACCGGCTCGCCGACCATCCTGTCGCGGCAATTGGCTGACCAGCTGGGTCTTGAACCGCTCGGTCAGAACACCGGTTTTGATGCCAATGGCAATCCTGTGACAATGGATATCGTGCAACTGGACCAGCTGGTGATTGGCCATACGGTGTTTCGTGACGTCCCGGTCCTGGTGTTCGACTTTAGCAGCCTAGCGACGGGCGGCTGCCTGATCGGGGGCGGTGTGATCGGTTCGGAAATTCTTCCCGGCAGTGTCTGGCGCATTGATGCACAAAGTGAGACGCTGACCATTGCCGCGACGACGGATGCCCTGGCCGACCATGATCCGGACCTGAGCGGGCGGCTGCATGATTTCGGGTATCCGCACGCGCCGATCATCGACTACCAGCTCGGTGAAATCAGTGATCGCGCCTTGTTTGACACTGGCAGCGCCGATGCGATCACCCTGTTCGCCCGGGTCGCCGAGAGCGCGTCGGCCCGGGCGCGCATGGTCCCGGGGTCGCTGCAGCGCGGCGAAGGCCAGGAAGGCGAGTCTGCCGGCGGACGCGGGCCGACCGGACCGCTGGCCCGTTTTTCATTGCGTGAATTTGAACTGTCCGGCCAAGCCCTGCCGACCGCTCCCGCGACCATCCGTGCCGTACCGCCCACCCTGCTGGGTGCCGGCTGGCTGTCCAGCCATGTAATCACGCTGGATTATGCCGGCGCGAACATCTTCTTCGAAGCGCGTCCCGAGCCGGCCGAACCGCGGGTCGATGCCGGATACGCCATTGCCTGGGTCGATGATCATGCCGAGGTGGTGCAATTGTTCGAGGGGTCGGCGGCGGCGCAGGCAGGCCTGCGTCTTGGCGACCATGTGGTCCGGCTCAATGACCGCTCGATGCAGGCCGACGGCGCAGCGGTCTGCAATACTGTCCGCTGGCTATTCGCCGATTTCAACGCAGGCGACGCCGCAGACATTGAAGTCACGCGCGCGTCGGGGCCTGTCGTGATCCACGTGCCGCCGCATTAACTGCCCGGCCTTTTCCTTGCCGCCAGGTCCGACCGCGACCACACCGTCTTACGGTTCCAGCACGTGGCCGCCAGCCTGGACTTCATCATCGAGCCCAATGCCCGTGTTTGAGGAACAGAGCCCGGCGAACAAGGCATGGTCTTCATCCGAGACCCTGCCGGCAATGCCTTGGAATTCATGATGTTTCGGGATGAAGCGCAGGTTTGCGGGTTAATCGTGCGGTCTGACGGTGGTGGTGGCCCGCAAGGCATCAAGGGTCGCGACGGGTTCGGTGTCGCAGCTGGTGCTGCGGACCAGGAGCGAAATTACGACTTCATTGTTGAAACGGGTGTCGGACAGAAAGTATTGCTCGATCCAGACTGGCCCGAGCGGATCAAACCCCCGGTCGCGAAGCCAGTTGAGGTCGTGTTCCTCGGCTATGATTTCCGCATCGACGTCGAAGCAGCGCAGCGGCTTGTGCCGAAATCCGTCCATCGGCCAGCTCGACGCTTCGAACCGGGTGTAATTGGCGGCACCGGACCCGTCCGCAACCCGCTCGGCATGGACCATGACGGCCTGATCCGCAGCAATGAAAGCGGCCAGCGAGATGTCAAACGGCACGTCGTTGAAAACAGCGGAGCGGTTGGTTATCGCGGTGGCATTGAGGGTGGTATCGGCCTCAATGATCAGCGGTAAGTTATGCCGTGTCTCGAATCCGCCACCGGCATGCGGTGCCAGGAAGGCATGGTCGGACTGGGCCACTGTACCCGCAGGAAAACAAAGGCCGGCGGCGAACACACAAGCATGCCAGATTGAATTTTTACCCATCGCGGCCTCCTTTGCAGCGCGTCTCTGACCACAGATGCAGCGGCAATGGGATTTGGATGCAATCTGTTCGCATCGGGGCAGTCGCCAAGGCGGCCCGCCTTGTCCGGGCTGACTGGCGCGATGGTCAGGCGGTGGGCGTGGCGATGTCAGTCGCCCAGTGTTTCCACCGTCAGCGTCTCATTGGTGTAGACGCAGATCCGCGCCGCGATCGCCATGGCCTTGCGGGCGATGACTTCCGGATCGGCTTCGTATTCATAGATGGCGCGGGCGGCCGAGAGGGCGAAATTGCCGCCGGAGCCGACGGCCACGACACCATCTTCCGGTTCCAGCACATCACCGGCACCGGTCAGCAGGAAGGTCTCAGTCTTGTCGCCGACGATCAGCATCGCTTCCAGGCGTCGCAGATAGCGGTCGGTACGCCAATCCTTGGCCAGTTCGACACAGGCCCGGGCGAGTTGTTTGGGATATTGCTCGAGCTTGGCCTCCAGGCGTTCAAACAGGGCGAAGGCGTCGGCGGTGGCGCCGGCAAAGCCGGCAATCACGTCACCGCCGGCCAGGCGCCGGACCTTTTTGGCATTGCCCTTCATCACGGTCGGGCCGATCGAGACCTGGCCGTCGCCGGCGACCACCAGGCGGCCGTCCTTGCGCACGGCGATGATCGTGGTGCCGCGCCAGGCGCTGGCATCGGCATAGTCGGGCGAGGAAGCGTGCGTCATGGACCGGTCTCCGGATGAAGTCGTGCACACGATGTGGCCGACCCGGAGAGGCGGATCAAGGGTTCAAGCTGAGTTGCGGGCCGGATTATTCGCCGACGGCGCGGTCTGAATAGCTGTCCGAGGCGAAGGCCACGAAGTCGGTGGCCGGCATCGGGCGACCGAACAGGAAGCCCTGCGCCAGCGTCGCACCCTGGGCTCGCAGCATGGTCATCTGCTCGGTGGTCTCGACGCCTTCGGCAACGGTTTCCAGCTTCAGCGACTTGGCCATGGCCAAGATCGTCTCGACCACGATGCGGGCGTGATGGTCCGTCGTCATGTCGCGCACAAAGCTCTGGTCGATCTTGAACACGTCGAACGGCATGCGCGTCAGATAGGACAGCGAGGAGTGGCCGGTGCCGAAATCATCAATGGCGAAATTGACGCCGCGATCACGCAGCGGCTGGACCTGTTCGATCACCCGCTCGGGATTTTCCATGGCGATGGATTCGGTCAGCTCGAGTTCCAGCAGGTGCGGCGGGAGGTTGGCGGCGGCGAGCGCTTCCAGCACCGAGTCCGAGAAACCGTCACGATCGAATTGCATGGCGGAGACATTGACGGCGACCGGGATTTCCAGGCCTTTTTCGCGCCAGGCCGCCGCTTCACGGCAAGCCGCGCGCAACACCCAGTCACCGATCTCGCCGATCAGGCCGCATTCCTCAGCCGCCTCGATAAAGGCACCCGGCGAGAGCAAGCCGGCGGTCGGATGCTGCCAGCGCACCAGGGCTTCGGCGCCGGCGCAGGCACCGTCCTTCATCAGGACTTTCGGCTGGTAGAAGACGACCAGCTGGTCCTGGGCGACGGCGTCGCGCAGCTCGTTTTCCAGCACCAGACGCTCGAAGGCGGACTGGTTCATCGTCGGTTCGAAGAATTGGGCAGCCGAGCCACCAGCGCGCTTGGCATGCGCCATCGCAAGGTCGGCATGACGCATCAGGGTTTCCGGGTCGGCTCCGTCCTGCGGGAAGACGGCGACACCGATCGAGACGCCCAGGAAGACCTGGTGGCCGGAAATCTCAAACGGCAGGCGGATGGCATCGACCAGCTTGTTGGCGATGCGGGCGGCGTCGGCACTGTCTTCAATACCCGGCACCAGCACGGTGAATTCGTCGCCACCGAGGCGCGCGACCATGGACGGTTCGTCGAGATTGCCCGAGGCCAGATCACAGCCACGCGTCACTTCCGACAAGCGGCGACCCACCATTTCCAGCAACCGGTCGCCCTCGCCGATACCGAGCGAATCATTGACCCGCTTGAAACGGTCGAGATCGAGGAAAAGAACCGCACCGGATGTGCCCTCTTCGAGCGATTTGCGGGCCACGCGTTCAGTTTCCTTGCGGAAACGCTCACGGTTCGGCAGCTCGGTAACAAGGTCGACATAGGCGAGGCGATGGATGCGCTTCAGATTGCCGTCGAGGCGGGCAAACATGCGGTTGAAGGCATTGGCGAGCACTTCCAGCTCGTCGCCGGTCTTCACCTTGATGCGCATGTCGAGATTTTTCGACGAGGCGAGGCGGGCTGCATCGGTCAGCGTCTGTACCGGTTTGAGGGCACGGCCGACGATCAGGGCGGCGAGCGGCAGGAAAATGCCGAGGGCAAACAGGGCGATCAGGGTCTGGCGCTGGATCGCGGCATTGCGCGAGGCGGCCAGCTCGACCAGCGGCTGCTGCATGTAGACGACACCGACGAGGCGCCGCGACTGGGTGTAAACCGGCGCGGCCACTTCCAGCATGCCGTTTGACAGGTCGTAGCGCAGATCGCCGGCACCCAGCGACATCACGGCCAGATCGGCGGCGCGCAACTGGCCCTGATCGCGGTCATCATCATAGGCTTCGCCCAGGACTTCGCGGCGATTGTTGAGGACATAGAGTTGCGAGGCGCCGATGGAGGCAATCAATTCCTCGACATAGACGTCGACATAGCCGGCATCATTGGTGGAAATCGGATTTGCCAACCGGCTGGCGGTTGCCTGCAGGGTCGCGACAGACCGATCGATGAGCAGGCGCCGTGTCTCGCGCTGTGCGGACACGCTCTCCAACGTCATCAGCATCAGTGTAGTTGCGAAGATAAGCGCACCGGTGAGAAGTGTGAACTTCATGACCAGTGATCGCATTACCCGCGCCACTGCTTTGCGGATGGGTGCCATGTTAACCCCTGAACGCTTCCCCGAGAGGTCGCGATATCGCCACCAAACACACGGGATGAATGTCGCCACTCACCCGTTCTCAGCGATCAGAATGTCAGCAAGCACTTGAATTGTGGTTAAAATGCCGGAGTTGTTTCATTAAGTTTTTAGGCAAATGCCCGAGACGCCTTTATTCAAAGGCGATCCCGGCGGATTCAGCGAGTGTTTTCAGTGCTGTTTCCGGCCTTGCACCATAGTGCGAGATGATTTCCGCAGCACAAATCGCACCCATTTTTCCCGCTTCGGCGAGGCTGCGCTCCTGGGCGAGACCCAGCAGGAAACCGGCGGCGAACAGGTCGCCCGCCCCGGTGGTATCAACCAGCTGGCTGACCGGTTCGGCGGCGACGGTGATCATTTCGTCCCCGCGGGCGATCACGGCGCCCTTTTCCGACCGTGTCACAGCGACAATGGCGACATCCTTGCGGGCCTGGGCAATGGCTGCGTCGAAATCCTCGGTCTCGTAGAGGGCCTTCAGCTCGGCCTCATTGGCCAGCAGGATATCGATATGATTGGCAACCAGGTGCCGGAAGGCGGCGCGGTGGCGTTCAACACAGAACAGGTCCGACAGGGTCAGCGCTGTGCGGCGTTTGTGGGCGGCCGCCATTTCGGCCGCGGCGACATAGCCCCGCTTGGCCTCTTCGCGGTCGAACAGATAGCCTTCCAGATAGATGATCTGCGAGGCCTGCAGCGCGTCCGCGCCGGCGGCGACATCCGCTTCCGTGACCAGGGCGGCGGCGCCGAGGAAGGTCGACATCGAACGACCGGCATCCGGGGTCACATTGATCAGGCAGCGCGCCGTGGCTGGCCCGTCCTGCAGTGGCGGCGTGTCGAAATGAACGCCGATCGTGCGGATGTCATGGCTGAAGATTTCGCCCAACTGGTCATCGGCCACCTTGCCGATATAGGCCGCTTTGCCACCCAGAGAGGCGATGCCCGCGACAGTATTTGCAGCCGAGCCGCCGGAGGCTTCCTTGCCCGGTTGCATGCGGTCGTAAAGCGTGCGGGCCCGTTCCTCGTCGATCAGCGTCATGGCGTCCTTGGCGATGCCTTCGGCGGCCAGGAAGGCGTCGGTGGCGGGTGCGAGAACATCGACAATGGCATTGCCAACGGCGAGGACGTCATAACGGGTTGCGGACATGGGTTTCATCCATTTCGGCTGCTGTCCGGCGCAGGGTTAAACGCAGCGCCGGGCAAGGACAAGGCTTGCGGCCACGGCGGCGCGGCGCTAGCCAACCTTTCATGACCCGTATCGCCTTTCTCACCGCCAGTTGCATGCTTCGCGACCATCCCGATGTCCGCAAGGACTATTGGGAGTATGAGCTTGAAATCGCTGCGCTTCATTCGGCCTGCGCCGAACGGGGGCTGAGTCTTGAACCGGTGATCTGGGATGCGCCGGACTTCGATCCGTCGGGCTTCGACGCGGTCATGATCGGCACCTGCTGGGACTATATGGAAAAGCCGGACGCCTTCATGGCCCGGCTCGAGCGCTGTGATCGCGAGAGCCGGCTTCTCAATCCGCTCGAGACCGTGCGCTGGAACAGCCGCAAGACCTATCTCAAGGACCTGGCCGCGCGCGGTGCGCCGATGATCCCGACGGTCTGGGCGCAAACCGCGGACGCCGACACCATCCACGCCGCTTTCGACACGCTGGGGGCGGATGATATCGTTGTGAAGCCGGTCCTGGGCGCCGGCGCCTGGCGCCAGGCCCGCATCCGCCGCGGCGAGGCCCTGCCCGCTGCTGCCGCCCTGCCGCCGGCCGAGTGCATGATCCAGCCCTTCTTGCCGGCTGTCGGCGAGGAGGGCGAATATGCTTTTCTCTTCTTCAATCGCACATTCTCCCATTGCGCCCGAAAAATCCCCGCCAAGGGCGATTACCGGGTCCAGTCGGAATATGGCGGCCACGAGGAAATCCATCAGCCCAGCGAGGCGGAGCTGGCCCTGGCGCGCTCGGTGCTCGACTGTATCGAGGGTGACCTGCTCTATGCCCGTGTCGACATGCTGCGCGGTCTCGATGGCCAGCTGGCCCTGATCGAAATCGAACTGATCGAGCCCTATCTCTATCCCGAACAGGGTCCCGATATTGGCCCCATCTTCGCCGAGGCGCTGAAATCCCTGCTCGAGGCGTAGCGGCAAGCTTCTCGACCTTACCGCCTGCGCGCGCATGCACTCCGGAACGTCTCCCCGGTCGGGGAGAGGCGGGTTCTTCCCGCAACTACCAAAAACAAACGTCATCCTGACGGAAGTCAGGACCCAGTCTCGCAGACGTGCTTTCGCCAGACCTGGCAACAACTTGCGTCGCAGACTGGGTCCCGGCCTGCGCCGGGATGACGGTGCTTGGGGGGGGATCGGCAAAAACTTGTCCCCCCTCCCCCTTTTCGCCCCAGCGCATAGTCTTTCCGGTTCCCAGGCCATTCGACGCTCGGATCGTTATTCGGGGGCTGGAAGGCAGGCCGGGAAATCTCCCAGTTCTTTTTGAAAAGATTTGGCGGGATGCCGGTGGCAGCCTACTTGAATTTGAATCAGCGCTTTATCGGCTCCGGCCGGTATCCTGCGCCCTCTCTCTTATACTCAAACGCCAGGCGGTTACGTCGTGGCGCCTTTCGGTGCGGGCGTCTTGTCCTTGAACTGGCAGATATCCTCGACCGGGCAGCGCCAGCATTCTGGCTTTCTTGCCTTGCATAGATAACGGCCATGCAGGATCAGCCAGTGATGGGCGCCCTGGCGGAATTCGTCGGGCATTATCTTTTCCAGCCGCAATTCGACTGCCAGCGGATCCTTGCCCGGCGCCAGCCTGGTGCGATTGGACACCCGGAAGATATGGGTGTCGACAGCGATGGTCGGCACGCCGAAAGCCTCATTCATCACCACATTGGCGGTCTTTCGACCAACCCCGGGCAGGGCTTCCAGGGCCGCCTGGTCCGCAGGCACTTCGCCGCCATGACGGTCGATCAGCAGCTCCGACAGGGCGATGACATTCTTGGCCTTGTTGCGGAACAGGCCGATCGTCTTGATCCGGTCGCGGACATGGTCCTCGCCCAGCGCCACCATTTTTTCCGGCGTATCAGCTTCCTGGAACAGCAGCCGGGTCGCCTTGTTGACGCCGACATCGGTCGCCTGGGCCGACAGGGCGACGGCGACCAGCAGTGTATAGGGATTGGTGTAGTCCAGCTCCGTCTTCGGGTCGGGTCGATCCTGCGCCAGGCGCGCCATCAGGTCGTGGGCTTGCTCGCGATTGAGGCCGCGTGGTTGCCGGGCGACACGCTTTTTCGGCTTGGGGGAGGTTTGGGTCATGGCCCCACCTATAACCAAGCGCGCACCGGTGTCATCCCGCTTCTTGCGCCGGGATATCACCGCAAGAACCGGGTGGAGTGGCGCCTTGGAGCGCGTAAACTCATATCCATGACAGCCGATATCTACACACTCGACGCCTCGTCCAAGGATTATGACCGCATCGCCGGTGCGCTTGCCTTTCTGGGCGATAACTGGCGTGACCATCCCGATCTTGACCGGGCCGCAAAAGCGGCCGGCCTGTCGCCGCATCATTTCCAGCGTGTTTTCACGCGCTGGGTCGGTGTTTCGCCGAAGAAATTTGTTGGCGCCCTGGCGCATGACGCGGCCCGTGACGCGCTGGAGGATGGGGCCTGCGTGCTGGATGCCGCCTTTGAAGCCGGTCTGTCCGGACCGGGCCGTCTGCATGATCTTTTTATCGCCCATGAAGCGGTAACGCCCGGCGATGCCCGCCGCCGCGGGGCCGGTTTGAATTTTCAATGGGGCGTGGCGCCGTCGCCCTTTGGTGATGCGGTCCTGCTGATCGCGCCGCGCGGCCTGTCGGCGATGGCTTTTGCCGATCCGGATGTCGAGAGCGGTTTCGCCGATCTTCAAGCACGCTATCCGGCGGCGGACTTCAGCCGTGATGACACCGTGGCCCGCAGCTGGGCGGAGCGTATTTTCACCCCGACCGGGCCGGACAAACTCCCGCTCGCGCTTTACGGCACGCCCTGGCAGCGCCAGGTCTGGCGGGCTCTTCTGACCATCCCGACCGGTGAGGTCACCAGCTATAAATCAATCGCCGAACGGGTCGGCACACCCAAGGCGTCACGGGCGGTCGGCGCGGCGGTCGGGGCCAATCCGATCTCCTGGCTCATCCCCTGCCACCGCGTGCTCGCCAGCAATGGCAAATTGACCGGTTATCACTGGGGTGTGGAACGCAAGCGCGCCATGCTCGCCTATGAGGCCGCAAGGGGCTAAATTGCCGGGATGAGCAATCCCTTCCTCTATGCGGCGGCCGTCGCCCTGATCGCTGCTGCCGCCTTTTTCCTCAGCTGGCTCGCCGCCCGGCGCTCGCTGATGGAGGATGCCCGCATCGAATATGCCGAGCGCCGCGAGACCAAGGCCGGCACGATCAAGGGGGTCGATGCCGCTACATTCGAGCGCATCTATGTCTCCGCCCATGAACCGCGCGGCGCGCTCTATATCGCCGCCGCCCTGCTGCTCGCCATCGCCATCACGCCGCCCGCCGCGATCGGGCTGATCGCGCTGTGGCCCTATATCGTCATGACGCTGGACGGCGGGCCCTGGTATGATGTCGGCTATTATCCGTGGATGTTCTACATGTTCTTCGGATTGTGTGGCTGCTGGGCCTTTGCCGGCGCCGTGGTTGCCCGCATCCACCACGCCCGTACGCCGGAAAATTTCAACCCGGCCCTCGCCCGGGCCCGCGGTGAACCGCTTGATGATGTTGTCATTCCGAGAAAGCGCCCCAAATGGGCGGTGAAAGCCTTGTCGGGCGCCAATAGCGATGCGGCCGGTTCGGCCGATAACTGATACGGGGATATCCATGCGTTACTTACACACGATGGTCCGGGTCGCGGATCTCGAAGCCAGCCTGCGCTTTTATTGCGACGGCCTCGGACTGACCGAAATCAGCCGGATGGACAGTGAAAAGGGCCGCTTCACCCTGATTTTCCTGGCGGCGCCGGAAGATGTCGCTGCGGCCGGTTATACGGGTGGCAAAATCCCCGAAGGCCTGCCGTGCGTCGAGCTGACCCATAACTGGGACCCGGAGACCTATCAGGGCGGCCGCAATTTCGGCCATCTCGCCTACCGGATGGACAATGTCTATGAGTGCTGCCAGCGCCTGATGGATATGGGTGTCACCATCAACCGCCCGCCGCGGGACGGCCACATGGCCTTTGTGCGCTCACCCGATGGTATCTCTATCGAACTCCTCCAGCGCGGCGACAATCTGCCACCGCAAGAGCCTTGGGCGTCGATGGAGAATACCGGGAGCTGGTAGGCCCTAAGCCGCCCGCCGCATGTCCTCATAGCGCTTGCCGGGCTCGTCCTCGAAACTCTCGGCGAGCACGGTCAGGCGTTCGACGCGATCGGTGCGGAAATGACGGAAATCATTGCGCAGCTCGCACCAAGCCGAGAGCAGCCAGACGCGGCCGAAACAGGTCAGCGCCAGCGGCCGGATGACGCGCTCCGTGGTGTCATCGGCCAGCGACTGGTAGCGCACCCGCAGCTTGCGCCGGTTGGCGATCGCATTGCGCACCGGGCCAAAGGCTTCCGGGCGCACGGTCTCGTCAAGAAAGGCCGCGAATAGCGGCACATTCCGCAGGCGCTGGCGGTGCGTGTCCGGCAGGGCGTGCTCGATCTTGGCCAAGGCTTCATTGGCAGCCGAGGCGAGATCCTTGTCGCCGGTTGCCTTGACCAGGCGGGCGCCAAGGGCCAGGGCGTCGAGCTGTTCGAAGGAGAAGTTGAGCGGCGGCAGGTCGAAACCCGGTCGCAGCACATAGCCGACACCGGCCTCGCCATCGATGGGTGCGCCCGATCCGATCAGATGGGCGATGTCGCGATAGATGGTGCGTTCGGACACTTCGAAACGATGGCCCATCTCATGGGCCGTCACAGCACCTGGCGCGGCTTCCCGCAGGGCTTGGACAATGCGGATGAGACGTTCGGCGCGGCGCACTGACACCTCCTGAAGATTTGATCTGGCGGGATGATGTCAGGGTTTGTGTGATGCGGCAAGATGGGAGGTTTCACGTGCAACATCCCGGATTTGTCAGGAGTATGGCGAGAGCGGAAACCCGGTCGCAATGCAGCGACCGGGCCGGCTTTTTGGGTTCATGACCGAGTGTTGTGCGAGGGTCAGGTGCGCGCATCCATGATCACGGTGTGGGCAATCTGCCAGCCCGCGCCGGCGCGTTCCAGGACGAGATGGAAATGGACCCGCCGCAGCGGCTCGCCGGGATTGGCGGCGGCGCCGCGATCACTGTCGGTGTAGAGGTGAACGACCGCCCCATCATTGCCGATATGGCGGGTTGAAATCACGGTCATATTGTCGGCCTCGCCCTGCGACACCGAGGCATCGAAGCCCGGGAAAAGACGGGTTTCCAGAAATTCGCCGAGCGGTTCCCGGCCCTGGAAAATGCGGGCATAGGCATTGATCCACTCGGTATCGGCGGTATGCAGCGCCATCAGGGTCTCGGTGTCCTGCATGCCCCAGGCGGCGCGGTAGTCATCAATGAAATCGGCAATACCGGCGGCATCACCGGCCTGCGCCGGTTCGCCATGAACGGTCAGGGCCGGTATGTCCCGGCGCTCCTGGGCCGGTGCGCCCCCGGCCATTGCGGTAATGAGCAGAAGCGCTGTGAGGGCGGGCAAGGGTTTCAGCAGATGGACCATGGACGAACTCCGTTGTGATTGATTAGGTCAGGTGTGCCACCACGCCGTTGGTGGCGGGCCTGACCCGCTGTTAGCCTTCGTATGGGGCCTGTCCAATCGGGGAGTCGTGAAGTGTCCGGACCCGACGTCAATCGTCCGAACCTGCCGCTGCCGGCGATCATGCAGGCCGCTTGCCTTGCCCTGGGCATTGTCGTGCTGGCGGCGCTGTTCTCGGCGGCAGGTGCCTATGACACTGATGAATTGGGCGTTGGCCACCGCTTTTTCCTGTGGCTAATCGTCGCCAGTCTGATGCTCCTCCAGCCGTGGCTGATCGAGTACGGGCTGTCGCGTCTTGTCCCGCGTACCCGGGCCTGGAAGCTGGTTTGCTCTGGCCTTGCTGTCGTGCTGTGCACCTTGGCGCTGACGCTGGAACTTCACGCGCTGAAGTTTACGCCGATCCTGCCGAAGGCACCGGATCCGCTCGTCGAATTCTTTGTCTTCCTGGCACCGGCGGCGATGCCGGTTGCGGCGCTGGTCCTGGTGCTGAAATTCGCCGTCGCGGGTCGTGCCCTGTTGGCCGGACCGGTCGATGGCGGGCCGGGCCTTCTGATGGACCCGGATATTCCCGGTCTCAATGCGGCCTGGCCGAACGAGCCACTCCTGTATGTGCGGGCGGAGGATCATTATCTGGAAATCAGGACCGGGCAGGCGCGTCTATTTGTGCGCGGTCGATTGTCCGATGCGCTGCTGCGGCTCGAGGGCAAGGACGGTTTGCAGGTGCACCGGTCCTGGTGGATCGCCGATGATGCGGTTGCCACCGTGAAACGGGTCGGACGTGATCTTCGTATCACTTTGCAGACGGGCGAACGGGTGCCGGTGGCGCGACCCCGGGCCGAAGCCGTCAAGGCGCGCGGCTGGCTGGCGCGTATCCCGGCCGACGCCCCGACCGCCAAAAGCTAGCCGGCGACAACATTCTGCATGGAATAATGACCGGCCGGCCGGCCGGCATTGCCATTGACCATCCAGCGTGCGGCTTCCAGGGCGCCGCGGGCGAAGATGGAGCGGTCGAGCGCCCGGTGCGAGATCGTGATCTCCTCCAGCTCTGCCAGGAAGCGTACGGAATGTTCGCCCACCACCGACCCGCCGCGCGACACGGCAAAGCCGATCGAGCCGGGCTTGCGGGGTCCGGTCGTGCCTTCGCGGCTCCAGGTGGCGATGTTTTCCAGGGTTTCGCCGCGGGTTGCCGCAGCGGCGCGGGCCAGCATCAGGGCGGTGCCGGACGGCGCGTCGGCCTTGCGCTTGTGATGGGTCTCGTGGACCTCGATATCCCAAGCCTCTGCGGGCAGGCGAGCCGCTTCGCGAACCAGCGTTTCGGTGACGGCAACGCCCAGCGAAAAATTGCCGGCGGTGAGGAGGGCGATGCGATCGGTGCAGGCATCCAGTCGCCGGTTCTGGTCGCGATTGAAGCCGGTAACACCGGTAATCAGGGCCGGACCGCCCAAGCTGGCCAACCGCTCGGCGGCGGCAATCGTCATGCTCGGCAGGCTGGCATCAATGACGATCTGGGCCTCGTGAACGGCGTGTTCGAGCGCGGTTTCGGCGCGGCAACCGACCGGCTCCCCGCCCAGCCAGGCGCCGATATCCTCACCGACCGCGGGCGATTCAGAGCGCACGACGGCGCCGGCGAGTGTGAAGTCCGGACTATCCAGCAGGGCCCGACAGATTGCGCTGCCCAAGCGCCCGGTCGGGCCGAGCACAGTGGTACGAATGGGTGAGGTCAAGCCGGCCCTCCCGTTACGAGTTGGTCTGCCAGCTTCTCGAACAGGTAGGAGCCGACAATCGGTATGATCGGCAACAGGATATAGAGCGAAAAGCGTGTGGCCAGTCCGGTCGACAGGGGCCATTCGGGGCGGTTTGTCACCCAGATTTCATAGTCGGTCAGGCCGGCCAGCGCCGACGAGGCGGCATCTTCGCCGGCCAGTGCCCGGTCCCGGACCTGTGCCATCTCGTCATGAATGCGCGCCAGCTCGGCTTGTTTGGCGGCGACGATTTTGCGGTGTACCGGATTGAGCGCGCTGGTCAGGATGAAAACACCGCCGGCGGCGGTGGCGACAATGGTCGGAACCGTGATCCAGAGTTGTTCAGGGTTGAGCATGAACAGCAACAGGATGGCGGCCATGATCATCCAGGAGCGTGCGGCCCGGAGGCCGATCTTTCCGATCGTGTTCAGACGGTCGAGATGGAAGAGGTCGACCAGCAGGTGATCGGCGATCAATTGCTTGATCTCACGGCTGCGCCGCGACACGTCCATGCCGGCCCGAAAACCGGTGCCGAACAGGATGGGTGAGACGATGAGGAACCACAGCCCGACCGAGTTTGCATACTCCAAGGGCGAGATGCCTTCGATCAGGATCATCACCACATTGAAGATGATACCGAACACGAAACCGGCCCAAAACAGGCGATGATAGCCGGCCCGCCAGCTGACCGGTGTGCCTTTCGAAAGATTGAGCGCCGCTTGCCTGCCCGCAGGATTGACCGCAAGCACAAGATCGTCGGTTTCGGTTTCCCAGCGCCCCTTGGCGCTGCCGGCGAAGGCAATGGCGGCGGTCTGGATCAGCGACAGGACAAAAGCGACCCAGCTGACCGGATGGGTAATCCAGTTGCCGGCGTCATCGAATGCAAGAAAGGCCGGGCGTTGGGTGAGCTGAGCGATCAGGACGTAGAACCCGTAGACCAGAACGAAGATCAGAGCGCTGGTGCCGATCATGCCGAAGGGTGAGCGCTGGTAGAGCACGTATTCGGCCGTGTCGAACCGGGCTTCGTCGTCGGGTTTGAGATCTGGCTCTGTCACTTTGCCCCCCGTGCGCCACCCCGTGAACGGCGGCAAGACCGGGCAAGCCTAGTCTGCACTGGCAGGCCATGTCACGTCGTCTGTTGGAGCCTGTCAGCCGGCGTTGGGGCGGCCGTCATCGGTCGTGACTTCGTCCCAGAATTGTTTGACCTTGTTGAAGAAACCGGCGCTGTCCGGATTGCAGCCCTCGCCTGACAGGTCGCAAAATTCTTTCAGGAGTTCTTTCTGGCGGTCGCACAGATTGCGTGGCGTCTCGACAAAAAGCTCGACAATCATGTCGCCGCGCGGGCCGCCGCGCAGGCGCGGCATGCCCTTGCCGCGCATGCGCATGCGCTTGCCGGTCTGGGCGCCCTCAGCGATTTTCATCTCGGCCTTGCCGCCTTCAATGGTCGGCACCTGGATCGAACAGCCGAGCGCTGCCTGCACCATCGACGCCGGCGTCCGGCAGTAGAGATTCGGTCCGTCGCGCTCGAAAATCTCGTGCTCGCGGACGGAGATGAAGATGTAGAGATCGCCGCGCGGCCCGCCGCGGGCACCGGCCTCGCCTTCACCGGCCAAGCGGATGCGGGTGCCATCCTCGACACCGGACGGGACGGTGACATTGAGCGTGCGGGTCTTGCGGACCCGGCCGACGCCATCACAATCCTGGCAGGGTGTTTTGACGTATTGGCCGCGACCGCCGCATTGCGGACAGGTCTGCTCCATCGTGAAAAAGCCCTGCGAGCGGCGGATACGGCCGGCACCGTGGCAGGTGCCACAGGTTTCCAGCTGGGTGCCGGGTTCATTGCCCTGACCATCACAGCGCTCGCAATGCATGGCAGTGGGGACCTTGATGGTCTCGTCCTTGCCGTGAAAGGCGTCTTCCAGGCTGATTTCCATGTCGAAGCGCAGATCGGCGCCGCGGGCCGGACCGGAATGGCCGCGACCGCCACGGCGGCCACCCATGCCACCGCCCATGTTGAAGGCTTCGCCAAAGACCTGTTCGAAAATATCGGCGAAATCGGCCGCACCGCCGCCGCCGCCAAATGGTCCCTGGCCATTGCCCATGCCGCCTTGCTCAAACGCGGCATGGCCCATGCGGTCATAGGCAGCGCGTTTGTCAGGGTCTGACAGGACGGAATAAGCCTCGCCGACTTCCTTGAACTGGGCTTCAGCCGCGGCATCGCCAGGATTGCGGTCCGGGTGGAATTTCATCGCTTGTTTGCGATAGGCGCTCTTCAGCGCCTTCTCGTCGGCGCCCTTCTCGACACCCAGGACTTCGTAGAAATCACGCTTGCTCATGACGGGTCACCTGTCGGCAGAACGAGAACTGCGTTCTGCCGCATTTGCTTGGCTAGCTCGTAGCCGTGTTCAAGACAGAGACCGGCGGCGCCATCGGTAATGGCAGCTTCATGCCGGGTCTCGAGAAGGATCATGGTCGGCCACAAGGAACGCGGTGATTCCGCGAAGAAGCCGTTAAGGACCGGGGCCTCAAAGCCCTCAATGTCCATTTTCATGACGTCGACGCGGCCGGTTCCGGCCTCGGCCAGGGCCGCCTTGAGCGGGCGCAGCCGGATCGTGTCGCCGGTCTCGCTGCCGCTGGCGACATGGACTTCGCCACGATTGGTCGCCGACTGCACCATTGCGCCCTCACCCTCTTCGGCGCCAAGCGCATAGGGCAGGACGGTCACGGCCGACGCCTTGGACACATCGAGATTGAATTCCAGCCGGCGGCGGTTCTCAACATCCGGCTCGACCGCGATGACCTTGACGGGACGCGATTGGGCGGCGGCATCGGCGAGCACTGACAGGGTGTAGAGACCGGCATTGGCGCCGGCATCGACAAAGACGAAGGTCTCACCCGCCGGCTTGGTCGCCATGGCGTCACGAATGGCGCGGCGCTCGGCACTGTCCCAGCTTTTTGAACCGGCAAAGACACGCTTCTCGCAGCGATTATCCCGCAGGTGAACGCGGGCGAACTGGCCAGGAAAGACTTCGATATCGGCAATGTCGCGACCGCCGGACATCAGGGCGCGGCGGACGACGGATTCCGCGCTACGGCGCAGCGCATCCCCCGGCATCGCCATGGGCAGACGACGAAACGTCTCGGCCATTGGCGAGAGGGCGAAAGCTCCGAACGGAGCGGTCAGGGGATCGGGACGGGTCATGGCCGGACTTTATGGCTTGGGCCGGGAGGGCACGCTGCCCTCCCGGTCAAACCGGACCTTACGCGTCTTTCTTCTTGTCGTCGTCGACTTCGGAGAACTCCGCGTCGACCACGTCATCATCACCTTCGGCGTCAGACTTGGCATCGGCTTCGGCCGCCTCGGTCTGCTGGGCCGAGTAGATGGCCTCGCCAAGCTTCATGGCGGCCTGGACCAGCGCCTGGGTCTTTTGCTGGATGGCTTCGAGATCCTCGCCATCCTTGACTTCCTTCAGCTCGTTCAGGGCCGCCTCGATGGCGTCCTTGTCGTCGCCCGGCACCTTGTCGCCGAACTCCTCAAGCTGCTTTTCAGTCTGGTGGACCATCGCCTCGGCGCCATTGCGGGCCTCGACGAGTTCCTTTTTCTGCTTGTCGGCCTCGGCATTGGCCTCGGCGTCCTTGACCATTTGTTCGATATCGTCATCGGACAGGCCACCGGAGGCCTGGATGCGGATCTGCTGTTCCTTGCCGGTCGCCTTGTCCTTGGCCGAGACGTTGACGATGCCGTTGGCGTCGATGTCGAAGGTGACCTCGATCTGCGGCAGGCCGCGCGGTGACGGCGGGATGCCGACCAGGTCGAACTGGCCGAGCAGCTTGTTGTCGGCCGCCATTTCGCGCTCACCCTGGGAAACCCGGATGGTCACGGCGGTCTGGTTGTCGTCGGCGGTCGAGAAGGTCTGCGACTTCTTGGTCGGGATCGTCGTATTGCGCTCGATCAGGCGGGTGAAGACACCGCCCAGGGTCTCGATACCCAGCGACAGCGGGGTGACGTCGAGCAGCAGCACGTCTTTGACATCGCCCTGTAGCACGCCGGCCTGGATGGCGGCACCCATGGCAACGACTTCATCCGGGTTCACACCCTTGTGCGGGTCCTTGCCGAAGAAGCCCTTCACGGCTTCCTGGACCTTCGGCATGCGGGTCATGCCGCCGACGAGGACGATATCGTCAATGTCGGACGGGCTGAGGCCGGCATCCTTGAGCGCCTTCTTGCAGGGATCGAGTGTGCGCTTGACCAGATCCTCGACCAGGGCTTCCAGCTTGGCGCGGGAAAGCTTGATATTGAGGTGTTTCGGGCCCGAGGCGTCGGCCGTGATGAAGGGCAGGTTCACTTCGTACGAGGTGGCCGAGGACAGTTCCTTCTTGGCCTTCTCGGCTTCTTCCTTCAGACGCTGGAGAGCCAGCTTGTCCGATTTCAGGTCGATGCCGTTCTCTTTTTTGAACTCGTCCGCAAGGTATTGGACGATGCGCATGTCGAAGTCTTCACCGCCGAGGAAGGTGTCACCATTGGTGGCCTTCACCTCGAATACGCCATCACCGATCTCGAGGATCGAGACGTCGAACGTGCCGCCGCCGAGGTCGAAGACGGCGATCGTCTTGTTCTCACCCTTGTCGAGGCCATAGGCCAGGGCGGCCGCGGTCGGCTCGTTGATGATGCGCAGGACTTCCAGACCGGCGATCTTGCCGGCATCCTTAGTGGCCTGGCGCTGGGCGTCGTCGAAATAGGCCGGAACCGTGATCACGGCTTTTTCGACCTTCTCGCCGAGATAGCTTTCCGCCGTTTCCTTCATCTTCTGCAGAGTGAAGGCGGAGATTTCCGACGGCGAGTATTTCTTGTCGCGGCCCTTGACCCAGGCGTCATTGCTGTCGGACGGGACGATGGCGTAGGGCACCATGTCGATGTCTTTCTTGACCGTCGGGTCGTCCATCATGCGGCCGATCAGGCGCTTGATGGCAAAAAAGGTGTAGTCGGGGTTGGTGACGGCCTGGCGTTTCGCCGGCTGGCCGATCAGGCGCTCGCCATCCTCGGTGAAGGCCACGACGGACGGGGTGGTCCGGACGCCTTCGGAATTCTCGATGACCTTTGGCTGGCCGCTTTCCATAACCGCCACGCAGGAATTGGTCGTACCCAGGTCGATGCCGATGACCTTGCTCATTGATCGCTTCTCCGTTTTTTCCAAGCGGGACCCGTCCGGCGAATGTGCGGCCTTCAAAAGAAGCACCTCACACCCCGCTGACCGCCCCCTTCGGGATCGTCATTGATGATACCGGTGTGCCGACACCGGTCTGGTTCAAGTGTTCGCAGGAATAACCCCGCTGTCAGTGGGCGATTTAGGGAGGGATGGCGAACAGTGCAAGGCCTGCTGCAGCTCCATCGCATATCGCCCATACGCATTTGGTATGACTCCGGGACACGTAAACGCGACGGAGGGACGACAGATTCAGGCTCTGGCGCCGCAAGGAGCGGGTGGCCAGGCGGGCGTGTGCGCCCCATCTTGACGGTATGAGTGACAGATTCGCCATGCCCGCCGGCTTTCGCCTGCTGCCCGGACGCCTGTCCAGACAGCAACAGGAAGGCTTGATCGACGCCGTAGTCGCGGCCCAGGCGACAGCCCCGTTCTGGCGTCCGTCCATGCCGCGGACCGGGCAGCCACTATCGGTGACCATGACAAATTTCGGGTCGCTGGGTTGGGTCACCGACAAGCATGGAGGTTATCGCTACGAGCCGGCCCATCCGCAAACCGGAAATCCCTGGCCGGCCATGCCCGCCCTGCTGACCGATTTGTGGCAGGAGCTGGCAGACTATCCTGCCCTTCCTGAAGCCTGTCTCGTCAATTGGTACACGCCGGAGAGCCGGATGGGCCTGCATGTTGACTGGGACGAGGCGGCGACGGATGCCGCCGTCGTGTCGATCTCGCTGGGCGACAAGGCGCGCTTCCGCCTCGGCGGTCCGAAACGCGGTGGCAAAACGGCCTCAATGGTATTGTCGTCCGGCGATGTCGTCGTGCTCGGCGGCGAAGCCCGCCATTGTCATCATGGCATCGACCGCATCTATCCCGGCACGTCGACCCTTTTGCCGGCGGAACATTTTCCGGCGGGTGGCCGGGTCAATTTGACGATGCGGCGGGTGAATTTGGCGTAGGCGGCGGAACTTTCCCGGCGGCTCGGCGTTTCACACGTCTATGCAAGTCGAACCAATACGGGAGACGCCGTCATGTTGAAGTCACTGCTTGTTGTTTCCGTTGCCGTTGTGGGTCTGTCGGCCTGTGGTGCAACGACCCGCGGTGCGGCCACCGGCGCGGCCATGGGCGCGGCGGCCGGTGCCGTGATCGGCAATAATACCGGTTCGGGCGATGCCGAGACTGGTGCCATCATCGGTGGCGTCGTCGGCGGCGCCGCCGGTGCTTATGCCGGTTGTCGCTCGGAAGGCGGCTGCCGCTGGACCGAAGACAATCCCAACCAGTCCCGCCTCTATCTCGATGAGCGCGCCAATCGCTATTACTACGTCAACAATCGCGATGGTTGCACCTATTGGCGCAATGGTGAGTATCGCGCCTGTTAACGGCGATACGGTGGATGTGGCCGAATGAAAAGAGCGCCGGAGCCTGCGGGTTCCGGCGCTCTTTTGTGTCCGATGGCGTGGATATCAGGCCTGGCCGGGGATTTCCCGGTTGGGTGCTTCGTCGTCAGGCAGGTAACTCAGCGCCGTCATCGGCAGGGAGCGGCCATTGGCCTGGACGATGCGGACATGTTTGCGGCCCAGTCGGCGCGGTTCCGGCACGCCGCAGGAATGGGCGATCATCTCGACATGCTGGCGCACGGTATTGGCGTAAGCGGCGACCCGCTCGGCCTTGTCCTTGACCACGAGACCGCGCTGCAGGTGTTTCTTGTGGGTCGTGACGCCGGTCGGACAGCTATTCTTGTGGCATTTCAGCGCCTGGATGCAGCCGAGCGAGAACATGAAGCCGCGGCCGCACTGGATGAAGTCGGCGCCGGCCGCGAGCGCCCAGGCGACCGCCCCCGGGGTCAGTAATTTGCCTGACGCGACCACGCGGATACGGTCCTTCAAGCCATAGCGTTCGAGGATGGTGACCACGATCGGCAGGCTTTCTCGGATCGTCAGCCCGACATTGTCCATCAGCGCCATCGGCGCCGCGCCGGTGCCGCCATCACCACTGTCTATGGTGAAGAAGTCGGGGGCGCTGTCGGGTCCGCGCTTGGTGATCTCGACGCACAGCTCGTCAATCCAGCCATAGGCGCCGATCACCGCCTTGAAGCCGACGGGCTTGCCGGTGACCTCGCGGATATGCCCGATCATGTCCAGCAGACCACCGATATCGTCGAACTCAGGATGCCGATTGGGCGAGATCGATGCCTGGCCAACGGGAATGCCGCGTATCGCTGCGACTTCGGCGGTCACTTTCTCGGCCGGCAGGATGCCGCCCTTGCCCGGCTTGGCGCCCTGCGACAGCTTGAGTTCGAACATGCGCACGGTTTCGTGGGCGGCAACTTCGCGCAGCTTCTCGTCGGACAGGCCGCCCAGCTCGTCGCGGACACCGTATTTGGCGGTGCCGATCTGGAAGACGAGGTCGCAGCCGCCCTCCAGATGCATGGGCGACAACCCGCCCTCACCGGTATTCATCCAGATGCCGGCCTTGGCGGCCCCGCGTGACAGCGCCCGCACCGCCGGTTTGGACAGGGCGCCATAGCTCATGCCGGAAACATTGAAGAAGGAGGGTGCGTCATAGGGGATGCGGGCGTCCGGTCCGACCCGCATCGGCTGGGTATCGGCGGCATGGTCGTCCAGCAGCGGGAATGGACAATTGACGAAGATCGCATTGCCCGGCTTGTCCATCGGCTTGGTCGAGCCGAATGGAATTGTGCCGCCCTTGCCCTCCGATGAACGGCCCACCCACTCCCGTTCAGCCCGGTTGAAGGGCAGCTCCTCGCGATCCATGGCGAAGAAATACTGCCGGAAGAATTCGCCCAGCGTTGTGAAGAGCGAGCGGAAGCGACCGACGACGGGATAATTGCGCCGGATCGCGTCGCGCGTCTGGGTGATGTCGGTAACATACATGAGCAAGGCGATCAGGGCCGCCAGACCCACGGCCAGAATGAACGCCTGGGCCAGGATGTTCATGGCATCCATCGCCCAACCAGGCAGCATTGTCATGGGTGTCTCCCGCTCGTTCGCGCCGTATCATGACCCGTCATCGAGCGTGATGCGAGAGTCCGCGGCGCGAATGTCGCGGGTGTGACGCCCGGCGCGGAGGCTAGGCCTTCACGTCGACATTGCCGCCGGTACCGCCGGACGCGTCACCATTGCCGGCCGCCGGGCCGGAGGAGACGGCGACCATGGCGGCGCGCAGGGTGCGGTCGGCGATCACGAAACCGGTCTGCATGACGGCAGCAATCTTGCCGGCGCCATGGTCGGACGGAATCTGGGCAACGGCCTGGTGCCTGTGCGGATCGAAAGTGTCACCCGGCTGCGGGTCGACCTTCTTGACGCCGTGACGCTCCATCTTGGTGGCCATGGCCTTTTCGGTCATGGCCACGCCTTCGACGAGGTTTTTCACAGCGTCCGGTGCGTCGGCGAGGGCGGTCTCGTCAACGGCGCTCATGGCGCGCGTGAGATTGTCGGAAATGTCGAGCATGTCCTTGGCGAAGCTGGAAACGGCGTAGCTGCGGGCATCGGCAACATCGCGCTCGGCACGGCGGCGCGTGTTCTCGGCCTCGGCCAGGGCACGCAACAGCTTGTCCCGCATGGAATCAAGTTCTCCGGTCAGCTTGAGGACCGGGTCCAGCTCGGTCGTTTCGTCTGCCGTTTGGTCTGCCGGGTCGACAGCCGCTTCGGCGCTGTCTTCAGCAGCGGCGGGTGCGGTTTCGTCCTGCGGGGCTTGCGGGTCTTCGTGCGGCTTGTTCTCTGTGTCGCTCATCTGTCTTCACTCTCGCGATCGCGCGCTGTCCAGTATCTGTCCGACCACACGGGCGGTGTAGTCGACGAGGGGGATAACACGGGCATAGTTCAAACGGGTGGGGCCAATTACACCCAGCGCCCCGATGATTTCCTGTTCGGCATTCATATAGGGCGCCACGATCACACTGGAACCCGACAGGCTGAAAAGCGGGTTCTCGGCGCCGATGAACAGGCGCACGCCCTGGGCGTCGCGGGCCTTGTCCAGCAAGGTGATCAGCTCTTCCTTGCGCTCGATGTCGTCAAACAGGAGGCGGATGCGTTCCAGGTCGCTGGCGGCCTCGAGGCTCTCCAGCAAGCGAGCCTGGCCGCGCACGATCAGCGAACGTTCGCGTCCCTGGCCACCGCTCCAGTCCGCCAGCCCCAGCGTCACAAGGCTTTCCGCGGCGCCATCAAGAGCGGAACGACGTTCGGCAATTTCGAGCTCAATGGCCTTGCGGGCATCGCTCAGCGTGCGTCCCTTGAGGCGAGTGGACAGGTAATTGCCGGCCTCGATCAGCGCGGCCGGCGGGATGCCGTCCGGTGTTCGCATCAGCCGGTTCTCGACGCTGCCATCCTCAAACACCAGAACCGCCAGCATTTCCACAGCGGACAAGGGTACGAATTCCACATGCCGCATCGGCGCTTCGCGCTTCGAGGTGATCACCAAACCGGCGCCGCCAGCAAGCCCGCCAAGGAGGGAGGTTGCTTCAGTCAGCAAATCCTGTGTCGAGCGCCCGGACACCGAAACCTGTCCTTCGATGGCCTTGCGCTCATCTGCCGACAATTCTCCAACCTGCAGCAGGCCATCCACGAAGAGGCGCAAGCCGGCATGGGTCGGCATGCGACCGGCGCTGGCGTGCGGTGCGCTCAACAGGCCGAGATCGGCGAGGTCGGCCATCGTGTTGCGGATCGAGGCCGGCGACAGGGAAAGATTGCCGGTCTGCGACAGGGTGCGTGAGCCGACCGGATCACCGGAACGCAGATAGGCTTCCACGATCTCGCGAAAGATCGTGCGCATGCGGTCATCCAGCGCGGCCAGGGCCGATTGCGGTGCAGTCTGGGACATGTGTCTTCAATTAGTCGTGCCCGCGCCCGGGTTCAATCCGCTTTGCGCGTGCTTGGCGCTTGAAGCCCGCCGACAACGCCGTTAGGAGCGGGGCATGACAGCACCGACACCGGAGACGAGCATGAGACCCAATGGACGCGCCCGCGACGCCATGCGCGAAATCAGCCTTGAGGCCGGCGCCTCGCTCTATGCCGAAGGCTCCTGTCTGGCCCGTTTCGGCGGCACGCATGTCCTGTGCACCGCCAGCATTGAAGAAAGCGTCCCGCCGTGGATGCGCGGTAGCGGCAAGGGTTGGGTGACGGCGGAATACGGCATGTTGCCGCGGGCGACGCATACGCGTTCGCGCCGTGAAGCGTCTGCCGGTAAGCAGTCCGGCCGCACCCAGGAAATCCAGCGTCTGATCGGTCGCTCCCTGCGCGCCGTTGTGGATCTCAAAGCCCTCGGCGAGCGCCAGATCACCATCGATTGCGATGTCCTGCAAGCTGATGGCGGCACCCGGACGGCGGCCATCACCGGCGCCTGGGTGGCGCTGAAACAGGCGACCGGCTATCTGATCGAGGAAGGCTTGCTGACCAGCGATCCGGTGCACGGCCAGCTCGCGGCCATCTCCTGCGGTGTCATCGACGGCGAAACCCGGCTCGACCTTGAATACGAGGAAGACCGCCGCGCCGAGGCCGACGCCAATTTCGTGCTGACCGACAAGGGCGGGATTGTCGAGATCCAGGCCACCGCGGAAGACAAGCCGATCCCGGAGACAGATTTCGACCTGCTGTTCGCCCTCGCCAAGGCCGGCGTCACCGACCTGTGCGCAGCGCAACTGGCCGCACTGAAGGCTTAGTACTTGCACTGAAGGCGGAAGCCGGTTGAATTAAAGAACAGACGGCGGGGGCGCGCTGGGGGGCTGGAAACGGCCCGCACGGCCTCTTTGGGAAGGGGCTACCGTGCAGGCCCACCCCCGCCGTCTGTCCCGTCGACCCTTGGGTCGGCGGTCTTTGGGTGACGTTCGCGCCTATTCGGCAGCGTCGGCGTCATCATCCTCATCATCAAAACTCAGCAGATCGCCGGGCTGGCAACCCAGTTCGCGGCAGAGCGCTTCCAGGGTCGAGAAGCGGACGGCCTTGGCTTTGCCTGTCTTGAGGATGGACAGGTTGGCCATGGTGATGCCGACACGGTCGCAGAGTTCGGTCAGCGACATGCGGCGCTCGAGGAGCATGCGATCAAGAGTGACGCGAATGGGCATGGTGTGCGTCTCCCCTAAATCGTCAATTTTTGTTCTTGGCGCATCCGCGCGCCTTCGCGGAAGACTTCCGCCAGGACCAGAAGCGCCACCACGGCGAACCAGGCCCCCAGATCAATTCCGTCCACGCCTGCCAGTTCGAGCCCGCCGACCACCGGATTATCGGTATCCAGAAGGGTCAGGATCATGGCGACCGCACCCTGGGTGACATGACGCAGGACCTGGTAGGCGGCGATGGCAATCGCGATTACCCGCAAATGGCCGGCATTTTCCGGTACGAAGGGGTCGCCGGCGATCAGGGTCGAGAAGATGCGGCGCAGCCGGTCGATCACGACCAGGAAGGCGACGATCTCGGCGACGAAGATCGGGTAGACCCAGCCGTGATTGCGGATGGTCTCAAAAAACTGTGTGACGAAGCTCGGCGAATAACCAAGCCAGTCCATCAGCAGGGTGGCGCCGGTTGCAATCAGGACGAGGGCTGCAAAACCCAATAGGGCCCAGGCCAGGTACCAGACCACGTCCAGTACCACCTTCAAAACGGATGCGAGTGATCCGCTTCCCAGTGCCTTCATAGCCGCCCCTTCCCTGCTAGGCGTCGCACGCGAGGTCCGGTGACCTTAATCCGTTTGACCGGACCTCACGCGACTTTTTCCATCATGCCGCGACCGGGGCAATGGCGTAGAACGCGCCGGCGCCGACTGCGACGAGCAGCATGAGGTTGATGGCGATGGAGCCGATCATCTGCATGCCTGAATTGTTGGACCTGACCATTTCACTGTTTCCTTTGTCTTGTATCTGACCAATTACCGTTGTCATTCATGTTGTTCGGACGACGTGTCCCGTCCTTGTTGTTTATCGATAAACACAAAGTTCGGCGGGCGCAAGCGAAAAATATCGTTTTTCGATATGAATTTTTCGAAAGGCGATAAATGAGATGGCGCGGGAGCGGCAAAATGAACCGGGAAACCTGGGTGCTGGCGAGCCATAACGCCGGTAAAATCAAGGAGATGGAGCGGATTCTGGCCCCCTTCGGAGTGACCCTGAAGAGCGCCCGCGACCTCGCCCTTCCTGAACCGGAAGAAACCGAGACGACATTTCGCGGTAACGCGGCGCTGAAGGCGCGGGCGGCCTGTGAGGCGACGGGCCTGCCTTGCCTGGCCGATGATTCCGGACTGTCTGTCGATGCGCTCGGGGGTGATCCCGGCATCCATTCAGCCCGCTGGGCCGGCGAGCCGCGCGATTTCAGTCGCGCCATGCAGCGGGTCGAGGACGCGCTTTCGGCGTCTGGCAGCGCTGACCGCACTGCGCGCTTTGTGTGCACGATTGCCCTGGCTCGACCTGGCGAGGACATTGTCTTCTTTGAGGGCGAGGTCGAAGGCGAGATCGTCTGGCCGCCGCGTGGTCCGGAAGGTTTCGGCTATGATCCTGTCTTCCAGCCCGCCGGTCATGACCGCACATTCGGCGAGATGAGCGCTGACGAGAAGCGCCAGCTCAGCCATCGCGCCCGTGCGCTGGACGCGATGATCGCGCAGGGTTTCCAGCGATGACCGATCTCGGCCAAGCGCTCGGGCTTTACCTGCACTGGCCCTATTGCGCGCGGATCTGTCCCTACTGCGATTTCAATGTCTATCGGCCCAAGGGCGATGACGAGGCGCTGCTCGCGGCAATTCTGGACGACATGGCGGACTGGCGCGAGCGCACCGGGCCGCGGGCGTTGGCCAGCCTGCATTTCGGCGGAGGAACGCCTTCACTGATGAAGCCTGACTGGATTGCCCGGGTGATAGAGGCGGCGGACCGGCTCTGGGGGTTGTCGACGGGCGCGGAAATCGGTCTTGAGGCCAATCCCAATGACCAGGCCCGTTTCGCCGGCATTGCACAGGCCGGCGTGGGCCGCCTGTCGCTGGGGGTCCAGAGTTTCGATGATGCGGTCCTTGCCGGTCTCGGCCGTGATCATGACGGCTCCGGTGCGCGTCAGGCCATCGACATGGCCCTGTCTTCCTTCGATCGGGTCTCGGTCGACATGATCTATGCCCATGCCGGTCAGACCCTGTCTGACTGGCGGACCGAACTCGGAGAGGCGCTGGCCACTGGCGCCGGTCACATCTCGGCCTACCAGCTGACCATCGAGCCGGGCACGGCCTTCGGCAAGCGGACCGAGCGGGGCGAGACGCTTGCCGTGGACGGAGACAGCGCCGCCGATCTCTACGAACTCACCGGCGAGATGTGCGAGGCGGCAGGCTTTCCCGCCTATGAAGTCTCCAACCATGCCCGCAGCGACGCGGATCGTTCGACCCATAACCGGATCTATTGGGAAGGTGGGGATTGGATCGGTGTCGGACCCGGCGCGCATGGCCGGCTCGGGCGCAGTACGGCGGACGGTGGCCGGATCGCCACCACGGCTGCCCGGCGCCCGTCTGACTATATTGCCGGTGTTGCGACGCGCGGCTCCGGCGTGCCGGACGCTGGCCGCGAACAGCTTTCTCCGCACGACGACATGATCGAGCGGGCCTTTCTCGGGCTCCGGATCACCGACGGTCTGGATCTCGACCATCTCGCCGCCGCCACCGGATGCCAGCCAGAGGCGGCCGGCATCGACCGGATGATCGACGAGGGATTCCTGGCCCGTGACGGGGTGCGTATACGCCTCACACCGGCGGGCCGTCTGCTGGCCGACCGGGTTACCCGCGAAATATTGCCCTGAGCGGCCGGGACTAGAACGCCTCGATGGGTTCGAAGGTCAGCGGCGCCGGTTCGATTTCCCGAAGTCCGCGGGAGCGCATTTCATAAATCGCCAGTCCGCGTTCGATCAGTCCGGTCCCGACGAAACGGAACAGGCCATCGGCGCCGAGAAAACCCTGCTCTTCCTCAATGGCTTCCCGGGTGAAACCGCGCTCACCGCCGTCGAGATGGGCGGCCAGGCTCATCGCGTCATAGGCAAGGCTGGCGATCCGCGAGGGATCATTGCCATAGGCTGCCCGATAGGCCGTCTCGAAATTGGTGCGGGCGTCCAGGTCCGGACCGGCGAACCAGCCGCCGTGCAGGGCCGGCTCCCGCAGCAGGTCGGGGTCATTCCAAAGTCCGGTGCCGAGGAAGCGCACGACAAGCGGGTCGACCGATTGCGAGATCAACAGCGGTCCCAGCGCGCGAAGGCGCGTCCCGCCCTCCGGCAGGATTACCGCCTGGAAGGCGGCCTCGGGGTCGGGCACCCAGGCTTCGCGCCGCAGCTCGTCGGCCTCTTCCGGTGTCAGCGGTTCGAACACGCCTTCCGCAAGGCGCGCTGAGGCGCGTGCCATGGCTTCAACATCGCCGGTATAAAAACTCTCCGCGGCGACATAGCCGCCGGTCAGCGCGGCATTGTCCTGCAGCGCGGCGTGCACAGCCATGCCGTAGCGGCTCTGCGGCCCGAGATAGGCGAAGCGCTCGACGCCCTGACGGGTGGCGTATTCGACAATGCGGGCGACTTCAATCTCCGGCGGAAAGCTCATCAGATAAACGCCATTGCCGGCAACCGTGGCGTCCGTCGTGAAGGCGATGACTGGGATGCCGGCCTGGCGAGCCACCTGGCCGGCAGCGGAAACAGCCGGTCCGAACAGCGGTCCGATAATGATGTCGGCACCGTCCTCGACAGCGGCCTGGGCCGCGGACCGGGCGCCCTGCGGTGTGCCTTGTGTGTCCTTGGGGATCAGCAGGAGATTGCCGCTGCCGCGCTCGAACAGGGCCAGCTCGGCCGCATTCAACAGGCGAAGCGCTTCCGAGCGGGCGCCGGAATTGTCAGCCGAGAAAGGCAATAGCAGGGCGACGCGGGCGATTTCGCGGTCCGCCATGTGTGGCGGGATGAGGCCGGTGGCGACCGGCTCCTCGACCGGATCGGGCTCGATTTCGACCGGTTCATCGATTACCGGTTCCGGCGGCGTGTAGATCGGCGCCGGCGGCGCGGTCTGCGTTGTGCCACAGGCGGCGAGTGTGCCGACCATCGCGATGACAGCGAGGCAGCGCAGGCCGCGGCTTTGTGCCAATGTGTCCGTCGGCAGGGCGATACGCGAATTGAAGACTGAAAGCATGACCGAAACATCCCGGGAAATTCTTGGCGAAGCTATCCGCCGTGGCGGCAGGGGGCAAGCGCTCGGGCCGGGGCTTTACCTGGTTTCGACGCCAATCGGCAATTTGCGCGACATCACCTTGCGGGCGCTCGACGTGCTCGGACAAGCCGACCGCGTCCTTGCCGAAGACACCCGCGTCACCCGGCGACTGCTCGATGCCTACGGGCTGCGGGTCGAGTTGACGGCCTATCATGACCATAATGGTGAGCGGGTCCGGCCCGGAATTCTCGAAGATCTTGAAGCCGGTCAACGCGTTGCCCTGGTGTCGGATGCGGGCACGCCGCTGGTCTCTGATCCGGGCTACAAGCTGGCCCGCGACGCGATCGCGGCCGGTATCCCGGTCATTGCCATCCCCGGCGCGTCGGCCGTGCTGGCGGCGCTCGCCATTGCCGGTCTGCCGACCGATTGTTTCACCTTCGCCGGCTTCCCGCCGCAAAAGACCGGTCCGCGCGAAGCTTGGCTTGAGCCTTTCCGCCACATCCCCGGCAGCCTTGTTTTCTATGAGGGCGTATCGCGCCTTCCGGCGATGATCGCCAGCCTCGCCAAGGTGTTGGGAGACCGGCCGGCGGCGGTCTGCCGCGAGCTGACCAAGCTGCACGAGGAGGCACGCCGCGGCTCCCTGTCCGAACTCGCCGCTCATTACGCAGAAGCCGGGCCGCCACGCGGTGAAGTCGTGATTGTCGTCGGCCCGCCGCCGGTGGATGACTGGGATGCCGGGCGGATCGATACCGCCTTGCGCGCGGCGCTTGAGGACATGCGCGTCAAGGAGGCCGCCAGCCACGTCGCCGAAGCCTCCGGCTGGCCGCGACGCGACGTCTATGCCCGCGCCCTGGCGCTCAAGGACCAGGGCCGGTGACCCGTAAGCGGCGGCAGGCGGAAGCCCGCGGCCGCTGGGCTGAATGGCTGGCCATGGCCTGGCTGGTCGCCAAGGGTTATCGCTTGCTCGATCATCGTGCCCGCACCGCTGCCGGTGAGATCGACCTGGTCGCCAGTCGCGGTGAGTATCTGGTGTTTGTCGAGGTCAAGGCGCGGCCCAGCATCAAGGCTGCGCTTGAGTCGATCGGGCCGCGCCAGCGCGGTCGCATCACCCGTGCGGCCTCGATCTGGCGGGCCTCGCGCCCGGCCGTGCAGGCGCTGCATTTGCGCTATGACCTCTTCTTGGTCGTGCCGGGCCGTTGGCCACAACATCGCCGCGCGGCCTGGATTCCCGGAGACGGCGCCCGCGACCTGCTCTGACCCGGCCCGGTATCGTGTCTTTTGTGATGTGGCTTGGCCTGGGCGCCGCGACTTGTCATGGTAGCGCGTCTGCAAATGACTAAGCTGGGGCGCGGGCGATTCGACAGGAGCTTCGTGTATGGCCGACCGTCTATCTTTTATGTCCACCCTGCTGCTGGCCGGGCTTGTCGGGCTGGCCCCGTCGGCCTGCAGTTCCGTCGGTGCGGTTGGCCAGGATCGGTCGATCGGCCGCCAGCTCGACGACACCAATGCCTCGGTCTCGATCAAGTCGGCCATGCTGCGCTCGGAAGGCTTTGCCCTTGATGGCGTCGATGTCGAAGTGACCGAAGGCATCGCGCTTTTGACCGGACGGGTACCGCGCGAGGATGACCGGTTGATGGCCGAATGTCTGGCCTGGTCCTCGGTTGCGGTGCGCAATGTTGCTAATGAAATCGTGGTCGGGTCCGGCCAGGGCTTCCGTGACCGTACCCGCGACGCCGAGATCACGGCCCGGGTCAATGGCCGTCTGATCTCCGACCGCTCCGTACGCTCGATCAATTTCAACGTCGAAACCCGTGCCGGCCGGGTCTATCTGCTCGGCGTGGCCCGTAATCGCGGTGAGTTGGAGCGCGCCAGCGCCCATGCTTCGCTGGTTGAGGGGGTTGAGGAAGTCGTCTCCTATGTCCGCATCGCCGGCGTGCCGACCAATCTGCCGGCGCGCGGCGAACGCCGGGCTGAAGCCTGTGTCGGCGAAGCGAATCCGGGGGTTGAATCCCGGGGCGACGGCCCTAACTCCGGACCACAATTGATCGGCGGACCGGAGACGAGATGATGGCATGGCGTGTTGCGGTCCAGATGGACCCGATCGAGACGGTCAATGTGGACGCCGACACGACGTTCGCCCTGATGGAAGAGGCCCAGGCCCGGGGCGCCGAGCTCTACGTCTATCATCCCGACCAGCTGGCCTGGCAGGAAGGCCGCATTCTCGCCCGGGCCCGCCCGGTTCGGGTCAGGCATGTCCAGGGCGAGCACGCCGAGCTTGGTGAGGCGCGGGTGCTGGATCTGGCGCGCGATGTCGATGTCGTCCTGATGCGCCAGGATCCGCCCTTCGACATGGCCTATCAGACCGCCGCCCACCTGCTGGAAATGCTGAAGGGTGAAACCCTGGTACTCAATGATCCGTTCTGGGTCCGCTCGAGCCCGGAAAAAATCCTGCCGCTCCTTTATCCCGACATCATCCCGCCGACCCTGATCACACGCGACCTTGCGGCCCTGACCGGGTTTCGGGATACCCATCAGGACATCATCATCAAGCCGCTCTATGGCAATGGTGGCGCTGGGGTTTTCCGCTTGAAGCCGGGCGACGGTAATTTCTCGGCGCTGCTCGAGACTTTCTTCGCGCAATCGCGCGAGCCGGTGATCGCGCAGGCTTTCCTGCCGGCGGTGTCAGCGGGCGACAAGCGCATCCTGATCATTGATGGCGAGCCGATCGGTGCCATCAATCGCGTGCCGCAAACCGGTGAGACCCGCTCGAACATGCATGTGGGCGGGGTCGCCGAAGCGTCCGGCCTGACCGACAGTGACATGCGGATCTGTGACGCGATCGGTCCGATCCTCAAGGAGCGGGACCTGGTCCTCGTCGGCATTGATGTGATCGGTGATCGCCTGACCGAGATCAATGTCACCTCACCGACCGGCGTCCAGGAGCTCAAGCGTTTCTCCGGGATCGATGCCTGCGCCGCCTTCTGGGATGCAGTGGCTCGCCGGACCGGCGCCTAGAATACACGCTTGACGTGTGACAATTTATCGTACATGGTTTGTTCCTGTTTTGATCTGGTTGTGAACGAGCCTGTGGAAAACCCAATGATGCCGGACGGTTACCGGATCGGGTTGCGCTGCGAGACAGGTGGGTTGCATCTGGTGGCGGGGCGCGACACAGGCCGATGTCTGTGAATCAAATCCCCGGTATGTCGGGAGATTCGTCATGGCGGCTCGAACCGCGTCAGTGGCCTTCCACGGCGCCGAAGCCCGTCTTGTGGATGTACAGGTTCAGGTTGCGGGCGGGTCCCAGCCGATCTTTTCCATCGTCGGGCTGGCCGACAAGGCGGTCGCCGAAAGCCGGGAAAGGGTCCGGGCAGCCTTCTCGGCGCTGGGTCTGTCGCTGCCGTCGAAACGGCTGATCGTCAATCTCGCCCCGGCCGACCAGCCCAAGGAAGGCGCGCATTTCGATCTGCCGATCGCGATCGGCGTGCTGGCCGAGCTGGATGTCCTGCCCAAGGATGTGGCCGAGGACTATCTGGCCTTTGGTGAGCTGGGCGCCGACGCGCGCATCCGGCCAGCGCCGGGTGCCCTGCCCGCTGCCGTGGCGGCGCATGCGGCCGGCCGGGCTCTGATCTGCCCCGAAGCCTGTGGTCCGGAAGCCGCCTGGGCCGGTGGTGACCTGGCCATTCTGGCGCCGACGACGCTGATCCAGCTGATCAATCATTTCAAGGGCAGCCAGGTGATTGACCGCCCGGCGCCCGGCGAGTTGATCGAGGCTGGTCCCGATGTCGACCTGCGTCAGGTCAAGGGACAGGAAGGGGCCAAGCGGGCGCTGGAAATCGCCGCGGCGGGCAATCACAACCTGCTGATGGTTGGCCCGCCGGGGTCAGGCAAATCGATGCTGGCCGAGCGCCTGCCCGGCCTGTTGCCGCCACTGACCGCGCCGGAACTGCTCGACGTGTCCATGATCCACTCGGTGGCCGGCCTGCTCGAGCGCGGCCGGCTGACGCGAAACCGGCCTTTCCGTTCACCGCACCATTCGGCCTCGATGGCCGCTATGGTGGGCGGCGGCAGCCGTGCCCGGCCAGGTGAGGCCTCATTGGCGCATCGCGGGGTCTTGTTCCTGGATGAACTGCCTGAATTCCACCCACAAGTGCTTGATAGTCTTCGTCAGCCCCTGGAAACCGGATCCATCACCGTGGCGCGGGCCAATGCCCATATCGCCTATCCGGCCCGCTTCCAGCTGGTTGCGGCGATGAATCCCTGCCGCTGCGGCGGTGGCGGCGCTGACGGCGCCAGCTGTCGCCGCGGCGCGCGCTGCGCCATCGATTATCAGGCCCGCATATCCGGTCCGATGATCGACCGGATCGACCTGCAGATCCAGGTGCCGCCCGTCACGCCTGCTGATCTCGCCCTGCCGCCACCGGTCGAAGGCACCGCCGAGGCCGCCGCCCGGGTGGCGCGGGCGCGGGAGGCACAGGCCGGGCGCGGCTGTCTGAATGCACAATTGCCGACCGACCTGCTCGATCATGTCGCTGCGCCGGATCGGGCTGGCGAGGCGCTGCTGAACGAGGCCGCCATCCAGCACGCGCTCACCGCCCGCTCCTATCACCGCGTCTTGCGGGTGGCGCGAACCATTGCCGATCTGGAGGGCCAGGACGCGGTGCGCCGTCTCCACATTGCCGAAGCCCTGTCCTGCCGCCGTGGCCTGCAACGCGCCGGTCCGACGGCCAACCCGGCCGTGCGTGCCTGAGATTTGGCGGGCACCTTGACTGCGGGAAGCGCGGAGCCAGCCCGGCCTGCCGCAAACTCGTCAATCCAGGCGGGGCATAACGACGCTTCATTAACCCAAATCATCTATCAATCAGGCAGTTCGATCCGAAGGATGCAGATGGCCGACGAGCCGGAAGATCGCCTGACAGCCAGTTCATCGCGGCCTGATATCGCGGCGAATGGTGGGACTGCGTCTGCCTCCGGCCGGTCCGGCGCACCGAAACCAGGCGACGGGTCCGGTATTGCAGTCGATGCTGCGGCTGATACCGCAAGCCCGTTTGACACCCTGCCCGGCGCGATCGACACCCTGCTTCTGACGGCCCTCGACGCGGCCGGCGAACTCATCCTCGTGCGCGGAAATGGCGGCCGGGTGATGTATGTGAATGCGGCTTTCCTGCGGGCCTTTGGCGGCGCGCGCGAGGACTGGGTCGGACGCTGGTTCTCGGTTGCCCCGCCGGTCTCGGCCCAGGATTCCCGGCGCTATGAAATGCTGATGCGGACGCGCAAGGGCGCGATCTGGATCGAGTGGGATGAGCGCCTCCTGCCGGACGGTGCCGGCGTCATTTCGGTGGGTCGCGACGTCACCAGCCGCCGTGCTGCGCACGATGACCTGCAAGCGTCGCAGCGCGCCAAATCCCTTTTCTTTGCTGCGGTAACCCATGAATTGCGCACACCGCTGGCCGGTGCACTCGGCGTGTCACGCCTGCTCGAAGCGACGCCGCTCAAGCCCGACCAGGCGGATTATGTCCGCTCGATCGCGGCGTCCGCCGATCATGCCCTGTCGATGGTCGACGATATTCTTGACCTGTCACGCTTGGAGGCCGGACGGCTGGAATTGCGTCCGGAGACGGTCGATGTCGCTGACCTCGTCCGCGAGACGGTGGAACTCGCCGCGCCGCGCGCCCAGGAAAAAGGCCTCGAAATCGGCGTCGTTCATGCCGCCGGCGCACCGTCACGGATCACCGGCGATGCCGCCCGGCTCAAGCAAATCCTCTACAACCTGCTCGGCAATGCCGTGAAATTCACGCAAGCCGGCGGCGTCCGGCTCGACATTGCCAATGCACCCGACAGTGAAGGTCGCGACCGGCTCGCCCTGTCGGTCAGCGATACCGGGCCGGGTATTTCCGAAGCCGACCAGGAAAGCCTGTTCGAGCATTTCGAGCGCGGTGCTGCCGAGCGTAATGGCGCCGAAAGCGGGGCCGGGCTTGGTCTGGCCATGGTCCGCCGTCTCGCTGACGCCATGAACAGCGCCATGGGCGTTGAGAGCCGGCTCGGTGAGGGTGCCAAATTCTGGCTGATCTTCGATCTGCCCGTGCTGGCCACGCGCACCGACCGGCCGCTGTCGGGCCGTCATGTTTTTGTCGCCAGCGCCAATGACACGCTGCGCGAAAGCCTGTGCGACCAGCTTGAAGCCCTCGGCGCCGAGGCCACGGCGATCATGTCCGCGGCGGATCTGGCCAAGGCGGAAGGTCGCGAGCTCTTGTGTGACGCGGCCTGGGCGGATGACGCCGGCAGCGCCCGGGTCTGGCAGCTGGTGACGCCGGTAGAAAAAGCACAGCGCACCGACCTGGTCGCCGAGAGTGACGCCAACTGGTTCGTCAAACCGGTCCGGGCTGCGACCCTTGTGGCGCAACTGACATCCGGGCAGGCGGTCGACGGGTCAACAGTCGTCCCGCAGGGCCAGCTGGCGCCGGGCGCCCGTTTCCAGCCGGACCTGTCGGGCCTGCACCTGCTGGTCGCCGAGGACGATCCGGTCAACGCCCTGATTGCGCGCAAATGCCTGGAAGGCCTCGGCGTGCGGGTCACACCGGTCGCGCGCGGTGACGCGGCGCTGGAAAGCCTGACTTCACAGGCATTTGATGCTGCCCTTCTGGATCAACGCATGCCCGGCCTGGACGGGCCGGATGTGGCCCGCGCCGCCCGCGAGGCTGGCTTTCGTCTGCCGCTGATTGCCCTGACCGCCAATGATAGCGAGGCCGATCGCAAGCTCTGCCTGGGCGCCGGCATGGATGAATTCCTCACCAAGCCGCTCGACGCCGACCAGCTCGCCGACATCCTCACCCGCTTGTGCCGCCCCGGAAACCGCGCCAGCATGGGGTGACAACGTCCCCTGCCGGAGTGGTAAGCCCATGTCTGACTTGCGAGAAACTGCCGGCGTCGCGGGGCAGCGCACCTTCATGCAAACCCTGGTCGTCTATGCGACACCGGTCATGATCTCGATGCTGATCCTGGGCTTTGCGTCCGGGCTTCCGCTCTACATGGTTTTCCAGAAGCTGTCCTACTGGCTCCGCGATGCCGGAATTGACCGTTCGACCATTGGTTTTTTCTACTTTGTCACGCTGGCCTACACACTCAAATGGCTGTGGGCCCCGGTCGTTGATCGGGTCAAAATTCCGTTCCTGTCCAAGCGTCTCGGCACCCGCCGGGCCTGGATGGTCACGGCCATTGCCGGAACGGTTATTGCGCTTGGATTCGTGGCGACGACAGACCCGACAGGTGCCTCCTACCGCCGCGATGACACCGGTGTGCGCATCGCCCAGATCGAAGCGGGCGAATACCAGGTCCTTCTGGACTCACTGGCAACGGCCGAGGCGGACCCGGACCGAGATGCCGGTGCCGTCATCGGCCATGTGATCCATCCCGTCGAGCCGGTTGTGGACGAAACCGGCGCCCAGGTCGTGGAGCTACCGGAAGATGAATACCGGCGCTTGTTGTCTCTGGTGCGAGAAGACGAGCACTTCGAGGCCCTCTCCGTGTTCCGGACTCTCGCGACCCTGCTTCCTATCGCGATCGCGGCTTTGTTGCTGGCATATTCCGGCGCGACCCTGGATGTCGCGATTGACGCTTGGCGGATCGAGTCGGCGTCGAATGACATGCAAGCGAACATGGCGGCGGCATACTCCTTTGGCTACCGCATCGCCTACATGACGTCCGGACTGGGTCTGGCGATATCAGAATGGTCCAACTGGCATGTTTCGTTTCTTGTCATGGCCGCCGCGATGGCCATCTCGGCCGGCCTCGTCTTCTTCATGAAGGAACCGAAGGCCGGCGTCGGACGCCGCGCCCTTGAAGGCAGTTTCGGGGTGAAGGTCGTCAATGCCGTGTGGCAGCCCTTCAAGGACTTCTTCGCCCGCCTCGGCTGGTGGATCATCCCGGTGGTCGCGTTGATTTCACTCTATCGGATCAGCGATTTCACCATGGGTGTGATGGCCTCGCCCCTGTATTCGGACCTTGAATTCGACCGCGCTGTTGTTGGTGGCATACAGGCAGGGCCCGGCCTCGCGGCGACGATGTTCGGGCTCTTTGTGGGCGGTGTGACGGCCTTGCGGATCGGCATGATGCGGGCCTTGGTGATCGGGCTGGTCATCACACTTGTGACAAATGGTGCCTATGCCTGGCTGGCCGCCACGGCGCAGCCGGACGAAAGCTGGAAATTGCTGATCGCGATCGTCGGTGACAATCTGGCCGGCGGTTTCGTTACAACCGTCTTCATCGCCTATTTGTCGAGCCTGGTTGATCCGGCTAGCGCCGCCACCCAATACGCGTGGGTGAGCTCCTTCTACGCCCTGTTCGCGAAGTTCCTGTCCGGTTTCTCCGGCGTTTTGGCGGATGCCGTCGGCTGGGTCGTCTTCTTTGTACTCACGGCGGCCTGGACCATTCCGGCGGCCATTCTTCTTGCCGTCGTCATCCGGTTTGGACCGGCCGCTGCCAAAGGCGAACACAAATTCGCGGAACGACAGACCGAATAGAGCTGACGCCTACTCCGCCAGCCCGCTTTCCACATCATGCTTGTCCGGATCATAGGCCGCGAGCGCTGCCAGCGTGGTGATCTCTGACACCGAGGCGCCGAGCCGGGCGATCTGGACCGGTTTTTCGACGCCGACCAGCATAGGCCCGATTACCGTGGCACCGCCGGCCATGCGCAAGAGCTTGGTGGCGATCGAGGCGGAATGGATGGCCGGCATGACCAGCACATTGGCTGGGCCTTTCAGGCGCGAGAACGGGTAGAGGAAACGGTGTGACGGGTCGAGCGCCACATCGACATTCATCTCGCCCTCGTATTCGAAATCCACCCCGCGTTCGTCGAGGATCTGGACGGCCCGACTCAGCTTGTCGGAGCGGTCTCCCGACGGATTGCCGAAGGTCGAATAGGACAGGAAGGCAACGCGGGGCGTGAAGCCAAAACCCTTGGCGGCCGCGGCGGTCTCCATGGCGATGTCGGCGAGCGCCTCCTCGTCGGGGAATTCGGCGATATTGGTGTCGGCGATGAAGAGGGTGCGGTTTTTCACCAGCGCGATCGACATGCCCATCACGCGCTGGCCCTCGGCCGGGTCGAGCACTTGTGAGATATCGGCCAGCGCGGCGCCATAAGCGCGCGTCGTGCCGGTCACCATGCCGTCGGCATCGCCCAGCTTGACCATGCAGGCGGAGAAGACATTGCGGTCATTATTGACCATGCGCTGCACGTCGCGCTTGAGATAACCCTTGCGCTGCAGGCGGCTGTAGAGGAAGTCGGAATAATCCGCATTGCGATCCGACAGCCGCGCATTGACGATCTCGATACAATCTTCCGGCACGCCGACAAGGCGCATATTGGCCCGCGTGATCTCCTCGCGGCCGACCAGGATGGCCTTGCCCAATTCCTGGTTCTGGAAGGCATAGGCGGCGCGGATCACGGACGGTTCCTCGCCTTCCGCAAACACGATGCGGCGGCCATGTCCCATCACCGCACCCTGGATGCGCTGCAAGAGGGCGGCGGTCGGGTCGAGGCGGCGGGCCAGCGAGGCGCGATAGGCGGCCATGTCCGGGATCGGTTTGCGGGCGACGCCGGTATCCATGGCCGCTTGGGCGACATAGGGCGGGACATAGGAAATCAGCCGCGGATCGAAGGGCGAGGGGATGATGTAATTACGGCCAAAGGTCGGGCGGGCGCCGTGATAGGCGGCGGCGACCTCGTCCGGCACATCTTCCTTGGCCAGGGCGGCCAGCGCCTGGGCGGCGGCGATCTTCATCTCTTCATTGATGGTGCGGGCGCGCACATCGAGGGCGCCGCGGAAGATATACGGGAAGCCGAGAACATTATTGACCTGGTTGGGATAGTCCGACCGGCCGGTGGCGACGATGGCGTCCTCGCGCACGGCGCGGGCGTCTTCCGGCGTGATCTCCGGATCCGGATTGGCCATGGCGAAGATGATCGGGTCCTTGGCCATGGTCTTGACCATGTCCTGGGTCAGCGCGCCGGCGACCGACAGGCCGAGGAAACAATCCGCGCCCTCGACCGCTTCGGCCAGCGAGCGCTTGTCGGTTTCGATGGCGTGGGCGGTTTTCCACTGGTTGAGATTGTCGCGCTCGGTGTGAATGATGCCCTTGCTGTCGCACAGGATCGCATTGTCCGGCTGCACGCCCATCGCTTTGAGCAGTTCGAGGACGGCGATCCCGGCCGCGCCGGCGCCATTGACCACCACGGTGAGGTCTTCCATGCGGCGATTGGTCAGTTCGCAGGCATTGATGATGCCGGCGGCCGAGATGATGGCGGTGCCGTGCTGATCGTCATGGAAGACCGGCACGTCGAGCAATTCGCGCAGGCGCTGTTCGACGATGAAGCTTTCCGGCGCCTTGATGTCTTCCAGATTGATGCCGCCGAACGTATTGCCGATCCGTTTGACGCATTCGATGAATTGCTCGGCGTCTTCTTCCTCGACCTCGATGTCGATGGCGTCGATATCGGCGAAGCGCTTGAACAGCACCGCCTTGCCTTCCATCACCGGCTTGGACGCCATGGCGCCCAGATTGCCGAGGCCGAGAATGGCCGTGCCATTCGAGATCACGGCGACCATATTGCCCTTGGAGGTATAGTCGTAGACCTTGTCGGGATCGGCGGCGATCGCCTTGACCGGCACGGCGACGCCCGGGCTGTAGGCCAGTGACAGGTCGCGCTGGGTCGCCATCGGCTTGGTCGGGGACATGGCCAGCTTGCCGGGAACGGGATCCTTGTGGAAGGCGAGGGCTTCCTCGTCCTCGACGTGGCTGGTTCTGTCGTTCATCACCGATGTCCTTGTAACTTCCAAACTCCGGGTAAATTTTTGAAGTCCCGGGCCTTACAGCGCTCTAGCCGCTTCACCCCCTTGCACGCAAGGCGAAACCTCGCCACCGTCTGCGCCGATGAACGCCCTGTCGACCCTCCCCGTGCCGCGCGATCGCACCTTCCCCTCTGCTGAGGGCGCGACGCCGATGATGCAGCAGTTCCTGGCCCTACGGGCGCAGGCGCCAGCGGATGCGCTGTTATTCTACCGCATGGGCGATTTCTACGAGCTCTTTTTCGACGACGCGGTGCGGGCGTCGGCGGCTCTTGACATCGCCCTGACAAAACGCGGCGAACACCAGGGCGAACCGATTGCCATGTGCGGGGTTCCGGCCGCCACCGCCGAGGCCTATCTGGCCCGGCTGATCAAGGCCGGCTTCAAGGTCGCGGTCGGCGAGCAGATGGAAGACCCCAAGGCGGCCAAGGCGCGCGGCGGATCGAAAGCCGTGGTCGAGCGCGCCATCACACGCGTTGTGACACCGGGCACGCTGACCGAGGACAGCCTGCTCGATCCGCGCGTCTCGAACCGGATCGCCGCCCTGGCGCAGCTGGCGACGGGCGAGGCGGCCCTCGCCTGGGCCGATGTCTCGACCGGTGATTTCCGGGTCTCGCCAGTCCATGCCGACCATCTCGCCGCCGAGATCGCCGCGATGAGTCCGGCCGAGCTGCTGGTCGAAGAGCGCGCTTTTGCGGAAGCGGCCCTGCTGGCACCGCGCTCGACGCTGACGCCGTTGCCGCGGCCCAAGTTCGACCCGGCCTCGGCCGAGCGTCAGCTCAAGGACCAGTTCAAGGTCCAGGAGTTGACCGCTTTCGGTGATTTCTCGAAGGCCGAATGCGCGGCGCTGGGGGCCTTGCTGGACTATCTCGCCCTGTCACAGGCTGGGGCGCCGGCCAAGCTGGCCCCGCCGCGCCAGATCCGGGCCGGAGCAAGCCTCGCCATTGATCCGGCCACCCGCGCCAGTCTTGAGATCGAGCGCACCTTGTCAGGATCACGTCAGGGATCCCTGCTCGACGCGATCGACCGCACCGTGACGGCCCCCGGCGCCCGCCGTCTGGCGGAACGCCTGGCCCGGCCGCTGACCGATGTGGCGATGATCGAAGCACGCCTGGATGCGATTGCCTGGTTCGAACGGGGGCGGGCCGAACGCCGTGACCTGCGTGAGAGTCTGTGTCAGGCCGGCGATGCCGAGCGGGCCCTGTCGCGCCTGTTGCTGGGACGCGGGGGGCCGCGGGACCTCAAATCTCTGGCAGCGGCCCTGCAGGAAGGCGAAATCATTGCCTCGCGCCTGCTCGACAAGACACTCGATACGCCGCCGGCCCTGATCGCTGAGGGGCTAACGGCGCTGGTCATGAATGACAAGCCGGACCTCGCCGCCCTGATCGCTGACTTGGAACGCGCGATTGTCGACGAGCCGCCGCTTCTGGCTCGTGACGGCGGTTTTGTCGCTGAGGGCTGGCGGGCAGAACTCGATGAGTTGCGGCAGCTGCGCGATGCCTCGCGCCGGGTCGTGGCCGGCCTGCAGCAGACCTATGCCGAGGCGGTCGGGGTCAGCGCCCTCAAGGTCAAGCACAACAATGTGCTGGGCTATTTCGTCGAAGTGACCGCCAAGCATGGCGACGCCCTGATGGGCGATGAGCGCTTCATCCATCGCCAGACCATGGCCAATGCGGTGCGTTTTTCGACCACGGAGCTGGCCGAGCTGGAAGCCAAGATCGCGTCGGCCGGCGACCGGGCACTGGCGATGGAGATCGAGACTTTCGCGGCCCTGCGCGACCGCGTCGAGGCTCAGGCCGAGCTGATCCGGGCCGCCGCCCGGGCCTTGGCCGAATTCGACGTCTCGGCCGGCCTCGCGGAATGGGCCGAGGACTCAGAGGCCAGCCGGCCGGTGATGTCCGACGACAGCGTGTTTCACATCGAGGGCGGACGCCATCCGGTGGTCGAGCGGGCCTTGGCAAAGGCCGGCGATGGCCGTTTCACGCCGAATGATTGCCATCTCGACGGGGCCGGTGGCGAGGCGGCGCGGCTGACCTTCGTGACCGGCCCCAACATGGCCGGTAAATCCACCTTTTTGCGCCAGAACGCGCTGATCCTGATGCTGGCCCAGGCCGGCTGTTATGTGCCGGCGCGGGCGGCACGGATCGGCATTGCCGACCGGCTCTATTCGCGGGTCGGGGCGGCGGACGACCTAGCGCGTGGGCGCTCGACCTTCATGGCCGAGATGATCGAGACTGCCGCTATTCTCAATCAGGCGACGCCGCGCAGTTTTGTCATTCTCGATGAGATTGGCCGCGGTACCGCGACCTTTGACGGTCTCTCTATCGCTTGGGCGGCAGCCGAGCATCTTCATGCCGTCAATGGCTGCCGCGCCTTGTTCGCGACGCATTATCATGAGCTGACGCGGCTGGCTGATGATCTCGACGCGGCCGGCAATGTCTCGCTCAAGGCACGCGAATGGAAGGGGGAGCTGGTCTTCCTGCACGAAGTTGGCAGTGGCGCGGCGGACCGCTCCTACGGGATCGAGGTCGCCCGCCGCGCCGGCCTGCCGCGCATGGCCGTCAAGCGCGCGCAAGCCATCCTGGAGCGGCTTGAGGCGGATGGCACACCGGCGGCCGCCCTGACCGATCTGCCGCTTTTTGCGCTCGCCGAACCGGAGCCGGAACCCTTCATCTCCGAGGTCGAGATACGCTTGGCACAGATTGATCCGGATGCGCTCAGTCCGCGCGAAGCCCTGGAAGTCCTTTACGCCCTCAAGGCGATGACGAAGAAAACGTGACGTCCCGTCCCGCGGTAAACTAGATTGGTCCCACGATGAAGATGCCCGTTCTGCCTGCTTCGCTGGATGGTCTGCAATTGCGGGCGCAACTGGCGGCTGCCCTGGCCCAGCAAGGCTGGGACTCGCCGGCTGCGCGAGCATCGGCCCTGAGCCATGTTCGCGCCTCGATTGACCGGTTCCGCGGCCAGGCCTTTGCCAGCCTGTCCGGTGCCGGCGGTGGGGCGGTCGCGGCACATCTTCTGTCCGACGGGATGAGCGCGTGCCTGCATGCCTTGTTTGACTCGATGGCCGCCGCAGACCCGGACGGGTCGGCCGGCGTGGCGCTGTGTGCCCAGGGCGGGTTTGGCGCCGGCGAACTGGCACCCTCGTCGGATATTGATCTGATGCTGATCAAGCCGGATGCGCCGAGTGAGCTGACCGACGCCTTCCTGCAGCAATTTCTCTATGCGCTCTGGGACCTCAAGATTGATGTCGGCGGCGGTGCCTGTCGCACAATGGACGAGACCATCGCGCTGACCAGCGAGGATGCGTCCGAGCGCACGGCCCTGTTGTCGCTGCGTCATCTTGCCGGCGAAGAAGCGGCGACCGCGACCCTGGCCCAGCGTTTTCGCGACGAAGTCGTGGCCGGTGACCTGCCGGCTTTCGTCGAGGCCAAGCTGCGCGAGCGAGACGCCCGGATCGAGAAGGCCGGGCGGTCGCGCTACACGGTCGAACCCAATCTGAAATCCGGCAAGGGTGGGCTGCGCGATTTGCAACTGATGCGCTGGCTGGCGCAGTTCCTCTATGGCGCCGACGCTTTCGAGCGCTGGGTCGGCAGCCGCCTGCTCTCGGTCGAGGATGTGTCGAAATACATTCTCGCCGATGATTTTTTGTGGACGGTGCGGTTTCACCTGCACCAGCTGGCCGGCGGCAAGGATGAACGCCTGACCTTTGATGTCCAGCCCGAGATTGCCGCCCGCATGGGCTTTGAGGATGGCGATACCGAGAGCGGCGTCGAACGCTTCATGCGCCGCTATTTCCGCACCGCCATGGATGTCGGCGCCCTGACCCGTCTCGTCTGCGCCAAGCTGGAGGCCGATGCCTGGAAGTCCAAGCCGAAAGGGTTGGCGCGCTTTTTGCCGCCCGGCATGGACGCCGCCGAGGACGCCGATGTCGGTGAATTCATCGTCCGCGAAGGGCGGCTCGACTTTGCCCACGCCACCCAGATCCGCGAAGACCCGATCCGCTTGATGCGCTTTTTCCATGTGGCGGCGTCGCGGCGCCTCGACCTTCATCCCGAGGCCGTGGCCCGGATCGGCCGGACGCTGCATCTGATCGATGATGATTTCCGCCGAGCCCCGCGCGCGGCGCGGGCCTTTTTTGCGGTTTTGCTGGACAGTGCGGCGCCGATGGCGGTGTTGCGGATGATGACCGAGGCCGGGGTGTTGGGGCGTTATCTGCCCGAGTTCGGGGACATTGTCGCGCGCACCCAGTTCAACATGTATCACCGCTATACCGTCGATGAGCACACGCTGCAGGCGCTTGGCCTCCTGCGCGAGATCGAGGACGGGCTGCATCCGCTTGATCACCCGCTGGCGACCAAGCTGGCGCCGCTGATCCAGAATCGCCGGGCCCTGCATCTGGCTGTCCTGTTGCATGATACCGGCAAGGGGGCCGGGGACCAGTGTATCGAAGGCGCCGCGCGGGCGCTGACGGCCTGTGAACGCATGGGTGTGGGTGAGGCCGAGACCGAACTGGTGTCCTGGCTGATCGCCTCGCATCTCCTGATGAGCGATACGGCGCAGCGGCGCGACCTGTCAGATCCGCGCACAGTGGCGGACTTTGCGGCCGCCATTGGCACGGTTGAGCGGCTGCGTCTGCTCACCGTCCTGACAGTTGTTGACATTCGGGCCGTCGGCCCCGGTGTCTGGAATGGCTGGAAAGGCCAGCTCATTCGCGAACTCTACACGGCGACCGAGCAGGTCTTGTCGAGTGATGGCGACAATCTCCAACTGGCGCGCGAAACCCTTGCCGACAAGGCGGAATTGGCCCGCAGCCGGATCCGGCCCCGCCTCGAACGGGTCAATCCGGACTTTGCCGCCTGGTGGACCGCCGAGCTGAATGACGCCTATTGGACGGCCTTTTCGGAAGAAGACCGCTTCCGCCACGCCGCGTTCGTGCGCCATGCCCGCAATGGCGCCCGCCAGACTTCGGCGGCGGTGCGTGTTGACCGGCGTCGGGCGGCCACCGAGGTCATGATCTGGTCGCCGGACCGGGAGCGAGTGTTTGCCGATATCGTCGCCGCCTTCGCCGAGGTTGGCGCTGATGTGGTCGGGGCCACCATCAACACCACGGCGTCGCATCAGGTGTTTGACATCTTCTACATCCAGGATGCCGCCGGCCAGCCCTATGGCCGGCATGATGCCGTACAGCGCCAGGCCCTGGTTGAGTATCTGCGCGAAGTGGCAACCGGTGAGGTCACGGTCAGGCGGCGTCCGGCGGCGCCGCTCAAGCGCCGGGACGCGGCTTTCCGGGTGACACCGAATGTGACGATTTCCAACGAGATCGCCGAGCAGGCGACCGTGATCGAAGCGTCGGGGCGCGACCGGCCGGGCCTGCTGGCCGACCTTGCCGACATCCTCGCCGACGAACACCTCGCCCTTACTTCAGCCCAGATCGATGGTTATGGCGAGCGGGCGACGGACGTGTTCTATGTCACCCATCGCGGCGAAAAACTGGTCGATGCGGCGATTGTCGAGCGTGTGCAAAGCGGGTTGCTGGCGGTCTTTTCCGAAAGCGAAACCGCCTTCGACAAGAAAGCGGCCCAACGCGGTATCGCCCGGGCCCGGGCGAGCGTGTTGCGGTAAAAGGGGTTCAGATGCATCTGCTTCGATCCACGGCCGTTGTCGGCGTTCTGACCATGGCGAGCCGGGTCCTTGGCCTGGTGCGGGAGATGCTGCTGGCGGCGGCTCTGGGGGCGGGCGCTGTTACTGACATATTCCTGACAGCTTTTCAGTTCCCCAATCTTTTCAGACGTATATTTGCGGAAGGTGCGTTCAACTCCGCCTTCATCCCGCTCTATGCCGGCAAGTTGGAGACCGGCGAGGCCGGAGAAGCCATCCAGTTTGCCCGCCAGGTCATGTCTGTCCTGCTGACGGCTATGCTGGTCCTTGTCGTCGCGGCGCAATTGTTGATGCCCTGGTTGATGTATGCGCTGGGGCCCGGCTTCGTCGGACAGCCGGACCAGTATCAGCTGGCGGTGCTGCTGACCCAGATCACCATGCCCTATCTGTTGATGATGTCGTTGAGCGCGATGCTCAGCGGCGTGCTTAACTCGCACGGCCGGTTCGCGGTCGCGGCGGCGGCACCGGTGCTGCTGAACCTGACCCTGATCGGCATTCTCTATTTTTCGCCGGCCGGGGGCGAAGGTCTGGCGTTGCATCTGGCGATCGGGATCAGCCTGTCCGGCATCGCGCAATTGACCTGGTTGTTCGCCGCGTGCCGCGCCACCGGCTTGCGCCTGAGCCTGTGTTTGCCGCGCCTGTCTCCCGGAATTCGGCGCCTGATCGTGCTGGGCGTGCCGGGCGCCCTTGCTGCCGGGGTGACCCAGATCAACATCCTGGTGACCTCATCCATCGCCACCATCGAAGAGGGGGCACGATCCTGGCTCTATTATGCCGACCGGCTTTATCAATTGCCGCTTGGCGTGGTCGGGATTGCCATGGGCGTGGTGTTGTTGCCGACGCTCAGCGGGCGGGTCCGTGCCGGCGCCGTCGAGGCGGCGTCGAATGCGATGAACCGGGCACTGGAGATTTCCATGGCCCTGACCTTGCCCGCGGCGACGGCGCTGGCCGTCATCCCGGTCTTCGTGGCCACCGGCATCTACCAGCGCAGTGAATTCACGCCCGCCGATGCGATCATGGTGAGCCAGGCCTTGGTGCCGTTTGCCATCGGCCTGCCGGCCTTCGTACTGATCAAGGTGCTGTCGCCCGGCTTCTTCGCCCGTGAGGACACGCTGACGCCGATGAAGTTCGCGACAGTCGGCGTGGTTGTGAACCTGGCCGTCGGCCTGGCACTGTTTTTCGGGCCGCTGGGCTTTGCCGGGCTCGCCATGGCGACGGCGCTGGCAGGATGGGTCAACACCATCCTGCTAGCGGTCACCCTGAAACGGCGCGGCCTGCTTGAGCCGGATGCGCGTCTTCTGGGCAAGCTGCCGCGCATTCTCGGTGCCTGCGCGGTCATGGCGGTTTTCCTGCTGGTCGCCGAACACTATGCCGAGCTCTTGCGGGCGATCCTGTTCGATTCAACGCTGCTGACCCTTCTCGTTGTGTGCGGGGCAGGGCTGGGTGTGTACGGGTTGGCGGCGCTCACGACCGGTGCGCTGCGTCCGGCCGAGGTGCGCGCGGCGCTCAAGCGCTCTTGAGGCAATCGCCTGCGCTCGCTAAGAGGCATGTCCCTGTCCGTCTTACCCGCAAGGCCCTCCCATGAGTGACACGCCCACCGATTACAAAGGTCCGCAACGCGTCCTGTCCGGCATGCAGCCGACCGGTCGCCTTCATCTCGGCAATTATCTCGGTGCGCTGAAGAATTGGGTCGCGTTGCAGGAAGACCCGACGCGGGAGTGTTTTTACTTCATTGTCGACATGCATGCGATCACCATGCCGCATGATCCGGCGACCCTGCCGGATACGGTTCGCTCCGCTGCTGCCGCCTATATCGCCGCAGGGGTTGATCCTGAGAAGAGCACGATCTTCGCCCAGTCGGCGGTCCCGGCGCATGCCGAGCTGGCCTGGATTTTCAATTGCGTCGCCCGGCTCGGCTGGCTCGAGCGGATGACGCAGTTCAAGGACAAGGCCGGCAAGGATAAGGAACGGGCCTCGGTCGGGCTGTTCACCTATCCGGTGCTGCAGGCCGCCGACATCCTCGTCTACAAGGCGACCGAAGTGCCGGTCGGCGAGGATCAGAAGCAGCATCTTGAACTGTGCCGGGATATCGCCGCCCGCTTCAATCGTGACTACGGCAAGGGCGAAGCGATCTTCCCGATCACCGAGCCCGTCATTCAAGGCCCGGGCGCCCGCATCATGAGCCTGCGAGACGGGACGTCGAAAATGTCGAAATCGGATGTCTCCGACAATTCCCGCATCAATCTGGAAGACGATGCCGACATGATTGCGCGCAAAATCAAGAAGGCCAAGACCGATCCGGAACCGCTTCCGGCCACGGTCGAGGAGCTTGAGGGGCGGGCGGAAGCGTCCAACCTGGTCGGCATTTACGCAGCGCTCACCAACCAGACCAAGGCTGAGGTGCTCGGTGAGTTCGGCGGCCAGGGGTTCGGCGCTTTCAAGCCGGCGCTGGCGGACGTCGCGGTCGAGTATCTTGCCCCGATCTCTGACGAGTACCGTCGCCTGATCTCCGACAAGGCCGAGATCGACCGCATCCTGGCAAAGGGGGCCGAGCGGGCCCGCGCGGTCGCCCAGCCGGTCGTCGCCGAGACCAAGAAGATCGTCGGTTTCTGGGGGTAGGCTTTTTGCCGCACTCGTATTGTCGCACCTGTTGATCTAGACGGTTCGCATGATATTTGACCGCCTGCGTTCAGCGCTGCTTGCCCTGGTCATTGCCTGGAGCGCCATCTTCCCCTTTGCGGCGGAAGCGATGGAGCGTGTCTCCGGCGATAATGGCTGGCTGTTGTGCGCCGGTCAGGTCCGGTCGTCGATTTCTGACGCGGATGCCGCCAATCTGGCCATCCTGTCTCAGCTTGCCGGGGCCGGTGCGCCGCGCGACGCAACACTGCCAATGTCGTGTGACGACTGCTTGTCGTGCCCGCCGCTGGCCCTGTCGGTGCCGACGCTGTCGCATGCGCCAGTTCCCGCTGCCCGGGCTCAGCCGTCCACCGTGGCCGTTCAAACGGTGCCCTTCGCCGCCGTCCGGACCTTGCGGCCCGAACCACGGGCTCCGCCTCGCATCGATCTCATCTGACACCGTTTGAGATCCACACGCCGGACCACAGGTCCGGCCGCTTTGCGAGACAACCATGAAAATCAAACTTGTAGCGGGCGCGATGGCGTTCGCCCTGACCGCGCCTGCCCTGGCGCATGACCCGGATGCCATCCGCGCCGACGCCCACGCTCCGATCGGGGTGATGGGTGACCACACCCATGCCAAGGGCGAGTGGATGCTGTCCTATCGCTTCATGCGGATGGAAATGGACGGCAATCGGCTGGGCACGGACCCGATTGGCCCGGACACGATTGCCACCCGTATCGGCAATGTGAATGGGCCGCCCGCCATGCTGCGTGTGGTGCCGACATCGATGACGATGAACATGCACATGCTTGGCGTCATGTATGCGCCGAGCGACCGGGTGACGCTGATGGCGATGTTGCCGTGGCTGGAAAACGAGATGAGCCATGTCACCTTCGCCGGCATGATGGGCAGTGACGAACTTGGCCAATTCACGGCACGCAGCTCGGGCTTTGGCGACGTAAAACTGTCTGCCCTGGTCGATATCATCGACGCCGGTCCGACCCGCCTGCATATCCAGGCCGGCCTGTCGCTGCCGACCGGGTCAATCGACGAGGCCGCGCGCGTGCTCACGCCGATGAACACCATGCCGACCCTGACCCTGCCCTATCCCATGCAGCTCGGATCCGGCACGGTAGATCCAATCGTCGGCGCCACGCTGCGACACCAGACGGGTCACTGGAGCTGGGGCGGTCAAGCGAGCGCGGTTTTCCGTATCGACGACAATGATGCCGGCTACCGGCTGGGTGACGAGGCCCAGCTCACCGGCTGGATGGGGTGGTCGCCGGCACCGGCCTGGGCCTTCTTCGGCCGGCTCGAGGGACGTACGCGCGGTACGATCAATGGTTCTGACGCGCGGATTGTGGCACCGGTCCAGACCGCCAATCCGGACTTCCATGGCGGTGAGCGGGTCACCGCGGCCCTAGCGGCAAATTGGGTCGGCCAGAGCGGAGCCCTGCGCGGCCAACGCTTTGCGGCGGAGCTCGCCTCGCCGCTGCACGAGGATCTCAACGGCGTGCAGATGTCCGCAGACTGGACCCTGACGCTTGGATGGCAATACGCTTGGGGCGGCGCGCATTAGCGCCCCCCTCTTTTTCGAGGACATGATGATGAAACACCTTATTCCGGTCTCGCTGTTGGCCGCCGCGCTCCCCGCTTGTGGCGCGTCAGACAATGCCAGCGAAGACACCCACCATGATGCGGGCGATCACCATGCTGGCGACATGCACGCTGGCACTGCCGATATCACCCCCCTGCCGGACGATGGCGTCGTGCCGGTAGTCGAGGTGCGCTCTGCCTGGATGCGCCCGCATCCGCAGGGACGCGACGTCACGGCAGCCTACTTCACCGCGACCCTGTCCGAGGGCCATGCCGATCGGCTGCTATCGGCGCGCATCGACGGCGCCGAGCGTGTCGAGATGCACGGGCACACCATGGATGAGCAGGGGATGATGCGGATGCGCCCGGTACCGCCGCAGGACCTGGTCGATACCGGATCGCTGCGCTTCGCACCGGGTGGGCTTCACCTGATGGTGCACGGCTTGGCCCCGGTCGTGGAGGGTGATCAGGCTCGTGGCGTGCTGGTTTTCGAGCGCTCGGGCGAGGTTCCGGTCGTTTTTGAGGTGCGCAATGCGGCACCGGAGACCCATGCCGGCGAATGACGGTGTGGCAGCCGCATTTGGCTGACGGACCGGCGCGGGCCCGGCAGGGTTAACGAGAGGTTACCGAACCCTCGTTTCCTGCCAGCTCCGCGTCGGGACCGGTGCTGGAACTCGATTTCTCGCCCTCCAGCGGCGTTGTGTAGGTTGCCGGGTCATAGTTTTTGGCGGCCCTCGGCCAGAACAGGCGCATCAGCCAGACACCGAGCGCGATCGCCGGGATCAGCACCAGTCCGATGGCGTTTTCATCGACCAGGAAGAGCTTGACGAAGAAGCCGGCACCGATCAGCGCCAGCCCGCCACCCAGCGCCGTCATGACCGCGAGGAAGGCCATCGACGCACCTTCAACATAGCGGATCGGCCCCGCCTGGTCGTCGAGGCCGACATGCAGCGCCCGCAGGAAATCGCGAAAATCGCGGGCATTGGCCTCCCACTGGCCGATCCCGGCCCAGCGCATCGACCCGAACGCGATCTCGCGGCCGTCGGAGGCACTGACACGGCACACGACCTGACTGTTCTGGCCGGCCATTTCGACCGCCAGTCGCACTTGCCGGACATCGGCCAGCGCCAGGCTGTGTTGCGGGCCGTCCTCCCCGTCGCGCCACGTGATCGCTTGCGAATCCACGGAGAAATTGCGCAGCGGTGTCCCGGCATTGCGGCGGTCGATCAATGTCGCAGTGTCCATAAATTTCCCTTTCGCTGCGGGGGTTAGCATGAATTGCTGGACGTGTCGTGCGGCAGGCGCCAAACTCGCGTCATGCCGCATAGCACGCGCAAGTTTCTCGTCGTCGCGGACGACAGCACCGAGTGCCGAACCGCACTCTATTTTGCCGCCCGCCGGGCCCAGGCGACGGGCGCGCATGTTGCCATTCTTGCCACGCATGAACCGGGTGATTTCAGCCATTGGATCGGCGTTGCGGAAACCGCCAAGCGGGAGGCCGAATCGGCCGCCGAGACCCTGCTGGAGTCGATGGCGGAAGACGCCGAAGCGGTGACCGGCGAGCGTCCGGAACTGTTTCTGCGTGAAGGCGATCGCCGTCAGGTCCTGTCCGAATTGCTCGAAGAAGATCCGCTGATCTCCCTGCTGGTTCTCGCGGCGTCGGCCAATGGCGAGGGTCCCGGCCCGCTGGTGACGGCCTTGGCCCGCGGCAAGGGTCTGTTTTCAGGCCGCGCCGTCCCGGTGACGGTTGTTCCGGGTGATATGGACGAAGCCGAGATCGACGCGCTCGTCTGAAAACCCTAGCACGAGTGTGGTTGAATGGCGGGCGAAAGAGCGCCAAGTGAGCGTCAGGAGGCCCTGCCATGTTCATCCAGACCGAAGCCACGCCGAATCCGAACACGCTGAAATTCCTGCCCGGCCGCGAAATCGCGCCGGACGGCCCGCGCGAGTTTGAAAGCGAAGAGGATGCCGCTGATGCGCCGCTCGCGGCTGACCTCTTTCTGGTCGATGGCGTGTCGGGCGTGTTTTTCGGTGAGGATTTCATCGCCATCACCAAGACCGACGCCTATGAGTGGGATCATATCAAACCCTTCCTGCTCGGCGCGATCATGGACGGGCTGCAATCGGGGCGTCCCCTGCTTGGCGACGCCGTCACCGAGAGCGGCCATGCGGCCTATGCCGGCGAGGATGAGAGCCTGGTCAAGGAAATCATCGAGCTGATCGACACCCGGGTCCGCCCGGCGGTCGCCCAGGATGGCGGCGACATCCTCTTCCATTCCTATATTTCCGACGGCGGCATTGTGCGCTTGAAGATGCGCGGGGCGTGTTCCGGTTGTCCGTCATCCACAATGACGCTGAAATCCGGCATCGAGAATTTGCTCAAGCACTACATTCCGGAAATCCAGGCCGTCGAGGCGGTGGAATAGGGCGTCTGAACGGGACATGGCTGCGGGCACGGTGCCCGGGCTTCGACCTGGCGGCGAATATCGACTAAATGGCTGCCATGATGTGGCTGGCAATCGATACGACCGGTGAAAACTGCACCGTGGCCCTGCGCCTGGATGGCGGGACGACCCAGGTCCTGAGCGACCGTATCGGGCGCGGTCATGCCGAGCGACTGGCGCCGATGGTCGAGCAGATACTTGCCGATACCGGGGCGGCACCGACCGAGATCGCGCGGATCGGCGTGACGATCGGTCCGGGCAGTTTCGCGGGCACACGTGTCGGGGTGGCATTCGCGCGCGGTCTGGCGCTGGCCTGCGGCGCACGCTGCATCGGCATCCCCAATCTCGCGGTCCTGGCACGGCAAGCCGGCCCGCAACCGGCACTCGCAGTCTTGCATGATGCCAAGCGCGGCGAGGTGATCCTTCAACTCTGGACGCAGGGCGAGGCGGGGCCGCCCGAGCGTTGTCCCGTCGCGGATCTGCCGGCCCGCATCGAGGCCCTTGCCGGATCCGGCTGCAAGGTCACGGGTTCGGGCGCTGCGCGATTGCCGGACGGCTTTTCCGATCTCGGCATCACGACGCTCGACCCGGCCGTGCTGCTGGCGATGACGGGTGAGCTGGATCCGTCCGGACACCCGCCCACCCCGTTTTACGCCAGACCGCCTGATGCCAAACTGCCGGGCGGCGTGTTGCCGGCGTGAGCGACAAGGTCGAAACCGTCCAAGCGTCGAGCGCAGCGCGTCTGGCGGATCTGCACGCCCGCTGTTTTGCCGCCGGCTGGTCTGCGGCGGAGATCGCCTCCCTGCTCAACCTGCCCGGATGCATGGCGCTGGCCAGCAGCAAGGGCACCGGCTTCATCGCCATGGCCCTGTTTCGCAGCGCCGCTGACGAAGCCGAATTGCTGACTCTCGCGACAGACCCTGATCATCGGCGCCGAGGCCTGGCAGAACGGGTTCTGGCGGTGGGCGAAGATCGTCTGTCCGACACGGGTATTGCGCGGATATTTCTGGAGGTTTCCACCTGTAATCCGGGTGCGCAAGCCCTGTACCTGGCAGCCGGATACACTGAAATTGCCCGCCGCCCCGCCTATTACCGCGATGGCAGCGATGCGCTCGTCCTTGAAAAATGGCTGCGCAAAGATGGACAGACCGCCCCGTGAGCGCCTATTTCTCGACAGGACCGATAGGGGAATGATCATGCCGGACCGGATCGAGAAACTTTGCATTGCCAAGGGCCTGCGTATGACGGATCAGCGCCGGGTCATTGCCTGCGTGTTGTCGCAGTCAGACGACCATCCCGATGCCGAAGAATTGCACCGTCGCGCGTCCGACGAGGATCCGCGCATCTCGCTGGCAACGGTCTACCGGACGGTCCGCCTGTTCGAGGAGGCCGGCATCATCGAGCGCCATGACTTTCGCGATGGACGGTCCCGTTACGAAGAGGTCGGCGATGAACACCATGATCACCTCATCGACCTGAAATCCGGTGAAGTCATCGAATTCGTCAATGAAGAGATCGAGCGCCTGCAAGAGGCGATTGCCCGCAAGCTGGGCTACAAGCTTGTCGATCACCGGCTCGAACTCTACGGCGTTCCCCTCAAGAGCGCCGAGGACTAAGCGCGCCACCCATCGTCGGGTTTCGAGGAGAGGCCATGTCCGCGCGCACGCCCGGCAAACACGCGATCATTTTCATTTTCGTGACCGTGCTGATCGACATGATCGGCTTTGGTTTGATCATCCCGGTCATGCCGTCGCTTCTGCACGAGCTTACCGGTCTGGATGCCAATGAATCTGCGGTGATGGGCGGCTGGTTGATGGCCAGCTATGCCGGCATGCAGTTTTTCTTCGCGCCGATTGTCGGCGGGCTGTCAGACCGTTTTGGCCGCAAGCCGGTGCTGCTGGCCGCGCTCGCCGGTTTTACCATTGACTATCTGATCATGGGCTTTGCGCCGGTCTTCTGGCTGTTGTTGGCCGGCCGGGTTCTCGCCGGCATTTTCGGCGCCAGCTATTCGACCGCCAATGCTTTCATCGCCGACATCACGCCGCCGGAACAGCGTGCCGGCCGTTTCGGCATGATCGGCGCGGCGTTCGGGATCGGCTTCATTGTCGGGCCGGCGATCGGCGGTTTTCTCGGCGAATGGTTTGGTCCGCGCGCGCCGTTTTTCGCGGCCGCGGCCTTGGCCGGATTGAACCTTGTCTATGGTCTCCTGGTGCTGCCGGAGACACTCAAGCCGGAGAACCGGCGCGGTTTTGACTGGCGGCGGGCGAACCCGTTCGGGTCGATCTATCAGATGCGTCACTATCCGGTTGCCCTGGTGTTGATGGGCGCGGTTTTCCTGATGCTGTTCGGACATGCCGTTTATCCGGCGATCTGGTCCTACTACTCGACCTTCAAATTCGGCTGGAGTGAAGCCGATGTCGGCCTGTCACTGATGGTGGTCGGACTGACCGCCGCCATCGTCCAGGGCGGGCTGACGCGGATTCTTGTTCCCAAGCTCGGCGAGTGGCGGGCCATCATCATTTCGCTCAGCATCGCGGTTGCGGCCTATACGGCCTATGGCCTCGTGACCGAGGGCTGGATGGTCTATGTGGTGATTTGCGTCGCGGCGATCGGCGGTATCGGACAGCCGGCCCTGCAAGGGGTGATGTCGCGCCAGGTGCCGGCCAATGCGCAGGGCGAATTGCAAGGCGCGATGACCAGCCTGCAGAGCCTGTCCATGGTGGTCGGGCCGCTTTTGATGTCGCGGGCGTTCAAGTATTTCTCCGGCGACACCGCGCCGGTCTACCTGCCCGGCGCACCCTTCTATCTCGCCGCGGTCCTGACATTCCTGGCATTGCTGGTCGGGCTGCGGGCCCGCAAGCATGATCCCAAGCCGGACGCTGCAGCGGTGGTCCCGGCGGTCAGTCCGGCCGCGAACGCACCCGTCGGTTCCGGCCCGATGCCACCGGCTGATTAGGCGCACCCCTTGCGGGGCAAGGGGATTTCAAGCATAACCCGCGCCTTCCCGCGACCCGCTGGTCGATAGGGACAGTGTGGACTGTGTGTGGCAAACTGGCAGAATTCATGAGTACGACGCGCAAACGCCTCTTCATCAAGACCTATGGCTGTCAGATGAATGTCTATGATTCCGAACGGATGAAGGACGTTCTGACGCCGCTTGGTTATGAGTCGTCGGACACGCCGGATGGGGCCGACCTTGTCATCCTCAATACCTGCCATATCCGCGAGAAGGCGGCCGAGAAAGTCTATTCCGAGCTGGGCCGCCTGCGTCCGCTGAAGGACGAGAAGGCCGCCTCGGGCGGGATGACAATTGCCGTCGCCGGCTGTGTCGCCCAGGCCGAAGGCGCCGAGATCATGCGCCGCGCCCCGGTTGTCGACCTGGTCGTTGGCCCGCAGACCTATCACAAGCTGCCCGAGCTGATTGCCCAGGCCCACCGTGCCAAGGGCGAGGCGCTGGATACCGAGTTCGAGGTCGAGGACAAGTTCGACAAGCTTGGCAGCGACCGCCAGGTCGAGGGTTATTCGGCCTTTGTGACGGTGCAGGAAGGTTGCGACAAATTCTGCACCTTTTGTGTCGTGCCCTATACGCGCGGCGCGGAATGGTCGCGCCCGGTGGACCAGATCATCGCCGAAATCCGCGCCCTTGCCGCCAAGGGCATTCGTGAAGTCACGCTGCTGGGCCAGAACGTCAACGCGTTTCACGGTGCTCCGCCAAGCGGTCGCGAGGCCGACGGCGCCTGGGGCCTCGGCCAGCTGGTGCGCCATGTTGCGCTGATCGGCGGGATAGAGCGCATCCGCTTCACCACCTCGCATCCGCGCGACATGGATGAGGACCTGATCCAGGCCTTCGCCGATACGCCCAAGCTGATGCCCTATTTCCACCTGCCGGTGCAGTCGGGTTCGGACACGATCCTGAAAGCCATGAACCGTCAGCATGTGGCGGCCGATTATCTCGCCACGATCGCCCGCCTGCGCGAAGTGCGCCCGGACATCGCGATTTCCGGTGACATGATTGTCGGCTTCCCGGGTGAAACCGATGCGGATTTCGAGGCAACGATGGAGCTGGTGCGCCAGGTCAATTACGCCTCCTGCTTCTCGTTCAAATACTCCAAGCGCCCCGGAACGCCGGGTGCGGCGATGTTCAACCAGATTGATGAGGGTGTGAAATCGCAGCGCCTCGCCGCGCTTCAGGCCTTGCTCGACAGCCAGCAGGTTGCCTTCAATGAGAGCATGATCGGCAAGACCCTGCCGGTCCTGTTTGAAAAACCCGGCCGGCTCGACGGCCAGTTGCATGGCCGCAGCCCCTATCTGCAATCCGTGCATGTCGACGGTCCCGCCGAGCTGATCGGCCAGATCGCCGAGGTCGCGATTGAAACCGCCTCCCGCAACGCCCTGTCCGGGCGCCTGGTCGGGACCAAACGGAGTGCCGCGTGACCGCATCGCGTCCCCCGGCTCGCAAGCGAGCCGCCAAACCCCGCAAAGCGGCCTCGGAAAGCCTTTATTTCGAGGATGTTGAACGCCTGCGCGGCATGGCCGGTGCCGGTGACCGCTTTTTCATGCTCATCGAGCAGGATCTGAGCGTTTCGATCAGCGCGCCCGGTCGCGGGCAAGTGGTGATCACGGCCGAGGACAATAGCGCGCGCGACGAGGCCAAGCGGGTGCTCAAGCGCCTCTATGGCAGTCTCGAACACGGATTGACCTGCGACGAGGCGGCGGTGCGTGCCGCCCTGCGCCTGCAGGATGACGAGGCGACGCCGGGTCTCGTCGATGATGGTGTGATCCGCGTGCCGCGCGGTTCCAGCCTGATCGCCCGCACCGAAGGCCAGCGTGCCTATGTGCGGTCCCTGAAAAATGAAAAAGCCTATGACCTGATCTTCGGCGTCGGTCCGGCCGGCACCGGCAAGACCTTGCTGGCCGTGGCCTATGGCGCTTCGATGCTGATCCAGCGCAAGGTCGAGAAGTTGATCATCACCCGGCCGGCGGTCGAGGCGGGCGAAAAGCTCGGCTTCCTGCCCGGTGACCTCAATGAGAAGGTTGATCCCTATCTGCTGCCGGTCTGGGACGCGCTGGCCGATACGCTGGGACGCAGCCAGCTGGAGAAAATGCGCGAGGACGGCCGGATCGAGGTCGCGCCGATCGCCTTCATGCGCGGTCGCACGCTCAACCGGGCCTTTGTGATCGTTGATGAAGCCCAGAACACGTCGCGAGCCCAGATGCAGATGGTGCTGACACGCCTCGGTGAAGGATCGCGCATGGCGGTGACCGGCGACCCCAGCCAGTGCGACCTCAATCCACGTGATCCGTCCGGCCTGCCGCATGCGCTGGATATCCTGGCCAACACCAAAGGTGTTGCCATTACGCGCTTTTCGCGCGTTGATGTGGTGCGCCACGATCTCGTGGCCCGTATTGTCGAAGCCTATGAGGAAGATGCGCGCGGTCGGACAGGCCCCGCGCAACCGCGATGAACGCCGTTGATCTGATTGTCGAAGATGACGCCTGGTCATCGCTGCAGGGCAAGACACGCCTCGCCGAGGAGGCGATCCGTGCTGCCTGTGCCGAATTGCCGGATCGCGCACCGGGTGTGGTCGCTGTCCTGCTCGGCAGTGACGCGGCGATTGCGGCGATGAATGTGCAGTTCCGCGGCAAGGACGGGCCGACCAATGTCCTGTCATTTCCCTCCGGCGAGCATGCCGACAATCATCTCGGCGATATCGCGCTGGCGCACGGCGTTGTGGCCCGCGAAGCGGCAGCGCGCGCCATCGACCCGGCCGATCATCTGCGCCACCTGATCATCCATGGATTCCTGCATCTGCAGGGCTATGATCACCAGGGTGATGACGAGGCCGAACTCATGGAAATGATCGAGCGCCGCGCCCTTGCCCGATTGGGCGTTGCCGACCCCTATGCCAATGAGGATTCGGGTTCCGACCCGCACGCTGAATGACCGATATATCCGCCCCTTCTGACCCTGACAGTCGATCCTGGTTCGCGCGCCTGTTCGGTGGCGCGTCATCTTCCGTTTCCGGTGGCAGCGCGATCGCGTCGGGCCCGGTTCACAATTCCATCGAAGCCGATGCGCTGGACAAGCTGCGTGTGGCTGACGTGATGGTGCCGCGGGCTGATATCGTCGGTGTCGACGTGTCGACGCCGCTGGGGCAGCTGGCCAAGATCTTCGCCGAGGCCGCGCATTCGCGCCTGCCGATCTATCGCGACACGCTCGATGATCCGGTCGGTGTGGTCCACATCAAGGACGTGGTCAGCCATCTGGCGCCGGGTTCGTCGGGCAAGCGCCCGGCTGGCTGGGCCCAGAAACAGGTTCTGCCGTCCATTGGTCGCCCATTATTGTTCGCGCCGCCGTCGATGAAGGCGCTAGACCTTCTGCGCCGCATGCAGGGCCGACGCATGCATTTGGCCCTTGTGGTCGACGAATATGGCGGCACGGACGGGCTGGTGACGCTGGAAGACCTGATCGAGCCGATCGTCGGCGATATCGAAGACGAGCATGACGACGAGGAAACGCCGGCCATCCGCTCGCGTGGCCCCGGTGTCTGGGATGTCGAGGCGCGGGCCGAGATCGACGCCTTTGAAGCGGTGGTCGGCGAGGAGATCGCCGCCGAGGACGAGGACGAGGATGTCGACAGTCTCGGCGGTCTGGTCTTCACCCTGATCGGCCGGGTCCCCGAGCGCGGCGAGGTGATCCGTCACCCGACCGGCTATGAGTTTGAAGTGATCGAGGCAGATACGCGACGGATCAAGCGCATGCGGGTGCGGGCACCGCACAAGCGGCCCAAGCCGGCCGGGCCAGAGGCCACGGACGCCACGGACGCAGGCTGATGCGGCGGCTCCACCTCCTGGTCTGGTGGCCGCGAACCTGGCTGGCAACGCGGTCCGGATGGCGCCCGCGGATCGCGCTTTTCGTGGCCGGCCTGTTCAGTGCACTCGCGGTCGCACCCTTGCACATCGTGCCCGCCCTGATGATCGGGCTGTGGGTCCTGTTCGCGGCACTGGATGGCTCGCGCCGTTTCGACCGACCGCTGCGCAGCGCTTTCCTGCGCGGTTTCCTGTTCGGTTTTGGCTATTTCATCGCCGGCATGGCGTGGATCGTCTATGCCTTCTTGACCCGCGGCAATGGCGTAGAATTCCTGGCCCCGGTCGGGCTGATAGGACTGGCGGCGCTGATGGCCGTTTTCTGGGGGCTCGGCGCGGTGATCCATTGCGCACTGGCGCCGCGCTCCGTCTGGCGGGTTCTGGTGTTCGCGGCGGCCCTCGCCTTTGCCGAATGGGCGCGCGGCCATCTTCTCGGGGGCCTGCCCTGGAACCTGCCCGCCTATGTCTGGCCGGCCGGCGGACTGGTCAGCCAGACGGCGTCCTGGTTCGGCGTCTATGGTCTCAGCCTGCTGACGATTTTCGTGCTCACCGCGCCTGTACTGGCCATTGCGCCGCGGCTGGAACTGGCGCGCAGCTTGCCGGCCTTCGCGGCGCTGGGCCTGTCCATGATCGTACTGGCGACCGGCGCCATCCGGCTCGCCGCCTCGGCGCCTGACGATGTGCCGGGCGTGTCGATCCGCCTCGTCCAGGCCGGCATTCCCCAGGCGCAGAAATGGGCTGCTGGCGGTGCCGAACTGACCCGCGACCGCTATCTCGCGCTGACCGCCCGCCCCGGCATCGAAACGGTGACCCATGTCGTCTGGCCGGAGGGCGCCCTGCCGACCTTCATGCTGGAAGACGGCGCGACGCTGGCGCGGATCGGCGATGTTCTGGACAGCGGGCAGGTCTTGCTCGCGGGCGTCAACCGGCGCGCGTCCGACGGCGGTGAGCTGGGCTATTACAACACGCTGGCGGCCTTGCGTTACCAGTCGGGCACACCGCGCATTGCCGCGCTCTACGATAAGGTGCGGCTGACCCCGTTTGGCGAATTCACACCGCTGTCCGGGCTGATGGCGATGACCGGAATCGAGGCGTTACAGGATCTTGCGCGCTATGAGTTCAGCCCCGGGCCGGGGGCCAATGTACTGGAAATCCCCGGCGCGCCGGACATGCTGCCGCTGATCTGTTACGAGTCGATCTTTCCCGGCTTCGTCCGTTCGGCTGATACGCGGGCCCATTGGCTCTACAATTTGTCCAACGATGCCTGGTTCGGCCCGACCGCAGGTCCGCGTCAGCATTTCAACCAGGCCAGCTATCGCAGTATTGAAAGCGGGCTTCCGATGGTGCGCTCGGCGGCGCTGGGCGTGTCCGGCGTGGTCGATGCGCTCGGCCGGGCGCGTGTCGCAATGGAGCCAAGCGGCGAAGGCGTGCGCGATGTCGCGCTGCCGGGCCGACTTGAGCGCACACCCTATTCCTTTTGGGGTGACACGCCTTTCCTCGCCTTCTGCGTCCTGGTCCTGCTCGGCATGTCCTGGCAGCGTTTCCGGCAGGTCCACGCAGCCGATGATGTGCAGCCGTGAGATGAGTTGATTGGTACGCATCCCTTTGGTTGTGCTAAATTACCGTTCTGATCTGCACTTTGGCCCAATCCCAACGAGGTGACTCAATGCCGAAGGTAAATCCGCGTGGCCCCAATCCGATCGACATCCATGTCGGCTCACGCATCCGGCTACGCCGGCAATTGCTCAAGATGAGCCAGGAAAAGCTGGGCGATGAACTCGGTGTCACCTTCCAGCAGGTTCAGAAGTATGAGCGCGGCGCCAACCGGGTCGGGGCGAGCCGGTTGTACCGGCTGTCCAGCGTGCTGGAAGTGCCGGTCCAGTTCTTTTTCGATGGTCTGGCGGAGCAGTCCGGCGCGACCGGCATGGCCGAGGGCGACCAGACGCCGATCGTCTATGATTTCATCCAGAGTTCGGACGGGGTGTCGCTGGCGGAGTCCTTTTCCCGCATCACGGATGCGAAAGTGCGTCGGCGCGTGCTGGAGCTGGTGCGCACGCTGGCGACTGACGATCCTGCCAAGACGTGATGTGCCGCTGACTTTCCCGGTGCAAGCCCGTCCGGAACCCGCTAAACCCGCCTCCCATGATGACTGAGACGCCTGAAACGCCTGCCTTCCGCCTGTTCGGACGCGCCCAGGGAAAGCCCCTGTCGGCGCGCCAACAGGGCCTGGTCGACAATCTGCTGCCGCGCATCGGACTGCCGGAAGACGGGGTGATCGACCCGGCGGCTCTGATGCCGGATTGCCGGACCCAGGCGCTCGAGATCGGCTTTGGTGGTGGTGAGCACCTGGCCGCCCAGGCGGCGGCCCACCCGGAGACCGGTTTTATCGGCATCGAACCCTTCCTGAACGGGGTCGCCAAGGCATTGACCGCCCTTGACGCGCAGGAATTGACTAATGTCCGCCTGGCCCGGGCCGATGCCCGCGAAGTCCTGCCGCGTTTCGAGAGCGCCTGTCTCGACCGGATTTTCCTTCTCTTTCCGGACCCATGGCACAAGAAGCGGCATGCCAAGCGACGCTTCGTGCAGCCGGAGACGCGCGACCAGTTCGCCCGCCTGCTCAAGCCCGGCGGGCGGCTGCGGATCGCGACCGACGTCAAATCCTATGCCGATCACTGCATGATCGAGCTGACCGGCGACGCACGATTTGTCTGGCAGGCCGAGACCTCTGCAGACTGGACCCGCGCGCCTGACGATCACATCACCACCCGCTACGAGACAAAAAACCTTGGCGACTGCGCGCCGGTCTTCATGGATTTCGTGCGGCGCTGACCGCGCGCCCGTCTTGCCAAGTCGCGCCGTACGGAGTACAAGGCGACTTCTTACAAGTTCGATTGTATCGGATGATACATTCGAGCGGTCGCCCACGGCGGCCGCTCTTTTTGTTTCTGCAGACCCCGGGGCCCGCGCCTTGAAGACAAAATCGCCTCAGGATGACCGCATCCTCGCCCTCGCCGAGCCGGTGGCTGCCGAGCTCGCGCTCGAGATCGTGCGCGTGCGCATCATGTCGGGCAAGCGTGCCCGCCTGCAGATCATGGCCGACCGCGCCGATGGCAGCGGTATCGAGGTCGAGGATTGCGCCCGCTTGTCACGCGGCTTGTCCGACGTGTTCGAGGTCGAGGATCCGATTGCCGGGGAATACGACCTGGAAGTCTCCTCGCCGGGGATTGATCGCCCGCTGACCACGCTGGCGCATTTTGCGCGCTGGGAAGGCAATGAGGCCAAGATCGAACTCGATCGCCTCGCCGAGGGCCGCAAGCGCTTCCGCGGCATTCTGGCCGGGGTTGAAGATGATAATGTCGGGCTCGACATGGAAGGCGAGGACGACACCACGATGATCCCGTTCGACTGGATCGTTGAGGCCAAACTGGTTTTGACAGACGCCTTGATCGAGGCGGATTTGAAAGCGCGGGGCCGTGGCGCCGCGACGACTGAAGGAGACGAATAATGTCGCTTTTCAACGCAACGGGGATCACCCGATGAGCATTGGTGTCAGTGCAAACCGTCTGGAACTTCTGCAGATCGCCCGTGCGGTCGCGGCGGAAAAGTCCATCGATGAATCGATCGTGATCGAGGCCATCGAGGAAGCCATCCAGAAGGCCGCGCGCTCCCGCTATGGGGCCGAAAACGACATCCGCGCCAAGATCGACCCGAAAACGGGCGAGCTGTCGCTGACCCGCAACATGACGGTTGTGGAAGAGGTCGAGAATGACAGCCAGGAGCTCAACCTCGCCGACGCCAAGAAAATCGACAAGACCGCCGAGATCGGCACCGTCTTCTCCGATGAGCTGCCGCCGATCGAATTTGGCCGCGTCGCTTCGCAGACCGCCAAGCAGGTCATCACGCAAAAAGTCCGTGAAGCCGAGCGCCAGCGCCAGTTCGAGGAATACAAGGATCGCGTTGGCGAGATCATTTCCGGCATCGTCAAGCGCGTCGAATACGGCAATGTGATCATCGATCTCGGTCGCGCCGAAGGCATTATCCGCCGCGCCGACGGTATCCCGCGCGAAAATCTGCAGAACAATGAGCGGGTCCGCGCCTATATCTATGATGTTCGCGAAGAAGTCCGCGGCCCGCAGATCTTCCTGTCGCGCGCACATCCGGACTTCATGGCCGCTCTGTTCGCGCAGGAAGTGCCGGAAGTTTACGAAGGCATCATCGAAATCCCGTCGGTCGCCCGTGATGCGGGTTCGCGCGCCAAGATCGCTGTCATCTCCAATGACGCTTCCATCGACCCGGTCGGCGCCTGCGTCGGCATGCGTGGTTCGCGTGTCCAGGCGGTCGTGTCCGAGCTGGCTGGCGAGAAAATCGACATCATCCCGTGGTCGGATGATCCGGCGACCTTCATCGTCAACGCCCTTCAGCCGGCCGAAGTCGCCAAGGTCGTCCTCGACGAGGAAGACCAGCGGATTGAAGTCGTGGTGCCGGACGAGCAGCTGTCGCTCGCCATTGGTCGCCGCGGCCAGAATGTCCGTCTTGCGTCGCAGCTGACCGGCTGGTCGATCGACATTCTGACCGAGGAAGAAGAGTCCGAGCGCCGCCAGAAGGAATTCGCTGAGCGGACGCAACTCTTCATCGCCGCCCTTGATGTTGACGAGGTGATTGCCCAGCTTCTGGCGACAGAAGGCTTCACCGATGTCGAGGATCTGGCCTATGTCGATCTCGGCGAAATTGCCGTCATCGAAGGCTTTGACGAAGACACGGCCGAGGAAATCCAGGCGCGTGCCCGCGATTATCTTGATCGCCTGGCTGCCGAACAGGACGCCAAGCGCAAGGAGCTCGGTGTCGAGGACGCGGTGCTTGAGGTTCCGGGTGTCGAGCTCGCCATGGCTGTCAAGCTTGGTGAGAATGACGTCAAGACGGTCGACGATCTTGCCGGTCTGGTGACCGATGATCTGCGTGGCTGGTTCGAGACCAAGAATGGCGAACGAATTCGCGAGCCGGGCATCCTGGAAGAGTTTAATCTCTCCTCCGAAGATGCCGAGATGATGATCATGCGTGCCCGCGTTGCGGCTGGCTGGATCTCCGAGGAAGACCTGCCGCAGCCGGAAGTGGTTGAAGAAGAGGTCGAGGAGGCTGAAGAGGCCTTCGACGTGGCCAATATGGATCTGGCGGCCCTGGAAGCCGAAGCCGAGGCGCTTGGTCTCGACCTCGACGCCGAGGTGCCGGAAGGCGACGAGGAGACGAAGGCTGACTAGCCCCCGGGCCAGCCAGTCGAGGGAGCGACGCTGCGTTGCCACCGGGGAGGTCCGTGAGGAAGCGGATCTCATCCGGATGGCCCTCGGGCCGGGCGACCAGCTGGTGCCTGATCTCGCAGCCAAACTGCCCGGCCGTGGTGCCTGGGTCAGTGCGGAGCGGGTTTTGATAGAGAAGGCGGTCAAGAAATCCGCCTTCAACCGGGCCTTCGGGTGTCCGGTAAAAATGCCGGACGATCTGCCGGGCCTCATTGAGGGTCAGCTGGTCGAGCGCGCGCTGAGCCTTCTCGGTCTGGCGCGACGGTCCGGAGACCTGGCGGTTGGCTATGACGCGGTGCGTCTGGCACTCAAGGCCGCCAAACCCGCCTGGCGCATCGAAGCGTCGGACGGGGCTGAGGATGGCCGGTCCAAGCTGGATCGGTTGGCCTTCGCGGCCTGGGGTGATGTCCCGGTCGCGGGATGTTTCACGGCGGAAGCCATCGGTGATGCGACAGGTCGCGGTCCGGTGGTCCATGCCAGCATGTCGAAAGGCTCGCAGGCGCGGGCATTTACGACTGTGATGGGGAAGCTTTCGGGCTTCCGGCCGCTCGTCCCGCAAGGCTGACGTGCGGAGATTGCCGCGACAGCGGTTGATATCGGCCTTGAGCTGGCTAGTTTAGCGAGCCTTCAGGCCGGACAGTGGTTTGAACAGTGCGGGTTTCCGGCATTCGGCTACCGGAAGGCCCCGCGGAACGAAAGCCGATTTGGAAGGCTCGTATGAGCGACGCAGACGACAACAACTCCTCCGGCCGCCGGCCGCTCTCTCTGAAACGCCCCGGTGGCGGTACCGTGCAGCAAAGTTTTGCGCGCGGTCGCTCCAAGGCGGTCGTCGTGGAGAAGAAGCGCAAACGTGTGGCAACGCCGGCCAAGGATGGCGGTCCCGGCGGCAAGCAGGGCGGGGGCGCCAAAAGCGGTGAGTCCGCACTGGCGGCCAAGGCACGCCAGCTCGGCCTGTCCGAAGAGGAACTCGTTGCGCGCCAACGGGCCATTGCCCGTGCCCGCGCCGAAGCCGCCGATCGCGAAGCTCAGAAGAAAGAGGCTGACGCCGCCATGGCGCAGCGGGCTGCCAATGAGCAGCGCCAGCTGGCCGAACAGCGCGAGCGCGCCGTTCGTGAAGAGCGCGAAGCCGAAGAGGCTGCGCGCAAGGCCGCTGAAGACGAAGCGCGACTGAAAGCCGAGGCCGAAGCTGCGACCGCAGCCAAGGACGGGTCCCGCAAGCGTGATGAAGATCCGCGCCGCCGGGCGCCGGCCAAGGACGAAAAGCGGGCCACGCCCGATGCCATCCCGATGGATGATCCGGCCAGCGCGCTGGAAGCCCTCGGCGGTCGCGTCAAGCGCAAGGGCGGGGCTGCCGGCCCCGGCCCGGCTGCCAAACAGCAACCGGCCCGTGCCAAGACCGATAATCGCCGCCGCGGCAAGCTGACCATCCAGAACATTCTGGAAGGCGATGAGGAGCGTCAGCGCTCGCTCGCCTCGGTGCGCCGTGCCCGTGAACGCGAGAAGCAGCGCCGTCAGGACACGTCCGGTGGACGCGACAAGATCGAACGCGAAGTCATCGTGCCGGAAGCCATTACGGTGGCCGATCTGGCGAACCGGATGGCGGAACGGTCTGTCGACGTCATCAAATACTTGATGAAGCAGGGCCAGATGGTCCGCGTGAACGATGTGCTCGATGCCGATACCGCCGAGCTCGTGGTCGAGGATTTTGGCCACATCGTGAAGCGTGTGTCCGAGGCTGACGTCGAAGACGGTTTCATCGCCGATGATGATGCCGACGAGGCCAAGCTGCCGCGGGCGCCCGTGATTGCGGTCATGGGTCATGTCGACCACGGCAAGACGTCGCTGCTGGACGCACTCCGCTCGACCGATATCGCATCGGGCGAAGCCGGTGGCATCACCCAGCATATCGGCGCCTACCAGGTCCAGCTCAAGGGCGGTGAGAAGATCACCTTCCTCGACACGCCCGGCCACGCTGCCTTCTCGGCCATGCGGTCGCGCGGCGCGATGGCGACGGATATCGTGATCCTGGTGGTGGCTGCAGACGACTCGGTGAAGCCGCAGACGATCGAGGCGATCCATCATGCCAAGGCTGCCGGCACGCCGATCATCGTCGCCGTCAACAAGTGCGACAAGCACGAAGCCAATCCGCAGAAAGTCCTCACCGACCTGCTGCAACACGAGATCGTCGTCGAGGCGATGTCGGGTGACGTGCAATCGGTCAATGTCTCGGCCAAGACCCGTGAGGGTCTCGACGAGCTGACCGAGGCCATCGCCCTGCAGGCCGAACTGCTCGACCTGAAGGCCAATCCGGAGCGCAGCGCCGAAGGCATTGTCATCGAAAGCCAGGTCGATAAGGGCCGCGGTCCGGTGGCGACGCTTCTGGTCCGTCGCGGCACGCTCAAGCGCGGTGACATCCTCGTCGCCGGCGCCCAATGGGGCCGTGTGCGCGCCCTGGTCAATGAGCGTGGCCAACAGCTCGAAGAAGCCGGACCGTCGGTTCCGGTCGAGATCCTCGGCCTCGATGGAGCGCCGGATCCGGGTGAAGTCTTCGCCGTTGTCGATGGCGAGTCCCGCGCCCGCGAGATCGCCGACTACCGTCAACGCAAGGGCCGTGAGGCGACCGGCGGCTCGTCGCCGGCCAGTGCCTCGCTCGAGCAGATGATGGCGCGTCTCAAACAGGACGAAACCCAGGAAATGCCGCTTCTCGTGAAGTCGGATGTCCAGGGTTCGGCCGAGGCGATCAAGCAGTCGCTCGAAGGTATCGGCAATGACGAAGTCCGCGCGCGGATCATTCGTGCCGCTCCGGGCGGTGTGAATGAAAGCGATGTCCTGCTCGCCAAGTCATCCGGTGCACCGGTCTTCGCGTTCAATGTCCGCGCCAACAAGCAGGCCCGCGAACTGGCCGAACGTGAAGGCGTGGAGATCCGCTACTACTCGGTGATCTATGATGTCATCGACGATGTGCGGAACACGATGGAAGGCATGCTGGCGCCGGAGAAGCGCGAGAACTTCATCGGTTACGCCGAGATCCTGGAAGTCTTCAACATCACCAAGACCGGCAAGGTCGCCGGTTGTCGTGTCACCGAAGGCGTGGTCCGGCGCGGCTGTGGTGTGCGCCTGCTGCGCGACGATACGGTGCTGCACGAAGGCAAGCTCAAGACGCTCAAGCGCTTCAAGGATGAAGTGCAGGATGTGCGCGCGGGCACCGAGTGCGGCATGGCCTTCGAGCGCTATGAAGACCTGCGCAAGGGCGATCAGATCGAGTGTTTCGAAGTGATCGAAGTCGCGCGCAAGCTCGAGGCCTGATCACCGGTCCCGAGCGGACCAGGACAGGTTTGAAACATGACAGGGCGGCCCCGTCGGGGCCGCCCTTTTTCTTGCTGTCGAACCGTCGTCCGGATCAGTTGTCAGTCGGCTGCGATCAATCCCTGTTCCGGCGCCGCGTAATTGGCGAAATCCTGATGCGCGACGACCTGCCCGTCACGAACGGTGATGACGCTGACCTGCCGTGAGCGCCAGCGGAAGACCTGGCCCTCTGATTGTGTCGGGTAGAGCGCGTTGACATGGCCGATGAAGACGACGCGGCTGTTCGAGGCGAAGACATCATCCCACTCAAACCCGAGCTCGATCGGGTGATAGCGCTCGCCGAACTCGCGCAGCGTCGCCATCATGGCGTCGCGCCCGTCCTCCTGAATGCCGTCCGGCCCGTAACTCTCGCCCTGGGCGGTGGTGTCACTGAAGACCATGTCGGCCGCCAGCATGGCCTCCATCGCATCCCAGTCGACGGCGGAATAGTGGTCCATATAGGTCCGGGCGATGGCTTCGGCTTCGGCATTGGTATCGTCCTGGGCCGACAGCGCGGGGGCAAGGGTGAGAGTGAGGCCTGTGGCGAAACCAGCGAGGGAGAGGAAATGTGTCATCGTCTTGTCTTCCATGATGGGTGAAGGGTCAGGCCGGCGACCCGGGGATTTGGCTCGGGCAGTGAGTCCCTGAGGCGCCGGCCCGGTCTGCACAAGGGGGCACACACCCTCTGCAGACCATTCGGACGGGCGCTCGCGACGCCCCTGTGTCGGTCAGTGTGAGGCTTGCACCGGCGCGGCATTGTTGAAGTCGGTGTAGTCGCGATGCTCGGCGACATGGCCATCGACTACCGCAATGATCGTCGTGATCGGATAGCGAAAGGTCTGCGCGTCGTCGCCGGTGCCGTAAACGACGTCCATATGGCCGTTGAACACGACCTGACCGGAGGCCTCATAGGTCCTGTCTATCGTGTAGACGCCATGATCCATGCCCCAGGCAGCAATGCCGGCCGTGATCGCCGCGGGGCCGCGCCATTCGATCCGCTCGGTCACGGCATCAATGTCGAAGGAGGTCGGGTCGATGAACCGCGTGTCCTCGGTCATCAACGCCGACATGGCCGCAAAGTTCTGGCTGGCATAGGCGTCCAGCCAAGCCTCGGCGATGTGGCGCGGCGTCGCGTCCGGGGTCGACTGCGCGGCGCTTGGTGCGGCGGTCAGCAGGCAGGTCGCCAAAAGGCAGGCGTGGGTCATTCGGGTCATGGCAAGCTCGGCACTCGGTCGGGGTTTCATCGCTGCACGGATGGCAGTGCGTGGCGGCGAGTAGCCCTGCCCCGGCGGCAGCGGTAAAGTCCCGGGGCCGGCCAATGTGATGAGCGCCGGGGGGCGAGGGACGAAACCGGGTCGGGGCGCCCCCTTGCATCGACCGGTCAAGCGGCGTACACCCCCGCGCCTCGCTTCCGCCGGGATGGAGACATGCATGGCCCGCCGTCAGAACCAATCGCCCAAAGGCCCGAGCCAGCGCCAATTGCGCGCCGGCGAGCTCGTTCGTCATGCACTCGTCGGCATTCTGACCCGAGAGGAATTGCGTGACCCGGATCTGGAAGGGCAATTGATTTCGGTGACCGAAGTGCGCCCCAGCCCGGATTTGCGTGTCGCAAAAGTCTATGTCGCACCGCTCGGCCGGGGCGACTCAGCCAAGCTCGCTGCCGGCCTCAACCGCTGCGCCGGTTTCCTGCGCGGCCGTTTGGGCCGTGAAATCGAGATGAAGTTCACGCCGGAGCTGCACTTCCACCCGGACAATTCCTTCGACACGGCCAGCCATGTCGACGATTTGCTCAATCGCCCGCAGGTCCGCCGCGATCTTGACGATGAGGACGCCGGGGCCAGCGATCCGGACGATTAATCACCGTCGCCCGCTTCGGCCACGTCGCCGGCATCAGGTTCCGGCAGCGGTGGCAAGTCCGTGCGTTCAAGTCGCCAGCGATTGTCGGCCCCGGTCAGACCGGCCTGGTTGACCGCGATCGCCGCGACCCGGCCCGCCTCATCACGCTCATAGGCAAAATCGGCATTGAACAGGCGCCAGTTCAGCGCGTCCGGACCGGTCGGCGTGAGATAGAAGCGCCAACCGCGCTCGCTCAGCACGAGGTCGAGACCGCCTTCGGTTGGTTCGATCACCACCGGCCCGAACGGGCTTCCGGCATAGGACCCCGCAGCGTCCAGATGTGAGGCGGTGAGCCGGTCTGTCGCCGGCCGGCCCGCCGGCGGCGCCAGGGGGCGGTCGAGGGCGAGCGCGTGAAGGGCGTTGCGCAATTCCCAATTGGGATAGGATTCGACATTCGTTCCGTAGGCGATTGTGATATCTCGCCCGGGCAGGATGGAGATGCCGGCACTGTATCCCGGCACCGAGCCCTGGATCGTGTAGATCGCCTCTCCGTCGACCTGCTCGACCTGCCAACCCCCAACCATGCGTCCGTCCGGCTCGAACAAGTCCATACGGCGCGTCCGGACGGCGTCGGCGAGCCGCAGCAGATCGCCAATCGGCGCCACCAGGCCGGCATCGCCAAGTGCCGGGCTGTCGCTCATTGGCGCCCGCAGGTCGAGCGGCAGCGGGCCGGCGGCAAAGCCGCGGGGCACATGGGCACCCGCCGCTGCCGCGCGCCGGGCGATGCGGCTGTCCTGCATGTCGAGCGGGATCAGGAATTCAGTCGCCAGCAGGGTCTCATAGCGCGCATTCATCACCCGCTCGACGACCACTGCGAGCAGTCCGTAGCCGAGATTGGAATAGGCGTAGTCATGCGGTCCGGCGCCGGGCGCAGGCTGCCGCGCCAGCCAGGAAACGAGGGTGTCGCTGCGGGCATCGGCGAGTGCGCCGGCGGGAATGTCGCGCGCCAGGCCCGCCGTGTGGGACAGGATGTCATTGATGCGCACCGCGCCATAGCCGGTCAGCTCGGGGATATAGTCATTGACCGCACCGGTCGCTGATATCCTGCCCTCGTCGATCAATCGCCGGACCATGGCGGCCGTCAGGCTCTTGGTGACGGAGCCGGCGGGAAAACGCGCCTGCGCCGTCATCGGGGCGCCGCTGACCCAGTCGGCATAACCAAAGGTGAGGGCAACCGGTCCCCCGTCACCGCGCCGGACCATGATGACGCCGGAGAAATCGCGGGTTTCAACCAGCGGCGACACCCAGTCATGGATCCGTTGCGCGATCGCGGCCTGGCTGGTGTCGCCATCCCGCGGCGCCTGCCCATCGGCGCGCGGCAGGCCGGCGGTGATGCCGATCACGAGAAGGCTGGTGAGGGCGAACCGGATCATGACGCAACTCCTTGGGTACGGGTGAGGATTACGGTGTTCCGACAGTCGCAGCAAGCCACCGGTCTTGCCTTGCGGGCATTGTTCCGTTAGGTCCGCCCCTCCCGCGATCCGGGTCCGATCCCCGGCGCCTGAAGGAGGCCAATATGGCGCGACGCCGCAAGGGCGAGGACATCCATGGCTGGGTGATCCTCGACAAACCACTTGATATCACCTCGACCCAGGCCGTTTCGGTGGTCCGGCGACTATTCAATGCCAAGAAGGCCGGCCACGCCGGCACGCTGGATCCGCTGGCCTCGGGCATTTTGCCGATCGCCCTGGGCGAAGCGACCAAGACCGTGCCGTTTGCGGTGGAAGGCTCGAAGACCTATCGCTTCACCGTCAAATGGGGCGAACGCACCGATACGCTCGACCGTGAGGGTGAAATTGTCGCGACCAGCGATGTCCGTCCCGATCGCGCGGCGATCGAGGCGGTGTTGCCCACCTTCATCGGCGATATCGAACAGGTGCCGCCTGCCTACTCGGCCATCAAGGTCGATGGCGAACGTGCCTATGATCTGGCCCGCAGCGGCGACGACGTGCAGTTGCAGGCGCGCCAGGTCCATATCGAGGCGCTGCGCCTTCTGGACTGTCCCGACAGCGATATGGCGGTGCTGGAAATGCATTGCGGCAAAGGCGCTTACGTGCGCTCCCTGGCGCGCGATATTGCCTTTGCCCTGGGCACGGAAGGGCATGTCGCCGCCCTGCGCCGGATTCGCGTTGGTGGATTCGCGGAAGCGGAATCCACAAGGCTGGACGAACTGGAAGAAATGGCTCATAAGGGCGCCGCTTCGGAAGCTCTGCTCCCGGTTCAGACCGCGCTGGACGACATCCCGGCGCTGGCCATAACCGAAGAGGAATCCTTCCAGTTGAAGCTAGGACGCTCGATCGTCCTGCTCCCGCGTCAAGCGCAAGAGCTGAAGGCGCAGCGCCGACCCCGCGAAATCGCGGGCAAGGACTGCACTTTTACCGCTTTGGCCCTTTGCGATGGTGTGGCAGTGGCGCTCGGCGACGCAAGGGCGGGAAAGTTCCAGCCCTCGCGTGTTTTCAACCTCACTCCCTGACAATTCAGGGAGTCGACATAACGAGTTTAGGAGAACCCGATGTCGATTACGCAAGAGCGCAAATCCGCGCTGATCGCTGAACATGCCCGTGGCAAAGCCGACACGGGATCGCCGGAAGTGCAAGTGGCCATCCTGACCACCCGGATCGCCAACCTTACCGAGCACTTCAAGACCCACAAGAAGGACAACCACTCGCGTCGCGGCCTTCTTAAGATGGTCTCCCAGCGCCGCCGGCTTCTCGACTACGTCAAGAACAAGGACGTGGCCCGTTACCAGGCCATCATCGAGAAACTGGGTCTGCGCCGCTGATCCGCGACGCCATCCGTACGAAAGACGATATGTTCGATATCCAGAAAGAAACGATTGAGTGGGCGGGTCGCCCACTCACCATCGAAACCGGGCGGGTCGCCCGCCAAGCTGACGGCGCCGTCATGGTGTCTTATGGCGAGACCACAGTTCTCGCCACCGCCGTCGGCGTCAAACAGGCCAAGCCGGGAGTCGATTTCTTCCCGCTGACGGTCAATTACCAGGAAAAATACTTTGCGGCGGGCAAGATCCCCGGCGGTTTCTTCAAGCGTGAAGGCCGTCCGACGGACAAGGAGACGCTGACCTCGCGCCTCATCGACCGCCCGATCCGTCCGCTGTTCGTCAAGGGCTTCAAGAATGAAGTCCAGGTGATGCTGACGGTCCTGTCGCACGACCTTGAAAACGATCCCGACATTGTCGGCATGATCGGTGCCTCCACGGCGCTGGTTCTGTCCGGTCTGCCCTTCATGGGTCCGATCGGCGCTGCCCGTGTCGGTTACAAGGACGGCGAATACATCATCAACCCGCCTTGCGATGAAATGGATGACAGCGAGCTTGATCTCGTCGTCGCCGGTACGCAGGACGCGGTCATGATGGTGGAATCGGAAGCCAAGGAGCTGTCCGAAGACGTCATGCTCGGCGCTGTCATGGCGGGTCACAAGGCCTTCCAGCCGGTGATCGACATGATCATCAAGCTGGCCGAACGTGCGGCCAAAGAGCCTTGGGATTACGAGCCGGCCGATCACTCTGCCGAGGAAGCCAAGGTTCGCGAGCTGATCGGTGACGATCTCGCCGCTGCCTACACCATCGTCGACAAGACCGAGCGCTACAAGGCAGTCGGTGCGGCGAAGGACAAGGCTGTCGAAGCCCTGCTCCAGACGGAAGAGCGACCGGACGGCATCGACATGACGACCCTCAAGGACGTCATGAAAGCGGTCGAGAGCTCCATCGTTCGCGGTGGTATCATCAAGACCGGCAAGCGTATTGATGGTCGTTCCCTCGACCAGGTCCGTTCGATCGTGTCCGAAGCCGGCATTCTGCCGCGGACGCATGGTTCGGCCCTGTTCACGCGTGGGGAAACCCAGGCCCTGGTCGTTGCGACCCTGGGCACGGGCGAAGATGAGCAATTCATCGACGCTCTGACGGGGACCTACAAAGAACGCTTCATGCTGCACTACAACTTCCCGCCCTATTCGGTCGGTGAGACGTCTTTCCGTCTCGCTCCGGGTCGTCGGGAAATCGGCCATGGCAAGCTGGCCTGGCGTGCGGTGAAGGCCGTCCTCCCGACCAAGGAAGACTTCCCCTACACCATCCGCCTGGTCTCCGAGATCACCGAGTCGAACGGCTCGTCCTCGATGGCCACGGTCTGCGGTGCCTCGCTGTCCATGATGGATGCCGGCGTGCCGATCACCCGTCCGGTCTCTGGCATTGCCATGGGCCTGATCAAGGATCCGGAAGGCGTTGCCGTTCTCTCCGACATCCTGGGTGATGAGGATCATCTCGGCGATATGGACTTCAAGGTGGCCGGTACCACCGAAGGCGTCACCTCGCTGCAGATGGACATCAAGATCGCCGGCATCGACGAGGAAATCATGAAGACAGCCCTGGCCCAGGCCAGCGGCGGTCGTCTGCATATCCTTGAAGAGATGGGCAAGGCGCTGGGCGAAGCCCGCACCGAGCTCGGCGAGTTTGCTCCGCGTATCGAAACCATCACCATTCCGACCGACAAGATCCGCGACGTGATCGGTTCGGGCGGCAAGGTGATCCGCGAGATCGTGGAAACGACCGGTGCCAAGGTCGACGTCAATGATGACGGCGTGATCAAGGTCTCGTCCTCGGACGGTGCTTCGATCAAGGCCGCCCTCGACTGGATCCACGGCCTCACGGCCGAGCCGGAAGAAGGCAAGGTCTACAAGGGCAAGGTCGTCAAGGTCATGGACTTTGGTGCCTTCGTGAACTTCTTCGGTCCCAAGGACGGTCTCGTCCACGTGTCCCAGCTCAAGGCTGAACGCGTGAACCACCCGAACGATGTGGTCGCCGAAGGCCAGGAAGTCTACGTCAAACTTCTCGGCTTCGATGATCGCGGCAAGGTTCGCCTGTCGATGAAAGTCGTCGACCAGGAAACCGGCGAAGAGATCAAGAAGGAAGAAGAAGACGCTGAATAAGCTGTCTGCTTCGATCAACTGATCAAGAAGACCCCGCCGGCTTGCGCCGGCGGGGTTTTTCTTTGGGGGCTGTATCCGAGCGGCCGGGCGCGGATAGGCTGGGCATCCGGGCAATGAGGGCAAGGGCACGGACATGAATTGGACGATCTTCGATTATGTCGTCGCTGGCGGCATGGTCGCCTGTCTGCTGCTGGGCACTGTCCTGGTCATCAGGACGCAGCGACACTGGGCGGCGCGCCTCGCGGGTGGCCTGACCCTGATCGGCTTTTTTCTGCTGGTCTGGAGCGCTGGCGCCGTCGGAATCATCGGCCGGTCTGACAATGATGCCAATCTTGCCTTTCTTGCCCTGCCATTGGTGGCGTCGCTCGGAGCCGTGATCACGCGCCTGCGGCCCGCGGGTCTGGCCGTCACCCTTGCCGTTGTCGCTGCAGGACAGTTCCTGATCGGATTCGTTGCCCTGATTGGCGGCCTCGGCTCAGCTGGACCCGCTTGGCCGGTGGACATGCTTGTAGCGACCCTTGTCTTCACCGCCCTCTTTGCAACGGCGGCGGCCCTGTTCCACTTCGCCGCACGGGCTCAAGCCGCCTCGAGCCGGTCGCGATAGCGGCGGCTGCCGGGGATTTGGGTGCCGGTGTCCAGCGTGATGGCGACATCGCCCTCGCCGGTCGGGGCAATCTCCCGGATCGCATCGCGATTGACCAGCCAGGAGCGGTGCACCCGCACGGCGTCAATGCCGGCCTCGGCGAGTTGTTTTTCCAGCTCGGTCAGGGTGGATCGGGCCAGGTGCTCGCCGCCGGCCAGCCGGACCTCGACATAATTCCCGGCCGCTTGGGCGGCGCGGAACTCGTCGGCGGCGATGCGCAGGGTCCGGCCGCCGCATTTCAGGGTGAGGCGATGGGAGCGCCGGGCCTCGGCGCGGGCGACCTCCACTTCCAGCCGCCGCATCTGCAGCGCCAGCGAGACCGCGATGATGATCTGATAGCCGGCATAGGTGCCGATATCCTTGCGCGCCTCATAGACAATCTCCCGCCATGGCGCGTCGTGGAAGAATTCATAATCACTGCCATAGGCAAAGGCCCAGACGCCCTCACGGATCAGCACCATGCCGAGCACGTGCAGGCCGGTATAGGCGAGGAAGCCCAGCAGGTGCCAGGGCAGGGAGGTCAGCCAGCGCCCCGGTTCCAGCGGCGCCCGCAGGCCCAGCCACATAATCGCCGGCACCAGGATCGCCGTCATGATGATGCTCGACCCTTCGGTGACCCAGGCAAAGAAGGGCGGTGCGTCGCGACCATCCCGGGCGAACTCGGTGTCGATCGACATCGAGGCGATCACCCAGAAGGCGATCAGGCTCAGCCAGGCGAACTGGCAGGCCAGCCACAAAGCCCGCCGTTCGGCATCGCGGGCCCGGCTGTGGTCGGAAGTCAGGGTGTCGGTCATGCCGCGATGCTCGCCCAGCCGCCAGCCGGCGGCAAGTGGCGCGTCAGCCATTCGCCCCAGCAGACCGCCGCTGGTCCCTGCCGCTCAGCACGCCGTCCCGCCGGCCTGCCGCTGGTCACCATCGTCTGGCGCACGTCACCCGCCGGGCCGATGAGCGGGGTGACAAGGAGCACGGCCATGACCCCCAGCAAGACCCCCACCATGACCCCGACGATGACCCGGTCATTCGACGCACCCGGCAGCGGTCGCCAATACGGCCTCGACTGGCTGCGTATCGGCGTCTTCATCCTCTTGATTTTTTACCACACGGGCATGTTCTTCAACACGGAGGGCTGGCACGCCAAGAGCCTCAATGCCAATGACGCGATGGAGCCCTTCATGTGGCTCTCCAGCCCCTGGCGCCTGCCCCTTCTCTTCCTGATTTCCGGCATCGCGATGCGTTTCCTGTCCGACAAGCTGGGCAGTGGCCGCTTCGCAGCGGACCGGGTCTGGAGGCTCTTCCCGGTCATCCTGTTCGGCATGTATGTGATCGTGGCGCCGCAATCCTATTCCGAGCTGCGGCTCGCCGGTGAGATCGAACCGGGATGGTGGGCGTTCTGGCGGCAATATGCCGGCGAATGGGACGGGCCGTGGTCGATCCACACGCCGACCTGGAACCATCTCTGGTATGTCGTCTATCTGTTTGTTTATTCGCTGCTTCTGGCACCCTTCTTCCCGCTTCTGCGGCGCCTGGCCGACAGCCAGGCCTTGACGGCAGCGGGTCGGGGCGCGGCCGGTGGCTGGCTGGGTGTTGCGGCTCTCGTGGTGCTGCCCGTCCTGCCCTTTTTGCTGGTCCGCTTCACACTCACCGAAGATTTCCCGACCACCCACGACCTGATCGAGGACTGGGCCAATCACGCCAATTCGCTGACCATGGTCCTGATCGGATATTTCATCGCCAAGAATGAGGGCATCTGGAAGGCCGTTGACCGAGCCCTGCCGGTGACCGCGATTGTCACCGCGATATTGCTGGCCTTTCTCTTCTGGGCCTACACACATCTCGAGATCGCCTTTTCCGACCCGGTCCTGACCTGGACGGCGCGCATCGCCCGGATCGTCTTCATGTGGACGATCATCCTGACGCTGGTCGGTGCCGCCCGTCGCTGGCTGGACCATGACGGCCCGCTCCGCCGTTATCTGACGGCCGCAGTCTTCCCCTGGTATATCCTGCACCAGACCATCATTGTTGCGGTGGGTTTCGCGATCCGCGACGCCGGTTTCGGTGCCTGGACCGAGTTTGCCATCATCATGATCTCGACCTTCGGGGGCTGTATCATCGGGTTCGAGGTTCTGCGACACATCCCCGTCCTGCGCCTCGTCATGGGCATGAAAGCGCTCGCGCCGGCCGTCGCACCCGCCAGTACGGGGGCGGCCAATCCGAGATTACAGAAACTTTAGGCCCAATCCGCCGCTATCCGCCTATCTTTCCGGGCAACGACTTATTCGGGGAGGCGGACATGCTGAAATCAATGATGAAGTGCGGGCTGGGGCTGGTTGCCGCTTCAGCGCTCTGGGCGGCACCGGTTATGGCTCAGGAGCCTTATCGCTTGCCGCCGCAGGAAATCATCGACATCGTCGATGCGGCGCCCTCACCCTTTACCTCGCTCTCGCCGGCCCGCGACACGCTGCTTCTGATGCATCGTGAGGCCTTGCCGCCGGTTGCCGAGCTGGCCCGCCCGATGGAACGTCTGGCCGGTCTTCGGCTCGATGCGACGCTGAATGGACGCCACGGGCCGCGTTCGGTGGTTGGCCTGTCGCTGGTCGACCTGGACAGCGGCGCCGAGCGTCGGGTCGACTTGCCGGATGATGCCGGCATTTCCAATATCAGCTGGTCGCCGGACGGCTCGCAGATCGCCTTTGTGATGACCCGCAACGACCAGCTCAGCCTGTGGGTTGTCGATGTGGAAACCGCGCGGGCCCGGCAATTGGTGCGCAGCGGCATCAATGCCGTCTTTTCGCCGATTGACTGGATGCCGGATGGCGAACGCCTGCTTGTCAGCCTGGTCGATCCCGACCGCGGCGCCATGCCGGAGCGTCCACGCGTCCCGATCGGTCCGGTGACGCAGGAGGCCAGCGGCTATGAGGCACCGGTGCGGACCTATCAGGATCTGCTCACCGACGACCACGACGCCGCCCTCTTCGCCTGGCTGGCCACCAGCCAGCTTGCGCTCGTCAACACGAGCGGCCGCACACGGGTGCGCGAGATCGGCGAGCCGGGCCTCTATTATTCTGCCGAACCGGCGCCGGGCGGTGATTACATCCTGATCGGCGAGATGGAGCAGCCCTTCTCCTATCAGGTGCCCTGGTCGCGCTTCCCGGACCGCGTTTTCGTGATCGACATGGCGGGCGATGAAGTGGCGACAATTGCCCGCCAGCCGCTGGCCGACAATGTGCCGATTGGCGGCGTCATCACTGGTCGTCGGTCGATTGGCTGGCAAGCCGCCGCTGCCGCCAGCCTGACCTGGGCGGAAGCTCTCGATGGGGGCGATCCGCGGATCGAAACCGACGAACGCGACAGCGTCTGGGCGCTCGAAGCGCCCTTTGATGGCGCGCCGGTCGAGATATTGCGCACGGAAGACCGGTATTACGGCACCCAATTCACCTCTGAGGGCCAGCTCGGCTTCTCGATGGAATACGACCGCGACACCCGCGTCATCCGTCGCTGGCTGGTCGATTTCGCCGACCCGTCGGTCGCGCCGCGCCTGGCCGAGGAGCGCAATTACCAGGACAGCTATGCCAATCCGGGCAGCGCGCTGACGGTCCGCAATGCGTATGGCCAGAATGTCGTCGGCGTGCATGAGGGCTATATGTATATGGCCGGTGATGGTGCGACGCCGGAGGGCGACCGTCCCTTCCTCAACCGGGTCAGCTTTGAGACGTTTGAGACGACCGAGATCTGGCGCAATACGGGCGAGAATTACGAGGAAGTCATCGGTCTCACCGCGCCGGACGGCTCGGCCTTTCTGACCCGCTGGGAAGACCCGGTGACGCCGCCGAATGTGCGCTGGCACCGCGCCGGCGAAGACACGGCCGAGATCACGCAGTTCGAGAACCCGCACCCCCAGCTCAACGAGATCAGCCGCCAGCTGATCACCTATGAGCGTGAGGATGGCGTGCCGCTTTCCGCCACCTTGTACCTGCCGGCCGATTATGAGGAAGGCGACACGCTGCCGGTCCTCGTCTGGGGCTATCCGCTGGAATATAATGACGCCTCGACCGCCGGTCAGGTCTCCGGCTCGCCCTATGAGTTCACGCGCGTTGCCGGCACCAGCCCGCGCTTCCTGGTGACCCAGGGCTATGCCTTGCTGGAAAACGCCACCATGCCGATCGTCGGCGATGATCCGGAAACGGTGAATGACACTTTCATCCACCAGCTCGTCCTGTCGGCGGAAGCTGCGCGTGATGTGACGGTGGAGATGGGCTTTGGCGATGGCGAGCGCTTGGCGATTGCCGGTCACTCCTACGGTGCCTTCATGACCGCGCACCTTCTGGCCGCCTCCGACGTCTTCCGCGCCGGTATTGCCCGCTCAGGCGCCTATAACCGCACCCTGACGCCCTTCGGCTTCCAGTCCGAACGCCGCACTTTCTGGGCCGCTCCGGAGACCTATTTCGAGCTCTCACCCTTCATGCATGCCGACCAGATCAATGAGCCCATGCTGATGATCCACGGCCAGATGGATAATAATTCCGGCACCTATCCGATGCAGTCCGAACGCATGTTCGCCGCCGTCAAAGGCAATGCCGGCACCGCCCGCCTGGTCATGCTCCCCTATGAAAGCCACGGCTATCGCGGCCGCGAAAGCATCCTCCACGTGCTGGCGGAAAGCATCGACTGGCTGGACCGCTGGGTGAAGCCGGAGGTGGACCCGATGGGTGATGGCGAAGAAACAGCGCTGGAGTAGGTGCAAGATAGGGACAGGTACCTCGGGTACCTGTCCCGTTGGGAAATGCTGCTACCAGCTAAAAAGCCTAAAAAGGCCTTGCCCCTGATTGCTATTTTTAGTAGTGTTTAAATTGTTATAGTACCCTGGGTAGCAGTCCCATGCCGAGCTTCACGGTACGCAAACAGGTCGATGCATACGTTTCCTACTATGCGGACGTTGAAGCTGACAGCGCCGAGGAGGCAGTAGACCTTGCCTATGAAAGCGGAGATACCTTGAGTTGGGAGGGTGGCGATGTGTCTGAGTTTGATGCAGTGCGCGTGACGGCTCTCGACAGTGAACTTCAGGAGATTTCTGAGTACTCCAGAGGAGACGGCTAACTCGCCGGCCTGTGTATTGTTTCAAGGGAATTGCCAACCTGAGCGGGATGGCTACCGTTGATCCGGACTGAAAGTGTTCGGATTTACGGATGAAGTTGGAATTTCAAGAGTCTCAAACTCCATATGTTAGTGGAAGCCAATCCGCTCGCGCCTGGACCGAGGCGTGGGCGTCAGAGAATCTTTATTGTCCAAGTTGCGGTACAAGGCCGTTGCAGCCGTTTGAAAACAATCGGCCTGTAGCAGACCTTCACTGTGGTGCTTGCAATGAACAATTTGAACTGAAGAGTTCGAAAAAGCCGTTTGCAAACAAAGTCGTTGATGGAGCTCATGCAACGATGATTGCTCGGCTAACGAGCCGATCAAATCCCAGCCTGTTTCTTCTGTCTTACGACCGGTCAGCCCTTCGTGTCAGTAATCTGACCGTCGTTCCAAAGCACTTCTTCACGCCGGACATAATTGAAAAGCGCAAGCCGTTGGGGCCTCGTGCGCGACGTGCCGGTTGGACCGGCTGCAACATTCTCTATGGAAAAGTACCCCGCGCAGGACGGATTGTCATTGTCGAGAATGGCGCCCCGAGGTCCGCCCAATCGGTAGTTGAGCAATGGAAGCGAAATGCATTCCTGCAGATCAGGAACGACAAAGCGCGAGGTTGGCTACTTGATGTCATGCGGTGTGTGGAAAGCATCGGAAAGCCGGAATTTGGCCTCGACGAGGTTTATGCCTTCGCACCTGACCTACAAATCCGTTACCCGAACAACCGTCACATTCGAGAAAAAATTCGGCAGCAGCTCCAGGTGCTGCGAGACAATGACTGGCTCGAATTCACCGGGCGCGGTCAATATCGATTGTCTCTGTCACAGTAAAAACCCCGCCGGAGTTATCCAGCAGGGTCTTTTGATCCGGCAGTGTCGCCAGTATCAGTCGTCATCATCCATGCTAGGCACGGCCACCGCATGGAAGCCCGCATCCACATGCAGCGTTTCACCCGTGCAGGAGAAGCCGAGGTCGCTCAGCAGGTAGAGCGCGGCGCCGGCGACGCCTTCCATTTTGGTGTCCTGCTTCATCATCGACCATTCGCGGCCGGTGCGCATCAGGGCCTTGCCGCCGGAAATGCCGGCCATGGCGAGGGTGCGCATCGGGCCGGCCGAGAGGGCGTTGACGCGGATGTCCTTGGGACCCAGATCGCGGGCCATGTAGCGGGTCGAGGCCTCGAGGGCCGCCTTGGCGACGCCCATGACATTGTAGGACGGGACGACACGTTCCGAGCCGAGATAGGTCAGCGTCACCATTGAGCCGCCATTGGGCATCAGATGGGAGGCACGCTTGCCGGCATCAACAAAGGAGAAGGCCGAGATGTCCATCGCCCGGCGCCAGCCCTCGCGGGTGGTGTTCTCGGTGAAGGAGCCGACCAGCTCGTCCTTGCCGGCAAAGGCAATGGCGTGGACGAGGAAGTCGATCGTGCCCCACTTGTCTTCCAGCGCCTTGAAACAGGCATCCATGGAGGCGTCATTGGTGACGTCGGCCTGGACCATGAAAGGCTCGCATGGCAGGCTTTCGACCAGCGGACGGACCCGGCGCTCCAGCGCTTCGTCCTGGTAGGAGAAGGCGATCTCCGCGCCCTGGGCCGCCAATTGCTGGGCAATGCCCCAGGCAATTGAATTCTTGTTGGCCACACCCATGACAAGCCCGCGCTTGCCCTTCATCAGCTCGCCGGCCGGAAACACCGTATCGCTCATCGGGAAATCCCCTTCTGGATCAGATGACGTCTTTTACGACGCTTTAGACTTTTTCGAAAACGACCGTGCCATTGGTGCCGCCGAAGCCGAAAGAGTTCGACATGGCGGTTTTCAGCTCGGCATCGCGGGTCTCGGTGATGATGGGCAGGTTCAGCGCCGCAATGTCGGGATCCATGTCGAAGACATTGATCGACGGGGCGACGAAGCCCTCTTTCATCATCAACAGCGTATAGATGGCCTCGTGCACGCCGGCAGCGCCGAGCGAGTGGCCGGTCATCGACTTGGTGCCCGAAATCATCGGCGCATTGTCGCCAAACACGGTCTTGACCGCTTCCATCTCCTTGATGTCGCCGACCGGTGTCGCGGTGGCGTGCGGGTTGAGATAGTCGATCGGCTTGTTGACCGTTTCCATCGCCAGCTTCATCGAGCGGATGGCGCCCTCGCCGGACGGGGCGACCATGTCATAGCCGTCCGAAGTGGCCCCATAACCGGTGACTTCGGCGATGATATTGGCGCCGCGCGCCTTGGCCCGCTCGTATTCTTCCAGCACGACCACACCGGCGCCGGCACCGCCGACGAAACCGTCACGGTCCTTGTCGAAAGCGCGCGAGGCCTGTTCGGGCGTGTCGTTGTACTTGGTGGACATGGCGCCCATGGCGTCGAACAGGTTGGAGAGGGCCCAATGGATCTCCTCGCAACCGCCGGCGAACATGACGTCCTGCTTGCCCCACTGAATCTGCTCGGTCGCCGCACCGATACAATGCAGCGAGGTCGTGCAGGCCGAGGTGATGGAATAATTCACGCCGAGAATCTTGAACGGGGTGGCCAGCGTCGCCGAGGCCGTCGAGCTCATCGCCTTGGGCACGGCAAACGGACCGATCCGCTTGGGACCCTTTTCGCGCGTGATGTCAGCGGCATTGACGATGGTACCGGCAGACGGACCGCCCGAACCCATGATGATGCCGGTGCGGTGGTTGGAAATGTCGTTTTCTTCCAGACCACTATCGGCAATGGCCTGGGCCATCGCCATATAGTTCCAGCCGGCGCCTTCCGACATGAAGCGGTAGACGCGCTTGTCGACATGGGCGGCCGGATCAATGTCCGGCTTGCCGCCGACCTGACAGCGGAATCCAAGCTCGGCGAAGCTTTCCATGCGGCCGATACCGCTCTTGCCGTTCTTGAGGGACTCGGTGACTTCCGCAGCATTATTGCCGATCGGGGAAATCACGCCGAGACCGGTAATGACAACACGACGCATGAGACTCTCCTGGGTCAGGCCATTTCGCCGGGCTTGAACAGGCCCACGCGCAAATCCTTGGCAGTATAGATGGTCTTGCCATCAACTTCGACACGGCCATCACCGATGGCCATGATCAGACGGCGTTGGATAACGCGCTTGAGATCAATGACATAGCGCACGGTCTTGCAATCCGGCGTGATCTGGCCGGTGAATTTCACCTCGCCGACACCCAGGGCGCGGCCCTTGCCGGGATTGCCCTTCCAGCACAGGAAGAATCCGACCAGCTGCCACATGGCATCAAGGCCGAGACAGCCCGGCATCACCGGATCGCCCTTGAAGTGGCAATCGAAGAACCAGAGGTCGGGTTTGATGTCGAGTTCGGCGACGATCTGGCCTTTGCCATGTTCGCCGGTTTCGTCATCAATGTGGACGATGCGATCCATCATCAGCATGGGCGGCGCGGGGAGTTGCGCGTTGTCGGGTCCCCACATCTTTCCATTGCTGGAGTCGATCAGGTCATTATAGCTGAAAGAGCTTTGGCGTTCAGTCATGTAGCCGATCAGTTGCGCCGCGTGTGAAGGCGCTTGGCGATCACCGGGCTGGTCAAGAAAACCCGGCTGTCTGTGATCAGCCGGAAAGATCAGGGCAGAGCGGTATCATGCGCGACCGACGTGCTCAAGGCGGGGTTGCCGTCGGCATCATCACCGATTTCGCCGTCCAGCTCTTGCGGATACACGCCCCACAAGGTGTGGGGGCGCACCCAGCCGCGAAATCCCTGGGCCTCGACGCGGCACCAGCCGGTGCGGCAGCGTTCGAGCGACAGGATCACGCCGGGCTCGGCGACGGCCTCGATCGGCGAGCTGTCGCTGTCGCGGGCATGCAATTCGGTTTCCTCGAGCGTGTAGACCGAGCGGCGACCGGACAGGATGGAGCGGTGCATCCAGGTCACCTCGCCTTCGGGGTCACGCACGCGGCGCCAGTCCGGGGTTTCGGCGATGACTTCCATCGGCAGGCCGGCGCGCAGATAGCGCCAGGCGATGGGATGCTGCGAGGACGGCCCGGAACGGCCATTGGCGACATCGACTTTCAGCGACACGAAACGCGGCACGGCCTGGCCGGACGGCGTGGCCGTATGTTCGCTGTCCTGGGCGTCGAGCGCGGCCGGACCGGCAAGCATCGACAGGCAGGCCAGGGCAAGTGCGGATGTGATGGCGCGGATCATGCGGGACTCCTTCGACCAAAGCTGTGGGCTGTTTCGGTGAATAGGCGGTAAATCCGGTGGCGCTTTTACGCCGCCACACGCAATCGTGTCGCATGAGAGGGTGAAATCGCCGCCCGCCGTCCTATATCTTGATGAGCAGACCCGGCGGGACGGTCCGGCAGGTCGCAATCGGGAGGGGATTCCATGAGTTTTCGTCTGGCCATTACCAGTGCTGCGGCCATTCTGGCTGCCGGCGGCGCAATGTCCGCACCGGCCGTGGCGGGCGCCGCGCAACAGCGCGAAGTCGTCGCCGACTCGACCGATATGGGTGACGGCATCCACATGGTCTCGACAGGCATTGCCGGCAATCTGGCGATCCTGACCGGCGAGGACGGCGTGGTGATGGTCGATGACCAGCTGCCCAATACCGGTCCGGTCATTGAGGGCGCCATCGTCGAGATCGCCGGTGAAGGCGCGCCGCGCTTCATCGTTTCCACCCACTGGCATGGTGATCACTCGGGCGGCAATGCCCATTTTGCCCAGCTCGGCTCGACCATCGCTGCGCATCACAATATCCGCGCCCGTATCGAGGCCTCCGACGACGCCTGGACGCAAGAGCCCGGCGCCCTGCCGATCCTGACTTTCGGCGAGGACCTGACCTTCCACATGAACGGCCAGACCGTCGAAGTGACACACATTCCCGCCGCCCACACCGATGGCGATGCTTTCGTGTACTTCCGTGAAGCCGACATCCTGCACATGGGTGATGTCTTCTTCTCCGGCTGGTTCCCCTTCATCGATATCGCGTCGGGCGGTTCGGTTGACGGTTATCTCGCGGCGATGGAGCACGGTCTTGCGATGGTCGGCGAGGACACCCGCATCATTCCCGGCCATGGTCCGCTGTCGACCGCAACCGAGCTGGAAGCCTCGATTGCCATGCTGCGCGAGGCCAGTTTCCGGGTCCGCACGCTGGTCGAGGGCGGTGCCGATCTTGACGCTGTCCGCGCGGCCGAACCGCTTGCCGATTTCCACGATGACTGGAGCTGGGGTTTCATCACCACCGACCGCATGGTCGAGACGCTCTACAATGATGCCGTCGGCAACGGCCAGTCCTTCTCGCGCTGAGGCGTGAAGCGTCTGACCAAGATTTAAAGCGCCGACCAGCTTCCGGTGAGGTCATGGCGTCCATGAAGGATGCCATGACTGCCTCTTCGCCTCCCCCCGCCCCGCAGGGTCCGAACCGGGCACCCGCCCGTTTTCGCAAACCGCTCGGTTTCATCGCCGGCCTGATGGCCGGTCTCGCCCTTTGGCTGATCATTGCGGTTGTGACCGACAGTGTCGTGATGGGGGTGTTTTTCGGCCTCGCGCCCGGTCTTGCCATCGGGCTGGGCCTTCACCTCACCGCCAAGCGCTGATCCGTCAACCCGCGCAGGCCGGGCACGCCGGGTCCTTGTCCAGTTTGACAGTGCGGCTTTCCATCGACAGGCCGTCGAAAAGATGGATGCGGCCGTCCAGCGTCTGGCCGGCGCCGCAAATGTGCTTGATGGCTTCCATCGCCATCATCGAGCCAATCACGCCGGTGAGGGCACCGACCACGCCGACGCGCTCGCAGGTTTCCGCGTCCGGCGGGGTTTGCGGCACCCAGCAGCGATAGCAAGGCGCGTCCGGTCGGGCGTTGAAGATCGAGACCTGGCCGTCCCAGCGACCGACAGCGCCGGAGATCAGCGGTTTGCCCTTGGCGAGGCAGGCGGCGTTGACCGCGTAGCGGGTCTCGTAATTGTCGCAACCGTCCAGCACCAGGTCGACCTTGCCGAGAAGGCGTTTGGCATTCTCGCCATCAATCGCCTTCACCACCGGCTTGACCCGTGTCCCCGGATTGAGCGCGCGCAGGGCGCGGGCCGCGGTCTTGGCCTTTGCGGTGCCGATCTGACCTGTGCGGTAGATGATCTGGCGCTGCAGATTGTCGACGCTCACCGTATCGGCATCGATCAGGCTGATCGTCCCGATCCCGGCGGCGGCAAGGTAAAGCGCGGCGGGCGCTCCCAACCCGCCAGCACCGATGATGGCGATGCTGGTACGGGCGAGGGCCTGCTGGCCGGGGCCGCCGATTTCCTTGAGCACAAGGTGGCGGGCGAAGCGGTCGATATCGATTTCCGAGGTCATGCGCCATAGGTGCCGGGATTGCCGCCGCGCTTCAAGGGGGAATCCCGTCCGCCGGCACCGGCGCCTGCAAAGACGCGATCAAGGCTTGTCCATCGCGCGAACACGGGCAATCTGGCGCCATGTCCGTTCCCGCCAATCCGACCCTGCCCGCCCCGGCCTTGTCCGAGCACCAGGAGCGCCTGCTCGACTGGCTCGCCAGCGCGCGGCCGAATGTCTTTCTCACAGGACGGGCGGGTACCGGCAAGACAACGCTGATGCGCGAATTCCTGCGTCGGGCCGGGCCGCGTGCGGCCGTCATCGCCCCGACCGGCGTGGCGGCAATGCAGGCGGGTGGCCAGACGATCCACTCCTTCTTCCATTTCCCGCCGCGCATGATCGGCGCCCGTGATATCCGCAAGGTGCGCCATCGCCGGGTGGTGCAGGCGCTGGAAACCCTGGTCATCGACGAGATCTCGATGGTTCGCGCCGACATGATGTGGGCGATCGACAAGTCCCTGCGGCTCAATCGCGAGCGCAATGAACCGTTCGGCGGGGTGCAGATCGTGCTGGTGGGTGATCTCGCGCAATTGCCGCCGGTGATCCAGGGCGCCGAAGCCGAATATCTGGAATCGACCTATGGCGGGCCTTTCTTTTTTCATCCGGAAAGCTTCCGTGATGCCGGCTTTTCCTATGTCGAGCTGGAGCAGGTGTTTCGCCAGACCGACGAGTATTTCGTCGATATCCTCAACGCGATCCGCGATGGCGATCTCGACAGCGACAAGGCCGCCGACCTCAATGACCGGGTGACGGGCCGGTCGGGCCTCGAGGCCTCGCTGTCGCATATCGTGCTGACCGCCACCAATGAGACCGCCTGGCGGATCAACCAGGCGCGACTGGAAGGCTTGCCGACCTCGCACAAGGCCTTCGAGGCCAAGGTCGAGGGTCAGTTCGACCAGCGCCTCTTCCCGGCCGAAGAACCGCTGGTGCTCAAGATCGGCGCCCGCGTCATGCTGACCCGAAACGACCCGCAGGGCCGCTGGGTCAATGGCACGCTGGGGCAGGTCGAAGGCTTTGACGAAAAGGCCGTGCGTGTGCGCATCGGCGAGGTGGTCCATGCCGTCGAGGCCCAGAAATGGGAGCGCAATGCCTATGCCTTCGACCCGGAAAAACAGGCCCTGACCAAGACCACCGCCGGCGCTTTCACCCAATTCCCGCTGCGTCTCGCCTGGGCAATGACCATCCACAAGGCCCAGGGCCTGACGCTGGACAAGGTCTATCTCGACCTCGCCCGCCGCTTGTTTGCGCACGGTCAGGCTTATGTGGCCCTGTCGCGGGCGCGGTCACTGGAAGGCCTGGAACTCTCCCGCCCGCTGACGCCCAACGATGTCATCTCTGATCCGCGGATATTTGACGTGACGGCGTTCTGTGACCCGGCTCCGGCGAGTGTGAGTGCGTGACGGGTTGCGTACCAAGCGCTTCCGGTGGTTGCCGGCCTAGGTTCTGTACCCATAAACGGGATTCCCAAGTCTGGCGGGTCGTGATTCAAGCTCCTTGAAAGGAGTTGGCTCATGGCCCGTTTTGATTTGA
>NZ_RBIM01000005.1 GCF_003634045.1 Maricaulis maris
TGCTCGGCTTTATCCGACATGCGCGTGATCTAGGTTTTACCGTCGAAGCCATTCGAGACCTGATCGATCTTCAGGAGAACCCTGGCACAGATTGTGCCAAGGCGGACGAACTTGCGCGGCATCATCTAGTTGAAACGCAAAAACGCATCGAGCAGCTTCGTGTGCTCGAAAGCGAACTTATGCGCATGATCGACGGCTGCGCCGGTGGCAAAGTCGGCTCTTGTGAAATCGTCACAAGCCTCTTCGATCACTCCAAATGCCTGTCGGATCACAAATCAAAGGCTCTCAAAGAGCAATAGTTGACTATTGCTCGCCGTCTTCCAAATTCTGAGACCCATTCCTCCATGCGATCAGTAACAGAACTACGCCAATGAAGATAAGAATGTCGGCCAAATTGAATGTGGGCCAGCGGAGCGCCTGCCATCCAAAATCCAAATAATCTGTTACGGCTCCATCGCCAAGCCTATCGATCGCATTTGCCAACCCGCCCGCCGCAAACAGAATGCCGGCGAAGTTGATGAGTTTGGAGCTTTGCCGTGCGGCCCAGCTCAATGCAAAAACAACCAAGACGATGGCGAAACTTGAAAGCAGATAGGGCGCAATCCAATGCGAACTATCCAGGATTCCGAAGCTAACCCCCCGATTGCGGCCTAAGGTAAAGTTGAACCCAGGGAAGATCGGGATCGACGCGCCAACCTCGGTGAGAATTTGTTCAACTTTGAATTTCACAAGAAGATCGGACGCGATCAGAATTGGCAACATTACCAGTTGGTCGCCGCGAATTTGGCTTAGGCTGGACGCGGTGCGATCAAGAAATTTCGACTTAAAAATTGACATGAAGACAGCAATCTTGGCGGGTTACACGGCGGTGGAAGTGTCATGCCGAATAGCCCGACATTTCCACATTTGTCTTCAGCCAGCTAGTCACGCCATCAGGTCGAGAGACTAGATCGGCGCCCATCGGTCGTTTGCATCACTACCGAAAATGGCAGTCGATCATCTGATCTGAGCCCTTCGGCTCGTTTGACAAGGCACAGACGATTAGGTTGAACCTCCAGCCGCTAGATGGATTAGACTGTTCCAATTGCTTGAGAGTTGATCGACACGGCGCTTCTCTGTAGGAACTGTCGAACCGGAGGTGTTGGTGCTAAACTTGCTGCGCACATTGTTGGCTCTCCTGACTGTCCTATCCTTCTCGGGAGAGGTGGTGGAAGCCGCTGTGCCAGGGTAGGACCACCATCAGGGCCATGAGGACCGCGCCGAGGACGATTCCGGTGAGAGCAATCACCGTCATGCGCAGCACCCCGTCCATGCCTGTGGGGTTTGCCATCATGCGATGCCGGCCAAAACGGGCGCGCCGCACCTGAGTGCGCCGGCCGGTCGGGTCTCCTATCGCCTTTCCCACGAATCCGGTACGGGCCGAGCGCAGGCGCCGCCATACCAGCCGCCGATTGCCTGACGAGAGCGTTCGAACCCTTCGTTCTCTTCAGACAACTGGAAAAACTGAATGTATTCAGACAAATCTCCCCGGCCGAATTGGCCGGGTCGAGGGGTTGCAGGCATGGCTTGCAGCGCTCTCATCGCGTCCGCGGTGCTGGCACAGCCGGTCTCGCAGAATGGTCCGCTTGAACTCTCCTCGGCCCTGCAACGCGCCGTACATTCCAACCCGCATATCGCTTCGTTGCGCGCTGAGGTGACCGCCCGACACGGCGACGCCCTTCAAGCTGGGCTGTGGGACAATCCCTCCTTCGAGGCAGAACTCGAAGGCTTTGGCGGTGATCGCGGCGGTATAGGAGATGGCGACCTCACCGTCGCCGTGCGCCAGACCATCCCGCTGGGCGGCGACCGTCGCCGCGCCCGTGAGGCGGCCGAGGCCTGGGCCGGTGTCGAGACAGCAAGGCTGAACGCCGAGATTGCCGGCCTTCTGGGCGAAGCGGCCACGGCATTCGTAGACGCCCGTGCCGCCCAGGAAACCGCCCGCGTCAGGGCGGAGCTCCAGGATCTCGCGGAAGCTGCCGCTTCGGCCATACGCCAGCGCGTCGAGGCGGGGCGGTCCTCGCCGATCAATCTCGACCGGGCCGATATTCTGGCCGCCACGGCCGGCATCGAGGCGGCATCGGCGTTGACCGAGGCGCGGCGTGCAGGTCTTGCGCTGGCCGCGATGTGGGGCGGCGCGGCGGCGGGCGAGGTCGCGCCCCCGTCCGTGCTTGTGAACAACCCGGAACTGTCGGCACTGACGCCGGAGGCGATGATGCGGCGCAATCCGGATCTGGCGGTGGCCCAGCAGACATCCCGGGCACGAAGCGAAGAGATTGCCAGGGAACGGGCCGAAGCCATCCCGGATATCACGGTCGGTGCCGGGATTAGGCGCTATGGCAGCGATAGCGAGACGGCGTATCTCGCCATGGTCGAAATGCCGATCCCGGTGATCGACCGGAATCAGGGCGCGATCGCCGCAGCCGCGGCGCGCGAGACCGGGGCCCGACTGGACGAGGAGGCTCTGCGGCGGCAATTGCTGGCGCGACATGCAGCCGCCTACCGTCGGTGGAGCGACGCGCAGCAGCGTTATGCAGCATTGAGCGGACACGTGCTGCCTGCCGCTGAGAACGCCTTCTCCCGTACCAGTCTCGCCTATCGCGAGGGCGCGCTGCAGCTTCTCGATCTGCTGGACGTCCAGCGCACTTACTTCGACACACGCATCCAGGCGATTGAGGCCCGGGCAGAACTCGCTCGCTCGGCCATCGAACTTGACGTGCTCTTCGGAGCACCTCGCCTGAAACAGCTCGCCGGCGTTGCCGGCGCGGAGGCAAACCCATGACAATGACCAGAACACTGCTCGCCGGCACGGCGGCATTTTCCCTCCTGGCTGCTTGTTCGGGCCCGCCCGCTCAAGTGTCCGCGCACGAGGCTCCAGTAGGCGCAGATGCCCATGACAACGCGACTGACACCGGGCATGCAGAGGACAATCACGCCGATGAAGTCGGAATCATAGAGCTGTCCGACGACGATATCGCCGCGCTCGGCATTACGGTTGACGCGGTCGATTCTGGCCCCGTGGATGGCGAGGTGGAATTGCCCGCCGAGGTCAGGTTTGACCAAACGCGTCTGGCCCATGTCTCGCCGCGGGTATCCGGTATCGTTCATGCCGTCCATGTCACCGAGGGTGACGCGGTCGAAACCGGCCAGCTCCTCGCCGTGCTCGACAGTCGCGCCCTGGCGGACGCCAAGGCCGGATCCCTGTCCGCCCTGGCCCGCCTCGACCTCAACCAATCGCGGTTCGAGCGCGAGAGGCGGCTGTGGGAGCAGCAGATTTCGGCGGAACAGGATTTCCTCGACGCCCGCCAGGCGTTGGAGGAATCGCGCATCGAGGTGCGCAGCGCCCGCCAGCAATTGGAGGCGCTGGGCGTTGACGAGGCGGCGCGCGCCACCCTTGCCTCGGGAACCGATCAGCCCCTGACACGCTACGCGCTCGCGGCACCGATCTCCGGAATCGTCATCGAGCGCCACGCCGTGCTGGGCGAGGTGATCGAGGAAGGCGCGCAGCCGCCGGCCTTTATCATTGCCGATACGTCCACGGTCTGGGTCGATGCGGCCATCTACGGTGCCGATCTCGACCAGCTGCGGGCCGGAAGTCCCGTCCGGATCGATCCGGGCGACGGCGGCCCCGAAATCGTCAGCGAGATCGCCTTCGTCAGCCCCCAGCTCGGCGAAAGCACTCGCACGGGCCGGGCACGGATCGTGCTCGACAATGCCGGCGAGCGCTTGCGTCCGGGCATGTTCGTCACGGTTCACGCCGAGGCGCTCGCCGCCCGAGCCAGCACCCGTGTGCCGGCCAGTGCGCTGCAGACGATCGACGGCGCCGATGCGGTCTTCGTACGTACCGATCACGGTTTCGAAGTTCGTCCGGTCCGCATCGGACGGCGCTCTGACCGCTTTGCGGAAATCCTCGCAGGGGTCGAGCCGGGCGAACGTATCGCAACCGCCGGCGCCTTCGCTCTGAAATCGGAACTGCAAAAAGGGGAGTTCGAAGATGGACACGCCCACTGACAACACCTCCCCGGAATACCAAGGGGCGGCCACGCGGCTCCTGCATCGCCTCGCCGGCGGACGCCTCCTGGCGGTGCTCGGCTTCATCGCGGTCATCGTAGCGGGCGGCGTCACCTTCCGGACCATGCCGGTTGACGCTTTCCCCGACGTCACGCCCGCCCTGGTGCAGGTCTTCACCGAAACCGAAGGCCTCGCCCCCGAAGAGGTGGAGCGCTACGTCACCTTCCCGGTCGAGACGGCCATGAACGGGCTGCCGCGGCTGACGGAGGTCCGCTCCACCTCGAATTTTGGCCTGTCGGTGGTGAATATCTATTTCGAGGACGGGACCGATATTTACTGGGCCCGCCAGCTTGTCGGCGAACGTCTCCGGCTGGCACGCGAGGACATACCGAACGGCTTCGGCGAGCCGGCCATGGGGCCGATCACCACCGGGCTCGGACAGATCCTCTTCTATTTCCTCGACAGCACCGATGGCGCCCTGAACGGTGTCGAACTGCGCACCATCCAAGACTGGCTGGTGAAGTTCGACCTGCAAACCGTACGCGGCGTGACGGAGGTTCTCTCGCTGGGCGGGTTCGAACGGCAATACCAGATCGAGGTGCGGCCGGACGCGCTCCTGCGCTACGACCTCACCGTTGCGGACGTGGTGGCGGCCGTCGGGGCCAATAATGCCAATGCCGGGGCGCAGTTCCTGGTCGAGAATTCCGAACAATATACGGTACGGGCGGTCGGCCTGGCCGAAGGCGAGCACGATTTGGGCGATATCGTCGTCAAGGTCGTCGATGGCGTGCCGGTGCGCGTTCGGGATATCGCCGGGATCGGGATCGGCGGCGCACCCCGCCAAGGCCTGGCTACGATGAACGGCCAGGGCGAGATTGTCGCCGGGCTGGTGCTCAAGCTGATCGGGGCCAATACCAATGAAGTGATCGGCCGCGTTCACGACCGGCTGGACCGCATCAACGAAACCCTGCCCGAAGGTGTCGAGGCCGTGCCCTATTACGACCAGTCCGAACTGGTCGGTGCCGCCGTCTCGACCATGACGACGGCACTCTGGCAGGGGGCCCTGCTGGTTGCCGTCATCCTGTTCGCCTTCCTGCGCGGCTGGCGGCCGAGCCTGATTGTGGTGGCGTCCATCCCCTTCTCGGTCGGCTTTGCCCTGATCGCGATGCGTCTCTTCAACGTTTCGGCGAATCTGATGTCGCTGGGCGGGATCGCGACCGCTATCGGCATGATGGTCGACGGGGCGGTGGTCATGGTGGAGAACGCTAATCGCCGCCTGCGTGAGGCCGAAGCTGAGGCAAACCGGCGCAATGTGGTGGCACAAGCCTGCGCCGAGGTGCTGCAGCCGCTGGTTTTTGCCATCCTCATCGTCGTGGTCGTCTTCCTGCCGATTCTCACGCTCGATGGCGTCGAGGGGAAAACGTTCCGGCCGCTTGCATTTGCCGTTGTCTTTGCCATGGCGGGTTCGCTGGTCTTCGCCGTCCTTCTGGCGCCGGCCGCGGCCTTTCTCGGTCTGCGGCCAAGGTCGGCCCGTGCGCAAGGCGGCGGACTCTATGCCCGCTGGTTTGGTCCGGCGGTCGGCTTCTTCGTGGCGCGGCGCTGGGCGGCCGTCCTGCTCGCCGGCGTCATGCTGGCGGCGGGCGCGCTGATCTTTCCGCGCCTCGGCTCGGAATTCACCCCGCGCATGAACGAGGGCGACCTGCTTATCCGCTTGACGATGGCCCCTTCTATCAGCCTGCCGGAGGCCCGCAATACGGTCACCCGGTTCGAGCAGACCCTGCTCGACGATTTTCCGGAGGTCGAGCGCGTGGTGACACGGGTCGGCCGCGGCGAAGTCGGCGCTCATGCCGATCCGGTCAACAGCGGCGAAGCCTTCGTTGCCTTGAGGCCGAGATCGGAATGGACGACGGCGCGCACGCAGGCGGACCTCCTGGCTCGCATGAGCGAGCGCTTCGAGGACTTCCCCGGAGCACGGTTCAACATCACCCAGCCGATCGCGGCCGCGACGGACGAACTGCTCACCGGCACCAAGGCGGACCTCGCGATCAAACTGTTCGGCGAGGACATGGCGGTGCTGGAACGGGAAGCGGCGGAGATCGCCCGCGTGATCCGCGGCATCGACGGGTCGGCGGACGTCCAGACCGACCAGGTGACCGGAGCGCCGCAATTGCGCATCACGGTCGATCGCGACGCGATGAGCCGCTTCGGGCTCAACGTCGAGGACGTTCTGTCGGTCGTGCGCAGTGCAGTCGGTGGTGAAACCGCCGGGCAGGTCTTCGAGGGCATTCGGCGGTTCGATATCGTCGTGCGCTATCCCGAGGCCGATCGCGCCAATGCGGAGCGCATCGGCCGTATCGTCCTGAACGGGCCGGGCGGCGAACTGATCCCGCTGAGCCAGGTGGCGAACGTGGAACGGATCGAGGGGCCGCGCCAGGTGACCCGCGAGAACGGGCGGCGCTTCATCACCATCCAGACCAATGTCCGCGGCCGCGACATCGGCTCCTTCGTGACCGAAGGGCAGCAAGCCGTTGCCGCTGGAGTTGACCTGCCATCCGGCTACTACGTCGAATGGGGCGGTCAGTTCGAACTGCAGCAGCAGGCCAATGCCCGCTTCGCCGTGGTCATCCCGGTCACGCTGGGCATCGTGATGCTACTGCTCCTGTTCAGCTTCGGCCGCCTGAAAAGCGCCCTGCTGATCGTGGCCAACATCCCGCTCGCCCTGGTCGGCGGCATCGCAGCGCTCTGGCTGACCGGCCAGAACCTGTCTGTGCCGGCCTCGGTCGGCTTCATTGCCCTGTTCGGCATCGCCCTGGGCAATGGCATGGTGCTGGTCTCCTTCCTCGACCGCTTTGCGCGGACGCGGCGGGATGTCGACGCCTTCAGCGTCGAGGCCGCCGTGATGCGGGCCCAACCGGTGCTGATGACTGCCACGACGACCGGGCTCGGCCTGATGCCGCTCCTGTTTGCCAGCGGGATCGGTTCGGAGGTGCAGCGTCCCCTGGCGGCGGTGGTCATCGGCGGACTGGTGACGTCGACCGTCCTGACGCTGCTGGTCCTGCCGGCCGTCTACAAATGGTTTGCGCCGCGGCCGGTGCTGCCGGAACAGGAGGAGCAGACCTAGCTTGGACTCGCGTTCGGGCCCTCGGATCGCCGCCCCGGTCCGGGGGCTCACTACCAGTTCCAATCCCACCCCGCGCCGACGCCGGTGTTGGCCCTGTAGTCGCTAGAGGAATTAGGTTGTTCCAGATTTCGCCAAGGAGTAGCCCGATGCCACCGGACCATGACGAGCTTGGAGCCGAAATGCAGTCCGGCGAGAGTCGGGCGTTTGCTGCCAATCGGGAAAAGGCCTGCTGACCGTGGCCCGAAGCCTGGGCAGCCTCTAGCCAGCTGTCCGCGTCCTGGTCGCCGATGCGTTTCACAGTTTTACCGAGAAGCTGCGCGGGGCGTCACAATCTGTCGGTCAAGGAGGACGACGATGTTCAACGAAACTCTGCGCGAGAGTGACGACGGCCAAGGCGGCACCTGCGAGAGACGGCGCTCGCAGGTCAATCTGCAATGTGTGCACGTATTGTTGCCCCGGCGGCTCAATTCTGCGAGCCGCCGCCGCAGCGTGCTGGTTGATGCCACTATATTCGACGGTAGCGATGAGTCCAAAGAGGTTACGAGCAACGTTGAGATTAAGCTTGAACGATGCATCTACCTCCCTCACCGTGCCCTCGTGGAACCTGTTGGTGAATTGAATGAGTTCAATTGTTCCGCTGTTGCTTCACAGGTGCCGAAATTCTCTGTCTCGGCATCATGCTCCCTGTTCGATTTGGCCGAAGTGTGATCATGAGCCGTAGTCTGACATCGGCCTGGGCCGAAGAAATGAACCGCGCGCGCTGCTTATGCTCTCCTTGAGGACGAACTGGCGTTCTGCCATTTTGAGCGGGTCCACATTCTCGGCCAACGCTATTTTCTCAAACACTTGTCCGCGCACTGGTGGATGCTGAAGCTCGGTATCCGCCGGTCCAACCGGCAGGAAAATCGCGGACAGGTTGTGCGGCTCGTGGCCGTGATACCGGGCTACGTCTTCGGATGGGTCCCCAAGGGCAACACCGGAGGGGCAGGTGTTCTCGCTATCAAGCCAATGGCGATCCCGAAAGACCTCGAGGCGTTGCTGCAGAACTACTCGGTAGCCCGTGGTGTCATCGGTAGGGGCCCTGTACTCGCCCTCCTCGCGGCTTCGGCTTTTATCGTCCTGAATCGTTGACGTGGACTGAACCGGAGAGCGCGGGATGGACAAGGCGACGGAAAACCAAACGATCACTTCCCGCAGCCCTGAGCTTTATCTGCCAGTACGCGCCGATATTTCCAGCCACATGGTGTTGGCTTATTGCCATCAGCTTGACCCACAGGAGAGATCGTGGCCGCTTGGTTGAAGCTGTTGCCGCGAGGGTGTCATGACTGAGCACAAACAAACGCATTACAACGCTGGCTCCATCTCGCTTCCCGGTGCTGTTGCGATGGGAACAGGCGTGATGATCGGCGCCGGCATTTTTGCGCTGACTGGTCAGGTGGCAGAGCTGGCTGGCCGCCTTTTCCCGCTGGCGTTCATCATCGGCGCTGTGATCACGGGATTCAGTGCCTATAGCTATATCAAAATGTCCAATGCGTGGCCGTCCTCTGGCGGCGTCGCCATGATCTTGGAGAAGTGCTACGGGTCGGGAGCGATTGCAGCCGGCGCGGCTCTCCTTATGGCGTTGAGCATGGTGATCGCGGAAAGCTTGGTGGCGCGGACTTTTGCGACTTACGTCCTGCGAGGTTTCGATGTGTCGGGAGGTCCGCTGGTGCCCGTCCTGGCGGTCAGCGTCATCGGATTTGCCTTTCTGATCAACATTTCGGGCAATCGGTCCATCGGACTGTTCTCGATGTTCATGGCCCTGCTCAAGATCGGCGGGATTGCCGCGTTTGGGATCGCGGCGCTCTGGTCCAGTGGAATCGGGTTTGCCGCTAGCGCAGCTGGTGATGAGGGCGCGAGCGGACTGCTCGGATTCGTCGCGTCAGTAGCGCTAGCCATTCTCGCCTTCAAGGGGTTCACCACCATCACGAATAGCGGCGCGGAAATCACCGAACCGCATCGTAATGTCGGACGCGCTATCATGGCGTCGATCCTGGTGTGTGTCCTGCTCTACCTACTCGTGGCATTCGGTGTCGGGTCCAGCTTGCCACTGGATAGGATTGTGGCGGCACGGGATTTCGCGCTGGCAGAAGCCGCCGAGCCGGCGCTCGGGCGTTTCGGGTTTTATCTTACGGTATTGCTCGCGGCGGTGGCGACTGCTTCGGCCGTGCTCGCCAGTGTATTTGCCGTCTCTCGCATGCTGGCCATGTTGACCGATATGAAAATGATTCCACACAGGCATTTCGGAATGCCTGGGCCGATCCAGCGCCACACCTTGGTATACACGGTCGTTATCGCGTCCGTGCTGGCGGTGTTCTTTGATCTGGGCCGGATCGCGTCACTCGGCGCCTTCTTCTATCTGGTCATGGACATGGCCGTTCATTTCGGTGTGTGGAAATTCCGCCGTGTGGAAATTGGCGCGTCCGGTGTCATTCTACTGATCGCTCTGGGGCTGGATGCTGTGGTTCTGATGGCGTTTACCGGTCTCAAACTGCAGCAGGACCCGTTGATTGTTCTGATCGCTGTGATTTCGATCGCTGCCGTTTTCGCGTTCGAACGCATCTATCTGTCTCATTGGGTCCGGACGGCAGCTGCCGAGCAGAGCGGAACGTGAGCCTCCCGGATCATAAAGGGGACACGCCTGTGACATTCCGTGTGAGGGAAATACCAATACTCATCGTATAGGGTGTCATGATCGGCGCGCGAAGGAGGCACACGATTTTGGTTTGGCGACGGTTCAGCCTGATCCTGGTTTTGCTGGGCGCACTCGCGCTGGGCGGGACAGGCTATGCCTCCGACGTCGGCCCGGATGCCGCGGCCCCAAGCGACATGACCCAAATGTTGGACCATGATTGCTGCCCGCAAGGCAGCGGCATTGAAGATGTCGGCGCCGCAGAGCGTGGCCAGCCCTGTAATGGCATGGATGCGTGCTCCGGTAATCCGTGCGGCCTTGCTTGTTCCTTTTCGACCCTGATCCCAGATAGTGCGACGACGCGCCCGGCAGCGGGCCATATCGAACGAACTACCCGCAGGGTCGTGCTCCGGCCGGTTTCCACCATTCTGGATCATCTGGATCGTCCTCCGCGCGCGTGACGAAGCCGAGCCTTGTTAATGGGCTCATTTCACCTTCGTTCTGCCCGCATCGGAGACATTCATGTCCATGCCCGCCATTGCCGCATTTGCGGCTGCGCTTCAGCTTTCAACTGCGATTGCGCAACCTGCTTCTGAACCCTCTCCGCTCAGCTTGGCGGAGGCCGTGTTGATCGCCGGCCAAACCGAAGACCCGGCCATTGGGAGTTTGAGATCGCGTGCCGTAGCGCTCGAGCGTGCCGGCGAGGCGGCCATGGCTCTGCCGGATCCGACGTTGCGGGTTGGCCTCGCCAACCTCCCCCTCAGCAATCTAGACCCCAACAGTGAAGCGATGACCCAGATGCAGGTCGGCGTGCGGCAGGTCATACCCAGCAACGCGAGCCGTCACCTGCAGCGAGAGCGGCAGCGGGCGCAGGCCCAGGGCGTTCTGGCCCTTGGCGGGTTGGAACAGCGATTGATCACACGATCAGTCCGTCTGGCCTGGCTGGAAGCCTATTACTGGGAACAGGCAGGTGAATTGACGCGGGCCCGGCGCGAAGAGATCCGACAGCTCAGCGAGGTGGCTACGGCCCTGTTTGCCAGCGGGCGAGGCAATTCCCATGACGTCATCCGCGTGGACCTGGAAACCGCATTGCTGGATGCCAGGCAAATTGAGATCGATCGGCAAATTGGAACAGCCCGGGCGCAGTTGGCGCGTTATGTCGGCGCTGCCGCAGCAGGACGAGACATGCTGCCGCGATTACCTGTCCTGCCGGCATTGCCCGGGGGCGACGAGGCTTTGGATGCCTTGGCCAGACATCCGTCCGTGATGTCACGAAACGCCCGGATCGAGGCAAGCGAGCGGGAGATCGATCTGGCACTGGAGGCCTACAATCCGGTCTGGAGTGTGGATGCCGGATATGGCGTGCGAGGCAGCCGGTCGGACGTCGCCAGCATCGGTGTGAGCGTGCAAATGCCCATTTTCAGTCAGCGGCGGCAGGATGAAAGCGTGGCTGGAGCCCGTCAGATGCGTTCCGCCGAAGAGCTGGGCCGTCGAGCGTTGCTGCTCGATCTGCGCCGACAACTGGATGAAGACTGGATACGCTTCCAGCGCCTCAACGAAACGGCCATGATTTATGAAACGGGTGTGCTGGAGCGCGCGCGTGAAACAACGGCAGCCGTCCTTGCAGCCTACGAAAACGAGCAGGCAGACTTTGCCGAACTCGTGCGCTCCGAGCTCGCCTTGCTGGATATCGAGCTGACCTTGATCCGGACCCGCGTTGACGCGTTGCAGGCGCATAGCCGGATCCTGTTCCTGACGGGAGACGTCCAATGACCCCGCGTACAATCCTTCTGGGTACCGGCACTTTGTTGGCGGGGATCGCTCTTGGCGCGCTCGGCATGAGCCTTGTGGGCGGAAGCGATATTGCCGCAACATCCGACGAGCGGGAAATTCTCTACTGGGTCGCTCCGATGGACCCAAATTTTCGCCAGGACGAGCCGGGCAGGTCGCCCATGGGTATGGACTTGATCCCGGTATATGCCGGTAGTGAGCCCACGGACGATTCCACCATTACCATCTCCTCGGCTGTCGAGAACAACATCGGAGTCCGGACGGCAAATGTGACACGGGGTCGGTTTGCGGAAGACCTGGCCACGGTTGGCTATGTGCGGCCCATTGATGACCTAGCCTCTGTGGTTGATGTGCGGGCGCAAGGCTGGATCGAGGATCTGCGCATCGCCGCTGTAGGTGATGTGGTGGAAGCGGGCGACCTGCTTTTCCGTATGTACTCGCCGGAAATTGTCACGGCTCAAAGTGAATTCCTGCAAGCCGTCAATGTGTCCCGCCCAGGCCTGGTGGCGGCGGCGGGCTCGCGTCTGCGAGCCCTTGGGGTCAATCAGGCCCAGATTGACTCAATCGCGCAACGCGGCACGCCACAAAGATTGGTTGACGTTTACGCGCCACGAACAGGCGTTGTGCTGGAGATGAATGTTCGCGAAGGCGCGCATGCTCATCCGAGCATGGTGGTGATGACGATTGCGGACCTGCGAGAGGTCTGGGTTGTCGCGGATTTGTTTGAAGATGAGGCTGCAGCGATCGAGCCAGGGCAAAGCGTCCGGCTGCAGTCGCGCGCCCAGCCAGGCCGGATGTGGCACGGTCAGGTAGAGTATCTCTACCCGACTGTGGACCCGCGAAGTCGTTCCATTCCGGTGCGCATGCGCTTTGCAAACAGCGATGGTGCCTTGCGCCCCGAAGCCTATGTGAATGTTCGCATCGAGGCGTCGCCGCGCGACAATGTGCTGTCAGTTCCGTTCGAGGCGGTCATCCGTACCGGTCAATCGGAGCGGGTGGTTCTGGCACTGGGTGACGGCCGGTACCGTCTGGCGCAAGTGCGCACGGGTGCTGAGGCCGATGGACGCGTCGAGGTTCTCACTGGCCTGTCGGAAGGTGAGCGCGTGGTGGTGTCCAGCCAGTTCCTGATCGATTCCGAAGCTAGTCTTCAGGGTGTCGCCTTGCGCATGGCGGGGGCTGACGCGCCCGCCGCCCCCCCGGAAATCGTACAAGGCGCAGGGGTTGTCGACGGTGTGATGGCGTCGCACGGCATGATCGACCTGACACATGATCCGATCCCGGAACTCGGATGGCCGGTGATGAGCATGTCTTTTTTCACGTTGGACGCCGTTTCGCTCGACGGCCTGTCGGAGGGTGATGAGGTTAGCTTCACCTTGCGTCAGAACGATGAAGGGCAGTGGCGCCTCGCCTCGATAGCTAGATCGGACGCGGCGCAGCCGGATCCCGTGGTCGAAGGGCAAGGCCGTGTCGTTACCCTGATGTCCGATATCAACATGGTTGAGATCGATCATGAGCGCATCGAGGCGATCGATATGCCGGCCATGAGCATGGTCTACGAGTTGGGCGACGGTGTTACGCTTGATGGGGTCTCTGAAGGGGACCATGTCAGCTTTTCGATTGATGAAACGCGGCCAGGCCAATGGCAGATTTCGGGCATTGCGGTCGTGCGGCCAGTTGATGCTGGGGGCGAGGAATGATCGGCTCTCTTATCCGTTGGTCGATAGGCAATCGGCTGATCGTCCTCATTCTGGCAACCATGTTGGCAGGGAGTGGTGTGTATTCGCTCTCCCGCATGCCAATGGACGCCATTCCCGACTTGTCGGATGTTCAGGTCATCATCAAGACAACTTACCCCGGGCAGGCTCCGCAGGTTGTCGAGGATCAAGTCACCTATCCACTGACAACGGCCATGCTGGCGGTGCCGGGCGCCGTGACAGTTCGCGGCTACTCCTTTTTCAACGACAGCTATGTCTATGTCATTTTCGAGGATGGGACCGATCTCTACTGGGCTCGTTCCCGGGTTCTGGAATACCTGTCCCAGGTGGCTCCAACCTTGCCAGACGCGGCCCGTCCGGCATTGGGGCCGGATGCAACCGGCGTTGGCTGGATCTATCAATATGCCCTGGTCGACCGGACCGGGCAGCACGATCTGGCCGACCTCCGCTCACTGCAGGACTGGTTCCTCAAATACGAACTCCAGACAATCGAGGGTGTGTCCGAGGTGGCCACGATTGGCGGCATGGTGCGGCAATACCAGGTTGTCGCCGACCCCGACCGGCTGCGTGCCCTGGGTATACCACTCTCTGCGGTCCGAACCGCGATCGAACGGGGCAACCAGGAAAGTGGCGGCCGAGTCATCGAGATGGCGGAAGCCGAGTACATGGTTCGGGCATCCGGCTATATCGAGGGTGTCGAGGACCTGGAAGCGATCCCGGTTGCGGTTACTGAAACCGGCACACCAATACTGATGTCGGACATTGCCGACATCACAATTGGACCGGAATTACGGCGGGGCATCGGCGAGCTCAATGGCGAGGGCGAGGCGGTCGGCGGCGTTGTCGTCATGCGATATGGCGAGAATGCCCGCGCGACCATCCAGCGCGTCGAAGAGCGTCTGAGTGAACTCGGCGCTTCGCTGCCCGAGGGCGTGGAGATCGTCACCACCTACAACCGGGCAGGCCTGATTGAACGGGCAGTGTCCTCCCTGCGGGAAAAGTTGATCGAAGAATTCCTTGTCGTGGGGCTGATTTGTGCGCTTTTCCTTTTCCATTTCCGCTCGTCACTCGTGATCTTCCTGAGCTTGCCGCTGGGTATTCTCACCGCGATTATCGTGATGAATGCCCAAGGCATTAATGCCAATATCATGTCGTTGGGCGGCATAGCGATCGCCATCGGCGCCATGGTGGATGCCGCGATCGTCATGATCGAGAACATGCATAAGCATGCTGAGCGTGAACCGATCACGCGCGAAAACCGGTGGGAGATCGTCACCAAGGCCTCTGTCGAAGTGGGGCCGGCGCTCTTCTTTTCGCTCCTGATTGTGACCTTCAGCTTCGTTCCGATCTTCGCACTGGAAGCCCAGGAGGGGCGGCTCTTTCATCCGCTCGCCTTTACCAAGACCTACGCCATGGCGGCGGCTGCCGGCCTGGCCATTACCCTGGTGCCGGTTCTGATGGGTTATCTTGTGCGGGGCCGGATCACGCCGGAGCACAAGAATCCGGTCAATCGCCTTTTGATCGCGGGCTATCGGCCTTTCATCGGTCTTGCGATCCGCCGTCCTGTTGCCGTGCTGCTCGCGGCCGGCCTGGTGCTCGCCAGTGCCGCCGTGCCGTTGTCCCGCATGGGAAGCGAGTTCATGCCGGATCTCGATGAAGGTGACATCCTCTACATGCCGAGTGCTTTCCCCGGCGTGTCGGCGGGCAAAGTCACCGAATTGCTGCAGCAGACCAACCGCCTGATCATGACCGTGCCGGAGGTCCTGACAGTGCACGGAAAGGCGGGGCGAGCCGAGACCGCCACAGACCCGGCTCCGTTGACCATGATTGAGACCACCATCCAGCTGCGACCGCGCGAAGAGTGGAGGCCGGGCATCACAATTGACGACATTCGAGCCGAACTGGATGCCGCTGTGGATGTGCCCAGCCTCACCAATGCCTGGATCATGCCGATCCGCGGTCGAATCGACATGCTGGCGACAGGAATCAAGACGCCTGTCGGTATCAAGATTGCCGGCCCGGACCTGGATGTGATTGCCGAGATTGGCGAGGAGGTGGAAGCCATTATCCGGACACTGGACGGAACCGCATCGGTTTATGCCGAACGGGTTACCGGAGGCCGGTTCGTTGATATCGACGTCAATCGGCTGGAAGCCGCCCGGTTCGGGCTGAATGTCGCCGACGTCCATGATGTCGTTCGGACTGCGATCGGTGGCATGACTGTTGGCGAGAGTGTCGAGGGCCGGGAGCGTTATCCCATCAATCTTCGCTACCCGCGTGACTATCGTAATTCTGTGGACTCGATCCGGGATCTGCCGGTGGTCACGCCGACCGGTGCCGAGATTCCGCTGGGGCGGGTTGCTGATATCTCGATCGCCGATGGCCCTGGTGTGATCCGCAGCGAAAATGCCCGTACCAATGGCTGGGTTTATGTCGATATCAATGGGGTCGATATCGGGAGCTATGTTGAGGAAGCCCAGCAGGCTTTGGCCGAGTATATGGAATTGCCGCCGGGATATTCGATCAGTTGGTCCGGTCAGTTCGAATACATGGAGCGGGCACAGGCAAAGCTGGCGGTGGTCGTTCCGGTGACCCTGGTCATCATCTTGCTGCTGCTCTTCCTGAATTTCCGGAGGCTGACCCCGGTCCTGATGATCATGGGGACGCTGCCGCTGGCTTTGGTCGGCGGGGTCTGGCTGCTCGACATGCTCGGGTATAATCTCTCCGTCGCTGTCGGTGTGGGTTTCATTGCCCTGGCAGGCGTTGCTGTCGAGATCGGGGTGTTGATGATCGTCTATCTGGAGCAAGCGCTCACCCGCCATCAGTCTCTTGCAGATGAAGACGGCCGGCCGCTGAACAGATCGGATATTGACGAGGCGGTGATCGAGGGGGCCCTGTTGCGGGTGCGCCCGATCATGATGACTGTCATTGCTACGATTGCCGGCCTATTGCCGATCATGTTCGGTGATGGAACCGGGTCTGAAGTGATGCGACGGATCGCGGCACCCATGGTCGGCGGTATGACCAGCGCCACCATCCTGACCCTTCTGGTTATTCCAGCGGCGTTCCTGATCTGGAAACGTGTGGGGCTGGCCGGGCCGACACAATCCGCCGCAGTGGCAGGAGGCGTGCAGTGAATGTGAAAGACGTCTCCCGTGCGACCGGCCTGCCCTCGAAAACCTTGCGGTATTACGAGGAGGTGGGCCTGGTCGCGCCGGCGCGGGCGGACAATGGATACCGCGTCTACTCAGAAACAGATGTTCACAAGCTCGCTTTTGTCGGTCGGGCGCGAAGTCTGGGCTTTTCGCTCGACGACTGTCGCGCTCTGCTGTCGCTGTACGAAGACCGATCGAGGGCGAGTGCCGATGTGAAGGCTTTGGCGATGGATCATGTTGCACAGGTTGATCGGAAATTGGCCGAGATGACGATGATCAAGTCAGAGCTGCAACGTCTCGTTCTGGCGTGTCATGGCGATGACCGGCCAGACTGTCCGATCATGAACGGGCTGGCCGGCGATTAATCAGAAACGTGCCGCTTGACCTTCCAGCCACTGGAAGCCTCACAACCGGGAAATCCAAAGGAGGACTGCCCGATGAGTTGTCAGCATTGCACATCAGATAAGGCCGACGAACATATGCATCACCAGCCCGTCGCGACCGATCCGGTCTGCGGCATGGAGGTGCGGCTGGGTGCCGGCAAGCCCAGCTACGAGCACGCGGGAGACGCATACCATTTCTGCTCGCAGCGCTGTCATGATCGTTTCGCTGAGGATCCCGAGCATTTTTTAAGCGGAGCCCATCGTGACGCGTATGAAGACATGCCGGCAGGTACGACATACACCTGTCCAATGGATCCCGAGATCATTCGCGACGAGCCGGGTGATTGCCCGATCTGCGGCATGGCGCTCGAGCCGATGGGGGTGCCAACCGGTCAAGAGGGGCCCAATCCTGAGTTAATCGACTTCACACGTCGCTTCTGGTTCGGTGCCGCCCTGACCCTTCCGGTCCTGGTTCTGGCGATGGGGCCGATGCTTGGTCTCGGCTTCCTGCGCGAAGCCTTGGGTGAGACCCGCGCGGCTTGGGCTGAGCTGGTTCTGGCAACACCTGTCGTCCTGTGGTCGGGTTGGCCTTTTTTCGAGCGTGGCGTGAAGTCAGTCATTAACCGTCATCTCAACATGTTCACCCTGATCGCGATGGGAACCGGTGCGGCCTATCTTTTCAGTGTGGTGGCGGTGTTGGCGCCTGGACTATTTCCGGACGCCTTCCGCCACGCGAACGGTCATGTGGGCGTCTATTTTGAAGCGGCGGCGGTGATTATCGTTCTGGTGCTGCTCGGGCAGTTGATGGAGTTGCGGGCCCGGGAACAGACCGGTTCGGCGATCCGGGCCCTTCTGGATCTGGCGCCCAAGACGGCATTGCGGGTCAATGTGGATGGGGACGACGAGGAAGTGCCTCTCGAGCATATCCGTGAGGGCGACCATTTGCGTGTCCGTCCGGGCGAAAAAATTCCGGCCGATGGTGTTGTGGTCGACGGCCGGTCCTCGGTCGATGAATCGATGATTTCCGGTGAGCCCGTCCCGGTCGAGAAGGTCAAGGGCGAGGCGGTCACCGGGGCGACGGTCAACGGCAATGGGAGTCTTGTGATTGCGGCTCGCCGGGTCGGCAAAGACACGGTGTTGAGCCAGATCGTGGAAATGGTTGCCAATGCCCAGCGCAGCCGAGCGCCCATCCAAAAGTTCGCTGACATGGCGTCGGGTCGTTTTGTGCCGGCCGTGATCGTCGTCGCGGCGATCGCGTTCATTTCCTGGTCGGTCTGGGGACCTGAACCGGCTTCGGCCTATGGCCTTATCGCGGCCGTTTCCGTCTTGATCATCGCCTGTCCCTGCGCACTGGGCTTGGCCACGCCCATGTCCGTGATGACCGCAACGGGGCGAGGCGCCCAGGCCGGAGTTCTGATCAAGAATGCTGAGGCGCTCGAACGATTCGCCAAGGTTGATACACTGATTGTCGACAAGACCGGTACGCTGACCATGGGGCGCCCCGAACTCGCGGCCGTGATCGCGTTCGCGGGCCATCTGGAGGATGACGTCCTGCAAATGGCCGCAAGCCTCGAGCGCGGGTCCGAGCATCCACTCGCGGAGGCCATAGTACAAGGCGCCAAGAGTCGCGGGGCGACGATGGAAGTCGCCGACCAGTTCGAGGCCATCACGGGCAAGGGCGTGACAGGCCGGGTCTCCGGAAAGGCTATTGCTCTTGGCAATGCTGCGCTCATGGATGCCGCGGGCATTTCGGTCAGTGAGACCGCAACCGCCGACGCCAATGCTCGCCGGGACGAAGGTGAGACCGTGATGTTTGTTGCGATTGAAGGCCAACTGGCCGGCATGGTCTGCGTGGTCGATCCGATCAAACCGAGCGCGGCCCAGGCGCTTGAAGATCTTCAAGAACTGGGTTTCCGGCTGGTGATGGCAACCGGCGACAATGAGCGCACGGCCAGATCGGTTGCGGCCAGGCTCGGGCTGAACGATGTGCGGGCTGATGTATTGCCGCGTGACAAGGCCCGGATCGTGGAAGAGCTCCAGGCGGACGGGTGCAGGGTCGCCATGGCCGGCGATGGCGTCAATGACGCGCCCGCCCTTGCGCAGGCTGATGTCGGCATTGCCATGGGGACTGGCGCTGATGTGGCGATCGAGAGCGCGGGCCTGACCCTTGTGAAAGGCGATCTGACCGGCATTGTCAGGGCCCGCAAGCTTGCCCTCGCGACTATGCGCAATATCCGCGAGAACCTGTTTTTTGCCCTGGTTTACAATGCTGCTGGCGTCCCGGTGGCGGCCGGCATTCTCTACCCGGTCTTCGGCATCATGTTGTCACCAATGATAGCGGCTGCGGCGATGAGCCTGTCCTCCGTCTCGGTCATCACGAACTCCCTGCGCTTGAGGTCGGTCCGCTTGGGCTGAGGGAAAACTCGTGGACGTGCGTATCTCCATCAAACCAAGGTGGAGATACGCGTGTCCGGATTTCGAATAGGCATGATGGCGGTGTGTGCCATCGTTGCAGCGGCCGGCTTGTCCGCCGCCGGATGGAGCCATCCGCCTGCGGAACACGATCCGCCCGCTGCCGGACAAGTTGAGCCGGCGACCACGTCACGAGAGGCTGAGACAAGCGTGAGACCGACGTCCGAACCGGCTGCCATGCAGATGGTTGGGTCGGATCATGTGCATGATGGCGAAGAGTCTCCTCATATGGATGAGCTTGATCACGCTGACGCGTTGTCCCCGACGACGGCCGGGCACGCCCATTGGGGTGAACGGGGCGCTTCGACGCCTTTCGAGCGGGCCATGTCGCGACTCGGGGCTTTCCACTCTGTTGCAGTACATTTCCCGATTGGCCTGATCCTCGCCGCTGCCCTCGCACAGGCACTCTCATTGGCTGGGCGTTTGCCCGCTGGAGCGGAAACGGTCCGCTTTCTCGTTTGGACAGGCGCGGCGACAGGAGCGCTCGCTGTCCTGCTGGGTTGGGCTCATTCGGGGCCAATGGCAACCGGCGAGACGGGGGTGATGTTAGCGCACCGGGTCATCGGCACCGGCCTTTTGGTCGGATTGGCCGGGCTTGCACTGCTGGGGGAATGGTCGCGCAAGACTGACAGCCAGACGCCGGCGCTTCTCTTCTCGCTGATGCTGTTCGGACTTGCCGCAGCCCTCATGCTCAACGGCTTTCTTGGCGGAGCGCTCGCCCATGGCGGCTTGCGCCACCTGTTCGGTGGCTGACCCGAATTCGAGACCCTCAAAGGAGATTGATGATGCATCGTACTTTGGCTTTGACGATGGTTTTGGCTACGAGCCTTTCGACACCGGCCCTCGCGAACGAGGTGGACGAGATCGAACAGGTTTTGGAAAACTATTCCGGCGCCCTGTCGGACGAGGATGTCGCGGCGGCCGAACGCTGGGTGATGGCGGAGGGGGAAGACTTCACCATTTTCGAGGGAAGTGGCAGTGATATCGGCTGGGCCGTATATCGCGACCACCATCTCGTGCCCGAATTTGCCGCCGAGCACGTGACATTCCATGTGTACGACTGGTCAGGGTATTCTGTCCAAGTTGATCAGGAAATGGCATTTGCGACCTTCGACATCCGGATGGAGTATGAAGTCCGGGGCGAGGCCCGTGAACGGGATGCCCACGGCACCGCTATTCTGGTCCGCACCGGAGATGGGTGGAAGCTTGCCCATCTACACACATCCTGACGGAGGGCTTTGATGTCCGATGAACACATGAATGATGTCCTGGAACGGATCGCTGCCGATCATACAAGTCTGGACCTCGAGCGCTTCCAGAAGAATGTTTGGGACGGTCTTGAAGCGCCGGCTCGTCGTGTGCCGGACATTTCGGGGCTATCAACTGGCCTGGCGATCCGTGCCGCACCTGCCGTTCTGGCGCTACTGGTCGGTAGCGTCGTCGGGGTTGGCCTGGCTCCGTCTGGCGAGCCCGACTTGCTCGCTGTATTTGGCGCCCGTGCCGAATTGCCTTTGACAACCCTAATGGGCGAGGGGACTGAGCTGTGATCTGGCGCGCAGGCGTTACAGCGGCAATCTTGGGGCTTCTGGGCGGACTGGCAGGCGTGTGGCTGGGCGCTCAGCTAGGCAATCGTTCCGATACCGTGACGGTCAGCCTTCACGCCGTGATTCACGGCCAGCTCCATTTGACCCGCGATCAGGAAGCGGAAATCGAGGCCTTGGAGGCGGATTTTGCTCGCGAAAAATCTGCCTTCGACCAACGACTGGCAGAGGCCCGGCACGCGATCGGCACGTCCTTGATGGAAAGTCGGGAAATGTCACCGGAAGTCGTCGAGGCTGCAGAGGCCCTTCATGATGTGATGGGCGAATTGCAGCTGTCCACGCTCAATCACATCCTCGCCATGCGCGCCGTGATGGACGTCGAGCAGCGCGAAATATTCGATGCGCGCCTGGCGGCGGCCCTTGATGCCGAACGCTGACGCCCCCGGTCTGACGCCCAGCGACGAACAATTGGCTTGCCGGGCGCGGGCGGGCGATCGAATGGCCTTCAATCGCCTGATGCAACGCCACGCGCCCCGGCTGGTGAATTTCCTCGAACGGCAGCTCGGCAGTCGGTCCGATGCCGACGATGTTGCGCAGAACACTTTTATCGCCATCCACCGAAACCTTCACCGCTTCGACGAGACCCGCGCCTTCGTAACCTGGATGTTTGTGATCGCCCGGAACAAGGCGAAGGACCATCATCGCCGCCGCGCGGTGCGCAACTGGATAGGCCTGGAAGAACCTTCGGTGCCCGCGCCAGTCGATCCGACCACACCTGAACGGATCGTTTCTGACCGGGATGAGCTGGCGCGCGTGAATACTGCCATCCAAGCCATGCCCGAGGGTTTGCGGACACCGCTCTTGCTTTCCGTAATCGACGGGATGAGCCACGCTGAAATCGGATCGGTCATGGGCTTGTCTGAAAAGGCTGCGGAAGTGCGTGTCTACCGGGCGCGCAGGCGGTTGCGGGACAGCTTTCCGCCTGAGGGATAACCCGATGGGCTGCGTACGGGACGTTCTGATTGCTCGCAGATCGCCCCGGAGGCCCCCATGACCGTGCTGCTTCGCTGGACCCTTCGCATTCACAAGTGGCTCGCCCTGGTGGTCGGAATTCAGATCGTACTATGGATTGCCGGCGGCGTTGTGATGAGCGCCTTGCCGCTGGACCGGGTTCGCGGGGAACACAACATCGCGGAGTTCACGGCACCGGCGCTCGATGTGTCAGGGGTCCTGCCAGTGCAGGCCGCACTCTCTGACCTCGCGATCGGAGGGGCGCTTGAAGCTATCGATCTGCGCGTATGGCAGGGCCGTGTCGTTTACTGTGTCACCGAACTGAGCGGGGCGAGCGTACTCGTGGACGCCGAGACAGGGGAACGCCTCACACCGATTTCCCGTGAAATGGCGATTGAGATAGCCAGCGCCGATCATGCTGATCGACCGGAAATCGCTGCCGTTCGATTCTTCGATGAACCGAGCTGGGAATACCGTCGCTCCGGGTCGGCCTGGCGGATCGATTTCGCGGATGGCGAGGGCACGCGCATCTATGTGTCTCCGGAGACAGGGATGGTGACTGCGCGCAGGAATGATACCTGGCGCGTCTTCGACTTCTTCTGGATGCTCCACATCATGGACTATGAGGAGCGGGAAAACTTCAACAATCCCCTGCTGATCACAGCGTCGGTGTTTGCATTGGTTACGGTGCTCGCCGGCTTGCTTTTGCTCGTCTTGCGTTTGCAGCGCTTGGTCCGAATGGAATTGGCAAAGCGCCGTTAAGCAGATCGTCGGCTTGAGGGATGCGCGCGTCCTCCGCGTATTCTGGCAAGGGCCGATGGAGGGACTGACATCGCAGGTTTGATAACGATCGGGACGGCATTCGCGGGTCGCGACAATCGGCTCACGCCGATCCGTCTGGTGTTGGCGGCTGCCGTGCTTGCTGAACATGCAATTATCGTTACGCAGGGGCCCACGTTGCCGCCCCCATTGGTCATCAATGGCTGGTCGCTCAGTTATGCGGCGGTAAATGCTTTTTTCGTCCTGAGCGGTTTTCTGATCGCCGACAGTCTCGAGCGTCGATCCAATCCATTCCAGTTCGCCGCGGCGCGCATGCTTCGGATCTGGCCAGCGTTGCTCGCTCTTTCGCTTCTGGCCGTCCTGGCCATTGGTCCAGTTGTAACAGACCTGAGCGCCGCATCTTATTTCGGCTCATTGCAGACGTTGAGCTTTCCCGTCCAAGTACTTGGCTTTCTTGATACGAGCCAGGGCCCCGCAGGCATCTTCTCGGACAATCCTTGGGCGGGCGAGTTCTCGGCGACTCTCTGGACCTTGCGCTATGAGGTGCTGGCCTATGCTGGTGCTGCGCTGATTTTCTTCTCTCCGCTGCCTTGGGGGCGGGGCGCTAAACTTTTCCTTTTTGTCGGAGTGACCGCCGCTTATTTGGTCGTCCGGTCCTTCTGGTCCGATGCGCCGGCCATGATCGAGAGCGGCCTGCGTCTGGCGTCGGCGTTCACTCTGGGCATGCTGGTTCATGTTTGGCGTGAAAAGATTCCGGTTCTTCCTTGGCCGACCCTAATTGTATTGCCGGTCTGGATTGCGTTGGGCAGTCATCCCTTGGCAGAGGTATTTCTCAACCTCACACTGGCGTCCATATTGTTTGCGGTCGCCTTTGCAGGGCTGGGGCGCTGGCCGACCGGCGCCCGCCTGCCCGACTGGTCCTATGGTATTTATATCTGGCATTATCCGGTCATGCAGGTGGTGCTGTACTGGTATCCAGCGGCGGACCCGCTGGAGGTCGCCATTTATTCAATTCCCGTTACGCTTTTGATTTCCGCCGCGTCCTGGTCCTGGATCGAGAAGCCCAGCTTGGCGGGCAAGGCTGGATTGGGCCGCTGGTTGGAGCTGGCTTTCAAGGGGATGCGGCCATCCCCCTGAGGCCGGCATGGTCAGTGGTGTGATAATTCGGCGTCAGCGATCTGGAACCCGTCCGCAGTATTCACGACGGTAATCATCAGGTGTGCACCTGGCCGGAAGAGATCGAAATCCACGGTCTCAGCTACAGAGAAGCGCATCGTCATGGCCGACATGCCCAGCTCGGTAAGAGCTTCATGACTGACGACAGCAGTGCGCCCATCAGCGTCGGCTGTCCGCACCTCCGCCGCGACCGTCGAGCTGGCCTCGGTATGCCCGTGATGGTTTCCATCGTGGCTAGGCTGATCATGGTGGTCGACTGTCGTGAAGATCAGGGCAGACGCGGCAATAAGTGTGATCATGGGGTCTCATTTCTGGGTTGATGAAGGGACTTCAGCATTACGCGCAAACTGGCGTCACCCCTCACGCAAGCAAGCCGCCAGCACGTTGGCCAGCGCCGACTTTACCCCGAGCGTAAGCCCAGCAAAACAAGATATCACCGGCCTATGAGGAAGCGCGCCGCATCACATGGGCAATCTGGCAGCTGCGGGTTTAAGGTGCATTTTGAAATAGTCCGCATCTAGTTGGTTTGGAATTTGCGGGATGCTCGAGTTCTTCCCGTAGCGCCGGGGAAGATGCGCTGTTGGTTGAACGTGTGAAACGCAAGGTGTCCCGGGCAATGACATCCATGTCTACATGAATTGACCCGACAGTGGGGAGATCGCGTTGCCAAATCGGCGCCCGCGCTTCAGCCGGCGTCTTCTTGTCAGGCGACAACTATGGGGCGTCGGTTCGCTCAACTTTCCTGTTGTCACCGCGCCGTTGCCAATTGGAACTTATTGTTTTTCTTGCATTATTGGAATTCTGTGGTATGGTCATCACAACTCTTATTCAGAAAATATGGAGGTCGCCGTTGCGGCTCTTTTGTCTCCGCCTGCCGTCGGAAGAAACGGCTATTGCGTCGCTCAGTGAGTGGGTTGGCCACGCGGGCTCGCCCAGACGCATTCCGGAATGGGTCGGTGGAAAGCGGCAGGCCCTGGATCAGCATTTCCCGTGCTTCTTCGGGCAACCTGGCAGTATCTCCCGCCGCATGGTCCGCTGCGAGCGCTTTCCAGACGATGCCGAGAGTGTTCGCATCACTCAGTCCGAGCCGTACATGCAATCGACGGAGCGGGCAGTCCTAGCCATCGCGGCGATTGAGGGCGATTGTCGTAGTTTTAATTTTGACGGTCACCTGGATGTCACTAGTGCAGAGGGATCTATCTTATTTCTCGCTGGTGAGGTGTACCGCGCCAGGAGCTATGATGCTGATCCGGTGTTCTGGCCTTGTATCGTTCAGTCGCCGGCGGACATTGGTCGAGCGACGCCATGGTTTCCCTTGATCCTGCGCCCATTCGAACTTTCCGAGTGGTTTCGTCCTACCTACGGTCACACTGACTTGATCCGTGATCTCCCAACTGGTTCGCTACGCGTGAAGCATACGAGCTATACTGCGGAGCGACCGAGGTCGGCTTTTGAAGTGAAGCCAGCTCGCGAGGCATGGGAATCCTTTGGATAGCCTAGCCTAAGCATAGCAGGGTTTCAGCTCTCTCGGGCCCCGGCTGAAGTGGGGCGGGCTTTACGTAGTCGGCCCCACCTAAGCCGACACCTGTTCAATCTGGGTAAAATTTGGCGGGCGCGATCTACCAGCTGTGCGCGAGGCTCGTGGCGCATCGAGCTGGTGGCCGCCCTAGAAGGCTTATTGATTTGCAGGGTTGAGCGTCTATCGAAGGTTTCTGAGCCATTTCGTTGGAGTTTTTAGAACGCCAAGTGGTCTTCCCGTCAGGCGAGGTGCCTGCCCTCCAAAACGCACTAGTAGATGAGTCTCTCAATAGGATTAGATCAGGCGTCGAGAGCTTTGATCAGAAAGAGTGGATGATCAGCTTGATCAGCGACCCAGTCGCCGAGTGCGATCAAATTTAACTGTCGCATCGCGATCACTTCATCGAGCTCGTTTGCTCCCGGCACGTTCTTGTTGAGCTCTGGCGGGCCGTTGTCCGCCCAAGTAATTGAGATAACTTGCTGAGTGTCGCCGAGACCGCTCACGCCCCGTGCGATATGGTCGTGCTCGGAATATTGCGCGAAAAACTCGGCCACTGCTGAGCGTGTCCCCTCTACTTTCAGTGTCGAAGGCGAGTTGATAATAGCAGCGTATAATACGCTCGCCGCTGTTGCTTGGCCCAGCTGCTCACTTTCGCGCGGCGGAAAGCCAAGTGACGAAGCCCAAGCGCGGACCGCGAGAGCCGCGACGGACCTTGTCCTCATTTTTCCACGCGTGCCATCGCTCGGACCTAGGTGCCCTCGGTGTCGCCAGTTCCGTTGACCGTCCATTGCCAAGCTCGTCATTTCCGCAACTCGCTTAGGTCCGTGTAATGTCTCTTCAATTTCGAACTTCATTGCAGCTCTTGTCCTTGCCCAGCCGCGAGCATTAACCATAGACTAAAAAAATTTGTCAACTTCCTTAAATTGACATTGACAATTTTTACTCGTCATCGCAAATTATGGTCATGACCGATAAAGCCACATTCGCGCCGCGGGGAAGCCGCGCTTCAAAATTTCGCCAGCTCGGACTCTATCAAGGCGCGGAGCCCACGAGAACTTGGAAGCCCGGAAAGGTTTGGGTCGCACGCGACGGGATTTTCGCCAAAACTCCCAAATGCCTGAATTCATACGCGCCGTTTGAAAGCCACCTCGAAAGCTTAGGCCACCTCCTTCTTTCGGTAGACCCTCGCATTCAATACTATGTCTGCCAGCCGAATCCGCTCCTCTATTGGATGGAAAGCAATAATAGCGGGCGAGTTAGGCGTGAATACACACCTGATTTCATCGCTTTGAATAAAGACGAACGCCTTTTTGCTATTGACACGAAGGCAAGCTACTTCGCTGAAGCGGACCAATGGGTGTCGCGAGTAGCCGCTATTCGCCAAGCATATCGTTTTGATCACGGCGTTGAATTGCTCGTCTGGACGGAGCGCGACCTTTACGCAGAGCCCAGGCTGTCAAACGCGCGGACGATGTACCGCCACCGGCATGCACCGCAGGATCCGTCGAGTGAATACACGGTGCGACGTACGCTTGAAGCACACGGCGGCGTCTCAAGCATCGGCCAACTCTGCGAAGAAGCATCAATCGAAGCGCGTTGTCAGATGGCCGAGGCCTTTGGCTCGGTAATGCGCTTGGGCCTTGCCGGCGAGGTCGTACTCGCTTCAGGCGCAAAGTATGGGCGCAACACTGAAGTGCGGTTCAATGAGGCCGCTGAATGACCAGTTCTCACCTCAAATCAGTCGAGGTTCCACATGGCAATCTCTATCCCCGGCTGAGACTTGTTGTCGGCGATAGTGTTTGGATTAACGGTGAGGAGCACTTTGTCCAAAAGCGCCAACGCGACAAGTGGATACTTATTCACCTCGAGACACAAGAATTGCTGATCGAAACCGATCTTCGGTTGGTCGACCTCTATGGCTCTGGGAAACTTAAATACCGATCCCGATCATCTATGTGCCCACCCCTTTCTCCGATGGCACCGCACCTGGAAGACCCACACGCGCGAGCCGCCGCGGCGCTCAAACATGACTACGTGAAATATGTGATGCAGCATCCGACCGGATTTCGAACAAGCCGGAAGTGGCTCAAGGATCGGATCGCCGAGAAAGCCCTTGAACGCGGTGAGGAAACCTCGCCCTCGCCTACCTCGGTGCTCAACTGGAAGCGCTTGCACGACGCCCATTTCCAAGAAATCGGCCTCGCCGCTTACGCTCCGCGTCATGACCTGAAGGGAAAAAGGGGCTCAAGGCTCCCCGAAGCGAAAAAGGTCGCGCTTGATCGCGCTGTCGACCGGTACCTTCAGGGCGGTTCGATAAAAGATGCTCACCTCGAGGCACTGAGCTACATCTCTGACGTCAACCGCTCGGCGGAAGGCAAGAAATATAGCGAGTCCGCTCCGCTCAAACACCTCGACGAGAAAGGACTTCTGACGCCGCCGAGCCTGTCGACGCTTGAGCGCGAGATTCGCAGGAAGGTGTCGCCTTTCGTGAAACAGGCGGGACGTATAGGCACATACTATGCGCGTAAGAATTGCCAGAGCTACCAGACGCGTGGGTTGCCTGATCGCCCTTACGGCGAGGTTGAGGTCGATTTTACGCCTGTGGATCTCATTCTCGTCGACGACAACCGCGTCATTCTCGGACGTCCTTACCTTATCGCGTTTCTGGACCGCGCCACCCGCATGGTTGTCGGGTTTTCGATCTCGTTCGACGTCCCGGGCTACGCTTCCGTTCTAGACGGTCTGCGCAATGCAATCTTTCAGAAGCGCATTGACCATATCGATGGCCTCAATGACGAAGACTGGCCTTGTATGGGCCGGATTGAGAATCTCTACATCGACAACGGAAGAGAGTTTGCCAACGGTCACCTCTTGGCCGCTGCTGCGGACCTGGGCTTCAATCTCATTCGCCTTCCCCCGCGTGAACCCTGGCACAAGGGCCTTGTCGAACGCTTCATGCGCGAAGTGGCGCGCTTTAGCCACCGCTTCCCCGGCACGACCCACTCTAACGCGGTTCAGCACCGCGATTACGAGGAGCCGGAGGCGCCTGTTTTGACGCTGTCAGAGTTTCGTGATCTCGCGACCAAATGGATCGTCACGGACTACAATCGGCGGCCGAACCGGGGACTCGGCAGGGCGCCGGGGGTTCCAAGGGCACCGATCGACGCGTGGCGAGACAAGCTGGACCTTCTCGACAGCCCGAGCCTTCCCAGCGAGGAGCTCTTCATCGCGCTCGCTGGGCAGACCGCCGAGCGTACGGTCCAGAAGTACGGCGTTGAATGGGATCATATCAGGTACTGGTCGCCTGACCTGGATCGCATTCTCGCCCATCCCGATCACAGAGGTCAGTCGTCCAAGGCTTGTTCAGCCAAGTACCACGTCCGCCGCGATCCCTACGATGTCTCTAAGGTGTACCTCTACAACCATCACGCCAAAGAGGTCATCGAGCTTCCGGTCGTCGACAAGTGGCGGAAGTACACCAAGGGGCTCTCTGTTTTCCAGCACCGGCTTTGCCGCGAGCACGAGCTGATGCGGGAGGAACACCGCAGCGACCCGGAAGCGCTCTGGAAGGCTAGGGCGGCCCTGATAAATGCAGGGATGGGTGCCCTCCGGTCGGGCCGCCGCAAGCAACTCGAACGCAAGCTCACCCGCTATCTCTACGGCAACCGTGCCCATCCGGGCGTAAGCGAGCTCGTATTCGAGGATCAGTGTGGAGGCGAAGCAGATCTCATACCCCTGACCGCAGTCCACGAAGAGCCTGTGCTTGTGACCTCGGATCCGACCACCGGTTTGGAAACGCCTTCTACCGGCGAAACCCAAATTTCCAAGATCGAAATCAACTCGGCTGCCGGGAGCGACGACATGGACGAGATCCTCATGCTCGCCGCGCAAGTCAATTCAGGGAGTAGAAGTGATGCGTGACTTCAAGGAACGGCTGCCGGCGGATCGTCAGAGGCAGATGACAAACATCTTCGTTGACCATGCCAACCATCAGCAAGCAACGAAGGCCATTAGGCGATTCTTCAAACCCGTCGAAGGTGGAGTGCCGGGTCGGGGCAATATCTGTGCGCTGATCGGCGAAAGCCGGACCGGTAAGACTTACGGCGCATCTGAAGTTCTGGCGGAATACAAGCCGGAGATCGGAGCAGATGGGATTAAGCGCAGCGTTTTGCTGGTCGATTCTCCCATCGAGGGCGGAGCTCGCGCAGTGCTGGACAGCATCGCCAGCGGACTTGGCATGCAGGTCTCGCTGCGGATGACTAACTCCAACTTAATCCTGGCGATCCTGCGGGAACTCCAACGGTCGGAAGTTCAGTTTGTCATCTTTGATGAGGCTCAGGAGCTCTTCCCTGAGAAGAACAGGAAGGTGCTTAGTTTTTCGCGCAAACTGCTGCGCAAGATGCTCAACCTCAATCAGTTCAACATCCTTTGCATCGGACTGCCGGAGACTTATTCGATCATCGCAGAGGATTCTCAGCTCATCGGGCGCGGCGGCCTGCCTTACAAGCGGCTGCGTCCCTACGACTGGACGGACCCCGTAGACTGCCAGCATTTTCGGGTCCTTTGTCACAAGTTCGACGAGGAAATGCCGTTCGAGCTCTCTGATTTTGCCTCAATGGATTTTTCGAGCCGACTCTTCAAAGCGACAAAAGGATGTATCGGCATCCTCAAGGTCTACATGATCGCCGCGGGCGAAATCGCGCTCGAAGCCGGTTCGGATAGGCTGGAACTCTGCCATTTCGCGGAGGCATACGACGATCGCAAGCGCCCCAATGAGGTTTTCAATCCATTCCGCAACGACCCGTCGCTCTCATGACCGCGGCAATGGAAGGAAATAAGATGGTCAGTGCCCATCAAGACGTAGTGGATATCGCTAGGCTTCCCATGTCGAACTGGCCGGGTGAGGTCTATCCGCACGAGCCCGTTTACGGATTTTTGCAGCGGGCAGCGACCGCCAACTACGCGTTCAGTACCGAGGCCTTTCTGCTCTCGCTAGGCCTGAACGGACTAGACTGGGATTTCGACGAGCAGTTGGAGGTTGTGAACCAACTCCCCATCTACGGTAGCGACGAACTCGCCTGGAACACGCCCAGGCGCACGACTCAAGGCTATGAAATCTGCGGTCATCTGCTCCCCAGTCGGACGTTCTCGAAGGGTCGACGCCGGGTCTGCCCGCTCTGCCTGGAGGAAGAGCGCTATATCCGGATTTGGTTCGACATCGTGCCGGTGGCCGCATGCCCCATCCATGACGTGAGGCTGATCGAGGGACTCGACGGCGACCCGATTGATTGGCGGTACCCGGAGGCCGGCTGGACCCAGCGGGGTGTAATGATTGGCCAAGACCACGCCATACCCTACCCCGCCACCGCGTTGGATCGTCACGTCTTCAACAAGGTAACGGGGGTGGAGACGGCAGAGCCTTCTCACTTTGCTGGACAGTCCTTGCATTCCGTTCTCCGGGCTGCGGTCGTCCTGACCAAGCTCCACCGAGGGATAGAATCGCCTTCGCACACACCATGTGAGCTCCGAAATTTGGCGCAGTTCAGTTTTCCGTCACTGCTTGCGGGCCGAGACGCAATCGTGAAATTTCTCGCGGAGGCTAAGTGGCTGCAGCCTGATTCCGATCAGACTCGCTATCACTCGCGCTGCCACTACGCCCCGCAGCTCACTCGCACCATTCCAACGGAAGGCTTGCGTACGCTGGTCAGCGATTGCTTTGGCGAAGTTCGGGTTCGTAGTGGTCTTGCTACTCCCTCCGGCAGGCTGTCTCAACATGACGGCGCGGACGGGGCCTGGACTTTGGAATCAGTCGCTACTGACTTGAAGCTCGAAAGCAAATATCTGCGCAAGATTTTGGAGGCGGCGGCGGTTCCGACTCAGCGATGCGCTCACACACGGGCTTATCGCCTCAGTAGTGACAACATCGATGCTGTCAGGCGCTATATTGCCACCGCTTTATCTTTGGAGCACGTCGCGGCGGAGCTGGGCTGCACAATTGATGAGGTCGACGAGCTGGTCAGCAGGGGGACCCTCAAAATGGACTTCCGGTGTGATGGGCAGCGCTATTTCCAGGAAGACGCGATCAAAGCCTTTATCGCCCGGGCGCACCAGGGGCGGCGCGAGGGCTTCGACCCCAAGGGAATGCCTCTCGCGTCGTTTGCCGCTAAAGTCGGCATCTCGCTCCCCGCAGCCTATTCACAGCTCATTCGGAATAATACCATTGGCCTGATCGATTATGATCAAGATGCGCCGTTCTTCCATGGTGCGAGGGTCGCCTATTTCCAAAAGACACGCCTTCGGCCCGGTGCCCAGATCAAGAACGCAATCACGTTCGCGAAAGCAAAGGCACGTCTCGGAACGGAAACTGACGGTTTGGCCCAGCTGGTTGAGCTTTCTTACCTGAAGATTGTCGAGGATGAATCTGGCCGATCACGGATTTGCGAGGCGTCTCTCGATGCATTCGAGGACGCCTACGCCAGGGCGGCTGATTATGCCCCGTTGTTGAGATGCTCTGCGCGGAGCGCGCTCAAGTTGCTCAGAAAAAAAGGCGTGGAGCCGATCAACGAGTATGGGAAACGTGTAGTTTGTTTCGTCTCTCGGGAACAGGTTCACAGTCTTGTGGGCATTAGGCTAGAGAGTCGCACCGGCTTCCAAGCCCTTGAGGTACTGCGCGATGAACTTACCGAGAAGTTCGCATCGGCATCGGTGCCTGGAACAGCTCGCGTGATTACTGATCCTGCGATTGTAGTGGAGGCGACATCGCGGAATTGGTCATTCAAAGTTACCCGCAAGCCGACACTTGATCGCTATGACCTTGTGGCATTGTTCAGGTCTGTCAATGAGGGCGGCCGTTTGCGGAAGATCCTCGCTGCTGCTGTTGAGCCTGAGAAGATCTGGCCTGGAGCCGAAGTGCGGCGGGAACCTGGTGGCGGCTTCGTACTCGTTGATGGTGTTGGATTCGGTGTTTCGCCGGAGTCTGAAACCTCTCATCTCGTCGACCGAATTGTGGGTCGTGCGCACGAACTTCACCGCTACCTCTAATCGATACAGCCAAATCGTCTAAGGGCCGCCCCCAACTGGGGCGGCGCTTTTTTGCCCGATGAGAGGAAGATCCAACTTGTTCTGCTGAATGAGACGTTTTGTCCAAACTGATTTGACGTTTGGTCTAGCCAAATTGGACGCACGCTTCGGCTAAGATATTGAATGTACTTGCGCAACGTCCAACGACTTGTGACGTCCAACATTTCTTTTTTTGTTCCCGCTCCGCTCGACCCGAGCCTGATACCAATTTCGGTGCCGGGGTCGATGCTCACATGGAACGCGCTCAGGGCTGTGGGGTTTGAACCTGATCCCTCAAGGTGCGCCATTTTTCTTATCTCGCGACAGTCCGCTGCGCGGACGTCTCCGAAGGGGCGGCCTGACCGGCCGACGCGCGGTCGCGCTTGCGAACCCGTTGGGTTCGAATTGGCGCTTCTGAGATGCGCCATTCTTTCCCTGGTTCCCGCTCCGCTCGACCTGAGCCTGACGCCATCTTAGGTGCCGGGGTCGATGGTCATATGGAATGCGCTCAGGGCAGTGGGGGACGAGGCTGGTCCCCCACCAGATGCGCGATCTTCCGGACCTCTCGGCAATCCGCTTTGCGGAAGCCTCGATACAGCAAGCCCGACCTGCATTGGTCGGTCAGCGGTCAGGCGGCCAATCAGTCCAGGCTCATGACCTGGCGAGCCTGCCAGGTGTCGGCGTATTGCTGGAAGGCGACCGCGCGACCATTCTCGATCGTCCAGACGTGGACGAACTGGGCGTCCATGGCCGTTCCCGTGGCGTTGAAGGTGCCCGTATAGCGCCCCATCACGGCGACCCGATTGCCTTGTGCGATCATGTTTTCCGGCGTGGCCGCGAAGCCGTCCCAACCGTTGGCGATCGGTCCGATCACACCACCCACGACGGCGTCCGGCCCGATATAGGGATTGCCGCCGTCATAGGGGAAATTCTCGGCCTCGTTCCAGACAATTTCCGGATCGAGCAAGGCCGTGAAGGCGGGCACATCGCCGATAGCGAAGGCGTCATAGATGGCTTGCGCCACGGCGGCAGACTCTTCGCCCGTCTCGGCGCTCTGGTCACCTGGAAAACAGGCAGAAGCGGCCAGGGCCGCGACGGCGACTATCATCAATCTCATGCTGGGATCCCCTCCACAAATCTGGTTCACACAATCACGCCATGACGTCCCTGTCGCCAATTTGTTGGCGTCCGTACGTCAATTCAGACACCAAAGCCCGGTGCAAATCCCGAAAAAAACCTGCATCGCCAGATCCAGGAGGCCAGTGACGACCAGTAGCGGCAAACCGATATAGAGAAAGGCGAGCCACACAGCCATCAGGGTGGGGCGCGGTTCGGCGATGCGGTGACCCATGACGGTTTCAGGACGCTTGGCAAACATATGGCCTCCGATGCTCTATACTTAACTCTCGTTAACCGGATTTCCCTAACGCTTCCTGTCATGCATATCGACCTCTCGATCAATCAGCCGACCTGGGACCTGGCCCTGATGGCCAAGCCCGCCGCCCTGCAACAGGACTGGAGCTATGGCGACGCCGTGGCCGCCCTTGGCGGGCGGGTGATCCGGGCCGGGCTGGTCGAGGATGGCGTGCTGGTCGGACTGGCCCAGTTCACGGTGCGCCGTGTCGGCGGTCTGGTCGGCATGGCCTTGTGCACCCGCGGACCGGTCTGGCTGGAAGCGGTGACGCCGGCCGGAAAGGCCGAGGCCTACAAGGCCTTGAAGGCCGGGTTGGGTCTGCCATGGCCGCGCATTGTCATGTTTACGCCGGACGAGGTCGCGGCGGCGGGTGTCCACCGGATGAGCCGGGTGATGACGGGATATTCCACCGTCATGCTCGACCTGACACAGCCGGCAGAAACGCTGCTGGCCGCGGCCGACGGGAAGTGGCGCAACCGGTTGCGGTCGGCGGAAAAATCAGGGGCCAAGGTTGTCGTCAACGGCACCAAGCTGGCGCAATACCGCTGGTTGCTCGAAACGGAAGAAGCACAGCGTGCCGAGCGCGGTTACCGGGCGACCCCGGCCGCGCTGATCCCGGACTATATTGCCGCCAAACCGGACCGTGAAAGCCTTATCGTATTGCGGATTGACGAGGGCAAGCAAAAGCGTGCGGCCATGCTCTTCCTCATCCATGGCTGCGCCGCGACCTATCATCTGGGCTGGCTTGATCCGGAATTTCGCCAGAGCAGCGCCCATAATCTGTTGCTGTGGCAGGCCATCGAAAGGCTTCAGCAAAGAGGCGTCCGCCAGCTTGACCTGGGCGGTGTCAACACGACATCCGGTGCGGGCATTGCCCGCTTCAAGATCGGTACCGGAGGTGCCGTGACCACGCTGGCCGGGACCTATCTCTAGCGCTGAAAGACAGCCATGCTCGCCAAGCCGGTCTAGTCGTTGCGGGTGTTGCGCAAGACGCGTCCGTCAGCAAGATGAAGGTCCATCCGTGACGCCGCACCGGATGCCTCGACCACAAAGACAAAGCGGGCATCATCGTCACCCGCGAGCCGGAAACGGTGATTGCCGAGCGGTTCGAGCGCGGCCGCGGGGCGGCCGTCGCGGCTGTAGGCCAGTCGGCCGTCCTCGACGCTGAATGCCCGGATGCCGTACTCGCCGGCATAGCGGGCCAGCTCCGATGTGGTCAGGATGACCGGGTCAGCGCTGGCAGACAGGCCTTCGAGCGCCCATTCCAGTGTCAGCCGGGCGCCGTCATCCAGCTCGCCTTCCAAAAGCGTTGCGTAGGCCTGTGACAGGGCGGTATCGAGGGCGGCATCGGCGCTGGTTGCGATATGCGGGGTTACGCCGGTGCTTTCCCAATTGGTGCCGGTGATCGGATTGCGGGCCGAGCCGGTCGACACGAAGATGGCAAAGCCGGACGCGGTGAAATAGGTGCCACCCGGATTGCCGGCGCCATAGGTGGTCTCGCCGATCAGGGTCGCCCGTTCCAAAGCCTGGAGATGGTAGGGGAAGGCCTCGCCGGCCGAGCCGGTGCGGGCACTGGTCAGCACATAGAGCGGCACGTCGGGTCGGTGTCCGGCCGGATGCGATGGCAGGGACCACAGTTGGTTGGGGTATTCATAGTCGCGCGACACGAAGGTGTTGATCAGCGTATCGCCGCCCGGCTCCAGGAAATGGCTGATCAGATATTGCACCATTGACGGCGCGCCGCCGCCATTCTGGCGGACATCGAAGATCACGGCGTCGGTCCCGGCGACGAATTCCAGGGCCGCGCGGGCGGTCTGTTCTGCCGGCGCGATCGGCGCAAACTGGCGCAGGTCGATATAGCCGATATTGCCGGCCAGGATCTCGACCCGGGCGAAGCCGAAATTCTGGCGACGCAGGGGCGCCCAAGGGTCAGCAGGGCGCGCGTCGGACGGGTCGCTTTCGCGGCGGCGCGGCCCCGCCATCGCAGCCGCGGCCGCGTCACGGCCGACATGATTGACACCGAAATGACGGTCTTCGGCAGACAGGCGGGTCGTCAGGGCTGTGGCGAGCCCCTCCCCGTCCGTGATCGCGTCAAAGGCGCCGGCCACTTCCGCGGCGCGCAGGTCTGCAGCGATTGCGGTCGCGCGCTCGGCGTCGAAGAATTCGTCTTCGATGATCTGCGACAGCTCGCCGATCGCTCGCTCGCGATCGCTGGCCGACAGCGGCGTTTGGGCCGCGACAGGCATGGATATGGCGGTCAGAGCAAGACTGAATGCGAGGCTGGTCGTGATGGACTTGATCATGGAAATGCTCCCCGTGCTGGGCGGAAAACTTTCCTGAAAACAGCAATCGCTCAACTTAATTCGCGCTCACAATGCTGACATCAAGGCGCAGAAAACCCTTTCCACACCCCGCGACAACTTCCTAATGTGCGCGCAGCAAAAACATGGGGAACGGCATGAACGTCATTTCTGGATATGTCGATATGGTCAACGGCTTCGTGTGGGGGCCGCCAATGCTGCTGCTTCTGCTCGGCACCGGTCTGTATCTGACCATCGGGCTGGGCTTCATGCCCCTCCGCAAGATCGGTTTCGCGTTTGGCGAGTTGTTGAAGGGGCGCAAGTCTGAGGGCGATGGCGATGTCACGCCGTTCCAGGCCCTGATGACCGCGCTGTCTTCGACCATCGGTACCGGCAATATCGCCGGTGTTGCGGTGGCCATCGCGATCGGTGGACCCGGCGCCCTGTTCTGGATGTGGATGACCGCCCTGGTCGGCATGGCCACCAAGTTTTCCGAAGGCGTGCTGGCGGTAAAATTCCGCGAGGTTGACGCCGACGGCCGCCGCGTCGGCGGGCCGATGTATTATATCAAGAACGGCATGGGCAAGAAGTGGGTCTGGCTCGGCGGACTGTTCGCCTTCTTCGGCGTCATGGCCGGTCTGGGCACGGGCAATGCGATCCAGACGGCGGAAGTCGTGCGTACGGTCGGCGACACTTATGGCGTTGATTATTACATCACCGGTGGCGTGATCGCGGTTCTGGCCGGGATGGTCATCCTGGGCGGCATCAAGCGGATCGCCAGTGTGGCAGAAAAAGTCGTGCCGGCGATGGCGATCACTTATATCGCACTCGGCTTGGTCGTGGTTGTGATGAACATCGAGGCCGTCCCGGCAGCGTTCGCCAGCATCTTCTCGCACGCATTCGGTTTCGGTGCGGCGGCAGGCGGCTTCTCCGGTGCTCTGTTGATGTTGGCCATGCAGCGTGGTGTGGCGCGCGGCATCTTCTCCAACGAGGCCGGTCAGGGGTCGGCCCCGATCGCGCATGCGGCAGCCCAGAACAATGATCCGGTTGATCAGGGCATCATCGCCATGCTCGGCACGTTCATCGATACGATCATGGTGTGTTCGATCACCGGCCTGGCCATTCTCACCTCCGGGGTCATCCCGACCGAGTGTGATGCCGGTCTGATCGCCCTGGGCGGCAATGTCCCGGAAATCTGCGACACGGGTGCCCGCATCACGACGGCGGCCTTCGCCGACGCATTGCCGGGCTTTGGCGATCACTTTGTGACCTGGGCGCTGGCACTGTTCGCCTTCACCACCATCCTCGGCTGGTCCTATTATGGTGAGCGTTGTGCCGAATACCTGCTCGGCGAAAAGGTCATCATTCCCTTCCGCCTGGCCTGGATCGGCATGATCCTCGGCGCTACCTTCCTGCTCTATGCCGGCGACAACGTCACCCAGCTGATGAACACGGTCTGGCTCACGACGGACACGCTGACCGGGCTCATGGCTGCGCCAAACCTGATTGCACTGCTGGTGCTCTCGCCCTTGGTCTTCAAGATGACCAAGGCCTATTTCGACAAGCTCGAAAAAGGTGCCAAGACCAGCGATGAGACGCCGTCGGCCTGACTTGGTTGACGCGCACGAGAAAGGGCCCTGCCTTGGCGGGGCCCTTTTTATGTCCGGATCAGTGTGCCTGGTTGCGGCCCGCCAGCCAGGCAAGCCCAAGGCCAGCGACCGCGCCGATCATGTCAGCCACCAGGTCTGCCATTGACGCGGTTCGACCGGCATCGCCGTGCGCCTGAAGCCACTCGATCGTGCCGCCATATCCAACCAGAATCAGTAGCCCGAACCATCGCGGGAGGCTTGGCCAGGCAATACGGGCGAGCACGGCCAGCACCGCGAACGCACCGAAATGTTCCAGCTTGTCCGAGCCGAACAGGCGTGGCGGCAGCGCGCTTCCCGGTTGCAGGGCGAGGTCGGTGATGAGCACAATGGCGACGACAAACAGTATCCGGGCAGCCCAGCGCAGTGTCATGTCTGGACGCGGCGCGCCGGTCTTCCTAGTTTCCGGTGTCATTTTTCGGGACTGATCTTCCATGAGCCTTCTCAACGATATCGACCAACTGACGCAGGTCCGCACGGACTGGACCCGCGAAAGCGCCGGCGAAATCTACCGCGCACCGTTCAACGATCTCATCTTTGCGGCGCAGTCCGTGCACAGGAAGTGCCACCCGGCCAATCAGGTGCAAACCAGCCAGCTCCTGTCGATCAAGACCGGGGGCTGTGCCGAGGACTGCGGCTATTGCAACCAGTCGGCCCATTTTGACACCGGCCTGGCCGCCTCCAAGCTGATGCCGCTCGATGATGTCATGAGTGCGGCGAAAAAGGCCAAGGACGGCGGCGCGACGCGTTTCTGCATGGGCGCCGCCTGGCGCGAGTTGAAGACGCGGGACGAGGACAAGGTCTGCGCCATGATCGAGGGCGTCAAATCGCTCGGCATGGAAACCTGTGTCACGCTCGGCATGCTCGGCGACGGTCAGGCCGAACGCCTGCGCGATGCCGGGCTGGACTATTACAACCACAATCTGGACACGGCGCCGGAAGATTATGGCCGGGTGATCTCGACCCGGACCTATCAGGACCGGCTCGACACGCTGGCCCGTGTTCGTGGCGCCGGCATCCATGTCTGCACCGGCGGGATTGTCGGCATGGGCGAGGATGAGGCGGCCCGCATCGGCCTGCTCACCGAGCTCGCCTCGATGGACCCGCATCCCGAAAGCGTGCCGATCAACCACCTGGTCGCCGTGCCCGACACACCGCTGGGCGACAGCAAGCCGCTCGACGGGATTGATTTCGTCCGCACCATCGCGACGGCCCGCATCCTGATGCCGCGCTCCATGGTCCGCCTGTCGGCGGGTCGTGAGGGCATGAGCCGGGAATTGCAGGCTTTGTGTTTCCTGGCTGGTGCCAATTCGATCTTTGTCGGCGAAGAATTGCTGACCACGCCGAACCCGGAACGGAATGAGGATTTCGACCTGTTCAAGGCCCTGGGCATCGAGCCGATGAGCCTTGGTGCGACCGGTTCGGTTCCGGCGGAATAGACAGCGACAGGGAGACGGTGATGGACAGGATCGGGGCGCAGGCGGCGTTGGCGCAATTGTCCGGCTGGCAAGTCGTCGATGGCCGAGACGCCATTCGCAAAGTCTTCGAGTTCACCGATTTCAACCAGGCGTGGGGCTTCATGAGCCGCGTCGCGGTCAAGGCCGAGGCGATGAATCATCATCCCGAATGGTTCAATGTCTGGAACAAGGTCGACATCACCCTGGCCACGCATGATGCGGGCGGGGTGACCGGCCTTGATGTCGAACTGGCCGGTTTCATGGACGCGATCACCAGCTAGGCAGCCAGTGGCGGTATCAGTCGGCGTGGATGATGATCATGCCGATCAGGACTTCCGCGCCTTCCTGGCCCAGCGTCATGTCGGTGGCTTCCTGCAGGATTTGCGAAATCCGGTCGGCGTCCGGCACATCGCCATAGCGATAATGCATGCCGGTATAGATCGACAGGGCCGAGATATAGGCGTTGCGCAGGCGCGGCATGTACATCTCGACGCGGCGACGCAGGCGGGTGTCGGAAATTTCCAGCCCGGCCTCGATCTGCATCAGGCCCTGGGCGCGTCGATTGGACTGAACCGTTGCAGTCAGCGGCGGCAGCGGCATGTAGGTGTCTGACGAGGTGATCGAGCGGTGCCGGTTCTCGTCCGTTGATTCCTCGGCCGGCGGTGCTGCCAGGGCTGCGGAAGCCGGCACGACGGTTGTGAGCAACAGGCCGAGCAGACCCGGCAGGAGGAGGGCAGGTGCTTTCATGCCTTGTGGATAACACGCGGCGGTAAAGGAAGGGTTCGCGCATGGCCGGGCGGTTGCGCGGCTCAGTTCAGCGTGTGCACGATCATCGGCCTGTCGCGTGCGGCCATGCGGCGGGCAAAGGTGCCGGCGTCGAGCGCCTTCATTGCGCAGTGCAGATACCAGCCGCCCTCACCGGATCTGATTGGCGTCATTATGCCTTGCCACTGATAGCGATGACGATCGATTTCCGCCTCCCAAACCGCGTCGATGGCGGTGACATCACCGTCAAATATGCCCGACCCCATCATGTCGAGCACCAGCGTTTCGCCATTGCGACTGGCCTCCTTGCGGACGGTTTGGCCAACCTCGATCGTGCGGAATTGCGGATGTTCGCGAAAGCCGCGTGACAGGGCGACATAACGCATATTGTCGTCCGCCGCCTGCACCAGGCAGACGACATGCGGGCAAAACTGGATGGCGGTCATCAGGCCGTCGAACAGGCTGCGATTATCGGGGCGCTCTAATAAGGCCCGGATCGCACTGGCCACATCGTCGCGCGGCGCCGCCGCGCCGGCTTCGATGCGCGAGACCTGCGGTTGGCTCACCCCGATTTGGTCGGCCAGGCGCTGTTGATTGATGCCCAGCCGCGCCCGGTAGGCGCGCAGTGACTTGCCCCAGTCCAAAACCGTCCCCATCCGGCCAATCCAGTACTAAAATTAGGTGTATATCCGCCACGCCGACGTGCAAGGCGAAATGCCAGCGGGTGTGAGCTGGAACACACGCAGGCGACGCTCATCCATGGCAGCCTTTCCGTTGGAACCTTGCCCACGCGGTCGTGGACACGGGAGTTTGGGGAGTTCGGGGCAGCCTGCTGACGGGGGCCGGCGCCGGCGAGTAGAGAGCTTGGCCATGAAAACCGTGTTGCTGGTCGAAGACTGCGAGGGAGATGTTGAACTGGTCCGGACCGCGTTCGAGCGCTATTCCGGCGCCGTCCGTCTGGAGGTGGCGCGGTCGGGCGAAGCCGCCCTCGACCTGTTGCGTTGCCGGCAGGTCGGTGACAGTCCGAAGCTGCCGGTGTGCATCCTGCTCGACATGTGCATGAGCCATGGCGATGGCATCTGGCTGTTGCGCGGCCTCGATGACACGCCCGGCCTGCGCGACATCCCGGTGATGGTGATGAGCGAGACTGGCGACATGCTCGGTCCGGCCCGGGCTTTCGGCCGCGTCGTCGGCGCTGTCGAAAAACCGGCCCGCCTCCACGAATTCCGCAAGCTCGTCGAAGACCTCGCCCGCCTCGCCGGTGCGATGCCGCAACTGGTCAGTTGAACGGGGATGGGTGCCCGTAGGGCGAAGGGGGGTCGAGCTGGACGAACCCGCCTCGAACCCGCAGGGTTCGCAAGCGCGACGGCGCGCCGGCCGGCCAGGCCGCCCCATCGGAGGCGTCCGCAAAGCGGACTGCTGTGAGATCAGGGAAATGGTGGAGCCGAGGGGAATCGAACCCCTGACCTCGTCATTGCGAACGACGCGCTCTCCCAACTGAGCTACGGCCCCGAACCAAGGACGCCGAGGTACTTTTCCGCCGCTGCGCTGTCAAGCATCCGCGTCTGGACCTTTCCGGACCGCACGCGCTAAACAGGATCAAACGCGAAACGCAAGCGAGAGCGCAATGAACCAGTCCCTTGGGCAAGCCCTTATCCAATATTTCGTCGATCCCATTCTGTTCCTCTTCTACATCATCATCATCGTCGGAATCATCCTGAGCTGGCTCGTCAATTTCAACGTCGTGAACACCAACAACCAGCTGGTGAACATGATCTGGCGGATGACCCATTCCATCACCGAACCGGTGTTGCGGCCGATCCGCCGGGTCCTGCCGCCGATCGGAGGGCTGGATTTCTCGCCGCTGGTCCTGCTCCTGATCCTGATGTTCATCCGCGGTTGGCTGTTGCCGCAGATTTATGTCGCCCTCTGACGCGTATTCGATGTCGGTCCGGACAGCGTTGTCCTGCGCGTCCGGCTGACGCCAGGCGCATCCCGCGACGGTATCGAGGCCTGGCGGTGCGACGCGGCCGGACAGATCCATCTTGCGGCGCGGGTCCGTGCCGTGCCGGAGAAGGGCCGCGCCAATACGGCCCTGATCGCGCTGTTGGCCAAGCAATTGGCTATTCCCAAGCGTGACATCGATGTGATACGCGGCGCGACATCGCGTCTGAAGACGATCCGGATTGCCGCTGACCGAGCGGAGCGGGACCGGGTTGTCGTCCAACTGGAGGCCTTCGCGGATGAGCGCAAACCTGATTGACGGCAAGGCGGTCGCCGCCGAGATCGACGCCCGCGCCGGCGAAGTCGGAGCCGGGCTGGCCGCCGCGCTGGGGCGGGCCCCCTGTCTGGCCGTGGTGCTGATCGGCGATGATCCTGCGAGCGATGTCTATGTTCGCAACAAGGTCCGGCGCACCGAGGCGGCCGGTCTCACCTCGATCGAAATTCGCAAACCGGCGGATGTCAGGGAGGCTGATGTGATCGCGATCGTCGAGCGCCTCAATCAGGATGAGGGTGTCGACGGTATTCTCGTGCAGATGCCGCTGCCGGATCATATCAACGCCAATCGCGTGATCAGCCATATCGACCCGGACAAGGATGTCGACGGGCTGACAGAAACCAGTGCCGGGCGGCTGGTCCTGGGCCAGGCCGGTCTGCGCCCGTGTACGCCGGCGGGCTGTGTCTTTCTGGCGGAGCGCGCCCTGGGTGACCTGTCCGGCAAGTCGGTCGTTGTGATCGGCCGGTCTATCCTGGTCGGCAAGCCGGCAGCGCTGTTGTTTCTCGAGAAGAACGCCACGGTGACGATTGCGCATTCGCGCACCGCCGACCTGCCGGCCCTGTGCCGCACGGCGGATATCCTGGTGCCGGCGGTCGGACGAGCGGAAATGGTGCGTGGCGACTGGGTAAAGCCGGGCGCCTGCGTGCTGGATGTCGGCATCAACCGTATCGACGCGCCCGAGCGCGGCGCCGGCAAATCGCGTCTGGTTGGTGATGTCGCGTTTGATGAAATCGTTGGCCATGCCGGCTGGATTACGCCCGTTCCGGGTGGAATTGGCCCGATGACCATTGCAATGCTTTTGAGAAATACCGTAATAGCGGCAGCGCTTAGGGCGAAACTTCCGCTGCCGGATGATTATTGATCGGACTTGCCTGATTTTGTAAACGGTTCAATAACGCAACCTGCATAGAATATGAGCCAGGGAGGATTCCATGAGCAATCACGCACTGCGCGTTCTGCATGTAGAAGACGATTTCGCCGATGCGATGCTCGTCCAGCATGCCGTGTGCGAAGCGGGTGATCTGGACATCTCTTTCGAGGTGGCCCGCACGCTCAAGGACGCCAAGCGCTGCCTCGCCCGGTCGCAATATGATCTCATTCTGCTCGATCTGCGCCTGCCGGACTCGATCCATCCGACGGACACACTGGAAACAGCGCAATCCTGTGCCGGTGACACGCCCATGTTGATCCTGTCCGGCTCGATCATCGTCGATGAGGGGCATTTGCCCAGCGGTGTTGGCCGCGTCGACAAGAATTCCAGCTTTCGCAGTCCCAAGGGGGAGATGCCCTTGCATCTCGCGCACATGATCCGCGAAGCCGCTGAGTCCGCCGATATCCAGACCATCTGACCGCGCCCGACAGGGGACATGCAAGGGGCGTTTTACCGCTTGTTCCCGTGCCGACCGCCGCTAACCTTGCGCCTTCAGTCAGCGACAGGGAGAGCGCAATGAGCCAGGCGGACGTGATCGATTACGAGATCGGCGGCGAGGACATCCAGTATGTCGAGATCGAACTGGACCCGGGCGAAAGCGTGGTGTCCGAAGCGGGCGCGATGATGTTCAAGGCGCCGAGCATCAGCATGGAAGCGGTGTTCGGTGACGGTTCCCAGAAGAACCAGGGCGTCTGGGGCGCCCTCGCCGGCGCCGGCAAGCGGCTCCTCACCGGCGAAAGCCTGTTCATGACTGTCTTCACCCATGGTGGGCAGGGCAAGGCCAAGGTGGCGTTCGCAGCGCCCTATCCCGGCACCATCATCCCGGTCCACCTGCCCGATCTCGGTGGCGAGCTGATCTGCCAGAAGGACAGCTTCCTGGCGGCAGCCAAGGGCGTCTCGGTCGGGATCGCCCTGCAAAAGCGCATCATGACGGGCCTGTTCGGCGGCGAGGGCTTCATCATGCAACGCCTTGAGGGCACGGGCTGGGTCTTTGTCCATGCCGGCGGCACGTTGATCGAGCGTGAGCTGGCGCCGGGCGAGGAGCTTCACGTCGATACCGGCTGTGTCGTCGCCTATACGCCGGGCGTTGATTTCGAGATCGAGCGGGCCGGCAATATCAAGTCGATGATCTTTGGCGGTGAAGGCGTGTTCTTTGCCCGCCTGCGTGGACCGGGCAAGGTCTGGATCCAGTCGATGCCCTTCTCGCGCCTGGCGGGCCGCATCCTGGCCAATGTCCCGGTGACCGGGTCCGGTCAGGGCGAAGGCTCGGTGCTGGGGCCCTTGGGGTCAATCATGCGTGGCAATTGACGGCAGGCCGGTTTTCGTGCGCCGGGCGGTATGGGCGGCCCGGCGCATACATTATGCAGTTGACAGTCATTCGCATTCACGGGAAAGATTGCGAAAGGCTTTCAGGAAACCGTGTCCGTCCATGTATGTCTGCATCTGCAACGCGCTGCGCGATCGCGAGCTCAAGGCTGCCGCCGCCGACCCGTCCGTCAAGGGCGCGGCTTGCGTGTTCCGGGCTTGTGACGCCAAGCCGAAATGTGGTCGCTGCCTGCCGGACGTCGCCGACATGATCGCCGCCAACCGGCTTGGCCCGGACGGTTTTGCCGCGGCCGCTGAATAATCGCGACCGATACCCACTTTCACTTGCAAACTTAACGTTTTGGCCTGCGCTCGGCTTTCCGTAGAGTAGCATGTATTGCTGCGCACGGGAGAACCGCCATGAAGGGCGATGCCAAGGTCATTGAATTGCTGAACGGAGCGCTCAAGCTCGAACTGGCAGCCGTGAACCAGTACTTTCTGCATGCGCGCATGTTCAAGGATTGGGGTTTCGCGAAGATCGCCAAGGTCGAGTATGAGGAATCGATCGACGAGATGAAGCATGCGGACATGCTGATCGAACGCATTCTTTTCCTCGAAGGCCTGCCCGCCGTCCAGGACCTCGCCCGCATCTATATCGGCGAAACGCTGAAGGAATGCCTTGAGTGCGACCTCAAGGTCGAGCAGCGCGCCCATCCTTACTACAAGGAAGCGATCGCCTATTGTGAAGAAGCGGGCGACTATGTCTCGCGCAAGATTTTCACCGACATTCTCGACAGCGAAGAAGAGCATATCGACTTCCTCGAAACCCAGCTGGGCCTGATCGAGAAGATCGGCGAGGCGCGTTACATGCAGTCGCAGATGGCGCCTGGCGAGGGATAGGCGCCGGCCATTGGGTGGCCGTGCTATTTCCTTGAACGCACAAGCATGATTACATTCCTGTTACGTTGACCTGTCAGCCCGGCCTGCCGCGCCGGGGGCAACGCCGGGGAGATCATGTTCCGAGCCATCATTCCTGCCGTGCTGGCAAGCTGCCTGTTTGTTGGCCCCGGGCACGCGGCCGACCCGCCGATCTTCCAGCCCGGCGCGCCGGGCAGTGCCGCCCGCACCGTCACGCCGGACGAATCGATCAGCCTGGCCGGCAGCCGATATACCGCTGACGATGTCGCCTTCATGCAGCATATGATCGTGCATCACGGTCAGGCCGTTGACATGGGTAATCTGATCGCCGAACGGACCGACAATCGCGATATCGCCCTTATGGGAGATCGCATTGCCCGCTCACAGGCTTCTGAAATCGAGATGATGCGCGCCTGGCTGGTCCGCCGCGGATTGCCGACCGCGATGTCGCACGCCCCGGCCGGTCACGCGATGGCGACGGGTCATGGCGGGCATCACGGGGCGCATGGGGCACCGTCCGATGTGCCGTTGATGGCTGGCATGCTGTCGCCGGCGCAAATGGCCGAACTGGCTGCCGCAAGGGGTGATGCGTTCGACCGCCTCTATCTCACCGGCATGATCCACCACCACCAGGGCGCCATCGGCATGGTCGATCGTCTGCTTGCCGATGCCGGCAATGGTGAGGATCCGCAATTGTCGGAATTCCTGTCTGCGGTCATCGCCGACCAATCCGCCGAGATCGCGCGCATGCGTGGCCTGCTCGCCGGGCTTTAGCTTTTCGACGTCCGAGGGGGACATCATGACACCGAATTTCAGATCCATGGTTTCGTTGGCCGCGCTTGGCGCCGCCCTCGCCGCCTGTTCACCGGCCGCCGAGGAGGTTGCGAGCGGGCCGCCCTCGCGCGCCGATCTCGCGCCGGGCCTGTTTGACGCCGGTTCGGTGATCTGGAATCTCGAACGGACGGCCTCGGTGCCGCCACCGGATGGTTTCTTTGATCGCGACACCGCGATGATCGCCCTCAGCATCCCCGCCGACGAGGCCGGTGCGGCGATCGAGGACGAGGCCCCTGACGGCGCCGATGAAGGCGCCGACGAAGATACCCACGAAGACGCCAATGAAGACACGGATGACGACGAGGGCACCGGGCCGGGCCTCCTTTCCTTCGCCAATTCCGACCTCGCCTTCACCGGCGACCGGGTCATTGTCGGCGGGTTTCATGGCTTTAACGTCTATGACGCTGCCAATCCCGACGACCCGCAGCATATCCTGTCCGTGGTCTGCCCCGGCGGTCAGGGCGATGTCTCGGTGCACGGGAGTCTGGTCTTCTTCTCGACCGAACAAAACCGGGGCCGCCTCGATTGCGGCAATGATGGCGTTGATGACGAGTCCAGCCCGGAACGCTTCCTCGGTGTACGCATCTTCGATATCAGCGACCTGTCAGCGCCGCGCCAGGTGGCCGCTGTCCAGACCTGCCGCGGTTCGCACACCCACACGTTCGTGCCGCACCCGAGCGATGACCGCACCGCCTATATCTATGTTCAGGGCACCAGCAGCGTCCGTCCGGACAGCGAACTCGCCGGCTGTAGCGGTGGCGAGCCGGACGAAAATCCCGAGACCGCGCTCTACAGTATCGACGTGATCGAGGTCCCGCTCGACGCTCCGGAACAGGCCGCCATCGTCAGTCGGCCGCGCATCTTCACCGATTACGAGACCGGCGAGATTGCCGGCCTGTGGGCTGGCGGCGAAATGGAAGAGGGTGCCCAGACGGCCGCATCCACCGTGGCTTGCCACGACATCACGGTCTATCCGGAGATGGGGCTGGCCGGCGGGGCCTGCGGCGGAAACGGTATCCTTCTGGACATTTCCGACCCGGTGAATCCGCGCCGCATCTCCGACCTCGCCGATCCCAACATGGCCTATTGGCACTCGGCGACCTTTTCCAACGATGCCAGCAAAGTCCTGTTCACCGATGAGTGGGGCGGTGGTTTGGGCGCCCGTTGTCAGGCCGACGATCCGGCCGAATGGGGTGCTGACCTGATTGCCGATATCGTCGATGGTGAGCTGCAGCGGCGCGGCTTCTTCAAAATCCCGGGTGAACAATCGGCGATCGAGAACTGTGTTGCCCACAACGGCAATATCATCCCGGTCCCGGGGCGCGATATCATGGTGCAGGGCTGGTATAGTGGCGGCCTCTCGATCATCGACTTCACCGACAGTGACAATCCGTTCGAGATTGCCTTTTTTGACCAGGGTCCGCTGGGCCCCGACGCCCTGCGCGTCGGCGGCTATTGGGCGGCCTACTGGCATAATGGCCGCATCTGGGCGCCAGAGTTGGTTCGCGGCATGGATGTTTTCCGCCTGCAGCCAAGCGAATTTCTGACGGCCAACGAGATCGCCGCAGCGGAGCTCATTCACTTTGACGAGGCGAACACCCAGACGCAGTTGCACGTTACCTGGCCGGACCAGCCCGTGGTCGCCCTGGCCTTGCTCGACCAGATCGGTCGCACCGATGTGCTTGACGGCGGCGTGCTGGCCGCGATCGGCGAGACTGTCGAAGCTTGGTCGGCGGGAGAGGCTCATGCTGAAACGCTGGCGGCGGCAGGCGCGTCCCTGACGGCGGCAGCGGCTCAGCCCGGCCTGTCTTCGGCTGATGCTGACCGTCTTTCGACGCTCGGCGGGATCCTGTCGCGGGTCAATTAGGCCAATAAGAAACCGGGCGGGCCGGCTTGAATCCGACCCGCCCCGGCTTTCGTCGCGCCAGATGTCCTAGCGCTTGGTGTCGAAATCGGCGGCGCTGTGGCGTTCGGGAAGCTGATTGGCTTCCTCGCCCCAGACCCGATTGACCCGGATACCGCGTTTGACGGCCGGGCGATCGGCAATCTCGGCCGCCCAGCGTTGCACATGCGTGTAATCCCGGACTGATAAGAACTCGCCAGCCTCGTAGAGAACGCCGCGGGCGAGCGCGCCATACCAGGCCCAGACCGCCATGTCGGCGATCGAGTATTCAGCGCCGGCCAGATAGGGGCGTTCGGCAAGCGTCCGGTCGAGCACATCCATCTGGCGCTTCACCTCCATGGCAAAACGATTGATCGGATACTCCCATTTTTCCGGCGCATAGGCGTAGAAATGGCCAAAGCCGCCGCCCAGATAAGGCGCGGAACCCATCTGCCAGAAGAGCCAGTTCAGGGCCTCGGTGCGGCTGGCATGATCGGTTGGCAGGAAGGCGCCGAACTTCTCCGCCAGATAGAGCAGGATCGCGCCGGATTCGAAGACACGGGTCGGTGTCTCGGTGCTGTGGTCCATCAGGGCCGGGATCTTGGAGTTCGGATTGACCGCGACAAAGCCGGATGAGAACTGGTCGCCCTCGGTAATCCGCACCAGCCAGGCATCATATTCGGCCTCGCTGTGACCGAGCTCCAGCAGCTCCTCAAGCAGGATGGTGACCTTCACACCATTGGGCGTGGCCAGCGAATAGAGTTGCAGCGGATGCTTGCCGACCGGCAGGTCCTTGTCATGGGTCGAGCCGGCAATCGGTCGGTTGATACTGGCGAAGCGGCCACCGCTCTCGCTGTCCCAGGTCCATACTTTCGGCGGCACGTATTGGCTGGTCTCGGTCATGAAGGCACCCTGTTTGCTTGCGCCGATATGTAAGGCGCTCGACGCGAGGCACAAGGCGTGTTGCCTGATCGATCAGACCGGGCAGCGGTTCGAGTGGCGTGGAAGCAAAGAAAACTGGTCAAGGCTGATGGATCAGGCTCGAACATCCCAGCCTTGAGCGCGCTTCATGTGAGCACGAACCCCAACACCAAGGGTGGGCCTGAGCACGGGTTCGAGCGCAACGGAAGCAATGAAAGAATGGTGCCGCTTAGGTGACTCGAACACCTGACCTACGCATTACGAATGCGTTGCTCTACCAGCTGAGCTAAAGCGGCTTACCACAGGCCTGCCGACCGTCACCGGTCGAGAGGCGGCGGAAACTAACCGCGAATGGGGCGGTCGGCAAGCCCTTCATCATGGCAAAATCAGCGGTTCACGACCGTGTCGCGAAGGCGATCCAGCACCGGTTCGGCAAGGCAGTCGAAATCCGGCGGCCCCATATTGGTGATGATGATGTCGGCCAGGGGTTTTTGCGGCTCGACATGCAGGGTGTGCATGGGTTCGACGATGGTGTCGAACTGGTGACGGACCGAGTCCGGTGTCCGGCCGCGTTCGGACACATCGCGTTTGAGGCGGCGCTCGAAACGCACCGGGCGGGTGGCGGACACATAGATGACCAGGTCGAACAATTCGGCCAGGTCGGGTGTCGCGACCGCGTGCAAACCCTCGATGATGATGGCCGGAGCCGGCTCCACACGGCGGGTTTCGCGCTTGCGCGAATGGGTTGCGAAATCATATTGCGGGATGTCGACGGCGGCGCCGGCCTTCAGCGCCCGCAGGTGTTTAACCAGGAGTGCGTGCTCCTTGGAGGCGGGTTCGTCGAAATTGAAGCTGGCCGGATCGAAATCATCGAGCAGGGTCGCGTCGAGATAATAATCATCTTCCTTGATGACACAGGCGCCCGGAATTGCATCCGCGATGGCGTAGGCGAGGCGGGTCTTGCCGGAGGCGGAGCCACCGACAATCGCTATCAGGGTTACGTCGGGCCCGCTCACGCGCTGCGTCCGGGTTTGCCCTCGCCCTCGTCCGGCACGCCCGGGTCGTCAGGCATGCGCGCCGGAGTGTCGGCGAAGCTGGCTGTGCGCGATGTGGCGGATTTGACCGGTCGGGGCGCGTCGAGGAGTGCGGTTTCAGGCACCGCACCAGCGGCGCGTTCATAGCGCTCATAACGCGGATGGGTCAGGCGGTTTTCATCGCCGAAGACATAGACCATGCGTTTCCAGTCGTCCGGTGTATAGGCGAACAGACGGCCTTCCGGATCAATATCGGACCAGTCGGCATCGGCGCCGGCATGCGAGGCGCGGGTCATCCAGCGACGGGCCAGCTCGTCCTTGCCGTCGAGGCGCGCCAGCCGGGCCGACAGGGCACACAGGCGCGAGGAGGGCTGCCCGCTTTCCATCAGCGGGTCCAGCAGGGTGCGGGCGGCGGGTGCATCACCCTCCTCCAACGCCGTCTGGATCAGGATGAGGCGGCTTTCGCGATGGTCCGGATTGAGCTCGGCCAGCGCCTTGAGGCGCTCCATCCGTTTGGCCTTGGTGTCGGATTTCCGCAAGTCCTGGAAGGCGCGGGCGAGAGCCGGATGCGGCGCGGCAGCCCACGCTGATTCCAGAACTTCGGCGGCGCGCTTGTGACGGCGGCCATCGGCGAGGAGGCGGGCAGCGAGGGCCGCCGCCGGGGCAAAGCCTGGCGCGGCGCGGTGGGCTGATACCGCCAGCTCGCGCGCGGTCTCGGCATCATTGGTCTCGGCTTCCAGCGCCGCTGCGGTCAGCAGCACGCTGCGGCGACGACGGCCGGTATCCGGTGCGACATGTTTGCGGCGCTCGCCCTCGGTCAGTGTGGTCAGGGCGTCCTGCCAACGCGCCTTGGCGACCTGGGCATCGAACAGTGCATCAAAGGCCCAGCGCGCGCCCTTGGCTTGCTGGAACGCGTCGGCGGCGTGGTCGATCGTGGCGCCAAGATCGCCGCGTTCGCTGGACAGCTGGGCGAGGCCGCGCCGGGCAACAACCCGCGTTCGCTGATCTTCCAGCAGGGCTTCATAATGGGTCTGGGCGCCATCCAGATTGCCAGCCGACTCAGCGGCCCGGGCAGCGAGCAGGCGGGACAGGGCCGGCCTGTCGAGCAGGGCGTCGGCACGGGCGGCCTGGCGCACAGCCGCTTCACCGTCCCCGGCAGCCGACGCGATCAGGGCCTTTTCCAGTGCGTCATAGCCTTGCTCACGACGACGGCGGCCCATGAAACCCTTCACCTTGTCCGGCGAAGTCCACAACAGGTAGATGCCCCACCAGATCACCAGCATCAGGAAGGCAAACAGGATCACGCCGCCGGCAGCGACGACGAACGGCATTTCGGTCTGAACACCGAGGAATTCAAAGGAGGCATGGCCGGGGTTGAGTGCCAGGAAAGCGCCGAGGGCGGCGGTCAGCAGCGCAAAGACAACGGCCAGGATGAGGCGGATCATGTCGGGTCGCTTCCCTGTTCAGCCGCTTCAGCCGCCAGCGCGTCGCGCAGTGCTTGCAGGCGCTGGTCGAGATCAAGCCGGGCCCGGGCCTGGATCAGCCAGTCTCTGGCGGTTTCAAGCGCTTCGCCGTCAAGCCGTTCGGCGATGGTCACGGCGCCCACCAGGTCGTTCTCGGCCAGTCGGCGCTCGGCCAGTGCGGTCATCGCCAGGGGGCCACTATCGCTGTCCGTGCCATCAGTCCGACGCACTTCGATCAGGCCGAAAAAGACCCGGCCCGGGCCGGCGGCTTCGCGGATCGCGTCGCCGGGAAAGCTTGCGGTCAGTTCTGACAGGGTTGGCACGCCGGCGCGCGAATAACCGGCCATGGCTGCAAGGTCTGCCTGGCCGCGCCACAGCCGCGCCAGGGCAGCGCGCTCGGCCTCGAAACCGTCTCCGGTGCGGGCAATTTCGCGTAAGGCCGTCAGGGCCAGCGCGCGGGCGGCGAGCTGGCGCGAGGCTTGCCCGGTATCGACGGGTTGGCTGGACGCTGTCCGGGCCGCGCTGTCAGCACGATCCCTCGCCGTTTCGGCAAGCCCCCTGACCGTATCGAGTTCGCTCTGCAGCGCGACCAGGTCCTGACGCAGCCCGGCAATCGCCGGATCGGACCGGGCGGGCGCCGCGAGTGCATCGACCGAGGCTTCCACCGCCATGATCCGATCAGTCAACGCTTGCACGACCTGCGGATCAAGGGCAGCGCCATCGCCCGCCGATTGGCTGGCGTCCAGGGCTTGCTGGGCGCGGGCATCGGTCAGGGACTGGGCGGTTTCGAGGGCAGCGAGACGTGCTTCCAGCTCGCTTGGGTCAAACTGAGCCGCGGTGCCGGATGACGCATCATTGGCACTCACTTCCAGCCTGTCGAGCCGCGTTTCGATGGCCGACAGGTCGACGGTCTGTCCGCCTGACCCAGACCCGCCATTGGCTTCCAGTGTCGCCAGGCGTTGCTCCAGCGACCGGATATCAAGGGCAATCGCAGCGGCTGGGTCTTCGGCCTCAAGCGCACCAAGGCGGGTGTCCAGACCGGTGATCTCGCTGGTCAGGGCCGCGCGTTCGGCGGCGGCGCCGGCGTCCGGCATATCGGCGGCGGGGACGTAGCGCGAGGCGGCGAAGCCGACGGCGCCGCCGGCGACTGTCGCCAGCAGAAAGACGAGCACATGGCCCAGCGCGCCGCCGCGCTTGGGCGCAGTGGCACCGGCAGCGTGGCTGTCATCAGCCGGCTCGAACTCGGCGTCAACGGGTTCGGGATCGAGTGTGTCTTCGGGATTAGCCATGACGGCCCATGATTCGTGCGAATTTGCGCCAGCTTAGGACGCGTGGCCTGCCGAGGCCAGTTCCGATGAATCATCAAGCAGCGCCAAGAGCGCGTCTTCATTGGGCGATGCGGCCGCGACCAGGGCGCGAAACCCGGCCCCTTCCAGAGGGATGAGGGAGTTGGCCGAAATTCCCAGCGCTGTCACCGATCCCAGCCAATGATGGAGACCGAATTTCCGCAACAGGTCGAGGAAGGTCTTGGCGCCGCGGGCCGAGTGGATCAGGACCGAGACCGGCGCGCCGGACACGATGGCCGCAATCGCTTCCTCGCCCAGCGCATCGACGGCGACGGCGCCATAGCCGATTGCGTCGCGCACCTTGTAACCATCCGGCTTGAGTGCGCCAGACAGGTCGCCGGAGACATGGATGCCGCGGACATGCAGCAGCGAACCTTTCTCCGGGTTGAGTTTGCGGCGGATGAGTTGCGCCAGTGAGGTCACATCGCCGCCGGCGGCGTGGACTTTTCTGAAACCGATATCGCGCGCCGCCTGCGCAGTGGCATCGGCGACGGCGAAGACGGGCAGGTCGCGCTCGCTGCGACGCGGACCCCAGGCACGAACACCATTGGCCGAGGTGAAAACCAGTGCCTGCACACGCTCGAGACTGGCATCGATGCGGGCGCGGAAATTGATGTCGAGCACGGGCGATATGATGGGGTCGATCCCCATCCGCCGCAGCCCGGATGCGGTGCGTTCAGCGCCGGGCCAACCACGTGTGACCAAGACGGTCATGCGCCCACCAGGGCTGCGGCAAGGTCATCGCCGGCGGCGTCGCGCACGGCGCGGCCGAGCCTGTGTCCGGCCTCGCGGGCGCTATCGGGTGTCGCAGTGGTCATGTCGAATCGAATCTGCTTCCGCCAGCATTGCTTTCCATCAGGAGTCAAAACTTCGCCGATGAAGTCCATGGATACCTTATTCACATGGGCCGCAATCGGCGTTCGGCAAGAGCCATCGAGTTCGGCGAGGAAGGCGCGCTCGGCGGTGACGGCCAATTCGGTGTCGCGGTGATGCAGGCCGATGAGGTGGTTTGCTGCCTCCTCATCGCCAGCGCGAATGGCAACGCCGACAGCGCCCTGGGCCGCGGCCGGCAGCATTTCATCGGCGTGCAACGGGTCACGTCGGGCCTCGTCGCGCCCGAGGCGATTGAGACCGGCTCGGGCCAGGAAGGTGGCGTAGATTTCGCCGGCGCTCAGCTTGCCGAGGCGGGTATCGACATTGCCGCGCAGCGGGACGACCGTGAGGTCAGGCCGCTTGTGCAGGAGTTGCGCCTGACGGCGCAGGCTCGCGGTCCCGACTGTGACGCCGGCGGGCAGATCGGCAAGGCGGGTCTCGCCATTGCGGGCGATCAGCATGTCGTGCGGATCTTCGCGTTCCAACAGGGCGCCGACGACAAGCCCGTCGGGCAAGACGGTCGGGACATCCTTCATCGAGTGCACGGCGAAGGCGGCGCGGCCGTCAAGCTGCGCCTCGTCGATTTCCTTGGTGAACAACCCCTTGCCGCCCGCTTCGATCAGGGTCCGATCCTGGATCATGTCGCCGGTCGAGACCAGGCCCAGGATCGGGAAATGTGCCTCGACGCCGTCACCGGACAGCCCGCATTGTGCGGCCAGCCTGGCCTGGACATCGCGTGCCTGGACAAGGGCCAGCGGAGAGCGGCGGGTGGCGATGGCGAGCGGTCTGGACGGCGGCTTCACGTTGCAATCATCCCGGTCTTGGGGCTAGTGGACAGTCATGGACTTAGCGCCCCCCTCACCCCAAGCGCAAGCGCGCGCACTGACCGTGCTCGGTCTCGAATCCAGTTGCGACGAGACGGCGGCGGCTATCCTGCGCCGCGCGCCGGATGGCCAGGTCGAGGTTCTTGCCGACCGGGTACTCGGCCAGACCGAGGCGCATGCGCCCTTCGGCGGGGTGGTGCCGGAGATTGCGGCACGGGCCCATGCCGAGGCCATGGACGGTCTTGTGATGGAAGCACTGGCAGAGGCCGGGCTGTCGGTCGCCGATCTCGACGGGATCGCCGCGACGTCCGGGCCGGGCCTGATCGGCGGGGTGATGGCGGCGCTGATGACGGCCAAGGGGTTGGCGTTGGGCGCGGGCAAGCCGCTGATTGCAGTCAATCATCTGGAAGGTCATGCCCTCTCGCCACGGATTTCCGAGCCGCTGGCCTTTCCTTACCTGCTGCTGCTGGTCTCCGGCGGGCATACGCAATTGCTGATCGCCGAAGATGTCGGCGTCTATCACCGGCTTGGTTCGACGCTGGACGATGCGGCCGGCGAGGCGTTCGACAAGACCGCCAAGGTGATGGGGCTGGGCTTTCCCGGCGGGCCGGCGCTGGAGCGCTGCGCCGCGAGCGGTGATGCCAAGCGCTTCGAACTGCCGGTGCCGCTCAAGGGCAAGCCGGGCTGTGACTTCTCCTTTGCCGGCTTGAAGACCGCGGCCCGCCAGATCTGGGACGGGCTGGAGGCGCCCTCCGATCAGGACAAGGCGGATCTGTCCGCCAGCGTGCAGGCGGCCATTGCCCGGGCGCTGTCCCGACGCACGCGGCGGGCATTGGCGATGTTTGTCGAGCGCTATCCCGATGCGCCGCGGCCGATGTCGCTGGTTGTGGCGGGTGGTGTGGCGGCCAACACGGCTGTGCGCGCGGCGCTGGAAGTCGAGGCGGGCGATGCCGGTTTTCGCCTGATCGCGCCGCCGATGAAATGGTGTACCGACAACGCGGCGATGATCGCGCTTGTCGGTATTGAAAAGCTGGCGCGTGGCCAGATTGACGGGCTGGATGCGCCGGCACGGGCGCGCTGGCCATTGGACGCGGCTTCGGCCAAGGCCGATCCGGCCATCGGCTCCGGACGAAAGGGACCCAAGGCATGAGTGAATATCAGAGCATTGGCGTGATCGGCGCCGGCGCCTGGGGCACCGCCCTGGCGCAAACCGCTGCCAAGGCGGGCCGCGACGTGACCCTGTGGTCCTTCGAGCAGGATGTCACCGATGTGGTGAACAGCAAGCACGAGAACACGATCTACCTGCCCGATGTGAAATTGTCCGACGCCATCGAGGCGACGACCTCGATCTCGGATCTCGATGCCTGTGACGCCATACTGGCGGTCGCCCCGGCCCAGCATCTGCGCCGCGTGCTGGAAAGCTTCCTGCCCTATGCCCGGCCCGGCCTGCCCATCGTGCTGTGCGCCAAAGGGATCGAGCAGTCTTCGCTGTCGATGATGACCCAGGTCCTGAAGGAAACCATTCCGGCGGCGCTGCCGGCGGTCCTGTCGGGCCCGAGCTTTGCCATTGATACGGCTCAGGGCTTGCCGACCGCGGTGACCCTGGCCTGCGCCGATGAGGCGATCGGCAATCGGCTGATCGAAGCCCTCGGCACCAATCGTTTCCGGCCCTATCTCGCCACCGATCTGATCGGGGCCGAGATTGGCGGCGCGGTGAAGAATGTGCTCGCCATTGGCTGCGGGATATCCGAGGGCAAGGGGCTGGGAAAATCGGCCCATGCGGCCCTGATCTCACGCGGCTTCGCCGAAATGACCCGGCTCGCCCTGGCGCTGGGTGCCCAGCGCGAGACCCTGGCCGGGCTGTGCGGTCTGGGTGATCTCGTCCTGACCTGTTCCTCGCCGCAATCGCGCAACATGTCCTGCGGCCTCGCGCTGGGGCGCGGGGTGTCGCTGGACGACATCATGGCCGGCCGCCGGGCGGTGACCGAGGGCGTCGCCAGCGCCCCGGCCGTGGTCGAACTGGCGCGCCGTCATGGCGTTGAAATGCCGATCTGTGAAGCGGTCAATGAGATCCTGGCCGGCCGGGCCAGTGTTGATGACGCCATCGAGACCCTGCTTGCGCGTCCTTTCACGCTGGAGACCGCCTGATGCTCTTTCTGGTTCACACTTGGGACCGGCCCGGCGCGCTGGACGTCCGCATGGCCAATCGCGACGCCCATATCGCCTGGCTGAAAGCGGCGGGCACCAGCGTGAAGGCGGCGGGCCCCTGGCTCGACGATGCCGAGCAGATGGCCGGATCGCTGCTGATCATCGAGGCGAGCGACCGCACCGCGCTGGATGCCTGGCTGGCGACCGATCCCTACCAGTCCGCCGGCCTGTTCGAGCGGGTTGAGGTGGCGCCCTATCGCTGGGTCTTCAATCCGCCGGTCGAGGCCGGCTGATGCGGCCCAAGCCGCCGCCCGGTACCATTCTTGGCCGTCTGGATGATCTACCGGATCCCGGCGCCCGTGCATCGGCCTGGGAAGGCCGGGCCGTCGTCTTGATCCGCCGCGGCGAGACTGTGACCGCCTTCATCAATCTCTGCCCGCATGCCGGCTTGCCACTTTGCCTTCCCGACGGGCGCGGCCTCCTGCACAAGGGCGAAACGCTGGTTTGCCCGGTTCATGGCGCCAGCTTTGATGCTGCGAGCGGCGAGTGCACGGGCGGTCCTGCTGCCGGCGACCGCCTCACAGCGATCCCGGTCGAGATCGTCGGCGCCGAGGTGCGCGCCCTGTGACCGGCAATCTTTTCAACAAGCTGCCCGATGCGAGCCGTAACGAGATCGCCGAAATTCTGGCGCGCGGCAATGAGGTCCGCATTGAGCGGATTGTCTCGCGCGGCCAGTCATCGCCGGACGGGTTCTGGTATGACCAGAGCGAACATGAATGGGTCGCCCTGCTCGCCGGGTCGGCGAGGCTGGAGTTGCAGGATCCGGAGCAATGCCTGGAGTTGACGCCGGGCGATCACGTGCTGATCCCGGCCCATCGCCGTCACCGGGTGGCTGCGACCGCTGCGGATGTCGAGACGGTCTGGTTGGCGGTTTTCTATTCCGACGGCTGAGTGGCTGCCGGCAGATTGGTGATGGCATCAACCAGTGCCTGACCAGTCGGCTGATCCTTGACCACGGTACAGAAACTGCCATCCATCGAGCGGTGATAAATCACCGCATCTGTTGTGTGGGAGTGTTGCTGGCCGGCGGCGCGGTAAAAGTCCGCATTGGCCGCATCCATCGCGGTCTTGGTGGTCTGGTCCAAATCTGACACAGCGAGGATGACGTCGCCGGTCTCGCCGTTCAGAGACCAGGACACGCGGGTCAGACCGGCCGGTCCGGTTTCCAGCAGGGTCTGGCCCGGCTCGAGCAGGGTCGACGGCGTTTCCGCAAAACAGGCGTCCGAGCTGGCGAGATTATCCTCGCTGAAACCGGTATTGATGGTCGAGCCTTGCTCAGACGAGCAGGCAGCCAGCAGGGCCAGGGCAGGCAGGGCGATCCAGATTTTCATTTCGGCGCACTCCGTAGCGACGCGATACGGCTGGCGTATACCGAGCGTGAAAGGCGCGGTGAAATGAATGTTTTGTGTCGGGGTAGAGGCGGTATGCAACACGCGCTTTGCCGACATGGCCTGTCAGCGCAAATACTCAGCTCTCAAGCCGAGCCTTCAAGCGCACCAACGCGCCCCGCCATTCCGTTTTCCAGTGTTCGCAATCCTCGGCCGTTTCGAGGTTCTCATGGCTGAGGCTGATCTGGGCTTTCGGGCCTGTCGCGCCCGCCTTGGTGGCGAGCCAGACCGAGAGGCGACCACCCTCGGACCAATGTCCGTTGATAGATTTGCCCGGGGTGCCGGATGTCCGGCTGAAAACGCCATCAGGACCCCATTCGGCGAAATCGGGTAGATCGAACGCCGCTTCGACGCTTGCCGGATCGGTCGCGATCGTCTTCGATCCGGAAGCCTGGTACTTGCCGTCGCCAGCGGCCCGCTCATGCGGATCGCGGCGACCGGTCAGCATTTCCCAGGTGCCGGACACCATTTGCGCCCACCAGAATGACAGGCCGTGCTTGTCGCGCAGAGTCCGGGCCAAGGCTCGGTGGTCCATCTCGCCCGCCCAGCCATCGAGCTCGGCGCGCCATTCCGGCCAGTTCCGACCGGTGGCTGCCTTGACGGCCGCATCCGAGATGGGCGGGGTCCAGACCTCAACCATGATTTTCTACGCCGGTTGCAGGGCCGGCTTAGCGTCGAAGAATTTGGCGCACTCGGCGATCAGCGCCTGCTTGGCAAAACTGACGATCTCGGCGCCTTTTTCCGGTGTGGCCTGCGACGGGTCGGAACCAATCCGGCCGTCCGGGAATTTCCGGCGATAGTCCGCCGCGTCACTGAACCCGCCCACCGGGGCGATCTTCGGGCTCATCTCAACATGTTTGATGGCGTGCGGATGGGCGTAATAGGTCACCGAGACCTCCGACGCCGTGGCATGCATGCCCTCGCCGACCGGGAAGAGCTTGCGGCAGGTGTCCATGACGCCGGGCAGTTCCCACCAATTGCGCTGCATCAACTGGACCGGGCAGGCGGCGCCATCGAGTGAGAAATTGGCGTAATACTCGGCGAAAGCCGCGTTGATCGTGGTGATATTGCCGCCATGGCCATTGAGGAAATAGATGCGGTCGAATCCGTGACGGGTCAGGCTCTCAATCCAGTCATTGATGACCGCAATCATGGTCGAGGGCCGCAGTGTCATCGAGCCGGCAAAGCCGAGGTGGTGCTGGGCGATGCCGACATTGAAAGTCGGCCCGACCAGGAGGCCGGCTTCGGCGCCGGCTTCGGCGGCGATCACTTCCGGGCAGATCGCATCGGTCCCGACCAGCCCGTTCGGGCCGTGTTGTTCGGTCGATCCGATGGGGATGATGATCCCCTTGCAGGTGTTGAGATAGGCCTCGACTTCAGGCCAGGACGCGTGGTGCAGCAGCATGACAGCCCTCTCCGGGATAGCGCTTGTCCGGGGAGCTAAGCCGCGACGGCGACCGGGCGCAAGGGCTGGATGCGGCGCGAGGTCGTCTAGAGGCGACGGCTCTCGCGGCGGTAGAGCCAGGCCGCCAGGGCGGATGCGACAGCGGCAAAAGCCAGAATGAAATGCATGGACCCCTCCATTGCGGCGTGTCGCCGCTTGTGCCCATGTCTATCGCCTAAGTCCTTATCAACCGTAAAAGAATCGCGATTCAACCGGCATCGTCACAGCTTCGTGAGCGATGTGTCAGGAGCCTGTCGCCTCGCGGCGTTGTATGAGAGCCTCAAACATCTTGTTGTGTGAGGGGAAATCATGCGTCGACTTTTCATTGCTTCTGTTGCCCTGGCCGCTCTGGTGGCCGGACCCGTCCTGGCCCAGGACGATCCGATGCCCGTGAGCATCGAAAATGCTGTCGCCGATGCGAGCCGCCCGGAGGCGGATCGCCAGCTGGACGCCAATCGCCATCCCGCTGAAGTTCTTTTGTTTGCCGGTGTCGAGCCGGGTTGGCGCATTGCTGATCTCGCCGCCGGCAGCGGATATTATTCCCGCGTGCTCTCGACCGCAGTTGGTGCCGAGGGTCATGTCTACACCATGAACCCGACCTGGGTTGCCGAACGGTTTGCCGAGACCGATGCCGGCCTTGCGGCCTTTGCGGGTGAGCGGGCCAACATGACCCATTCCAGCTCCGCCATCGAGGCCTTCGGCGACAATGTTGACGGTGAGTTGGACGCTGTATTCATGGTGCTTTTCTACCATGACACGGCATGGGACGGCACCGACCGGACCGCCATGAATGCCGCGGTTTTTGACGCCTTGCGTCCCGGCGGCGTCTACGTGGTCGTCGATCACCGGGCCGTGGAGGGCGCAGGTTTGACGGTGGTTGAAAGCCTGCACCGGATCGAGGAGGCAGCGGTGGTCGAGGAAATCACCGCCGCCGGTTTCGAACTGGACGGGTCGAGCGACATGTTGGCCAATCCGGAAGACAGTCGTGAGATCAGCCCGTTCGACCCATCCATCCGCCGTCAGACCGACCGCTTCGTCCTGCGCTTTCGCAAGCCGGAGTAATCAGGCGGCATCCAACTCGGACCGGAAGCGGTTGAGCTCCTCGTCGAGGCGGCTCGCCGCTTCTCCCAGTTCGCCGGATGCGCGTGTGAAGGCCTCGGCGGCGGCATTGGTCCGCTCGGCGGCTTCGGTGACCGAGTGCATGGAATTATTCACCTCGATCGTCTCGACCGCCGCGCGTTCGGCGAGTGAGGCGATTTCCTGGGTCGCCTGGTTTTGCTCCGAGAAGGCGCCCTGCACGCTTTCGGTGGATTGGCGCAGTTCGGAGATGATTTCCGCAATGCGCCCGAGAGCCTCGGCAGCGCCACCTGACGCGCCGCGCATCGCTTCGATCTTCTGACCGATATCGCTGGACGCTCGCGTGGTCTGCTCGGCCAGTGCCTTCACCTCGGACGCCACCACCGCGAAACCCTTGCCGGCCTCACCGGCGCGCGCTGCCTCGATCGTGGCGTTCAGTGCCAGCAGGTTGGTCTGCTCGGCAACGCCGGCGACCAGGCGCATGATGTCTTCGATTTCCTTGGCCGCGGTTTCCAGCGCGTCGATCGACCGACCCGCGCCTTCGGCTTCGGCGGCCGCCCGGTCGGACACATCATCACTGTTCTGGAGGATGCGCGCGACCTCGCCGATCGAGGCGGACAATTCTTGCGCAGCGGCGGCCACAGACTGGACATTGCTGTTGGTCGTCGAGGCTCTGGAGGACGCCTCAGACGCCCCCTCGCGCGTTGCTTCGGCATCGCCGCTGAGATCGCCGGCCAAGCTGCTGACCTGACCGGCCGCGCCGGAAATCCCTCCGGATACGACCCGCAAGGCTTCCTCGAATTCCCGGGCCAGGGCTGCGATGGCGAGGCGCTGGCGATCCGCATTGTCCTTGGTTGCGACCTGGGCGTCGGCGCTTTGGGCAGCGGCTGATTGCGCTGCGGCGGCTTCGTCGGCCTTGTGATCAGCGCCATTGAGGGCTTGTGACGCATGGTAGGTCATCCATACCAGCGCGCCGGATTGTCCGATGACGATTACGGCGTGGAAGACGACACGGAAGAAGTCGGCGCCATCCGGAAACACCGCCCAGGGCAGAAAGAAGTTCAGCGAAAGGTGGTGGACGGCCGTCGCTGCCGACGCGGCGACGATCACGCGCCAATCAAGCATCACCGCCGAGATCGAAAGGGCGGCGAAAAACATCATGTGCATGTCGATCTGCCACGGTGAACCACTTAACAAATAGACAAACAGCGCCGGATAACCGATGAGCGCCGTGCCGACTGTGGCCCGCGAGACCGCACTGTTCGGGTCCAGCCGCCAGCTGGCGACCGCTATGGCGAGCAGGACAAAGCCGACCAGTCCTGCCGGGACAAGACGGTTGCTGGCAAAAATGCCTGCGGTCACGATCAAGCTGATACACAGGCCGACCATGATCAGCAGGGTCACGGTTTGGGCGCGCTGGCGGATGTGGTTGAGGCTGGTCATGTCGATGGGGTCTCTGCTGAGGATCGGATGGACTGGGCTGTCGGGGTCTGGTTGATCAGGCAGCCGTGCAACGTGTTGGCCGGGATGATGAGCCAGGCGCCGGCGTCACGCAGGGCTTGGCGATCATCTGCGGCCGGCAAGACGAATACGCCGATATTGGCGGTGCGCCCGATCATCAGTGCTGACTGACCGGCGGCGGCACCAGCAATGATAACATCCCGGGCCTGCCATCCCGGCGGGAAGACAGCGGCGTAGCGATCATCAGTCGCCGGTTCTGCGACCGCCAAAAGGGGCGTCACGCCAACGATTGCAATCACAAGTATAGTCGGAATGAATTTTATCATTGTCTATATACAGGCCTGCAAATGGCTGCCTGTTCTAAACGTATGACAGTTAATCAGTGTTTACCGTTTCCACACGCTACCGGATTCAATGTGCGCGGGTCGTTGCCCATTCTGAATTCAGAAGCCCGAAAATCAGGCTGTCCCGAACGCCCAAATGGGTCTCCCACTGGTCGCGCAACCGGCCCTCGAGCGTGAAGCCCAGCTTGGTGAGCACGGCGATCGAGCCGGCATTGTCCGGATCGGTATCGGCGTAGATCCGGCGCAGGCCGAGCGCGTCGAAGCCATGATCCAGCACCCGGGCGACCGCTTCGCTGACATGGCCGCGGCGTTGTGCGTCCGGACGGATGATATAGCCGATCTCCGCGACCCCGGGCTTGCGATCGATCAGGACGACCCAGCCGAGGGCGTCATCCGGTGCCGCCGGCCGCGTCATGGCCCAGCATCGAACGGTGGCCGATCGTGTCGAGCCAGCGAGATAGTCTCGCGCTTCGGCGAGGTTTTCGACGGGTGCGCGAGACCAGTATTTCATTGTGCCGGGGTCTTGCAGCGCAGGGAGGAGCGCGAGCGCATCATCCTGATGAATCCGGCGCAGCAGGAGGCGGTTGGTCGTCAGCACCGGGACGTCGCAAGACGGCGTGCGGGCTTTCAGCTCATCGTGGGTGACTGTCAGCGTGATTTCGTCGAAACGTTCGGCGGTTCAGGCCTGCATGGTCTTGAAGCAGTCCTGGGAAAACCAGTCATGCTCGGCGAAACAGGCCTTGCGAACCGCTTCGTCCGGCCAAGCGGCATAGGACCAGTACAGCCCGTTCTCGTCGCGATGCAGAACGGCGCCATAGGAGCCGCACGCCTGGTGGATGCGTCGCGTCCCCTCGGCCCAAGCGGTTTCGAATTCCGCAGCGCGGCCGGGCTTCAGTTTCCAGCGATAGAGAACGGCAGCGGTCACGACGCGGCGTTGGCTGCGCCTTCACCGTCGGCCAGGCGCTGTTTGCGCAGCACGCTCGCCTTTACCTTCTGGCTTTCCGAGCGCAGCTGGCCGCAGGCGGCGAAGATGTCGCGGCCGCGCGGCGTGCGGATGGGGGAGGCGTAGCCGGCCTTGTTGACCACATCGGCAAAGGCTTCGATCTGGTCCCAGTCCGAGCATTCATAAGGGCTGTTCGGCCACGGATTGAACGGGATCAGATTGATCTTGGCCGGGATGCCCTTGAGAAGTTTCACCAGCGCCTTGGCCTCGGCCAGGCTGTCATTGACGCCCTTCAGCATCACATATTCGAAGGTCACGCGCTTGGAATTGCCCAGGCCGGGATAGGCGCGGATGGCATTCATCAGCTCGACCAGCGGGTATTTCTTGTTCAGAGGCACCAGCTCGTCGCGCAGCGCGTCATTGGTGGCGTGCAACGAGATCGCCAGCATGGTGCCGGTGAGCTCGCCCAGCTCTTTGATCTTCGGCACCACGCCGGAGGTCGAGACCGTGGTGCGGCGGCGCGAGATGGCAATGCCCTCACCGTCCGAGATGATGTCGATCGACGTCGCGACATGATCGAGATTATAAAGCGGCTCACCCATGCCCATGAAGACGATATTGGTGATCTTGCGGTTCTCGTTCGAGGTCGGCCATTCCTCCAGATCGTCGCGCGCAATCATCACCTGGGCGACGATTTCGGCGGCGGTGAGATTGCGCACCAGCGCCTGGGTGCCGGTATGGCAGAAGGTGCAGTTCAGCGTGCAACCGACCTGGCTGGAGACGCACAGGGCGCCGGAGCGGGCAACGTCCGGGATGAACACCGTCTCGCACTCGACGCCGGGCGCCAGCTCGATCAGGTATTTGCGGGTGCCGTCGACCGAGACCTGGCGGTCGATCAGCTTGGGGCGGTGCAGGGCATATTTGTCGGCAATGACGGCGCGCAGGTCTTTCGAGATATTGGTCATCTCGTCGAAGGATGTGACGCCGTAGTGATAGATCCAGCGCCACAATTGCTCGGCGCGCATCTTCGCCTTCTTCTCGTCGACGCCGCAATCGATCGCCACCTCACGCAATTCCTCGCGCGTCATCCCGGCCAGCGAGCGCAGGGCGCGCGGCGTGGTTTCGTCAATGCGGCTGGCATTGGCGTTGCGGGCATCAATGTTCAGGGCGTGGTTCATGGCCGCCAGACTATCTCAAACAAAACGAAGCCGCGCGCTCTATCACAAAAGCGCGGCAATGCCGAATCGGACCGGTGCGCGGGATCAGTTGCAGAGCGCCTCGACACGCTGCAGGGCCGCGGTCACGCCGGACAGCGAGAATTCGTAGGAGGTTGCCGCTCCGTCCAGCGTCGTGGCGGTGACCCGCATGACCGATCCGCGGCGCATCGAACGGATCAGATCGGCTTCCTCGTCGAGATCGTCGAGAAAGCCCTCCTGGTTGTCGGCGAACATGTCAAACCGGTCCGAGCCGACCCGGACTTGCGGCGGGCTGGTCGGGCGCAGGTCATAGCCGACCAGCAGCGAGGGTTGTTCCTCGACCGCACCGGACTGCCAGCTGGCTACCAGGAAATAGACATTGCCGTGTTCATGGGCGCGCGGCGCGCTGTCGGTCGGGCGGCTCAACGCGTAACAGGAAAAGCCCGCATCGGTATTGCGGGTGAAGACCCGCCAATCGCTGTACTCGCCGCGAAACTGCGGATCGTCCTGGGCGAAAGCGGGGGCGTTCAGTCCGGTCAGCAGACCAAACGCCAGGCAGGCATGTCGGATACGCACGGTGATCATCCTCGTCGCGAAGCACATTCGACGCCGTCTAGGGCATCCCTATGGCGGTATGATGGCGGAGTTAATCCCGCCCTAACAGCGCCAATTGATCACCGGATCAGCGGTGGATACCGGCCTTCTTTGTCGCCTCGGCCAGGGATTCAAGATCCGGCCCGCCGGGCATCAGTGGCCGTTCCGGAAAGCCGCCGAAATTGATCTGGCGATCATACAGGGTGATGGCGCAGGCCACCGAGACATTGACGCAGAATTTGGTCGGGATTTTCACGATATGGCTGCACCTTGCCTGCATATCTTCCGACAGTGATCCACGCTCGCGGCCAAAGACATAGGCGGCGCACAGCGGGTGGCGAAAGCTGGGCAGGTCGACGGCGTCGTCCGTGAGCTCGATGCCGACCAGCTGGCAGTTCGACGGCAGGGCAATTTCGTCGGTGGCATCCCATTCATAGTAGGGGACATGGTCGACGGATTTGGCAGTATCGGCGCGGTAGACGTCGCGGACCTGGTGATTGGCATCGACCGTGAAGGCAAAGCTGGCGCCAAAGGCGTGCGCCGTGCGCAGGATCGCGCCCATATTCATCGGCTTGGAAATGCCTTCGGCGCCGACGCCGAAATAGCCCCGCTTCACCGTGATCATCAGCGTACCCCGGCAGTCACACGTCCATCGGGGTGGACCATGGCCTGTTTCATGCCCGGCGAGTTGAACGGCGCGGCCAGATTGCCGTCGCGGTCGACGGCAATGATGCCGCCCTCACCGCCCAGGGCGCCGACATCGGCCAGCGCTCCGGCAACGGCATCGGCGAGAGACTGGCCGCCATAGGCCATGCGGGCCGAGACGTCCTTGGCGGTCGCGGTGCGCAGGAAATACTCGCCCTGGCCGGTACAGGAGATCGCCACATGGCCGTCGGCCCAGCAGCCGGATCCGATGATCGGACTGTCGCCAACCCGGCCTTCCATCTTGTTCAGCGTGCCGCCGGTTGAAGTGGCGGCCGCCAGCCGGCCTTCCATATCGAGGGCGACACAGCCGACCGTGCCGGTGGCTATGGCGCGATCATCCGGCGCGGCGGCGGGCGTGTAGTAGTCGTTGACGCTCTCGACCCGTTCCAGCTCCGCTTCGCTGCAAAAGCGTTCAGCGCCGCGGCCGGCGAGCATGACATGGGGCGTGGTGTCCATCACCGCGCGGGCCGCCGAGATCGGGCTGGTGAAGCCGGTCAGTGCTGCGACCGACCCGGCCCGCCGGGTCGGCCCGTCCATGATCGCGGCGTCCAGTTCATAGCGGCCGGCCTTGTTCGGCGAGGCGCCCTTGCCGGCGACATAGAGCCCGGAGGCTTCCAGCTCGCGCACAATGTCCTGCACGATGTCGAGCGCGTTGGCGCCGATGGCGAGGCGCGCCTTGGCGGCTTCGGCAAGACCGCGCATATGATCGATTTCCTTGGCATAATCGCGATCAGCCAGGGTGCCGGCGCCACCGTGCAGCAAAAGGGCGTAACGTCCGCTCATACTGTCCATCCCGTCTCGTTTGAGTGTGTGCCGATTGCTCTAGCACCGCTCGCGCATCCCGCCCAAGCCGGTTTTCCACCGGCGGCGAGCCGTTGCTCCGGATTTTCTTTTGGCAGGCATCACGCTATGTCGCTGGCATCGATAAAGGGGAGTGCCTCATGAAACTCGACTCATCCATTGCCGCTATTGTCACCGGCGGCGCATCCGGTCTCGGCGAAGGCACAGCCCGCCGTCTCGCCGCAGACGGCGCCAAGGTCGCCATTTTCGACATGAATGCCGAGCGCGGCGAGATGGTCGCCAAGGAGATCGGCGGCGTGTTCTGTCAGGTCAATGTCTCCGATGAAGCCAGCGTCGACGCCGGCCTGGCCAAGGCCCGGGAAGCGCATGGCCAGGAACGCGTTTTCGTCAATTGCGCCGGGATCGGCTGGGCCGAGAAGACGGCACGCCGTTCCTCCTCGACCGGTGAAGTTTCGGCCCACTCGGCCAAGGGCTTCCAGACCGTGATCGGGGTCAACCTGATCGGCTCCTTCCTGTGTGCGTCCAAATCGGCCGCCGGCATGATGTCGCTTGATCCGCTGGGCGGTTCCGGCCGTGGCGTCATCGTCAACACGGCGTCGGTTGCGGCCCAGGACGGTCAGATCGGCCAGGTTGCCTATGCCGCTTCAAAGGGTGGCATCTACGGCATGACCCTGCCGATGGCGCGTGATCTCGCCAAGGAAGGCATCCGCGTCAACACCATCCTGCCGGGCTTCTTCGAGACCCCGATTTACCAGCAGATGCCGCCGGAGGTGAAAGTCTCGCTCGCCTCGCACCTGCAATTCCCGCAGCGTTTCGGCACGCCGGAAGAGTATGCGGACCTCGTCGCCTTTATGGTCAATTCCGACTATATCAACGCTGAATGTGTCCGCCTCGATGCCGGTGCCCGCATGCCGCCGAAATAGGCGCCTTGCCCAACGCCAGACAGACAAAAGGCCGGAGGCGAACCTCCGGCCTTTTTCATGGCAGCTATCGGCCGGATCAGAAGTCGCGGCGCACCGTCAGGCGGGCGTTCAGCGGCTCGCCGGTCGAGATATTGGTATTGCTGTGCGCGTCCGGGAAATAGTTTTCGTCGAACAGGTTTTCGACATTCAGCTGGATCCGGGTGGCGTCGTCGAGATCGTAATAAACGGCCGCATCGAACCGGGTATAGGCTGGGATCTCGACCGAATTGTCCTCATGCACGAAATTGGCGTCCTGATAGGTTGCGCCGATGGCCAAGCCGAGCTGGTTGCTGACCTGGTAGCGGTTCCACACCGACAGCATGTGCGCCGGTGTCTGGCGGGTCGCATTGCCGTCAAAACCGCCACCGTCGACGGTTCCGTCCAGATGGCTGTAGCCGGCATTGACGGTCCACCGGTCAGTGACCTCGCCCACCAGCTGAAGCTCAAAACCTTCCGTCGTGCTGCCGGTCACCGTGGTGACAATGGACGGATCATCCGGGTCGACCGTGGTGAACTGGCCGCGCTCGAGGCGGAACAGGGCGGCGGTGAAGCTGAGTGTGTCGGTGATGTCCCATTTGGCGCCGATCTCACGGTTCTCGAAGACTTGCGGCTGAATGTCCTCGGTCGTCGAACTGAGTGTCAGGAACTGGTCGCCGGCGCTCGGCAGGAAGGTCTCGGTATAGCTGGCATAAAAGGACATGTTGTCAGCCGGCTTGTAGATCAGGCCAAAGCGCGGCGACACTTCCTCGTCGACGCGGCCGCGGCGGCCATTGTCCGTCGCCGTGACGGCAAACAGGTCGAGGACCTCGACGTCAAAGCGGTCGAAACGGGCCCCGACAACGAGTTTCAGCGTATCGGTAAGGTCGATCTGGTCCTGCAGGTAGAGCGAGGTGAATCGAACCTCGGAGCTGCGGTCACGCACAGGTGTTGAAAAGGCGAAGTCGGGGATCACGAGCAGGTCGCTGAAATCGATCGTGATCTGGTCGTCATTGCTGGCCGCGAACAGATTGTCGAAGCGGGCATTGTCGGTCGCCTGGTCACCATATTCGCCGCCGGCCAGCACGGTGTGGCTGATCGCGCCGGTGTTGAACTCGCCGACCAGATTGGCCTGTATGACGGTGTTGGTGCGGGCGGTGATGTCGCGATAGCCGTCCAGCGTGACCCGGTTCGGCGTCGCGACGGCGTCGAAGCTGGCGGCGTAGAGGTTCTGATAGGCCTTGTCATAATCGGCGTGCTGGACCGTGACATTGCCGCGCAGCCGGTCACCGAATTCATGATCGAGGCGGACCCGGAATGTATGAGCTTCCAGCGTTGTATTGTTGGCGTCAGGCGAACCAAAGAATGTCTCGTCATGCCCTTCCAGCGGTCGGTTCGGCGCCCCGGCGATATTGACCGAGGGGACGCCGCGATCCACGACCCGGTCGTCATTGAGATGCTCATAGAAGAAGGTCGCCGTCGTGTCGGTTCCCAACTCCGTCCGGAAGGTCGGGTTGATGCCGTAACGTGTACCGTCAAAGGCGTCGCGGTGATTGGCCATGTCCTCGACAAAGGCATTCAGGCGCAGGGCCGAGCGGTCGCCAGTGGCAAGATTCGTGTCGCCGGTAAGCTGCCAGGCGCCGAATGTGTCGATGCCGGCGCTGACGCCGGAGAAAGTGTCGCCCACAATTGGTGACTTGGTCACGCGATTGATGACACCGCCGCCACCGCCGCGTCCGAACAACAGCGCGTTCGAGCCACGCAGGATCTCGACCTGTTCGAGATTGTAGAGCGGGCGGTAATACTGGACGTCATCGCGGACGCCATTGAGGAAGAAGTCGGCGGTCGACTGGTTGCCGCGGATATTGATCGCGTCACGATGGCCTTCGCCCTGGCTGATCGACAGGCCAGGCGTGTAGCGCAGGATGTCCCCGAGATTGGCAAAGCCCTGATCGGCGATCTGGACGTCAGTGACGATGGACAGGCTCTGCGGCACGTCGATGACCGGCGTCGGTGTTTTCACCGAGTTGAGCTGGTCCAGCGACAGATAGCGTCCATTGACCTCGACGACATCCTCGTTTTGCTGGGCGTGGGCCGTGCCGAAGCCGAGGCCGGCCGTGAGAAGGGTTGTGGCCAGCAGGGCGCTTTTTTTGATCATGATGAGACTCGAACTTGCAAATGAAAATCAAAGTCCGAGTATTCAGTGTGAGAATGCGTGTCAAGCGTAGGGGGTGAACGCGGGCGATCGTGCTGCACACGGTTTGTCCAGCGTGTTGAATTTGCATCAGGTGGCGTGAGGCAGACGCTGCAAAAATGGGCCGGCGCCACGCGCCAACCCTTTTGCAGTCCCGGATATGGCTCCGATGGAAGGCGGTTCAGCCGCCTTCCGGACGCACGATCTGGTCGCCGAGATTGGACATCACGTCGCGCGCATCGAAAGCACTGGGGTCGTCGGGCTTGGTACCGCGGCCGAGATAGATTTCGGCGCTGGCCTCATAGCGCGTGCTTTCGCGATAATTGACATCATCCCAGAACGGGTCGTGCCAGCCGCGCCAACCCCAGCGCGGGTGGAAATAGGCGTAGTGAACGTTGAAACCGGAATAGGGAGATCGTCCGATTCCGGACGCCATGACCCGTGTCTCCTCATCGGTCGCGCGATCAACGACGGTGAAATGGTCAAACCCGTTCTCGACCGTGAGCTCGGAAGCCCGGTAGAGCAGGTAGGTTTCGACCGTCTCGCGGTCGGTGAGCGAGTTGCCCTCGAAGGATATCCGGTAACGATTGGTCTCGATGCGGGTTTCGGTGAAACCACGACGAGACCCGTCCGCCGCCTGATAGGGCGTCGGGGTTGCGCAGCCGCCCAGCACAGCCAGGCTGGCCAAAGTGATCAGAACGCACCTCATTTGGGGCTCCTTGTAACGCTTGGCGGTCCCTCGCCTCATTAAATATGACTCGTCCTTGGCCGTTCAAAGGCGCGGACTCGACATAGCGACAAGCATAGGGCTGTCTGTTCCGGCGTCAAACGTCTGATCGAGGCGCAAAGAGGCTGGCTGGGGGCCGGATAGCGTGATGAAGCGCATGAAAGCGGAGGCGGCCCTGCTGGCCGCATTGGTAAGTCTGGTCCTGTGGCCTGCGGCCGACGCCGTAGCGGATCATACCAGCGAAACCGCGATTCAGAATGCGTGCCTCGCTTCAGGTCAGGCCGAGGCGGTCTGTGCCTGCATCGTTCGGGAAGCCAATTCGCGCTTCTCTCATGGTCAGCTTGAATTGGTGGGCGCTGCAATGCCGCGGCTCGAGCGGATCACGGACGATCCGCAAGCCGGAGGGCTGCTCTCGTCCGAACCCCCGCTGACCTCGGAACAGCTGCAAGCACTGCGTCAGCGTGCCGAAGTCGCTGATGTCGTCATCCGGCAGGCGTGCGGCGTCGGCCTCCGGCTGGGTGAAGGGACTTAGCCAGGTCGCGTCGGTGGTCTATTGCGGCCACCCGGCCGGTGGACCAAGCCGCGATGGGCGATCCGGACGGAATCGATCAACGCGTCAAATTCACGGGTCTGGCAGAGAAAACTCGGCCGCAGGGTCGGATGGTCAGGCATGTCGTAGAGCTGTTCGGCTGTTGTCAGCCGTGATCCGCCCAACCGGGCGAGGAAACCCGGATCGACCGTTCGCATGGCCTCCTCCGTCCGGCAGATGGGCCCGAAACCCTCGCTGGAGACGGGTTTTGACGGTGCAAGGGAATTAAAGCCGTCCACTGGTCAGCGCAGGTCGATTTCCACAATCGCGGTCGACGGCCGTGTCTCAGCGGGTTCGGAGCCGTCGGCAGGAAAGAGCGGCCAGGCGGCGTTGGCGACCAACCACGCACGACCATCGGCGAGATCGACCAGGGTCGGTTCGGTCTCCCCGCTCATTGCCGGATGGCCGCGCAGCAGGACCTCGATATTTGCGACTTCCACGCCCGTCGGATCGAGGTCGATCGCCATGACCTGGTGCGGCCGGGCGCCATTGCGAACCGCCACCAAGCGCCCGTCACGGGTTTGCCGCAGACCGTCAATACCGATCAGGCTGATCTCCGATGCGCGCACCAGGCTGGCGCTGCCATCCGTCAGGTCAATCCGCCAGATCCCCATCGAATAGTCCGCCACATAAAGGGCGCCGCGGGCCAGCGCCACGCCCTGCAGGCTGACAAAGCGCGGGTCTTCGGAGAGGACTTCGAGGTCACCGGATACGCTGTCGAGCCGATAGACCCGCGGTGCCTGGCTGTCGGAGACATAGGCAGTGCCGTCGCGAACCACGAAATCGGCCATTTGCACAGCGCCGTCGATCGTGTAGCGGCGATACAGCTCGCCGGTCATCAGGTCGAAGGCAAACAGCGCTGTTCCCCCCTCCTCTCCTTCGTCCAGCGGCGTCTGGTCGACTGTTCCCGAGGCGGCCCACAACATGCGGGTCCGGTCATCGACGAACAGGCCAAACACTGACCACAATCCGTCCTCGCGGTCGGCAAACACGATCGGCTCGTCCCGGGCAAACGGCTCCAGCATCAGGATTTCACGTTGGGCTACCGAGGAGGCGAATATCCGGTCGGTCTCGATATCGACCGCGACGCCCTCGATCAGCGCATCCGGGCGGTCAATGCGGGCAATGATTTCACCACTGCCCGTCGGTGCCGCATTGGCAGTCAGGGCCGCCCGGACCGCGGTCAGACGGTCATTGTCGGCGGCTTCCAGCAAGGTGATGGTCTCGGCGGCAGGTTCAAATGTGAGGCCGGCGGCGACAATGTTGTCGAGCGCCTCAAACCCGTCGTCGGCACGCCCGGCACGGGTCGCGATCGTCACCAGCGCGCGCAATACGGCCGGATGCGCCGGTTTGAGGTCGAGGGCTGCCTGCATCAGCCGGCGCGCGCTCTCCGTGTCGCCGGCACGCAGCGCCCGACCGGCCTCACTGAACATTTCCAGGGCGATGCTCTGGGGCGTCGGGGCTGCCGGCGATTCATCCTGGGCGAATGTCGGCAGGGTCAAGAGACAGGCGAGTGATGCTGCGAGTGCGCTGGCTTTGAATGTCATGTGATGCGTATCCCCCAGAAACGCGGCCCCAATGGGACCCGTTCGTGGATATTATGGGGTTTTACCGATAGCGAAAGTCACAGCCGCGTGCGCGGCATGGCGGTCATGCAGCAGCTTTTGCTCAGAAATTCACCGTTATCGGGCCTTCATCCTCGACGGGGCCGGTCAGAATGACATGGTTATCCTCCCGCCAGTCCACGAAGAGCTCGCCGCCATCGGTCATGATCGAGGCGCGTCGTTCTGCGAGACCACGCCGGTGTGCGGCTACCAGGGCGGCACAGGCGCCGGTGCCGCAGGCGGCCGTGATGCCGGCGCCACGTTCCCAAACCCGCAGCCTGATATGGTTGGCATCATGGATCTGGGCGAAGCCGACATTGACGCGCTCCGGAAAGAGCGGATCGAGTTCGACTTCCCGGCCCAACCTGGCAGCCGGGAAGGCCTCGACGTCACGAATGAAGAAGACGGCGTGCGGATTGCCCATTGACACGGCGCCGGGAGCCTCGATGCGGATGCCGTCGATTTCGGCGGCATAATCCAGCTTCACGGTGTCCATCGGCCGGGCCAGCGGGATGTCCTGCCAGTCCAGGCGCGGCGGACCCATGTCAACACTCACCGTCAACGGTCCGGCATCGCTGGCGTGGAGCAGGCCGCCGACGGTGCCCAGGCTGACAACCCGGGCGCCGGTCTCCTGCATCATCGCCCAAGCGGCAGCTCGGGTCCCGTTGCCACAGGCACCGACCTCGTCGCCATCGGCATTCCAGATGCGCATGAAGGCGTCGGCGCTGTCGCTGTCGTCGAGCACCAGAAGTTGATCGAAATGATGCGTGTGCGCGAGCTCGCGAACCGTGGTGCGCGACAGGTTGAACACGCCGGCGCGCCCCCGCACATCGGCGAGGATGAACTTGTTGCCGGCTCCATTCATCAAACGTGCGTCCATATCCGCTCCGATAGCGCTCCGCTCTCTTTACGTCCACACCCGCTCCGGTGTTTATTGCCGCGCAAGCATCAGAGGGGAAGAGACTGATGAGAGCAATTCGCAGTATATGGGCGGTCAGCGCCAGCGCCGCCATCCTCGCGGCCTGCAGCCAGCCCGCCAGCCAGGAAGGTGACGCCGTGGCCACCGAAACACCCGACGCCTCGACACAGCGCCAGATTGTCGAGATCGACCCGAACAATGATCCGCGGGTCTGGCTTGAAGAGGTTGAGGGCGAACAGGCGCTGGAATGGGTCGAAGGCCAGAATGACCGCACCTTTGCCCGATTGCAGGGCGATGAGCGCTATCAGGGGCTTTATGATCAGGCGCTGGCGATTGCCCAATCCAATGACCGCATCCCCTATGGTTCCTATTCCGGCGGCTATGTCTGGAATTTCTGGCAGGATTCCGAGCACACGCACGGCCTGTGGCGCCGCACGACGCTCGACAGCTATCTGACCGACGCACCGGAATGGGATGTCGTGCTTGATCTTGATGCCCTGTCCGAAGCCGAGGACATGAACTGGGTCTGGCGCGGCTCGAACTGCCTGGCGCCGGCCTATGAGCGCTGCATGATCACGCTGTCGGATGGCGGTTCCGATGCTGCCGTACGCCGCGAATTCTCGATCCCGGATCGTGCCTTTGTCGAAGACGGGTTTGAAACGCCGGAAGCCAAGGGCGGTGTCAGCTGGATCGACGCGGACACGTTGATGGTCGGGTTGGCCACCTCCCCGGAAGACACGACCAGTTCGGGCTATCCTTCTGTTGCCTATCGCTGGGAGCGCGGCACCGATCTCGCCGATGCCACCGAAGTGGTTCGCGGTGACCAGGATGATGTCGGCCTGTTTGCCTTCCGCGCCGAGGACCATGACGGCACCGTCTACATGATGGCCTCGGAAGCCGACACTTTCTACGATACGACCTGGTGGTACCTGCCGGCCGACGCGGCGCCGATGCAGCTACCGCTGCCGACCAAATCCTCGATCCAGGACCTGTTCCAGGGCGAGCTGGTCTTCACGATCGAGGAAGAATGGACACCGGTCGAGGGCGGCGAGACCTTCCCGCAAGGTGCGCTCCTGTCTTTCACCATGGCTGACTTTGCGGCCAGCGGTGAGTTGCCGGCGGTGAAGACGGTCTTCGTGCCCGGTCCGCGCCAATCGCTGGGCGGCATGGGGTCAACGGCTTCGGCCTTCCTGGTTGCGATTGACGAAAACGTCGTCGGCGGCCTCGAAGCCTTCCACTATGCTGACGGCAATTGGACCTCCGAAACGGTGCCTGTGCCAGCCAACATGACGATCAGCCTGGGCGGCACCAATTCGCATCACGACGTTGCCTTCATGAATGCCGAAGGCTTCCTGACGCCGGACAGCTATTTCATGGTTGATGCGGCCGAGCTGACGGTTGAGGAGATCAAGTCGATCCCGGCCCAATTCGATGCCGAGGGCCTGGTCGTCGAACAGCTGGAAGTCGCCTCGACCGACGGCACGATGGTCCCCTATTTCGTGGTTCGTCACGAAGACACGGTGATGGACGGCACGACGCCGACCCTGCTTTACGCCTATGGTGGCTTCCAGGTCTCCATCCGGCCCAGCTATTCCGGCTCGCGCGGCCAGCTGTGGCTGGAAAATGGCGGCGCCTATGTGGTCGCCAATATCCGTGGTGGTGGCGAGTTCGGCCCGGCCTGGCACCAGGCCGGTCTGAAGATGGATCGCCAGCGCATCTATGACGACCTGATCGCGGTGGCCGAGGACTTGTCAGCCCGTGGCATCACCAGCCCGCGCCATCTGGGCGTTTATGGCGGCTCGAATGGCGGCCTGCTGACCGGTGTCATGTATACCCAGCGTCCGGATCTGTGGAACGCTGTCGTCTCTGCCGTGCCGCTCCTCGACATGCTGCGCTATCACACCCTGCTCGCCGGTGCGTCCTGGATGGGCGAATACGGCAATCCGGAAGACCCGGACGAGGGTGGTTTCCTGCGCTCGATTTCGCCCTATCACAATGTTGATGCGAACGGCGATTATCCGGAAATCTATCTCTACACCTCGACCAAGGATGATCGCGTCCATCCGGGCCATGCCCGCAAGATGGCGCACCTGCTGGAAGAGTTGGGCCATGACTATCTCTACTATGAGAATACCGCTGGCGGTCACGCCGCTGCGGCCAATCTGGAAGAGACAGCCCGCCGTGATGCGCTGCTCTACACCTTCCTGATGCAAAAGCTGATGGATGATGATGACCCGCTCGACGCGGAGTAGGCTTTCCGCCGAGACCATGAAAACCCCGGGGCGAAGGCTCCGGGGTTTTTCTTGGCGTACCTTTGGCTCCGCACGCTTTCGCGCCGGAGCGATGGGAGGGGAACGGGATGTCGGCGAATGCCGATAACCGGTTTGATTTGAAAACGTGACATCGCCGACATCCCGTTCGCGGAGATTTCCCGGACGCTCTCGCCCCCGATTCCAATGCGCCAGGTAGATGGGGTCGGTCGTTTAGTGCCCCGCGACCTGGTCGCACGCCCTGCCAGCGCCAATGGGTGTCACGCCACCGCCCGGACAGGCTCCGCTCGCTTCCGGGCACAAGTGACTGAGCTCGCGCCTCCCGTCCCGAAAACCGAGGGGAGTATCCCATGGGGTGAAGGGGGGCGGATAAGTTTGTCGCCTATCCCCGCCCCACACACCGTCATCCCGGCGCACGCCGGGACCCGGAATGCGACGCAAGCTGTTGCCAGGCCAGGCGAAATCGTGTGCGCGCGACTGGATCCTGACTTTCGTCAGGATGACGGTTCTAAAGGCGCTGGGCGGGGATAAGCGGCGCGTTTCTCCACCTTGCCTCTAAAGCCCCGCAAACCAACACACATTTCTCCCGGCCGCAGCCCCGCAAAAGCGGGGCGGAGAGCCGGGACCAACGAAACCCTCCGGCAAGCGATGAGTCTCCCGTCGGTCCCGGATGGCGCGGCGCGCCTCCGGGAAAAATGAAACGGGGAGTCCTGTTCACTCGAACGCGGCGTCGACCGGCCAGTCTTCGCTTTCTGTCCGCCACAGGATCGAAGCGATTTTCCAGTCGCCGTCGATCTTGAACAGGGTGATGTAATTGACCCCGATCAGGAAGACCTCTCCGGTGACGCCATTGACGCCCTCATAGGCCGAACGGGCATACGCAATCTCGCCCCATTGGTCGATCTCGGTGCGGGTGGCGCGTTCGGTGAAACCGTTCTCGACCAGCCACGGGCCCGAGCGTTCGATATAGTCATCCAGGGTGATCACGCTGCCGGCGCCATTGCCGCCCTCACCGGCGCCCACAGCGCCCATGGCAGCGCCCTCCATGAACATGGCGCGCATGGCGTTGAAATCGCGTTCCTGCCCGACCGGGCCGGAAATCACCGCATAGAGCGCGTCGATGGTGGACTCGATGTCGGCGGTATCGTCCTGCGCTGTGGCAGGTGTGGACATGGCGACGGATGCGGCCAGCGCGGCAATCAGAGTGGTGTTCATGGCTCTCCCCGGCATGATGGCGGGGAAAGTCTCGCCAGTACGGTCGGCAAAGGCAACTTACTGATCGACCATCTGCGTGCAGGTGAAGCCCTGACGCTCAGTCTCGGCGGCGGCGAGGTCGGTGCTGGCGTCGATCACCCGGCGGTAGAGGATGAGGCCCGTTGTGGTCGGTGACCAGGCGCTCTCGTCCGTTCGTTCCGGAATATCGGAGTCAAATGGTCGCGCCAGGCTGATTGAGGTCGACAGGGCGTCGACATCCCGGTCGTTGATGGCCCGGAAATTATTGGTGTTGGCGTCGTAAAAGCTCACCGAAGCGTAATTGCCGTCGGCGGGCCATGTCGCCTCGACACGAATGGGTCCGTCGGCAAGGTCGAAGAGGCAGACCGAGTAGAGAATGTCGGGGCTGGCGCGGACGATGGTCTGGTTTTCGGCGGTGACACGGGGGGCGTGGCGTGCACCGTCATTGTCGCCGCCAAGGCTTTCGATCCGGTCCATTGCGCGTGCCATGATGCGGCCGGGCAGGACATGCAGCGTCACGGCGGCGCCGATCAGCAAGCCAAGCATGTAGGGCAGAAAGGGCAGGCCGCTCCGCTTCATGTGTCGCCCTCGCAGCCGATCCGCTCGATGCGCGGGAAGTCCAGACTGTCGAGACCTTCCAGCACGATCGGGTCAGGGTGATAGAGGCGCAGCGTCAGCGAGAACAGGCCGGCCTGGTCGGTGGCGATGGCGCCCGGACTTGCTTGTCCGACCGGAATGACCACGCGCCCGTCGCCATTGATGTCGACAGAGCTGCTGTTGACTGCATGGCGATCCAGCCCGTTGCGCGGCAGGAAGCTGTCCTCGTCATAGATGGTGATCGACCACCAGCGGGCCGGCGGGATCTCACCGGTGATCTCGTAGGCGCAGCGTTCGCTCAGATTGAGATCGTTACTGTCGCGTGTGGCCGTGAAATAGACGGCTTCCTCGCGGGTCAGGGCCAACAGGCCGCGACGCGCGACCAGTGCACGGGTCAGCGGATTGGCGTCACTTGACCCGATATGCGGATTGGTGATCCACGGACCATTGCTGACGCCGCCGATCTCGATCGGACTGAAGACCAGGGTCGCCGCCAATACGGCACCGCAAGCCGAACCAACCAGAAATGTCAGAACATGCCGCAGGGTCATGCCCGGACCCTAGACGCATTGCCACAGGACGGGAAAGCCAAAATCCGTCAGCTCGCCTTGGCTTGTCGCTGGCTGAGTTCCTGCAGCATGCCCTGGATCTGGCGCAGCTTGGGGCGTCCATCTTCGGCCTGCGCTTCGCTGAGGCCGACCGCCGACTTGAGATGACGCAGGGCGCGCGCCTGGGCGTCGGCCGAGCAATTTCCGATCGGCAGGGCGCCGCCCGTGGCCAGGCGCAACAGGCCGGTCGCCTTGTCCAGCGCTGGCCGGTCGCCGGCCTCGACCATGTTCAGGATCTTGCTGTCATCGACGATCTTCATGCCGAGCGCGTCGAAATTGGCCGCCAGCTCCAGCTTGTCGCGCTCCGGATATTTGCCCTTGAGGATTTTCGCCTGCTGGGCGGTCAGCTTGGCCAGTCGTTCCAGCGGCTTCGCATCGCCGCGGACATACCAGGCATCCGCGTTCGGCGATCCCAGGGTCGAGCGGATATAACCGGCCAGTTTTTGCTTGTTGGCTTCGCCGACCAGATTTTCCTCCAGCGCAATGAGCCGGTCCAGATCCTCGTCGGCACCGCGTGAGTGACGCAGCAGCTCGTCGATGATTTCCGGCTGCAACAGGCGGGCCGAACGGGAGGCGAACGCCTTGATCAGGGCGTCGGCCGGCAGCGTGCTGTCGGCGCAGATGACCAGGCGGCTGGCCAGATCCCGCGCCAGGCGCACCTCGTCGCGCACGCTGGTCGGGCGCAGGCGTTTGGGGCGTTCCAGGTCCTTGAGGATATTGGCTGCAATGGCCGCCCGGCAGGCGGGGAGTGCCCTGCCCTTGATCTTTTTCGCGAGGCGTTTGGCGGCGCTGGGAGCGAGATTGAGTGCGTCTGCGGAATGGTCGCCATCAAACAGGCAGGCCAGGCGTTCCAGCGTTTCGCCGAGATCCTTGCATTTGCCCAGCAGGGCTTCGCGACCGGCATCAAAGGCGATCACTTCGGCGATATAGTGATCGACCTCGTCGAGCGCGAAATTCCGCGCGTCTTCGGCCTCGGGCAGGCTGTCGCCCATGTCGAGCAGGGCTTCCAGCTTGTCGCCGTATTTTTTCTCATGGCGCAGCCGGTCGGCCATGGCGGCGCGCAGCGAATAGGCGCGGCGGTCCCGCTTGTGAATCTCACCCGCGATATCGGCAAAGTTCGCCTTCTTGGGATATTCCGGCAACCGGTTGTCGCGACCGTCCTTGTAGATGCGGGCCAGTGATTTCTGGACCAGCTCATTGAGCTGTTTGACATAGCCATGCACGCCGGCATCGCTGTCGCTGGCCGAGGCGATGGCGACTTTCTGGACGGCGTGTTGCAGTTCGGTGCCCGACGCTTCGAGATTCTCCACCAGGTCCGGCCGGTGCAGGAGTTCCATCGGGATGGCCTGGACCCGTTCCAGCCAGTTGGTGAGCACCCGGCGGATCGTGTCGCGGGCATGCGGTTTGGACAGGTCATCCGGTGTCAGGCACGGCAAGCGTGCCTCGCCGGTCTTTTCCTTCTCCACGCCCATGGTCTCGGCGCCGCCCTCGAAAATCGGCACCGAGCGGAATTTGCGGTGTTCCTTGTCGAAGGTTTCCTTGGTCACGCGGACCGAGGCGTCCTTTTGCTTGGCGATCAGCGAATGGGCCAGCCGAATGGCCTGGTCGCGATCATCGCGCGCCTCGCTGAGCGTCCAGCCCGACTTGCGGTTTTTCTTGAAGAAAACTTCGTAATGGATATCGCCGGGCATGCACCAACTCCCCTGGAGCCTTATTGATGGCACAAAGAGGCTTAAAACCGAGTGAACCATGCTCCTGATTCATCAAGGGAGCTTGGCGTGTCGACCCGGCCGCGGCTATGGTTCCGGCACGCGGATCAATTCCGACCGGATTTGTCCGGGTCAACGCGCGGAGATGGCATGGCGACGATTGCACTCGTGGATGATGATGAAAACATCATCACATCGGTTTCGATCTTTCTCGAAGGGGAAGGATATCATGTGCGGACCTATAATGACGGGGCCTCTGCGCTGACCGCCCTGACCGAGGATCCGCCGGACCTTGGCATCTTCGATATCAAGATGCCGCGCATGGACGGTCTGGAACTGCTGCGTCGCTTGCGCCAGTCCTCCAACCTGCCGGTCATTTTCCTGACCTCGAAAGATGACGAGTTCGACGAGGCACTCGGTCTCAATCTCGGCGCCGACGATTATATCGCCAAACCCTTCTCCCAGCGCCTGCTGGGTGAACGGGTCAAGGCCGTTCTGCGCCGTGCCCGCCTGTCCGGCGATCCGGTCGGCACGATCGGCCTGGAGCCGGGCGACAGCAAACCGCTCGAGCGCGGCAGCCTGCTGCTAGATCCGAACCGTCACGCCTGTTCCTGGAAGGGCGAGCCGGTGCGTCTGACGGTGACCGAATTCCTGATCCTGCAGGCCCTGGCGACCCGGCCCGGCTATGTGAAGAGCCGGGACAATTTGATGGATGCCGCCTACGATGATCAGGTCTATGTCGATGACCGGACGATCGACAGCCACATAAAGCGTATCCGCAAGAAGTTCCGCGAAGGCGACAAGAGTTTCGACGCGATCGAGACGCTGTACGGCGTGGGTTACCGCTATAAAGAAGACTGAGACGAGCTCTGTGACGTCGGGATTGCGGCGGGCCGGCGCGCTGCTCCGCAGCCTCGCGCCGCGCCCGTCTTCGCGTCTGGCCCAGCTGATCCTGATGGCGAATTTCGTCGCCCTCGGCGTGCTTGTTGTCGGCATGCTGGCGCTGACCGAGACCCGTCGCGGCCTGGTCAATGCCAAGCTGGATTCGCTGCGGGCGCAGGGCGAGTTGATTGCCAATGTTCTGGCCGAGGGCGCTTCCGACGGAGCGCCGGCACCGGCGCTGCGAAACGAGGATGCCCGCGCCATCCTGCGCCAGCTCTATGTGCCCGAGGAATCGCGGGTCATCGTGTTCGACAAGGGCGCCTCCATCGTTGCCGACAGCCATTTGCTGGCCGATGTGTTCGAGACCACCCTGCTGCCGCCGCCGGGCGCCCAGCGGGCGCCGATCACCGACAGCGCCCGCTCCCTGCCGGTGCAGTTGCTCGATGCCCTCGCCAATCTCCTGCGCTCGTCGGAAGAGCGCGAAGCGATGGGCCGGAACCTGCGTGATGAAGTCCGCCAGGTCATCAATGGCGAGACCGTGAGCGGGGTCCGGCGTGAGGCGGACGGACGGCGCGTTGTTTCGGTCTCGTTGCCGATCCAGCCGGTCCGGGCGGTGGTCGGCGTGGTGACGATCGAGAGTTATGATCTCGATACGCTGATCGAGGCCGAACGGCGCGCGCTGCTGCCTTTCATGATCATTGCGGCACTGGTGACGGCGATGTCCTCATTGGCCCTGACCGTCTTCATTGCGCGGCCGATCCGGCGCCTGGCGCGAGCCGCGCGCGAAGCGCGCCGGGCCGGCGGACGGCGCGTGACAATGCCTGACCTGCGCAGCCGCAATGATGAGATCGGCGAGCTGGGCGTCGCCCTCTCGGACATGACCGAGGCGCTCTATGACCGGCTTGATGCGATCGAGAGCTTTGCCGCCGATGTCGCCCACGAGCTGAAAAACCCGCTGACCTCGATCCGGTCCGCCGTCGAGGTTCTGCCCAAGGCGAAAGATGCGGAGCGGCGCGACCGGTTGCTGGCTGTGATCAGTGCCGATGTCGGGCGTCTGGACCGTTTGATCACCGATATCTCCCGCGCCTCCCGGGTCGATGCCGAACTGGCGCGCGAGGATGTCAGCCGCTTTGACCTTGCCGATCTGCTGGCCGATCTCGCGACCTCCTACAATGAAGCGGGTGACAAGCCGGCGATGATCCGGCTCGACCGTCAGCTCCGCTCGGCCTTCGTCATCGGACGTGGCGATCCGCTGGGGCAAGTCTTCCGCAATCTGCTCGACAATGCTTTGACCTTCTCGCCGGAAGGCGGCGAGATCGTGATTTCCCTGCGGCGCGGCCAATTGGATGGCCGTTCCAGCCTGAAAATCCATGTTGATGACCAGGGCGCGGGCATTCCCGACGACAATCTGGAAGCCGTGTTCGAACGTTTTTACACCGAGCGGCCGAAGGGTGCCGCCTTTGGCACCCATTCCGGTCTCGGGCTGGCGATCTCGCGTCAGATCGTCAAGGCGCACGGTGGCACCATCTTGGCACGTAATCGTCGCAACCAGGCCGGCGATGTGGTCGGCGCCCGCTTCACCGTCGAGCTTCCGGCCGCCGATGCGGACTGACAAATTGACCGCCGCATTGCAAAAAGACGCTTCCCCCTCAACTCAAGCCGCGTTTAGATGATCACATGATCGGAGTCGTCGTCGTCAGTCATGGCCGTTTGGCCGATGAATTTGTCGCTGCCACGGAACATGTGGTGGGTCCGATGGATGCGTTGCTGGCTGTCTGCATTGGCCCGGACGACGACATGGAAAAGCGCCGTGATGATATCAAACAGGCGATCGAGGACGCGGATCGCGGCGAAGGCGTTTTGATCCTGACCGACATGTTCGGGGGCACGCCGTCCAATCTCGCCATCTCCCTGCTTGAGCCCGGCAAGGTCGAGGTGATCGCAGGTGTGAACCTGCCGATGTTGATCAAGCTGGCCGAAGCGCGCTCGCGGGCCGACCTGGACAGCTTGTCGCGCATGGGCGAAGACGCCGGCAAGCGCTATATCGCGATTGCCTCCAATGTCCTTGAAGGCGCCGGCAAGTGACGAAAGTCGCGCGCAAGGTCACCATTTGCAATGCGCGTGGCCTGCATGCCCGGGCGGCGGCAAAATTTGTCGAGTTGGCCCAGGGCTTTGACGCGACGATCCACGTCTCGCGCGATGGCGAGACGGTGAATGCCGACTCGATCATGGAATTGCTGATGCTGGCTGCCGCCAAGGGTTCCGTTATCGGGATTGAATCCGAAGGGCCCGACGCGGAACGCGCTGCTGACAGTCTGACCGAGCTGGTTGAAGCCCGTTTCCACGAAGACGAATAGGCCGATACTCGCGGACACAGCGCACAGAAAAAAGCCCGCCGGCCTGGCGGGCTTTTCTCGTCGTGGCGGCTATTCGGCCGGCGTGCGGTCCAGGTCGATTTCCGGCGCCCCGGGCGCATAGTCATTGCGTCCTTCCGATGTCATCATCGGGTCCTCGGCCAAATCCATCAGTGGATCATCGACGATTGTGGCGCTGTCGTCGCTGGCGGCAGCAGACGGCGGCGGCGTGACAGTGTCGGCCTCTTCGGACCCACTCGGGGAAAGCCCGGCGGCCTCATCATCGCTGATGGACTCGTCGGCCGCGTCGGTTCTGGCAGCCTCGGCCTCGTCATTGCCCGGCATGGGCGGCGGCGGTGCGACCGGCATGGTGCGTTCATCATCGAGATCGGCCGCTGCCAGCGGCGCGGATTCGTCGGCCTCGCTGGCGGCTTCCGACGGCGTCGTTTCAGCAGCCGTCAGGGCTGCGGCCGCGGCAACATCATCGAGGCTCGGCAGGTCATCATCCAGCTCGACTTCGGTGCTAACGTCAGCGTCGTCTTCCGGATCACCGCCGACTTCGTTGTCGACCGCCGCGACGATTGCTGTCTCTTCGGGCGTGTCCGGTGTGTCGGCAGGCGAGCCGGTTATGGCGTTGTTCTCACTTGTCTCGACGGTCTCGCTTGTCTCACCCGCCTCACTTGCCGCAACGGTCCCACTTGCCGCAACGGTCTCGCTTGCCTCAACCGCCTCGCTTGTCTCAACGGCCTCAACTGTTCCGCTTGTCTCAACGGCCTCACTTGTCGCAACCGTCTCGCTCGTCTCGACGGCCTCGCTTGCTGCGACGGTGTCGGACACGTCGGTTTCAACAATCGCCGGGGTTGGTTCGTCTGCGGCTTCCGGCGATTCGATCTCTGCACTTGCGGCGTCGGCAGCCGCTTCGGTTTCGCCGGCGTCTTCCGGGATGGCAGCTTCGGCGCTGTCGCTGTCCATGGCGTCATCATTGGCGGCGACCGGGGCGGCCGGCAGGAGGTCGTCCTGGGCCGGGGCTTCGGCTTCGCCGGACGCATTGGCCGCGGCGTCATCCTCCGCCGGTGCGGCGGTGCTGTCGTTCGCGGAACGGGTGTCTGGCGCGTCGGTGTCGGTCTCCCCGGTCTCCCCGATCTCCGTGATTTCCGCCGTCTCGGAATCGGCTTCTGCGACGTCCGCCTCGTCGCCATGAGCAGCGGTTGTCGCTGCAGCAATGGCCGCCGATGCGGTGACGCCGGCGGCATCGTTTCCGCCAGAGGGACGCACGCCCTCATGCGGCGGATTGCGCAAGGCGTGTTCTGCCAAACGTGCGACGCGGGCGTTGAAGCGACCGCCATCGCGGATACGATTGACCAACCCGCCCAGCATGAAGAGGCCGAGGCTGCCCCCGATTACGGCCAGCGTGGCCAAGGCAGATCCCAGTATCGTCCCGGTGGCGAGCGCAAGCAGGGCCAGGGCCGGAATATAGATCAACCGCCAGGAACGACCGGCGAAGGCGAGCAGCGCGACCAGCCCGCCGGCAAGGGCGAGGCCCCATTCGGTGAGCTGGGCCATCGGCACAAAGCCGAGCGAGGCGATGGTATCGAGCAGGCCGGTCGGCAGCGCCGCTTCCAGACGCCAGCCGGACAGGCCCGGCAGCAGGGCCTGCATCTCGGCGAAGACGTCAAAGGCCGGGACGGAGGCCATCAGCCCGCCATTGACCTCGGTCAGGAAGCCATGGATGGCCGGCCAGACGGCAGCAATGCCGACCAGGGCCAAGGCGAGGACGGACAGCCACCAATTGAAGCCACGGGTCACGCCGGAGCGGGCCAGCAAGCCGGTCGCGTCGGGGGCGGCCCGCATCCATGTGCCGCGGGTGTGATTAACGATGGCGGTCGGTCGCGAGCGGCGGTTCGGTCCGGCCTGGACCCGTAGCACGCTGGCCGTATCGCCCGGCGCCAAGGCATTCGAGCGCTCCAGCAAGCGAACGTCATGGCTCATGCCATCGGTGTCCGTGACGCGTCCGGTACCGTCATCGGAGGCGGAAACTTCACCTGATACCGTATAGAAATCGATCCGGCGGGCCCCGAAGGACTGGCCTGCATGCGCGGTCGGTAACAAAGACATGGCTTGACGCACCTCTAACAACAAAATGCCTGTCCGATTGTCCCAAATCGGCAGGCCCCTCACCCATTTCCCGTCAACTCTACAAGTTTGATGCCGGAAATAGAACGGGCTTCCGACATTCTTTAAGAAATGTTCAACATCCGTTCCGCCAGGGCGCGCTGAATGGATGCTTCCGCCGGGGCAGGCGAGCCGCTAGCTTGCCGCCATGCGAAGCCTTGTCATTTGCCTCTGCCTTGTCCTGACCGCCTGCGGCGGAATTCCCACGCTGGACCTGCCGGGCGTGCCGCGTCCCGGACGCGGGCCGTTCATTCCGCGCGATGAATTGCCGGTACCGCCCAATGTCGAGCGGATGATGGGGCCGGAGGATTGTCGCGGTTCGACGCTGGCGGCGGTTTCGGCAAGTGTCCCCGATTATCCGGCACGGGCTTGGGACCGCGGTCGTCAGGGCTGGGTCGTGGTCCGGTTTCACGTCTATTCCGACGGCAGTGTGCACCGCGCACGCGTGCACCGCGCCGTGCCCGACGGGCCGTTCAACCGGGCGACCGAGCGGGCCGTCTCGAACTGGCAGTTTGCGCCGCTTGACGGTGTCGACATCCTCGAGAACTGCGTCGTGATGTTCGAATTCCGGGCCGGCGAAGTCCATATCCGCTGAGCGCGGCGCAACTATCCACATCCCGTTACAGTGAGGCCTTGCTGCGGCTCCGGCCCGACCGGCGCGGGCGGCCTGGCGCATCAACAAGGCGATCCCGTCGGTCTGCGGTCTCCCAGCTTCCGAATTTTCCCCGGTTCGGTGCGGCAGGGTATATAACTTATTAGGAATTTTACCGGGCCGGGCATCGCCCGCGAGTCCGTGCCCCGGTATCATGGTGATTCGTGAGGGCCGCAAGTGATGGGGGCGGGTCCGCACCCAGGGCGACATTGATGACCGGACAGACATTTCAGATCGTGACTCTCATCGTCACCGTCGGCGCCGTGGCCTTCGCGCTCGCCGTGGGTATCTGGGCCTTCCGCCTGACCTCCGGTGCGCGCGGCGCCCAGCTCATCTGGCGCCGCCGGCTGGCGGAACTCGAAGACAAGATTGCCCGCGCCGACAGCGTGTTCGGGGCCCATCCCGGCCTGGTCCTGGTCTGGGATCAGCCGCCGTTTGACGAGAGCGATGCCAGCTGGGGCGCACCGCGCATTTTCGGATCCTCGGTCGCGCTGGCCTCATTGCTGCGTTTTGCCGAGGCCAGTGACGGCCCCAACCCTGCCGGTATCCTGATGGAAGGCCTGGCGGATTATGAAGCGCGCTCGGCGGGGGGCGAGGAAACCACCCTGCGTCGCCGTTTTCTCGATCTCAGCCAGAAGGGACAGCCCTTCTCGCTGACCATTCTCGGTCCGAGCGGCCGCTTCCTGGAAGTTGATGGCCGTGCGGCCGGAACCCAGCTGGTGGTCTGGCTGTCCGATGCGACGATCCGCGGACTCGAGGAATCCGGTGCACGGGGCCGGATCGAGGAGGCGCGTCGCCTGGTCTCCAAGGACCCGCTTGCCTTCCTCGACATGCTCGGCCGCGCTCCGGTTCCGGCCTGGCGGATGAATGCCAGCGGTCGGATCGAATGGGCCAACCAAGCCTATGTGAAGGCCGTCGAAGGCGACAGTGTCGACGTCATGCTCGACAAGCAGACCCTGCTCGACCCCGGAATGACAGAACTGGCCTCGCGCGCGACCGCGGCTGGCGAGCCGGTGGAGGAGATGCGGGTCGTCGTGATCGACGGTGCCCGACGCGGTCTCAAATTCCTCGTCTTCCCGGTCTCGGGCGGCGCTGCCGGCTTTGCGCTGGATGTCACCGATGGCGAGGAAGCCAAGGCGGCACTGGCGCGCTTTCGCCGCGCCCATGATGACACGCTCAACCATATGGCCGAGGCCGTCGTTGTCTTTGACCGTTCCAAGCGTCTGAACTTCCACAACAAGGCCTTCTCCAACCTGTTCAAGCTGGATGATGCCTGGCTCAATGATCGCCCCGGCCACGCGCAATTCCTCGACCGGATGCGGGAAAAGCGTTTGCTGCCCGAACAGGCCGATTTCGGTGCCTGGAAAGCCGAGGAACTGGCGCGCTATGACGCGCCGCCGAACGAGGAAACGCCGGACGAGCTGTGGCCGCTGCCCGATGGCCGCACGCTGCGCATCGCCCGCCAGCGTCACCCGCTGGGCGGGCTCATGCTTATCTTCGAGGACAAGACCGACGAGCTGGCCCTGCGCGCCCGCTACAACACGCTGATCAATGTCCAACGGGCCACGCTCGACAAGCTGCACGAAGCGGTCGCCGTGTTTGGCGCCAATGGCCGTCTCCAGCTCAACAATTCCGCTTTCGAGGACTTGTGGGGATTTGAAGCCGACGAGCTCGACGGGCAGCCGGACTTCGACGCGGTCTCCGAGACCTGCGCCGCGTTGTTCACGGATGATCGTGTGTGGACCGATATCAAGGCCCGCGTCACCGATCCGAGCCCGCAGGCGCGCAAACAGGTCACTGGCGAGATGCGGCGCTCGGACGGCCGCGTCCTGACCTATCTCACACGCCCGCTGCCCGATGGTGCGACCTTGATCTGCTGGGATGATGTCACCGACAGTCGCCGTATCGAGGAAGCGCTGCGCGAGCGGGCCGAGGCGCTGGAGACCTCCGAGCGCATCAAGACCGAATTCGTCGAGCATGTGAGCTATCAACTGCGTACGCCGCTGACCACGATTGGCGGTTATGCCGACATGCTGGCCCAGGGTTTTGCCGGTGAACTGTCCGACCGTCAGAAGGAGCCTATGTCGGCGATCCAGTCGGCTGCGGCGCATCTCGCCAAGCTGATCGACGATATTCTCGATGTCGCCGCGATTGATGCCGGCCAGCTCGAACTCGAGCTTGGTGATGTTGATCTCGGCGATGTTGCCCGCGAGGCGGCGGAACTTGTCGCAGCCCGTGCCGACCATCATGCGATCAAGCTGGATGTCGATGTCGAAGACGGACTCGGCCTGCTGCGGGCCGACCGCAATCGTCTCAAGCAGGTGTCGATGAATCTGCTCTCCAACGCCATCCGCCATGTCGCCACCGGCGGCGCGGTGACGATCGGCGCCCGCCGCAATGGCGAGGATGTGACGCTGTGGGTCAAGGATGATGGCGAGGGCATCGCGCCGGAGAAACAGGCCAGCGTGTTCGACCGCTTCTCGCGTGGCGAGCGCGGCGGTGCCGGGCTTGGTCTGTCATTGGTCAAGGAGATCGCCGAGCTGCATGGCGGCTGGGTCGAGCTTCAGTCCGAACCCAAGCAGGGCACGCTGGTGTCCTGCCACCTGCCGATCGAGCCGCGCAGCGCCGCCGTGCCACCGGAACTGGATTTCGCCAGCCGCCCGGCAACGCGCCTGGCCGGTGACCGGGCCCGCGTCGAATAGGCGTTTCAACCTGTCGTGAAATCGTGCGTCCTGCCGGACACGTCCAGGTTCAGCCCTGGTTTTGCGGCATCCGGACGATCAGGCCGTCGAGTTCGTCGGTGACCTTGATCTGGCAGGACAGGCGCGAGGTCTCCTGGACCTCCTCGGCAAAGTCGAGCATCGAGTCTTCCATCGCCTCGCGCGCGCCGGTCTTCTCGGCCCAGGCCGGGTCGACATAGACATGGCAGGTGGCGCAGGCACAGGCGCCACCGCAATCGGCGTCGATGCCGGGGACCAGATTGCGCACGGCGCCTTCCATCACGGTCAGCCCGGTGGCGACCTCAAGGCTGTGTTCGGTTCCATTGTGCTCAATATAAGTGATCTTCGGCATGCCAGTCTCCGTTGGGTCCCTTGCACATGAACAGCGTTCACGGGGGAGTCAAGATTCAGCCTCACCGCTTGCCGATGCCGACGGGCTTCGCTAAGCGCAGTCCATGGGGAATTCGAACTCTGTTTCCTTGCCTGATCTGGCAGCGACACAAGCCTTGGCGCTCCGCCTTGCGCGCGTGCTCCGGGCTGGTGATACCGTCTTCCTGACCGGTGATCTCGGTGCCGGCAAGACCACTTTCGCACGCACCATCATCCAGACCCTGTGCGGCGTCGATGACGCGCCCAGCCCGACCTATACCCTGATCCAGACCTATGACTGGTCCGGCGGCGAGCTGTGGCATGCGGATCTTTACCGGATCGAGGACGCCAGCGAGCTCGACGAGCTGGGCCTTGATGACGCGTTCGGCGATGCGATCATGCTGGTCGAGTGGCCGGACCGGTTATTCGGCCAAGCGCCGGATGACCGGCTGGAGCTGGATCTGGAAATGCTCGGGGATAGCGCCGGCGATTCCATGGACAGGCCGCGCCGGGCGGGCTTAACAGGGTTCGGGGAGTGGGAGACACGCCTTGACGATATCTGATCGGGACGCGGCCATCGCCGCCTTTCTCAACCAAGCCGGATGGGGGGATGCGAAACACCGTCCTTTGCCCGGCGATGCCTCGACGCGGCGCTATATCCGTCTTGAACGCGGCGAGGCGCGGGCCATGCTGATGGATGCGCCGGCCGCTGCGGAAGCGCCGGCCTGCCCGCCTGATGCCGATCCGGAAGAACGCCGCGCGCTCGGCTATAACGCCGTGGCCCGCCTCGCCGGCGCCAATCTGGTGGCCTTTGCCGGGCTGGCCGATGCCTTGTGCGAGCGTGGTTTCTCGGCGCCGCGCATTCTCGCCAGCGATATCGAGGCCGGCTTCCTGCTGCTGGAAGACCTCGGCGATGACCTGTTCGCGCGCTTGCTGCCAGGTGATCTGCACGAGGGCACACTCTACGCCAAGGCGGTTGATGTTCTGGCGGCGATCTATCGCTCCAGCCTGCCAGCGGCGGTCGAGCGTGACGGCCAGTCCTGGCCGCTGCTGGCCTATGACGACACCGCCCTGATGGCCGAGGCAGACCTGTTCCTGGACTGGTTCCTGGACAAGCATGCAGGCGCGACGCCTGGCGCGTCCGCGCGCGCCGACTGGCAGGCCATCTGGAGCCGGGCTTTCGAGCGTTTGCACCATTGCGCGCCAGGCTTGGTCCTGCGCGATTTTCACGCTGAAAACCTGATCTACCTGCCGGACCGCGAGGCTGAGGGCGAGATTGGCCTGCTTGATTTCCAGGACGCGGTGATCGGCCATCCGGCCTATGACCTTGTCTCGCTGATCGAGGATGCGCGGCGCAATGTTGAACGCAAGCTGGCGGTGCCGCTGAAAGCGCGCTTTGTCGCCCAGGCCGGGATTGATGATGTGGCGGGATTTGACGCGGCCTATGCCGTGCTCGGGGCCCAGCGCAATGCCAAGATCCTGGGCATTTTCGTGCGCTTGGCGGTGCGTGACGGCAAGCAGCGCTATCTTGATCTTTTGCCGCGCGTGGCCCGCCATTTCGTCGCCGACCTGCAGCACCCGGCCCTGATGCCGCTGCACATGTGGATCAAGTCGAACGCGCCCCAGGTCTTCGCGGAAGCTCACAAATGATCGCGATCCGAAAAGCCATGGCGCTGGCCGCCGGACTGGGCACGCGCATGCGGCCGATCACCAATGAACGCCCCAAGGCTTTGGTCGAGGTGGGAGGCAAGACCCTGCTCGACTGGGCGCTCGATCGGTTTGCCGCCGGCGGTGTCGAGCACTGCGTCGTCAATGTCCACCATTTCGCCGACATGATGGAGGCGCATCTCGACGCCCGCACCGGCGCGCCCCGGATCACGGTTTCCGACGAGCGTGGTGAGGTGCTGGAAACCGGTGGCGGCGTGGTCAAGGCCCTGCCCGAACTGGGCAGCGACCCGGTTTTCATCGCCAATATCGATGCGATCTGGGAAGAAGAGGGTGCCGCCTCACTGGACGGTTTGCGGGCCGCCTGGGATGGCGCGCGCATGGACGCCTTGCTGCTCCTGGCGCCCATGGACGCGACGCTGGGTTTTGACGGGCCGGGCGATGCCTTTCTCGACCCTGGCGGACAGGTCCGGTTTCGCGGCGAGGCTGACCGGGCGCCCTATGCCTATGCCGGTGTCCAGATCCTGCATCCGCGGGCGCTCGCCGGGCGCAGCGTCAGCCGTTTCTCGATGATGGAGGTGTGGCGTGAGCTGGCTGCTAAGGGTCGGCTGCACGGCGCCACACTGCCGGCCTTCTGGATGCATGTTGGTGATCCTGGCGCCCTGGCCGAGGCTGAAGCGCGACTGGCCCGGCCGACACGGTGAGCATGCGCCTGTTCGATACGTCCGGGCCCAGCCTCTTCACCATCCCGCCACAGGCGGATTTCCTGCGCGCCATCGCGTCAACGCTACGCGAGGAATTCGATGTCGCCGCCAATCCGGACGCCCTGACGCGCCTGCTCATCCTGACCCCGACGCGGCGGGCCGCGAAGGCGCTGGGGGATGTCTTTGCCGATCTGGCTGGCAATGGTGTCGCGCTGCTGCCCCTGATCCGTCCGATCGGGGATGTTGATGTCGATGATCCGCCGTTTGAGCCGGGCGAGCTGGCCGGTCTGGCGGCTCCGGCCATCTCGCCGGAGCGTCGACGCTATGAGCTGGCCCGTCTCATCCTCGCCAAGGAGGCGGCGCTGGGGCGTCCGATCGGTGTCGGCGGGGCGTTGTCGCTGGCCGATGCGCTCGCGGCCCTGCTCGATGATCTGGCGACGGAGGATGTCAGCGACTTGTCGGCCCTGCAGGAGGCGGTGACCAGCTATTTGCCGGCCGACCGGCGCGAAGCGGTTGAGTTTCTCGACATCGTGCAACGAATCTGGCCGGCCCGCCTGGACGAACTCGGCCTGACCGATGCCGCCCGGCGCCGCTCGCTGGTCCTGCATGAGCTGGTGGCGCGCTGGAGCCGGCAGGCCCCGGACCATCCGGTTCTGGCAGTCGGTTCGACCGGCTCGATCCCGGCGGCCCGTGATTTGATGTCGGTGATCGCCAGCCTGCCGCAGGGTGCGGTCGTGCTGCCCGGTTTCGACTGGGATGCCGATGAGACCGGCTGGGCCTCGATCGCTGATGATCATCCGCAATGGGCGATGAAAACCTTCCTGCGCGATGTCGGTGTCGAGCGCAGTGCTGTGCGGGCCTGGCCTGGCGCGGCCGAGACCGCACCGGCGGCCCGGCGTCGCCGTATCATCGCGGAAGCGCTGCGGCCGGCTGACACGACGGACGAATGGCTCAGCCGGATCACCACGCTGGAAGCGCAATATGGCGCCGACTTCTTTACCGCCGGCCTGGACGGGTTGAGCCTGATCGAAACGCCGGACGAAATCAGCGAGGCACGGGTCTGTGCCCTCTTGTTGCGCGAAGTCTTGGAGCATCCCGACGAGACCGCCATCCTGGTCACGCCGGACCGGATGCTGGCGCGGCGGGTGTCGGCGGAAATGGTGCGGTTCGGCGTGCGTCTGGATGATAGTGGTGGCGCCGCCCTGGCCGAGACGCCGGCGGGCGCCTTCCTCACCCGCCTGCTCGACGCGGCGACCGATTGCGGCAGCGTCATCGCCCTGACCGCATTGTGGGGTTCACCCCTGTTCCGGGCAGGCCACAGGCGCGGCCAGGCCCATACCGTGCTGGCCAAGTTCGAGGCGGAAGCCCTGCGCGGCGCGCGGCCCGGTCAGGACCTCGCCGCGATACGGGCCCGGCTCGACGGCAAGCATGTCAAATTGTTCGATGACGACCGGGCCATGATCAACGCCATTCTCGACCGTCTGGATACGGCCTTTGCCGGCTTGCTGGGTGAGGAACGGCGCCCGGCCGCCGTCTGGGCGAGAGCGCATGCCGAGGCCGCCGAGGCCTTGGCCGAAGACGGGACAGGAAGGGGTGCCGACGCGTTGTGGGGCGGTGAAGGCGGCGAAGCGGCGGCCGGCCTGGTGCGCTCGCTGCTGGAGGAAAGCGAAAGCCTGCCGGAGATGCGACTCGTCGATTATGCGGCGGCGTTCGGCGAAATGTGCCGCTCCCGCCGGGTGGCGCCGCGCCTGGGTGTGCATCCCCGCCTGCAAGTGCTTGGTCCCTTGGAAGCGCGCCTGATCACCGCCGACCGGGTTGTCCTGGCAGGCCTCAATGAAGGGGTCTGGCCACCCGGTCCCGGTGCCGACCCCTGGCTGTCGGCGGGAATGCGGCGCTCGGTCGGCCTTGGCGCCCCGGAACGGCGCTACGGCCTGGCGGCGCATGATTTTGCACAATTGGCGGCGGCGCCGCGCGTGGTCATGACGCGGTCAGAAAAGTCGGAAGGCGCGCCCACGGTCGCCTCGCGCTGGCTGTGGCGTCTCAAGACGCTGGCGCGCGGCGCTCTGGGGGATGCGGCAGAGACCGCGCTGCAGCCAGCCCGCGACTATGCCGCCTTGGCGCGGGCGCTGGATGATCCGGGCCGACCGCCGCAATCGGCTCCGCGCCCGGCACCGCGTCCGCCGGTCGCGGTGCGGCCCCGCAAGATGTCGATCACCGAGATCAGCACCTGGGTCCGTGACCCCTATGCCATCTATGCCCGCCATGTCCTTGGTCTGCGCCGCCTCGATCCGGCCGACATGCCGCCGGGTCCGCGGGAGCGGGGTTCGGCTTTGCACGACGCGCTCGAGGCCGTGGTGCCCGGCTGGGGTGAGACAGTGCCGGATGATGCCGTGGCACAACTCCTCGCCCATGCCGAAACACAGCTCGCCGCCACCGGGTTCGGGCCGGAAGAGATGGTGCTGGAACGGGCCCGTTTCGAGCGCGCGGCGCGGTGGCTGATCGCGTGGGAGACGGGGCGCCGGGGGCGCGGCATATGCCTCGACAAGGTCGAGATTTCCGGCGCCATGTCGTTTGACGGGCCGGCGGGTAGCTGGACGCTGACCGGCCGTTCCGACCGGTTCGACCGCCACCCGGATGGACGCCTGGACATTATCGACTACAAGACCGGGCGCAGCGCTTCGCCCAAATCGATCGTCGCCGGCTTTGACCCGCAATTGCCGCTGACCGCCGCCATGGCCCAGGCCGGTGTCTTCCCCGAACTGGCGGCGGGTGATCCGGCGGGCCTCTTCTATGTCTCGCTGTCGGGCAATGCCGGTGGCGGCAAGGAGGAAAGAATTGATGGCGGCCGCCAGCCCGATGCGGCGGAATTCGTCCGCAATGCGGTCGCCGACCTGACCCGCTGGATCGCCCGTTTCGATGACGAAACGATGGCCTATGAGAGCCAGATCCGGGTTCAGTACATGAATGATTACGGGGATTTCGACCATCTCGCCCGGCGCGGCGAATGGGCCTCCGCCGCCGGCGAGACGTCGGGGGAAGAGACATGAGCGAAGCCCGGTTCGATCCCGAGATCAAACAGGCCGCCACGGCCGCGCAGCAGCGCGCGGCACGACCGGAGGCGAGCGTTTTCGTTGAGGCCAATGCCGGTTCCGGCAAGACGCGGGTCTTGGTCGATCGGGTGATCAATCTCCTGCTCGCCGGCCACAAGCCGGAAACGATTCTCTGCGTCACTTATACCAAGGCCGCCGCCGCGGAGATGAAGGAGCGTCTGTTCAAGCGGCTCGGCGATTGGTCGGTCACCGCCGACGCGGCGCTTGCCGAAGAACTGGAAAAACTGCTCGGCCGCGAGCTCAAGCCGGGTGAGGCCAATACGGCCCGCAAACTCTTTGCCCAGGCGCTGGAAACGCCGGGCGGGCTGAAGATCCAGACCATCCATGCCTTCTGCGAAAACCTGCTGCGCCGCTTCCCGCTGGAAGCCGGTGCCCCGCCCGGCTTTGAAACGCTGGACGATGCCGCCGCCCGCCGCGCCCTGCAGGCGGCCCGCCGCCGCGTGCTCGCCTCGCTGACGCCGGACGAGGTCAACACGCTGATCGAAACCGGCGGGCCCGAGGCGATTGACACCATCCTGCGCTGGGCCCGTGCCAACCGGCATGACATCGCCACCGAGATCCAGCGGGCGGGCGGCGTCGATGCGCTCAGCGACCAGCTCTGGCCGGTACTCGACCTGCCAGCCGGTGCTGATCCGGATGCCTTGAAAGCGGACGCAGTCGCTGACCTGCCCCGCGCCGGGCTTGAGGCGGCCGCCCATGCCATGTGCCATGAGGGCAAACCGACCGACGCCAAACGCGGCGAAATCCTGCGCCAGGCCCTGGCCGCGGCCGACCCCGACCTGGCTTTCGATACGGTTCTGGCCTTCTTCTTCACCGAGAAGGGGCGCGGCAAGCGGGTTGCCAAGCTGGCCACCAAGGATATCGCCGACGCCCTGCCGCACGTGATCGCCTTGCTGGAGTCCGAGGCTGAGCGGTTCGAGGCGGTGCGCGGCATGATCGGGCGGGCCGCGCTGGCCCGGGCCAGCGCGGTCGCGCTGCGGGTCACGGACAGTTTTGTCCGGGCCTATGACGCCGAGCTTGAACAGGCGCGGGCGCTTGATTTTGACGATCTTGTCCGACTTGCCGGCCTGTTGCTGGCGCCGGAGAATCCGTTCTCGGGTTGGGTCGGCTACAAGCTCGACGGCATGCTCGCCCACGCGCTGATCGACGAGGCCCAAGACACGGCGCCGCGGCAATGGGACATGATCCGCGGCCTGACGACAGAATTCTTTGCCGGTGAAGGGGCGAGCGAACTGGACCGGACCCTGTTCGTGGTCGGCGACGAGAAACAGTCGATCTATTCCTTCCAGGGCGCCGAACCGGCTCGTTTCCTGGCCGAAGGCGATCACCTCGCGGCGTCGGCAGCTGCGGTGGAGCTGCCCTTCGAGCGACCGGGCCTGGACGTGTCCTTTCGGTCGGCGCCGGAAATTCTCGCTGCCGTTGATCAAGCCTTTGCCGCGAAAATTCCGGCCCCGGAGGTGAAATTCCTGGCGGGGGCTAGCGCCCTGCCTTTCGCGCGCTATCAGGGCCACCGAGCGGCCCGTTCCGGCACGCCGGGCTGTGTCGAGATATGGCCTGCAGTGCCAAAGCCGGAAAAGCTCGAGGAAAGCTCGATTTTCGATCCGGTCGATCAGCGCGCCCGTGGCAGCTCCCGCGACGTGCTGGCGCAAGCCGTGGCGGGCGAGATCGCCGACATGATCGCGCGCGGCGATGCGGTGTGGGAGGAAAGGGGCGGAAAATTCCGCCAGCGTCCGGTGCGACCGGCCGACATCGCGATCCTGGTTTGGCGCCGCACCGGCGGCTTCTTCGAGGAAGTCATCCGTCAGCTCAAGGTCAAGGGCGTGCCGGTGGCCGGCGCTGACCGCATGGTGCTGCGCGATCAGACGGCGGTGAAGGATTTGCTGGCGCTTGGCCGGTTTGCAATGACATCGGGCGATGATCTGGCCCTGGCGGAAGTGCTGCGCTCGCCCCTGTTCGATCCGGTGGATCCGGATTTGCCGGGCATTGACGAGCAGGCGCTTTACGACCTCGCGCGCACGCGGACCGACATCAAGCGTCGCGGGACATTGTGGAACGCGCTTTATACCAGCGAGGACCCGCGCTTCGCCGATGCCCGTATCGCGCTGACCGCCGTGCGCGACCAGGCCGACAAGACCCGGCTCTATGATCTTTTCACCGGATTTCTCAATGATCGCACGCCAACCGGTGAGACCCGCTGGGCACGGATCTATGCCCGCCTCGGCGAAGAGGCACGCGACCCGCTGCAGGAATTCCTCGAACGGGCCTTGCAGCATGAGCGCGATGAAGGCGGGGCATTGGCCAGTTTCATCGCCCGGGTCGAGGGTGAGGACACCCAGATCAAACGCGAGATGAGCGCCGACCGTGACGAAGTCCAGGTGATGACGGTGCATGCGTCCAAGGGGCTGGAACGGCCGGTGATCATCCTGCCGGACACCACGCGCAGCCCGGTCACAGGCAAGACCGATCCGGTCTTTGCCCATCCCGAATGCGGCTTGCTGTGGTCACCACGCAAGGCCGAGGATCCCGATGTCGTGGCGCGTCTGCGAGAGACGGCCACCAACAAGCAGCTCGCAGAGCATGGGCGCCTGCTCTATGTCGCCCTGACGCGGGCGCGGGACCGCCTGATCGTGTGCGGTTGGCGCCAGGGTCATGGTGATCTCGGCCAGATTTCCGAAGACAGCTGGTATCAACAATTGTCCGATGCCTGGACGGGCGAAGCCTGGGCCGAGATCGACACGCCGGTGAATCTGGTTGTCGATGGCTGCGCGCCGGGCCTGCGCTTCGGGCCCGCCCCGACCGCGCTTGGCACTGCCGATCTTGCGCGCACTGGTGTGTCGGACATCCCGACTTGGGCGATTGCCCCAGCGGCGGCAGAAGGGGGCATGATCCGCAGCGCTGCGCCGTCGAGCCTGCTGGCCGATGACGAGCACGAGCCTGCCGTCCGGTCGCCCCTGGCTGACCCGGGCGGACACCGGTTCCGGCGCGGCGATGTGATCCACAAACTGCTGCAGACCCTGCCCGATCTGCCGCCGGATCGGCGCCAGGCGGCGGCGCAGCGTTTCTTGTCGGTCCGGGCGGATATTGCCGAGGCGGATCGGGCGCAGATCATCACCGAAACCCTGGGCATTCTTGACCATCCCGATTTCGCACCGCTGTTCGGACCGGGCAGCCGGGCCGAGGTCGCCCTCGTCGGTCACGCGCCGGGCCTGCCGGATCGCACCATCATCCGGGGCCAGGTCGATCGGCTGGTGGTCACCGATAACGAGGTCCTGATCATCGACTACAAGACCAACCGTCCGCCACCCAGCGAGGTTGCTGCAGTGGCGAAAGTATATCTCGGCCAAATGGCGACCTACCGCGCCCTGCTGCGGGCGGTTCATCCCGGAAAATCCGTGCGTTGCGCCCTTCTGTGGACCGATGCGGCGCGATTGATGCCGCTTCCGGACGCGGTTCTTGACGACATCTTCGACGCGGGAGCGGCTTGACGGGAGGGCCGGCCCTCCTTACCTCACGCGCCATCAGTTGAGTCCGCCCCCGCGGATTCGCCCCAACAAAGGAGTGTCCCATGGCGACCAAAGCGGTCAGCGATGAATCCTTCGAGAGTGACGTGATCAATGCCAGCGGCCCGGTCCTTGTGGACTTCTGGGCTGAGTGGTGCGGTCCGTGCAAACAAATCTCCCCGGCGCTCGAGGAGATTGCCGAAGAAATGTCTGGCGCGCTGACAGTCGCCAAGGTCAATATCGACGATCACCCGATGACGCCGGGCAAGTACGGCGTGCGTGGTATCCCGACCCTGATGATCTTCAAGGACGGTCAGGTCGTCTCGACCAAGATCGGTGCCATGGCCAAGGGCAAGATTTCCGAGTGGGTTCAGGAAACGCTGTAAGCGTCCTGACGATCACGCGACATTGAAAGGCGGGCGTCCCGGTGGGAGGCCCGCTTTTTCTTTGCGGCCAAACGTTTGTGTGGTGGTGTCAGCCCGGCGTGATGTGCGGCGGTTCATCACCGAGCGCCAGCGCTTCGCCGACCAGGTAGAGCGAACCGCTGATCAGGATGCGCGGCGAGGGGCGTTCCTTGATCGCATTCTTCATCGCCGGCAGCAGGCCTGTCGCAGTCGTTGCTTCAAGACCGGCCCGATTGCTGGCTGCGGCGACCTCGGCAGCGGATTGTGATCCGCCGCGTCCGGATTTGAACTCGACCGCGATCAGGCGGCGGGCAAGGCCGGCGAACTGGCTGCACCAGGCCTCAACATCTTTTCCGGGTGTGAAGCCGGCTATGATGACAAGCGGCCGGTCCTCGCGTTCGTCCATGTCGGCGAGCGCGTGGGAGAGGGCCTTCGCGGCGGCTTCATTGTGGCCACTGTCGAGCCAGAGTTCGGAGTCCGCCTTGCGGGCAATATCGCCGATCGGACCGGTTGAGACCCGTTGCAGGCGACCCGGCCAGCGGGCATCGCCAATGCCTTTGGCGACGGCCTCTTCGGGCCATTGCAGCATCGCCGCGCAAGCAGCGGCGGCGCCGGCATTGAGGATCTGGTGCGGTCCGAGCAGGCCGGGCGCTGGCAGGTCCCAGACCTGGCTGTCGTTTTCGAACACCAGCCGACCGTGCTGCATATAGGCGTTGTAATCGCGACCCCAGACATAGGTCGGGGCGCCGATTTTCTGGGCTTCATCGAGAATGGCCGCTTCGGCGATATCGCACTGGTTGGCGACCACGGCAGGGACGCCGAATTTGCAGATACCGGCCTTTGTGCGGGCGATGCCGGCCAGTTCCTCGCCGAGAAATTCCTGGTGGTCGAGGCTGACCGGCGTGATCACGGTCAGGGCCGGTTTGGCGATCACATTGGTCGCGTCCAGCCGGCCACCCATGCCGACTTCGAGGATCAAGCGGTCAGCCGGATGCTCGGAGAAGAGCAGGAAGGCGGCGGCGGTGGTGATCTCGAAAAAGGTGATCGGCTCACCGAAATTGGCCGCTTCGCAGCGGGCGAAAGCCTCGATCAGGGTGCGATCATCGACCGGTTTTGAATCGAGCAGGATGCGTTCGTTGAAATTGACCAGATGCGGCGAGGTGTAGATATGCACCCGTTCGCCCTTGGCCCGCGCCATTTCGGCGAGGAAGGCGCAGGTCGAGCCTTTGCCGTTGGTACCGGCGACATGGATGGTTGGTGGCAATTGCTCCTGCGGCGAGCCAAGCGCCGCCAGGAGCCGTTGCAGACGGCCCAGGGAGAGGTCAATTTTCCGGGGATGCAGGCGCGCGAGGCGCGCCAGCGCGTCGTCGAGGGCTTGTCGACGCGTGCTAATGGCTCCCCCCGTCGGTCACCACGTGATCGGGCGGCGGGGGCGTCAATGCGGCAGGAATGGAGGTGCCCGGCTTTTTCATCATGACCCTCAGCATGCGGGCCAGTGTAGCGGGAATGTCGGCGCGATGCACGACTTTGTCGACCATGCCCTTTTCCAGCAGGTATTCGGCCCGCTGAAAGCCTTCCGGCAGCTTTTCCCGGATGGTCTGCTCGATCACGCGCGGACCGGCAAAACCGATCAGGGCGCCCGGCTCGGCAATATGGACATCACCCAGCATGGCGTAGGAGGCAGTGACGCCGCCGGTCGTCGGGTCGGTCAAGACGACGATATAGGGCAGGCCGGCTTCGCGCAGCATTTCCACGGCCAGCGTGGTGCGCGGCATCTGCATCAGCGACAGGGCGCCTTCCTGCATGCGGGCGCCGCCTGCAGCGGTGAACACGATCAGCGGTGCCTTTTGGGCCAGAGCCGTCTCGGCCGCCTTGATGAAGCTCTCGCCGGCCGCCATGCCGAGCGAGCCACCCATGAAGGCGAAATTCTGGACCAGGACGACAGCGTCCAGGCCGCCGATCGAACCGGTGGCGATCGCCATCGCGTCGTCGCGGCCGGTCTTCTTGCGGGCAGCGGCGAGTTTCGTCGTATAGGGTTTGTCGTCGCGGAATTTGAGCGGGTCCTTGACCACTTCCGGCGTGTCGATTTCGGTGTAATCGCCGTCGAAGGTGAACTGGAAACGGTAGGCCGGTGCGATGCGCATGTGATGACCCGCCGGGGTCACGAACAGGCCGGCTTCCAGGTCCTTGTGGAAGACCATTTCCTCGGAAATCGGGCATTTGACCCAGAGATTGTCCGGCGTGTCGCGTTTGGAAAAAATCTTCGACATGCCCGGCGGCGTGATCTTCGACAGCCAGCTCATTCCGTTCGACTTCTCGGTCATTGCGTCTTCCGTACCCTTTGCGGCCCGACGGCCTATCCGTCAGCCCTGGCGCCGTGCGGCATGCACCGCTGCGGCCAGTCGTTTCACCAGGCCGGTCGCCCCGTCGACACCGCCCGCATGCATGGCGTCGACAATGGCCGATCCGACCACGACAGCATCGGCCCGCTTGGCGATCGCTTCGGCCTGTTCCGGCTCGCGAACGCCAAATCCCACCGCAACCGGCAGGCCGGACGCGGCCTTGACCCGGTCGACAGCGGCACCCACTTCGGTGACAACGCCGGTTCCGGCCCCGGTCACCCCTGTCGTCGAAACGTAATAGACGAAGCCCGCCGTATTGGCGACCACGGTCGCCAGACGGTCATCATCGGTGGTCGGGGTGGCCAGGCGGATCAAGGCAATGCCTTGTTTCGTCAGCGCCGTGCGCAGTTCGTCGTCTTCCTCCGGTGGCACGTCGACACAGATCAGCCCGTCAACGCCAGCCTTGGCAGCGGCCTTGGCAAAGGCTTCCCAGCCCATCGAGAAGATCGGATTGGCATAGCCCATCAGGACCAGCGGCGTGGTCTTGTCCTGTTTGCGGAACTCGGTCGCCTGGGCGAGCGTGCCGTTCAGCGTCATCCCCGCCTCCAGCGCCCGCAGCGCCGAGGCCTGGATGGCCGGGCCGTCGGCCGCCGGATCGGTAAAGGGCATGCCCAGCTCGATCACATCGGCGCCAGCCGCGGGCAGCGCATTCAACAAGCCCTGACTGTCACCATCGCCGGCCATCATATAGGCGACAAATCCGGCACGATTATAGGCGGAGAGCTCCGCGAAACGGGTGGTGAGGCGGTTGGTCATTCTTGTCTCAATTCTCGGGGTCGCAGTCGCCGGCCACACAGCCCAGCAATATCAGTCCATACAGCGGGAAAAGCGCCAAAGCGCCGACATTGTTGGCGGCGCCTTCCAAGCTGACACGCGAGCCAAAGACGCGAATTTGTTGAACCTCAGCCAAGCCCACACACTCGTTTCGCGGGCCGTCATCTCCGGTGTTCGAGGACCGCTCATAGACTGTGCCGCAGATGGTATCGGCTTCGCGATACGGCTGGTTCATCATCATTCGTTCGCCCGTGCTCAGGGAGAGTGCCAAACTCCCCCTGTGGTCCTGCGCCATCGCAATGGCTTCATCCGCGTTGTCGCGAGACGGCGCGAGTTCGTAAAAGCCATTGGACGCGCATGCGGGCAAGGCTGCGGCGAGTGCCAAGCAGGTCAGGATCCGTCGAATCATCACTGTTCCGCGCCCAGCCGCCGCGTCTTGTTCGGCATGCCCTTTTCATCGCGGCCGATTTTAGGCCCGGGTGTCTTGGCTGATAGCGTCTTCACGATAGCACTCAAGCCTGCTTCTTCTTCGCATCCACAAAGGCTCGCAGCACGGCATTCATGCGCGTCTGATAGCCTTTTCCGCTCTCCTTGAAGAAGGCAATGATGTCGTCGTCAAGGCGCAAGGTGACCTGTTTTTTCGTTACAGGCATGCGAAACTCGGCTCTAGCGAACCATGCCTCGTCCAACTCGGGGATGTCGGAATAGTCGATGTCCTCGTCGGGCATGTTCTCAATCTCGGCGATCCGTGCTTCGGAGACATGGATGTCACTGAGCTTCTTGCGGATAGTGGCCATGATAGAGCGCCCTTTCTTTCTTGTTGGCCCGCCTTGCCGAGATGAGGCGTGTGCGGCCCTGCCTGTCAGTATGAACGATGGCGACGATGGCGCGGCTTTTGATGAGTCCGATCGATATTTCGCGAAGTTCGCCATAGTCCATCCGGTCATCGACGATTGTGAAAACCGGTCCGTCAAAAGCCTGGATGGCTTCCTGGAAGCTCAGCTTGTGTTTGGCGATATTCGCCGCGTTCTTCGCCTCGTCCCATTCGAACAGGGTTGATTGTAACTACAAATGTCACTACAATCAACCGCGCTGTAGAATGTGGCCCTGGCTACAGCTCCACCCCCAGCATGCGCGCCACTTGCGGCACGTCCTTGTCGCCGCGGCCGCACATATTCATCAGGATGACGCCGTCGGGGCCCAGCTCATTTGCGAGATCGCGGACGCGGGCGAGGGCGTGGCTGGGCTCCAGCGCCGGGATGATGCCTTCCAGCTTGGTGCAGAGCTGGAACATCTCCATCGCTTCCTCATCAGTGGCGGAGACGTATTCGGCGCGTTTCATGTCGTGCAGGAAGGCGTGCTCCGGGCCGATGCCGGGATAGTCGAGGCCGGCAGAAATCGAGTGGGCGTCGATGATCTGGCCGTCATCATCCTGCAGGAGATAGGTCTTATTGCCGTGCAGGATGCCCGGGCGGCCGCCTTTCAGCGAGGCGGCATGCTTGCCGGTCTCGACGCCATGGCCGGCGGCCTCGACGCCGATCAGGCGAACCTCCTCATCCTCGATGAAGGGATGGAATAGCCCCATCGCGTTCGAGCCACCCCCAATGCAAGCCACACAGGCGTCCGGGAGGCGGCCCAGTCGGTCCATCATCTGGGCCCGGGCCTCGCGGCCGATGATCGACTGGAAGTCGCGGACCATGGCCGGATAGGGGTGCGGGCCGGCGACCGTGCCGATGACGTAGAAAGTGTCTGATACATTGGTCACCCAGTCCCGCAGCGCCTCATTCATGGCGTCCTTCAGCGTGCCGGTGCCGGCGGTCACCGGGATCACTTCGGCGCCGAGCAGTTTCATGCGGAAGACGTTCGGCGCCTGCCGCTCGACATCGGTGGCGCCCATGAAGACAGTGCAGGGAATGCCGAAGCGTGCCGCCACGGTCGCCGTCGCCACACCATGCTGGCCGGCGCCGGTCTCGGCGATGATACGGGTCTTGCCCATGCGACGGGCCAGCAAGACCTGACCGAGGCAATTATTGATCTTGTGGCTGCCGGTATGGTTCAGCTCGTCGCGCTTGAACCAGATCTTGGCGCCGCCGAAATCTTCGGTCAGCCGTTCGGCGAAATAGATCGGGCTGGGCTTGCCGACATAATCCTTCAGGAACAAGTCCATCTCGGCCCTGAAGGCCGGGTCGAGCTTGGCCGCCTCATAGGCTTTTTCCAATTCGAGAATGTTCGGCATCAGCGTTTCGGCAACGAAACGACCGCCATAATTGCCAAAGCGGCCGTCCAGGTCGGGCCAGGCCGACAGCGCATTCGGTCGTGTGTCGGCAGAGACGGTTTCGCTCATGGCACGCTCCTGTGCGCTGGAAGGGGACTCAGCAGGCTGCCAGGGCAGCCGCGAAGTCGGCAATGCGCGCCGCGTCCTTGATGCCGGGCGCGCTTTCGATACCGGAGGAGACATCCACCGCCCCGGCTCCGGCAGCCGCGACAGCGGCGCAGACATTGGTGACATCAAGCCCGCCGGACAAGAGCCATGGCACGGAAATCTGCAGCGATTTCAGCAAAGCATAATCATAGCCATGACCCAGCCCGCCCGGCCGATCGGCACCGGCCGGCGGTTTGGCATCAAAAAGCAACATGTCGGCGACACGGTCATAGGCTTTGGCCGCCGCCAGATCGCTGGCTTCGGCCACCGGCAAGGCCTTGATAATGCCTCGCTTTGCATAAGCCCGGGCCTGGATGACGCGTTGCGGACTTTCCGAGCCGTGCAGTTGGACCCAGTCCGGCCGCATGGCGTCGCGAATCTGGGCCAGCAGGTCGTCATCCGGATTGACGGTCACGGCCACGGTCTCGCTCGATTGGGTCAGGTGACACAGCTCTCCGGCCAGAGCGGGCGAGACATGCCGCGGGCTTTTCGGGAAAATCACATACCCTGTCCAGCGCGCTCCGGCCCGTTCGGCCGCCGCGACATCCCGTCCGGTTTTCAATCCGCAGAACTTGATATCGGTCATGGGCGGAGCGTTAGCGGTTTCAAGGGCGCGGGGGAAGTCTTCTGTGAAGCGAGGCCAGGGCACCCGTCCCAAGGGGGGGCATGACCAGAATTCTGCGCGACGCGCAGGTTGACCCATAAATCCCATGGCAGCCAGCGGGCCGCATCGGGCTCTTGAGGTCAAGGGCGCCGTCGGCGCCGCTTCGCGGGCATGCCCTTGAGCTCAAGAGCCCGATACGGCTGTCTCCCGGCAAGGGCTTTAAGGCGACGTACGTGCTTCGCGCGATGATCGGGCCTCAGCCGGCATATCTCTCAGGGCTGACCATTCACCACCGCCTTCCCCGCCTCGGGGAAAGCCGGTTCGGAGCGGTTGAGGCAGAACGCCATGGGCTGGAACAGCATCCAGGCGATGAAGGCCTTGATCTTGGGTTCTCGCGCGCGGGTCGGATCGAAGACCATGTAATGGGCATCGTCCTGGTCGAGCTCGGCGTGGAAGGGCGCGACCAGGGCGCCTGACGCGATCTGCTCGGCGAAATAGATTGGCGAGACCATGGTCGCGGCATCGCCCGAAGCGATCGCGGCGGAGACTTCCATGGTCTGGGTTTCCAGTTCGAGCGCGGGGCGTTCGGGCAGGCGTGACGCGTCGCCACCGGCCAGGGTGAACCAGGCCCGCCACCAGCCCATCGGGCCAAACAGGCGCAGTTTCAAAAGGTCTTCTGGCTGATTGAAGGGACCAAAACGCTCGGCGGCCGCCCGCGAGACCAGTGGCGCCGTGGTGTCACCGAACAGGCGGCGGGCCTCGAGGCCCGGCCATTCGCCCTTGCCGATGCGGATGCCGATATCGGCCTCGCCGGCCTTGATGTCGACCAGGTCGGAGCGGCTGTCGATACGCACGGCCAATTGCGGGTTCTCAAGCTGGAAAGCGCCGATGCGCGGGACCAGCCAGTTCGAGCAGAAAGTGGGCAGGGCGGTGACCGAGAGCACGCTGTCGCGATCCTCGCGGACATCACGGAAGGTGCGCTCCAGCAAGCGGAAAGCATCCGAAGTGCCGCGCGCCAGCCGGGCGCCGCGCGGGGTCAGTTCGACATGGCGGGCCTTGCGTTCGAACAGGGCAAAGCCGAGCCGGTCTTCCAGCTGCTTGACCTGATAGCTGACGGCGGCCTGGGTCATGCCGAGGGTCTCGCCGGTGCGCGTAAAATTGCCCAGCCGGGCCGCCGTCTCGAAGACGCGGATGGCATTGATCGGTGGGAGATTTGCCGGGTTACTCATCAGTACTACTTATGTCAGACCCCTGAGAACGCGTTGGTCACTGCCACGATATGGTCCCTATATCAAGTCATCGCTTGAGACGGAGGCGGCCATGACATTGACCGAATTGATGATTGAAACAACTGAGCCACGGCTCGTGAGCGCGGTCATTCCGCGGCATTCAGGGCGCCGCGACTGGTTGGGCTGGATGGTTCGACGCTTTGCCTGGCTGGACGGCCATGCCGATTGGAACCGCAAGGTCTGACGCTCAGACCTGCCCCCTGAATACGGCCGATGCCTGATGCCGATAGGCATTGGCCGCATAGGCGGTGAGGTCGGTCGGCGCCGTTGATGCCGATGACGTTGCCGATTGCGTATCAGCCTGTCGCATTTCCGCGATCTGCTGGTTCAGCGAGGGTTGCAGCTTCTCCCCAGGCGCTGCGGTCTCGCCCTCACCGCCTGCTTCGCCGCGTTGGCGACTGAGCTCGGCGCGCGCTTGGGCGATCTTGGAGTCGGCCAGCGCGGCGACTTTGCGATCCTGGCCCGAGGGTTCGACCGGCGCCAGCGCGGCGGCCTTGACCTGCTGCATCTTGTCGATCGTGGCCTGCGGGTCGCCCCGGATCTCGCTGGCATCGATGGGGACTTCGCCGCCGACGGCGTAAGAGCGGCCGTCCGGGCCTTTCTGGAAGGTGTAGCTGGCGGCGCCGGCATATTGCCCGCCGACGGCCTGGTGTGCCCGTTCATGAGCCCGGACTTCGCGATCACGCGCCTTCAGCGCGTCGACCTGTTTGCGCTCATTGTCGGACAGCGCGTCTGGGGCCTTTGCCTTGGCGCCGCCGCTACAGCCACCGCAAGCCGCACTGCCGCACGACCCGCAGGCCGTCAGCCGGTTGGTTTGCTCGGTGGCAATCGTCCTTGCGGCCCGGGCAATGGCCGGGGTCGAGACGACAGAGGACACAGAAGACGCGATCATCCCCGCGATCATCGCGGAGGCGCATTAAACGCTCGTAAAGGGAATCGGTAAAACGCCCGCGGATGCCAGTCCTGCCAGGCGATTTCCGTCAGGCGATTTCGGGATTGCTCTCGCGCGAGGCATCGACGCGTTCGCGCAATTCCTTGCCGGTCTTGAAGAAGGGAACGTGCTTTTCCTTTACCGCGACACTTTCGCCGGTGCGCGGGTTGCGACCGACCCGGGAGGGACGGTGGCGAACCGAAAAGGCACCAAACCCGCGAAGCTCGACACGGTCTCCCTCAGCCAAGGCGTCAGTGACACCATCGAGGATGGTATTGACGACGCGCTCCACATCGCGGTGATAAAGATGGGGATTGGCCTCGGCCAATTTGTCGATCAATTCCGACTTGATCATGCTAACCCTCCGCGAGTGAATATCGAATTCTTACGTCTGGCGTCCGCGCCGTCAATCCACACCGATAATATTGGTCAATAAAAAACGGCCGGAGCGTGGGCTCCGGCCGTTCTTCATGACCCGTAGGGCAAGACAAATCCTAGCTGTCGGACTTGTCTTCGTTCTCGCGCAGGGCGGCGCCGAGGATGTCACCCAGCGACGCGCCGGCATCCGAGGAACCATACTGCTCGACAGCTTCACGCTCTTCGGAGATCTCGAGTGCCTTGATGGAAAGCGAGATGCGGCGCGTGCCCTTGTCGATATTGGTGATGCGGGCATCGACCTTTTCGCCGACCGCAAAACGTTCCGGACGCTGCTCGCCGCGATCGCGGGACAGGTCGGACTTGCGGATGAAGGCTTTGACCGGGCTGTCATCGCCGAAGGACACTTCGATGCCGCCCGACGTCACTTCCGTGACGGTGCAGGTCACGGTGTCGCCGCGGCCAACGCCGGATGAATCCATCGGATCACCGGCCAGCTGCTTGATGCCCAGGGAGACGCGTTCCTTCTCGACGTCGACATCGAGAACCTTGGCGTCAACCATGTCGCCCTTCTTGAAGCCTTCAATGGCTTGCTCGCCCGACTGATCCCAGGAGATGTCGGAGAGGTGGACCATGCCGTCGATATCGCCTTCAAGGCCAACGAACAGACCGAATTCGGTGATGTTCTTGATCTCGCCCTGGATGGCGGTACCGGACGGGAAGTTCTCGGCGAAGACTTCCCACGGATTGCGCTGGGTCTGCTTGACGCCCAGCGAGATGCGGCGCTTGTCGGCGTCGACATCGAGGACCATGACCTGGACTTCCTGGGAGGTCGACAGGATCTTGCCCGGGTGGACGTTCTTCTTGGTCCAGGACATTTCGGAGACGTGGACGAGGCCTTCAACGCCCTCTTCCAGTTCCACAAAGGCACCGTATTCCGCGATATTGGTGACGCGGCCTTCGAAGGTCGCACCCACCGGGTATTTCGCAGCGACGCCTTCCCACGGATCGGACATGAGTTGCTTCATGCCGAGCGAGATGCGCTGGGTTTCCTTGTTGATCTTGATGATCTGGACTTTGACCGTCTGGCCGACTTCCACCACTTCAGACGGGTGGCCGACGCGGCTCCACGACATGTCGGTGACGTGCAGCAGGCCGTCAATGCCGCCAAGGTCAACGAAGGCACCGTAATCGGTGATGTTCTTGACGACGCCGTCGCGGGCTTCGCCCTCGGCCAGCTGGCCGACGAGTTCAGCGCGCTGCTCGGCACGGCTTTCTTCCAGAACGGCGCGGCGCGAGACCACGATATTGCCGCGCGGACGGTCCATTTTCAGGATCGCGAACGGCTGTTCCTGGTTCATCAGCGGGCCGACATCGCGGACCGGACGGATATCAACCTGGGAACCCGGCAGGAAGGCGGAAGCGCCACCCAGATCCACAGTGAAACCACCCTTGACGCGACCGACGATGGCACCATTGACCGGGTCCTTCTTGTCGAAGGACTTCTCAAGACGATCCCAGCTCTCTTCGCGGCGTGCTTTGTCGCGCGAAAGGATGGCGTCGCCGAGGGCGTTTTCGATGCGCTCGAGGTAAACCTCGACATGGTCACCCACTTTGGGGGTTTCAGAACCCGGGCCGGTGAATTCGCGCAGCGGGATACGGCCTTCGGTCTTGAGGCCGACATCGACAACCACATCGCCATTTTCGACTGCGGTTACGGTGCCCTTGATGACCTGGCCTTCAGCCAGATCGCGCCCAGCCAGGCTGGCTTCCAGCATGGCGGCGAAATCATCGGTCGACGGGGTAAGAGATTCTGTAGACATGTTAAAGGGTTGCTCCGATGCGACGAGGTTCGATCTGGTCGTGTGTATCTCGTCGCTTGGCCGGGTTCGGCCGGTTGGAATTTGAACATTGTGGGCGCCCGCAACGGGTCCGTGGCCTGCAGGGTCACGGTATCCGTCGTCAGAACACCCGGCTATCTGCTGCCTTGCTATCGACAGGATCACGCCTTTTGGCGCTTTTCCACAATTGAGACGGCTTGGGCAACGGCCGCGTCTATACTCAAGGATGACGTGTCTAGCAAGGTCGCGTCGTCGGCGGGGCGCATCGGGGCGTCGGCCCGTTCGGCATCGCGCCGGTCCCGTTCGCGGGTCTGGGCGAGCATTTCGCCGAGACTGATCGTCTCGCCACAGGCTGTCAGTTCCTCCCAGCGCCGCCTGGCGCGGGTGCTGCTATCGGCGGTCACATAAAGTTTCACGTCGGCGTCCGGGCAGATCACGGTGCCGATATCGCGGCCGTCGAGGACAGCGCCGCCCGGCTGGGTGGCGAAATCACGTTGCAGCTCGAAAAGCGCATTGCGAACACCGGTGAGGACCGCGATGCGCGACGCCATGGCACCGGCTTCGGCGGTCCGGATGCGGACCTCGTCGATTTCCGCGATCTTCAACGAACGCGCCGCCCTGGCGCAGGCTTGTTCGTCCGACGGATCGATGCCGGCATCCAGCACCGCCACCCCGGTCGCCCGGTAGAGTGAGCCGGTGTCGAGATGGGGCAGGCCGAACCGCGCCGCCAGGGCACGGGCAATTGTGCCCTTTCCGGACGCCATGGGACCATCGACCGCGATGATCATGCGATCGGTTCCAAGGTGCCGCCGAGGGTTTCGACATGGGTGAAAAAGTCGGGATAGCTGGTCGCGATCATGGCCACATCGTCGACCGATGACGGTGTCTGGGCGCCAAGGCCGATCACCAGCCCGCTCATTGCCAGGCGGTGATCATGGTGGGTCAGCGTTGTGCCGCCGCCGGGCACGCCGCCGATACCCAGGCCGGTGACGGCCAGGCTGTCCTCGCCCTCTTCGACCGGAACACCATTGGCGCGCAGCAGTGCGGCGCTGCCGGCAAGACGATCGCTCTCCTTGGCGCGCAATTCTTCCAGTCCCGGCATGTGGGTGACGCCATCAGCAAAGGCGGCAGCAACGCACAATACGGGATATTCATCGATCATCGAAGGCGCCCGTTCGGCCGGCACGGTGATGCCGGAGAGCCGGCTGTGGCGGACACGGATATGCATCGTTTTCTCGCCGGCCATGTCGGGGCCGGAGGTCAGCGTGATGTCGGCGCCCATCTCGCGCAGCGTGTCGATCAGCCCGGTGCGGGCGGGATTGTCCATCACGCCTTCCAGCGTGATGTCCGAGCCGGGCACGATCAGTGCCGCGACGATGGCAAATGCTGAGGAGGAGGGGTCGCCGGGCACGTCGACCGGGCAGGCGGTCAGGGTTTGCGGGCCGGTCAGTGAGACCGTGGTAGCGGCACCGTCGCGAACAACATCCAGCGCGACGCCAAACGCCCTGAGCATGGTTTCGGTGTGATCGCGGGTGATCTGCGGCTCGTGCACAATGGTGGTGCCGCTCGCGCCCAGGGCCGCCAGCAGGACGGCCGACTTCACCTGGGCCGAGGCGATCGGTGGGGTGTAGCGGATTGCCTTGAGCGGGCCGCCATCCAGCTGTGCCGGAAGTCGCCCGTCAGTCGTCGAGAAGCGGGCCCCCATCTCGCCGAGCGGATCGGTGACCCGTCGCATCGGACGCGACGACAGGCTTTCATCGCCGATGAATTCGGCGCTGGCACCGGTTCCGGCCACTGCGCCCATCATCAGGCGGACGCCGGTCCCGGCATTGCCGAAATCGAGGGCCTCGGCCGGGGTCTGGAATCGCCCGCCCGTGCCGATCACTTGCCAGCGTCCCGGGCCGAGATGCATGACCGTCGCGCCGAGTGCAGCTGCTGCCCGTCCGGAATTTATGACATCATCACTTTCGAGCAATCCGGTGATTTCGGTGACGCCGTTTGCCAGCCCGCCCAGAATGAAGGCGCGATGCGAAATCGACTTGTCTCCCGGGGCTTTGATGGTTCCGGACAGCGTCGTTGCAGGCTTTGCCCGCATGGCGCCCGCGGGGCGCGAAGAAATAGGGGTCATCAACGGATTGGCAAGGTTTGAGGTGACATGACGGCGATGAGGTTTTGACAGAGCGCGGTGATCGTGGCAACGGGTCCCGCCGAAATTGAAAACTGGTTATGTAGGGATGTCATGGCCAAGCCTGAATTGGGAAGCAAGCGCGCCTGCCCCAGCTGCAGCGCCAAATTCTACGATCTCGGACGCCGGCCGGCCCGCTGTCCGAAGTGTGGGAATGAGTTTGACCCGGAGCGCGAAGACCCGCGTCTGAAGGCCAAACTTGAAACCGTCGACGAGGATGACGCGCCGAAAAAGGTCGTCAAGAACGATGATGATGACGGGTATGGCGATGAGGCGGACGATACGCCGGAAGTCGATGCCGGCTCGGATGTACTCGTCAGCGACAATGATGATGATGACGATGATGACGCGTCCGGCCTGAGCGATGACCTGCCTGACGGGTTCGGTGAGGACGGCGTTGACGACGATGATGACGACGATGATGACGACGACACCGGCGTCCTCCTTGATGACGAGGATGATGAGGATTTCGGCGAGTTCAACATCGACAAGGACGAGGACCTCTAGGCCTCTGCTGTTGCGCTGCATTTGACGCGCAAAAGAGGCTTGATCCCGGTGAAAACCGGGACTAGGTTCCGCGCCTCTCGCCGAGGGCATGATCCTGATTGCCCACGGTGACCCGAGTTTCGGGGCCATAGCTCAGTTGGGAGAGCGCTTGCATGGCATGCAAGAGGTCGTCGGTTCGATTCCGTCTGGCTCCACCAAGATCAAACCCCGCCGGTTCCGGCGGGGTTTTTTCTTGAAACAACGGACAGGATTCGGAATTTCGTTGTTCGGTCAGTCGGGCATATCATTCCAACCCAGCCGCAGCTGCCAGGCGGCGCGCCGGGCCGCCACGTCGTCGTCGGATGTGTTGGCCTGCTCGTCGGCGAGCACCGCGGCTTGCTGTGCCGCGTCATCATCGCCCAGCTCGGCCGCGAGCTCGTAGAGGACCCTCGCCTCGACCGGGTCGGTCTCACCCCAGCCCGGGTCCAGCCAGCTGTCTGCGAGTGCGATCAGCGCCAGCGTATCGCCGGCCTCTGCCCCGGCCTCCCAGGCCCGCCGGGCGGCGTCCGGGTCAAGTGGACCGGCCAAACCTTCGGCGGCACCGATTCCGAGAATATAGTGGGCCCGCATCAGGTCGGATTGCCGGTCCAATGCGTCGCGGGCCAGGGTGACGGCTCGCGCCGCGTCGACCTCGCCATCACCGTCAAACATCAGGGTTTCTGCCAGTGTCAGGCTGGCGAGCGGACCGAGTTCGACGTCGGACAACAGGGTTTCCAGGATGGCGATGGCTGCGTCGCGCTCGCCGTCATAATCATACAACATCAACTCGGCGAGATCGTGACCGGCGGACGGATCCGCGGCCTGCCAAGCGAGCTCGAAGAAGGCGCGGGCGCGGTCGATATCCGGGTCGACGCCGAATCCGTCGCGATAGATCACGCCGAGCATGTGATTGGCGGGAGCCAGGCCGGCATCCGCCGCCTGCACCAGCCAGTACCGACCCGTTACCGTGTCGGGTTCGCCCTCTTCGGGAAAGCTGAGTTCATAGCCGTAGGCATAGGCCGCCTCCGGGTCGCCGCTCTCGGCCATTTCCCGCAGGCTGGGGGGTGGGGTCTGGGCCATGGCAGGGGCGCTTCCCAGCGCCAGCCAGCCGGCCAATAGGCATGCACCCAGCAGACATATGCGCAGCATGTCGGGTCTCCTGACAATCTCAAGCGTCAGGTCACCACAATCTTGCTGAACCGGTGATGAGTACCCTGTTCAGGCGGTTCAGGCCGCGTCGCTGGCCGGTTCTCCCGCCAGGACAGCGTGAACGGCGTCGGTATTGGGCGCGGCACGCAGACGTTGGCGGACATCCTCACGGCGCAGCAGGCGGGAAACCCGGGCCAGAGCCTTGAGATGTTCCGCGCCGGCGTTTTCAGGCGCCAGCAGCATGAAGATGAGATCCGCGGGCCGACCATCGATGGATTCGAAGTCGACCGGCGTTCGGAGCCGGGCGAAGACGCCGACCACTTCGTCCACACCGCTCAAGCGGGCATGGGGAATGGCGACGCCCTGTCCGACTCCGGTCGAGCCGAGGCGTTCGCGCTGGAGCACGGCATCGAAAATCGTCCGGGACGCTTGTCCCGTCAGACCGGCAGCCAGTTCGGACATGGCCTGGAGGGCCTGTTTCCGGCTGGACGCACCCAAATCAATGCTCACGCCCGCATTCGGGATCAAATCTGCTAACGCCATTGTTCGACTACTCGCTCCTAGGCCGGCTCTGAGCGATCTTCCCGCGCCGGGTTCAGCCATCCGATATGGCCGTCCGGTCGCCGGTAGACGATGTTGAGACCACCATTGGCGGCGTTGCGGAACATGAGGAAGGACGAATCCGCCGCATCCAGTTCCAGCGACGCCATGCCCACGGTCAGGGTGCGGACTTCTCCGACCTGTTCCGCGATGACGATCGGCTCCGGCGCACCATTGAGCGGCGCGCCACTTGTGTCGTCCTCCTCATAATCGTCCTCATCTTCAACATGGCTGTCGCGCATGCCCTTGAGGACGACGATGGGGAGACTTTCGGCCGGAAGTTCGGCCTTGTTGTCATTGTGGTGGTTCTTCAGTTTCCGCTTGTAGCGGCGGAGGCGCTTCTCCAGGCGCTCCATCGTGTTTTCCGCTGCCTTGTAGGCGTCATCGGCTTCGCCGTGGGCCTGCAGCATCACCCCCGAGGGCAGATGCACTGAACATTCGACGCGAAAGCCTGTGCCCTCGCGCGAAATCGATACATAAGCTTCACCGGGACGGTTGAAGTATTTGGCAACTCCGTCTTCGACGCGGCCGAGAATTTGCTCCCGCAGCGCGCCACTGACGTCGATACCCTTGCTGACCACCTGAATATGCATGCGCTCCTTCCCGCCGGCCATACACCGGCACGTGAGGCGTTGACGTGCAGTTCCGCCTCTCCTCGGAAAGCGGGCGGAACCTAGTCGCGGGCCGCGGGGGGAGTCAATGACTGTTCTCCGGATGCCAGCGGGCCGCGATCTCGGTGGAGATTTCCACCGGGGCGCCCGGACAAGCGATCCCTAGCCAGCACGTTTGAGCATACGACGACGCTGGACCGAGGACGGGATGTTGAGCGCCTCCCGGTATTTGGCCACAGTCCGGCGTGCGATTTCAATCCCTTCATCACGCAATTGTTCGACGAGGCTGTCATCGGACAGCACGTCATCGGCCGATTCCTGGCCGATCATCGTCTTGATCCGATGGCGGACAGCCTCGGCAGAGTGGGCTTCCCCGCCTCCGGCCGACGGGATTGCGGAGGTGAAAAAATATTTCAGTTCAAACATGCCGCGCGGAGTTGCGACATACTTGTTCGAGGTGACCCGGCTGACGGTCGACTCATGCATGCCGATCGCGTCGGCCACGGTTTTCAGGTTGAGCGGGCGCAGATAGGCGACGCCATGGGCCAGGAACATGTCCTGCTGGCGCACGATCTCGCTGGCGACCTTCAGAATGGTCCGGGCGCGCTGATCGAGGCTTTTGACCAGCCAGGACGCATTCTGCGAGCACTCGGTGATGAAGGTCTTGTCGGTTTCCGACTTGGCGACGGCGGTGATCTCGTTGAAATAGCTGTTGTTGACCAGCACGCGCGGCAGGGTTTCCGAGTTCAACTCGACCTGCCAGCTGCCATCCGGCGACTGGCGGATGAAGACATCGGGTTCCACGGCGCGGGTCGAATCGACCCCGAAGGCATGACCCGGCTTCGGGGTCAGGGCGCGGATCTCGGCGATCATCTCGTCGAGATCCTCATTATCGACACCGCACAGTGATTTCAGCGCGGCATAGTCGTGCTTGGCCAGGCGTTCCAGATTGTCGAGCAGGGTGGCCATGGCCGGGTCGAGCCGGTTCTTGTCCTTGAGCTGCAGGGCCAGGCATTCCGGCAGGTCGCGTGCCATCACGCCGGCAGGATCGAAAGTCTGGGTCAGGACGAGCACCGCTTCCACGCGTGCCCGGTCGACGCCGAGCTGGGCCGCGATCTCATCGAGATCGGAGCGCATGTATCCGTCATCATCGGCGAGATCGATCAGGTGGGCGCCGATCAGGCGGTCGATCGGATCGCGGGCGGCGACCGAGAGCTGATTGTGCAGGTGATCGGCGAGGGAGATGTCGCGCGAGGAATTGGCGATCGCGTCATAATCTTCGCTGGCCGGGCCGCGACCGCTTCCGGCGGTATAGTTCGAACCGGCACCGGCGCCCATGGCTGCGCCGCTCTCGACACCTTCAACGCCGGACAGGTCCGACTTCGAATCATCGCCGTGCATCATGTCGGTATCGGCATCCATCGAATCATTGGCGTCGGCCGATGGTGCCGCGAGTTCCAGCTCGCGCGGCTCGCCCTGACCTTCTTCGCGCAATGATTCGGTGGATGTGTCGCGATCATCGCGTTCGAGCAACGGATTGCGTTCCAGTTCGCCTTCAACGAACTCGGCAAGCTCGATATTCGAGAGCTGCAACAGCTTGATGGCTTGTTGGAGCTGGGGTGTCATCACCAGGGATTGTCCCTGACGCATGTCCAGCTTCTGCATCAATCCGGCCATGTGAACCTCTGTTTGGTACGTTTCATGCAGAGGTTAATCAGCCAAAGCTTTCTCCGAGATAAACGCGGCGCACGTCTGGGTCGGCGCGGATCTGGGCCGGCGAGCCTTCGAACAGCACTTCACCCTCGTGAATGATCGTGGCTCTGTCCGTGATTTCAAGGGTTTCGCGGACATTGTGGTCGGTAATAAGAATCCCGATTCCCCGCTCTTTCAAAAAACGGATCAGGTCGCGGATATCGGTGATGGCCAGCGGATCAATGCCGGCAAAGGGCTCATCCAGAAGCATGAAGGAGGGGCGGGTCGCCAGGGCGCGGGCGATTTCCATGCGACGCCGTTCGCCGCCGGACAGTGACGGTGCCGGGGCCTTGCGCAGGTGCGATATGCGCAGCTCTTCCAGCAATTGATCGACCAGGGCATGGCGGGCATCGCGGTCTTTCTCGACCACTTCGGCAACAGCCAGAATGTTCTGTTCCACGGTCATGCCGTGAAAAATCGATTTTTCCTGCGGCAGATAGCCGATGCCGAGCCGGGCGCGCTGATACATGGGCAGGCGCGTGATGTCCTCGCCATCCAGCAGGATGCGTCCGTAATCGGCTTCGACCAGGCCGGTGATCATGTAAAAACAGGTCGTCTTCCCGGCGCCGTTGGGGCCGAGCAGGCCGGCCACTTCCCCGCGCTGCAGGGATACCGAGACGCCTTTGACGACGGGCCGTTTGCGATAGGCCTTGCCGATCTGTTCGACGACGAGCCCGCCAGCCGGTTCGGTTTCGGCCGCAGGCATGGGTTCGGTAAGCGCCATGAAAAACGTGTCCTTGTGCCGGCAGCCGGAAATCAGCCTTCGGGTGTGTCAGACGATTCGGCCTCGTCGGTGGTGCGGGCCGGTTGCAGGACCATGCGCACGCGCTCGCCGGTGCCGGCTTCGCCGAAATTGGAATTGCCGGTCGCCAGATTGTTCACGAAACGATTGGTGGTGATCACATTATCGCCCTGGGTGATGACGACCTCGCCGGTCAGGGTGATGATCTCCTCGGCCATCTGATAGACGCCGCGGTCACCGCGCGCGCGCTGGGCCGGTGTGATGTAGAAAACATTGTCGGTGGCGACGATACGGTCGATATCGCCCCAGCCACCGCCTTCGCCCTCGCTTTCGCCATTATAGTACACGTCCATCCGGTCAGCCTGCAGGCTCGATTCGCCCTGCACGACGTGGACATTGCCCAGCCAGACGATGTGGCGCTCGGCGTCAAAGACCTCGAATGTGTCCGCTTCGATGTCCAGCGGAAGCGAGGAGTTGCCGATCTGGGCCAGGGCGGCATTGCCCGTGAGTGCAGCGCTCATAAGCCCGGTCAGGGCGATAGCAAGCAGGCGCATCATTGATTTCCTTCCTCGGGCGGCGCTGTCGTGTCGGGCGCGGTTCGGTCCTGTACCAGCCGTGCCCGGACATTACCGGAAAAGATGATGTGATTGCCACCATCGGAGATTTCATAGCTGTCGGCCCGGATTGTACCCATCGGGCCGGTTCCTTCCACCGCTTCCTCACCGGTCACGCGCTCATCTCGCAGGAAGATGCGGGCGTGGTTGGACTGGAATCTGTAGCCGGCGCGGGTCCGGAAATTGACGTCTGAGTAGAGATCGAGAATGCGATTGGGCAGATCGTAGCGGCCGGATTCTGCCAGCACTTGCGACACATCGGTGCCGGCTTCGAGAAAGTTATAATCGAGCCGGGGGCGCTCGAGCTCGGTGACGCCATCGGCGGCATCACGGCGCCGTATCGCGACGTCGGCCGTCACCGCATAGGGGGTGAGGTTTTCGTCCCGGCCTGTGAAACGCGGATTGGTCATGCGTACATCCGTGCTGACCGACTCGGTCTCGCCGACAGCCGCGCCACTCGACCCGAGGACCAACTGAACCACCAGCAGGCCGGTTATCGTCAGGGCGCCTGCCGTGAAGAAGAGCCGCAGGCCACGAACGAAGGCGGTTCGACGCCGGGCAACGCTCAACGCCAAGGCACGACGCGGCTCCCATCGCGCATAGGCGTTGGATTGCTGCGGCTGGAAGCCGGAAGGGGCGGTCAAGCTGGTCACCGGGTCAAATACATCCGATTGGGTCGTCGCACACGACCCTCGCGCCAGAAAGACCAGTCTTTGCTGGCCTTTTCAAGGCGGCCGCGGTCAGGAATGAGCAAAAATGTCGATTTCCGGCCAGCCGGCGAGGTCGAGACGGGCCCGCGTCGGCAGGAAATCGAAACAGGCCTTGGCCAGATCCATCCGTCCTTCCCGCTCGAGCATCATCGTCAATACGTCGCGCAGCTTGTGCAGGTGCAGCACATCCGAGGCGGCGTATTCCAGCTGTGCCGGCGACAATTCGGCGGCGCCCCAGTCCGAGGATTGCTGCTGCTTGTTCATGTCGGCGCCGACCAATTCGCGGGTGACATCTTTCAGGCCGTGGCGATCAGTATAGGTGCGGGCCAGTTTCGAGGCGATCTTGGTGCAGAAAATCGGCGCCATCGTGACGCCGAGATATTTCTCGACCATGGCGACGTCGAACCGGGCAAAATGCAGGATTTTCTCGACCGCCGGGTCGGCCAGAACCCGCTTGAGATTGGGGCAATCATAGGTCGGTCGGTCCATCTGCACGACATGGGCATCGCCATCGCCGGCCGATAGCTGGACCACGCACAACATGTCGCGGGTCAGGGACAGGCCGAGGGTTTCGGTGTCGACGGCGACGATCGGGCCGAGGTCGAGATCGGCGGGCAGGTCGCCCTTGTGGTAGTGCACAGTCATGGCGTCATCCTTGTTTGGCCCTGCGTCTAGCGCCGCGCGGCGCGCGGTGCAATGCGCGCCAGCTTGTCGGCGACGCTGATTTCATCATCGCCGTTGAGGAATTGCGGTGTTTCCAGCTCGGCCGACGGATTGCCGGCGGCAACCGCGTCCAGCATGGCGGTTACCGCGCGCCCATCCTCAGTGGCGAGCCAGGCGGCACGCCGCGCCTCGATGGCAGCTGACGTGGCACCCATCGTCTCCGGGCTCAGGCGGTCACCGGTGGTGCGGGCATCGTGCGGCCGGTCGCCAGCCATCACCGCCAACATGTCGGCACCGACATTCGGCAGGTAGTGTGATGGCTCGTAGAAGGTCGGATGGGCCTCGGTCGCGTCGGCACCCGGTGCCGCGACGGCTGCAAAGGGTCTGAAACCTGAGAAGTCCCAGACTTGTGCGCCATCGCCCGGCAGGCAGGCGTCGACGGGTTCGCGGTCGGCATGGCGGGCGAATGTGTCGGCGAGCGCGGTGCGGAAGGCGAGGTAGTCATCGCCGCGCCCGGCCCGGAACAGGGCTTCCTCGCGCCAGGCATGCAGCGGATGGATGAAGCCGATGACCTGCACCCCTTCCGCCGTCAGCCGGTCGAGCACGGTCTCGAACAGGGCCAGCCGTTCCGGATCGAAGCGATAGCCGAGATAGAAGCGATAAATGCCCCGGGCACCGCTTTCATAGCGCGTCCGCTGGGCGCCGGCCGGATAGGTATCGGCCCAGGGCACGCGCGGCTGCGATCCGGTCAGATTGTCGGCGATCAGCTGGATCGAGGCGCCGAACGTGCTGGGCGACAGGGCGACCCGGGCGCGGGCGAAATCGGCATTGCCGTCGCGCAGTGCCGACAGCCAATAGGTCGCCTTGGCCTTGGAATGGGTGCCGAACTCGTCGAGATCAAGCCCGATCACGACGCACTGCAAGGTCTCGCTGCCGGCTGCCAGGGCGGCCGCTTGCGACAGTTCAAAAATATTGGTGCCGCGCATGCCGGCATTGATGAAGCCGTCCGGCAAGTCGGCCGGATCACGCGGGAAACCATCGACCGTGCGCGATGATCCCAGGATGAGCGCGCGTTCGCCGCCGCGGGCCAGCTGGTCGCCGACATGGACCCGGCCGCCATCCTCATAGAGGCGCGTATCGCGAACGGTCAGGCCGGGAAGGTCCGGCGATCCCATGATGCCGAACGGATCGATCAGCGCATTGAAGCCCGCAAACCCGGCCAGGGACGCAAACAGGGCAATCAGCAATGTCACGGCATAGCGGTGCATCTCGGCGCGGTCCTAGAAGGTGTAATAGATGAATTCGGAGGTCTTCCAGGCGTTCAGCACCGACAGGAAGAGCAGGAAGGCGGCGCCGATGGCGGCCAGCCGGGTGAAGCGCCAGCGCAGGCCGGGTTTGGGTTTGATCTGGGCGTCCTTGAGAGTCTGTTCGTCGATCACATCGGCAAACAGTTCCGGCGTGTCGGGCAGCGACCAGACCAAAACCAGGCCGAACAGGACCCAAGCGACCAGCTCGGTCGGGACACCTTCGAGGCCGAGACCCGAAAACCCGAACATGCCAGCCAGTATGCGGCCGGCACCGGACCAGGTCTCGGCCCGGAAGAAAACCCAGGCAATGGTCGTGAAGGCGAAGGTCAATCCGATGGCGATAAAGCGGCGATGGCCATCGAACCAGCCCTTGGGTCCCCACTTGTTCCAGTAATGGTTCACCGTCAGGCCAAGGCCATGCAGCCCGCCCCAGATCACAAAGGTCCAGGCGGCACCGTGCCAGAGGCCGCCGAGCAGCATGGTCGCCATCAGATTGATCGAGCGCCGCGTCTCGCCATGCCGGTTGCCGCCCAGCGGGATGTAAAGATGGTCGCGCAGGAAATGGCTCAGCGTGATGTGCCAGCGGCGCCAGAACTCGACCACCGAGGCGGATTTGTACGGCCCGTTGAAATTGACCGGCAGGCGGAAGCCGAGGCAACGGGCCAGGCCCAGCGCCATGTCGGAATAGCCCGAGAAATCGAAGAAGATCTGCAGCGCATAGGCAATGGCTCCGAACCAGGCCGCGACCAGGCCTGGCGTGTCGCCGCGTTCGGCCATCGCAAACAGCGACGATGCGTAAGGCTCGATGCTTTCCGCAATCAGCACCTTTTTGGCCAGGCCGACCGCGAACAGCGACAGGCCGACGCCGAGATTGTCCCAGAGATCGTCCTTGCGTGTGGTGTCGTTGAATTGCGAGGCGATCTGGTGGTGCTGGATCAGCGGGCCGGCGACGATGTGCGGGAAGAAGGACACAAACAGGGCGTGCGCGAAGAAGCGGCCCGGATCGGTCTTCCGGCGTGCCACATCGACCAGGTAGGAAATCTGCTGGAAGGAGAAGAAGGATATCGCCAGCGGCAGGCCGAGGCCGAGCTCGGGAATATCCAGCCCGGTCAGCGCATTGATATTGCCGGCCAGGAAGTCGGCATATTTGAAAAAGCCGAGCAGGGAGAGGTTGAAGATGATGCCGATGGCCAGCAGGGGCTGGTTGCCCCATCGACGCATCAGTCGCGCCACGATGTGGTTGATGATCACTGAGCCGAGCAGCAGCAGGACGTGGCGGATGAACCAGAGCGAGCGGATCAGGCTCTCAAGCGTCCAGCCGTCCAGCTCGTGCCAGGGTGCCCGCGACAGGTCCCACCACGCATAGAAGAAGAAGCTCGCGGCGGCGAGCAGTGACAGCGCCGTCCAATGCGAGATGTAACGCCGCGCCAGATAATAGGTGAGCAGCACGCCGGGCAGGAAAAGGAACAGGAATTCGAAGGAATTGAAGATCATTGCCGCGCCGCACCGGAAGTCGCAGCGACGCTAGCCCTCCCCCGTCCAGGCGGCAAGGCAGGCCTGCACGCGGCAGCGTTATCCACAGGGGGCGCCTCCTTTTGTGACATTTGGATGTCTTAACGGGGTGTAAATGGAAAAAATTCTGCATCAAAATGTCCACGAGGGTGATGCAATAGCCTTAATTTTCATGCCATGCGGTCCATTACGAAAACTTTCGAACGATCCGTATACGGACTTTACATTCGCGGCATGATCTGTAACATTAGTGTCATACACAATCCTATCGAGTTTCTCGCAGGAGGGAGACCACATGAAAAACCAAAGCAAAATGATCGCCGCTTCCCTCGCCGCGTCCTTCGCCTTCATGGCACCGGCCCCGGCCCAATCCCCCGACAGTGGGGAAGCATTCCTTCTCGAAATGATGGGCGAACGCGCCTGGGAAGTATCCTGTCAGTTGACGCAGGGTGATGGCGACAGTGTCGCAACCCGCGAGCGGGGCCGCGGCCTCCTCGACAATGGCCGCTTCTCCGTTGGCGACGTCGTCGGTGGCCTGTGCACCTATTCGGTGCCGGACCGCGGTGAGCTGCGCCTCACGCTGCATGTCGAACATACCCAGCTGGAATGCCCGTTCACGGTCACCGAGGCCGGCTTCTGCCGCGCCTATCTCCAGCCTGGCGACAGCGGCAGCTTCAATGTCCAGCGCCGCTCAACGCCGGTCGCGACCGGCTCGTAAGCGCCACATGCGATAACCTGTACGAAGCACGACAGGTAAAAAGACGCCCGGCTGCCTCCCCCGCAGCCGGGCGTTTTCGTGTGGATGTCTGATCCGGTGGTGACCGGACCGGACGGCGCAATCCTAGTCCGGCAAGTCAATCGAGTTCATGATCGCTTCGACTTCCGGCGCGACCGCATCATAGTAATGCAGCTCCGGCGCCATGAAGAGCACCAGGTCGAGCCGGTCATCATGCGCGATGGTGGCGGCCTCGCCCTTCACCCGCATGCCATTCTGCCAGATGCCGGTCAGGCCGAAGCGCAGCCCGTCGACGCCGTCAAACTCTGCCGGCCGGATCAGATCGGCCTCGACATCGCTATAGCCGATCATTTCCAGGCTCGATGTGATGAATTCGACGATTTCGAACTCGCTCGACCCGGCGGTGTAGAGCGGCATTTCAACATTGCGGCGGGCGCGCACGAGGCCTTCGGAGTCAGGAATGGAAACCAGGTGGACCCGGTTGAGCAGAACGCCGTCCTGCGTCAGGAACTCGCCATTGGTCGCCGGATTGATTTGCGACGGCCAGCGCGACCAGTCTTTCTGCAGCATCACCGAAAAGTCACCCTCGGTCTCGAACGGTCCGGCCGGTGCGGCAACCGGCACAACGGCGCAGGCGGAAAGGCTGGCGGCGACAAGGCCGCAGATCAGAAGGCGTTTCATGGTTGTGTCCCCGTCAAGTCAGTGATCAGGCGTTCGATCAGATACCGGTCGCGTGCCTGGGGTGAATGGTCGAGATAGGCCTGGAAGGCTGCTGCAGCTGCCGGGTTGTCGCCTTGTGCCCGGCGCATCTCGCCGATAGCGCGCCAGGCATCCGCCGGTGCGTCGGCGTGGCGGGTCGCCGCTTCAAACTCGGCCAAGGCGAGCGCGTCATCGCCGTCATCGGCCCGCATCGCATAAATGCGGCCGCGCGCATATTGCAAGACACCGAGATCCTCGCCCTGCCCGGCCAGGCGATCAACCAGCGCCAAGGTGGCGCCGTGGTCTCGCCGTACGATATGCATGTCCAGCCAGTCCTGAAGGAAGGGGCGGATGATCCGGCGATAAGCGGCGCGATCGCCGTCATGGACGGGCAGGTCCGCAGCCTGGGCGGTGAGTGATGCAATGCGTACATCAATATCGGGATGCGTGCCGAAAACCCCGCCATCATTGCCCCGGCGGGTCACCTCGTCATGGTCGGACGCGGTCAGTTCATCCAGGAGATTGCTCCAGATTGCCGCGCCGGCATCGGCGGAGTAGCCGGCCTCGGTGGCATGGATCAGCCCCTTGGTGTCGGCCTCGGTTTCCTGGGATCGCGAGAAGGACAGGGCGCCGCCATAGGCGAGAAGCGAGCCGAATGATGACAGTCCGCCGCCGCCTGCCACACCGATGACGCTGCCCAGCACCGTGGAGGTGACATTGGCGTTGCGCATGGCGGCATGACGTTCGAGGAAATGGTTTTCCTCGAAATGTACGAATTCATGTCCCAGCACGAAGGCCAATTCATCGGTGGTTTCCGCGCGCAACAACAAGCCGGTATTCACGATCGCCATGCCGTTTGGCGCCATTGAGGCATTGAAAGTGGGCGATTCCAGTATGTAAAGGCGCAGGTCGTCGCAGAATGTGCCGGCCACCTCACAGATGCGCGCATTCACCCACGCGTTGAGCGCCGGGTCGGAATTGAGTTGTCCCGAGGCCTGCAGTCGGGATTCGGCTTCATCGGTCTGGTACCACAGGCTGGCTTCCGTCGATGACAGGTCCATCGGACGATCGCCGGCGCTGCGAACCCCGTGGTCGGTCGAGGCGCAGGCAGCAAGGCTCACTGCGAGGCCGGCCGCAAGGCCGAGCCGGGTCAGGGAGTTCAGCATCGGAGCCGCCCTATTCGAGCGGCAGATTGTTCAGAACGCGCGTGACGATGCCGGCCGACTCGCCTTCGTCGCGCGCATCGCCAAGCGTGGCCTGTGCGCGCTCAACGATATCGCCAGTCTCCAGATCGATGATCGTGCCGATCGTGGCCCGGACATTCTGCGATGGCGGGGTGAAACCGGTCGCCGTCCCGACTAGGACCTGGGTCATGAACACGCCGCCGCTTTCGATCTGCGAGTAGTGATCGACGAAAATCGCGCGGTCGGCATTGTAATGCTCGCGCAGCAAGGATGCTGTCTCGCCCAGCGTAATGTCGTGATTGCTGCCCCGGCCGCCCTTGTGCGGCATGTTCAGATCGGCCGAGGCTGAGACCAGTTCGAACAGGTAGAGCAGTTGCTGGATCTCGTCAGCGTGCTGCGCATCGCTGTCAAAGCCTGTCACCGTATAGCCGGCGGAGGAGATCTGGTCGCTGAAATGGCCGCGCAGATTATTGGTCGCCGCCTCGGTCCAGTCGGCACGCACTTCGGCACCACCGGTGGTGATGAAGATGATCTCGGCATTGGGTTCCATGATCAGGTACTGCGCCGGCGCATGGCCGTCGGCAGGGGCGTCATCGGCATGAGCAGAAAACGGCGCAATGAGTCCCCCGACCGCCAAGGTGGCGGCCAACGCAACATGTTTCATGGATAGTCCCCCAGAATATTTCCGGTTCATCCTGAAAGGCGGCGCCCGTGTCCGTCAAGTCCGATCTCACGTAAGGTTGTGGATTTTTGCACCAGTAGGCGCGCCGGATCCGGCAATGCACTGCGAAATCATACCGAAGAATTCCGGACAACCTGCCCGTCGGCGCGACGGGTTTATTCCTTGAAAGGAAAGCAATGGTGCCCAGGAGAAGACTCGAACTTCCACTCCCTTGCGGGAACTGGCACCTGAAGCCAGCGCGTCTACCAATTCCGCCACCTGGGCAGGTGTGCGAGGCGCGGTAACTAAAGCCGGGGCGGGGCGCTGTCAACGGGCTGATTGCACGCCGCGCTGTGTTCGACACTTCAGTACCGTGCGCATTGCCGCATGGACAGGCGCGCGGTTTTTTGGTCTATCCCGGACAAAGCCTATTTGCACGAGGGCATTCCATGCTGCGAGACGAGATCATCACCGTGTTCGGCGGGTCCGGCTTTGTCGGGCGTCATGTGGTTCGGGCGCTGGCCAAGGCCGGCTACCGGGTGCGCGTCGCCTCGCGCCGACCGCATCTGGCGCAGGACCTGCGGGTCATGGGCGTGGTCGGTCAGGTCCAGCTGGTGCAGGCCAATTTGCGCGTTCCGGCCTCGGTCGAGCGGGCGCTGGATGGTGCCGCTGGCGTGGTCAATCTGGTCGGTGTTCTCAATGAGGGCGGTCGTCAGACCTTTACCCGCCTGCATGCGCTGGGCGCCAAGACGATCGCCGACACGGCGGCGGCGATGGGCATCGAGCGCATGATCCAGGTCTCGGCCATTGGCGCCTCGGACGACAGTGCCTCGCGCTATGCCCACACCAAGGCCGAAGGCGAGGCTTCGGTGCTGGCGGCCCTGCCGCAGGCCACCATCCTGCGGCCCTCGATCGTGTTCGGCACTGAGGATGGTTTCTTCAACCGCTTCGGCGCGATGGCCCGCTTCGTGCCGGCCCTGCCGCTGTTCGGTGGCGGCAAGACCCGGTTTCAGCCGGTCTTCGCCGGCGATGTCGGCAAGGCTGTCCTGGCGGCGTTTGAGCGCAGCGATGCGCGCGGCGAAACCTACGAGCTGGGTGGTCCCGGCATCTATACATTTGAAGAGCTGATGCGCTTCATCCTGGCCGAGATCGACCGGCCGCGCCTGCTGCTGCCCTTGCCCTGGACAATCGGCAAGGTGATCGCGACGATTTCCGAACTGGTCGGCGCCCTGCCGCTGATGCCGACCCTGATCACCAATGACCAGCTGGTGCAGCTGAAGTCCGACAATGTCGTGTCGGATGGCGCCAAGGGTCTGTCTGATCTGGGTATTGTGGGTGAAACCGTCGAAGCGATCGTGCCGAGCTATCTGGTCCGCTATCGTCGTTATGGGCAATTCCACGAACGCGAAGCCTGAGCGGGTTTCAGTCCTGGTGAGTTTTTGACGGGCCGCGTGTCAGCGCGGCCCGTTTTCATGCCGATTTGGTCGCGGTGCTGTGGCGAAACCAGGCAAGCAGCGGCAGTCCGGCGGCGAGGACCAGCATGCCGCCGAGCCCGAGTGGCCCGTTCCACGGCCATTGCGGGGCTGACAGAAAGATCAGTGACGCGCCGGCGACGGCATTGAGCGACCCGTGCATACCGGCGGCGGCTATCAGCCCGCCGCGCTCGCGCGCCAAGGCGTGATAGGGTGTCCACAGGATTGTGAAGACCGTCATGACCGCGACACCGGTCCATCCCAGGCCGGGATAATTATAGCCCATCAGGATAATCGGGCCGTGCCAGATGCCCCAGATGGCACCAATCACCAGGCACATCGGCCAGAAGCCGAGGCCGGCCAGTCGCGGCTGCAGCCAGCCACGCCAGCCGATCTCCTCGCTGATCATCAGGAAGACCGTGTTGAAGGCGATGCCAACCGGCAGACCGATCGCGAATTGCAGCGTCAGCAGGGTTGCCGGTTCCATCGGCACGGTCTGTCCGCTCGCCTCGACCTGGGCGACCAGGAAGGCTGCCGGATCACCAGCAGGCTGTCCGGACAGGGCAAGAGTCACGATGACCGACAGGGCGCAAATGGTCACCGGGACCAGCCAGGCCAACAGGGTCCAGCGCAGGACTTGCGCGACCCGGAAGCCCCGCAGGCCCAGCGCCGCGAGGCGACGGCCCTTGTCAAACAGGAGGCTGGTCACCAGAGCGGCGACGCCGGGCCCCATCATCATGAGCGCGAGCAGGCCGGCGCTGCCGAGCGGGCCCTGGGCGCCAAGGCCACCCGTTGCGTGAATATACCCGGCGACACTCCAGCTCGACGCAAAGGCAAGCAACAGGAATACGGTGATGGCACGCATGGCGGAGTCCCCTCCATTCGTCTCAGGGCTTTGAGCATGGCCCCGAGACATTATGGCGTCACTCTAAATAGCGAAGGCCAGCAGGGCGAGACCCAAGGCGATGCGATAGAGGACGAAGGGCAAAAACCCGATCCGGTCGACCAGCTTCATCAGAACTGCAATCGCCGCCCAGGCTGTCACGAAGGACAGGCCAGCCACGATCAGACCGTCTGTCAGGCTGGCGCCACCGCCATCGGCACCGGCGCGGGCCAGTTCGATCATTGAGATGAAGCCGAACGCGCCGATCACCGGGATTGCCATCAGCATGGAAAAACGGGCGCTTTCGCTGCGGGTCAGTCCCAAAGCGCGGCCGGCGGTCATGGTCACGCCTGAACGCGAGGCGCCGGGGATCAGGGCGAAGAGCTGGGCCAGTCCGATCAGGGCGGCCTGTTTGAAACTCATCGTCTCGATTGTGTGGATTTTCGGGCCATAACGGTCGGCGAGCCAGAGCGGCAGGGCGAACACCAGGGTCGAGATCGCGATCACGGTCGGCGAGCGCAGCGTATCGACGAGGTCAAGGGCGACCAGGGCGCCGGCGATGATGAAGATCGGCGGCATCGAAGCGCCGACCAGCAGCGCGATTCGCCCGCCCGGCGTGAGACGGCCTCGCAGCAGGGCCAGCTTGCCGAGGGCGACTGAGCCGATGTCACGGCGGAAATAGACCAGCACGGCGAGCAGCGAGCCGGCATGCGCCATGACGTCGATCAGCGGACCCTGGTCGGCTTGGCCGGTCAGTTGCGGGGCGAGGATGAGATGGGCCGAGGACGAGATCGGCAGGAATTCGGTGATGCCCTGAACGAGCGCGAGAATAACGAGATAGATCAGGCTCATGGCAGGGTCCTGCGGCAATCGGGCGGGCCGATAGTCGGGCAAAGCAGCGCGCTTGGCCAGTGCTCCGTTCGCCCGGCTGCAGGCGGGGCGCTGCGGCCTGATTGACGCCGGCGGCGTAGCGGACCAAAACCGCAGCAAAGGATATCGCCATGCCTCATGACTTCGCCGCCGGTCCCGGCGGACCCGGACGTCTCAGCCCGAAGGATGCGCTCAGCCATACCGGCCAGGCGACGGCGGCGTCTGTGGTTGTCGCCCTGATCCTGACCCTGACCAAGGCGGTTGTCTGGTGGATGTCCGGGTCGGTCGCCCTGCTGGCTTCGATGGCCGACAGCCTGCTCGATCTGACCGCCTCCCTGACGGTCTATCTTTCGGTGCGATACGCTGCCGAACCGGCCGATGCCGAACACCGGTTCGGGCATGGCAAGGCGGAGGCCTTTGCCGGCATATTGCAGGCGATTTTTGTGGCGATGTCGGCGGTGTTGCTGTTGCGCGAAGGCGTCGAGCATTTGTTCAACCCGGTCGAAATCCGGGCCGGTGGTTGGGCGCTCGGTGTGATGGTTCTTTCTATCGTGCTGACCGTAGGCCTGCTCGTGATCCAGACGCGGGCCGTCAGGGAGACCGGATCGGTCGCCGTTGAGGGGGACAGGGCGCATTATTTCTCGGACCTGGGCGCCAATGGCGTTGTCATCATCGGCATTCTCGGTGCCACGCTGGGTGGTTGGTTCTGGCTCGACGGGCTGGCGGCACTTGCTGTTTCAGGCTGGCTGTTCTGGACCGCCTGGGGCGTGGCCCGGTCGGCCGCCGATCAGCTGATGGACCGCGAACTTCCCGACGCGGCGCGTGACCATATCGCGGCATTGGCGCGCGATGATCCACGTATCATTGACATTCACCAGCTCCGCACCCGTGCCGCTGGTCCGCTGGTCCATATCCAGTTTCACATGGCACTGGATCCGGGCCTGTCCCTGCGCGAGGCGCATACCATCCTGATCGAGTGCGAGCGTCGCTTGCTGGCCGCCTATCCGGCAGCCGACATCATCATCCACGCCGATCCGCACGGCGAGGCGGAACCGCATGGTGGTGAATTCTTCAATACAGAAACCACGTCCAAGGACGCTTAGACTTCCGGTTGAAGCGGGTTAGCCTGATACCATGCGAACGCTCCACTTCTGGCCCCTCGACCCGTTTTCCCGACAGGTTCGCCTCGCGCTCGAGGAGAAATCCCTGCGCCATGACCTGCAGCTGGAAGTGCCGTGGGAGCGTCCGGACGATCTCTTGTCGCTCAATCCCGCCGGCACGACGCCGGTCCTGGTCGATGAGAGCGGCGGCGGCCGCCGGGTGATCGTCGAGAGCCGCGCCATCCTGGAATATCTCGAAGAAACAACGCCCAGCCCCTGCCTCTTGCCGGGCGGACCGGCGGAGCGCGCCGAGGCGCGCCGTCTGGTGGACTGGTTCGACCGCAAATATGATGGCGAGGTCAACGCCTATCTCCTGCATGAAAAACTGGAGAAGCGGGCCCAGGGCCTCGGCGCTCCCGACCCGGCCGCCCTGCGCGCCGGGCGCGAGCATCTGCGCTGGCATCTCGACCATCTCGCCTGGCTCTTGGAAGCCCGCGACGGCCTCGCCGGGCCGCGCTATACGCTGGCCGATATCGCCGCCGCCGCCCACCTGTCCTGCGCCGACTATCTCGGCGATGTGCCGTGGGACGAGTTCGAGCCGGTCAAGCAATGGTATTCCCGCGTCAAATGCCGCCCGGCCTTTCGCGGCCTCTTGACTGACAAACTGCCCGGTGTTCCGGCAGCGGCGCATTATGCGGATCTGGATTTTTGATGATGCGATTGTTCGTTCTGATTGTCTTGCTGTTTGGTTGGCTTCCGGCGGCACCAAGTCTTGCCCAGAGCGCGGACAATGCCGCGGTCTCATTTGAAGATACCCAGCGTGTCATCGAGTGGGTGAATGATCGAAATTCGGTGTTGGGGCAGATGGTAGTCGCGCCGGCCCGATTGGTGGCAGTCGTTCAGGAGTTGCGGCCGCTGCTGGAAACGCAAGAAGACCCGGAACGGCTTCGCCAGGCTTTTGACGAGGCGATCGAAAGATTGATTCGTGCCCAAGAACGAATGTCGGAGGCGAATGCGGGGCTATCCGAAGCGCCGGTCGTCGCTGGAGACGAGTCACAAAGCCATCGCCTCGAAGCGTCCCGGCGTTCCGTGGACCTGATTCATCGGCAGGCTGACGACATTCTGGCGCGAGGCATCGCCGAGTTGCGGAGCACCCGTGACAGTTTGGAATCTGCCAACTTCACATTGCGGGTTTTGAGCGTTGATGCCGAGATAGCGCTGCTTGAGGCCAACATCCTGCAGAAAGAAACGATGCGCTCAAACGACCCAACAAATCCAGGGAGTCTTGCAAATCTTGCGAGTGAGCAAGTGTTGAGAATGAACAGAGACCTGGCGGTAATGGTGCGGAGTTGGATCGTCGGCGAGGGACTCGAAACCGCGTTGTTTCAGGCGCAGATCGTTGAGCAGTATCGCGATCTGATAATGGCGCAGCAAAGCGGTATCCGGCGCATTGTCTACGAGCAACTCAATATATTGGAGCAGTCGCTTGTCGATATGCCCGACGATGAGCGCACGGAATGGTTTGCATCCTTTACCATGCTATCTGAGTTTTTTTTGGCCTACGAGGAAACAGCAGACCTGCTGCTCGAAAGTGCCGGTGTGATCGACGACTTTCTTGACGTGTATCCTGATGCTGAGTCGGAACAACACAGGCTGCAAATCATTGGTCAAACGGCGCAACGCCTCAACGCGCTAACGCTGCGCCGTAACGAGTTGCTTGTCAGGCAAGACCGAATGGCCAGCGAGGTCGCACAGGCTATGGAAAATCATTGAACGGCCAAGACCTCAAATCCCTCGCCCTAGAGCTCGGCTTCTCCACCGCCCGCATCTGCCGGGCCGACGAGGCCTGGTCTGCCGGTGAGCGTCTCGCGGAATATGTCGCCGACGGGCATCACGGTTCGATGGCCTGGATGGAAGAGACGCTCGAGCGGCGTCAGCATCCCACCGCCATGTGGGCGGACGCAAAATCTGCCGTGGTGGTCGGTCTGAATTACGGGCCGGAGCAGGATCCGCTGCCTTTGCTGGAGCGGCGCTCGGAAGGCGTGGTTAGCGTCTATGCGCAAAACGCCGATTATCATGATCTGCTGAAGAAGCGTCTGAAACATCTGGCGCGCGCCTTTGCCGAGAAAACCGGCAAGCAGGTCAAGGTCTTCGTCGATACCGCGCCATTGATGGAAAAGCCGCTGGCGGAAAAAGCGGGTGTCGGCTGGCAGGGTAAACACACCAATCTGGTCAGTCGTGAGTTCGGATCCTGGCTGTTTCTGGGGGTGATGCTGACCGAGGCCGAGCTGGAGCCGGATGAGGCCGAACGCGACACCTGCGGCTCGTGCCGGGCCTGTCTCGATATCTGCCCGACAAGGGCCTTTCCTTCGCCCTACCGGATCGATGCACGGCGCTGCATTTCCTACCTTACCATCGAGCACAAGGGCGTCATTGCGGAGGAATTCCGCAAGCCGATGGGCAACCGGATTTATGGCTGTGATGATTGTCTGGCGGTTTGCCCGTGGAACAAGTTCGCGCAGACCAGTGTGGAAACGGCCTTTCATCCACGGCCGGAGCTGAAAGGCCCGCTCCTCGCTGAACTGGCGGCACTTGATGACGCGGCTTTCCGGCAGGTCTTCACAGCGTCGCCGGTCAAGCGGATCGGTCGGGACCGTTTTGTTCGCAATGTGATGATTGCGGTCGGCAATTCGGGTGATCCGGCCTTGCTGGCCACGGTCGAGGCGGGGCTTGAAGACGCGTCGGCCCTCGTCCGCGGCATGGCAGTATGGGCGTTGGCACAGCTCGATCCGGGCCGCGCGCGGACCCGGGCCGAACGCGATGCCGAGGCCGAAGGCGACGAAGCTGTTCGTGCTGAATGGCGGGCCGTGTCGCGGTCCGGCGATCAAACGGTTTCGTATTGAGGGGATATTATCCTTTTGCGGACAGATTGACGGCTTGGAATTTTGTGACAACGCGTCGGGGGGGCGCCAGTCATGGCTCTACGATACAAGGGGCGTCACCGATGACGTCGACTGATTTTCAATCCGACATGGCGTCCGACACGATCTCGGTGCTGATCTGTGAGAACAGCTCGGTCCAGCTGCGCATCCTGTCCGAAGCCGTGCGCCAGGCCGGCTACAGCGTCCAGACGGCCGGCAGCGCTGAAGAGGCGTTGAGGCTATTGCAGCTCGTGCCCGTCGACATCTTTCTGACCGGTATCGAGGTCGGGGTCGTTTCCGGTCTTGAGGCCTGCTGGTCGCTGAAGTCGAACAGCGAAACCGAGTCCGTCTACACGATTGTGGTGACGGCCTCCGGCGAGGACCGGCGGCTGGAAGAATCGCTCGATGCCGGCGCTGACGATTTCATTCGCAAGCCGGTCAACATGACCGAACTTCGCGCACGCCTGCGGGCCGCCAGCCGTCTGGTGCGGATGCAGAAACAGTTCCGCCGCCTGGCCGAGACCGATGCGCTGACCGGTGCCGCCAACCGGCGCGCCTTCATGCAGTATCTCGACCTGCAGGTGCAGCGCGCCAGCAATGATGATTTGCCGCTCTCGGTGATCATGATTGATCTGGATTTTTTCAAGGCGATCAACGACACCCATGGGCATGCTGCGGGCGACAAGGTGCTGATCGAAGCGGTCGCGGCAACACAGGGCTGTCTGCGCACCGGGGACATGCTGGGGCGCATCGGCGGCGAAGAATTCTGCGTGATCCTGCCGGGTGCCGGCCTGCATTCGGCAGCGCTGGCCGGCGAGCGCATTCGCGCCGCCCTCGAAGCAATGGACATTGTCAGCGATGCCGGAGCGGCTATCCCCGTCACCGCCAGCCTCGGCGTGGCGAGCCTGGCGTGCGGTGATCTGATTTCGGCGCCGGACGCCTTGTTGCAGGCCGCCGACACGGCGCTCTATCGCGCCAAGGAAAGCGGCAGAAACCGGGTCGTCCTTGACGGGGCCAATGATGATGAGCCGCCCGCCTTGCAGGCTGTCGGGCTTTAGTCAGCCGCTGCCTGTCGGCGCGCTTCCAGAATGGCGCCGCGCAGGAGAAGTGTCGGGATGTCGTCGGGTTCCTGCTCACGGGCCCGCTGCATGTCCTGCCAGGCGAGGTCGAGTTGACCGGTGGCAAGCCGGACCTGTCCGCGATAGCGCCATCCTGCCGCCAGCCAAGGCGCGATCTCGATCAGTCTTTCCGCGTCGGTGCTGAGGGCGGCCCAATCATTGCGCCCGGCGTGCAGCCCGGCACGTGCCAGGCGCGCCGGGATAGCGTCGGGCTGCAGGGCCAGTGCGGCGTCATAAGCGGCGGCCGCGTCGTCCAGCTGGCCGGCCATGAAGCGCGTATCTCCGGCCAAGGTCAGAAGTTCGGTGCGTTCGGCATCGACCATGCCGATAGCCGTGCCATCGGCGAGATTGACCAGGATGTCGGCGCCGATCTCGCCCTCGCCAAGGGCAATCAGGGCCCGCGCCTCACACACTTCTGCCGGCCAGCCACCGCCCTCGATGCGCCAGGCCTGGGCCCGTTCAAGCGCGTCGGTCGCGTCGATCTGAACCTGGCCGAGACAGGTGTCGAACCGGACCCGCTCGCGATAGGCCGCGTCGTTCTGGGCATGAAGGGGCGGGGTGGTGGCCAGCGCCAGAACGCAGGCAGTGAGGGTAAACCGCATCGGGTAACTCCATCGGTACGGGCCGGCAGGGATCAGGCCGGCGGATACAGCGGCGAGACCCCCCCCCGGACCGGCCTCGCCTTGTCCAGATACGGCAGGATGATGGTGTGACGATAGCCCCCTTGGCATCTAAAAGCGGGTTTGTTTTCCGGCGCGAGCTATGGAAGAAGAAGGCAGGCTAGCGCGCGCGCCATGCCGCATGCTCGAGGATGTCCGGCTTTTCATGATCCTTCTCCAGGTTATCCCGGAACTAGACGCCGGCGGCGCCGAGCGGACCACGCTGGAAGTTGCCGAGGCGGTCATCGAGGCCGGCGGACGGGCCGTCGTGGCCAGTCAGGGCGGTCGTCTGGAAGAGGAGCTGGCGGCGCTGGGGGGCGAACTCGTGCACCTGCCGGTCGCCAGCAAGAACCCGTTTGTCCTGTGGTCGAACATGCACGCCCTGATCCGGCTGATCCGAAGCGAGGGGGTCGATATTGTCCATGCCCGCTCGCGGGCGCCGGCCTGGAGTGCCAAATGGGCCTGTGACCGGACAGCGGCGCATTTCGTGACCACCTATCATGGCACCTACAATGCGCGATCAGCCCTGAAACGTCGTTATAACGCGGTCATGGCTGCGGGTGAGCGGGTGATCGCCAACTCGAACTTCATTGCCGACCATGTCCGCGCCGAACACGGTGTCGGAGAGGACCGGCTGGTCGTCATTCCGCGCGGCGTCGATCTGGCGCGCTTCGATCCGGCCGCGGTTTCGCAATCCCGCATTGACACCTTGCGTACGCGCTGGGGTCTTGACGGGTTGGGAGATGCACCGTGCCTTCTTCTGCCTGGCCGGCTCACCGGCTGGAAGGGCCAGCGTGAAGCCATCCGGGCACTCGCGGCCTTGCCGCCGGACGGGCCGTCACCGCACTTATTGCTCGCCGGTGATGCCCAGGGGCGCGACGCCTATGTCGCGGAGCTTGATGCCCTGGCACTTGAACTGGGTGTGCCGGAACGGGTTCACCGGGTCGGGCATTGTACCGACATGCCGGCCGCGCTCGCTCTTTGTGACCTCGTCCTGACCCCGTCGGTCGAACCGGAAGCCTTTGGCCGCACGGCGGCCGAGGCGGGCGCCATGGGGCGGCTTGTCATTGCCGCCGATCATGGCGGCGCGCGCGAAGTTGTTGAGCACGGCAAGACCGGCTGGCGTGTTCCACCCGGCGATCCGGCGGCGCTCGCGAAAGCCATCGCCGACGCGCTTGCACTCGCGCCCGATGACCGCGCAATCATGGTCGCTGCGGCGCGCGATCATGTCACAACGCATTTTTCTACCCGCAGCCTGCAAGCTTCGACTTTGCGGGTTTATCATGAGGTCCTAAACTCACGCCCATGACCGAGCCGCAGCGCGACATAACCTATATCCTTCATTGGGGTGACCTGACCGCGACCGTGCGCATGCTGGCCGCCGCGAAAACCATTCGCGACACCTATCGCCGGGACCGGATCATCCTGCTCACGACGTCCGATTTCGAGAGCCTGCTCAAACATTGCCCCTGGTTCAATGCGATCGAGACCGATGCCTGTCCGGATACGCGTCCGATGGCGGGCCTGCGCGACAAACGGTTGAAACTGGCCAAGCCCGCGCGTGTTTTTGATCTCGTCGGCTCGGCGGACTCGCGCAAGATCAAGGGCAATTTCCGCTTCGCGAAGACCAAGTGGCACGAGGTTGCTCCTGTGGCTGACGCAGGCGTGCACCCGGTCGATGCCGCGGCCGGTGTGCTCAACGGTGTGCTGGGCTTTGAGCCAACCCGCTTCCCGCTCGGCGGCGCCCCGGCCCCCGATGCGAGCTGGGTCGATTTCCTCGCCAAGCAGTCGCGCATGCTCGATCCGGAATATTTCGGGCTCAATGGTCCCTTCGCCCTGCTGGCCCCGGCCGGGGACAGTGTCAAACCGGCCCTGCGCTGGCCGAAAGAAAAATGGGCCGCTCTGGCGCATGAGCTTTTGCAGTCCGGTATTACGCCGGCATTGATTGGCGGGCCGGACACACGCGATGTCGGTCGCCATGTCTCGCAGGTGACGCCGGGTGCGCGGGATCTGACCGGTAAGGCGAAACTGCCGCAATTGGCGGGCCTTGCCCGGCGGACGCGCTTTGTGTTCTCCGAGGATACGCCGCTGATCCATTTGCTGACAGCGTCCGGCGCCCCGGCGCTGGCGCTCTATGGCAATGTCGATGATCCGGCGCCGCTGGCCCCGCGCGGCCCGTCTCCGGTCATTCTCATGCACGCCACCACGCTGGCCCAGGTGACGCCGGAAGAGGCAATTGCCGCGATGCGCTTTGCCGGTGGATTCGCTGATGCGCCGGCGGCAGCGTGAGCCGCTTTGCAGACTTGCCAATTGTGATCATTTCACCATAGTGCCCGCCTCCCGGCGGACCTGAGGTGCATTTTGCCTGTTTAGGGCTTGATCCAGCGCCCTCCCGGGAGGATTAGTTAGGTTCAGCTTTGGGGCAACAAGGGAGAAGATGCCATAGCCCGTAGACCGCACGCTGCGCAACCGCCCAAGAAAGAGGGCCCGCGCATTAACCGGGATATCCGCGTACCGCGGGTGCTCCTGATCGACGAATCTGGAGAAAAACAAGGCATTATGCCGACTGAAGCCGCTATTGAAGCCGCTGAGGAAGTCGGACTCGACCTCGTTGAAGTGTCGCCCAATGCCGATCCGCCCGTTTGCAAGATCGTCGATTATGGCAAGCTGAAATACCAGGAACAGAAGAAGAAGGCCGAGGCCAAGAAGAAGCAGAAGATCGTCGAGATCAAAGAGATCAAGATGCGTCCGAACATCGATGTGCATGACTATGAGGTCAAGACCAAGGCCATGCACCGCTTCTTCGAGGCCGGCGACAAGGTCAAGGTGACCCTGCGATTCCGGGGCCGGGAAATGGCTCACCAGGATCGCGGCATGGACATCATGAACCGGGTCAAGGAAGACTTCGGCGACGTGGCCAAGGTCGAGTTCGAGCCCAAGCTTGAAGGTCGTCTCATGGTCATGGTGATGGCGCCGCGCTAGCGCGTGCTGCCTTGCGATCAATGAAAACGGCGTCCCATCGGGGGCGCCGTTTTTTGTTGCCGGTCAGCTGGCAGGTTTGGCGGGCTCTTCCTCGACATGTTCCAGCTCATCCGTCCGTGCCAGTTGCGGGAAGAGGCGGAACCAGGCGGCGGCTGTGACCAGCGCCATGCCACCGCCCAGCAGGACGGCGCCGATCGGGCCAAGGAAGCGGGCGGCAACCCCGGACTCGAATTCGCCGAGCTCGTTCGAGGCCGAAATGAAGATGAATTCAACCGCCGAAACCCGTCCGCGCATGCCCAGTGGCGTGGCCAGCTGTATGATCGATTGCCGGATGAAGACCGAGATCATGTCGGCCGCCCCGGTCACCGCCAGGGCGATCATGGACAGGATCAGCACTTCGGACAGGGCGAAGCCGATCATGGCGACGCCATAGACGGCGATGGCGCCCAGCATCCAGGCGCCGATGCGCCGGGTCAGCGGCCGGGTCGCCAGCAACAGCGCGATCATGGCGGCACCAATGGCCGGCGCAGTCCGCAACAGGCCCAGGCCGACCGTGTCGGTATGCAGCACGTCGCGCGCAAAAACCGGGAGGAGCGCGGTCACGCCCCCGAACAGCACCACCACCAGGTCCAGTGAAATCGCGCCGAGCACGACCTTGTTGTCGCGGACATAGCGCAGACCTTCGATCACCATCGACAGGCCGCGCTGGCCTTGCAGTTTTTCGTGGCGCGGCGTCCGGGCGGTGGCGATGAAGCCGGTCGCCAGCAGCAACATGGCCGCGCTGACCAGATAGACCGTGGTCGGGCCGAGAATATAAAGCAGACCGCCGATCGCCGGGCCGCCGATTGCTGCTGCCTGGAAGCCAAGCGAGTTCCAGGCAATGGCCTGGCGCATATCGGCGCGCGGCACGATCCGCGCCATCAGGGCGCTGGACGCGGCCGGTGAGAAGGCATGGGTGACGCCAAGGAAGCCGGCGGCGCCAAACACGATCACCAGCGTGACCGGCCCGGTAAAGAAGGGGCTTATCGCCAGCGCGATGGCGCAGGCCACCCGGATGAGGTTGGTGGTTACGAGGATGAATTTGCGGTCGAGCCGATCTGCCGCCTGTCCGCCGAGCAGGGACAGGAAAAAGACCGGCGCGAACATGGCCAGGCCAACGAATCCCAGCAGCAATGCCGATTCCTCGACCGAGCGGGTCTGGCGGGCGACATCATAGACCTGCCAGCCGATTGCGACGGCCTGCATCTGCCGTGCGGCAGACAGCAATTGCCGCATGATCCAGTAGTGACGATAGGCCTGGTTGGCGAAGATCGAGAGGGAGGGTGTCAGCACGCGGCAAATCCGATCTTTGCCTTGCGGCAGGACGTGGTCGCCGATTAACCCGGTTTCGCCGGAAAATTCAACAGGCTGGAAGATCGGGCCCGGGCTGTGCCGCATTACCGCCGCGTGTGTGCCGAAATGGCGACTCACCCGTTCAGATGATGTTCAGCGCCGGGGATTTCTGATGAAATCAATGAGAAAGCATGATCAATTGATGCGCAATCGGATCTGCGTCGTGACGTCCACCGGACAGGAGACATGATGAACGGCCCCTGGATTTTCGCCCTTTTGCCAGCTCTGGCGCTGACCGCATCGGTTGGCCCGGGTATGGCGCTGGCCGTTGCGGACGGTCCGGGCGAGGGGGTTTATCTGTCGGCCGGGTTCACACCGGACCCGCAGTCTGTCGAGCTGGCCTTCGAGGCCCGCCTCGATGCGACGGCGGAGATATCGCCGGATTGCCACGGTTATATCAGCGGCAGCACGCCGGATGTCGCGGTCTATTATAACGCCGGATCCTTCCCGCTCATCCTGTCGGCCAGTTCGCACGAGGACATGACACTGGTCGTCAATGCGCCTGATGGTGCTTGGTATTGCGATGATGACAGCGGCAGCGGTCTCAACCCGTCGATCCGTTTCGGCGAGCCGCAATCCGGCAATTACGACATTTGGGTCGGACGCCTGCTCGGTCCCGGCCCGGCGACAGCACGCCTGTCGATTTCGGAACTTTACAGCGAGTGACACTTCAATCCTGGGGGAGAGAGACATGAAGTTGAAACTGATGACCGGAGCCGCGATGGCGGCCATGCTTGCGATCGCACCTGCCCACGCGATCCAGGACCCGAACGCCGCGCCGGCTTACGGCTCGAGTGATGTGAATGCCGGCTTCGTGCCGGACCCGATCTCGGTCGGGCTGCGTGCCGGTGGCGCGATGCCGGCCAGCGAAGCCTCGGAATGGTGCCCGGGCTTTGTCAGCTACCAGCCATCCTACAATCTCAACTACGATGCCGGCAGTTTCGACCTGTATCTGTCTGCCGCGTCGGATGTGGATACGGTCCTGCTGGTCAATGCGCCGGATGGTAGCTGGCATTGTGATGATGACGGTGCCGGCAGCGGTCTCAATGCGGGCATGCTGTTCGAAGCGCCGCAGAGTGGTGTCTACAATATCTGGGTTGGCACTTTTGGCTCGGGCGGCGGCTACGAGCCGGCCATGCTGCATATCTCCGAACTTGGCTTTGAGGACGATAATCCCTACTCGCAGGCACCGTCGGCCGACCTGCCGCCGGAGTATGGCACGCTGAGCCTGTCGGAAGGTTTTGCCAATGATCCGCGCACGCTGAATGTTGAAGCGGGCGGCCCGGTCGAGCTGGACCGCTTCGCCGACGGCATGTGCTGGGGGCAGGCTGATCAGGCGCCGGACCTCTGGGTCGACTATGCCGGCAGCGACACATTTGACCTCTATGTTTCGATGCAGTCGGACTCCGACACCACGCTGGCGGTACAAGCGCCTGACGGGGCTTGGCATTGTGATGATGACAGCGCGGAGAACCTGAACCCGGGTGTCCAGATCCGCGACCCGCTGCCGGGCCGCTACGCCGTCTGGACGGCCCGCTACTCGTCCAACCAGCGCGTGCCGGCGACGGTTTATGTGTCCGAACTCGGCTTTCTCGGCATGGTCGATGAGCCAGCCGTGCTCGACTATTCGCTGCCGTCGCAGTCCGGATCGGTTTCGCTTGATGCCGGATTTGTCCCGGATCCGTATAATGTCGATGTCATGGCTGGCGGCGATACCGATGTCTACGAGGCTGTCGGCGAGTCTTGCCGTGGCTGGGCCGACAGCGCTCCGGACTTCGACCTGAACTACCAGGCCGGCGATTTCGATCTCTACCTTTCGGCCACGTCGGACAGTGACGCGACGTTGATCGTCAATGCGCCCGATGGCAGCTGGCATTGTGATGATGACAGTGCCGGTGAGCTCAATCCGGGTCTCGTGTTCGATGAGCCGATGTCCGGTCGCTACGACATCTGGGTCGGAACCTATGGCGAATATGATGCCGGTCCCGCGACCCTGCACATTTCCGAACTCGGTTTTGGCGGTGGCTTCCTGCCCGAGACCCCGCTCGATTATTCGCTGCCGGCCAATTACGCCGATGTCGAACTGTCCGGCGGTTTTGTGCCCGACCCGTATCTGGTCGAACTGATGGCCGGCGGTGATGTTGAAGCTGAGTCGGCGGCGGACCGTTCCTGCCGGGGTTTCGTGACCCTGGCCCCGGATGTCGAGCTGACCTTCGAGCCGGGTGGCCTGGATCTCTACATTTCGGCCGTCTCCGACCGCGACACCACGCTGGTGATCAACGGGCCGGACGGCGAGTGGTATTGCAATGATGACGGCGCCGGCAATTTCAATCCGGGTGTCCGCTTCATCGAGCCGCAAGCCGGTGTCTACGACATCTGGGTCGGCACCTACTCGTCGGGTCCGGCGGCTGACGCCGTGTTGGCGATTTCCGAACTCGGTTTCCACGAAGACTAAAGCCGCGCAGCGCGCGGGGATCGGAAGGGCGGCCCCAAAGGGGTCGCCCTTTCTCGTTGTGCCGGGAAAATTTCTGGTGGCGCAGTTAGACGGTTTGCAAAGTCTGGATGTTATACTATATCATCGACATATTGCAGCCGGATCGACCATGCCCCTTCATCGTCATATCTCATCCAATCAGGGCAAGTTCGACGCCACTGGCGTCGGCCTCTCGGTCCTTTGTATCGCACACTGCCTGCTACTGCCCGCCGCCGCCGCCGCGACACCGATGCTGGTGCCGGAAGCAGGCGCCCTGTTCGGCCTCAGCCATGATTGGCATTTGGCGCTGTTGGCGCTGGCCGCGCCGGTGTCGCTGATCGGGCTGGGCTGGAGCGTCAGGACAACACGGGCCGGCTGGCCGATTTTCCTGGTGGGCCTGGTCGGGCTTGCGGTCATGGCAACGGGGGCCTCGCACCTGTTCTCGCCATTGGCCGAAACCGCCCTGACCCTGACCGGGGTGACCATCCTCGCCGGCGCCCATTTCGCGAATTGGCGCTCCCGGGCGAAAGCCGGCCATGTGCATGAGCGCGATTGCGGCCTGTGTGACGACCACGCCGTGTGACGCCACGCGGTTTGACGACCGACAGTCCTGACGCCGCAGCGCTCGCCGACTCGCATCACCGCTTGCAATCAGGCGGATTGTGCGTATAAACCCCCGCTTCCAACACCAGCCAACCGGGCCAAATCGACATGCCCGCTGGCTGAACCATCCATCGGATGCGCGCGCCGCGTCCTGCAAAGGAGATGAAAATGTCGAAGATGAAGACGAAGAGCGGCGCGAAAAAGCGCTTCAAGCTCACCGCCACGGGTAAAATCAAGGCGGGCCAGACCGGCAAGCGCCACGGGATGATCAAGCGGACGCCCAAGCAGATCCGCAACAAGCGCGGCCAGGTGACCCTGTCACCCCAGGACGCCAAGATCGTCAAGAAATACATCCCGAACGGCCTTTAAGCCGCTGGCACCGAGTAGGAGCACTTAGATATGTCTCGAGTTACATCCGGACCGGCGACCGCTAAACGCCACAAGTCAGTCATCAAGAAAGCCAAGGGCTATTACGGCCGCCGCAAGAATACGTTCCGCGTTGCCGTCCAGGCCGTGGAAAAGGCCGGCCAGTACGCCTATCGCGACCGTCGCGCCAAGAAGCGCAATTTCCGCTCGTTGTGGATCCAGCGCATCAATGCCGGCGCCCGCCAGTATGACATGAATTATTCGGTCTTCATGAACGGCCTGACCAAGGCCGGCATCGAAGTCGACCGCAAGGTCCTCGCCGACATCGCCATGCACGAGCCGGATGCCTTCAAGGCCCTGGTCGACCAGGCGCGCGCGGCTCTGGGCTAAGCCCCCGGAACATCGAATGTCGAAAAGGCCCGCCAGCGCATCGTTGGCGGGCCCTTTTTGTTTGCGGCAGAAACCCCCTCATCCCCCCTGCGGGGACCTTCTCCCGCGAGGGGAGAAGGCGCATGAGCCAGCCGCTGGCAAGAACGCCCTCTCCCCTCGCGGGAGAGGGTGGCCCGAAGGGTCGGGTGAGGGGGCCTTCCGGCCACAGCGCCAGACGCCGCAAGCATTTGCCACCCTCTCAGCCGTCACTCCCGGTCGACACACAAAACCCCAGCCGCTAAATCCAATCCCGACCGTATGGGACGACACGACATGACCGACACTTCCAATCTCGACACGCTTGAAGCCGGGGTCCGCAGCCAGATCGATGGCGCGACGGATGAGGCCGGGCTGGACGCGGTGCGCGTTGCGGCGCTGGGCAAGAAGGGCTCGGTTTCGCTGATGATGCGCGAGCTGGGCAGGATGAGCCCGGAAGAGCGTCAGGTGATGGGCCCGGCGCTCAATGGTCTAAAGACCCGGCTCAATGACGCCATCGAGGCGCGCAAGGCGGATCTGGAAGCGGCGGCCCTGAATGCGGCGCTGGCGTCGGAGACGGTCGATGTCACCCTGCCGGTGCGACCGGAACCGAAGGGCTCGCTGCACCCGATCACACAAGTGATGGAAGAGCTGGCGGTGATCTTCGCCGATATGGGTTTTGCCGTCGCCGAAGGGCCGGATGTGGAGACCGATTTCCACAATTTCACCGCCCTGAACTTCCCCGAAGGTCACCCGGCCCGCGACACCCAGGACACGTTCTTCATGAAGCCGGACGCGGAGGGCCTGCGCAAGGTTCTGCGCACGCACACCTCGCCGGTGCAGATCCGCACCATGCTGGAAGGCAAGACGCCGATCCGCATCATCGCGCCGGGCCGTGTCTATCGCTGTGACTGGGACCAGACCCACACGCCCATGTTCCATCAGGTCGAGGGGCTGGTGATCGACAAGGAAACCCATATGGGTCACCTCAAGGGCACGCTGATGGATTTCATCGCCGCCTTCTTCGAGACCGACCAGGTTGAGGCGCAATTCCGCCCGCACCATTTCCCCTTCACCGAACCCTCGGCCGAGATGGATGTGCGCTATGAGCGGGTCGGCGATGCGGTGAAGGTTGGCTCCGGCGACAAATGGATGGAAATCCTCGGCTGCGGCATGGTCCACCCGAATGTGATCCGCAATTGCGGCCTCGACCCGGACGAATATCAGGGCTTCGCCTTCGGCATGGGCGTCGACCGTCTCGCCATGCTCAAATACGGCGCGCCGGACCTGCGCGACTTCTTCAATTCCGACGTCCGCTGGATGGCGCATTACGGCTTCAGCCCGCTGCTGCAGGCCAATCTGGCGACGGGGCTGAGCTGAACCGATCATGTGGCGCTGGCTCACAAATAACCACCAGACGCTGACAGGCGTTGGCGCGATGCTTGTGGGTGTCGCAGCGCTGTTCGTCGCCTGGGATCAGGGCCGGGTTATGCGGGCGCAGCAGCATGGGGCGGTGGTGCCGGTGCTGCAGCTTGACGGCTTTGTGAGCTCCACCCCCGACCTGCGCAGTGTTGGTCTGCGTGTCGTCAATAATGGCGTCGGTCCGGCGATGATCGAAAGTGTCAGCCTGAGGCGTCGTGGTGTGGTGTCCGATAACTTCGACGCGCTGATTGCGCTGTTGCCGGTTGGGTTCGATCGATCCTGGTCGAGCGTAAATGGCCGGGCGTTGGCGCCGGGCGGCGAAGTCGAACCGGTCATGTTCATGTGGGAGCGTGGTTCGCTCAGCGAGGATGAGCTGGGCGCGCTTCTGGCAGAATGGCAACACTGGTCTGTCGAGGCCTGTTACTGCTCAGTCTTCAATCGATGCTGGACCTCCTCGTCCGGCAATGCGGGTCGGTCCCCTGTGCGCAGCTGTCCTGCGGTCGATGTTGATCCGTTTGAGCGCATCGGTGTGGCCGGCGGACCGAACGGCGGGCAGGCTTCACGCATCGCCACCGGGGCGGAGGTGCCAGTCCCATGAAATCGATCATCGCCTGGCTCAAATCCAATCACACCGCCATCACCTCGCTGGCAGCGATCCTGATTTCGGCCATTGCGCTGTTCGTGGCGTGGGACCAGTCGCGGGTGATGCGGGCGCAGCAGCATGCCGATGTCTGGCCGGCGGTGCAGGTTGAGACCCAGATGTCGACCGAGGATGGCCAGCACATCTTTCTCGTCGGCATGACCAATGACGGCATTGGTCCGGCCCTGATAAACCGGATCGACGCGGTCTTTGCCGGTCAGCCACTGCGCCACTGGGAAGAGATGGGGACGCGTCGGCCGGAAGGTCTGCCCCGCCCTGACATGTGGACCGGCGGCAGCCAGGGCGCGATCCTCGCGCCGGGTGAAACCGTCATCTTGGCGCAGATCACCTGGCCAGCGAGCGAGGAGCGCTGGCCGCTCATAGGTGAGTATCAGGCCGACTTCTTCGCTGTCACGGTCGAGGCCTGTTACTGCTCCGTCTATGGGCGGTGCTGGACGGCCCTTCGTGATGGCCGGACCAATCATCCCGAACCGATCGACGCCTGTCCGGCGGCCGATCCGGATTCCAACTTGTAAGTGACGGCAGGAGCCGACGATGAAATTCCCGCTTTCTTGGCTGAAATACCATCTGGAAACCGACGCCTCCCTTGAGGCGATTGCGGAAGCCATGACCATGGCCGGTCTGGAAATCGAGGATATCGACAATCCGCTGGAGAAGTTCGCGGCCTTCACGGTCTGCCATGTCACCCATGCGGAAAAGCATCCAGACGCCGACAAGCTGAAAGTGTGCACGGTCGAGACGGTAGATGGCACCAAGCAGATCGTCTGCGGCGCTCCGAATGCGCGCACCGGCATGTATGCGATCTATGCGCCGCTGGGAGCCTATATTCCGGGTCTCGATTTCGCCCTCGACAAGAAGCCGCGCAAGATCCGCGGCGTCGAGAGCCATGGCATGATGTGTTCGGCCAAGGAGCTGGAGCTCGGCGAGGATCATGACGGCATTATCGACCTGCCGGAGCCCTTCGAGATCGGCACGCCGGCGGTAGTCGCGCTCGGCATGGCTGACCCGGTCATCGATTTCGAGGTGACGCCCAACCGCCCCGACTGGCTCGGCGTGCGCGGCATTGCCCGCGACCTGGCTGCAACCGGCATCGGTACGCTCAAGACCCATGATATCGACGCCATCCCCAGCAACTTCCCTTGCCCGGTCCAGGTCGAGCTGGACTGGCCGGAAGCCTGCCCGGTCTATGCCGGTCGGGTGATCCGCGGCGTCAAGAATGGCGAGAGCCCGGACTGGCTGAAAAAGGCGATCAAGGCGATCGGCCTGCGTCCGATCAATTTCCTCGCCGACATCACCAACATGATCTCGGTTGATCGCTGCCGTCCGCTGCATGTCTATGACCTGGCCAAGCTGGAAGGCCCGATCCGGGCCCGTCGCGGCCGCGGCGAGGCGGATCGGTTCGAGGCGCTCGACAACAAGGAACATGTGCCCACCGAGGACCAGTGCGTGATTGCCGACGACGCCCGTTGCCATGGCTTTGGCGGTGTCATGGGCGGCACCTATTCCGGCGTTTCGGCTTCGACGACCGATGTCTTCATTGAAAGCGCCTGGTTCGAGCCGCTCCTGGTCCGGGCGACGGCCAAGGCGACCGGGATCGACAGCGATGCCAAATACCGCTTCGAGCGCGGTGTGGATCCCGCCTCGCCGCAGGCCGGCATCGAGCAGGCCACCGAGCTGGTTCTGAAATATTGCGGTGGTGAAGCCTCCGAGGTGATTGTCGCCGGTGAAACGCCGGCAGCACCGGCCGCCATTGAATTCCCGATCGCCGAGGTCAAGCGCCTCACCGGGCTCGACCTGCCGCGCGCTGAAATTATCCGCATCCTGGAAACCCTGGGCTTTGCGCCTGCGGGTGAAGGCGATGTCCTGACCGTCGGCGTGCCGAGCTGGCGCATGGATTGTTCGCTAAAAGCCGATCTCGTTGAAGAGGTCGCCCGCATCCATGGCTTTGACAAGCTCGACGCCGTCTCCCTGCCGCGCCCGCCGGTTCGCCGCGAAGCGCCGGCCACGGTGATGCAGCTGCGCGCCCGTCATGCCCGTCGCGCGCTTGCCGGCCGGGGCTATAGCGAATCCGTGACCTGGTCCTTCTGCAACACCGAACAAGCCAAGCTGTTTGGCGGTCATGGTGAGGGGCTGGAACTGGAGAACCCGATTTCCTCGGAACTGGACGTGATGCGTCCGACGGCACTGATCCACCTGCTCACCGCGCTGCAGGCCAATGCGGACCGGGGCCAGGATGATGCGCGCCTGTTCGAGGTCGGACCGATCTATCTCGACGACAGTGACAAGGGCCAGAAACTGGTCGCGACCGGCGTGCGTCGCGTCGAGGCTGGTCGACATTGGGCCGGCACGCGCCAGCCCGACATTTTCGACGCCAAGGCCGATGCCCTTGCGGCACTGGCGGCTGCCGGCGCCCCCGTCGACAATCTTCAGGTCGTCGCCGAGGCGCGTGATTGGTGGCATCCGGGTCGTTCCGGCGTGCTGCGCCTGGGTCCCAAGAATGTGATGGCCGAGTTCGGCGAGGTCCATCCTGCCGTGCTCAAGGCGCTCGATATTGATGGTCGTGTCCTGGCGTTTGAAATCGTGCTCGACGCGATCCCGCAGCCCAAGAAGGCGTCCGGCCTCAAGGCCCGCACGCCGCTGGAACGAGCCGACCTGACGCCTGTCACCCGAGATTTTGCCTTCCTGGTCGACAAGTCCGTGGCCGCCGACACGCTGGTCCGCGCCGCCAAGGGCGCCGACAAGCAGATGATTTCCGACGTCTCCATCTTCGACGTCTATGACGGCAAGGGCGTGCCGGAGGGGCAGGTCTCACTGGCCATCGAGGTCACGCTGCAGCCGCGCGACAAGACATTGACCGAAAAAGAGATCGAGGCCATCGGTGCCGGCATCATTGCCAAGGTCGAAAAGGCCACCGGCGCCAGCCTGCGCAGCTGATCATGGTGCCCGCCGCAAGCGACTGGGCGGTACCGCCCGAGGCGGAGCGGGCCGACTATGTGATCGCGGCGGTCATGACCGATCCGTTGGCGCGCGAGGTCTTGGTGCGGGCGCATGGGCTCGGACTGCCGGATTGGGCGTTGATGGCGGGGGCTGTCTACAAGGCCGTGTGGAATGCGTTGACCGGTCGGGCGCCCGGTCACGGGATCAATGATTATGATCTCGCCTATTTCGACGCCAGCGATCTGAGCGCCGAGGCGGAAGCCGCGATTGTGGGACCCGCCGAAGCCCGCTTCGCCGATTTGCCGGTGCCGGTCGAGGTCTGCAATCAGGCCCGCGTCCATATCTGGTTCAATGCGCAATACGGCACGCAGCGCACGCCGCTGCGCGACACGACTGACGCGCTGCGCCATTTTGCCTCCAAGACGCACTCCGTCGCCATTCGGCTTGATCAGCAGGGCCAACCGGAGGTGTTGGCACCGTTCGGACTGGACGCCGTGTTCAGCCGCACAATCCGTCCGATGGCGGGGGTGGCGCATCCGGAAGGCTGGAACCGCAAGGTTGCCGGACAGGCCCGCATCTGGCCGGAACTCGAATTCGTCAAGATTCCCGTCTGACGAGAATTTTGGTCTATATAATTCTATTTATACGAGAAAATGGCGGCGACTCTCGTCCCGGCGGCCGGAATTTTTTGCGCTATCGCGCGTGAGGCGTATGGCGGAGTTTCGGTACAACCGTTAGGGTGGTTAACAGAAAGCTAATGGCAGCGTCGGGCCCGGCCCGGAGGAGTGTGTTCCCGACATGGAGCGAGTGACCGCCCTGCTGGCCCAGGCTGCCGCAACCATTCTCGTTCTGATCGGGTTGGTCGTGGTGCTCGGTTTTACCCACGCCCGGGCCTATGACGCCGGTTATTGCTCTGGCCAATACTGCGCTGATGACGAGGCCGGTTGGTGGCCCTTCGGCCAGTCGCGGCGCCCCCAGACCCAGTCGGGGAGTGCACCGCCTGGCAGTGTGATCACGCATGGGTCGCCGGGGACCAGCTATCCCGGCAGCGACACGCTCTATCCAGATCCGCCACCCGATGTCCGCGGCACCTCGTCCGGCTCGAACGGGGCGACGACAGGCTCCGGCAGCGGGTTGAGCCTCTCCACTGGCATTGCCGGACCGGGGTCCTCGGTTCAGGGCCGTCCGATTTCCCGCCCACCGGTCTTCACGCGCGACCCGGGCGAACGCATCTGTTCGCCCGATCATTACGGCGTTGATGATGCGGCCATTGCCCGCTGCTGGTTGCGCGTCGGCGATGCCTATCAGGCCGTCGACCGGATCGACGAGGCCCGTGCCGCCTGGGATGAGGCGCTGCTGATTGGCTCCTCTGTTGGCGGTGCGCAAGCCTCCCTGGTGGCGCATCAGCGCCTGCAGGCCGCTGTGCTGGAACGCTCCTGCCCCGCCACACCGCAGAGCCTGGCCCGTATCGCCTATGGTTTCGACCAGACCGAAGATGATGGCGACATCATCGAGCTCGTCCTGCGCCAGCGCGCACTCGCGGCGCTCGGCTATTACAATGGCGAGATCGACGGCAGTTATGGGCCGATGACGCGTCGATCGGTGCGGGACTTCCAGGGTGATCTCGGTTTCGATCTGACCGGCGTCCTGACCCCGGCGGAAACCGTGACACTGGTCTGCCATGCCGCCCTCACGGCGCGTGATGCTCATGCCCAGAACCTGCTCGGCATCATGTTTGCGACCGGGCTCGGCCTGGAACAGAATATCGACACCTCGCTGGAATGGCTGGAGACCGCAGCCGAGCGCGGCCATGCCGGCGCCAATTTCAATCTCGCGGTGATTTATGGCACCGGCACTGTCCAGGGCAGTTATCGCCTGTGCGGCATTGTCGAAAGCCCTGAACGGGCAGACAGCTATCTGCGCCGCGCGGCCGATCTTGGTCATGACCGGGCGCGACGCCTGCGCAGCGTGGTCGGCGTGTCCGGAGAACCGGCGGTGCGCTGGTCGCGGATCTCCGAAGCGCTGATCAATGACGCCGTCGCCAATGATGACCGTTTCTATCTCGCCTGGCAGCGCCGTGTTGACGAGATGCGCCGCGCCAACGGCAGTGAACTGCAACAGCCCGGCTGCTACCAGGCAGCGATGGACGGAGGCCAACCCGCCGCCGAATAGGTGGACGGATTTGGGAGGATGATGATGACCAAGACCCCGATGAAGACGCTGATGGTGATGCTGGTCTCGGCGACCGCGCTCGGCGCCTGTTCAGGCCATGGCCGGGCCAACCTTCCGCCCGCTGGCCCGACCCAGCCCCCGGTCGTTCACCATCGCCCGCCGGTAATGGTCGACACGGTCGGCCCGGCGATCGCGATGTGCCTGGTCGACACGCTCGCGGAACAACGCTTGGCCATGCTGGAAGAGGTCCACGCCTATCGCGAGGAGATCCGGGCCGATGCCCACACCAGCGCCAATGTCGCCGACAGCCGGACGCAGGAAATCATCGCCGCCTTCGAGACCGATCTCGACGCCTCCTACCGTTTCGCGACCTCATCCTGCCGCACCTATAACCGTTGCCTGGAAGAGAACCGTTTCGATGAGGCCGCCTGTCAGGACACGGCAGCGCTCTGGCATGATGGCCAGGATCGCTTCCACGACCTGTCGGAAAGCCTGGCCGCGGTTCGCGAGCGCATTGCCTCAGGTTGCTCCGATTGCGCCCCGCCGCGTACACATGGGCGTGACGGTCGTCACCATCGCGACCACGCACCGCGCCGCCGTCATTCGGACGAGACGATCGGGTCTGTTTTCTCGACCGACGGACATTGATTTCCGCAGCCGGCCTCCCCGTGTTGATGGGCGTCACGGCCGGCACGCTCGGCGATGGCTTGGCGCATGATCTGGATGGCCGAGCTGGTAAACAGGCCGGCCATGATCGCGGCCACGGCAAGGTCGGGCCAGGGCGTGGCCGTCCAGGCCACGAGGCCGGCTGAGGCGAGAACGGCGAGATTGCCGATCGCGTCATTGCGCGAGCACAGCCAGACCGAGCGGACATTGGCGTCGCCATCGCGCCAGCGCATCAGGATCAGCACGCTGGCGAGGTTGGCAATCAGTGCCAGCACGGCGATCGATCCCATCAAGCCGGCTTCGGGCTGCACCGTGAACACGGTCCGCCAGATGGCCAGGCCGAGAATGGAGACGCCGATCAGCAGCAGGCTGGCCGCCTTGATCAGCGCCGCATTGGCCCGCCACGCGGCGGGCTTCCCGATCACATAGAGTGACAGGCCATAGGTCGCCGCATCGGCGGCGAAATCGAGGGCGTCGGCCTTGAGTGCCTGCGATTGGGCGGCCGCGCCGGCCAGCATCTCAACCACGAACATGATCGCATTAATGGCGATCACCGCCCACAGCGCGCGCCGGAAGCCCGGCGAACTGCCATCGAATGCCTCTGCGTGTCCACACCCCGCCGACATGGCTTGTCCTCGTCCTGTTTTCTCAACTAGGCTCAACCCTAATCCCTCTAGTGACTGGAGGTTCAAGGGGCGATGTCAGATTTTTCCATAGGCACGCTTTCGCGCAAGACCGGTGTGAAAATTCCCACCATCCGATACTATGAATCGATCGGTATGCTGGACGAGCCCGGGCGGTCGCCGGGTGGTCAGCGGCGCTATGACGGCGCCCATCTGGAACAATTGCGCTTCATACGCCATGGCCGCGATCTTGGCTTCGGGCTGGATGATCTGCGAGCCCTGCAGGACCTGTCACGTCAGCCCGAGCGGTCCTGTGAGGCGGCGGACCGGATCGCGCGTCAGCAATTGGCCGATGTCGAGCGGCGGTTGGCCGGTCTGGCCGCCGTCAAGCAGGCGCTGGAGGGTATGATTGCCCAATGCTCACACGGGGTGATGGATGATTGCCGGGTCATTCAGACCCTGTCCGATCACGGCCTGTGCGATGTCGAGCACTCACCCGATGGTCAGACGCCGAGGAAGGCCGGGTGATAATGCAGGCTGGCGACACCTGACCGCGGTGGCGGCCCGTTCAGTGCTCGGACCTGGAAGGCCGCCGCGAACTGCCCGTCCGGATCACCGGCCCAGGACCAGTTCCAACTGGCCGCCGCCGTGAAACCGAAGCGCTGGTAGTAATCCGGCTCACCCAACACGACACACCAGGGCACGCCTAGCGTTGTCAGATAGCTGATGCCAGCCTCGATCAGCGCCACGCCGATGCCGCGAGCCTGATGCTCCGGGATGACCGCAACCGGGCCAAGGCCGACGCCGTGCCGCTCGCTGCCATCATCGCAGCGCGCCGTGACCGGTGAGAACATGACGCAGCCCACGACTTGGCCGTGATCTTCCGCCACCAGTTCAAGCGTGTCGGCGTCGGCAGCCCGCAAAGCCGTGACGAGGCGCGCTTCGCCCGGACCCGGGAAAGCGGCTTTCAGCAGGGTGTCGACGCCGGTTTCATCATCGGGTGAAAAGGCCCGAATCTGCATCAGAACGGCAGCCAGGCGCGGCGGCGGGAATAGGCGAGATAGCCGATATTCGCGCCCGCCCGCAGGCCAACACCCGAGCGGATCGGGGCCAGGGTCACGTCGTCGGCACGCTGGTAATTCACGCCCAGACCGGCAACGAAATAGGCCGTGCCCTCAACACCCGGGAAGCGTTGATAGAGCCGGTCCACATCGTCGAGATTATAGACCAGCACAAAGACCCGGCTGGCATTGCCACCGGCGTCAAAGCCGATCGACGGGCCGCGCCAATAGACTTTCTGCCGCTCGGAGAGGCCGCGCAGGGTCAGATAGCCTTCGCCATAGCGCAGGCCGATGCCCGCAGCGCCGGCGACTTCCTCGCCCGCGATATAGCCGACCGGTCGTCCGAGATCGGAAAACACGCGTTCCAGGGCGCTGGCAGCCGCCTCGGCGGTGACGCCGAAGAAGTCGGACACCGCATCGACGATCTCGTCCTGGGAATAGGCGTCGACCGGTTCGGAATACTCGCTCGGCTGGCCGTAATCGGTGGTCTGGCGGTCCTGCGCCATGACCGGCGCGGGTACGCCGAGGGCAAGCGCAGCGATGACAGTCATGAGGGCACGCATGGAAAACTCCACTGGCAATTAGGACCTGTTGCTTCTGACAGGCGAATACGGCGACAGAGCGGCGAAAGGGTTATGGCTTCGTTAACGTCGCCGGACGACCGTGACATGATGAAGCGTCGCGGGTGAAGCAAGGGCAGGCATACGGCATGGCGAAACAGGAACATGGTGTGATGGCCGCGAGGCTGGCGGATGGGTGACATGCTCGCCATTCGCGGCGGCGGTGCGGTCTGGTTTGCCAGCAATTCGGTGCGCCATCCCGGCGAGGTCCAGCACGTCGAGCGGCATGAGGCGGTGACCGGTGACACCACCGAACGTCTCGCCTGTACTCATATCGGGATCGACCAAGTTGCAGACCGTCAAGCGGTCACCCTGTCCCGCCCGGATGGCGTATGGGGCGCGGAAATGGGTGTCAATGCGGCCGGCGTCGTGGTCAGCCACAAGGCGGTGCACTCGCGGCGGGTGATGAAAAAGGGGGCGGCGCTTCTCGGGATGGATCTGGTCCGGCTCGGGTTGGAACGCAGCAGTTCGGCGCATGAGGCCGCCGCGATCATCATCCATCTGCTTGAAACACATGGACAAGGCGGGCCTGCCGGCTGGCGCGGCCGGGGTCATCGTCATGACAGCAATTTCCTGATCGCCGACGCCGCCGAGATACTGGTTCTGGAGACATGCGGGCGCGAGTGGCGCTTGGACCGGGTCCGAAATCATGCCGCGATCTCGAATGCCTATTCACTGGAAGGCCCGGTGACCATGGCATCAGAGGGTGCACCCACTGACGGTTTTGGTGCCGATGATGAAGCCTGGCTGCGGCGGCATTTCGGGCGGGCAACCGCGCGCCGGGCGGCCGCACTGACCCGGCTCGAGGGGTTGGAAACGCCCGGCTTTCAGGGGCTTGCTGCAATCCTGCGGCATCATGATCGCGGTGATGGTTTCACCCCGGGGTCCAAGCGGGATCTTTGTCAGCATCATGGTGGGTTTCTTCGTCAGGATCATGCTGTCAACGCGATGCTTGCTCGCCTTGCGCCCGATGCGCCACCGGCGATCGCGATCACCGCAACCAAGACGCCATGCATCTCGCTCTTCCGGCCGATCACTTTCGACGCGTCCGCCAGTCTGCTCGACCCCGCCCTGTGGGCCCAGGGCGCGGCCCGGCACGACGCTCTGGCGCGTGATCCGGCGGCTCGCGAGCAAATGCGCAACCGGATCGCCGCCGCCGAGACTCATATCCTGACCGCCCTCGAAGCCGGCCGGGCCGATATTGCCGAGACCTTGGTCGCGGCTTGGGACGAGCATGATCTTGCGGTCGGGGGGCGCGAGCCCGATGCGCCAACTGTTGCTGCCGACTGATGGGCGGATCGTTTCAGGGTGCAGATGGTGAAATCTTCATTTTTGCAACGGCCCGCGGACCGTTAGTGTGCGGCAATAATTTTTCGGGGAGCATTTCACATGCGCAAACTAATGATGATCACCGCGAGCACGGCCGCACTTTTTGCCGCCGCCTGCACGCCCGCTGACGAGACCGTCGAGACGGATGAGACCAGCGCGATGACCGAGGCGGCAATGACCGAGACGAACGAGACCGAAGCCGCTGAAGTCGCGAGTTTCGACAACCCGCTTCTGGCGGAATGGACCGGCCCCTATGGCGGCACGCCGGACTTCGACAATGCCAGCCTCGACGATCTGCGCGACGCGCTGCGTGAAGGCATGGCGCTTAACCTGGCCGAGATCGATGCCATCGTCGCCAATCCCGAGCCGGCGAATTTCGAAAATACGATCCTCGAACTCGAGCGGGCCGGTGCGCCGCTGGGCCGGGTCTTCTCCTATTGGGGCATCTGGTCGTCGAACATGTCGTCGCCGGAATTCCGCGATATCCAGCGTGAAATGTCCTCCGAACTGTCGGCCTTCAGCTCGCAGATCACCCAGAATGAAGCGCTTTTTGCCCGGGTCCGTGCGGTCCATGATGGCGCCGAGATGCAGACGTTGACGCCGGAGCAACAGCGCGTCGTGGTGCTGACCTATGACGGGTTCGCCCGCAATGGCGCAACGCTGGAAGGCGAAGCCGCCGAACGTTATGCCGCGATCAATGCCCGTCTGGCCGAGCTGCACACTGATTTTGCCAATAACGTGCTCAATGATGAGGGCGATTACGTCACCTATCTGACGGCGGATCAGCTTTCCGGCCTTCCGGCCGACTTCGTGGCCGCGTCAGCTGCCGCCGCTGCCACGCGCGGGCGTGAGGGCGAATACGCCATCACCAACACCCGCTCCTCGATGGATCCTTTCCTGACCTTTTCCGACGAACGCGATCTGCGCGAGCAGGTGTGGACCAATTATTATTCGCGTGGCGACAATGGCGGCGAGTTCGACAATAACGCCATCATCACCGAGATCCTGCAGCTGCGCGACGAGCGTGTCGGCCTTTTGGGCTATGACAATTACGCCTCCTGGCGTCTGGAGAACCGCATGGCCGGCACGCCCGAGCGGGCCATGGAGTTGATGGAAGGCGTATGGACAGCCGCCGTCGCGCGCATCGAGGAAGAAGTCGCCGACATGCAGGCGCTCGCCGATGCCAATGGCGATGACATCACCATCCAGCCCTGGGACTATCGCTATTATGCCGAGCAGGTCCGCTCGGCCCGCTACGACCTCGACAGTGAAGAGGTGAAGCAATACCTGCAGCTCGATAATCTGCGCGAAGGCATGTTCTACGTCGCTGGCGAACTGTTCGGCTTTGCCTTCCGTGAACTGCCGGAGGGCGAGGTGTCGGTCTGGCACCCATCCGTGCGCGTGTGGGAAGTCACCAATCGCGACACCGGCGCCAATGTCGGCCTGTGGTATCTCGATCCCTTCGCCCGTCAGGGCAAGCGGTCCGGCGCCTGGGCCAATTCCTTCCGCTCACACACCACGATTGATGGCCAGACCAATGTGCTGGCCACCAATAACTCGAACTTTGTTGAGGGCGCCCCGGGCGAGCCGGTGCTCGTCTCCTTCGACGATGCGACGACCTTCTTCCACGAATTCGGTCATGCGCTTCATTACCTGTCCTCCAATGTCGATTATCCGACCCTGAATGGCGGCGTGCGCGACTACACTGAATTCCAGTCGCAATTGCTCGAGCGTTGGGTGCTCACCGATCCGGTGGTCAACAACTACCTGACCCATGTCGAAACCGGCGAGCCGATGCCGCAAGCCCTGATCGAGCGCATCCGTGCGGCGGCCAATTTCAACCAGGGTTTCTCGACCGGCGAGTATCTCGCCTCGGCCCTGATGGACATGGTCTATCACACCACCGACCCGGCCGAGATGAGCGATCCGGACACGTTTGAGCGGGAGACCCTGGCGCGTCTCGGCATGCCGGATGAGATCGTGATGCGTCACCGTTCGCCGCATTTCGGGCATATCTTCTCGGGCGAAGGCTATTCGGCCGGCTATTACGGATACATGTGGGCGGATGTCCTCACCGCCGACGCTGCCGAAGCCTTCCAGGAAGCACCGGGTGGTTTCTATGATCCGGAGGTTTCGGCCCGCCTGGTCGAATATCTCTTCGCCCCGCGCAATTCGATGGATCCGGCCGAGGCTTATCGCCTCTTCCGCGGCCGCGATGCCGACGTGTCAGCCCTGATGCGTGATCGCGGTTTCCCGGTCACCGAATAGGCGACAGGTCATCCTGATGAACAGGGCCGGCGGGGCAATCCGCCGGCCTTTTTCATGGGTGATCAGTCTGGCGGGTCGGTCACCCCGAAATGCGGGCCGGCGCCCAGGCCGGCGAGGCGGTCGCGGGGATTGTAGAGCTGGCAGGCTTTCAGGGAGAGGCAGCCGCAGCCGATACAACTGTCCAGCCGTCCACGCATTTGCGTCAGCGCATCAATCTGCTGGTCGAGGCGATCCTTGAGGCTGGCACTGATTCGCGCCCAATCGGATTGGGTTGGCGTGCGCCGGTCGGGCAGGGAGGTCAGCGCATCGCCGATCTCGCGAATGGACAGCCCCAGTTTCTGGGCGATCAGGATGAAGGAAATGCGCCGGACATCGGCGCGCTTGAAACGGCGTTGTCCGCCCGTATTGCGGGTCGGCTGGACCAGCCCCTTGTCCTCATAAAAACGGATGGCCGACACGGCAACACCGGTGCGTTCGGCCAGCTGCCCGATGGACAGGGGATCTGCGGCCGTGGGGGATGTGACTTTTTCCGAATGCAAAGCTTGACCTCAACTTAGGTTGAGCAACTATCTCACAGCCTGTTCAAGCGGCCAAGCCGGTCGCGGTACAGGAGATTTTCATGACAGATGCGATGCTCGAACACGTCAATGTGACGGTCACCGACCCTCAAGCCACCGCCCGCCGCCTGACCGAATGGTTTGGCTGGCAGGTGCGCTGGCATGGCCCGGCCAAGAATGGTGGTACCGCCTACCATGTTGGCGGCGAGGCCAGTTATGTCGCCGTCTACGCCTATCCCGAGCCGACCGATATGCCGACCGGGCGGCTCAACCATATTGGCGTTCTGGTCGATGATCTCGACGCCGCCGAGGCGCGGATCAAGGCCAGTGGCATCCACACCCACTCCCATGCCGACTATGAACCGGGCCGGCGTTTCTATTTTGACGATCCGGACGGGATCGAGTTCGAAGTGATCAGCTACGCCTGATCCGGCGACGGATTTCATTGGCAGGCGGGGCCGTTGCCGTTAGCGTCCCGGCATGGACGATCTTTACGCCCCGCCTTCCACTGACAGAACGGATCCGAAACGCCCCTTGGCCGCGGCCCGGGCGCTCGACCCGACGCGCTATGTCGGGGCGGAAGCGCTGGCCCTTGATCAGCGCGAAATCCTGTCGCGCGGCTGGCAGGTCGTGGCGCCGGCCAGTGCGCTGTCCGAACCCGGGGATCATATCGTGCGCGAGATCGGCGGCGTGCCGATCCTGCTGGTGCGCAATGGCGAGGGCCGGCTCAACGGGTTTTTGAACATCTGTCGCCACCGCGCCGGACCGCTCGCCCTGTGCGATGGCGAGGGCGCCAAGCGTCTGCGCTGCGCCTATCACGGCTGGGCCTATGACCTCGATGGACACCTACGCACGGCGCCGGAGATGCAGGCCGCCGACGGGTTTGATCATCGGGACATCGCGCTGGAGCGCATCGAGACTGAAGTCTGGAACGGACTGGTTTTCGCCCGCACGCGCCTCGGGCCGGGTTTTGCCGACATCATGGCCGGGATCGACGATATTGTGCCGACCGGCGCGCTGGACGGGCTCAACCACCATCACAGCCGGATTTATGACGTGGCCTGCAACTGGAAGGTCTATGTCGACAATTATCTCGAAGGCTATCACCTGCCCTTCGTCCATCCCGACCTGACCCAGGTCGTTTCTTATCCCGACTACAAGACCGAGCTGGCGCGCTTCTGGTCCCTGCAACGCTCGCCGGTCGACGCCGAGACCGAGGCCTATGCGGCCGGTGAGGCGCTCTATTTCTTCATTTATCCCAATACCATGCTCAACATCCTGCCGGGCCGCATGCAAACCAATCGCGTGGTGGCCAACGGGCCGGATGCCTGCCGGGTCGAGTTTGATTTCTATTATGCCGACGGCGAAGCCGGCCGGGCCGAGGCCGATGATGCTTTTTCCGACAGCGTCCAGGACGAGGATCGCATGATCTGCGAACACGTCCAGAAAGGCCTCGCCTCCGGCGCCTACCAGCCCGGTCGGCTCTCGCCCGACCAGGAGGCCGGCGTCTGGCATTGGCACAATCTGCTACGGGATGCCTACGCCGCTTGTGGCTGACGGGTTCTGCGTCCGGGGGGACAGACGACCATGACAGACCACAAGACGGCAGCGCAGGACGCTGCATCGCTCGCCAAGCCGGCGCACAAGACGATCGGCTTTTGGGGCTGCTGGTCCCTGGTGGTGGGGATCATGATCGGATCCGGCATTTTCATGCTGCCCGCCGTCCTCGCCCCCTACGGCTTGATGGGGTTTTCCGGCTGGCTGGTGACGGCCGGCGGCTCGATCCTGCTGGCGCTGGTGCTGGGCCGGCTCGCCCATCGCACCACCCGGACGGGTGGTCCGATCGCCTTTGCCCATGACGCTTTCGGCGACCTCACCGGCTTTCTCGTCGCCTGGGGTTATTGGGCCTCCTACTGGATTTCCATCCCCGCTGTCGCGATTGCCTTTGTCGGCTATCTGACTGTCTTCATCCCGGCCCTGAGCGCTTCGCCGATGGCCCAGATGGGTTGCGGGCTGGCGCTGATCTGGGGGTTGGGCCTGATCTCGCTGCACGGCATCCGCGATGCCAGCATCGTGCAATTATTGACCACGATCCTGAAACTGGTGCCGATCTTCGTGGTGATCGGCGTCGGTTTCTTCACCGGCGATGTCGCCAACCTGCCCGAGATCAATCCGTCCGGTGGCGGTTTCTTCCCGGTGCTGGCCGCGACCGCGCTCTTGACCATGTGGGCCTTTGCCGGCCTCGAAGCGGGAACCGTGCCGGCCGGTGATGTCCGCGATGCCGCCCGCACCGTTCCGCGCGCGACGGTGGTCGGCACAATCACGGTCGCCCTCATCTACATCGCCGCGACCGCTGCGGTCATGCTGGTTGTGCCGGCTGCCGACCTGGCCAGCTCCACCTCGCCCTTCTCCGATGCGGCCCGTGTCCTGGGTAGCTGGGGCCCCGGCCTGATTGCCATCGGGGCGATGGTGTCCACGGCCGGGGCGCTCAACGGCATCATTTTCCTGTCCGGCCAGATGCCGATGGCTCTGGCGCTGGACCGGCTGGCACCCGCTGCCCTGGGTCGACGCAACAAGGGCGGCGCGCCACAACTCTCCCTCCTCCTGTCGCTGGGGCTGGGTTCGATCCTGCTGGTCGCCAATTACTCGCGCGGCCTGGTAGGCACCTTCACCTTCCTGGCGATGATGAGCACGGTCTGCCTCCTGCTGCCGCTGCTGGTCAGCGCGGTGGCCGAGCTACGCCATTCATGGCGATCCGCCAGAGGCTGGGCCATCATCGCCCTCGCCGCTGGCGCCTATGCGGCCTTCGCCGTCCTGGGTTCCGGTCTCGAAGTGCTCGCCTGGGGTGGTGTTCTGATCCTGGCTGGCTTGCCGGCCTACTGGCTGGGCAAGCCAAGGCGCGAGGCAGGCGTCCCCTGACTTGACGGGCCAGGGCAGCCGCCGGGCGGCATTGGGAACGATGAGGCCCGTTGCCGTCAGCCAGTGAACGGCTTGGGCGGCGCCGAAAACAGACCATAGGCCAGCGTCGAGGCGTAATAGGCGAAGGCGGTATCGGGATCGACACCCCGGACCCAGTCGCGCAGGTCATAGGCCGAGTTGAGGGCGCCCATGATCGCCTGGCTGGCGACCAGCGGGTCGACAGGCCGGACCGAGCCTTCGGTGATGCCGTCGATCATCATGCCGGCGAAGCGGCGCGCCATCCGGTTGGAACGGTCGAGCACATCATTGCGCAAATCATTCGGCAGGGCCTGCAAGGCAGTCGTTCGCAGCAGCGGGAATTCACTGAATAGCTGCACATTGAGCAGTGTCGCGATGGAGGAGGACAATTGCTGCCACTGATTTCCGCCAGCCTTGGTGGCGGCGCGCTGGACCAGCGACACGCGGCCATAGGAGCGGCGGAAGCATTCCAGCACCAGCTCGTCCTTGGCCTCCAGATGGTGGTAGAAACTGCCCTTGGTGACATTGAGTTCCGAGGCAATCTGTTCGACCGAGGCGCCGCGATAGCCGCGCTCATTGATCAGGAAGGTGGCGGCGCGGGCGAAATTGCCCGGCATGCCCTCGATCCCGACCTTCAGCTCCGACTCATCGATTGGCAGGAGTTCGGGCGCCCACTTGGCACCGTCACGAGCGATGCCATGCTCGAAGATCTCGACCATGCGGTGGATGACGCGGTCATAATCGCCGGTGGAATACTGCGACAGCCAGGCTGGCAGCCAGAACATGTTCTGGACCAGGACATGGGCGCGGATCGTCCCGAGGATTTTCTCTTCCGGAGTCCTGGGCGCGTCGAAAAACGTCCGCAGCTTGCGGAAGACCTGCACATAGCGCGCGGTCAATTCGCTGCCGAAGGGCTCGTTGAGGGCGCGGATGTCGGAGATCACCGCAATCGGCCGCTCGATCTCGGCATTGATGCGGGCCTGCAGGTCGAAATTGAGACGGACATACCGCTCGACCCGCGCTTGCGGCGTCGGCTCGGCGGCGGCTTCCGCGACCAGGGCTTCGATGCGTTCAAGCGCGCGTTCGAGCACGGCGGCCGCCAGCAATTCCTTGCGTTTGAAATAATAGGTGATGCTGGTTGTGTTGAGTTGAACCAGCTGGGCGACGTCAACAAATGTCATGCCGCGCACGCCATGCCGGTTGATCAGCGTGGCGGCGGCGTCGAGGATCAGCTCGCGCTTCTGGTGGAAGCGGCGGGTCTTCGCCGAGTCGATGGTTTTCGGAGTCGCATTCATATCATTCGCTTAGCAGAGTTTGTTGATATCGTCACGCGATCGGGCGCGCGCGCTGCCTTGATCTCCCTTCTGGCACGATAGCAAAATCGGTATGGATTTCTCCAGTCCGGGTGAGCTTTATGAAGTGGTTATGAAAAAACGACTTCATGCGTCATCTGCCAACTTGCGTCGCCGCATTCTAACCATTTACCGAGGAAACGGTATGGTCTAACTTTGCTGCAGCGCGAGATCGCGCGCACGGATTATCACAATCGGGACAGACCATGACTGCAGCGACAGCGACGCCGCCGCGCGACGAGATGGATTTGCAACGCCTTGAGACTTGGCTGGCTGGCCGGATCGACGGCTTCGCGGGGCCGGTTCGGCTCGCCAAGTTTCCCGGCGGCCAGTCCAACCCGACCTATCGTCTTGATGCGGGCGACCGGTCCTATGTGTTGCGCCGGAAACCGTTCGGTCCGACCCTGCCATCGGCGCACGCGGTTGATCGCGAGCATCGCCTGATCGCCGCCCTTCACCCGACCGGCTTCCCGGTTGCCCGGCCGGTTGCCCTGTGTGAGGACGACACGGTGATCGGGTCGATCTTCTATGTGATGGAATTGGTCGATGGGCGCTCGCTTGCCGATGGCTCGCTGCCCAATGAAACACCGCAGGCCCGCGGGGAGATGTATCGCGGGCTGACCACCGCGCTGGCCGATCTTCACAATATCGACCCGGTGGCGGCGGGTTTGGGCGATTATGGTCGGCCGGGCAATTATTTCGAACGCCAAGTCGGTCGCTGGACCAAGCAGTACCGGGCCTCTCAGACCGACGACATCCCCGAGGTGGAAGGGCTGATCGACTATCTGCCGCGCACCGTGCCGGAACAGACCCGCACCTCGATCATCCATGGCGACTACCGCATCGATAATGCCCTGTTCGAACCGGAGGGAACCCGCATCAAGGCGGTCCTCGACTGGGAACTTTCAACGCTCGGCGATCCGCTGGCTGACTTCACCTACTACGCCATGCAGTGGGCGATGCCGGCGGAGGCAGGCGGGGCCGGGCTCGACGGGATCGATTTCCAGGCCTCCGGCATTCCGACCCTGGATGAGACCGTGGCGCTTTATTGCGATCTCACCGGGCGCGACAGCGTGCCGGCGATGGACTGGTATTTCGCCTATAACCTGTTCCGCTTGGTCGGCATCGTCCAGGGCATCAAGAAGCGGATCATCGACGGCAATGCCTCCAGCGACAAGGCCGAGGCGACCGTCGCGCGCCTGGTGCCGTTGGCAGTCAGTGCCTGGGATTTCGCCCGCCGTGCTGGTGCCTGAGCCGGGCCTGCTGCCGGCGTCAAATCCGTAACGACACACGATCGGGGAAAGTCACATGTCCATGTTCAGCCTGGCGGGCAAGGTCGCCATTATCACCGGGGCCGCATCCGGTATCGGTCGTGCTTCGGCCCTCTTGTTTGCCGAGGCCGGCGCCAAAATCCTGGCCTGTGACCGCTCGCCGGATGTGGCGGCCACGGTTGCCGCCATTGAGGCCGCCGGCGGTGAAGCGAAAGCGCTGGAAATGGATGCCGGGTCCGAGCCTGATGTGATCGGTGCCGTTGCAATGGCGGTGGAGACATTCGGTCGTCTGGACGTGGTCTATGCCAATGCCGGCATCACGGGCGGTCTTCCCGACTTTCTCGACACCACGGCCGACACCTTTGCCGAGGTGTTGCGCGTCAACCTGATCGGACCCTTCCTGGCCATCAAGCACGCCGCCCCGGCCTTGATGAAATCGGGTGGCGGCTCGATCATCTGCACCGCCTCGGTCGCCGGGCTGCGCTATGGCGCCGGGCCGGTGGCCTATTCAGCCTCGAAGGCGGGTGTAATCAATCTGGTCCAGCACGCCTGCCAAAGCTTGGTCGGTACCGGAATCCGGGTCAATGGGATTTGCCCTGGCTTGACCGAGACCGGGATGACGCAGCCCCTTTTCGACCATGCCCGCGCGGCTGGCAAAGGCGACCGGATCGGTCAGCTCAACCCGCTCCAGCGAGGCGGCCAGCCCGATGAGATTGCGGCAATGGCCCTCTTTCTCGCATCGCCGGCATCCAGCTATGTCAATGGACAGGCGATCGCGGTTGATGGCGGATTGTCGACCTCCCACCCGGTGGCGCCGTCGACCCAGCTCGCCGCCCGCGCCGCCCTCGACAAATTCAAGGATGACTGATGTCGCTGCCGCAAATCCTCGATGCCGCCCAAGTCTCCGACAACACGCTCACCGCGCAGTTACCGGACACCTGGATGCAGGGCCGGACCGCCTATGGCGGGCTGACGGCGGCGATCGCGCTGGATGCGACGCTGCGGTCGCAACCGGATCTGCCGCCGCTGCGCTCGGCGCAGATCGCCTTTGTCGGGCCGTTGGCCGGTGAAGTTGTGGTGAAGACCGAACTTCTGCGTCGCGGCCGGACGGCAGCCTTCATCGAGGCCAATGTCTATGGTGATGGCAAGCTGGGACTGAAGGCGCTGTTTGTCTTCATGATCGGTCTGGAGTCGAGTATCGACTATGCTGAAGACGCGCGGCCGGAAGTCCCCGATTTTGCTGACGCCGCCCCGGCCATGGCCAATCCGGATCCGAAATTCTTCACCGGTCATCTGGAATACCGCCATGGCCTGGCGATCGATGAGCGCCACACGCCGGACTTCATGCGCTGGGTGCGTCTGAGGGAGCGTGACGGCCTGCATCCGATGGTCGAGCTGATGGCGATCGGTGACGCCTTGCCGCCGGCCGCCATGGCCCTATTCGAAAAGCCGGGTCCGATCAGCTCGATGACCTGGCAGATCAATCTCTTGACCGCCGAACCGGTGACCACGGATGGCTGGTGGCTCAGTCGTTCCACCGCCGACCTTGCCCGCCATGGCTCGTCCAGCCAGCTCATGCTGCTCTGGAATGCCGACCGCGAGCCGGTCATCACCGGCATGCAGAGCGTCGCAATCTTTGTCTGATCTGTGATGAAAACAGGGCGAACCGCTTGGTCCGCCCTGTTCCCGTCCGTCGCCCCGGCCCCGGGGCGGTATGGTTTGTCCTATCGACCGTGTGCGGCCGCCTGGCTGCTGACCAGGTCGATCAGATCGCCTTGCGCGATACCGACATCGAGCAGGTGCAGGCCCCAATCAGCCAGGATGACGCCATTGGCCACAACGTCGCCGACAATGTCGTCGGTGCGTGGATCGGACGGGTCGCCATGCACGGTGATGGCATAATAGCTGCCATGTTCATTGTTCAGGCATTGCCCTGTGATCATGCCGGGAACGCGCACGAAATCCGTCGAGATCGGTGCCCCACCCTCGACCCAGGGTCCGGCTTCCACAGATGAGGTGAAGGCACCATTCGTGGCCAGGTAGGCTACCAGATGGGCGTCGGAATTGCCGGCCAGATCGCCGGGATTGGTGCAGGCCACCTCGACCGCGGGATCCGGCAGTTTGCCAAAGCGCGAGGCCTCCGGCGGCGGGGCGTCGCTGCGGAAGGAAACATAGCCGATGAAACAGCCGGTTTCCTCGTCCGCGCGACAGGGCGGAACGGCCTGGAATGAGCCGCCGACCGGTTGGCCCGGGGGCACGGCGATATTGTAGCCGATCAGCATGGCCGACAGCATGTTGTTCTGGATTGCCTCGCCATCGACGACACGGGCGACCAGTTGTTCCAACATGCGCGCGCCCTGGGAGTGACCGATCAGCACATAGGGGCGACCGTTATTGTCGTGCTCCATGTAGTGGGCGAAGGCAGTCTGGACGTCGAGATAGGCGGTGACGCCGTCGGCGGCGACCGGCTGGCCGGCCATCATTGAGCGCAGCGCGGTCAGCGTGACCTGCCGGTACATCGGCGCATAGGTGCGGCAGACCTCGCCGAAGCGCGCGAACTGGGCCGCGATCACGCGGTTTTCCTCGTCATTGGCGACCATGTCGGAATTTGGCGTCAAATCGTTGGAGACCGTTGGATAGACATAGAAACAGTCGACCCCCGGATCTTCGGCCGCGACAAATGGCTCGACATGCATCGATCCGTCCGCCTCGACGATCGTGGTGTCGAGATCGATCGTGCAGGCGTCCTCCCGGCCGGGTCGGCACAGCCAGTTTTCGGCGGCGTCATAATCCGGCGGTGCGTAAGTCGGCGGTTGGGCCAGCAGGGTCGTGCCTGCCATCATCAGTGTTGCGATCAGCATCGCGTCTCTCCCCTCGAAATGACCGGTTGTCCGGTTCGGTTCAGGCCTGTTCGGTCTCGAACAGGGGCTTCAATTCACTCTTGACGATCTTGCCATTGGCATTGCGCGGCAGGGTCTCCCCGGAAAACAGGATGCGCACCGGCGTCTTGAAAATGGCGAGGCGCTCGCGCACCCAGGATTTGAGCTCGTCTTCGCTGGCGCTGAGGCCCGGCGCGAGGTGGACCACGGCGGCCGGCTCCTCGCCGAGCGTGCGGTGGGGGATGCCGACCAGGGCGGCATCGGTCACGGCCGGGTGTTCGTAGAGGGCATTCTCGACCTCGCTCGAATAGATGTTTTCGCCGCCGCGGATGATCATGTCCTTGGCGCGGTCGACAATGAAGCAGAAGCCTTCCTCGTCGATCCGGGCCAGGTCGCCGGTCCGGATCCAGCCATCAATAAAGGTCTCCGCCGTCGCCTCTGGGCTATTCCAGTATCCGGCCACGATCTGCGGCCCGCGCGCCCACAGCTCTCCAACCTCGCCGACCGGTAATTCGCGGCTGCCATCAGGTGCCATGACGCGGATGTCCGACACCGCCACCGGCGGCCCGCAGCTGTCGGGACGGTTGAGATAGTCCTCCGAGGAGTGGCTGGTCACCGTCGCCGAGGTCTCGGTCATGCCCCAGCCATTGCCGGGCAGGGCGCCGAAGACATCCTTGATCTTTCGCACCAGTTCCGGTGCCGAAGGCGCGCCTCCATAGGTGATCGCCTCAAGCGAGGACAGGTCATACTTGTCGCGATCGGGGTGTTCGATCAGCTGCCAGGCAATTGTCGGCACGCCGCCGGTCGTGTTGACCTTCTCACGCTCAATAATCTGGAAGGCCTTCACCACGTCCCATTTCGGCATGAAGACCATTGTGTGTCCGGCGAAGACTGCGCCCATCAGCCCGGCATTGCAGGCGGTGACGTGGAACAGTGGGATCACTGTCAGCATGACTTTGGGCGATGGCGCCGGCGGCGCCTCGCCACGCCGCAGGCAGGTGCGGGCGCCGGAAAAGGCTGACGACAGAATGTTGGTGAGGATATTGCGATGTGTGCCCAGCGCCCCTTTCGGATTGCCGGTCGTGCCGCTGGTGTAGAAAATCGTGGCCGGATCGTCGGGCGCAATATCGACATCCGGCAGATCGCCCTCGGGCAGGCCGGAATAACGGTCCGGCGTGCCGATCAGGTCCTCCAGCCGACGGGCTGGCGCATCCGGCGCGGCATCGCCGCGACTGACCAGGACATGTTTGAGATCCGGCAGACCGTTCGTTTCCGGGCCGATCCGATCCCAGCGCTCGGCATCACAGATCAGCGCTCTGGCGCCGGAATCCTTCAACCCGTAGGCCAGTTCCGCACCGGTCCACCAGGCATTCAGCGGTACGATGATCGCGCCCAGGCTGGTGACGGCGAAAAAGGCGACCGGCCATTCCGGCAGGTTTCGCATGGCCAGTCCGACACGGTCGCCCTGGCCGATGCCCATCGCCGCGAGTTCGGCAGCAAGGGCGCGGGTGGCGCGGAACCAGGCTTCATAGCTCACGCGTTCATTCTCGTGGATGGTGAAGGTGCGGCCGCCGTGATTGCGGGCGTGTGCAGCCAATTCCGGCAGGCTGCCGAGTGCGTTCTTCCAGGCGCGCGTTTCGACGCCGCGGATGGTCACGGTCTCCATCTCGAACTTTGCCCCGGGTGCACACAGCAGGGCCGTCGCCTGCTCTAGCGTGCAGGCGGGCCAGTCGGCCGGCATGCCCAAGCTCGCGACCGTTTCGGTCGCTTCTGCTTGATTTTCCATCCCCAACAAAATCCTGTTATCGGTTTGCTGCAATATTTGTTGAGGTGACGATAATGTCGAACGATATTTATCACAAGGCCACGTCATAACGATCTGGCGCGTCTGGTGGTTGTCCACTATATCGAATTCAGGGTATGCGGCATTGCGAAGATGATTAGTGCCCGGTAGGACCGGTTGAGCGATGCGGACAACAGCCCGGTCACGGGCAAAAAATCAGGAGATGGTGATGACGGTTATCAGTACGCGCAAGGATGGTGAGGTTCTCGTCGTTACCTCGAACAATCCGCCGGTCAACGCGCTCGGCCAAGCTGTGCGGAAGGGTCTTGCTGATGCGATGGCGGAGGCGGCGGCTGACGACGCCATCAAGGCGATTGTCATCACTTGCGAGGGGCGCACTTTCTTTGCCGGTGCGGACATTACCGAATTCGGCAAGCCGCCCGTTGGCCCCTCATTGCCCGAGGTGATCGACACCATTGAGGCCAGCACAAAGCCGGTCGTTGCCGCGATCCACGGCACGGCGCTTGGCGGCGGGCTGGAGGTTGCGCTGGGTTGTCACTACCGTATCGCCGTCGCGTCGGCGAAACTCGGCCTGCCGGAAGTCAAACTCGGCATCCTGCCGGGTGCCGGCGGCACCCAGCGCCTGCCGCGCGTGGTCGGTGTCGAGGCGGCCCTGCCGATGGTGGTCAAGGGGGATCCGATCCCGGCCGCTGCCGCCGAGCGCATTGGCCTGGTCGACAAGCTGGTCGCCGATGACGGCCTCGCCGAGAGCGGCGTGGAGTTTGCCCGCAATATCGTCGGGGCAGCCAGCCATCCCGTTTCAAGCGCCAGGATCGACATGATCGATCCCAGCCTGGGCGACGCCTTTTTTGATGAATTCCGCAAAACCGAGCTGCGTCGCCTGAAAGGGTTCGAAGCGCCGGAAGCCTGCATCGAGGCGGTCCGCGCCGCCATCGAGCTGCCCTTCGTCGAGGGTGTGAAGAAGGAGCGCGAGCTGTTCGGCAAGCTGGTCACAGGGACCCAGTCACGCGCCCTGCGCCACGTCTTCTTTGCCGAGCGTGCCGCCAGCAAGATTGACGACATCCCCGCCGACACGCCGATCCTCCCGATCTCAAAGGTTGGCATTCTGGGCGCCGGCACAATGGGTGGCGGGATCGCGATGAATTTCCTGACCGCCGGCATCCCGGTCACGATCCTCGAGCGCGAGCAGGCCCCGCTGGATCGTGGCGTCTCGATCATCCGCAAGAATTACGAACGCTCCGCGGCGCGCGGCAAATTCACCGCCGAACAGGTCGAGCAGTGCATGGGGCGCCTGACGCCGACGCTGGAGATGACTGACCTGGCCGATTGCGATCTGGTCATCGAGGCCGTGTTCGAGAATATGGATGTGAAGAAAGAGGTCTTCGCCAAGCTCGACGCCATCGTCAAACAGGGCGCGATTCTGGCCTCGAACACCTCCTATCTCAATGTCGATGAGATGGCGGCGGTGACCAAGCGTCCGGAATACGTGCTCGGCCTGCACTTCTTTTCGCCAGCCAATGTGATGCGTCTGATGGAGATCGTCCGGGCGGAAGAGACCGCGCCTGCCGTCCTCAAGACGGCGATGGCCTTGTCGAAGAAGATCGGCAAGGTCGCCGTGGTTGCCGGTGTGTGCCATGGCTTCATCGGCAACCGCATGCTCTCGCCGCGCCAGCAGGCCGCCAATACCCTGCTGATGCAAGGCATCACGCCGTGGGCGGTCGATGATGCGTTGACGGATTTTGGCTTGCCGATGGGGCCGTTCCAGATGGCCGATCTGGCCGGGCTCGATCTCGGTTGGGACAGGGAGACGTCCAAGGGTGAGACCATTCGCGACGTCCTCTGCGAGCGCGATCGCCGGGGCCAGAAGAATGGCAAGGGTTTTTACGATTACGGTGAAAACCGCCAGCGCACGCCCTCGGCCGAAGTCGAGGAGATTATCGCGTCCTTCGTCGCCAAGTCCGGGCAGGCATCGCAGTCATTCTCGTCCGAAGACATCCGCAATCGGTTGCTCTTCCCGATGATCAATGAGGGCGCGAAAATTCTGGATGAGGGCATGGCGCAGCGCGCCTCCGACATCGATACCGTGTGGATCAATGGCTATGGCTGGCCGGCTTATACGGGCGGTCCGATGTTCTGGGCTGACACGATCGGTCTGGATGTGGTGGTCGAGGGGCTGAAGGCCTTCGGCCATGATGTCTCGCCTTACCTCGCCGACAAGGCGGCCAAGGGCGAGCGCTTCAACGGTTAGGACGTATCGGCCCCAACCAGCCGATCGGAGCGGACCTATCCCTTCCCGGGTCCGCTCCACCCCTTTGCCTGGAGCTCCGCTTTCACGGCGTCTGTGTGTTCTCCCAGGCCGGGGGCGCGCGTGGTGCCGCCGGTGTCGCTGCCTGACATGCGGATCGGTGACCGCAATCCGGGGATCCCGTCCGAGCTGATCGCCAGTCCCCGCACGTGAACCTGCGGGTCCGCAAAGGCGTTCTGGATCGTGTTGATCGGGCTGCCGGGCACGCCATTGGCTTCCAGCATCGCAAGCGCTTCGCTTCGCGTCAGCTTGCCCAGGCAGGTCGAAAGGCTTGCTGTCAGTTCGGCGCGATTGCCAACCCTCTGGGCGTTGGTCCTGTTTGCGGCGATCACGGTCTCGTCGAGAGCAAGCGCATGAGCGAGGCGCTCGAACTGGCTGTCATTGCCGCAGGCGATGATGATGTGGCCATCGGCGCAGGCAAATTCCTGATAGGGCACGATGGAGGGGTGGGCATTGCCGATGCGGCGCGGCGGCGTTCCGGTCGCGAAATAATTCATCGCCTGATTGCCCAGTACGCCGACCATTGAATCCAGCAAGGCCATGTCGATGTGCTGGCCCTGGCCGGTCCGTTCGCGCTGTGCCAACGCGGCCTGGATCGCGATGGTGGCGTAGAGTCCGGTGAAGATGTCGGCAAAGGCGACGCCGAGGCGTTGCGGTGGACCTTCGGCCGCGCCGGTGATGTCCATCACGCCGCTCATGCCCTGGATTGCTAGGTCGTAGCCAGCCCGATGGGCGTAGGGGCCGGTCTGGCCGAAGCCGGTGATCGAGCAATAGACCAGGCGCGGATGGTCGGCGGCGAGGCTGGCATAATCGAGTCCGAATTTGGCGAGTCCGCCGACCTTGAAATTCTCGATCACCACATCGGCATCAGCGATCAGGGCGTGCACGAAGTCGAGATCATCGGGATTTCGAAAATCCGCGGTGACCGAGCGCTTGCCGCGATTGCAGGAATGGTAATAGGCCGCGGCACGACCGCTCTCATGCTCGATCCAGGGTGGACCCCAGCTGCGCGTATCATCGCCCGCCGGGCTTTCAACCTTGATCACATCAGCGCCGAGATCGGCGAGCGACTGTCCGGCCCAGGGGCCGGCCAGGATGCGGGCCAGTTCGACGACTTTCAGTCCGGTCAGCGCGCGGTTCGCCGGTCCTGTCATTCGTTGATTTCACCGGTGTCGAGGAAGGGCGAAGCGTCGAGATTTTCGGCGTCCATCAGCTCGGCGATCCGCTGTAGCGAGGCAATCAGCATGTTCTGTTCCCAGGACTGAAGCTCGCGAAAGGCGCGCAGGAAGCCGGCCTGCAGGAGTTCGGGCGCGTTTTCACCGGCGGTCCTGCCGGTCTCGGTCAGGCGCGCCATCACCACGCGCTTGTCAGTGTCGCTCTTGACCCGTTCGACCAGCCCGGCCTGGGTCAGGCGGTCGAGAATGGAGGTGATTGTGGCCTGGCTGAGTGACACAGCGCGGGCAATCGCGCTGGGCGAAAGATTGCCTTGCTTGCGCAGCGTGTCGATGACGACCAGCTGCGGCGCCGTAAGGCCGGTTGCCTTGACCAGGCGTTTGGACTGGAGGTCGATGGCCCGGGTAATCCGTCGCAGGGCCACAAGAATTTCGTCGTGATCGCTCATTCGGCTCGCCGTTTCAGGGTGCCCGACTCATGTACCCGCAGCCTTCGGGCTTTCCAAATGGAATCGGCGGAAAGCGGACGTCGGAATTTTTCGATTTCAAAGAATAAGGTCGGCAAAAATCGCTGCAGGAACAGGATCAAACTTCGCCGAAACCTGTCACATCCATGTAACGGTTGGATTTTAGCCTTATTTTACAGCGTGTAAGGTCGGTGGTTTCGGCTGCTTCCCTGCCAGGCACCCTTGGTGTTGAAAGTTTCAACTCAAAGCATACTGGTCAGCGCGTACCGGAAACTCTACACAGCCACTTGAACCGTAACGCCACAAGGGACTGTCATCACGTCATGCTGAAGCAACGGGCACTTTCAACAACCATTCTGACCGCCGCCACATTGTCGCTCGCCGGAGCCGGCCTCGCCGCCGCCCAGGTCGACGTTATCACCGTGACTGCGACGAAGCGCGAGCAAAGCACGCAGGATATTCCTCTTGCCGTGAACGCGATGAATGAGGAGACGCTGGACGAGCTCGGCGTCGATATCTTCACCGATTATCTGCAGCAATTGCCGGGCGTGACCGCCGGTGGTTCCGGTCCGGGCCAGGCCACGATCTATATTCGCGGCCTTGCCTCGACGACACCGAACCTGACCACCGCCGGTGTGGCCGGCCTGGCGCCGAATGTCGCCCTTTATCTCGATGAGCAGCCGGTGTCGCAGCCGGGCCGTAACCTTGATGTCTACGCAGCCGACCTGGCGCGGGTCGAGGTTTTGCCGGGGCCGCAGGGCACGCTGTATGGCGCGTCATCGCAGGCCGGTACCGTGCGCCTGATCACAAACCGTCCGGACCCGTCCGGCTTCTCCGCCTCGTCGAATTTTGCAGTCTCCTTCACCGAAGGCGGCGAGATGTCGAACAAGGTCGAGGCCGTCGTCAACGTTCCGGTGGCCGACAATTTCGCGCTCCGCGGCGTGGTCTATGTCGACCAGCAGGGCGGCTATATCGACAATGTTCCGGGCACCCGCAATGCGTCGGAATCGGCCCGTTTCCGCCCTGCGGGCACGATGCGCGACAATGGTGTTCCGGTGAGCACGACGCGTGCCGGTTTCCAGTCCACGGCTGATCTGTCCGGGGTCACCTTCCTGGACGCCAATAATTCCTCCCTGCTGGAAAAGGACTTCAACGACACCACCTATTCCGGTTTCCGTCTGAGCGCACTGTATGACTTCAATGCGGACTGGTCCCTGACCGTCATGCATATGCAGCAGCAGCTGGACTCCGAAGGCGTCTTCTTCATGGACCCGGAACTCGACGATCTGGAAATCCAGCGCTTCGAGGAAGACGAGCTGGATGATTATTTCCACAATACCAGCTGGACGCTGGAAGGTCGCCTCGGCGCCCTGGAAATGGTCTATACCGGCGCCTATACCGACCGGAATACCGATCAACGCGTTGATTATTCTGACTATCTCTTCGTCGGCCAGTACCTGCCCTACTATATCTGTGACGGCTCGGTCTCCTATCCGGGAGCGGCGGCGCCGTCGGGCACCTGCCAGCCGCCGAACCTGTTCGTGCAGTCGGACACGCGGACCAAGGTCTTCACGCAGGAATTGCGCTTCAACACGCCGGCAGACCGCCGCATCCGCGCGACCTTCGGCGGCTTCTATTCCGACATGGAAGTGGCCGAGCGCAATGACTTCACCTATCCCGGTTCCGTCAATGCGATCTCCTTCGACGGCGTAACCACCGGTTTTGCCCCGAACTATCCATTGACCAATCTCGCAGTGACGGGTGCCGTCGGTTCGGCCTCACCGGGCTATTTCTCCGATCCAGGCCCTTTCCCGGCCGGTGTGATCTTCCGCAATGATGTGCTGCGCACGGATGAGCAGTATGGCATTTTCGGTGAGACGACCTTTGACCTGACCGAGCAATTCTCCATCACGCTGGGTGCCCGTTATTACGACATCGAAGTCGATCTGGTGGGCAGCGCGAACGGGTCCTTCTACAATTTCGGACAGACCGACGACGCCCAGGTCTTCGGGACGAATATTTCGGCCCTGTATGCGCCGGACAACCCGTTCGGCAATCCGGATGTCGCCGCGACAGACGGTTTCATCTTCAAGGGGACGCTGGAATGGCGCCCGACGGACGGAGCGCTCTTTTACGCGACCGTCTCGGAAGGCTTCCGCCCCGGCCTGCTGAACCGCCCCGGCGGCGCTGCGGGTCCTGGTGGCTATACCGTACCCTACGCGTTGGAAACGGATGATGTGATCAATTACGAGTTCGGCTGGAAAACCGACCTCTTCGACAATCAGGTCCGCTTCAACGGCAACGCCTTCATGGTCGAGATCGAAAACCTCCAGACGACGATCTTCGACCCGTCCATCACCAATCTCTTCTTCTCGGACAACGCCGCCAACGCGGAAATTCGTGGCCTGGAAGGTGATGTCACCTGGGCGCCGGCCGATATTGAAGGCCTGACTGTCGTCGGTGCCTTCTCCCTGCTCGACACGGAAATCACCGAAGTCCTGACCCCGACCGACGACATCGTGGTCGGCTCGGAGCTTGCTTTCGCGCCGAGTTATCAAGCGAATTTCCGGGTCCGCTATGAGTGGTATCTGGAAAACGGCATGATGGCGCACGTGATGCCGCAAGTGACGATGACCGATGACAGCTATTCGGATGTGATCGAAATCAACAAGGCGGATGTTGAAGGCTACACGTCGCTGAACTTCACGACGGGCCTGACCGGGGAAAGCTGGTCGGTTGAGCTGTTTGCCAACAATCTCACCGATGAGCGCGGCGAGATTGCCAACAACTTCGTCTTCGATCGCGAACGCGTCACCGTGATCCGCCCGCGCACGATCGGGGTTCGGGTCGGGGTGCAGTACTAGCCCCTGACAAGCTGTTGGCCTGAGGCCACCATGGAAAGCGTCCCCGGTGCGGGACGCTTTCTGTGTTCTGATTGATCGGTGGAGGCCCCTGCGTGGCGGAAGAGACGGACATCCATGTCCAGGCGCTGAGCACGGCGCAAAAGCAGATGTATGACAGCCGTTTCGAGGCGGCTTTGGAGACGATCCGGCCGGTGCTGGATGCGTCTCCGGACCATGCGGATGCTCTCTACATGCAGGCCGTCTGCGCCCGTTATCTCAAGCGTTATGACGAAGCGCGCGAGGCGCTGGACCGGATCAAGCGTACCGCACCGGATTTCGGCCGGGCTTTCCAGGAAGAGGGGCATCTGTTGCGGGCGATCGGCGACAATCACCGTGCCCTGACCGCCTATCAACGCGCCTGCCGCTTCAATCCGGCCCTCGTCGCCAGCTGGCAGGCCCAGGCGGACTTGTTGCAAACGGCTGGCCGTCCGGCGGAAGCAGGCAATGCGACCGCGCAGGCGGAGCGGATCACCGCCCTGCCGCGTGAATTGGTCTCGGTCACCCATCTCCTGCATGAAGGCAAGCTGCTCAAGGCCGAGAAACTCTGTCGCGCCTTTCTCCAGAAAACACCCCATCATGTCGAGGCGATGCGACTCCTGGCCGAATTGGGTAACCGCTTCGGGGTGTTGGAAGATGCGGATTTCCTGCTCGAAAGCGCGATCGGATTCGAGCCGGGCAATACCCAGCTGCGCCTCGACCACATCCAGGTTTTGCGCAAGCGTCAGAAATTCACCGCCGCCCTTGAACAGGCGAAACACCTGTACGACAGCGACCCGGACAACCCGGTCTTCAAGTCGCACTATGCGATCGAGTGCATGCAGACCGGCAGCTATGACGCGGCGCTGCGCCTGTTTGACGAGATCCTCGATACGCTGCCGAACGACCCGGCGACCCTGACGTCGCGCGGCCATGCCCTCAAGACGCTGGGGCGCCAGGACGAGGCGATTGCCAGCTACCGGCAGGCGTTTGCCAGCAAGCCGGATCATGGCGATGCCTGGTACGGGCTGGCCAATCTGAAGACCTATCGTTTCACCGACGATGAGATCGCTGCCATGCAGGCGCTGGAAGCGGGCCCCGACCTGGCTTTCCAGGACCGGGTTCATATCAGCTTTGCCCTGGCCAAGGCGTTCGAGGATCGCGACGAGATCGCGCAATCTTTCGGCTTCTACGAGAAGGGCAATACGCTCAAGCGCATCCAGGCCCGCTATACGACGGAGCAGATGGAAGAGGAGCTGCGGGCCCAGGCCGAAATCTGCACGGAAGACCTGTTTGCAGCCCAGGCCGGGAAAGGTTGTCCGGACGCTGACCCGATTTTCATCGTCGGACTGCCGCGCGCCGGCTCGACCCTGCTGGAACAGATACTGGCCTCGCACAGCCAGGTCGATGGGACGCTTGAACTGCCCAATATCCTGGCGCTGTCGCACCGGCTCAGGGGGCGCCAGCGCCTGTCCGACAAGACGCGCTATCCGCGCATCCTGCACGAACTCACTGCCGACCAGCTGACCGAGCTGGGCCAGGACTATATCGACAATACCCGCATCCACCGCGCCGGCGCGCCGCGCTTTACCGACAAGATGCCGAACAATTTCCGCCATATCGGCCTGATCAAGCTGATCCTGCCCAATGCGCGCATCATTGATGCCCGGCGCCATCCGATGGCGTGCTGCTTCTCAGGTTTCAAGCAACTCTTCGCCGAAGGCCAGGAATTCACCTATGGCCTCGAGGAGATCGGGCACTATTATCGAAACTATGTCGCGTTGATGGATCATTGGGACCGGGTTTTGCCCGGTCAGATCCTGCGCGTGAACTATGAGGACGTGGTGGCCGACCTGGATAGTCAGGTGCGGCGCCTTCTCGATTTTTGCGGCCTGCCCTTCGAGCAGGCCTGCCTCGACTTCCATGCCACCGAGCGCGCGGTTCGCACTGCCAGTTCGGAGCAGGTCCGCCAGCCGATCTTCGATAGCGGTGTGGCCCAGTGGAAGAAATTCGAACCCCATCTCGCCCCGCTCAAGCAGGCGCTTGGTGAGGAACTCCTGGCCGAAGCCGGACAAGGGACATCATGACCAAACGCTTTTACAAGACCGACTATGAGACCGGACAGGACAATATCTCCTTGCTCGGACTGGATGTTCACAACCCGGTCTTCTTCATTTCCGCTGTGGCGATGGTGGCGTTCGTCTCGACCGCGCTGATCGCGCCGGAGACGGTCGCGACCGGATTGTTTGCCGCCCGCGACTGGGTCCTGAACACGTTCGACTGGTTCTTTGTGCTGGGCGTCAATCTGGTCTTTGTCTTCTGTCTCGTGGTGATGCTCTCGCCGCTGGGGCGGCTGCGGATCGGCGGCAGCGATGCCAAGCCGGATTTCTCGACGAAGTCCTGGCTCGCCATGCTGTTCTCTGCCGGAATCGGTATCGGGCTGATGTTCTGGGGCGCGGCCGAGCCGCTGGCCTATCACACCGAATGGTTCGGCACGCCGCTTGGCGTTGAGCCCGGCACCGAAGAATCGGCGCGGCTGGCCCTGAGTGCAACGATGTTCCATTGGGGCCTGAACGCTTGGTCGATCTACGCGGTACTCGGTCTTGCATTGGCCTACTTTACCTTTTCCAAGGGTTTGCCGCTGACGGTCCGGTCCGCCTTCTACCCGCTTCTGGGTGAGCGCATCTGGGGTTGGCCGGGGCATCTTATCGACCTGCTGGCCGTTGTTGCGACCTTGTTCGGCCTGGCGACCTCGCTCGGCCTCGGAGCCCAGCAAGTCGCCAGTGGTCTGGATTTCCTGTTCGGCATCGATCCGGGCATCATCACCCAGATTGTGGTCATTGCCTGCATTACTTCGGTCGCCATCATCTCGGTGGTGCGCGGGCTGGATGGCGGGGTGAAAGTCCTCTCCAACATCAACATGGCCATGGCCGGCATCTTCTTGCTCTTTGTTTTCATCGTCGGGCCGACCCTGATCATCGCCAACGGCTTCTGGGAAAACACGATCAACTACATCCAGGACTTCCTGCCCCTGTCCAACTGGGTCGGGCGCGATGATACCGAGTGGTTCCACGGCTGGACGGTCTTCTACTGGGCCTGGTGGATTTCCTGGTCGCCTTTTGTCGGCATGTTCATCGCCCGCGTGTCCAAGGGGCGCACGGTGCGCGAATTCCTCGTGGCCGTGATCTTCGTGCCGATGCTGATCACCATCGCCTGGTTTTCGACTTTTGGTGAGACGGCGATTTTCCAGCATGAGAACGGGATCGGAGAGCTGTCGGACGGGGTTGGCGATGTTTCGCTGGTCCTGTTCCAGATGCTCGAACATCTGCCGTTCGCAGCGATCACCTCCGGCATCGCGATTGTTCTGGTTTTCGTCTTCTTCGTGACGTCGTCGGACTCAGGCTCGCTGGTCATCGACTCGATTACCGCGGGCGGAAAGCTGCATGCTCCCGTGCCGCAGCGCATCTTCTGGGCTTCGATCGAGGGTCTGGTGGCCGCTGTGCTGCTCTATGGCGGCGGCGCCCAGGCGTTGCAGGGATTGCAGGCGGGGGCCATCACCGTGGGGCTTCCCTTCACCGTGGTTCTGCTGGTTTGCTGCTATAGCCTGTGGAAGGGTTTGTGGTCGGACCTGCGCGCGCTGCGGGCCATCGAGGCCGCCCGTGCCCTTGCAGTCAAATCCGGGGAGCCCAGCTGACCCGGGCCAGCCGGTCCGGGCGGGCTAAAGCCATTTCATCAGTCGGAAAATCCAGATCTGCACCGCGCTGATGCCGGCCAGTATGACCAGGAATATCCAGAAGGCGCTTTGCAGGTCGGCGCCGGGTATGCCGCCGACATTGATTCCCAGCAGCCCGGTCAGGAAGCCCAGCGGCAGGAAGATCGCGGCGACCAGGGACAGCACGTAGAGATTCTTGTTCATCCGGTCGGCCAGCGCATTGGCCAGCTCGTCCTTCACGATCTGGGCCCGTTCGCGAATGGCGTCCAAGTCTTCCAGATAGCGGGTGATGCGGTCGAGATTTTCCTGCAGGCGACGACGATGGCCGGTGCTCAGCCAGTCCAGCTCGGATGTGCGCAGATAGGCGATGACGTCGCGCTGCGGCGCGAAATAGCGGCGGAAGATGATCGCCTGCTTGCGCAGGGCGGTGATTTCCTGGCGCTCGGCGATCGACGGGGTTTCCATCACCCGTTCCTCGACCTCGTCGAGCCGTTCATGCAATTCGGTCATGACCGGTTCCATGCGTTCGAACAGACGTGCCGAGAGCTGGCCGACGAACTCGCCGGCATCCTTGGGGCCATTGCCGGCCGCCAGCTTGTCCTGGATGTCGCGCACGGCCTTGAGCGGGCGGCGCTGGACCGAGATGATGCGCGACGGGTCGACCCACACGCGCACCGAGACCATGTCCTCGGGCTGGGCGTCGGCGTTCAGATTGACACCGCGCAGGATCATCATGGCGCCGTTCTCGAACTCGAGCAGGCGCGGTCGGGTTTCGTCGGCAAGCAGGGCGTCGATGATCAGCGGGTCGAGATAGTCGAGCTCATTCTCTATCCAGGCGCGGCTGGCTTCGTGGCGGCCGTCCAGATGGACCCAGGCGAGGGCATCGTCTGCGATCTCGTGGGCGACGGCGGCTCCGCTCAGCGGGCTGGCCCGGCCATCGCCGCTGATGGACGCGGCGTAGAGGATGCCGGCGGTATCGTCCATTTCAGCCCTCCGTGGGTGATGGGGATGACTTGATGTGTACATCGCGTTGCGGGAAGGGGATCTCGATGCCGGCGTCGCGGAATTTGCGCCAGATCGCAAACATGACCTCGCTCTGCGGCGCCCAGCGCCCTTTCACGACATCGTCGATCCAGAACAACAGGGTGAAGTCGACCGAGCTGTCGCCGAAATTGCGCAGGAAGCATTGCGGAGCCGGATCCTCGATCGTCGACGGATGTTCGCGCGCGGCTTCCAGGATGAGGGCCTGAGCAGCCTCCAGATCGGATCCGTAGGACACGCCGATCCCGACTTCGATCCGGCCGCGGGTATTGGTCAGCGTCCAGTTGGTGACACGATTGGTGATCAGGTCTTCATTGGGGACGAGGATTTCCTTGCCATCGACTGTTTCAATCAGCGTGTAGCGGGCGCTCGACTTGCGAACGAAACCGGTGACGCCGTCAGGCAGTTCGATCAGGTCATCCTGTTCGACCGAGCGTTCCAGCAGCAGGATGAGGCCGGAAATGAAGTTGGAGGCGATTTTCTGCAGGCCGAAACCGAGGCCGATACCCAGGGCGCCGGAGAAAACGGTCAGCGTCGTCAGGTCGAGACCCATCAGGTCCATCGTCACCAGGAAGGCGATGACATAGAGCACGATCTGGAAGACCTTGGTGATCAGGATGCGGGTGGTCGGGCGGATCCGGGTGAGCGCGGTGAGCCGCCCCTCGACCACCGCCGAGACGATGGCTGTTGTCCAGAATACCAGCGCCAGCACCAGCACACCGCGCAGCGCGTCATAGGCGCTAACCGACAGGCTGCCGACGGAGAATGTGAGCAGTGGCGTGTCGAGATAGTCGCGGACCAGGTCGAGATGCCCGGTCGTGCCGGCGACGACCACGCCGACCAGGGTCGCGAACAGCAGGATGCCGGCCCAGGCGCCATTCGGTTTGATGAGCGACAACAGGAAGGTCTTCATGCCGGCCACGTCCTCATTCGATCACGTGCATGCGCGCACTCTCAACCAGCCGTACTCCGCGTCCCGCTTGGAGGCAAGCGCTTGTCCAGCCTCAATAATCGCGCCGCCAGCGGATTGCGACGCTGGCATCTGTATCGGCAGAGACACGCGACAATACGCTCAGGTCGGGCGTCAGTGCCCATTCGATAAGCGCTTCATTGATTGCGGCGGCACCAGTGCTGCCGATCTCGACGTAAACATTGTCGCCAAAGCGTCGGCCGCCGACGACCGAGAGCTCGCCATTGGCTCCGGTCGAGATGTCGAGCCGGTCGATCCCGGCCAGGTCGCGCAGCTGGCCCACCACGTCGAGCAGGCTCTGTCCCGACAATTGCGCAGCCAGCTGCGCGGCTTCGAGCGCCCCAAGCTCGTTGACCGATTGGTCGAACAACAAGCGGGCAATGATTTCATCTTCCGGCAGGGCCGGGTCGCTGCTCAGTGTAATGGTTGGCGCCTGTACGGACCCGGTGACCCGGGCCGAGGCGCGAAAGCCGGTGCGCGCATGAATAGCGGTCAGATCAACCCGGGCATCGCCGGGCGCGCCATCAAAGGTCACGGTGCCGTCGGCCAGGCTGAAGCGGCGATTGAACACGAAGGCCGTACCGCCCACCAGGCTCGCTGTGCCGTAGAGCGAGGGTTTTGACTCAGGCCCCGTCACATGCAGGTCGATGCCCCATTCCGAGGTGAAGGCGCGTGACGAAATGTAGAGGCCGTTATTGGCCCGCACACGGTAATCGAGACGGATGGGCAGGCGGGCCTCATTGAGGGCGCGTCGATCCTTGGGCAGATTGATCTCGATCACCTGCAATTGCGGAATGGAGGCGGCCCCGTTCAGCGTTGGCTGGGTGCGCAGTTGGTCGATCCGGGCGTCTCCACCGACCAGAAGGCCGTCGGCATCAAGTGTGAGGTCGACATCACCACTGGCCTGCAGCGTCAGCGCCGGGCGGTGCACGGCGACGAAGCGCTGGAATTCGATGTGGGCGGACCCGGTCCGTGCGCCGTCCCCGTCCAGGTCCACGCGACCGCTGCCGGAAAGCAGACCCTCGCGATTGTCGCGGGCGGAAAGGCGGGTCAGTTCGATACCGGTTTCAGTCAATGTCAGGTCGATTTCACTGTCGGTCACGAGACTGCCGGCCGTGGCCGCGTTCACCCGTCCCTCGCGCAGGGACAGCGTGCCATCCAGATGCGGCGCGCCCACCGTGCCGGACAGCGCAATGCGGCCATCGATACGGCCGGCTTCCAGCAGGATGTCCGAGGGCAGCAGCAAGGCGGCCAGGGCCATCAGCTCGCCTCGCGCTTCAATCAGCCCGGACAGGGCTGTGTCGGCATTGCCGAGCGGGCGGGTGATATCCGTTGTCGGACCGGCCCGATGGATATCACTGGTCGCCTCCAGTCCACCGCCGGTGAGCGAGACGTGGACGCGGGCTTCGTCGTCGATGGATGCGGTGGCATGAAGCGTGATCTCCGGCATGTCGGGCAAATCGCCAGCCAGAAGCCCTGCCGCGTCGAGCCGGGCCGTGCCGCGCCAGAACCCGTCGCTCTCCCGCAGCTCAGCGGCGCCGGACACGGTTCCCTGTGTTGCCGGCATTGCTGCGATATCGGCCAGCACGCCGACCGGCAGATTGTCGATGGTGAGGTTGGCGATCGGGCTGGCGCCCGCGGTTCTCAAGTCGAGATCGAGGCGGCCTCCGCCGAGGGTGAACGCAGCCGAGGCCGCCACGCCATCCGGGCCTGTGGCGACGCGGATCGGCGCTTCGGTGGCCCAGTTGTGGGCAGCCCATTTGCCCGAGGGCGACAGGCTGATCGAGGCACCATCTTCGGCCAGGACGATTTCGCCGGTCGCACTGAGATCGAAATTACTGCGCATCCGGCCTTCAACGCGGCTTGTGACGGCGAGGCCCGACAGCGGACCGGACAGGGAGAGGCTGGCCATGTTGAGGTCGGCTGCGCCGAGGCGTTGGGGTTCCAGCGCCAGTTCGGCGTCCAGCGTCCCACCGGCAAGGTCGTCGAGACCGGCGACAAACCCGGCGCTGAGCGACATGAGCTGATCGCGCTCTGCGTCCATCGCGATGGTCAGTTGGTCTTCGAACACTCGGGCCGAACCGGTCAGTGCGATGTCGTTGACCCGGCCGTTGGCCACCGTCAGCGTCATGTCACCATTCTGGCGGCGAAGCGCACCGTCGAAGGCCATGTCGCGGCCATTGTGCTCCGCCGTGAAAACCCATTCCAACGCCGTTCCCGCGTTCTCGCCCGAGCCGGACAATTGGCCGCGAATACCGAGGCGCGGCCCGTCCAGGATCACCGGGCCGCCCTGCAGCCGCTGTGTGGTCGTCACCGACCGCAGTCGCAAGGCTTCGCGATCCCGGACCAGCCGGAAGGCCGTGGCCAGCTCGCCATCGATTTCCAGCGCCGCGACCGGAAGGGCGCCGGACAGGGCGAGATCGCCACCGGCCTGCCAGTCGCTGGTGCTCTCGAAATAACCGGTCAGTGTCAGGTCCATTGCGGGGCTGCGGGCATTGAGGGCGGCGATGTCCCAACCGGTTTCGGTCGGCTCCAGCCGCGCTGTGGTCATCAAGCCGTTGAGCAAGCCCTGCGCGTCGGCCGGCCAGCTGGCATCGCGGGCATCGGCCGTGAGTTCAATGGCGCGGTCCGGGCCGATTCCAATATCGGCAGACGCCGAACCGGCCAGCTCCGGATGAAGCAGGCCGAGGTCTGCCACAGTGATCGATGCGCTACCGACCGGCCATTGTGCGCCGGACGGCAAATGTCCGTCGGCGATCATCGTGATTGCGTCGGAACGGACCGAAAAGCCCGGTTCGACAAGCCAGCCTGTTGTATCGCTGTCATCGGCCAGCACACCGGATATACGGACCCGGTCACCGGCCAGCGCGTCGATCTCGGGCGTGCCGGTGCGCAAGGCATCAAGGTTGAGATCCAATTCGAGCCGGGGACGGCCTTGTCGGAATGACAGGTCGAGACCTCCGGTGACATCGTCGATGCGAGCGCCAGGTACAATGAGTCCTGTAATGACGGGCTCGATATGCATCGACACGGCGCCGGCCCGCTCGATACGGGCGTGCCCGGCGAGGCTGTCCAGGCCGACGCGCTGACCGGACAGGCGGTCGACGAGCGCCGGGCTGATTTCGAATTCGGCCATGACCGTGGCGCTGGTCATATCGCGCAGGACGAGGCGGCTTTCGGCGGTTTCCAGTACGATCGATCCGATGCCGAACCCGCCGTCGCGCGATCCGTCTGCTGTGGCATGCACTTCCGCGATCTCGGCGGCCAACGGTTCCGGTACCAGCCCCCAGCGGGCCAGTTCCACATCCGCCATGGCTTGCCAGACATTGGCGTCCCAGCTGATTTCGGCGTCGGCCCAACGCTCTGCATCGCCGGTGAGCAGTATGCGGCCTTCGCCGTGTGTCGGGTCGCCATCGACCTGCCCGTCCAGGCGGACCGCCCGCCCGGGCATGCGCAACAAGGCGGCGAGCGTTCCGTCCGGCTCGCCAGTTGCGGTGAGGGTGCCGTTGACCCCGGCTTGGTCGAGGACGAAATCGGCTGTGAGCCGGTCCCCCGCGGCATCGAGCCGTTCGACATTCATGGTCAGGCGGCTGGTATTGGCGCGAAGCCGGGCGCTGGCCTCCAGCGCCAGCAATGCCTGCGGGCCGGCAATTCCCGCGGCGAGATCAAGTCGGGAAATGCTGAAATGATCAAGATTGATGGCCGGAAGCTCTGGCAGTCGGATGTCCTGCGCTTCGCCGGCTGCGTTCGGGCGATCGGCCAGCACCGGCTGGCGGGTGATTGTCACCTGGTCGATCGTCGCGGCTTCGATGTTGATCGGGCGCGACAGCAGGCTGCGGGCCTGCCAATCCAGCCGGATGTCTTCGGCGGTCAGCCAGATGCCGTCGTCATCGCTCAGGGTCAGCTGGTCGATCCGCAGCCGGGATAGCGGGTCACCCCGCACACCCGAGATCGAGACCCGGCCCAGGCCCGGTATTTCACGTCCTTCGAGCTGGTCCGCCACGATCCAGCGGCCGGGTGCCTGGCTGGCCGCGAGACGCACGCCGACTGCCAACAGGACCAGCCCCGCAAGGGCAAGACCGGCCAACGTCGCAACGCGGCGAAGGAGGGGCAGGGCGGTCATCGCTAGAAGGCCTGGCCGAGACTGAGATATATTTGCACCGTCGGTTCGCCGCTGCGGCGATCGAGCGGCGTGGCGATGTCGATGCGGACCGGTGCGAAGTCGAAATAATAGCGGGCGCCGAAACCGATCGCCGTGCGCATGCCGCCAAGTTCCGGGGCGTGGCTGTCGGTGGCGATGGCGTTGTCGACAAAGGCGACCGCGCCCCATTGCGGTGTGACGCGCCAGCGCAGCTCTGTGGAGACTTCCACCACTGACAGGCCGCCAAACGGTTGGTCGTCGCTGCCGATCGGGCTGAGTGACTGGTATTCGAAACCCCGGGCCGAGCCACCGCCGCCGGCAAAGAAGCGTTGGTCAGCGGCCAGGCTTGTCGCTGATGTGCCGAGCACGGATCCGACACGCAGCCGGGTGGCTGCGACGACGGTTTCGCTCAGCCGGTGATAACCGGAGGCGCGCGCCTCGACACTGACGTAGCGGCCGTCCTCATCGCCGAAGGTCAACGCTGGCGTGACTTGCAATGTGGCGCGCAAGCCTTCGGTCGGATCCAGCGGGTCATTGCGGCTGTCATACCCGCCGGAGAGGCTGAGCGCGGCGGTTTGTATGTCGCGCTCGCCGGTCACGTCGGTCACCTGTGAGCTGTCGAGCGAGACGCCGGCGCCATAGGTGCGGCGCTGGTCGGAACGGCGGATGATTTCAACGCCGACTTCGACTTCGTCCTGGTCGTAGGCGTCGGTGGTTTCCCGCGTCAGGCCGGAATGCAGGAACAGGGTCTGGGCGTGGCGCCGCCAGTGCGGGCGTTCCAGTCGCGCGGTCGCCGATTGGTTCAGCGTGGCGAGCGTGGCCGACAGGGTCAGGGTTTCGTCGTTGCCAAACACGTTGCGGCGGGTCCAGCGGATGTCGCCGCCTGCCCCTTCGCTGGTCGAATAACTCAACCCGGTCTCGACCGTATGCCGTTCGGCCTCTGTCAGGCTGACCTCGACGCTGCGTTCTTCGCTGCCGTCAACTTCCGGCCCCAATGTGACCCGGGCTGACTGGACGCTGGCCAGGCTGTCGAGCCGGCGTTGATAGGCGAGCATGTCCTCCCGACTGGCGACGTCACCGCGTATCAAGGGGGAGATGCGCGCAATGAATTGCGGGTCCCACACGCCCGTGTCGCGGCTGACCTCGCCATAGCGTGAGAAGGGGCCGGGCTGGAAGCGGAAGGTGATCAGCCCGTCCTGGCCGGCATGGTCGATGACGACTTCGCGTTCGAGCAGTTCGGCGTCCGGCCAACCGTCATTCTGTAATGCCCGCAAGGCACGGGCCTCGGCGTCAATGACCGGTTGGGCGAGCAGCGGCGCGCCCGCCGTCAGCGGTATGGAGGCAAGCGCCAGGCCGCGCGCAGCGGCATCGTCACCGGCGTTTACATCGATCCGGCCGATCGTGAATTGCGGTCCCGGCAGGACGCGCAGGCGGGCGCCACCGGCATCGTCGACAAATGTATCGACCCGGGCGGCGTAGTAGCCGCGCGACCGTAGCAAACGACGCGCTCGGTCGGCCGCGGTTCGGGCGTCGCGCAGGGCGCTTGTCGCCGGCAGGTCGGCGGAGGCGTCACGCTCGCCGATGGCGGCTTCCAGCGCTGCCAGCAAGTCGGAGTCGCGCACGCCCTGCACCCGCGCCAGCGGTTCGGCATGGGCCGCAGCGCAGCTAAGCAGGACAAGGGCTGGCAGAAGGGCGGCTCTCAAACCGGGTCACCTTGGAACACGAGCATTTTTTATAGGGCCCGTGCCGGCAACTGTCCTCCCCTTTTGTAGGATCAGGCTGTGGGTTGCGCGGGTATGCGGCCAATGAGGTGTCCGTTGGCGGCGCGCAGCTGGACCGTAGCGGTCGTCCTGGCAAGATGGAGTTCACGGTCGACCGTGTGATGTCCCTATGTTAGGGGTAACATGATTATCGACAAAGACGCTCAACCGCCGCGGATCGTCAAGCAGGAAGCCGGACATGGCCGAACTCGTACCCGTTGAACCCTTTGATATCGTTGTCTTCGGTGCGACCGGGGATCTTGCCTTGCGCAAGCTTATCCCGGCGCTCTTCCACCGTTGGTGCGACGGCCAGATCACCGAAGACAGCCGTATTATCTGCGCCTCGCGCGACAGCATGGAATCCAGCGCCTTCCAGGACATGGCGGCGACCCATGTGATCAGCGGCAAGGCTTCGGCGGAGCGGCGTGACAAATGGGCGACCTTCGCCGCGAAGCTGACCTATGTATCGGTGGACGCCAGCAGCGAAACAACGGGTTGGAGTGATCTGGCCGCAGCGCTTGATCCGGACGAGAACAAGATCCGCCTCTATTATCTCGCCCTGCCGCCGTCGATCTACGGCGCGATTTGCGCCGGCCTCGCGGCACACAAGCTCAACACGCCCAATGCGCGCATCGTGCTGGAAAAGCCGATCGGATCAAATTACCACACGGCCCGCGCGATCAATGACAAGGTCGGCGAGGTGTTCCGCGAGAACAATATCTTCCGGATCGACCATTATCTCGGCAAGGAAACCGTCCAGAACCTCCTGATCCTGCGCTTTGCCAATTATCTTTTCGAGCCGATCTGGAATGCCAATGGCATCGACCATGTCCAGATCACGGTCGCGGAGTCGTTGGGGGCGGGCAAGCGTGCGAGCTATTATGACCGCTCAGGCGCGCTGCGTGACATGGTCCAGAACCATTTGCTGCAATTGGCCTGCCTGGTCGCAATGGAGCCGCCGGCATCGCTTGATCCGGACGCGGTTCGAACCGAGAAGCTCAAGGTTCTCAAGGCACTGCGCCCGGTCAACGCGTCCAATGTGACGCAGGACGTGGTGCGCGGCCAGTACCAGGCTGGCGCTGTTGAGGGTGAGACGGTGCCCGGTTATGCCGAGGAAGTCGGACATGCGACGCAGACCGAGACCTTTGTCGGCGTGCGGGCCCATGTCGACAATTGGCGCTGGGCCGGCGTGCCCTTCTATCTGCGCACCGGCAAGCGGATGGCGTCGCGGCGTTCGGAAATCATCGTCCAGTTCAAGCCGATCCCGCACGATGTGGTGGGCGCGACCGAAGGTGCGATGCATCCCAACCGGCTGGTCATCCGGCTGCAACCGGATGAGGGCGTCAAGCTGATGTTGATGACCAAGGATCCGGGACCGGGTGGCCTGCGCCTTCGGTATGTCCCGCTGAACTTGGCCTATGCCGAGCATTTCGATCACGATTACCCCGACGCCTATGAGCGCCTGTTGATGGCGGTCGTGCGCGGCAATCTCAGCCTCTTCATGCGCCGCGACGAGGTTGAGGCCGCCTGGCGCTGGGTTGATGGCATCATCCAGTCCTGGGACGACAGCCAGGCCAAACTCTACGGCTATCAGGCCGGCACCGACGGGCCGACCCAGTCCGCCCTTCTGCTCGCCCGCGAGGAAAGGGAGTGGTTCGATGCCCTTGGCACCTAGCACCCTGCCGGCCGTGATCGAGCATGCCGACAAGTCGGCCATGGCCGAAGCGTTGAGCGGGCCGATCCGCGATGCCCTCACTGCGGCCATCGCGAGGCGCGGTCGGGCCGTGTTTGCGGTGTCGGGCGGATCAACGCCGGAAGCCCTCTACAAGCGCTTGGCGATGGTCGATCTCGATTGGGCAAAGGTTTCGGTCGTATTGGTCGATGAGCGCTGGGTTGAGCCGGGCGAGGCCGGATCGAATGAAAGTTTCCTGCGCGCGACGCTGATGACCGGCAAGGCTGCGGCAGCGCAGCTGGTCGGGCTCAAGGCGAGCGGCGATACGCCGATCGACGGCTTGTCGGCGGTGACCGAGCGTTTGGCCGCCATCGGGTTTCCGCCGGATGTGGTGATCCTTGGCATGGGCGAGGACGGGCACACCGCATCCTGGTTCCCGCGCGCTGACGGGCTGGACGTGGCGCTTGCCGAAGGCGGCGGGCCGGTCGCCGCCATTCGCGCCAAGCAAACTGCCGTGACCGGGGCGTTGACGGATCGCATCACGCTGACCCGATCGGCCCTCGCCGGGGCGGGGCTCAGCCTTCTCCTGCTGGCCGGGGATGGCAAGAAGGCCGCCCTGGACGCCGCCCTGGCCGACGGACCGGTCGCCGACATGCCGGTGCGCGCCCTGTTGCGGTCCCCCGACGACCGGCCTGAAATTCACTGGACGCGTTGATCGCGCCCAAAGCAACGGAAGACGATCATGACCCAGTCGATCCACGCGACCCTTCGCGCCGTCACCGACCGTATCCGCGAACGCAGTGCGCCGACCCGCGCCGCCTATCTGGCGCAGATCACCGGCGCCCGTGAAACCGGCCGCAACCGTTCGACGCTGTCCTGCGGCAACCTTGCCCACGGCTTTGCCGCTTGTGGCGGGGAAGACAAGCGGGCGCTCAAGGATGGCGGCTGGGTCAATGTCGGTATCGTCACGGCCTATAACGACATGCTGTCGGCGCATCAGCCGTTCGAACCCTATCCCGGCCTGATCAAGAAGGCGCTCAACCAGGTCGGTGCCGTCGGCCAGGTCGCCGGCGGCGTGCCGGCGATGTGTGACGGTGTCACCCAAGGCCAGCCGGGCATGGAGCTGTCGCTCTTCTCACGCGACGTCATCGCGATGTCGACGGCGGTCGCCCTGTCGCACAACATGTTTGACGCGGCGCTGTGCCTGGGCGTCTGCGACAAGATCGTGCCGGGCCTGCTGATCGGGGCGCTGCGCTTTGGCCATCTGCCGGTGATCTTCGTGCCGGCTGGCCCGATGCGCTCCGGCCTGCCCAATCCGGAGAAGGCCAAGGTTCGTCAGCTCTATGCCGAGGGCAAGGTTGGTCGTGAGGCGCTGCTGGAGGCGGAAAGCAAGAGTTATCACTCGCCGGGCACTTGCACTTTCTACGGCACCGCCAATTCCAACCAGATGCTGATGGAGATCATGGGCCTGCACATTCCGGGGGCCGCCTTCGTCAATCCGGCCGATCCGATGCGCGAGGCATTCACGCGGCTTGCTGCCCAGCGGGCCGCTGCGATCACTGCCGACAAGGCCGAGTATGCGCCGATGGGCGAGATCGTCGACGAGCGTGCCATCGTCAATGCGATTGTCGGCCTGCATGCCACCGGCGGCTCGACCAATCACACCATTCACCTGATCGCGATTGCCCGCGCTGCCGGCATATTGGTCGACTGGAGCGATTTCGATGCCCTGGCCGACATCACGCCGCTTTTGTGCCGCGTCTATCCCAACGGTCCTGCCGATGTGAACCATTTCCACGCCGCTGGCGGGTTGGGTTATGTCATCCGCGAACTGCTGGATGCCGGCCTGCTGCATGAAGACGTCAAGACCGTCATGGGACAGGGATTGCGCGCCTATGCCACCGACGCCCTGCCGGACGGCGACGGCATCATGTGGCAAGCTTCTCCGGCGCAATCTGCTGATCTCGAGATTGTTCGCCCGGTGGCCAAGCCTTTCTCGGCCGATGGCGGACTGAAACTGCTGGATGGTGCCCTCGGTCGCGCCGTGATCAAGGTTTCGGCCGTGAAGGACGAGCATCGCATCGTCGAGGCTCCGGCCATCGTATTTGAAAGCCAGGACAGCTTCCTTGACCGGTTCAAGGTCGGCGAGCTCGATCGTGATTTCATCGCCGTGCTGCGTTTCCAGGGGCCGCGCGCCAATGGCATGCCGGAACTGCACAAGCTGACCCCGGCCTTGGGGTCGTTGCAGGATCGCGGTTTCAAGGTGGCGCTGGTTACCGATGGTCGGATGTCGGGCGCGTCGGGCAAGGTGCCGGCGGCCATCCATCTCAGCCCGGAAGCGGCGCTCGGCGGTCCGGTCGCGAAAGTGCGCGATGGCGATCTGATCCGGCTCGACGCTGTGACCGGGGATCTGGTGGTCACGGCTGAAGGCTTCGATGACCGCCCGCTCGCGACCGCGCCGTCGGTTGTGCAGGCCGGGATGGGCCGGGAGCTTTTCTCGGGCTTCCGTCAATTGGCCGGTCCGGCCGAGGAAGGCGCGCTGGCCATCCCTGATCTCGTCACCGCTTCACAGGCGGATGCGGCATTGATTCCGGCCTGACCTGCCATCATCCTGCCGCAGACAGGCGAGATGCTGCGGACCGTCCGGAAATGTGTGCCCGGACCTGAATGGATTGCAGAATGCAGGTGCAAAGAATTTTGCTGACAGCCGGTCTCGCGCTGGCCTTGGCGACCGGTATGGCAAGCGGGACCGCCATTCCGGACGAGGCCGTCTGGCGCGCTCCGGCCGTGGCGGGCGAAACCCGGATCGAGGCTCGCTACGCCTCGTCCGTGTTGTTTTTCAAGGTCGGTGAAATCACGCTCAATGCAAGCTTCGGCGAGCAGGCGTACTCAGCCGGCAGCCATATCGAAGCCGCCGGTCTGGCGGCCTTGTTCGCCGATTTTGACATTCGCGCCGAGGTGTCCGGTGAAGGGGCCGCCGGTGCCCGGGAGCCGTCTCGCTATACACATGTTGAGCGTACGGGCGACAAGGTGCGGTCGGTTGCCGTCGATTTTGCCGGTCCGGTTGCCCGATCTGATGTCGAACCGCCTTTCGGATCATGGGGCGTGCCGCCGGCCAGCGAATCCGACCGGACCGGTGTGATCGATCCGATGACCGCCTTCTTTGAATTGTCGCGCCGGCTTGAGGACGGGGAAGGTTGCCAGGGCCGATTGCCGGTCTTTGACGGCAAGGCGCGTTATGATCTCAGGCTCGAGACTGTTGGCCGGGATAATGTCCGGACCCGGGGTTGGCGCGGCGAAGCGCTTGTCTGCCACGCTTGGTATGAACCCATTGCCGGCTATGACCCGGAGGATTACCCGAGCGAGCGCGAGTTGCGGCATCCGCTGGTGCTGTGGTTGGCGCCGGTCGCGGGGGACGGGGCCTACTTGCCGGTTCGCCTGCACACGCGGGCCGGTTTTGGCGGTGTCACAATTGAGCTGATGGATCTCGCGGTCGGATGACACGCTGCCTGATGGCGGGAATTTAATCTCGGACCGTGACCGGCATCACATGTTGCAGGGCAACATACTGCTAGATTCGCAAGACCGCTCAACGAGCGGCCCCAAACTCCTGGCCGCAGTTCGCTGCGTCAGGATCGGCGGGGCGCAAGTCCTTGCCCATGCGAAGCCCCAACTTCGCCTTGCGTCCCGCCGCAATTGGGCCGATGCCGACCGAAAGTTGCGCGGGATGCGGGCTGGTTGGTGTCGAAATTTCACCACGGGAGTCTTCAGTCAGACAGGGTGACAGCTGTCGCCGGACCCGACGCCGTTCGAGCGCAGCGACCGTGGTGCCCATGACGAAGTGCAGCACCATCCCGGTCAGGCGCAGCAGGCCCGGAGACACCGGAAACGTGTTGAAAGCTTTGTTTGTTGGCGTTTGTGGTGACGGCTACTGGTTGCACAGGGCGTGCGAACCGCCAATTATGTCGGTCTGCGATTTGGGGGCCGGGCATGAGTGTGGGCACACGCTACAGGGCATTCATCAGTTACAGCCATCGCGATCAGCAATTCGCCCGCTGGCTGCACCGACAGTTGGAAACCTATAATATTCCGTCGCGCCTGGTCGGTCGAGAAACGAAGCAAGGCACGGTTCCGCGGCGCCTGACCCCGATTTTCCGGGATCGCGAAGATCTGGCTGCGACCGGAGACCTGACGGCCTCGGTGCGGGATGCGCTTGCCAATTCCGATGCCCTGATTGTGGTCTGTTCACCCGATGCGGTTGTTTCGCGTTGGGTCAACGAGGAGATTCGCGCCTATCGACAGCTCAACCCGGGTGGTGTGGTGCTTGCGGCTGTTCTGGCCGGCAATCCCGACTCCGATCCGGAGGCGGAACCGGGCGAGACTTGCTTCCCGCCCGCCTTGTTGGAACCCGGTGTCGATGGTGCAACGGTGGCCGAACCGGTCGCGGCTGACATGCGTCGCAAGGCTGACGGACGTCGCATGGCCTTGCTCAAACTGGTCGCCGGACTGCTCGGAATCAGCCTCGATCAGCTGATCCAGCGGGATCTCCAGCGTCGCCATCGGCGTGTGACCGCCATCACAGGCGCGTCCTTGTTGCTTTCGGCTATCATGGCGACACTGACGCTGCTGGCCGCCTCGGCCCGGTCCGAGGCAATCCGGCGCAAGGCTGAGGCCGAGGACCTCATTGAGTTTATGCTGAATGATCTGCGAGACAATCTGGAACCGGTGGGTCGGCTCGACGCGCTGGACGCTGTCGGGGCGAAGGTGATCGAATATTATGATGGCCAGACCGATCGTGAAATGACCACAGACGAGCTTGGCCGCCGGGCGCGCGCATTCCATCTCCTTGGCGAGATCGACAGCGCCCAGGGTGATCTCGACAATGCCTATCAGCATTTCCGGATCGCCTATGAGTCGACCAGTCGCATCCTGGCGGTCGAACCGACCATGGCCGAGCGCATATATGAGCACGCCCAGAGTAGTTACTGGGTTGGCTATTTTGCTTGGCGCCGGGGTGATCTGGACATGGCCGAGCGCCGGTTTGTCGAATATCGCGACCTGGCCTATCGCCTTCTTGAGATCGATCCGGCCAATTCCGAATGGCAGGCTGAAGTCGCGTATGCGCATTCCAATATCGGTACGCTGCAGACGGCGCAGCGGAATTGGGATGGGGCGCTGGTCGCGGCCAGCGCTGCGCTCGAGCAATTTCGCATCATCGCCGACGGTCGGCCGGACAATGATCCCGCCTGGATGGAGGTCGCCGAAACGCTGGCCTGGGTCGCATCAATCTCGGAGATTACGGACGGGCGCGACGCGGCTATTGCCGTGATCGAAGAGCAATTGGCGCTGTATGACAGTGGTCGGGTTGATCCGACCGATGACTGGCGTGTTCGCCGGGCTGTCATTGCTGCAGAATATGCGTTGGCCCGCCTGCTGATCGCTCCGGGTTGGCGCACTCCTGAGGCCGATCTTGAACGGGCTCTCCAAATTCTTGAACCGGCCTCCTTCGAGGCGGCGGCGCTGATCGCCCATGAGCCGGACAATCTGGAATGGCGGCTGATCGGCGTGCGCGAACGTCTCTGGCAGGCCCAGGCCGAATTGTATAACGGCCGGATTGAAGCGGCGCGCAATGCCTATGTGGCAGCGACCGGCTTTATGGCGCATGAGGCCTGGGGCGCGGCAGAAGGCGCCCGTTTTGCCATCACGCGTCTGCATGCCAGCCTGATCGAAGCGCGCATATTTGCGGCTCGCGAGGATTATGTTGCGGCGCAGACCTCGGTGGAGCACATGTTGACCACGCTGGGTCAGGTCGATGACTGGTCCGGCGCGTTGGAGCGCGCACCCTACTATTATTCCGCTGGAGCCAACACGTTGGCAGATGTGCTTGATGCACAGGGGGAAAGCGTGGAAGCGCGACGTATCCGTGAAGACATTGTGCGCCGCCTCGATCCCATTCGTGACCGGATTCGGACCGATTCCGCTGCCGAGCTAGAATATGCTCGGGAATCGCTCGAAGGCGCGCTCACGAGCGCGCAGTAAACTCTGCCGACCCTGCAGGCGGGTCGGGATTCGCGAAATGCCAGAGGGGGACATCCAAATGGCTGTGATCGACAAGGACGCGTTCGACGGGTCCATCGTCCAGGAAGAATTGTTGGGCGCGTGTGGCCTGACACCTACGCAGACGCAGATCAGCCTGATCGCTCGGGCCAGCGACGGTTTCACCGTCATGAACGGTAGCGATGCCGGGCGGGAAATGTTTGACGATGCGGAGATCGCCCAGATCTTTGTGATCTTTGCGGAAACCGTGAATGACTTCGCCAATGCTGACAGCGCGACATTGCGCACGGCGGTGGCAGCGGCCCTGGCGGGCATGTGGACGCCTTGTTCTGCTACCAATCCATGCCCCTTTGACCAGAATGTGCATGGCAACACCCGGATCATCTTCAATGTCCATATTCCGGGTTGGGGGTTTGAAGAGGCGCGCATCAAGTTCAAGGGGATCGACCCCTCGGGACAGTTCTGTGGGCTGGACTGGCTGACCCTGAATGGTGAAAACTGCAAGCCCTACAGTTTCCAGATTCAGACCAAACCGGTTGAGGCGCCTGCCGACTATGAATACGCGCTCTTCATCACGGCGTCACAAGATGCCGGTGAGCAGAAAACACGGGTCATTATCGATCCGTCGATCCGCCTCACGCCGCCCTGATCGGTGGCTTAGTCCGCCGGGTGATGCCGTTAGCCCGGAGCGGGCGCGTGCGTGAGCGGATCATTGACCGTTTCAACCAGGGTGATCTCGCCCGGGCCTATGATCTTTGTCAGGACGGTCTTCGTGACCGTCCTGATGATTTTTGGCTCAAGCATCGCGCCGTGTTGTGTCTGATCCGCTCGGGGGCGCTCGAGCGAGCGTCCGCCGCCTATCATGAATACCGGCTCGCTGAAATTCGCCATGATGAGGACTGTCTCGCCGTCGGCGCACGTCTCCTCAAAGCGCTGGCACTCGAGTCGTCGGGTCAAGCTTTCGCCCGGTTCGCCCGTGAGAGTGCCCGCAATTACGCTGATGTGCACGCGCGGACCGGCGGCCACTACCCAGCGATCAACGCCGCCAGCATGTACATGCTGGCCGGAGATCCGGGGCCCGCTGAAATCTACGCCCGCAAGGTGCTCTACGGTAGTTTCGATACCGCCACGGCGTCCCGCGAACAGGCATATTATCGACAAGCATCGCAGGCCGAAGCCTATCTCCTTCTTGGCGACCTCCCGACCGCCCGTTCGACGCTTCGCGAGGCCTTCCGGTTGGACCCCGACAATCATCTGGCACATGCCACGACCTTGCGGCAGTTAAGGTTGCTGGTCGCCGTCCTGGGACTCGATTCAGATTGGCTTGCGCCGCTTGAGCCACCACGTCCGGCGCACTATGCAGGCCATATTTTCGGCTTGGGCGCGGGCGAGGGGCAACTGGACAAGGGCCAGGAAGGCCGGCTGCGTGATACGGTCGAGCTGATGTTGGCGCGCCATCATGTGGGGCCTGTCCACGGGGCGCTGGCTGCCGGCTCGGATATCGTTATCGCTGAAGCCGCCCTGGCGCGGGGTTGCGAGTTGAATGTGGTGCTGCCGGCCCCGGTTCCGGCGTTCTTGGACGCCTCGGTCCGGCCCTTCGGCGAGGCCTGGGTGCACCGCTTCGAGGCCTGTCTCGAACAGGCTGAAAAAGTGGTCGAACTGACGTCGGACCGCCGTATTGTTTCGGTTCAGACGCTGAACTTCGCCAGTCTTGTTGCCATGGGCATGGCGCGTATGCGAGCGAGTGTCCTCGCCACCGAACCCTTGCAGATACTGGTGTCTGAAGCGGATGATGCCGAAACCCCGGCGGGTTTTGGCACCTTGCATGACCGGGATGTCTGGAGCGTCTGCGGACTGGATCAGGTCCGTGTGCCCTATCCGGGCCAGCGATCATCGATCCGCACCAAGCCCGCTGCCGATGAAAATCCCGAGCCCGGTTTTCGCCCGGCCATGCGGGCCATGCTTTTTCTTGATGTGGCCGGCTCGACTTCGGTGCCCGATGATCGCGTGCCGCATTTCGTGCAGGCGGTGCTCAAACCCCTTGCTGCGTGCTGCGATGCGCTGGCGGACCCACCGGTCCATGCCGATAGCTGGGGGGATGGCATGTTCCTGGCCTTTGACCGGGTGGAAGACGCGGCGCGCGCAGCCGATACGCTGCGGCAGGCCTTTGCCGATATCGACATGGATGAACACGCCCTGCCGCCGTCGCTCGGCCTGCGGATCGCCGGTCATTTCGGCCCCGTGCATGAAGGCGAGGACCCGTTGCAAAAAAGGCCATCCCTGTTTGGCGGACAGGTTGCGGTCGCGGCGCGGATCGAGGCGGTCACGGTTCCCGGGTCCATTTTCGTCAGCGAAGCCTTCGCGGCGGCACTCGCCATGTCGTCCTATGCGTTCCGAAGTGAATATGTCGGCCAGATCCGGATTGATGCAGTGATGCCCGACCAGCGGCTCTACGCATTGCGGGCCTTGCCGGCGAATGCAGCCGCCAATCTGCGTCGCAGCCGGTCAGCTCGATCCACGCAACCGGTCTAGTTGGTCGGGGTCTACGAGTTCGATCCGGTCACGCAGTTTCTCAAGCAGGCCTTTTCGCTGCAGGTCATTGATGGTTCGCGAGGCAGTTTCGCGTGTGGAGTTCACACGCAAGGCCAGCTCCTTCATCGACGGAGCCGGTGCGATGACCCGGGCGCTGCCGTCGGATCCGACCGGTTTCGACATGCGCAGCAATTCGGCATAGATGCGGCCGGGCGCCGACAGGGCCGACAACTCGAACATGCGTTGGGTGGTGTGCTGGACCCGGCGCGCCAGAACGCGGGACAGGGCGAGGCCGATCTCGCCGTGACGACGTATCAGGCCGAAAAACGCCTCTCCGCTATAAATGGCCAGATCGCATTCGGTTTCCGCGATGATGCCGGAGATTCGCGGTTGCCCGGTCAGTGCGGCCAGCTCGCCAAACACAGCGCCGGCTTCGAAGGCATCGAGCCAGATTTCCTGCCCGTTTTCCGACAGCAACACGACCCGGGCGCGCCCGCCCAGCAACAGGAAGACCCGATCATCGGCTTCGTCCTGGGCAATAATGACAGTGCCTGCGGCCACACGGCTTCGTTCGGCCTGGCTCGCCATGCCAAGGCATGCCGCCTCCTCGCGGATATCGAGATCCGTCAGGGCAAGGTTCCAGGCCGTGTCGAGCTTCATGGGTCCTCTCGCGGGCCGACGCCGGGCGCGCGTCGCGATGCCCGACACCCGAAACTAGATATCTCACACGAAAATGCCAGCAAATTCGGTCGCTTGTCCTGCGCTCGCCCGGGATTGGAATCGCCATTTGCCGAAATGATGGCTAGCGTGGGTGAACACTGTTCTCTGGGAGGAGAAGATGCGGTTATTCTTGGGTGCCCTGACCGGGCTTGCGTTGATATTGGTGGGGTGTGGCGAGCGTCAGGCAGCGGTCGATGTGACCTCAGGCTCGGATGCGGCGGGTTTCCTGCCGGCATCGGACGCAACGGCACAGGCCAATGCCCGCCTTGCCCGAACCCTTGACGGTCTGCCCTCCGAGGATGAGGCACTGGCCAATCGCGGTTTTGTCGCCAGCGACGAGAATTTGACAATCACCGACCCGGATGGCGCGGTCATCTGGCGCCCCGCAGATTATGGGTTTCTCGCCCCGGAGCCGGCGGCCAGTGTCCATCCCGGCCTTTGGCGCCAGGCCCGACTGAACCAGATCCATGGATTGTTCGAGGTCGAGCCCGGCATCCATCAGGTGCGCGGATATGACCTCGCCAACATGTCGGTGATCACGGGTGAGACCGGCTGGATCATCATTGATCCGCTGACCTCGGTCGAGACGGCCCGGGCGGCGCTCGATCTGGTCAATCGGGAATTGGGCGACCGCCCGGTCAGCGCGGTCATTCTGACCCATTCCCATATCGATCATTTTGGCGGTATCGGCGCGGTCGCGGGGCCGGAGACGCCGATCATTGCCCCGGCCGGTTTCCTGGAGGCGGCGGTCAGCGAGAATGTCATGGCCGGGATCGTGATGGGGCGGCGGGCCGGCTACATGTATGGCACGCGCTTGCCGCGTACGCAGCGCGGTCATGTCGGATCGGGTCTGGGCAAGCATCCGGCACTGGGAACCCACACGATTGCGACGCCGACCCATGTGATTGATGAGACCGGCCAGACCTTGGAAATTGACGGTGTCCGGATGGAATTCCAGTATGCACCGGAGACCGAGGCGCCGGCCGAGCTGACGGTGTTTTTCCCTGACCTCCGGGCCTGGTGCGGCGCCGAACTGGTCTCGCGCACCCTGCACAATCTCTACACGCTTCGCGGGGCCGAGGTGCGCGATGCCCTGGCTTGGTCGGCCGCCATTGCTGAGGCGCTGGACCGGTTCGGGCCGCGGACATCGGTCATTTTCAACAGCCATCACTGGCCGGTCTGGGGCCAGTCCGAGAGCCGGGCGTTTCTGACCGCTCAGCGCGATGTCTATAAATACATCCATGACCAGACACTGCGACTGGCGGCGCAAGGGTTGGGTCCGGACGAGATCGCCGAGACCATCACCCTGCCCGAAAGCCTCGCCGGGGTGTTCGCGGTGCAGGGCTATTACGGCACGCTCAAGCACAATTCGCGGGCGGTCTATCAGCGCTATTTCGGTTGGTTTGATGGCGTGCCCGCACATCTTGACCCGATACCGCGCGTTGAAGCGGCGCAGCGTTATGTTGAGGCTCTGGGCGGCGTTGATGCTGTCGTGATGCAGGCCAGCCAGGCACTCGATGCCGGCGAGTATCGCTGGTCGGCGGAGCTGGCCCAGCATGCGGTTTTCGCGGCGCCGCGCGAGGATGCGGCGCGTGAGGTGCTGGCCCGGGCCTATGAGCAATTGGGCTATGCCGCCGAATCCGCGCCCTGGCGTGATTTTTATCTGACTGGAGCTTTTGAATTGCGTCACGGTGTCGAAGCGGTGGATGCGACGGCGGCGGGATCGGCCATCCTGCAATCCATCCCGCTGGACATGTTCTTTGCCGCCATGGCGACCCGGCTCGACGGCAACCGGGCGGCCCGGCGTGACCGGGTGTTCAACTTTGTCTTCGCCGATGTTGGCGAGACCCATGTCATCCGTCTGTCCAACGGCGTGATGCACCATCAACAGGCCGAAGCGGTTGCCGATGCCGATGCCAGTGTGACGCTGACACGAGCCTTCTGGCTGCGCCTGCTGCAGCAGGAGGCGGGGCTGATGGAGATGATCGGGTCGGACCAGTTTGCCATCACCGGTGACCGGTTGGCCCTGCTCGGATTTTTCGCCATGCTGGAACAGCCGCAACCGGATTTTGCCATCGTCACACCGTGAGCGGTGGACAGCAGGCTTTTCCCCGGACGGGAAAACCTGATTAAGTGGAAGTTCAATGATCCCGGGGGGTTCCATGTACCGCGCCATTCTCGCTGCCAGCCTTGCCTTTTTCACCGTCAGCGGAGGCGCGTTCGCGCAGTCGACACCGTTCGAGACACGATACGACCCGGCGATTCCCGATGCGCGGGCCGCTTTCGGCTATGAGTTCGGTGAAGAGATCACCCCGCCACAGGACGCGGTCGATTACCTCTATGCGCTCGAAGCCGCCGCGCCGGACCGGGTCGAGGTGGTGGAATATGCCCGCAGCTGGGAAGGCCGGCCGCTGGTCTATGCCGTCATCGCGGCCCCTGATGTCTTGGCGCGTGCCGACGAAATCCGGTCCGGTCTGGCCAGTCTGGCCGACCCGCGCGGACTGGACGCGGCCAGTCGGGACAGATTGATTGCGGATCTACCGGCGGTGGTCTGGCTGTCCTACGGCGTGCATGGCAATGAGATTTCGTCGACCGATGCCGGCCTTCGCACGGCTTATCACCTGGTGGCGGCGCAGGGTGATCCGATGGTCGAGAGTATTTTCGACAACACCATCGTGGTGATCGACCCGACCCAGAATCCGGATGGTCGCAACCGTTTCATCCAGTCCTTCCGCGCCGCGCGTGGTCTCGAATTCAGTGGTGACCGTTATACCGCCGAACATGACGAGCCGTGGCCGGGCGGGCGCTATAATCACTATCTTTTCGACCTCAATCGCGACTGGTTTGCCCGCACCCAGCCGGAGACCCGTGGCCGCACCGATGCGATTCTCGACTGGCGCCCCGTCGTGGTCGTCGATGCCCATGAGATGAGCGGCGACAGCACCTATTTCTTCGCGCCCTCCGCCGAGCCCTTCAACCCGGAGATCGTGCAGTCGCAGCGCGATGCGCAAGCGCTGATCGGGCGTAATCACGGGACGTGGTTCGACCGCTTGGGCTATGCCTTCTTCACCCGTGAAGTCTATGACGCCTTCTATCCCGGCTATGGCGACATGTGGCCGACCCTGCAGGGCGCGGTCGCCATGACCTATGAGCAGGCTTCGGCCCGTGGTCTGGCGTGGCGTCGCCGCGATGGCTCGATGCTGACCTATGCCGACGGCGTCAATCATCACTTCGTTGCCTCGCTCTCGACCGCCCAGGTGGTGGCCGAGAACCGCGAACGTTTCCTCACAGATTTCGTGGAATTCCGGGCCAGCGCCGCGGCGTCGGTCGATGACCCGCAGGCCATGGTCTTCTCGCTCAGCGGCAATCGCTGGGGCGCCGAGCGCATGGCCCGCAATCTTGCCGCCCAGGGCATTGAAGTCGGTCGTATCGCCGCCGGCACATCGGTCTGTGGCGCCCGTTTTGAGGATGGTGGTTTCCTGGTCCGTTTCGACCAGCCGGCCGGCCGGCTCGCCCGGACGCTGATGGAGCCAACCACTGATCTGCCCGCCGATTTCATGGCCGAGCAGGAACGTCGCCGTGCTGACGGTCTGGGGCATGAGCTTTACGACGTGACCGCATGGTCGCTGCCGTTGATGAACAATGTCGACGCCACGACCTGCCGCCGCACGCCGTCGATCGCCGCCGAGCCGGTCGAGCCGGAAATGCCGATCGAACGGGTCACCACCACCGACAGTGCCGAATGGGGTTATGTCATTCCGTGGAGCGATGCCGGTCAGGCCCGACTGGTCGCCGCCCTGGGGCAGGCCGGGATCGCCATGCGTACCTCCGGCCAACCCTTCCGCATCGGCGATCGGCGTTTCCCGAGCGGGTCCGTTGTGGTGCCGCGTTTTGGTGCGCCGGCTGATCTCGACGCGCTGGTCAACCGTCTGGCCGCCGAAAGCGGCGCCCGTTTCGAAGGCATGTCGTCGAGCTGGGTTGATGAAGGACCCAATCCGGGCAGTGACAATTTCCGCACGCTGCGGGCGCCGCGTGTCGCCATGCTGTGGGATGAGGGCACGGATCCGACCTCGGCGGGAGCGACCCGCTATGTGCTGGAACGGCGCTATAATATTCCGGTTTCGGTGATCCGCACCGGCACGGTCGGGCGCGCCCGGCTGAGCAATTATGATGTGCTCATCCTGCCCGAGCAGGGTTATGGTGGTCTGTCGGGCGCGTTGGGGAATTCCGGCGCATCGGCGATCCGTGACTTTGTCAGCGAGGGTGGTGTCGTCGTCGGTCTCGGCGATGCCACGCGTTGGCTGGCGTCGAGCGATGTCGGCCTGATCCCGGCGCAACGCGAGCGGGCCGCCGATACACCGCGCGACGGAGCGGCGGGAACCGGCCCGGTCGTCGACGGCACGGTCCTCGCCAATGAAGGCGAGCTGCGCGTGCTCGAAGCTGAAGCCGGTGCCTTGCCGGACTCGTCGCCGGGCGCCCTGGTGCAGGTTACGGCCAACCCCAATGCCTGGATGGCATCGGGATATGGCGGCGGCGCCGCGGCCCTGGTCACCGGTTCGGACATTTACGCCCCGGTCTCGCTGGACGATGCCACCACGGCGCTGCGCTTTGCGGCCCGCGACGAGCTGATCGCCGGCGGCTATCTGTGGGACGAATATGCCGACCAGCTGGCCCTGAAACCCTTCGTGCTGTCGACCAGCCATGGGTCCGGCCAGGTCGTCGCCATCACCCAGTCACCGACCACGCGGGCCTATCTCGAAGGGCTGGACCTGCTCTTGCTCAACGCGGTGTTGTTGGGGCCGGCGCATTCGCGGGCGCTGAGATAGGTCAGCCCCCGCCCTCGATCTCCTCGCGCAGGGCTTCCAGCTCCAGCCAGCGGTCTTCCTTGTCGGCGCGTTCCTGCAGGGCTTCGCCGAGGCGTTTTGAGACCTGGGCGAAGCGGGCGCTGTCGGCGAAGAGAGCCGGGTCGGCCATGTCCGCTTCGAGCTTGGCGATCTCTTCGCTCAGCTTGTCGATCTCGGCGGGCAGGAGTTTGAGGGCGTAGCGGTCCTTGTTGGCCATGCGGCGGCGTTCCGGCTTGGCCTCGGCAGCAGAGGCAGGCTTTGCAGCGCCCTTTGCAGACCCGGATTGTTTGCCACCGGTCTTGTCGAGGGCGCTCACACCGGCGCCGCGCTGGGCGACCATGTCGGAATAGCCGCCGGCATATTCCTGCCAGACGCCATCGCCTTCCGCGATGAAGACGGCGCTGCAGCAGCGGTCGAGGAAGTCGCGGTCGTGCGACACCAGGAAGACCGTGCCGGCATAGTCCGCAATCAGGCCCTGCAGGAGATCGAGCGTCTCCAGGTCGAGATCATTGGTCGGTTCGTCGAGCACCAGCAGGTTGGACGGCAGGGCCAGCGCCCGCGCCAGCATGATCCGCGCCCGTTCCCCGCCGGAGAGGACATGGACCGGCGTGTTGGCCTGTTCCGGCGGGAAGAGAAAATCCTTCATGTAGGCGACGACATGCTTGGTCTTGCCGCCGACCTCGACCTGATTGCCGCTGCCTTGGGTCAGGGCTTCCGACAGGGTCCAATCGTCCTTCAGGGCGACGCGTTTTTGGTCGAGTGAGGCAATCTCCAGCTTGGTGCCAAGGCGGACAGTGCCGGCATCCGGTTCCAGCTGACCGGTGAGAATGTTCAACAGCGTTGTCTTGCCGGCGCCATTGGGTCCCACGAGGCCGATGCGGGCATTGCGGGCGATCTTGGTCGAGAAGTCCTTGACGATGGCGCGTTCGCCATAGCTCAGCGAGACGGATTTGGCCTCGGCGACCAGCTTGCCGCTTTCGCCGGCCTCGGATGTCTCCAGCTTGACGGTGCCTTGTGGGCCGCGATGGTCGCGGCGTTGTTGTTTGAGGGCGTTGAGCTCGCCGAGGCGGCGGACATTGCGCTTCCGGCGGGCAGTCACGCCATAGCGCAGCCAGTCTTCCTCGCGAACGATCTTGCGGTCGAGCTTGTGCAACTCGTCCTGTTCCTGCTCCAGCACGGTGTCGCGCCAGCTCTCGAATTCGCCAAAGCCTCGGTCGAGCTGGCGGGTCTGGCCGCGATCGAGCCAGACGGTCTTGCGGGTCAGGTTTTCTAGGAAACGGCGGTCATGACTGATCAGGACAAGGGCCGAGCGACAGTGGCGTAGCTCCACTTCCAGCCATTCAATCGCCGGCAGGTCGAGATGGTTGGTCGGTTCGTCGAGCAGCAGGATGTCCGGGTCCGGTGCCAGGGCGCGGACCAGCGCGGCGCGGCGGGCCTCGCCGCCGGATACCTGTGCCGGCGTCTCGTCGCCGGTCAGGCCGAGGCGTTCCATCAGATAGTCGGCCCGATAGTCGGCATCGCCGGGCGCCAAGCCTGACATGACATAATCGCGGATCGTGGCGTGTGCGGACAGGTCTGGGTCCTGTTCGAGATAGCGCACGGTCGCGGACGGGTGGACGAAACGATCGCCCTCATCGGCTTCGACAAGTCCGGCGGCGACTTTCAGGAGGGTGGACTTGCCTGACCCGTTGCGGCCGACAAGGCAGAGGCGTTCGCCTTCCTCAACCTGCAGGTCGGCGCCGGCGAGCAGCGGTGTGACGCCGAAGGTCAGGTGGATATTCTGGAGGGTGAGAAGCGGTGGAGCCATGTGTCACCGCATACAAGTCCACGGCTTGCGGGTCACCCGTTTCCGGCAGGATTCCGGCTCGAAAACGGGAGGGGGGACAATCCGGGTCCAGCGTCCCCCTTTCGCCAATCCTGAACAAAGCCTCATTTGCGCCATAATGGGGCGCGGCCTAGGTTCTCGCCCAAAGGGACACAAGAGGGACGCCGGCGCGAGCGGGCGAGGGACAATCATGCTGACGATCAACAATCTCACCAAGACCTATGGCAATGGCGTACGCGCCATGGACGGGGTCACGCTGGACATTCCCAAGGGCATGTTCGGTCTGCTCGGCCCGAACGGTGCCGGCAAGTCGACACTGATGCGCACCCTGGCAACCCTGCAGGCGCCGGACAGCGGTACGGCGACCTTCGGTGAGATCGATATCGTCAAGGACCCTAAGGCACTACGCGCCACGCTGGGCTATCTGCCGCAGGACTTCGGCGTCTATCCGCGCATGTCGGCGCGGGCCATGCTTGACCATCTCGCCGTCCTCAAGGGACTGACCAACGCCAAGGAACGCAAACAGGTCGTCGAAGCCCTGCTGGAACAGACCAATCTCTCCCAACATGCCAAGAAATCCGTCGCCTCCTATTCCGGCGGCATGCGCCAGCGCTTCGGCATCGCCCAGGCGCTCTTGGGTGACCCGCAACTGATCATCGTCGACGAGCCGACCGCCGGCCTCGACCCGGAAGAGCGCAACCGCTTCCACAATCTCCTCTCGGAAATCGGCGAGAATGTCGTCGTCATCCTGTCGACCCATATCGTCGAGGACGTCGCCGATCTCTGCCCGAAAATGGCGATCATGAACCAGGGCAAGATTGTTGCGGCGGGCGTGCCGGCCGATCTGGTGAAGGCGCTCGACGGCAAGGTCTGGTCGAAGACGGCCGCCAAGTCCGATCTGGCCGAATTGCGCACCCGCCACAACGTCATCTCCGAACGCCTGACCATGGGGCAGGTGATGATCCGTGTCCTGGCCGACAGCCAGCCGGGTGATGATTTCGCGACGGCGACGCCGGATCTGGAAGATGTGTATTTCTCGACCATCCGCGGCGGCCAGTCCGCTGCGGCGGCCGCTTAAGTCTCAACCCAGCTGAAAGGAGCACATCATGCTCTCCAAGATCGCCGGGTTCGAGATCCGCTATCAGATCTTCTCACCCGTATTCATCGCGGTTTTCGCGATCTTCTTCCTCCTCGTCTATGGCGGGGTCACCATTGACAACATCCAGATCGGTGGCGGCGGCGCGACCAATATCAACTCGCCGAACGCCCTGACCATCAACGTCCTGGTCTTTTCGCTCTTTGGTGGGCTGATTCCGGTCGCTTTCCTGTCGTCCGGCGTGATCCGGGACAAGAGCTTCAAGACTGAAGAGCTTTTCTTCTCACGGCCCATCAAGGAATTCGACTTTGTCCTCGGCCGTTTCATCGGCGGATTCCTGGCGACCGGCCTGTGCTTCGCCAGTGTGCCACTGGCATTCCTGGTCGGCTCGGTGATGCCGTGGCTGGACCAGGAGTTGATCGGTCCGACACGGTTGGGCTGGTTCGTCTACGTCTATCTGGCTTTCGGTCTGGTCAATATGTGGGTGGTCGGCACAATCCTCTTCACGGTCGCCAATTTCACCCGCTCAACCATGCTGGTCTGGGCCGGCTTTGTTGGCCTTCTGGTGCTCTACTTCGTCGGCTCTGCCATTGCCGGTCAGGAACCGGCCTTGCGCGAAACCCTCGCCCTGATCGATCCGTTCGGCTTCAACACTTTCGGTGAGGCGACCCGCTATTGGACGGCGTTCGAGCAGAACAGCCAGGTGGTCCCGTTCGAGGGCACCCTGTTGGCCAACCGCCTGCTCTGGATCGGTATTGGTCTGGCGCTGCTGGTTTTGAACCTGGTTACCTTCCGCTTCCGTCGCGGCAATGCCGGGGGCGGTGCCAAGCGCAAGTCGGCGGTCGCCGCCACCGGCGCCAATCATGCAATCATGGACATCAAACTGCCGCGGGCGACGCCGAATCTCGGCGGTTCAGCCGCGCGTCAGCAATTTGCGGCACGGGTCGGCTTCGAGGTGAAGGGTGTTGTGTTCAACATCGCCTTCTGGATCATCCTGGCGCTGGGCCTGTTCAATACGATCCCGGGGTTTTTCTTCGCCAACGGGATTTACGGGACCGACAACTTCCCCGTCACCCGCGTGATCATGAACACGATCAACGGGGCCTATTCGATCATCCCGCTGGTCATCGTGATCTATTATGCGGCCGAGCTGATGTGGCGCGAGCGCCGTTTCGGCTTCAACGAGATCACCGACTCGACGCCGACGGAGAGCTGGGTCTTCATCACCGCGAAATACGTTTCGATGGCGGTCGTGATCACCTCTCTGGCCGTGGTGGCCATCCTGGCGGGCATGCTGTCCCAGCTGATCATGGGCTATCCCGTTCTGGAGATCGGCCAGTACGCCATTCGTGGCGTGATGGAGCTGATCATCCCGTTTGTTCTGTTGTCAGCCTTGGCGATCTTCTTCCAGGTCGTGTTCAACAATCGCTGGCTCGGCATGGCGGCCATGCTGGTCTATTTCGTGGCATCTCTGGTGATGAGCCAGGTCGGTTTCGACCATAATCTCTACCAGTTCGGAGCCTCGCCGGGTGCGCCCTATTCCGATATGAACGGGTATGGCCATTTCCTCGGCATTTCGCTCTGGTTCACGGCCTATTGGGGCTTCTGGTCGCTGCTGCTGATGGTGTTTGCCTATCAGTTGTGGAGCCGGGGCGCACTCAGCTCGATCTGGCAGCGCATTGGCCGTCTGGTGTCGGGCTACTCGCCCGCCACAGGCCTGGTCGCCCTCATCGCCCTTGTCGGCGCCGTCGGCACCGGAGGCTGGATTTTCTACAATACCAACATCCTCAACACCTATATCTCGGGACCCGACCAGCGGGGCTTGGCGGCGGAGTATGAGCGTCAATATCTGCACCTGCAGGACGTGTTGCAGCCGACCATTGTCGAGACGGCGTATGACGTCGACATCTATCCGTCCGACCGCCGCTATACGGCCACCGGTCACTATGTACTGGAGAACAAGGAAGACACGGCGATCGACACGCTGTGGATTTCCTATGGACAGGGCACGACCATCGTCTCGCAGGAGATCGAAGGTGGTTCACTGGCGACGTCAGATGAAGGTTTTTACCTCTATTCCTTCGATCTCGGCACGCCGCTCGAGCCCGGTGAAACCCGGCGTTTCGACTTCACGGTCGAGCGCAACAATCCGGGCTTCCGCAATTCCGGTAATGTCGGGACGGTCAATCACAACGGCACCTTCTTCAACAATAGCGAGTCGATGCCGATCATCGGCTTCAACAGCAATTGGCGCCTCACCGACCGACAGCAACGCCGCCGCGAAGGGATGGAGCCGATCGAGCGCGCCTTCCCGCTCGAGGACGAAAGCCATTGGTATGAGAACGGGATCACCAATTCCGACTATGTGACCTTCCGCTCGGAAGTCTGCACGTCGGCGGGTCAGACCGCGATCGCACCGGGCTATCTGGAGCGCCAGTGGGACGAAACGGATGAAAGCGGTCGCGACCGCGCCTGCTTCGAATACGTCATGGATCGCCCGATCCTGAACTTTTATTCGTGGCTGTCGGCGGACTATGAGATGGCCGAACGCGAGACCGACGGCATTCTCTATCAGGTCTTCTACCATCCCGATCATGCCTGGAATGTGGAGCGGATGCTGGAAGCCGGTGAGGACTCGATCGGATATTTCTCCGAACATCTCTCGCCCTACCAGTATCGCCAGTACCGCATCCTGGAATTCCCGGCCTATGCGACATTCGCCCAGGCCTTCCCGAACACCATCCCGTTCTCGGAGGGCATCGGCTTCATCGCCGATCTCTCGGATCCGCAGGACATCGACTATGTCTACTACGTGACCGCCCACGAAGCGGCACACCAGTGGTGGGCGCACCAGGTCATGTCGGCGAATGTCCAGGGCGGCACGATGCTGATCGAGACTTTCGCCCAGTATTCGGCCCTGATGATCATGCGCCAGGAATATGGCGAGGATCACATGCGTCGTTTCCTGAAGTTCGAACTCGACAGCTATCTGTCGGGCCGGGGCTCCGAAGCGATCGAGGAGCAGCCGCTTTATCGGGTCGAGAACCAGCAATACATCCATTACCGCAAGGGCGCGGTGATCATGTATGCGCTGCAGGACTATATCGGCGAGGAGACCGTCAACCGGGCCATGCAACGCCTGATCGACGAACGGGCCTACTCGTCCGAGCCCTATGCGACGACGCTGGATTTCCTGCGCATCCTGCGCGAGGAGGCCGGTCCCGAGCATGAGGCCATGATCCATGACTTCTTCGAGCGTATCGTCCTGTTTGATCTCAATGTGACCTCGGCCACGGCGAGCGAGCGGACGGATGGTCGCTGGGACTTGGTGCTGGAGATCGAGGCTCATAAATACGAGGCTGATGGCGCTGGCGAGCAGACCGAGGAGGCCATCGACTATCAGATCGATATCGGCGTCTTCACGGAAAATCTCGATGATGCGTATGAGGGCACGGATCACGTGCTCTACATGGACAAGCACCGCATCAATGAGACCACGATGCGTATCGAGCTGATTGTGGACGAAGAGCCGCGCTATGCCGGCATCGACCCCTACAACAAGCTCATTGACCGCAATTCGGACGACAATCTGATGCCGGTCACGATTGAATAGGGTCGGCGAGCGTTGACGGAAAAGCCGGGCCTTCGGGTCCGGCTTTTTTGTGCACTGCCGGCAAGGTCACTCCAGCAGGACTTTCGGCACGCCATGGCCGCGATCACGCGTCAGGCTGCGCAGGAAGGAGGGGAAAACCTCCATCGCGTCACGTGCCGACAGCGAGCCGGGATCGCGATGCTGCCACCAGTAATCCCAATAGGAAGTCACATGGGTGAGCGCCGACAGGTCGCTGCCGAAATGGAAAAAATAGCCATCCGCCTTGAGCAGGAAATTACGGATGGTCGTGGCCTCGCCATTGGCACAAAAACGCTCGAACTCGTGATTGAAATCGTCGAGCACGGAGACCAGGGCAGCCCAGCGTTGCCGGGTTTCCGTGAGAATGTATCGGCGGATCTCGTTGATCTGCTGGCGCTCGTTTGCGGATGCGCCCCGGATGACCAGGTCATCCATGTCGATCACAAAGCGGCGCAGGCGATCGGTCACGTCGTTGAGCTTCCAGCGATAGTAAAGCACGCCCTTCCAGCCGAACATGCCCTTGACGAACTCGTCCCGGGTCATGCCCAGCGTCTGGCGCAGGGCGTTCATCTTCTCGGTTTCCTCGCCATTGATCAGCTCGATGGCGAATTTCAGTGCCCGCTCATCATCCTCGGCGAGGTTTTTTTGTCCGAAGGCCATAGCGACGACGCTGGCGATCTGGCGAGCGACATAGGCCTGCATGGCCTTGCGCTCTTTCGGGGCGATATCAAAATAGCGTGGATCGACCGGCCGTTCATGCTTGAGGAATCGGTCCGCAAGCAGAAATGGGTCGAAGGAGGGCAGGGCGGCGAGTTCCCGCAGACGGTCGATATCGGCATCAAGGCTGTCACCGCTTGATGATGCGAGATCGAGAAACTTGCGCAATTTGGGCAGGCCGCGACGCTCCTCGATGAACAGGGCGTGGCCCCCCATGCCGAGATCGTCAATGGATACCGGGATGATCAGCTTGGTGACCACCGCCAGTTCCGCCGGCAATATCGCCCGTTCGTGCGGACGAACCGTGTGCTTGATCAGGAAGGCGTGATTGAGCCGTCGATGCTGGAAAACCGGGCGTCGGTCAAAGTCGAAATCGTGTGCGTGCCGGCGGCTCGTCGACCAGAGATCGAAGATTCGGCTCGTCGTGCCGCCTTGCACCAGTCGTTTCAGATTAGAGTCCATTTCCGCCCTTGCCCGGCCCAAATCCGGTAAACCGGCACAATAGCCGTCATATCTCTCCAAACCGTAATGATCGTGCACGGACGAACAGTGGTCGCGGCGTGTGGATCGGTGACCGGATGGACGCGACACCGTCGGCGCCGGCGCTTCGAGGGATGGTGGCCCGGGTGTCAGGCGACACCGATCGCCTGCACGACAGGATGCGGGATCGGCGAGCGCGTCCGCCGTCGAGCGTCGTCAATCCGGGTTGCGCTACCCGGTGAGAAACGGGTCACGCTGGCGATGAAGTCCGAGAACAACATCATGGCTTCCCGGGCCTGCAGGAAGCCTTTCGAGTTCTGCTTGGCCCAATAGCTCCAATAGCCCGGCACATGGCTGACGGCGGAGAGGTCGCTGCCGACATCATAGAACAGGGTCGGGGCCTTCAACAGGAAGTTCCGGAACCCATTGACATCTTCGCCGCGGCAGAAGCGGCCGAAGACGTGTTCATATTCGTCCATTACCGAGGTCAGATTCTTCCAGCGGTGCCGGGTTTCCTCGATGATCGAGCGGCGCATGTGCTGCAACTCGTTATACTCGTGGTCCGACGCGCCGACGATGCTGACGGCCTTGAGCTGTGTGATGAAGGATTTGAGCGCACTGAGCGCTTCGCTCATGCACCAGCGATAATAGAGGACGCCCTTCCAGCCGAAAATGCCCGATTTGAACTCGATCTCGGTCATGTCGAGGGATTTGCGCAGGGCCTGCATGCGCCCGTCGAGATCGCCGGACAGGAGCTGGCGGGTGAACCGCATCGCGCGCTCATCGTCGCGCCCGCCATCCTCTTCGCCAAAGGCCAGGGCGACGACGGAGACGATTTGCTTGGCGACGGACTGCTCCATCCGTTCGACCTCGGCATCGGTGATGTTGAAGTAACAATCATCGATCGGGCGGACATGATCGCGGAAGCGTTCGGCCAGAAGAAACGGGTCGAAGGACGGCAGGGCCGCGAGTTCGCGCAGGCGGATCAGGTCGAGATCGAGCAGGTGGGGCTCGTCCTTGCGCTCGAACAGGGTCCGCATCTTGCCGGCAAAACCGATTTCTTCGACGAAGACGGCGTGCCCGCCCAGCGCCAGGTCATCATGGGCCAACGGCACGAGAACCTTGGTCACCACAGGCTGGTTCGACATCACATAGGGGCGTTCATGGGCCCGCACCGTGTGTTTGACTATGAAGCAGCGATTGAGCCGGCCATGCAGGAAAAATGGATTGTCGGCATGGGCGTCATACTCGCCATATCGACGGGCAATGGAATGCAGGTCGAGAATGCGTGACGTCGCACCGCCCTTGACGATGTTGCGCAGGTCAGACCGGACTGTTTCGCGGATACGGCTCATCGTCACCTCGCTGTCGGAATTCGAGGCTAGCCCAGCCGGATTTAAGGTTCGGTCTTTGCCGATGGCGGCATTCAAAACTCAATTGAATCGAATGCCGATTGATTAGGTTAACGTGACGCCGGCTTGAGCCAGGCGAACAGCAGGCCGGCGATCAATCCGCCTGCTGACAGCGTGACAAGTCCACCCAGTTCACGACTGGCGGCGATGGGTGTGATCGTCGAACCGAGAAGTTCGCGATAAACCAGCGTGATGCTGGTGATCATCACCATGACGGCCACTGCGCCGGCCAGTGAGAATCCGACCGGTCGCCAGATGCCGCCGCCCAACAGGGCGGCGATCCATCCGGCGGCCGGGAAGGCAATTGAAAACCCGACAAGCAGGAGCGCAAGCAGGGTCGGTGCAAAGCCCTGCAGGTCGCGCAGGCTGGCATCGAGACGAACCGCAAACGGAATCTCGGCGCCGATCCGGGCCAGGGCCTGCAGATCGACATGAGTGTTGGCGATGCTGACCAGCACGGTTCCGACCAGCACGGCCAGGAGATGGATCGCGATCATTCGCAACAAGGTCATGCCAGCCTGTCTCCCGGACACTCTACAGCCGGCTGCAGAGCCTATAGTGTGGCGCTCAAGGCGACAATTCGGGAGTTGGACATGCGGTCAATCATATCGGTGATCATTGCGGGCATGCTGATGACGTCGGCGGCATCGGCACAGACCCTGGAGACCCGGGTTTCGGGGCTTGAATATCCGTGGAGCCTGGCCTTCCTGCCCGATGGCCGCATGCTGGTCACCGAGAAACCCGGCCGCTTGCGCATTGTTGACGAGACCGGTCTGGTGGCCACCCCGGTGGGGGGCGTGCCGGACGTGTTGTGGTCGGGCCAGGGCGGGCTTCTGGACGTCGCCCTGTCGCCCGGTTTCGAGACCGATCACCTGGTTTATCTGAGCTGGAGCGGTGGCAGCGTCGACGACAATACGCTCTATCTCGGGCGTGGTCGGCTGCAGGGCGGCACGTTGGTCGACTTCGAAATCGTGTTTGAAGCCATGCCGCACCGCCGGACCGATGTGCATTATGGTGGCCGCATCGCCATGATCCCGGCGGAGGCAGACGCGCCGCCGAGCCTGCTCATCGGCATCGGTGATGGTTTCGATTATCGCGAGGAAGCCCAGAATCCGGACACGCATTTCGGCACGTTCGTGCATCTCTTGCTGGACGGCCAACCGGTGCAGCGCACCTTCGAACAGGCAGCGCCCGGCGTGATCTCGATCGGTCACCGCAATCCGCAGGCGGTGGTCCATGATGCGGTCAACCGGGTCATCTATAGCCATGAGCACGGGCCACGCGGCGGTGACGAGATCAATATCCTGGAGGCATCCAGCAATTATGGCTGGCCGATCACCAGTCACGGCATCGACTATACCGGCGCATTGGTCACGCCGTTCGAGGCTTATGCCGGCATGGCCGAGCCGCTGCACGTCTGGGTGCCCTCGATCGCGCCGTCCGGCATGGCGCTTTATCAGGGCGAGATGTTTCCGGAATGGCACGGCGATCTGCTGGTCGCTGCCCTTATCCCTGGCGATGCCGGTGTGCCGTCAGGCCATGTCCGCCGGGTCGATCTGGACGATGGCGACGTGGTCGGCGAGGAGATCCTGTTCGGCGAGGTCGGTGCGCGGATCCGCGATGTCCGGGTCGGGCCGGATGGCGCGGTCTGGCTGTTGACGGACGAGGCCGATGGTCGCCTGATCCGTGTCAGCCGGGACTGATCATTCGGCCGGTTGGGCGTCGCCATTCTCGTCAGCGCTGGCATCGCGGCGTTCAAAGCCCAGCCAGCGGGCCAACCGTGACGGCGCGCCGAGCAGGACCGGGGTGAGGAGCAGGGTGAGCAGGGTTGAAAAACCCAGTCCCCACACCACCGCCGCCGACAACTGAACCCACCACTCACTGGCCGGACCGCCGATGGACAGGGTTCCGTGCGCGAAATCGGCATTGATCTGGAACACCATTGGCAACAGACCGAAAATCGTCGTGATCGTGGTCAGCATGACCGGACGCAGGCGCTGGGCCGCGGTGCGGACAATCGCCTCATCAACCGGCATGCCCAGACCGCGCAGGCGCTGGAAAGTGTCGATCAGGACGATATTGTTGTTCACCACAATGCCGGCCAGCGTCACCACCCCCGTTCCCAAGAACAGGATGGAGATATAGGGGAAGGTCAGCATCACACCGAGCAACACGCCGACGACCGACAGGACAACCGCCTGCAGCGTCAGCACGACATGCCAGAAATTATTGAACTGCCACAGCAGGATGACCGCCATCATGAAGAGCGAGGCCAGCATCGCGCCGCCGAAAAAGGCGCCGGCTTCGGCATTTTCTTCGTCGGCGCCGAGATAATTCACCTCGACCGAGCGGGGGATGCTGCCGTCGGCGACACGCTCATTGATCCAGCCGCGCAGCTCGGTCAGCAGGATATTGCCGGCATAACCCTCGGCGGCGTTGGCGCGCACGATCAGAACCCGCTTGCCGTCGCGGCGTGAGATTGAGTCAACGCGCTGACGGGCTTCGCGGGTGACGAAATTCGAGATCGGAACGGCACCGGTCGCGGTGTTCACGCGCAGGTCGTCGAGACGCGAGATATCGCGGTCGGCGGCCGGGAAGCGGACCCGGATATCGACTTCTTCATCGGCGTCATCGGGGCGATAGCGGCCGACGAGCGTGCCCGTGGTGACCAGCTGCACGGCGGCGCCCAGCTGGGTCACGTCGGCACCATAGCGACCGGCCTCTTCGCGATCGACATCAAGCCGCCATTCCACGCCCGGCAGCGGCAGTGTGTCGTCAATGTCGGCCAGCCCGTCCATCTGGTCGAGATATCCGCGGACCAGACGCGTCGCGGCCTCCAGCGCCGGGGCGTCATTCGAGCGCAGTTCAATCTGGATGTCCTTGCCGACCGGCGGCCCCTGTTGGAAGGGGCGCACCTCGATGATGACACCGGGAATGCCGGTCATGGCGTCGCGGATGCGGCGCTCGATGAGGCGACCATTGGGGCGCTGCCCGAACGGTTCGAACTCCACGAAGATGCGCGCAACACTGTCGGCGGGCGCGGCCCCGACCCCGTCGAAAGGCGAGGCGCCGGGCGGTGTGCCGGCGACGGTGTAATAGCCTTTGATGCCCTCAATCCCGGCCAGCCGGGTCTCGGCTTCCAGGGCCAGTTCATACTGTTCGGTCGGCGACATGTTGCCGCGGGCGCGGACGAAGACGTAGAGCTGCTCCGGTTCCGCATCGAGGAAAAACTCGGTGCGCATGTTGGATGCGGTCGCGCCGAAACTCATCACGACACTGACGACGATCACCAGGGCCGCGACCGAGACCATGGCCGGTCGCTTGACCAGCCGGGCGATGGTGCGGGCATAGGCGCCGGTCAGGCCGGGCAGGTCGGTGGGATCACTGTCTTCCTGGGCGTTGAGATGGGCGACCGCGCTGTCGGGATCGACCACGCCGCCCTTGCGACCAAAGACCGAACCCAGGGTCGGCAGGAAGATCAGCGCCATGACCAGGGCAGACGTCAACACGAAGATCAGGGTCATCGGCAAGAAGGCCATGTATTGGCCGGGAATGGAATTCCAGAACAGGAAGGGCACAAAGGCGGCCAGCGTCGTGCCGGTCGACGACACGATCGGCCAGAACATGCGCTTGCCGGCGCTGGCATAGGCCTGTTTGCGGGTCTCGCCCTCGGCCAGTTTGCGGTCGGCATATTCGACCACGACGATGGCCCCGTCGACCAGCAGGCCGACGGCCAGGACCATCGCGAACATGACCATGAAATTGACGGTCAGCCCGTACAGGTCGAGGAGCAGGAAGGAGAACAGGAAGCTCGACGGGATCGCGATGCCGACCAGCAGGGCCGAGCGCAGGCCGAGGGCGGCGACCACGATGATCAGGACCAGGATGATGGCCAGCATGATCGAGGAGGTCAGGCTCTGCAGGCTGTCGCGGACATAGGTCGACAGGTCGAGCGAGAAATCATGCCGGATGGTTTCCGGCCAGGTCTCGGCAATCCCGTTGGTCAGCGCCCGCACGGCCGCTGCTGTCTCCATGATGTTCTCACCCGAACGGCGCACGACCTGCAGCGTATAGGCGGGCGCGCCGTTATAGCGGGCGAAACTGTCGGCATCCTTGAAGGTGCGGCGAACCGTGGCGACATCCTGCAGGGTGACGACCGTGTCGCCGGAGCGGGTCAGCGGCAGATTGAGGGCGTCGTCGGCCTCCTCGAACAGGCCGGGAACCTTGACCTGGAAACGGGCTTCACCGCTGTCGAGCGAGCCGGCGGCGATCAGGCGATTATTGGACTGAACGGCGTTGAACAGCTGCGCATAGGTGACGCCATAGGTTTCCAGCCGGGCCGGGTCGATGACGATTTCCAGCACTTCCTCGCGCAGGCCCTGAATGTCGACCTGGAGGATTTGCGGCAGGGCCTCAAGCTCGTCCTCAAGCATGCGGGCGGTGCGATAGAGAGCCCGTTCCGGCGCTTCGCCATAGATTTGTACGGCGATGGTCGGTGCGAGGGCGGAGTTGAATTCCTGGATGACCGGTTCGCGCACATCCTCGGGATATTCCCGACGCGCCATGTCGACCGCCTCGCGGACATCGAGGACCGACTGGTCGGCATCGAAGGGAACATCGAACTCGGCGACGAGTGTGCCGGCGCCGAGCGCAGCCGTTCCGTTCAGTTCTTCCAGCCCTTCAATGGCGCGCATCTCGGTCTCGGTCGGGCGCACGATCAGGCGCTCGGCGTCTTCCGGCGAGATGCCATCCAGCGGAACCGCGACGATGACGAAGGGGAAGGGGATGTCCGGATCGGCTTCGCGCGGCAGGGTGATAAAGGCCAACAGGCCGGCGAGCAGCGCGCACACGAAGATCGCCAGGATCATGCGCGCCCGGCCGATCGCGAAGTCGACAATGCCGGTCAACGGCCTGCACCCTCCGGCCGCACCTCGACCCGGGTGCCATCGGACACGAAGTCCTGGCCCAGCACGATGACGTCCGCCGTCTCCGGCAGACCGCTGATCCAGACTTGCTCACCATCATCGCTCAAGAGCTCGATCGGCAGGAAGCGGACCGTGTCACCATCCTCGATGATGCGAACACCCAGATCACCGTTGGAGTCGAGCGCCAGGATGGAGGCGGGCACGCGGTGCGCCGGTTCCGGTGCCAGGTTGAGGCGAATTTCGGCGGTCACACCCGAGCGGATCGCGCCGTCCGGATTGGGCACTTCCAGTTCGACGCGGAAGGTGCGGGTTGCTGGATTGGCGCGTCGTTCGACGAAGCGGATAGTGCCGTCAACCTGTTGCCCGCTGAGCAGGCGCGCGGTGCCGGGCATGCCCGGTTGCAGCGAGCCGACATCGCGTTCGGCCACTTCGGCGATGATCAGGATCGGATCGAGCTGCAGCACCGTGCCGCAAGCGTCGCCGGTGCGCAGGAAGTCGCCGATCTCGGCGTCGCGGCCATCGAAATATCCGTCGAAGGGGACGCGCAGTTCGATATTGGCCAATTCCTCGCGGGCGGCCCGCAGCTGCGCCCGGGCGGCATCGCGAACGGCTTCCGCCGCGGCGACCTGGTTGGCCGAGCGGTGGCCACGGGCCAGCAGTTCGGCGGCGGCATCATATTCCAGCTGCCGGGTGCGCAGTTCGGCTTCCGCCTGATCGACGGCGGCGCCGCGGGCATCGACATCAAGCCGACACACCACATCGCCGGCCGAGACCGGGCTGCCTTCCAGAATGGGTGCTTCAACGACACGGCCACCGGTTTCAGCCCGCACGGTGACGGCGCGGATCGCTTCGGTCCGCCCACGCAGGCGCAATTCCGCTGGCCGCGGTGCTGCCGTGACGGTGCGGGTGACGACTTCGAACAGGGGCTGGTCACCGGCCGACGCATCGCTTTCGGTGACCGCATCACTGCGGAAGACAGTGCCAAGGGTAAAAAGCAGGACAACCGCGACAAAGATGCCTGCCGCAGAGAGGTAGGAGGTATTCAACTTCATGGCCAAAATGTTCTCGTCGGGTGTCGCTCGACGCGGCGCCGATCCGGCGAACGCCGTTTACCCACCAGAGATACCTCCCATCCCGTTTTGTGGCGAGAAGAAATCCGCGACAAATTTGTCGCGCCCTTCCGCTCGTTTGATTGTCAGGCGACCTGACCGGCACACCAGCCGGACGACCATGCCCATTGAAAGTTGTATCCGCCAAGCCAACCCGTTACGTCAACAACTTCTCCGATGAAAAACAGCCCGGGCGCGGTGCGGGCTTGAAGGGTCCGGCTGTCCAGCGATGCGGTGTCGACGCCGCCCAGCGTGACCTCGGCCGTGCGATAACCTTCCGACCCCGTCGGGGTGAGCGGCCAGGCGGCCAGACGGTCGGTGAAAGCCTGCAGTTTCTTGTCCGACTGGTCGGCGAGATTGCCGGCCAGGCCGGCCTCCTCAACCAGCATCTGGGCGAGGCGTTTGGGTATGTGTTCGGCCAGCGCGGTCTGTATTGCCTGGCGGCCATTGTGCTGACGGGCGGCGCGCAGCAGGGCGAAGAAATCCAGATCGGGCCGGATATGCAGCCGGATTTCCTCGCCTTCCCGCCAGTATGAGGAAATCTGCAGGATGGCCGGGCCGGACAGGCCGCGATGGGTGAACAGCATCGCCTCTTCAAAACGGGTTTTGCCGTGACAGGCCGCGCCGTCGACGGCAACCCCGGCAAGCGGCTTGAAACGGGTCAGCGTGTCGGGATCGAAAGTCAGCGGCACGAGGCCGGGCCGGGTCTCGACCAGGCCAAGGCCGAACTGGCGGGCGACCTCATAGCCAAAGCCCGTGGCGCCCATTTTCGGGATCGATTTGCCACCCGAGGCGATGACAAGGGAGGCCGTATCCAGTGTCGATCCGTCAGACAGTGTGACGGCAAAGCCCTCGCCCTTGCGCTCGACGCCGGTCACCGATGTCGAAAGGCGCAGCTCGCCACCCGCCTTGCGAAGATCGGACAGCAGGGCGGCGATGATGTCCTTGGCGGAATGGTCGCAGAAGAGCTGGCCCAGCGTCTTTTCATGCCAGGCAATGCCATGGCGATTGACCCAGTCGATGAAATCCCACTGGGTGTAGCGCTTCAGCGCTGACTTGGCGAAATGCCGGTTCTGCGACAGGAAATTTTCCGGCGTGGCGTGCATATTGGTGAAATTGCAGCGCCCGCCGCCGGAGATGCGGATCTTCTCGCCCGGCGCCTTGGCGTGCTCGATCAGCGTGACCGAGCGCCCGCGCTTGCCCGCCTCGATGGCGCACATCAGACCGGCGGCGCCGGCGCCAATGATGACGACATCACGGGGTGGCATGGCTCAGCCGGTGACCCGGTCGAGCCAGTCGGCAAAGGCGTCGATCTGGGCGTCGCGGCCGATCTCGTTCATCGTTTCGTGGCGGAAATTCTTGAGCACTTCCAGGCGAACATCGGTCAGCCCGGCCTTCTTCAGGCGTTTGGCCAGGGCCTGCATCGATTTGCCACCCTCGGTCGCCGGGTCTTTCGAGCCGGCTATCAGGTGCATCGGCAGGGCCTTGGGCAGGGCGGCCAGCTTGCTGTCATCCTCGGCATGGGCGACGCCTGTGAGAAAATCGCGCCACAGGGAGACCGTCGAGGGCCATCCGCTCAGCGGATCATTGACGTAGGCATCGACCTCATCGGTATCGCGCGACAGCCAGTCGGCATCGCTGCGGCCTTCCGGGAAGCGCTTGTTCCAGGCCTTGAAGGTGAGCGTGTCCAGCGTGTGGCTGGTCGCCAGCTTGCCGCCGCCGAACAGGGCTTCAAAGAAGAGCACCAAGCGCATCACGCCCTTCAACGGGCCGAGCGCCATATTGCCGTTCCAGATCGCCGCCGCCGTGACGCTGTCGGGCGCGCGAAGAATGTGATTGAAGGCGATCACCGAGCCCATGGAATGGCCGAAAATCACCAGCGGCAGGCCCGGCCAGCGACGCCGGGCCTCGGTGTGGACGGCGGCGACGTCCTGCATCAACTTGTCCCAGCCATTCTCGTCGGCAAAGCGCCGTGGCCCGCCGTCGCTGGATGTCGTCGCGCCATGACCGCGATGGTCCTGGGCGATGACGTGATAGCCGCGTCCCGCCAGCTGCGCCGCCATGCGGGCATAGCGTCCGGCATGTTCGGCGAGGCCGTGATTGATGTGGACGATGCCGCGCGGTGTGGCGGTCGCATCGTGGGTATGGATCGCCAGATCGGCCCCGCTGGGGCTGGCCAACCGTTCGAGCCGGAATTCAGTGTCGCTCATGCATCCTCCCGTTTGGTCATGAACCTAGCGCGTTTTCTCCGGCGCCGTCAGGGCTATAGTCACAGTCGCAATCGGGGAGGATGGCGATGTTTTCCAAACGCAAGGCACTGCTGGCGATCGATCAGGGCACGACCAGTTCGCGGGCGGTGATCTTCAAGCCGGATGGCGATGTCGTGGCCACCGCCCAGCGTGAATTCCAGCAAATCTATCCCAAGCCGGGCTGGGTCGAGCATGACCCCGACGTGATCTGGGCCACCGTCCGGGCCACCGCCCGTGAAGCCCTGGCGGCGGCCGACAAGGCCGGTGTCCGCGCCGAAGCGATCGGCATCACCAATCAGCGCGAGACGACCCTGGTCTGGGATCGCGCGACGGGTGAAGCGATCCACAATGCCATTGTCTGGCAGGACCGGCGCACCGCCGAGCGCTGCGCGGCGCTGCGGGCTGAAGGTCATGAGGCGATGGTCACGCAAAAGACCGGCCTTGTTCTCGACCCCTATTTCTCGGCCACCAAGATCGCTTGGATACTTGATCGTGTCGACGGCGCCCGGGCTCGCGCCGAGGCGGGCGAGCTGGCTTTCGGCACGGTCGACAGCTGGTTGATCTGGAAGCTCACCGGTGGCGCCGTCCATGCCACCGATGCGACCAATGCCAGCCGCACGGCGCTCTATGACATTACCGCCAATCGCTGGGATGAAGACCTCTGCGCCCTGTTCGATGTGCCGCCTGCCCTGTTGCCCGAGGTGCGCGACAGCGCGGGTGATTTCGGGGTGGCGGACAAGTCGGTATTGGGACAGGCGCTGCCGATCACCGGGGTTGCTGGCGACCAGCAGGCGGCGGCCATCGGTCAGGTCTGCCTGGCGCCCGGTGAGATGAAATCAACCTATGGCACCGGCGCTTTCGTGTTGATCAATACCGGCGACAAGCCGGTCCGCTCCGGCAAGAAACTCCTGGCCACGATCGCCTATCGCATCGGCGGAAAGACGACCTATGCCCTGGAAGGTTCGGTGCTGTCGGCGGGCGCCACGGTGCAATGGCTGCGTGATGGTCTCGGCCTGATCGCCAAGTCGTCGGAGATCGAGGCACTGGCCCTGAGTGCCGATCCCGATAGCGGCGTTTATCTGGTGCCGGCTTTCACTGGTCTTGGGGCGCCCTATTGGGATGCCGAGGCCCGCGGCGCGCTGGTCGGGCTGACCCGGGGCTCGGGCCGGGCCGAAATTGCCCGGGCGGCGCTCGACAGTTCGGTGCATCAGACTTGCGACCTGCTCGATGCGATGGCGGCCGATGGTGTTGAAGCGCTCAGCCTGCGGGTCGATGGCGGTATGGCGGCCAATGACGCGTTTCTGCAACGCCTCGCCGACCTGACCGGGATCGAGGCGGTGCGGCCGGTCAGCATTGAGGCGACCGCCTGGGGCGCGGCCTTCCTGGCGGGCCTGGGCTGCGGCATGTTTTCCTCACTCGAGGATGGTCGCAAGCTGTGGGCGGCCGACCGCCGCTTTGCTCCGGAGACGGACGAGGACCGGCGGAGGGCAGACCGCAAGGGCTGGCATGAGGCCGTGGCCCGGGTCCGCTCCGACGCTGTGTGACAGGTCAGGCCGATAGCGCCCGGTCGAGATCGGCGATCTGGTCGGCCGGACTTTCCAGCCCGATCGAGAGCCGGATCAGGCTGTCGGCGACACCGGCTTCGGCCCGGGCTTCCGGTGACATCGAGGCATGGGTCATCAGGGCCGGAATGCAGCACAGGCTTTCCACCCCGCCCAGCGACTGGGCCAGCGTGAAAATCTCCAGCGACGAGACGACGTCGCGCGGAGCGGGCGCGCCCTTGGCCAGTTCGAGGCTGATCAGCTGGCCGAACCCGTCCTGCTGGCGCAGGGCGAGGGCGTGGCCGGGGTGGCTTTCCAGTCCGGGATAATCGACCCGGGCGACGCGCGGATCGGCGTCCAGCCATCTGGCGACCTGAAGCGCGCTCTCGCACTGGGCCTTGGCCCGCAGCGGCAGGGTGCGCAGGCCTCGCAGGGCGAGATAGCTGTCGAAGGCGGCGGCGCCCGTGCCGACGCAATTGGCCCACCAGGTCAGCTCGGCGACCCGTTCCGGATCGGCGCAGCACACCACGCCACCCACCATGTCGGAATGGCCGTTGAGGAGTTTGGTCACCGATTGCACGGAATAGTCCGCGCCCCAGTCGAGTGGCCGCTGCAGGACTGGCGACATCACCGTATTATCGACGGCCAGCTCGGTGCCGGCATTGCGGGCCAGGCGCACCAGGCCCTTGATGTCGGTGATGCGCAGGCGGGGATTGGACGGGGTCTCGGCGATGATCAGGGCGGCGTCCTCGTTGAGGGCGTCGGCGACCTTGTCGAGATCGGTGGTGTCGACATAGACCGGCACCAGACGACCGCCGCGACCGCGGGCATCGAGCAGGCGCCGTGTGCCGCCATAGGCGTCGTGCGAACAGATCACCCGGGCGCCATGTGGCAGGTCGTGCAGCAAGAGGTCGATCGCTGCCATGCCTGATCCGGTGACGATGGCCCCGGCGGCGTTTTCCAGCTCGGCGATGGCGTCGGCCAGCAGTGAACGGCCCGGATTGGCGGTACGGGCATAGTCGAAGGCCGGCTGGATCGCCGGGTCCTCGCGCCGATAGGCGGTCGACAGCGACAGCGGCGGGATGACGGCGTTCCAGCTCCGGTCGGTGTTCAGACCGGCCCGGATGGCCTTGGTGCGTTGATCGCTCGACATGTCAGCTCCCGAAAATCTCGTCCAGTGTGGCGCCGATGATAGCGTCTTCCTTGAGGAAGGCGTCATGGCCAAAGACAGAGCTGAGCGTGATCAGCCGGCTCCGCGGTGTCCGCTTGGCGGCGTCGGCAATCTGGTCGGCGGGCACAAGCCGGTCCTCAAGCGCTGCGATGTAGGTCACCCGGCATTTCAGACCGCCGACCTCGACCCGGTGTTCGTCCATCGACCGTGACAGGGCAAGGAAACGTTGCGGGTCGACCGTGTCGGCCCAGGCTTCGCCACGCGCCGCCAGATAGGTGGCGACACCGCCGGCATCGCGGCTGTCCGGATCAGGATCGGCGAAGCGGGCCTCGAATTCGTCCGGTGTGCGATAGGTCGTCATGGCGAGGCGGCGGGCCAGGTCGAGTCCGGCCTTGCCATCGCCCAGGCGCAGCGCCATTTCGACCGTGTCGCGCTGGATCGAACGCCAGGCCTTGGCCATCTCGCTCGAGCGGTCGGCGGCCGAGATCACCACCAGTTCGCGCACCCGCTCCGGGGCCAATTCGGCCAGCGCCAGCCCGATCATGCCGCCATAGGAGGAACCGACAATCGCCAGGTCGCGAATATCGGCCGCGTCGGCCAGGGCGAGAATGGCGCGGGCCTGGTCCTGTGTGGTCGGGAAGGGATGGATGTCGGCGCCGATGAAATCAAAGGACAGGATGCGATGGCGATTGGTATCGATCGGCTTGCCGGGGCCGGCCTGTTGACGCCACCAGCCTTCGCCCTCGACCGTGTCGGAGACATGGCGGTCAGACGAGATGCCGCCGAGGACCAGCACGGCCGGTGCGCCGTCCGGGCCGGTGATGCGTCCTGTGATGCGGACCGGGGAACCGGTCGCGGTCAGGGCGATGGTCGAGATGTCGCGACATCGCAAGGCGGGTGGATGTTCCAAGGTCACGCTCATCGCGTCCCGACCCTGTCCAGCAGCGCCCGGACATCTGACAGCACCGAGCCGGCGGTCGGTGCCTGGCCGGCACCCTTGCCATTGAGCACGATGGTGGTGCCGCTGGCGCAGCGGATTTCGACGGCGTTTTCCTCATTTTCGACCCGCGCCAACGGGTGGTCTTCCGGCAGGGCGATCAGGCGGACACTGGCGCTGACCCCGTCCTCGCCGGCGACCAGTTCAGCGAGCTGGCGATAACGCAGCCCGTGTTCGCGGGCCCCCAGTATCTGGCCGACCGAGAGGTCGAACAGGCTGTCGGCCGGGATGGTATGGGCGTCCGGCGCGATATCGAAGGCGGTGCGGGCGATCAGGGCCAGCTTTGCGGCGGCGTCCAGCCCGTCCAGATCGGCGCTGGGGTCTTCCTCGGCAAAACCGGCGGCCTGGGCGGCGGTTATGGCGTCGTCAAAGCCGATGCCGTTTTCCAGCAGGCCGAGTACAAAATTGGAGGTGCCATTCAACACGCCGCGAACCCGGGTGATGGTCTCGCCGGCAGCTTTCAGGCGGGCGACGGTCTCCAGCACCGGCACGCCACCGCCAACCGCGGCGGAATAGGCAAAGCCGGTGCCGGCGCGGCGGGCGCGGGCTTCAAGGTCCGGGCGGCGGGCGATGACAGCCTTGTTGGCAGAGATGACATGGATGCCGCGTTCGACCGCGAGGGCCAACGCTTTCTCGGCAGCGGCGCAATCGGGAAGGCCGTCAATGACCAGGTCCGGCCCGGTATCGAAAGCGGCGGCGAGATCGGTCAGCCAAGCATAACGCTCATCGCCCCTGCGGCGTGGCTTGCGGGTGACGATGGCGGCGATCTCGACCTGGGCTTCCATGGCTTCCAGCCCGGCCAGGACACCGGCATTGACCGTGCCGCAGCCCAGCAGGACCACGCGCAAGCGTGGTGTCAGAGCCGTCGCCGGCATTGTGTGAAGGGGGTAATCAAGCGCCGCAACCAGGGACATCGAACCACAATCCGTCTGGGCGGATAGCGCGGCACGCCGATTGCGGGATGCTGCCGAGGCGAAAATATGCGTGGCGTTTGCCGGGCCTCGTCTGATCCGCTTTAGCCGCACTTTTTCCGCGCCCGCAAGCTAGACATCAAATCGGCGCGACTTCACGTATAAAGATATGTTTATATGTGTCAAGGGCGAGCTTGCATGGAGGCCGCCGCCTACCGCCTTCCCGCCCGACTGGCGGCGCGGATGCGCCAGAGTGGAAAGCCCGGTCCGGCCGGCGGGAAGGCGGTCTGTTTGACGGTCTCCTTTCCTGGATTTGAGTGATCGACAGGCCGGCCCGCGCCACGGCGCTTACGCCTGGCGGTTCGGGCAGTTGAGGGGTGCGAGGTGCCTTGCCGGTGCCTTGCTATGTAAGTTTTGTGTGTGGCGCCGGGGGCACCTCGCACACGGAGATTTGGTCAGGGCCGTTACCGGCCCCGTCTCGAAACCGACAGGAACAAACGGTCGAGCTTTGTGCCGCCGTCCTGCCGATGGCCACGCCGGGTTGGTCTGGCGGTGTTTCCAGGCAACCGGACGAGCTCCGTACTCCCAACGCCCCCGGATCACCAATCCGGGCCTCGAGTGACGCGGGACAACGGGGATTATCCGCCAGGTTTGACGGGCGGGGATAAGTTTTTTGAAATTTCCCGCCCCACACACCGTCATCCCGGCGCAAGCCGGGACCCAGTCTGCGAGACAAGCTATTGCCATGCTTGGCGAAAACGCGTGTGCGAGACTGGGTCCTGACTTCCGTCAGGATGACGGTTTTTGAAGCGCAGGGCGGGGATAAACGCCCACTTTTCTTCCCCACGTGTGGGGAAGGAGGGTCGATGGCGCCGAGCGAGTCTTATCCTGGTGTCATCCCGGACGCAGGCCCGGCCCCGAGCCGGGCGGAGATCCGGGACCCATTATCGCGAAAGCTGGCAGAACCGGGCTGATGGGTCCCGGGTCTTCGCCCTGATCAAGTCAGGGCTCCGCCCGGGATGACAAGCACGTGGGTGTCGGCGGGCCTGTCCGCGCCGTCAGCGCCGGATTCTGCCAAGCCCCGACCCTTCACAAACCAAAGCACATTTCTCCCGGCCGCAGCCCCGCAAAAGCGGGGCGGAGAGCCGGGACCAACCAATCTGTCCTGCAAGCGATGAGTCTCCCGTCGGTCCCGGATGGCGCGGCGCGCCTCCGGGAAAAATGCAAGGTGAGGGAAAACAACGTCCTGCCCCCGCTTGCGGGGGAAGGTGCCCCGGATCAAATCCGGGGCGGAAGGGGAAACGCGTCAGTGTCCCGCCGCCCATCACGGGCGAGGACCTCAAGACTAGGTCGACACAAACGCCTTCTCGACCACGAAATCCGCCGGGGCTGCATTTGAGCCTTCGATGAAATTGCGGTCGAGGCAGATTTGTTTGACGTCTTTCAGCAGGCCTTCCGAGCCGCAGATCATGACGCGGTCGACAGCTGGGTCGAGGGGCGGGACGCCGAGGCGGTCGAAGAGTTCGCCGCTTTCGATCATGTCGGTGACGCGGCCTTTCACCGGGCCGTCCTCGCGGGTGACCGAGGTGAAGTGGACCAGCTTCTCGCGGGCAAATTCGCCGATCAGCTCGTCATCCTTGACCGCTTCGACCAGCTCGACGCCATAGGTCAGCTCGGCGGACTGGCGGCAGGTATGAGTGAGGATGACCTCGTCGAATTTCTCATAGGTCTCGGGATCGCGGATCAGGCTGGCGAAGGGCGCGATGCCGGTGCCGGTCGAGATCATGTAGAGGCGTTTGCCGGGCTTCAAGGCATCGAGCACCAGCGTGCCGACCGGTTTGCGGCCCAAGAGGACTTCATCGCCGGCCTTGATGTGCTGCAGGCGCGAGGTCAGCGGCCCGTCCGGCACCTTGATCGAGTAGAAATCGAGCGCCTCATCCCAGAACGGGCTGGCGACGGAATAGGCGCGCAGCAGCGGTTTGCCGTCCTCCTTGGGCAGGCCGATCATGATGAATTCGCCCGAGCGGAAGCGGAACGTATCCGGCCGCGTGATGCGGAAATGGAAAAGCTGGTCGGTGTAATGGCTCACCGACAGCACCGTCTCAACCGTATAGGGGCCGGGCTTGGCGGAGATCGCATTCTTCGGGGCAGGCGCGGTCGCGGTCATGGTCATCGTCTCGTACTCGGTTTTGTCGGTGAGGTCTGTCTGGCTCAGCGGTCAGGCCGTCACGCGCGGCGCTTCGGTATCGGCCCAGGGCGGAACAGGCAAGCCCCGCGAGGACAGGAAGTCCGGGTTGAACAGCTTGCCAGCATAGCGCGCGCCGCTGTCGCACAACATGGTCACGATGGTCTTGCCGGGACCGAGATCGCGGGCCAGGCGGATGGCACCGGCGATATTGATACCGGCCGAACCGCCCAGGGACAGGCCCTCGGTCTTCACCAGATCAAACAGGATGGGCAGCATTTCCGCGTCCTCGACCCGGTAGACATGGTCGACCTCAAGGCCTTCCAGATTGCCGGTGATGCGGTTGACGCCGATGCCCTCGGTGATCGAGGAGCCCTCGCCCTTCAGCTCGCCCTTGGTGTAGTAATTATAGAGCGCGGCGCCGGCCGGATCAGCGGCGCCAATGGCGATGTCGGGCCTTTGGGCGCGGAGGGCCTCGGCAACGCCGGCCAATGTGCCGCCGGAGCCGACGGCACAGATGAAACCGTCAATATTGCCGCCGGTCTGATCCCAGATTTCCGGGCCGGTGGTCAGCTTGTGGGCGCGCTTGTTGGCCAGATTGTCGAACTGGTTGGCCCAGATCGCCCCGTTTGGCTGGCTCTCATTGAGTTCTTCGGCCAAGCGGCGCGAATAATGGACGAAATGGTTCGGGCTGGAGAAGGGGGCGGCATCGACTTCGATCAGACGGGCGCCGAAGGAGCGGATTGCGGCCTTCTTTTCTTCCGACTGGGTGCGCGGCATGACGATGATGACGTCATAGCCCAGCGCGCCGCCGACCAGGGCGAGACCGATTCCGGTATTGCCGGCCGTGCCCTCGACGATGGTGCCGCCCGGTCTCAGCGAGCCGTCAGCCTCCGCCTCGCGCACGATATTGAGCGCGGCGCGGTCCTTCACGGAGCCGCCCGGATTGAGGAATTCGGCCTTGCCGAGGATTTCGCAGCCGGTCGCGTCGGACGGGCCGTCGAGCCGGATCAGCGGCGTATTGCCGATCAGGTCGAGCACATGTTTGGCAGACACGGGCGGTGTCCTTTCGTCTGTTCTTTTATTCGGCGGCGACTTGCGCCGGGGTGTGGATACCGCATTCGGTCTTGGACTGGCCAAGCCAGCGGCCCGAGCGGATATCGCCATCGGCCTGCACCGGCGCGGTGCAGGTCCAGCAACCGATCGAGGCATACCCCATATCGGTCAGCGGGTGTCGCGGCAAATCGAAGCGCTGGAAATAGTCCTCGATCGCGGCAGCGTCCCAATTGGCCAGCGGATTGACCCGGATGCGGCCATTGATGCGCTCGACAACGGGCAGGCTCATGCGGCCGCCGCCATGGAAGCGTTTCCGGCCGGTGATCAACGCGTCGTAGTCGCCGATGATTTCGTCCAGCGGGCGAACCTTGCGCAAGGCGCAGCAGGCGTCCGGGTCGCGGCGCCACAGGCGATCATCACTGTCTTCGCTGGCAACCTCTTCGGCGTCCGGCTTGAGCAGGCGGATATTGCTCAGGCCAAGCTGTTCGGTCAGCTGGCGCTGGTATTGTTCGGTCTGGGCGAAGAGACGGCCGGTATCGAGGAAGATGACCGGGGTCGCCGGATCGATCTGGGCGATCATGTGCAGACCGACAGCGGCCTCGGCGCCGAAGGAGGACATGATGGCGACCTTGCCGACCCACTCATTCCTGATGGCATCGCGCAGGATGTCCTGCGGGGTCATGTCGCGATAGCGGGCATTGAGCGCGGCGAGGTCGTCTTCCGGCCGTTTGTGGCGGTGGCGGAAGAGTGGTGTGACATTGCCCCGGCCCGGCTGGTAGGCGTGGGCAAAACGGGTGCGGGCGCGAGCCCAGTCGGCTTCCAGCCCTTTGCGATCGGGATCGACATCGTCAAAGCCGACGCGTATCAGGTGCTGGGCCTGGTCGGGAATGAGATCGCCGACGGCGCGCAGCTTGCCGGTGTAACCGGCCCGCTCGCGCAGCTGGGTCGCCAGGGAAAAGCCCCGGCCGTCATTGAATTTGGGAAAGCGGATATCGACCCGCACAGCCCCGGCGATCTCGGCCTCGGCCTCGCGCCAGTCGGCATCGCCGTCCAGCTCCACGATGCGTCCACCACCGGCGGCCAGTTGGGCGTCGGCGACATTGCGGGTTTCGGTCTTGCGATCAAGCGTCAGCATAGATGGCCTCCTTGAAGGCGTCGGATCCGACACGGCGCAGCGTGTCGATGAAGCGCTCATTGTCGGCGCGAATGTCGAGATAGGTTTCCAGCGCGCGGGCGATCGCGGCGGGGACGTCCTCACCGGCCAGGCCCTTGCCGATGATCGAGCCGATGGCAGCATCGGCCCCGAAGGCCCCGCCCAGGGTGATCTGGTAGAATTCCTCACCGCGCTTGTCGACGCCGAGCACGCCGATATGGGCAACATGGTGGTGGCCGCAGGCATTGATGCAGCCATCAATCTTGATGGTCACATCGCCGGCCTTCTCCGACAGGCCCTTTTCCTCCAGCAGGCTGGAAATCGCTTGGGCGATCGGGATCGAGCGGGCATTGGCGAGATTGCAATAATCCAGGCCCGGGCAGGCGACGATATCGGTGGCGAGGCCGGCATTGGCAACGGCGAGACCGGCGTCGACCAGACCATTCCAGACGGCCTCGATGTCCTCATTGCGGACATGCGGCAGGATCAGGTTCTGGTCCGGCGTGGCGCGGATTTCGTCAAAGCCAAAACGCTCGGCCAGATCGGCGACGGCGTCCATCTGCGTGTCGGTGATATCACCGGGCGTGCCGCCGATGGGTTTCAGCGAGATGACCAGCGAAGACAGGCCATCAACCGCATGGTCACGGCGATTGCGGTCGAGCCAGCGGGCGAAGGCACGGTTCTCCGTCACTGGAACGGGCGTCGGTTCGACCGCTTTCGGCTGGTCGAAAAAGCTGCGGATGCGGGCGATTTCCTCGGCCGGGAGTTTCAGCTCGCCATCCCGGATCACCGCCCATTCATCCTCGACCTGGCGGCTATATTCCTCGGCGCCCAGGGCTTCGACCAGGATCTTGATCCGGGCCTTGTAGAGATTGTCGCGGCGGCCGTGCTGATTGTACACGCGCAGGCAGGCGGTGAGGTAGGACAACAGGTCCTCCGGCGCCAGGAAGGGATTGATCAGCTGGGCCAGGCGCGGCGTGCGGCCCTGGCCGCCCCCGACCCAGACCTCAAATCCGGTTGTCCCGGCCTCGTTCCGGACGATCTGCAGGCCGATATCATGCACGCGGATGCCGGCGCGGTCGGCCTTGGCCCCGTTGACGGCGATCTTGAACTTGCGCGGCAGGAAGGTGAATTCCGGGTGGAAGCTCGACCATTGGCGCACGATTTCGGCCCAGGGGCGACCATCTTCCAGCTCGTCGGCGGCGGCACCGGCAAACGGGTCGGCGGTGACATTGCGGATGCAATTGCCCGAGGTCTGGATGGCGTGCATCTCGACGGCGGCGAGGCGGTCGAGAATGTCGGGAATGTCGACAAGGGCCGGCCAATTGTACTGGATATTGGTGCGCGTCGTGAAATGGCCATAGCCGCGGTCATAATCGCGGGCGATGCCGGCCAGGGTGCGCATCTGGGCGCTGTTGAAGGTCCCGTAGGGGATCGCCACCCGCAGCATGTAGGCGTGCAGCTGCAGATAGACGCCATTCATCAGGCGCAGCGGCTTGAACTGGTCCTCGGTCAGACGACCGTCCAGACGGCGTTCGACCTGGTCGCGGAATTCCGCGATCCGGTCCGCCACCATGGCGTGGTCGTAGCTGTCATACTTGTACATGGGTCACGCGGTCGCTTGTGTGTGGGTGGAGCCGGTGGTCGGGCCGGTCAGGCGGATGCCCTCGCGGCGCCATTTCTGGCCGCCGGGCCTGTGTGATCCCGGCACGTCATCCTCGAGATCAATCAGATAGGCGCCGACGGCGATGTGACTTTCATCCGAGGCGATTTCGAGCGTCGCATCGGCCTGATCCTCGTCGAGACGGGCGGCCTCGGCGAGATCGGTCGACCACTGGCCGGTGGCGGTGCGATAGATCACCCGGCCATCGGTGAGGCGGTTGGCGGTCACGGTCTTCATGCGAATTGCTCCCGCTCGGCCGGAGCCTTGGCACTGCCCGCCAGGGCGGCACCGGCAACCTCGCCGACAATCATGATCGTGGGACCGGAAATAGCCTCGCGTTCGACCAGGGCGGCGAGATCGCCGAGCGTGCCGAAGACACGGCGCTCCGTGTCCAGCGTGCCGTTCTCGATAAGGGCGACCGGCGTGGAGGGATTCCGACCGGCCGCAACCATCTTCGCCTGGATGTCCGGCGCGGCGCCGACGCCCATGTAGAAGACCGTCGTGGAGTTGGGTGCTGACAGGGCCCGGTAATCGGCGTCCGGCCCGTCCTGCTTGACCACGCCCGAGGCAAACGTCACCGATTGAGCATGGTCGCGATGGGTCAGGGGAATTCCCGCGGACGCGGCGCAGGCGACGGCTGCGGTGATGCCCGGCGTCACTTCGACTGCGATACCGGCGGCGCGAACCACGTCCAGCTCTTCGCCGCCGCGCCCGAAGACAAACGGGTCGCCGCCCTTGATGCGGACCACGCGCTGACCCTTGCGGGCCTCGCGGACCAGAATCTGGCCGATCTCGTCCTGCGGGACGGGGTGATGACCCTTGGTCTTGCCGACATCGATGCGCAGCGCATCGCGGCGGGCCAGATCCATCACGCCTTGCGAAACCAGGCGATCATGCACGATCACATCGGCCTCGCGCAGCAGGCGGGCGGCCTTGAGGGTGAGGAGGTCGGGATCGCCGGGACCGGCGCCGACCAGATGGACAATGCCGGTCTTGGCGGACGTCTCGCCGTTCAGCTCACGCAGCATTTCGCGGCGGGCGCCGATCTTGTCACCGGCGAGGGCGAGGTCGCGGGCCTTGCCGCGCAGGGCGCGTTCCCAGAAGGCGCGGCGGTCGTCGAATTTCGACAGGACAGACTTCACCGTGCCGCGCAGTTCGCGGGCGAGATCGGCAATGACGCCGATCCGTGCCGGCAGGACCTGTTCGATCGCGGCGCGGATATCGACCGAGAGGACCGGCGCGGCGCCGCCGGAGGCGATCGAAACGACAATGCCGTCGCGGTCGACAATGGCCGGGGTCTGGAAGTCGGAGGCGGCGGGGCTGTCGACGATATTGACCAGCGCGCCTTGGCTGCGGCCCCAACGGGCCAGCTTGGCCACGTCGCGGTCTTCACCGCCGGCCAGGAAAATCAATGTCGCGCCACGGAGGTCCCGCCGTGTCGGCACACGGCGGATTATCTTCGCATATTGGGCGATATCCGAAGCAACAGGATCATGGGTCTCACCGGTGAACCAGAGCAACCGGGCTGGGGAAGACACGAACAGGCGTGCTTTCGGCTCGGCCATCGGGCCATGCCCGACAACGATCACCGTCTGTCCATCTAGGGGAATGGAGGCAGGAAATACACGCATGCTCACTCGTCCGATCCTGCGCCTTCGTGGCGCGACGAGTTCAATATTTCTATTCGGTGCAGCGATTTCAAACGACGATTATTGGCTTTTGACGTTAGAAAAACTAAAGTGATGCCATGGTCCAGACATCCCGCCTCCCGCCCCTCAATGCCCTGCGCGCCTTCGAGGCGGCTGCCCGGCTTGAGAGCTTTGCCCGCGCCGCCGATGAGTTGGCGGTGACGCCGGGGGCGATCAGTCAGCAAATCCGCCAGCTGGAAGAGCATGTCGGCGCGCCGCTTTTTGTCCGTCAGGGGCGTGGTTTGGGGCTGACCGAGGCGGGCCGTGCTGCAGCCGGCATCACGTCGGAAGCCTTCGAGACCCTGGAACGCGCCGTCTCCCTGATGCGCCAGCCCGTCCATCGCCGCGCGCTGACCGTCTCGGTCGCGCCCTCCTTTGCCGGCAAATGGCTGGCACCGCGCCTGTTCCGCTTCCAGGAGGAAGTGCCCGGCGTGGAAGTCTGGATTGCGGCAACGTCGGAACGGGTCGATCTGGCCGCCGGCGCCGCCGATCTGGGCATACGCTATGGCCCGGGCGGTGACATGACGCTGCACGAAGAGATGCTTCTGGCCGAGGAAGTCCTGCCGGTCTGCTCGCCCGATCTCCTGCGTGAGGGTCCGCCGCTCGCCCGGGCCCAGGACCTGCGCGGCCAGACCCTGCTGCACGATGCGTCACCGGAGACCGAGGTCGACGGCGCCGACTGGGCCTCCTGGCTCAAGGCCCGCAATGCACGCGGTGTCGACGTGTCCGGCGGCGTGCGCTTCAACCAGTCCGCCCTGGTGATTGATGCTGCCGTCGCCGGTCGCGGCGTCGCGCTGGCCAAGCGCGCTTTGGTGCAAAACGACCTCGCCAGTGGCCGCCTCGTCGCCCTCTTCGCTGACGGCACAACGCCGGTCCGCTCGGCCTATCACATCGTCACCGCGCGAAACCGGCCCCTGAGCCCGGACGCGCGGGCGTTTATCGCCTGGCTGAAGGCAGAGGCGCGGGTGCATGAGCATTCGGTGGATGAGCTTTAGGGGCACGTGGACGAGGGCGCTTGCGCTCAGCTGCCCATTCATCGCTTGCCGGGAGTTCGCGCTATCCGGATTTCAAGGTCAAGGGCGCGTACGCGCCGCTTCGCGGTTTCACCCTTGAGCTTGAAATCCGGATAGCGCCTGCTGGCTGACAAGCGATCTATGGGTATTTCCGCGCGTGGCGCCGAGTTCCAATAAATCTCCTTCCCCCGGCATCCCACGGTCGCGGCGCAGCCGCGATCCGGGGGATCTCAGCCAAACCGTCGACGGGGTAGCGCAGGTCCCCCGGATGCCCGCTTCGCGGTCCCCGTGGGATGGCGGTGGGAATGTGGCTATTGGGCAATACAGACGGGCATATAGCCCGCCACAATAGTCTTCACCGTCGGCGCCGGCGTCAGCACCTCAACCCGATCCGGCAAAGCGTCCGGCCCCGCCGCATAGCCCTCGAACGCCCAGGCCCACACACGTCCTTGCCAGCAAACCAGCGGCGCCCCGTCAGGCTCGGCGCGAAAAAAGACGCCCTCTGGCAGCTCCAACAGCTTCGCCTCAAACGTCACCTGCTTGCGTGACCGTGACATCACCCGCGCCTTGTGGAGGACTCGATCCATGTCCGGCGCGCGATGTGGCAAGTCGGGATGCGCCTTGGCAAAAGCCTCGCGAAACCGGTTGAAATCCTCTCGGCGGCATTCAGCGCAGGGACGATGTCCGGCGGCGAGTGCGACGGCTTCGTCGGTGAAAAAGAGCTCGGTATACCAGCCTGGGGCCATCAATTCGCGGCGGCGCGCCTTGAAGGCGAGGGTGCAGGTCACCCAGGCCTGGTGTTTCCAGCGCGCGGTGCCGAGTTGCTGGCGGTCATCATGCAGGATGCCGCGATTGCCCATCAGCGTGCCGCGGGCGCTGTGGGCGCAGATTTCGCCGGTGGGCGTGACGCGGTTTTGCAGCGGGGTGGTGCGTGTCATGGGGTGAGGGTGGCGGTTGAGGCGGCGCAGGGCAATCCGGTTCTTGTGCCCCACATTTGTCATCCCCGCCGGATGTCCCGCGCAGGCGGGACGAAGAGCGGGGGCCTAACTGGTTGCTACCAGCTAGGTCCCTGACTTTCGCCCGGCCTTCGCCGGGCTTCCATCAGGGATGACAATCAAGGGCCCGACTACTTGCAACACGTCCCCGTTACCGCCAACATCTTGCAACTCACTCGCACTAACAAACAAACCCGTTCGCAAACGGTCGCTTAAGGGGGAAATCGCTTGACCCTTGGCGCGTTCACCATGTGAGATTGGTTTCAATTCTGCGACCCTCGACGGTCGCCGGCCCATAACAGTACGGGCGAAAGCCCGGGGTGAGGAGCATGAAGCCGACCGATACGCGCGATCCCGACTATTTTCACAAGGTCGTGGATTGCCAATGGGCATGCCCGGCACACACGCCGGTGCCTGAATATATCCGTCTGATTGCGCAAGGTGAATTCACCGAAGCCTATCTCGTCAATCGTCGTTCCAACGTCTTCCCGGGCATTCTCGGCCGGGTCTGCGACCGCCCCTGCGAGCCGGCTTGCCGGCGTGGCCGGGTCGAGGAGGAACCGGTCGCGATCTGCCGCTTGAAACGGGTCGCTGCCGACCATCGCGACGAGGTGAAACATCTCGTGCCGCAAAAGCCGGCCAATACGAATGGCAAGAAGATCGCCCTGATCGGCGCCGGTCCGGCGTCCTTGACCGTGGCCAATGATCTCGCCCCGCTGGGTTATGAGTGCACGATCTTTGAAGCGCATCACCGTCCCGGCGGGCTGATGATCTCCAACATCCCCTCCTTCCGCCTGCCGGAAGAAGTGCTGGACGAGGAGATCGGATACATTCTCGATCAGGGCGTCGAGCTGAAGACCGGTCACCGGATCGAGAGCCTCAAGGCCTTGAGCGAGAGCGGTTATGACGCAGTTTTCATCGGCTCGGGTGCGCCCAAGGGCAAGGATCTGAAGATCGAGGGCCGCGACGAGGCCGACGCCAATATCCATATCGGTATTGACTGGCTGGAAAGCGTCGCCTTCGAGCATACCGACAAGATCGGCAAACAGGTCCTGATCATCGGTGTCGGCAATACGGCGATGGATTGTTGCCGCACCTCGCTGCGCCTCGGCGCCGATGATGTGAAGGTTATGGCCCGCAAGCCGCGGCAATTCTTCAAGGCTTCCCCCTGGGAGCTGGAAGATGCCGAGGACGAGAATGTCGAAATCCTGGTCAATCACTCGCCCAAGCGTTTCGTGGTCGAGAATGGCAAGCTGACCGGCATGGAATTCGAGCTGATGGAGTACCAGCTCGATGAGGACGGCCAGATCACCGACACCAGGATCGCCGGCACGACCATCATCCCCTGCACCGATGTCATCCTGGCCATCGGCCAGGAAAACGCCTTCCCCTGGATCGAGCGCGATATCGGGATCGAGTTCGACAAATGGGGCGTGCCGATCGTTGACGAGAAGACCTTCGAGTCGACGAAGAAGGGCATCTTCTTCGGCGGCGACAGCGCCTTTGGACCCAAGAATATCATCTGGGCGGTCGAGCATGGGCACCAGGCGGCAATCTCGATCCACAAGCATTGCGAGGCGACCGACCTCAAGCAGCGCCTGCCGCGCGGGGTCAATCTGCAATCCGCCAAGATGGGCGTGAATGAGTGGATGTATTCCAACAGCTATACCGGCGAGCATCGTCGGCAGATGCCGTTGGCCGAACTCAAGGCGCGCCTCTCCAATCGCAAGATGGAAGTCGAGACCGGCTATACCGCGGAGCAGATCGCGACCGAGGTCCAGCGCTGTCTCAATTGCGACGTGCAGACCGTGTTCGAGGCACCGCTGTGCAAGGAATGCGATGCCTGCATGGATATCTGTCCGGTCGATTGCCTGTCGATCGTGCCGGTCGCAGAGGAAGCCGAGCTGCGCCAGTCGCTGCGGGTGCCGGCCAATAACAAGGACCAGGCCCTGTTTGTCTCCGAGCCGCTGAAGGATACCGGGCGGGTCATGGTGAAGGACGAAAATCTCTGCCTGCATTGTGGCCTGTGCGCCGAGCGTTGTCCGACCGCAGCGTGGGACATGCAGGACGCCGACATCTTCATTCCGCATGTCGACGATGAAACGAAGAAAGTGGCGGCCGAATGAAGGATCTCGTGGACGTGTCAGGCGAAGTCCGGGTCAACGACTTCGTCATCAAGATCGGCAATGTGAACGGCACCGGTTCGGCCTCGGCCAATGGTCTTCTGATGAAGGCGATCTTCCGCATGGGCGTGCCGGTGGTGGGCAAGAACCTCTTCCCCTCCAACATCCAGGGTCTGCCGACCTGGTATGAGATCCGTCTCACCAAGGATGGCTATATGGCCCGCTCGGGCACGGCGGAATTCATCGTCGCCATGAATGCCGAGACCTATAAACAAGACCTCGCCGAGGTCTCACCGGGCGGCTTCCTGCTGTATGACTCGACCTGGCCGCGCCCGGACCTGCACGCGCGCGCCGACGTCACCGCGATCGGCGTGCCGCTGGCGCGCCTGGTCAACGCCGCCTTCGACAATGCCCGCACCCGCGTTCTGATGAAGAACATGGCCTATGTTGGAGCCGTCGCCGGCCTGACCGGGCTGGATGTCGAGGTCATCCGCAATCTGGTCAAGGAGATGTTCGGCACGAAAGAGCATCTTATCGACGCCAATATGAAGGCGATCGGGCTGGGTCTGGACTATGTCCGCGAACATTTTTCCGAGCCGCTGCCGCTGCGCATCGAGCCGATGGACAAGACCGCCGGTCACATCATGATTGATGGCAATACGGCCGCCGCGCTGGGGTGTGTCTATGCCGGGGCGACCTTTGGCGCCTGGTACCCGATCACGCCCTCGACCTCGTTGATGGATGGCTTCAAGGCGTTTTGTGAGAAATTCCGCGTCGATCCCGACACGGGCGAGAAGAATTTCTGCATCATCCAGGGTGAGGACGAGCTGGCCTCGGTCGGCATGGCCATCGGCGCCGGCTGGAATGGTGCACGCGCCTTCACGCCGACCTCCGGTCCCGGCATCTCCCTGATGAGTGAATTCATCGGCTTTGCCTATTATGGCGAAGTGCCGGTGGTGTTGTTCGACGTCCAGCGCGCGGGGCCGTCGACCGGTCTGCCGACGCGGACCCAGCAGTGCGACATCACCCTGGCCGCCTATGCCAGCCATGGCGACACCAAGCATATCCTCCTCTTCCCGGCCAATCCGAAGGAATGCTTCGAGATGGCGGTGCAGAGTTTCGACATTGCCGAACGCTTCCAGACCCCGGTCTTCTTCATGACCGATCTCGATATCGGCATGAATGACTGGATGATCCCGGAGCTGGACTGGGATGACAGCTACCAGCCCGATCGCGGCAAGGTGCTGACCGCCGACCAGATTGAAAGCCTCGAGAAATTCTACCGTTACGAAGACCGTGACGGCGACGCCATCGCCTGGCGGACCCTGCCGGGCACGCACCCCAAGGGCGCCTATTTCACGCGTGGCTCCGGCCATAACTGGAAGGGCGGCTATACCGAGGATGCCGAGGAGTACAAGGTCGTGCTCGACCGGCTGACCACCAAGTGGAAGAATGCCGCCAATGCGGTCCCGGCACCGGTCATCACACGCTGCGGGAAGGATGCCCGGCGGGCGATCATCTCGGTTGGCGGTTGTGACGGGGCTGTGCTGGAAGCGCTGGACCGTTTTGCCGAGAATGGCGTGAACCTTGATTATCTGCGGGTTCGGGGTTTCCCCTTCAACGCTGAGGTCGACCAGTTCATTGACCAGTATGACGAGGTGTTCGTAGTCGAGCAGAACCGCGACGGGCAATTGCGCTCGCTTCTGGTCAACGAGACCGAGGCGCCCAAGCACAAGCTGGTCTCGATCCTCGATTATGCCGGCATGGCCGCCAATCCGAAATTCATCATCGAGGGCATTTCCGCCCATCTGGAAGCCCTGGGAGACGTCGCATGACCTCCATGAGCAAGCCCTTCATCGACAAGCACCTGCCGAAGAACAAGCTCGGCCTGTCGGTCAGGAATTATGAAGGCGTGATGTCGACCCTGTGTGCCGGTTGCGGCCACGACTCGGTCACTGCCGCCCTGGTCCAGGCCTTCTGGGAGCTGGACCTGGCACCCGAGAGCGCCGCCAAGGTGTCCGGCATTGGCTGTTCGTCCAAGACGACCGCCTATTTCATGGGGCAGTCCCACGGCATCAATTGCGTGCACGGGCGCATGCCGTCAGTGGCGACCGGTGCCAATGCGGCCAATGGCGATCTCAATTATATCGGCATTTCCGGTGACGGGGATTCCCTGTCGATCGGCTTCGGGCAATTTGCGCACGCCATCCGGCGAAATCTCAACATGCTGTATATCCTGGAGAATAACGGCGTGTACGGGCTGACCAAGGGGCAGTTCTCGGCGGCGGCCGATTATGGCTCGAAGTCGAAAAAGGGTTTGGCCAATGACCAGATGCCGATCGACCCCTGCGTTCAGGCGCTGACCTTGGGTGCGGGTTTCGTGGCGCGGGCCTTCTCCGGTGACAAGTCGCAGCTGATCCCGCTGATCAAGGCCGGTCTCAAGCACAAGGGCTTTGCCCTGATCGACGTCATTTCGCCCTGCGTGACCTTCAACGACCATGCCGGCTCGACCAAGAGTTATGCCCACACCTACAAATACTATCATCCGCTGGTGCACACGGATTTTGTTGCCCATGCCGATGAGACCACCGGTGCCTATGACAAGGACGGGGCGATGCGGGTGACGATGGCTGATGGCGGCGAGCTTTTCCTGCGCAAGACGGCGGATGACTATGATCCGCGAGATCGGGCGCAGGCGATCGAGACCTTGTTGATGAACAAGAGTGAGGGCGAGATCCGCACCGGTCTTTTGTATCTCAACAGCGATCTGCCCGACATGCAGGCCGCCAACAAGCTGCCGAAAATCCCGCTCAACCAGGTGCCCTATGAGCGTCTGACCCCGGGCAAGGCGGCGCTGGCCAAGCTGCAGTCGCGCTATCGCTAAGAGCCGTTGAAGCGCTCGATCCGCGGTGCCGCATCATTGGCGGCGGCGCGGGCGGCGGGACTGTCGGCCAGTCCGGCGAGGGTGATGTGGATGAAGCTGGCGCCGGTCTCATCGCGGATCGGCGTGTAGCGAACCTGCCAAAAACGATCCGAGCGGTAGCGGTCGACCCACACCGCGCTGGCGCCCAGTATATTGCCCTCGAGCAGGCCCTGCCGCGTCAGGGCGTCGAGATCGCTGATCAGGCGGTCGAGGGCCGGCGCGTCGTGGATCTGGCGATTGTTGGCCAGGAAGTCGCGCGCCATGTCGGCGCTGGCCGCCTCGACGCTGGGGCCGTCCGGCCCGGTCTGCAGCAGCAGGCAGGGAAAGGGGCTGTGATCGACCGTTGCGCGTAGGTCATCGAACAGCGAGCGCGTCCGTGGGTCCTCGGCCAGTCTCATGATCGCCTCGGCGACCGGCGCGGGAGGCAGGACAAGACCGGCCTCCAGGCGCGAGACATAGGTCTGGCTGACGCCGATGAGCTCGGCCATCGCGCCTTGTTTCAGCCTCAACCTCAGCCGAAGCGAGCGGACCGTCTTTGCCCAGTCGATTTCCAAGACGGAATTCTAACCCCTTTGAATCTTGGGATTATCTTGCCGCCCCACGGAGATGAATGAGCACTCATAAAATATGAATTATCCACGCCCGGATGGGTGATGGACGCGCCTAGAAACCCAGGGCCCGGCCAACATAACCGGGCAGGTCCGACATCAGGGCGCCGAGCTCTCCGCGGGCCCAGGCCGGCAGGAAAATCGCCAGCACGACGCTGATGATCAGGCCGAGAAAGGCGCGCAACACGTCCGAGGTGACGTCCCACAGGGCGGCCATTTTCGAGCGCAAACCGGCAATATAGGCGATGGCGATTTCGCGGCCGGCCAACATGCCGAGGAAGACCCAGGTCGTGCTCATCGGCACGTCATTGACCTCTTTGAAAATGTACAGGATGACGCCGTAAATCAGGTCGATGGCGGTGGCGGCGCGGATATCGGTCGAATTGGTTTTCGACAGGACGATTTTCTGGATCTCGCCGCCGCGATTGCGGAAGATGATCGCGTGCAGGGCCAGCATCACGACGGTGGCGAATATCAGCAGGAATGGCGAGAAGGTCACCTGGGTCTGCATGACCGCGACACCTTCCTGCAGGACCGGCAGGCCGGCATCATCGAGCACGGGAACCAGCTCGGTCGTGCGCGGCAGGAAGATGAAGATATTGGCCAGATCCTGCATCAACCACTGCGCCCACAGGAAAGCGGTGGCGGCCCATTGCGCGACATACCAGATCGGGTTGTGCGGTGCGTCCTTGGTGCGGTCGATCCAGCGCTCGAAAATCCGCGAAATGATCATGTAGACGAAGAAGGCGGCGCTGATCGCGACGATGTAGCCAAGCGCCGACTTGGTCAGCATTTTCGGCAGTACGCCCTCGGTGTTGGCGCCGCCGGTCAGGGCGAAGATGGTCAGGACCAGGAAGGTTGTCGAAACCGGGATGCCGTAGCGGGTCAGGATGAGCAGGAAAAGCGGTGGAATGGCGTGCCACCACTGAACGCCGCCATCAGGATAGGGCAGCGAGTTGAGCCGGTCGAAGGCGATGTCGCCATTGCCGCCGAAAAAGCCCCACAGCATGACCACGACGATGATCGAGCAGGCATAGGCCCACAATACATACCAAGGGCGTTTCGCGTTGGAGCTGAGGAAGGTGCCGAGCGTCTGGATCGCGTCATTGGCGACGATAGAGTAGGCGGCGATGAGAAATCCGATGATCGAGAAGATCCAGACCGCTGTGTTCAGATCGGCCATGGCCGGCACTCCTTTGGAGACAAAACGCCGGGGCAGGTAGCAAACCCGGGGGGTATCGATCAATCAGAGTCGCACCATCCTGCCGCAATTTCACACAAGTGTCGTAAATGCCTGCGCGTTTGCGTCTGATTGGTTGCTTTAAGCTCCAGTCTTCACAAAGCCACCAAAGTGAGTTATAAAATATAACCGCCGATGACCGGCACCGGCGCGCCCTCTCGCTCCGGAGATGCGCACATGTCCGACACGACTTTGAATCTTGATGTCCAGGCCATTCACTGGCCGTCCGTGATCCGCCATTACCGACTGTCGAAAGGCCTGAAACAGGCCGCTATGGCGCATGATCTCGGTGTCACGCAGACCATGATCTCGCGCTGGGAATCCGGCGGCGCCATCCCGTCGCTCCGCATTCAGGAGCGGGTTTTCGACTTGTACTGGGCGTCGCAGACCTCGGTCTCGCGGTCAGCTTGGCTGGACCGTATCGGACGCCACCCCGCTGTGGTCGGGGTGATCAATGCAGACGGGCGCATCCTGCGCGCCAGTCGCGGCTTCCGGCGCAGCCTGGACTGTTCACGCCATGCCCTGGAAGGACGCTATATCCACGAGGCATTTGAGGGCGACTGGCCGGCGCTTCATGAGGCGCTCGTCTCGTCGGGCCTGTTTGAGGGGCGCGTCGCGTCGGCCGAAAGCATCGACGCCATCACCTTCCTGGCGCCTGACGGTGAACGCCGTCGCCGCTTTGTTCATGGCCTGCATCGCCCGAGCTTCCTGCCGGGGCCGGAAATCGTATGGTTGTTATCGGGTGCCGATGTTTCCGAGCGGGTACATGCAGATGTCTCAGCCCGCCTCGGTGGATCGAAAGTCATCAGGAAGGCGATCTAGACGATGGCAGGTGCGGAGATTGTCAGCCGGGCCGATCCTGATTTCTGGCGTAATCTGCTGCGCCGCTACCGCTTCACAAACAACGTCAAACAGGCTGCACTCGCTTATGATCTTGGCGTTACCCAAGCGATGGTGTCGCGCTGGGAATCCGGTGCGGTGCAACCGGCGGCCGACATGCAGGAACGCATACGGGCCCTGGCCGGTACACCCGAAGATATGGCGTCGCCGCTTGTGGGTTGGCGCAATCATGTTGCGTTCCAGCCAGGTATCGCTGCAGTCGTGGACCGCGACGGGCTGATCGAAACCGTCAGTTCCGGCCTGCTCCGCGATGCCGAGATGGCGCGGCCGCAAATTGAAGGCAAGCAGCTCGAGGCGATATTCATTGGCGATGTGATCGAGCTCTTCAACACACTCATGGAAAAAGGTTTCTTTGACGGCGCGCAGGAAAGCGCCGAAAGTGCAGACCGGTATTGTTTTGCCAATTCACATGGTAAACGCGATATTGGGCCGGTGCATGGACTGCACTGGCCGCATGTGGCCGAAGATGGAACGGTCCGGTGGATGCTGACCGGGGCACGGGTCAGCGCCAAGGAGTTCGAGCTGCTGCGCGAGGAATTGGGCGGACAGGTCGCACTTTCCGGTGATGACTGAACCCGCAAGGGGGGCGGAGTGGTACAAGACATCAAGCTGTCGATGACGTCGAGCAAGGTCAATTGGCCGTCGGTCATTCGCAATTTCCGAATGTCGAAACGGCTCAAACAGGCTGCCCTGGCGGCAGACCTTGGCGTGACCCAAGCCATGATCTCGCGCTGGGAAAACGGCGATAGTGAACCGCCCGAACGGATCAAGCGCCGGATGGCGGAACTGGTCCAGGATGCGTTCGTCATCGCGCCGGCGCCGACCTGGGTCGATCTGGTCTCGCTCAACCCGTCGATCGAATTCGTCACCGACTCCATGGGCATGATCAAGGCGATCTCACTCGGCGCGCTCGACCTGTTCGGTATCAAGCGCAATGAGATCGAGGGCCGCAATATCCGTAATTTCCTGGGCGGCGATTTCTCCGCTGCGCTGGAGCAATTGCGTGCAGAGGGCATGTTTCAGAACAATCTCGCCTTTGCTCAGAGCATCGGCACGCTGGAAGTCAATGTGTCGGCTGGCATGCAGTCGCTGCTGTGTGACTTCATCCATTGGCCGCGGATTTCCGAGGCCCGCACCGTCTATTGCATCCATTCCGGCGCCACGCTTGACGAAAAGCGCTATGCCGCCCGGCTGGAAGAGCGCGGCGACAAGGTCGTGGTGCGTCGGACTTTTTAGGCGGGCGATACCCCGGACACAAAAAAGGGCGGCTCCGACGAGCCGCCCTTTTTCGTTGTGAAGCGCGGCCGACTACTCGCCCAGCTGCGCATCCCGCAGGGCGCGGAACTCATTGCCCTCATACCAGTTCGGCCAGTCGTCCGAATTGGCCAGACGCGAGCCGACATTGAAGAACAGGGTCGTATCCTCGACCATGCCGGACATGTCCCAATCGGCAGAGTATTCATCCGCCGGGCCGTGATAGCGGTTGGCCCGATAATCCTCGCCCATGGCTTCGCCGGCTTCGCGGCCGCCATCACGCAGGTCAAACCCGCCATCGGCGTAGAGCATCGGCACGCCCTGCTTGGCCAGCGAGATATGGTCGGAACGATAGAAATAGCCGGCTTCCGGATTGGGATCCGGCACGATGTAGCGATCCTGCTCGGCGGCGGCTTCGGTCAGGACATCTTCCAGTTCGGACGCACCGTGACCAACCACGACCACGTCGCGGGACCGGCCCGAAGGCAGGATGGCGTCGATATTGATGCCGCCCACGGTCTGGCCGTAAGGCACGATCGGGTTTTCACCGTAATAAGCCGAACCCAGCAGGCCGGACTCTTCGGCCGTCACCGCCAGGATCATCACCGAACGCTCCGGCGGGTTGGCGACGAAGGCTTCGCCGATATCGAGAATGGCGGCGGTGCCGGTCGCATTGTCGACGGCGCCATTATAGATGCCGTCCTCGCCTGCTGGCACGTCGCGGATGCCGATATGATCCCAATGTGCCGTGTAGAGTACGTACTCGTCCGGACGGGTCGTGCCGGGCACCAGGCCGACGACATTGCGCGAGTCCAGGGTTTCGGCGGAATTCACCAGATGGGCCGATGCCGTGAGGCCAGTCATCGGCACCGCTTCAAAGCCCGGCTCGGCGGCGGCGGCGGTCAGCGCGTCGAAATCCAGTCCGGCAAGGTCGAACAGTTCGCGGGCGCGCGGCTCGGTGATCCAGCTTTCGACATTGGCGAAAGTGCCCTCGCCGGGCTCGCGGGCGAGATCGAGCTGGGTGCCGGACCAGGACCCGGAGACCACATTCCAGCCATAGGAGGCGGGGGCGGTCTGGTGGATCAGGATGACGCCGGCCGCGCCCTGGCGGGCGGCTTCCTCATACTTGTAGGTCCAGCGGCCATAATAGGTCATGGCATTGCCGTTGAAGAGCCCGCTGTCGGGATTGGTAAAGCCGGGATCATTGACCAGCATGACAACGGTGCGGCCCTCGACATCCAGGCCTTCATAGTCATTCCAGCCATATTCCGGTGCCACGACGCCATAGCCGACAAAGACCAGCTCGCTGGCGTCCAGTGAGATGTCGCTGGAATTGAGCTTGGACCAGTAAACGACATCCTCGCTCATCGAGAGGCCGAGCGGTTCGCCGTTGAAGGCGATATCGAAACTGGATTGTTCGGCGTCCAACGTCACGGCAAGCAGGGAGACAGGCTGGAAATAGCTGCCCTCATAACCTGGCGCGAGGCCGATGCGGGCCATCTCGTCGGCGATCCACTGGCTGGCGGCAATGCCGCCGGGCGTGGCCGGGGCGCGGCCTTCGAAGGAATCATCGGCCAGCGTCGAAATGCGATGGCGCAGGTCGGCCTCGCTGATCGCAGCGCTGGTCATGCTTTCGGTATGGCTGGTGCCGGTGTCGGCCGCAGGCGCAGCGGCCGTTTCCGTATCGGTTTCACTTGCCGGCGAGCAGGCGGCAATGGTCAGGGCGACCAGCGCTGCGGGAAATCCGGTATGTTTCATCTCAACCCCCTATCAATCATTGGGCAATGCCCATTTTCTGTGCAACATCGTGCCTGCGTCGCGGCGCGCTGCAAACTAGCGCAGGCAGGCGATCGATGGAAATCGGGTTTGACCAAACCTGAATGACCATTCATGTTCGCGTCGATGGAGAGCGACGCATCGCACGGTCGGACAACGACCGGCAGGCCTTGAGGGGAGAGATCATGGCGAGTGAAAAGACCGTCGACGAGGGTCGGCAATCCGGAGGTGCGGGATACCGAACCTATGTCATGGTATTGCTGTTTCTGGTCTACACATTCAACTTTCTGGATCGCCAGATCATTTCCATCCTTGGTGAGCCGATCAAAAATGAGTTTGATCTGACCGATGAGCAGCTCGGCGCCCTCGGCGGGTTTGCCTTCGCTTTTCTCTATTCAACATTCGGTGTCCCGATCGCTTGGTTGGCGGATCGCTGGAGCCGAACCTGGATCATGGCCATCTCGCTCACATTGTGGAGCGCTTTCACTGCGGTGAGCGGCCTGGTTCAAAATTATACCCAATTGTTCCTGGCGCGGATGGGCGTCGGTATTGGTGAGGCTGGCGGTGTTGCGCCCGCCTACTCGATCATCGCTGACTATTTTCCACCCGACCAGCGGGGACGGGCCCTTGCTTTTTACTCGCTGGGCATTCCTGTCGGCAGCGCATTTGGGGTCATCGCCGGGGCACTGATTGCCAGCGGAGCGATTGGCGACGGACTCGATTGGCGCGCAGCCTTCATCATTGTGGGTGTCGCGGGCGTCATTCTGGCACCGATTTTCCGGCTGACAGTCAAAGAGCCCAAGCGTGGCGTTTATGATGCGCCACGACCGGTCAGCGAAGGGACGAAGGCGCCTGGCCTCCCGACGGTTCTCGGCTTTCTTTCCAAGAAGCCAAGCTTTTGGTTCCTCGTTCTGGGCGCGTCCTGTTCGTCCATGATGGGATACGGGATTTTCTTCTGGATCCCGTCATTCCTCGCTCGCAGTTACGGGCTGGGCCTTGTCGATCGCGGCTGGCTATTCGGCGGCATCCTGTTCGTTGGTGGATGCATCGGAATTTTGATGGGGGGGGTTCTTGGGGACCGGCTCGGAAAAGCAAAGAAATCTGCCTATGCAAAGGTACCGGCATTCGCATTCCTGCTGACATTTCCATTTTACGTGGCAGCTGTATTGGCCCCGAATATCTACATCGCCTCGGTTCTTTTCCTGGTGCCAACCGCTCTCGGTTTGATGTGGCTCGGACCGGTATTGTCCGCGTTCCAGCATCTGGTCCGCCCCAGCATGCGCGCGACTGCATCCTCGATTTTCCTGCTAATCAATAACCTGCTTGGCATCGGTGTCGGCGTTTACGTGCTCGGAAAATTGTCGACAATGCTCGAGCCGACCTTTGGGGAGGAGTCGCTCCGCTATTCCATTCTCCTAGGGTCGCTGCTCTATATCGTTGCGGCAATTTTGTTCTTCGTCGCCGCCCGCACGCTTGAGCGCGACTGGGAAAAAGATCCAGACACGGTCCCCGTCCCGCAGGCCGAACTGCCGACGGAGGCTGAACCGTCCTGATGGCTGACGCGCACTTCACCGATCATTTCTTCGAGACTGCGGATGGTCCGCGCATTCACTGGCGCGACTATCCGGCCATGGGCGAGGAGACCGGCCTGCCGGTCATCTGCCTGCATGGTCTGACCCGCAATGTCAGGGATTTCGAGGATTTCGCGCCGATGGTCGCGGCAACCGGCCGGCGGGTGATTTCGATCTCCTCGCGCGGTCGCGGCCAATCCGATCATGATCCGGTGGTCGCGCGGTACCAGCCACCGACCTATGCCGGGGACGTGATGGCACTGCTGGCTTCGATCGGCCTGTCGCGCGCGGTCTTTGTCGGGACGTCGATGGGCGGCTTGATGATCTTCATCATCGCCAGCCTGCAGCCAAGCTTGGTCGCTGCCGCCGTGATCAATGATATCGGTCCGGAAATCGCCACCGAAGGGCTCGACCGGATCAAGTCGAATGTCTCGAGCCGCGATCCGGTCACGGACTGGGCGGATGCGGCGGCGCGCACACGTCTGTCCAACCTCGCGGCCTTTCCCAAGCGTGATGGCGATACGGCTTTCTGGGAAGACTTTGCCCGCAAGACCTGGGTCGAGCGGGAGGATGGCAGCATCGCGCTGGCCTATGACGGGGCGCTGGTCGGCCAGATGGATGAGGGCGGGCCGCTGCCCGATCTCTGGTCCTTCTGGGAACCCTTTGCCGACATACCGACCCTGGTCGTGCGCGGTGGCATATCCGATCTGCTGACGCCGGCAACCGTGGCTGAGATGAAGCGCCGCAAGCCTGACCTGGCGACGGTCGAGGTGCCCGATGTCGGGCATGCGCCTTTCATCACCGAGCCGGAAGCGTGGCAGGCGGTTGAAGCCTTCCTGGGTCAGGTCGACTGATCAGCTGAAATGTCGGGTGATGAGGTCGGCGTCCGGCTTCTCGTTCCAGAACAGGCGTGATCCGGTCGCGCTGTCGAGTTCGGCGGCGCACAGATTGCCGGTCTTCACCTTGGCATTGCCATCATCGCCGCTCAGTGCCGCGTGCATGTAGCGCAAAATGCCGTTCGAGGTGATCACCAGGGCGAGGCCCCTGGTTGATGCCGCGTCGGCCATGGCGGCGAGGGCGTTGGCCTTGAGCTCGGCATTTGACGGTGACCAGTCGACCCCGTCCGGGCGGGTGTGGCGCTTGTCCCAGCAATCCAGCGCTTCCTGGCCGAATTCGGCAATGATCTGATCATTCGACTTGCCGCCCCAGGACCCGTAATCGATCTCGGTCAAGCGGGTGTCGATCTCGATTTCGCCGGCAAAGCCGGTCAGTCCGGCGACGATCTCTGCCGCCCGGCGGGTCCGCTTGAGGGGGCCGCAGATCAGGCGGGCCGGGATGGCGCCCGCCGCCTTCAGGGCCTCACCCAGCGCGCGGGCTTGCGCCTCACCGCTCTCGACCAGGGGCAGGTCTTCCTTTGCCCCGACCCAGACCGGTGTGTCGCCGGGGCCGAATGTATTGCCATGGCGGGCGAGCAGGATCCGTCCCATCAGACCAGCTCGCCTTCAGCGGCGATTATGCCCTCGACCCGGACGGCGTCTTCCGGCGCGTCCACCGACCAGGCCGAACGGCCGCGATAGTCGGTCAGCACAACACGGATCGGGATGCCGTTCTCGAGCGCCCGCAACTGTTCCAGGCTCTCGGTCAGCTCGAACGGGGTCGGCTCCAGCGCCACCAGCTCTTCCAACGTATCGCGGCGATAGCCGTACAGGCCGATATGCTGGTAGGTCGGCGCACCCTCGTTCGGTTTGCGGCGGAAGGGGATGACATTCTTGGAGAAATACATCGCATCCATCGCCTTGTTGAAGACGACGGTGGTGCCCGAGGCTGACCCGTTGGCCTTGTCGGCGCGCATGCGGGCCTCGGTCTCGGCGGGCAGGGCGATCGCAGGCGTTGCCATTTGCAGCGACGGGTCGGCGCGCAGGGTTTCGGCGACACCGCCGATCACCCAGGGCGGGATCAATGGCGCGTCGCCCTGGACGTTGATGACGATATCGGCGTCGCTGGTCAGACGCTTCACCGCGTCCAGCGCCCGTTCGGTGCCGTTGCGACAGTCCGGATCGGTCATGACGGCCTCGCCGCCGGCGGCTGCGACCGCGTCCATGATCCGCTGATCGTCGGTGGCAACCACAACCCGGTCGACACCGGGCGCTGCCGCGGCGATGCGCCAGACGCGCTCGACCATCATCCGGCCGGCGATCATGGCCAGCGGCTTGCCGGGAAAACGGGTCGATCCGAAACGGGCGGGAATGACGGCGAGAACGGACATGGCGAGCCTCAGATCCAGTGATCACCGGCTTGTTCCACAAGACGGGGCCAAAGGCCATATCTGCCCGGGCGCGACGTCAGACACAAAAATTACAATCGCGTAATGCTCAGCGGCGTGTCTTGGCAGTGTCGGTCAAATCTCTAATCTCGCGCGCTTTGTTGCCATGCCGTATCAGAGAAAAACGGGTGGCTTGGTGGTCAGGGGTATTCCACATGAAGCGTCTCGGTTTGATTTGCGTTCTCGCCTTGATGGCGTCCGGCTGTGCATCCTATGAGGGCACGGATTATGAGGGACAGTCTCCGCGCGAGCGTTTTCTCGAAACGGTCGCGCCGGAGGGTATGCGTCGCGTATGCACGTCGGAGCCGGTTCTGGGTACGAATCGTCGCGAACAAGTTTGCACCAATGTTCCCGAGGATGATGCCGACGAGACAAATTGAGGCTGATGCGAAGGGTCTTTTGCTTCGCTCGAAGATCAGGCATATGTCACGCAATAACACCCGGCCCCTGGGCCGGGTGTTTGCAATTTCATGCCTGCCAACCTTCGAAGAGACCCCGACATGCGCCATTTCCTTTCGACCGCAGATTGGACACGTAACGAACTTCAGGGCCTGCTCGACCGAGCCAGTGCTTTCAAGTCCGGGGCGGTGAGCCGATCGCTCGAAGGCAAGTCGGTGGCGCTGGTCTTCTTCAATCCGTCGCTGCGCACCCGGACGTCCTTCGACATCGGCACGCAGCGTCTGGGCGGCCACGCCATTGTGCTGGACGCCAAGGGCGCCACCTGGCCGATGGAATTCGGTGATGGCGCGGTGATGGATGGGGACAAGGAAGAGCATGTGCGCGAGGCGGCGCGTGTCCTGTCCTCCTATGTCGACCTGATTGCCATTCGCTGTTTTCCCGAGTTCAAGGACTGGCAGGCCGAGCGCGAGGACCCGCTGATCGAGGCGTTTGCCAAGCACGCGACCGTGCCGGTCATCAACATGGAAACCATCGTCCACCCCTGTCAGGAGCTGGCCCATATGCTGGCCCTGCAGGAGCGCATGGGACCGATTGCCGGCAAGACTTATCTCCTGACCTGGGTGCCGCACCCCAAGCCGCTCAATACGGCGGTGGCCAATTCCTCCCTGCTGATCGCCTCCAAGTTCGGCGCCAATGTCCGCATCCTGGTGCCGGATGAGGCCTATCGCCTCGACGAGCGCTACATGTCGGCGGCAGAACGCTTTACCGCCGAGGGCGGCGGCTCGGTGACGCTGACGACCGATGTCGAGGCGGCCTATGATGGCGCTGATATGGTCTATGCCAAGAGCTGGGGCGCGCTGCCGTTTTACGGCAATTGGGGCGACGAGGCGCCGCTGCGGGCCAAGGGCGCCGACTTCATGATCACGCCGGAGAAGATGGCGCTGACCAACAAGGCCGCCGTCAGCCACTGCCTGCCGATGCGCCGCAATGTGAAGATCGCCGATGCCGTCGTCGACAGTCCCGCCTTCATGGGGATCGAGGAGGCGGCCAATCGCCTGCCGGTGCAGATGGCGGTGATGGAAACCCTGGCGGCCCAAGCCGGAGGTGCAGAATGACGTCGAACGCACCCGGGGTTCGTCAAACGATTGTGCAATTGCTGTCGCACATGCGCGACGGCAAGGAGATCCGTGAATACCTGCACCGCTTCTCCGGCATCGACCAGGAGCGCTTTGCCGTCATCAAGGTCGGCGGTGCTGTCATCCAGGATGATCTGCACGGCCTCGCTTCGGCACTGGCCTTCCTGCAGACGGTCGGCCTGACCCCGGTGGTGGTGCATGGCGGCGGTCCGCAGCTTGATGCGGCGCTCGCCGCCGCCGACATTCCCACGGAACGGATCGACGGTTTGCGGGTGACCCGCGATGCCGCCATCCCGATCATTCGCGATACGCTGACACAGGCCAATCTGACCCTGGTCGATGCCATCCGCGATGCGGGTGGTCGTGCTGCGGCTGTGCCGCGCGGCGTGTTCGAAGCCGATATCGTCGATGCCGCCCGCCTCGGCCGGGTTGGAGAGCCCAGCCGCATCCATCTGGATCTGGTGGGGTCGGCGGCCCGCGCCGGCCAAGCCGCGATCCTGGCCTGTCTCGGCGAGACACCGGACGGCACGCTGGTCAACATCAATGCCGATGTCGCCGTGCGCGCTCTGGTCCATGCGCTGCAGCCCTACAAGGTGGTCTTCCTGACCGGCACCGGCGGCCTGCTGGACGAGGATGGCGATATCCTGTCCTCGATCAATCTGGCGACTGATTTTGCCGACCTGATGCAGGCTGATTGGGTCAATGGCGGCATGCGGTTGAAGCTGGAGGAGATCAAGCGCCTGCTCGACGATCTGCCGCTCTCCTCCTCGGTCTCGATCACCCGTCCGGCGGAACTGGCCCGCGAACTCTTCACCCATGCGGGGGCCGGCACGCTGATCCGTCGCGGCGAGCGCATTGTGGCGGCTGACAGTAAGAGCGCACTCGATCTCGATCGTCTCGATACGCTGGTCCGCACCGCCTTCGGGCGCCAGACCGTGGCCGGTTACTGGGACGACCTCGTCGTTGACCGGGCCTTTGTCACCGAGAGCTATCGTGCTGCAGCCATCACGACGCGGCTGGATGGCTATGTTTATCTCGACAAATTCGCCGTGCTCGACGAGGCGCGCGGTGAGGGGCTGGGGCGGACGGTCTGGCACCGTCTGGTCGATTATGCGCCGGAAATGATCTGGCGCTCACGCACAGCCAACCCGGTCAATGGTTTCTATTTCGAGGAATGCGACGGCGCGATCCGGCGCGATGAGTGGACCGTGTTCTGGCGCGGCAACATGGATCCGGCCTCGATCACCGGCGTGGTCGAGAAAGCGTTTGCCCTGCCGCCGACGCTCGAGGCACCGTTATGAGTGCCCGGCGGGTCGGCCTGGTCGGCGCGCGTGGCCATACCGGACGCGAGCTTCTGCGCCTGATTGCCGGGCGCGATGACCTGGAGCTGGTTTTCGCCAGCTCGCGCGAATGGGCCGGCAAGCGGGTTTCCGAGATGGCACCGGAGATCACGACGGATCTGGTCTTCGAGGCATTGGGACCGGCGGCGGTCGGCGCTCGCGACGTCGATGCCGTCATCCTGGCTCTGCCCAATGGAGCCGGCGCGCCTTTCGTTGCGGCGATCTCGCCCGACACCGTGATTGTCGATCTGTCAGCGGACTACCGCTTTGACGATGACTGGGTCTATGGCCTGCCGGAAATTCATGGCCGTGACCGGCTGGCCGGGGCCACCCGGATCGCCAATCCGGGGTGTTATGCCACGGCCGGTCAGCTGGCGATCGCGCCGCTGCGCGGCCGCCTTGTCGGCGATGCACATGTCTTTGGCGTGTCAGGCTATTCCGGCGCCGGCACGACGCCGTCGCGCAAGAATGACACGGCGGCGCTGGCCGACAATCTGATGCCCTATGCGCTGAGCGGGCATCTGCACGAACGCGAAATGGCGCGTCACAGCGGTGAAGGCGTGCGCTTTAGCCCGCATGTGGCCGCTTTCTTTCGCGGTATTGTCGCAACCACGCATCTCACACTGGACGCCCCGATGACGCTGGCCGAGGTCGAGGCGCTCTATGCCCGCGCCTATGCCGGCGAGGCCTTGGTCACAATCATCGACGGAATCCCGGAAGTGCGCGACGCAGCGCTGCAGCCGGGCGCCGTGATCGGTGGTTTCACGCTCGACGACAGCGGTCGCAAGCTGGTCGTCGTGACCGCCCTGGACAATCTCCTCAAGGGGGCGGCCGTGCAGGCGATGCAGAATCTCACACTGGCGCTGGGGTTGCCGGAAGGCGCCTATTCGTCCCCGCCGCTGTAACCCCGCACCGGCGTGGTGTCGTCAGCCGCGTCATGCGCCTGCCATCGGATTTCATAGGCTTCGTCGCGCTCGACCCGTTGATGACCCTCAGCGACCCACAGGGAAAAGTCGCGGGTGAAGGGACCGTCGAGCGGAATGGCCAGCGTGCCGACCGGTTCAAAGACAGCAAAGTCTTCCCTTAGCCGCGGCACTTCGAGCGGGCGGTTGGATACAATCAGGAGCCGGCCCTGCGGATCCTCGTCCAGCGGCCAGACATCCTCGGCATGATTGGTCGGACCGGCATGGCGCAGCCACATCGCAGTCCGCCCGTCCAGCTGTGGCGCGTAGCGCTGCATCTGGTGGAAGGTGTTGCGATCATCAAACACGATGAGTGCGTAATCGTCGGCCGCGGCGGCAGCAATGATCCGTTCGGCGGTCACGTCCCAGGCGCGGATCCGCTTGGTCGCATCGCCGGCGCCGAGTGCTTCGACCAGGGCCGGGCTGGCCGCCAGCGCGATTGCAAACAGGCCGATCAGCGTGTGCAGTCCGATCGACCCGTACAGCGCCCAGCGACGCCATGCTGCACCGCGCAACAGAAAGGCCAGGACCAGTAAGGTTCCAGCGACATAGGTGGCCGCGGCCCAGTTGGCATGGGCGCGGGAGATGAAGGCCTGTCCGGTCACCACCAGCAGCGGCGGCAGGGCATAGAGGACCAGCAGGCGCTGGTCCGGATCGATGCGCAGGAAGCGGGTGACGGTCAACCAGAACACGGTCACCAGGACGCCGAAAGTGAGCGGGCCGAACACGCCGGGCTGGGCCGCCAGGAATTCGATCAGCTCACCGGGATGGAAGAGGTCATTGCCCCAGTTCGCATTGGCGGCGGTATGGCTGACGGTCGCAAAGTCATTGGCGGCATTCCAGGCCAGGTTCGGCGCCAGCAGGAGCAGGAAGATCGCCGCCGCGATGCCGCCATGCGGGCTCAGCAGGGCGCGACGTACGGCTGGATCGAACACCAGGGCGAGGCCGGTCGAGACCAGAAAATAGATCATTGCGTATTTCGACAGGAAGCCGAAGCCGAGCGCGACGCCCAGCCCGATGGCGGCGCCCCAACCGCCACCGGCCCGCAGGCGCAGCAGGGCGTAAAGCCCGCCGGACCAGGCGCTGAAAAGGACGGCGTCGGTTGAGATCACGAAGCCGGACAACCAGATAGCCGGCATGGTGAGGTAGAGCGTGGCGGCCCAGAAGCCGGCCCGTTCACCCCATAATTGCCGGGCGCTGAGCATCAGGAAAATCGCGGTTGCGGTATGCAGCAGGGGGGCCGGCAGCCGGATCGCAAAATCACTGTCGCCGAACAGGCTGGTCGACAGGCCGATCAACCAGGCGATCATTGGCGGCTTGGAATAGTATCCCCAGTCGAAAACGCGCGACCAGACCCAGTATTGGGACTCGTCCTGATAGAGCGAGACCGGACTGACCGCGAGGGCCAGGATGCGCAGGATCGCAAAACCGGCGATCAGCAAGAGCGCAGCGTGTCGCCACGAGATTCGACTCGGCAAGGAAGATGTGTGCGACTCGGTCATGTCGGGTCCGGAAGCTGCCAAAAAGTGTTACATTTTCGCCGCAGCCTATGCGCTTTTCGACTCCGACCGTAAAGGGCCGCGTGGATAAAAAAAGCCGCGGTCTGAATTCCCGAGTGGCGGATTTTGAGGTTTTGTGCGGCTGCACACACACATCTTGCGATTTGTTGCGGTTGCGAACGCCGTCGTCACTCGCGTGCGACCCGGACGCTGTCACAAAAGCTTCGCCCAGCTGTCTTGGAAAGTTCGACCGGTCGGCGTAGACGGCCCCTGCTTCGTACGGGGAACCCTCCCCGCTCTTCGGTTTATCGGGGGACATGCTCAATGTCTTTTACTAAGAAACTTTCTCTCGGCACGGCGGCTATCGCCCTGCTGGCCGCAGCTCCGGCTGCTGTTCATGCTCAGGTGACGTCGTCGCAACTGCGCGGCACGGTCATTTCTGAAGCCGGCGCGCCGGTGTCCGGTGCTTCGGTCACCTTGATCCACCTTCCGTCCGGCACGTCCGAGACCGCCACGACGACCGGTACCGGTTCGTTCTTCGCGTCCGGCCTCCGCGTTGGTGGTCCTTACCGCCTGTTCGTGTCCGCACCAGGCTTTGAAGGCGACGTGATCGACAACCTGATGCTGCAGCCGGGTTCGCAAGCTCCGATCAGCATCCGCCTTTCCTCCGCCACCACCGATGTCATCACCGTGACCGGCCAGGCGATCAACTCGATGGACCTCAACAATGGCGTCGGTTCGTCCTTCTCCTCGCGTGACGTGTCCAACGCGCCGTCGCTCAATCGCGACCTGATCGACACGCTGCGCCTCGACCCGCTGGTTTCGCAGTCGGGCGAAAGCTTCATGTCGATCGCCGGCCAGTCGCCGCGCTTCAACGCCGTTTCCATCGACGGTTCGCTGCAGCAGGACAATTTCGGCCTCGGTTCGAACACCTATGCCACGAGCCGTTCGCCGATCAATATCGACATCGTCGAGTCGGCCTCTGTCGTCGCCGCCGAATACTCGGTCACCTCGGGTAACTTCCAGGGTGGTCTGGTCAACGTCGTGACGCGTTCGGGCACCAATGAGATCGACGGCGCTGCCTTCTACTACCGCGCTGACGAAGACTTCCGTGGCAATGTCACGGACGGCACCTTCGTCCCGTCGGTTCCGTACGAAGAAGAAGAGTACGGCATCTCGATCTCCGGTCCGATCATCGAAGACACGCTGTTCTTCCTGGTCTCCTACGACGAGTATACCGCTGCGGCTCCGACCGATCGTTCGGCGACCTATGAAAACGCCGGCATCGACCCGGCTTTCTGGACGACCCTCAACACGATGGTCCAGAATGAGCTTGGTTTCGACATCGGCTCGCGTCCGCTGCAGGAATCCTACCCGTCGACCTCCGAGCGCCTGCTCGCCAAGTTCGACTGGAACATCAACGAAGACCACCGCGCTTCGTTCACCTACCAGAACACCCAGGAAGTCGACACGTCGACCTCGGCCTACAACTTCGACACCGCCTTCTACGGCGTTCCGGTTGAAGTCGAAGCCATGACCCTGCAGGTCTTCTCGGATTGGTCGGAAAACCTCTCCACGACCCTGCGGATCTCCAACACCGAGCTGGTCAAGAGCCAGAGCTGTGGTGCCGGTTCCGACCAGCCGCAACTCTCCTTTGACGGCTGGACGGTCGCCGAGCTTGTCGGCACCCCGCTTGAAGGTCTCGCCACGTCGAACCTCAACAACATGATTGCCGGCTGCGACATCTACCGCCACGGCAACGAGTACAACGACACCCGTCTCGTCGTGTTCGGTTCTGCCGACTACACCTGGAACGAGCACGTCTTCACGGTCGGCGGTGAGTACGAACAGTTCGACCTGTTCAACCTCTTCGGTCAGCAGTCCAACGGCGAGTTCACCTTTGCTTCCCCGCAGGACCTGATCGACGGCATCGGCCGCGTCGAGTACCGCAATGTCACCACCAACAACGCCCTCGACGGTGCTTCCAGCTGGGGCTATGACCGCTTCACGCTGTTCGCCGAAGATACTTGGCAGCTGCGTGACGATTTCTCGGTCAATTTCGGCATCCGCTACGAGCGTTACAGCCAGGACGACGAGCCGTATTCCGATCCGGTCATCGCCGGCCTCTATGGTCGTGACACGGCTGCTAACCTGGATGGCAAAGACATCCTGATGCCGCGTGCCGGTTTCCGCTGGGATGCCGCTGACCGCACGACGGTTTCCGGTGGCTTCGGTCTCTTCTCCGGTGGTTCGCCGCTGGTTTGGACCTCCAACGCCTTCCAGACCCCGACGGTTTACTCGCGTCTCGACAACGCGACGATCACGAGCCTGACGGTGCCGCAGGCGCTGCTCGACGACGTTGCTTCGCAAGCCCCGGTCTCGATCGACATGATCGACCCGAACTTCGAAATTCCGGCCGATTGGCGCGCTTCTCTGCGTCTCGACCAGAGCTTCGACATGGTGTTCGGTGGCCTGGACTTCGGCAGCGACTACGTCTTCACGGCGCAGTACCTGTACTCGAAGGCCGAAGACGGCTTCGCCTGGCGCAACCTGGCTCAGCTTGAGCTTGGCTACACCCAGGGTGTCGCTCCGGACGGCCGTCCGATCTACGCCGACCTCGACGACCTCAATGAAGCCAACCTCACCATGCTGTCCAATGCGGATGGTGGTGAGAGCCATGTCTTCACGCTGGCCCTGTCGAAAGAGTATGAAAACGGCCTCGGCTTCAACGTGTCCTATGCCTACCAGGACGTTCAGTCCGCCCTGTATGACACGTCTTCGCGCGGCATCTCTTCCTGGCGTTCGCAGACGACGTCTGACCGGAACAATGTTTCGGCAGCCACGTCGATCTACCAGGTCGAAGATCGTTTCGTGACGGCCTTCTGGTACGAAACCGAGTTCTTCGGTGACCTGACCACCCGTCTCGACCTGATCGGCGAATTCACCTCGGGTACCCCGTACAGCTATAACTTCAACGTCAGCTCCTCGAACCCGCTGTTCGGCCGCGCCGGCCAGGGTGAGAGCCCGTATGATGGCGATCTGCTGTACATCCCGACCGCCAGCGACAGCAATGTTGTCTACGCGTCCGGTTTCGACCTCGCCGGCTTCGATGCCATGATCGATGGCAACGGCGTCGCCCGTGGCCAGATCTTCGAAGAAAACTCGCTGACCTCGCCTTGGAACCAACAGTGGGACCTGCGCATCCAGCAGGAACTGCCGTTCTTCTCCAGCGCGGTTGACCAGTGGGTCGGTGACAACCGCCTCAACATGGTGGTCGACATCTTCAACGTCGCCAACCTGCTCAATGACGAGTGGGGCACCCAGGTCAATGGTCCGTCGTACAGCCAAGCGCCGATCGTCACTGCCGACCTCGTGACGGCTGCCGATGTCGCCGCCAACGGTGTTGACGGTGCCACGGCCCTGACCGGCGATGCGCCGCGTACGAGCTGCGCCACGGCCGGTTCCTGCGTGTATCGCTTCAATGCCTTCAACGACTTTTACGCGAACTCCACGGCCAGCCGTGGCAGCTCGCTGTACTCGATCCGCGTCGGCATCCGCTACGAGTTCTAAGAACTCAAGCGACTGCAAACTCTGGAAGGGCGGCCCTCGGGTCGCCCTTCTTTTTTGCGCCTGGCCCCGTCATTTTTGCCGCTCGCCAAGCGTGCGGCTGCGTGATAGGTGCGCGGCCATGACGATTGACCTGCCCCACGAAACCGCCCGCCAATCCCGCCTGTTCACCTGCTGGCCGTCCGATGCCGAGCTGTGGGAGGACAATCTCGAACCGGCCCAGGCCGAGTTTGCGGCCTTCCTGAAGGCTGTGGTCGCGCCGTCGGCGACCGGGGTGACGCTGGATCTCACAATCCTTGCCTCGACGGCTCAGGCCGAAGCTTCAGCCAAGCGCGCGCTGGGGCACCGGGCCCGTGTTGTCCGGGCCGCCTTTGGCGATGTCTGGGCGCGTGATACCGGCCCGGTCTTCCTGCGCCGCGATGGTGAGCCGGTGGCGGTGCGCTTTCGTTTCAATGGCTGGGGCGGCAAGTACGAGCTGCCCGGCGATGACGCGATTGGCGGCGTGATTGCCAAGCTGGCCGGTGCGCGGGAAGTCGCGGTCGACCTGGTTGCCGAAGGCGGCGCGCTGGAATTTGACGGTGAGGGCACGCTGATCACCACGCGGCAATGCCTGCTCAATCCAAACCGCAATCCCGGGCTTGGCGAAGCCGACGTCGAAGCCGTGCTGAAACAGACGCTGGGTGTCGACAAGGTCTTGTGGATCGATGAGGGCCTGGTCGCCGATCATACCGACGGCCATATCGACAATATCGTCCGCTTCGCCCGTCCCGGCGTGGTGGTCTGCCAGAGTCCGTGGGGCGATGATGACCCGCAGGCCGAGGTGCTCGCGGCCATTGCGCGCCAGCTCGCCGGGATGACCGACGCCCGCGGCCGCCACCTGCAGGTCTGCCGCATACCCTCACCGGGCCGGGTTGATCTCGGTGATGGCGAAGTGGTGCCAGCCAGCCACATGAATTGGGTCATCGGGCCGCGCCATGTCGTGGTCCCGGTCTATGGTACATCGGGCGGTGAGGCGGCGGTTACGGCCCTGCGTGGAATTTTTCCCGATCATGAGGTGGTCGGCGCCTCGGCGCGTGCCATACTCACCGGTGGAGGGGCGTTCCACTGTGTGACCTGTCACCAAGCCGGAGAATGAGGATTGATCCGATCCACACTGACAGCCCTGTTCTGTCTCGCCAGCCTGCCCGTTGCCACCACGGCCTTGAGCGCCCAGCCGGTCAGCCCGTCCGACCCGGCCGCCGCGCCGGTCACCTACCCCTATCTGGAGACCCTCGAAGCGCGCCTTGATGCGGCCATGGCCGATCGCCGGATTGTCGGCCTGGTGGCGGCCGTGATCGAGGATGGCGAACCCGTCTTCTATTACACCCACGGTGAGACCGCGGCCGGGTCCGGCGAGGCGGTGACGCCGCAAACCCTGTTCCGGGCCGCCTCGGTCTCCAAGACTTTCACCGGCACCTTGTTGGGCCTGCTCGAGGCGGAGGGGCTGGTCGACCTGTCGGCGCCCGTTCCCGGCGACGTCCTGCGCCTGCGTGGAGACCGCCAGCCGACGCTGGAGGAAATTGCCAGCCACCGCACCGGCCTGCCGCCCAACGCCTATGATCTCGATCTGGAGGCCGGTCAGGCCCCGGACCGTATTCGCCAACGCCTGGCAAGCGTCGACCTGATGTGTCCGGTGGGGGATTGTTATACCTATCAGAACATCGCCTTTTCGGCGCTGGAGCGTGTCGTCGCGCAAGCCACCGGTGAGGATTTCTCTGCCGCCTTGCGCGGTCGTTTGATCGAACCGCTCGGATTGCCGGCGGCCTCGGTCGGCACCGCTGCCCTGACCGCTTCGCCGTCCTGGGCACGGCCGCACAGCGGCTGGCGCCGGATCATCAATCTGCCGGGCGATCCGTCGACGCCCTATGACGACATCCCGTCGGCCTCAGGGCTCAACCTGTCGCTGGAGGACATGATCGTCTGGGCGCAGCTGCAATTGGGCACACGGCCCGGCCTGTCCGATGCGGTGCGAAGCCGCATCCATTCGCCGCTGACCGACACGCTGCGCGAGACGCGCCGGCTCGGCGAACTGCGGGCCCGGGTCGATCAGACCTGGTACGGACTCGGCTGGCGCATCTATGACTGGGAAGGGCGGACGCTGGTCTTGCATTCCGGCTATCTGTCCGGTTATGGAGCGCAAATCGTGCTTGAACCGGAGACCGGTTTCGCCTTTGTGGCGCTGTGGAATTCCGACAATCGTCCGGCCTGGTGGCTGTGGCCGACAGTGATGGATCTGCGGACCGGCAACGGGCCGGGCACTTGGCTTGATCGCTTCGAAGAGGACTGACCCGATGGCAAGAACGATCAAACTGGCCGGCCTGCAGGCTGCTTTCGGCACCGATATGGATGCCAATATCGCCACGGTCAGCGCTCTGATCCGTGAGGCCGCCGACCAGGGCGCCCAGGTCATCCTGCCGCCGGAACTCTTTCAGGGCCCGTATTTCTGCAAGGTCCAGGACGAGGCCTTTTTCGCCACCGCGTATCCGGCGACGGAGCATCCCTGCGTCACGGCGCTGCAGCCGCTGGCGGCCGAGCTGGGCGTGGTCATCCCGGTCTCGATCTATGAGCGCGACGGGCCGCATTACTACAACTCACTGGTGATGCTGGATGCCGATGGCGCGGTCATGGGTGTCTACCGCAAGAGCCATATTCCGGACGGGCCGGGCTATATGGAGAAATTCTACTTCCGGCCGGGTGATACCGGTTTCAAGGTCTGGGACACGAAATTCGGCAAGATCGGGGTCGGCATCTGCTGGGACCAATGGTTCCCGGAAGCGGCGCGGATCATGACCATGATGGGCGCTGAAGTTCTGCTCTATCCGACCGCCATCGGGTCGGAACCGCATGATGACAGTCTCGACACGGCGGCGCGCTGGCAGCGGGCGATGCAGGGGCATGCGGTGTCGAATGTGATCCCGGTCCTGGCGGCCAACCGGATCGGCGATGAAGGCGGGCAGGTCTTCTATGGCTCGTCTTTCGCGGCCAGTCATACCGGCGAGAAGATCAGCGAGCTCGGTCGCAGCGAGACCGGCATTGTCAGCGGCGAGTTCGATCTGGACTATCTGCAGCGCCATCGCGCCGCCTGGGGCTTTTTTCGCGACCGGCGTCCCGATCTCTACGAACCCTGGTTCACGCCGCGCTCGTCCTGATCGCGGTGCCCGCCCGGTCCTGAACGGCGCCGCCGCCCGGTCGGCAACAGCATCACCACCACAAAGGCGACGGCAATGGCCGGCCAGCCAAAGGCGATGGCCTGGTCAGTCTGTCCCTGGGTCAGGCTGAAAGCGGAGGCGGTCAAGCCGCCGGCAGTCACGGTCGCTGCAGTGAGCAGCATGGCAAGGCTGTAGCCCATGCATTCCTCCAACACCCCCGGCTGGTCGTTATCATCGACCCCTCTGTGGCATCACCATGGCAGAAATCGGCTAACACTTGGTTTCCGACAGCGCGTGGTCGGGGCGCGGCGTCGGCGAGGGTGGACGGGAGAGGTCCCAATCCCGTATCACGAAAGAACTTTGTAATGTAAAGTGTGGTTGCATACGTCAGAGGAGATCGAGATGCGTACCACTCATGCGAAGCTAGGCCTGATCGCCCGGACCCATCACTTGCCGACACAACGCCTGCCAGCCGGATTGTCGGCCCGGTCCGGCCTGGCCCTCATCAGCTTGCTGGCCAGCCTGGGTCTCACCGCCCCGGCCCTTGCCCAGGACGACCCGCAACCGGCCCTGCCACTGCCCGGTGAAGCGCTTGCCGGCCTGGTCGGCGAGTGGGAGGGCTCCGGCTGGTCGATGAGCCGGACCGGCGAACGCCAAACCTTCGATGTTTTCGAGCGCGTCGAAAGCGTCGGCGGCGGCCGCGCGGTGATGATCCGCGGCCTCGGCTACGGTCCCGCCGGTGCCGGCCGCGACGGTCATCTCGCGCACGATGCGGGCGGCTATGTCACGCTCGGCGAGGACGGTTACCGCATGCTCGCCGTGGCCCTGAGCGGCGGGCCGGAAAGCTATGAAATGGTGATAACAGACGGCGGTTTCAACTGGACGATCCCGCTCGGCCCGGCCGGTCATGTCGCCTTCGAAGCCGTCTATGACGAGACCAGCTGGACCGAGACCGGCGAATATTGCAATCCGTCGGGCGCCTGTTTCCCGACCCTGTCGATGACCCTGACCCGGGTCGCTGACTGACGGCCCCTAGTGGGCGTTCACCAGCGCGCCGAGAATGCCGTCAATGATGAATTGGGCGGCGAGGGCGGCGAGGATGACACCGAGGATGCGGGTGATCATGGCGGCCATGGAGTCGCCGATGACCCGCATCACCGGGCCGATCGCCAGGAAGGTGATGAGACAGATGAGCAGGATCACACCGGCCGCGCCCAGCACGACGCCGCGCTCGGTCCAGCTGCTGGCATCCGACATGTAGAGCATGACCGTGGCGATCGCGCCGGGGCCGGCCAGCATCGGAATGGCCATCGGGAAGACCGAGATATCATCCCAGACTTCCGGATGCGCGTCATGCTCGTCCATGATGGTCTCGGCCCGGCCTTCGCGGCGCTCGGTGCGCTTTTCGAAGATCATTTCCAGCGCCATCAGGAACAGCAGCACGCCGCCGGCAATGCGGAAGGCGTCGAGGCTGATATGCATGGCGTTGAGCAGCCAGCCGCCGCCCAGCGCAAAGCCGAGCAGCACGCCGGTCGCGATCACCACCGACTTGATCGCCATGGCGCGCTTGTGCGCCTTGGGCGCGCCATTGGTCAGCGACGCAAAAATCGGCGCGACGCCGGGCGGGTCGATGGCCACGAAAAACGTGACGAGGGCAGTGGTGAAAATCTCGAGCATGACGGCATTCCTGTTTCAGTCGCCCGCATAACCGGGACTGCGAGCGAGGTCACGGAAAATTTCGCGCATGGACGGGCAGGATAGCCATGCAATTAAGCTGGGCGTTCAGTCCTCGGCCTCGTCACCTTCACCTTCCCGGCGACCATCAACCAGCTCCCAGCTCGCCTCCCAGCGGGGCTTGGGTACCGGCCCGCCGGCCTGGCGGGCGCGGCGAATGCGTTCCGCGTCCTCTTCGATCTGCAGGTCGATCTCGACCTCCTCGATGCTGGCACCGACGGCTCTATACCAGGCGGCCTTGGCCGAGCGCCGGGCCGCCTCGGCCTCATCATTCAACCGGATCTGCTCGCGGGCCAGCGCCACATCGGCCCGGGATTGGGCAATGAAATCCTTGGCCAGGTCGAGCAATGCCCGCGCCGCCCCGGTCATCCCCTGCATTCAGCGCCAGAGCGGCGGCGCCGAGGCAATGGCGGCCGGTTTCCGGCGCGCCCGCGGCCTCCCCGGCCGGCCGTGCCTGGATGATCGCCGCGCGCTTGCGCAGACGATGGCGGGCGGGGAGGCGACGTGACATGGGCTATCCTTTCCTGATGGCGTGAGTGGAGGGGTCGGGCAGGTTTGCCCGCGCCACGGTGTTGCCACCTGGCGATATGAGGGGTGCGGGGCCCGGCCGATGCCGGTTTTCTTTGACAATGTGAGTGGCACCGGTGGTACCCCGCACACGGAGATTTGGTCAGGGCCGTTACCGGCCCCGTCTCGAAACCGATGGGATGAGGCAGTCGAGCTTTGTGCTGCCGTCCCATCGATGGCCACGCCGGGTTGGTCTGGCGGTGTTTCCAGGCAACCGGACGAGCTCCGTACTCCCAACGCCCCCGGATCACCAATCCGGGCCTCGAGTAGCGCGGGACAACGGGGATTATGCGGTGGCGCCGATGGGGGGCGGATAAGTTTTGTGATTTTTTCGCTTCAGACACTGTCATTTCGGCGCAGGCCGGGGCCCGGTCTGCGAGGCAAGCTGTTGCCATGCTTGGCGAAATCGCGCGTGCGAGACTGGGTCCTGACTTCCGTCAGGATGACGGTGAAGGGGTGCAGGGCGGGGATAAGCCGCCTCTCCCCGACCGGGGAGAGGTCCCGGAGCGCGTCAGCGCGCAGGGGGTGAGGGGCGCGCCGCAAGGCGGCGCAAAGGAAAGTTTTTAATGGGCGCCGACGCGCCGCCCCTCATCGGCCCTGCGGGCCACGTCTCCCCGGTCGGGGAGACGCACCGCGTCCGGTTTCTGTCCCCCACACGCACCCCCCTCCCATTTTTCCCGGGCGAAGACCCGGGACCGACGGAACGAGGTTTCAAGCGCTGAGCCTCCGGTCGGTCCCGGATCGTGCTGACGCACGTCCGGGAAAAATGGAGTGGAGTGGGCGGCTCGCTTCAATACCAACTCCACCTTGTCATCCCGGACGTATGCCCGGCCCCGAGCCGGGCGGAGATCCGGGACCTATTGTCGCGAAGGCTCGCAGCGCCGGGCGTATGGGTCCCGGGTCTGCGGCCTGCTTGCGCAGGCCATTCGCCCGGGATGACAACCGAAATTTGCCCCCAACAAAAAAAGCCCCGGCGTCGCCGCCGGGGCTTTTTCTTTGACGCAGAACCAAGCGCTTAATCTTGGAACATATCCCCATACCGATGCCGGGGACGCTTTTCCCAGTCTCTCCGGTGATAGACGTCCGACGCAATAACCGGCGCCACCGTGCTCGCTTCCGCAAACACCATCTGTTCCAGCGCCACGTCGACCTTGCCCCAGGAGCAGGCTTCCTTGAGCGTCGAGGAGGAGCAGGCGCCGTCGCGGACGTCGGCGACGGTGATCTGGACGGCGTAGGCGTGCATGGGGACTTCGACGCCGAGGATTTCGGCGCAGACGACCGTGTCCTGGGCGAAGTTCTTGGGGACGCCGCCGCCGACCATGAACAGGCCCGTCTTGCCAGCCTTGATCTTGATGTCGGTGAGCTCGCGGAAATCGGCGACGCTGTCGATCGAGAGATAGGGCTGTTTGGCCTTCATCCGCTCGACCTGGTGCTTGACCAGGCCGAAGCCGGCGGAACAGTCCGAGAAGGCCGGGCAGAAGATCGGCACGCCCTGCTCATAGCATTCCTGGACGAGTGAGCCTTGCTTCTTGGCGTTGCCGTCGGCCAGCCATTTGCCCATCGCCTTGATATAGGAGCGCGATGAGCGCGGGCCGGGCTCCAGGAGGTCGGCGATTTCCAGTGTGGCGGCGTCGCAGGCCTGCAGCTCTTCCTCGTCGATATAGGTGTCGTAGATGCGGTCGATATAGAGATCGCGCAGCTCGCGGTCGTCGGGGATTTCGCGGGCCTGGTAATGCTTGAAGCCGAGGGCTTCGAAGAAGTCCATGTCGACGATGGAGGCGCCGGTCGAGACGATGGCGTCGACCATGTTGTTGCGCACCATGTCACGCCAGACATGCATGCAGCCACCGGCGCTCGTCGAGCCGGCCAGGGTCAGGATGACCGAGCAATCCGGATCGGCGACAGCCTGTTCCAGGATGCGGGCGGCACGTGCCGCATCGCGCGAGGTGAAGGACATCTTCTCCCAGGCGTCGATCATGTGGCGGCCGTCAAAGGCGGTGATGTCGATATGTTCGACCGGGTTGGACAGCAACTCGGCCTTGCGGTTGGATTTATCGCTCATGAAAGTCTCCCCGGGCCCGTGTCAGCGGACCCGATTGATCAGGCGCGTCGTTTCAGACGCGGGCGGCGCCGGCGGGCGCGGGCAAAATTGATGACCTTGGCGTCATCGTCTTCGGCTTGGTCAGGCTGGGCTTCGAACATAGACGGCCACGGCATATCCTCAACCGCCACGCGTTCGATTGTGCCGAAACCGTTGAAATCCGTGGCCAGCGCGGTGCCATAGGCGCCGAGCATGCCGATCTCGATAACGTCGCCTTCGCGGATGTCGGCCGGCAGTTCGAACGGGCCGGGAATGGCGTCCAGGCTGTCACAGGTCGGTCCGAAAAAGCGGAAGGACGCGGTCTGTTCGCCGGCCTCGTCAAGCGGCCCGCTGGCGCGGGGACGATGCAGGCGGACCGGGAAGGGCCATTTCGCATGCGCCGCGTCGAACAGGCGGCCATAGGCGCCGTCATTGAGATAAAGGGCGTCACCCTTGCGCAGCTCGACGCGCGTGAGGACCGACTCGGCCTCGGCCACCAGGGCCCGGCCGGGTTCGCACCACAGGTCCGCGTTTTCCAGCACCATCATCTCTTCGAAGGCGTCTTCGATGGCGGTGATGTAGTCGTCCATGCGCGGCGGCACCATGCCCGGATAGATCGAGGGGAAGCCGCCACCGACATCGACAATGTCGACGGTGACACCGGCCTGCACAATCAGGCGGCTGGCTTCCAGCATGGCTGAACGATAGGCGGAGGGCTGCATGCACTGGCTGCCGACATGGAAGCTGACACCCAGCTCAAAGGCATGGGCGCGCGCCTTGCGGATCAGCTCGGCGGCCTCATAGGCGGGCACGCCGAATTTGCCGGCCAGCGAGAACATCGCCCCGTCATTGGACACGGCCAGGCGGACGATCAGAGTGACGTCGTCAGCGTGATTGGTCTCTTCCAGGATCTTGGCCAGCTCGGCTTCGCAATCGAGCGCAAAAATCCGCACGCCGAACTCGTAATAGGCACGACGGATCGACTCGCGGCTTTTCACCGGATGCAGGAAAGCCATGCGGCTGTCGGGACAATGCTCCGCCACCAGCTGGATTTCCGGAATCGAGGCGACGTCGAAGAAGCGCGTGCCGGCCTTGTGCAACGCCTGGAGAATCCACGGCGCCGGGTTGGCTTTGACAGCGTAGAGGACTTCGCCCGGGAAATTGTCCTGGAACCAGCGCCCTGCTTCGGCAACGCGGTCCGGACGTACACAGACGACCGGACTTTCTACGTGCCGCGAACGGACCAGGTCCAGGGGAGTATGGTACGTGTGCAATTCACGTGACCCCCTGTTAGCAGTTAACCCAATCCGGCATCGTCACCTCCGCCGGGAAAAGCGCGATTAAAGTCAATTTCCGGGCGTGTAAAGCGGGAAATTTGCGGCGGCTGAATTTTCGTATCGGCATGGCGGTCTCCCTTTGCGGAGTGGCGCACTTTGCGGATCGGATCCGTGACATCGGACGGTCGCGCATCGCTACCGGTTAGGCAAGCCCGCAAAATAATTCCGTATCCGGATCAAAGAAAAGAAATGCTCTGCTTAGTATAATGTTTCGGCATTTCCCGAATTGACTGTAAACGAAGCGTTACATTCCGCAATGTCACAAAAATTTCAAACATCAATGCTTCGTTTGTGGCGGAATTGCCACCGTGGTGATTTTCTCAACATGGACAGCATCTAGCGGGTCATGACCCTCCCTGTCCCCAGTACTGGTAGGCCCGCCGTGTCGCATCCGGTCCTGAATCAGAACTGCAGTGTCATGCAGCCGTAACAATGCTGATGTTTACCCGCCTCCCGAGTGATCGGGGCGGAACGGGTCCCCTCGGTCGTCGCTGAAATTCATCCTTTCCCGGGGGACTTCCATGTCGGTGAAGCAAAACTTTCGCAAGCTCCTGCTTGTGTCCACTTCCTGCGCGTTTTTCGCGGCGTGCGCGGATACATCCATCTCCTCGCCAGGCAATACCAATGTCGGCACGCCTCCGGGCACCGGCGGCGGTGGTGGTGGCGGTAGCCAGACCACGATCGATCTGATCCCGGCCGGCGGCTGCGGCACCGGCTCGGTTCGCGAGACGTCTGTCACCAATGGCGACATCACGATCAATGCCTGTGAGATCACCGGCAACATCACCCAGAACACGACGATCGCGGCCAATGCCGGCGTGATCATCACCGGTCCGGTCTTTGTCGGTGTTGATGGCGGTGGTTCGGCGACGCTGGAAATCGGCGCGGGCGCGACCCTGTTCGGTTCGGCCGGTTCTGACTACCTGGTCGTTTCCCGCGGCTCGCGCATCGAAGCGGTCGGCACCTCGGACTCGCCGGTCGTCTTCACCTCGCGCCAGGACATTGAAGGCACGGCTGCACCGCTTGACCGCGGTCAGTGGGGCGGCCTGATCATCAACGGTTTCGCGCCGATCAATGCCTGTATCGATGGTACGGCTGCCGGTGGCTCTGCCGATTGTGAAAAGTCGGGCGAAGGCTCTTCCGGCCTGTTCGGCGGCGACAATCCGGCCGACAATTCGGGCATCCTGCGCTACGTCCAGGTCCGCTATGCCGGCTTCCTGATCAACAATGAAGACGAGCTCAACGGCATTGCCTTCCAGGGCGTCGGTTCGGGCACCGAAGTCGACTACGTCCAGGTCTCGAACAATGCCGATGACGGCGTCGAGATGTTCGGCGGTACGGTGGACGTCAGCCACCTCGTCCTTACCAATATCCGTGACGACAGCTTCGATTACACCGATGGCTGGATCGGCCGCGCCCAATTCGTTCTCGTCCGCCAGTCCGGCGACGATGCCGACCAGGGCTTCGAGTTCGACAATCGTGGCTCCAACAACACCCTGCTGCCGCGCTCCAACCCGCGCATCTCCAACTTCACCCTGATCGGTGAACGCGGTGCTGCCGAGTCGGATGACGGCATGCTGATCCGCGCCGGTACCGCCGGTGAGTTCTACAACGGCATCGTGGTCGACTTTGGCGAGCAGTGCCTCGACATCGACGACGCCGAGACCTTTGATCGTATCGGCGCTTCCGGTGCCGCTGGCGATGAAGACCTCATCATGCAGTCCATCGTTCTCGATTGTACCGAGAACTTCGCGGAAGCCGCCGGCGATCCGGTCGACATCTCGACCTGGTTCCTCGGTCAGCCCAACAATGCCGAGATTGACAATTCCATGTCCGGCGTGTTCCCGGGCCCGGTCGAGCAGGCCGTGACGGCCTTCGACATCAATGGTCTCGACAGCTGGTTCACCGATGTCGACTATATCGGTGCCTTCTCGGGAGCAGAGACTGCGGCCTCGAACTGGGCTGCCGGCTGGACCTTCAACCTGTTTGCCGATCCGGGCTGTCCGACGGGCACCACGGAATCGGTCGAAATCATCGACGGCCAGCGCATCTGCCAGATCTCCGGCAATGTGACGTCCGATCTGCACCTGACCCGTGGCTCGATGTATGAGCTCATCGGACCGGTCTTCGTCGGCGTTGACCGCGGCCCCGATCCGGCCAGCCCGCTGCCGTCCGGCATCGAAGTCGAGCTGACCATCGATCCGGGTGTCACCGTCTTCGGTTCGGCCGGTTCCGACTATATCGTCGTTACCCGCGGTTCCACGATCCGCTCGAACGGCACCCGTACCGCACCGGTCACGCTGACCTCGCGTTCGGATGTCGAGGGCACGGTTGGCGCCAATGACCGCGGTCAGTGGGGCGGCCTGATCATCAATGGTCGCGCCCCGATCAATGCCTGTATCGATGGTACGGCAACCGGCGGCACGGTCGATTGTGAAAAGTCGGGTGAAGGTTCTTCGGGCCTGTTCGGTGGCGCCACGCCAACCGATGACTCGGGCAATATCTTCTACACCCGTCTCCTGTACGCCGGCTTCCTGATCAACAATGAAGACGAGCTCAACGGCATTGCCTTCCAGGCCGTCGGTTCGGGCACCGAAGTCGACTACGTCCAGGTCCACAACAATGCCGATGACGGTGTCGAGATGTTCGGCGGCGCGGTCGATGTGAGCCACCTGGTCCTGACCGGTATCCGCGATGACAGCTTCGACTACACCGATGGTTGGGTTGGTCGCGCCCAGTTCGTGATCGTTTCCCAGTCTGGCGACGACGCCGACCAGGGCTTCGAGTTCGACAATCGCGGTTCCAACAACACCCTGCTGCCGCGCTCCAACCCGCGCATCTCCAACTTCACCCTGATCGGTGAACGCGGTGCAGCTGAATCGGACCAGGGCATGCTGCTCCGGGCCGGTACGGCGGGCGAGCTCTATAACGGCATCGTGGTCGACTTCGGCGAGGACTGCCTCGACATCGACGATCAGGAAACCTTCGACCGTATCGGCGCCTCCGGTGCCGCTGGCGACGAAGACATCATCATGCAGTCGATCGTTCTCGACTGTACGACGAACTTCGATGAGAGCGCCGGTGACACCACCGATCTCTCGACCTGGTTCCTGGGTCAGGCCAACAATGCCGAGATCACCCACACGATGACGGGCTATGCCTTCATCCCGGGTAATGCCGGTGTCGTGCCGGGCGCGACCGAACAAGCGGTCACCGCCTTCGACATCAATGGTCTCGACAGCTGGTTCGTCGACGTCGACTACATCGGCGCCGTCGAGGATGCCAACGACACCTGGTACCAGGGCTGGACCTTCCGCCGCACGCAGTAACGCAACCGCCTGATCCGGTCGGCCTTCGGGCCGGCCGGAGACGGTGTCTGTCAATCGCAGTCACATGGTGATGAAGATGAAAACCACACGATTTGCGCTCTCGGCTGCGTTGCTGGCGTCCACGACGCTCGTGCCGGTCGGGGCCCTCGCCCAGGACAATGATGAAGATGTCATCGAAGTCCGCTTCCAATACATTCCTGATGACCGCCGGGTGACGTCGGAAGTCGCCGCCTCGCTGTCGATCGACGACTTCGAAACCACCGGCGATGGCGATCTCGCCGCGGCCCTGGTCCGGGTCACCGGCCTGTCCACGACGGGCGGCCGTTTCGTGATCGTTCGCGGTCTCAACGAGCGTTACTCCAACACGCTCCTCAACGGGTCGCCGATGCCGTCGCCGGAACCTTTCCGCCGTGCAGCTCCGCTCGACCTCCTGCCGACCAACGTGCTGTCAAACGTCCTCGTCCAGAAGACGTTCTCGCCGGAATTTCCGGGTGAGTTCGGCGGCGGCGTGATCGGCATCGAAACCGCCACCCTGCCGGACGACCGCTTCTTCAGCGTCTCGATCAGCGCCAGCGGCGATACGGTCACGACCGGCAATCACGGCCTGACCTATGGCGGTTCTGACACCGATTGGCTGGGCTATGATGATGGTCTGCGCGACATGCCGGCTGAACTGGCCGCCATTTTCGACACGACCCGCGTCGGCAACAATCTGCCGGCCGATCAGCAACAGGCGATCGGCCGCTCGCTGGTCAATTCCGAACTCTGGGTTGTCCAGGAAATCGACACCGACGCCAATGGCTCGATCTCCTTCGAAGCCGGCGAGCGGTTCGACTTCGACAATTTCTCGCTCGGCATTCTGGCATCGGCTTCCTATTCCAACGATTGGGAAACCCGTGAAGGCCAGCGCGGCAAAGGTGCCATCGGCGCCGGCGACGAGCTGATCTATGAAAACGGCCCGCCCAGCGAAGACCGCACCGGTCTGGCCCCGCTTGGCGAAGGCATCAACAATTTCTACGGCACCGAAAACCGGATCGAGGCCTCCGGCCTTCTGTCTGTCGGCGTCGATTTCTACAATGACCACTCGATCTCCTTCATGACGATGGCGCTTCGTTCGACCTCGAAAGAGGCCCGTATCGAAGAGCAGTACAATGCCGGTTCGGCCGCCGTTGTGCGTGGTGACTACACCGAGTGGTTCGAGCGTCAGGTCCTGTTCAACCAGCTTCGCGGTGAACACCTGTTCGAAAGCCTGGGTGGCCTGTCTCTCGACTGGCGTCTGTCCGATGCCACGGCGACCCGCGATGCGCCCTATCAGCGCTTCGTGAACTACCAGTATGAAGTCGTTCCGCAGACCTACCGGTATGAAGGCGACATCAACGACAACTTCACGCGTTTCTCGGAAATCGAGGACAATACGCAGGACGCCGGTTTCGACCTCGCCCTGCCAGTGTCCTTCGGGGGCCTGGATGCCGAGCTGAAAGCCGGCTACTCCAACACCTCCCGCGAGCGTGATGCCTATACGCGCCAGTTCGCTTTCGAACAGGGTTCGGACGGCATCCCGGCGGATCTCCTGTTCTCGCGCATCGATCATATCTTTGCCGAGCAGAACATCGTCGACTCGCGTCTGCGTCTGGTTGAAACGGGCGGCCTGACTTTCCCGGAAGCCTATAACGGGACCCTGCACGTCGAAGCCTATTATGCCGGCGTCGATGTTGGCCTGACGGATTTTGTCCGTGCGGCTGTGGGTGCGCGTTTTGAAGAGGGCGTGCAAAAAGTCGACACCTTTGCCTTCCCGGCAAATGCGGCGGACAGCGGCCTGCTCGAAACCCGGATCGGCGAGGACTATGTCCTTCCGGCCCTGACCCTGACCTGGACCTTCGCTGACAATCTTCAGCTTCGTACCGGTTACTCCCAGTCGATCGCCCGCCCGCAATTCCGCGAGCTGGCCTTCGCCGAATTCTTCAACACCGATACGGACCAGCGTTTCCAGGGCAACCCGTTCTTGGTCAATACCGAGATCGAGAGCTACGACGCTCGCCTGGAATACTATTTCGGTCGTGACCAGTTCGTCACGGTCGGCGCCTTCTACAAGGTGCTGGAAAACCCGGTCGAGGAATACATCATCCCGATCGGTGACGGGCTGAACACCTCCTTCATCAACGCACCGGAAGCGACGTTGACGGGCGCCGAGTTCGAGTTCGAGAAGTCCTTCGACTTCTCGGGTCGCTGGGACACGCCGTTCTTCAATGACCGTGAGTGGTTCATCAAGACGAACTACACCTACATCCAGTCGGAAGTGACGGCGGATGGCACGGTGACGATTGCCCAGGGTGCCTTTGGCCGCCCGACGGCGATCGAGCTGAACGCCGCTGGTTTCGTGGAAGATGGCCGGGCCCTGCAAGGCCAGTCGGAACACCTGTTCAACCTGCAGGTCGGTTTCGAAACCTTCGACGGTCGCGCTCGCGGCGCCCTGCTCTACAACTACACGGGTGAACGTTCGCGCGCTGTGGCCAACCTGTCCGATAATCTCCCCGAGATCACCGAACAGCTGCCGGCCTCGCTCGACTTCGTCTACTCCCGCACCCTCGATCTGGGCGGGAATGACTGGGACTTCGGTTTCTCCGTCCGCAATATCCTGGGCGAGAATTATGAAGCCACCCAATCTGCTGGCGGCGTTGAACTGCCGGTCGACACCTATGACATCGGGACCTCGCTGAGCCTTTCGGTCAGCCGGACCTGGTAGCCAATGAAGACGGGGCGGACCGGCTGGTTCGCCCCGTTTTTTCACAACCCGACGATTAACCGCGAAACGTCGTAAAACTAACGGCGAACCGTCGTAAAACTGACGTACAGCGCGTGTATCCGGGACCGATCCCCGATGGAGCAGGCGCGTTCGGCGCGCAGGCACCGGGGCGTGCAGACGGGCGCTGGAAGCGATGACGCAAACGCGGACAATGGGGCAGGTACGGGATGACCGGATACGCATGCCCGCAATGCTCCGTTTCGCCATCCGCCTCGCCGAATTCCTCCTCCTGATTGCCCTGACTTTCGTCGCCGCCCGTCTGATCTGGCTGGTCGCCTTTGGCGCCAGCGCCAGTGATTTCGAGCAGGACAGCCTCGATCGCAGCGCTGGCACCGTGGCTGCCAGCAGCTATGTCGCCGACATGTCGCGGCTGCGCGATGCCAGCCTGTTCACCGATCCGCGCACCGCGGCGGTGGACCCCGCCATACCGGCCGAAATCCCCGAAACCCGGCTCGCCCTGGTGCTGCGCGGCGTGCGCCGCGGCGCCACGGCCGAGGCCGGCGGCGCGATCATCCAGACGCCGGACAACCGCCAGCGTTTCTTCCGCGTTGGCGCGGAAATTCTCGACGGTGTGACGCTGGAAGCCGTACTGGTCGATCATGTCCGCATCTCGCGCCGCGGCATTGCCGAAGTGCTCTACCTGCGCGCCGAAGACGCCGCCGCAGCCCGTGCCGCCGCGGGCCCGGCCGGGTCGGCGAGCACGGCGCCGTCCGTCAATGCTCCCGTGGCCGACCGTCGTGGCCGGGTCGAAGACGTGGCCGGCCTGTTCCAGGTGCGCGGCCTCTACAGCGGCGAAACACTGACCGGCTACCGCATCGAAGGCGGCAATGACGCCATGCTCTCGGTGCTCGGCTTGCGGGTCAGCGATGTCGTGACCGCGATCGAAGGCCGGCCGGTATCCGCGATCGAGGACCTTTCCGGCCTGCTCGACCGTGAGGACGGTCGCGAGTCCATCCAGTTTTCCATTTCCCGGGGCGGCCTGCCCCTGACCATTTCGAGGACACTTCCGCAATGACCCTGTCTGCGAAACATGCCCTGACGGCGCTGAGCGCCCTGTTCGTCCTCGCCATCATGCCGGCGGCCCAGGTCCAGGCCCAGGACAGTGTGGTCAATTTCAATGAGGCCGAAATCCAGGCCGTGATCGACGATGTTTCGGCGGTGACCGGCTATACATTCATCGTCGACCCCAATGTGCGCGGCCGGGTCACTATCACCTCCCAGGCACCGCTCACCGCCGACCAGTATTTCCAGGTCTTCCTGTCGACCATGCGGGTGCACGGCTACACCGTCGTGCCGACCGCCTCCGGCGCCTATCAGATCGTGCCCGGCCAAGCCGGTGCCCGCTCCGCCAATCCGGTCAATGCCGACCTGCGCGGTGACCAGTTCGCAACCGCCGTGGTCCGCCTCAACCACATCGCTTCACGCGATGCACTGGCCGTTGTGCGACCGCTGGTCGGCACCGAAGGCAGCGTCAATGCCACCGAGACCGGCAATGTGCTGGTGATGGTCGATTATGCCGAGAATATCTCCCGCCTGCGCCAGGTCATCCGCGATCTCGATCGTGACACTTCGGTTGTTGAGATGGTCGAGCTGACCAATGTCTCCGCCGCCGACATGACCCGCATCCTGCAGCAGATGCGCACCCGGTCCGGCGTTGGCGAGGATGAGACCCTGTTCAATGTCGCCATCGCCCCGATCCCGGCCTCCAACACCGTGTTGCTGCGCGGCAATCGCCAGGCGATCGACCAGATGATGGCGCTGGTGCGCCGGGTCGACAGTGTCAGCCAGTCCAATCAGAGCTTCCGTGTCATCTATCTCAGCCATGCCGATGGCGAGGACCTGCTGCCGATATTGCAGCAAGTGGTCGACACGATGGCGTCGACCGATGGCGTCACGCGGTCGCCGTCGGTCTCGCACCATGCGCCGACCAATTCGGTCGTGATCAATGCCGAGCCGGATGTGCAGCGCCAGCTCGAACTGGTGATCCGCCAGCTCGATATCCGCCGCCCGCAAGTCCTGGTCGAGGGCATCATCGTGGAGATGTCAGACACCACCGCCCACGAGCTCGGCGTGCAGATGCTGCTAGCCGGCGGTGATGGCGACGCGCCGATTGCGATGACGCGCTTTTCCTCCAACAATCCCGACCTGCTCGCGCTGACCGGTGCCGTGACCTCGCCCGGCGATGATGACAGCGATCTCAATACCACGCTGCGCCAGGCCGCGATCAATTCCCTGCTCGGCGCGACTGGCGGGACGCTGGGTTTTGGCGGCCAGAATGGCAGTGGCAACTTGTTCGGCCTGGTGCTCAACGCCGTCCAGAGCGATGTGAATTCCAACGTGCTGGCGACGCCCTCCATCCTCGCTCTCGACAATGAGGAAGCCTATTTCCTCTCCGGCCAGGAAATCCCGGTCACCACGGGTGAGGCGCTTGGCTCGAACAATACCAACCCGTTCCGCACGGTCGACCGCGAGGAAGTCGGTGTGAAGCTGTCGGTCGTGCCGCAGATCACCGAAGGCAATACGGTCCGCCTCCACATCGTGCAGGAAGTCTCTTCGGTGGCCGGCACGGTCAATGCCGCCTCGACCGACCTGATCACCAACAAGCGGGAAATCTCGACCACGGTTCTGGCCGACAATGGCGAGATCATCGTGCTCGGCGGACTGATCCGCCAGGAGGACGAGGAGACCAATTCCGGCGTGCCGGGTCTCAGCCGTGTGCCGGGTGTGGGGCGCCTGTTCCGCTCGGAAGGCACGACCAGCCGCCGCACCAATCTGATGATCTTCATCCGTCCCACCATCATCCGTTCGGAAGCCGACATGCGGGCGCTGACCGAGAACCGCTATGATTTCATCCGCAACGAACAGATGGCCGGCAGTGAAAGCGGCACCAGCTCGCTGGAGTCCATCGTCGAGATGATGATGGTCGAGATGGGCCAGGCGACGGCTGCCAGTGCGGAGACGGCGGGTGACTGAGACCGCTGATACCGCCACCGACCGCAGCCCGGTCACCTACTCCTTCGCGCGCCAGAAAGGTGTGGCCTTCCAGCCCGAAAGCCCGAGCGGTGAGGCCGCCGCCTTCCTGCTGCGCAGCGGGGCGGACCGGCGCTCGCTTCTGGAATTGCGACGGGTTGTCGGGCGTACCTGCCCGGTGCGCGAGCTGGCGGCTGACGTCTATGACCGGACCCTGTCTGACCTCTATGCCTATTCCGGCCTGGGTTCCGATGCCATCGACAGTGCCGAAGAGGGCGATGACAGCCTGACCCGCCTGATCGACGAAATGCCGCGCACCGAAGACCTTCTGGACAGTGACAGCGATGCGCCGATCATCCGCCTGATCAATGGCATGATCGCCGAAGCCGTCCGCACCGCCGCGTCCGACGTCCATGTCGAACCCTTCGAGGACCGCGTCTCGATCCGCTACCGGGTTGACGGGGTGATGCACGAAACCGCCTCCGTGCCGCCACGCCTGGCACCGCCCCTGGTGTCGCGGATCAAGGTCATGGCGCGGCTCGACATTGCCGAAAAACGCATCCCCCAGGATGGCCGCCTGTCGATCACGCTGGGCGGACAATCGGTCGATGTCCGTGTCTCCACCCTGCCGTCGCGTCATGGCGAGCGGGTCGTCCTGCGTCTGCTCGACAATTCTGCGGCGCGCTTCCGGCTCGAGGATCTGGGCATGCCGGCGGCCATGCTGGTCGATCTGCGCAAGGCGCTGGCGCAGCCCAATGGCATCATCCTGGTGACCGGTCCGACCGGGGCCGGCAAGACCACCACGCTTTATGCCGGTCTCAACCTGCTCAATGAGGAAACCCGCAACATCCTCACGGTCGAGGACCCGGTCGAATACGCCATTGACGGGATCGGCCAGACCCAGGTCAATGCCAAGGTCGGGATGACCTTCGCCGCCGGTCTGCGCGCCATCCTGCGTCAGGACCCGGATATCGTCATGGTCGGCGAAATCCGCGATGTCGAAACCGCCCGCATCGCCGTCCAGGCCAGTCTGACCGGCCATCTCGTCCTGTCGACCGTGCACACCAATTCCGCCATCGCCGCGATTGCCCGCCTGCGCGACATGGGCGTGGAAAGCTATCTGCTGGCCTCGACCCTGACCGCGATTGTCGCCCAGCGCCTGGTGCGCCGCCTGTGCGGTCATTGCCGCGAGGCCTACACGCCGGACGCGGCCGAACTCGAATTGCTGGGACTGACCGGGCGCACCGACGTGACGCTGCACAAGCCGGCGGGCTGCAGCCATTGCAAGCAGACCGGTTATGACGGCCGGACCGGGCTTTACGAGCTGGTCATGGTCGACGACGCCCTGCGCAAGCACATCCATGATGATGCCCGTGAGGCCGAGATGGCGGCGCACGCCTTCGCCAAGCGCCCGACCCTGTTCCGCAATGGTGTCGAGCTGGCCCTGGCCGGCACGACCAGCCTGGCCGAAGTCCTGCGGGTCTGCCGCGAGGAGGGCGAACGCCATGCCGGCGTTTGAATATGAAGCCCTCGATCCGCGCGGCAAGAAGGCGCGCGGCCTGATCACCGCCGACAGCGAGCTGGCGGCGCGCCGCGAGCTGCGCGGTCGGGCGATGGCGCCGCTCTCCATCCGCCAGGCCGAGGCCGGCCGTTCGGCGGGCTCAAGTGACGGCACGGGCCTGATGGAACGCCTGCGCCAGCAGGACTTGTCCTCGCGCGAACGCATGCTGGTGACACGCCAGCTGGCCAGCCTGCTGGGTGCCGGCATGCCGATCGCGGAAAGCCTCGGCCTTCTGGCCCAGCAGGGCGGACGCCATCATATGCGCCGGGTCCTGATGGCGGTGCGGGCGCGGGTGTCCGAGGGCGAGCGCCTGTCGGACGCGATGCAGGCCTTCCCGAAATCCTTCCCCGCCGTCTATCGTGCCATGGTCGCGGCCGGTGAAACCTCCGGCGGGTTGGAGCTGGTTCTGGCCCGGCTGGCCGATTATCTGGAAAAGGAAGAGGCGGTCGCCAACCGGATCACCGGCGCGCTGGTCTATCCGATGGTCTTGTCCACTGTCGCCGTGGCCGTGGTTGCCCTGTTGATGACCTTCGTGGTGCCGCGCATTGCCGAACAATTCACCGGCATGGGCATGGAGCTGCCGGCGCTGACCAATTTCATGATCGCCGCCTCCGGCATGTTGACCGGCGGCTGGCCTTTCATCCTTGCCGGACTGGCGATCCTGGTCGTCGGCAGCGGACTCATCCTGCGCCAGCCGGCCGCGCGCCTTGCCCTCGACGGCCTGCTCGCCCGCCTGCCGGGCCTGGGTGGTTTCCTGCGCAAGACCGAGGCGGCGCGTTTTGCCCGCACCATGGGCATCTTGATCGAAAGCGGTGCGATCCTGCCGGATGCGCTGCGTGCCGCCCGCCGGGCCAGTTCCAACCGCGCTTTCGGGATCCGGCTCGACCGGGTTCTGAGCGAAGTTGAAAGCGGCCGGGCGCTGACCGACGCGCTCAAGGCCCAGGCCTGGTTTCCGGCCCTGATGCTGTTCATGGTCGCGGCCGGCGAACGCTCCGGCGCGCTGGGGGAAATGTTCCGCCGCGCCGCCGACCAGATGGAGCAGGAGATCGACGGCACGATTGTCGTCGGCCTCAACCTGCTCGAACCCGGGATCATCCTGGTCCTGGGTCTCGTGGTGGTGGTGATCGTGCTGTCGATCCTGCTGCCCATCCTTCAACTCAACACTTTGGCCCTTGGCTAGGGAGGCGTCGATGAGCGACCCGCAAACCAACCGCAAACAGACCGGCGAGACCGACACCGATCCGGAAGCCGGTTTCTCGCTGCTCGAAATCATGATCGCCGTGGTCATCATCGGCATCATGGGCACGATCGTCCTGCTCAACGTCCTGCCGGCCCAGGACCAGGCCATGCTGCAAAAGGCGCGCACCGATATCGCGACGTTGGAACAGGCGCTCGACGCCTATCGTCTCGACATGCGCGAATACCCGTCCTCGGAAGCCGGCCTGCAGGCGCTGGTCGCGCCGCCGCGCGGTGCGGATGCAGCGCGTTATCGCACAGGCGGCTATGTCCGCCGGTTGCAGGACGATCCGTGGGGCAATCCCTATCAATATGTCTATCCCGGCCAGCACGGCATGATGGACATTTACTCGCTGGGCGCCGATGGCCGCGAGGGCGGCGAGGGGCTTGATGCCGATATCGGCAACTGGCAGGGCTGATGCACGCGGGCCGGACATATCGCACCCGCGAGGCCGGACTGTCGCTGATCGAAATCCTCGTCGGGGTGTCGATCCTGGCGACGGTCGCCTTTGCCGTGTCCCTGTCCTTCCAGCCCGCCCGGCCACCGCTCGATGAGGCCGCCGACCGTCTTGCCGCGCGGCTGCAGGTGGCCGGTGAGGAAGCGATAACCTCCGGTGTGCCGGTCGGCCTGGTGATTGATGATTTCGGGGCCGGTTATGCCTTTTACCGCTATGTCGACCAGCGCTGGTGGCCCTTGGCCGACCATCCGGCCCTGCGTGCCCGGCGCTTGCCCGACAATGTCCGGCTGGTGGTCCGCGATGCCATGTTCACGGCCAATGAAGACGATCCGGCGGGTGCCGCTGCCGTGCCGGTGATCTGGTTTGACCCGGCCGGTCTCACCGAACCTTTCCGCCTGCGCCTCGAAACCGCTGAAGCCGCCATCGAGTTGGACTGGCAGGCCGCTGGCGGGCTGAGCCGGCGTGCGGGGCTCTGAGATGACGACGCAGCACACCGATGCCGGTTTCTCGCTGATCGAGATGATGACGGCCCTGGCAATCGTTGCGATCGCCGGCCTGGCCCTGATGAATCTGACACGCACCACGACGCAGAATACCGCCGCCGTTGAAACGCGGGCGCTCGCCGCCCTGGCGGCAGAGAACCTGCTCAACACCGAATGGCTGCGTGCCGATGCGCCGGAAGCGCGCTCGGGTCGTTATGAACTGGGCGGGGTCAGCTATGACTGGCGCACCCGTATCGCCCAGACCGGTGAAGCCGGGCTGGTGCGGATCCATATCGAGCTGACCGAAAGTGGCCAGGACCAGGTCCTGGCCTCGCTCGACACGTTCCGCCGGGTGCCGTCATGAGCGCAGTCGGCGCAAATCCACACGGCCCTGATGAGGCCGGCTTCTCGCTGACCGAAGTCCTGGTCTCGGTCTTCATCTTCGCGGTGATCGGCGTGATTTCGGTCGGCCTGATGTCGACCAGCCTCAATGCCCGTGAACAGAATTCCGGCGTGCTGGAACAGACCGGCCGGATCGACATGACGCGCACGCTGCTGCGCGAGGATCTCGGCCAGCTCGTCCTGCGCCCGGTGCGGACGGCGGATGGACGCAGCGAGGCCTTCGTGTTCGCCGGCGATGCGGATGGTATCCATGGCGCCGCCGCAACGCAGGCAAGCGCCGGTATCACACTGCTCACCCTGACCCGTCGCGGACGGGCCAATCCCGGCCTGTTACGGCCGCGCTCCAGCCTGGCGCGGATCGATTATGTCCTGCGTGATGGCGATCTGGTGCGCCGCGTTCTGCCCTATCCCGATGGCGGCAGTGCCGAGGCGGCCTCGGAAAGCGTGCTGATGGCCGGGCTGGATGCGGTCGAGCTGGACTTTCTGGTCGGCGCCGCCTGGACACCGCGCATCGGCCTGCGCCCCGGCCAGACCGAGATCGCGCTGCCGCGTGCGGTCCGCCTGCGTTATGTCACGCCGCGCCTCGGGGCGATGGAACATGTCGTGCTGACGACGGAGGCGGGCGGATGACCCTCGACGCTTCGCCCTTCGCCCACCGTGAAAGCGGCGCCTCGCTGGTCAGCGCCCTGCTGCTGGTCGCGGTGATGGCCTCGATGTCGATGATGCTGGCGGGCGAGTTGCGCGTTGCGATGCGCCGTTCGGCCAATATGGATGGGCGCGATCAGGCCTATTGGTACGCGCTCGGCGCGCGGGAATATGCCAGCGGCCTGATCGCCAATGCCATGCGCGAGCCGGCCACGGCTTTGCGGCCCGACGCCGGATGGCTGCAGTCGGCGCGCGAATTTCCCATTGAACGCGGGGTTTTGACCGGGCGTATCGCGGACGGAAACAATTGCTTCAATATCAATGGATTGGTGGTTGATGAGGGGCAGGGCCTGCTGGTCGCCGATGCAACCCAGCGCGGCCGGTTCGAGCGCTTGATGTCGGCCCTCGGCGTGCCGGCGACCGAAGCGGGCCGGATCGCCGCTGAAGCCAGCGACTGGATCGACAGTGACAACCGGCCACTGCCCGGTGGCGGTGAGGATGAGCGCTATGCCGGCCTCGCCACGCCCTATCGCACCGGCAATACGCTGATGGCTGAAAGCGGGGAATTGCTTGCCCTCGCCTCGATGACGCCGACGCTCTACCGCTTGATCGAACCCCATGTCTGTGCCCGGCCGGTGGCGGCACCGCTGCCGCTGAACATCAACACCATGACCGGCGATGACTGGCCGCTGCTCGTCGCCGTGTTTGACGGTGCGCTGGGCCGCGTGGCGGTCGAGGGCATCCTGCTTAGCCGGCCGGCGGCGGGTTTTGCCAATGCCGAAGCCTTCTGGACGCTGGAGCCGGTGCAGGCTCTGACGCCCGACGCAAGTTTGCGCGAAGCGGTTGGTGTCGACACCCGGTATTTTGACGTGACTGTCGATGTCCTTCACGACGGTCAGAGCTACCGCCTGGAGGCGGTTTTCGAATGGCGCGGCGGGACCACGCTGCACCGCCTGACACAGAGATACGGATACGCCCAATGAGTCTCGACCTGATCCTCAAACCGGGACCGCAAGACAGTGTCGGCTGGTCGGTGGTGGACCGCCGCACCCAGGCGCGCCTGCGCGATGGTCGCTTGGAAGCTGGCGAAACACTCGACGCCGCCACGGTCGGCTCTGTCGATCGCACGGTGATCCTGCTGCCCGGCGAGCATGTCCATCTGTCCCGCCTTGCCATTCCGGCCCGGTCCGAGCGCGAAGCCCGGCAAGCGGCGCCCTATCTTGTCGAGGACGAGATCGCGGCGCGCCTGGCCGATACGACGGTCCTGCCCGGTCCGCGCGCCGAGGATGACCAGCGCTGGGTCGCCGCCATTGATGCGGCGCTGCTGAGCCAATGGCGCGAACGGCTGGCGCCGCTGGTGGTGCGTCCGGCCTTTGTGGTACCCGACAGCCTCGTCGCCGCCGAGCCCGGCGCTGCGCTGACGCTTTATGACCGCGGCGATGCGGTCCTGTTTGCTTATGATCCCGACATTGAAATCTCTGCCGGTCCGATCGCCGGAGCGGTGGACGCGGCCCTGTTTGGCGCGGTCATCCAGCCGCTCGCCCAGGCTGCCGGCAGCGGCGAGATTGCGGTGTCGCGCTCGCTCGGCCTGACCGGGGCCAATTTCCGCGCCATCGGCCAGGGCGAGATGGATTTGCGGGCCAGCGCCATGGCGCCCGAGCGATTGTCCGCCCTGCCGCGCCTGTTCGGCGAGGCGCTGGTCTCGACCATGGACTGGTCAGCCCTGATCTGGCCCTTGCGACGCCCGGTCCTGATGGCGGCAGGCCTGCTCGTGGCCTTTTGTGCGCTGCTGGGCGGGGAGACCGTTTACTTCCGGCTTCAGGCTGCCCGTTTCGAAACGGCAACGATTGCCCAGTTCAACCATGCCATTCCCGATTTCGGCCGCTCAGTGATCGCCGCCGAGGCCGAGCGCTTCCTGTCGGAACGCGTGGCACGACTGGAGGGCACGGGCAGTTCGGCCTTCTTGCAATTGCTCGCGGCGCTCGACGATCTGACGGCCGAGAGTGATCGCATCCGGATCGATCATGTCCGTTTCGACCCCACCCGGGACGCCCTGTCGGTGGGCGCGACTTACACCGATTTTTCCGATTTTGACGCTCTGAGTGCGCGCGCCGCCCGGCTTGGCCTGCGGCTCGATGATGGCGGCGCCCGCGAGGGCACGTCCGGCATTGAGGGCGAGTTTGTGGTGAGGTTGCCATGATGTCCCTGCTCAACCCGATTACCGCCTGGTGGGAAGGCCTGACCGTGCGCGAACAGGTCATGCTGGGTATCGCCGGCGCGCTGGCCGTGGTGCTCGCTGTCACCGGCTTGATCGTCCAGCCATTGATGGGCGTGCATGACCGCGCGCGCCAGGACTATGCCGCCTCGATGCGGCTCTATCGCGCGGTCGAGGCCGACGCCGACCGTTATCGGATGCTGGCCGCGGGTCAGTCTGCCAGCGACGTGCCGACCCAGTCGCTGCGGGCGGTGGTCGGTTCGCTGGCCCTGCGTCATGACATCGCCCTGGCCCGCATGGTGCCGGGCGAGGATGGTCGTCTGACGGTCAATATCGAACGCGCCGAAACCGCCGCCGTGCTGCGCTGGCTGGTCGATCTGGAGGAGCGCTATGGCGTGCGGCCACAGGCATCGAGCCTGGACCGTGTCGCCGACGGTTTCGTCTCGGCTTCCATTGTGCTCAGCCGGGGAGGGGTGTGATGTTGGCCCGGATCGCTCTTGTCCTTGGTCTCCTGCTGGTCTGGCTGATCGTGTTGATGCCACTCAAGGCGGTTGCCCTGGCAGCCGGTGGCAGCCAGGCGCTGGGCTATCGTGATGTGTTCGGCACGATCTGGCAGGGCCGCGTTTATGGCCTCACCCTCAATGGTGTGCCGGTGCGCGAGCTGGAAGTCTCGCTCGACCCGCTCGCCCTGGTGTCCGGACAGTTGGGCGGTAATTGGCGCCTTGCCGATGCCAGCCTGCGCGGCGATGGCGTGGCGCGCTTTTCGCCGGCATCGCTGGAACTGGGCGAGAGCCAGCTTGTGGTCACGCTTGACCGTCTGGGTCTGGAACCCCTGCCGGGCCTTGATCCGGCGGAGCGTGTCTTTGTCCGGCTGAGCCGGCTTGAAATTCGCGATGGGGCGTGTGTGGCCGTATCGGGCACGGCCCGCACCGGGGCCTTGATCGGGCTGGCACGGCTCTACGGTCGCGACGGTCCGGCCGTGACCGGTGAATTTGCGTGTGTTGACGACCGTCTCGTGTTGGACTGGACGGGTGCCGTCGACGGGTTGTCGCTGGACGGGCGTGTCAGCTTCCGCAGCGAGGGCTATGACTGGACGGCGCGGATCGAGACCAGTTGGCCGGAACTGGCCGACGGCCTGGCATTGGCCGGCATGCAGCGCGATGGCACGGCGTGGCGGGCCGAGGGGAGTGAGCGCTATGGTCCGACGGGCTAGTTTGATCATTGCGGCAGGCCTCGGCATGCTGGCGTTGACGGCCTGCGGCGCGACGACCGGGTCGGTGTCGCGCCTGGCGCCGCCGCCGCCGGTCAACAATGTGCGCCCCGTCGAGGGTGGTGCCGAGCCGACCGCGGGTGCCTTGCCGCCGCAGAGCCTCGCCGATGGTGAGTGTGCGACCTTCTTCTGGACCGTCGATGAGGCGCATCGTTTCCTCGTCTTTGAGAACGAGACCGAGGGCTTTGCCCGGATTTTTGCCAGCGGTGCCGCACACGGTTTCTACGTGCCGCCGCGCGAGGGGGGTTATGTTTCCGGCGACGCCTATCAGCGCACCTATGTCGACACGGACCGGCAGCTCGATATCCGCCTGACCGGTGTGATCGGTGATCCGCTGGAGACCGGTTTGCGCATTGACCGGGCGGTGATGCGGGTCGAGCAACCCAATGGCCAGCGCGTCGTCATCCCGCTGCTCGGCCATTATCGCTGCCGGGCGCGCGCGGCAACGCCCTAGAAGGCCGGGAACAGGCCCGGCCCGTAGGCGCGGTGGACCCAGCCGGCAAAAAAGCCGAGCGCCAGCCAGGGTCCAAAGGGGAAGGGTTGGCCGGCATCAGGCGATTGGCGCCGGATCAAGGCGATGGCGCCGATAGCGACCAGGGCCGACAGGGCGCCGACGAGGACGATGAGCGGCAACAGCCAGCCGCCGCACCAGGCGCCGGCGGCGGCCAGGAGTTTGGCATCGCCGCGGCCCAGCCCGTCGCGCCCGCGCAGGCGGCGATAGCCGGTCTCAATGGCGACGAAACTGCCATAGCCCAGGGCGGCGCCGACGAGCGAAGCCCCGGGCGTGCCAAGAAGGATGGCATTCATCAGGATGCCGATCGCAATCAGGGGCAGGGTCCCGATGTCCGGCAGGCGCAAGCTGCGGGCATCGGTCCAGGCGAGCCAACCAAGGGCGATAATGAGGATTATGGTCGCGAGGTGAATGTGAATCATTCCCGTCCTGTCACAAAAGTGTAATACGCGTGGGCCACAAGGTCGGGACTTAATCGGGGACAGATACAATGACAGACGCCGCGCTGGCGCTCCAAGCCGAAAATCTGCGCATGACATTCGGCGAAACAAAAGCGCTCGACGATGTCAGCCTGGCTGTGAAGCCTGGCGAGATGGTTGCGCTTATTGGCCCGTCCGGTTCGGGCAAGTCGACCCTTCTGCGCGTCGCTGCAGCGCTGCAGGTTGCCGATGCCGACAGTGGCCCGGTTGCCGTGCTTGGTCGCACCATGCAGCAGCGTGGCAAGCTGTCCGGCGGTGTGCAGCGCAATCGGATCAAGCTCGGCTTCATCTTCCAGCAGTTCAACCTGGTCGGTCGCCTGTCCCTGTTCCAGAATGTGCTGGTCGGTGCGCTTGGTCGTCTGCCGACCTGGCGTGGCGTGTTCGGGATCTTCCCCAACGACGTCAAGCAGGCGGCGATGGATGCGCTAACCCGGGTCGGTGTTGAAGGCTTCGCCGCGCGCCGGGCCTCCAACCTGTCCGGCGGCCAACAGCAGCGCGGTGCCATTGCCCGGGCGCTGGTCCAGGGCGCGGAAGTCCTGTTGGCCGATGAACCGATTGCCTCGCTAGACCCGGTCTCGGCCCGCAAGGTGATGGAGACGCTGCGCGCGCTCAATCTGGACGACAAGCTGACCATCGTCGTGACCCTGCACCAGGTCGACTACGCCCAGCGCTTCTGTGACCGCATCGTCGCCCTGAACAAGGGCCGCATCGTCTATGACGGTCCGGCCGATGGCCTGTCGCGTGACAAGTTGATCGAAATCTACGGCCCCGAATTCGAAACCGCTCTCGAAGGGGGAGAGGCGTGATGACAACCGTTCTGACCCAGTCTTTCCGCGGCCTCGCCAAGGCCTGCCTCCTTCTCGCCGCCCTGACCCTGGCCGCTTGTTCCGGGTCCGCCGACCAGCCGCGCTCGGCCGCCGGTGGCGCCAGTGCTGCCGACACGGCCGACGGTCCTCGCCGTGTCCTCAATTTCGGAATCATCGCGACCGAGTCTTCCTCCAACCAGGAGACCAATTGGCGTCCCTTCATAGAGGCGATGTCGGACTGGACCGGCTATGATATCGAACCCTATTACGCCTCGGACTATGCCGGCGTGATCCAGGCCATGCGCTATGACAGCGTGCAATTTGCCTGGTTTTCCAATTTCTCAGGCCTGCAGGCGGTGCGCCGGGCCGGCGGCGAGGTTTTTGCCAAGGCGACCTATCCGGATGGGTCACAAGGCTATCATTCGGTCCTTCTGGTTCCCAATGAAAGCCCGATCCAGAACCTCGACGACATTCTCGCCTGTGACGGCTCCCTCGATTTCGGCATGGGTGATCCCAACTCGACCTCCGGCTATCTCGTGCCATCGGCCTTCATTTTCGCGCCGCGCGGCATTGATCCGAACGAGTGCTACAACTCGGTCCGCAACGCCAATCACGAGGCGAATGCGGTGGCGGTCGCCAATGGCCTGATCGATGTCGGCACCAACAACACCACCAACATGATCCTGCTCGAGCGGTCGCGCCCGGACATGTATAACCGGCTGCGTGAAATCTGGCGTTCGCCGATGATCGGCACCGACCCGATCATCTGGCGCGCCGATCTCGACGTCGAGGCGAAGCAGCGCCTGCAATACTTCTTCATGAATTACGGCCGCATGGGTACGCCGGAAGAAATCGCCGAGGCGCGGGCCGTTCTCGAACCGCTTTATTTCGGGACCTTCCTGCCGGCGTCGAATGCCCACCTCGATCCGATCGTGCAGCTGGAAATCGTGCGCGACCTGACGAATGTGCGTCACGATACTGATCTGACCGACGAGGAACGGGCCAGCCGTATCGCCGAGCTGGAAGCCCGGTTGGCAGAAGTTGAAGCCGGCAATACCGGGCTGACCAGCCAGGGCAATTCCTTCGAACAGATCACCAATGAGGCCGACGGTCAGACCCGCACCGCCGAGTCGGGACCGGACTGGATGATGGGCGGTTTGCTGCTGGTCATCGCGGTTGGCGGGCTGGTGCTTTTGCTGTGGGCTTCTTCGCCACGCGGGCCGGGTCCGAAAGTGCCGCTGATGGAGCGCATTGCCAATGCGGTGATCGCCGCCGGCGTTGTCGTCGTCCTGGTCTGGAGTTTCAACTCGGCCGACATGGATCGCGCCTATCTCCTGGTCGAAAATGCCGACGATATGGGCGAGTTCATTTCCGGTTTTCTGCCGGATGACATCGCTGATGCCGGCTCGCGCGCGACCTATTGGGAAGCCTTGTCGAACGGGTTCGAGGAAGCCTTTCCGCAAATGGTGGTGACGGTGCAGATCGCCATCTGGGGTACTTTCATCGCCATTGTCTCGGCCATTCCCTTCGGCCTCTTGAGCGCTCGCAATGTGGCGCCGGGCTGGGTGGTGCAACCGGTGCGGCGATTGATGGATGTCTTCCGCTCGATCAATGAGCTGATCATCGCCCTGGTCTTCATCGCCGCGGTCGGATTGGGGCCATTGGCCGGTGTGATGGCGCTGGCGGTCCATACGACCGGCGTGTTGGCCAAATTGTTCTCGGAGGCCGTCGAGTCGATCGATCACGGGCCGGTCGAGGGTGTCCGGGCAACCGGTGCGCGGCCGATCCACGAGGTGATCTGGGCCGTGATTCCCCAGGTCGCACCGCTCTGGACCTCCTTCGGTCTTTATCGTTTCGAGTCAAATGCACGCTCGGCGACTGTGCTCGGACTCATTGGTGCCGGCGGTATTGGCCAGATCCTGTTCGAAGCCGTCCGGGCCTTTGACTATCAGCGCACGGCCGCGATCGTGATCGTGATCGTCGTGGCGGTGAGCGCGATCGACGTCATGTCGCAATTGCTGCGCAAGCGACTGACCTGATTTTACGGGGATAATCGAAAAAAGCCCGGAGCGTTGGTGCTCCGGGTTTTTTTTTGGCCGCAGGAGAATGCAACAAACCTGTCACGAGAGCGTTGCAAAAGTGTCATCGAGTCCGAGTACGAGTTTTTGCGAAATATCGAATTTGTAGCAAAAGCTTCACTTAATCGACGCCCCTTTGACACATTGTGCCTATAGCGCAGCGGATCAGAGCGGCGTCCTGATGATCTCGGGACTGCCATCGTGACCGGACATTTTTTTGCGAGCACCTTCTTGGCTGCCAGCACTGCCCTTGCCCTTGCGACGACCGCAACCGCCCAAGAGGCGGATGGTTGGGAATTCGACGGCGTGCCGTCGTGGAACGATGTTGCGAGCGGCGACAGTTTCACTTTCCGCGGCCGCGTTTATCTCGACTATGGCGATATCGATTTCACCACCGGCGGTGTCCGGACCGGTTATGCCGACAGTGAGATCCGCACGGCCCGCCTCGGCGTGACCGGCACGGTAAGCGGTGTCGGTTATGTCGCTGAATTTGACCTGATCAACGACGCGGTCGCCGCCAATGATGTCTATCTGGCCTTCGATGCCGGCCCGGTCGGCATCAAGATCGGTCACATGAAGACCACCAACTCGATCGAGGAGCTGACGTCCTCACGCTATATCACCTTCATGGAGCGCGGCCTGGGCACGGACTTGTTCGGCCTTGATCGCCGGATCGGCGTCGCCATGCTACACGCCGGTGATGGCTATTCGCTCAGCGTCGGCGCCTATGGCGGACGCCCGGGTGACTTGACCCAATCGGTCGCGCTGGATGACAGCTGGGCCGTCTCGGCCCGAGCGAGCCGGGCTTTCACGGTCAATGACGCGACCGTCCATCTCGGCGCCTCGGTCCGCCATCTCGACTATGGCGACGCTGGCACCCGTATCCGGGTCCGTCCGCAAACCCATATCACCGACCGGATCGTCACCGCCGACTTCCGGCCCGGCCGCGCGCTCGGCGAGGCCGACAGCGCGTTTCTCCGGGGCCTGGAGTTCGCGGCTGTGAACGGGCCCTTCCACGTCACTGCAGAATGGATGGTCCAGTCGATGGACGGGCCGGCCAGCGACCCGGATTTCGACACCCGGTTCGTCAGTTTCGGCTGGTTCCTGACCGGCGAGACACGCAGTTATTCAGCCAGATCCGGCAAGTTCGGCCGGACCCGCCCGACGACGGCCATCTCGAATGGCGGTCCCGGCGCGTGGGAAATCGCGGTTCGCTTTGACCGGGCCGACCTGGACTCCGTCGCCGCCGGCGAACTCAACACCATCACCGCCGGTTTGAACTGGTATCTGGAAGACCATGTTCGCGTGATGGCCAATCTTGTCGATGGTAGGCTGTCCGTTCCCGGGGCCGCAAACACCGACGTGTCGGGTGCACAGCTTCGACTGCAATGGGATTTTTGAAACAGAGCGGGATGGTGAGGGCTGTCCCGCATCGCTTAGTGGCAAGGAATGAATGACATGAAACTTCAGGCCCAATTCGCCGCCCTGGCCGCGGTCCTCGCGATCGCCGGTGGTGCCGAGGCGCAGCAACGCGAGCAAATCCGCATTGTCGGCTCGTCCACCGTCTTTCCCTTCTCGACCGCCGTGGCCGAGAGTTTCGGAGCCAAGACCGGTCTTTCGACCCCGGTTGTGGAATCAACCGGTTCGGGCGGCGGCCTTCGCCTGTTTTGTGCCGGTGTCGGTACGGAGCATCCCGATATCGTCAATTCCTCGCGTCGCATGCACGGCTCGGAATATGAGCGCTGCCAGGACAATGGCGTGCGCGAGATCACCGAAGTGCGGATCGGCTTCGACGGCATTGTGATCGGCGCGGCTGACCGCGCTGCCGCCGACGTCGACATTTCGCTGGAGCAGGTCTGGCTGGCGCTGGCCGCCGAGGTCCCGGCGGACGACAGCTGTTCCAGCTTCATCGCCAACCCGAATGAGCGCTGGTCTGACATTGATCCGTCGCTGCCGCGCCAGCGGATCGAAGTGTTCGGCCCGCCGCCGACCTCGGGCACGCGCGACGCCTTTGTCGAGCTGGCCATGCAGGATGGTGCCCGGGAAATCGCGTGCATGGACACGCTGCGCGACAATGACCGCAACCGTTTTGAGCAGATCGCCAGCCGCATTCGTGAGGATGGCCGCTGGATTGATGCCGGTGAGAATGACAACGCCATTGTCCAGACCCTGGTCAACACGCCGACCGCCTTCGGTGTCTTCGGTTATTCCTTCCTCGATCAGAATTCCGATCGCATATCGGCTGTTTCGATCGATGGAGTCGCACCGGAGTTTGAGGCGATCGCCGACGGTAGTTATCCGGTTTCGCGCTCGCTCTTTTTCTACGTAAAGAACCAGCACGCGGCGATCATTCCCGGACTGGCCCAGTATATCGACGAATTCACCTCCGAAGATGCCTGGGGCGAGTTCGGATATCTCACCGACCGCGGTCTGATTCCGCTCCCCGATGCGGAGCGCGATGCGACCCGTGAGGCCGCCGTCAACCTGAGCGCGATGACGCAATCGCCGGAATAGGGTTTTACCCTTCGGCACAAGGAAGCGGGGGCGGCCGGTCGGGCGCCCCCGTTTTGTATGCGGTGGGGCGGCGCGATTATTGGAAGATGTGGGTTCGGTTTGTTGGCCAAAGTCCGGATCGCCTGAGCCCGCACTTCCAACGAGGCGCCGACAATTGTCCCACCCGCGTCAAAGCCGCTGCCATACAAATCCGGTGTCGCCCCTACGGGTCAGGCCGGACTCACCTGAATGGTGGCTCGTCGAAGCTTCTCAGCTTGCGCGAGTGCAGGGCGGCGCCCTCATCGCGTTTCAGGATTTCCACCGTCTCGATCCCGGCGGCCAGGTGTTCGGACACCGAGCGCTGGTAGAAGAGATTGGCCGCGCCGGGCAGTTTCAGTTCGCCGTGCAGCGGTTTGTCCGAGACGCAGAGCAGGGTGCCATAGGGCACCCGCAAGCGCAGGCCATTGGCGGCGATGGTAGCGGATTCCATGTCGACGGCGATGGCGCGGGACTGGTTGATACGCCGGGCCTGGGCGGCATAGCGCAGCTCCCAATTGCGGTCGGCATAGGTGGCGACCGTGCCGGTGCGCAGACGTGATTTCAGGGTTTCGCCGCTATCGCCGGAGACCGAGGCAACGCCCTGTTCCAGCGCGATCTGGATTTCCGCGATCGGCGGGATCGGGACTTCCAGCGGCAGGTCCTCGTCCAGCACCGCATCATAGCGCAGATAGGCGTGGGCCAGCACATAGTCGCCGAGCCGCTGCGAGTGGCGCAGTCCGCCGCAATGGCCGATCATCAGCCAGCATTGCGGACGCAGCACGGCGAGATGGTCGGTGATCGTCTTCGCGTTTGACGGGCCGACCCCGATATTGACCAGGGTGATGCCGCGACCGCCCGGAGCGATCAGGTGGTAGGCCGGCATCTGGAAGCGGCGCCAGGGTGCGCCCTCGACCACGGCATGGGCGTTCGGCGTCGAGGCATCGACGCGCACATTGCCCGCTGCCGAAAAGGCCTCGTAGTGATTGTCTTCCTTCAGCTGGCGGATCGCCCAGGCCGTGAAGGCGTCGACATAGCGATGATAGTTGGTGAAGAGGATGAATTGCTGCGTGTCCTCATAGGGCGTGCCGGTGTAGTGGCGCAGCCGCTGCAGCGAATAATCGACCCGCGGCGCCTCGAACAGGGAGAGCGGTTTCACCGCCTCCTGTTGCATCACCTTCAGCCCGTTGGGCAGATCATCATTGACCTTCGACAGGTCGGCATAGGGGAAATGACGCACCAGCTCGGCCGGCGTCGCCGCGTTCATGTCGAGGTCTTCGGCGCCGTCGAGCACGTAGGAGAAGGGAATTTCAGTCGCCGACGGCCCGGTCTCGATGGTGATCTCATACTGGTCGGCCAGCAGGGTGAGCTGTTCGATCAGGTAATCGGCGAACAGGGTCGGGTGGGTGATCGTGGAGGCGTAAAGCCCGGTATCGGTGAATTTGCCGAAAGCGCGGCTGATCGGCGGCGGCGGGCCGTCCGGCTCATAGGTCACGCGCAGTTCGGGATAAACAAAGGCCCCCGACCGGCGTTCTTCGGGAGATGGCGGCGGTCCGCCATCAAGGAAGCTCTTCAACGCGGTCTGGAGGCGTTCAACGGACATTTGGTAGAGCGCTTCGAGCTGCTCTACCGCTTCAGCGGGTGTCTTTGCGACCTTATAGTCTTTTTTCATCGCCGCTCTCATGCCCGATTTTTCCGTCCGGATAAAGGGCAAACCAGCTATGCACGCGTCACGATGTGTGCGCCGGGCCGGCAGCGCTCGATATATTCCCTCCGCGTCCGGAGCAGTTGAACCGCGGACCCGGTCGCACCGCGAAAGCGCGCCCGGGTCCGCAGCTCCCCCCTTAGAACCGCCGGGACACGCCGACCCGGCCGCCGACCCCATCGGCGCCATCGACCCCGGTGGCCCAGCGCCCGGTTACATCCCCGAACACCTGCCAATTGCCGACCGCTCCGGTCAGTCGCAACCCGGCCTCTGCCCCCATGCCGGCGAGCCGTGTGCGGTCGCTATAGCCGGTGGCCAGCGTCGTGGCGCCTGAGTCACGGCGGTTAAGGTCGGCGATGGCCGTCGCTTCCAACTGCCAGTTCTCGGACAGGGATTGGCTGAGAACCGCGCCGGCCCGGACATGCAGGCTGTTCACGGCGCCCGGCGTGATCTCTCCACCCGACGACGCGTCGGTGAAGCTGTCGATCTGGGCATCGGTCCACACCACCTGCATCAAGGGTTGCAGGCTTGCAGTGCCGGAAATGTCGAACCGTGTGCCGACCTCGACACTCGCGCCGAGTCCCTGGCTGTCGAGCTTCACACTGTCGAGTTCGAGGCTTCTGTCGGTCCCCCAGGCAACCAGGTCCAGATACCGGCCGCTCGAATTCGACGTCCAGCCCAGCGCAAAGCCGAGCGCGTTGGTATCAACATCGAGCTGTTCCGGTGCCAAGCCGGATTGGACCAGATCGGTGCTGCTTTGTGCCGTGTGGAACATCAGCGTGCCGGTCAGCTGGCCGTTCTCGAGCGTGGTGTTCACCAGATCGGCACCCAGCAGGATGGCGGTCTGTTCGGTGTCATAGACGACCCCACGCGCATCGCCCTCAAAGGCATCGAAGCGAACCTCGCCCCACAGTGCGGCATCACCGGCCATCCGCGAGCTGCCACGGCGCGCGGCGCGGCCCTGCAGCAGGCTGGAGTCGAGCGCGTCGATGACGGCGGGAAGCGCAATCGCGCCCGCCGCATCCGGCGTGTAGCCCAGTGAAACCAGGCTGACCGAGGTGGTCCCGCCTGCCGCTGCGGCATGGGATTTGTCCTGGCTGGCGCTGGCACCCGAGATATCGATATCGAACACTTCCCCGCCCCAGGCGAAGGCGCCATCGGCCAGCGTGATGTCGCCATGGGCGCCAGTCACTTCGACCAGGGCTCCCTCGAAACTGCCGCCGCTGGCGGCATAGGGCGACAGGTAAAGCACGATATCGCCGGTCATCATGCCGTCGATGCGGACCTGGTCCGCCGCCAGCAGGCTGCCATTGCCGATGCCCAGATCAATGCCGATATCGAGGTCGCCGTCGACATCGCCGGTCAGGATGGCAACATCATCGCCGCCTTGGTCGAGCAGTGAGATGGTCAGGCCATCCGGCGCGAAGATGTCGCCGATGAGCTGCCCGGTGCTGGCACCATCATCAAAGAAGAGGAGGCCGGAGCGACGGTCGAAGTCAAAGACTTCCAGATCACCGCGCAGGGTGATGCCATTGCCGAGACGCAAGCTCGCATCGCTCAGACTGATTGTCGCAAGCGACCATTCGACCGGTGTTTCGGAGGCAATCACCAGGTCGGCATTCTCCGCAACATTCAACTCTTCAAACGAATTGAACTGGCTTGGGTCGATCACCCCTTCCCAGCCACTGAATTGCACCATGTCGTGGCCGTCGCCGCCCAATGTGGTGCCAAGGCCGGAAATATCGGCGCCGGCAAAGATCAGAAACTCATCGTCACCACGTCCGAACCACACATCGCCGGCAATCGAACCGGAAATGCTGAGGCGGTCGTCGCCCGGATTATAGAGGTCGCCATCGGGACCCGACACCAGCTGGTCCGCCGAGTAGAAGGCATAGCCATTGGTCGATTCAAGGTGACCGTCCGCGCCGATCGAGACGTCGGAGGACCCGGCATCGACGTAGATGCCATGACCGAACTGCTCCATGCCGGGCAGGCTGTGGTCGATCGCGCCCGATGCGCGAACATTGCCGAACACATTGATCTCGACATGGCCTGCCCCGCCGCCATCCGGATTCGTCGGGTTGGACCGGGAAATGCCCCCGATGGCGGTCGCATTGGTGCCGGTCACGGTCACATCGCCGAGCGTTGTGATATCGACCTCGGCTCCTGAACTGCCCGCACCGACAATGCCGAAGGAATAGTCACCTTCAACGGTGACATCGTTGGCCAGGATATCGACCCGACCGGTGTGGCTGGTACCAAGGATACCAGTGCTCCAATTGCCGCGGGTTGTCACCGTTTCCGTGACCCGGATCGTGACCGAGCCATTGCCGGTTTGCGCAGCGACACCACGGCCATAGTCACCAAGCGCGGTAATATTGGCCGCCCGCACGCTGACATGCGCATCATCAGCGGTCACCAGGATTGCATCTGCATAGCGCCCGGCGACACTGGCGGTCTCGACATCAACATTGATGTAACGCCCATCCAATCCGGTCGGATCTTCCCATATGTTGCGGATCTCGATGCCGCTCGATTCCGCCCCCATCGTTGTGATTTCATTGGCCGTGACACTGACGTCGACGTCGTTGAAGATACTGATGCCGCTGGCTTCGTCGCCGGTCGTCACGATGCTCCCGCTCGATGTCAGATCAACAGCGCGCGCGCCGACAAACATCTGGATACCATCAGACTCATCCCCTTCAGTTGCGATCGTATCGACCGAAATCTCCAAGCTGCCGGAACCCGAAGGATCCAACACGCGAATGCCGGCCGCCTGATCGCCGGACGTCAAGATGCTGTCAGCCTGGATGCCGATGGAGCTGGCGCCAAATTCCGCGCCCTCTGCGGCTTCATCAATGGTAAGATTGATGCCGATGGCCTGGTCGCCCGCCGTTGAAATCAGACCGGCCTCGACGGCGATCTGCTCATGGCGGGCGGCGCCTTCAGCGGACGGCATGTCGGCCGCATCAATCTGGAGATCGATGCCGGTCGAGCCGAAGCCCTGGGTCTCCACACCCTGCGCAATCAGACCAATCCTGCCGCCATCCGATTCAACAAGGATGCCGGTCGACGAATCGCCGACCGTTGAAACGGCGCCAAAAGCGGCAAACAGATTCGAATTTTGCATGTTCAGATGGACTGCATCGGAGTCGAAGCCCGTGGTGACGACCTGCTCCACCAACATTTCCGAATAGCCGTCGATCGCTTCCACATTGAGGCCGGCGACATGTTCGCCTGCGGCCATGATCGACCCGCCTTCGATCAGGACGACCCGGCCGCCGGCCGTCACGCCGGAGGAGAACAGGCCCTCGACAGTGACTTCGCTGAAGCCGAGGCGGACTGTGTCACCGAAGACGCTGACGGCGGTCGAATTCTGGCCGGTTGTCGAAACCAGTCCCTGCAGCCCGACACTGACATCGCCCCCGCCCACGACCGAAACGGCGCCGGCAAAGTCCCCTTCCGTGCTGACATTGTCTGCCATCACGACGGCATCACCGCTGACGGCCTCCGCGACAATGGCGGCCGATCCGTTGCCGGTGGTCGAAACATCGCCGGTCTCCAACGTGATATCGCCATTGCAGGCCACAAGGTCGATCGCGCCGGCGGCGACACCTAGTGTGCTCACCCCACCGGCAAGGTCTGCGGAGATATCGCCTTCGCACGAGGTGGCGATCACGCCCGATGCCTGGTAGCCCTGTGTCGAGACCAGGCCGCCAACCGCGATATTGACGTCACCGAAGCCGAGCACTGAAATTCCGGTCGAGCGCTCGCCCTCGGTCGACACGTCGCCCGACACGGCGATGTCGACCGTGCCGTCCGGGGTTTGTGCGTCCACCCCGGGGGCATCATCGCCGGTCGTGGTCACGCTATCGACGTCGATCACGATATCGCCCGAGGCGGTATTGGCGTCGATCGCGGCTATTCCGGTCCCGACGTAATCACTGCCCTGGATGGTAATGTCCTGGGCAAAAGCCGGGCAGGCGAGTGCGGCAATCAGAGCCGTGCTGGCCAGAAATTGGCGACGGAAACATGTCATGGTCAGATATCCCTCATTGGCGTTGTCCGGCTGATCAGCGCGAGCGTCACCGTTCGGACAGGTCACATGACCTGGCCGCTCCAGTGAGGCATCATCACCTCGATCAGATTCCGGAATTCGAATGTGTCAGCGTCTGCCTGTCAGGCGTTCGAGCATTTGGTTCCACCTCCACAGCCATTCGCCGCGACGTCGTCGCATCAAGCATCGAATGACCGGCCAGCCCGCGACCCCCGCGAACCGCCCCTCAGATCACCCGTACAAGCTGGCATGCGCGTCGCAGGCGGGGAATACGGTGATTAACGTAGGCTGGTCGTTTAATTGTCCGGGCAAACCAGGCGCGCCATGACGCCATGCCCCGCTGTCGACCGGATATCGAGTTCCAGACCGCCCAGTTCGGCCAAGCGGAACATGATTGTGCTTCCCAAGCCGGAGCGGGTGATGTCACGACCGCTCGTCGCGGGCTCGCTCGTTTGATCATCCACCCGGAACCCGCTGCCATCGTCCGCGACACACAAGGCCCAACCGTTCGTCGTACGGCGCACGCCGAGGACGACACGCGTGCCACCGGAATGGGTCAGGGCATTGGCGACCAGATTGTTCATCACATGCTCCAGGACCGCCCGGTCGGCGATGAGATGGCGCCGGGTCGGCACAACACGGATCGAAACGCCATGATGCGAGGCGAGGCTGGCGAAAGACGTGGCGAGACCGGTCAGGAGCGCGTTGACGTCGATCTCGTCCCGGCTGGCCTTCTGGTCGTGCAGGTCCAGTTGTGACAATTCCAGGATCGAGGCGATCAGGCCGGAGATATGCCGCAGGGTGAAACGCTGGCGGGCGATCATGGTCATGACCCGGTCCCACTTGCCCTCGGCCGCGAGTTCCTCGATCGCCGAGGCATTCAGATCCAGCGCATAGATGGGCTGGCGGATGTCATGCCCGGCGGCCGACAGCAGAAAGGAGGAAAAGCCGAGCGCCCGCTCGGCCGCGGCGCGCGCCTCATTGTACTTCCAGGTCAGGTAATAGCGGCGGCGGGCACTGATCGAAAAGGCGATGCTCAACACCACGGCAAACACGCAACCGGCAAGCAGCACAATGGTTGGCCCGACGACCGGATAGGGCACCACGTCAGCCCAATAGATGACATTGGCGACATAACTGCCCGCATAGGCTGTCGAGGCGATCGCAACGCCGCGGAGCTGGGATGACAAAGCCACGCCGAGGCCTAGCATCTGGACCGACATCCAAAAGCTGTTGAACACCAGCATTTGCTCCAGCTCATAAGCGTTCGCCAGCGTATGGGGGTAGAGCGAAGACACCGTCACGCCGGTCGCCGTGGACATCATCAGCCAGATCAGGACCACGCGCCGCGGCCAGCGGTCACCATTTTGCGGTCGCGCCACCAGGAGCCAACCCCCCATGGCAAAGCCGAACAGCGCCGTCGCGATCCGCGAACCAAAAACCGGCAACAGGTAGGAAGTGTCGGTCAGATACATCAGATCGATCGTCCCTGCCGCCAGCCAGGCGATCGAGAAACCGATCAGGGTCAATCCGCTCTGGAACCGTTCATTCGGCCATGAAAAAACTAGATAATCCGCCTCGACGCCGCTATCGTCAAAACGGGCATCATGCCATCGGATTTTGAGCGTATCCTGGCCCTTCAGGTCGTCGTCGATCTTCATCAATTTCCTGTTCCCGGTGCCGCGAAACAGTCGCCAGTAGTAGAGCCAATCGACCATATGCCAAGCGATCAATCGACAATTGCCGACACGTCGCCCATCAGCCTTGTGGTTATCGACGACCATGCCCTGGTCCGCGACGCGATCGCCACCGTGGTCGAAATGAGTGATCATTTGACGCTCGATGGTGAAGCAGCCGATGGCCGCAGCGGGCTTGATCTGATCGAGCAACGCCAACCTGATATAGCCCTGGTCGACTTCTCCCTGCCCGACATGACCGGGGTCGATGTGATTGCGCAGGCCCGGGCCAAGAACAGCCGGACACGCTTCCTGATCCTGACCGGGTCGCCGCTCGATTCGCGCGAACGGCGACAGCTCGCCGGCATCGCGGATGGCTTTCATCACAAGGAAAACGGCCGCACCGCCCTGCTTGCGGCCATCAAGCAGACCTTGGCCAGTCCGCGTCCGCCGGAGCCCCCGAATACGGATGAGGCAAATGAGGCCTTGCTCAAAGCCGGCCTGCTGACGGACCGTGAACGCGATGTCGTGCGGGAGATCGCTCGCGGACGCAGCGTCGAACTCATCAGCGAACGGCTGGGCATCACCACAGCGACCGTCCGCAAGCATCGCGAAAACATCATGTACAAGCTCGGCGTCACCTCCTCGACCCAGCTGGTACGCACGGCGATGCAGATCGGCCAGTACTGAACTGCCATCGCCGCCGCCCAGACTGTCAAAACTCGTATCCAGCCACATTCAGACGTTGGCTATCGACGCCTGAACGGATATGCACGCCGGTTGCCCGGCAAGGGCCGCGATACGGAGAGTTCAACATGGAACATGCGCAAAATTGGGTCGTCCTGAAATTTGGCGGCACCAGCGTTAAATCGCTGGCCGATTGGCGTGTGATTTCCAAACGGATCGAAGCGGTGAGGGCGGACGGCAAACGCGTCTTCGTCGTCCATTCCGCCATCGCCACCATCTCCAACCTGCTCGACACGCTGGTCGCCAAGGCGGTCGACGGTGAGGGCGAGGACGAGCTGGCCGCGATCAAGGCGCGCCACCTGGAGCTCGCCGCCGAACTCGGCGTCAATGGCGAGGCCCTGCTGGCAGAGCATTTCGAAGCGCTCACCCGGCTGCGCGCCGGCCTCGCCCTGACGGGTGACGCCTCACCGCGCCTCAAGGCGCGCATCATGGCTCAGGGCGAGCTGATGGCGACCCGGCTTGGCCAGGCCTGGCTGGCAAAGGAGGGCACGGACTCGATCTGGCTCGATGCCCGCGACCATCTTGCTGCCCTGCCGGCCTCTGGTGCGCGCGGTTATCTCGCCGTCGACTGCCAGCATGACCGGGACGAAACCCTGTCACGCCTGTGTGCCGACCTGCCACCGGTGATCATCACGCAAGGCTTCATCGCGCGGCGCGAAGATGGCGACACGGCGCTTTTGGGACGCGGCGGGTCGGACACCTCGGCCAGTTATTTCGCGGCCAAGCTGGGCGCCGAGCGGATCGAGATCTGGACTGATGTGCCCGGCTTCTTCTCGGCCGATCCGCGCCTGACCGGCGCCGCGCGCCAGATACGTTCCCTCGCTTATGCCGAAGCCCAGGAACTGGCCTCGATGGGCGCCGGCGTGTTGCATCCGCGCGCCATCTCACCGGTCCGCAAGGCCGGGATCGAGATGCAGGTCTTGTGCACCCACCGCCCGGACATGTCCGGCACCACGATCTCGGTCAATCCGTCCGAGGATGCGCCGCGCCTGAAAGCGGTATCGGTCAAGCAGGGCGTGCGCTTGATCACGCTGGAAACCGACGGCATGTGGCGCGCGTCCGGCTTTCTCTCGCGCGCCTTCGAGCCCTTCGCCCGCCATGGCGTCTCGATCGACCTGGTGTCGACCTCGGAAACCTCCGTCACCGTCTCGCTGGATGATGATCCGGGCCTGACCCCGGATGTGCTCGGCGCGCTGGAGGACGACCTGGCCGAAATCGCCCGCGTCGAGATCATCGAGAATTGCGCCGCCGTCAGCCTCGTCGGTCGCGGCGTGCGCGCCCTGCTGGCCCAGTTCGGCCCGGCCATGGAGGCCTTCGCCCATTATCCGGTCCGCCTCGTCTCGCAGGCGGCCAACGATCTCAACCTCACCGTTGTCGTCGATGGCGATCAGGGCAAGCCGCTCTGTCGCCGCCTGCATGACCAGCTGATCCAGCCCAAGCCGATGGACAAGACCTTCGGCCCGTCCTGGCGTGAGATCGGCGAGAACCTGACCGACACCGCTCCCGCCGGAACCGGCACCTGGTGGCGGGCCAAGCGGCAGGCCCTGCTCGATCTCTGCCCGATCGATGGCGCGCTCTATGTCTATGACCTCGAGACCGTGAAGGCCCGCGCCTCGGCGGTTGCCGGCCTGAAAGGCCTCGATCGCGGCTGGTATGCGATGAAGGCCAATGGCCATCCCGACATGATCCGGACCGCGGTTGCGGCCGGGCTGGGCGTGGAATGCGTCTCGATCAATGAAGTCCACGCCGCCCGCAAGGCGGTGCCCGACCTGCCCGTCGACCGCATTCTGTTTACGCCCAATTTCGCGCCGAAAGCGGAATACGCCGAGGCGTTGGAAATGGGTATCCATCTCACCCTTGACGGACTGCACCCGCTGCGCGCCTGGCCGGAGATTTTCAACGGCCGCAAGATCACGCTGCGGATCAATCCGCAACGCCCGGAAGGCCATCACAAACATGTCCGCACGGCCGGGCCGGAAGCCAAATTCGGCCTGCATGCCGACGAGTTGGCCGAGGCCAAGACGCTGGCCTCCAAGGCCGGCGCTATCATCAACGGTCTGCACGTGCATTCCGGTTCGGGCATTTCCGATCCCGACCACTGGCGCCGCGTCGGCCTCTTCCTGGTGGAGACCGCCCGCGACATGCCCGATGTCGAAATCCTCGACCTGGGTGGCGGTCTCTCGGTCGATGAAGCCTCCGGCGTGCGCCGCATCGACATGGCGGCGCTGGACCAGGTCCTCTCCGACCTCAAGACCGCGCATCCGAAATACCAGCTCTGGATCGAGCCGGGCCGCTATATCTCGGCCGAGTCCGGTGTGCTGCTGGCCCGCGTGACCCAGCTCAAACAGACGCCGGATGCGCGCTTTGTCGGCATCAATACCGGCATGAACTCCCTCATCCGCCCGGCCCTCTACGGTGCCCGCCACGAGATCGTGAACCTCACACGCCTCGACGAAGCGGCCGCTTACGTCGCCGACATTGTCGGCCCGATCTGCGAAACCGCCGACCGATTGGGCGCCCAGCGCCTGATGCCGGAGACACAGGAAGGCGATGTCATCCTCATCGCCAATGGCGGGGCTTATGGGCGGGTCATGGCGTCGAGCTACAACATGCGCGAACCGGCGGGTGAGGCTGTGATCTAGCCGCCCGCCTCACCCCGACCCTGCGTTTTCATCCCGGATGGAAACGCAGGGCGGCGGCCGAGGCGCATGCGCAAACTCGCAAACAGTGTCAGGCCGATAACCGTCAGCACTGGAGCCGACAATGCCAGCGGCGTGCGCAGGACGGGCGGCAGTACGGAATTATTGCCGAAAAAGAAGATGAAGCTGGCGATGAAGAGGGCAAAGCCCATGCGCCAGATATGCCGGGTCAGGCGTTGGCGGGCATTCGCAGGTCCGCGCCGCAGGGCCAGGACATCAATGCCGGCAATCCAGAACGCCACACCGCCAAGGCTGTAGAAGGCCACGGGCGGCAAGTCGTTCAATGTGCCCGAGGGCAGGTTGGCGACCACCAGGCCAGAGCCGACCGCCGCGATGGCGACGAGGGAGATAAGGCCGGCGGCGACACGCTCGGCCCACCCGCTGATTCGGGCGGCGGCCATCCAGCCGGTCGTCACGGCATGCCCGGCCAGCAGGGCCAGGAAGGCCGTGAACAGGATTGAGCGGGCGAGGCTCATATACAGGCCGCTGGCGCAGAGCAGCAGCATCGAGACTACAAATACCCGCCCGGCCAAGCGATGTGTCAGACCGCCCTTGCGGACAAGAAAGGGCGTGCCACCGGCGAGAAGGCAGATCACACCGACCAAGAAATGGAGCTGTCCGACAAGCGGCAGGCTGCTGATGGTGCTGATCATGACGCCGCTCCCGGATGACGGCGTGACCGCTTGAACAGCGTGCGGGCGAGGAAGCCGAGGATCAGCAAGGCCGTCAGCCCCTCGGGCAGGGACAGCCATCCGCTCTCTCGCAACGCCTCGGGGAAGATGCGGGCACCCGGACCGGTGAAGAAGGATCCGACGGCGATGAAATAGGCCAGACCCATGCGCCAGAGATGGCGGGCGATGCGGTGACGCGGGGAGACGGTGCCGCGGACCAGCAGGGTCAAATCGGCGACCGCGCCCATCGCCGTCATCATGGCCAGCAAGAGATAATCCTCGGCGGCAAAACCGAGCAGGCGGCCGGTCTCTGTCTGCAAGGCCATGACAGCCAGTGTCGCCAATCCGGCCAGTCCGACGAGGATGGCGGCCAGGGCCGTCCACTCGAAAGCACCAGGCCGGTGGGTCCGCCAACGCGCCGTGCGCCATCCGGTCAGCACCAGGTAGGCGGCCAGCAGACCGGCGAAGGCGGTGATCAACAGGCGGTCGGGTTCCAGAAGGCCAATCACCGCGCCCGACAGGGCCGTCGCCAGCATCGAGACCAGGAAGAGCGATCCGGCAGCCCGGTGGATGGACTTGCCCTTGGGGGCCAGGAAAGCCATCCCGCCAGCGGCGACACAGAGCGTGCCGGTGAGAACATGAAAGAGTGTGAGCAATTCGGGCGTCATGCTGGATTCCTGATTTGGCCTGTGTCAGAGAGCGAGGCTCGCAACATGTCGGTTTGCGAATGTTTCCGCGCCTCGCCCTGCAGGCGCGGACACCGGACATGTCCGGGCCAGCCGGTCCGGACAGGCAGATTTCAGCAAGGCGCAATGCCCCCATGAGCCCATCCGCCTCTCTCGACCTGCTGCCATTTGCCCTGGCTTCGGCGGCAAGCGGACAGGCCCTGCTCTGCCTTCTTGTGGTGTTGAGCAGCCCGGCCGCAGCGCTGCCGCGACACTGGCTGGCCGGGCTTTTCACCCTGCTTGCCATCCTCGCCTCCGGCCCGGTCGTGGCGGCGATCCTGCCCGGTGGGCAAGCGCTGATGGCCGGGCTCCTGCTGGTCGCACTCTACGCGCTGCCGCCGCTGTTCTGGGGCTATGTGACGGCCCTGACGCGGCTGGGCCCGGACGCGCCTGCGGCGCTCTCGCTCTGGCATTGGGTCGGGCCGGGACTGGCCCTGGCCTGTGCCGGGCTGGTCTGGACGCTGCCCGCAGAAAGTGTCGAGTTCATCCTGGAGACCGGCGAACTGCCGGGCGGGACCCACGCTGCGGCAACTGTCCTGTGCGTCTTCGTCCTGGTGCTGGCCTGGAATCTGGTGTCGGGCGTCTATGTCCACCGCATCCTGTCGCGCCTGAACGCCTACAGACGCGCCCTGCGCGACCATTTCTCCAATACCGAGCGCCGCGAACTGGCCTGGCTTCGCGTCATGATTGTCGCGATCGTCGGCGTCTGGCTGGCGGTCATGGCGGTGCTTGTCTGGGACAATCTGGTCGCCAGCCTGACGCTTCCGCCCGTTGTTGGCAGCCTGCTGGTCATACTGCTGACGGTGATGCTGGCCGCGCGTGGCCTGTCACAATTCCCGGGCCTGGCGACGGTCGAGCGGGTCGACGGGGGCACGAATGTCGCCGCGCCGGATGACGAGACAGGCCCCAAATACCGCAAGTCTGCCCTCGAACCGGATCACGCCGCGCGCATCGCCGCGCGCATCGAAGCCGTCATGGTCAATGACGCGCTCTATCTCGACCCCAACCTGTCGCTGCCGAAACTGGCCAAGGCCATCGCCGTACCGGCCAATCTGGTCTCCCAGGTTCTCAACCAGAACCTCGACACCACCTTCTTCGACTACGTCAATCGCTGCCGGATCGCGGCGTCGCTGCCAAGGGTTCTCGCGGGCGATGCAACCGTCCTGACCATCGCACTGGATGTCGGCTTCAACGCCCGCTCGACCTTCTATACCGCTTTCAAGGCCGCCACCGGCCAGACCCCAAGCCAGTGGCGGGCCAGCCAGAGCACTGAGCCGGGATAGCGCGGCACGGACTGTCGCGCGCTTAGCGCGTCAATGGCACGCCTTGTTCAGGGCGGCGAGGCGCCAGTAATTATAGGGCAAGGGTGCAAGGAAACCGGCCAGCAGCATGATCGGAATCACCCACCAGGTGAGCATCGCGCCGCCGGTCAGCCAGACATCGACGCCATTCATCACCGCTTCCATGGCGATCATCGAGATGAAGGACATGCCGATGGCCGTCTTGAAGGCCGTGGCCAGCGCCATCTGCCGTGACAGGATGATTGTCTCCAGGGCGATCGAGGTCAAAAGCCCGTTGACGATGGCCAGGCTCATGACCGCCAGCATCGGCCAGCCGAAATCGAAGACCTGAAAGACGGCGATCGTGCCGAAATCGCCGATCGAACAGCCCAATAGACACCAGGCCGTATTCTGTGACGCCGTGCGCCAATGGCTGGTGTCGGACCAGAAGGCGGGGCGCGTCAGGGAAGATGCGGGGGCGGACATGTCATACTCCTTTGTCAGCAACCGTGCGGGACGCTAATGCTTCCAGTAACTGGAAGGTCAAGGAGGAGTTGATGCAGATCAGCGAGGCCGCCCGGCGGGCCGGATTGCCGGTCAAGACCGTCCGCTATTATGCCGATATCGGCCTGGTCCGGCCACCGGCGCGGACCGACAGCAATTACCGTGACTATGACAGCGCCGCGCTGGCCAAGCTGGTCTTCGTCCGCCGCGCCCGCGATTTCGGCTTCTCCATCCCGGAATGCCGCGAACTGCTGGCGCTTTATGAAGACCGCGACCGCTCGAGCGCCGATGTCCGCGCCCTGGCCGCCGCCCATCTGACCGAGATCGAGGAAAAACAACGCCAGCTCGCTGCCCTGCGCGACGAACTCGCCCATCTGGTGAACGCCTGCCAAGGCAATGACCGCCCCGATTGCCCGATCCTGGATCGGCTGGAGGCGGAATAGCGGCCCCCAAGACCATGCTTGCCTCTCTCCCCGTCATCCCACGGTCGCGGCATCGCCGCGATCCGGGGGACCTCGCCCACCCAGTCAACGAGCAAGCTGGGGTCCCCCGGATGCCCGCTTCGCGGTCCCCGTGGGATGACGTGTTGAGGGAGTGGAGGTAGAGGCGCGCGCGGCGCATTCCCCGCCCTAAACCACTTGCCGAGAGACAGCCGTATCCGGGTCTTCAGCTCAAGGGTGAAACCGCGAAGCGGCGGCTGCGCCGCCCTTGACCTGAAGACCCGGATACGGCCCGCTGGCTGACAAGAGGTTTATGGAGGGTTGTGCGCGGGGGCGCCCATCGCCCTATGGCCCGATCCACATGGCCACGCCAAATGCGAGATACATCAGGCCCCAGAGCCCGGCCTGTGTCCGGAAACTAGCGGTAGGTCCCCACCCCCAGCGCCGAATCAACGCATCAGCCTCATCATCTGTGCGTGCGCCGCGCCTGCGCACGAACCGACGCAATCCCATTGCCATCATTCCGCCGGCGCCAGCCCGCAGAAAAACAACGGCAACGTCATCACGAAAGGTCTTGTCCCTTATTTCCCAGCGGGCGAGCCAATAGGTGGCGGGGACAAAGGGCAACGTAACGAGACAGCCGAAGCCTATATCGACAAGGGTCGGCTGTTCTGCCCTGAGAATTGTCGTCATCACCGCAATCATAAGGCCGACGGCCATCAGATAGATGCTGGGCCTGTGATGTTCAGGAAGCTTTGCCTCATCGATTTGTTCGAGCGTGAAGTGCTCATCGACCAATCCAATCAGGCGGTCGATGAAGACCGGCGGATACTCTTCGCGGACGAGATCAGCGCGCACATCGGCCAGCAACACCTGCTTGTCGACGGCTGCCGCCAGTTCGGTGCCCCCTGCTCCCACGCTGCCCCTACTCCGCCGGCTCTTCCGTCTTCTCCACCTTCATCTTGTCGAACATGCCCCACACGCCTTCATCGCCGTGCCAGTCGCCCTTGGTGGCGCCCTTGGAGTATTCGGTGGCTCTGGCTTCGAAGAAGTTGGCGTGCTCGACGCCGTTGAGGATTTCCGACAGCCAGGGCAGCGGGTGTTCCTTGACGCCGTAGATCTTCGGCAGGCCGAGCTGGCCGAGGCGCCAGTCGGCGATATAGCGGATATAGTTCTTGATATCGTCCGGCGTCATGCCTTCGACCTCGCCGGCCTCGAAGGCCAGATCGATGAATTTGTCCTCCAGGCCGACCACGGTGCGGCAGCACTCGGTGATGTCGTCCTTGACCTCCTGGGTCAGGGCGCCGGTCTCCTCGGCGAAGGCGTGGAAGAGCTTGATCATGCCTTCGCAGTGCAGGCTCTCATCGCGGATCGACCAGGTCACGATCTGGCCCATCCCCTTCATCTTGTTGAAGCGCGGGAAATTCATCAGCATGGCGAAGGAGGCGAACAGTTGCAGGCCTTCGGTGAAGGCGCCGAACATGGCCACGGTGCGCAGGATGTCGGCCTCGTTCTCGACCCCGAAACGCTGCATGTAATCATGCTTGTCGGCCATGGCCTGGTATTCCATGAAGGCCGAGAATTCACTGTCCGGCATGCCGATCGTCTCCAGCAGGAGCGCGTAGGCGGCGATGTGGATCGTCTCCATGTTGGAGAAGGAGGCCAGCATCATCTTCACCTCGGTCGGGCGGAAGACGCGGCTGTAACGCTCCATGTAATTGTCATTCACCTCGACATCGGACTGGGTGAAGAAGCGGAAGATCTGGGTCAGCAGATTGCGCTCGCCATCATTGAGCTTGGTCGCCCAATCCTTGCAGTCCTCGCCCAGCGGCACTTCTTCCGGCATCCAGTGGACCTGCTGCTGCTTCTTCCAGAAGTCATAGGCCCAGGGATAGCGAAACGGCTTGTAGGAATGCGAGGTGGTCAGGAGGCCCGGCAAATTCTCGGTGGCGGTGGTCATGATGTCAGCTCTCCTGCTTGGCGTCAGCGACCTGGATGGCGCGCGCCCGAATCAATGCGATGAACACAACATATTGTGTTCTTGGTTTCCAAAACGTCTACAGCTTGATCAGGCTTGGCTGACCGCGACTGTGGAAACTGCCCGATTCTTGAAGCGGGGGGCAGACTTGGGCACATCACGATTTCTGTCGGTGAGACTTATTCCGCCGGTCGGACCCGCAACTCTGCCTGGCTGTGCAGCACTCCGGCCCGCATGACATGGGTCAGGCTGCGATAATGGGCGATATCCGCGCGCGGATCCTCGGCCAGGACGACCAGGTCGGCCATCAGCCCGGCCTGCAGCGTGCCGAACTCATCGGCCCCGTCCATCGCTTGCGCCCCGTTTCGGGTCGACAGGGTGATGATCGCTTCCGGATCGAGACCGGCCGCCTGCATCGCTTCCATCTCCCACAGGATGGAGGCGCCATGCACGGTCAGCGGATTTCCGCTATCGGTGGCGGTGGCGATCCGGCCGCCGGCGGCGTGCACGGCCATGAGATTGTCCTGCATGATCACCATCTCGGCACCACCCCGCTCCAGCGCCGGATAGGCCCAATTGGCATTGAGCCGGCCAGGCAGGCCCGGCGTCATGCGTTCGGGATGGTTGATGCGATCGAGCAGGGCGTCATCGACACAGCCATTGGGATCATCGACTGGTGCCGCCGCTTCGAACACCACGCTGGCCAATGCTCGCGTCCAGTTATTGCCGACAACCAGTGTCGGCGCATAAACCGCGTCACTCTCGGTCAGAAGGTCGAGGAATTCCGCATCGACCGGCTGGTCCGACACGCTGTGGACCAGCATGAAGGCACCGGCCCGCAGCGCCATCTTGGCTTCGCGCAGCGAGGTAGCGTGCACGATCATCGGCAGTCCGGCCTCGCGCGCCGCCGCGCCGGTCGCCATCAGGACGGCGTCGAGGCGCTCGCGATCTTGCTCGCGCGGCGCCAAATACCAGACCTTGACCGCATCAGCGCCAATCTCAACAAGGCGGGCGACATCCGCCTCCACATCCTCGATGCTCTGCATGTCGAGGAAGAGCGGCTGGTCGGCAGCACCCCCGGTCATGAAGGCCTGATTGCGCCCGGCATGGGTGATCAGGGGACCCGCCGCCCGGACGTGAGCGCGGTCCGAACGCGCCGTGTCGACGGATTGCTCGCCGGTCACCGTCCAGTCAGCGCCGCCCACGTCGAAGACAGCCGTAATCCCCGAACACAGCCAGGCGCGGTGCCAACGGTCCGGATTGGACCGGAGCTCGGCGACCACGTCGGAATAGGCATAGACATCCCGCACCTCGAAGGCATCCGGGCGGCCGTCCAGCCATCCGGTCTGGGCGAAATGGACATGGGCATCGACGAGTCCGGGCGTGATGTAATGGCCGGTCAGATCAATGCTCACAGCGCCCGCAGGCAGCGGACAGTCCTGCGCTGTCCCGATACAGCCGATCCGGTCGCCCTCGACCAGGATCACACCATTTTCGATGGCCGCCGCGCCCGTCCCGTCAATCAGGGTCGCTCCAATGATGGCGGATACAGGCTCGTCGCCGGACGGCTGTGCCTGGCAGGCGGCGCCCGTGAGGGCAAAAACGCAAGCGCCCGCCAGTGTCTGGATACGTGTCATGAAGCCCCCGATCATGGTGCAGATTTGCCAGACTCAGAGCCTGACATTCAGGCCGGCCCCGGTCAAAACCTGACCGCGTCCTACCAGCGCCAGTTCACCGTGACAGCGCCGAATTCCTCAGTCTCATCGAAGGAGCGGACACCGGCAACATGGCGGTATTCGCGGCGCACATAAGCCAGCGACAGATCCGCCTTGCCCATGCGCACGGCGATCCCGGCCTGGGCGTCGCCGATGACTTCGCGCTGGGTGAAATACATGGCGTTCTGGAAGTCGATCCCGGCACCGGGATCATACATCAGGGCGCGTCGGTCGGCCCCGGCGAAGACATACCAGGCGGGGCTTTCAGCCAGATTGTCCTGGCGCAGGTATTGGCCGACGCGGACTTCAGCGCCGGCGCTGGTGGCGGAACCGTCCGGACCGACACTGACCGCGGCACGCGGGGTAAAGCTGACATCAAGCTCCTGACCGGAGCCAGTGGTTTCGAAAGCGCGCTCATAGGCGACGGCAATGGTCGGCGCGCGCTCGCCGCGTGACAGGACCACGGGAGAATAGCCGTCATTGCGGGCCGAAAAGAGCTGATGGGCGCTGTCGGTGCGGACATCCTCCAGCACGGCCACCTCGATCACACCGGCTTCGCCGAGATCAATCCGGTTGCCACCCACCGGCGTCAGACCGGCCAGGGCATTGCCACCAATCGGGTCATTGCTGAGGGACAGCGCCGACAGGGCCACCCGCGCCGCATCCGGCGACAAGGGGCGGACATCGCCCTCGGCCATCATCTGTTGCTGGATCATTTGCGATGAGGATGCCCAGCCCGACGCCGCGTCACCCGGCTGCGTCAGCACCCAGCTAACGCCACCGAGCGCAATCAGCCCGGCCGTCAGTACTTCTGCGGCACGTGTCGTACCCATCACGCATCTCCCCCAAGCGCGACAAAAGCAAATCAAAGCACGCGATGCATGCTGATTCACCTGACGGGAGAAAAGGTTAACGCCGACACTCCGGCCGGTCCAATGAAAGGAATGTTGCAACGCGGCAGCGGTGCGAACCGGACACAAAAAAGGGCACCTTGCCGTGCCCTTTTTCGGCCGGTCCTACCCCCTCGGTCGGACCGGCGATCTGTGTGTCCCGCCTATTGGCAGGCGAGGCATTCCTCGTAATCGGTCGGGGCTGCCTCGGCCATGGAGACTTCGGCGTCGGCCTTCTTTTCGGAGCCGGCATAGGCGGCCCGCTGGATCGACTTCGAGCGGCAATAATAAAGCGACTTCACGCCCTTCTCCCAGGCCGACCAATGCAACATGTGGAGGTCCCACTTGTTGACGTCGCCGGGCAGGAAAATGTTCAGCGATTGCGACTGGCAGATATAGGGCGTGCGGTCGGCGGCATGCTCGATCACCCAGCGCTGGTCGATCTCGAAGGCGGTGCGGAACAGCGCCTTCTCGTGCTCGTCGAGGCAGTCGAGATGCTGGACCGAGCCTTCGTGCTCGAGAATGGACGCCCAGATACCCGGCGTGTTCATGCCCTTGGCGTCCAGCGCCGCTTCCAGTTGCGGGTTCTTGACCGTGGTCGAACCGGACAGGGTCTTGTGGGTATAGACATTGGCCGGGATCGGCTCGATGCCGGCCGAAACGCCACCGCAGATGATCGAGATCGAGGCCGTCGGGGCGATCGCCAGCTTGTGCGAGAAGCGGGCTTTCACGCCGGACGCTTCGGCATCGGGGCAGGCGCCGCGCTCTTCCGCCAGCTTCACCGAGGCGGCGTCAGCCGCCGTGCGGATGTGCTTGAACAGCTTGAGGTTCCACGATTTGGCCATGGCGCTCTCAAACGGCGCATTCATCTGCTGTAGGAAGGTGTGCATGCCCATCAGGCCAAGCCCGACCGAGCGCTCCTGGATGGCGGAATAGACGGCGCGGTCCATCTCGGCCGGCGCGCGGTCGATGAAGTCTTGCAGCACATTGTCGAGGAAGCGGTAGATGTCCTCGATGAAATCGGGCTCGTCCTTCCACTCCAGATATTTCGCCGCATTGAGCGAGGACAGGCAGCAAACAGCCGTGCGCTCCTTGCCGTTCTGGTCGAAACCGGTCGGCAGCATGATCTCGGCGCACAGGTTGGACTGGCGCACCTTGAGACCCAGCTTGCGCTGGTGGGCCGGCAGGGCGCGGTTCACCGTGTCGGAATAGATGATGTAGGGCTCGCCGGTCTGCAGGCGCAGCTCGATGATCTTCTGCCACAGCTTGCGGGCATTGACCGTCTTCACGACTTCGCCCGATTTCGGCGATTTCAGCTCGAATTCGGCATCATCCCGCACGGCTTCCATGAAGGCATCGGAGATGTTGAGGCCGTGATGCAGGTTCAGGGATTTGCGGTTGAAATCGCCGGACGGTTTGCGGATTTCGAGGAATTCCTCGATTTCCGGGTGGTGGATGTCGAGATAGACGGCGGCCGATCCGCGACGCAGCGAGCCTTGCGAGATCGCAAGGGTCAGGCTGTCCATCACGCGGATGAAAGGAATGATGCCGGAGGTCTGGCCGATTTCGCCGATCTTCTCGCCGATCGAACGGACATCACCCCAATAGGTGCCGATACCGCCGCCATTGGACGCGAGCCAGACATTCTCCGTCCAGGTGCCGACAATGTCGTCGAGGCTGTCGCCGACGGAATTGAGGAAGCAGGAGATCGGCAGGCCGCGATCAGCGCCGCCATTGGACAGGACCGGCGTCGCCGGCATGAACCACAGGCGCGAGATATAGTCATAAAGGCGCTGCGCGTGCTCGGTGTCATCGGCATAGGCCGTGGCAACACGGGCAAACATGTCCTGATAGCTCTCGCCCGGCAGGAGATAGCGGTCTTCCAGCGTCTTCTTGCCGAACTCGGTCAGGAAGGCATCACGCGACGGATCGATCCGGACGCTTTCAACCACGCGCAGATGCGAGGCATCGCCACCATGCGATTTGGGCTTGCCGCGTCGGGTTGTCGAAACCGTCTGGCGGGTCGATTCCACGGTCTGTGTCGCGGCGGTATCCAGTGGCGTCATGGTAAGTTTACTCCCCAAGCCCGAGGCAAAAAATCCCTGTTGCGCCAGCCCCAATGCTGCGCACCGAACAAACCCAAAGGTCGTTAGAAAATCTGTATAGTGTGTCGCTGTCGCCAGCCGACCCAACATATAGTGGATCAAAGGCGGGGCGCTGGTCAACGGGGAGAATGATCCTTGAGCGGATTTTTTGGTTAACAAACCCCTAATAAGATATGCGCCCCGTCACACATCGTTAACGGGGCGCATCTCCGTGTCCAACAAGGATTAACAGCCGTTAACCCTGGCTCAGTCGAGGTTCAGCAGTTCCGGGTCGCCGCCCTGGGCCGCGATGTTGATCGTCACCGTCCGCTCACCGGCGAAACGGTGAAGATAGTGCGGCCCGCCAGCCTTGGGACCCGTGCCAGACAAGCCTTCTCCGCCAAACGGCTGCACCCCGACAACCGCCCCGACCATGTTGCGATTGACGTAGATATTGCCGGCCGGCACCAGCGACTGAATTTGCCTGTGGAAAGATGCAAGACGCGAGTGGATGCCCAGGGTCAGGCCATAGCCCTTGTCCGCGAGCTCAGCCGCAATGGCCGCCAATTCCTTGCGCTTGTATCGCACGACGTGAAGAATCGGCCCGAACACTTCGCGCTCCAGCAGGTCGAGCGAGGGCAGTTCCACCAGGGTCGGTCCGAAGAAGAAGCCGCTGTCGAACCTGTCACCGACATCAATTTGTTTGATCACCCGGGCTCCCGCCTCCATGCGCTCGACATGGCGAAGCAGGATCTCCCGGGCCTCATTGTCGATCACCGGGCCGACATCGGTCGCCGGGTCGGCGGGGTCACCGACCTGAAGCTCGTCCATGGCACCGGCCAGCCCCTCGATGATCTCGTCGGCCGTGTCTTCCGGCAGGAAGATGACCCGCAGGGCCGAACAGCGCTGCCCGGCAGAGCCGAAGGCAGACTGGATGGCGTCGTCGATCACCTGCTCCTTGAGTGCGGTGGTGTCGACGAACATGCCATTGAGACCACCGGTCTCGGCGATCAGCGGTGCAATCGCGGTCTCCCGTGCCGCCAGCGAGCGGTTGATCAGGCGCGCCACCTCGGTCGAGCCGGTAAAAGCAACGCCGGCGGTGCGCGGATCGGTCGTCAGCGCCGCCCCGACAATCTCACCGCGCCCGGGCAGGAGGTGCAGCACGTCGGCCGGCAGACCGGCCTTGTGGAACATCTTGACGGCCTCAAAGGCGATCAACGGCGTCTGCTCGGCCGGTTTTGCGAGCACGGTATTGCCCGCCGCCAGCGCCGCAGCGACCTGACCGGCGAAAATCGCCAACGGGAAATTCCACGGGCTGATGGTGACGAAGACACCGCGCCCCTTCATGCCGAGATGGTTGGTCTCGCCCGCCGGCCCCGGCAGGCGCACCGCGCTGTCGAACTCGCGCTCGGCCTGGGCCGCATAATAGCGGCAGAAATCGACGGCCTCGCGGACTTCGGCGATCCCGTCGGCCAGGGTCTTGCCGGCTTCGATCGCCATGATCGCCAGCAGGCGATCCATCTCGGCTTCCATGGCATCGCCCATGGCCCGCAGGATGGCGCCGCGCGCCTTGCCGCCGCGGCGGTCCCAGCCCGGCTGGGCGGCAACAGCACTGTCAAAGGCGGTGTTCACATCATCGACCGAAGCATCGACCACGGAGCCGACCTGGCGCGACATGTCGACCGGCGACATGACCTGGTGCGCCGCTCCGTCGACCTCATGCCCGGCCACCAGCGGTGTGGCATTGAGCTCGTCTTCCCGATTGAACGCCTCGAAGGCGCGGGCAACACGCTGCCGCGCAGCGGCCTGCGACAGGTCGAGTCCGGTCGAATTGGCACGGTCCTCGCCATAAAGATCCTTCGGCAAGGCGATCTTGGTGTGGCGGTCGATTGTCTTGGCGACCTCGAACGGGCCGCTGGCGACCGTCTCGACCGGCACTTCCGGATCGAGGAAGGAGTGCACGAATGAGGTGTTGGCGCCGTTCTCCAGCAAGCGCCGGACGAGATAGGGCAACAGGTCTTCATGGCTGCCGACCGGCGCATAGACCCGGACCGGCGTGTCCGGATTGATCTGGGCGTCGGCCTGATAGAGCGCCTCGCCCATGCCGTGCAGGCGCTGGAATTCATAGGACTCGACACCGGCCTGCTGTGCCAGCTCGCGCACCGCCGCCAGCGAATGCGCATTATGGGTCGCGAACTGGCCGTAGATCGCGTCCGGGGCCGCCAGGATGACGCGGGCACAAACCAGATAGTTGAGATCGGTCGCCGGCTTGGTGGTCCAGACCGGAAAGTCCGGCCAGCCGTTCTGGTGCGCGTATTTGATCTCGCTGTCCCAATAGGCGCCCTTGACCAAGCGGACCATGAAACGGCGCCCGGTAGCGCGACCCAGCTCGATCAGCTGCTCGATCATCCGGCGGGTGCGTTTCTGATAGGCCTGCACGGCGAGACCGAGACCATTCCAGTCGGCCAGCTCCGGCGCCCGGGCCAGCTTGTCGAGCAATTTCAGCGACAGGATGAGCCGGTCGGCCTCCTCGGCATCCAGGCAAAAGCCGATATCATGCGACTTGGCGGCGATCGCCTGTTCCAGCACCAGCGGGTAAAGCTCCTCGAGCACCCGCTTTTCCTTCACCGCGTAATATTTCGGGTGCAGGGCCGAGAGTTTGACCGACACACCGTGCACGCTCTCCACCGGCCCGTCGCGGCGCGCCTTGCCAACCGCCTCGATCGCTTCGAGATAGCGCTTGTGATAGCGCGCCGCGTCCTTGGCGGTGCGGGCGCCCTCGCCGAGCATGTCGAAGGAGCACAGCTCGCCCTCGCCCTTCTTGGCGCGCTTGAGGCCTTCCTTGATGGTCCGGCCCAGTACGAATTCCTCGCCCATGATACCCATGGCGCGGAACACGGCGGCGCGGATCACCGGTTCACCCATTTTCTGGGTCAGCTTGCGCAGATAGGTGCCGGGGCTTTTGCGCGCTTCCGGATCAACATCGATCAGATTGCCGGTCAGCATCAGGCCCAGCGTCGAGGCATTGACCAGCCAGCTTTCCGAGCGGCCCATGTGTTCCGCCCAGGCGCCGTCGGAGATTTTCTCGGCGATCAGCTTGTCGGCGGTGGCCGCATCGGGCACGCGCAACAAGGCTTCGGCCAGGCACATCAGGGCCAGACCCTCGCGGTTGGACAGGGTGAATTCCTGCAGGAAGCTGTCCATCAGCCCGCGCGCCTTGGTGGTCTTGCGCGCCGTCCTGACGAGGTCGATCGCCGCCGTACGCACACGTTCGCGCGCCGCCTCATCAAGACCGGTCGCTGCGGCGAGGTCACGGACCGCCGCCGTTTCATCGGCGAATTTCACCGAATCGAGATCATCCCATCGCATCATGTCACGAGCCTGGACATTCATGGCTGAAACTCCCTATTCAGCAAATGAACGGCGCGGACAATGGTCCGGGGTTTTGACAAGGGCAAGCGAAGTCTTCCGCTCTTTTGTCTTCGGGTTCAGTTGCCTTGAACGGTCCAAACAGGGAACGCCCTTCGACTTCGAGCCAAACATTGCGCGGCGACGGGTTCAAGCCCGCAACGATCACAAATTTCTTGCCCGTCAGGGCCACGCCGGCGCCGATGTCTCCCAGCGCCTGGTCACTGCATTTTTCTGATGGTTGGCGCCAACCGCTTTCTTCGCTTCAAGCCGCGCCATTCACCGCTATGCTGTGCGCCGACATTGTCAGCCCGCCCGGCTGGGCGCGGCTGACCACCCGCACGACCCGGCGCCGCGCGCCAGACCGATACAGGATGCCATGACCGACGCAATCCCCACCCCATCCAAGGCGGCCGATACCGACAACGAGATCGACGACGAGATCGACTCCAATACCGACAATGGCGATGATCGTCCCCAGCGTATCATGCTGGTGACCGACGCTTGGGAACCGCAAGTCAATGGTGTGGTCCGGACCCTGTCGCGCACGGTCGAGGAATGCCGCGCCATGGGTCACCAGGTCGAGGTCATCCATCCCGGCCTTGGTTACAAGACCTTCCCGATGCCGACCTATCCCGAAATCAAGCTGGCGCTCGGTGCCCGCAAGGACATCGCCCAACGCTTCAAGGCCTTCGAGCCGGAAGCGATCCATATCGCCACGGAAGGTCCGCTCGGACTGGCCGCGCGGCGTATCTGCGTGAAGTGGAAGCTGCCCTTCACCACCAGCTATCACACCAAATACCCCGAATATATCAATGCCCGCTTCCCCTTCATCCCGGTCGGGTTGGGCTACGCTTTCATGCGCTGGTTCCACAATGCCTCTGGCCGGGTGATGGTCACCACACCGTCGATGCGCGACGATCTCGCTGCGCGCGGTTTCAAGAATCTGACCGCCTGGGCCCGTGGTGTCGATGTCGACCTGTTCAATCCGGACAAGCGCTTCGTCGGCGGCGAGGATGTCTATGCCGGCCTCGAGCGCCCGATCTATGTCAATGTCGGCCGGATCGCGGTCGAGAAGAATATCGAGACCTTTCTCAAGCTCGACCTGCCCGGCACCAAGGTGGTGGTGGGTGACGGCCCGCAGCGTGAGGAATTGCAGGAGCGCTATCCTGACGCGGTCTTCCCGGGTCCGAAATTCGGTCCCGAACTGGCGCGCTGGTTCGCCGATGCCGATGTTTTTGTCTTCCCCAGCTGGACCGACACATTCGGTCTGGTCAATCTGGAGGCGATGGGTTGCGGTACACCGGTCGCGGCCTTCCCGGCCCATGGCCCCAAGGACATCATTCCCGGATCCGGCGGTGGCTTCATCAATGATGATCTGCGCCAAGCCTGTCTCGATTGCCTCGAGATCGACCGCGCGGCCCCGCGCGCCCACGCCGAGAAGCATTCCTGGCGGCAATGTGCGATTGATTTCGTGAAAAACCTGAAGCCTCACCCCAAGCCTGAACGTCGCCGCTTCTGGCGCCGTCTGCGCAAGCGCAAGACGTTGTACTAGCGGCGTCTCGCAACAGCCGGTCCCGCAGTGTTGGTTTGGGGCGCTTTATGACAACCAAGCCAATGCCGCCGGGGCGGGGCTTGGTGAAAAATGGACGGTGGGTGTTTGAGGCGAGCGTCGCGCCTCGCATCCGGGTCTTCTTCAAATTAGTATAAGATGAGAATAGCGATCACGGATACTTAAGTAAAAATTTGATACTTCGAAGAGTCGAAATCATTCCCAAGTATGGTTCCAAATTTATCGTCATACAACTCTTTTCTAATAAATATCAAGTCGACTTGCCATAGAGCGTCATCGAAATAACAAGGCTCTACCATATCAAATATTTGAAACTTTCGATCCGACATAAATGACATGACTTCTATAATGTTGTCTTTGGTCGCCTCGACAATGACAACGGCGCACCTTGATAGAAAGGTGCATGACCCTTTCAATACACCGATCTCGCTACCATCCGTGTCGATTTTTAGAAGACAATTTTCGACTGTCTCGAATTGGTCAAAGCAAGAATCCAGAGAAATCACCTCGACGCTTCGTTCGCTTCCGTTTTCGCCGACCACCTTGATGTGCGCGCTCGAGTTCAGGGAGCCCGGCTCGCCCAGTATGCGCATTGATGTGACACCGTCTCCGCTGCCGACAGCCTTCGGGACCAGCGTGTAGTCAAGCTTGCTATAGGCTTGACTGATAATGTGCGCACACTCTTCCACCGGTTCGAACAGGAAGTGATGCACGTCGGGAAAACTATCGATGAGTTCGAAAGTGCCGTGCAACACGCCCACGTCAACGACAGCATCCACAGGGATTCCGCGGCGGCGCAGCACTTGGAGCGATTCCAGCTTCCTGGGGGAGCGGGCTGACCTGGCCAATCCCAACCGTCTGCGAACTCGCCGGGCGAATCCGACGAGATGCTTCAGTGGGCCTTGTGAAGTGGCAGTCACGTGTAACTAGCTCCGCTAATTTTTGAACGCTGCGGGCGTCAGATCGCCGCATTCCTGGTCACTCTGCAGTTACGCTTTGATCGTACTCCGACCATTGCCCAGAGCCTCATACGCGGCGAGAACTTGATCAATCGGGCCGTCCATATGCACTTTGCCATCGTGTAGCCAGAGTCCTCTGGTGCAATTTGTCTGCAACAGGCTGGCGCTGTGAGAGGCGAGCACCAGGATGCCGGCACGCCCGACGAATGTCGCCATCCGCTCGTTGGCGGCCTTGCGAAATTTCGCGTCGCCGGCAGACAACCATTCGTCGAGAATGAGGATATCCGGTTCGAAAGCAGTGGCGATGGCGAAATTCAATCGCATGCGCATGCCGGCAGAATAGGTGTCGACCGGGAGATCGATGAACTCACCCAGTCCGGCGAAGGCCGCGATTTCTGCTCGACGTTCCTCGATTTCCGCACGCGTTCGCCCGGACGCAAGCCCTCGCAAGGTGATGTTCTTGTTGCCGGTTGCCTCGCTGCGCATGCCCAGATTGATGTTGACCAGGCTGGTTCGTTGCCCCTCGACGACAATCGAGCCTTTTTCCGGGGGATAGATGCCAGCCAGAGCCTGGAGCAGCGTGGTTTTCCCCGAGCCGTTCGCCCCGACCAAGCCCAAGCGCTCGCCTTCATGTACCTCGAACGAGATGCCATCGAGGGCACGAACACCCTTGATGTATCCCCGACCATCGCGGACCAAGCGCTGGGTGCCACCAAAACCTTCAGCTGCATCGAGCGGTGCTGTCTGGGTGTCGAGCGAACTCCGCGCACGATTGAACAAGGGATAGGTGACGGTGAGGTCCTGAACGAAAATGTGAGACATGGCTGATCTTATAACCAATACGGCAAGCGGCGGCGGAATATGGCCGCTGATAGTGCGGCCGCCACCCAGACCGCGACGGTCACCCCGAAAACCACCAACCAGCTTGTCATTCTCGGCATCTCTCCCAAAAAAGGAGCTCTGAAAATTTCGACATAGTGCGTCAAGGGATTCAAATCCGCCGCAAACGCGCGGGCTCCATCGAGTCCCTCGCGCACCCACAGTATTGGTGTAACAAAAATCAACAAGCGCGTGATGGAAGCCACCAAGTGTCCGGCATCTTCGAAACGAGCCGCAATCAGGCCCAGCAGATATTGGGCGGCAATGGCGTTCAGTACATAAATTGCGAGCGCAGGTATGGCCATCAGCGTAATCAGGCCGGGAGTCCAGCCTGACCATATCATGATTGGAAACACCACGGCCATTTGAAGAGAAAAAGTCACGAACGACCGAAACAGGCTCCGGTAAACATGCACTGAATAGGGCAAGGACATTGCCTTGATCCAAACACGGGACGACGTGAAAACTTGGCAGCCGTCGAGAAAATTCCCCGAGATGAAGATGAAAGCCGCATAGCCCAACGCGACGTAGACGATGAAATTTTCCATTTCGCGGCCTGACAGGGCGGAAAAGAAAAACGACACGCCGCAGACAAACATCAGGAAGGACAGGACGATCCAAGACACGCCGAGCATGCTGCGCCGGTAGCGTTGCTGGATTTCGTCCCAGGCAAAGGTTCGCCATAGCTCGACCATCAAGAGGCCTGCCCACAAATCGTCCCAAAAGCCGCGAACACCACTGGCAGCGTGAAGGTCATACCGTCTGTTCTGGATGTTCATGGCTTGTCGCTACAGTTCGGTGGCTGCGATGTAATCAACGCTGACCTAAATGACCCGCGAAGCGGTGTCCATCCTGTTCGGTGGCCAGCTGGGCAATTCGAACCGGCCGCACAGACGACGGGGAAATGCCCACGGGGCTCCGGTCTTGTCACTCCACCGTCACCGATTTGGCGAGATTGCGTGGCTGGTCGACATCCGTCCCTTTCAGGGAGGCGATGTGGTAGGCCAGCAACTGGATCGGAATGGCGGTCACGAGCGGGCGGACGATTTCCGGACAATCCGGCATCGCCAGGATATGCGACGCCACGCCGTCCGCTTCCTCGGCGCCCTTTGCATCGGTGATCAAGATCACCTCTGCTCCGCGCGCGGCGACTTCCTGGATGTTCGATAATATCTTCGCGAACAGCGCATCATGGGGCGCCGTCACCACGACCGGCTTGCCCTCTTCAATGAGGGCAATGGGGCCATGCTTGAGTTCCCCGGCGGCATAGCCCTCGGCATGAATATAGCTGATTTCCTTCAGCTTCAGTGCCCCCTCCATGGCCAAGGGGTGATAGGTGCCGCGGCCCAGGTAAAGAACATTCTCTGCGGACGTCAGGCGGTGCGCAATCTGTTCGATCTGAGGCTCGATTGCCAGAACGCTATTGATCAATCGCGGCGCCTCGAGCAGGGCCTGTACAAGTTTGTGCTCGGTCGCCTCGTCGAGTTGGCCACGCGCCCGGCCCGCACCAACAGCAATACAGGCGAGCGCGGCGAGCTGCGCGGTGAACGCCTTGGTCGAGGCCACCCCGATTTCCGGGCCGGCATCGGTCATGGCGACGACATCCGCCTCGCGGGCGATAGACGACTCCGCCACATTGACGACAGCCAGGGTGCGGGCCCCGACTTCACGGCAATAGCGCAGTGCTGCCAGTGTGTCGGCTGTCTCACCGGACTGGGAAACGAACAGCGCCCCGTCGCGCGCAGAAATGACCGGCTCCCGGTATCGAAATTCCGACGCAACGTCGATTTCGACTGCCAGCCGCGCATATCGTTCGAACCAGAATTTCCCGATGGATGCCGCGTAGAAAGCCGTGCCGCATGCGGTCGCGACCATTCGGTCAATATTGGCCCAATCCAGCAGGGTGCCAGTCCGGAGCCGACCTGCATCCAGATCGAGATAACGCGACACCGTGCGTGCGATCACATCCGGCTGTTCATGGATCTCTTTCTCCATGAAATGGCGGTACGCGCCCTTGTCTGCGAAACCGGCAATCGCCCGCGAAATCTGCACCGGCCGCTCCACCGTGAGGCCGTTCGTGTCAACAATGCTCGCTCCGTCGGCTGTCACAACCGCACGATCACCCTCTTCGAGGTAGATGACCCGGTTGGTCCAGCCGGCGAGAGCCATGGAATCGGAGCCGATATAGCCTTCCCCGTCGCCCAAGCCGATAACCAGCGGGCTGCCGGCCCGCGCCACCCAGATACGCCCGGGCACGTCGGCATTGATTGCCGCCAATGCAAAGGCGCCGCAAAGCCGATCGACCGCGGCGTCGAATGCCGCGTCCATTGTACAACCCGAATTGAGACCCGAATTGATGAGGTGGGCGACGACTTCCGTGTCGGTCTGACTTTCAAACGTGAATCCCTCGGCTATCAGGGCTTCCCGGAGTTCAACATAATTCTCGATGATGCCGTTATGGATGATCGCGACGGGTCCGGAGGCATGCGGGTGCGCATTTGCCTCGGTCGGGGCGCCGTGTGTCGCCCAACGCGTGTGACCAATACCGACAGGTCCGTCGAGCGGATCGGTCGCGATCCGGGCTTCCAAAGCGGAGATTTTTCCCGACGCGCGCCGTCGCTCCAGGCCCGATGCAGACACCACGGCGACCCCCGCAGAATCATACCCGCGGTATTCAAGGCGCCGAAGCCCGTCAACAAGCCGCGCCGTGACCTGACCCGACCCTGCAATTCCCACGATTCCGCACATCACCGACTCCCGATCCATCGCGCCAGCAGGCTGCCGCGCGCCGAGTTAAACAATACTGACCAGACAAGTAGCATGACGCACCGGGGTCATGCAGACGCGTGCAGTCAACAAGTGCTGCAGGAGATTACAACCTGAGCCCGGCGTTACATAGCCAGGTTGGCGACAGGTCAAGAATTGGCCATGCCGGTCCCAAGCTCGCCGTCAAATCTGCTGGTCGAAAGCACCGACCTCCGGGTGGGCACCCAGCTCAGCCTGGATTGTCGAGAACACGGCTTTCACATCGTCCGCGCTCACCGGGCTTTCGACCACGACAACAAGATTGGGGGTGTTCGAGGAAGCGCGAACCAATCCCCAAGCACCGTCTTCGAGCGTGAAGCGGACGCCGTTGACGGTGTTGACGTCGACAATCCGGCGCCCCGCAATGCGCTCGTCGCGGTCTGCCTTGAGCTTGTAAGCGGCCACAATCCGCTCCACCACGTCATATTTCACCTCGTCCGCGCAGGCCGGTGACATGGTCGGTGAGCCATAACTGACGGGCAGGGCGCGGCGCAGGTCGGCCATCGACCTGTCGGGGTTGCGATCCAGCATCTGCAACACTGCGCGGGCCGCGATGAGCCCGTCATCATAGCCGCGGCCGATCGGTGGCTGCAGGAAGAAGTGCCCGGACTTCTCGAAGCCCGCGAGCGCGCCCAATTCCTTGGAGCGACGCTTGATATAGGAGTGACCGGTTTTGAAATAATCCGTCTTGCAGCCATGCTCGGCGAGGATCGGGTCAATGGTGAACAGGCCGGTTGATTTCACGTCAACCACGAAGGTCGATCCCGGGTGCAGCGGCGCGAGATCGCGCGCCAGCATCAGGCCGATCTTGTCGGCGAAGATTTCCTCGCCCTCATTGTCGATCACACCGCAGCGATCACCATCACCGTCAAAGCCGAGGCCGACATCGGCGCCATGCTCCAAGACAGCGTCGCGCATCGCGTGCAGCATTTTCATGTCTTCCGGGTTCGGATTGTAGCGTGGGAAAGTATGATCGAGTTCGCAATCCATCTCGATCACCTCGACACCCATTGCCCGCAGCGCTTGCGGGGCGAAGGCACCGGCCGTGCCATTGCCGCAGGCCGCAACGACCTTGAGTGGCCGCTCGATCGCGACATCTTCGGCGACGTCGGCGAGATAGCGCTCGGTAACGCCCGTTTGGCGAACATAGCCACCGCCGCTGCGGGTCCGGCCCTCGCCGGCAAGGACAATCTCCTTGAGCCGGCTCATCTCGTCAGGACCAAAGGTCAACGGACGGTTGGCGCCCATCTTGACGCCAGTCCAGCCGTTGGAGTTATGACTGGCCGTGACCATCGCCACGCAGGGTATGTCGAGGTCGAACTGGGCGTAATAAGCGACGGGCGACAGCGCCAGGCCGATATCATGAACCTCGACGCCCGCCGCCATAAGGCCGACTTCCAATGCCTGCTTCACGCTCAGCGAATAGCTGCGGAAGTCATGGCCAACAACGATTTTCGGGGCAACACCGAGTTCGTGGATCAGCGTCCCCAAACCCATCCCCAGCGCCTGGACGCCGTACAGGTTGAGGTCGGGTGGAGTATCTGATCCGGGGTGCCCGAACCACCAACGCGCATCATACTCGCGAAAACCGGTTGGCTTGATCAGGGCTTCGGTTTCAAACTCCCAGGAATTGGGCGTCAGCTTGGCATGGGGCTTGGTCGTCATGGGAACACCGCTTCTTGTGTGACAGGCAGGGTGGATCTCGCGACGAGCGCAGCCCGACGGGCTGCACCCGTCGGGCTGTGATCAGCCGTTGGGACGTCCGACGCTGGTATAGGCAAAGCCGGCATTGGTGGCTTCGTCCAGCGTGTAGATATTGCGGAGGTCGACAAGCACGGGGGCTTTCATCGTCGACTTCAGGCGTTTCAGGTCCAGCGCGCGGAACTCGTTCCACTCGGTGATGATGACCAGAACGTCGGCGCCTTCGGCACAGAAATAGGGGCCGGAGACAAACTCGACATTGTCGAAGAGTTTTTCGGCTTCCACGGTGCCGGCCGGGTCAAAGGCCCGGATGGTCGCACCGGCACGCTGCAGGGCCGGAATGATCTCGAGGCTCGGCGCATCACGCATGTCGTCGGTATTCGGCTTGAAGGTGACGCCGAGCACCGCCACGGTTTTGCCCTTCACATCGCCACCGCAGGCGGCGATGACCTTGTCGGCCATGGCGCGTTTGCGGGCATCATTGACCTCAACGACCGTCTCGATCAGGCGCAGCGGCGCCTCGTGATCTTGGGCCGTGCGGGTCAGTGCCAGCGTGTCCTTGGGGAAACAAGAGCCGCCATAGCCGGGTCCCGCATGCAGGAATTTCCCGCCGATCCGGTTGTCGAGCCCGACGCCCTTGGCAACTTCCTGGACATTGGCGCCGACCTTTTCGCACAAATCCGCAATCTCGTTGATGAAGGTGATCTTCATCGCCAGGAAGGCGTTGGCGGCGTATTTGATCAGCTCGGACGTGCGACGCGATGTGAAGACGATCGGCGTCTCGTTGAGGAAAAGCGGGCGATAGAGTTCATTCATCGAGGTGCGGGCGCGGTCATCATCGGTGCCGACAACGACGCGATCCGGCCGTTTGAAATCATCAATCGCAGCACCCTCGCGCAGGAATTCCGGGTTTGAAACGACGGCAAAATCAGCGTCGGGTCGCGTCTCGCGAATGATCCGCTCGACTTCATCACCGGTGCCCACCGGCACGGTCGATTTGGTGACAACCACCGTGTAGCCGTCCATGACTTCCGCAATTTCCTTTGCGGCAGCATAGACATAGCTGAGGTCGGCGAAGCCATCGCCGCGGCGCGACGGGGTGCCGACGGCAATGAAGACCGCGTCGGCGGCCTTCACGGCTTCGGCGAGGTCCTGGGTGAAGGAGAGGCGACCTTCACGCACATTGCGCTGAACGAGCAGGTCAAGGCCCGGCTCATAGATCGGAATGCCACCGGAATTCAGCGTTTCAACCTTGCTGGCATCCTTGTCGACACAGACAACTTCATGCCCGAAGTCAGCGAAACAGGCTCCCGACACCAGTCCGACATAGCCGGTTCCGATCATTGCGACGCGCATGATTATTCCCTCCAGTTCCGATCAATGCCGGTATCGCCGACAGGACAGCGGGGCGCAAGGAGGTAATGCCGCGAAATCTCCGCATATCCCTGCAGTGCCAGCAAAGCTTCAAATGTCCGGCGAAAAGCCAAACAAGCGCCGGGATTGTCAACAGCGCAGCGACAAAAAAAACGCCACAGCGCGGGTTCGGCGGGTCACAGGCGAGCGGGCGTGCAGGCGCCGCCACGCATTCGCGATGATGTTGGATCCATTTTCAGATCGTACGGGTCAAGATCATCGCAAGGGGGGTGGTCTCGCTGGCGGCTTCCCCAACGGCATGGCCCGCGGCAATCAAGGCTCGTGAAGGCGGCGCCGTTCCGACACACTTTGGGCGCGCGCCGATCTGACGAAATCTGCACCGACCCACCCGTTTGGGCGATTGTCGGTGCCCGCCAAATCCTGCCTTTTCCACGCGACGAGTTTTGTCTGGCCGCGCCCATTTGCGCGTCAGGCATCCGGGTGTGTGCCGGGGGGCGCCACCCATGGCCGGTCCGTTCCAGACCATCGGGGCGGGCCGGCCAAGGTATTCGAGTTCAGGCAGGCGGCGCCATCCACGCCGCAGACGGGGATTGAAGATGATCACGCAGCTGGTTTCACAAGCGCTTCGCGGCGCGCGTCATGCGCTTCAACAACCGGCCAAGGCGGGCATATCGGTCTTGGCAGCCCTTGCGGGCGTCATGCTGGCAACGGCGCCCGTCCTGGCTTGGGCGATACCGGCGCCGGTATCGCCGCGGCTCGAATACTTCTCGGGGCCCACTTACACCAACCTCGATGTTATTAGCGTGGTTGCCCAGTTCGACTCCGATGTCGTGAACGTCGATGCGAGTGATTTTGTCGTCACCGGGACAACCGCCACGGTCACGGCATTTTCCGCGCTCAGCGCGTCGCGGTACCAGATCGAAATATCGGGTGGAAACCTGGCCGGTCTGAATGGTGAGGTCTATTTTAACCTTGCAGCGGGCCAGGACATCGAAAGCTCGACAGGAGCGCCCCTCACCAATCTCGCACCGAGCTATGGCGACTCCCCGGTGACGGTGAACAATACCCAGCCCATTGGCACCTTCTCCAGCACCAGCTCCGGCACGGTCAGCGGGACATTCTCGATGGCGGTCTCGTTCACGCCGCATGAGGGAAATGCGGACGATATCACCGGCTTTGGGCAGTCTGATTTCGTGGTCACGAACGGAACCGTCACCAATCTCAATCACTACACCGCCGATCGTGCCGTTTTCGATGTCACGCCGACCGCGACAGGAACCGTCACCGTCGAACTGCCTGCGGGCTCGTATTATGATCAGGCAAGCAATCCGAACCTGGCGTCGACCCCGTTCACGATCGAGGCTGATCTCGACCCGCCGGAAGTCGTCTCGATCACGCGGCACGATCCCGCGACCGAGTACACGAATGCTTATAGCCTGGCGTGGCGTGTTGAATTTTCCAAACCGGTATCGGATGTCAGCAGCAACGATTTCCTGGTCAGCGGTTCTACCGCGGCCGTGCACAATATTTCTCGTGACGGCGACGGGGACGACGTTTGGCTGGTGTTCGCGAGCGGCGGCGATCTCGGCGCCGAAGGTTTCGCGAGCGAGGTCGGCTTGGGCTTCAGTGGGTCCCAGAACATCGTCGATGATGACGACCGCGCCCTCTCTGACACCGTGCCGTCCGGCGCCAATGAAACCTTTAAGGTCTCACGCGTCCAGCCGACCTTGCGCGATGTTCTGCGCTACGACCCGACTGGTGACCGAGCCAGTGCTGATTCGGTGACCTGGGACTTCGCCTTCTCGTCGATTTCCAGCTTTTTTGACCTCGAGCCCGATGATTTCAGGTTGACTGGAACCACGGCGACGCTGTCGGTCGAGCGATACTCGGTGGGATTCTACGTCACCGCGTCGGGTGGAGATCTCGCTGATCTGGATGGCCTTATTGCTATCTCCATCGATGGCGTGAACCATTTTGACGAGTACGGCAATCGCCTGTCCTCGCCTAACCCGACCGGGATCTGGGGCACCTATTACGATATGGACAACACCGCACCGACGGTGGAGTTCAGCGCCGCAAGGCCGAGCGTTCCGGGCGGGTCCTTCTCCGTTTTCATCCAGATTTCCGAGGATTACGACACGTTTGATGCCGACGACATCGTGGTCGGTAATGGCTCGGTCACGTCCTTCTCACCCAATGCCCAACGTCGCTTCATCGACATTGAGGTGACGCCTGACGGCGAAGGTGAGGTGACCATTGATGTGCCGGCGGGCACGTTCAATGATCTCGCTGGAAATCCGAACATGGCCGCCGAGCAGGCGTCCGTCATCTCGGATGCAACACCGCCGACCATCACCAGCGTCGAGTTTGTGACGACCGGCGGCTCGCCCACCAATTCCGATACGCTGACCTGGAAAATCACGGTTTCCGAACCGGTGCTTGCGTTCGACCGGTTTGACTTCTTCGTGCCCCAGATCGGTGGTCTTCCGACGGTGACCAATCCCGAACCGACTGTCTATCTGGTTGAAGTGTCGGGCGGCGCCCTGCCTGACTATAACGGGACAGTGTCGCTGCAGCAGGCCGGCAGTTTCAGTATTCGCGACCATTCCAACCTGTATATGGAATCGGGCGCTGTGGTCGGTGGTGGCGCTGCCGAGTGGACAGTGACGATCGACAATATCGCGCCGGAAGCCGGCATCGTGTCGAGCCGCTCGAGTGTCGCGGATGAATTCCCGATCCTGATCACCACGACGGAAGCCACGCGAGCAATCACCGCGGGCGATATCACCGTGACCAATGGCACGATTGACGGTCTCAGCACGAGCGGCACTCAAACCACGGTCCAGATCGTGCCGACGAATGTTGGCGAAGTGCTTGTGCAATTGCTGCCTGGAAGCGTCACCGATCTGGCCGGCAATGCGAACACATACACCGCTTCCTTGAGTGTCCAGTATGAAGTGACGCCGCCAAGCCTCGTCTCGATCGAGCGCTTCAGCCCGACAACCGAAACCACCAATGAGGATCAAGTCGCATGGTTGGTGACCTTTTCCGAGACGGTTGAAAATGTCGGCCCGGGGAGTTTTGTGTTTTCCGGGGCTGATGCGGATCTGGCCGTCTATCCCGTCAGGGGCGGGCCCGGGCCCGGGCGTGGGCAAGCGCCGAGGCCGTCCAGCAGCGATTCCGGTGAAACCGGCACCGCATTCCAGGTGATCGCGTATAATGGGGATATTCCCGATCATGACGGTCTGGTCACGCTGACGGTCAGCGGCGCCAACACCATCACCGATCTGGCCGGGCTGGACCTTGTCGGCACAACGCCGACCGGCGCCAACGACAATACGTTTTATCTGGCCAATGACGTCACCGCTCCCGGTGTGGTCATCAGCTCCGACGCCACAGATCCGGTCGCCGGTGCCTTCACGGTCTCGGTCGCGTTTGATGAAGTGGTCACAGGTCTCGAACTGAGCGAGTTCGTGGTGACCAATGGGGTGGCGTCCAATCTGACCGGATCCGGTGACAGCTATACCGTTTTGATCACGCCGAGCGCCGATGGCGATGTGGTCGTGGAACTGCCGCAAGGTGCTGCCAGTGACGCCGCCGGCAATGGCAATGATGCCGCGACGCCGTTCACGATCGGCGCAGACTTCACGGCGCCGACCGTCACCCTGGCCTCTGCGACCGGTGATACGGTTGCTGGCCCATTTGGTCTGGTTGTCAGCTTCTCGGAGCCGGTCACGGGTCTCGCCCTGGGCGATTTCATGGTCGTGAATGGTGAGGTGTCCGATCTGGCGGGATCGGGTGCCGACTACACGCTGACGGTGACACCGTTGTTTGAAGGCAATGTCACCATTCATCTGGCGGTGGGTGCGGCCATTGATGCAGCGGGCAACGCCTCGGTCGCTGCTGAAACAGCCACGGTCACAAATGATCTGACCGGGCCGACTGTGGTGCTGTCCAGTGATGTGACCCTGCCGGTCACCGGATCCTTCACGCTCACCATCACCTTTGGCGAAGCTGTCACCGGGTTTGAACTGGCCGACCTGGTGGCAACCACGGCGAGCCTGTCCGACCTGGCCGGTGAGGGCGCGGTTTACACCGTGCTGGTCACCCCGCAGGCCGGCAGCCTGTTGACGGTCGATCTTGCTGCGGATGTTGCCACGGATGGCGTCGGCAATGGCAACAGCGCGGCCGAACAATTCTCGCTCATCCTCGACAACACGCCGCCGGTCCCGGCTTTCAACCTGCCGGGCGATACCGTTGAAGGGGCTTTCACAGCCGGCATCACCTTCTCCGAGGATGTCACAGGCTTCGACCTGTCCGATATTGTCGCGGTGAATGCCGACCTGTCAGAATTCACGGTCGTCGGGGCGGCGGAATATTCTGTCCTCGTCACGCCGCAGACCATTGGTACGATCAGCTTGTCGATCACGGCTGATGCGGCGACCGACGCGGCCGAAAACGGCAATACGGCTGTGACTGCCGAGATCGAAGCCATCTCGCGTGCCATTGAGGTCTCTGTTGATCTCGGCGAGGAGGTGATCGACCCCACCGATGTGTCGGCCGAAGCCAGCATCTCCAATCCGGGCAGTGAGTCGGTGGCCTTCCGGGTCGAGGTTGATGTGCCGTGGCTGGATGTTGACCCGATGTCGGGCACGATCCCGGCGCTTGGTGAACTCGACCTGACCATCACGGTCAACGCCTTGGCCAACGAGTTGGAAGCGGGCACCTATACCGGCACCATCACCGTCATCAATCTCGATGGTGATGCCATCGCCAAGGGGCCGAATGCTGTGTCCCATGCGGCGGGTGACACGATCGTCGTGGCGATCCCGCTGACGGTGACGATCGCCGAGCGTCGTGGCACGATCCAGCTGGTCTCGACCACACCGGGCGGTGTCCAGCGTGACGCGACCTTCGGCTTCGCCTCCAGCGATGCCGATCTTGACGGGCTCAGCCTGACCACGGAGAACGGCTATGCCGAGACCACGCCGGTCCGCAAACTCCTGGGCCAGTATGATGTCACGCAAAGCCTGCCGCAGGGCTGGCGTCTGGATACGCTGAGCTGTGTCGGGGATACCGATGGCGGCAGTGTGATCGATCTGGCCGCCGGCCGTGTCGACATTGATCTCGACGCCAATGAAGACATTGTCTGCACCTTCGCCAATACGCGGGACGAGGCGGAAATCCGGCTAGCGACCCAGCGCACCATCCGCAATTTCATGGTTCGCCGGGCTGATCGCATCCTGGATGCGGCGCCGGACCTGACCCGTCGCTTGCGGGATCGCGACACCCGTTCGCCGGGGCAGTTCTCTGCCGACATCAATGGCGGCACGCGCATGATGGCGATGTCGACCAGCCTCTCGGGCATGCGCAATCATGCCCGCGACAGTGCGCCGCAAATGGATGCGGCGCCGGGCGCCACCCATCCGCGCGGCGAAGGCCTGGATGTCTGGCTGTCGGCGCGTTATTCCTCGCTCTCCGATGACCGGACAGGCGAGGGCACCGACAGCGCCTTCGGCGTGCTGCAGCTCGGTGCTGACTGGTCGGTGGGCGACGGCACGCTGGTTGGTGTCCTGGTCCAGCGTGACTGGATGGACGAGCAGACCGACGATATTGCCGAGCGGGCCGGCGGCATCCGTGGCGCCCGTGTCGGTGGCACCGGCTGGCTGGCAGGCCCCTATGTGGTGCATCAGCTGACCGACGGGGTCTGGTTCGACGCCATGGCGCTCTACGGCCAGTCCAGCAATACGGTCGATCCTCTTGGCCTCTATGAGGACGAGTTCGAAACGAGCCGCTACTTGCTGCGCATGAATTTGAGCGGTGAGTGGCAGTCCGGTGCCTGGCGTATCCGGCCGTCGGCCAGCCTGGCGCATTTCGAGGAGACCCAGGACGCCTATGTCGACAGTCTTGCCATCGACATCCCGTCGCAGACCATCGCCATTGGCCGTCTCGAAGCCGGGCCGGAATTTGCCTATCGCTTCGCGCAGGCCGACGGTGGCTGGTGGGAGCCGAGCCTCGGCCTGACCGGGGTGTGGGACTATAATCCCGCCGAGCTGCTGAACGAGAACGGCCTTCTGGTCGGAACCGGCGATGTCCGCCTCGACGCGCGGCTGGGCCTTCAGGGTCAGTTGGCGCCGGGTGCATCAATCGCGCTGGAAGCGGATGTGTCCGGTCTTGGTGACGGCGACTTTGAGGCTCGCTCGGCCCGCATCGAACTGCGCCTGTCCTTCAACTAATCGGACGGCGTTGCGGCAAGCCTGCGGCGGGCCTGTTCGAGATCGGTTACCGTGTTGATATTGAGGAAGGCATCGCCAACCGCGAAATCAACACGGTGCGCCGCCGCCGCATCGGCCAGGGCGGCCAGGGCCGGGCCGGAGCCGGGCGGGAGGTCCGCCAGCAGCGCCAGCAAAGTGTCTGGTCGCCAGGCGCTGAAAGCCGGCTGCAAGCGCCCGCCGGATTGCGCCACGGCCGGCAGCGGGTCGGCGCATAACCGGTGCACCAGATCTGTCGCGAGAAAGGGCGTGTCGACCGGGACGGTGACCAGGGCCGGGTCTGTGGCGCCGACCGCGATCACATGTCGGGCCGCTGCCAGCAGGCCGGCGGCGGGACCGACCGGACCGTCCTCCGGGTCGGGCAGGGTGGCAAGCCCGCTGCCATAATCATCCGGGCCAGCGATCAGCACAGTATCGACCTGGGGCGTCAGGCGCGTGATGACATGGTCGATCAACCGCCGCCCGCCGAGTTCAAGCCCGGCCTTGTCGACACCGCCCATCCGTCGCGATTGCCCGCCGGCCAGGATGATGCCGAAGCGCGTCACGTCACCGCCACGAACCGGCCGCGACTGGCGGCATAGAGCCGGATATTGGCTTGTTTCGCCCTGTCGATGGCCAACAGGGTCGGCGCTGACAGGCTGGCCAGCGCCGGCATGCCGGCCCGGGCGGCCTTCTCGATCAGCTCGTAGGAGGCGCGGCTCGACATCACCAGGAAACCGTCAAACATGTCCTGCCCTGTGTGCGCCAGGGCGCCGACCAGCTTGTCGAGCGCATTGTGGCGACCGACATCCTCGCGCGCCGCCAGGATCGACCCGTCGCACCCGGCCCAGGCGGCCGCATGCACCGAGCGGGTGCGCGCATTCAGCGGTTGCCAGTCGGCCAGCGTGGCGAAGGCGGTCGCCAGCGCGGCTTCGGTGACATCCGCCGGCGTGTCTGCGACGCGGGGCAGGGGCGCGGTCAGGGATTCGGCATTTTCCAGCCCGCACAAGCCGCAGCCGGCCCGTCCCGGCAAGGTGCGGCGACGGCGGATCAGGTCGAAGCGTTCCAAGCGTTCGGCGTTGAGGGTGATGTGAAGATCGACCCCGAGCGGCTGGTGGATGATCTCGATGGCCTCGATCTCGCCGGCCTGCCGGACCAGTCCTTCGGACAGCGAAAACCCGATCGCGAAATCCGCGAGATCGGCCGGCGTCGCCAGCATGACGGCATGGTTGCGGCGGTTATAGGTGATCGCGACCGGGACTTCATTGGGCACGGCCCAGCGTGTCCCGTCCGCCAGCTCGACATCGCTTGCTGTCGCCGCGGCCTCGCCGCTTTCATGGATGACGGGCGTGTTATTCAGCCGGTTCGACACGGCTGTCCTTCTCGATACGGCGGCTCGCGGCGAGTGTGTCGGCATAGTCTTCCTGCCAGGGCGAGCGGTGATTGGCGGGGCTCACTTCAACCGCCGTCACCTTGTATTCCGGACAGCTGGTCGCCCAGTCGGAATTCTCGGTCGTGACCACATTGGCGCCGGTGCCGGGATGGTGGAAAGTCGTATAGACGACACCCGGCGCCATGCGTTCGGAATGCTTGGCCCGCAGGGTGATTTCACCCTTGCGGCTGCGCACCGAGACCCATTGCCCGTCCTGGACACCGCGCGCCTCGGCATCGCTGGGGTGAAGCTCCAGCACGTCCTCTTCATGCCAGCGCGTATTCTCGGTCCGCCGCGACTGGGCGCCGACATTATACTGGCTGAGAATGCGGCCGGTGGTCAGGATGAGCGGGAATTTGCGATTGGTGCGTTCGGTGGTCGGCACGAATTCAGTGACCACGAAATGCCCCTTGCCGCGCACGAAACCGTCGACATGCATGATCGGCGTGCCCTGTGGCGCGCGTTCGTCGCAGGGCCATTGCACACTGCCATCGCTGTCGAGACGGGCATGCGAGACGCCGGCAAAGGTCGGCGTCAGGGCAGCGATCTCGTCCATGATGTCGGCGGGACCGGCATAATTCATTTCGGCATAGCCCATGGCGTTGGTCAGCGCCTGCGTCACCGCCCATTCCGCCATGCCGGTCTTGACCGGTATGGCCGGGCGGACCCGGTTGATGCGGCGTTCGGCATTGATGAAACAGCCGTCTTTCTCGAGGAAGGAGGTGCCGGGCAGGAAGACATGGGCAAAGCGCGCGGTCTCGTTGAGGAAGAGGTCCTGCACGATCAGGATGTCGAGCGCCCGCAGGGCGGCTTCAACATGCTGGGTGTTCGGGTCGGACTGGGCGATGTCTTCGCCTTGCACATAAAGGCCCTTGAACGTGCCACCGCAGGCCTCGTCGAACATGTTGGGAATGCGCAGGCCCGGTTCGGCGTCCTGCGGGCTTTGCCAAGCGGCTTCGAACGTGGCGCGGGTGGCGTCGTCGCTGACATGGCGATAGCCGGGATATTCGTGCGGGAAGGAACCCATGTCGCACGAGCCCTGGACATTATTCTGACCGCGCAGCGGATTCACGCCGACGCCGCGCCGCCCGATATTGCCGGTCGCCATCGCCAGATTGGCCATGCCCATCACCATGGTCGAGCCTTGGCTGTGTTCGGTCACGCCGAGCCCGTAATAGATCGCCGCCCGGCCACCACCCGCATAAAGACGCGCGGCAGCGCGGATGTCCTCGGCGGCCACACCGGTGATGGCGGCCGCGGCCTCCGGTGAGTTGGCCTCATCGCGGATGAAGTCGAGCCAGTCGGCAAAACTGTCGGCCTCGCAGCGCTCGGCGATGAAGGCCTCGTCGAGCAGGCCTTCGGTGGCGGCGACATGGGCCAGCGCGTTGACCAGGGCGACATTGGTGCCCGGCTGGAGAGCCAGATGGTGGGCCGCTTCGATGTGCGGCGTCCGCACCAGATCAATGGCGCGCGGATCGGCGATGATCAGGTTGGCCCCTGCGCGCAGGCGGCGTTTCATCTGCGAGGCGAAGACCGGATGGGCGTCGGTTGGATTGGCGCCGATCAGCAAGATGACATCGGCCTCTTCGACACTGTCGAAATCCTGGGTGCCGGCGGAGGTTCCATAGGTCTGTTTGAGGCCATAGCCGGTCGGCGAATGGCAGACCCGGGCGCAGGTATCGATATTATTGTTGGCAAAGGCGGTGCGGACCATTTTCTGGACCAGCCAAACCTCCTCGATCGTACAGCGCGAGGAAGAGATGGCGCCGATCGACTTGCGGCCATGCGCGGCCTGGGTCGCTTTCAGGCGATCCGCTGCAAAGCCGATGGCCTCATCCCAGGACACTTCCCGCCAAGGCTGGTCGATATTGTCGCGGATCATCGGCGCGGTGATGCGGTCGGCATGGGAGGCATAACCCCAGGCAAAGCGGCCCTTGACGCAGGAATGGCCGTGATTGGCCTTGCCGTCCTTGTCCGGCACCATGCGGATAACCTGATTGCCCTTCAGCTCGGCCTTGAAGGAGCAACCCACCCCGCAATAGGCGCAGGTGGTTTTCACCGTCCGGTCCGGCACGCCATGCTCGACGACCGCTTTTTCCTGCAGGGTGGCCGTCGGACAGGCCTGCACACAGGCGCCGCAGGAGACGCATTCCGAATTGAAGAAGTCCGGCCCGCCGACCGAGATGTGTGAGTCGAAACCGCGTCCCTCGACCGTCAGCGCCAGCGTGCCCTGGACCTCGTCACAGGCGCGCACACAGCGCGAGCAGACAATGCATTTGGACGGTTCGAAATCGAAATACGGGTTGGAGACGTCCTTCGCCTGCCCGCCATGGTTCTCACCGGCCAAGCCATAGCGGACATCGCGCAGGCCGACAGTGCCCGCCATGTCCTGCAGCTCGCAATCGCCATTGTCGGAACAGGTCAGGCAATCGAGCGGGTGGTCGGAGATATAAAGCTCCATCACCCCGCGGCGCAGGCGCGCCAGCCGGTCCGATTGGGTGGTGACCTTCATGCCCGGCTCGACCGGTGTGGTGCAGGAAGCCGGCGTGCCGCGCTTGCCGTCGATCTCGACCAGGCAGAGCCGACAGGAGCCGAAAGCCTTCAGATTGTCAGTGGCGCAGAGTTTGGGGATTTGCGTGCCCAGTTGCGCCGCCGCCCGCATCACGCTGGTGCCTTCCGGCACGGTGACATCGAAGCCGTCTATCTCCAGCGTGACAGACCGGGTGGCGCCACGCGGCGCCGGTGTGCCGAAATCAAGGTCCTGGTCGAGGGGCATGACGAACTCCTACTCGGCGGCCTGACGGGTGAAGTCTTCGGGAAAGCGCTGGATGGCGCTGCGCACCGGCATCGGTGTCAGCCCGCCCATCGCGCACAGCGAGCCATCCGTCATCAGCTCGCACAGGTCTTCAATCAGGGCGAGATTGTCGGCCACCGCCTCGCCGGCAATGATCTTGTCGAGCATTTCACGGCCACGCGTCGCGCCGACCCGGCAGGGCGTGCACTTGCCACAGCTCTCGATGGTGCAGAATTCCATCGCAAAGCGGGCTTGCCGCGCCATGTCGACCGTGTCGTTGAAGACCACGATCCCGCCATGGCCCAGCATACCACCGATCGCCGCCAATGCCTCATAATCCATCGCGACGTCGAGATCAGCATCGGCCAGATAGGCGCCCAACGGACCGCCGACCTGAACCGCACGCAGCGGTCGACCCGACCGCGTGCCGCCGCCGAAATCCTCGATCAGCGTGCGCAGCGACACGCCGAAGGCCAGCTCGATGAGGGCGCCGTGCCTGATGTCACCGGCGAGCTGGAAGGCCTGGGTGCCGCGCGAACGGCCGGTGCCGAAATCGCGATAGGCTTCGCCGCCATGCTCCAGGATCCACGGCACGCTGGCCAGGGTGAGGACATTGTTGACGATGGTCGGCTGTCCGAACAGGCCGGAGATGGCGGGGATGGGCGGTTTCGCCCGGACCTCGCCGCGCTTGCCTTCAAGGCTGTTCAGCATCGAGCTTTCTTCACCGCAGATATAGGCGCCGGCACCGGTGCGGACCTCGATGTCGAAATGATCGCCGTCGCCCAGTCCGGCAAACAGCCCGGCCTCGCACCAGATACCGATTGCGGCCGTCAGGGTGCGGATGGCGTGCGGGTATTCCGAGCGTAGATAGACCAGCCCGCCGGTCGCGCCGATGGCGCGGGCAGCAATGCACATGCCGGCGATCAGGGTGAAAGGGTCGCCCTCCATCAAAAGCCGGTCGGCATAGGTGCCGCTATCGCCCTCATCGGCATTACAGCACAGCCAGGTCTGGTCGCCCTTGGCCTTGCTGGCCGTCTCCCATTTGATCCCGGCCGGAAAACCGGCCCCGCCGCGGCCGCGCAGGCCGGAGGTTTTGACCGTCTCGATGATCGCGTCCGGGGTGAGCGCCCTGGCGGTGTCCAGTCCGGCGCGGCCGCCGGTCGCAATCCAGGCGTCCAGATCGAGCGGGTCGTTGAGGCCGCAGCGGGCGAAGATCAGTCTTTGCTGGCGCGCCAGTTGTGGGATCGCCGCAACCGGGCCCAGCGCAAGCCTGTGATCATCGGGAAATCCGGCGGCGACCAGGTCGGCAATATCGCCGGGTGTGACCGGGCCAAAGCCCCGGCGCTCGCCATCGCGTTCGATCTCGACCAGCGGTTCCAGCCAGAACAGGCCGCGTGAGCCATTCCGGATGATGCGGCAGGTGTCGGGCAGGGCAGCGGCCAGCTGGTCGGCAACCTGATCCGCCCCAACCGAGATGGCGGCTGAATCACCGGGAATGAAAATGCGATCCGGGGGCGTGTTCATTGCGGTTCCGCCTCCACGATCTCGCGGGCTACGAGTTCGGACATCAGGCGATCGGCATCTATCCGTCCGATCGGTGTCTCGTCGAGCAGGGCGGCCGGGCTAAGCGCGCAATTGCCCAGGCAATAGACTGACCGGATTTCCAGCGCCGGCTCGTCGCCCTCTGTCACACCGAGTGCCCCCAGACGGCGTTCGATCTCCGCCGCGGCCGCATCGCCGCCCGCGGCCTGGCAGGCTTCGGCGCGGCAGAGTTTGAGCACATGGCGGGCGCCGGGCTGGCGTTTGAAATCATGATAGAAGCTGACCACGCCGAGCACTTCGGCCCGGCTCAGATTGAGTGCGTCGGCGAGCGTGGCGATGGCGGCGTCCGAGACAAAGCCGGCGCTGGCCTGGATGTCGTGCAGGATTTCGATCAGCCCGTCGGGCCGGTTCCCCTGACGAGCGCAGGCGGCGCGGGCCGTCTGGTCATCGATCGTGTCGATCAACATGGGCATGGTTTGGCGCCAATCTCCCCGACAACGCCGTTCAATGCCGGACAGTATGACGCGTTCGCGTGCGCTTCCCAAATCCTCAGGCCAGCCAATCGGGTTGCGGTATCCCGCGACGGATTTTGCGCCGGATTGAACCGCCGACGAGTCTTGAGCTGGTGAGCTGTCTCGCCTAGCGTTCGGCCGTCGGGGAGTATCGAAATGTCTGCCGCCAATGCGAAACCATCGAGCCATCGCGCGACAAGTGCCTGGTGTGGCACATGAATGTGGGCGAGCGCCGGATCGCGCTGGTCGATGATCACCGCATGTTTGCAGATGGGTTCGGCGTCCTGCTGGCCTCGCTGAGGCCGGACTATCAGGTCCGGACATTTGACGAACCGATCGCTTTTCTGCGCCTGGTCGAGACGGCCGAGGCGTTCGATCTGGTCATTCTCGATCTGGTGATGCGCAGCATGAATGGCCTTGCCGTGCTGGCGGCCATGCGCGAGCGCAAATGTCGCGCGCCGGTGCTGATCATTTCGGGTATCGGTACCGAACCGCCGCTGGCTGAAATGCGGGCACTGGGCGCGCGCGGTTTTGTTCACAAGACCGCCGATACCGAGACACTGGTTGCGGCAACCGATGCGATCCTGGCCGGGCGGAGCTTTTTTCCGACCGTGTCCGCTGCGGGCGGTGAGGATGGCGACGGGACGGACGGGTTCGACGATTTGCCGCTCACTGATGGTCTGCCGTCCCTGGCGCCGCGGCAGTTGGAGATCCTGCACCTGATCGGCCGGGGCGAGACCAACAAGATGATCGCGGTGGCGCTCAATATCAGCGAAAACACCGTGAAATCGCATCTCCGCGCGATCTTTGAAGCGCTGGGGGTTCACACGCGCACCGCCTGTGTCCGCAAGGCACAAGCGCTGGGACTGATCTGACAGCCGGTTCCGAAACGGGCGGGGTTCAGTCGGCGTGTGGCGGATGCGCCAGGCTGTCGAGCAGGGTCTGCCGCAGCTGTGCCGGATCGGTGGGCTTGGTCAGGACGGTGACGTTGTCGAGGCCGGCCAGTTTCTCGAACTGATAGACATCACCGGTGAGCAATACCGCGGGAATGTCGGCCGCGACTTCGCTGCGCAGGGCAGCAATCGTCTCCAGACCGTCCTCGCCGTCGGCGAGCCGCTTGTCGACGATCAACAGCGCGGGTTCCGATGTCGCCCAGCCCATCAGTTCGATCGCGTCCGCGCCCGAGGCCGCCGCGATCACCCGACACTTCCAGTCGGTCAGCAGGATTGACAGCGCATCACGCACCGAAGACTCATCCTCGACGAGGACGATCAGGGGGGCGCCGGTGATCTCTGCGGGACTCGGTGAGGCCGGCGCGGCGATCTCGCCAACCGGCTGACAGGCCAGCGTGATGCTGGCACGCGTGCCTTCGCCGGGGGTCGAGTCGAATGTCAGCTCTGCACCGAGCTTGCGGGCGAGCTGCCGGACAATGGGCAAGCCGAGGCCGAGCCCTTTCGGCGCGTTGTCCCGGGTCGGTGCGAGCTGCACATATTCGTCGAAGACGCGGTCAATCGCGTCGGCCGGGATGCCGTTGCCGGTGTCACAAACCTCGATCCGGACACGATCGCCGTCGCGGCGCGACTGAAGGGATACACGCCCGCCGGCAGGCGTGAACTTGACGGCGTTCGACAGCAGGTTGCGCAGGATGCGGGCGACCAGCAAGGGGTCGCTGTCGAGCACGGCCGGCTCGAAACGGGTCTCGAGCGCAATCTCATTGTCGTGCGCCGGTTCGGCGAATTCCTGTTCGAGACCGGTCAGAACCGATGTCAGGTCGAAGGCGCGCGGCTTGGCCACGATCGCGCCGCTGTCGAGCCGTGCCGTCTCAACCAGCGCCTGGAGCAATTGCTGCTGTGCTTGCCAACAAGCTTCGATCTTGTCGAGCAGGGCGGTCTGGTCCGGGCGTTCCATCAGCGGCCGCATTGCGCCGATGAAAAAGCCCTGAGCCTGCAGGGGCTGTGACATGTCATGGCTGGTGGCGGCAAGGAAGCGAGACTTTTCGGCGCTGACTTTCTCGATCAGCGCGTTCTTTTCCTGCAGGCGCCGGGTCAGCTCTCGATTGCGCTCGGCGGCCAGCATTTCCTTGGTCTGTATTTCGGCCCGTGCGCTGACCAGCAGGCCGAAGCCGTAATAGATCAACAATCCAAGCCCGATCAGCCGCAATGGGCCATCAATGGTGATCAGCCAGTAGGCCGAAAAAGGGACCAGCGTTGCCGTCGCCAGGGCGATATAGGTCGACCGGTATTCAGCGCTGGGCATCATCCCGCCGACCGTGATCGCGAAAACCATGTTGATGGCGATGAAGAGGTGGAGCAGGGAGCCGGCGTCGAGAATGGCGATGGCAAACAGGGCCCAGATCACGCCGGTCAGGCCTGAAATCACCACATGGCCGGTCAGGTAGCGTCGGTAATTTGTCCGGTCGACGCCATCGGGAACCGCCAGTCGCGGGTAGAGAAAGACGATGCCGACCATACTGCCGGCGGCTGCGACCCAGCTCGCAGCAACGGCAAATTGGCCGGCCAGCATTATCAGGATGGCGAGATAAAGGATGACGCCGCCAATGATCAGGCAGGACATGCCGGTCCGGTCGCGTAACAAGCGCGCCTGGCCCATCCGGACCTGTTCGAGATCGGTGGCGGCAGGTTCGGTCGCCGACGCTGGGTCCGGCATGTGGCGGGTGGTGTCGGTCACGACCACGGCTCCCGGAGGTGCGGCGCCGGGGATCGCCACGCATTCAACTGGTCTGCCCCAATCCTGCGTCAAATCTGCCACCGCGTTGAATGCGGCTCAACCACCCGTTCGGGTGGCGCTTGCAGTCTCGGCGTCGGCAGCAATTTTCTTCAGGTTCGATGCGTGGCTGGCCTGGTCGATCGGGTAACCCCGGATAACGGCGATCATGGCCAGGGTGAAGACGGCCGGCAGCCAACTGGCCATCAAGCGGATTGTCACCAGGGCCTCGCCGGTCACTGCGTCGGGCGCATAGCCACTCAAGGCCAGCAATCCACCGACGAACAACGCCGTCAGACCGGCCGTGACTTTCTGGACGAAGGTCGCCAGGCCGAATGCGCGCGCCTCGACCCGGGTGCCGGAACGGGCGTGTCCATGATCGATGACATCCGGCAGCATGGACCAGAACATGACCGGCACCGCGGCACTGCCGGTGCCGATGACGGCAATCGCGATCAGGGCGGCGCCTGGCGGGGTCGTCGGCGCCAGGCCGAGGGCGGCATACCCGAGGGCGGCGAGGCCGAGGCCGCACATCATCGTCAATCGTTTGCTGGTGCGGGCGGCGAGCATCATCCAGGCCGGCGCTGCGACGATCATGGTGAGAACGGGGGTGGCCAGTATCAGCGGTACGAGGTCCGGCTGCTGCAGGACATGATTGGCCAGATAGAGCAGCGACTGGGTGAACATGCCATAGCCCAGTGTACCGAGCAGCATGAGGACGAGCAGGGCCTGGAAGGGCCGGTTCTGCCGCGTTGCCGATCCCAGGCCGCGAAGATCCGCCGTCAGGGTCGAGGGGCCGCTTGTTGGCGGCAGCGGCGGCGCGATGCGCATCAGCCGGGCGCACAGCAAGAGGACCAGGCCGGCGACGAGGCCGATCGCCAGCGCCGCGATGGCATGACCGCTGGCGGCGGCAATCGCCGGTATGGTGACCGCCACCATCAGTCCGCCCAGACCGGCGAAAACGACCCGGGTTGCTGACAGGGCGCTGCGCTCGTGGCCATTCGGGGTGAGCCGTGCCGGCAGCGCGTTGTAAGGCATGCTGGCGCAGGTGAAGGCAGTGCGAAAGGCGAGATGGGTCACCAGCGCCCACAGGGCGATGAGCGCCGTGCCGTCGAAGGGCTGGGTAAAGACGAGGGTGAAGCTCAGCCCGGCCGGCAGGGCGGACAGGCCGATCAGGTGCGCATAGCCACCGTCCTGGCGTGCCCGGCGTTCGGCCCAGCTGGCGATCAGCGGATCGGAGACCGCGTCCCACGCCATGCCGATGAGGTAAATCGCACCCGCCAGCAGGGGCGGCAGGCCCAGCACGTCGGTATAAAAATATAGCAGGAAGAGGGCGCAGCCCTGCCACAGGGCAACAAATGCGAAATCGCCGACGCCATAGCCAAGCCGGCGCCCGAGTGTCAGCCGCTCGGGCTGCAGCGGTGGGGGCGTGGGCGTACTCGCCGTCGATGGGGGCTGATGAGTCACAGTGAATTCCTGATCGGTTTCCCGGAAGGTGTGGGTCGGCGCGCGCCAAGGCTTCATTTCATGAATAGTCGAATTCTTCCGTCGATCAATTTGATTTCAAACGGTTTTCAAGTGCTCTCGTGCGCACCGCAATCTGTGATCGATCCGCCCCTCAGTCCCGATCCGCCCGTCCCAGCCGAATATCGTCCATCTTGCGGCGCAGTTCCGGTTCCCATTCCTCGGCAATGGCCTTGACCCGGGCGACCAGCTCCTTGTTTTCGTGGGCGGGGATGGTGGTGTCATAGACGTCGGCGACCTCGATCATGGACCGACGGTCGGTCATGTCGAAGGTCCGGGCCATTTCCAGCGCCCGCTCGTGCTCAATACCCAGGGCCTCGAAGGCCGAGCGGCCGATTCGGATCGAGCTGTCATAGGTCTCGCGAATGATGTCGCGGCAGCCCAGCTCGTAGAGCTGGTAGACATGATCGCGATCAACGGCGCGGGCGATGACGTGAAGGTCGGGATAGGTCTGCAGGGCATAGCTGACGAGGGCATTGATCTGGTCGCGATTGTCGATGGCAACGACCAGCAGGCGCGCCTCGGCAATCCCGGCCGCATGCAGCAGGTCGGGCCGGGTGGCGTCGCCGAAATAGGCTTTCATCCCGAAGGCGCGCAGCATGTCGAGCTGGGCATAGGAGTAGTCGACCACCGTGGTGGGAAAGCCGGCGGCGTGGAGCATCCGGTCGACGATGCCGCCGACCCGTCCGCGCCCGGCGATGATGATGGGGTGGATTTCCTCGATCGTGGCCTCGTCGCGTTCGGCCTGTTCCGACGAGAAATGCGGTGCGATCAGCTTGTCGTGGATGATGAAGAGCAGCGGCGTCAGCAGCATTGACATCGCGACGATGAGCGAGAGTCGTTCGGCGATGTCGCCGGGCAGCACCGCATTGGCGACCGTGAAGGACAGCAGGACGAATCCGAACTCGCCGGCCTGCGCCAGCCCGAGCGCCAGCAGCCAGCGGTTGGAGCCGCGCACCTTGAAGATGATCGCGAGGCCGTAAAGCACAGCCGCCTTGATCGCGATCAGGCCCAGTGTCAGCCCGATCATCAACAACGCATCGCTGAACAGCAGTACGAAATTGATCCCCGCACCGACCGTCATGAAGAACAGGCCCAGCAACAGGCCGCGGAAGGGGTCGATGTCGGATTCCAGCTCATGCCGGTATTCGCTGTTGGCCAGCACGACGCCGGCGATGAAGGTGCCCAGGGCCGGTGACAGGCCGACCAGCGACATCAGCAGGGCGATGCCGATCACCATCATCAGGGCGGCGGCGACGAACAGTTCGCGCAGGCCGGTGCGGGCGATGAAGCGGAAGAGCGGTCGGGTCAGAAAGCCGCCAATCAGCACGACCACGCCAACCGAGGCCAGGGTGACCAGGCCGGCAGCCCAGCCCGGCAGGTGGGCGACCAGGCTGAGCGCCTCGCCATGCCCGTCAGCACCGTGATCGCCGGCATGCGACATCGCTTCGACCAGTTCCGGCAGGGCCAGAAGCGGGATCAGGGCCAGCATCGGGATGACGGCGATATCCTGGAACAGGAGGACCGAGAAGCCGGCCTGGCCGCCATCGGATCGCATCATACCCTTCTCGTTGAAGGTCTGCAGCACGATCGCGGTCGAGGACAGTGACAGGACGAGTCCGACCGTGAGCGCGACCGACCAGCCCAGGCCAAGTGCCAGCGCGACCAGCGTCACGGCGAGCGTCGTGCCCAGCACCTGCAGTCCGCCGAGGCCCAGCAGCCGGCCGCGCATCGCCCAGAGGCGTTGGGGTTCGAGTTCCAGCCCGACCAGGAAAAGCATCATGACCACGCCGAATTCGGCGAAATGCTGGATCGAGACGACGTCGACGCCCAGCATTCCGAGTGCGGGGCTGATGGCGATGCCGGCAATCAGATACCCCAGAACCGAACCCAATCCCAATCGGGTCGCGATCGGGACGGCGATCACGCCGGCGATGAGGAAGGTGAAAGCGAGTAGCAGGAAATCGGTCATTGGCCCCCCGGCGCACACCCGGATCAACGGGCAATTTGTCGCCAACCTAGGGGGCATCGACCGGTTTGCCCAGATGGCTGCTTCCGTGTCCTGGCGGGACGGCTTGCCGGGTCGGTGTCAGGATTGTCGGGGTGGGACGAGGCCCGGCATCAGTGTCGCTGGCGTCGCGCCAACCCGCCTAGGAAGCTGGTCAGCATGCACATGTTGCGTTGCAGCAAGCAAAGTTTGAAAAAGAAATTGCCACCGGTGTCATTGTTGTGCAGCATGGCGTCGATCCATGCTGGCAATTTCGTCTTCAGCTCCAGCTCTGTTTGGAACTGGATCAGTCGAAGCGGAAATGCTACCGGTGTCATTGAGAGGTCGATGGCGCTGTTCAGGGTCAAGAGTTCAAACGCGGACCGGAAACCGGCCGCTGCGGGGAGGAAATGATGAGAAATTCTAACATGCCAACAGGCAAGCTGCGCCTTCTGGCCGGCTGCGCCACGGCCAGCCTGGTGCTCGGGACGGCGTTGGGGGCAACGGCCCAGGCCCAGGATGAGCAGGCTCAGACCAGTGACGTGATTACGGTTCAGGGCTTCCGGAGCAGCCTGGCCCAAGCGCTTGATGTAAAGCGTGACTCGAACGGCGTTGTTGACGCCATCGTGGCCGAAGATATCGCGGCGTTTCCGGATCTGAACCTGGCCGAATCGATCCAGCGTATTCCGGGCATCTCGATCAACCGTGTTGCCGGTGAGGGGCGCCAGATCACGGTTCGCGGTCTGGGATCGGACTTCACCCGCGTTCGCATCAACGGCATGGAAGCCATGTCGACGACCGGTGGTTCCGATGCCTCGGGCGGCTCGAACCGTGGTCGCGGCTTTGACTTCAACACTTTTGCGTCCGACCTGTTCAACCAGATCCGAGTCACCAAGACGACGTCCGCATCGATGGATGAAGGTTCCCTGGGCGCCACCGTCGATCTGCGCACCGCGCGCCCGTTCGACTATGGTTCGGGGCTGACGGCCGCCATGTCGGGCCAGATGGGCTATAACAGCCTGTCGGAAGAGACCAGCCCGCGCGTGGCCGGTCTTGTGTCCTGGGTCAATGAAGAAGAGACGTTCGGCGCCAATCTGTCGATCGCCTTCTCTGACCGCACCATCATCGAGGAAGGTTTCTCGACGGTTCGCTGGGATGACGGCAATTTCCGCTCGGTGAATGGCGTCGCCTGTCCGGCCGGTCCCGATTGTGCCGGCATCAATTCCAGCTCCACCGTCTACCATCCGCGTATCCCGCGTTATGGCCGTCTGACCAATGAGCAGGAGCGTCTGGGCATTACCGGTGGCCTGCAATTCCGTCCGAGCGAACGCACGACGGTGTCGCTGGATGCGCTCTATTCCAGCTTCGACGCAACCCGCACCGAGAACTTCCTGGAAGTCTTCATCCGCAGCCAGCAGGGTCAGTTCGACGTCAACAGCTTCACGGTCGACAGTGGGCTGAGCATCATCGACTCGGGTAATTTCGACATCAGTGCCAATGCCAACGGTACCCACCCGATTCGCTCGGAAGGTCGCTATGATGAGCTGACGACCGAGTTCACGCAGTTCACCTTGAATGTCGATCACGACTTCTCGGACCGTCTGCGCGGCAACTTCCTTGCTGGTACGGTGACATCGGATTTCGACAACCCGGTCCAGACGACCATCCTGTTCGACGCCATCGGCGATGTGACCGGGTATTCGTATGACTTCCGCGGCAATCTCAACACGCCGGCGATCGACTTCGGGTCACTTGACGTGACGGACGCATCGCAGTTTGCCTTCACCGAAATCCGCGACCGCCCGCAGTCTGTGTCGAACAGCTTCGATACCTTCTCGGCGAGCTTGGAATTTGACGCGAACGAGAACTGGGTCATTTCAGGCGGCCTCAATTTCAAGCAATATGACTTTGAAAGCCGCGAAGCCCGCCGCGAAAGCACCAATGGCTCGATTGTCTGTAACCTGCCAGGCGTGTCTTGCCCGGTTGGTGCGAACGGCCTGCCGATCACCAGCGACCTGTCATCGGTTCTCACCGGTTTCGGCAATGATCTGGGCATGCCGGCGGGCAATGACACGGCCTGGTTGGTCCCGAACATCCAGGCTGCCGCCGCAGCTGCCGGAATTTACAACATTCCGGGAACGGTTCGCGCCGGAAATCAGCGCGCCGTGAGCGAAGAGGATCTGGGCGCCTTCGTCCAGGCTGATTTCGAAGCGCAGCTGGGCAGCATCCCGGTTCGCGGTGATGTCGGCATCCGCTATGTCGAAACCACCACCGCGGCAACGGGTCTGGTCAGCGGTACGGAAGTCACGGTCGAGCGCAGCTATGAAGATACGCTGCCCTCATTGAACCTGACATTCGAGATGTCCGAGGACTTCCTGATGCGCTTCGGCGTTGCCAAGGTGATGGCCCGTCCGTCGCTCGGCAATCTGACGCCGGGTGGTTCGCTGGACAGCTTCACCGGACCTCCCTTCTCCTACAATGCGGGCAATCCGGGTCTCGATCCCTACCGGGCAACAGCCTATGACGCCTCGTTCGAATGGTATTTCGATGATGAAGCGCTGTTCGCGGTCAGCTTCTTCTACAAGGATGTGTCGAGCTTCTTCACCTCTTCCCAGTCGGTTGAAGTGGCCTACAGCCTGTCCGGCCTGCCGGCCAATCTGCCGCCGGCGTCCAGCCCGCTCTTCAACCTGATCCAGGCCGGCGGCGACCCGCTGGTCGAGATCAGCCAGGTGTCGAATGGTGGCAGTGCCTCCGTGCAGGGTTTCGAAGTGGCCTATCAACAGCCCTTCACCTTCCTGCCGGCGCCGTTCCACAATTTCGGCTTCCAGGGCAACTACACCTATGTGGACAGCGACGAGATCATCGGCTTCTCGCCGAATGCCTACAACGCGACCATCTATTATGAAGATGATCGCCTGTCGGCCCGCATATCTTCGGCTTACCGCGATGCCTATGTGACGACCCGGGCCAATGGTTCCGGTCGGAACGAACGGGGTGTGGAAGCGAGCTTCAATCTCGACTTCGCCTCCTCCTACCGCGTCAACGACATGATCGATCTCACCTTCGAGGCGATCAATCTGACCGACGAGTTCGAGCATCAGACCTATGACTCGGGCTATCTGCCGACGGTTTACCATCACACGGGCACGGAATACCTCTTCGGGGTTCGTGCATCCTTCTGATCGGTTTGACCATGTGAATGCGGAAGGCCCGGCGCGGGAGATTGCGCCGGGCCTTTTCGTCAAAACCTTGGAGTTGTCATGCACCGCGTGTTCGCCCTTGCGCTTGCTGTGGTCGTCATCGCGCCGTCGACGCCGGCCCAGCACCGTGAACCCGATGCCGAAATCGCAATCTGGGGCGATGCGGTCCCACCCGGCACGGGCCCGGTCGCCGACGGGCTGTTGGAGGTGATCACCGAGCGAAGCGGGGCTCCGGAATTGATCCGTGACCGCATGGCGACCGGCATCACAAGGCCGCGGCTCCTGGTTTTCCGGCCCGAGCAGCCCAATGGCTCAGCCCTTCTGATCCTGCCCGGCGGCGGCTATCAGCGGGTGGTGATCGACAAGGAAGGAATCGAGAGCGCTGAACGCTTCAACGCGGCCGGAGTTACGGTCTTCATCCTGCTCTATCGCCTGCCGCATGAAGGTCATGATCATGGCGCCGACGCGCCCCTGCAGGACGCCCAGCGCGCCATGCGCCTGGTTCGAAGCGACGCTGCGGCGTTCGGCATTGATCCAACCCGCGTCGGCGTGCTGGGGTTTTCGGCCGGCGGTCATCTCGCCGGTTCGCTGACAACGCGTTTCGACGCGACTGTCCATACACCGTCTGATGCGGTCGACGCGGTCAGCGCCCGACCGGACTTCTCGGTGCTGGCCTATCCGGTCGCCCGCTTGAGCGGGCCGGCCGTCCATGCGGACTCCCGCGATCGCCTGATCGGTGCCGCGCCGGATGCCGCCACCCTCGCCATTTACGACATTGCCGAAGCGGCCCGGGCCGATGCGCCGCCGCTTTTCCTGTTTCACGCTGCCGACGATGCCGCGGTGCCGGTCGAAAACGCGCTGGACGTGTTCAACGCTTTCCACGCGCTCGGGGTCGAGACCGAAATGCACATCTTCGCCGAGGGCGGGCATGGGTTTGGCATCCGCTTCGCCGAGGGCCTGCCGGTCGAGGTCTGGCCCGACCTGGTCCTGGCCTGGATGGCGCGCGGCGGCTTTCTGGGCGAGTCGCGTCAGGTGCCCGGCTGAACGTAGGGCACGCTGGCGAAGAGCGCCCGTTCGGCGCCGCGCGGGTCATTCTCCATCCGCGGCGGCCAGTCAAAGATCATGGTTTCGCGGTTTGGCAGCGTATAGCGCGACCAGGCCGGCAGGGCCGCGTGTTGTGGCGTGCCATTGCGGGCGAGGGCAATGAAGGCCTCGCTCATCAGCGCCGCCATGTTGCGGGCCGTCTCGCCATTGCCCGGCAGGTCGCCCTCCACCGCCGTATTGTCGAACACCAGTGGTATGTCGAATGTGTGCGGTGCGTAGGGATTGCCGAAGTCGAGCTGGTAGACCCAGGTCGGCGTGTCGACCTTGGCCCGTTCCTCGGCTTCGATGATTGCGCCGCGCCAGGATCGGGCGGCGGTGGTAGCGGCGTAGAAAATTTCCTCCGCCGAACGCTCAGGATAGAGTTCGCGATAGCGGGCAATCACCGTCTCCGGCCGGATATCAACCCGCATGTTCGGGATCAAAAGCTCGGGCAGGTCGTCCCAGTCGAGGTTTTCGTATTGCGGGCCGCGCAGGAAGGCGCGGGTCTCGTCACGGGTGTTGCCGATGATCATCGGGATGTGGCGCGATTGCGGCGCCACGTCCGGGTAGAAGGGGTGGCGCGGCAGGACGACATCATCCTTCACCGGCCCGAAATAGACCCGGCCATAGGGCAGCACCGGATCATCAACGCCGAGCGCTTCGACAAGCTGCGCCATTGGCAGGTCGAGGATTTCGTGGGCGCGGGCATCATCCAGGCCAAGCCCCGCCAGAAAGGCGCGTGAGCGGGCCGTCGCATTGGCCGGACCTGATGCCGTCACCTGCTGTCCGCTCATCGTGGCCGCGCTGTGGAACAGGCCGTCGGCGACCGGGGTCGCCATCAGGCTGGCAATCTTGGCGCCACCACCGGACTGGCCGAACACCATGACCCGGCCCGGATCGCCGCCAAAGCGGGCCGCATTGTCGCGGACCCATTCCAGCGCCAGCACAAGGTCCAGCTGTCCGGCATTGCCTGAGGCGGCAAAGTCCGGTCCCAACACGCGTTGCAGATAGAGATAGCCAAAGGCATTGAGGCGGTGATTGACCGTTATCACCACCACGTCGCCGCGTTGGCACAGCTGGGTGCCGTCATAGAGCGGTGAGGAGCCGGATCCCGCCGCATAGGCGCCGCCGTGGAAATAGACCATGACCGGTCGCGCCGCATCGGTTTCGAGGCCGGGCGTCCAGACATTGAGGAAAAGGCAATCTTCTGACTGGTTCGCTTCGTTGCGGCCTTGTGGCGAGGCTGAGCCATACTCGGTCGCGTCAAGCGTGTCCGTCCAGGGCGCCGGCCGGGTCGGAGGCCGGAAGCGGGTCGTCGCGGTGTCGGCGCCATAGCGGATGCCGAGGAAGCGGTGGATGCCGTCCTCGATACTGCCGCGAACCGGTCCGTTTGATGTGGTTACAACAGGGTCGCGACGCTGGGCGCAGCCGGCACCGGTCGCGAGCACACTACCGGCGGCGCCGGCCGTGGCCAGAAGGGTGCGTCGGTTAAGTGTGGGGCTCATCGGATCACTCCTGCATCGCTGTCGTCGATCGCGCGTTCAATCTCGTCCAGCCGCGCCATCGAGGCGTCGCCGGGCGTCGTCATGGCCAGGGCACCGTGAGCGGCGCCATACTCCACCGCCTGGGCAGCGCTTTTTCCGGCCATCAGCGCCCAGCAGACACCCGAGGCGAAGGCATCGCCGCCGCCGACCCGGTCGAGGATGTCGAGGCCTGGCCGTTTGCGGGATTCATGGAATTGGCCATCGGCGTGGATGATCGCCGACCAGTCGTTCGAATTGGCTGTATGCGCCGTCCGGCAGGTGGTGGCGACAACGCGCAGATTGGGAAAATCGGCGACCGCGCTCTCGATTGCCGTCCGCGGATCGCCGCCGGACGGTCTGTCACCCAGCCCTTCGGCCCCGAACAGGACGTCAACATGGGGGGCGATGGTGCGGTTTAGGGCGCGGGCCGCGTTCGAGCCGCCGCGTGAGGCCCAGAGCGAGGCGCGGTAATTGAGGTCGAAGGAGACGACGGCGCCGTGCTTGCGGGCGGCCGTCACGGCCTCGACGGTCAACGCGGCCGTGCTGTCGCTGAGGGCGGCGAAGATGCCGCCGGTGTGGAACCAGCGCACGCCCTGGGCGCCGAACAGGGTGTCCCAGTCGACATCGCCGGGCTTCATCGCCGAGGCCGCGCTATGGCCGCGATCCGACACGCCCAGGGCTGGACGCAGGCCGAAGCCGCGCTCGACGAAGTTCAGGCCGACCCGGCTGTCGCGACCGATACCGTCGAAAGCCCGCCAGAGAATGTGCGAGGTATCGACCCCGCCCTGGCAGATGCAGTCCTCGACCAGCCAGCCGACATCGTTTCGGGGCAGGGCCGTGACCACGGTTGCCGACAGGCCGAAGCATTTGCGGGCCGCGCGTGCGAGATTGTACTCGCCCCCGCCCTCCCAGACCTGGAAGTGACGGGTATTGCGCACCCGGCCTTCGCCGGGGTCGAGGCGCAACATGACTTCACCGAGGGCGGCGACGTCCCAACGCGCCGATCCGGCGGGTTTGATGGGCAGAAAGCTGTGGGTCATGGGATCAGGGTCAGAGCGTTACGCCGCCCTTCCACAGGGCGATCTGGCGTTCGTCATAGAGTTCGTTGCGGGCGCGCTTGCCGCCGGCGACATCGAGAAGGGTCCGCCACAGACGGTCGGCCGTCGCGTCCGGTGCCTCGCCATCGAGGATGGGACCGGCGTCAAAATCGATCCAGTTCGGCTTGCGCTCGGCAAGGTCGGAGCGGGTGGCGAGTTTCAGCGTCGGCACCATCGTGCCCAGCGGCGTGCCGCGACCGGTGGTGAAGAGGATCATCGTGGCGCCGGCGGCGGCCATGGCTGTTGTGGAGACGGCGTCATTGCCCGGTGCTTCCAGCAGGCTCAGCCCGCTGCGGCGCAGCCGGTCGCCATAATCCAGGACATCGACCACCGGCGCGCTGCCGGCTTTTTGGACCCCGCCGAGGGATTTTTCTTCCAGCGTGGTGATGCCGCCTTCGATATTGCCGGGCGATGGATTGGCGTGGACCGGTTCGCCATGGCCGATGAAATAGCGTTTGAAGCGGTTCATCATGGTGCCGATCGCGGTGTGGACTTCGCGCGAGACGGCGCGGTCCATCAGAATGTGCTCGGCGCCGAACATTTCCGGCACTTCGGTCAGGATGGTGCTGCCGCCGGCGGCGTCGAGCCGGTCGGTGATGCGGCCCAGCAGCGGGTTGGCGGTGAGGCCGGAAAACGCGTCTGAGCCACCGCATTTCAGCCCGATCACCAGGTCGGAGACCGGGCAGGGCTCGCGGCGATCCATCTGCGCCATATGATCGGCGATCTCGGCGACGGCGGCGATGCCGGCATCCAGCTCGTCGCCGGCCTCCTGGCAGGCGAAGGCGCGAACGCGCAATGGATCGGTGTCGGGCATGGCGTCGAGCAAGGCGCGATACTGGTTGGACTCGCAGCCCAGCCCGACCAGGAGCACGCCGCCGGCATTGGGATTCTGGGCCAGGCCGGCGAGGATGGCGCGAGTCTTCTCGAGATCATCGCCGAGTTGCGAGCAGCCGAAGGGGTGGGTGATGGCATGGACGCCGTCAACCTGGCCACGGACCTGGTTGGCGGCCATGCGGGCGATGCGTTCCGAGGTGCGGTTGACGCAGCCGACGGTCGCGATCACCCAAATTTCATTACGGATTCCCACCCGGCCATCAAAGCGGCGATAGCCCATGAATGTATCGGTGCTGACCGCGGCCTTGGAAGACCGGTCTGCCGTGCGCCCGGTCCAGGCATAATCTTGTTCGCCGCTGAGCGTGGTTTCGAGATTGTGGCTGTGGACATGGGCGCCAGCCGCGATATCGCAGCGGGCGCGGCCGATGATGGCGCCGTATTTGATGACCGGCGCGCCAGCCGGAATGTCGGTGAGGGCGAATTTGTGCCCGGCGGGAACAGGGTCGAGCAGGCGCGGCAAATTGGCGGCCGGGCGTTCGCCCCGGGCCAGCGCGCTTGTCGCGACCCCGACCCCGTCGTCCGGATGGACGACAAGACCTTGGCTGATCGCGGATTTTTCGGCGACACTCATATCGTCTCTCACCCTTGCTGGCCTGAATGGTAACCGGTGTCATTTTGCACGGAAAGAGAAAATTTCATCGCCAGCCATCAAGCGGCCGAAAGGCATGACAAGCAAGGAGATGTCCTGTAGTGGACATTTCCTCGGCATGGTGCCGCGGGGGATTTTCCGGATGACTGACGGCGAGACGCCTGACAATGGCAAGCCGGCGAAAAGCCTGCGCGATGAGTTCGTGGACCGTCGGCCGACCATCAATGATGTCGCCCGGCTGACCGGCGTTTCCAAGAAGACCGTGTCGCGGGTCATCAACAAGTCACCGGCGGTGAAGGAACACACCCGCGAGGAAATCCTGCGGGTGATGCATGAGATCGGCTATGCGCCGGATCCGCAGGCGCGCGGCCTGGCTTTCCGGCGTTCCTTCCTGATCGGCATGATCTACGACAACCCGAACCCGCAATATGTCGTCAACATGCAGCAGGGCTTGCTGGACGGCATGCGCAGCACCGGTTTTGAGCTGGTCGTCCACCCCTGTGACCGCGCCAGTCCGACCTTCCTGGAAGATGTCCGCAATTTCGTCGAGCGCCAGAAGCTCTATGGCGTCATCCTGACCCCGTCGGTGTCGGAAGACGAGCGTGTGCCGCCGATCCTGCGCCAGATCGGCTGTGAATTCATCCGTATCGCTTCGGTCTCGCTGGACGAGCCGGAACACATGATTGTCTCGCATGACCATCTCGGCGGTGCGGCGGCAGGCCGACATCTGGCCGAACTCGGGCACACACGGATCGGCTTCATCTCCGGTCGAGAGAGCTTCCGCTCCTCCCACGAACGCCGCCGCGGCCTCGAGCGGGCGCTGGGCGAGGCCGGGCTCGCCCTGGACGATGAGCTCGTCGTACAGGGCGCCTACACATTCGAGTCCGGCTATGACTGTGCCCGCGACCTGTTGCAGCGGCCGGTCCGGCCGACAGCGATCTTTGCCGCCAATGACGAGATGGCCGCCGGCGTGCTGCAGGCGGCGCGGTCGCTGGACATTCGCGTGCCCGATCAGCTGTCGGTCGTCGGCTATGACAATTTCCAACTCGCCGAGCGGCTGTGGCCGCGTCTGACCACGGTCCACACCCCGACCCGCGAGATCGGGCGGCGCGCGTCGACCAAGCTGGTCAATCCGCAGTCGGCCGCCGAGATCGAACAGCAAGACCCCCGGGCCCTGCCCAGCCTGGTCATCCGGGACACCACCGCACCGCCTCTCTGACACCCCTGCAAAGACATCGGGCAGAAAGACTGAATTCGCACGCTTGGGACCGGTTGATGTTCGCAATGACACCGGTTACCTTTCTGCCTGACAGTCCGCAGGACAGATAATCGAAAACAATGCCCACGAAGTCGTTTTTCCATGAGGATCGCCTCTTTCCCGCCGACCCGGTCGTGCGGGGTATTGCTCGTGAGCTGCATGCCTCGGTGCGCGATCTGCCGATTGTCTCGCCGCATGGCCATACCGATCCGCGCTGGTTCGCGAGCAATGATGCCTTCGACAATCCGACCGCGCTGTTGCTGGCGCCGGACCACTACATTTTCCGCATGCTCTACAGCCAGGGTATCCGGCTCGCCGATCTCGCCATTCCCGATCGCCAGGGTGTCCCGGCGACCGATCCGCGCGCGGCCTGGCGCTTGTTTGCGTCCAATTTCCATCTCTTTCGCGGCACGCCGTCAGCCATCTGGCTGAGCCATGTCCTGGTCGAGGTGTTCGGCATTGAGGACCGGCTCGATGCGGCGACGGCCGATGCGGCCTATGACAGGATTGATGCCGCGCTCAAGACCCCGGAATTCCGTCCGCGCGCCCTGTTCGATCGTTTCAATATCGAGCTGATCGCGACCACGGAGTCTCCGGTCGACACGCTTGAGCATCACCACGCCATCGCCAGTTCCGGCTGGACCGGCAAGGTCGTCACGGCCTACCGGCCCGACCCGGTCATCGATGCCGACCACGAAGATTTTTTCGCGTCGCTCGAAGCCTTTGGCGACATCACCGGCGAGGATGTTTTCAACTGGGATGGTTATCTCGCTGCCCACCGCCAGCGGCGGGTCGACTTCATGGCCGCCGGCGCGACGTCAACCGATCACGGCCACCCCACCGCGCGGACCGCAGATCTCGACCGGGGTGAGGCAAAGGCCCTGTTCGACCGCATCGTCAGTCGCAAGCCAGCAGCTGGTGATGCGGAATTATTCAGGGCCCAGATGCTGACCGAAATGGCGGCGATGAGCCTGGAAGATGGTCTGGTCATGCAGATCCATCCCGGCAGCCATCGCAATCACAATGGACCGCTGTTCGCCAGCCATGGCCGCGACAAGGGTGCCGATATTCCGACGAGCACCGAATATGTCGAGGCCCTGCGTCCGCTCCTCAACCGGTTCGGCAATGAACCGGATTTTGGCTGCATTGTCTTCACCCTCGACGAGACCAGCTATTCGCGCGAACTCGCGCCGCTGGCCGGTCATTATCCGGCGCTGAAGCTGGGGCCGGCCTGGTGGTTCCACGACAGCCCGGAAGGCATGATGCGCTTTCGCGAGCAGACCACCGAGACCGCCGGTTTCTACAACACGGTCGGCTTCAATGACGATACCCGCGCCTTTCTCTCCATCCCGGCCCGTCATGACGTGGCGCGACGGGTGGATTGCGCCTTCCTGGCGCGGCTCGTGAGCGAGCACCGGCTCGGCCTCGACGAGGCCCATGAGACCGCCCGCGACCTCGCCTATAATCTGGTCAAACAGGCCTACAAACTCGACGCTCAAAACTGAGACAGGAAATCCCCATGAAGATCGCGCTCATCATCGAAAACAGCCAGGCCGCCAAGAGCGGAATTGTCCACGATGCCCTGGCCACCGTGGCCGAGCCGCTCGGCCATCAGGTGCACCATTACGGCATGTATACGCCCGAGGATGAAGCCTCGCTCACCTATCCGATGAATGGCTTGCTGGCGGGCCTGCTGCTCAATTCCAAGGCCGCTGATTTCGTGGTCACCGGCTGCGGCACCGGTGTCGGTTCCAACCTCGCCTGCAACGCCATGCCGGGCGTGTTCTGTGGTCTCGTTGTCGATCCGACCGACGCCTTCCTGTTTGGCCAGATCAATGATGGCAATGCAATCTCGATGCCCTATGCCAAGGGCTTCGGCTGGGCTGCGGAACTCAATCTGCAGGACTGTTTCCGCAAGCTGTTCGAAAACGAGCGCGGAGCGGGCTATCCCAAGGAACGGGCCGCCGTCATGGCGAAAAACCGCGGCATTGTGGCGGAGCTGAAAGCGGCCTCCTGTCACGACATGCTGACCGTGCTGAAGACGGTCGACCAGGACCTGCTGAAAGCGGCCATCGCCGGCGAGAAATTCCAGGAATACTTCTTCGCCAACTGCCAGGACGACGCCATCGCCGACTATATCCGCACGGTGCTGGCCGCTTAGGCCTTGCGCCCGAACGGCCGTGTGAAACGGAGAAACCCATGAGCCAATCATTCGATCTCACCGGCAAGGTTGCCCTGGTCACCGGCGGCAATACCGGGCTTGGCCAGGCGATGGCGATTGCCCTGGCCCAGGCCGGTGCCGATATCGTCGTCGCTGGCCGGTCCAGCGCCGCCGAGACCGGTGAAGCGGTCGAATCCGCTGGCCGGAAATTCTACGAAATCAAGGCCGACTTCTCCGACCCGTCCTGTGTCGAGGGGGTGGTCGCTGCCACCGTCGAACAGGCGGGCCGGATCGATATCCTGGTCAACAATGCCGGCATCATCAAACGCAATGACGCACTCGATTTCACCCAGGATGACTGGGACAGCGTCATGGACGTCAACATCAAGTCGGCCTTCTTCCTGTGCCAGGCCGCAGCCAAGCACATGGTCGCCCAGGGCAGCGGCAAGATCATCAATATCGCTTCGATGCTGTCCTTCCAGGGCGGCATCCGGGTGGCGTCCTACACGTCTTCCAAGAGCGCGATTGCCGGCCTGACCAAGCTTCTCGCCAATGAATGGGCGGCGAAGGGCATCAATGTGAATGCGATCGCGCCCGGCTATTTCGCGACAAACAACACGGCCGCATTGCAGGCTGACCCGGATCGCAACGAGCAGATCCTGGGCCGCATTCCGGCCGGGCGCTGGGGCGACCCGTCCGACATCGGCGGCGCCGCCGTCTTCCTGTCTTCTTCGGCCGCAGACTATGTCCACGGCACGGTTCTGGCCGTGGATGGTGGCTGGCTCGCCCGCTAGGCAAACAACTCCCGAACCTTCCCTCCAGCCGGCCCTTCGGGGTCGGCTTTTTTTTTGGCTGTCGGACGCTCTTCCAGCGCTCGGCCTCCTTCGTCCTGTCGCCATTGGGAAGAAGAGGGCGCGGGTCATCACCCGGACGAGGAAAGGCGGCGGGACGCGAAGCGGCGAGGCGGAGCGGGTGACCGTTGGGCGGCGGCACAACGCGAGCGCATCCCACCCCTTCCGGCCCTTCGGGCCACCTTCGACGTCAAGGGGAAGGGTTTTTTGAGCGGGTTTGTCGCTCGACCTCAACGCATCAGATTGACCAGACCCATGGACAGGGCGGGGAAATAGGTGACGGCCATCAGGGCGACGAACAGGGCGCCATAGAACGGCCAGATCGTCTTGACGGTCTCTTCCACCTTCACCTTGCCGATTGCGGCACCCACGAAAAGGACCGAGCCGACCGGCGGGGTGACCAGGCCGATGCCCAGATTGAGCATCATGACGACGCCGAACTGGACCGGGTCCATGCCGAGATCGACCACGATGGGCAGGAAGATCGGGGTGGTGATCACGATCAGTGGCGACATGTCCATGAAGGTGCCGAGCACCAGCAGGATCAGATTGATGATCAGCAGGATGAGGATCGGATTGTCGGTCACCGTGGTGATCAGGCTGGCCAGTTGCGAGGGCGCTTCCAAGAGGGCCAGCATCCAGCCGAAACCGGAGGCCGAGCCGATGATCAGCAGCACCATGGCGGTCGTCTTGACGGCCTGGATGGCGGCATCAAGGAAGGCGCGCGGGCCCATCGAGCGGTAGAGCAGGGCGGCGACCGCGACGGTGTAGAGCACCGCGACGGCGGAGGATTCGGTGGCCGTGAAAAAGCCACCGAGCACGCCGCCGACGATGATGATGGCGGTGAACAGGCCGGGCAGGGCCATGATGAAGGCGCGCAGGAACGCCATCCAGCCGGGGAATTCACCCTTGGGATAGCCACGCTTCACCGCCACCAGCCAGGCGGCAACCATCAAGGTCGCACCCGTCAGGAGGCCCGGCACGATCCCGCCCACGAAGAGCTCGCCGATCGACACGCCGACGCCGGCAGCGGCAGCATAGATGATCATGTTGTGCGAGGGCGGGATCAACAGGCCGCAAACGGCGGAGGTCGAGGTCACGTTGACGGCATAGTCGGCATCATAGCCGCGCTCGCGCATCATCGGCATCAGGGTCGAACCCATCGCCGAGACGCTGGCGATGGCCGAGCCGGAGACGGCCCCGAACAACATCGACGCGCCGACATCGACCTGTCCCAGCCCGCCTCGTGATCGCCCGAAGGCGGCTTCCGCGACATGGACCAGGCGTTCGGCGATGCCGGACCGGTGCATGAGTTCACCGGCGAAGACAAAGAAGGGGATGGCCATCAGCGAGAAAATGCTCATCCCGCCCGCCATGCGCTGGAAGACGGCGATGGCCGGCATGTCCATCATGAAGAAGGTGATGAGGGTCGCGCCGAGCAGGGAGAAGGCAACCGGCACGCCGATGATCAGCAGGAAAACAAGGGTGCCGAGGAGGACTGACAATTCCATGGTTCAGGACTCCGCGTCGCCGGCAATGGCCGGATTGAGCTGTTCGAGAATATTTTCCAGCGCGAAGAGGCTGATCAACACGCCGCTGATCGGCAGCGGCAGATAGGCAAAGCCGCGCGAGATACCGAGCGTCGGAATGGCATGCTCCCAGGTTCGCAGGATCAATTCTCCGCCCCAAAAGGCCATGGCGCCACCGACCAGGGCGACGATGAGGTGGGACAGGAGTTGCAGGCGGTGCGGCCATCGGCCGGGCAGGTTGTCGGCGAAGGCGGATATCCGGATATGGAAACCTTCCTTGACCCCGGCCGCCGCGGCGAAACTGACAAACCAGATCATCAGGACAAGCGAGGCCTGTTCGGACCAGGACGGGCTGGCATTGAGCACATAGCGGGCGAAAACCTGCCAGCCGATGATCAGTGTCATGACCGCCAGGCCGATACCGCCGAGCAGCAGCAGTGACCGGCTGGCGAAATTGAGGAGATTGGCGAAAGCACGCATCAGGCATCGCCCCCGAGATTGCGGACATCCTCGACCAGGCGGCGTTGGACATCGGTGACCACGAAACGGTCCCAGACGCTTTCCATGCGGTCTGAAAAGGCGGTGATGTCACCGATCTCGTTCGCTTCCACGCCACCGGCCAGCACCCGTTCGCGCGCGTCGGAAACGCGGGCATCCCAGATTTGACGCATGACTGGCACACTGTCGCGGGCGGCCTGCTGGAAGATCGCCTGGTCTTCGCCGGACAAGCGGTCCCAGCGGTGTTTCGACATCACCAGGATTTCCGGTGCCATGACATGGCGGCTGAGGCTGTAATAGCGCGCGGCCTCGAAATGACGGGTCGTCTCATAGGAGGGCCAATTGTTTTCGGCCCCGTCGATCACGCCCTGCACCAGGCCCTGATAGACTTCGCCGAAGGACATCGGGGTCGGGTTGGCGCCGAGCGCCTCGACCATGGCGACGTAGAGATCGGAGTTTTGCACCCGGATCTTCATGCCGCGCAGATCGTCCGGCGTGTTGATCGGGTGGCGGGTATTGTAAAAGCTGCGGGCGCCACTGTCGTAAAAGCAAAGTCCGACCAGCCCGTGCGGGCGCAGGGCGTCGAGAATGGCCTGGCCCGGCGCGCCGTCGAGCGAGGCGCGCATGTGGTCGATGGAGTTGAACAGGAAGGGCAGGCTGGGGACGATGGTCTCATTGGCGATCGAGTTGAGTGGCGCCAGATTGACCCGGTTGAGGTCGAGCGCGCCGAACACGGTCAGCTCCAGCGTGTCGCGTTCCGAGCCGAGCTGGGCCCCGGCGAAGATTTTCACCCGCTGACGACCGCCGGTGCGTTCCTCGACCATACGGGCCATGGCTTCAACGCCTTGGACTGTCGGGTAGTCAGCGACATGGGCGTCGGCGGAATAAAGCGGCCGGTCGGCTTGTCCGCAGCCGGCAACAGCCGCGGCCGCCCCCGTCGCGATGAGGTGTCTGCGATTGATCATGATCCCTCCCCAGGGTCTGGTCCGTGCCGGCTACTCAACGAGTCCGTTCAGCCAGTCCTCCAGTTCAGTATACCCGTTGCCGTCGGCGTCATGCGAGCCGTCTTGCGGATTTTCGGGGTCGAGACCGCGGGCGGTTTCCCACGCATCGGGCATGCCATCGCTATCGCTGTCGGTGCGCGCAGGCTCTGAAGGCAGGTCGGGCCAGCCACCGACTTCTTCCTCTGATGAGATGATCCGGCCTGTGCCGTTGAGCACGTCATTGATGATGCGTTGGTCGGCTGCGTCGCGCCAATGCGAGGCGCCGGCGCCCGCCAGGACCGCCGCATAGGCTTCGTCGGCGGTGTCGGTGCGGATGAAATCAGCCTCATAGGGCTCATCAACCCAGCTCAGATCATGCGCCGCCGAGCGCAGCATGGGGCGTTGCTCGCGCAGCTCGCCATCCATCGTATTGCCGGAGAAATGGGCGCGCCCTGTTGTGTTGCGCATGTAGAAAATGACCGGGCCGAGCGTTTGCGGACCCTGGACATAGGCATTGTTGATGAAGTTGTAGTGCGCGACCGAGGCCGGATCGAGATCGGTGCCGGCGGCATGATGATAGTCGGTGCCTTCGCGCCCGTAGAGCGGGTCCTGGTTCAGACCAAGATGCTGGGAGGGGTCGAACTCGGCGCTGGCCGGGACCCAGTCCCAGAAGTCCGTCTCGGCGCCATGTCCCCAATTGTAAAAGACATTATTGCGGAAATCGAGGAAGAGTCCGTCGGGATCGTCGAACGGTGTCGCGTAATTGCCGATGCGGGGCATGCGCGAGTTGTGGTTGGCCCACAGATTGTGATGCCAGGAATAGCGGGCGCCATTATTGCCGCGGATCAGGCTGCCATAGGCGCGGTCGCCCTTTTCATGACCGGCCTGGTAAAGGCCTTCGGCCATGATCGACCATTGCACCGTCAGATTGGTCAGGTGTTTCTGCCCTGGCGTGCCGCGATAACTTTGCGACGAGGACAGGGTCTCGTCGATCGCCCAGCTGGTCGAGACGTGGTCGAGAATGATGTCAGAGCCGCCGACGATCGAGATGGCGTCATCCTCGACATGGCTGGCGCCGCCGATCCGCGAGCGGATATAACGGATCACCACATGATTGGCGTGCACCTGCAGTGGATAGTCGCGCAGGGCAATGCCAGCGCCGGGTGCCGACTGGCCGGCGATGGTGATGTAGTCATTGAGCACCCGCAACGGGCTTTCCAGCTGGATCGTGCCGGAGACGGCAAAGACGATGGTACGCGGCCCGTCAGCCTCGACGCCTTCGCGCAGCGAGCCGGGACCTGAATCGCCCAAGTGGGTGACCGTGTAAACGTCGCCGCCGCGACCGCCGCGGCTGAAACGGCCGAAGCCGTCAGCGCCCGGGAAGGCGATCTGCTGGCCGTCGGCCACGGTGGGCGGTGCAACGGGAGGCGCAGTGTCATCGGCAGAAAAGTTTGTGGTCAACGCATCAATGTGACCGCAACCAGTCGCCACGGCGCAAACGCCAACGAGCAAAGCGCTTCTGAACATTCGTCTCTCCTCCCGGACGGTCGAGAATTGCCTCTGACCGCCTCCCATTCGTGCCGCTCATTGTTGCTTGCGGCTTGATCTTGAGGGAATACCGTGAAAAATGACACCGGTTTCCTTGTTTGGAACCGTAACCGATATCGAGTGAGGCGCAAGCCCCTTCGTCAGAGTAACTCGCCGGCCGACAAGGCGAGGAAAATCAGGGAAAATCGACTTGACGCCCAATCAGAAAACCATCTCGGAAGCCTTCATTGACGCACGTCAGGCGGGGGCCGGATTGCGCGACTATCCCGGTCAATTGCCGGCGACGCTCGCGGACGCCTACGCGATCCAGGACCAGTCCATTTCGCGCTGGCCCGATCGTGTTGACGGCTGGAAAATCGGACTGGTGCCGCCGGAGTTTCGCGGTCCTGTCGGTGCCGAGCGTCTGGTCGGTCCGATCTTTGCCAACCTGATCCGTGATCACGCGATCGGCCAGGTCCATGACATGCCGGTTTTCGCCGATGGTTTCGCCGCGGTGGAAGCGGAATTCATCTTCGTGCTTGGCAAGCCGGTCCCGGTCGGCACCAAGATCACGCCGGAACTGACCCGCGATGTGGCTGGCCGGCTTCATGTCGGCGTCGAGATCGCTTCGAGCCCCTTCCCGGGTATCAATGATCTCGGACCGATTTGCGTTGTGACCGATTTCGGCAATAATTTCGGCCTCATCGTCGGGCCGGAGATCGCCGACTGGCAGTCGCGCAGCTGGGCGGATCTGCCGGCTCGGGTCGTCATCAATGGTGATGAGGTCGGCGCGACCACCGCTTCTGCCTTGCCCGGCGGGCCGATCGGCGCGCTCGAATTCATCCTGCGCCTGATGCAGGAACGCGGGATCGCGCTCGACGCGGGCAGCCATATCTCGACCGGCGCCGTGACCGGCGTCCATCAGGCCAAGGTGGGTGATACCAGCCGCGTCAGCTTCGGTGAGTTCGGCGAGATCGAGCTCGGCCTGTCTCCGCTCCGCTCCGACTGGCTTGGCCTGCCGGCAGGGCAACGGGCTGCGGTGCGCCCCACCGGCTCTTAGGTGTTGCGTCCCCGGGGCGTGCAGACAGGTCCCGGAAACGGTGCTACCTGTCTGGCAACGCAGTGTTTCGGGGGAGAAATCGATGAGCGTCACCACCAAGCCGATCTGGGCCAGCCTGATCCTGGCTGCCACCTTGGCCGCCTGTAGCCAACCGACCGAAACCGGCCCGGCCGGCGCCGATGCGGTGTCGGGCACAGCAACAAGCGAGAGCGCCCCGGAAGCCGGGCGCTTCACCATCCTGGTCGGCGGAACCGAGATCGGCGCCCTGGAGATTTTGCCCTCCGAAGACGGCTATGCGGTCGAGTACGAATACCGCAATAACGGCCGCGGCCCGACCATCACCGAAAGCATCGCGCTGGACGAGGCCGGCCTGCCGGTCGACTGGACGATCTCCGGCGCTTCGACCTTCGGCAATCCGATTGACGAGAGCTATGCCTATGTCGACAGCGAGGCGCGCTGGCAGGACGCCACCGGCAGCGATCAGGCCTTGCCCGAGGGCGACGCCTTCTATGTGCCGCAGGACGCCAGCCCCTATTGGCTCGCCATTGCAGCGCGGGCCCTGATGGCGCGCGACGACATGACGATCCCGGCCCTGCCCGGCGGCGAGCTGCGGTTGGCCGAGATCGATCAGCTCACGGTGAGCAATGGCGAAACAAGCCGCAATGTCACGACCTATGCCCTGTCCGGAACCAGCGAGAACCCGACCTATTTCCTGATGGATGATCGCGCCTTTTTCGGCCTGATCACGCCGGGTTTTGCCATACTGGAAGCCGGGTATGAAGGTGAGGATGAGCGCTTGCGTGCCCTGGCCGCAGGCTATGGCGCGAGTCGTTTCTCCGAAATCCAGGCGCGGGTCGCGCATGACTATGACGGGCCGGTGCGCATCCGCAATGTCCGCGTTTTTGATCCACAGACACTGAGCCTGGGCGAGCCGGTTTCGGTGGTTGTCGAGGGCGAGCACATCACCGCGATCGATACGCTGGATGTGGCGACGCAGGCCGGTGAGACGGAGATTGACGGGGCCGGTGGATCGTTGATCCCGGGCCTGTTCGAAATGCATGCCCATATGGGCGAGACCAGCGCTTTCCTGAACATTGCCGCCGGTGTCACCAGCGTTCGTGACATGGGCAATAACAATGCCGTTCTTGATGAGTTGATCGGACGGATCGAGGCGGGCGAAGTCGCCGGGCCGCGTGTCCACCGCAGCGGCTTCATCGAGGGGCGCAGCCCGTTCAGTTCCAATAACGGCATTCTCGTCGCCAGCGAGGAGGAGGCTGTGGCCGCCGTTGAGACCTATGCGGCGAGCGGCGATTTCATCCAGGTGAAAGTCTACAACTCGATGAATCCGGACTGGGTTCCGGCGGTTATCGAGGCGGCTCACGCCAATGGTCTGCGCGTTGCCGGCCATGTCCCGGCCTTCACCAATGCCAATTCGATGATCGCGGCCGGTTATGACGAGATGACCCATATCAACCAGATCATGCTGGGTTGGGTGCTCGAGGAGGGCGAGGATACGCGCTCCCTGCTGCGTCTCACCGCGTTGCGCCGCCTGCCGGCCCTCGATCTCAACAGTGAAGCGGTACAGGCAACCATTGCGGCGATGGCAGCCAATGGCACGGCGGTCGACCCGACCTATGCCATCCATGAAGCCCTGCTCCTGTCGCGCAATGGCGAGGTCTCGCCGGGCGTGGTCGACTATATCGACAATATGCCGGTCGATACCCAGCGCGGCGCCCGCAGTGCCTGGGCCGATATCGCGACGCCCGAGGATGATGCCAATTATCGCGGCGCGTTCGACCAGATCACCGAAACCCTGAGGATGATGCGCGAGGCCGGTATCTTCATCGTGCCGGGCACCGATCTGGGTGGGTCTTTCGCCTATCACCGTGAACTGGAACTCTATCAGAATATCGGCATGACCCCGGCCGAGATCATCGCCTGGGGTGGTCATGGCATGGCCGAATATCTCGGCGTCGATGACGAACTCGGCACGATTGCACCGGGCATGCTGGCTGACTTCTTCCTGGTCCCGGGCGATCCGACCGTCGATTTCAGGGAGCTCAAGACGATCGCGCTCGTCTCTGCCAATGGGGTCTTCTACTATCCGACGGAGATTTATCCGGAATTCGGGATCCAGCCATTCACGGACCTGCCGGCCATTTCGCAGCCGCGCTAGGATCAGGCTTGCCGTGTCGGTCCGGTGTCGGGAATCATCGGGCCGGGAGGGGTGTGATGCCTGTGATCGAAACTGCCCGACTGTCTCGCCGGACCCTGCTCGCGCAGGCCGGCGCGGTCGCCCTTGGTGCCTGCCAGCCGCTCACCGGTTGCGCGCCGGTGCGCGCCGGCTTGCAGCTTTACTCGGTGCGCGAGGCCATGGCCGTTTCGGTGCCGCCGACCCTGGAGCGGGTTGCGGGGATGGGCTATGGCGCCGTTGAATTCGCGGGCTATTTCGATCAGGCGCCGGCCGGGATTGCCAGCCTTCTTGCGGCGACCGGACTTGTCTCGCCCAGCGCCCATGTCGATGCCCGCCAAGCCCGCAATGATCCGGCCCGCATCGTCGCGGCCGGCGCCGAAGCCGGGCATGATTATCTGGTGATCGCCTGGATCCCGCCGCAGGACCGGACCTCGCTGTCGGACTGGCAGGCCTGGGCCGATGTCCTCAACCGGTTCGGCGAGGCGTGCAGCCTGGCAGGGTTGCGATGTGCCTACCATAATCATGATTTCGAGTTTGCCGACGCAGCCGGTACGGACGCCCCATCCGGGCAAACGCCATGGGCCGTCCTTCAGGCGCGGTGTGACCCCGCTTTGGTATCCTTCGAAATCGACACTTATTGGGCTCAACTGGCTGGACAGGACCCGGCGGCCCTGGTCGCACAGGCGCCGGATCGTTTCCCGCTTTGCCATATCAAGGATTATCATCCGGACGGCGCCATGGCCGGGCTCGGCGATGGCGTTGCCGATTTCGCACCGGTTTTTGCCGCGCGCGGTGCTGATGGTTTTGTCCAGTGCTATGCCGAACTCGACAATCCGGCATCACCTTTCGGCTTCGCGGCGACGGCGCGCGGCCGGCTGGAGGACTTGTTGCGGGCCAATCAGGCTTGCCCGGTGTGACGGGGGTGACTAACCTTCCCTCCGGCTGCTTTGGCGGCTGTGTGCAACCTCTCGGAGTTTGTGTTTGATGGCGTCTTCGCCCCGCCCCGATACGGCGTCGCGAACAGCATCCCGGCTGCGACCCTGGTTGTGGCTCCTGGCGGTCGTCGGCTTGACCGTATTGGCGATGTGGACGTGGCAGATGCTGGCAGGGCCATCGACCGAGGGCGCCGCCGCGCTGACCGGTGATTATGCGGATCTCGCGCGGTCGCGGGGTCTGCAGGTGGAGCTTGATTATCTGGATGCCGAGGCGGATTGGCGCGCGCTCGCAGACCTGCCCGATCCGTCCGACGACATCGGCATGTCCTTCCCCTGGCTCGCGGGCCTGACCATGGTGATGGTGATCAAGTGGGTGGTGATCGGGCTGGCGGTCGGGGTCCTCGCCTACATTGTTTATCTCGCCATTCGTCACGGGGCCGGCTTGCGGGTCGCCACGCGCCAGGTTGCGGCGGTCGGTGACCATGACGGTCCGGGCAAGGGCGGCCTGCCGGCCGGGGAATTGCCGCTCTTGAGCCTTGAGGAGATCGCCAGGCTCGCCGATGCGGCCAAGGCGCTGGGCGCCTTGCAACGCCTGGTTCTGGTGGCCGCGGCCGAGGCCACCGGCTCCGTCCTCCGTCGCAGCGAGACGGCCCGGGAAGCACTGCGCCGCCTGCCACGCGACTGGGGTCATTACGACAAGGTGGCGCGCCTGGTGCAGATCGCCGAACAGGTCCGCTATGCCGGACGCCCGATCGAACAGGATGGCTTGGACGGACTCATCGCCGACGCCCGGCTGGTTCTCGGTGCCAGGGTGGCGGTGTCATGACGGGCGCCGGGGGGCAACGCAATGTCGTCAACTGGCTCGCCCTTGGCCTGCTCGCAGCGGTGACTGTCACGGCGGCCTGGATGCTCGCGCGTCAGGACCGTGCCCCGGCCTTGGAGCACAGCGCGCTTGGTTTTGATGGGCTGGCTGTCTGGTTGGCGCTAGATGGCATGGATACGCGTCGCTTTCTGGGGCGGGGACCGTTGTCCGGCGATGGTGTCGGACTGCGCATCCTGCCGCTCTATGATACCGATCTGGACACTGTCAGCGGCCGCAATTTCGAGCCTGAGGGCGCTTATCTCACCGACACCCAGCGCAACATGTTTCGCCATGTCGTCACGATGAAAGCGGATACATTGCCGACCCTGGTCGTTCTGCCGAAATGGCGCGACGGGGTCCGCCTGGTGGGCGTGACGCACCCGGAATTCCTGATTGCCCGGGAGCGCGGCGCGGCAGATCCGGTTGCATCGGAGGTTGATGCTGCCGATGCCGACACTGCGGATGCTGGTGCAGACGCCGCCGAAGCGGACACTGCGGCTTCTGACCCATCGCCCGACGAAGCGTCGCAAACCCGTTTTGGCCGGCCCGACACCGACGAAGACCGTCACTCGCAACCGGTGACCTACGTCGAGCCCGAATTGCTGGCGATTGGGGACACAGGCTGGGAAACCCTTGACGTGTCGGGCTTCGCCGACGGCATGGCGCGGCTCTACGCACCGCAATGGATGACCCTGCCGGAGGGCTGTGAGGCCCTGATCGGCGTGCCCGAGCGCGCTTTGCTTGGCCGCTGCGAGTTTGACGACCTGTCCTATTGGGTGCTGTCAGATCCCGACCTCCTGAACAATCACGGCCTCACCCAGGCCGGCAATGCGGATCTGGCGCGCCAGCTGGTGCGGCGTCTGGCCGATGGCGGTGACGTGCTGGTCGACTATTCCACCGCGGTTTTCCTCACTGCCACGCCGGATGAGCATCAGCGCAGCTGGGCCGATATGGCCCGCATGTTCGAGCCGCCCTTCACCTGGCTCTGGCTGGCCGGTGGCGGCCTGCTCGTCCTGCTCCTGTGGCGCGCCGGGCTGCGCGGCCGCCCGTTGATCGCCGTGTTTGAGCATGGCCATGGTGCCGCCCGCCAGGTGGCCCTGCGTGCCCAAGCCCGCCTGATGCGCAACGCCCAAGCCGATGGCGCCCTGATCCGCACCCTGGTCGCCAATCGCCGGCAAGCGCTCGCCGAGGCCTGGCTGGGCCGTGAACGCCGTACTGGCCACGCCTTCCAGCGCACCGTTGCGCTCCTGCGTCTGAAGGACCGGGAACTGGCGGCGCGCCTCACTGATATCTTTGACCGCGCAGACGCACTGCCCGACCGAATCCGCCAGGACGTGGCCATCGACGCGCTCGCCGATGTCGAACACGTCTACCAACAGGCCCTGGAGCTCGCATGACCCTGACCCTCGAACAATTTGCCGAGCGCGCCGAGACGCTGCGCGCCGAAATCCGCAAGGCCGTCCACGGCCAGGATCATGTGATCGACCAATTGCTGACCGCGGTCTTCGCCCGCGGCCATGTCCTGCTGGAAGGCCCGCCGGGAACGGCCAAGACCCTGCTCGCGCGCAGTTTTGCGTCGGCGCTCTCGCTTGATTTCGGACGGGTCCAGTTCACCCCGGACCTGATGCCGGGCGATGTCCTGGGCGCCAACCTGTTCGACTTCAGCTCGAACACATTCCGCCTGGTGCGTGGACCGGTCTTTACCGACATTCTGCTGGCCGACGAGATCAATCGTGCCCCGCCCAAGACCCAGGCGGCCCTGCTACAGGCGATGAATGAGCGCACGGTCACCATCGACGGTGTCGACCATCCCCTTGGCGGGCATTTCCATGTCATTGCCACCCAGAACCCGATCGAGCAGCAAGGCACCTATCCGTTGCCGGAAGCCCAGAATGACCGCTTCATGTTCAAGCTGGTCCTCGATTTTCCCGACCGTGAGGACGAGCTGGAAATCCTGCGACGCCACGCCTTGCAGCCGCTCGATTTCGACGCCCGTACGGCCGGGATCGAACGCGTGATTTCCGGCGAGGATGTCAACGCTGCCCATGCCCTGGTCGACGCGATCCGGCTGGATGAGAAAATCCTGGCCTATATCCTCGACCTCGTTCGTGCGACCCGCACCGATGGCGATGTCCGCGAGGGCGCGTCTACCCGCGCCGCCGACACACTCGCTGCCGCCGTGCGGGCGAGTGCCGCCCTGGCGGGCCGCGACTATGCCATTCCCGACGATGTCCAGGCGCTGATCCTGCCGACCTTGCGCCATCGCATCCAGCTCGGGCCGACGGCTGAAATCGAGGGGCGGACACCGGATGATGTGTTGAAGGCGATCCTGACGCGGATCGAGGTGCCGCGCTGATGCGACCAACACGGCGATTGCTGTGGGCGGCCCTGATCGCCCTCGGGCTGACCGGTCTGCTGCTGCCCTTTGCGGCCGGTGATGGTAGCCTGCTCGCCATGCCGTGGATCGCGCTGGGCTCGCTGATGGCGGTCGATCTGGCGGGCAGTGTCCATCGCCGCCGGCATCTGGAGCTGGAGGGGCCGGATGCGGTGTTCGCCGGTCAGACCGCTGTCTTCCGGCTGCATATTCTCCCGTCGGCACCGCCGGGAATGGTGGCGCATTTTGATTGGCCGGACGGCTTGTCCGGGCCTGCCAAGTTGAGTGCCGGGAGCGGTGAGCGTGTGCTCGACCTGCCGTTGGAAGGCCGGGTCCGCGGCGCCTGGCCACTCGGACATGTCTGGCTCAACTGGCCGTCCCGCTTTGGCTTTTTCGACTTTATTCCACGGAGCGAGCTGGGCCGGTCGGTGACCATCCTGCCGGATATCCGCCCGGTGACCCAGGGCCAGATCGATCTCGCCGTGCGCACCAGCATGCACGGGCAAAAGGAGTCTTTCGCCGAAGGTGAGGGGTCGGAATTCCACCAGCTGCGCGAATACGTGCCCGGCGACAGCCTGCGCCGCGTCGACTGGAAACGCTCGGCCCGGCAGCGCCGCATGTTGTCCAAGGAGACGCGCGCCGAACGCAATCACAACATCATCATCGCGCTCGACCATGGCTATCTCATGCGCGAGGTGATCGATGGCCTGCCCAAGATCGACCACGCCATCAATGCCGCGCTCGCGACCGCCTGGGCCGCGGCGGTCGGTGGCGACCGGGTCGGCCTCTATACATATCACGCGCGCCCGCACAGCTGGATGCCGCCGGAACCGGGTCGCCAGATATTCCCCAAACTGCGCCGGGCGCTCGCCGAGCTGAGCTATGAAAGCGCCGAGAGCAATCCGACCCTGGCGCTGGCGACCCTGCAGACCCGCCTGCGCCGTCGCAGCTTGGTGATCATCTTCTCCGACTTCGTCGACACCACCACGTCGGAACTCATGGTCGAGCATCTCGGTCGCCTGTCACGCGATCACCTGGTCATCTTCATTGCGCTGCGCGACCCGGCCACCGAGGACCAGGCACGCCAGCCGGTTGCATCGCTGGATATCGCCGCCGAGTCGGTCTCGGCCGCCGACATTCTTCGGGACCGCCGCATCGTCATCGAACGCCTTGGCCAGCTCGGTGTCATGGTGCTCGATGTCCGGCCCGACCAGCTGACCCCGAGACTGGTATCGACCTATCTCGATCTCAAGGCGCGAGAGGTCGCATGAGCGAGGTCCAACCGATCCGGTCAACCCGTTTCCGGGCCGAGCGCGAAGCCGATTGGCGGGCGCTTGAGGTCTTGATCAAACGGGTCGAAAGCCGGGGCAGCCACCGGCTCAGTTTCGACGAGTCGCGCGCGCTGGCCGAACTCTACCGCAAGGCGGCGACGTCATTGTCGGTGGCGCGCGATATCTCCCTCGACAAGAATCTGCTGATCTATCTGGAATCGCTGGTCGCACGAGCCTTCCTGTCGGTCTATGCGCCGCAGGACAGCCTGTCCGGCGTGGTCGGTCGCTTCTTCGGCGGTTCGGCATCGGCGGCGGTCCGGCGCTCGGGCGGGGTCATATTGATGGCCTTTCTCGCCCTCTTCTTGGGCAGCTGGGTCGCTGCCAGCCTGTTCGCGCAAGACCCGGCTTGGTTCTACACATTCGTGCCCGGCGAACTGGCTGGCGAACGCGGACCGGGTGCCAGCACCGAGACCTTGCGGGCCGGCCTGTTCTCCACTGAAGCCAATCTGATCGGCCAGCTGGGCGTGTTTGCCGCCTCGCTGTTCTCGCACAACACACGGGTGGCCCTCTTCTCCTTCGCGCTGGGGGTCTTTGCCTGTGTTCCGAGCTTGTTGCTGACCATCTATAACGGCCTCATCCTTGGCGCCTTCTGGGGGCTTTATGCGGATCGCGGCCTGGCGCTGGAATTGTTTGGCTGGCTCTCGATCCACGGCGTGACCGAATTGTCGGCCCTTGCCCTGGCGGCGGCCGGCGGCTTCCGGCTCGGCCTGGCGCTGTTGTTTCCCGGCAGCATGACCCGCAAGGACTCGCTGCGGATGGCATCCAAGGATGCCGTCAAGCTGGCCCTGATTGCCTCGCTGATGCTGTTGGTCGCCGGATTGCTGGAAGGCTTTGCCCGGCAATTGGTCACCGACACGACGTTACGGATCCTCATCGGCTGGGGGATTGGCGTCCTGTGGCTGGCCTGGTTTCTGCTGGCGCGCCGGAGGACGGGCTGATGGCGCACACGGAAACGCCGGCGCAGATCGCCCGCCGTCTCGAAAAGAGTCGCCGCTGGTTCGATCTCATTCCGCCGGAAGGGGTGCCGATCCGTTTCGAAGTGGCGGGTCTGGCAGGCCGTTTCGGGGCGCAATTGCTGGATATCCTGATCACGGTCGTGGTCATGATGGCGATCATCATCGTGCTGGCCTTCCTGCCCTTCGACATCGCGCCCGTTGTCAATTCGCTCGCCGCGATCCTGATGCTGATGATCCGGGCGCCCTATTACATCCTCACCGAATTGTTCTGGAATGGTCAGACCATCGGCAAGCGGGCCACCGGGCTGCGCGTTCTCGGCGCCGACGGGCGCGGCCTGACCACCCATGCGGTGGTCGCGCGTAATCTGATGAAGGAGGTCGAGATCTTCATGCCGGGCACCTTGCTGCTGGTCTCCGGCGGTCTGGGTCTGTTCTGGAACCTGGTCTTGTTGCTGTGGATCGTGGTTGTCCTGATCGTGCCACTGGCCAGCAAGAAGCGGCAGCGCCTGGGCGATCTGATCGCCAACACCTATGTCATGGTGCGGCCGAAATCGGTGCTCCTGCCCGACCTATCGACCTCAGTATCCCCAAATGTTTTCGACTTCACGCCGGCCCAGCTGGAACATTATGGGCGGTTCGAACTGCAGACGCTGGAAAGCCTGCTGCGCACCGAGGCCAAGACACGCGGCTCGGATGCGCGCCGTCGCGACAGCCTGATCCAGGTCGCGGCCCAGATCCGTCGCAAGATCGGTTATGAAGAACCGGTCCCGGATAGCCGGGTGGCGGAGTTCCTGCACGCTTTCTATACGGCGCAGCGGGCCTTCCTCGAACAGAAGCGCATTTTTGGTGATGTCCGCGACGACAAGCATCATCGTGACATGGACACAGGCTAGTCATTCAATCGTTTAAGACGCCACAAGGGGGGCAATATGACGGATACAAACCCAACACCGACCACGCAGGCAGAGCTTGGGATCGGCCGCATCCTTGGCGGCACATTCAAGCTCTATTTCAGCAATTTCCCGCTATTCTTCGGGGTGGTTTTCCTGCCCTACGCATTGTTCACCATGCTGGTGATTGATCCGGTCAACCGCAATTTCATGGCGAGTACGACCAATCCGTTGGATACGCTCGGGCAGAGTTTCATGGTTGCCGGCCTGTCGATGATCCTGATCATCTTTCTCCAGGCCATCATCGTGCGCATGTCGATTTCCCTGAATGGCGGGCAAGGCCCCCAGCTTGGTGCGGCCCTGCGCGGGGCGGTGACCGGCTTCCTGCCGATCATCATTCTCGGCATCGTAGCGGGTATCGCGACCGGGATCGGCTTCATCCTGCTGATCGTGCCGGGCCTTTATGTCCTGGCCCTGCTCTATGTCTATGTGCCGGCGATCGTGTTTGAAAAGGCTGGCTTTTCGGCGCTCGGTCGCAGCGAGGACCTGACCAAGGGTTATCGTTGGGCCATCGTCGGCGTCATCCTTGTGATCATGGTGCTGACATGGATCATTTCGGCCATCTACTCGGCGGTCATCTTCTCGACGGTCGTTGATCTGGGGGCCGTTGTCGATGGAAGCACCGATCCGGCCGCCATCGCGGCGGCGACTCCCTGGTGGTTGAATCTCGTGGCCTCGGCTGTCCAGGCCGTCACCTTGCCGATCACCCTGATCGCCTCCGGCCTGGTCTATGCGCGTCTGCGCGAGATCAAGGAAGGTGGCTCGACGAGCGACCTGCTGCGTGTCTTTGAGTAGGCCCGTATCGCAATCCCGATGACCTAAAGCATCGGCCCGCCGCCTGTCAGGGCGGCGGGCCTTTGTCCTCCAAGAGACCGAGCGCGCTGAAATCGGAGTCTATGTTAGGGGTAACATATCGCGTATAGAGAATGCCGAACGAGGGGTCACCGGGTGTGCAGCGGTGACGGGACAGACAGATCCAGGGGCAGGCGTGCCGCGAATGAGCCATGAACCGAGCTATCTCGTCGCCGATATCGGCGGCACGAATGCCCGTTTCGCCATTGCGCGCGGCAGTGTTTCGCGTGGCTTTGATCTCGACCAGGTCCGCCGCCTCAAGAATGAGGATTTCGAACATTTGCGCGATGCCGCCATGGCCTATCTGGAGAGCTGTGATGGCGAGCGCCCGGGTCGAGCCTGTTTCGCCGTTGCCTCGCCGATCCGCGCCGGCCGCGTTCAGCTGACCAATGCCACCTGGAGCTTCCGTCCCGACGAGCTGGGTGGTGAGCTGGGCATGGCCACCCTGATGGCGGTCAATGATTTCGAGGCCCAGGCCCGTGGCGCACCGCTGACCCCGACCGCCGACATCGTCCAGATCACCGATGGCCGCCCCATACCCGGCACGCCGATTGCCGTGCTGGGTCCGGGAACCGGGCTGGGCCTGGGATTGCTGGTGCCCGATGGCGATACTGTCAAAGTCGTGGCGACTGAAGGTGGGCATGCCGGCTTTGCGCCACGCACCGATCTCGAGATCGAGGTCGGTCGGCTGCTGGCGCGGGAATATGGTTTTGTCTCCTGGGAGCGCATCCTGTCGGGCCGCGGCCTGGTCAATATCCATCGCGCCCTGTGCCAGATCGATGGCGACAACTGGCCCGGCTACCGGCCTGAGGATATCACCGCCGAAGCCTTGGCCGACCCCGACTCGATGGGGGCCCGCGTGGTCGAGTTTTTCTGTGCAGCACTCGGCGGTTATGCCGGCGATGTCGCCGTTCTGACAGGGTCGCGGTCCGGGATTTATCTGGGCGGGGGCATCCTGCCGCGCATCCGCACCCTGCTGGAGGCTAGTGCCTTCACGTCGCGTTTCCTGGGCCGTGGCCCGATGACGCGCTATGTATCCGATATTCCGATCCGTCTCATCCAGTCCGACGGTGCCGCCCTGCGCGGTGCGGCAGCGCTGGCAGAACAGGGCCAATCCCACTCATGACCATCACGCTTGAAACCCTCGTCCGCGCCGCCAGTGTTATCCCGGTCCTCACCGTGGGGGATGTGGCCAAGGCCGCGCCGCTGGCCCGCGCCCTCAAGGCCGGGGGCTTGCGCGTCATCGAAATGACCATGCGCACGCCGGCCGCCCTCGACGTGCTGACCGCGATGAAGTCCGCCGAGCCGGACCTGATCATCGGCATGGGTACGATCCGCACGCCGGAACAGGTCGCCGACGCGATGGCGGCGGGCACCGACTTCCTGGTCTCGCCGGGCCTGTCGCCGGAACTGATCCCGGCCCTGTTGGGATCCGGCCTGCCGGTCCTGCCGGGCGTCGCCACGGCGGGCGAGGCCATGAGTGCCGTGGAAGCCGGTTTCGACGTGCTCAAATTCTTTCCGGCCGAACAGGCCGGCGGGCGGCCCTATCTCAAATCCATCGCCGGTCCTTTGCCCGATATCCGCTTCTGCCCCACCGGTTCGATCACCCGCGAAATGGCGCCGGACTATCTGGCCCTGCCCAATGTCGTCTGTGTCGGCGGATCCTGGATCGCCACCGGCGCCATGATCGAGGCCGGCGACTGGGACGCAATCACGGCCAATGCGGCGGCCGCAGCCGCGATGAAGGCCTGATATCCATCACCGGACGGCCCAAGAAAAAAGCGGCGACCCGATGGGCCGCCGCTTTTCTTTTGCCGTTTTGTGATCCGGCTATCCGGCTTTGACGCGCTTGTGCATCTCGTCGAAATAGTCGGTCACCTCCGGTCCCGGCTTGGCGGTGGCCTTGGAGACCACATAGAGCGTCACCAGGCAGGCGATGAAGCCCGGCACGATCTCGTACATCACACCGGAGAGCTGCAGGCCGTAGATCCAGACCAGCACGGTCACCGCGCCGGCGATCATGCCGGAGATGGCGCCCAGACGGGTCATGCCGCGCCAGAACAGGCTGACCAGGATGACCGGGCCGAAGGCAGCCCCGAAACCGGCCCAGGCGTTCGACACCAGGCCGAGGATATTGCTGTCCGGATTGAAGGCCAGTCCGATCGCCACCAGCGACACGGCCAGCACCGACAGCCGGCCGACCAGGACCAATTCCTTCTGGCTGGCGCCGCGTCGCAGGAAGATCTTGTAGAAGTCCTCGGTCAGCGAGCTCGATGAGACCAGAAGCTGGGACGAGATCGTACTCATGATCGCGGCCAGGATGGCGGCCAGCAGGAAGCCGGCAATATAGGGGTGGAAAATGACCTGGGAGAGCAGGATGAAGATGGTTTCCTGATCGCCGAGAACAACATCGCCATCGGCAAAGGCACCGTTGGTGTCGATGTTTTCCAGATCGCCCATCGTGGTTGTGGCATCGCCGGGCGCTTCGACGACGCGGGCCACATTCAACCCGTCGGCCGTCTGGATTCCCTGGCTCTTCACATAGGCGAGGCCGGCGGCGCCGGTCAGAACGGCGCCGACCACGGTGATCAGCATCCAGCTCATGCCGATACGCCGCATGACCTTGACGTCCTTGAGCGACTTCACGGCCATGAAACGCACAATGATGTGCGGCTGGCCGAAATAGCCCAGGCCCCAGGCCATGGTCGAGATGATGCCGACCACGGCGAGGGCAAGCCCTTCCTGCGGGATCATCGAGAGATAGGGTTTGTCCCAGCCGCCGACATCGACGCTGAGCGTGCTCAGCGCGTCGATCGTCGGGCCGAACCCGCCCAGCTGCATGATGGTCACCACCGGCACCAGGATGAGGGCGATGAACATGATCACGCCCTGCACGAAGTCGGTCAGGCTGACAGCCAGGAAGCCGCCGAACAGGGTGTAGGCGACCACCACACCGGCGGTCAGGAACAGGCCCATCCGATAGTCCAGCCCGAAGGAGGCGTCGAACAGCTTGCCGCCGGCAACCACGCCGGCCGAGGTGTAGATGGTGAAGAAGACCACGATGACGATGGCCGAGATCACGCGCAAAAGGCGCGAATTGTCGGCGAAGCGTTTTTCGAAATAGTCCGGAATGGTGATCGCGTCGTCCGCCACCTCGGTATAGACGCGCAGGCGCGGCGCCACGAGCTTGTAGTTGAAATAGGCGCCGATCATCAGGCCGATGGCGATCCAGCTTTCCGACAGGCCGGTCAGCAGGATGGCGCCGGGCAAGCCCATCAGCATCCAGCCGGACATGTCCGACGCGCCGGCCGACAGGGCGGCAACGGCGGGGTGCAACTGGCGTCCGCCCAGCATGTAGCCGGACACGTCATCGGTGGATTTGCGATAGGCATAAAAGCCGATCGCCATCATCAGGACGAAGTAGAGCGCCAGTGAGATAAGGGCTTCAATATCCATGGACTTGCCTTGGGTTCAGCGAAACGAAAGGTGGAAGATCAAGTGGTTCGGCGTTCGGCTCAAGGGTGCAGGCCGGGATCACCGCGACCGGCTTAGGGACGCGTCTGCCCCTCACCATGGACCAGGTATTTGAACGAGGTGAGCTGTTCCAGTCCGACCGGGCCGCGCGCATGCATCTTGCCGGTCGCAATGCCGATCTCGGCTCCCATGCCGAACTCGCCGCCGTCGGAGAATTGGGTCGAGGCATTGTGCATCACCACGGCGCTGTCGATCATCGCCAGGAAACAGGCCGCCGCGTCGGCGTTTTCGGTGATGATGGCATCGGTATGGGCCGAGGAATGGGTGGCAACATGATTGATGGCCGTCTCCAGCCCGTCGACGATCTTCACTGACAGGCAGGCGTCGAGATATTCGGTATACCAGTCGTCCTCGCTGGCCGGCTTGATGCGCGGATCGATCGTCATGGCGGCGTCGTCGCCGCGGAATTCGCAATTGCTCATGCGATCGACCAGGCGCGGCAGGAGATCGGCGGCCACGGCCTCGTCGATCACCAGGCTTTCCGTGGCGCCGCAAATACCGGTTCGGCGCAGCTTGGCGTTTTCGACAATGGCGACGGCCTTGTCGAGATCGGCCTCGGCATGGACATAGGTGTGGCAATTGCCGTCCAGGTGCAAAAGCGTTGGCACGCGCGCCTGATCACGGACCAGGGAAACAAGGCCCTTGCCGCCGCGCGGAATGACCAGGTCGACGAACTGGGTGCACTGGAGAAGATGTTTCACCGCGTCCCGGTTCGAGGTGTCGATCATCTGGATTGAGTCTTCCGGCAAGTCCGCTTCGCGCAGGCCTTCCTTCATGCAATCGACGATGATGCGGGTCGAGTTGAGGCTTTCCGAGCCGCCGCGCAGGATCACGGCATTGCCGGATTTCAGGCACAGGGCGCCGGCATCGGCGCCAACATTGGGACGGGACTCATAGATCATGCCGATCACACCGAGCGGCACGGCGACACGTTCGATGCGCAAGCCGTTGGGGCGGTCGATCTGGGCCAGGACCCGACCGACCGGGTCGGGCAGGGTGGCGATGGACTCCACGGCCTTGGCGACGCCTTCAATGCGCTCACCGTCCAGCATCAGCCGGTCGATGAAGGCATCCGGCTTGCCGGCCTGCTTGACGCTGTCAACATCGATGCGGTTGGCCTCGAGCAGGTCGTTGGCCCGCAGGCGCAGGGCTGCCGCCGCAGCGACCAGCGCTGCATTCTTGCGCTCCGTGGACGCCGTCGCGAGAACGCGGGCGGCGGCACGGGCCTGACGGCCGAGTTGTTCGATATAGGCTTGCATACGATCTGACATGGGTTCCTTGGGGTATGAGTGTTGTTGAGAAGTTGCCGTCCGGCAACTAGCGAAGTTCGACCGCCCGGTCATAGGCGGCCTGGACGGTTTCGGTCATGAGGGTCTCGAGTTGGCCGTCGCGACGCAGCGCATTGATGCCAGCCTCGGTCGTACCCTTCTTGCTCATCACCGAATTGCGCAACTCGGCGACGTCTTGGTCGGACCGGCTTGCCATCTCGATGGCGCCGCCCATGGTTTCCAGCACCAGGGCGCGGGCCGTCTCTTTCGAGAAGCCGAGGCTTTCGGCGGCGGCGATATAGCTGCGGGCGATTTCGAAGACATAGCCGGGGCCGCTGCCGGCAACAGCGGTCAGGCGGTCGAGTTCGTCCTCGCTGTCGAGCCAGACCGGGGTGCCGGTGGTGCGGGCGAGCTGGTCGCCGAGGTCGCGATGGCGGTCATCGCAGGCGGTGTTGGCGTAAAGACCGTTGACGCTGCGGCCGATCAGGGCCGGCAGATTGGGCATCAGGCGCAGGATGGGCTTGTCGCCCACCACACGCGCGATCGAGGCAACGGAAAACCCGGCGGCGATCGAGACAAGGCAGCCGCCCTCGGCCAGCAGTCCGGAATAGTCCGGCAGCACGTCGGGGATTTGTTGCGGTTTGACCGCGATGATGATGGCGTCGAAGCGCCGCCCTGCCAGGGCGTCGGCGCCGTCGACATGCTCCGTACCGGCGGGCAGGGCCCGGCCCGACCGATTCACCGTTGTGAACCGGGCCGGCATGGCATCTAGCCAGCGGCGCAGCATCGCGCCGCCCATTTTGCCGCAACCGATGAGGAGTATGTCCATGCGCCGTCTGCTCCATTTGCGTTTGCCCGCCGTCATGGCTGGGCCGTGCTCACATGAAAATGCCCGATCCGCCGGGGCGGGTCGAGCCTGTCTTGTGGCGGTATATAGCAAAAACAATTTCGAATTCAAATTATATATGTGAGTGCGTGTTCAGCCTGTGATGTCGGTGTGGTCGCATAAGAAATGACGCATGCTACGCTGGTGCCACGGCATGGCGGCGGGATTTAGTTGGGGCTTTGGGGTTGAAAAATTTCGAATGCTAAATATTTTGCGCTCAAGTTTTGCGCCGCAACAAAGGTCGGCGCGCCAAACAGGAGAACCGTGTGAGCCAGCGTAAACGCATCGTCGTCAAGATCGGGTCCAGTCTTCTGGCCAATGACAGCCGGCTGACCCTTCGCTATGCCTTCATGAACGAGTTGCTGGCCGATATCGCGCGCCTGCGCGATGAGGGGCATGATGTGGTACTGGCCTCGTCCGGCGCTGTCGCCCTCGGTCTCAACGCGATCAAGACCTCACCGGAAGATGCCGGCGTGCTCGACAAGCAGGCCGCCGCCGCGTGCGGACAGCCGCTGCTGCTCAACGCCTACAAGCAGGTCGCCCACGAACACGGTTTCGACATCGCCCAGATCCTGGTGACCCTGGAAGACCTCGAGGAGCGCCGTCGCTTCCTCAACACCAAGAACACGATCCAGCGCCTGTTCGAGCGTGATGTCATGCCGATCGTCAACGAGAATGACACGGTGACCACCGAGGAGATCCGGGTTGGCGATAATGACCGTCTGGCCGCCAAGGTGGCGCAGATGATCCAGGCCGACCATCTGATCATCCTGACCAGTATTGACGGCCTTTATGATCGCGACCCGTCCGACCCCGACGCGCAATTTGTCGAGACGATCGATGATGTCACCGAATATCTGGAAGTGACCTCGGGCACGAGTTCACTCGGTTCCGGCGGCATGCTGACCAAGATCCAGGCGGCCAATCTGGCCCAGAATGCCGGTTGCACCACGCTGATCGCCGAGGGCACGATCGACCGTCCGGTCTCAGCGGTGCTGTCCGGTGAGCGTCGTCACACCAAATGCGTTGCCAAGGGTACACCGGCCTCGTCCTGGGCTGTCTGGCTCACCAATCGCCTGCAGCGCGCCGGCAGCCTGGTGCTCAATGATGCCGCCGCTGAAGCGCTGGCGACCAGTCCAAGCGGCGTCAGCCATGAGGATATCGTCAAGATCCATGGCGCCTTCACCAAGGGCGATGTGCTGCACATCTATTCCGAGAGCGGCGAGGAAGTCGCGCGCGGCCTGACCAATTTCTCCTCCGACGAAACCATGATGCTGGCCCGCCATACCGATCAGGACGTCAAGGAACTGCTCGGCTATCACGCCCGCCCGGAGATCGTGAACCGCGACAATATGGTCATCCTCAACGCCCAGCACCTGCCCTGGGATGCGCCGACCAAGTCGCTGCGCCTGGTCGCGTCCTGATCTGATCTGCATCTGGCCGTACCGGAAGCTGGAATTTTGTGTGGCGGCGGTCCAGACTTGCCGTCATGCATGAAGTTTCAGCCGAGGGTGCCACCATGGACGGGGCAGACACGTCGCAAGGCGAAAAGAAGAAGCGTCGGGACTACAGCCCGGCCGAATTGGCCGCCGGTCTCGTCCATCTTCTCGATGTCGAGGAGATCGATGTCGATCTCTATCGCGGGCGTCGCAATCCCGGTGGCCAGGGCCGGGTTTTCGGTGGCCAGGTCATTGCCCAGGCGTTGAAGTCCGCCGTGGCGTCGGTCGATCCCGAGCGTCATATCCACTCGCTGCACGCCTATTTCATGCGGCCGGGGGATGAGGACTTCCCGATCATCTATCGCGTTGAGCGTGATTATGACGGCGGCAGTTTTTCCAATCGCCGCGTCATTGCCATGCAGCGCGGCAAGCCGATCCTCAACATGACGGCCTCCTTCCAGAAGCCGGAGGCGGGGTTGACCCACCAGTTCGATCTCGGTGATGTCGCGATGCCTGACGACTTGCCGACCGAGGTCGAGCTTTTGCGCAAGATGAAGGACCAGATCCCCGAGCCCTTCTACCGCTTCATGACGAGGCCGCGGCCGATCGAGATGCGTCCGGTCGATCCCTGGTCGCCAATCGACCCGCGCCCGCGCGAGCCCAGGCGCCAGATCTGGATCCGCGCCACCGACCTGGCCACGGACGACCAGGTCATGCACCGTGCCATCCTCGCCTTCGCCTCCGACATGGCGCTGTTGAGCACCTGCATGCAGCCGCACGGCGTCAGCTGGATGACCCGCAAGATGCAGTCAGCCAGCCTCGATCATGCGGTCTGGTTCCATGATGATGTCGATATGAGTGACTGGCTGCTCTACGACACCGATAGCCCCTGGTCCGGCGCCGCCCGCGGCTTCAATCGCGGCCAGCTCTTCACGCGTGAGGGCAGGCTTGTTGCTTCGACGGCGCAGGAAGGCCTGATCCGGCTGCGGGATTGACTGGAACGGGCGCAATGCTCACCGGGGCTTGTTGGAAATCACGGCTTCAAGGTTGTGGGCGTGCCGTAACAGGAATTGGCTGTCTTCGCAGATGTAGCCGAGCATGTTGTCGAGGCGCTGCATTTGGTGCCGTGGGCTTTTGTCGAAGATTGACCGGTAGTGCATCACGTCGTTCCTGAAGGCTCGAAGTGAATCGAGGCGTTGGTGGATGGATGCACGGGTTTCCTGCGCGGGCGCGTGAGGAAATGACATGGCAATACCGCCCGCCCACAATTGCTTGTCCATTTGAGCCGACATGAGGCCGGTCCAGAAGCCTAGTGTAAGTGCCGAAATGATATGCTCGGACGTTGTGTTGTGCCGGTGCTGACGGGTTTCCTTGCTGACGGCCTTGGTCAGTTCGGTGCGTTGATAGTTGTTGAGTGTGTTGCGGAATTTCGGGGAAGAGTGCCAGCTTGCGCCAAAGCGCTGTCGAAGGCGCTTGGCTATGGCGTTGCGAACCGCCACTTCGACGATTTGAATGGGGCTGTAGAAAGTGGCGCTGAGCTCCGAATTCCAGATGTAGAGCCTTATCGCGAGTGGCAGGTCGCCTTTGGCCGCGGCGAGGTATTTATGTAGCCGGGAGGCGGAGAGGCTCGCCTGAATCGCGGTTGCAGTGGGGCGTGTGCATGAGAAGTTGTGTTGCATATCAGGCCGGATTTTCGTATATATAAGGCCTGTGCTGAGGTCCTGATCACTGTCGGGAGGCAAATCTGCTTCAGACAAAGAATACGGGCGGGGCCTTCGGGCCGCCGCCCTTTCTATTTCACGCTACTTCAGGTTTGTGCGGATGAGCAACCCTTCTCGGGATTGCGCTCCCCATGGTCGGTATCCGGAGAACTCGGCGGCCGACCATGGGGAATTGTTCAGAGCACTTCAAACAGGCCCGCCGCGCCCATGCCGCCGCCGACGCACATGGTGACGACGACGTATTTGGCGCCGCGGCGCTTGCCCTCGATCAGGGCGTGGCCGACCATGCGGGCGCCGGACATGCCATAGGGGTGGCCGATCGAGATGGCGCCACCATTGACGTTCAGCTTGTCGGCCGGGATGCCGAGGCGGTCGGCGCAATACAGCACCTGCACGGCGAAGGCTTCATTGAGTTCCCACAGGCCGATATCGTCCGCCTTGAGGCCGAAGCGCTCGAGCAGTTTCGGCACAGCGAAGACCGGGCCGATGCCCATTTCGTCTGGCTCGGTGCCGGCGACGGCCATGCCCATATAGCGGCCGAGCGGGGCGAGGCCGCGCTTGGCGGCGAGTCCGGCTTCCATGACCACACAGGCCGAGGCGCCGTCGGACAATTGCGAGGCATTGCCGGCGGTGATGGTGCCGCCTTCAATCACGGTCTTGAGGCCCTGCAGGCCTTCCAGATTGGTGCCCGGACGATTGCCCTCGTCCTTTTCCAGGAACACCTCTTTCTGCGAGGTCTCGCCGGTCGCCTTGTCGACCACGATCATGGTCGATTTCATCGGCACGATCTCGTCGTCGAACTTGCCGGCCTCCTGGGCGGCGGCGGTGCGCTGCTGTGACTGCAGGCCGTACTCGTCCACGCGCTCGCGCGAAATGCCATAGCGGCTGGCGACCACTTCGGCGGTCTGCAGCATCGGCATGTAGATGTCCTTGTGCATGGCCAGGAGTTCCGGGTCCGGCTGTACGCGCATTTCCTTGGTCTGGACCATGGAGATCGACTCGACGCCGCCGGCGACGACGACGTCCATGCGGTCGACGATGACCTGTTTGGCCGCTGTGGCGATGGTCATCAGGCCGGACGAGCACTGGCGGTCCATCGACTGGCCGGCGACCGTGACCGGCAGGCCGGCGCGCAGGGCGGCGGTGCGGCCGATCGTGTGCTGCACGCCCTGCTGCAGGGCGGCGCCGATGATCACGTCCTGGACTTCAGCCGGATCGATTTTCGAGCGCTCGACGGCTGACGCGATGGCGTGGCCGCACAGGGTCGGCGACGGCGTGGCATTGAAGGCGCCGCGATAGGCCTTGCCGATCGGGGTGCGGGCGGTGGAGACGATGACGGCATCACGCATTGTGGGATCTCTTTCATTGCGGAAACGGAGCGTTCGGGGAGGGTATGACGACGGGATCTGGGCTCGCGACCTTATCAGCTTCGAAGACCCGGCTTGTTGGATCCCTTGCTTGCAGATTACTGTTTGCTTGCGCCCACTCTCTCCTCTGCGCCAACGGATTGTGATGAAGTTCTAGTCGCCTGCACTGGTGCAGGGCAAGAGAAAACCGGACCGGCTTCTCAAATTTGGTCAGTCGCACCGACTTTCACAATGTCAGACCTCGTAAAGCGCCTGTATTCTCTGACTCTTGTCGCTTTTCAAAAAACAAGTATGCTCATACCGTACGCATGAAAAAGTGAAGTGTCTCCTCTGCAGAATGAGACGGTCCTGACATCAAGTGCGGCATGGGGCAGACGTCGAAACGACGCGCCCGGAGGGAGGATGAATGACCGAAACTGCGACGCCCATTTCGGCGCCACCGATAAAGTACGCCACCAAGTTGCTGTATGGCGTGGGGTCGATGGCATACGGCGTCAAGGACGTCGCCTTTCGCGCCTATCTGCTGTGGTATTATAATTACGTGATTGGCGCTGACGCGGCGATGGTGTCGCTCGCCATCCTGGTCGCGCTCGTCTTCGACGCTATCTCCGATCCGATCGTCGGGCAGTTTTCCGACAGTTTGAGAACGAAGTGGGGCCGTCGGCACCCGCTCATGTACATGTCGGCAATTCCCGCGGCGGCGTCGTTTTTCTTTCTCTGGCATCCGCCCGAGGCGTTGGACGGTTGGGGCCTGTTTGCCTATCTCGCTGTCCTGTCTTCGGCAGTCCGGACCTGCATCACATTCTACGAAATCCCCAGCTCGGCGCTCGCGCCTGAACTGTCGAGTGACTATGACGACCGTACCTTGATCGCGAGCTATCGCTATTTCTTCGGCTATCTCGGTGGCTATGGGATGTCGATCCTGGCCCTCGCAGTCTTCCTGGCGCCAACGGCTGAATACCCGATCGGTCAGCTCAATCCGGTGGGATACTGGACGTTCGGACTTGTCGGATCGGTGTTGATGTTTGGCACGGTCATGATCTCGACCGCGGGGACCCATCACCGCATCAAATATCTCCGGAAGCTTCCGCCACCCCAGCGCCGGAATCCGCTGGAAACACTCATGCTGATGCGACGGACTTTCAGCAATAAGGCGTTTCTCGCAATTCTCGGATTTGGCCTTCTCAAATACACTGCGATCGGTATGGCGGCCGCTCTAAGTCTCTATTTCGGGACCCTGTTCTGGGGTTTCGACAATTTCGAGATGGCGATTATGTCCGCCGAGCCATTGATGGGGGCTGTCCTGGCGCTGGTCTTCGCACCGATCATCGCCAAGCGACTTGGCAAGCGGAATGCGGCGTTCTGGCTGGCGATTGCTGCCATCTTTCTGGGGACGTTGCCGTTCATCCTGAGGCTGAATGGCCTGTTCTATGCCGACGATGATCCGCGTGTTCTTCCTACCTTGTTCGGCATTCTCGCCTTGTACTCGGCGTGCGCAATTTCCTCGGCCATCCTGGTCCATGCCATGATCGGCGACGTGATCGATGCGAGCGCGCTCAAGACCGGGCGGCGGGCCGAGGGGCTGTTCTATGCGGCCAACAGCTTCATGCAGAAGTGCGTCACCGGCTTCGGCCTGATGGCGGCGGGCGTCCTGCTGACGATCGTTGATCTTCCCGAGCGAGCCCAACCGGGTGAGGTCGATCCGGCTTCGGTCGACCTGCTGGCGACGCTCTATATTCCCAGCATCGCCGTCCTTTATATCGCCGGCGCGCTCTTCCTCCATTTCTACCGGATTGATCGCGCCAGTCATGAGGCCAATCTCGCAGCGCTCAAGGCGCGTGATGATGCCAAGCGGCCGGCTCCATGAGCTGCCGAAACCGACAGGAGCTCGTATGAGCCTGCGTAATGCCGCCTGCATCGCCGGCGCCTTTGAACACCCGACCCGGTTGGCGCCAGACATGACCACGCCGCAGCTGCATGCGGAATGTGCGGCCGGGGCGTTGGCCGATGCCGGCCTCTCGCTGACGGATGTCGATGGCTATTTCTGCGCCACGGACGCGCCGGGTTTCGGGCCGATCTCGATGATCGATTATCTCGGCCTGACCGTCCGTCACACGGATTCAACCGAGATGGGTGGCTGTACCTATATCCAGCACGTCGCCCATGCGGCGCAGGCGATCGCCATGGGCAAGTGCTCGGTCGCGCTGATCACCCTTGCCGGACGGCCGCGCTCGGAAGCGGTGCAACGCTTCCGGCCCGGGGCGCCGGAGAGCGCGTTCGAGCAATGGGTCGGGCTGACCAATCACACCAGCTACGGCATGTGCGCCGCCCGCCACATGCATGAGTTCGGCACTACGTCGGAACAGCTGGCCTGGATCAAGGTCGCCGCCTCGCACCATGCCCAGCACAATCCGCACGCCATGCTGCCCAAAGTGGTCACGGTCGAGGAGGTGGTGAACAGCCCGATGATCGCTGATCCGCTGCACCGGCTCGATTGCTGCGTGACGACCGATGGTGGCGGCGCTCTCGTCGTGGTCTCACCGGAGATCGCGAAGACATTGAACCGGCCTGTGATCTCACTGTTGGGGGCCGGTGAGGCGACCAAGGGGCCGTCCGGCGGGCTCGGTCTTGACCTGACCGTCTCGGCCGCCGCGCAATCCGGTCCGCGTGCCTTTGCGGAGGCCGGCGTCACCCCGGCCGACATCAAATACGCCTCGATCTATGACAGCTTCACCATTACCGTGCTGATGCAGCTGGAAGATCTGGGCTTTTGCGCCAAGGGCGAGGGCGGCAAGTTCGTGGCCGACGGCAATCTCATCTCCGGCACCGGCAAGCTGCCCTTCAACACCGATGGCGGCGGGCTGTGCAACAATCATCCCATGTTCCGCGGCGGCATCACCAAGGTGATCGAGGCGGTGCGGCAATTGCGCGGCGAGGCGGCGCCCGCCGTCCAGGTGCCCAATTGTGATCTCGCTGTCGCCACCGGTATTGGCGGCTCGCTCGGCGCCCGGCACGGCGCGGCCACCATCATCCTGGAGCGTCAATCATGAGTGCGCGCAAGCGACCCGCCCCGCAGCCCAATCCCGAGACCCAAGCCTTCTGGGACGGGCTGGGTGAGGGCGTCCTGCGGATCAAGACCTGCGGCAATTGCCATGAGGGTCACTATTATCCGCGCCATATCTGCCCCCATTGCGGATCGGCCGACACCCGCTGGCTTGATACGGCCGGGACGGGCGAGATCTACAGCCTGTCGGTGATGCGGCGCGGCGAGGGGGCGCCCTTTGCGGTCGCCTATGTCACGCTCGATGAGGGGCCGTCCGTGCTGACCAATCTGGTCGCTGATGATCTTGATGCGCTCGCCATCGGTCAGCGTGTCCGGCTCGCCCCGCAGCCCGGCGATGCGGACGATATCGGGGATGGGCCCGCCTTGCCCGTCTTTGCCGCGATCGGCGATTGATCATGGCGACAAGAGGTCTCCGCCCGCCCGCCTTCGCCAACCGGTCCGTCCGCGAGCTGTATTGTGGCGGGTGACGGGACCGCAGAGGCGCGCGAGCAGGCCTATAGCGATTTCGTCGAAGGCAATCTGAAGCGAAACTATATCGCGCACTTCACCCACGGCATGCTCGGCATGACCGGCTTCCGGCTGATCTTCGCGCCAACCTTCGTGCCCGCCTATCTGCACATGCTGACCGGCTCGCCGATCTTTGTCGGTATCGGCCAGGCGCTGATCCAGCTCGGCGCCATTGCCTCGCCGGTCATGGGCGCCGCCCATATCGAGCATCGCCGCCTGGTCATGCCGGCAGCGATGACGATCGGCATACTGATGCGGGTGCAGTTGCTCGGGCTGGCGCTGGCCGGCTGGTTCCTGACCGGCCCGGTCCTGCTTGCGGCGACCTTCTTCTTCCTGCTCTTGTTCGGCTTCTTCCTGGGGTCCCAGCGTGTTGCCTTCCAGGTCGTGCTGTCGAAGGTGATCCCGATCCGCATGCGCGGGCGTCTGCAGGCCTGGCGCAATATCGCCGGCGGTGCGATCGCGGCCGGCCTGTCCTGGTGGGCCGGGGCGCATCTGATCGAAAACAATGCGTTCGGCAATGGTTATGCGACGACTTTCATGGTCGCCTTCGTGCTGACCAGTCTTGGTCTCGGCGCGCTCTGGCTTGTCATGCGGGAGCCGGAAAGCCCGACGGTCAAGGTCCGGATGGGGGTGATGGCGCGGGTGCGGGAATTCCCGCAGCTCCTCGTCAATCGCGATTACCGCAACTTCCTGATCGCCCAGATGATGGCGACGGCCGGCCGGATCGTCATTCCGTTCTGTATCATCTATGCGGGTCGAAAGATGGAGGTTGACGGGGCCGCGATCGGGCTGTTCTCGCTGGCCTTTCTCGGTGCCGACACCGTGACCAACCTGCTCTGGGGCACGCTGGGGGATCGTTATGGCTTCCGGCTGACCTTCATCCTCACCGTGGCGACCTGGATCGTGTCGCTCGTGGTGATGATCTTTGCCGAGCAGCCCTGGCAATTCCTGGTCGCCTTTTTCGGATTGGGGGCCGCAGCCTCCGGTTATATGATGAGCTCGACGACGCTGGTTCTCGAATTCGGCGAGCGGGACGATATCCCCATGCGTCTCGCCCTCTCGACCACGGTGGAAACCACAATGGCGTCGCTCGGCCCGGTGCTCGGCGGGCTGATCGCCAGCTTTTTCGGCTTGGTGCCGGTTTTCATCATCTCGCTCGTCAGCCTGGTGGCGGCCTTGGTCATTCTAGTTTCCGCAGTACGCGAACCGCGTCATCTTAAAGCGGGAGGTGATGCCGCAGTGCAGCGTTGAATTAGCCAATAATAACTCGCAATACGGCCTCTATCTCCTTGACTTGCTAAATTCCGATTGATCTAATCGAATGTGCGGTATGCAAAAAAATAAGGCAGCCGCACCAGTCTGGGAGGAGAATATGACTGTTAAAGGTCTCATGCGTGCGAGCAGCGCGCTGACAGCCCTTGCCATGGTGGCAGGCCTGTCGGCGACGTCATACGCGCAAGACGATGTGATCATCGTCACGGGTTCCGTCATTCGCGGAACCCCCGAGGACGCGGCCCTGCCGGTCGACGTCCTGTCCGCAGAAGAGCTGGCCCGCCTGGGCAACCCCTCGCCGGTCGAGCTGATCAAGGCGCTGCCGGTTTCAAGCGGGGTCATCGGGGACACCAACCAGTTCGATAGCCGGTCGCAAGCCACCGAAGGCATGGCCTCGGTCAATCTGCGTGGCCTCAGCCCGCAGCGCACGCTGGTGCTGTTGAACAATCGTCGCCTGGTTCCGGCGGGGACGGGGGTCCCGTTTGTCGATCTGAACCTGCTGCCGGCGGCGGCGATCGGACGGATCGAAATTCTCAAGGACGGCGCTGCGGCGATCTACGGATCGGATGCGATTGGTGGCGTGGTCAACTTCATCACCCGCTCGGGGCAGGAGGGTTTCCGCTTCGGTGGCGACTATTCCTTCATTTCCGACACGGATGGCGATTACACGCTGCAGGGCAGCTTCGGTCACCAGGGCGATAATTTCCGCTTGATGGTGGCGGCCGGATATCAGCACCGTTCAGAGTTGCTGGCGATGGATCGCGACTTTGCGGTGCAGGACTTTGAAGCCAACCCGGAAGGCGGTTGGACCGGTGGCGGCAATCCCGCAACCTTCCTGCCGCTGGGTGTCATTCCCGGTGTCGGGGTCGCTCCGATCGGCGGGCTTCGCGCCGACCCGGATTGCGCCGCACTCGGTGGCTTCGTGACGGCGGCCAATTGGTGCCGAACGCAATACACTGGCTTTGATGCCCTGGTCGAGGAAGAGGACCGCTACCAGCTCTGGGGCGAGATGGGGGTCGACCTTACCGACAATGTCGAGTGGGAAATCAGCCTGCTTTATGGACATGACGAGGTGCCGCGTTACCGGACCTCACCCATGTATCTTCTGACCCAGTCGCCATCGGTCAGTGTGGGCGGGTCGCCAAGCGGCTTCGTCGTGCCCGGAAACAATCCGGGTTTCATCCAGATGGTCACCGAAAACCCCGGGATCGTACCCGCCGGCACGGTTGCAGCCCTGTTTCCGACCCTGCTGTTCCGGCCATTGCTCGCGGGTGGCAATCCGGCCTTCGCCGGCAATCCCGATGATCTGGGGTCGGCGACGGGCCTGCGGGAGAATGAAAGCTTCCGCATCTCGACCGGCCTGAACGGCGAGCTGAACGACACGACCTCGTTCGACTTGAATGTCACCTATCATCGCTATGAGCGGTTCTATGATGGCTATGACAGCTTTGGCGACCGGGTCCAGCTGGCCCTGGGCGGCTTGGGTGGCCCGAATTGCAACCCGGCCACCGGAACGCCGGGCGTGGGCGGTTGCATGTGGTACAATCCATTCGGCAACCAGGCGCCGACCAATGCCGTTACGGGAGCCGAACGCCCCGGCGACGAGCCGAACCAGAACAGTGCCGAGCTGATCAACTGGTTCTTTGTTCGTGGCACGACCACTCTGGAAACCGAATTGTTCGTGGCCGAAGGCACATTGAGCGGTGAAACCGGATGGGAGTTGGCAGGGGGACCCGTTCTCTACGGCGTCGGTGGCCAGTATCGGCGTGAAACCTACTCGGCGGCCTATGGCGACAACAACAATATTGCCGTCAATCCGTGTCGCGACACGCCTGTCTCCGGCAATACGAGCTGTGACCCGCAAACCGGGGCATGGGCGTTTCTCGGATCCAACGCCGACAGCGACGCAGATGGTGATGTCTATGCCATTTTCGGCGAGCTCCAACTGCCCGTGACGGATGATTTCAATGTCCAGCTTGCGGCGCGTTTCGAGGATTATGGCGGGCAGACCGGTTCGACCTTCGACCCGAAAGTGACGGCGCGTTGGCAGATTTCCGACGGTTTCGCCTTGCGCGGTTCGGCCGGCACGACTTTCCGCGGGCCACCCGCCCAGCAGACGGTCAACTCCAACGTCACGTCGCTGCAGGTGATCGCATCGAGCTTCCGCCCGGTCGACGTGTTCGGCAATCCGGCTCTGGCGCCGGAATCGGCCACCAACTACTCGATCGGGGCCCTGTTCTCGACGGACAATTTCACGGCCAGCGTGGATTATTTCCGTTACGAGATCTCCGACACGATCACCACCGAGCCGCTCTCCGGCATGGTCGCCACGCTGTTCGCTGATCCGGCGAATTGTACTGACCCGGCCTTCGACGGTCTGCGCGAGCGTTTCCAGTTCAATGATGGTGGCGGTGTTGCCGGTGCCGGCACCTGTGCGGCAGCCAATATCGCGCGGGTGCGGACGGAAGTGGTCAATGGCGGAGATCTGACGAGTTCCGGTGTCGATTTCATCCTGAACTATGATTTCGGTGATGTGTTGGGCGGTTCGCTCAATGCCGGAATTACGGCGACCTACATGCTGGGCAATGAGCTTGGCGAGGAGATCGTGGAGGGTGTCGTCGTCCAGGACGGATTCGACGGCGTCGGCTTCATGAACTTCCAGACCACCGCTTATCCGGTGCCGGAATGGAAGGGCCGGGGGTTCTTCGAATATTCTGTCGGCAATATCGATACCCGACTGACTTTCACCTATGTCGACAGCTATCGCGACCAGCGCGCTGATCTCGGGACCGGGCCGTTTGCCCCGAACCCGTATATCACGGGCAATCCGGTGCTGATGCAGGGGGCAACGATCGACAGTCAGCTGACGACCGATTTCAACCTGCTCTACCACTTCGGTGAGGCAACGACCTTCTCGTTCACGGCCATCAACCTGACCGACGAAGATCCGAGCTTTGCCCGTCAGGACTATAACTACGACCCCTTCACCGGAAATCCGGTGGGGCGTGTCATCCGGCTCGGTTTCAACACCGAATTCTGATCCGGCGTTATCTGACAGGAAGAGGGCTCCGACCGGCGGTCGGGGCCCTTTTCATTTGCGTGCCTGCACGGCGCGCGCGGAGGGGAGGCGATTCAGTATTGTAAAACTCAGACAATATACTTGCCATCCGGCCCATGCTGACCAATCCTTGCCCAAAATCGGGGAGTGTTGATCATGCGCGGATTTGCGATTTTCTTACTTGCAGCATTGGCGTTCGGGAGCATTGTCAGCGCAGTGGCCGCAGCGCAGACGGCTGATCAACATCTCCGACATAATCGCCTCATCGTGCTCACCGACATCGAGGCTGATCCGGACGACACGCAGTCCCTGATCCGCCTCCTTCTCTATGCCAACGAGATCGATCTGGAAGGCTTGGTCGCCACGACATCGATCCATCAGCGTAGCCGCACGGCACCGGAGTCGATCCACCATGTTATCGGGCAATACGCCGAGGTGTACGACACGCTGAGCCAGCACGCGTCCGGCTATCCTGAGGCCGAAACGCTCACAGCACGGGTCACCACAGGTCAGCCGGTCTACGGCATGGCCGGCGTTGGCGAAGGCCGCGACACACCCGGCTCCGATGCGATCATCGCCGCTCTGGAAGCGGACGATCCCCGCCCGCTCTGGGTTGCCGCCTGGGGTGGACCCAACACCCTGGCCCAGGCGCTGCACACGCTGCGCGCCACCCGTTCACCGGAAGCGCTTGCGCGCCTCGTTGCCAAGCTGCGCGTCTATACAATCTCCGACCAGGATGACAGTGGCGCCTGGATGCGCGAGACCTTCCCCGACCTCTTCTATATTGTCAGCCCCGGCGGCTACGGCGCCGCCACATGGACCGGGATTTCGCAGGTTGTCGACGGGCTCGACAACACCACCATCTCGAATGCCTGGCTGGCGGAGCATATCCAACAGGGCCACGGCCCGTTCGGTGCCGCCTATCCCGATGTCGCCTACGGGATGGAGGGCGACACGCCGACCTTTCTCAACCTGATCCCGAACGGGCTGAGCGATCCGGAACACCCCGACTGGGGCGGCTGGGGCGGTCGATACGAACTCTATACGCCCGAACTTTCGGCGCTCGACCCGGATGGTTTTACCGGCGGGGTTCCGGTGACCGAGGAAACCCGTGAGATATGGACCAATGCGATCGACACGGTGCGGCCCTGGCGGGCACGATCCCATGGTCGCGCGCATGGTTATGCCGAGGAAAGCTTCACTGGCTTTCGTGCGACCCTGTGGCGCTGGCGTGATGACATCCAGAATGATTTCGCCGCCCGCATTGACTGGACAGTCAGTGCGTATGTCGATGCCAACCATCCTCCGGTCGTCCGTCTTGATCATGCGGATCGACTGACAGTGCACAGTGGCGACGCCGTTCGTTTGAGCGCGCTGGGGTCATCCGATCCGGATGGTGACAGCCTCAGCTATCATTGGTTTCAGTATCCCGAGGCCGGAAGTTATCCCAATGCGATCGACCTTTGGGGGGCTGATAATCTCTATGCTCGCGGCTTTCACGCCCCTGAGGTCGAGGCACCACAGACCGTTCACTTCATCCTGCGCGTCACCGACAAGGGCAGTCCGGCGTTAAGTCGTTACCGCCGCGTCATCGTGACGATACTCCCTGCCGGCGGTCAGTGAGGGAAGGCGGGTGCGTGTCACCCAATACGCCCCGGCGCCTTGCTTCTCCCGACCGGGAAGAGGCGGGTTGTCCCCGCCCTGTACCCCTTTCCTTCTCCCTGGGGAGAAGGTGCGCGTAGCGCGGATGAGGGGGATTCGTCCTGCTATCACCGGGGTTTACCACTCACCCTGCCCCTCTCCCAAGGGAGAGGGAAAGTGAGCGCCGACAAAAAATCGGGAAAACTTATCCGCCCCTCTTCCGGCCCATCGCATAATCTTCCCGTTCCCAGGCCATCCTGAGGCTCGGACCGGTTATCCGGCGGGATGTCTGTCGCGGTTACCGGCATAGAATCAGCGTTTAATTGGCTCCGGCCGGTATCCCACACGACCTCACGACCCAAAACGCCAGGCGACGAGGCCGTGGCGCGGTTCGGGGCGCCCCGCGCATAACCCATCCACCGCCCACACAGCCTATCCCGCTTGGCCAAACCCGTTGTCGATGCTACCTGCCCGCATCATGACCATAGATCCGTCCCTCATCCGAAATTTCTCCATCGTGGCGCATATCGACCACGGCAAATCCACGCTGGCCGACCGCCTGATCCAGGTGACCGGCGGACTGACCCAGCGCGAGATGAAAGAGCAAGTGCTCGACAATATGGAGCTCGAGCGCGAGCGCGGCATCACGATCAAGGCCCAGACGGTGCGGCTCGATTACACCGCCAAGGACGGCAAGACCTATGTCCTCAACCTGATCGACACGCCCGGCCATGTCGACTTCGCCTATGAGGTCAACCGCTCGCTGGCCGCCTGTGAAGGCTCTTTGCTGGTCGTCGATGCCTCGCAGGGCGTCGAGGCCCAGACCCTCGCCAATGTCTACCAGGCGATCGAGGTCAATCACGAAATCGTCCCGGTGCTCAACAAGATCGACCTGCCGGCCGCCGAGCCGGAGCGGGTCAAGGAGCAGATCGAGGATGTGATCGGTCTGGACGCGTCCGACGCCGTCATGATCTCGGCCAAGACCGGTCTTGGCATCGAGGACGTGCTGGAAGCGGTCGTCACCCGTCTGCCGCCGCCCGCCGCCGGCGATCCGAATGCGCCGCTGAAGGCGATGCTGGTCGACAGCTGGTATGACCCCTATCTCGGCGTCATCTGCTTGGTGCGGGTGATCGAAGGCACGCTGAAAAAGGGCATGAAGGCCCGCCTCATGGGCACCGGTGCCGCCTATCCGGTCGACGGGGTTGGCGTGTTCCGTCCCAAGAAAGAGGCGATCGACAGTCTCGGCCCGGGCGAGCTGGGCTATCTCAATGCCTCGATCAAACAGGTCCGCGATGCCCGCGTCGGCGACACCGTCACCGATGACCGGCGGCCGGCCGACAAAGCGCTCACGGGCTACAAGCCGGCCCAGCCGGTGGTGTTCTGTGGTCTCTTCCCGGTCGACAGTGCCGAGTTCGAGGATCTGCGCGAGGCGATCGAGCGGCTGGCGCTCAATGATGCCTCCTTCTCCTATGAGATGGAGACCTCGGCGGCGCTCGGCTTTGGTTTCCGTTGCGGCTTCCTGGGCCTGCTGCACCTGGAAGTCATCCGCGAGCGTCTCGAGCGCGAATACAATATCGAGCTGATCACCACGGCGCCGTCCGTGGTCTATCGCCTGCACATGAATGATGGCAGCGAGATCGACCTGCACAACCCGGCCGACATGCCGGACCCGGTCAAGATCGACACCATTGCCGAACCCTGGATCAAGGCGACCATCCTGGTGCCGGACGAGTATCTCGGTGGCGTGCTGAAGCTGTGCCAAGACCGGCGCGGTAACCAGATCGAGCTGACCTATGCCGGCAATCGCGCTTTGGTCGTCTATGAACTGCCGCTCAATGAGGTCGTGTTCGACTTCTATGACCGGCTGAAGTCGATTTCCAAGGGCTATGCCTCGTTCGACTATCAGTGGATCGAGGACCGGGTCGGCGATCTGGTGCGCATGTCGATCCTGGTCAATGACGAACCGGTCGATGCCCTGTCCATGGTCGTGCACCGGGCGCGTGCCGAGCTGCGTGGCCGGGCCATGTGCGAAAAGCTGAAAGAGCTGATCCCGCGGCACATGTTCAAAATCCCGATCCAGGCCGCCCTGGGGGGGCGCATCGTCGCCCGCGAAACCCTGTCCGCCCTGCGCAAGGACGTGACCGCCAAATGCTATGGCGGTGACGCCAGCCGCAAGCGCAAGCTGCTGGACAAGCAAAAAGCCGGCAAGAAGAAGATGCGCCAGTTCGGCAAGGTGGAGATCCCGCAGGAAGCCTTTATCGCGGCCCTGAAGATGGATGATAATTGATCGGGGCTTGCCAAGTGCCGATCATGGCCCATCTTGATGCGTAAGCGCCGCCATCAAACGGGGAGTTTTCCGATGCGCCATGTTCTGTCTGCCTGCCTTGCCGCGTTCGCGCTGACCGCCGCACCGGCTCTCGCCGAACTCGACGCCGGCGACGCCGCTGCCGACTTCACCGTGTCCGGCTTCCAGGCCGGTGAGCCGGTGAGTTTCCATCTCGCCGAGGCCCTGGAGGACGGGCCGGTCGTGCTGTTCTTCTTCCCGGCCGCCTTTACTTCGGGCTGCGAAGCCCAGGCGGCGGCCTTTGCCGAGGCGATCGATCAGTTCACCGCGGAAGGCGCGACCGTGATCGGGGTGACTGGCGGCAATACCGACCGTCTGGCCGAGTTCTCGACCCAGCATTGCGCCTCGGCCTTTCCGGTCTTCGCGATCGAGGACGGCATGGCCGGTGATTATGATGCCCGTCTGATGCTGCGTCCGGGTTGGACCAACCGCACCTCCTATGTGATCGATCAAAATTCGACGATTGCCTTTGCCTGGTCGGATATGAGCCCCTACGAGCACGTTGATCAGACGCTTGCTGCCGTGCGGGCGCTGAACGTCGAATAATCTTGCATGCAGCGCGGCGGAGTCGGGGCTTCGTTAGCGATATCATGCAGTGGACAAAGGCGCGGTCATCGTGTTGCGGTGCATCGCGAAGCGTGGCGATTCCCGAGCCTGCCATCCACTGAGGTGTTTGCCTGATGTCCGATCCCGTTGTCCTGTTTGAAAACGTCCATCCTGTTGCCGATATCGCCTTCTCGGCTGACGGTTACGCCATCGAGCGTCACACCGCCGCGCTTGATATCGGTGATCTTCATGCCGCGCTCGGACCGGCCGTGCTGGCGGGGATCCGTTCGCGCACCAAGATGAACAAGGCGGCCTTTGACGCGGCGCCCAACCTGCTGGCCCTGGGCTGTTTCTGTATCGGCACCAACCAGGTCGATCTCGAGACGGCGGCCGGTCGCGGCATTCCGGTCTTCAACGGCCCGTTCGGCAATACCCGCTCGGTCGCCGAGCTGACCCTGGCCTCGATCATCATGCTGATGCGTGGCATCCCTGTGCGATCAAGCGCGGCGATGCGCGGCGAGTGGCAGAAATCGACGACCAATTCGCACGAGGTCCGGGCCAAGAAGCTCGGCATCGTCGGATATGGCAATATCGGCTCGCAATTGTCGGTTCTGGCGAGCGCACTGGGCATGCATGTCTATTTCTACGACACCGAACCCAAGCTGGCGCACGGCAATGCGCGCTCCTGCGCCTCGCTCGACGAGTTGCTGGAAATCTGTGACGTCGTCACCCTGCACGTGCCCTCGACCGAGCACACCCGCAATCTCATGAGCGCATCGGCCATCGGCAACATGAAAAAGGGTGCCATCCTGATCAATCAGGCCCGCGGCGATCTGGTCGATATCGACGCGCTGGCCGCCGCGCTGGAGAGCGGGCATCTGATCGGCGCGGCCGTTGACGTCTTCCCCAAGGAGCCGGCGTCGAAGGATGAGGCCTTTGTCTCGCCGTTGCAGAAATTCGAGAATATCATCCTCACCCCGCATATCGGTGGCTCGACGCTGGAAGCCCAGCAGGCCATCGGCGAAGACGTGTCGGGCAAGCTGGCGCGTTTTGTCTCGCTCGGCGCGACCAAAGGGGCGGTCAATGTGCCCGAGATCGAGCCCGGTCAGATCAAGCCGGGCCGGACGCGCCTGTTGAGCTTCCACTCCAACGCGCCGGGTTTCCTGTCGCGCCTCAATGATGCGGTCAGCGCCTCCGGCGCCAATATTGCCGCCCAACAGCTCGAGACACGCGGTCAGTTGGGCTATGTGGCGGCCGATCTGGAGGGCGATCTGCCGCCCGGTTTCATCGATCACATCCGGGCATTGGACGGATCGATCCGGGCCCGGCTGGTGCGCTAGTCCGACGGTCCGGTCCGGCTCTCCCATTGGCGGCGGTTGAGGCCGACCACCAGCAGCCAGCCGGCGAAAACAAATTCCGGGAGGGCGGCGGGAAGGAGCAGCAACCCGCCCAGGCCCGACAGCGCGGGGAGGCCGAAGTGAACGATGCCGAGGGCCAGATAACTCAGGCCTGACAGCCCCATGAGCAGGCCGAGGAAGCGCGGGAAGTAGCCTGAACGGGCAAGCAGGATGCCGAGCGCGCAGCCATGCAGGCCGAACAGCATGAGGGCGAGGATATAGCCTTCATTGTGCAGGCCGAGGAAGGTGAGGGCGAGCGTGTCGGCGGCGCCCGCCTCGAACTGGCCGGCAATGCCGGTATCACCCAGCAGGATCAGCGGTGCTGTCTGCGCCAGAAGCGCGGTGACCAACACCCCGCTCATCACAAGACGAACAGACAGGGCCAGGAGCGCCAGGCCGCGATCGACCGGGGCCAGAAGGCGGTAGAAGGTCACGGCCAGAACGATGTCGAGCACGAGGACCAGGAAATCGGCCAGGAGGCCCAGGCGGAACAATCCGTTCCGGCTCTGGATCAATTCGGCGGTCGCGCCGGCATCCTGCCAGTCGATCAGACTGCCGCGAACAGCCATTTGGGCGAAAATGCCGCAAAGAATGATCGCGATATAGGCCAGCCCCGACAGGCGGGCGAGCGCGACGGGATGGCGGGTTGGTGTGGTTGTGTTGGGCATGCGTGCTCCGATCCGGACCTGATTGTGGTGTCCATACTAGCGACCGGCACAGCGCGGGTCTTGCCGATTTCCAAATCGGCGCATCGTTCTGGGAAAACGGGTTCGCCGGTGCGCTAGACGCCCAGCGCCTTGGCCAGCCCGTCGACTGTGCGGACATAGCTGGCACCGGACCATTCACAGGCCGCTATCACGACTTCTCGTTTGGCGATCAGACCGAAGCCGATGAAGCGGTCAGCGGCGCCGGCCTCATAGGCCTCGAAATCGGTCATGCCGTCGCCGACCATGATGGTTTCGTCGGCCTTGCCGGAGATGGTGTTGAGGATCTCGGCCTTGCCGCCATTGCGCGACAGCGGATAGTCCGTGTCCAGGCCACTGACCTGGTCACCATTCCAGATAAAGCGATTGGCGTGGATGTCGCCCTGGCCAAAGCCAAGATCGCCAAGAACCGGTTCCAGGAGGTCGGCAAAGCCACCGGAAACGGCGTGCAGCACATCGCCGCGCGCCCGCAGCTTGCGGATTAGCGGTGCCATGCCGGGCGTCAGGCGTTGACGCAATTGCTCGGCGACGGCGTCTACGCCCGCTCGATCCAGTGCGGCGAGTTCCAGGCGTGCTTCCAGACTGTCGCGCAGCGCCATGCTGCCCGACATGCCGGCGCGGGTGATCTCATGCAGGCGCGCTTTCGCCGCCAGCTTGTCGTCGCGCATGGCAAGTGCCGCCTCCAGTGCGCTGTCCAGCGACTCAACCCGCAACAGCGTCGAGTCCACATCAAAGGCAATCAGTCGTGTCACGCCGTCTTCCCGAACCACCAGAGCGTGAGTCTAGACGCGGGCTTGCGGCCTGTCAGCGTCTTTGCGCGACGCACGCTCAGGCGCCGGCGCCCGGGTTGATCGGGCAGACCACGCCGGTACCGCCAATGCCGCAATAACCGGACGGGTTCTTGGCCAGGTATTGCTGGTGATAATCCTCGGCATAATAGAAGGGGCCAGCCGCTGTGATCTCGGTCGTGATTGCACCGAGGTCTGCCTTGTCGAGACCGGTCTGGTAGCGCGCCGCTGACTGGCGGGCGAGGGCGAGTTGGTCCGAGGTGGTGGCATAGATCGCCGAGCGGTATTGCGTGCCGCGATCATTGCCTTGCCGCATGCCCTGGGTGGGGTCGTGGCTTTCCCAGAAAATCTTCAACACGCCATCCAGCGTGATCACGGCCGGATCGAAGATCACGCGCACCAGTTCGGCATGGCCGGTGGCGCCGCTGCAGGTCTCTTCATAGGTCGGGTTCGGCGTTGAGCCACCGCCATAGCCGACCGCCGTATGCCAGACACCCGGTGCCTCCCAGAACAGGCGCTCGGCCCCCCAGAAACAGCCCAGGCCGAGGAATATCTCCTGCAGGCCGTCGGGCACGGCCACCTTGATGTCACGCCCGGTGATGAAATGGGTCGGCGCGGTCGCGATGGCCTCGCTGCGACCGGCCAGGGCCTGGTCGGCGGGAATGATTCGGGATTTCCAGACAGGGTCTGACATGCGGGGCTCCAAAGCCTTGAGGTGTCGCCTGAAGATAAGAGGCTTGCCGGCAAAAACCAGAGCCAGTTGCGGCGATATCCGCCCCGTCACGGCGGGCATTGCAGCGGGGCGTCGACCGGTCGGTGTGTGGCCGTCCGGAGGCCGTGGCACATGCGCGCGGATGCATCGCGGTCCACCTCAAGTCCCGGCCCTTGCCCCACCCCTTCGCAATATGTGCACAAGACCTTTTGAGGTGGCCGGGACAGTCATCCCGGGGCGGGCTGTCAAATCTTGCATTCGACGGGTGCGCAAGCTGAGCGAGACGCCTTGCAGGATGCGCCGCGATGGGTATAGTCCGCGCCTTCGCGGTGAGGTGGCCGAGTGGTCGAAGGCGCACGCCTGGAACGCGTGTAGGCGGGTAACCGTCTCGTGGGTTCGAATCCCACCCTCACCGCCACATATCTTCTTGAAATAATTAGATAAAATGGCGCCGCACAATTCCCGCGGCGTTTCCGCGGCTTCGTGGATACTTCCTTGCATGGAGACTTGGGTGTCTCGGCGATCTTCGTCACTGCTCACGCGTCCGCCCGCATCATTTCAACCACGACCGATCCCTCGAGCGCCGTTCCAGATTCAAAAACCTTCGCAATGCCGCTCTCATCGAAAGGCGCGAATTGCTGCTGGCCAAAGGCTATGCGAGCGCCGACATTCGAGACTTGTCCGCTTTAGTTTGACACCACCTTTTTGAGACCAGTCCGGTTTTGTCTGGTTCCTCCTAGCGATCCCTCAGATCCGGCGTCGGCCGGAACACGAAAAGCTTGAGCAACGAGAAAATGCTCACGGCTGCTGCAATCATGGCCACGATTTGGGAGATGATATGGGGCAGGCCAAGCTGGAAGGTCAGGCCGTACAGGACTGCAATCTGCACCACATAGCCCACGCCATAGGCGGCAATATACCTGATGAAGGCGGTATGGTGTGTCGACTTGTCGCGGAAAGACCAGCCCTTGTTGAGAATATAGGTCACCACAATGCCGGTGGAGTAGCCGATGCTGCTGGCAGTCACCTCGTGAACGCCGAGAGCCGTCAGTCCCGCATAAAGAGCCAGCAGGGCGAGATTGGTACTGCCGCCTACGATCAGATAGCGAACGGCTGGTCGCTCGATAATGGCGTATATAAGTTTGGGAAATTTATTGCGCGTCATAGATGCACTTGAAACCAACGAGTTTACGCTCTTAGAAGAACGCAGGTCATACCAATGCAGAAAATATAGTCAACGGAGATGGCAACCTCCAATATGATAACAACCGCGGTTCGGGAGAGACCATTTAAATGTAGCGCCAAGTTCGAACTAGGTCGTGGGCTCATAAGTTCTGATCCAGAGACGCGCTGAGGCGAGAGCGACGGCAGCGAGGAAGTTTCTGGCGAGCTTGTCGAAGCGGGTGG
>NZ_RBIM01000006.1 GCF_003634045.1 Maricaulis maris
TGATCTTCAATTGGATAGGGATTACCCACATTCGGGCCACTGCCGGTATTCGTTGTCGCCGTGTGGATATGAAAGCTGTCCCGCCAAGTGGTTGGCGTGACCTCAACAACCGCATCATCTGACCGGGTCACGAGCAGGCTGATCGCGTCTTTGAAACGGAAGTATTCATAGGAATTGGACTCGACCGAAATCTCGTATCCGATGGAGACTTCGAGCAACGACCCTGGCTTCACCGGTATCGCTTCAGTGGTCAGGGTCAACGTGTGAAAATGACTCTCCTGGTTGACCGTGCCAGAGGCCAGCGACACGAAATCAAACTCATCAAGATAAACGGCCGAGCGCGTGCCAAGCTGCCCATTAACGATGGAGCGGGCTGTAACCGTCTCCGCGACGACAGTATCAACAGCCAGACCGGGCGCACCCAGCACGCCGGTCTCGGTGTCAAACGTGAATCGCTCTTCACCCTCGATTACAAGGAAGTCGAAGGCGAAGTTGACGGTCGCTGTCTCGCCATCGGAATGCGCCTGCATCCCATTGATCTTGCCGCCCACATCCAGCGTGAACCCATAGGTCGCTTCCAACCGGTTGTTCACATCAGCCAGCGCGCCGGCATTCACAGAAACCGCAGACGCATTGTCCCCAATCGCGGCGTAGATCAGGTCCTCAGATTCCGAAAGCGCGGTCTCTGCGTTCAGCTCGACTTCATCAACGCGGGCAATGGTGGCACGCGCGAGGATATCCTCCTCGGCCGTCGTCTGGCGCGCATCGAGCGCGACAATGGCCGCCGCGTTGACCGCCACCCCATCCGTCCACGCGGTGTTTTCCGCAATGATCGCAGCCTCGGCATTGCCCAATCGGACAACCGCACCCTCGATCTCCACGAAGGCCGTTTCGGTTTCGGCGGCGCGCACCTCCAGCTCAGCAGCATATCCCGCGAAGCCGGCCAGGACTTGCGCCGTCAAGCTGTCCAGCCCCCGCGACGCCGCGCGCAGGCCTTCGGTCGCATCAACCTCGACTTCATTGACCCGATCATTGGTCGCGCGGGTGAGGATATCACCCTCGGCATTGGTCATGCGACCTTCGAGCGTGACGATGTCACCCGCGTTGGCGCCGGTCTCGCTCGCCCGTGTGGTCTCTTCTGTCGCCAGATCGGCCGCGACGGCCGCCACCGCGTCGGCATTGTCGCTCGCCTCGCCTTCAACCACGTCCATGCGGGCCGTGAGCAACAGCCGAGCCGCCGCCTCGGCCGCAACCGCGTCCGTCCACGCGGTGTTTTCCGCAATGATCGCAGCTTCGGCATTGCCCAACCGGACAACCGCACCCTCGATCTCCACGAAGGCTGCCTCGGTTTCGTCGGCGCGCACCTCGCGCTCGGCAGCATAGCCCGCAAAACCGGCCAGCACTTGTGCCGTCAAGCTGTCCAGCCGCCGCGCCGCTGCACGCAGACCTTCGGTCGCATCAACCTCGACTTCATTGACCCGATCATTGGTGGCTCGAACGAGAATATCTTCCTCGGCATTGGTCATGCGGCCTTCGAGCGTGACGATGTCACCCGCATTGGCGCCGGTCTCGGATGCCCGCGTGGTCTCTTCCGTCGCCAGGTCGGCCGCGACGGCCGCCACCGCGTCGGCATTGTCGCTCGCCTCGCCTTCAACCACGTCCATGCGGGCCGTGAGCAACAGCCGAGCCGCCGCCTCGGCCGCAACCGCGTCCGTCCACGCGGTGTTTTCCGCAATGATCGCAGCTTCGGCATTGCCCAATCGGACAACCGCGCCCTCGATCTGGACGAAGGCGGTTTCGGTCTGGTCGGCGCGGAACTCGACCTCCGAGACCAGGCCGGTAAACCCGGCCAACATCTGCGCAAGGGTCGAAGACAGACGGCGCCGCTCGTGGTCGATATCCGCCCGCGCCAGATCCAGCCGTGCATTGGCCTCGTCAAGCGAGACGCCCAAGCCCTCATCACCGTCGATGCGGTCGATCACCTCTTGCGCCAGACCGTCGAGTGCGGCGTCTACGTCGGCGAGGACGGCGGCGGCAGCCTCTCCTCCGACTGCATTTGTGTCCGTCGCAACCAGCGCATCCGGCACTGTAATGCCAGCAACTTCCGTCCAGACCTGTGTCACCGCGCCGCGCTGGTCGCGATAGGCAAATCCGAAATCATACTCCCGGCCGGGCACCAGTCCCCGGATATCGCCCTGGCCGGCGCGCGGCGGTTCGGTGTCGACCACCACATATTCGTCGGCGTCGGCGCCGGCCACCTTGGCGTAAACCAGTAAATCGACCAGGCGTGGATCTTCCGCCGCCGTCCATTGCAGGCTCACCCCCGGAATGGAGGCCCCGCCCGGTCCGGTGAATGTCGCCGGCGTGACGTTGACGCCGGCGGGGGCAGACACGGCATCAGACGCCCCAATCTCTGTGACGAGCAACGGGTCAGACCCCCTGCCATCATCGCCCAGCGTGATGATCTCAACGTCATAGGTACGGCCGGGCACGCCGGGCGGCAGCACGGCCACGCGCTCATCACTGCGCAAGTCCGGCAGCCGCTCAAACCGGGCCGTTGATCCATCCTCTGGCGACTGCCGCCAGCGCACCTGGAAGCCGGACAGATTGTCGGCGTAGGCCTCCGGCACATCAAAGCGCACGAAGATCCCGTCATCGGTCACATGGGTTTCAGTGTGGGTCGGCGTCGGCGGTCGCGGCGCACGGGGCAATGTGATGCGGGTGTCGAAGGCCGGCACGGTGCCGCTGTCAGCATCGAAGCGTTCCGGCGCATAGGCCACCGCCTCGATCCGCGCCGCAAAATCGCGACCGGGCCGGATCCGCTTGATCAGAACCGGGAAGGTTTCCTTGCCGGATTCCCCGAACGCAACCAGCTGGCCGACCTTTGGCGCATCAGCTGGATCAACCGGATCCGGCAATTGCAGGGCGGTGATCGGCCCGGCCACCGTCGAGACCGGCAACGCCGCCGTCACCGTAACCTTGTAGTTTCCTGATGACGGTCCGGTCTCAACCACTTCACGCCAGCGGATCGCATAGTCTTTGCCGGCTTCCATGACGAGAAGGCCGGACGACGCATCTGCCGCTTGATCGAGAGTGATCGCCGTAACATCGCCGGACTCGTCTAAGGTCAGCCCGGCAACCCGGGCCGAGCCCAAGCCGACAAGCATGACATCATGGGCGACCGCCGCCAGATCACCTGCCCGCGAGGCGACCGACTCAATATCGACGTCAAACTCGACAGTCTCGGTCTGGAGCAACGCCGTGTAGAGCCAGAACCGGCCAAGCTTCCAGACGACCTCCGGATCGGTAACACCAGGCAGCTCGAACTTCTCATAGGCGCTGGCCGCCAGTGTGCCTGTCGGGCCACCACCCGCCTCGCCCAATTCCGAATAACCATCGGCGAAGACCAGCATCTCGTCTTCACGATAGCCCTGCTCGCGATTTGTGAAAGCGACGCGCAGCGCGTGGACCGTGCCCGGGAAGGCCTTGCGCCAGCGAAAGCCGCGCGTCGATCGCGGCGTGAACAATTGGCGCTCACCATCGGCTCGCGGACCATCGATCACCACCGACAGTTTGCCATTGATCCAGATGGGGCGTGCACGCCCAGCGGCGCACAGGAGCTGCGCCGCCTTAGCCCTGGTCATTGGCGTGTCGATCACATAGTCGACGGTGTAGCCATTATCCCGACACCAACGCCAGAAGGCAGCCCAGGCCGGCCAGTCGATCCGGCTATCCGCCAGCGGGACGGCAGTATGGCCGCCTCGATAAAGAAAGAGCGTGTTGTCAGCGACATTGCGTGTGGCTGCTTCACCATTCCAATCATCGACAGACACTTCAGAAAGGTCGGGATCATCGGCATCGGCGATCGCTGCATCGAGGGTGTGCGCGCGCCGCTTGGTAACAAGATTAATCGCATCAACCACGCCAGACAATTGATCCGATGCCTTGATGAAGACGCCCATATAAGCGTAATCACCCAACGGCATCGGATCGCGCGACGATATTGAGCGCAGCGCCGCCCATTCCAGCCGATCGAATTTCTGCTTGCTGTCGCCCTGGGCAGCGTTCGTGCGGCGCACTTCGACATCATACTGCCCTTTGGGCACCGCAGCGCGCAGCGCGACCCGAAACGGCCTGCCCGGCTCGGACCGGGTCTCGGTCTGCGCACCGGAGGCCGTGCCCTCCGGGAAATTGGACGTCCAATTGGACAGGTCGCCCTCGCCAACAAACCAGTCCAGACGATCACTGCCGCCGGCGCTTGCGGCGGCATTGCCCTGCGGGGCGGTCGGGCGGGCGGTGACCCAGAGATCGCTGGATCCGGCCGGGCGGTAACGCATCTCGAAACTGGCCGAGAGGGATTTGTTGCGGCCCTGATCATCGACTTGCCCCAGGCCCTGGGGAAAGGCCAGCACCACAACAATTTCAGTCGTATCGGTCTGGGTAGAGCGGCTGACCCAGGCTCCGCCATCGAGAAGCGACCCCACGGATTCCGTGTAAGGATCATCCCGATAGAGCGTGATCGGCGGATCCGTTGGCTTCGAGCGAACTTCGTATTCGACACCGACATATTCAGTGATCGGGGTCTCGCCGATGCGGATGTCAGCCACATCACAATCGAGCGGCATCGGACCCAGATTCAGCAGATAGCGCAGATAGACATCGTCGCCGACAATCTCCTGGACCGGAATGCCTTGAAGGGGCGGGTAGACCCTGTGCTCGCCGAACAGGACCGGCATGGGCCGATAGACCAGCCGTTGATTGCGAGCGCCATCTACCGAATAAGTCGGCGACGGCGCCTCGCCCTGGCCGAAATTAGGCTGCGGTGGCGGCACCAGGGCATTGACGATCAGACTGCCGACAATCTGTACCGTAGCAGCAGCAGCTGCTGCCCAGAATGCCGAAGCGATCGCGCCACCCGCACCACCGCCGACCCAGGTCGCCGCAGCGATGACAGCGACTTGAAGGATGGTGCGCAGGATCTTGGATCCATCATCGCCGGCAGGGCGAACGCGCAGGAGGAGGAATTCGCCCGGCTCGATGCGGGTGACATCCCAGCTGCCACGATCGACCTCAATTCCATCCAGCTCGACAACCAGATGCGCCCGCAAGATCGGGTCTGGCACATGGCGCTCGACGATGTCCGCCAGGGTGAACCCCGCCGGAGCGGTCACCGTTTGCACCGAGTCGGCGGTGAAGGGATGCAGGGAAAGGGTGACCGGGCATTCGCCGCGGCGCAAACGCTTCAACGCCGTTCCGGGCTGGCCGGCGGGCGGAGCTGTGGTGACAGGAAGTTGCGACGGCCCAGGCGGCATGTCGTCACGCGGTGCTGTCATAGAAGCCTTCCAGGCGATTGGCCCAGACGGGATCGTCCAGGCGCTCAAGATGGGTGGCGGGGGTGCCGGGGCGATAACCGGCCGGGGCGATGGCATGCAGAAAACTGCCCTGCCCCAGATAAAGGCCGACATGGACCGGCTGACCGGCAATGCGGAACAGGATGGCAGCGCCCGGCCGTCGTTCGACCGGATGCCAATGAACCAGTTGCCGGCCGATCAGATCGGCCTGCAGGGCAAAGCGCTCGCCGCGCGTCGCAGGCGAGCTGACCTCATAGAGATCCGCATGACTGTGCGCCGGGCGGCCGTAATGCTTCGACCGGCACCAATCGACCACGCCCCAACAATCCCAGCCGGCCGGATCCCGGCCACGCCAGACATAGGGGGTCACCAGGTAAGGCCGGTGCCATCCGCGAGGCGGCGTCATGTCCTTGTCAGAACAGCGCCGGCGCCGTGCGCGGCGTGAAATCAAAGGAGGTCACCGGCTCATCTTCATCGATATCGACCGAGAGCTGGCCAGTCACTTCCAGCGCATCCCCTTCGGCGCCAGTAAAGGAGAATTCAGGCAGGGATTGCTCCACCGTGTCCGGATCCGCTGCGAGAATAACTTCGACCAGGACAGTTGGGCGCGACTGCAAGGCACGCAGTGTCAACGCGATCCGGCGGTCCACATTGTCGACTGTGAGGCTGGCCAGCATGCGCTCGCCTTCGCCCTGCCCCGGCGGCGTGAACTCAAACCCATAGGCCTTGAAGACATCGCCGCGACTGGTGATGTCGGCGTTATTGTTCACAAAGCGCAACGCACCATCGCTAATGCCCAGATCGGGATAGTCCAGGCCCAGCGCCGCCAGGTCCGGATGGGTGATGGTGAGCAAGACCAGGTAAATTTCATCGCCATCTTGCGCGATGGCCGATTCCAGAAACGCGCGAGAGGGCATCAGATCACCCGCAACTTGACCGACACGACCATATTGTCGCCCGGCCCGATCGACGTGGTAACGCCCGCCGAACCCTTGATGATCGTCGCCGTGAAATCCTCGCCGGTCAGCGGTTCGGTCCACTCAAAGGCCAGCGATCCGTCTTCCAGATCATCTTCGAGAAAGGGCAGCCATTTGTCTTTCCAGTCGGCCACCGACCAGCGCCAGGACAGCTCGACAAAATGGGGAACAGACGTGAAGCGCCGTCGCCGCTTGGCCGGGCCGGCATCGGTCTGGGTCTCCAACAGGTTTTCGCCCGCGCGTGGCGGCCTGTAGCCTTCCCGGCGCGGAGCAGAGGACAGGCCCTCGGGCCAGCTGACAGCCATCACCGCCTCCCAGGATGTGGCGACAGCCCATAGCGCCCGAATTGATCATCAAAGGCACCCGCGCCGATCAGGTCGCCGACCTGCTCTTCCAGCAGGATGCGCAGCTGCCGACCGCCATCCGACGAACGGCGCTCGCTTACCGAGGCCTTGCCGCCCTCCGTGCGCTTGTCTTCCAGCAGGATCTGCAGCGGAGGCAAAGCGAGCTGTTGCACGCTGCCCCCCCGGCCGCCGCCCATGGCGGACAGCGCCGGCACCACCGCGACATCCTCGCCGCGCGACACCTGGGCAAAGGGATTGCCATTGATCGACAACACATTGCGATCGATGCCAGCATTGCCCCGAACCGTGTAGTGGCCGCCCGTGTCATTTTTGGGCAAAGGCAGGCCACTGCCACCCGAACTGGTGCCTTGGCTGGCGCCGAACGCGCCATCGAGGAAGGAATCAAACGCCCCGGCCAGCGGCCCGATGATGAATCGCTGGGTCGCGATCTCAGCCAAGGTTCGCAGGATGCGGTTGCCCATATCCTCAAAGGCATCACCGACCGACCCGGCCCCGGTGACGATATCGGTGAGACCGTCGCCAATCCCGTCCAGCATCTCGGATCCGCCGCGATCGATCACATCATTCAGATTGGCGTATTCCTCAGCCATCTTGCGCAGGGTCGGGAAGCGATCATCCATTTCGACCACGCCGCTGCCATCCTCGCCGTGCAGCGCCTCCTTCACGCGCTCGATCTCGGCAATGATGATGTCGGCATCATCGGGGCTGGTGCGCCACAGCGCGAATAGACGATCCAGGCGTTCGGCCGCCTGCGTGGCCGGCGCCCGCAATTCCTCGAGCAGCGCCTTCTGGGCTTCCATCGGATCAGCGGCCGCAGCCATGGCACCGGCCAGCTTGATTTCGTCTTCCGTCAGCTGCTTGATCGGTTCGATCAGGCCCAGCACGCCGCGCTGATGCTCGAGAATCGCATCGATCTGGGCTTGGGTTATATCCAGCCCGGCTTCACGCGCCTCGTTCAATTCGGTTTCCAGCTCCGCCAGCCGTTCGAGCGGGGTCTGCATGGCCCGCAACTGGGCCTCGACCAACGCTTCCAGCTCGCGGCGGCGTTCGAGGTCCGGCCCGTCATCACCACCGGACTGGCCATCCCGCTCCCAGTCCGCCAGCATGGCCTGATAGGCTACGGCCGCATCTTCCGAGGAAACCGCCCTGTCATACATGGCGCGCTCGCGCAGGACTTCATTGAGCCGCGTGGCCTCTCGCAGCGAGGCTTGCTGTAGCCCCGGTATGATGCTCATCCATTGCGCGATATCCACCATCAGGTCGCGTTGCTCTTCCAACGCGGCCGTCTCGCGATCACGCTCATCGACCATCAAGTTCAATGCGGCCGCAATCCGCTCGTCCAGATCGGCCCTGGCTTCTGTCAGGGACACTTCCAGCTCGAGGAAGCCGACCGATTGCAGGCGCTGCGCAGCCTCTCGGCGAGCCTCCGCCTCGCGGATACGCATGGCCCCTTCCGCCATCCGGGTGATCGTTGCATCAGAGAAGGCGGCGTTGATTTGATCGGCAGTACTGAGAATGCGCGCCATCTCGTCGCCGGTGCGCTGAAGCAGGGGCCCCGCCTCACGCAAGCCGAGCTTGTCACTGATCGCCAGTCGCCGCGATGGGTCTTCAATCTCCTGCAGCCGCTCAATCACGGCATCCAGCACGACATTCGCATCCGCGCCGCTGTCGGCCAGATCGACCAAGCCCAGCGCGGCGAGACCGTCACGGGCCTCCCCCTGCCCTGTTGCCCGGAATTCCCCCAAACGCTTGGAAAATTCCTCCAGACTGTTCAGCGTGCCGTCGACCGTTCCGCCGGCAATTTCAACCGCGGAACTCAGTGACAGAACGCGCGAGGCGGCGAGACCTGATGACCGTTCTACATTGGCCAGACGCTCGGCAAATTCGGCCGTTTCTCCCGCCCGCTCCATCAAGCGGAACACTTGCGTCGCGGCCAGCGCCACCGCACCAAGCCCCGCCGCTGCCGCCAGCCCCCACGGGCCAATCGATGTCAGGAAACTGCCCAGAGGCCCGGCGCGCGAGGCCAGATCGTCAATGCCGGATTGGACTTCCTTGCGGGCATTGTCGAAGGCCTTGAAGCCCTGCTTGGTCGACTGCGCCCCCCGCGACATGTCGCGCCACATGCGCTCGCCGGCAGGGCCGAGCTCCTCGAGCCGGCGTTTCATCTCTTCCTGCCCACGCAGGTCGAGCTTGATGATGACGGAACCGGCCTTGCGATCAGCCATGTCAGCTCTCCCCTTGCGCCTCACGGGCAGCGGCAATGCCGGCGAAAACGCCGGCCTCTGCAAAGTCCAGTAATTCCAGCGCCAGCCAGTCCGGCAGGCGCGGTGTCATCTGTGCCAGGCGGCGCAGGGCGGTCTCGGCATCAAGGCCTTCAAAGCCCCACCCGCCGCGTTTCAGGCAGGCGCCGGACCGCACCAGACCCAGAACCAGCGCCCCCTCGAAAGATCGGGGCGCGTGTTCCTTGAAGGGGCAAAGATGTGCGGGCGCCGCATCGCGCGCGTCCGTGCGCGGATCGCGCGTGCGAGCGCCCCGGGCACAGGCTGCGCCCATCTCGACACAGTCATGACAGTTTTTCGCGCCGCCCCCGTGCAACCAGGCGAGAGAGGCGCTTATGCGTTTCCCTCACGCACCACCCGGCCAAGCGCGACATTGATTTCCCGTTCAATGCGACGCGCGATCACCGGATGCCCCAGGATCAGGGCTTGCACGGCCTGCGGCGTCGGCTCGAGCGGAGCGCCGGTCTCCTGGTCTCCGAAATGCTCCCAGCTACGGATATGCAGCTGCACCATCTTGACCAGATCAAGGGCCTGAACCGCCGCCTGAATGCCATCCTGCAGGCCTGCGCGCTTGATCACATCGGTAAAACCCAGGGCCTGCATGATGGGCGTGGCCCGCACGGCGAAGTCTTCGTCGCTTTCATCCTGATCGGGCACAGGCACCGCCCGCCAGGCGGCCAGCTCCGCTGCCTTTCGCGATGGCGTGGTTGGCCGGTCCAGCGTGATGGACGGGATGCAGCGCTGGCCGTCGCGTGTTTCAGCAAATTCCGGGAATGTGATGACGATTTCGCCGGTATCAGTCGGCCCGCTGGCAAGCCGGATCATGATTCACCCGCATAAGCGGCGATCGAATTGATCAGCGTGGCCGTGACAGCCGCCGCGGCCGCCGTTTGTTCGGCCCGCATGTCATAGCTTTCCGTGCGCAGGCCCTGGCCGGTGGCCGCGCGTTGCTTGGGCTCGAACCGCACGGCTGGCAGGGCGATGGTCAGCTTGTTGTCGGAATCGGTGGCGAAACTCAGAGCCAGATTGTCGACTGCACCGCCGGCGGCGATGTCAAACCAGGTATTGTCGACCGGGCGAATGTCCAGCGCGCCGCCGATGCGCGGATTGGCGTCGGGAATGAATTCCTTGGCCGTGCGATCGGGGCGCGGAATGGGCCGATCATCAACCAGCTGTCGCTCATAGAAGAATGACCCGCCCATGATGTTGGCCACGGCCACATCATTATAGGTGATCGCGCAGCCGACCGCGCCCGGGAAGGTGTTCAGCGCCAGCTGGCTGTTCGGCGTGCCGGTCGGGTCGCTTTCCAGCGTGACGATATTGGACGCCTTGCCCTGCAACCGGATCCGGCGACGCCCGGCCTCGGGCGTGAAGCCGAATTCGAGGCGCGACCAGGTGACCGTGTTGGCAAGGCGCCAGTCCGGCCCGTCTGGCCAGGCAAATGAGCCACCGGCATGGGCGCGCGCGCCGGAGGAAAACACATGCGTGTAGGGATCGCTGCCCGAGGGCGCGGTGACGCCGAAAATATGCGGCAAGACCCAGCCCAGCTGGTTGAAACACATGGGCAGGTCGATATCGAGGCCGGCTTCGACCAGGCCATTGGTCGGCGGTTGCGGATCCAGCACATTGGCCAGGGCCACACCGATCAACGGGTCGTCGACCAGCGGATCCGTGCGCCGGGGCGTGAAGCCATAATGCGAGATCGGATTGAAATCGCCGCTGGCGGCGGTTCCCGCCGCTGCCTGAGCAAGCGTGAACAGCTGGACCTCGCGGCCAATGAGATGCGCCATGATATGTCTCCTGGCTGGATAAAATCACGCCACCGAACGGCGTTCGGCGGGAAGAAAGAGGCGGGGTCAGCCCTGCCCGGCGATGCAAAGGTCGCGCGACGTGGCCTTGCGATAGTCCGTGCCGGCCTTCAGGCCCGCCTCCGACACCATCGCCGCATCGAACTGGACAATGGCGCCGTGCACGCCGATCCCGGCCACATCACGCAGCAGGACGGCCTTGAACGGCCGGCGATCGGCGACAGCCGATGCAGCGGCCTTGGGAGCCTTGGTGGTTTTCGTGGCCATGGCGGCCTCCTCTGGTGGTTGGGTCAGCCGGTTGGGGTGAGGCTGACGAATTCGACCTCGATGGTGAATGCGTTGAGCGTGGAGATTTCCACGCCCGTGGTCTTCAGGTGTTCCGGCTCAAAATCCGTGACCCCTGCATACAGACACCCGCCGCCGAGCCGGTAATCAGCGGTGATCGCCACAGCGATCGCTTGGCGAACCTCCGAAACCCGTGACTGGCGGTCAGCCGCTTCACCGCCCAGCGCCTCGACCACGAAGGGAAACATCGCCTTCAAATCCCAGCTCGGCGCGAGGCCAATCAGTGGATCATCTCTGGTTTTGACGACCTTTCCATCGAGCAGAACGCCGCGAGATCGCACGAAGTTTTCAGCCCGATCCACATCGAGATAGCTTGGATCGTTCACCACCCAATCCAGCGGATCATCCAGCTCGGCCAGGGCCGCACTGATGACGCTGACCAGGGCCGTGCGGACCTCGTCATGAATGAGTGTCGCCATGATGGATCCTGTCAGTCGTCAGCGCCGAAGCGACGGGTTGCAATTTCGCGGAAGGCCCGGGAAAAGCGCTCTACGCCTTCGCGGCCGATGGCAGCGGCGATCCTGTCCGGGTTCACCGATTTCGGCATGGTCGCAGAGGGGACGAGGATGAACATGACCACGCCATTTTCCTCACGACCGCGCCGCAGCGTTGTCTTGCTGGCCGGCGCGTAGCCGCGCTTATTCTTCTGGACCTTGTCGGCGACCATGAGGATCAGGTCTCGCCCCTTCACCTTCACATAGCGCAGCTTGCCGAAGCGCTTTTCCGCCTGGACCAGCGCATAGGATCTCGATTTGCGCATGCGGCCGGATTGGCCAAACCCGTAACCGGCCTGTGGCGCATTCTCGGTCGGGATGAGCAGATACTTGCCCGTGCCCGCCCGCATCGTCTCGCCATCGGCGAACGCCCGCACAATATGCGGCGCGTTCGACCACCAGCCGATCGACGGCGCCATCGACGCCTGACCGCCCTTGTTCGGCCAGACGCGCGATCGCCAGGCATTGGCGACCTTGTCGCCCAGCGGGGCGCGGGTATCGGCCCGCAATTCCTGCTTGCCCCAGGCCTCAACCGAATCCGCCGCCGCCATGGCGGCATCAGCCAGTTCTTCTAGAGTGGCGTCGATATCGGCCGACAGGCTTTCGACGATGCCGGCATCAATCGTGAAATCCGGCTGGCCAGGGTCGAAGGACATCAGCCGATCTCGACCATGTCCAACACCCATTCGCCATTATCATCGCGCGGGGCGCCATCGATCCGGCAGCGCTGGCCATTGGACCGGGTAAAGACACCGCCCCTGGCCGGGACCACGCCGGCCGCGACCAGTTTCGGATCCGCCTGTTGCACGCGCCAGATGCGGCTGGCCGAGCGGATCTGCCCAAAGCCATCGCCCGCATCATGCTCGCGATCGCTTTCATCCGGGATGATCACCACACCCGACACCGCCTCCCCGCCTGACGGCGTATAGCTCACAGTCTCACCGAATTGCGCGTAGAGCGCCGGCAGGGCCTGCTCATTGAAGGCGGTGTCGAAGTCGGACAGCGACATCAGATGCGTTCCAGCTCGCCGGCGGCAACGCGCTCAGCAGCGCGCGTATTGGCGAGACGGATCTCGGCGCCCGAGGCGACCACGCGATAACGGCCGACACCGCCAGCGAAGGCGGCAGGCGCGGGCAGGGGCTGCGAGTCCAGCCCGACAGCGACAATCAGACCCTCATCGATCTGAGCGCCATCCGCTCCAGCCGGAGCTTCGACGGGGGCAGCGCTGGCTTCACCGCCCGCCGTCGTATCAGCGTCGGCCGACTGGCCCGTCGCCGCAGCCTCGCCTTCACCCTCACTGCCCAGCGACAGCTGATCGTCAGACTTGCTCTCGGCGGCAGCGGGTGGTGTGGCCTCAGCCTTCACGGTCTTGGCACGCTTGGTCGCGCCGGTTTTTCTGGTCGTCATTGGGTCTCTCCATTTTCAACAAGGCCAATCGGCCCCTGACTGAAACCCTGGTCGAACGGCCAGCGCTTCAGAAAAGGGCCGGGCAAATGCCCGGCCCTTGTTGAGTTGGGTTAGGGGACGGTTAAGTCACCGTGCCCTTTACGAGCAATTCCGGGCGCCGGCAGATCGAGATCGGATTGGACTCTGTATAAATCTCGACACCCTTGCCGTGTTTGAGAATGTCCGGCGATGCGAACATTTGGGCCTCGCCACCGAAGTCCGGATCGCTGTGCAACTCAGCGAGCGCATTGGCTGCGTCCAGCGTGTCCGGTGGCGCGAAATAGGTGGCAAAGGTTTCGGTGGTGCCGACCGGGTAAAACCGGCATTCCGAAGCCGCGATGAACGGCGTGCTGGAGCCGGTCGAAAGCGGCGCCGTGCCCTTGTATTCGATCAGGCGAAGCCCGCCAAATTCAAAGGTGCGGCCCCAATTTCCGCCCTGCTTGTTACGGTCGGGGTTGGCCAGCGCGGCGGCCGCCTGCCAGTTCTGATAGTATTTCTCGACATTGGCGTGCTGAACGAAGCTGTTGAAGAAGGTGGTGCCGCAAATCCCTTCCACCTCCGTCATGGTTTCGCCCTTGAGGTTCCGGCCGATATGGTCGGTGACCTCTTCGCACTTTTCCAACACCTTGGTGGTATCGGAATCAAGGGCGAAGTCCACGACCTTTTCGACAATGGAGAATTCGTCGAACAGGTTGACCAGCTCGGTGGTGCCGTCGCCATCCAGCACAATGCCGGAGAGAGCGCCCACACGGTTCCATTCGAGCGTGATGTAGTGCTTGTTGGCCATCGAGATCAGAAGTTTGGCGACAAGATCTTCGACCGCTTCCGGCGTCTTCTCACGGCCGATCACCGCAAGACGATCCTGCACATCCTGGGGCGTGATCAGGTCTTCCAGCTCGAAATGGCCGGCCTGGATGACACGGGTCTTACCACGCTTGCGCTCATTGACCTGGGCACCGGACCCACGTGGGCGGTGATTGAGGACGGTCAGCGAGCCCTCTTCTTCGCGCACTTCAACCTTGGTCGAGCCGATACCTTCGGAGGCGAAGATGCCGAGCGAGCCGACCAGACCGAAGCGGTTGGGCACGCGATTGATCAGACCGGTCAGCGCGGTCGAGTCGTAGAGAAAATCGAACTCCATCGTATTATCCTTTCAGGAGTGGGTGGAGACGGGCGACCGCGCCGGCCGCGCATCAAAAACCCGGCCCCGGCACCACGCCGAGACCGGGCATCAGGCCCGAATTTGACCGCGCGTCAGACGGCGGACTGGGCCTCGATATTCAGGGCTGCCAGTTCAGCCAGGGCCTGGGCTTTCTGATCGCTGGTTGCGCCGGAAGGCCAAGTCAGATCGACCGAATTGATGACCGCCGGGCCGCGTTTCAGGACCGACACACGCGCATCGACGCCATCAGGCGCGGTCGCCGACAAGGTCGCCACCCCACAAGCCCGCTGCGAGCCATCAACGGCCGTGAAATCGATGGCCGTAACCTTGAGTGTGCCAACCGGCACAGTGACGGTGTGGCTATCACCGATCGCATACTCGGTATCGGTGGAGTCGGTGCCCACCGTGAACGCAATCTGCCCATTGTCATAAGCCACTGCTTCGACAGCATCCGCCAACCGGTTGCCGCTGGGATCGAAGACCGCAAACGTCGCAGCACCGGTCGAGGCCGCAATGCACTCGAGCGAGTACACACCCAGCTGTGCACCCGCTTTCAGCGTGATGCTTTCGATCGTTCCCTCGCCAGTATTACCCTCATCGGACGTGGTGGTCGGCGTGCCGAACAAGGCCATGCCCAGCACGGCGCCCAGCGCTACGGTGCGCACAGCGCCATCACCCGCCAAAAGGATTTCCTGCCCGCGGCAGAAAAGCGGCGATACTTCGTATTTGAGCACGTCCGTGAGCCGCATCGGCTCGGCGTACACATTGGATCCAAGAACGCTCATGGGGATTTCCTTTCAGGTCCGGAGCGATTGACGAAGACTCAGGCCTTGATGCCGAGCCGATTGTTCATCTTGGCCAGGACACGGTTTGCGTCCCCGCTCTTGGGCGCATCGACCGGCTTGGCCTGAGGTGCGCCACGACGACCACCCTTCATGGCCTTGTCGAACGGCGATGCTTCCGCACCGGCGGCGCGAAGCGTGCGCAAGGCGGCCTTGAAGCTGGTTTCACCGGCGGCGACATCCGCGGCCAGGGACGAGCCGAGGCGGGCCTTGTTGTCGCGCACGCCAATCCGGCCGATCTTGCGGCCGGCGGCGCTTTTCGACTTCGGCTCTTCCTCGTCATCGGCGGCGTTCGGATCGTCAGCGTCGTCAGCCGCTTCCGGATCGACGTCGTCTTCCTCTTCTTCAGGATCGACGTCGTCTTCCTCTTCAGGGTCAACCGGGTCAGTGCCCTTGGGATCCTCGCCCTCCGACTTGGGCGGTTTCACGGAAACGCCGAGACTGCCAAGTTTGGCAATCGCATCCGTGTTTCCTTTGGCAGCCTTGGCACGCAAGGCCGCGATCTCGGCTTCGATCGACATCGAACCCTCCTTCTTTCTGGTCGCGGCCGCTGGATCCGTATGCGAGGCAACGCGGCCGTCAGCCGCCTCGCTGGAAGGTGTCAGCCCGGCAAGGGCACGGGCGGCCTGGAAGGCCTCGTCTTCGGTGAGAACTGCATCGAGAAGACCGGCCGCGATGGGGTCGAGATCGCCCTCGCCGCCCGCCGTGAAGGTGCGCGCTTCCCAGCTGCGAACGGTGTCGACAGAAATGCCGCGACCGGTCGCAACCGCCTCGAAAAAGAAACCGGCATGGGAATCGATCTGGGCCTGGAACATGGCCCGCTCTTCCTTGGTGACTTCGCGGAAGGGCGAGCCCATATCCTTGAAGCGGCCGGACAGGAATTCTTCCCGCTTGACCTTGTCTTCCGCCATCATGCCGGACCAGTCGAACCAGCCCATGCGGACGCCGATCGATCCCAGCCCTGCCCCACGCGGGGCGAAACAGGCATCGCAGCTGGCGGCGATCTGTTGCGCGGCGCTGTAGGCCATGTGGCAGAAAGCGACGATGGGCTTGCCACCCGCCGCCATGCGATTGGCCTGGATCAGTTCGGACAGCTCGTCCGTGCCGTAGGAAAGTCCACCCGGGCTGTCGATCACCAGAACCGAGGCCGCAATCCGCTCATCAGCGCGGGCCTCGACGATCGCATCACCGATATCGGCATAGCCGCTGACCCAGCAATCATCCCAATAATCATAGTATCCGTTGCGGGCCAGCACGCCCTGGACCGGGATCACGGCGACATCGCCGGCGGCGAAATAGCCGGCGCGCTCCCATGTCAGGTCCGCATCAAGGGCGCTGGCTTCCGGCATGACAGGCCGGGCATCGCCGGACACCATGCGCCGCATCTTGTCGACGGCCCGATCCATCAGGCCGGGCGATTGATCCGGGTCGTAGCGCCAGCCATTGACCTTGGCGAGACGGCCCAGCTCCGGCTCGAAACCGGCATGCATGGCCAGCATGATGGCGCCCTGGGACGCATTCATCGAAAGGCGGCGGCGTTTGCTCATGGGAACTCCTATCGCGCGCCAGCGCGGCTATCGGTGCCGCGCTCTTCCGAGCGCGGATCATCGGTGGGGCCGGAGACGGCCAGGATTTCACGCAGGCTGACCGGGACTTCACCGCGCCGCTCGAGACGGCGACGGAAACGGCGGTTGTCTTCGATCACATCATCGGGATCATTGCCGTCTTCCATCGCGATCTGTTCGAGCGAGGAAGACAGATTGGCCGCACGCAGGGCACCGCCTTGCGGCTCCTTGACGGGATCCACATGACCACGCGGCGGGCCGATCCACTCGCCACGCACATAGGCGCCCGGCTCATCCCAGAAGTCCGGCGCATTCACCGGCAGGGGCAGGCGCCCGGCGTAGAAAGCTTCCTCGAACACACACATGGCCAGCGGTGTGGCGAACTTCTTCGCGACCAGGGCGCGATCGACTTCAACGTCGCGCCAGGCCTCATTCAGGCTCATCCGACCAGATGAATAATTGTGGCGCGTAAAATCGCCGGTGACCATTTCGATGGTCCCGCCACCGCCGGCGGCGACCTGTGCCGCCAGCGAGAACACGAAGTCGGCATAGCCATCAGCCTTGCGGCCTTCCGTGTTCCATTCCAGGCGCTCGCCCGGGAAGGGCTGGATAACCTTGGAGCCACCGACCGCGATGCCGGCCGTCTCATAATACTGATTGCGCAGATCGAGCAGCGCATTGGCTTGCTTGTCGTCGCCGAAAAGCTCGGCCAGATAGTCGCCTCCCATCTCGGAAGAAAAGCTGGCGACGACCAGGGCGTTGATCACCTTCGAGCGCAGCTCTGCATCCGTGTAGGCCTCCAGAGTCTTGAGGCGGCGCAGGCTGGCGACAAGGTCGGAAACGCCGCGGTGCTGGCCTGCCCGCTTTTTGTCGAACAGATGGATGACGCGCGGGCGCCCCCAAGGTTCGCGCGCGGGGTAGTAATCGGTCTGAAGGCCCTTGAACGAGCCGGAGACATCGGCGGGATGGCCGCGTGTCACATGATAGCCGGCTGTCCGCCCATCTTCTTCCAGCGCCACGCCACCGCGCAGCGTGTCACTGTCTGGCCGGCCCATCGGGTTTGCCAGGCGATCGGGATCGATCAGGTGAAGACAAGTGCCGTATTTGAAGCGGCCTATCCGATCCTCTTCCTCCCGGAAGCAGACCAGGCCAACAGCCTCGCCATCAATGATCCGGTGGCGAACCGCCAAGCCAAGCATCAGATCGAAATCCAGCTCGCTTTCCCAGTCGCACCGAAACAGCGGATCTTCCGCCCAGCGCCGCCATTCGCGCTTGAGCGCATCTATCAGCGCATCAAATCGGGCCTCGTCGGCCTCGTCTTCCAGGTTGAAGCCGAGCGCCTCGGCATCGGGACGCGGCTTGAAGATCCAGCCCCACCCAACTTCCAGCGCCTTGCGGCGACGAACCATCGACGCAGCCATTGGATCATTGCGAACGCTGTCGCGAATGCCCGCGACGGCGGACAAGCGGTTGTGAAGCCAGTCACGGTCCGCCGAGCCGCGTGAGCGCTGAATCCCGCCCAATGCCTGGTCGAGCGGATCGGCAGCGCGATAGGCGGGCCGGTACTGTTCCGTCAGCGTGCCGGTCGAGGCCGGCTGCACACGCCGGGAACCGGCCTGGACGCGAACGCGGGGGCGCTGCTTCATCCGACCATACCTCGCGGCGAATAGGGCCGGTGAGGCAGCGGGTCGCCCGTGAGGCGCGCACGCTCGACGGTGAGGGTGTGCAGGCGCTGTTTCAGTGCCTTCTCGGTGGCCGAGAAGTTCGAACCGAATTGGATCTCGCGGTCGCCATGCTTCAGCCCCTGCGGCCGGGTGCCCAGCAGCAGCTTGTCGTACGCCGCCTGAAACGTCGCGATATCTGCATCGATCTCTTCGAGCGGGCGCGGCATGGGCGTCTCCTGATTTATGAGTGAAAGCGGCGGGACGCCATATCGCGCTGGCGTCCCGCCTCTTCGCGGCTGGCTGGAGAGATGCCGCGAAGACGAAGCCACCGAACGGCGTTCGGTGGCGTGTGTTGGTGTCAGTTGACGTGAATGCGCGACCACGTCTCGCCGCAATCGGAGCAACGCAACGCCTCGACCTTCAAGCCGCCTCGGCGGGTTCCGGCAACCATGCGGGGAACCGCGTCACAGCGCCCATTAAGGCAACCCATCAACGCGCGGTCATTCTCGTCACGCTTCGCCACGGCGTCTTCAATTCGGCGTGTCGATGCTGGCATGCGTGCGTCCTGTTGCTGGGTGGCTAAGGCGCCGGTGTCAGCCCGCCCGATTTGCGGCCGCCATGGCGGCCAGAGCCGAGGGCAGATCCGATGACTTGCGAGCGGCTGCGCCACTGTTGGCGGCGGCTTCGGGTGCCCGGCGTTGCTGGTCGAACAGATCGCGCTGGGCCACGTCGAGAATGTCGCGGATCCGCTCCTCACGGGCGATCCAGTCTTCCAGCGTCCATGAACCGCGATCGCCTGGTGCACGGGCGCCCAGATAGCAAATGCCGGCAAAGCTGTAGATGTCGCAGTCGAAGAGGTGGTTTTCTTCTCCGGTTCGCACCTTCCAGGTGCGCACCATCAGCCCATCAGTCTTGCGGCGGGCGCTGTGCAGATACTCCGACGTGAGCTGACGGCACAGCGCTTCGTCCGCGTTCATCGGTAGCCAGCAATAACCCTTCGGGACACCGGTCTCGTCAATCGCGCGATTGGCCGTCGTACGGCCATAGCGCGCCACGACGGCCGCCTTGGCCGACCAAGTTGAGACGTGCCACACGCGCGGGCCGAACTTCTTCTTTTTCCCGTTCTTGCCGACCTCGGTCCGCCGGGCCAGCTTGATGATGTCGGTGCCCCAACCCGGATCGCCATTAACGGCGATTGCGAGGGGGCGGCGGCCGACCCAGGCCTTGGCCGCGTCTGTGTTGTAATTGGTGTCGACCACCTCGACATCGAACGGCACGCGATTTCCGCCCGGCAGAGGCGCGCCACGTTCGGCGATCTTGTCCAGTTCTTTCCAGGCGCCCTCGCCCTTGATGTCGGTCTCGCCGGGGATCAGGCCCCAATCGAGATACCATTGCTCCTCATTGGCGTTGTAGCCCTTGGACAGCCAGTAGAGGCCGTAACTCTGCACGTCGACCGAGAGCACAAAGACGCACGGGCCATAGGCCCCCTCGCCGCGCCTGAACCCGTCTGATCGGCAGCCGTGGAGCGCCTCCCAGGTCGGTGTCTTGGACTCGATCTTGAAGGTGCGGCCCAGCACGGTGTTGTTGAACACCTTGAGCGCTTCCGGATCGGTTCCCGCGCGATCCTCGGCCTCGGCTATCGAGTCCCAGGTTTCGGCGAAATTCATGAAGCCGGTGATCCAGTAGCCCCGATGCTTGGTCAGGTGCTTCATGTCGCGATAACGCCAGCGATCGACATCAGCAGCGGCGATTACCTTGGGCGGGGCAATAACCACACCGTCTGCATCGTGTTCCCCGTCGAATTCGGCCGTCGGGATCCACGCGCCGGTGATCTGCATGCGCTGCTTGTCGCCGTGGCGATGCTCTGTCTTGCAAGCCGGGCAGTTAACGTGTGACCGATAGGGCGGCTTTTCCGCCCGGACAACATCCTCCCAATCAAAGTCGATGATGGCCCGGCATTCCGGCGACTTGCAGCGATGATAGAAGCGCCGACGGTCCGAATTGCCGTAATGCTTCATGATCCGCGACGACCCTTCCAGGAGGGGTGTCGAGACGCGAAGCGTTACCGCCAGGCCGCGGCGGCGATAAGTCTTGGTGCGCTGATGCGCGAGGTTCTCCGGGTCGCCTTCCTCGGCGGCACTGAGTTCGAAGCCGTCCAGATCGTCGAGCGCCATGAAGCGGATCGACTTTTGCCGGAGGGTCGCGGCCGAATTGGAGCCGGCTCCGACGATCCACCCACCCTTGCGGAAGCGGATTCGCTTGCCGGTGGAACCGCCCGACTTCTTGTCCGTCCGGTCTCGGACTTCACCGCCTCGGTCTGGATCGAGCGCCGGCGTGGCGTAGACGAACGGCCACCACTTTTCCTCTGCCCAATCCTCGAACGCCCGGATGGTCGGGTGCACCAGCATCGCCGGTGCTGCGACCGTGGACAGGAGGCCTGCCTTGAAGCTCTCCAGGATCACCGTGCCGCCAGATTGCGCGCACTTGATGACGTCCAGCTCTTCGACGCCGGAACCTACCGACAACGCCTCGATCGGCTCGTTGAGATAGGGTGCCGTGTCCGGGTCGTAAGGCCCCGGGTTTGACGACATGTCATCAAAAACCCGGTTGTTGCAGGTCCAATCCAGCAGATTTTGCGGCGGGTCGGGCGTGATGGCCTCGCGCAACAGGCGGCCATAGGTGACCCGCTGACCGTCCAGATGCGCATCGAACTCAGGCCAGTCCGCGAACTGATCGCCCGGTGCCGAGCCGTCAGGCATTGATCAATTCGCCCGCTTCGACCCCGTCTGCGGAGGAGCTGACGCCGAATTCGGGCAGATCCGCCACCGACTGACCGCTGACGATTTGCTCGATCTCGACACCGATCGCCGTCAGGCGCTTGTCGATCTCCTTCTGCATTTCCCGTCGCGCCAGCGCTGGGTCATCCGGATTGGCGCGCTCGCAACACTCCGCCGCGACAGCCTGCATCGAGTCGCGCAGCCGGCGCACCGATTGGAAAAGCGCATCCTGCATGTCCTGCAGCCGGCCCAGCTCCCCCATTTTTTCGCGGACCCGCATTTCGCGTTCACGCACTGCCAACCATTTGTCGCGAGCAACTGCTTCGGCAGCGCTCTGCTTGAACGGGTCGGCCTGGGGCGCGGGCTTGGCAGGCTCGGGAACCTCGTCAGGCGACGGTGCATCAGTTTCCGGCTCGAACAGCCCCTCCGCCTCGGCGGACGAACGGCGTTCGGTGGACGCCGCTGCACCAGGCGCAAGCCGCTTCAACGGGTTTGAATTGCCGGTTCGGCGCGCGTCACTCGCCAGGGCGTCGATCACGCGCTTGCCAGTGACCGGGCAGTCCGCAAACACGATGTGCCCGTCCCGGCTATTCCACATCGACGCGGCCTGGCGGGTCACCCCGCGCGCTTCGCCATAGCTCGAAAGCGATTTGAAATAGGCCGGTTCACCATTCTCGAGGGATCGCGCGAGCAGCGGAGTGTCAGGCATCGTGTGTGAAACAGGCCACCGGCCGGCCGGGTGGAGCCTCCTAAATCGGTTGAAACGTCAACGAGACAAGGCCAAAGCGTCAACAATGTTGACCGGCCCTGTGTGTTCAAAAGCCACGCGCTGAGATGCCCCGTATACGGGGAAAGGCCAGGAAGGACCCGCTAAGCGTCTGATTTTGCTGGAATGGGGCATGAAAAGGCCCCGCGCCGGGTGTCCGGGCGGGGCCTGCCGAGGCGCAGTGACCTCATCTAAGCCAGATTGACATCACATAACCCGGTAGGATGTCAACTAGCGTCGGACAAAATGTTGACAGAGTGCGCCCAGCCCCTGCTTGAGAAGCAAGCGCCTGCTGGCCTTGGCCTCGTTTTCGCCCTTCAATATCGCGTACTCGCCGAGGCTGAAATCATCGAGCGGCTGGCCACCATCGAGACAGACCCAGTCCACTATCCGACGAATCACCCGCCCCCAGACCGGCACGATCGACGATGTGACCAGTGCCAGCTCCGCCGCCTTGAATTGTTCCGCCGCCTTCAAGCGATGGATCAGGGCCAGCTCGGTTGACCCGCCGCCCCCACCATCGACGCGAATGTCAGCCGGGTCGCGACCGGCCCCACCGACCAGCAAGCTGTCGCGCAGTGAGGCGTAATCCGCCGCCGCGAGCATATCTTCCCGGCTGATCACGCCCGCCCGTCCATTGCCCGGGCGCCAGAGCTTGAGCACATGGACATTCGGCGCCAGCACGCGCATCACACCGTCCGTGATATCGAGACCCCGCACCGCCGCTGTATAGCTGTCGACATCGGCAAACCGGACAGACCGCCCCAGCTGCTTGAGCGCCTCGAACTGCAGCGCCTGGCGATCCTGCGCGGCTTGAACCTCTGGCGACTGGTCCTCTTCCGCCTTGCGCTTGGCCGCATACTTGGCCTTGGCCTCTCGCTTCTCCGCCTGGTCAACCTCGAACGCGGCCCAGCTGGAGAAGCCCCGCGCCTTGGCGATCTCATCCCGCCCGCTGGCATCATCCAGCCGCTTGCGCTGGCTTGCCTGTCCACTGATCATTTCTGGGGATGCGGTGAGCTTACCCATGGGCGGTCTCCGTTGCAGGTACATGTCGCTCGACAAGCGGTAGGGGTTTGATTTCAGGGTTCCATCCCAGCGCCTTGATGGCACCGATAAACACGCGCCCGACCTCCCGACTCGACATGCCGGTAGAGCGCACGGCCCACTTGAAATCAGGGTCAGGGATCAGAACGAAACCATCTTCGCAGCAGGGCGCGAGATCAGTCTCCGAGCGCCCACATTCGATGGCTTGGTCAAATAACTGCCCCAGCTCACCCACAGGCGGATTGTAGGGCATGGTGATCTCGGCCGTGAGGCGCGCCCAGTGCGCTTCAGTGCAGATTTGGACGCGACTACCCGAAGCATCGACAACCCCCTTGCCTAGCCCACGCAAGCGATCGCGGAGCGCTTGGGCATCTGCATGCATCGCAAAGATCATATTCCAACGCACAAAACCGCGCTCGATATAGGCCCTCACATCCATCTTCGCGGAATGCGTTGCTGCTTCGGCGCTGCCGAGCAGCTCGTTCAGCTGCCGAGTCACGTCCTGCTTCGCCTTGGCGTCATGCAGTGCTGTGGCCAGCTGAATATCCGGATTGAACCAGACGCCGGTCACCCGCTCGCCTCGCACCATCCGGCGCGCGCTGGTTCTCATAGAACTCTTATCGATAAAAGAATCGACTCTGTTGTGATCGCAGTAGTCACACCCCCTGTGACCACAGTAGTCACACCCCCCCTGTGACGTCTCGATCACACCCCCCCCTGTGACGTCTCGATCACAAGGGGTATCGTCCAGCCCTTCACTGCCTTGCAAATCGGCAAGATCACCCGACAGATCGGACGCATCTGCCTGCGAGTCCGATTCGGCGTCGTCATTGACCTGCCCGACGTGATCCGCTTCACGCTCCTGGCTACTTGGAATATGGGCGCGACGCCGCTTGTAGGTTGGCGATTCTAGACGCTCCCCTTCCGGGCCATAGGGCGGGTCCAACACCACGCGATAACACAGCAGCCCAGCCAGTTGGGCATATTGATTTCGGCTCTCATAAACCTCGACCCAACCCAGCTCTTCCAGCTTGTTCAACGCTCGATTCACGGTCTCCCGCGCCAATCCCGCCTTGCGCGCGATCTTCTGCTGATTGGTGTCGGTCGCCCAGCCGTGCTTGTTCGTGCACGTTCCCAGGCCACACAAAACACGCAGGTGGGTCAGCGTCATTCGTTTCTCAGCGACGTCATCAAGCGCCGCCGCGGGGATCACCGACAACCGGCTCATGACCGACCCTCCGCCGCTACCACAGCGGCACGAAGCGCCTGCAACAGCGCTGCATCCCGAATTGGTCTCGGCCCGCCAGGGCATTCGGCCGGCAAGGATTGATCAAACACCACCGCGTGGCGAACGGGACGAACAAACCCGAAATAGCCGCCACCACCGTTTGAGCGCCGCTGTCGCCCCACTTTCACCACCCCGACATAGCCACCAGGTGTCGGCAGGTCGCACTGGCTCTTTGGTAAAAAGGGTGGCGGGTGCAGACGCCGGACGCTCCGGTAATCCTCATCGCACAAGCGATAATTGTCGCAGCACGGAACGTACAAGGCGACCCAGCCGGCGTAGCCATTCTCGCCCTGCGGCAACGGGCAACCGTGAAGCGCCAGTTGCGCCCAAACGGCCTTCACTGACATGCTCCACATCACACCAATTTCGTCGCTCTTGTTCACGCGCCGCCCCCCGCCTGCATCTGCAATCCTCGATAAGCCCGCGTCCCGGGCGGGATGCGGCGGTGCTGGATCGGTCCCGTCGCCGGCGATCCCTCGAACCGCACAGCGGCGCGGAACGGCGCCTGTTGCGCCGGGTGGATGGCCAGCCGATCAGCCATCCGCAGCAGCCCGCCATCGGGCCGTGTCAGGATCCAGCCCCAAGCGCCCAGCGCCCGGTCCAGACCCGCCGCCAGGGCGGCCACAGCGCGCGCCACGCCGCCCGCCTGCCCCCATCCCCCCGGCAGTCCCGCATCAAGGCTCACAGCCGCCTCGCACAGCGCCACAGGGCCGCGCGCCAGGCAGACAGCCAGCACGGCTTGCGCGCGGTCGAGACCCCACTCAAACGGCACACAGGGCGCCGCCGGGTCCGCCGCCAGCAGGGCGTGCTGCAGCCGCGCCTCAAGGTCCGTGATCCGGTCGCGCAAGAGGGTGTCGAACACATCGCGGGTGCGAGGCTCACTCATCGCCCACCCCCTTGCGCAACAGCGCCGGATCGGTGCGAAACTCGCCGCCTTCCAGATGCCCGGACCATCCCGCGCAGCTGCCGTGAGGTGCAAAGCGCAGCCGGCCATAAATGGTCGGCGCCGGCACAGTGCCATCCCAGCGCAGCGTGTCAGCGGCGCCATGGCGATCACCGGCCGCTGCCAATTGGCGCTCTACCGCCCGGCCACAGCGCGGGCAGGCCAGCTCGACCCGCCAGGCCGACAGACGGCCCCGCGTCACATTCCAGTTATGGTCCAGAAACTGAAACTCGCCGGGCTCGCTGACATCCTGAGTATCGCAGATCAGGCGGCCGGGGATGGTGGCTGGAATTGACATCAATGCACCACCTTGCGGGGCCGCTGTTTTGGCACCCGCATCAAGGTCAGCGCGTAATCGACACCCTCGATCTCGACAATGATCGCCGCCGACCTGTCATCCAGTCGCAAAACCACTGGAGATAACGTGCTGCCTTCATCATTCACGCGCTCGGCTACAAGGACAGCCGGCCTTTCTACGGTCCAGATCATCCCGTCCCCCCTTTCAGATAGCGCCCCACCAGGGCCTGCAACCGCGTGCGATCCGTGCTCGCCGCTTGTGCGACCCCGCGATCGGTGATGCCGGCCGCCTGGCTGGCCTTCAGGCCGTTCAATTCCATCATCGGCGGGTCCGACCCATCACTGGCCACCGGGAAGATGGCGGTGACCGGCTGGGTCTGCCCTTCCCGGTCCAGGCGCCCGATGATTTGGGTGTGCGTCGCCGGAGACCAGTCCAGCTCGCCGATGATCATGGTCGAACAGCGCAGCTGCAGCCCGTCCACGCCGGCGCCCGAACGCAGGGACATGAACATCAGATTGGTCTCACCCGAGACGAAGCGATCCACTTCGCGCTGCTTGGCCGCAGCGGTCTCCGTGCCGGTGTAATAGGCCGGCTCGAGGTCATGCAGGGCCTCGCTCCAGATGTCGTAAACATCGCGGTGCCAGCCGGCCATGATCACCGGCTCGCCGGACTCGACCAGCACCCGCGCCATCGCTGCCACAACGCGGGCCTTGGCCACACCCGTCGCATGGCGCAGGCGCAGGTCCAGATCCCGCGCCGCCTGGCCGCGTTCATGAAAGCTGTCCGACGTGGTCGCGGTCAGCGCCAGCCGGCGCGCGACATCCTCAATTTTGGCCAGCTCGCCGGCATCGTGTTCGATGTATTCGATGATGCGGCTGACCTTGGGCAGCTCCTGCCCCACATCGGCCTTCGTCCGCCGCAGGAAGACATGGCCATCGCGCAGGTAATCGCCCAGCGCCACCGGGTCAGCCACCCAATAGCCATAGCCACACCATTCCCGCTGAAACTCCATGAAGGGTCCCAGCACGTCGGGCGCCAGATACTGGTAGATCGTCCAGATCTCGGCGCCCTTGTTATAGATCGGCGTCGCCGACAGGCCGACGCGATAATCCGCCGACCGCACCAGCTCCAGCGCGGCACGGCCCTTCAAGGCTTCCTCGCCCTTGCGCAGCTCCTGGATCTCGTCAAAGGCCACCAGGCGCGGCGCCAGTTCCGGGAATTGCTCAACCCAGCCGGCCAGCTGCGTGTATCGAAACACCAGCACATCGGCCTTGGGCAGCGTGTAGGGCGAGGTTTTCTTCACCGCGTGCGCTTTCAGCGTGGTGAAGCTCTCAATCACCCGGCACCATTGCCGCTGCAAATGCGGCTGACACACCACCACGGCCGGCAAGGCCCCGGGCACCAGCATCGCCGCGCACGTGGTGAAGGTCTTGCCCAGCCCCACATCATCGCCCAGCAACAGCCCGCCCGACAGGCGCAGCATCTCCACAGCCTGGGCTTGATAGCGCCTCACCGTCTGGCCCGGCTGCAGCCCGGCATAGGTCGGCGGCTTGAAGCCATTCAGAAACAGGCGTTCGGTCTCGCTCTGGCGCTCTTCATGGGCCAGTCGGCCCCGGATCAGGGCCTGATTGGCTTCCGGCTCGATCAGGAAAGGATAGCGGTCGCGAAACCAGTCCAGATCCGCCGCCGTGACATCATCTCCGGGAAACTCGAACGTCCCGCGCGCCGCCTTGTCCAGGCGGGGGAATATCTGTTTCAGCCGCAGCGACACATGCGCCGGCACATCCTCCATGCGCCAGCCCGTCTCGGTGCGGATCAGCTTGCCATATTTCACAGCAGCCACCCCGCACCCAGCGAAACCCGGTACAGCGGCACACCGCGCAGCGCGGCCGGCAAGGCCATCGCCTTGTTCGAGGCCAGCACCAGCACATCAACGCTGGACGATCGGCTGTATCGTTCCAGCTGGCGCAGGATCGATCGCGGTGAACCCGATCGGCGCTTCACCTCCACACCCACACGCCCGATCAGAAAGTCGATAATCCCCAGATCATCTTCCAGCCGCGCCTCGCGCTCCACGACAAGGCCATCCGGCAGCGCCTTGACCAGCTCCCGTTCAATTTCGGCCTGTGTCCGCTTCTCATCCGACAGATCCACCCGGGCGGTGGAAAGGATGCGGCGGATATCGCCGGCCAGGCGCAGGGGTGACACGCTCATCCCACCCCCCGATCCAGCACAAAATCCCAGCACACCGGCAGCGGCTCACCCTGATCATCCAGCATCGCCGCCGAACGCCGTTCGGCAGCCGCCGCTGCGATCCGATCCGGCTTCTCGCCAATGCCAAACCCGCCCGAAACCGAGCGGCGCGGCGGCGCCAGCGGCCCGCGCGAATTGGCGATCTTGATCAGCACATCGGCATGGCAGGGGTCGCAACCATCGCAAAAGCAGGCCAGATCCTTGCCGCGCAGTTCGGCGCGGATCTCTTCGACGGTCACCCGGCCCTTTGGTCCTTCGATCCAGCCCTGTCGCCGCAGATCAATCCGGAACATCGAGACCGCCCGCTGCTGCCCCCAATCGGCCACCCGATAGGGATTGCCCCATCGCGTGGCGCGCGTGACGACGACAGCGCCAGCAGGCTTGCGCCACCCTTTCGTGCGTTTCAGCTGGATCCGGCGGGGTTTGGGCTTAGCCACGATCGCACCCCCGCATCCAGCGGATCAGGCGGCGCCCCCCGACATGAACCATCCCGGCCAGCCAGCCGAGCGCGAACAGGGCCACAGGCACAAACCAGAGCCAGGCCCACAGGCGCCGCAAGGGCAGGTCGGTGGGCAACCAATTGAGTGCGAGGCGCACATTGCCCAGATACACAAACCCCACGCCCAGCCCGGCCACGCCCCATACGATCAATCCGGCTTCGGTCATCCCAGCCCCCTCCCCGGCATGAAGATCGCCGTGGCGGGATCCCATGGCCGGTCGCGCGTCGGCTCCGGCCCCTCGAAGATGACAGGCGGCAGGCTCGCCAGATCCCTCGGCACCGACATCAGGGGCAGGCCGTGCCGCAAAGCGTGGACGCGCACACCGTGAATGACGGTCGCGTGATCCTTGCGCTGCAAGCGCCGCGCAATGTCGGGAAGGCTCATCCGGCCGGCCAGGGCGGCGTGATACATCACCCACTGCCGCGCCCGCACAATCCGGGTCGGCTTGGCCGGTGACAGAATGTCATCGATCGCCACCGCATAGATCGCCGCTGCCTCATCCAGCAGGTCAGCAATGTAAGGCTGGGTCGACAGGGCGCGCAGGCGTTCGGCCGGGTCCAGCTGGGACAGGCGCGCCACCATCGCGCGCTCGCCCCGGGCATGAGCAAAGCCGATCAGGCAGCCCGTGATCTCGGATTGCTCCATGCCGATCATGACGCCCCGCCCGCCGGATCATCCGGCCAGTTGAAATGCTCGACACCATCGAGGAGGTGGCCGGCAGCTTTCTTGCCGATCGCGAGCATGACTTCTGCATCAGCCACGTCAGACCGACCGAAAACCATGCGCGCGCCTGTCAAAACCTCGCCGTCCGGACAGACGACGCGGGCCGAACATGTCCGCCCCTGCTCAGGGGTCCAATCCGGCGCCCACTCTCCCCACTGTTTGAAGAAAAACGGCACGCCCGCCGCCGCGCATTGATCGCGCAGGGACCGCGCCCAGACGGAATGCATGGGCCGGGCATCCGGGCCGGACTCGCCACCGGCGATGACCCAATCGAGCTTTGCGACAGGGTCAAATGATGCTGGCTCCCAGTGCTGCTGAAGATCGGGTCGAATATTTTCCCGCGTGACGTAGAGGCGCGGTTCACCGCGCTTGCCGTGCGCGTCGATGTGATCCAGCCGCACCAGCGGCGCGCCTTCCCGTCCGTCTTCCGCGACGTACCGTTTGCCGCAAACCCAGTTCAGCCCGCGCAGGCAATCAAGAACGCCGTCGGCGTCTTCATTCGGCTGCGCCAGCCATGTCAGGTCCACCGGCCCCAGAAGCGGCTCTGCCGAGATAAACCGGATCGCTGCCGGCGTTTCCAGCAGCAGCGGGATGCGCGCATCCGCGCTGGCCTGGTCTTCGACAGAGACGCCGAGCCAGACATTGGGGAGCGGCCACGCTTTTTTAGCAAACAAGGCTGTCGAGTGCCGGTCGTCTGAAAGTTCGTGCCATCGAATGCCAGCGTCACTAAGAGTGCGGTCCAGCAATTCACCGGTGATGCGCATAAACACATCATTCCCCGGCTTACCGTTCGGGGAGACGCCTGCGCTCAAATATTCCCGCATCCGCTCCGGCCGTTTCGTCAGCACGATGAAGCGATGCTCCGGCGCCAGCGCCATCACCGCAAAGACCTGGTCAATCCATTCGTCCGGCACGCCCTCGGCAAACAGATCGCCCATCGAGTTGACGAAATAGCAGCGCGGATCGCGCGCGCGCAGCGGCGCCGTGAGTGTCGTCTCGCTCGCCCGCGCCACCTTACCGGTCCACACCGGCCCGGCCTTGCTGTCGGTCACGGTGCCGGCGTAGTGGCTGTCGCCACCGGTCATGCGCAAAATCCGCCCCGCCTGCTTCATGGCGTAGCAGTTCGTGCAGCCCTTCGAGACGATCGCGCACCCCACAATCGGGTTCCAGCTCTCGCCCTTGAACCCGGGCAGATGCGTCCATTCAATCTGCGTCATCGCACCACCTCCCAGGGCTTCAGCTGATCGCGCTCGATTTGCTCCCCGAGGAAGATGACCAGCAGCTCGACTTGCGCGATCGTCCAGCCGCGCACCTCTTCCGGCGTCATCGCGTCAATCCCGGTGACCGGCAGCATGCGCTTCAGTCCGGCCTCAACCAGTTTCAGGGTGGCCAGGGCGCTGGCCTGTTGCGCGCACTCGCTCATGGCACCGCCCTTTCCGGATCACCCGACGCGAAGGCCGCCCATGTCATCGCCGCGTGGATCTGCATCAGGTCGGTGTCGGCCGGCGTGAACAGGCCCAGCCGACCGGTCGCCGGGATCGGCGTGTCGAAGGCGACCACATCACTCAGCACAAAGCCGTAAGGCCCCTGCCACCAGCGGCTGTCGGATTGCGTGACCACATCCACCAGCCGCGCCGTGCCGACATAGGCACCCAGCCAGGCCGACCCGGCCTCAGAGCCGGGCAACGGATGGCCTTGCTCGAGGAAGGCGTGATGCGCGGTCTTGTCGACAGACTTGGCGGCATGCAGTGCCACCAGCCCGCGATAGCGCGTCGACCAGCTCCGATTCTCAACATCCTTGCCGGCATGCAGAATGGCCCAGACCCAGGGCTGTCGGATCGAGAGCGCTTTCATCACACATCCTCCATTCCGGAAAGAAAGGCCGCCGAACGGCGTTCGCTCACGGCCTGGAATTCGTCGCGTTCGGCTTGGGCCAGCACACGCAACAGCGCCACAAAGGCGGTCTCGCCATAGGGTTTCAGCGCCTCGACCAGGTCGAACATCGCAATCAGCTGCTGCCCGTCCGGTCCCGGCGTGCGGAAATACCGGTCGGCCTGGATCACCGCGCCGCACATCTCGCCCAGCGCCTTGGCGGAATTGCGCCGGTCCCAGGGCAGGGTCACATCGCCCAGCGCCACCACCCGACCACTCGCGTCAAAATGCGCAGCCACGCGGAAAGCCACCTCGCGCCAGACAATCTCGAACTCGGCCACCCGCCCGCTCATGACAGCACCCAACGGATCAGCCAGAACACAGCGAGACCGCCCGCCAGCGCCAACGTCAGCCAGCCGGAGAAGGGCATGTTCAGGCCCAGCGGCTGGCCGCGCCGGTAAGAAGGGCCGCGACGAAACAGGGATCGCGCCATCAGTCGCCCTCCCCGCCGGTTGTTTCCGGCATCAGATCAGGGAAGGTGCGCTCAAGCGCGGTGTCATAGGCAAACAGGGCAATGATGGCCTCGCGCACTTCGCGCCGCACATGCGGCACTTCATGGCGTTCCACCTTGTTCTTGGTCGCCATCGCGGCCGAGATCGCCGTGATCGCCTCGGCCGCTTCCTTGATGGATCTCTGCTCCAGCCCTTCGCCGCGCATCTGCTCTGGCGACGGGATCAGGATGTATCCGGCCAGCTCGGCCAGCTCGGCCGTCACGAAAGGTCGGCCCGCCCTCACTTCCAGATCGGCGACCTGGTCAATGCCCAGCCAGTTGTCGGGATATTCATGGCGCATCGCCTTGCGCAGCGTCTCGTCACTGCCGCGTGTACGGCTCGCCGCCCGCACGGTGCCGCCATTTTGTTCCATCACATCGGCGCTGGCCGACTTCAGCCGTGAATAAGCGATCGCCGGGTGGCAGCGATGCGCGGGTGATCGGGCAACACCGGTCATGCGCGCGCCCTCCCCGTCCCGACAGCCAAACCTTGGACGCCGTCCGTGCGCTCCAAACACACAGCCCCGCCGGCGCGATAGTCTCGCCCGGCGATACCGCAGCGAGGGAGTGCAAGATGGGCACGGGCAGCGAAACGGCCAGCGACACGATCACGCCGCAGCGATGCGCCGAACTGGCAGCTGAGATGGGCCTGCCGGCAGACCCGTCCCGCGATCGTGCCGTCGCCTTTTTCGTCAACGCTGAAACAGAAACGGCCCCCGCCGCGCCCGGTCAGGACAGCGCGGCGAGGGCCACCCCCGGCCCGGTTGGCCGGCAAGCGGAGGGGGACAAGCTCCACTGCCTTCGACCCGGGGAGTTTGAGGGATGACACGGTCACGACGCCACCTTCGCGCTGGCATCACCGGCCCGCGCAAGGCGATCGTCATGATGGGCTTGGGCGAGCTCTTCGGCGGTGAGGCCGAGGGCTTTTTCGATGGCGATAAGGTTGCGGACAGAGCGAGGCGCCCAATCGTCCCGCAACATGTCATAAAGGGTGGTCGGCTTGACCTCAGCTTCACGGGCGATGGCCGAAAGGCTTCCGCCCCTCGCCGTTATCGCGCTTCGAAGCGCTTCAATGTTTTTCTCGGTCGGCGTCATGCCGCAATTGATTCACGGTTTTTCGTAAATCTGTCAAGTCGAATTCGGATTTTCCGCGAATGCCTATGAATTATCCGTGTGCTACCTCGTCAGGAATGGTGAGCGAAAATGATATCCGGCGGGCCGCACTCCGCTCCGCAATGGAGCGAGCAGGAATAAATGTTCACGGCTGGTCCAAAGCCGCCGGCGTTCCCGCATCAACAATCTATTCTTATCTTGATGGAAAAACCCGCTCTCTTCGTGAGGACACCGCGCGTCGGCTAGCGACCGCTATCGGCCTTACTCTTGACCAACTTTACGATGAACAATCTACTGCACACACCAAATGGGTTTGGGTGAAGGGATTGGTTGGGGCAGGAGCGGTTGTCACGGTGATGGATGGCGTTGGCCCGAATGAAGGCCTCTACGAAGTGGCCCTGCCCCCCGGGGCACCGGCAGATTTTGACTACGTGGCCTTTGAGATCAGAGGCTTCTCCATGCCTCCCGCTCAAGAGCGCTGGATAATCTACTGCCTGGATCGCCAAGCCTTTCAGCCGGACGAGGTCTTAGGTCGCGCCTGCGTCGTCGAACTCGCTGATGGCAAGTTGATGTTCAAGGTCGTACGGCGGGGGTACAGCCCCGGCGCTTACAATCTGGAGAGTTGGGACGGCGCGCCACTTATTGAAGACGTTCAGATCATCCGCGCCATGCCATTTGTCAGTATCGCGGATCCTCATATTGTCCGCAAATAGCCACTAACCAGGCATCAGATCTTCAACGCCGAGCCCCGTAAGCTCCAGCGCCAGGTCGTCAAGCATTGCAATCTCGTCGTCCTTGACCTTCCCGTCAGCCTTCACAACCGCAACCGCCGCCGCAATGAATGCCACTACTTGTGCCGGCGGCCGGCGGCGCAACTCATCAAGCGCCGCATCAACACTATCGGGCGAAGGCCTCACACGCCGCACCCTGGTATGAACCCGCTTTATTTCATCATCTGAGAGACTCATGCAATCGGCGACGCTCAATACATGCCTCACGATTTCCGTCACTTCTGCCTTGTGCATGTAGTGATCGCACTTCGATAGCGCGCCCAGCAACACGACGTGCGGCCTAATCATCGCGAAGACATGTTCCATTTTTTCGAGAGACACATCCTCTGCCGCCGCAAGCGCCAGTTTATCGAACCCTATCACTTCAAGCAGAAACGCCCGCGCCTCCGCGTACTCGCCGGTTTCTGCATCCCAACATTCCACGATCCGATCCATTCGAAACTCGCGATAAGCCTCCCGCTCGCAGCAAAAAGCACAAAGCAGGGGTATTCCATCGCGGTTGAACTTGATCTTGCGGGCGATGACCGCTCGCGTTGATTCAAAGCCGTCAGAATCCTCATAGACAATGCCGAAATACTGATCCTCCAAGGATACAGCATCGCGCCCGATCGATGTGTCGGGGGTAACGACCATACCATCTGCGTCAGGCAGCCGCGCCGGCCGTGCCGACACACTCGGCAAATCTCGCTCGAAAACATGCAGCAATGGCGTTACCTCCACGGCTTCCGGTTGCACAACCAGGGAACACTAACAGTGCCCGCCAACCGCATCATTTACGCTGTTTCGTAATTTCTGATTGATTTTACGATTTTTCGTAAGTACGGTCCTCCCGAACCACGGAGGATTCAATGGCCGACACACCCGACATCACCGCTTTCTGCCCCGCCGGCGGCGACCTGCCCGCATCCCTGCTGCGTCTCTTCGTGCCCGGCGAACGCCGTTCGGTGGGCGAGATTGCGGCGAACGATCACGCTGCCCTTGCCTCGCCCGAGCGCAAGCGCGAGCTGGACCTTCTGGTCATCGGGCGGCGCGTCGCCTTTATGCGCCAGCGCGATGGGGTCGAAGGCCACATCCAGCAGATCAATCGCGAGGCCGGCCACGCCCTGGTCACGATCGCCACCGGCCCCCTTCGCGGCATCACCAGCCATGAATGCCTGATCAATCTCACCCCTATCTTTGCCAGCGGCCGCCCCATGGTCGCCAACCCGGGAGACGCCCAATGAGCGCCCGCCCCAAACTGAAGCCTGCCGCCTTCAAGGTTGCCGATCCAGACATGATCGCCGCGCTGATCGCGCTGCAGGACAGCGGGGTCGAGACCCCCAACTGGGTCGAGCTTGGCGCCACCCTTGGCGGCCGCGACGGATCGAACACACGAAGGGCGGTCACCCGCCTGGCCGCCACCGGCCTCGTCACGCTGGATCCGCTGCGCGTGTCCGACACCGCGCGCGCCCTGCACGCCGTCTGGTCCGGCAACGCGCCGGCCGCCGCTGGCGTGCCCGCCGCGCCCTTGCCGGAAGGCGCAGGCCCGGTCGCGCCCGGTGGCCTCTACGCCATCCCGCACGATCGCATCCATCCCAGCCCGCTCAATCCGCGCAAGAGTTTCGACGACGCCGCGCTGGACGAGTTGGCCGATGCCATCGCCGAAAAGGGCCAGTTGCAAAACATCGTCGTGCGGCCGCATCCGGACAAGCCTGGCGAGTTTGAAATCGCCGCCGGCGAGCGCCGCTGGCGCGCCATGGGCCGCACGCTCGAGCGCAATCCCGACACCGCACAGCAGAGCGTCCGCTCGCTCGTCCAGGACCTGACCGACAAGGACCTCCTGCTGGTCGCCCTCGCGGAAAACCGAGACCGCGTGGATCCGCCGGCGATGGAGGAAGCCCGCGGCATCGCCGCCTTCCGCGAGATGCGGATCAGGCAAATCCTCGCCGACATCTACAAGGGCGACCCGTTCGAGAAAGGCTTCACCGAGGCCGACATCGCCCCGGAAATCCGCCAGGCCACCGGCACGGCCATGCATGAATGCGCGGCGGCGATGGGCAAGACCACACGCTGGGTCGAGCTGCGCTTCAACCTGGTCGAAGACCTCGCCCCCGAACTGCAGGACGCGCTCGACCGCCACGCCATCACCCTCGCCCAGGCCCGCGCCATCCGCAAAGCCAGCCACGACCGCCAGCGCAATGCGCTGGAGTTGATGCAGAACTTGCAGCACGGCTGGCGCACCCATGATGAAATCCGCGACAGTCTCAAGGCCGCCGGCCTGCCCGCCAGCGAGGCCGGGTTCCAGCCCGAGGATTATGACGGAGAAACCCTGACCGACGAAGACAGCGGCGAGACCCTCTACATGGATCTGGCGCTGGTCACCACGCTGCAGCAAAGGGCCATCAAGCGCCGCGCGAAAGAGCTGCTGGCCGAAGGCGCGGCCTTCGTCGACCTTCCCGAATGGAACAGTCGCTACGACCACCCCAACGCCGAGGACTATCCTGACCTGCCAGCCGGATACATCCTTCGCTTGGCCAACCACCGGATCGAGCAACGCCATGTTGTCCGCCGCGCCGATGTTGATGGCAGGAGCAAAGCGCCCATCCCGGTCAAGACGCCCCGTGACAGCGAAGCGCCCGCCACCAAGGAAGAGACCGTCCAGCCCTTCGAACGCCGCCACTTCCTGCAGGCCGCACAGATCCAGAGCCGCCGCTTGCGCGAGGCCATCTGCAACAGTGAAGCCACGCTGGCCATGGCCATTACCATCATCGGCCTGCTGCCATCTGACATCAATCTGACATGGGACCATCGCGGCCCGGCCGGCTGGTTTCGCCGAGAACATCGCTCCGGCGATGACGCCACCATCAAGACCCCGCCCCAACTGGCCGAGCGGATCGCCGCGCTGGCCACCAGCGACAGCGAAGGCGGGCCGGCATCCCCACCCGGATTCGCCATCAAGCCCCCCGCCGTGATCGTCACCGATCCGGTCAAGGCCGTCGACACGTTGAACCGCGCCTCGCCCGATCAGGTCGCCGGCATCTTCGCGGCCCTGATCGCCGATCAAGCCGCCGTCTGGCCGAGCACCGCCCGCGATGGCGGCAGCGATGCCTTCACCACCCGGCTGGCCCAGGGCCTCACCCGGCAGATGCCGGCCTTCGAGATGACAGCCGACTATCTCGCCCCCTTCACCGCCGCCCAGCGCCGCCAGATCGCCAAGGCCTGCGGCATCCCGGCCGACGAGGCCGACGCCATGCCCACCGCCAAGGCCGACGGCATTGCCTGGATCATGGATCACCCCAAGCGCACCCCCGGCTGGACCCCGCCCGAGCTGCAATTCGCCGCCCCCGCCAAGGTCCAGGCCGATGTCCGCGCCATGCTCGCCGGGGAGGCGTCGTGATGGACGTACTTACCATCCTGATCGCCATCCTCGGACTGGCCCTCGCCTGGGGCGCCACACACCACGGCGCGCTCCTTTTCGCGGCCTTCACCCATTCAAAGGACCCCGCCTTTGCCAAGGCCCCTGTCGTCAAGTCCCACCTCTATCTGGCCCTGGGCTTGGCCATCGCCTTCGCGGTTGGGCTGATCGTCGGGGAGGTGGGCTGATGGAAACCGAACGCCCCAACCCCGATGACTTCCAGCGGGACGAACAGACCGGACTCTTTTACGCCACCGTCAGGTTCTCTGGATCCGCGCGGATCCGGATCCAGGCCGACGATGCGGAAGATGCCAGGCAGCAAGCCGAGAACATAACCGCCGCGCCCGATCCTTCCGGCTGGCTCGGTCCAGATGACGTCGACGAGGCCGAGGTCGACCGCATTACGCCCGCGCCGACGATGTACCTGATCACCCGAAACGGGAAACCGATGAAGGCCACCTGGCTCGAGCCGGGCGACCTGCCTCGCGAACCTGACGAGAGGGGCTTCTAGGATGAGCCAATACTACATAGCCGACCTGCGTCCGGAATGGCGCGCCAATCCCTACATCACCTTCTGGCGCGCCAATAACAGTGGCTATGCCTACCCACTCTCCTGGGCGGGTCGCTATGGCCAGGCAGAGCTGATCGAGGCGATCAACTACTACTGGAAGCGTGACGGCCAGTCGCTGATCCGCTTTCCAATCCACCACGCCCTGGTCAAGGCGCGCGGCACCGATCCGGCACCCGGCATCATCGACAGCAATGTCGGCCCGGTCGTGCCGAATACGCCCGCCAATCGCAGGATTTTGCGCCGCCGTGCCTTCATTCCGGAAGCCCTGCTGTCAAAATTCGAAGTGGTCACCGACCGGTTCAATCATCCGCCTCGCTGCTTTCGCGCCCGGTCTGCCGCCGCCGCACGCTGGGCCGACTACAGCGCCGCCCGGGAGGCGGGCTGGTACACCGATGGCTTCTACGCCTATCTGGCCGACAGCCCAAAGGTGACGGAAGTCGAAACCGGAAAGGTGACGCGATGACCAAGCACATTGAACTCGCTTGGCGCCGCCAGCGTGGCTTCATGCACCACCACGACAGCGACTTTGCCCATACCTGCCCTGAGACACTCGCCAAGCTGGGCAAGCTGTCGATCGGCGAATGGCTTGCCCAGTTTCGCGCCTGGCAACGCCACAACGCGCTGGCGATGCGGGACTACATTTTCGAGTGCTGGCACACAGGCGCCATGCCAAGCATCGAGATCGGCAACACCCGGGCGGCGCTGATGAACGCCGCCGCGCGTTTCCAACCCGCGCAGACATTCCAGACGGGCGCCGGCCCGATCGACATGACCCGCGCCTGCCGCCAATGCGGCTGCACCGAGATCCGCGCCTGCGTCGACGAGCGCGGCCCGTGCTGGTGGGCCGAACCCGACCTGTGCAGCCATTGCGCCGCCCCGCACCCCAACCCCTGCCCGCCCGGCGATCTCAAGCCGGACGGCTATCAGGTCAACGAGGCCGACTGACATGACCGCCGCCGCATCCACACCGCCCCCCATGGCCGAGCGCTGGCGCGATGATGCTGTCGCGTCCGGCCTTAACGTGTCGGTGGTTTGGCTTCGTCGGGAAATACTGGATAAGGTTCCCGGCACCTGTATGAAGATTGGCCGATCCCGCTATCTCACGCGCCGGCATATCGACCTGGTCGAAGCGGTGATGGAGGCAGCGGCGTCGGAGAAAGCTGAGAATCAGCCATGCCGCTCAAACTCTATAAAAGGCCGTCCGGCCTCTATCACATCCGGGGCACGTTCAAAGGGATCCGCGTGGATCAAAGCGCTGGAACTCGCTCAAGGGACATCGCCGAAGACGAACGGCTCGCGATAGAAAGCCGCATTTCGAAAGAAAGCATCCACGGTCGCGCTGCCGTGGTCGGCTTCGGCGAGGCGGCGATCGACTATATGGAAGAAACCGGCCAGCGCCGCTTCCTCGCCCCGCTCATCACCTACTTTAAAGACACGCCGATCGCCAAGATCGGCCGGGAAGACATCGAGCGCGCCGCGCGCCAGCTCTATCCCAAGGTCGCCCCCGCAACGCGCCGGCGCCAGGCCATCACTCCGGCCAGGGCCGTGATCAGCCACGCCAGGGGCACACGGCCGCAACCACGCCCCAAGGAAGTCACCCGCACGCGCTGGCTGACAGTCGAAGAGGCCGACGCCTTGATCCTGCATGCCGGTCGGCTGGCGCCGCTCCTCACCTTCTTCCTCAACACGGGCGTGCGCACCAGCCAGGCGCTGGCCGTCGACTGGTCAGATGTGGATCTCGATGCCTGCCGCGCATGGGTCGGCCCGGCCAAGATGGATACGCACGGCCACTGGGCCCATTTCGGCCGACGCACACGCGCTGCGCTGGCAGCCCTGCCGCACCGCGAAGGCGCCGTCTTCCTCACTCCCAAAGGCAAACCCTATCGCCTGCCAAAAGGTGAGAGCGGCGGAAACCCCATCAAGCGTGGCTTTAACCAAGCCAAGGCCAAGGCCGGGATGGGCGACGATGTGACGCCTCACATCCTGCGCCACACCTGGGCGACATGGGCCTATGCCGTGAATCCGGATCCGTATCGGATTGGCGAGCATGGAGGATGGGCGACGGGGGAAATGCCACGCCGATACGTCAAGCTGGCGCCGCCTGGTTACGGCCGGAAGGTGATCGAAGCGGGCTGGGAATTGTTCGGCCTGGAACAGCCAGAGAACGAATCTCCCCAATATCTCCCAAGCTCTTCCCAAACTTCACGCAATGTTCCGTAATTTCACGGCAGAACGGAAGGCAGCTCCCTATGCGATCCTCTCTTGTTTTTCTGATGCAGCATGGGCTATCCCGGTTAGTGGAGAGGTGGCCGAGTGGTCGAAGGCGCTCCCCTGCTAAGGGAGTGTGCGCCAAAAGCGTACCGTGGGTTCGAATCCCATCCTCTCCGCCACTCCTTTTCTCCTGTTCCGAAATCGAATTCGTTCCTTTTTTCGTGTTGGAACAGAGGCTTCTTGCGGGAAATGACGCCAGAAGGCGTACGGTGGGAGCGCGGTTCGGCCGCAACCGCGAGGCGGTCGGCTTGGGCTGGCGATCAGACAGCCTGCGGGCCTCCTACCCGGTTTTTTTTTGCGCATACCAGCCGCGCGCCATAAAGGCCTGAAAGAAACAAACGGGCCGCGCGAATCCCGCATCACGCCACAGGTTTTCGGTTTCATCCGGGGCGATAACGGTCAACACGTTGCGAAGCGTTTCCGGAAGCGTCTTGAGACTGTCGGGGGTCGCTCCCATCCGCGATTGGATACGGCCCCAGTTTTCAAGCATGGACGGGTATTCCGGCGAAGCGAGGTCGTAGCTGATCTCGGTGCTGACGAAAAAGCCACCGGGCCGCAACCTCGCGTGACTGGCTTGATAGAAGCGCTGTCGTTCTTCCCGGTCGATGAAATGCGCGACCATGATCGCGAGCACGGCATCGAAAGTGTCGCTCCCGGGAATGTCGTGCACATCACCCTGCACAAGCTCGCAGCGATCAATGACGCCCGCAGCCTCCAACCGTGTCCGACACACGTCGAGCATCGGCCCGGACGGGTCGACGGCCACAAACTGCCAACCGGGAAAGGTGTTCGACAGCGACAGGATTTCCGCGCCGGTCCCGGCCCCGACGCTCAAGATCCGTGCGTCCGGCGGGAGGTCCTCCAGAACCAGTCTGAAAAGGAAATGCATGCAGTCCGAGACCGGCGAGAGCTTGCTGTTTCTCTCATCATAGCGAGCCGCCATCTCCCGGTTGAAAAACTCGGTCGGCAAGGGGTGTTTCCCGGCATCTGAGGTCATTGGCCTGTCTCCTGTGAGGTGCGGCGTTCAAGGTCTGCGGTGATTGCGGATCGGGTTCAAACATCAGCCCGTCGGAGGGCCTGCCCGCGGCGGCGGCTCGGCTAGTGGCGATGCGCCCCGCTTGATCGTGCGGCGATCCAGGCCATCGAATGGGACAGGGCAAGCAGGATTGCGCCGACAACCGTCACGCCTTGCTCCGCCAGCTCCGAAATGTCCGCCAGCGCGCCATAGAACAACAGGCCCACGGCGATTGCGGCCATCCACCGCAAAACCATGCCCCGCACACCGCCAACCCAGTTTCGCATCGCGATCACGCTGACCAGAAGCGCCAGCATGGCAAGCCCGAAATGGGTCCACTCACTCTCGATCCAGAACAGCGCCGGACTGACCGAGATCAAAACCGGCAGGGCCAGACAATGGACCAGGCAAAGCCCGGACAGCCCAATTCCTATCGCGTCGTGGCGGCGCATGGGGATCTCCTGAAAATGACAAAATTGAAATGACGGGATGCTTGGCGAATTCAATGTTACATAATAACGTATCATCAAATTGACAATGCATGAACTGAACAGGTCTGGAGGCTCGCATTGGGACCGACTGAATTCTTTCTGGCGGGCATGATTGTCCTCACGGCGGACCATCACGCCGCCCCCGCGCACAGCGCCCATGTTCACGGCGTGGGCCATCTGACAATTGCCATCGATGCCGACGGGGTATTGTTGGCAGAGCTGCAAACACCCGGCGACAATCTGTTCGGCTTTGAAGGCGCGCCCCGGACAGCCGCGGAGCAGCGCATCGCCGATCTGGCCCGGTCGCAGCTTGCGGACGGGAACCACGTGGTCAGGTTCAACAATGAGGCCGAATGCGTGTTCGAAGACGGGTCAATGGACGACGATGAATACCCGGATGACGACGCCCATTCGAATGTAAGGATCGTCTATCAATTCACGTGCGCCGAGCCGGACCGGCTGACCCGCATGGAGACGGACCTGTTCGAGGCATTCGAGCGGTTTGAAGAGATCGAGACCGTCTTCCTGTCACCGCGCGGACAGGAAGGATTCGCGCTCACCGCCGCCGCGCCACGCCATCGCCTTGCACGATGAGTGTGCCCGCAATCGCCATTTCAAACCTGCGTTTCGCCTGGCCCGGCGGCCCCGACCTGCTGACCATTGACGCGTTCAAATTGGAAGCCGCCGAGAGCCTGTTCCTGGCCGGAGCCAGCGGCAGCGGCAAGAGCACATTGCTCGGCCTGATCGCCGGCATCACACCGTGCCTGTCCGGCGACGTGACCGTGCTTGGCGAAGTGATGGATCCGGACCGTCCGTCCCGCCGCGATGCCATTCGCGCCTCGCGCTTGGGGGTCATTTTCCAGCTCTTCAACCTGGTGCCCTATCTCAGCCCGCTCGAAAACGTGCTGCTGCCACTTCGCTTCTCGCCGGAACGCGCCAGCCGCCTGCGCGCGGCGGGTCTGAGCCCGGAGCAGGAAGCCGCCCGGCTGCTGGATGTATTGGGCCTGGACAGCGACGGTCTGGACCGGGCATCGACGGCCCTCAGTGTCGGCCAGCAGCAGCGGGTCGCGGCCGCCAGGGCCTTGCTGGGCCGCCCCGGCCTGGTGATCGCCGACGAGCCGACCTCGGCCCTCGATCATGATACCCGGGACGCTTTCCTGTCACTGCTTGCCGCCGAGTGCCGCGCCTCGGACGCCGCCTTGCTGTTCGTCAGCCATGACCGCAGGCTGGCGAACCGGTTTGACCGCATGGTCGAACTGGACACCATCAATCATGCGGCAGCGGCATGAGGGCGCCGCTTCTGACCTTGGCCTGGAAGAGCCTCGTCAACCGCAGCTTGTCGGCCGGCCTGACCATATTGGCGATCACGCTCAGCGTGACCCTGTTCCTCGGCGTCGAGAAAATCCGCACCGGAGTACGCGACAGCTTCAACTCGACCATCTCCGACACCGACCTGATCGTCGGCGCGCGGGGCGGCGCGCTGAACCTGTTGCTCTACTCGGTCTTTCGCCTGGGAGACCCGACCGCCAATATGAGCTGGGACAGCTATCTGCTGATCGCTTCGGCGCCGGATGTGGACTGGGCGGTGCCGATATCACTGGGCGACAGTCATCGCGGCTATCGCGTGGTCGGGACGACACCCGACTATTTCCGGCACTACAGATATGGCCGCAGCCGCCCCTTGGTGCTCGCCACCGGGCGGACCTTCCAGGGCCGCCACGAAGTTGTTCTGGGCGCCGACGTGGCGCGGCGACTGAATTACGGGATCGGCGACAGGATCGCCTTGTCGCACGGGATCGGCGATGTCAGTTTTGCCGAGCATTCCGGGTATGAGTTTGCGGTTGTGGGCATCCTCGCCCGAACCGGAACGCCGGTCGACCGATCACTCCACGTGTCGCTCGAAAGCATCAAAGCCATACATGTCGGCTGGGACAGCGGGGCACCGCCACGCACCGGCACCGCCAACATCTCGGCCCCATTGACCCCGGACAGCATCACGGCGGTGCTTGTTGGTGCGACCTCGCCAATTCGGGTGCTGAGCCTGCAACGCCAGATCAATACCTATGGCGGCGAAGCCCTGAGCGCCGTCATGCCGGGCGTCGCGCTGTCGCAGCTGTGGGAGGTGATCGGCGCCGCCGAAACGGCCTTCACCGCAATTTCCTGCCTTGTGGTTGTGGTCGGCTTGTCCGGGATACTGACCGCCCTGTCCTCCGGCCTGAACGAACGCCGGCGCGAGATGGCTGTGCTGCGGGCTGCAGGGGCGCGACCGCGTGACATTTTCGCCCTGCTCATTCTTGAGGCCGCGTCCATCGCGGCAGCCGGCGCCATCATCGGCATTCTTGTCACCCGGATCGGCTTTGTCGCGGTCTCGGAAATTGTCAGAACCCGTTTCGGTTTGGAGCTGGGCGGCAATACCGGCCTGTCGGAATTGCTGCTTCTCGTCCTTGTCACCCTGGCCGGTGCGGCACTGGGCGCGTGGCCAGCCTGGCGCGCGCAACGCAACGCCCTGGCCGACGGGCTTTCCATCCGCTTGTGAGGTCCTGCATGATCCAATCCTTCCGCATCGTCGCAATCACGCTTGCCCTGGCCGCCTGCGGTGCCAACTCCGACGACGCCAGCGCCGCCCCGGACGAGGTGGTTGCAGCGAGCCAGCAAGCCGCGTCCCAAGCGAACAGCGTTGACGACAACGCGCCGCTTCACGCCACCCCGCCGCCGCCGGGTCCACGCCTGCCATCCCCGGACGAAAACGGCATCACCACCATCAACTGGGATGATCTTTTGCCCGAAGGTGAGCTGGAACGGATCGAGGAACTCTATAATGCCTCGTCGGCAATCATGGAGATGAACCATTTCGGTGGCCAGATGATGCAGATCGGCACCTTCAATGTCGAAGAAGGCCTGATCGGGCGCACCGTGCGCATGCCCGGCTACATCCTGCCCCTGGACTATCAACCTGGCGGCGACATCACCGAATTCCTGCTCGTGCCCTATTTCGGTGCCTGCATTCACACACCGCCGCCGCCCCCCAATCAGATCGTCTATGTCACCGCCGCCGAACCGGTCCGCGTCGAACGGCTGTGGGCCGCCGTCTGGGTGACGGGTCAACTCTCATCCGACAGGCATATCAACGAATTGGGCGACGCGGCCTATACAATGGAACTGATCTCTCACGAACCTTACCGGCGCTAGGCTCAGCGCTCATTGAACCCCTTGCCGGCAATGATCTTGCCACGGCAGCGCTCGATACGCGCCAGTCGGGTGGCGCTGGTCTTGGCAGAGGATAGGTGGATGACATAGCTGCGCTGGCGGCCCGGGGTCAGGGCATGAAAGGCTTCGGCGAGTTCCGGGTCAGCGTCGAGGGCATCGACCAGCTCGTCCGGCAGCACGATCTCGGCCGGTGCCTGCTGCGGCACCAGACCCTGCTCGGCATAATCCATCGCTTCGCGCAAATAGGCCCGCAGCACAGGTTCAAGCCGGGCCACATCGGCAGGACCGGCAAAGCGGATCGTGTCGGGATTGCGGGTATTGGGCCCCTGGCGTTCAAGCAGGCCTTCCGGGTCGGTCATCAGGGCCGACTTGAAGAAGTTGAGTCGGAAATCGCCTCGCAGCGCGCCGATCAGCACGATATTGCGGCCCGCATGCATATAACAGGGGTGTCCCCATTTCACGGTCTCCGCGAGGCCGGCGTCCAAACAGATCCGGCGCAGGGCATCAAGACCCTCACTCCATATCCGGGCCACGCAATCAGGCGTCGCAAAGCGATCACAGCGGCCACAACCCTTGGCGAAGAAGTCCTCGATATCGGTGATCACCTGTTGGTCTCCGCGCCATCTTCATCGGTCTTTGGCCCGCCTTGCAGGATAGGAGACGCGTCCATCGCCGAAAACCTCCCGGCTGCAGCCTGTCGCAACCCGGCCGGACGGCCGTTAATTTTGTTGACGCTTCCGTTCGCGTCGGATTTCGGCTTAGCTCCCGACCAGACCGGGGGAGGTTGGAATGCGCACGACTTTTATCATCGCGATCATGCTGGCCGCGCTTGTCGGCTTGGCGGCTTATGGCCCCGGCTCACTTGACGCCATGCGCTTCAACCCGCCGCCGGCCAATCCAGCCCTGGATGCGGTGTTCGAAACCGCGTCGTCTCCCGTCCGCACCGAGGCCGCGGGTTTGCACGGCGCCGAAGATCTGGAAGTCGGTCCCGACGGGCGGCTCTACACATCGCTGGCGGATGGCCGCATCATGGCCCGCACGCGCGATGGCGACTGGTCTGAATACGCCAATACCAGCGGACGGCCGCTGGGATTGAGCTTTGCACCCGACGGCAGCCTGTTTATCGCTGATGCCCTGCGCGGCCTGCTGCGCCACACGCCGGACGGTTTTGAGGTCTGGCTCGCCTCGGCCCAGGATGGCGGCTCGCTGGTCTTCACCGATGATCTCACCGTGCTCGCCGACGGCGGCATCATCCTGACCGATGCATCCTTGCGACACGGCTATGGCGCCCACCTCGATTCCTTCATGGAGGCCGAGCAGACCGGCCGCATCCTGCTTGTGACGGCCCCCGGTGAAATGACGGAACTGGCCGGCGGGTTGGGCTTCATCAATGGCGTCGACCATGATCCGGCGACCAGCCTGGTCTATGTCAACGAGACCTGGGCCGGCCGTATCTGGCAACTCGATCCCGACAACGGATCGCTGACAGTGCTGATCGATGGCCTGCCCGGCTATCCCGACAATCTGGAATTCGACGCGGCCAGCGGCCTCATCTGGACCGCCATGCCCTCGCTGCGTTCGACCGATCTGGAAATGCTGCACGCGCGCCCCTTCCTGAAACGCCTGGTCTGGCGTTGGCTCCAGATCGCCGGCCTGCCGCCCCTTCCCGATCGCCCGGCCATGGCGATTGCAATCGATACCGACGGCCAACCCGTGTTCGGATTGCGCGGCCCGGTCGAGGATGCCGACGGCATCACCACGGCGCTCGTCTGGAACGGCGAGTTGTGGACATCGGGACTGGCCCGCGACGGCATCACCGTCTTCGCCGCGCCGGTGACCGCGGATTAGTCCTCGGCGATCCCCCAGACGACCGGCGTGCCCGGCCCGCCTTTCTGGGTTTTCACCTCGCGGCGCATGCGCGGGTCGAAACTGATGTGATTGATCTTGCGCGAGGCCTCATAGATCAGCTGGTCAAAAGCCAGCGGTGACGCTTCCAGCGCCTTGGCCACATCGACCGGAGACATGTCCTTGACCGAAAAATCCGCAGCATAACCGAGCGCATGAGCCGAGTTCGGCACGCCCCCGACCTTGGCATTGACCGCCGGGTTGCGATAGCCTGAGGTGATGCTGATCGGCCTATCCCCGAGCACGCGGCGCACCTGCTCCATGCCGCAGGCCAGAGCATGCAGGGCGCGCATATGGCTCTCCTCCGGCGCGTTGGGATCGCCCATCGACTTGGCAGTATCCGAGCGGGTGAACTCCTCGAGTGTGAAATTCCGGGTCAACATGTCCTCATCCTCCAGCCAGAAACGGACACAGTGTAGCGCATTGCTCCGCGCGCAGAAGCTGTAAAACGCCAGCCCATGCGCGCGCCCGAAGCATTCCGACCACGTGGCCGCGCATGCCGCGCATGCCCCGCATGCATCGACGTGTGTGATCGCGGCTCGAACGTGACCGCCCGACGCACTAGCCTCGGGCAAAGGTTGAACGGACGATGACATGACCCAGCCCGCAGCCACGACCCGACCGGTGCGCTTTTCCCACGCCCTGCCCGATGGCCGCCTAGCCGGCCTCGCCTGGCCCAATCCCGGCAAGCCCCGGCTCGTCTTCATCCATGCCAACGGGTTCTGTGCCAGCGCCTATCAAGCCGTGTTGGGGCGACTGGTGACCGAGTTCGACATTCTCGCGCCTGATCTGCGTGGCCATGGCAGGTCGGAGCTTCCCGTCGACCCCGACCATCACCGCAACTGGAATATCTATGCCGACGACATCACGGCCTGGCTGAGCGCGCTGGATCGGCCGGCTGACGCCTTTGCCGGTCACTCAATGGGCGCGATCATCGCCCTTCTCAGCGCCAGCCGGAATGCGCCGTCAGCCCCACTCTGCCTGGTCGAGCCGGTCGTTTTGCCGGCGCCCTTCTACATGGTCGCGAGAAGCCCCTTTTATCGCTTGCTCCACGGCAAGGTCGGGATCGCACGCGCGGCCCGCAAACGGTTTGACGGTTGGGACCAGGCGGAGGAGGCAGCCGCCCGCTATCAGCGCCATCCGACATTCCGGAACTGGGCCGATGGCGTGCTGACCGATTATCTGGACGATGGTCTCAAACAGGCCGCAGACGGGCAATTCCGTCTCGCCTGCGCGCCGCACTGGGAAGCGGCGAATTACGAGGCCCAGGGCCATGATATCGGCGCCGCGCTGCGCCGCCATGCCGGGCCGATACACGTCCTTGGCGCCGAGCGCGCCTCGACCATCGTCAATCGCCGGACGCTGACCCGACGCGGGATCCGGATCGACACCCTATCGGGAACCGGCCACCTTGCGCCGATGGAGGCGCCCGACCGGGTGGCCGATTGGCTTGCGGCCACTCTCACTACCCGCCTCGCCGGCCAGGCCAACTGATCACCGCTCGCGGGTCATCTCGATCTCCTGGTCACCCAACTCGATGCGGACAGTCTCCGACTGCGCGTCCTGCCAGAGAAAATATCCTGTCGCTGCGGCAGACACGGCGAGCGCGCAGAACAGGGCAATAATGATGAAACGGTCGCGCGAGATTTGCATGATCAGCCTCCCGTTGGCGGGGTCCGGCAAAATTGCCGGCCCTGTCATCAACGCGCCGGGTACATGGACGTTCCCCGATGATGTCAGGACGCTCTGCGCTTTTTCCGGCGCGCGGCCGCTTTGTCGGCACTCTCGACACCATCCGCCTGCGCCGGAAAGCTCAAACTGACACGGCATCCGCGCTTGCCCGCCGTCTCGCGCACAAAGCGGCCGCCCAACTGCATCGCGAAGGCCTCCATCAGCGACGACCCTGTCCCGCCGCCGGGGCTTGTACCCGACGTCTTGTCCGGCCCGGGTCCGTCATCCTCGATCACGACGCGGTAACCCGAACCGTCGGTCTCCCGGCTCAACGCCACGAGAACCTCGCCCTCGTCGCGCGCGTTGAAAGCATACTTGTAGGCATTGGTCACCGCCTCGGTGACAAAGAGCGCCACCGGGATCGCCTGGTCCGGCTCCAGCACGACCGGTTCGACCTGCGTCGTCAGGCGAATGTCGCGGCCCGGCTGGCTGGCGATCGCGGTGAGTTGGCTGGCCAGCAAGTCGAGAAACTCGCCCATGTCGACACTGCGCAGATCGTCCGCTTCGTAGAGCGTGCGGTGGATCATCGCGAGGGCATTGATCCGCCCGCGCATCTCGCGCAACACCTCATCGGCGACAGGGTCGGTCGCCCGTCCGGCCTGGATATTGATCAGGCTGATGATGATCTGGAGGTTGTTCTTCACCCGGTGGTGGATCTCACGCAGCAGGGCACCGCGCTCATCAACCCGCCGCTCAAGCTCGAGCGTGCGCTCATTGAGAGCAGACGCCATCGAGGCCATCGTCTCGGCAAAGGCCCGAACTTCCGACGGCGCTCCTGACGCCTTGACCGGCTGCGCATCGAGCCGCCCGGCCCCATAAAGCCGGGCAAAGCGGCCCAGATAACTGATCCAGCGCAGGATGAAGACGTCGGTGGCAAAACCAACAGAGACCAGCGCCATCACCCACATCAAGACCGGGATCAAGACCGTGCCGACGAGGTCAAATCCGGCCCAGCCGTCGAGCATCACGGTCGGGCCGTGCACCACCAGATAGATGCCCTCACCCGCCAGCGGCGTGATCATGACGGTGTGAGCGTCAGAACTTCGCAGTGTGACAGGCCCGCCGCGCTCGCGCGCCTGATTAAGTTGCTCGGGCGAGAGTTCGAAGTCCGGCAGTGGCGTCTCGGCTTCGGCCAAGCCGACGCGATTGCCTTCGCTATCACTCAGACCCAGCGCAAAACTGGCCGGAAAGCCGGAAATGTCGACCCGCCCCAACGCGGTGCGGACATCAACACTCAAGGCAACCGCCCCGACCAGCTCACCGCGGTCACGGATTTCGTGGGCCGCGACAATCACCGGTTCGCCGGTCTTCGGACTTGTCTGGATATGGCTGAAAACTTCCGGCACGCCCGCTGACAACCGATCGAACCATTCCTGGTCTGCCTCGGAGATCCGCTCCGGTCCAGTGGTGGCCGCACAGGTAACTGCGCCGCCCGGATCGATCATCCTCACCGAGACATAGACTGGATCCGCGGTCGCGATCGACTGCAATGAGACTTCACAGCGATACAGATGCAGGAGCCGCGATTGCGGATGGGCGGCAATTGCACTGGCCACGCCGGCCGCGCGTTCCAGAACCGCACCGAACTCCTCGGTCGCTTGGGCGCCGGCGGCATAGAGCCGGTCGCGCTGGGTGGCAACTTCCGAGCGGAATTCGACAACGCCCTGGGCAATCGCGAGCAGCAATAGCGGCAACAGGCTGAGGGCAAGCACCCCCAGCAATTGCAGGCGCAGGCCAACCGTTGACCGAAGACCGCGCCCGCCATTCCTCATCCGCGAGCCCGCAGCGCCGCCCCCATTGCGCCAACATCGGCGACCAGGGCCTCGGCGGCATCTCCGGCGCCGACCTTGTCGGAGCCGCTTTTCCGGTCCGGCCCCTGTTCGAGGATTTCAACCAGATTGCGCCGGGCCCGGTTGGTCCGGCTTTTCACCGTCCCGACCGCACAGCCGCAGATTTCCGCCGCTTCCTCATAGGAATAGCCGCCGGCACCGACCAGCATCAGGGCTTCGCGCTGATCATCGGACAGCTGGGTCAGCGCCCGCCGAACCTCGTCGAGCTCCATAAGCACGTCCAGATCGAGCGCGCTGGGCAGGGTCCGCTTGGCCTTTTCCTCATCCAAGGCAACCTGGCGCCAAGAGCGTCGTTTTTCCGAATAGAAGAGATTGCGGATAATGGTCAGCGCCCAGGCGCGGAAATTCGTACCGGCGCGAAACTGGCCGCGCTTGGCCCAGGCCCGCAACATGCCTTCCTGGGCGAGATCGTCAGCCGCTGCCGGATCACGAGCGAGACCGCGCGAAAAGGCACGCATCTGCGGGATCGCGTCCTGCAGCAATTGCTTGAACTCATCGTCCGGCACCGTGGTGGAGTCATGACTCATCAGTCGTCCCTCCCGTGTCAGTGGCCAAGCCCGTTGAACCATCAAGCTGATCGAGCAGGCTGGCGAACCGGTCCGGAACCCCCTCCTCCACGACATCGGCGTAGAGCTGGCGCAATTGTCGGCCGAGCAAGTCTTCGCGCACCCGCTCGATGGCAAGTTCGCTGAGCTCGGTCGGGTCGTGTTCCGGTGGTGAGTTGGACATGGCAATTCCTGCTGTCTTGGCAATGAAAACCGGCTGCGTGCCCTCAAACAACGTCTTGGCCGACAAATGGTTCCCGTCTTTGTATACGACAATGGAACCAGGCGCCGATCCGTGCGTTTCTACGCGATGGAGTCTATGTGTGGGAGCCACAATGTCCAACGCCGAACTGATCCGACCGCATATTCCGCTGCTGCGCCGCTATGCCCGCATCCTGTCTGGATCGCAGGCGGTCGGCGATGCCTATGTATCCGGCGCGCTCGAGGCGCTGATCTCCGGCAAGCTGTCACTTCGCGCCGACCTGCCGGCGCGCGTCGCCTGCTACAAGCTTTTCCAAGACAGCCTGCCGCTGCAACGCGGCCGGCTCGAAGTCCTGCCCGGACGCCCGGGCGATGTCGGTACGCCGAGCCAGCTTGATACGGTGTCCGCGGAAGCGCGACAGGCCTTGTTGTTGAGCGCCGTCGAGGAGTTTTCGCGGCGCGATATCGGTCTCATCCTCGACATTGCCTTCCCGCGTGTCGATACGCTGCTCGCCGAGGCCCATGCCAGCCTGCGCGCCGGCCTGGCCAGCGAGATCCTGATTATCGAGGACGAGCCGATCATCGCGCTCGATCTCAAGACCATCATCGAGTCCGATGGCCACACCCACACCGGCATCGCGCGCACCCGCGACGAAGCCGTAGCGCTCGCCGCCGGGACCCGGCCACAGCTTATCCTGGCCGATATCCGTCTCGCCGACGGTAGTTCCGGGGTTGATGCCGTGCAGGATATTCTGACCGAGTTCGAAGTACCGGTGATCTTCATCACCGCCTATCCGGAAACCCTTCTCACCGGCGAACGCCCGGAGCCGACCTATCTGATCACCAAGCCTTTCATGCCGGAAACCGTGCTGGCGACCATCTCCCAAGCCCTCTTCCTCGCCAAGCGCGAGCGGCAATCCGAACCGGCCGCCGCGGGCTGATCGCCACAGGCCAGCGTCGCCAAAAACGTCAAAGCCTCGCCAACCGGCGAGGCTTTTTCCTGTCTGATATTCGACCCGTCATCAATAAGGTCGGCGACCCGACGCGTTATGACGGTTGCCCAGCGCGGCCAGAGCGGCCAGCACCAGGCACAGCGCTGCCAATATCCACAAGACGGGGGTGAGTGGACGCGCCGGCTCGACCATGGCGATCAGACTCGCCGCGGCAGCCAAGAGGGTGAAGAGTGAAGACCAGACAATCATGTGCGCCTCCGTTGGGAAAGGCCGGTGCCGGACGTCTCGCCGACACTGTTCGGTAACACGGTCGGGCCCGGATGAAATCTCCTGCCCTCCCCACTGCAACGCCGACCATCGCCGCCGGTTCCACGGGAACCGAACCGGAGCCGGAACGTTTCTGTCCTGTGCGTCGGCGCGAGCTTTTCGTCGCTGCGTTCCGCCTGCTTGGCGTCGGCGCACACTGCCTGCCCTCGGACCGGAAAATGACGAGGACAGATGGAACCACCCCACAGCCCGCGCGTTGTGTTTTCGGATGCCACGGCATTCACGGAACGCGCACAGAGCTTCAACGGAGCCCATGATGAAAACCCTCACCCTTGCCCTCGCCGCCCTTCTCACCACGCCCGCCGTCCTGGCCGATGACAGCCAGCCGGCCAACATGGAAATGCCGGCGCCCGACCATGCGCTGATCGAAGCCGATGTCTTCGGTGAAACCGGCACCATGCTTGGCCAGGTCAGCCAGGTCGAATTGGCCGAGGACGGCACGGTTGCCGCCCTTATCGTCGAGACGTCCGGCGCCACCGATGCCGAGATTCGCCAAGTCCGCATCATTGCGGACGATTTCCGCCTCGATGATCTCGAGCTCGGCTGGCGTGTGTCGGCCAATTTTACGGCCGAAGAATTCGCTGCCCTGCCGGACTTTGTCCCGGCTGGCGATGATGCGAATGCCGAAACCGGTTCGGATTCCTGATCCGGACGGATAACGCGATCCACATCAAGCGGGCGTCCCGAAGCCGGGGCGCCCGCTTTTTTTTTGCTGAGGTGGCCTTGCAGTCAGGCGGCGGGAATCAGGAAATCCTGGGACCGGACATCTGGAGACCGTAGAAATGCTGGACGAACGTTTTGCAGACCGTGTTGCGGTCCGGATCGACGACCATGTCGCGGTGGTGGCCCTGGATCGACCCGACAAGCTCAACGCGATCGATCCGGCGATGTTTGAGGGGCTTCTGTCGGCGGGCGAATTCCTGGCCGGTCGCAGCGATGTCCGGGCCGTTGTACTGACCGGTGCCGGCCGCATGTTCTGCGCCGGGCTGGATTTTGCCAGTTTTGCAGCCATGGCGGGCGAGAGCGGCACGCCCGAGCCGCTGGAAACACGCACACACGGCCTGACCAACCGACCACAACAGGCCTGCCTGCAATGGCGCGACTTGCCCGTGCCGGTGATTGCGGCCATCCAGGGCGGCGCGCTGGGGGGCGGTCTGCAGATTGCGCTGGGCGCCGATATTCGCATCGTGACACCCGATGCGCGTCTGGCGATCGCGGAAATCCGTTGGGGCCTGGTGCCTGACATGGGCGGCTGCGTCGTCCTGCCCGGCCTGATGCGCGACGACCAGATCCGCGCCCTCACCTATGGCGGTCACGACGTCTCGGGCGAGGACGCAGTTGCCCTGGGGCTGGCCACGCAATGCGCCGGGGATCCACTGGCGGTCGCTCGGTCGATGGCCGCAGGCATCGCCACCCGCAGCCCGTCAGCGATACGCGCCAGCAAGCGATTGCTGAACCTTGCCGCCAGCGCCAATCCCGCCGCTGTCTTGCTCGCAGAATCCCGAGAGCAGTCGGCCCTCATGGGCGGTCCCGACCAAACCGAAGCGGTGATGGCACAACTGGAAAAGCGCGCGCCGGTCTTCGACTAATCGCGGCAACGGGCAGGCGGCAGCACCGAGATCGCGAAATTCTGTCCATATCGGCGGTCGAATTGTTCCAATTTGCGCCCTAATCGCTCCGGTGAACGACACCTAGATCTCCTGGCAACACAAAGGAGATCATTGTGCGCTTTGTCGGACTCATTCTTTCCCTCATGATCCTCGTTGGAACCGGTTTCCTAGTTTGGCAGGATTCCGCATCCGGAAGTTCGCTGACCGTACGGGCAGCCCCGGTCGCAACACTGGCCGACGCCCCGTCACGGGACGCCTGAGCAGGAGACATCCCATGACAATCCGTTTCAGCCACGAAGAAAGCGGCTCGAAAGGTCGCTATGTCGCTCATGTCGAAGGACAGGCGGACAGCGGCGAGATGACCTATTCACGCCTGTCGGCGAACCGGATCATCGTCGACCATACCGGCGTTCCGGACAGTTTGCGCGGCATGGGCGTCGGCAGTGCCCTGGCCCATCACATCGTGGCAGAGGCCCGCGCCAAGGGATTCACCATTGTGCCGCTCTGCCCCTTCCTGAAAGCACAGGCCGACCGACATCCCGACTGGGCCGACGTCATCAAGGGCCTGTGACCGTCACAATCAGATCGCGCTAATCCTCTGCCCATTGCCGCAACAGGTTGGCCTTCGTCTTCAGGACGAGATCGAGTTCGCGGGTCTTGCCGTACTGCTCGAATAACCGCGTCGCAACTTGGTCAAGGTCAAACAGGACTTCGCGCTGATCGGGGCGGCGCACCAGGCTGCGGACCCACCCGACCACCGCCAGACGCTCGCCGCGCGTCACGGTGGCAACATGGTGGATCGCGGTGGTGGCGTAAACAATGGCATCACCGGCCGCCAGCTTGATTTCGGTCTCGCCATCCGTGCCGTCCATGACCAGCGCACCACCATCATAATCTAGGGGGTCACTGAGGAAGAGGGTGAAGGAAAGGTCGGCCCGGCGCCCGCCCATTAGGGCGTCATCGACATGGGGCCCGTATTCCATCCCCGGCAGATAGCGTGACACCAAGATACGCGACAGCGTTTTGGGGCGTGCAAAACTGACAAAGCCGGCATGGGCCATCAAGGCCTTGCGGACTTCAGTGCGGACCGTGTCGATATGGGCACCGGTCTCCAATTGCTCGTTCGACTTGACCACCCGGGCGACGGCGCCAGCGGTCTTACCACCATCGGAAAACGCGCCCCCTTCAATGACCTTGCGTAGGTGTTCGACCTGTTCGGGCGGACAGACATTTTGCAGATGTATGAGCATGGACAAACCTGCGACTAATTGTCATTTGCTTGAAAACCGGATAGGCGTTTATCGCATTGATATGAGCGAAAGCCATCCGTGAAAGGGAGTTCCATGGGTATCAAGCGTCGCACGCGCATCTGGACATCTGTCGGCACCGCCGCCCTGCTGGGAGGGTTGACCGGCTGCAGTGACCCGGCGGACGCGCCACCCAGCCCGGATACCCACACGGAAGCCGCCGCAATGCCGGCCACCGCACCAGGTTTTTCCGAAGGTGAAGGGGAAGGTGGCGAGGGCGGCGCGTCAGGCGGTGAGTTCGGCATTGATCCCGTCGAGGCCGAGACCAACCCAGTCATTTACCTCACCGCGCTGGAAGTCATGCGCGCTCACTATCTCGCCGGCATCGACGCTTTCCAGGCCGGCGAGCGGACGGCGGGCGCGGAAATGTTCGCCCACCCGATCTCGGAGATCTATATCGATTTCGAACCGGTTCTGGAGAGCCGTGGGGCGCCCCTGTTCGGCGATACCATGACGGACGCATCGGTCGCCCCCTATGGCGGTGAGAGCGATGAAGCGATAGCCGCCCGGGTCGCCGATGTGGTGGCCGCAATCGACGCTGCCTCAACCTTCGCGCCGCGCAACCAGCTCTCGCCGGCCGGTGTCCATGCCCGCGTGCTGACCGACCTGATCGAGCGCGCAGCCCTGCAGTATGAAGTCCTGGCAAGCCAGCCGGACGCGCACGAACCCTATCTGGACGGTTATGGCTTTGCCCGCGCCGCGCAGCGTTATGCCGGCAATCATCTGGAACAAATCGCGGAAGGCGATCCCGACCTCGCGCTGCAGCTCGGCCGCGCCATTGCTGCAATCACGGCCGCCTTCCCGACCGCAACGCGACCCGCGACGCTGTCCGGCGACAGCCAGAGCTTGCTGGCACTTGCCGCCAATGCCCGGGCCGGCGCCGACGCCCTGCGCTGACATCCCGCCTTTGCGTGTGACGACGGACACGCGCGCGGCCCAACGATTTTGCGATGATCATTCAAGCAACCTCCCTCACCCCGTGAGGGGGGTTGAAAGTCTTGGAGGAACAAAATGCTGGCATGGGCAGCCCGCATAACTTTAGGCAATCCATGACGGCGGAATCGACGAACAAATTCGGGTTGCTTGGCGTTTTGATGCAGAATTCGACGTCCAGGCGCACACGGAGCGAAACAGATGGGCTATTTCGACATCAATAATTTCATGCCCCACGGGATGTGTTTCCTCTGGCGACCAGAATTGGTCGGCATGCATGTCATCGCCGATCTCGCCATTGCGCTCGCTTACTTCTCCATTCCGATCACCATCATGATTTTCCTGCGCCGGCTGGAACGTACCCCGCCCTTTCGCTGGGCGTTCATCATGTTCGGAATTTTCATTTTGTTCTGCGGCATCAATCACGTGATGAATATCATCGTGCTCTGGTACCCGCTTTACTACATCGAGGCCGTGCTCAAACTCTTCACGGCGGCAGCCTCGGTTGCCACGGCCGTCCTGATGTTGCCGCTCGTCCCGGTCTTGCTTGACCGGTTCACCCGACTTTCAGACGCAGAAGGATAGTCTCCAGCATTGGCCGCCACCGCCAAACCTTCTTCGCCCCATCGTCATGGCGACGCCGATGAGTACGAGACACTGTCCGGACTGTTGCACGCCTATCGCACACCGGTTGCGATCATCCTGTTCGGTATCATGGTTTCGCTGGCGCTCTTCTTTGCGGCCTTGGTCGGCCAGAGCCGGGACAAGGAGCTGGATTTCCGCAGCTATGCCCAGTCGCGCATCATCGAGCTGGACGGCGCCATCTCAACCCTCGACGTCGAGCTGCGCCAACTTGCCCAGGCCATTGACAGTGGCCTGAGTCCCGAAGCTGCGGTCCGGATTTTCGACGTCGCCGAAGTCTCGCAGCAAATCCCGATCATCCGTGACATGGGGATTGTTGAAAACGGGCGGCTGACAGGAGCGATTTCACCCGAGGTCGGGCGCCAGGCGCTGCAGGAAATCAATCTCCTGATCGCCCGCCAGCCGCCATCGGAACAACCGGTTGTCATTCCCCTGACCGACGCGGAAGGGCGCAACAGCCGGTTCGCCCTGGTCCAGGCCCTGCCGGACCGCCCGACGGCCCGCGCCTATATTGTCTCCGATTTCGACGTGATGCTGGCCAGCCCCGTCGGACCGGTCGATCCGCTCTGGGTCGTGGTCAACATTACCGACCGGGCACCAACCCACGCCCTTGCCGGCACGCGAGAAATGCAGACGGCAGCCAATCCGACAGACATCAACATCAGCTTGGCACTGGAAAGTGCGCCCTTTCTCGTACACTGGATTGCCGCGCCACCCTATTCGGATATTCGCGCGACATTGCTCCCGCGCCGCTCATTCCTGATGCTGACTGGTCCGCTGCCATGGGTGGTTCTGTTCTCGTCATTCTTTGCAACGGCCACCATCGGGGCGATCTCGTTGAAAGACGCCCGGCGGGCCGACGAAGTCCGGCGCGAAGTGACACGCAAGACTGCAGAACTGAGCCGGTCGAACGCCATTATCGCGGCCAAGAATGCCGAACTGGACCGTTTTGCCTCCCACGCCTCGCATGATCTGCAGGCGCCGTTGCGCGCCATGAAGGGGATTTCCTCGCTCCTGGTCGAACGCCAACTCAACCTTGACCAACGATCCCGGGAAATGCTGGAGCGGATCAATCGCGGGGCCGACCGGGCCCAGCGCCTGGTCCAGGATCTGCTGACTTATACCCGCGCCGAACGCAAGGAAGCGCGCGTCGAACGGATCGAACCCGATGAAATTCGCAGCGAGATCGAAGAATTGCTGGGTGCCGTCATTGCCGATGCCGATGCCCGGCTCGAATGGGCGCTTGACGGCCCAATTCACGCCGATCGTTTCCTGTTGGTTCGCATGTTCCAGAACCTGATCGCCAATGCCATCAAATACCGTCGCGACGAGCGCCCGCTGGTGCGCATTGCCTCGCGCGATGCCGGTGACAACATTCTGATCAGCGTAAGCGACAACGGTATCGGCATCGACAAGGCCTATTTCGGGCGCATTTTCGAGGTGTTTGAACGCCTGCATGGCGGCGATGCCTATGAAGGCACGGGTATCGGTTTGGCATTGTGCCAGCGCGCCGCCGAGCTTCACGGCGGCGATATCAGCGTCGCCTCCTCACCGGGAGAAGGCTCCTGTTTCACCGTCCGCCTGCCCGCGAACCTCGCCCCGCAGATTGATGCCGGTGACAACGACGAAACCGGTGGCGACAGGCCGCCACGTCTGGTGTCGAACGACCGCTGAGAATGCCGCAGTGCTGCGGCCTGACAGCCCCCCTGTCGAGCTGGTATAGGCGGAGCGCCCCCAACGTCGACGGATGCCCATGTCCCGCTTTCTGGTTGCCGCTCTCTACAAATTTGCCCCGCTCGTGCCGGATGCCGCACTACAGGCCCGTATCAAAGCCGCTTGCGAGGCACACAATGTGTTCGGCACGCTGCTGCTGGCGCCAGAGGGGATCAATGCCACGATCGCGGGCCCCGAGGCCGGTGTTCACGCAGTTCTGGCACTGCTGCGGTCCCTCCCCGGCTTTGCGGAGCTGGAGCACAAGGAAAGCCGAGCCGACGACCACCCCTTTCTGCGTCTGAAAGTCCGGCTCAAACGCGAGATCGTGACCATGGGTATCACCGACATTGATCCGGTCAGCGCCGTGGGCACCTATGTCGAGCCCGCCGACTGGAACGACCTCATCACGGCACCGGACGTGGTCACCATCGACACCCGCAATGACTACGAAGTCCGGATCGGCCAGTTCGAAGGCGCCATCAATCCCGAAACCGTCTCTTTCCGGGAATTCCCGGACTGGTTCCGCCAATTCCGAGAAACCCGGCCGAATGCCAAGATTGCGATGTATTGCACCGGTGGTATCCGCTGCGAGAAAGCAACCGCCTTCGCGCGCATGGAGGGGCTGGACGATGTCTTCCACCTCAAGGGCGGCATCCTGAAATATCTCGAAGAGGTTCCCGAGGCCGAGAGCCGTTGGCGCGGTGAATGTTTCGTCTTTGACCGGCGCGTCGCAGTCAAACATGGCCTGCAAGCTGGCTCCCACACGCTGTGCCATGCCTGCCGCGAACCGCTGGGACCGGAAGACTTGCGCTCGCCAGACTATGTCAGCGGCCTGTCCTGCCCACACTGTGCCGATGTCCGCACGCCTGAACAACGCGAGCGTTATGCTGAACGCCATCGCCAGGATGAATTGGCCCGGGCGCGCGGCGAATGGCATCTCGGCCAACCCGGCGCGCCGCGCGAGACCGGGTGATGCCGCGAGACCTGCCGATACTCTACTCCTTCCGTCGCTGCCCCTACGCCATGCGTGCGAGGCTAGCCCTGCACGCCAGCGCGACCGCCGTCGAACATCGCGAAATCCTGTTGCGCGACAAACCGCAGGCCATGCTGACCGCCTCGCCGAAAGGGACTGTACCGGTTCTGGTTCTGCCGGATGGCCGCGTGCTCGAGGAAAGCCTGGCCATCATGCTGTGGGCACTGCGGCAGCACGACCCCGACAACTGGCTGGCAGACGAGACCCTTGCCCTGGACCTGATCGACCGATGCGACACCCGGTTCAAGCCACACCTCGACCGCTATAAATACGCCACGCGCTATGAGGATGCCGACCCGCGAGAACACCGTGCCGAAGCCGCACGTTTTGTCCGCACACTCGACGACCGGCTCAGACAGGGCACAGCCCTGCTTGGCGCCGCTGACGGACTCGCCGACATCGCCATTTTTCCCTTCATCCGGCAGTTCGCCCATACCGACCGCGACTGGTTCGCGGCCCAGGACTGGCCGGCCGCACACCGCTGGCTTGATCGCCATCTGCAATCAGACCGCTTCGCCGCGATCATGCAAAAACACCCGGTCTGGACTCCGCCACTCGATCGCGCCCCGGACAAGTGATGCGCTGAATCCACACTACAGCGTTGAATTCTGCTGCAGCGCAACACCGGCCTGTCACAGAACCGCAATATCCGTTATCTGAAGGTCCATCTTGGCTGTACCCCCTCGCGGCGACCATGATTTCGCCTGGCACAGCCCTTACTGGTTGGCTCGAAAGATACCCTCATGACCCTTGCTTCCTCCGTGCGCAAACGCGTCCAGCTCGCCGGTGTCAGCGCCCTTGCGCTCACCGCGTCCGCCCTCATGCCGGCCACGGCTTCGGCCCAATCCACACCGGCAACAACCTCGACCGTTGAAACCATCATCGTGACGACGACCCGCCGCGAGGAAAACATCCAGGACATCGCCAACTCGGTGACCGCCCAATCCGGCGAAGATCTGGCTCCGCTGACAGAGGGCGGCGCCGATATTCTCAGCCTCGCCGCCCGCATTCCGTCCGTCTATGCCGAGAGCTCCAACGGCCGTGTCGCGCCGCGCTTCTACATCCGCGGTCTGGGCAATACCGATTTCGACCTTGCCGCCTCACAACCGGTCTCGGTGATCATGGACAATGTGGTGATGGAAAACGTCATCCTGAAATCCTTCCCGCTTTTTGACGTCGCCCAGGTTGAAATTGCCCGCGGCCCGCAAGGCACGCTGTTTGGCCGCAACACGACGGCCGGCACGATCAAGTTTGACTCGGTCCGCCCGAGCCAGGAAACCGACGGCTATATCAGTGTCACGGCCGGGTCCTACGGCACCACCAATCTGGAAGCGGCCTTGGGCGGCCAAGTGGTCGAGGACGTGCTGAGTGCACGCCTCTCGCTGCTGTCACAGAACCGGGACGACTGGATCGACAATGCCTTTACCGGAGAAACCGATGCTCTGGGCGGCCATGAGGAAATGGCCGGACGCATCCAGCTCCTGTTCACGCCGAGCGAAACCGTCGAGGCCCTGTTCAATGTCCACGCCCGCTCGCTGACCGGAACCTCTGCCGTCTTCCGGGCCAATATCCTGACGCCGGGATCCAACGAGCTGAACAGTAATTATGTCCGCGACGAAGTCTATTTCGACAGTACTTTCAATAACCCGCAGGCCTACGACAATTGGGGCACGAGTGCCGCGGTCAACCTGTATCTCGACGGCGGATATACGCTGACCTCGATCTCGGCCTATGAGCACGCCGCCGGCTACAGCCTCGGCGATATCGATGGCGGCAATCTGGTCACCGGCCCGGGCTTCATCCCCTTCCCGTCCGAGACACAGGACGGCATTGATGATCTGGACCAGTTCAGCCAGGAATTCCGTTTCGCTTCGTCTGACGATCAGACGACGAGCTGGCAGGTCGGTGCCTATTTCTTCGACAGTCAGTTCGACATCACCACAGTGGGGCCGAATGGCGGCTTCCCGCCGTCCACAACGGTTCGGCACACCAATGAACTGTGGTCGGTATTCGGCCAAGCCTCCCACCAACTCAATGAGCGTTTGGAATTGTCCGGCGGTCTGCGCTTCACTGTCGACCAGAAAAGCCTCGTCGGTGTGGTGACCTCTATTCCGGTGACCCCGGTCAGTGTCCAGGACGAGCAAATCAGCTGGGACCTGTCAGCCTATTACGACCTCGACGACAGCCAGGCTGTCTTCGCACGGATCGCCCGCGGCTTCCGTGGCCCGTCGATCCAGGCTCGTGATGTCGCCTTCTTCAACCCGCCGTCGATCGCCGACAGCGAGACCTCGACCTCTTTCGAACTCGGCTACAAGTCCGAGCCGCTCGATGGTCGCGCCCGCTTCAACGCCACGGCCTTTTACTACCAGATCGACGACCTTCAGCTGTCGGCTGTCGGCGGCGGCGGGAACCTGGTCCAATTGATCAATGCCGACCGCGGCGTTGGTTACGGCTTCGAAATCGACAGCGAAATGTGGGTCACCGACAACCTCTTCGTCACGGCCGGCTTCTCCTGGAACGAGACAGAGCTGCAGGATAGCGATCTGGAAGTTGGCGTCTGTGCCCAGTGCACCGTGCTGGATCCGGACGCAGACTTTGACGGCTTTGTCGAAGTTGACGGCAATCCCTTCCCGCAGGCCCCGGACTACATCCTGTCGTTCTCGGCACGCTACTCGATCCCGGCCGGCAATGGCGGCGAATGGTTCGCCTTCACCGACTGGTTCTACCAGGGCCGGACCAACCTCTTCCTCTACGAGTCGGAAGAATTCTACTCCGACGGCAATTTCGAAGGTGGCCTTCGGGTCGGTTATGCCGGCGAGCTGTCCGGTGGCCAGGACTACGAAGTCGCGCTGTTTGCCCGCAATATCACGGACGAAGACAATCTCGTCGGCGGCATCGACTTCAACAACAATACCGGGTTCGTCAACGAGCCGCGCATCATCGGCGCCTCCTTCCGCGCCAGCCTCAACTAGGCCGACGCGACAAAGCTTAAGACTTGAAAAAGCCCCGGGCGGTTACCCGGGGCTTTTTTTATTCACTGCATCCATCGCCGTGGTCAGGCATGTAGGGGGAAGAGACCGATCCCCCCGAGAGACTGAGGGCGCCCCGTAGGGCGCCCTCTTTTTCTCTCCCGGTTCAGGAAGTCAGCGAGCTGGCGTCTATTCCCAGAAATAGGGTTGACGCTGACGATCACCGGTCACGGTCTCATTCATCGTGTCGGCTTCGTAGAGACGGCCATTGAGCATCACGTATTCGATCTCGTCGGTATTGCCGATATCCTCAAGCGGATTGGCGGTCATGACGACCAGGTCGGCCAGTTTGCCAACCTCCAGAGACCCGATATCCGCGTCGAAACCGAGATGGCGGGCCGGTGCGATGGTCGCCGCCTCGAGCGCTTCCAGCGGCGAGAAGCCACCGCGCACGAAGGACCACATCTCCCAGTGCGCCGCGAGACCTTCCTGCTGGCCATGGGCACCAATGGAGACCTCGACCCCGCGATTGCGTAATTGCAGCGCGGTGCGGGCATTGTCGTCATCGACGAAGTCTTCCTCCGGCGCCGTGGTCCGGCGTACCGATCCGGCCTGGAGAATGCGCGGCGGCACATGCTGCGACAGGATCGGGTGGAGCCAGACATCCATGGCCTGACGCCAATACGGATCACCAGCGAGGCCGCCATAAGTCACGACAATGGTCGGCGTGTAGGCAACCTCGGTCTGGGAATACATCTGCAGCACATCTTCATAGATGGCCGAGAGCGGCAGGTTGTGCTCGATCGAGGTATTGCCGTCGGCCACCATGGCCATGTCCATGTGGTAGTTGGAGCCGCCCTCGGCGACCACTTCGACACCGGCCTCATGGGCGGCAGCGACCACTTGCTGGCGCTGGTCGCGGCGCGGCTGGTTGTAGTTCTTGATCGAATGCGCACCTTGCGAGGCCAGCCGGAAGACGTGTTCCTGGGCATCCTCGTAATTGTCGATCTGGGCATAGACCGACGCCGCGCGAGCGCCATAGACAATCTCACCGGTCGAATAGATGCGCGGCGCCAACAGGCTGCCGGCCCGTTGGTATTCAGCCGCCGGGAAGATCATGCTGGCCCGGCTCGACGGGTCGTGGATCGTGGTTACGCCCAGGGCGAGGTGGGCAATCACCGACCAGTTCTGCTCCGGAATGATGTCGCCCGTACCCTGAGGGCCGTGGGCGTGGGCATCGATAAAGCCCGGCGTGATGGTGCGGCCCGACATGTCGACCGTGCGGGCTCCGTCCGGCACGGCCACATCGGCGCCGATGGCGGCGATGCGATTGCCGTCGATAACGATGGTGCCGCTTTCGATCACGCCGCCATCCTCTCCAGCCATGGTGACGATGCGGGCATTGGTCAGCGCGACAACACCGGTCGGGCGGTCCGCCGTCGCGGTCATCGACAGGTTCACCCCTTCGGTCGGCGGCGTGTATTCGCGCTCGCCGGTCGGATCAGGACGAAACTCATCAACCCGTGCCGTGAAGAAAGTCGGCCCCATCGACCAGTTGAGCGCGTCGCCGGATCCGCTCCAATGGAAGTAACTGGCACCATTGCCGGAAATTTCGACTGTCGGCAGAGCCGAACTGCCGCGACCACCGGACACGGATTGCGGCCCGGGCAGCAATGGCTGAACGAAGACGTCGTAATTCTGGCGGAAGGCAACATGGCTGCCATCGGGCGAAACCTGATAGCCGGTGACCAGTTCGCCGGTGACATGGGTGCGCGCATTGCCACCGTCGAGATCGAGCGAAATGAGGCTTGCGCCATCGCCGCCACGGGTCACGAAAACGCGGTCGTTTGAGGCCCCGAAATGCGGATCGGAACCGCTGTCGGTAATGCGGACCATGTCGCCACCATCCGACGGAACACGATAAACACCCTCATCTTCCGACCATTCCGGCGCGGTCAGATAACCGCCAGACCCCTTCTCGAAGACGACAGTCGTGCCATCCGGCGAGAAGCGCGGATTGCGATAATGGCCGGGCTCGCTGGTGAGAACCCTTTCGCGGCCACCGCGTGCGGAAACCGTGCGGATCGAACCAAGGTCCTGATCATCCCAGGTCGCAAAGGCGATGGTGCGGCCATCCGCCGACCAGGTCGGCATCATTTCCCGGCGCGTCCCGTCGTCACGGGTCAGGCGCCGCGGCTCGCCGCCATTGGCATCGCGCACCCAGAGCTGGCCGAGTGTCTCATAGACGATCTGGCTGCCATCAGGCGAAGCGGTAGCGAAACGCGGCATGCGGGTCTGGAAGGTCGCGGGAGCAACCTCGACCGACGGGCGCGGCGGATCGATGACATCGCGGGTGTCGGCGACACTGAACGGGATGTTGGTAACGGCACCGGTCGCGATATCAACCCGCTGGATGCCGCCCTCGGCCCAATAGACGATGGAGCGGCTGTCCGGCATCCAGTCCATGTTCGGATACATGCCCGTGATGCCCCAGGTTTCCTGCATGTCCTGGTCGACGGTTTGGACAATCCTGCGCTCCTCGCCCGACTGCAGATCCTTGATCCACAGACCCGAGCGAATGCGGTCACGACGGACAAAGGCCATGTAGCGCCCATCCGGCGACGGAGCGGGGCGCACAGCGCCACCGGCCCCCGAGACCGCCGTGTCGGTCTCGCCGGTTTCCATGTCATAGCGGCGGATATTGAACAGGTCCGTGTTGGAATCCTGGGCGTAGATGAAGGTGTTCCCGGAAGTCACATTCTGCGTGTAGTAAAGATAACGTCCGTCCGGCGAGAAAATCGGCTCGCCGAGTTCTTTCTGGAAATTTTCGTTGGGACGCTCGACCAGCTGCACACCGCTGCCACCGAGCACATGATAAAGCCAAATCTCACCGGTCCCGGCCGAGCGCGATGTGGTGAAGTGCTTGCGCGCCGCGATGTAGCGGCCGGACGGATGCCAAGCCGAGTTGTTGAGCAGGCGGAAGCTCTCTTCGGTCAGCTGCCGAGCATCGGAGCCATCGACATTCATGATCCAGATATTGTCACCACCGGCGCGATCCGACGTGAAAGCGATCTGGCTGCCGTCGGGAGAAAAGCGCGGCTGTATCTCCCAGGGCAGACCGGACGAAATATTGGTCGCCGTGCCACCACCGACCGGAATGGTATAAATATCGCCCAAGAGATCGAATGCGATGGTCTGCCCGTCCGGGCTGACATCCAGCGACATCCAGGTGCCTTCGGTGACATTGATGTCGATCGACCGGGTCTCAAGTGGTGGGTTGGCAACATCCCATCCCTCGGATTCGTCGCCTTGAGCGGCAAAGGCCGTGGTTCCGGAAAGCATTGTGGTCGCAGCTAAAATGGCAACAAATCTGGTCATTTCTTCCCCCAAGATTGGATTCTTGGCGAGAGATTAGGGCGCAAACAGCCTGACCACAAACTGACCAGTTTGTAACAATCGCGCCATGAGCCGGGCGCCCGCGTCAGGGCATCCCGGCGCTGCCATTGCGGTAACACTTCCCTAACCACGCTTCTCAACGAAATCTTTTGCCTGGTCTGGTTGAATGACGACAAGATCAATGGGGACCTCCGTGGACTATTCCAACGCACCGCGCCAGAGCGATCAGGCCCGCAAGGCCTCCGGTCCGGCCAATGACACGTCCGACGCACTGCGCCCGTCCAATCCGGACACGGCCAGCCTGACTCGCGCCCATCTGAAAGCCGATGCACGTGCACCGCGTCACCGCGTCAATCGCAAGGCGCTCGGCCATGTCTGGCAGAGCCTTGATATCTTTGTTATCCTCATCCTCACCGTGACCGGCGCCTACGCCATGTCCGGCGGGGCCGTGACCGAGGTCGCGGCGGGTGAGCTCCTGCCCCTGCTCGCCTTTGCCGCAATGTGCCCGGCCCTGGCCATGCTGATGCGACTCTACACCGTCGAACCGCGCGAAAGCGCGACGGTGCGTGTGCTGCGGGCCTTCATCGCGACTGCCCTGACCGGTTCGGCAGTGACCGCCCTGGCCCATCTGACAGCCCCGGATGTGACACATCTGGTCGCCACTTTCGCGATTACCAGCGTCGGCGCGGTCACCCTGTTGCATGTCATCTATGCCGGCTTCATCCAGCACTGGGCCAAGGCCGGCCGCCTCGCCCGCAATGTCGTCCTGGTCGGGGCAACGCCGAATGCCAGCAAGCTGATCAAGGCCAATGCCGGCTCGGGGACAGTCAATGTTGTCGGCGTTTTCGACGACCGCAAGGCCCGCAGCCCGCAAGCCCTCGCCGGCGCGCCCTATCTGGGCACGACCGATGACCTTCTCGCCTGGTCATTGCTGCACGAGGTCGACCGCATCATCCTGACCGTGACTCCAAAGGCCGAGGAGCGCGTGCGCCTGTTGCTGACCAAATTGCGCGCCCTGCCCCACACCGTCTGCCTGCTGCTGGATCTCGACAGTTTTGATCCGGCCGCAACCTCGCTCGACGACATTGTCGGCGTCCAGGCCGCCCGCATGAGCGGCGTCGAAGAGCGCTTCACCCACCTGCTCGCCAAACGCCTGCAGGACGTCGTGCTCGGCCTCGGCCTGTTCCTCGTCAGCTTGCCGGTCATGGCCCTGATCGCCTTGGCGGTGCGCTTGGACAGTCGTGGCCCGGTGCTGTTCCGCCAGGTCCGCGAAGGCTTCAACGGGCGTCCCATCAATGTCCTGAAATTCCGCACCATGCGTCATGACCCCGACGCCGCCGCCAAGCCTGTCCGCCAGGTGGAACTGGACGATCCGCGGGTCACACGCATCGGGGGTTTCCTGCGCAAGACCAGCCTCGATGAACTCCCGCAATTGTGGAATGTCCTGACCGGTGACATGTCGCTCGTCGGCCCGCGTCCGCATGCGCCCGGCATGCGCACCGGCGGCACCGAGACGTCGAATCTGGTCGCCGAATACGCACATCGCCACCGCGTCAAGCCGGGCATTACCGGCTGGGCGCAGGTCAATGGCTCACGCGGTCCGCTGCATTCGCCGGAAGCGGCGCGCGAACGGATCGCCTTCGACGTCGCCTATATCGACAAGGCGAATTTCTGGTTCGATTTGTGGATCATGCTGCGCACCCTGCCGGCCCTGCTCGGCGACAAGATCAATATTCGCTAGCGACGCAGGAGCGGCGCCGGCCGCACATTGTTCGCCGACCAGGCACGCGACAGCGCCGCAATCAATGGCGAGCCGGCGTCGGGCAGATCGGCCACCGGATCGACGCCATACAGTGGATTGAAGCGATTCTCGGCATTCTCATAAACCCGCCAACCGCTATCCCAACGAAACACCGACCAAGCCGCGCCTGCCGCCTCGGCTGCCGCTATCCGGCTGGTCAGATACTGCGCCGCGCCCGGCGCCCAACGTGACACGCCAAATTCTCCCAACATCCAGGGCACACCGCTGGCAGGTTGTTCGAATCCGGCCAATTGTGGATCAAAGCCGAGGCGTATGTCTGCGTCCTGATGCGTATACGCCCGCGGAGCGTAGTCATGCACGGCCAGAACCTGACCCGGCACGACCTGCATATCGAGCAAGCTGGCAAAATGCAGATTGGCATAACCGTCCGGGCTGACCAGGATTGGCGTCTGCGTATCCTCGTTGCGAACCGCCCTCGCCAGGCGGGCGGCCAGCGCTGGCCAGTCCGCCGGGGTGCCGGCCACGACCTCAGCCAACCGTCCGGCATCCCAGATGTCGAGATCACCGCCACCGGGACCGGGAGCAACAAGATTGGCATTCGGCTCAACCATCAACAGATAGCCGGCCAGGTTCGGATAGGCCCGGAATTGCCGGGCGGTACGCTGCCACATCGCGACCCAGGCATCCTGGGCTTCGCGCGACCGCCAAACGCTTTCGTCAATGCGCGAAGCCGGAAACCAGCTATCCGCCTGGTCGCGATGGAAGGTGAATTCGCTGCGTCCGGGCCCGGATCGAAACCCGATGACCACGAAGAGTCCATGCCGGGCGCATCGACGGACAATCCGGTGGAGATGGATTTCAACGTCCGGATCGACCTCATAGGGCGGCGTCTCGCTGGCCGGGCCGGGATGTGACAGAACAACCAGATTGGCGCCCAGCGCAGCAAGACGAGCCAGTGCTGCGTCGGTCACCGGCGCCCCGACCGGGCCGGATCCGAGAAATTCTGGCCCGTCGATATCGGCATAGACGCGGCGTTGGGCGATCACGGCACCGCGCAAGCTCGGTCCCTGGCGATTGTCCCACAAGGCAGCCCGTGTGCTGTCAGCGCGAACGGCCGGGGCAGCGACCAGGCCGGCCGCGGCGGCCATCAGGCCGTGGCGTCGGGTCAGACCGGTCACAACGTCCAGAATCCGGCCAGCCGGTCTAGCTTGCGCAGCCCCTTGTCTGGTATCCGGCCGAGCGGACCGAGCGGTGCCTGTATGCAGGCATCGGCGCAATTCCGGCTGACACGGGCCAATCCCCCACGCACGGACCGGGTCGTGAAACGCCCACCGACCAGCCCCGTCTGCGAGCTCGCGAGATCCTTCTTGAAGCCATAATCACCCGGCCCCAATTCAATACCGACATGGCCGATCGCCGCCGCGGTCCGAACCATTTCAACGAGCAAGAGAACGCCCGGACTCAACCGGCTATGATCCGGTTCGTAGGCCGGAAACCAATAATGGCACAGCCGGTCGCTCGCCATGCCGACATGAACGGCAACGATTTCACCGCCAACCCGCAGGCTGGAACACACACCGGAAAAATGATCGCTCTGCCGGCGCAGGATTGCCTTGAGCAGACGCCCGGTCCAGCCGACGGAAAACACGTCGAACACGCCGGTTCGGCGATACTGGTCGCGCTTCAACCGCACCATGGTTTCAAACACATCGGGACGGTAGTCGGCCATCACGAAGGAATGGCCGCCATCCACCTCGCCAAGACGCCGGAAACGGGTGGCGATGTTGCGCATGGCCTTGGCGTTGACGGATTTACGGCCCGCATGCCACGCGTCGAACCCGTCAGCGACGTCAATCACCCAGGACCCGTCCGGCCGGTCCCGCGCCGCCTCAGCAAATCCCGGCTGGCTCGCGAGGGCGCTGTGGAAGCTGAATACCGGGATACCGGCAGCCGCCAGCCAACCCGCCGGATCGGGGCGATTGGAATGCGGCGCAATCACACCCTGAACATCGCCGAGCGGTCCGGCCAGGCCACGGGCAAATCCGAACTGTCCGGTCTGCAACGGTAAGAAACCGACCACCGCGCCCTGTTCGCGCACCACCAGCACGCGCGTATCATCGCGCGCTTCCTCGCAACACTCGGCAAATTCCAGGGCAAAATAGGGACTTGCGAGACTCGGTTCCGCGGCCAGAAAGGCACGCCAGGCGCCCCGCTCCGCGCCCGTCAACTCGCTCGGCTTTTTCAGATCGACCTGCATCGCGTGAACCGCTTCCCCGCCACGAATAGCAAAATATCGGCAACGCCTTAGCAGGTGGTGAACAATTCCGACCTCGCCCGCAAAGCGGCATCACTCTTGCAGGCTTCCCCTGTCAGGCGAGCGGAGCGTTTCATGCTTGGACGACATCTCTTGGGTTATCTGCCCGTGCAACTGGCGCAGGTTTTGGTCGGCTTCGGCGGTGTGGCCGTCTTCACCCGGATCATGCCGGCGGAAATGTATGGCCAGTATGCCATTGCAATAGCAACGCTTTCCCTGACCCACATTGTCACATTCACTTGGCTGGAAGCGGCGGTCGCACGCTTTCACGCACGGGCCGAACAGCGCGGTCGACTGCGCGACCATCTGGCGACCGCCTATGGTCTCTATCTGGTCATTGCCGTTGTCGCAGGTGCGCTGCTTGTTCTGGGTGTGCACATCCTGCCCATCGATCCCAGGCTTCAAGCCGCACTGAGCTTTGCCATCATTTCGCTCCTGCTGCGGGCCCTGTTGCAAATCGGAATGGAAACACATCGCGCCAGTGGCAATGTCTCGCGCTATTCGGCACTTGAGGCGAGCTATCTGATGGTCGGTTTCCTGGTCGGCATCGGTGTCGTCCTGACCACCGATCTCGGCGCGGCCGGTGTCTTCGTCGGAACAGCCGTCGCAGCCCTTGCCATGCTGGTTTTCGACTTGCCGGTGATGCTGAGGCGTGCCGCCCGTGGTCGCCGCCATCCTGCGCGCGCCGCCAGCTTCATGCGCTATGGCGCACCACTCTCCATGTCCCTGATCTTCGAGCACTTGCTGTCAGTGGGCGATCGCTTCCTGATCGCGGCGATGATCAGCCAGGGCGCGGTCGGCATGTATGCGGCCGGCTACGGACTCGCAGACAGGCTGCTCGACGTGATCTTTATCTGGTTCGGCGCCGCGGTCTGGCCGCTGACGATCAAGGCGTTCGAGAAGGACGGCACCGCCGCCGCGCAAGCAATGGCCGGACGGGCCGCCGGGCTGATGGGCCTGATCTGCTTTCCCGCCGCCGCGGGTCTGGCCCTCGTCGCCACCCCCCTGACGACCCTCATCATCGGCGAATCCGTGCGTGCCGAGGCCGCCGCCATCCTGCCCTGGATCGCCCTGTCGGGCCTGATGAAGGGGATGATGACCTATTATTTCCACGAGGCCTTCACCCTGACCCGAAAGACCGGTGTCATGGCCGCGACCATGGCCGTGTCCGCCGGTATCAATCTCGGTCTCAACCTCGCCTTCATCCCGCTTTTCGGCATCGCCGGCGCCGCGATGGCAACGGTGATCGCCTATGCGCTGGCCCTCGTCGCCTGCGCCGTGCTCGGCCGCCGGCATTTCGTCCTGCCGCTGCCATGGACCGACTGGGTCAAGGCCGGCGCCGCGACTGCCATCATGGCTGCTGCCGTCTTTGCCCTGCCGGGTGCCGGCACGGCCTGGCTCGATCTCACGCTGAAAGCAGGCACCGGCGGACTTGTTTACGTGATTTCAGCCTATTGCCTGGATATTGCCGGGTGTCGGACCTGGCTGCGCGATGCACGCCTTCTGTTCCGACCGGCGGGGGCCTAGCATGACCGTGATGACCGAAATCCCGATGCGTGAGCACGCCAATGCGGCGAGCCGACGGGGGGGCGCGCCGGCGATTTCGATTCTCGTCCCGTTTTACCGAGACGACGCCAGCGCACTGATCACTGCCCTCGCCCCCCTCGCCCGCGACCCGCATGATTTCGAGATTGTCCTGTTCGATGATGGTGAACCGGATCCGGAACTCAATCAGGCCATCTGTGCGCTTATCGACGGTTTCGAGCTGCCGATGCGGCTGCTGACCAGCGTCCGAAATCGCGGCCGCGCAGCCGGTCGCAACCTGCTGGCCGGGCAGGCACGTGCGCCCTGGCTGCTCTATCTCGACGCCGACATGACGCCCGGCGACGACGCCTTTCTTGATCGCTATCACACGGCGATTGCCACGGACGTGGCCGATGCCGTCTTCGGTGGTTATGAAACCGACGAACCGGACAACCCGGCGCACCGCCTACACGCCGCCCTGTCACGCACGAGCGACCAGCATGGTGCTGCGAGCCGCAACGCCATCGGCGCGACCGCCTTTTGCTCCTCCAATCTCCTGGTCCGCGCCGAAGTGATGCGCGACTGCCCGTATGACGAGGATTTCACCGGCTGGGGCTGGGAAGATGTCGACTGGGCGGTCAGCGCCTCGGCCCGCTTCCGTCTTACCCATATCGACAATCCGGCCCGGCATGGTGGCCTGCAGGAAGCGACCGAGCTTCTGGACAAGTTTCGCGCAGGAGCCATCAACTTCAAACGCCTGATTGCGCGCCATCCCGAGCTGGCAAACCTGCCCGGCGCCCGTGCCGCCCGCCTGCTCAAGCGTGTTCCTGGCCAGCACTGGCTGCGCGGCCTGTGGGCGCGTCTCAGCCGCAGTGAAGGCCTGCCGCTGCGTATCCGCACCCTGGCGCTGAAACTCTGGCGCGCCAGCTGGACTTCGGAGGTCATCTGATGAACGCCCCCTACACACCGTCATCCGGTCTGATCGCCGGCCTCAACCGCCGCTGGGCGCGGTTTGCCGCGCGCCAGCCGCTGCGCATGCCGACCGACCGCGCCATCGTCACCATCACGTTCGACGATTTCCCGAAATCCGCCGCCGAGGCGGGCGCCGCCACACTGGCTCGCCATGGCTGGTGCGGCACTTACTATGCATCGGCGGGTTATGCCGGTGGGGTGACCCATCATGGCGCGATGTTCGATTGCGGCGACCTGCAGCGCCTGACAGCCGCCGGACATGAAATCGCCTGCCACACCTACAGCCATCTCGACGCCAGCCAGGTCGGCACCGCCGCCTTCCTCGCCGATATCGAGCGCAATGAGCGGGCCTTGAGGGCGATGGGTCTGGAGACCGACCTCGACAGTTTTGCCTTCCCCTATGGCGAGGCAACGCCGGCGACCAAACGGGCCTTGTCCGAGCGCTTCAGCAATCTGCGCGGCGTGCATGCCGACATCAATCGCGGCGGGGCCGACTGCAATCTGCTCAAGTCGGTGCCGATCGACGGCGGGGCCGCCGGCATAGCGCGCGCTGTCGACGCCGCCGCCAGCCTGTCACGCCATCCCGGCTGGCTGATCTATTACGCCCATGACGTCCAGGCCGACCCCACCCAATGGGGGTGCACGCCGGACCAGTTTGCGCGTGTCTGCGATGCCGTCGCCGACAGCGGTGCCGAAGTCCTGACCATGCGCGAAGCGGTGCGTCAGATGGAGGCCTCGGCATGAGCGTCTCTGTCATCCTGCCGACCTTTCGCCGTCCGGACGGGCTGCGTGCCGCCCTCGCCAGCCTGATGGCGCAAAGCCGGCAGCCCGACGAAATCATCATCGTCGACAATGATCCGGCCGGCTCTGCGGCGCGCGGCGTCGCCAACGCGAGGGCCGTGGCCCGCTGCAAGGTCACCTATGTCCACGAAGAACGCGCCGGTGTCGCCAATGCCCGCAATGCCGGCTGGGCCGCAGCAACGAGCCGCTATGTCGCCTTTCTCGATGATGACGAGATCGCGTCGGCGGGCTGGCTGGAATCGCTGATGGCGACGGCAACAACCCTGCCCGCCGATGTCGTGTTCGGCCCGTTGCGGGGTGAAGCGCTGGATGCACCGAATGGCGTGCGCGCCGGCTTGGCACAGCGCCTTTATTCGCGCCCCGGCGCGATCACCGACCATCGGCTGGACGCGCCCTTCGGCTGCGGCAATTCCCTGGTCGACCGCAATGCCTTCAAATTGGCCGATGCCCCGTTTGATCCGCGCATGAATATCAGTGGCGGCGAGGATGACCTCTTCTTTGCCGAGCTCGCCCGTCAAGGCGCCCGCTTTGGCTGGTCGGCCGCTGCCCACGCAGTAGAAACCGTGGACGCGCGCCGCACCAGCTGGCGCTACCTCCTGGCCCGTAGTTTTGCCTTTGGTCAGGGCGCCACACAGTCAGCCGCCAATGCCCGGCCGCGGCGCTGGGCCGGGATCGGCTTCTGGATGATGGTGGGACTTGGGCAGTTGGCCGCCTATGGCGCTGTCGCCGCCGTGACCATGCTGGCCCGTCACGCCTCGGCGGCGCGCTGGCTCGATCGGGCAGTTCAAGGCGCTGGCAAACTGTTCTGGATCGAGGCGTTCGAACCGCGCTTCTACGGTGAGGCTGCGCCGCTCAGCCCGGCCGACCCGACCAGCCAGGCCTGATCAGACCGCGCGCCGGTCGGCCAGCTTGGCCGCTGTGGCCACCAGCAACACCCAGCTGATCGAGTTTTGCTGCAACAGGTTGGATTCGGAGATGCTGACCAAGCCAAGCATCGCCAGGAAAGTCAGCGTCCAATAGGTCTCCGGACCACGAAACAAGCGGCCGGCCGCCCGCACCAGCGCATGTCCAAAGACCAGCAACATCATCACCATGCCCGGCATCCCGATCGCCAGCGCGGTCTCGATCCAGCCATTGTGCGCTGTCGGCACCGGCCAGTCCGTGCCTTGCCGGACCCAGAAGACCGGACCGGTCTCGTTGGCCCAGAAGGCCATATAGCCATAGCCGGTCCAGGGCACCTCCATGGCCTGGCGCGACAGGATGGCCCAGATGTCGGTCCGCCCGGTCAGTGTGGCGTCGCGGCCGAGGAGTTCGAGAAATTCAACGGGTGCCACCAACAGGATGAGCACGCCGCCCGCCACGCCGGTCAGGCCGAGAAACAGCATCAGTGAGGCAAAGCCGAAACCGCGCCGGCACAGGGCAATGCCGACCGCCCCGCCAAGACCCAATAACAGAGCCAACAGAGCCGTCTTGGACGTCGACAACAAGACCAGGGCACAACACAGGACCGCGCCCGCCATCCAGATCCAGCGCCGCTTTGGGTCGACGTGAAGCGCCGCAAAACAGGCCACCGCGCCCCAAGCCATCATGGCGCCGAGCGTATTCTTCTCCCACCACACACCTTTCCAGGCGCCGGCATGGACCGCATGGTCAACCCCGAGCGACGGCATGGCCAGCGCCATCAATGTCGACATCACCGCGAGGCCGACAAATGTTGTCGCGACAAGCAGGATCAAACCGCGCCACGACCAGCGTGCGGCCATCCAGAAGCCGAAAAATGTCGTCATGATCAGGGCGAAGGCACGGCGCAGTGTGGTGTCCGGCGCCACCGACCAGATCACCGAGACGGCCGTCAACAGGACCAGCGCCAGCATCAACCAGTTACCGGTCAGCGTACGGGCCATGGCGCCGGGACGGGTGACGGCGAGCACCATGGTGATGGCGTAGACCGGCAACCAGATCAGGCGCAGCACGACAGAACTGTCGGGGTCGGCCGGATCGGCAAAGAGCGGGCCGATAAGCCCCTGTGAAAACAGGAAGAGACAGAGCAGGGTCAGCCCACCCTCGACAAGGCTGGTAAATTTCAGCGCCGGCGCCTGGCGCCAAGCGGCGAGAAAGGCCGGATCATGCGCGGCGGCGAGGCTCATGCCGCGCACACTCATGCCGCGCTCCGGGCATTGCTCCGCGTGCGATTGAGAATAAGACCGGCGACCACACCGCCGCGTGCCTCGATGGCAGAACGGCGGGCCTGGATGCCATCGACCCGGCTCAAACGGGCATCAGCGACCAGAATGACACCATCGACATCGGCCACCAGCGACAAGGGCGCCCGCGAATTGCCGGGCGCATCAATAATGGCGAGATCGACCGCCCCGCGCACCGCCGACCAATAGTCCGGCGCCGCACGCAGACCCGCTTGACGCACGGCCCCGGGCCGGGCCTGAAGTTCGGTCACGAAGAGGTTCGACACCGCCGATTGCCGCGCAATGATGCGGGCCTTCTCGCCATCCTGCGTGGTCAGCGACCAGAAGGGGTTGCGCCCGAAACCGGCATCATAGGCCTGGCCCTGCACGCGGGCCGCTTCGGCCTGGGCATTGGCGTTGAAATCGAGGTCATAGAGCCAGACGCCACGGGTCGACCGTCGCGCCGCCAACCGGGCCAGCTCGCGGGCCACCGTCGATGCCCCGGCGCCGCGGCTCGCGCCCATCACCATCAATACCCGGCCCTGACCGCCCGGACGGGCAATCGGTTCGAGTTCATCGATCAGCTGGGAAAGGTCGGCGGTGAGGTTCATGGCACGGGCAAGCTCAGGGCGAATCGCTAGGCCACAGGATGCGGGAAACGAGGTTAACGCTGCGCTTACAAAGTCCGGTCAGCGACATGCGCCAGTATGGGCAGCCCATCAAACGGATCATTGGCCGCCACCGGATGCGCAGCGGTGACGGGTGCCTGCTCCTGTGCCGGCGCAGCGGCTGGCGTGACCGGACGTGAACGCGGCAGCGCCGCAGCCCGGACATAGGTCAGCCAATAGCCGCGCAACAGGCCAAGGAAGAGCGCGAGCCCTGCGGCCAGCACGAAGGCGCCGATCAGGCCGAGTTTCTTCATCGAGCTCCCCTCCATTGGCGGCGAGGCGCGGTCAATCAGACGGACAGCGTCGGCCGCACCAAGGCTGGGCGCACGTCGCGCCGATGCGGTCGCTTCCAAAGCCGCCACCGCTCCGGCAGCTTCTTCAGCAGCGGTGATGTTCTGGGCAAGGCGGGTATAGTCCGGTTCAAGCTGGCGCAGCCGGTTGACCAGATTGCGATTATCCCGTGCCTGAGCTTCCAGGGCCGTCACCAGTGAGGCCTGCGCTTGGGCATTGGCCTCACGGGTCGCCAGTTCTGACTCAAGTGTCTGCCGGACCGGATTGGCGCCGGTCCGGCGCTGGCCCTCGCCTTCGGTTGCGCCTGACTGGATAAAGCTCTCGATCGCCGCGATCTCGCGGTCGACGGCCTGCACCGCCGGCGCCGTCGGCTGATAGCGCGCCAGCAGGCTGGCCCGTTCGGCCCGGCGATCCAGCAGGACGCCCGAGACGCCGTTCTCGACATAGAGTTCGATGCTTTCGGGGATCTGGAACAAGCGTTCTCGCAAGGCCGACGCACCGGCCAGGGCGGAGTCGCGCTCGGCCCGCGCCTGACTGATCCGCTCAGACAGATTGCCGACCAGGTTTTCGGCGGTCAGACGCTCGGCCTCGAAATTCGCCAAATCATGACGACGCAGGAAAGCATCGAGTTCGCCGCGCGCTTGCGACACAGCCGCATCGGCCTGTTCACGCCGCACTTCCAGGCCACTGACGCCGGTCTCGAACAGGACCTGTTCACGATAGGCAAGATAGGCATCAACAATGGTGTTGAGGATCAGCGCAGAGCGCTCGGCCGAAGGCGATTTGAATGCGGCATTGATGGCCGAGGAATTGGGCTCACGCGACAACTCAAAACCGCCGCGCAACTCGCGCAGCGCCACCCCATCAGCATTGAGACCGGCTTGCTCGCCCAGCACGACATCGGCGCCCAGCGTGTCCAGGGCCAGACGGCGTACGGCCTCGGAACTCAGCAATTCGCTTTCCGACTGCATGACCTGGTCGAGCATGAAGGCATCACCGACCCCGGCCGCCGTCGGCGTCGGATTCGAATCGAGCAGGACAAGCAGACGGGTCTCGGCGGTATAGGTCGGCTTCAGCAACATCAGCGACGCCGCCGCGCCAACCGCGAAAACAAGCGCGAAAATCAAGGCGATAAAGCCTTTTTGTGACCAAGCCAGAGCGATCACATCGAACAGGTCCAGCTCCCCCCTCGGGGCGTGAACCGATCCGCTGGCCGCCGGGTGAGCGGGGCCCATATCCTGATATGCGCGCGTCATCGCCCAATAAGACCCCGCACGCGCTTAAAAATTTGTTATCCATGCCGCGTTGAGAATGGCCGCCAACAGCCGACCGGAAAGATATTTCATGAGCGCGATCCGACATGGCCTCTGCGCCGCCGCCCTCCTCCTGGCCCCGCTGGCCCTGAGCGCCTGCGCCGCAACACCGTCCGGCCCGCCCGCCACGGCCAATTGGGGCGAACCGCGCTTTGCCGCCTGGCAGGATACCGATCCCGCCTATCGCTTCTTTCCCGGCGACACGATCGACGTCACCGTCCACTCGGCGCCCGAATTGTCACGCAGCGCCCTGATCGGCCCCGACGGTCGCGTCTCGCTGCCGCTTCTGGGCAATGTCATGGTCGCCGCCAAGACCGATTACGAGATCGCCAACACGCTGGCCGACGCCTATGCCCGCGACATCCTGGTCTCGCCCATCATCGAGGTCCGCCGCGCCGCGCTGGGTCCGCAGAACATCATTGTCGGCGGCGAAGTCAACGCGCCCGGCCTGGTCGAATTGACCGGTCCGGTCGGCGCATTGGAGGCGGTCATGATGGCCGGCGGCTTCCAGAACACGGCCGCCCGCGGCGATGTCGTCGTCCTGCGTCGCCAGCCCGGCGGCGGGTTGATGATGCGCACCGTCAATCTTCACGACGCGCTGCGTGGCCGCTCCGGCGCCGACGCCATCCAGATCCGCCGCCACGACATCATCTTCGTGCCGCGCTCGACCGTGGCAGAGGTCGGCGTCTTCTTCGAGCAATACGTCTCCGGCATCCTGCCGCTGGACCAAGCCTTTTCCTACGCCATCGCCGACGCGATCACCAATGACTGAGCCGTCATTTTCCTGACCCAAACACCAAGACCGCCACGGCGAGCTCGCCTGGCGTTTTGGGCAGAGGGAGTGCGGGATACCGGCCGGAGCCGGTAAGGAGCTGATTTAATTGCGGTAGCTTCGACAAGCATCCCGCACGCGGAGATTTCCCGGGTTGCCTTGCGGCCCCGTATCGAAACCGGCGGGGATCAAAACGGTCATCGTTATGCCGCCTGCCCTGCCGATGGCCGCACCGGGTCTGATGGTGGTCGGCCCCACCAAACCGGATGTGCTCCGCCATCCCCACACCCCCGGATAACCGGTCCGAGCCTCGAGTGGCGCGGGAACGGGAGGATTATGCGATGGGGCGGACGGGGGGCGGATAAGTTTTCCCGAATTTTTACTGCGAGACGCTTTCCCTCTCCCTTGGGAGAGGGCCAGGGTGAGGGGTAAACCCCGGGGAGAGCAGCGCGGAGACAGCACCAAAAACACACAAACGCCCACCATCCTCACGGATCAGCGGGCGTGTTAGTACTGAAGCCGGCAGATGCCCCCATCCGCCGGCTATCATCATGTCAGTCGGTTTCGCCTAGTGGCGCGTCGACAGCCATTCACGGGCGGCGCGCTGGGCGCTGGCCACTTCGAAGGTCGACATCTGATCGGAGATTTCGGCGCGATAGTATTTCGCCGGTTCCGAGCCCATCAGGGCTGCCAGGTTGAACCATTTGTGCGCTTCGACATAGTCGATCTCGCCACCCTGGCCGGTTGAATACAAGATACCAAGCTTGCACAGATCCTCACCCGTCGGGTCAGCAAATGCCGCTTGATGCGCTTGGGCCGTTTCTACGTCCGTGAACGCCATGGGTCTTTCCCCTTACTCTACACTGGCGGGCCCTGTCGTTTTGACCTGTAACCCGCAACCACCATCCAGTCCGAATGCCTTCGAACACGGAGGATAGTGAGCAAAGAGGCTTGCATTAAGGTTAAGGCGAATCAGAAAAAATACGCCTTAAGTCTTTAAAGGCGTTAGACTTTCCTGCCGAGTAGTAAACGCGATATCCACGCATCGGTAAGACTTGTGCGGCTGGCGCGGCGCAGCCGGTCCGGCGTCATGATGCGGATCAGCGTGAGCAGCAAGACGAAGGCAGCCGAACCGAGCGCAAGGATCAGACCCTGACGAACACCCGGCGCCGCAGCCGGTCGCGGCCCTGCCTCGACCAGCGCCTGATAAGCGGTCGCGCCGAGCCATTCCATCACCGCCAGGCTGGCCGGGCCGGCCAGGGCCGACAAGCGCTGCAGCTCCGCCAGCGTATCGGGCGTGTCGACATAAACCATCAGGCGAATGGCCTCAAAGCTCGACGTGGCCGACCGCACGGCGTCGATCTGCTGTAACAAGGTCGCCAGCTCGACCGCGCCGGGTGCGGTGCGAGCGTCGTGCAAATTCTCGATCTGCGGCCGCACCCGCGACGGCGCGGCAAAGCTGACATCCGGGCGCACGCCAGCTTCGACCAGGCGCGCCCTCACGGTTTCGGCGGGCAGCAGGTCCGCAAGCGCACCGGCCAACCAAGCCTCGAAACCGGGATCGAGACGGCCGGCCCGGCGCGCCGCGATCAGGATTTCCGCGCCCGACACCATCGCCCGGCTGCGACCGGGCAATTCGACCATGCCGGCTTCGATCGCCGCCAGCGACAGGGCAAGCGGATCCGCGCCCGCAGGCGGGATGATGGCGCTGTCGCACCCGTCGGGTCGGAGCGATGGTCCCGATCCGGTCCCGGCACAAAGCTGGATCACAAGATCACGCACCCCGCCATAAAGACGGGTATCGCCCGCCTCCGCGGTGACCAGGCCCGGCACGGAGCGCAGCTCGAACTGGCCGCGATGATCGCCACGGAAAAACCCCTCGGCACTGGTCTTGGCAACCGCCCAGGCGAAACGGCGTGCCACGGCCCGTTGGCGGATCGCCTCAGGTGCGAAGATCAAGGCCGGCGGGTCGAGGTCCAGGGCTTCGCCACGCGCCAGTTGAGATTGCCATGCGGCGTCAAGACGGGTCCGCCGCTGCCACGCCGGACCGGCACGCAATTCAGCGTCAAGCGCCCGCGGCCCGGCGGCGCCGGCCAGGCTTTCCAACGCCAGCCGGTCGCGGCCGATCAGATCCGGACCCAACTCCGCCCAGCTGCGGAAACGGTCGATATCAGCGCGTCTCCGCTCATCGCCGCGCAAGGCGTCCTCGAGCCGGGCGTGCCAGATCCAGCGCGCGTCCCGATCTTCCGGCACGGCGGCCGCGACCAGCGCCGACAGACGTGCCGCCTCACCCGGCTGCGGCTCAATATGGGCCGCCAGACCACCGGTCTGGCCCAACCACTGGATCGAGAACCACAAGGCCAGCGCCAGCGACGTGATCAGCCAAAGGGGCTGCAGCCCCTTGAACAGGGTCCGCCAGAGCAGCCAGCCGATCAGACCCGGAAGGCCCGCTTCCCAAGGCGACTGGGTCTCGGCCCGCCAGCGATCCACGCGCTCGCGGCGCACCGCCTCGCCGCGGGTCAAGCCCGCCCGCTGCCAAGCATCGGCGCCCGGCGTCCGCATCTCTCCAGCATCGACGGTCTCCGTCATGATGCCCCCCTGTTCCCATGCCCAGTTATGCCGCCCTGCCGTGACCGTGCAAGGGCTTGCACCTGAGGCGCGAGGAGGCCGGTGCAGGACGGTACTGGATGAAAGGGAGATTGCCTGTCGCTTTTGCGCGTCCTATTTCCAACAGGTCGCCTTCAGGAGCCGATAATGCCGTCTGACACCCTCTCCCGCTTCCCGCCCGTCTCGATGCGCCTGGCGCAGACCGACAAGGTCCGCTTCGCCGCCGAGCTGGGCCGCAGTTTCCGGGAATACGGTTTTGCGGCGATCTCCGATCACGGCCTCGACACCGATCTGATCAAGGCAGCCTACGACAAGGCTGCAGACTTCTTTGCCCTGCCCGAAGCGACCAAGATGAAATATCTCGTCGAGGGCGGCGGTGGTGCGCGCGGCTACACGCCTTTCGGCAAGGAGATCGCCAAGGATGCCAAACATGTCGATCTGAAGGAATTCTGGCATGTCGGTCGCGACCTGCCGGCTGGCCACAAATATGAAGCCGACATGGCGCCCAATCTGGTGCCGGTGGAAATCGACGGCTGGCGCGAGACCGTGCACGCCCTCTATGACGCCTTCGACCAACTCGGTGTGCAGGTATTGCGGGCCATTGCGCTGGATCTGGGCCTTGAAGAGACCTTCTTCGACGACACGGTGAAGGACGGCAATTCGGTGATGCGCCTGTTGCATTACCCGCCGGTGACCGGCGATCCGGGCGGCTCGATCCGGGCTGAGGCGCATGGCGACATCAACACCATCACCCTGCTGCTGGGCGCCGAGGAGCCGGGCCTGCAGGTCAAGGCTCGCACCGGAGAGTGGATCGACATGAACCCGCCGCCCGGCTGCCTGGTCGTCAATATGGGCGACATGCTGGCCCGCTCGACCAATGACATCCTGCCCTCGACCCAGCACCGGGTGATCAATCCGGCCGGCGCCCGCACTGGTTTCTCACGCTACTCCCTGCCGTTTTTCCTGCACTATCGTCCCGACTACATGATCGAGACGCTGCCGGGCTGTGCCGGGCCGGACAATCCGGACAAATATCCGCAAGCAATGCGGGCCAATGATTATCTCAACCAGCGCCTTCGCGAGATCGGGTTGTTGAAGTAGCGCTGTTGCACTTGCTATTCAGCAGGCGGCGCTTCGAGTGGTGGACCGATCAATTCAGCCTCGATGCTCACCGTGACCCTGTCCGCCACACCGAATGACGAGCCTTCTGCCGGAATTCCATAGGCAAGGCCGAAATCGGATCGGTTGAACTCGGCCGTGGCGGAAAACCCGATCCGGGCCTGCGGATCATAAACTGCCATGCCGGCATAGCCGCCATTATAGGTCACCTGCAGCGTGATCGTCCGCTCGAAGCCCATCATCGAAAGCGTACCGGTCACGTCCGCGCTGTCCGGCCCGGTCAGTTCCACGCTGTGCGACACGAAGCCGATCGCGGGGAAATTCTCGACATCAAGCCATTGCGGGCCGGTCAGGATGGCATCGAAATCGACATCCTCACCGGGATAATGCGTATCCAGGGATGACGGGTCTATCCGGGCCGACACGGACATGGTCTCAGGTGCGGCCGGATCGAAGTCCAGCTGCATGTCGAACCGGGTGAAACGAACCGGGTAGCGCGAATAGCCCATGTGACCGGCATGCAGGATCACGCTGCCATGGGCCGGGTCGAGCGTGTATTCGCCAGCTGGCGGCGGCGTCATGGGTGGCGCCTGGATGTCCTGGGCCGCGCCCGCGGCAGTAAGGGCAACCGCGAACGCACCGGCGACCAGCGGAATTCGAACGATCATCCTTTTTTCTCCCCAAGAGGCGTCGCTTCCAGATAACGGTCCACAGACAGGGTGAGCGCGTGGGTCATGACGTGGTCTCCGCCTCGAAATGCAAAGCGAGGTTTTCGATCAGCGCGCCCCAGCCCTCACGATAGCCTGCGAAGATCTCCGAGTTCGTTTCGCCGACGATCTGCAACGTCAGGCGCAGGCGGGTGCCGCCATTGTCGGCACACATCTCGACCGTGACCAGCGCCGAGGCCAGATGCGTGCCGGCCTTGGAGACGGTTTCGGACATGATGATGCGATGATCCGGCACGATATCCTGATAGTGGACGATGGCCTGGTAGGCATCGCTTTCATCATCCGCCCAGCAACGGCTGACGTCCCTGCCGCCAACCCGGAAATCCGCCCTGTCATAGACGAGGTGAAGATGGGCCGCCGGCTTTTGCCAGAGCGCACGCCCCTCGACATCCTCCCAAGCCGCAAAGACCCGCGACACCGATACCTCATATTCACGCTCGAGCGAGAAACTTTCATGCGCCATCCAGCCGGTCATTGGGCACCTGCCTTCATTGTCGCGACATGCGCGGCCAGCTGATCGATCACGGTGCCCCAGCCATCGTGGAAGCCCATGGCCTCATGGCGCTTGCGGGACGCGGCGTCCGGGTGCAGCACCGTGGCACTATAATGCGTTCCCGTACCGTCAGGCTTGAACTCGATACCGGCGGTCATATGCAAGCCGCTGCCTCCGGCATCGCCGGCCGGTCGGAAGCCAGGCCGCAAAGCGCTGGTCCAGGCGATCCAGGCCCTCGGTTCGATCGCGAGAAAAATGCCTGCATTATCGTGCCGGTCGCCTTCAGGCGACTGCATGACCGTGCGGAAAATGCCGCCGGGACGCAGATCCATTTCAACCTCCGGGGTCGACCAGGGCTGCGGACACCACCACTGTTTCAATCGCTCGGGATCGGTCCAGGCGGACCAGACCAGTTCGACGGGCGCATCGATGCGGCGTTCGATCATCAGATCGGTTTCGGGATTGAACGCGGCCCAGTCACGCTTGTGGGTCATCGGGATTTTCCTTTTCAGCCATGTCCTTGAGATAAGCGTCGAGGCGGTTCAGCCGCCCTTCCCACAGCGCCCTTTGTTCCGCGAGCCAGTCCTGCGCCTCACCCAGGCGGGCGGCGTCCAGGCGGCAGGTGCGGACCCGTCCGGTCTTGTGGGATTTCAATAGCCCGCCCTGCTCAAGCACCTTGATGTGCTGCATCAGCGAGGGAAGCGCCATGTCAAAGGGTTTGGCGAGTTCGGACACGCTGGCCGAACCCTGCACGAGCCGGGCGATGATGGCCCGGCGCGTCGGATCAGCGAGCGCGTGGAAGGTCTGGTCGAGCGGGTCTTGAAAGTTAGGCATGCGCCTAGGTATTAGGCGCCCGGCCTGCGGTCAAGCAAAAACTTAGAAATATACCTAACCAATTTTCCGCCCGCCCCGGCACAGAACCCGCCCTGACACAGAAAAAGGGGTGCAGCCCCATGTCTGCACCCCCGAAGTCTGATAGCGCCCTCCGGTGATCGGGCTGTGCCCCGCCACCGTTCGGCAATGCGAATATCTTCAGGTTGTATTACCAAACCGCTAAGCGCGTCCCGAGCTGAACACTTTGTAATGCAACAAGAATGCATGACCACCATACACGCTCCGGTGGGTAGCAACCGGCAGCATCACCAATTTCGATGGCTGCCAGAAAATCAATCGATTGTACCAACGCGTGGTCCCGGCGCATCCTGCTGATGTGGAAGATGGCGGGTTGTGATCGACATCGAGCGCACCGGCCCTGCCACCAGCCAACTGGATGGCCGCGCGGCGCAAGCCTCGCGGCCACTTTTTTGGCGTGCCTACTCGGACGTGGTGGTCGCCGGCTTGGGCTTTTTCATTCCGGCCGGCATGTCGCGGACATGGATGTCGATCTGCGGATAAGGGAATTCGACCTCATTCTCATGGAAAGCCTCCCAGATTGCCAGATAGACATCACTGCGGACATTGGAGAGGCCGTTCTCCGGGTCTGATATCCAGAAACGCAGGTCGAAATTGACCGAGCTGTCGCCGTATTCCATCAGATTGCAGACCGGCTCCTTGTCGGACACGACCCGCTTGACCGTCATCGCCGCCTCGATCGCGATCCTCTGCACCCGGGCCAGGTCGCGCGTGTCGTAGGAGACACCAAACGGTGCATGCTGGCGCACCACGCGGTCGGACTTCGACCAGTTGATGACGCCATTGGCGATGAAATGCTCGTTCGGAATGAGGTGCTCGGTGCCGTCACGGGTGCGCAGCGAGACATAACGCGACTCCATCCCGGTCACCCAGCCGAACTGGCCATCGACCTCCAGCGCGTCGCCGGGCTTGATGGACTTGTCGGCCAGCAAGGTGAAGCCGGCGGCAAAATTGGCGACGGTCTTCTGCAGGCCCAGACCGACGCCGATACCGACGGCGCCCGAAAAGATCGCCAGCGTGGCGAGGTTGAAACCCGTCAACTGCAGCGCGATCAACAGCGCCACGACCGGCAGGGCGAAGCCGAGCACCTTGGCAATCAGCGCCCGCAGGGCCGGCGAGATTTCCTCCGCCCTTTGCAGCTGGGCATTGACCGTGCGACCGGCCAGCGACGCGAGCCAGAACAGCACACCGAAATAAATCAGGGTGCGCAGGATATCGAACAGGGACAGGTCCACCGGCTGACCGTCCTCGGTCTCACCCAGGGGAATGGCCAATGCCTGCAACTGCATCACCACATCGTCGAGCAGGCCGAACACGTCCAGCGCCGCCACCGGCCAGGCGACATAGAAGGCGACCTTGGACCAGAAGCGCGACCGGATGATCAGGGTCACCGCCCGGATCACCAGCCAGGCCGTCATCAGGCTCATGGCGGCGTCGATGAGGCCGAAAGGCCGGTCGAGCGCGCCGAGCACGATGCGGATGATCGCCAGTACCGAAACCAGGGCCAGTGGCGTCGCCAGTGAGATCGCGGCCGTCACCAGCCGCCGGGCCAAACCGGTCCGGATGCGGCTATGGGTAAGCTCTTCCACCACATGGCGCAGGCGCGGACCAAAAATGAGCGCTGGAATGAAGGCCGCAAGGACCAGCCCCATCTGAAGGGCAACATCAAGATTGAGCAGGCTGGCGACAAACCAGTCCCAAAGTTCACGCACCCGCCCTTCCAGCACTTCCATCGGCAAAAGTTCGCCCAGCGCGCTGTCATCCTGCGGTGTGGTCATCTGGTGCTCTCCCCCTTGATTTCAGAGAGATAGCATTATTGCGGGGATGCGGGCGAGTCTCTTGCGCCAGCTCGCTCCCATCACCACGCGGCGCGCGCTACAGCAAAGCCCGATGGCGGTCACGACGGTTTGGAGCGCCAACAATTTCTGGCCTGTTTCATGTTCCCACCATCCTTGCCGACCGGGCGCAGCAAGGACGACGCCAAAAAATGGGGGCGCCGGAGCGCCCCCAGTTGCACGCCCTCACGGGCCGCGCCACCAGAAAGATGTTTGTTGTTGCGCCGCTGCCTAGCGGAAATAGCCCAGGATCGTCGCCGGTGCGGAATTGGCGATCGAGAGCGCCTGGACACCGAGTTGTTGCTTGACCTGGAGGGATTGGAGATTGGCGCTTTCCTTGGCCAGATCGGCATCGACGAGATTGCCGATCCCCTTTTCCAGCGCATCGGAGAGCTTGCCGACGAAAGCCTTGTGAACGCCCAGCGATTTCGAGCCAGTGCCGAGACGGGCGAGCGAGGCGTTGAGATTGTCCAGCGAGGCCTCGATCGTCGCCACCAGCGTGCCGGCATCACCGGCCGAGGCGAAGGAGGCGGTCGCCGACAGGGTGACCACCGCGCCGCCCAGCGACAGGTCCTCGGCGCCGATGGTCAGGGTCGAGGAGCCATCAGCATTGGCCAGGGCTGAAATCTGCGTCATCGAGCCATTGATAAGATTGGTGCCATTGAACTCGGCCGTCTCGACAATCTTGCCGATCTGGTCGCGCAGCGCCTTGAAGTCCTCGTTCAGGGCATCGCGCGACGCTTGGTCAAGCGAGTTGTCGGAGCCGGCCAGCGCCTTTTCCTTCATCTCGACGAGCAGGTCGGAAATCGCTTCGCCGCCGGCCAGGGCGACATCGACAGTCGAGGCTGACAGGTCGAGCGACTGGGCCACGGCGGAGTAGCCGCGCACATCGGCGCGCATCGATTGGGCAATGGCGTAAACGCCGCCATTATCCTTGGCCGAGCCGACAGCCAGTCCGGTATTGATCCGGGCCTGGACGGTTTCCAGGTCACGATTGGTCTGATTGAGACTTTGCAGGGCCACCATGGCACCCGCATTGGTGTTGATCGTCGCCATTTCTTGGCTCCCCACGCTTCTGCATATCCACCACCGGATCCGGCCTGGCCAACCTGTTTTCGGTCGGTCTCGATGGCCGTTCGGTACGATAAAGCTACTGCTGACTCATAAAATATTCGCTAACGGCGCATCCGCATTGCCCTTGCTGGCAAGGAAATTTCGGAATTTCCCGCACGTATTCAGGGTGTTGAATAGGCGTATTCAGACCGGGTTCCAGTCGATTTTCTCTCCGATACGGACCACCTGCCGCGCGGATCCGACCTGTCTATCGTCCCCCGCCGCACCACGGCCTGGAAGGAAAAATCCTGATGTAAGTAACTATTCACTTGCATCTCCCAAAACCCTTCGCTATACAGCATGTAAATGATCATTCACTTACAGCCCTGAGGGGGATGGGACATGACCGGGATGCTGCGAGACGGCCTGTTTGATGGCTCCAATCCGAATGTCGGTGTGACGGCCAAGACCGGCACCACCAAGGCGCGGATCGAGCGCGCCGCGCTGCAATTGTTTGCCAGCCACGGCATGGATGGCGTCTCGATCAAGCAGATCGCCGAGGCCTGCACGATTTCCGATGGCGCCATGTATCGCCATTTCAAGTCCAAGGACGCGCTGGCCCGCCTGATGTTCGAGGCGATCCACAAGAAGCTGTTGGACATGGTGGCCAGCCATTTGACGCCGGAGGCCTCGCTGGAGGACATTTCGCGCGCCCTGGTCACCGCCTATTGCAATCTGGCCGACGAGGACCCGGCGCAATTCACCTACCACCTCACCCATCGCAACTACTTCATCGCCGCCTCCGGAGATGGCGGCGCCGACCCGTCGGACCTGATGACCGATTGCATCGCTCAGGCGATGGAACGTGGCGAAATCCCCAAGGGCGATCCGGAATTGCGCTCGGCGATGGCGCTGGGCGTGGTGATGCAGGCGGCCGAGTACAGTCTTTACGGCCGGATCGACCGCCCGCTCTCCCAGCATATCGACCAGTTCACCCGCGGCATCATGGCCGTGCTGCGCTCGTAAGCGCCCTCACCCCTTAATCCAGAGAAAGACAGGACACACGTCATGCGCTCTTTCATCTTCAATATCGCCTACTGGTCCCTCTCCGGCGTCTACGCCATCGTCTGCGCCATCCTGGCGCTGATCCCGGGCCGCACCGTGCTGATGCACGGGCTGCGCAGCTATGCCCGCGCCACGCTGATCCTGATGCGCGTGGTGTGCGGCATCAAAATCGAGGTGCGCGGCACCCCGCCCAAAGACCAGCCGGTGGTAATCGGCGCCAAGCACCAGTCCTGGGGCGATGGCATTGTGATGATGGCCAAGTGCGGCGATGTGAATTTCGTCTGCGGTGACCACATGCTGAAATTCCCGCTGATCGGCTGGGTGTTGAAGCGCTGCGGCGCCATCATCCTGTCCAACCAGGGTGGCCCGGCAGCGCGCGACAGCCTGATGGCCGGCATTGTCCGCTCGCAGGGCGAAGGTCGCCCGCGCCCGGTCCTGATCTATCCGGAAGGCCATCTGACCGAGGTCGGCAGCGGGATGCGCTTTCGCTCTGGCGTCTGGCACATGGCCCGAGCGCTGGATCGCCCGATCATTCCGGTTGCGACCAATCTGGGCCAGTGCTGGCCGCAACAGGCCTGGACCAAATACAAGGGCACGGCCGTGATCGAGTTTCTCGACCCGATCCGGCCCGGCGAGGACCGCGATGCCGACCTGGCGACGCTGCAGGAGCGCGTCGAGACCCGTTCGCGCGCACTTGAAGCCGAATTTGCCACGTCCGGCAAAGCATCGCACGGTGAAACCCGCCCAATGACAGGCACGGCCCGGATCTGCGCGTAAGCCGCAGACCGGCGCCATGATCCGGGGAGGATCTGATGCGTTCGCTTGTCTTCAACCTCTTGTTCTGGCCCGTGCTGGTCGTGTTTGCCCTGATCGCCTGGCCGGTCGCCTTCACGCCCTGGTCGCGTGGCCTCAAGGCGATCATGCGAACCGCCTGCCGGACGGTGCGCGCCCTGATGAAATGGGTGCTCGGCGCGCCGGTCGAGGTGCGCGGTCCGGTGCCGACGGGACGCCCGGTCATCATCGCCGCCAAACACCAGTCCTGGGCCGATGGTTTCCTGATGATGGCGGTGATGGGCGACATCAATTTCGTGATCGGCAATGAGATCAGCAAATTCCCGCTGATCGGCCGCATCGTGCGGGCGTCCGGCGCGACCATGGTCAATTCGCCCGGCCTGACCGGCGCCCAGGGCGCGCTGGCAGACGCCATCAAGCGCGCCGCCGACGATCCGCGCCCGCTGCTGATCTATCCGGAAGGCCGCCTGCCGGAAGTCGGCGAGAGCTATCGCTACCGCAAGGGTGTGCACCTGATGTACGAGACGCTGGGCCGCCATGTCGTGCCGGTCGCCACCAATACCGGGCTGCGCTGGCCGCAGAACCGCTGGCGAAAACATCCCGGCCCGGCGGTCATCGAATTCCTCGGCGACATCCCGCCCGGCCTGCCGCGCGATGATTTCCTGCCCCGCCTCAAAATGACGATTGAAACCCGCACCCGCGCCCTCGAAGCCGAGGGTCAGGCCGACAAGGAGGCCCGCTCATGAGTGCCAAGATCGCCGCCCAGCTGGTCAGCCAGCGCCGTTTCCTGCCGCTTCTGCTCGCCCAGTCGCTCGGCGCCTTCAACGATAATTTCTTCCGTTATTCCCTGGTCACCCTGGTGACCTTTGGCGGGCTGACCCTGTTCGATCTCGAACGCGACATGATGGTGCCGATCGCGGCCTCTCTTTTCACCCTGCCGATCTTCCTCTTCTCGGCCATTGCCGGGCGGATGGCCGACAAGTTCGACCGCACCCGCATCATGCGCTTTGCCAAATTCGCCGAGATCTGGCTGATGCTGATCGTCGCCCTCGCCTTCTTCTTGGAACAGCCGCTTTTGCTGATGGTCGCGCTCTTCCTGATGGGGACGCAGTCCGCCTTCTTCACCCCGGCCAAGAATTCCGCCCTGCCGACCCTGCTGACGCCGGGCGAGCTGGTGCCAGCCAATGCCATGCTGTCCGGCCTCCTCAATGTCTCGGTCCTGGTCGGGATCGGCTTAGGCACCTGGCTGGTCATGCGACCCTTCGGCCCGGAACTGGTCGGGCTGGGCCTGGTCGGCATGGCGGTGCTGGGCTGGCTGGCGATCCGCCGCCTGCCGTCGGCCGCCGCCTCGCAGCCGGACATGCCGCTGAGCCTCAATTTCATCGGCGAGACATTTCGCGTCCTGTCCTATGCCTTCAAGGCGCCGGAGGTGCTGCGGCCACTCCTCGGCGCCGCCTGGTTCTGGATGCTGGCGGCCTCGATCATCACCCTGATGCCGGTCTTCACCGCCGCCATCCTCGGCGCCGATGAAAGCGTGGTCCTGTTGTTCAGCGCCCTGTTCACCATCGGCGCGGCGCTGGGAGCGCTGTTGTGCGGCGCCCTGTCCGGCGAAGGTGACGCCCTGCCCTTTTCCGTCATCGGCGCCATCGGACTGGTTGTCTTCACGGTCGATGTCGCGGCGATCACCTGGTCCAACCCGATCGTGCCGGAAGGCGCCGCCCTGATCGCGGCCAATGCCTTCCTGGCCGACAAGAGTAATTGGCGCATCCTGGCGGATCTCGGTCTGGCGGCAATCTCGGCCGGCCTGTTCGTGGTGCCGTTGCAGGCGATGGCGCAGCGGCGGGCACCGGCGGAGCTGCGTGGCCGATTGCTGGCCGCAGGCGGCATCATGAATGCCGCCACGGCGACGCTGGGCCAGTTCACCCTGGCCGGGATCGTGCTGCTGCAACTGCCGATCCAGATGGCTTTCCTGATGATTGCCTTCATCTCGGCACTGGCGGTGACCTTCATCTTCTGGCGCCTCAATCTGCGCCGCGGCGCGAAGGTGTGAGCGCTGTTGCCTGAGGCCTGATCGCATCGGCCAGCCGGGAATGCGCCTCCCGGCTGGCCGAAACGATAGCCAAAGGCCGCGGTCCGCGCTAAAGGGCCGTTTCATGACAATGATTACCACGACCGAGGCCCTCGAAGCGGCCTGCGACGCCCTCCTCCAGCACCCTTATGTCGCCGTTGACACCGAGTTCATGCGGGAAACGGTCTATTGGCCGCAGCTCTGCCTGATCCAGGCCGCAGCCGGCGAGACCGAGGTCATCATCGACCCGCTTGCCGAAGGTATCGACCTGGAACCCTTCTGGGAGTTGATGGCCGATGAGCGCATCATCAAGGTGTTCCACGCCGCCCGCCAGGATCTGGAAATCTTCTTTCACCAGGGCGGCGACAGCCTGATCCCGCATCCGATGTTCGACAGCCAGGTCGCTGCCATGGCGCTCGGCCTCGGCGATTCCATCGCTTATGACGCGCTCGTTCGTACCCTGCTCAACAGGCCGATCGATAAAGGTCCGCGCTTCACCGACTGGTCACGCCGTCCGCTGTCCGACGCCCAGACCAAATACGCCATCGCCGACGTCACCCATCTGCGCGATCTCTACCCGATCATGGTCGAGCGGCTTGAGAAGAAAAAGCGCACCGAATGGCTGGCCGAAGAGATGAAGGTCCTGACCAGCCCGTCGACCTATCGCCTCGACCCGGAAGAAAGCTGGCGCCGGATGAAGCTGCGCAAGACGACCCCGAAATGGGTCGCCGCGCTGCGAGGTGCCGCTGCCTGGCGCGAGACCGAGGCGCAGACCCGCGACATACCGCGCCAGCGCGTCATGAAGGACGATGCGCTCTACGAAATCGCCGGTGTCGCCCCGACCACGCCGGAACAGCTGACCGGCCTGCGCGCCGTGCCCAAGGGCTTTGAACGCTCCAGCGCCGCCCGCCGCCTGTTCGACAAGATGGCCGAAGCCCTCGCCGACCCGGAGGCCTATGCCCCGAAGGTCGAAAAGCCGGCCCCGCCGCCCCAGGGCCTCGGTCCGACGGTGGAATTGCTGAAAGTCTTCCTCAAACTGGTCGCCGACGAAAAGGGCGTCGCCCCGCGCCTGATCGCCACCATGCCCGACCTCGAAAAGATCGCCGCCGACGACAAGGCCGATGTCGAAGCCATGACCGGCTGGCGCCGCGAGGTGTTCGGCGAGCCGGCCCTCAAGCTCAAACGCGGCGAGATGGCGCTGGCACTGAAGGACGGCAAGGTCGTGATCGTCGAAACGAAGGGCTGAGGGCCGCCGGAGCGCGTCGCCTCACCCCTGGATTTGCGCGTTGTCATCCCGGACGAAAACCTGCGAAGGCAGGTTGCAGATCCGGGACCCATAAACGCGATTGCTGCCGGAACCGGGCGTATCGGTCCCGGATCTCCGCCCTGATCAAGTCAGGGCTCCGTCCGGGATGACAACCGCGGGACACCAGGATCAGGAATCCAGTCCGGCACCGGAAAAAGGTGCCCCCGCCTCACCGCGTCACAAAAGTCAGCGCCCGGCGCGGACGCAGTCATAAATCCCTTGTCAGCCAGCGGGCCGTATCCGGTTCTTCAGCTCAAGGGTGAAACCGCGCAGCGGCGGCGAGGCCGCCCTTGACCTGAAGAACCGGATACGGCGAACTCCCGGCAAGAGGTTTAAGGTGGGGTGTGTGCCGCTGGCGCGGGCCATTCAGTCCCCTCGAAAAACGACTGACCGTTTGGCCTCAGGTCACTAGAAGAGAGTGCGTATGGAGAATTTTGGACATCGAATAAAACCCGTCCTTTCGGAGTTCCCATTCGTTGAGATTTTGACGACCTATGACTGGATCTGCGCTTTAGACACCGTGTCGGTCCATGTTTTCGATTTTCAAGGTGACGATTTTGGCAATTGGCTCGATCGATTATCCGAACTTTTGGGGTTTGGTTGGACCTTGGGCCATCTTGACGCTGTCCTGGATATGCCGGTTCCACCTGCCTTTGACCCGACGAAAATCAATGTGCTCGTCCTGACGGGTGTCGAAGAGGCCTTTGGCCAAGATGCGGATACAGGAGTCGCACGGTTTGCGGCGCTCGTGTCAGCGTGCCGCTCCGTTTCTGATCAAGGCGTGCGGTGCAAGATCGCTATTCTGAGGCAAAATCGATCCAGGCCTATCCAGGCGTCTTGATCGTTGTGATCGGCAACTCGCCCTCACGCACCACGCTTAGCGGTTGACATAAACCACCTCCCCCGTCCGCCCCACCGCCGCGGCGAGGTTGTCGAGCAGGGAGACCGAGCGTTCGACATAGAGGTCGCGCACGCTTTCATCGACCTCCAGGCGGATGACATCGGCCTCGACGCTCAGCGCATAGCGGTCCAGCAGGGCCGGTGAACGGCCCGACAGCTTGGCGCCGAGACGCAGCGACAGACCCAGCATCTGGGCGAGATTGTGCTGATCCTCGTCGATGAGGTGGAAGATCGCATTGTCTTCCAGCACGCTGCGCCGGCCGGCATAGCGATAATGGATCGCGGCGGCGAGGAAGACCCGCTCGGCATGGGTGACCCCGGCGAAGGGGGCGTAGAGCACGCTGTCACGAGCGAGATCGGCGCGATGGTCGGGATGATGGCGGGCGCCGAGATCGGTCAGCCGGGTCGCCGCTTCGTGCAGGACCTGGTCGCGGGCATCGCCAAAGGCCGTTTCCAGCGCCGCAAAGGCCGGAACCAGCCAGCGCGCCAGGGCCCGGCCGAAATCCGGGGTCGGCGCATTGGGACGGGCCATCGCCTCGGCGCCGGCGATCAGCGGGTCTTGGGCCAGAAGCGCCGGCGGCAGGCCGGAGGCCAGCACGCCTTCGCGCACACCGAAAGCCGAGAAAACCAGGCGATCGAAACGGCCATGATGCATGATCCGGCGCAAGAGGAGCGCGGCATAGGGCAAAGTCGCGACACGCCGCGAGGACAGGCCCGGCGTGCCCCGCAGTGAGGCCGGGCTGAGCCGGGTCGCCAGCCGTGCCAACTCGTCGGCCCGGGAGGCCGTCAGCGCGAATTCGTGCACGACATTGAGCGGGTAGCCAAAACGGGCAAAGGCGAGCTGGCCGAGCGCGCGCCAGGCGCCGCCGACCGCATAGAAGGCACCGCCCTGCCCGGTCAGCTGACCTGAGGCGAGCAATTGCGCGTCGATCGCCTTGATGACGGCGGCCTCGTCCATCGGGCCGTCGTCGAGGATTTCCTGCGGGCCCAGCGCGGTGGTGATGCCGCGCCCGGGCAGACCGTCATTCATGGCCGTCAGTTCAAGGCTCGATCCGCCCAGATCCCCCATCATGCCGTTGGCATCAGGAATGCCAGCGCCGACACCCAAACCGGAAAGACGTGCCTCGTCCTCACCGGACAGGACGCGCACCCGCAGGCCGGTCCGCTCGGCGACCTCGGCAATGAAGGCGGAACCGTCAGTGGCATTGCGGACCGCAGCGGTCGCGACGACATGGCGATCGCTGACGCCCTTGGCGTCGAGCAGACGCTGGAAGCGCTTGAGCGCCCGCAGTGCGATGTCGCGGCCTTCCGGATGTAGCTTGCCGGTGTCATGCACGCCGCGACCAAGCCCGGCCATGACCTTCTCGTTGAAGATCGGCCAGAGCGAGCGCCCCTCGACCCGGAAATGCACCAGACGCACCGAATTGGAGCCGACATCAATCACCGCGATATCGCGGTGGATGGCCTGTTCGGCCATGAAGTCGGAGGGCGTCAGCTGGCTGGTCAATCCTGGTCAGCCATTGGTGTCGGTAAGAACGGGCGGCTGGTCATTCTTGAGCGCATGCCCGCGCCCTGACAGGGACGGGTTGGTCATGAAATAGGCATGCGCACTGAACGGCTTGTCGACATTGGCCGTGTCGACCCGGCGATAATCGCCCTGGCCGTCCATATACCAGGACTGATCGGTGTCGTTGAGATTGGCGACCATGATCTGGTCGAGCACCTGGCGATGCACGGTCGGGTTCTGGATCGGGCAGAGATGCTCAACCCGGCGGTCCAGATTGCGCGGCATCCAGTCGGCCGAGGAGATATACATCTTGGCCGCCGGCGACGGCATCGCCTTGCCATTGGCAAAACAGACGATGCGCGAATGTTCGAGAAAGCGCCCGACGATGGATTTCACGCGGATGTTTTCCGACAGGCCGGGAATGCCCGGTCGCAGGCAACAAATCCCGCGCACCACGAGTTCGACCCGGACACCGGCCTGGCTGGCGCGGTAGAGCGCGTCGATGATTTCCGGATGGACGAGCGAGTTGAGCTTGGCCCAGACCGCCGCCGGCAGGCCTTCGCCGGCATTGGCGATCTCCTGCTCGATATGGCCGATAATGGTTTCCTTCATGCCGATCGGCGACACTGCCAGGCGTTCCAGATTATCGGGTCGGGCATAACCGGTGACATAGTTGAAGACGCGACCGGCATCACGGCCAAAGGCCGGGTCGGCGGTGAACAGCGACAGGTCGGTATAGATGCGGGCCGTGATCGGGTGATAATTGCCGGTCCCGAAATGGGCATAGGTGCGCAGGTCCGAGCCTTCGCGCCGCACCACCAGCGAAATCTTGGCGTGGGTCTTGTACTCGATGAAACCGTAGACGACCTGCACACCGGCACGCTCCAGGTCGCGGGCCCATTTCAGGTTGGCCTCTTCGTCAAAGCGCGCTTTCAGCTCGACCAGGGCGGTGACATTCTTGCCGCTCTCCGCGGCCTCGATCAGGGCGGCCACGATCGGGCTGTCCTTGGAGGTACGGTATAGGGTCTGCTTGATCGCGATGACGTCCGGGTCGGCCGCCGCCTGACGCAGGAATTCGACCACCACATCAAAGCTCTCATAGGGATGGTGGACGATGATGTCCTTCTCCCGGATCGCCGAGAAACAATTGCCGCCATGATCGCGGATGCGCTCGGGATAGCGCGGCTCGTAAGGCGTGAATTTCAGGTCGCCGCGATCATCCGGGATCAATTGGCTGACCTGGGCCAGGCCCAAAAGCCCGTTGACCGGGACGATATCCTGCGGGCCGGCATGCAGGTGCTGGACGATGAGATCACGCAGGGCTGGCGACATGCCCTCGTCCAGTGTCAGCCGGACCACCACGCCGCGGCGGCGTTGCTTGAGCAGGTTTTCGAACTCGAGCATCAGGTCTTCGGACTCTTCCTCGACCTCGATATCACTGTCACGGATGACGCGGAAACTGCCCTTGCCGACCACTTCATGACCGGGAAAGAGCGTGTCGACAAACATGGTCAGCACGCTTTCCAATGTCATGTAGCGACGCGCCGGACGACCGCCATCGCGCGCCGGTCGCGTCGGCAGCTCGACGAAGCGCTTGACGCCGCTGGGCAGCGGGATCAGCGCATTCATAAGCTTGCCCGTCCCTTTCTTGCGCAGCTGCAGCGCGACCGCGAAGCCGAGATTGGGGATGAAGGGGAAAGGATGCGCCGGGTCGATCGCCAGCGGCGTGATCACCGGCAAGGTGTGTTTGAGAAAATCACCCCGCAACCAGGCCTCATCGGTCTTGGACACCTGGCTCGGTTCCAGCACCTTGACGCCCGCCTTGCCGATCTCGGCATGCAGTTTGCGCCACAGGGCCTGTTGTTTGAGCATCAGCTCGCCGGCCAGCGCATGGATTTGTTCGAGTTGTTCGGCCGGGGTCAGCCCGTCGATACTGGTCGCGGTGACGCCATTATGGACCTGGGCCCGCAGACCGGCGACGCGGACCATGTAGAACTCGTCCAGATTGCTGGCAGAAATCGACAGGAAACGCAGGCGCTCAAACACCGGATGGTGCGGATTGGCCGCCTCGTCGAGCACACGCAGGTTGAAACGCACCCAGGACAGCTCCCGATTCACGAAGCGTTTGGGTGATTGCATCAGCGTTTCAATTTCCGCGAGGTCTCCCACAGGAGCATTCATGCCGCGTCTCCAGTCTCGGTCCAGCTGTCCAGGATTTCGCGCGCGATGGCGCGGGTAATCGGAGTCTTCTTGACGAGCGCCAGCTTGTCCATCCGTTCAGCAAGCAGGCGCACCGCCGCAACGGATCGCTCCATGCGCGGCAGGAGATAGTCTATCACGCCGGGACGCACCGGCGCGCCCCTGTCGGCCAATTGTTTTTGCATCATCCGGGTCAGCAATTCGTCATCGGCCTCGTGCAGATCGACATGGACCAGCGCCCGCAACCGCGACACCAGGTCCGGCAAGGTCGCGCGCCAGTGAGCCGGCCGGCTGCGTGCAGTCAGCAACAGGGCCTGGATCTCGCCTTCAGCAGCCCGGTTGAGGAGATGGAAGAGCGCGTCCTCGTCGACACCCTGATCGACACCCTCGACCACCAGCGCTGTCTGCGCCGCCAAGTCAGACAGGTGCGCTGCGAGATGCGCTGCCGGCAGGGTGATGGCGTGGTTTTGTGTCGCCCAGATCGACGCCAGATGCGACTTGCCCGCGCCCTCCGGCCCGACCAACGCCATGACATTGCGCGGCCAGTCTCCCGGTCGCTCCAGCACATCGCGCGCACCGGCATTCGACGGCCCCGAAATGAAGGCTGCCGCACTGAAATCCTCGCGCGCCGGAAGGTCCAGCGCCATTTGCGGTGTCACAGACATCTTCATCGCGCTCACGCTGATCAGCGGGCCGACAATACCACCCAGCCCAGTCCGGGATGTTCTTCCAGCGTCGCGCCGCGCTCGGCAAGTTCGGAGACCAGCTGGGCGAAATCGCCGCGATACTCGACGTTCATGCGGGCACCGTCACGCGACAGGGCATCCAGCTGGGCGCCTTCGACCAGGGAGGCCCTGCTCAGCGCGGTCTGCAGCCGACGCCACTCGTCCAAGCCGCCATAGAGTACAGTCACGCGCAGTGATGTGGTCTCGAAATCGCGCACCACGGAACGCCGCTTCCAGTCATCTTCGCGATCGGTCACGAAAGCCTGCGCCGCATCGCGCCAGCCGCCATAGACAATTTGCGGCCCCCAGGTGTCAGTCGACATCACTCCGACGGCGTCAAAGCTGACCAGATAACCGCCAAAGCGCCGAATGCCGTCACGTTCGCCGGCGCGCAGCACGGCAATCCGGTTGAAACCATACATCAGGGCCGTGTTGCGGAGCGCTTCCTCGTCAAGCTGCAGGGCTTGGCGGGCTGTAATCGGCCGCGACGTCGACAGGCTGGTCTGCGGCGGCAAGGAGATTGGCGTCAGGGAATGACTGAAATCCTGCTCGCTCCACGCGGCGCGCCAGGGATTGGCCTCCCACAGGGCAAAGCCGGTTTCGGTCTCCATCACCGGCAGGACCAGCATCGGGCGCGACTGCGATTCCACATAAGGCACGCCATAAGCGCGCATCACCCGGCCCACAGCGCGGGGATCAAAGCTGACATCCAGCTGGGCGAGATAACGGGTCGCACTGCGCTGCTCGTTGGAGATTTCCAGGCCGGCAATCATCTCGGCAATGATCGCCTCGTCGAGGGTGAGCCCGGAGACCATTTCACCGGTCTCGGACAGGTGCGCGTCGAGCTCGAGGCTTGTACCAGCACGGTCCTCAGCCAGTGTCAGGCGCTCGATCAGGCGCCGGGCCGCGGCCAGCTGACCTTGGCGCATCGCCGCCGTCTGGGCCTCCAGGGCATTGCTGGCAGTCGCGTCGATTGCGACGCCCTTGATGGTGTAGGGGTCGTCCGCCCGGGCCGCCGGCAGGCAGGCGAGGCTGAGACAAAGCGCGGCTAGAATGAAACGCACGGCGGCGACTCCTGTAACTTGGACATCGGGCGCACTATAACCACACGCTGCCGGGCGTGAAGCCCGTGGCTTGCCTCCGGGGCGTGTTTCGACATACACCGCGCCTGATTTTACAGAGTTGAGGAAACGGATGTCCGGAACCGGAAACGATGATCGCCCGAACGGGCTGACCTATGCCGACAGTGGTGTCTCGATCGACGCCGGCGACGCGTTGGTCGACCGTATCAAGCCCTTGGCCGCCATGACACGCCGTGCCGGAGCGGCTGCCGACCTGGGCGGCTTCGGCGGAGCCTTTGACTTGAAAGCGGCCGGTTACACGGATCCGATCCTGATTTCCGGCACGGACGGAGTCGGCACCAAGCTCAAGCTCGCCATCGCCACCGGCAAGGTTGATACGGTCGGGATCGACCTGGTCGCCATGTGTGTGAATGACGTGCTGGCCCAGGGCGCCGAACCGCTCTTCTTCCTCGACTATCTGGCCTGTTCCAAGCTTGACCCGGCGCGCGGCGAAGCCATCGTCTCGGGCATTGCCGCCGGCTGCAAGGACAGCGGCTGCGCCCTGATCGGCGGCGAAACGGCGGAAATGCCGGGCATGTATGAGGGCGATGATTTCGATCTCGCCGGCTTTGTGGTCGGCGCCGCCGAACGCGGCCGTCTCCTGCCCGACCACGACAAAATGGCTGCCGGCGACGTGCTGATCGGCCTCGCCTCCTCCGGCGTTCACTCGAACGGTTTCTCGCTGGTCCGCAAAGTGGTCGAGCTGTCGGGCCTGGACTGGTCTGACGAAGCGCCCTTCGCACCGGGCCAGACACTCGGCGAGGCCTTCCTCGCCCCGACCCGGCTCTACGTGAAGTCCTGCCTGCCCTTGATCAAGTCCGGCCTCCTGACCGGTCTCGCCCATATCACCGGTGGCGGCTTGGTCGAGAATCCGCCGCGCATGACGCCCGACTCGCTAGTCCCGGTCATCGATTACAGTGCCTGGACCCTGCCGCCGGTCTTCCAGTGGCTGGCCGAAACCGGCGGTATTTCCGCCCATGAAATGCACCGCACCTTCAATTGCGGCATAGGCATGCTGCTCGCGGTGGCGCCGGACAAGGTGGATGCGGCGATGGAAGCGCTTGCACTGACCGGCGAGACCGCCATGATCATCGGCGAACTCCAAGCGGCCTGACGCGAGAGACACACAGATGGCGAAGACAAAGATCGCCGTGCTCATCTCCGGGCGCGGCTCCAACATGCAGGCCCTGATCGAAGCGGCACGGGACGAGGACTTCCCGGCCGAAATCGTGCTGGTCGCCTCAAACAATCCCGACGCGGCCGGTCTCGAGATCGCCCGCGCCGCTGGCATTGACACCGAAGTCGTCAATCATCGCGAGTTTGACGACCGGGCGGCCTTCGAGGAGGCGCTCGACTCGACGATCAAACTCTATGGTGCGCGCATCGTCTGCCTGGCCGGTTTCATGCGCATCCTGACGCCCTGGTTCACCGAGCGCTGGCGCGACCTGTTGATCAATATCCACCCGTCATTGCTGCCAGCCTTCAAGGGGCTGCACACGCATGAACGGGCGCTGGAAGCCGGTGTCCGCATTCATGGCTGCACAGTCCACTACGTCCGCCCGGAGATGGATGACGGCCCGATCATCGGCCAGGCCGCTGTCCCCGTCCTGCATGGCGATACCGCCGAGACGCTGGGTGAGCGCGTGCTGCATGCCGAGCATGCCCTCTACGCCCAGTGCGTCGCCCTCGCCTGCTCCGGCAAGGCGCGTGTGGCCGGTGAGCGGGTCCGCCTGCAGGTCCGTGAATTCGGTGCCGAACTGCTGATGAACCCGCACGACTGACGGGCGGTCGCACAAGGCTCAACCGGTCGACATCAAGGCCTGTCTGGCGAGCCGCTTCATCTCCTCGATATAGCGCGCCTGCGGCCAGTTGCAGCCCTCTACCAGGCTTTCCCAATTGCGGACCGATAACAGGGTCCACAACAGATCCGTCGCCGCAGCGTCATCCGGGTCATCACGCAGAATTCCGTCTGCCTTCAAGGCAGAGACCGCGGCCATGCAACCTTCGCGAAGGGCTGACATCCGGTCATCCCAGGCCAGTTTCGCAGCCTCATCGCCGGGCGCCATGTCCAGCAAGGCACGACAGACCGGATGCACGACCGGGATGTAATTACCCCAGGCTTCAATGAAAGCGTCCAGCCTTTCCAGGCCTGACGTCGCGGCGCGACTGGCGGCCAGGCGGGCATCGATATCGCTCTCGGCATCAACAAATCGGGTCACCGCGATCAACAGCTCGGCGCGGGTGCTGAAATGCAGATACACGGCCTGGCGGCTGACGCCGGACGCCCTGGCGATATCGCTCATGCGGGTCTTCGCGCCCTGCCCCTGCTCGAGCAGGGCCCAGCACGCCCGCAAGATCCGCTCGCGCGTCGACACTCCATCATCCGGCATAGCCCTGGCCTTTCCCTGTGCACCCGCATCGACGGGTTCCGATGCAGGATTGATTGCACTTGACACCACGTCAAGTCGATGCCACTTGACGCCATGTAAAGTTTACACCACGTCAAGCAAAGGAAATCGCCATGACCGCCATCGACCCATCCGCCGACATCCTCGTCCTCGGCGCCACCGGCAAGACCGGCCGCCTCATCGTCAATGCCCTGCAATCGCGCAATATCCCCGTCCGTCCCGGCTCGCGCGACGCCGAACGTCCATTCAGTTGGCAGGACCGTGATGGCTGGGACCATGCCCTGCAGGGTGTGCGCTCGGTCTATATCGCCTATGCGCCGGATCTCGCCGTGCCAGGCGCCCCGGAGGACATCGCCGCCTTCACCGACCGCGCCCGCAAAGCCGGCGTGGAGCAACTCGTGCTGCTGTCCGGGCGCGGTGAGCCTGAGGCGGAAGCCAGCGAGACCATCATCCGCCAGAGCGGGCTGCGCTGGACGGTGATCCGCTCAAGCTGGTTCTTCCAGAATTTCGACCAAGGTGCCTTCCAGCCCATGGTCGCGGCCGGTGAACTCGCTCTGCCGGTCGGACAGATCGCCGAACCCTTCATCGATATCCGCGACATTGCCGATATCGCGGTCGCGGCTCTGACCGGCACGGAACATGACGACCAGCTTTATGAAGTGACCGGTCGGCAATTGCTGAGCTTTGCCGATATTGCGGCCCTGATCACCGAGAGGGCCGGCCGCCCCGTCCGCCATGTCGACATTCCGCACCAGGCGTTCATCGACGGCGCCCGCGCTGCCGGCCTGCCACAGGATCATGTCTGGTTGCTCGACTACCTGTTCACAACGGTGCTGGACGGTCGCAATGCCCGGGTCATGGACGGTGTCGAACGGGCCCTGGGCCGGCCGCCGCGCAGCTTTGCCGACTATGCCGCCTCGGTTCCGGCCAGTGCCTGGGCCGCCACACCCGCCGCCGGGCTGGCATCATGATCGCCCTGACGCTGTCGGCCCAGCTGTTGGGTCTCGGTGCCGGCCTCATCGCCGGCATCTTCCTCGCCTTCTCCGACTTCGTCATGCCCGGTCTCGATGAGGCCGGGCCGGGCGGCGGCGCCGATGCGATGCGCGGCCTCAACCGGACCGTCTACAAGTCAATTTTCCTGGTGCTGTTGAAAGCCCTGGTGCCGCTCGCTTTGGTCCTGGCCGTGACCGCCCTCCTGTTCGGACGACCGGGCATGGCGATCTGGCTGGGACTGGGCATGGCCAGCCATGTCGGGCCGGTCCTGCTGGTCACCGGCCTGCGCAATATACCGATGAACAACCGCTTGCAGTCACTGGCCGGTGACGCGGACGGTACGTCCGCCTACTGGCCGCAATATGTCGCGCGCTGGACCGGCTGGAACCATGTCCGCACGGCCGGAGCCGTCCTCACCTGTGCCTGCTTCCTGCTCGCCGCCATCGCATGACCGGGCAAGCTCACTTGCGATCAGACCCGCAAGCACGGCAATAAGGAGGTGTGCTTGCGGAGTCTGTTATGCTGATTGCCCAGACCATCCTGATCGATGAGGCCGAGATCGAGGAGCGTTTCATCCGAGCCTCCGGTCCCGGTGGCCAGCATGTCAACAAGACTGAGAGCGCCGTGCAACTGCGCTTCGACCTCGCCGCCAACACCACCCTGCCCGACGCCGCCAAGCGCCGCCTGGTGCGGCTGGCCGGCTCACGCATGACCAAGGATGGCAGCCTGGTCCTGAAAGCCGACAGCCACCGCGAACGCGAGCGCAATCGCAGCGACGCCCGCGACCGCCTGCGCAATCTGATCGAGCAAGCGCTGATCGCCCCGAAACCGCGCAAGAAGGCGCGGCCATCCCTGGCGTCGATCAAACGGGTGAAAGCGGCCAAGGCGCAGAAATCCCAGACCAAGTCGATGCGGCGCAAGCCGGGGTCAGAGGACTAGCTACTCTGGCTGCGGGAAAACCGGCGGCGAGGCCACACTCGCGCCGAGATGGACATAGAGGTGATAAGTATCAGCCTCGACCCCGCGAACCCCGGCCTCGATCGCATCTTCCATTGACATGACACGGTGTTCGCCCAAATCGACATAAGCGGGTGAGGCATGAGGGCCGCATTCGACCGTTTCCATCGTGGCACCGCGACAAGTCCAGGCCTCCCCGCCGATAGTGCCCAGCCGCACAGTGTAGACTTCGTCCGGCCCGGCCAGCGAGCCGATGGTTTCCAGCGATCTCTCGCCGAACACCATTGGTGCTCTGCGCGCATGCACGTTGCCAACAAGCACAAGGATCACGTCGGCGCTCCCGACAAGGCTTCGCGCGCGTCTCAGCATCGCATGATCACGCCGCTGCGGCATTTCGGCCAGGTCCGCGTCATCGACCGCGTGATAATCGACGGCAACAATATCAATGGCCGCCCCGGCAGCCCTGCGGAGCCTTACCGTGTCGATCAGGGCCAGCATTGCCTCGCTCGACCGGCCGTCGCGCATCCGTCCATTCCAAAAGAGCGACCCTGTGCTCAGCGCCTGCACCGCCGACTCGCCACCGTCTGAAGCCAGGTAAGCATCCAGCCGGTCCTGCTCGCTGGAGGAAATTTCCAAGGCAAGGATTGTTCGCCCGCCGCGCACGACACCGAGGCACAGCAGGCTGGCCACAAATTCCGGTGCCTGCACCGTGCCGTGCATCTCGCCCAGCAGGATCGGTCGTCCCGCAGCCTCGTCGAGCAGTGTTTCGGCGCCGGCTATCGTATCGCACCCATTGCCGGTCTGCCCCTCATCTTGAGCTTGCACAAGCAAGCTCAGCCCCAACATCGCGCCCAAGATCATGGCATCCCCCAGATTGCACAATCATCAGGATGCAATTAAATCGGGCCGCAATGAGGCAGTCGGCGAACGCGCCATTTGCGGCGAGCGCCGTTACGCCCGGAAAGCTGCCAGGGCGTGCCGGCAGGTCAGGCTGATCCGCTCTGACAGGACAGATCAGCCCGCCATCTCCACCACCGCATCAATCTCCGCCAGATGACGCGCAATCTCCGCCTCCGGCAGGAAAGCGCCGCGGAACGAATTCTTCGCCAGTTCGATGATCTCGTCGGCGGTCAGGTCGATGGCGGCGGCGGTGCGGATGTAGTTGTCGTTCACATAGCCGCCGAAATAGGCCGGGTCGTCGGAATTGACCGTGGCCCGCAGGCCCAGCGCCAGCATACGCTTCAAGGGGTGGTCCTCGAGCCGCTTGATGCCGCACAGGCGCAGGTTTGAGAGCGGACAGACGGTCAGTGTCATCTGCTCGCGGCCGAGACGGGCGACCAGCGTGCCGTCTTCCAGGGCGCGATTGCCGTGATCGAGGCGGTCGACCTTCAGCAGGTCCAGCGCTTCGTGGATATATTCCGGCGGCCCCTCCTCGCCGGCATGGGCGACCCGCAGCAGGCCGAGCGCGCCGGCGGCCTCGAAGACGCGCTGGAACTTTGACGGCGGGTGACCGAGTTCGGAACTGTCCAGACCGACCCCGTCGATCCGCTCCAGGTGCGGCTTGGCCATCTCAAGGGTTTCAAAAGCGGCCTCCTCGGAGAGGTGGCGCAGGAAGCACAGGATGAGCTTTGAGGTGATGCCGAGCTCCGACTGCGCCCTGTCCAGCGCACGGGTGATACCGTCAATCACCGTGGCGAAGGCGATACCGCGATCGGTATGGCCCTGCGGGTCGAAGAATATCTCGACATGGCGGACATTCTCGGCGTGGACGCGCTGGAGATAGGCCCAGGTCAGATCGAAGAAATCCGCCTCGGTGATCAGCACATTCATGCCGACATAATAGACATCGAGAAAGTCCTGCAAGTTGGAGAAGTCGTAGGCGGCGCGGATTTCCTCGACCGACTTGTAGGGAATCTCGATCCCGTTGCGCCCGGCCAGCTCGAACATCAATTCCGGCTCGAGCGAGCCTTCTATGTGCAAATGAAGCTCGGCCTTGGGCAGGGCTTGGACGAGACTGGCGATATCGGTCATGGCAGCTCTCCGGCGCTTGGGGGAGTGCCATGGTCTGCCGCGTGCCCGGCTCGCGCAAGGGGCGGCTGCGGCTCAGGCCGACAGGATCAGCCAGATTGTGAAGATGAGAATGCCCGCAATGGCATAATTCAGCCAGCGCGCCGAGGCGCCTTCGGCCAGGAGACGCTTCAGGCCGCCTCCGACGAAGATCCAGAGCAAACCGCACGGTGCGCCGAACAGGACGAAAGCGGTCACAAAAATACCGACCCGTTCGATCGGCGTGTCGGCCAGGGCCACATAGGCACCTGCCGTCGAGACCGTCATCAGGATCGCCTTGGGATTGATCGCCTGGAACAGGGCCGCCTCCCAGGACCGGAAGGGACGCGAACGGTCGACCTTGGCGGTCGCGGCACGGCTTCCCGCCCGCCCAATCGCCCAGCCGGCATGAGTGAATTTCCACGCCATCCAGGCCAGCCACAGCGAGCCGCCGATGCGGACCACATCCAGCATGACCGGAAAGCGCTCGATCAGCTCACCCAGCCCGAACACCGAAGCGACCAGAAGCAGATTGAAGCCGATATTGACGCCCAGCCAGTGCGGCAGCGTTGCCCGCACCCCGAACAGGGCGCTGGACGACATCATCATGATATTGTTGGGGCCGGGCGTGGCGGACATGATCACGACGAAGGTCACCAAGCTGGCAAACACGGCCATGTCCATCGCGCGTCTCCTCACACCACTCTGCGAGCGCAGTTAGGGAGCGCCGCGCGCCCGCGCAACGCGTTATGCACAAAAAAGAAAGGCCCGGCAGCATACCGGGCCTTTTTTGTCTGATTTTGCAGCTCGGATTAGCCGACGATTTCGTCGTCCGAGAAGAAGAAGGGAATTTCTTCTGCTGCGGTTTCCGGTGCGTCGGAGCCGTGCACGGAGTTGGCTTCAATCGACTCGGCGAAGTCCTTGCGGATCGTGCCGGCATCAGCCTGTTCCGGGTTCGTCGCGCCCATCACGGTGCGGTATTTGGCGATGGCGTCTTCGCCTTCCAGGACCTGGACCACAACCGGGCCGGAGATCATGAAGGTGACGAGATCGTTGAAGAAGGGACGCTCCTTGTGGACGCCGTAGAAACCTTCAGCCTGCTCGCGCGACAGACGGATGCGCTTCTGGGCGATGATGCGCAGGCCGGCTTCCTCGATCTTGGCATTGATGGCGCCGGTCAGGTTGCGGGCAGTGGCGTCGGGCTTGATGATGGAGAAGGTGCGTTGGATGGCCATGGGAGACGTCCTCGAAACAAGGTGGATTGATGGACGGGCTGCGGCCCGGCCTGTGAATTTGCGCGGCTTATAGCGGGCGCTGTGTGGATTGGAAACCCATGCTGTCGGTCAGGGTCACAAAGGGCCCTGCACGCATCGCGACCCGTCGCGGAGCGATCCATGGATCGCGTGTCAGCCAGCAGGCCGTATCCGTTTCTTCAGCTCAAGGGTGAAACCGCGAAGCGGCAGCTCTGCGGCCCTTGACCTGAAGAAACGGATACGGCGACATCTCGGCAAGCCGTTTATGGATGGGTGCGCGCCGGGCTCAGCGCGAATCTGTTGCACCAAGCAAGAACCCGCGCTAACCGCCTTCTCCCATGTTGCACATCAATGACCTCACCTATCGCATTGAAGGGCGGATGCTCTTTGATCAGGCGACGCTCTTCCTGCCGGCCAAGACCAAGATGGGTCTGGTGGGTCGCAACGGCACGGGCAAATCAACCCTGTTCCGCCTGATCCGCGGTGAGGCCGCCACCGAGGGCGGTGAGGCGCGCGTCCAGAAAGGTGCGCGTGTCGGTTCGGTGGCCCAGGAAGCGCCGGGCGGGGATGACAGCCTGATCGATGTGGTGATGGCCGCCGATACCGAGCGCGCCGCCCTGCTGGCGGAAGCGGACACCGCGACCGAGCCCAATCGTATCGCCGAGATCCAGACCCGGCTGGCCGATATCGACAGCCATACCGCCGAAGCCCGCGCCGGCTCGATCCTGGCCGGGCTGGGCTTTACCGGTGAGGAACAGCGCCGACCCTGCCGTGAATTCTCCGGCGGCTGGCGCATGCGCGTCGCCCTGGCGGCGACCCTGTTTGCCCGGCCCGACCTCCTCCTGCTCGACGAGCCGACCAATTATCTCGACCTGGAAGGGGTGATGTGGCTGCAGGCCTATCTCAAGACCTTCCCCGGCGCCGCCCTGGTGATCTCGCACGACCGTGACTTGCTGAACGGTGCCATGCAGAAGATCGCCCATCTCAAGAACGGCAAGCTGACCGTCTGGGATGGCGGCTATGATGATTTTGAAAAGGCGCTGGCCGAGCGACAGCGCCTGCAGATGAAAATGGTCGAAAAGCAGGAGGCCGAGCGGCGCCATCTGCAATCCTTTGTCGACCGCTTCAAGGCCAAGGCGTCCAAGGCCAAACAGGCCCAGTCGCGGGTCAAGCGGCTGGAGAAAATGCAGATCGTGGCGACCCAGGTGGAAGACCCGGTGGCGCCCTTCAACTTTCCCAGCCCGCAGCGCCGCATGGCGCCGCCGATCGTGCGCATGGTCAATCTCCAGGCCGGCTATGCGCCGGGCAAGCCGGTGCTGCGCGACGTCAATCTCAATATCGACACCGAGGACCGGATCGGCATTCTCGGCCGCAATGGCGCCGGCAAGTCGACCATGGCGAAACTTCTGTGCGACAGACTGGCGCCGCTCGACGGGCATCTGCGCAAGCACAAGAAGATGCAGATCGCCTATTTCGCCCAGCACCAGATCGACAGCCTGTCACCGGACATGTCGGCCTATCAGCACATTATCGAGCTGATGCCCGACGCCACCGAGGCCCAGCGCCGGGCCCGCCTGGCGACATTCGGCCTGCCCGGAGACCGTCAGGAAACCCCCGCCGATACGCTGTCGGGCGGCGAGAAGGCCCGTCTCCTGTTCAACCTGATCACCTTTGAGGGCCCGCACCTCCTCATCCTCGACGAACCGACCAACCATCTCGACATGGACAGCCGCGCCGCCCTGATCCAGGCGATCAATGAATATGAAGGCGCCGTCGTCCTGATCTCCCACGACCGGCATCTGATCGAGAGCTGTGTCGACCGGCTCTGGGTGGTCGGCGACGGCACGGTCAAACCCTATGACGAGGATATCGAGACCTATCGCCAGTCCCTGCTCGGCCGCGCACCCAAGGATGGGCCGAAAAAGAAGACTGCCGCCACCGACGAAAAAAGCATCGCCCGCCGCTCCGCCGCCGACCAGCGCAAGGCGCTCAAACCCCTGCGCGACGAGATCGCCCGCTGGGACAAGGAAGCCGACCGCCTGCGCGGCATTATCGACGTCATCGACAAGGCCCTCGCCGCCCCCGGCCTCTACCAAAAAGACCCCAAGACCGCCACCGACCTGCAGATCAAACGCGCCAAGGCGGTCGAACTGCTCGACGCGGCGGAGCTGAGCTGGCTGGAGGCGGAAGAAAAGCTGGAAGCGGCGCTGGCGGGGTAGATTGATGTCTGGCACTCCAAAACTTGTCGACACGAGGACCGCGCAATGGGTGATTGATCGGCTTGGCTGGATTATCGAGACATTCGGCCCCGAAAAACCCATTGCCTCAACTGAGCTTGTCTTGCCGCTGCCCGGCTATTTCTCGTTTGACGCCGATACGCCCGAGGCGCGCGCGGAACAGATTTTCCGCCGTACCGCCGTGTATTGCGGTGTGGCTGACTGGGAGGTCGATCTCACGCCGTTCGACCGCAATCGACCGCACGAAGTCGGGACGTTCTGGCACTTGCGGCCGGCCGCAGACGCACCCGCAGGGACATTTTCCCTGAGCCCGGACAGCAACCGCCCGCAGATCAGCTATGCGAGCGATCTCATTGAGACACCTGTTGTCCTGATTGCGACATTTGCACACGAGATCAGCCATCTGGTTTTAATGACACGCGAGCGCCCCGACTGGATGGGGGAGGCAGAAGAGGAATTGGTGACCGACCTCTTCGCGGTTTATCTCGGCTTCGGTGTCTTCCTGGCGAATTCCGCCTTCCAATTCGACCAGTCTTCTTCCTTCGACCGGCAGGGCTGGTCGTCTTCGCGTCTGGGGTATCTGAGCGAAGACACGCTCTTGTTCGCGATCGCTATGTTCCTTGCCGTTCAGCGACAATCCGAGATCGAGGTCACCGCACTCAAGCCGGGCCTGCGAAAACGCTTCGACAAGGCCCGGAAACAGGTCGCCGCGCTGTCGACCGAAGTGACTGAACTGAGAAATCTTGACGCGGCTGCGCAGCGACCAGATTGACCGCCGGTATTCTTGGGAAAGCCATGGCCCATTCAGGACCGAACATCGCTGCACAGACCCGGAGCCATGCCGAAAGATCTCAACCTTTCCAATTCACTCCAGCCATCTGGTCTCATTAACAAACCATTCGTATTTGCGCTCATATAATATGAGCATCGAAGCAATTGGTGGATGGATCAATGGGATCCGCAGGCGCGTGGCCGGGCGTCATCTACCGACAGGATGCCCGCCCGGCGACATATCAACTGGCTGATCTGGCCGATGCCGGGCCCTCAAAGCCCGGCAGTTTTCTCGCCTGTTCGCCGCGCCGGAACGGAGGCGGGTCATGAAGATCGAGAACACGCCGCCGCCGCGCCCGACGCTTTCCCGCAAGACCGGCGCGCCGCACGCACCCAAGCCGGCCGCCTCACGTCACGACAACAGTTTTCACAGCCCGGATGATATCCGCGTCGATATCGTGATGGCCGCCGATCCGGACTCGCATGACGGTCCCGATTATCCGGGTGAGGATGATGACAGCCTGCTGGATCGCGAAACGGCCATCGAGACCGCGCACACGGTCAGCGCCTGGCTGGCCAGTCATGCACTGTCGCTGACCAGCCACCGGGCCGCGCGCCTGCAGCACCTGTTTGCGGGCTGAGGCCCGTTTCAGCCGCAGGCCAAGCTTTCCACGACATCATTTTCATCAACCCGCACCGTCAGGCGATCCGGGCGGTAATCCATGGTGACGACCGAATTGGGTCCGACGACGCGGTAGTTTTCCGGCATGGCGCTGGCCGGCACGGTCACGCGTGGCCGTCCGACGAAATGCTGGAGATTTTCCATGCCGCATGTGCCGGTGATCGGGGCGCGGACCTCGCCACCATCGACATCCTCGGTCGAGCCGAGCGGCGGCAGGGCGTCAAGTTGTCGTTCGTCCGTCGAGGTCGCGCCGCCGGTCGTGAGTCCGCAGCCTGCGAGCAGGCAGGACAGGATGATCACATGCGCTTTCATGGGAAATACTCGCTCAACCACACCAGGGTCGCAGGATGACACCGGCCTCGTCGAGGTCAAGATTGAGCCGTTCGCGGCGATAATCGCGGGTAATCGGCATGCCGGGATGGATGACGCGGATATTGCCGTGCAGCGTCTCCAGATCGACCTCTTCGATACGCTGGCCGACCAGATAGCCCATGGCATTGGCGCCGCAGAAGGCGCCGGGGTCCGGCGCGGCGGCATCGTCGGCCTCGAAATCAGGCGTCGGCATGACGGTCTCGCCACCATCGATCGGATGGCCACCCGTGCTACAGGCCGCGACCGAGAGGCCGGCCAGTGCGATCAGCAGATAACGTGTCATGCCTTCTTCTCCCATCGGCCTTCCGGCGATTGCCGCCAGTAGGACACTGTACAGCCCTGCCCCGATGCTTTCTTCCACAGGGCGCGGGCATCGGTCACTGCCATCTCGTCCTGCCCGTCAAACATGACAATCATGCGGTCAAAGGATGACGGATTTTCGGGTTCGGCACCATCGAGCAGGAAAAGACATTGCGCCCCATTCGGATTGGCCTCGTCCTCGGCAATGAGAACCGGCTGGCGCTCCGGTGATCCGGCCTCGACCTGGCCATGCGGCAGGAAGCTGTCCTCGCGCCAGGTCCACAACAGCTGGTCGATGGCCTCGCGGCGCTTGGCATCAGGTGAGCGCACCAGCGCCCGCCAGCCGCGCGCCAGCGTCTTTTCCAGCAGCTCGGGCAGCACCTCGTCCAGCGAGGAGCGCTCGAGATGGTAGAACCAGAGATCGCCGCTCATCGTCCTCTCCGACAGCCGATACGAAAAGGGCGGCCGCGCGGGCCGCCCTGATCAGCGAAGGGCTCAGCCCTCGTAATTGTCACGCACGAAACGGTCGAGGATGCGCACACCCCAGCCCGTGCCCCAGCTCGGCTGGCGCGGATCATCCTTGCCGCCCATGCCGCCCATCGCCGTGCCCGCAATGTCGATATGGCACCAAGGCTTGTCATTGACGAAGCATTTGAGGAACTCCGCCGCCGAGATCGACCCGGCCAGGCGGCCCTCGCCGACATTCTTGATGTCGGCATTCTTGGTCTCGATGTGCTTCTCGTAATCCGGGCCGAGCGGCAGGCGCCAGACCGGCTCGTCCGAGGCATCGCCAGCGGAAGAGAGTTGAGCGGCGATCTCGTCAGAATTGGAGAAAATGCCGGCGCGGGTATTGCCGAGACCGATCAGGATGGCACCGGTCAGCGTCGCCAGGTCGATGATCAGTTTGGGATCGAAACGGTCCTGCGCGTACCACAGCACATCGGCCAGCACGAGGCGGCCTTCGGCGTCGGTGTTGAGGATCTCGATCGTGGTGCCGGACATGGCGGTGACAATGTCGCCGGGACGCTGGGCATTGCCGTCGGGCATGTTTTCCACCAGGCCGACAATGCCGATGGCGTTGACATTGGCCTTGCGACCGGCGAGCGCGCGCATCAGGCCGACTACGGCGGCCGAGCCGCCCATATCGCCGCGCATCTCGTCCATGCCGGCACCCGGCTTCAGCGAGATGCCGCCACTGTCAAAGGTCAGGCCCTTGCCGACGAAGAGGAGCGGCTTTTCGCCTTCCTTGCCGCCATTCCACTTCATGATGGCGATCTTGCTCTCGAATTCCGACGCCTGGCCGACGCCCAGAAGCGCGCCCATGCCGAGCTCGGTCATCTGGACCTCGTCAAGGATCTCGATCTCGAGGCCGTGCTCGGCCATGCCCTCGATCTTCTTGGCATAGGTTTCCGGGTTGAGGATGTTCGGCGGCAGGTTGGTGACTTCGCGGGCCAGATCGACACCATCGGCCACAGCGCCCCAGCCAGCCCAGGCCGACTTGGCACCGTCGACATCGGAAACGGCGATGGTCAGCTCGACCAAGGAGGGTTTCTGCTCGTCCTTCAGCTTGGTGCGGAACTGGTCATAGCGGTAGGACGCCAGACGGGCACCGAGGCCGGCGCGAGCGGCGCCATCGCCATCCGTCTCACCGTCAAACTGGATCGACAGCGTGGTCTCGCCGCTGATCAGCAGCTTGGCGACGACAGCGGCCGCCGCCTTTTCCAGCGTCGATGCGGTGCGCTTGTCCTTGGCGCCGAGGCCGAACAGGACAACGCGGCTGGCCTCACTGCCCGACGGGGCCATGATTTCCAGCGTCTGGGCCGGCTTGCCGGTGAAGCGGGAGGCGGCGATCGCGCGCTTGATGGCACCGCCGGATGCGGTGTCGAGCGCGGCAGCGGCCGGCGACAGCGTGGCGTCCTCGTAAACCGGAACGGCGATCGCGCCGGCAGCGTTCGGAGCGGCAGCGAATTCGATTTTCATGGTATTCCCTCTCATCCAGTCGCATGGGGTGACTATTCTGTGCGCAAGGGTGTGCACCCGACGCCGAAAACTTGTGTCGCGGAAGTGGTATCCGATCACGAAGAGAGATAGAAGGCTGAACGCGCAGCACAAGCCGGCTTCATGATTCTCGTTCAGCGGTATTTCTTCAACCAGTTGCTTTGGCCGTTCCTGACGGCGGCAGCCGCCTTTGCCGGCCTGGCCCTGCTGACGCAGAGCCTGTCGAATGTCGACCTGGTGTCCGGCTATTCCGAGACCGCGCTAACCTTCGTCAAAGTGACGGCGCTGGCCCTGCCACACCTGACCGCCCTGCTGGTGCCGATCGCACTTTTTGTGGCGGTCCTGTCCAGCCTCAACCGGCTGACAAGCGACAGTGAACTGGTCATCGCCTCAGCGGCCGGCATGAGCCGGTTCGGACTGCTGTCCCCCGTCATGCGCCTTGGCGTTTATGTCCTGATCGCCAACCTGGCTGTAAATCTCCTCGTGCAACCGGTCGCCTATCGCGAAATGCGGCGCTCGCTCCACACCCTGCGCTCGGACGTCGCCGCCAGCCTGGTGACGCCGGGGGCGTTTTCGCAGCTCGGCCAGGGCGTCACCATCTATGCCCGCGAGCGCGACCGTGACGGCCGGATGCAGGACATCCTGATCCATGACAGTCGCGGCCAGGACGAAGCCTCGACCTATTCCGCCCGCGAAGGCGTCGTCGTGCGCGCCGGCGACCGCTCGGCCATGGTGCTGATCGACGGCAATCTGCAACAGATCGATTCGGCCGGCGAACTCTACTACGCCAATTTCGACCGCTATGAATTCGATCTCGGCGAGTTTGTCGGCCCGGCCGACGCCATGTTCTTCAAGGAATCCGACCGCTATCTGCACGAACTCCTGTGGCCGTCGGCCGCCGAGGTCGCCCGCACCGGCGGACCGGAACGCGCCTGGGCCGAAGCGCATTACCGGTTGTCGGGACCGCTCTACAATCTCGCCTTCGCGCTGATCGCCGCCGCCTGTTTCCTGGCCGGTGACCATTCCCGCATGGGATATGGCCGCCGGGTGATGATCGCTGTCAGCGCCGGCTTGGCGCTGCGGCTCGCGGGCTTCGCCATGCAGTCGGCCAGTGCCGATGATGCCGCGATGAATCTTGCCCAATACCTGGTCCCGGTCGGCGGCATGATCGGCGCGCTTGCGGTCATCTACTGGCCTGCCCGGGCCCGTCCACGCCGACCACAAACCAATGGGGCCAGCGCATGATCGGCGGTCGTCTCAATCGCTATATGGCCAGCCAGACAGCTGGCGGCCTGCTGCTCGCTTTCGCGACCATTGCCACCGTGATCATCCTGGTCGACTTCGTGGAGCAATCGCGCGCCGTCGGCACGCGGGTCGATGTGTCGACACTGGACCTGCTCAGCCTGACCTTGCTGCGGGCGCCGTCGCTGCTCGAAAGCACCCTGCCCTTCGTCTTCCTGTTTGGAACCCTGACATCGCTGTTCCGGCTGAACCGCTCGAGCGAGCTGATCGTGATGCGGGCCTCGGGCATGTCAGCCTGGCGCATCCTGACCGCGCCAATGGCGCTTGCGGTGCTGGTCGGCATTATCGGTGCCGCCGGCCTCAACCCGCTTGCCGCTGAACTCAACGCCCAGTTTGAAGCGCGGCGCGACAGCCTGATGAATGTCCGCCGCGTCGAAGGCACCGCCCAGCCGGTGTGGCTGCGCGAGACCAATATCGACGGCTTCACCGTGATCGCCGCCACGCAGCTGGAAGAACAGCGCCAGGAATTGCGCGATCCGATCTTCTTCCAGTTTGCCGCCGGCAGCGACGGCACACCGCGGCTGGAGCGCCGCATTGATGCCGAATCAGCGGAGTTGCATGCGGGCTATTGGCAGATAACCGGCGCCGTCGAGCGGACACCCACGCCGTCACGCCTTGATCTTGGTGAGATCACCATGCCGACATCGATCAATCGCCAGGCCCTGTTCGAACGCGCCCGCTCGGCCGAGGGTGTCGCCTTCTGGGACCTGCCGCGCCTGATCACCTCAGCCCGGGAAGCCGGGCTGGCAACCCAGCGCTATGAGCTGCGCCTGCATGCCCTGCTTGCCCTGCCATTGACCCTGCTGGCCTCAACCCTGATTGCCGCCGCCGCGACTTTGCGCCTGCACCGTCTGGGCGGGGCGGCGGCCTTTGCCATGGCCGGCGGCATCGCCGGTTTCGTGATGTTTTTCTTCCAGGAAATGCTGAGTTCGTTCGGCGTCTCGGGCGCCTTGCCGCCGGCAACGGCCGCCTGGTCGGCGCCGGCGCTGACAGCATTGCTGGCTTTGATCTACATTGCCTCGACCGAAGACGGTTGACGGCGTGGACGATGTCGTCGGCATCGGCTAGTCATGATATTCACCCGCCTGCGGGGGCCGGTAGACGAGAGGGAGTGACGCGCATGGCGTCGCAGTTTCGCCGCTTAGCGGCAGTGTTGCTGAGCACATCGGCGCTCGCCTTGACGGCACCGGCACTCGCGCAGGAAGCCCCGGCGGACGAGTCTCCGATCTATCTGGAAGCCGACCATGTCGAGGATATCGCCGGCGGCAACGGCTATATCGCCCGCGGCAATGTCCGGGTGCGTCAGGCGCCGCGGACCCTGCTCGCCGACGAGATCGAATATCATCCCGATGAAAACCGCGTGATTGCGCGCGGCAATGTCATCATTCTCGGCCAGGGCGCTTTCCCCCAATACGCCGATGAGGTGGAACTGGACAGCCAGCTCGCAGCCGGCGTCGCCATCGGCTTCGCCAGCATGCTCGAAAACAATGGACGCGTGGCGGCAGCCGCGGCCATTCGGCGCGAAAACGGCTCGATGCAGTTCGATGACGCCTATTACACGGCATGCGAGCTTTGCGAGGACGGCGACCACGCGCCGACATGGCGCCTGCGCGCCCGTGAAGTGGTTCAGGACGCTGAAGACCAGATGATCTACTACCGCGATGCGCGGCTGGAGATCGCGGGTTTGCCGGTGCTTTATGCGCCGGTTTTCGCCCACGCCGACCCCTCATCGGAACGGCGATCCGGCTTCCTGTTCCCGAAGGTCGGTGTGTCGTCACGCCTCGGCTTTGTCTACCAACAACCTTATTACTGGACGATCTCTCCATCCCAGGATGTTGTCATTGCGCCGCGCTTGATGACCAATGTAAATCCGTTGATCTATGGCGAATACCGCAAACGGTTCTGGTCGGGCTTCGTAGAGCTTGAAGGCAGCTATACCAATGAGTTCGAGATCGACAGCGATGGCGAACGCTTCGGCGAAAGCGACGATCGCTGGCATATTTTCGGCGGCGGCGAATGGGCGATAAACCCGGACTGGCGCTGGGGCTTTGGCGTGCAGCGCGCCTCGGACAACCTGCACCTGAGACGCTACGACTTCTCGGAAGCGGACAAGGACCGGGGCGCTCCGATCGCCGCCCAGAACCGGCAATTGGTAAGCCAACTCTACGTCGATGGGCGAACTCGGAATTCCTACGGCTCGCTCATTGCCGCAGAGTTCCAGACACTGCGAACAAATGCCGATGACGACGTGGTGCCGACCCTGGCCCCTGTCGCGGCCTACGAATACGTGTTCACGGCGCCGCGCGGCTTGGGGCGTGTCAGCACGAGCGTGGATGCAGCGGTTCTTCGGCGTGATTCCGGCGTTGATTATGACCGGGCGTCGGCCACGGTCGACTGGCGTGCTCGGTGGGTTGGAGGCCCCGGTGTGGTGGTCGAACCGTTCGCCCTGGCCCGTGCCGATCACTACAGTTTCGACAATCTTCCGGTGACAAACCCCGCCACCGATCCGGTATCGGATTCGGTCTCTCGGACTCTGGGCCTGGCCGGTACGGAGATCAGTTGGCCTTTCTATCGCGCCGGTGAGTCGGCGGACTGGATTGTCGAGCCGGTCGTGTCCTACGTGTATGCGTCGGACGATCCGGACGCCGACCGTATCGTCAACGAAGACAGTCTTTCAATCGACCTCGACGAAAGCCTTCTGTTCCAGCCGGTGCGCGCGCCGGGCTTCGACGTCTGGGAAGCAGGCCAGCGGGTCAGCTATGGATTGCGAACGACCGCCATGTGGGGCGAGGACGGTGTCGCGCGCCTCTTCGTCGGACAGAGCGAACGTCTTGATGGCGACGCCGTCTTCAACGCATCAAGCGGCCTGCTCGCCGACCAATCAGACTATGTTGTGGCCGGTTCAATCGAGCTCGGGGATTTCGATGCTGAAGTCTACACCCGGATCGCCCCGGAAACCCATGACACCAATCGCCTCGACGTCTCCATAAACTATAACGGCACACGCCTTTCCGGCGGGGTGCGCTATCTCGACATCAGCGACGCCAATGTAACACGCGGCGCTCAGCGCGAGCTTTCGGGTAGTTTTGAAGTCGCTATGACACGACACTTGAGCATGATCGGACTGGTTCAGCGCGATCTTGATCGCGAAATCACACGCCGTCAGGAGTTGGGCATCCGCTATGGCGATGACTGCTCACAGTTTGACATTGTCTACCAACGAGAAGACCTCGGAATTCAGGATCTCGGACCATCAGAGTCCATTCAATTCCGCATCACCCTGTTCACGCTAGGCAGCGTGAGCCCCGACTGATCCAACCCCGCGCGCTACAGTGTCCGGCGATTGCGCCGGGGACGAGTTTGAGTAATGTTCCGCGCCGAACCGATATGCGATTGCTGATGACCTGCGCCAAACGAATTGTCCTTTCCTTGCTTGCCTCCGTCGCGACGTTGTGTGCCGCCAGTGCACATGCGCAAACGACGGAAGGCGTGGCCGCCCTGGTCAATGACGAGCCGATCACCACGGTCGATGTGCGCAACCGCATGCGCCTGATCATCGCGTCGACCGGCATGTCCCAGATCGACGAGGGCACGCTGGTCCGGATTCAGGATCAGGCCCTGCGCGGCCTGATCGACGAACATCTTCAGCTGCAGGCCGCGTCCGAGTTCGACATCGAGGTGTCCGACCAGGAAATATCCAACTCACTGCTCGACCTCGCCGACCGCAATGGCACGACGATCGACGTGATCATTCAGGACCTGCAGAATTCCGGTGTCGATGTCTCCACCCTGCGGCATCAGCTGGAAGCCGAGATCGCCTGGCAGATCATCGTCAATGGTCGCTACGGCTCACGCGTACGTATTTCCGAGCAACAGATCGAACAGGCGCTCGAACGCCTTGCGGCCAGCGCCTCGCAGCCGCAATTCCGTATATTCGAGATGCTGTTCGAAGTGCCCAGCCCGGGTCAGGAACAACAGACGATCCAGCGCGTCATCGCGGTGATGAACCAGCTGCAGCAAGGCGCGACCTTCCCGGAGCTGGCCCGCCAGTTCTCCGACGCACCGTCGGCCGCCAGCGGCGGCGATATCGGCTGGATCACGGCCTCCCAGCTGCAGCCGGAAGTCGCTGCCATCATGCCGCAAATGCGCGGCCAGTATGAGCAACACGGCGGGCGCGGAGCGCTGTCCAACCCGATCGAAGTGCCCGGCGGTTTCATGGTGATCGCCCTTGTCGGGGCCCGTGACGGCACCACAACGCTGCAATACGATCTTGTGCAAGTCACCGTGCCGACGAGTGCCGTCACCGACGCCACGCGCGGCAATTTCGAGCGCGAACTGGCCGCCAATCCGACCTGTAGCCAGGCCGAAGCCATGGCCGGCCGGATCACGGGGTCCATCTACACCCCGCTCGGTTCGATTTCCGCGGATGCCGTCCTGCCGGCCATTCGCGATGCATTGGCGCCACTCGATGAAGGTCAGAATACCGGCATCATGCAATCAGCCGTTGGCCTGCAGGCCCTGATTGTCTGTGACCGCGCCATCGCCGGCCCCGGCGTGCCGACCCGCGACGATCTGGAAAGCCAGTTGCGCGGCCAGCAATTGTCCTTGCACTCGCGCCGTTGGCTGCGCGACCTGCGCCGCGACTCCACCGTCGAGATTCGCGACTGATGAGCCGCTTGTCACCCGTCGTCGTGTCGATGGGTGATCCGGCGGGCATCGGCCCCGAGATCATCCTCAAGGCTTGGGAGCGCTGGCGACGGCGCGACGAAACCCACCCCTTGGTCGCGCTCGGCGATCTGTCAGCCTTTGCACCAATCGCAACACAACTCGGCCTGCCACAACCCCGCGCCATCGCCACCACCGAGGCCGCGGCCACCGTCATGCCTGATGCCCTTCCCGTACTTGATGTCGGTGTCTGCCTGCACGCGCCGGTGCAAGCCGGCGCCGCCGATCCGGCTCATGCGGCCTGCATCAAGGCGGCGATCGAGACAGGAGTCCGCCTTTGCCTGGATAAACGGGCGTGCGCACTCGTCACCGCACCGATCGCCAAGACCGTGATGTATGAGGCGGGCTTCAGCTTCCCCGGCCATACCGAATTCCTTGCCGAGCTGTGTGCCGACCAACCGTTCGAGGGTCCCCGCGGGCCGGCGATGATGCTCGCCGGCGGCGGGCTGCGCGTGGTGCTGGTGACCATTCACGAAGCCCTGTCACGCGCGATCGGCCTGATCACACCAGAACGCGTCGAAGCCATCGCCCGCCTGACCGATGCCGCCCTTCGGCGCGATTTTGCCATTGCCGCGCCGCGCCTTGCGCTTGCCGGCTTGAACCCGCATGCGGGCGAAGGCGGTGCCCTTGGCGACGAGGAGATTCGTCTGCTCAACCCGGTCGCGGCCAAGCTGCGCGCTGAAGGCTTTGACATCACCGATGCCCTGCCGCCGGACACGATGTTCCATGCCGAAGCGCGCGCCGGTTATGATGCCGCCATCTGTCTCTATCATGACCAGGGACTCATCCCGGTGAAAACGCTGGATTTCCATGGCGGCGTCAACATCACGCTCGGCCTTCCCATCGTCCGCACCTCGCCCGATCACGGCACCGCATTCGCCATTGCCGGCCAAGGCATTGCCCGTCCCGACAGCCTGCTCGCGGCACTCGACCAAGCTGTGCAGATTGCCGGGTGCCGGGCATGAATCTCGACGACCTCCCTCCCCTGCGAGACGTTATTGCCAGCCATGATCTCGGCGCGAAGAAATCCTTCGGGCAACATTTCCTGCTCGATCTCAACCTGACCGCCAAGATTGCCCGCCTCGCCGGGGACATGAGCCAGGACCAGGCAATCGAGGTCGGTCCGGGTCCCGGCGGGCTGACCCGTGCGATCCTGGCCGAGGGCGCCGCCTCGCTGCTGGCGGTGGAGATGGATGCGCGTTTTCTCGGCGCACTGGGCGAGATCAACACGGCATCGGGCGGGCGGTTGACCATCAAGCGGGCCGACGCCCTGGACGTCGATGAAACGACGCTGCTGGCCGGGCCGGGCGACAAGGTCATCCTGTCCAATCTGCCCTATAATGTCGGCACGCAGTTACTGATCAAATGGCTGCAGGCCGAACCGATCTGGTGGCGGCGCGCCGTCTTGATGTTCCAGCGGGAAGTGGCCGACCGGGTGGTGGCACAGCCGGGCGACAAGGCCTATGGCCGGCTCGCCGTCATTGCCCAGTCGCGCTGTGAGGCCCGGCTGGCGCTGAAAATACCCGCCCGCGCCTTCACCCCGCCGCCCAAGGTAGAATCAGCCGTCGTGGTGCTCGACCCGCTGCCGGAAGCGCAGCAATTCAAGGACGTGACCGCCCTGGAGCGGATCACCGCGTCGGCCTTTGGCCAGCGCCGCAAGACGCTGCGCCGGAGCCTGGCGCAAGCGGCCGGACAGGCCGGCACCAGTGCCGACATCTTGCTGGACGCTGCCGGCCTGGATGCCGGTGCACGCGCTGAAGTCATTGATATCGCCGGCTTCCAAACACTGGCACGTGCCTGGCGCAGAGCCTATGAGGCGAGCCGCGCCTGACGGCGCCCGGCCCTATTGATCCATGATCGCGTCGACGAATTCTTCCAGCCAGGGATGGCGCAGACGCTTGAGGCGTTCGGCGTGCAGGATCTCGTTGAGCTTTTCCAATGCCCGCGCGAAGTCGTCATTGACGATCACATAGTCGTATTCATGCCAGTGCGAGATCTCGTCCTTGGCGCGCGCCATGCGGTCCTTGATGATCTCAGGCGCGTCTTGCCCGCGCTTGCGAAGCCGGTCTTCCAGCAAGGCGAGCGAGGGGGGCAGTATGAAGACCCGCACAGCATCATCCGGTGCCGCTGCAGCCAATGCCTGGGCGCCCTGCCAATCAATGTCGAAAACCACGTCGCGGCCGTCCTCGACCGCTTCCATCACGGGCGCTTTCGGCGTGCCATAATAGCGGCCAAAGACTTCCGCCCACTCAAAGAAGGCATCGTCCTCGATCATTTTCTTGAAGTCTTCGGCCGAGATGAAGTGGTAATCCTGCCCGTCAACCTCGCCCGGTCGCGGCTCGCGCGTGGTCGCGGAGACTGACAGCACGACGTCAGGATTCTGGCTCAGCAGACGCTTGGACAGTGTCGTCTTGCCGGCGCCGGAAGGGCTGGACAGGGCAAGCAGAACGCCGCGGCGGCGGCCACGAAAGATCGGCGCTGGGAAGCCATCACTCGACATTCTGTATTTGCTCCCTGAACTGATCGACCGTGTTCTTGAGCGAAAGCCCGATCGCGGTCAGCGAAGAATCGGAGGACTTCGAGCATAATGTGTTCGCCTCGCGATTAAACTCTTGTGACAGGAAATCCAGTTTCCGACCCACCGGCGAGCCCTGGGCGAGCAGTTCGCGGGCCGCGTCGATATGAGCGTGCAGGCGGTCGAGCTCTTCGCGTACGTCCATTTTCACGGCCAGCATCGCGGCCTCGGTCGCCAGTCGGTCCTCGGGCAGCCCCTCGGGCAGAAGCTCTGCAAATTTGGTGGCCAGGCGATCACGGATCGCATCACTGCGGGTGGCAGCGTGATCGGCGGCCTCGCCGGTCAGGCGGGCAATATCCGCAATATGGGCCGCGAGAATATCGGCCAGCGCCCGTCCCTCATCGCGACGTGCCGCCTGCAGACCGTCCAGCGCATCGCCGAGGGAGGCCAGCAGGGCGTTGTCCAGCTCCGCGCTGTTGTCAGGGCCGTCCGCCTGGTCACTGTCGATCATGCCTGGCAGGGCCAACAGCCCATCCAGCGTCGGACGGGCCACCTCACCGCTTTCCAGCAAGGGGGCGGCCTGGTCGAGCAGACCCCGCACCCGCGCCAGGTCGATGCGCGCGCCGCCGGCTTCGGTTTCCCGACGCAGGTTCAGCGTCGCGTTGACATTGCCGCGGGAAAAACGGGCCTTGGCCAGGTCTCGGGCCTTGGTCTCGAGACGTTCGAACCCGGTCGGCAGGCGAAAACGTGCCTCCAGCCCCTTGCCATTGACGCTGCGCGCCTCCCAGGTCCAGTTCCAGCCGTCGGCTTGGCCATCAACCCGGGCGAAACCGGTCATGCCGGACAACACGCCCATCTCAATTGCCTCCATTGCGACGCTGGCGCTCGATACGGCGCCAGTTGGCGACATTGCGCTGATGCTCGGCATAGGTGTCGGCAAAGGCGTGCCCGCCCGATCCGTCGGCGACGAAAAAGAGCGCGGTGCTCTCGGCCGGATTGAGAACAGCCGAAATGGCCTCGGCGCCCGGATTGGCGATCGGCGTCGGTGGCAGGCGCGGGATCTGATACGTGTTCCAGGCATTGTCCGCATTGTCGATCTCGGACCGGCGCAGACCGCGTCCCAGGGGCCGCCCCTGGCTGATGCCGTAAATGATGGTCGGGTCACTCTCCAGCCGCATGCCGCGGCGCAGGCGATTGACAAACACCGCCGCGACCTCGGGACGCTCGGCTCCGACGCCGGTCTCCTTCTCGACGACGGAAGCAAGGATGATGGCCTCCTCACGGGTCTCGAAGGGCAGGTTCGCGGCACGCCCCTCCCACAACCGGTCGAGCAGCTCCGTCTGGGCGGCGGCCATGCGATCCAGTATGTCCTGGCGCGTTGTGCCGCGGGTGAAGAGATAGGTCTCCGGCAGCAGCGTACCTTCGGCCGGTATCTCGGCAATGTCACCCGTCAGGACATCGACCGCCTCCAACGTCTCCACGATCATGGCGCTGGTCAGCCCCTCGGCGAAGGTGACCGGATATTGCACCGTCTGGCCGACGCGCAACTGCTCATATATCTGGGCCATCGAGGCGCCGGCGGGGATGCGGTACTCGCCGGCCCGCAAGACGCCTTCGCCGCCATCCAAAGTCACCGCAGCCCGAAAGACGCGGCGGTCGGAGATCAGGCCCTCGGTCTCGAGGCGGCTGGCGATAGCGATCAGGCCGTCACCGCGCGGCAAAAGGATAATGGTTTCCTCCGACGATGGGCCGGGAGCGGCGAATTCCGCCTGCATCCACTTGTATCCACCATAGACCGCACCCGCCGCCGCCAGGGCGAGCACGAACACGGCAACAACAAACCAGAGAAAAAAGCGGACCAGGCCGGATTTGGCCTTGGGCGCAGGCGCGTCACTCATGTCTTGGTCCCCGAAAACGCGTTACTCGGCCGCGACAAATACCACGGACGCATTGGTGCCGCCGAATCCGAAAGAGTTCGACAGGACAGCCCGGACCGGCCGCTTGACGGCAGTACGCGGGGCCAGATTGATCGCGGTCTCGACGGACGGGTTGTCGAGATTGAGCGTCGGCGGGCAAATGCCATCGCGCATCGCCAGAATGGAAAAGATCGCCTCGACGGCTCCGGCCGCGCCCAGCAAGTGGCCGATGGCGGATTTTGTCGATGACATCACGACATCACCGGCGGCATCGCCAAACAGGCGCTCGACGGCGCGCAACTCGATCTCGTCACCCTTGGGCGTCGAAGTCCCGTGGGCGTTGACATAATCGATATCTGCCGGCGTCAGGCCGGCATCCCGAAGCGCGGCCGACATGGAGCGGAAACCGCCATCGCCATCCTCGGCCGGTGCGGTGATATGATAGGCATCGCCGGACAGGCCATAGCCCTTCACCTCGGCATAGATGGTCGCGCCGCGCGCCTTGGCGTGTTCGTATTCTTCCAGCACGACGACACCGGCACCTTCACCCATGACGAACCCGTCACGGTCCTTGTCATAGGGGCGCGAGGCGCGTTCCGGCGTGTCGTTGAAACCTGTGGACAACGCCTTGCAGGCGATAAAGGACGCCACGCCGAGACGGCAGACCGTCGCTTCCGCGCCGCCGGCGACCATCACGTCGGCATCACCGCGCTCAACCAGACGGGCCGCATCGCCGATGGCATGGGCACCGGTGGAACAGGCCGTGACCACAGCATGATTGGGGCCCTTCAGGCCGTGCTTGATCGAAACCTGGCCAGAGACGAGGTTGATCAGCATGCCGGGAATAACAAAGGGAGAGAGGCGGCGCGGCCCCTTCTCGTGCAGCAGGATCGAGGCGTCATAGGTGGTCTCCAGACCGCCAATGCCCGATCCGATCATCACGCCGGCCCGATGCTTGTCCTCTTCGGACTGCGGGACCCAGCCAGAATCGGCGATAGCCTCGTCGGCCGCGGCGATCCCGTACAGGATGAAATCATCCACCCGGCGTTGGTCTCGCGGCGACATGACGGTGTCGGGGTCAAACACCCCGGCCTCGCTTGTCCGCCCGCCGCCACGTCCGTCCTTGCGCGGAACCAGGCCCGCCACACGGCAAGCCAGATCCTCCGTCTCGAAATGCTCGATCAGACCCACTCCGGACTGACCGGCGAGAAGACGTTCCCAAACGACTTCCCGCCCGCAGCCCAGCGGCGTTACGAGCCCGATACCGGTGACGACAACGCGGCGCATGAGGGGGTGTTAGCCCACCTTCTCGGAGATGAACTTCACGGCATCACCGACCGTCTGGATGTGCTCGGCAGCGTCATCCGGAATTTCGATATCGAATTCTTCTTCGAACGCCATAACGAGTTCGACATTATCCAGGGAGTCGGCGCCCAGATCGTCGATGAAGCTGGCTTTGTCGGTGACCTTTTCGGCCTCGACATCAAGATGCTCAATGACAATTTTGGTAACGCGCTCGAGAACGTCAGACATTTCAGACCCTCATAGTGATTCACCGCGCCAATATAGCGGTGCAGGACAGGACGGGAAGCGGCGAAACAGTGGGCCATTCCCGGGATGCGCGGGCAGTTAGCATGTTTCCCCCGGCAAGACCAGAATGGGAAACCACGCCCGCAGGTTCAAGTTCTACAGTTAAATCATCGCCATGCCGCCATTCACATGCAGCGTCTGCCCGGTGACATAACCGGCTTCTGCGCTGGCGAGATAGACGACAGCATTGGCGATATCATCGCCCGAGCCAAGATCGCCGGCCGGAATCTTGGCCAGGATGGTCGAGCGTTGATCCTCATTGAGCACATCGGTCATCGGCGAGGCGATGAAACCGGGTGCCACACAATTCACGGTGACGCCGCGGGCGGCGACTTCCTGGGCCAGCGATTTGGAGAAGCCGATCATGCCAGCCTTCGAGGCACAGTAATTGGTCTGGCCCGGATTGCCGGTGACGCCGACCACCGATGTGATGCCGACGATCCGGCCCCACCGTGCCTTCATCATGCCACGCAAGGCGGCACGGGTCAGACGGAAATAGCTTTCCAGATTGACGCGAAGCACCGTGTCCCAGTCTTCGTCCTTCATCCGCATCAGGAGCTGGTCCTTGGTGATGCCGGCATTGGCGACCAGGATATCCAGTGAGCCCATGGCCTCGGCCGCCTGCTTCGGCAGCGCGTCGACGGCAGCGGCGTCGGACAGGTTGCAGGGCAGGACATGGGCGCGCTCGCCCAGATCATCGGCGAGTTCCTGCAGCACGTTTTCACGCGTACCGGACAGGGCCACCGTGGCGCCCTGGGCGTGCAGTTTGCGGGCAATTGCATTGCCCAGCCCGCCGGTCGCTCCGGTCACGAGGGCATTCTTGCCGGTAAGATCGAACATGGGACTACTCCTTCAGCGAGGCAGCAAAGGCTTCCAGATCGGACGCCGAGTTGAGCGGAACGCCAGTGGCGTCCTTGGTCGTGCGCTTGAGCATGGTCGAGAGCACCTTGCCCGAACCGGCTTCGGCGAGCGTGGTGATGCCGGCCTCCTCGACCATCCACAACACGCTTTCGCGCCAGCGGACCCGGCCGGTGACCTGTTCGACCAGCTGTTTGCGGATTGTTTCAACATCCGACGTCGGGCGTGCGGTGACGTTGGCGACAACCGGCACGGTCGGCGCTTGGATGGTCGCGGTGCCAAGCGCTTCGGCCATGGCGTCGGCGGCAGCCTGCATCATCGGGCAATGGAAGGGCGCCGAGACCGGCAGTTTCATTGCTTTCTTCAGACCCAGCTCGCCGGCCTTGGCGATGGCCGCGTCGATGGCGGCGGTGGAGCCGGAGATCACGATCTGGCCGGGCGCATTGTCATTGGCAATCGCGCACACGCCGGCGGTGGCACCGGCAGCAACAGCGGCGGCAGCGAGTTCCTCATCGGCGCCCAGAAGCGCCGCCATGGTGCCCTCACCGACCGGAACCGCCTTCTGCATGGCGAGGCCGCGCAGCTTGAGCAGTTTGGCGGCATCAGAGATCGACAGCGCGCCGGCAGCCGCCAGGGCCGAATACTCACCAAGACTGTGACCGGCGACGAAGTCCGCCACGTTGACCTTTACGTCAAACTCGGCGTCGAGCACGGCCATCACCGCCAGGCTGGCCGCCATCAGGGCCGGCTGGGCATTCTCGGTCAGGGTCAGGGTTTCGATCGGGCCCTCGGCCATCAGGCCGCTGAGATCCTGGCCCAGCGCCGCATCGACCTCGTCAAGCACAGCCCGGGCCGAGGCAAACTGTCCGGCCAGTTCCTGCGCCATGCCGACGACCTGGCTACCTTGCCCCGGAAAGACAAAGGCGAGTTTCATGGCGATCCCTCCCCCATGAAGATTTGAGTTGGCCGCTGACTAGCCCTTCCCGAGGGGCGCGCGCAAGAGGCGATGCGGCTTGCACATGCAGGCCGTATGGGCTATGGCCCGCGCTTCGCTTGGTTGCGGTCTCCCGTTCATGGCGTTGAAGCATGGTGTTTCAACCGAATTGGAGAGCCGCCGCAGACCTGCCCGACCCTTCGGCATGGTGTGCGCCGCAACCGTTATCGAAGGGAGCCTTCATGGCACTTTACGAGCACATCTTCATCGTGCGTCCGGACGTTTCGCCGGCGCAGATGGAATCTCTTCTCGAAGAGACCAAAGCCCTGATCGAAGAAAAGGGCGGCAAGACCGGCAAGACCGAATACTGGGGTCTGCGCAATCTTGCTTACCGCATCAACAAGTCACGCAAGGGCCATTACGGCCTCATCGACATCGACGCTGAAGCCGCCGTGATCGACGAGCTCGAGCGCCTGCAGCGTCTGTCGGAAGACGTCATCCGTTACATGACCCTGCGCGTTGAAGCCCACACCGAAGAGCCGTCGGCCATCCTCACCAAAAAGGATGATCGCCGCGGTCGTCGCGAGCGGAACTAGGAGAACGAACGATGTCTTCAGGCAATATTTCGAACCTGCCGGCGCGCCGTCCGTTCATGCGTCGTCGCAAGGTCTGTCCGTTCTCCGGTGAAAATGCACCGGCGATCGACTTCAAGGACCCCAAGCTCCTGCTTCGCTACATGTCCGAGCGTGGCAAGATCGTCCCGTCCCGCATCACGGCAGTTTCGGCCAAGAAGCAACGTGAACTGGCTCGCGCCATCAAGCGTGCGCGTCAGCTGGCCCTGCTTCCGTATGTGGTTGATTAAGGAGAACTGACATGAAACTGGTTCTCTTGGAACGCGTTGAAAATCTCGGCGTCATTGGTGACGTCGTTTCCGTGCGCCCCGGCTTCGCCCGCAACTTCCTTCTGCCGCAAGGCAAGGCATTGCGCGCAACCGAAGCCAACATGGCGCGCTTTGAAGTCGAGCGCGAGCTCCTCGAAAAGCGCAATGCCGAACGGGCTGCGGAAGCTGCTGAAGCCGGCAAGACGATTGATGGCGAGAAATTCGTCATGATCCGCCAGGCCGGCGAAAGCGGTCAGCTCTACGGTTCTGTCACCTCGCGTGACATTGCCGAGATCGTGTCTGAAAGCGGCACCAAGGTCGTCCGTTCGCAGGTCGCCCTGAATGCGCCGATCAAGACGCTGGGTCTGCACGAGCTGAAGATCAAGCTGCACGCCGATGTTTCCGTGACCGTGACGATCAATATCGCACGCTCGCAGGACGAGGCTGAACGCCAGGAAGCTGGCGAAGACGTGATCGCGGCCCAGGCCGATGAAGATCGCGCCATCGCTGAAGCCCAGGCGGCCGAACTCTTCGAAGCCAGCGAGGAAGGCCAGGAATTGGCTGCCCAGCGCGACGCCAACGAAGACGCCGGTGCCGGCGAAGAGGAAAGCGAAGAGACGGAAGCCTAAGCTTCCGCCACTTCATGGCTTTTGCGGAAACGGGCCGGTCACCAGACCGGCCCGTTTTCTTTTGCGACCAAGTCGTCGACTTATCCACACCTGTCCACAGGCCTGGTAAAGAGCTGTGGGCAATCCCAGCCGACACCGTCTCAGGGGGTGTATCGCGTGGCCAGCTTCTGTATCCCAAGAGCATGACCACAGCCCTCCTGCCCTACGAAGCCGAATCCGACGTCGCCGAGCTGGACTCCGCCCCGCACAATCTCGACGCCGAACAAGCCTTTCTGGGCGCGCTCCTCTACGACAATGAAATGTTCCACCGCGTCGCCGACTGGTTGAAGGCGGAGCATTTCTACGACCCCGTGCATGGTCGCATCTTCGAGAGCGCCACCGATCTGATCGGTCGCGGCTCGCTGGCCGACGCGGTCGTGCTCAAGACCCATTTCGATCGCGATGACGGCCTCAAGGACATTGGCGGCACCACCTATCTCGCTGTACTCATGGAAGGCGCCGCGACCGGCAATGCGGCCCTCGAATACGCCCGCATCATCTACGAGCTGGCACTGCGCCGCGAACTGATCCGGATCGGCAATGACCTGGCCAATGCCGCCAGCGCCGATGTCGAGGTCCAGGCCCGCGAGCTGATCCAGGAGATCGAGCAGCAGCTTTACAATCTCGCCGAGGAAGGCTCGGCCTCGCGCGGCTTCGTCTCGTTCAAGCAGGCGCTGGCGGAATCGGTCGAGACAGCGGCCGCTGCCTATGAGCGCGATGGCGGCCTGTCGGGTATTTCATCGGGCCTGAAGTCGCTCGATGAGAAACTCGGCGGCATGCACCCGTCCGATCTCATCATCCTTGCCGGTCGTCCCTCGATGGGAAAGACCGCCCTGGCGACCAATATCGCCTTCGACGTGGCCCGGAACTACCAATTCGAGATCCAGCCCGACGGCAGCAAGAAGACCACCAATGGCGGCGTTGTCGGTTTCTATTCGCTGGAAATGTCGGCGGAACAGCTCGCGACGCGTCTGATCGCCGATTATACCGGCATCCCCGGCTACATGATCCGCCAGGGCACGATCGACGCCACCCAGTACGAAGAAATCCGCGACGCCTGCCTCGAGATCCAGGGCCTGCCGCTCTATATCGACGATACGGGTGGCCTGCCGATTTCCGCCCTCGCCGCCCGCGCCCGCCGCCTCAAGCGTACCCACGGGCTCGACCTGATCGTGGTCGACTATCTGCAGCTGGTGACCTCGTCGAAGAACCGGTCCGGCGGCAGCCGCGTGGAAGAAGTCTCCGAAGTCACCCAGAACCTCAAAGCCCTGGCCAAGGAATTGTCGGTCCCCGTGATCGCCCTGTCGCAGCTCTCGCGCCAGGTCGAAAACCGGGAAGACAAGAAACCGCAGCTCTCCGACCTTCGCGAATCCGGCTCGATCGAGCAGGATGCCGACGTGGTGCTCTTCGTGTATCGTGAGGCCTATTACAAGGAACGCGAGAAACCGCGAGAGGACACGCCGGAATATCTGGCATGGGAAGAGGAATTCCGCCGCATCGAAAAGCTCGCCGAAGTGATCATCGGCAAGCAGCGTCATGGTGCGATCGGGACGGCGAAAATGGCGTTCGACGGCGCTCGGACCAAGTTTACGGATCTGGAAACGCGCTTTGACGACACTTCGTCCTGACCTTGCCACGCCCGACGGGCTGGCCCGCCCGGCTCCGCGCCTGATCATCGACCTCGCCGCCATCCAAAGAAATTACGCCAAGCTGCAAGCGCTGGCCCCGACTGCCGAGGTCGGCGCCGTGGTCAAGGCCAATGCCTATGCCCTCGGCGCGACCGAGATCATACCGGCGCTGGCCGAGGTCGGCTGCCGCCAGTTTTATACAGCCCACACCGCTGAAGGCGTCGAAGCCCGCCAGGCGCTGGCAGGGCGCGCGGCAGCGATCTATGTGTTCAACGGATTCTGGCCGTCTGAACTGCCGACCTTGCGGGCGCATGGCCTGATCCCGGTGGTCAACACGCTCGACCAGCTCGCCAGCCTGCGCGCCACGGCGCCGGACCTGCCCTGCGCCCTGCATCTCGATACCGGCATGAACCGGCTCGGGCTTGGCCGGATGGAAACCGAACACCTGCTGACCCATCGCGACTTGCTGGACGGGCTCGATGTCCGTCAGATCATGAGCCATCTCGCCTGCGCCGATGCCCCTGCGCACCCGCTTAATGCCGCGCAACTGGAACGCTTCTCCACCATCCGGGCTGCCTTTCCCGACATTCCCGCCAGTCTTGCCAATTCCGCCGGCGCCCTTCTGGGCCAGGCCTGGCATTTCGACGTGCTTCGCCCCGGCCTGGCGCTTTATGGCGGTACGCCGGCACCCGGCCATCCCTCACCCTTTGAAGCCACCGTGCGCATCGACGCGCCGATCCTGCAGATCCGCGAGCTCGAAGCGGGAGATACGCTGGGCTATGGCGCGACCTGGACGGCGGAGCGGCCAATGCGGGTCGCCACCATCGCTGCCGGCTATGCCGACGGGCTGCTCTGGGCCAGCGCCAAGGGCGGCGCCGGACATGTCGGACCGGTGCGCACACCGATCCTGGGCCGCGTCTCGATGGACCTGATCGCGGTCGACCTCACTGATGTGAAAACACCGCTCGAACCGGGCATGCCGGTCAGCTTCCTCGGCGAGCATCTCGACGATATCGCCGAGGCGGCCGGCACAATCTCCTATGAATTCCTGGTCCGGCTCGGCATCCGCTTCGACCGGGTCTACCAAAGCTGAGATCGCGATGGCCTGCCCGCCCGGGCCAGGACTTGTTCTGTCACCCCGGCGGGTTTGAATACCTGCGAGCAAGGGAGCTGATTCGCCATGGCGCGCGCCGATACCACCTATGTCTGCCAGTCCTGCGGCGGTGTGCAGCCGAAATGGGCGGGTCGCTGCGATGCCTGCGGCGAATGGAACACGCTGATCGAGGAAACTCCGTCGGCACCGCTCGGAAGCCAGGCAACAAGCGCCAAGCGGCGCGGCCGGGCCGCCCGGCTCAACCTCGTCGATCTGGGGTCGGAAAGCCCGGAGCCGGCCCGCCTGCAATCAGGCATCAGCGAGCTTGACCGGGTTTGCGGTGGCGGCCTGGTGCCCGGCTCGGCCATCCTCGTCGGCGGTGACCCCGGCATCGGCAAATCGACTCTCCTCCTGCAGATGATGGCTCAGATCGCCCGCAGCGAGGCCCGCGCCATCTATGTCTCCGGCGAGGAAGCGATCGACCAGGTCCGCCGCCGTGCCCGCCGCCTCGGCCTGGCCGACGCGCCGGTCTCGCTGGCGTCTGAGACCGCGCTCAATGATATTCTCGACGGGCTGAAAGCGGAAAAGCCGGACATTGTCGTGATCGATTCGATCCAGACGGTCTGGTCTGACCAGCTGGCCGCAGCACCGGGCACGGTAGCCCAGGTTCGCGCCTGCGCCCAGGAACTCGTCCGCTTCGCCAAGAAGAGCAATTGCACCGTCATCTTGGTCGGCCATGTCACCAAGGACGGCCAGATCGCCGGCCCGCGCGTGGTCGAGCACATGGTCGATGCCGTGCTCTATTTCGAGGGCGAACGCTCGCATCAATTCCGCATCCTGCGCGCCGTGAAGAACCGCTTCGGTCCGACCGACGAGATCGGCGTCTTCGAAATGGGCGACAAGGGGCTGGCGGAAGTCGCCAATCCCTCCTCCCTGTTTCTTGACGGCCGCGGCGGTGACACGCCGGGCGCGGCCGTCTTTGCCGGCATGGAGGGAACGCGGCCCGTCCTGTCGGAAATCCAGGCCCTAGTCGCCCCGGCCGCCTTCGGCACCGCCCGCCGCGCCGTGGTCGGCTGGGACAGTGGTCGCCTGGCCATGGTGTTGGCGGTGCTGGAAGCGCGCTGCGGCGTTGATATTGCGGGACGGGACATATTTCTCAACGTCGCTGGTGGCCTGAAAATCACCGAACCGGCGGCCGATCTGGCCGTCGCGGCGGCGATTGTCTCCTCAGCATTGGACGTCGCCCTGCCGGCCGACGGCGTTGTTTACGGAGAAATCAGTCTTTCCGGCGATGTTCGCCCGGTCGGACGCAGTGATTCGCGCCTCAAGGAAGCCGCCAAGCTTGGCTTCACGCGGGCCATCGCCCCCCAGGCTGCGGCCGACGAGACCGCCCCGATCCGGGTCGATGGCGTGGCCACGGCGCTCGAATTGGTGCAGACTCTTCGGGCAATGGCGGGCGAATAGTTACGGAGTGTCGCGCCGATGGACTCTACACTGACGGCCTTTGACGGCATTGGCCTGACCATCCTGCTGGCCTCGGGTCTGCTGGCGCTGGTGCGCGGCTTCGTTCGCGAGGCCCTGTCGGTGACGGCTTTCGTGGCCGCATCGCTGGCGACCTTGTGGGCGCTGCCGGCCTTTATCGGTCCGGCACAGGACATGATTGATCCGGACTGGCTGGCGCCGCTGGCCGTCGGCGCGATCGTTTTCATCATCATCTATCTGGCGGTCACCTTCGTGACGAGTTCGCTGTCGCGCGGCCTGGCCAAGGGCGAGGATGTCAATGTGGTCGACCGGACGCTGGGCTTTGCCTTTGGCCTGGTGCGCGGCCTGGTTCTACTGGGGCTTGGTGTGATCTTTGTCGCCGCGACTTTCGGCGAGAACGGGCGTCCGCCGACCTCGGTCACACAGGCCCGGATCTATCCGCTGGTAAACGCGACGGCGCGGGCCCTGCAGACACTGGCGCCGGAAAGCTCGCGCATCGGCTCGACCGCCCCCCTGCCCGGTGGCCCCAACGACCCGATTGCAGAAACAATAAGAAATAATGACACGTCCTATGGCAGACGTGACCGAAACCGACTAGATGACCTCATCGGTTCGACCACGGATGACCAGGAAGACGATGGATGAGCGACCACAGCGCCATTCCCGCCACACTGACCTACGATCCGGAGAGTGATCGCCCCCAGGAAGAATGCGGTGTTTTCGCCGTATATGGCGCCGACGACGCCGCCATCCTGACCGCGCTCGGCCTCCACGCGCTTCAGCATCGGGGACAGGAAGCCTGCGGTATCGCGACCCATGACGGGTCACGTTTTCATATCGAGCGCTATCTTGGCCTCGTTGGCGAGAATTTCACCTCACCCGACCTGCCACAACGCCTGCCCGGCCGCGTCGCGATCGGCCATGCCCGTTATTCGACGCAAGGCGCATCGGTGCTGCGCAATGTCCAGCCCCTGTTTGCCGATGTGCGCGGCGGCGGTATTGCCCTCGCCCATAACGGCAATCTGACCAATGCCCGCGTCCTGCGCGAGGAATTGGTCAATCACGGCCAGATTTTCCAGTCGACCTCAGACAGTGAAGTCGTGCTCCACCTCGCGGCCCTGTCCAAGAAGAGCAAGCTGACCAATCGCGTCCTGTCGGCGCTGAAACAGGTCCAGGGCGCCTTTGCCTTCGTCGCCGTCGTCAATGACCGGTTGATCGTGGCGCGCGACCCCTATGGCATTCGTCCGCTGGTGATGGGTCGGCTCGGCGAGGCCTATATCTTCGCGTCCGAAACCTGTGCCCTCGACATGGTCGGCGCCACATTCGTGCGCGAGATCGAACCCGGCGAAGCGATTGTCGTGAACCAGGACGGGCTGCGCTCGGAACGGTTTGCGCCGGCCCGCCAAGCCCAGACCTGCGCCTTTGAGTACATTTATTTCGCCCGCCCCGACTCGGTGATCGGCGGCCGCAGCGTCTACGAAGCCCGCAAGGAAATGGGTCGTCAGCTGGCGCTGGAAACCCCGGCCGATGTCGATGTCATCATCCCTGTGCCCGACAGTGGCGTACCGGCCGCGATCGGCTTTTCAGAAGCCTCAGGCATTCCCTTCGAGCTGGGCATCATCCGTTCGCACTTCGTCGGCCGGACCTTCATCCAGCCGACCCAGGACCGGCGCGACCTGTCCGTTCGCCGCAAACACGCGGCCAACGCTGCCGTGGTGCGTGGCAAGCGTGTTTTGCTGATCGATGATTCCATTGTTCGCGGTACGACGTCGCTGAAAATCGTGCGCATGATGCGCGAGGCGGGCGCGTCGGAAGTGCATTTCCGTTCAGCCTGCCCGCCGATCAAGCATCCTGACTTCTACGGCATCGACATGGCCGGCCGGGCCGAGCTGATCGCGGCCAACATGTCGGTTGAGGAAATGGCGCAGAAGCTGGAGGCCGACAGCCTCGGCTTCCTGACCGTCAACGGCCTTTATCAAGCTGTTGTCGGTGCGCCGCGCAATGACAAGCAGCCGCAGCTCGCCGACCATTATTTCACGGGTGAATACCCGACCCATTTGGCCGACCATGATCGTGATCTCTCGGCCAAGGAATTCCAGCTCTCCTTCCTGGTGGACGCATGACCCAGATTGATCTTCAAGGCCGCCTCGCTCTGGTGAGCGGGGCGTCGCGCGGTATTGGCCGGGCCATGGCGCTCGAACTGGCCAAGGCTGGCGCCCACGTCATCGCGACGGCGCGCACCACGGGCGGGCTGGAAGAACTTGATGATGACATCACCAAGGCCGGCGGCAGCTGCACCCTGGTCCCGCTCGATCTGATGAGCCAGGACGGGATCGAAAAGCTTGGCGGCATCATCACCGAACGTTGGGAGAAGCTCGACATCCTGCTGGCCAATGCCGGCGCGCTGGGCGTGCTGACCCCGGCCTCGCAGGTCAAATCCAAGACCTGGCACGAAGTGATCGGCGTCAACCTGATGGCCCCGGCCCGCATGATCCGCGCCTTCGAGCCGCTTCTGCTGGCCTCTGACGCGGCCCGTGCCGTCTTCATCTCATCCGGCGCCGCCACCTCACGCCGCGCCTTCTGGGCGCCCTATGCGGCCTCCAAGGCCGGCCTCGACGCGCTGGTCGAGAGCTGGGCCAATGAGCATGTCAATAATCCGAAAATCCGGATCAATACGGTCTATCCGGGCGTTTTGCGTACGCAGATGCGGGCCAAGGCTTTCCCGGGCGAAGATCCGATGACCCTGCCGGAACCGGCCGCTCTGTGGCCGCTACTGGCCGAGCTGGTCAGCCCGGCCTGTACGCGGCACGGCGAAATCGTGAAATTTGAAGGCTAATTGTTCCGCGTCCGAACCGGACGTCAGGGCTTGCGCCCAGCGGCCTTGCCCTTGGCCTGTTGCTGCCCCTTGGGCGGTTTGACCGGCCGGTTGGGACGCGCCGGCTTGCCGGACTTGTCGGCCGCAACACTGCCGCCGCGATCACCGTCGACATAGGGGTTCTTGCCAGCCTTGACGATCAGGCGGATCGGCACGCCGGGCAATTCAAATGCATCGCGCAAACCGTTGACCAGATAGCGTTTATAGCTCTCCGGCAGGTCTGACGCGCGCGAACACATCATCACGAAAGTCGGCGGACGCCCCTTGGTCTGGGTGATATAGCGCGGCTTGATCCGGCGGCCATTGACGGCGGGCGGCGGATGCCGCTCGGTCATTTCATGCAGCCAATCATTGAGGTCACGCGTCTTGACCTTGGCGTCCCAATTCTCGTGCAGTTTGGCCAGGGTCGGCATGATCGCGTCGAGACCCTTTTTCTTCAGGGCCGAAATCGGCAACAGGGGCGCACCGGTCATCTGTGGCAGAAGGCGTTCAAACTCGAGCCGGATTTCCTTGAGATAGGCCTCGCGATTGGGCACGAGATCCATCTTGGATACACAGATCGCGACGGCCCGCCCCTCCTTGTAGGCCATGTCGGCCAGGTGCAGGTCCTGTTTCTCAAGCGGGTGGTCCGCATCCATCAGCAACAGCACAACTTCGGCGAACTTGACGGCGCGCAGCGTGTCGGCGGCGCTCATGCGTTCGAGCCGGTCGGCGACCTTGCCGCGCTTGCGCAGGCCGGCCGTGTCGTGCAGGCGCACGCGGCGCCCGTCCCAGACCCAGTCGACGGAAATGGCGTCGCGGGTGATGCCGGCCTCGGGGCCTGTGATCAGGCGCTCCTCGCCGATCAACGTATTGATCAGGGTCGACTTGCCGGCATTGGGACGACCGATGACGGCAATGCGCAGCGGCGGATCGCCCTCATCCTTGCTGCGGCGACGAGCCGCCTTGGCCATCGGACCAAGGGCTTCGAGCATCGCATCATAGAGATCGCCGATACCGGCGCCATGGGCAGCAGAGAAGGCAATCGGTTCGCCCATGCCCAGTTCGAAAGCGTCCATCAGGCCGTCTTCGCCCGCCTTGCCTTCACATTTATTGGCCAGCAGCAGGACCGGTTTTCCGGTGCGGCGGATGACATCGGCAAAGACGATATCGAGCGGTGTGACGCCGGCCCGGGCATCAATCAGCAGCAGGCAGAGATCGGCATCATGGATGGCCATTTCGGTCTGGGTGCGCATCTCTGCGTCCAGGCCTTCTTTCTCGGCATCATCATATCCGGCGGTGTCGATCAGCAGCAGCGGCAGATCGCCCAAACGCCCACGCGCCTCGCGCCGGTCCCGCGTGACACCGGGGCGGTCATCGACAATGGCCAAGGGTTTCCCGGCCAAGCGATTGAACAAGGTCGATTTTCCCACATTCGGCCGTCCAACGACGGCGATGCGGGGCAAGTGAGCAGTCATGCGTTTGCGCCTAGCGGAGCGCGATCATCCGCGCATCATCGGTGACGACATATACGGTTTCATTGGCAATGACAGGGGGGATGAACACATCGCCCCGCAATTCCTGCTCCGACAGGATGCTGCCGTTGAAGGCATCAAGCACCACCATGTCACCGCGGCTTGAGTTCACGACGAGACGTCCGCCGGCCATGACCGGGCCGGTCCAGGCGAGACGGTTCTTGCGCTCGCGCGCATTTTCAAACAGCGACAACTGGGTGATCCAGTAGACCTCGCCATCATGACGATTGATGCAGACGATCTCGGCCTCGCTGGTGGTCACGAAGAGGAAATCCCCGGCGACCCAAGGCGCATGCAGACCGCCGGCAGGCTGGCTCCACAGGCGCTCACCGGTACGCAGGGAGATCGCCGCGAGCAGGCCGGAATGGCTCATCGCATAGACGACGTTGTCGACCACGACCGGGCTGCCGGCAACGTCATTGATTTCCGACATTGCGGTCAGGCCGCCAGACCGCGTCAGGCTGTCCTGCCAGATCGGGTTGCCGTTCTGCACCCGCAGGGCAATCAGTTCGCCGGACGCAAACGGCGCCACAACGATATCGCCGAGCACGGCCGGGCTGGGTGCGGTGAGCAGACGCGCCGATTCCACAATGCCCTGATAGGTCCACAAGACTTGGCCGGTCGCCGTGTCCAGCGCCAGAAGCTCATTGTCGTCACTCGACACGAAGATACGGTCATCGGCGACAGTCGGCGCGCCGTGGAACGGAACAAGCGTCTCGGAACGCCAAATTTCATGACCGCTCTGGGCATCCAGCGCGACGAAGAAATTGAGACCGGAATGCACATAAATGCGGCCATCATCATAAGCCAGCCCGCCCCCGAACGACATGCTGTCATAACGGTGCGTGGCCTCGATCCGGTGACGCCAGACCACCGTGCCGGTATCGGCATTCATCGCCACGACTTCGCCACGGGCGTCAATCGCAAAGACATTGCCGTCGGCCACGACCGGACGGGCATTGAGGCGATGATCATTGTCCGAACCATTGCCGAAGCCCTGGCGCCAAGCGACGTTCAGCGGCCCGGAGGCCTGCGTGTGCTGGACCGAATTGGTCGGATATCCGCCCGGCTGAGGCCAAACCGTGTTGACATAAGCGGTCGGCAGATCGACGGCAGGGCGTTCGGCCTCACTGTCGAGACGCAGCCCCTGTTCGAAGTCGAGAATCGAGACGCGGCCATCACTTGGCGCGGTGCCGTTGAGGCGTTCATTCTCATTGTCATTGCCCCGCCCCGGGATCATGTCCAGCGGATTGGGAACCGACGAGCACGCCGCCAGCGGAGCGATAAGGGCCACACCGAGAAGGGTGCGGATACGCGTTACATCAATCATCGCCTGAATCCCCGGCGTCAGTGGTTTCTTCGGTCTCGGTCGCGGTTTCAGGCGCGATTGCGGGTGCTTCCTCCGCAGCGCTGGCGTCCACCGGCTCACCGGCCAGGGCGTTGCGTTGGGCAATCAGGGCGAGCGCTTCCTGGGCCCGGCGTTGAACGCCGCTCGGCGCGTCACTGGCAAACGACAGGAACTGGTATTGGGTGCGGGCGCGTTCGATCTCGTCGGCACGCAGGGCCGCGGCAGCGATGGTTTCGCGCGCCAGATGACGGAAGGGCGAATCCCCGCCGATCAGGACGCTGAGGCGCAGATCAATATCCGAGAAGGACAGGCTGTCCCAAGATGCCCAGACCGACCGGATTTCAGCCATGTCCCGCAGCAGTGGATCGCTTGCCTGCGCCGCTGCTTGGTCAAAGAACCTCGCCGCAGCGGCATTATCGCCCTGTTCGAGCGCCAGATTGCCGCGCTGCATCAGCGCCAGCGATACATATCCCGGCGTGCCTTCGGCAGCGACAGTCTCGAGACCGGCTGCCGCCAGGCCGAGCCGCCCGGCCTCAACATCATTCATCGCCGCGATGAACGCATCGGACGCGGTTTCTCGCTTGCTCGTCTGCCAGGCATCGAAGCCTTGCCAGGCGACCGTTCCCAGGATGATTGCCACAGCACCGCCGAGGACCCACGGCCCCCATTGACGCAACAAATCCTGATACTTGTCCCGGCGAAGTTCTTCGTCGACTTCTTCAAAAATATCGACCACGTCGAAGCGGCTCCGTAATTCCAATCAATGTGCGCCGGACCCTAGCGTCACTACCCCCCTGCGGCAACAGAGGTCAGCCGTCGGAACGCTTCATCGTGTAGACCTCACGCTCGGACGGAAAGCTGCGGTCGCGGACTTCACGGGCAAATTGCGCCACCGCCGCATCGGTGCGCTCGGCCATATTGTCATAGCGCTTGACGAATTTCGGGGTCCAATCGAACACGCCAAGCATGTCATGGGTGACCAGGATCTGCCCGTCACAGGCTGCCGACGCACCAATCCCGATGGTCGGCACGGCGACGGTTTCAGTGATTTCACGGGCCAGGTCTTCGGCGACGCCCTCGATCACGATCGCAAAGGCGCCGGCATCGGCCGTGGCGACCGCCTCGTCGATCACCCGTCGACGCTCGGCATCCGTGCGGCCCTTGGCCTTGAACCCGCCATCGGCGAGCGCCGCCTGCGGCCGCAATCCGACATGCCCGATGACCGGGATCGACCGCGCCGCCATGAAGCGGATCGTGTCGGCGGCATAGGTACCGCTTTCGATCTTGATCGCCTGGCAGCCGGTTTCAGCCATGATGCGAGCGGCATTGGCAAAGGCTTGTTCCGGCGATTGTTCATAGCTGCCGAACGGCATGTCGACGGCGACCAGGGCCCGTTTGGCGCCGCGCATGACGGCCTGACCGTGCAGGATCATCATGTCGAGCGTGACACCGACCGTCGAGTCCAAGCCGTGCACCACCATGCCGACACTGTCACCGACCAGAAGGAGGTCGCAATGCGGATCCAGGATGCGCGCCATCGGCGTGTCATAGGCGGTCAGGCTGACGATCGGCTCACCGCCCTTGCGGGCGCGGATATCCGGCGCGGTGACCCGCCGGACCTGGGTTTGGGCAGACATGGGAGTGGCCTTTTCAAATCGGAAGGCCGGACCCTAGCGCAGCATGCTGCGCTGCAAAAGCCTCAGGCGAGACGGCGTGGCAGAACGGCGGCCACCATGGCCACGGCCACGGCCATCGCGCCCGCCGCCATGACCTCCGGGCTCATCAGGAAACCGACATTGGCCATCAGCCCGTCGGTCGGCACATTGATCTGGCCGAGGATTGACTCGAGCTGTGTGCCGGCGATCGCCGAACCGGTCGACCCAGCCCCGCCGATCAGCAGGATGCGCTTGCGATCCGGGTTGGACAATTGCTTGATCACACGGTGGGAAAAAGCCTCGGCCTCGCGCTCGGTTTCCAGCGGCTCGGCGGCCTGTGCGAAGGCGGCCTTGAGCCGGGCATCGAATGCATCATCCATCGTCATGACACCATCTCCTCCGCGTCCGCAAAAAACGCCTGCAACTTGGCCCGGCCGCGATTGACGTGCGACTTGACCGTCCCGAGCGGCATGCCGGTCGCCTCAGCGGCTTCCGAATGCGACATACCGCAAGAATAACATAGCACAACCGCGATCCGTTCTTCTTCTTTCAACGTGGCCAGTCCGCGGTCAAGATCAACCACACTGCCCATGTCCCGCGGCGCCTCGCTGTCGTCCATACCGGTCTGGTACTTCTCCAGCACCCGCTCGGTCGCCTTGCGCTTGCGCGCCGACATCAGGAATTGGGTGTAGGCGATCGAGCACAGCCAGGACTTGAACGAACCCGTACCCTTGAAGCTGCCGATCTTCTCATAGGCGCGGATAAAGGCGTCCTGGGCGAGATCATCTGCCAGGGCGTGATTGCGACACATGCGGTGCAGCATGCCGCGAACCAGACCCTGATGGCGCCGGACCAGCTCCCCGAAGGCCGCCGGGTTCTTCGTGGCGACCACCAGGGCTGTGAGTTCTTCGTCCGACGCCTTCATCAGCCCGCTCCGATTACTCGGAGCCGTCTTTTTTGCTGCCCAACAGGCCGAAACCGATCAGGACCAAGCCGATAAAGCCCGGGAAGCTGGCGACGGCCGGCATGATGTATCTGGCTTCCTCATCGCCTTCGACGGCGCCGATAGTCCAACCGAGAACCACAAAGGCCGCAGCCACCGCAACCAGGATCAGACCGGCTTTGAGGTCGCCATTGCGATCCTTGCGCGGCATGCCCAGCGCGCGGATTGTTTCCGGATCGAGCGCCTGACCAGCCTGTATGGCCGTCTCAATCGTGCTCAGGGTGGATTTGCGTTTCTGGGTTCCGGCATTCACCGCGACCCAGACAATTCCCAGCACCATGATGAACGGTGCCAGTGAAACCAGCATGACCGGAAATTCCATTTTAAGTCTCCTGCTTATGGCCTCGGCGCATTGGGCGCCTGCTTTGACCATGAGATGCGGCGGGATTTCAATTCGGATGCAAATTTTATCCGATAACGGCGACGCCAAACAGATACATGTGTAAATTCAATATGATGAGCGCTGCAATAAGCCCCAGCACGATCGCTGTCAAATCGCCACCCCAGCCCTTCACGACTGGCGGCGGTGTTTCGCGGAAGCAGGCAGCGATGAAGGTAATCAGAGACCAGACAAAGAAACTGCCGAACAACAGGACGGCCGAGGCCTCGCTGTTGGCCAGCAGGTGCGCGCCCGACCAGACGATCACACCGGCCAGCATCGGATGGCGCACCCAGCGGCGGATATGGCCGGGCGCATAGGCCGAGGTGATCAGGATGATCCCCAGCGGCACCGCAATCAGGGCGAGATCGCGGCCCCAGTCCGGTGCCTGCCACACAGACGGTGTCGGATGCGCGATGATCTTGCCATAGATGATCAGCGCGAAACCGGCCAGCGAGATCACCGTATAGGTCAGCTTGTAGGGGGTCGCGCCGAGGCGGGTCTGCAAACCGTCGCGCAGCCCCGGCACGATACGAAGGCAATGCACACCCAGAAACAAAACCAGTCCCACAGACAAAAGCAGCATCAACGCCTCCCCGAGCTCGGCTTGGACTATAGGCGATTCATCGGCGTGTCGTGGATGAAAACCGGATGCGGTATCCTGTGATGCCGATTTGACCGGTCGCGTCGATCAGAACGGGCGCAAACGTGGCAGATTGATCGTCCGGCTCAGCCAGGCGTGACCAAGAAAGGCGACCCCGCCAGCCATTGCGATGACCTGAAGCGGCATGGACATTTCCTGCCCAAGCATGTCGGCGAGGCTCTGCAAAACAGGGGAAACCAACGCCAATCCGAGCACCAGCAAGCAGCCTGCAACCAGGCGCAGGACCAGCTCGATGCGCAAGCGCCTCCGGGCGACACGCTCCATCACACGGGTCCGGAAGGCCCGGTCATTGGCCGGTGCCGCATCGGCGGCGAAGAAGTCAGCAAGCGGATCAGTCTTGTCCATCACCCACTCCCAGGATTTCAGCGAGGCGCGCACGCCCTCGCAATACATGTGATTTTACAGTCCCCAGCGGCATTTCCAAGACGTTTGCGGCATCGCCATGCGACCAGCCCTCGCCGAGGCAGAGCGAGACCGCGGCGCGCTGGTCTGGCGGCAGCTGCCCCAGCGCCTGCCGCAGGGCGATGGCGCGCTCGGTCTGGGGTGTCTCGCTATCCGGACGCAGGTCCTGCCAGTCATCGTCACGCTGGCGCGCGCGAGCCATGGACCGTGCCTGGCCCTTGGCCTTGCGCCAGGCAATCGAGAACAGCCAGGTCTTCAAACGCTCCGGATCGCGCAGCCGGCGCAATTCCGTCCAGCCCGCCAGGAAGGTCTCCTGGGCCAGATCATCGGCATCCGCATCATAAGGACACAACCGGCACAAAAATGTGCGGATCGCCCCCTGATACCGGTCGACGATCCGCCCATAGGCCGCGTCATTGCCCGAGCGGGCCGCCGCGACCAGCGCCGCGTCCGTCGGTTGCGAGCGCATCGGTCAGCCTATTTCTTGCCCTTGAAGAAGGACGATACGAAAAAAGCCGCCGACAGGACGACGAAGATCATCGCGACAAAATAGGCGACCTGGCCGATACCGATCAGGCCGACATAGCCCTCATAGGCAAACACCGCCGCAAAGCCGGCAAACAGGATCACAAGGAAGGCATTGCTGCCGGTTCCATAGTTCGACCGGTCGCCGCTCGTGCCCTGATCCAGGTCCGACCAATCCGGACGTCCTTCCGGATCATCCAGGCTGGCGATCAGGTCGGCCGGCGGCTCCTTGCCGGAGGCGGCATAGGTCTTCAGCAGGTCAATCTTGGCCTGGGTCCGCTTGTAACGCATGAAACTGCCCCAGCCAGCGGCAACGAAAAAGCCCAGCGGGAAAAGCAGCCACCAGTAATTCTCGAAAATCTCGGCCATCGGGTCGATCTCCTGTTCGACAATCCACAATCGACCCGGCGATCACCGGGCCTTCACACCTGTGTCGCCGCCAAGCGACGGGTTGGATGCAGGTCGATGAAATTTATTGCAGGACGGGTGTGAAACAGCAGCCCTGGACCAGTCTCGACACACCGTCAGGAGAGCGCATGTCCACACTGGCCTGCCAACCATAGCGACGATCACTCATCCCGTCCGAGCATTGCCCGCTGGCAATCACCGCCACGCCCTCGGCGGCGCCGCTGAGATAATAGACATGAGGGTCGGGTCGGGCACGGGCGGTACGGGCATCAACCACGTTCAGCGCCAATTCCGCCCCCAGGCTTTCGCCATCATAATAGGTCGCATCCCCGCTCTCGTGCAGTTGCAGGCCCCAGAAGGGCTCCGTGCCACTGCACTGCAATCCGCCCGGCGCATCGAACTCGCCAATGGCCGGTCGTTCCATGCGCAGAAGATAAGCGAGATTGATCCAGCCCTCGCCCTCACCAGCGATGACGCGGCCCCAGCCATGGCGCTCTTCAAGAACTTCGACACGGCTCGCATTGGGCGACAGCGTGTCGACAATCGCCGCCGTCGGGTTGGCGGTGGCGCGGACGTTCAGCGTGTCGGTCTGATCGACATTGACGACCCGATAGAGCTGCGGCTGGGCCTGTGCCGTGCCGCAGGCAAACACAATGGCCAACAAGCCAATCAGATGACGCATGGTTTCCCCCTCAGGCAAGACCCCGCCAGCCTAGCCATGCCGGCGGGATTTGTCTTGTCCGTTGGGGCCGGTGCGCTGTCATGCCCGCTCGATCGGCAGATAGATGTCAGACCGCAACTCGGCCGCCGGCCTGCTGTCCGGATCATCGACATATTCGACATGCAGCGGCCTGTCGGCGAACCTGCCCAGACCACCATCAAGCACCGCCGCGTAAAGGCGGTCGATACTGTCATGCAGGCTGTCATAATCGCCAACATGACGCAGGCGGGCATGATCGCCACCGGCCAGTGCGATCAGCTCGATCCCGTCCGGCGCTTCGATATCGCCGACCGCAATCGCACAATCAAAATGCAGGCCGGCCGGGTCCGTGAAACGGGGATCCTCATGCCAGACGCCGTAAATGCCGCGCAGGGCATCCATCGGGTGTTGGCTGAACACGCTGGCAAACAGGCGCTCATAGGCCTGGTTGAGTTCGGCATAGGCGCCGATATTGCGGATCGCGAGCAGGCGCAGCGGCGCCGTGGAGACAATCTCGACGGCCAGCGGCACAGCCTCCCCGCCCCCCTTGTGGGCGGGGCGCAGCAATTGGTCGATCAGGTCGACGCGTCCGGCGCGCACATCGCTCGCCGAACCACCGGTCGCCGCCCGGAAGGCGCGGGCATATGACTGGCTCGACCCGTAGCCGGCGCCACCGGCTGCACGGGTGATGGACTGATCCGCATTCTGCAATTCGGGCACCGTCCGGGCCAGACGCACGCGACGGATCGTGTCACCTGGCGTCTCCCCGGTCATCAAGCGATAGACCCGGTGAAAGTGATAAGGCGAGAGCGCCGCGACGGCGGCAAGCGCCTCCACGGACAGCCCGGCCTCACTGTCGGCCTGCTCAATATGCGCAAGCACGCGCTCGATCCGTTCGGCATGGCGAAGGCGGCTGTCCGGCATCATGATCGTCACTCCTGTTGTGGTGAACCATGATGCCGGTCTAGCCGGTCCGGCAAGGGCAGGCGGTCCCGATCTTGCGCTTTTGCAATCTCAGCGCTGCAAGGGATGGGTCGTGAAATCGGGCAGGTCGACGACAATTTCCGATCGGCTCACCGCCCCGCCGCGCATGAAGGCATGCATGACCTCGCCGACTTCCGGCGTGGTCATGAAGAGATTGTGGCCGGCATTGCGGACAATCACCTGGGTGACATTGTCCAGCCCCGCCACCGCCTCCACTTGCGCCTGCGGATAGGTGCGTCCATCCAGCGTGCCGGTCAGCAGCAGGACGGGCGTGTCACCGCTCGGCCCGCGGCGGAAATCATCGCCCAGATCGAGGCCCGAAATCGCGCCGGCCAGCTGCGGCATCGGGAAATTGAGATAGGAGCCGACCAAGCCGCTCCCGGCCTGCGCTTCAAACAGGGCCAGACGCTCGGCACTGACCCCGGAGGCAATATCCATCGCGGTCGGCATCGCGCGCAGGGAGATCCCCTCTCCCGGGTCCGCGAAATAGGACAGCAGCATGATCGCCAGCGTCGGATCACCGGCATCAAGAGCGCTGTAGAGCGCCGGCAGGATGCGCGCACTGTCCGGATCGGCGATCAGGCCCGAGGCGAATTGCTGCATGTGATGGCGTTGCAGCAGGAAGGGGATGCTGGACCCGTCCGATTGCGGCAGGTCGAGCATCATCGGCTCCGCCTCAAGCCGGGCATGAACCCGGCGCATCAAGCCGGCAATGTCCGGATAAAGCGCCGCGGCGGCGGGCTGGCTATCCACGGCCGCCTGCAAGCGCGCGAAATAGGCATCGGTCCGGGCTGGCAGCTTGACCGTCTGGTCGAGGCCTTCGGCACTGGCGATGATCACCCGGTCGATCTCGTCAGGGATGTCGTTCAGCGCCGCCAGGGCCAGATGGCTGCCATAGGAAATGCCCCACAGCGCGATCCGGTCCGCCCCGAGATGACGCCGCAGATCCGACAGGTCGGCGACGCTTTCACGCGTCGTATAGCCGAGAAGATCAACGCCCTCGGCGGCCCAGAAGGCCGTGCAGGTATCAAGCGCTGCGCGATAGCCGGCCACGATATCGGCATCGCTGCGTTGCTGGCTTTCATCCGTCAGCTGGGCGGATTGGCAGGCTGGCGGTTGGTCCGACAGGCCGGTACCGCGCTGGTCGAACGCAATCACATCGCCATGCTGGCGCATCGCCATGAACAACGGGAAGCGTCGGCCCTGCGCCGTACCGGACCCGGATCCGCCCGGACCGCCGGCCAGATAGACGATGGGTGGCCCCGCAACCTCACCCGTGGCCGGAAAGCGGACATAGCTGACCGTGATCAGCCGGCTGTCGGGATCAGCGCGGTTCTCGGGCAGCTGCATCTCGCCGCGAAAGGCTTCGACCGTCTCGCCGCTCTGGGCCGTGAAGGTCATCGGCGTTTCACCCGGCGTGTCCGCGAAAACCGCATCAAGGGGCGCCAGCGCCAGCACGGCGCCTGCCATCAGGCCGGTGCGCAAGGTGAGGTAAATGGATGTCATGGCGGTCTCCGCTGCTGTTGCATGCCCCCCGGCACGCCGTCAGGAAAGCCCGCCAATGCGGCACAAACACGCGTTAATCGTTCAGCGGCAGTGAAGGACCGACAAGTGGCGGGACGTCGGACCGCGTCACCGCTAGTCTGGCAAACATGACCGTTCGCCCTCGTCCTCTCGCCGCCCTGTTTGCGGCCTGCCTCGCCTTTGCCGTCTCAGGCCTCGCCGCGCGCCTAGACGCCCAACCCTTGACCCATGTCGCCCTCGAACCGGTCCGCGTCTGTCGGGCCTCGGACCAGGACCAAGGCCCACCGGACTATGACGACCCGGCCTGCGAGACAGTTTCGGTATTCGAGCTTGATCCCCAGGGACGGCATATCTGGGCGAGATTGCGCCTGCCGCTCGACGCGGCCGGGCTGGACGGAACCGGGCCCTATGGCCTGATCGTCATGGGCAAGATGTCGAGCGAGGTTTTTCTAAATGGCAGCCGGATCGGGGCCAATGGACGCCCGGCCGACGACCGCGCCGGCGAGATCGCCGGTCGCATTGATGCCAGCCTCTTCGTCCCGCACACCCTGGTCCGGGACGGCGACAATGTGGTCGATATCCGCATGTCCTCACACCGCGGCTGGGTTCGCCTGGCATCGCCGATCCATGCGGTCCTGTTTGGTCGCTATCAGGATCCGACCCGCACCATCAGCGCCGCCTATTGGCCGAGCCTCATCACCTTCGGGGTGTTCCTGATCGGTCTCGTCTTTTTCGGGGTAACGGCCTGGCGCAATGAGGAGCGCGAAGCCTCGCTGCTGCTGGCGGCGGCGTCATTGTTTGCTGGCAGCGAACTCCTGGTCGAGTCGGCGCGCGGCCTGGTCGCCTATCCCTACCCGTTCCACGATATCCGCCTGGTGCTGATCACCGTCTGCGCCGCCGGCTTCAGCCTGTGTCTGCTGGCCTATCTTTTCAAACGCATGACCCGGCTCGCATGGCTTTCCCGCTTTGCCCGCCTGTCGGCAATCGTGCTGACAATGGCCGTCGTCGTCGCGCTGATGCCCGGCTTTGACGGCAAGACCGCCGGCGTTCTTTTCACCGCCATTGCCGCCGGCCTGGCCGGGTCGGCCCTGTGGGCAATCCGGCGCAGACCCGGCGCAATCGGACTGGTCATCCTGTTCGCCCTGACGGGTTCGGCGCTGTGGCAGTTCGGATCAGGCTTTCTGGATATCGGGTATTTCTATACCGCCGCCGGGATACTCGCCTTCCTGATCTATCAGCAGGCCCAGTCCCTGGTCGCGGAGCGCCGCCAGCGCCGGGTCGAGACCCGCCGTGCGCTGCAGCTGGAAGCCGCCCTCGCCCAAGCCCGTCAGAAATCCGCCCCGGCCCAGATCCAGCTCGTGAGCGCCGGCCGGGTCGACTACGTCTCCAGCGACCGCATCGTCCAGCTGAAGGCGGCCGGTGATTATGTCGAGCTGCATTTCCAGGACGGCGCCACCACGCTCTATACCGGTACGCTCGGCGGGCTGGAGAGCGAATTGCCGCCAGCCTTCCTGCGGGTCCATCGCTCGCACATCGTCAACACGCTCTTCGTTTCCGCGCTGGAACGCGAGGCCAGCGGAACCGGCCGGCTGATCCTCGCCAACGGCACTCAAGTGCCGGTCAGTCGCCGCATCATGCCGGCCGTCCGCACGGCACTGGCAAGCAAAGCTGTGGACAATGCCGACTGAACGCTTGTCCCGCGAACGCCCTTCAACCTAACGTTCAGCCGGATCGACAAAGGGGCGACGCATGCGACTTCGGACAAGAAACGGCCAACTCACGCTGGGAAGCATCTACAAGCTGGTTGTTACCGGCTGGACGCTGGCCTGGTGCATGCTGTTCGCCATCTTCTTCGTATTGATGATCTTGATGGCCCTGACCGGCGCCCCGGTGACCGTGAACAACTCCTCCGTCACCGGACTTGGCCCTGTCTTGCTCGCATCATTGCCGATGATGGTGTTGATGCCGGTGATCGTCATCATCCAGGCCTTGATATTCGGCGGCTTATTCGTGCTGGCGATGATGATCTACCGCATGTTCCGACCGATCACGGTCGAGACCGACAATACCGGCGTGTTCGGCTGACCCGACAACACCGTCACCGGGCCGGCCTAGTAATGCGGCGGCTTGGTGACTTCCGGGCCGGGGGCTGCTGCCTCCAGGTCTTCCAGCCGGGCCAGCATCTTGTTGACGCGCCGGGTCAGCCGGTCCAGCTCCTCGCGCTGGGCGAGGATGACACTGTTGAGATCATCCACCGTCTGGTCCTGATGGGCGATATGCGTCTCGAGCGCTTCGATGCGCGCTTGCAGGATATCAATCACGGCACTCTCCACTCGGCCAATCGCGCCGCAATCTATCCGATCGCGGCGCGGATCAAAGCCGCGAAGGCTGCTTATGTCGTCGCGGCGTAGACCGGTCAGACCCGGGTCATGACGACAGCAAGCAGCCGGGCGCTGGCATACAGGCCGAGACCGAACACGGCATGGCTGACCACGCTGTGCAGACGCGAGAGCCAGGGCATTGGTGTGCGGCTGGCCGCGACACCGGCGCCCAGGGCCGGTTGCAGGACGAGAAAGGGCGCCAGTACCGTGGCAACACCGACCATGAGCGCCGCCCCGGGCGTCGGGTCTTGCAGCCAGCCGGGCCCGGTGATGGCAATCAGCACGCCTGCAAAGATGACCCCGGTGAGGAAATGGATCAACCAACCGACCACCGCTTCGCCCGCCGTCACAGCCCCTCCCGTCCGGCCGGTATCAAACCGCCCACGGACACGACCGATGGCCCAGCGACCAACGCGGCCATAGTCCAGTGGCGGCACGCCCAGCCAGCGCTGGCGCAACCAGACCCAGGCATCAAGCACCAGGCTGGCACCGATCCCGATGGCGATGATGGATGACAGGGTCGCCCCGACATCGCTCATGAGCCGGCCTCGACAAGCGAGCGAATGGCTTTGATCTGCCAGCAGGCCGCGTTGAAACGGACGAACTGGTTCTCGATGAATGGGACCATCGCCTCAACCATCGCCGCCAACACCGAGCGCTGTCGTTCGGGATCGAGTTGGTCATAGATGCGCCCGACCGGCCCCAGACGGATCAGATAGCTCTCGAGCGCGCTGCGCGGAAACTGGCAGCCTATATCCAGTGGTTCAAAGCGGATATCGCGCCAGCCGGCATCGGCCAGCAAAGCCGTCACACGTTCGGCATCACCCCAGCGGAACTGGCCCGGACCGTCAGGGTCGGATCGGGGAAGCTCAGCCAGGATCGGCGCCACCGCCCGCGCCGCCGCGGTCATGAAGGGATTGTCCTCCGCAACGCGCCAGACCACGGCATCAAGCTGGCCGCCCGGCGTGACGGCGGTCAGCAGATTGCGCAGCGCCGCCACCTCGTCTGCAAAAAACATCATCCCGAAGCGTGACTGGACCCGGTCGAACCGGCCCGGCAGGAAATGATGGGTCTCGGCGTCCGCACAAATCAGCTCGACACCGGCGCGGGCATCACGGACCCGGCGCCGGGCGGCCTCCAGCATGGGCGCGGAGATATCGATACCCACCACCCGCCCGGCCTCGCCCAAGCGTCGCGCCGCCGCGACCACGGTGGCGCCGGTGCCGCAACCGACATCGAGCACCCAGTCGCCACTGCCGGGCGATACCGCCTCGACCAGCCGGTGTTCAAACGCCTCGAAAGTCGCATCGAGCAGGGCCTGGCTCGCCACCCAATTCGCTCCGGACGTGCCCGCCCAGCCGGTATCCTGCGTCAATTTATCTGTCTGTGCGGACATGCCGCCCTCCTCATCCTGGCTTGCGGATCAACCGCGATGAGGGCATGCTGCCACTTCAAGTTAACTTGAGGTCAAGAGCGTGACTGCACTCGATATCTCCGTGATCGCCCGGCGCTCCGGCCTGCCGGCCTCAACGCTGCGCTATTACGAGGAAAAGGGCTTGATCCGATCCGTGGGCCGGCACGGGCTGAAGCGGGTGTTTGATGACGATGTATTGGAACGGCTGTCGCTGATTGCGCTGGGCCGCGCCTCCGGCTTCTCGCTCGACGAGATCGCAGCGGTGCTCGGCACCGATGGTCGCCCGAAGATCGACCGCGGCATGCTGACTGACAAGGCGGACGAGCTTGACCGCACGATCCGCCTGCTCAGCGCCATGCGGGACGGGTTGCGACATGCGGCGGAGTGCCAGGCGCCCAGTCATCTGGAATGCCCGAGTTTCCAACGTTTCATGCGGGCCGCCGCAGCGGGCCGTCTGCGCGGCGCCGATCCGCGACAGCGCGGCTGATCAGGCTCAGCGCGACGCCCTGACGGTCAGGAAAGCGGCGTTCAGGACACCGAAATCGGTTTGCGGGCGCGCGGCTTTTTCGGCGCGGCCGGCTTGGCCACGGCGGCAGTCTTGGCTTCCATGGCAAGGCGAGCCTCGCGCAGGGATTTCAGCTGGGCGGAGCGCTCAACTGCTTCTTCATCGAGCAGGGATCGCACCGTGCTGTCCGTGATTTCGGCGCGGGACTGGGCCGTTTTCGGCGTCGTGCGCAGCAGGTCGGCATAGGGTGTGGTCATGAGCGGTCTCCTGAAGGTCTGAAGAAAAACAAAGAGGCCGGGCAATCGCCCGACCTCTTCAATCTCGTCACCAGGCGCGTGATGCGCCGGTCGGAGCAGTCGGCTTAAACGGTCTGAAGATTTTCAGCCGCGTTCTTGCCGGAGCGCTTGTCCTGGACGACTTCAAAGGTCAGCTTTTGACCTTCGCTGATCGTCGACAGGCCCGAACGCTCGACAGCAGAGATGTGCACGAAAACGTCGGTCGAGCCATCATCCGGCTGGATGAAGCCAAAACCTTTGGAAGTATTGAAGAACTTAACGGTACCAGTAGCCATGACGAGATCCTTTTCAATCAGTCACATTTGGGTGGGCCCCGCCGACCGCGTGTCGACGAATGCCCGAAGTGTCGAAATTTGAAAGGGAAGAGCGTCAGGAAGGCGACAAGTCGCGCCCGGAAGATTCGGCAATCAAGTTCGAGTGAGCGCTATATGGGGGTTGTCCGGGGATTTGGCAAGGCAAATCGCTTTGGGGGGCGGTCAAAGGCAAGTCGCATGTATTGACAATGTATATACTGATGATCAAATTCATTGCATGACCAAGGATCGCCAATTTCCCGGCAAGGCCAAGCCTGGCACCCCGCTGGCCGTCGCCGACCAGGCCGGCACGACCAAGGGCAGCATCAATCTTCGCATTGAAGGCCAGACCCGGACGCTGATCGACGAGGCAGCCGCCTCGTTGGGCAAGTCGCGCACCGAATTCATGATCGACACCGCCCGCAGCCGCGCCATCGACGTCCTGCTCGACCGCAGGCTCTTCCAGCTCGATCCGGATGCCTTCGACGCCTTCGCTGATGCGCTGGAGACGCCGGCCGATCCCGGCGAAAAACTGACCGCACTAATGCAGCGCCGGCCGGCATGGACGGCCTGAGCGCGCCGCAAGCGATCAACGCGGCGCACGACCTCGCAGCTTTCGACTGCGGCGAGCCCGCCCTTGATGACTGGCTCAAACACCGGGCCCTGAAGAATGAGAGCCGCTTTTCGCGGACCTATGTCGTGTGCGAGGGCGACACGGTCGTCGCCTATGTCAGCCTGTCCGCCGGATCTGTCGAACGGTCAGCGGTGCCCGGCAGGCTCCGCCGCAATGCGCCGGACGCAATCCCGGTGGCGATCATCACGCGGCTGGCCGTCAGCCGCAGCCATGCCGGCCAAGGCCTCGGCCAAGACCTCCTCGCCGACGCCCTGCGCCGCATCGCCATCGCCTCACGAACCATCGGCATCGCCGCCGTGTTGGTTCACGCCAAGAGCGAGGCAGCGAAACGCTTTTATATGCGGTGCGCCGAGTTTCAGGCCTGGCCGTCGGATGGTCGGGTATTGTTTTTGCCGGTGGGGGTGTTGGTGAAGGCGCTCGGTTGAGGGAAGCGCCCCCGTCACTCACCCTTCCCTTTTCCCTTCCCCTCACCATTTTTCCCGGAAGCGCGTCAGCGCTATCCGGGACCTACGGGAAACTCAGCGCTTCAAGGCAAGTCCGGTCGGCCCCGGGTCTTCGCCCGGGAAAAATGGCGTGAGGGATTGGGCGCTGGCGGCTGGCTTTGAGAGCGGGCGCGCAGAGCACTCCCAGCCATACATCCCTTGCCGAGAGATAGCCGTATCCGGTTCTTGAGCTCAAGGGTTTCAACCGCGAAGCGGCGCTACGCGCCCTTGACCTCAAGAACCGGATACGGCCCGCTGGCTGACAAGGGAGGTATGGGAAGAGGCATGACCTAACTACGCGGCATACCGATAACCGCTAGACGATAGAAGCGATCACTTCTAGGGGCGCATTAAACGCGCGCCATCGCGGTCCATCCGCTCGGCACGCTGCGAGACGTCAACCACAGCACACCTAACCGGGAAGTACCTACAGATCGTCCCGAGAATGACGCAGACGCCATGCTCAGGATCAATAAGCTTAAACACATGCCCGACAGATTCTTCAATGATCGCAAAATCACCAATGATTGCTCCTGGGACAACTGGTCCAGCTGAGCAATTGAGCAAAAAATCATCCAACCGTTCGTCAAAATGCTCGATCGCATTTCGCAATTGACGATCTTTCAATGGATTAGTATCCGAAACTTCGAAGGCATCCCGCAACTTGATTGCTCGAGACTGAGTGTAGTTATCGCGCCTCGTTGGCCAAAAATACCTAGACACTGACGATGCGTGCGACAGCGCTTCTTGCAAATGCGCCATCGCAACATTCGGGTCGTCAACATTTTCGAGCGCTGCGTCCAAAGCATCGAACGACATGCGTGCTCGGTTGGCCGAATACAGCAAGCTGCTGATGTAGAAAGCCTCGTACTGGGGAACGATCCCGTCGTATTGTTGTACGATCAGATCTGCACGCCGCTTTTTCTCCTCCGAGTCCACCCCCTACTCCCACTCAATCGTCCCCGGCGGCTTGCTGGTCACATCATAGACCACGCGATTAACTCCGCGCACTTCATTGATGATCCGTGTCGCAACACGGCCCAGGAAGTCGTGGTCATAGGGGTAGTAGTCGGCCGTCATGCCGTCGACGGAGGTCACGGCGCGCAGGGCGAGGACGGCGTCATAGGTGCGTTCATCGCCCATCACGCCGACCGTATTGACTGGCAGCAGGACCGAGAAGGCCTGCCAGATCTCGTCGTAAAGGCCGGCCTTCTTGATTTCCTCGATATAGATGGCGTCGGCCTTGCGCAGGATGTCGGCCTTTTCCTTGGAGACGGCGCCGGGGATGCGGATGGCGAGGCCCGGTCCCGGGAAGGGATGACGGCCGACAAAAGCGTCCGGCAGGCCGAGCTCACGGCCCAGCGCGCGGACCTCGTCCTTGAACAGCTCGCGCAGCGGCTCGACCAGCTTCATCTTCATGCGCGCCGGCAGGCCACCGACATTATGGTGCGACTTGATGGTGACCGAGGGCCCGCCATCAAAGCTGACGCTTTCGATCACATCAGGGTAGAGCGTGCCCTGGGCGAGGAAGTCGGCGCCGCCAGCCTCCTTCGCCTTCTCGTCGAAGACATCGATGAACAGGCTGCCGATGATCTTGCGTTTCTTCTCCGGGTCATCAACGCCTTCCAGTGCCGACAGGAAGAGATCCTCGGCTTCGGCATGGACAAGCGGGATATTGTAATGCTCGCGGAACAGGGTGACGACCTCATCGGCCTCGCCCTGGCGCATCAAACCGGTATCGACGAAGACACAGACCAGCTGGTCGCCGATGGCTTCGTGCAGCAGCACCGCCGCAACTGAGCTGTCGACCCCGCCGGACAGGCCGCACAACACCCGCTTGTCACCAACCTGTTCGCGGATCTTGGCGATCGCCTCATCCTTGAAATTGGCCATCGACCAATCCCCGGTCAGACCGGCGATCTGGTGGGTGAAATTGTTGAGCAGAGCCGCCCCACGCGGCGTGTGCACGACTTCCGGGTGGAATTGCACGCCGTAGAAACGGCGTTCCTCATCGGCGATGGCCGCAAAGGGCGCATGGCCGGACTTGGCAATGACCTTGAAGCCTTCGGGCAACGCCGCGACGCGATCACCATGGCTCATCCAGACGCGTTCCTCATGACCGATCGGTCCAAAACCGGCAAACAGCGGGCTGTCCTCGATCAGGGTAATATCCGCCCGCCCGAACTCGCGTTCGTCGGAGGCTTCGACCCGGCCGCCCAGCTGGGCGCACATGGTCTGCTCGCCATAGCAGATGCCCAGCACCGGAATGCCGCGTGTGAAGACGGATGCATCGGCGCGCGGAGAATTGTCCCAATGGGTGGAATGCGGCGAGCCTGACAGGATGATCGCCTTGGGATCGTAGGCATCGATGAACGCGGCATCGGCGCGGTTATAGGGGTGGATTTCGCAAAACACGCCGCTTTCGCGGACACGGCGCGCGATGAGCTGGGTCACCTGGCTGCCGAAATCGATGATAAGGAGTTTGTCGTGTTGATCAGTCATGGGCGTTCGCACCCGCGCGCGCAGGTGTCCCGGAGGTCAGATTGTGGGGAGATGGCAGAAACATCTGTCAGCATGTGGCCCGATAGCGCGAGTCAGTCCGCTTGACCAGTCCCGGGCGACGCCGGACCTGCGCTTTGGCAGATTTTGCCCGGAAAACCGGCCGGCGGGCTTGAACCGGACCTCAAGCACGCGCAGGTAAGGCAGGTGCCGCTGCCAAGGAGTGCTGTCATGCGTCTGCCCGCCCTTCTCAGTCTTGTTGCCTTGCTTGCTGCTTGTTCCCAGCCGGTTACCGGCGCCGACTGGCGGCTCGACAGCGAGGCTTCGCACCTGGGCTTTGTCTCGATCAAATCCGGCGACGTCGCCGAGGCGCATCACTTCACCGGGCTTCGCGGATCGGTCGACGGCCAGGGCCGGGCCGAGCTGGTCATTGACCTCGACACGGTCGCGACCGGCATCGATATCCGCAATGAGCGCATGCGTGAGCATTTTTTTGAAACGGGTGAATTCCCGCAGGCGCGGATCACCACCACGCTCGACCTCGCAGCCTTGGCCGATCTGGACATTGGCGAGCGTCGCCCGCTGACGCTCGAGGCGGTAATCGACCTGCACGGGGCCTCGGCCAATATACAGGCCGACGTCATGGTCACCGATATTGACGGGCATAATGTGCTTGTTGAAAGCCACGGACCGGTCTTGTTGCACACGGCTGATTTCGGCCTGACCGACGGTCTCGCGACCTTGCAGGACCTCGCCGGTCTGCCCTCGATCACACCGGTCACACCGGTCACCTTCTCTCTGGTTTTCACGCGCGGCTGATCATCCCGCTTGGCGAGACACGGTGGCCCGGGTCAATCTTGCGCGAACAACCGGTCGCGCGATGATCGGCCCGCTGACCGGAGTTTAAATGCCGACCGCCCGTCCCCACGCCGAGATCATCGAGCTGCAATACCTGCGGGCGATCGCTGTCATGATGGTCGTGGTCGGCCATCTGCACCAGGCCGGAAGCCGGTTTCTCGGAGCCGACGGGTTCGGACCCGTCGGGTTTACCGGATTTGCCGGCGTCGACGTGTTCTTCGTCATTTCCGGCTTCATCATCCACACGCTCTACCGTCAAGCCGACGGCCCGTCCCTCGCCTTCGGGCTGAAGCGGTTGAACCGGATCTTCCCGCTCTACTGGATTTTCACGGCGCTGGTCGCCATCGGTTACATGCTGATCGGTGACCAGTTGGGCTTTGCCGATCAGTCCATCGATTGGGTAACCAGCCTGAGCCTGCTGCCTACCGGTCAGCCGCCACTCCTGCTGGTCGGCTGGACGCTGACCCATGAGCTCTACTTCTACCTCGTCTACGGGCTTGCGCTCTTCCTGCCACGGCGCTGGAGACTTGCGGCGGCGGGCCTCTGGGCCGGGCTGACCCTTCTTGCCATGACCGATATTCTGCGCCCCGGCCCGCCTTGGGCAGTACTGGCCCTGAGCGGCTTCAACCTGCAATTTCTCGCCGGCATCGTGCTGGCGGAGTTCCGCGACCGGCTACCGAGCATGCGCGGTGCGGCAAGCCTGCTCGCCGTGCTGGGCTTTGCACTGGCCGCCGTCTGGACCGGACGCTTTGGCATTGAAGGTCTGGCCCACGCGGACACCCGGGCGATGATCTTCGCCCCGCTCGCGATTGGTATCGTCGCTGCAGTTCTGGCCTGGCAACCACGCTGGCCACGCGGCTTCGCGGCAGTCGGTGACTGGTCCTATGCCATCTATCTCGGCCACCTCTTGGTCATCAGCGTGTTGGCGCGTCTGCTGCCCGATCTCATCCCCGGCGCACTGTCGGGCCTGCTGGTATTGTATGCGACCGGCCTGACCGGCAGCATCGCGCTCGGGGCACTGGCCCACCGCTGGGTCGAGCGGCCCTTATTGGTCGCGGGAAAGCAGCTGATCAGCCGCGTCAGTCGGCCCGGACGACCGCGAACCTAGCGACCGACAGACACGGGACTCGGTCAGGTTACGCCTGCATGAACTTTCCGTAACACATTGAACTATTGTAACTTATTCCGCAGTCGATCGACTGGTAATCCGTGCTGACAAGTCCTCCCCGGATCGGTCATGCAGTACGCTGTCGGAAAATCTCCCATCTTCATTGGCGGCGCGCCGCGCTCCGGCACGACCTTGTTGCGCGCCATGGTCAATGCCAGCCGCAATATCGTGTGCGGCCCGGAAATGCGGATCATCCCGGCGCTATGCCATCTCGCCGAACAGATCGAAACCGGCCAGGCCGACATGCTGGAACGTGGCTATGGCCTCGACCGGCAGGCCCTCAATGATCGCTTTGCCCGCACCATCGACAGCCTGCTCGCGCCCCTGCACGCCCGCACCGGGGCCCGCGTCGCCGAAAAGACCCCGGCCAATATCCTGCACTTTTCCCGCCTGCGGCAGATATTCCCGGACAGTCCGCTGATCGGCATTGTCCGCGATGGTCGCGACGTCGTTGCCTCCCTCCTGTCGATGGATTGGACTGATGGCAGCACCGGCCAGCCAATGGCGATCACGCGCGATGCCGAAGCGGCCGCCCGCCTGTGGTGCGCCAGCATTGATGCCGGCCGTCGGATGCACGGTGATCCGAATTATTTCGAGCTGCGCTATGAGGCACTGGTCAGCGATCCGGCCGGCACGATTTCCCCCTTGTTTGACGCGCTCGGCGAGGACGACGCGGCCAAGGCCCGGGCCCTCGATCACGCCCGCGAGTTTGACGCCGCCGCCGGCACGGCTGAATCCAGCGCCGGACGCGTCGCCGGTCCGGTCGACCGCCGGGCCATCGGACGCTGGCAGCAAGACCTCGACACCGCCCAGCGCGACACGGTGATGCGTATTGCCGGCCAGCATCTGGCTGATTTGGGCTATGTCTGACACGTCCGGCGCAGCGGCGCGCCGCGACGGGGCGGGCCTGATTTTTGCCGGTGGCTGCCCGCGTTCCGGCCTGACCGTGCTGCGCCGCCTGATCGAACCGCACCGCCATGTCCATTGCGGTCCCGACACCGGCCTGCCGCCCTCGATCGCCATGCAATGGCAGAATTTCGCCCGTGAGCTGGGGCCGCTGCACGCCCGGGATTTCGATCTCGGCGCCGAGGACATGCGCCAATCCATGGCCGAACTCCTGACCGGCATGATCAGCGCACCGTTGGATACACCGGGTGTCGAGGTCCTGGTTGAAAAGACCAGCCTCAATGTCGCTGCCTTTGATCCACTCGGACGCCTCCTGCCGCAGGCCCGCTTCATCCATGTCGTGCGGGATGGCCGCGATGTCGCCAACTCCCTGCTCGCCCGCGACTGGCGCGACCCGCAGGGCCGCCCCTTCCTGCATGTCAGCGATCCGGGCGCGGCGCTGAAATACTGGACCGACCTGACCGGTATCGGCCTCGCCGCCGAACGCAGCCTGGCAGGCCGTATTTGCCGCGTGCGCTATGAAGATCTGGTGACCCGACCCAAAGCGACCATGACGACTCTGATGACCTTCCTCGGCTTCAAGTTCGAACCGGCCCAGCTGCACTTCGCCACGAGACGCATCGAGCTGCACGGGCTGGAACACGACAGCGTGCCGCTGATCAACCAGCCCCTGACCCGGCGACGGGCGGGCGCGGGTTCGGCGCTGGATGGACAGGTGACCGCGGCAACGCGGCAAAGGCTGACCGAACTCGGATACGGACCGCAGGCGACCGCCGGCAAACGGCGGCGCAACGGCTGGAGATAGTTTTCATGGCAGGCGGAGCGGGCTGCGACGACCTTGCCATTTGCTGGCCACAGACCCACCGCAGAGAGCGCCCCGATGGCCTATTGCGTGTGTGGTGCCCGCGCTCACCGCGGCACTGGGGCTAGCATTCGTCTCGGCCTTCAACCTTCACGCCCATGCCGACCTGAAAATGCCCTGGTGGGGCGGTATCATTCAGCCGTCCATCACCCCACCCGCTCCATCACGCAGATGTAAAACCCGTCAGTGTCCGTCCGACCCGGCGAAAGCTGCAGCGCGCCATGTTCGGTGACGCAGGGTTCCAGCAATTCTTCCGCGCCGTCGCCAAGACCGCCAGAGCGGATCAGCACGTCCAGCACCGGCACCGGCTTGAATCCCTCGATCTTGTCGAGGAAGGCGTTGACCCGGTCGCCATTTTCTTCCGGCAGGACCGAGCAGGTGATGTAAACGAGGCGGCCGCCCGGCTTCACATAGCGATGACCGCGTTCCAGCACGATGTCCTGTTCGGCCATGCGCTTTTCCAGCGCCATCGGCTTCAACCGCCATTTGGCGTCGGGACGGCGGCGCCAGGTGCCGGTTCCGGTACAGGGGGCGTCGCAGAAGACGACATCCATTTTCTCAACAAAGCCGCCCAAGGCCTTGTCTTCGCTATCGTCGTGAACCTGGACATTGCGCACATCGGCGCGCTTGAGACGCGGCCAGATGGCGCGCAGCCGGCGCCAGTCAATGTCCCAAGCATGGACCTGTCCGGTATTGTGCAGCAGGGCTGACAGGGCCAGCGTCTTGCCGCCGGCACCGGCGCAATAATCCAGTATCTGCTCGCCTGCACGGGCGCCCGAGGCGAGCGCTGCCAGCTGCGAGCCGATATCCTGGACCTCGACCCAGCCCTTGCCATAGGCGGGAATGCTCTCGGCCGCCGCCGACTTGCCGCGCGGGTCGCGCTGCGGGATGCGAATACCTGAGCGCACCAAAGGGCTATTTTCAGCCGCTTTCAGTTTCGACGATACCTCTTTGAAAGCACGATCAAAATCGACCTTTGCTTCATTCACCCTGAGATCGACCGGAGCCCGTGAAGAGAGCCTCCGCCCCTCTTCCGCCGCCGCCTCACCAAAGGCCCGGATCAGGCTTTCTTCCAGCCATTCCGGCACGTCACCACGGATATGAAGCGGCGCGTCGGAAATGTCCCGCGCCAAGCCCTCTCGCTCGGCGTCGGTCAGCTTTTCCGGCGCGTGGTCATCACCGTCAAACATGGCGTCAATGGCATCGGCCTCGATGCCCCAAACCCGACCGACCGTGCCGATCGCCAGCGTGCGGGGCGCATCACCTTCCATCGCGAAGGCGGTCGAGGACTGGTGACGCAGCGCGTCGAGCACCAGCCCGCCAATCCAGGCCCGATCACCCGAGCCGGCAAAGCGGTGCGCCTTGCCCCAATCGCGCACGGCATCCTTCACCGGCTGGTGCTGGGTCTGGAGCGTGTCGAGAATCTCGATGGCCGCGGCAATGCGTGCGCCGTCTCTCATGTCGGATATCCGTCTTGCAGGGGCGCACTCGGGCGCGGTTTATTCGGCTGGGCGCCGGTATAGCACGCCGCCAGCTGGCGGCAGATGGCCTTGGGGTCGGTATAGATCCGGCGACCGCCCACGACCGCTTCGGGCTCGACATGGGCGATCGTGTCGTCGGCCAGGATGAGCGTCGGCGCATTCTGATGGTCCGCGTCCAGCAGCGTCACGATCTCCGCGCGCGGACGGGCATAGTCGATCCGCACCAGGGTGATCGCGTCCGCCCAGTGCGGATTGACCTTGAGTGCGCCCTCCATCGTGCAGCAATCGGCGCACAGCCAGGGACCGCCGTCTGCGTCGTCCCAGGCGCCGGTCAGCAGGAAGAGGATGTCCTGGCCGGTCTCGATCATCGGCTGGTCCTGCCTCATCGCGTGAAGATCCCGACCGCCAGCGTGATCCAAAAGGCCAGCAGGACGAAGACGCCGGCCGCGAAGCTGTAAAAGCGCCAGCGCAGATTATTGCTGGTGGTATGGATCACCGCATGGATGATGCGCAGCGCCGCCCAGACCCAGGCCAGCGCCGCGAGGACCGGGCCACCCAGACCCAGCACAAGCGCCAGGATGACACCGACGAAGAACAGGGTCGGCGTTTCCATCTGGTTCTGGAAGGCGTTGGAGACCTGCTGAACCTTGCGCGGCCAGGCGCGCTGGCCGAGCACGATATCGGCCGGCTTGACCTTTCCGGACCCGACCGCGCCGGTGCGCATCAACGCATTGGCGAACAGCAGGACAAAGGTCAGGGCGACTTGCACCAGAAGCGGATAAATCAAAGCGTCAGACATCAGGCTTCCCCTTGGAAAAATGGATGGAAACGGGGTAGTCACCCCGCCACCAACCGGCAATCTCCGCCCGGGCATGGCCTCCATGCGAAGATGGCGGCTTGCCCTCACCGGCTATCTGTTCAGCTCGTCGTCGGATAATTCGGCGCTTCGCGCGTGATCTTGACGTCGTGGACATGGCTTTCGCGCAGGCCGGCATTGGTGATGCGCACGAATTGCGCCCGCTCATGCAGGTCCGCAATTGTCCGCGAGCCGGTATAGCCCATCGCGGCACGCAGACCGCCGACCATCTGGTGCAGGATCGGACCGACCGGGCCCTTATACGGCACCTGGCCTTCAATCCCTTCCGGCACCAGCTTCATGCGCTCGGTATCCTTCTGGAAATAACGGTCGGCAGACCCGGCCGCCATCGCACCCAGCGACCCCATGCCGCGATAGGATTTGTAGGACCGGCCCTGATAGAGGAAGACCTCGCCCGGCGCTTCTTCCGTACCGGCCAGAAGCGAGCCGACCATGACGCAATCGGCCCCGGCGGCGATCGCCTTGGCCATGTCACCGGAGAATTTGATGCCGCCATCGGCGATGATGCAGGCATCGGACCCTTCCGCCGCGCGGCGGGCATCCATGATCGCGGTCAGCTGCGGCACGCCGACACCGGCGACAATCCGTGTCGTGCAGATCGAGCCTGGCCCGATCCCGACTTTCACGCAGTCCGCCCCCGCCTCGATCAACGCCTTGGCGCCGTCATAGGTCGCGACATTGCCGGCCACGACACGGGCCATGCTGGAGGATTTCTTGACCCGGGTGACCTGGTCGAGAACCGACTGGCTCTGGCCGTGGGCGGTATCGATCACGATCACATCGACCCCGGCATCGATCAGCGCCTCGGCGCGCTCGAAACCGCTATCCCCGACCGTGGTCGCCGCCGCACAGCGCAGCGCGCCCTGGGCGTCCTTGGCGGCATTGGGGAAGGCTTGCGCCTTTTCCATATCCTTGACCGTGATCAGGCCGATACAACGGTCTTCGTCATCGACAACCAGCAGGCGCTCGATGCGGTGTTTGTGCAGCTTGGCGCGGGCTTCGTCCTGGGAGGCGCCGACCTTCACGGTGACCACGTCACGGGTCATCAGATTGCCGACCTTCTCATTGGGATCATCGGCGAAGCGGACATCGCGATTGGTAATGATGCCGACCAGCTTGCCCGGGCGAGCCGGCGTGGCGCCCTCAACAACGGGAATGCCGGAAATCCGGTGCTGGGCGATCAGGGCGCGCAGATCGGCGAGTGTCGCATCCGGCGATATCGTCACCGGATTGACCACCATGCCGCTCTCATAACGCTTCACCCGCCGCACTTCCTCGGCCTGTTCGGCGATGGTGAGATTGCGGTGGATGACGGCGAGGCCGCCAGCCTGTGCCATGGCGATCGCCATGCCGCTCTCGGACACGGTGTCCATGGCGGCGGCGAGCATCGGAATCTTCAACGCGACATCGCTGGCCACACGCGTGGAAACATCGGCATCGGCGGGAAGAACTTCGGACGGGCCCGGTTGCAAGAGCACATCATCGAAGGTGAGACCTTCGCGAATCTCCATGGGAGACTCCTCTAAGCTGCTTGCGGCGCGGCAATAGAATGGATTCGGGCGTGTGGCAAGGGAGGTGTGCGGGATGTCGCTGAATTGTCGCGGTGTGGGAGCGAGGAAGCAACTCGCATTGCGCGCACTTGCTACCTGAGGATACTATCCGCTCGAGTTGTGGGGGCAATCATATGGAAGACATCGACGGGTTTGACGCCAAAGGCGAGCGAGCACGACTATTTCCTGTATTGGCCGACAGCTCGAAGGAAGGCCGCACGCTTTCAATTGTTCTGGCCACCTTGGCACAGGTTCCCGAGTTTGCCGCCAGTGTATTGAACGCGATCAATCGACGTCATGGCACTCGCACGAAAGTCGAATGCTTTACGGAAGTAACCTTCGCCAAGCGCGGCGGAGAGAAGCTCCGCCCGGACGGCCTGATAGTCGTCAGCACCGGTCGGACAAAATGGTCGGCGTTTGTCGAGGCCAAGATTGGAAATGCCGCGCTGCGCCAAGATCAGATCGAAGCCTATCTAAGGCTCGCAAAAGACGTTGGTGTCGATGCCGTCATAACAATGACCAATGATTTTGCACCACTGCCCGAACACCATCCGCTCGACGTTGACCGGCGTTTGTTGAGAAAAGTCAGCCTGCTGCACTTCTCCTGGTTCTCAATGCTCACCACCATCAACTTGTTGGCACTGAACGATGATGTCGCTGATGCAGACCATGCTTATCTACTTCGCGAATTAGAGCGCTTCCTCATTCACCCAAGCGCGGGCCTCAGACGTTTCGATAGCATGGGGACCGAGTGGACCGACGTGCTTGACCGGCTGCGCGCAGGAACGAACCTTCCAAAGAATTCACCTGAGGTGCTCGGCGTCGTTGCTAGCTGGCATAGTGAACTGAGGGACCTTTGCCTCTTATTGGCAAGGAAGACGGGAGCTTCCGCAGACCTCAAGCTTTCGCCGAAACATCGATCTGACCCCCGTGACCGTATTCAGTTTGATGCTGACCTCTTGTCGCGATCAAAATTACTGCGTGGAACAATCTTGGTGCCCGACGCTGCGGCGGCAATCGAAATTGAAGCCGACCTGAGCACGCGGACCATTCGCACCTCAATGAAACTTGAGGCGCCAAAGGATAAGGCTCAGCAAAAATCAAGGGTGAACTGGCTCCTGCGGCAGCTTAAAGATTGCGAGGCGGACAAGGTCACGGTGATGGCCAACTGGCCCGGCACGGCACCACAAACGACATCGACCGTCGCCGCTGCCCGCGATGATGATCGAATACATGCTCATTCGAACAGGGCGATTGTTCCCGGCTCATTCGTCGTCATGAAACTGATGACCGATGGACGACGGTTCGCAGGCCGCAAAACATTCATCGAAAGCCTCGAGCAGCTCGTTGTGGATGACTTCTACGGCGACGTTGCTCAAAGGCTCACGGCTTGGCGCGCGCCCCCGCCTAAGCTCCGCAGCGCCGTTGAAGACACGGATGACGGCGAGGACACCTAGTTCACCAGCGCACCCAGCGCAAATCTCGCCATACTTTACTTGCCAGCCAGCAGGCCGCAGTGACTTCGCGCCGTCAAGGCCGCCTTCGGCGCCGCGTAGCGGGCATGCGCCTTGACGGCGCGAAGTCACTGCGGCGAAATCTCTGCAAGGAAAGAATGGGGCGGTCAGCGCGCCGCGCCAGCCCTCACAAGGGCGGCCGCCCCCCGCCCTAACGCAACCAGGCAAAGGCCCGCGTCAAAAACGCCTGCGCATCGTCCCGCACCGGCTCACCATGCGCAAACAGGACGGTTCTGGCCGGCCAGGCGAAGATGCGGTCGATGGCGGCGCGCGCCCGCTTCCGGTCGCGGAAGGCGAGACGGAATTTGCCCGGGACGGCGGGCTCCGGCCCGGTCATCCGGTCCCAGCGCGCGACCCAGCTTCGCCAGCCGGAATACCAGTCATCCGGCAGGTGCTGGATCAGGTCGGTGAAGATCACCGTGCCGCTGGACCGATGATAGAAGACGACTTCGGTGGTGATCCTGTTGCCGGGCACGACGACCTGGTCGATCTGTCCGGCCCAGGCCGGATCTGCGGTGTCGGTCAATTCGGTGTCGAATTTCAGATCCGGGAGTTGGGCCGCCATGCCCGGCGCGCCGTGCAGGCGGGCGGCGGGATAGGCGGACTGCCAGTCGGACAGGGCGAGATGGTGCAGGCTGTTGGGCGCCACGATATGGGCGACCAGGCCGAGCGCGTCGATCTCGCGCTTGCGGGCTTCGTTCAGCGCCACCGGCGACCACACCCAGAGCCGGTCATCATCGAGGCGGATAACCACCATCCGCGTGGGGTAGTGAAATCCCGCTGCGGCTGTGACGACGTCGCCGGACGCGGTCCAGATCCCGTCTGACAGGCACCGCAAGGTCGAATTGTCCGTTGTTGCGGCCATGTGGTCACGCTAGGCACCGGGCGGCCTGCGGGCAAGCTGCCGCGAACACACGCCCGGTTGCCGCCCTAATACGGCCCGCAAATAACCTTCCCGCCTCCCCGCTATCGCCTTGCGCGAGCGCTGCAGTAACAGCGCGCCGGGTGAGGCTGGCGCGTAACATCGGCCAATGGGGAGGCCCGCATGCGCAAGCGCTTTCGCAAACGCGATGACCAGGCAGAGGTCAACATGACCCCGATGCTGGATATCGTCTTCATCCTGCTGATTTTCTTCATCGTCACCGCCACTTTCCTGTCCGAGGAGGGCGTCGATATGCGTCCACCGCCGGAATGCGAAGGCGCCGGGTGCGATGCGCCGGACCGACCGGTCATCCTGATCCAGGTCGATGGCGACAACCAGGTCTTCGTCAACCAGGACCGGACCGATATCGAACGGGTCCTGGCATCCATCAACCGCCATCGCGCCGAAAACCCGGAAAGTGCCGTCTTGCTGGAAGTCCATGACGAGAGCGATCACGGTGTCGTGGTCCGGATCTGGGATGAGATGAGCGCCAATGGCGTACCGGTGTCGATTCAGCGGACGGAGCCGGCGGCAGGCTGACCACGCCCATGCCCACACACAATCTGTGGGTTTGAGGCGACCAAATTTTAACGCCGCCACGCTAGAAGACGTCGTCATCGCTATAGTTGGGGAGCGATATGCGCGTCTTTACCTGCCTGTTCACGGAACACAATCTCTGGCTTGTCCTGCTGGCGGCTGCCATGTGCGCCACCGGCTCGGTCGTGACCATGCATCTCTATCGCCGCGGCCTGAGCACGCGCGGTGCCGAGAAGTCCGGCTGGCTGTTCCTGACGGCGGTCTGCGCTGGCTCCTCGATCTGGGCGACCCATTTCATTGCCATGCTGGGTTTTCAACCCGGCGTTCCGGTGACGTTTGACGCCACGCTGACCCTCGTCTCCATGATCCTGGCGATTGCCGGCACCGGCGCCGGCCTCGCCTTGTCCGGCATGCGATTCAGCCGCCATGCCCCGGCCATCGGCGGCTGTGTGTTCGGTCTCGCCATCGCCGCGATGCACTTCACCGGCATGTTCGCTTATCGCGTCGATGGTCTGGTCGATTGGGATCAGGCCTATGTCACCGCCTCGATCGGGCTCGCGGCCGGCCTGGCTGGGATGGCCTTCTGGGCAGTTGAGCGCTGGAAGAACGGGCCAGCGGTTTTCATCGCACCGGGCATCCTTGTTGTCGCGATTGTCGCCCTGCATTTCACGGGCATGGCAGCCTTCGTCGTCACGCCGATTGCCGGCATGGAAGTGGGCGCCGACAGTGCCGCCTTCCGGGCCATGGCATTGTCTGTCGCCGTGGCCGGGATGGTGATCATCGGGACTGGCGTCACCAGCTATCTGATCGATCACCGCACCCGCGAGGAAAGCGACGAACAATTGCGCCACATGGCGCTGCATGACCCGCTGACCGGCCTCGCCAACCGCACCAGTTTCAACACCTATCTGGACGCCCGCCTCGCCAGCCCCGACGCGGACGGCGTGGCCGTGGTCGGAATCGACCTCAATCGGTTCAAGGAAATCAACGATGTCTGGGGACATGAGGCCGGCGATGCCGTGCTCTGCGCCCTCGCCGAACGGCTCAAGGGCCTGGCCGGCCAGACCCATTTTGCGGCCCGTCTGGGCGGCGACGAATTTTGCGTCGTGCTGAACGCGGAAAACCGCATTGCCCTCCAGGAGCGCGTCGACACCATTGAGCAGATGTTCGCGACGCCGGTGAGCTATGGCGAATACGAGTCCGCCACGGGTGCGAGCATCGGCGTCGCGGTCTTCCCGCATGATGGCGCTGATCGCGACAGCCTGGTCCGCAATGCCGACCTGGCCATGTACAAGGCCAAGATGGATCCGATGCTGGACGTCTGCTTTTACGACACCGAACTCGGCGACGAGGTTCGCGAACGTCGCGCCATGGCCAATGATCTGCGCCATGCGATCGAGAATGACCAGTTGCACGTCCATTATCAGGTCCAGACATCGATCGGGACCGGCGAAATCCGCGGTTATGAGGCGTTGCTCCGCTGGACCCATCCGCGCCTCGGCGCGATCGGCCCCGACACCTTCATCCCGCTGGCCGAGGCCAACGGGCTGATCCTGCCACTAGGTGAATGGGTCATGCGACAGGCCTGCCGGGACGCGGCGTCCTGGGACAATGATCACAAGGTCGCGGTCAACCTGTCGGCCGTGCAGCTGACCCATTCGGGCCTCGCCCGCCAGATCCAGCAAATCCTGCTGGAAACCGGCCTGCCGGTGAAGCGCCTGGAAATCGAGCTGACGGAAACAGCGCTGATCAAGGACAAGGTGCAATCCATGCATATCATGCGTCAGATCAAGGCGCTGGGCGTGTCCGTGGCACTGGATGATTTTGGCACCGGCTATTCCTCGCTCGACATCCTGCGCACCTTCCCCTTCGACAAGATCAAGCTCGACAAGTCCTTCACCGGCGAGCTGGAAAGCGACCATCGCTCGCTGGCCGTGGTGCGTGCCATCCTGGCGCTGGCCAAGAGCCTGGGAATTCCGGTCCTTGCAGAGGGCATCGAAACGATGACGCAGCTCGACCTGCTGCGCGACGAGGCCTGCGACGAAGGTCAGGGCTTCTTCCTGGGACGCCCGGCGCCGATGGATATCCTGGCCGAGACACCGGCATCAGACATCGTGCTGGCGGATGCCGTGCCCAAGAGCGGTACGGCGTAGACGTACACGATCGCTAATCGTCAGTGGCGTCGCTGGCGCCCCTACCGCTTGAACCCCATTGCCACCACAAAGGTCTCCGCACTTTCCGAACGGCTGGCGTCGGGCTTGAAGTGGCGGACTTTCTCGAAATTGGCTTTCAGGAAGTTCAGCAATTCGCCGTCCGATCCACCCTGGAAAACCTTGGCAATGAAAAAGCCGCCAGGCGTAAGGGTTTCGGCGGCGAAATGCGCGGCGAGCTCCGCAAGGGCAACGATGCGCAAATGGTCGGTGCTCTTGTGGCCGGTCGTCCACGGCGCGAGATCGGAGATCACGGCGTCGGCGGCGCCGCCCATCTCCGCCTTGACCAGAGCCGGCGCGTCATCATCGGTGAAGTCTTTTTCCAGCAGGGTCGCGCCGGCAATCGCCTCGATTTCCAGCAAGTCGATACCGACAACTTCCGAGGCGCCCGCCTTCAGCGCCACCTGCACCCAGCCGCCCGGCGCCGAGCCGAGATCGACCACGCGCATGCCGGGCTTGAGCAGTTTGAAACGCTCGTCCAGCTGCAGCAGCTTGTAGGCGGCGCGCGAGCGATAGCCCTCCATCTGGGCTTTCTTGACATAAGGATCATTGAGCTGGCGCTGCAGCCAGCGGGTCGAGGAGGTCTTGCGGCCGCGCGCCGTCTTGACCCGTTCAAACATCTGCTTGGCAGCCCGGGCGTCGCCGCCCTTCTTCATCGGACCGGACTGGCGACGACGGCGTTTGTCACTACTGCCCCAGCCGGGAAGTTCAGCATTGCTGTCGGCATCGCGGCCCTCGCCGTCAGCCTCGTCCTTGCCGCCCTGATCCTTGGGCGGGGTCGGCTCGTCCGGCGGTGTCTTGTCGTCGTCGCTCATTCGTCCGATCCCGTGGTCTGCGTCGCCGGGGTTGTGCTCTCGCCCTTGCGGCGACGGCGCCTGCGCTTCTTGGACTTTCGCATCAGATTGAGCAACATGCCTTCGCGCAAGCCCCGATCGCCCACACGCAAGCGTTCGGCCGGCCAGAGTTCCGCGACGGCCTCATAGATCGCGCAGCCAGCAAGGACGAGCTCGGCCCGGTCAGTCCCGATGGTCGGCTCCTGGGCACGTCCATGAATGTCCAGCTCACGCAGGCGCTTGCAGGCGTCCAACGCCTCCTCGCCGGTCATCCACAACCCATCCACCTTGGAGCGGTCATAGCGTGGCAGACGCAAATGGACACCGGCCATCGAGGTGACCGTTCCCGACGTTCCCACCAGATGGGCCCGACCTTCGCGGAACAGCGGCCGCATCGCCTTGGCACCGCGCGGCGTCTTCATCAGGTCGCGGGCATAGGCCTTCATCTCGGCATACCATTCAGCACGATCGCCCTCGCGTTCGGGAAAGCGCTCCGACAGGGTGACCACGCCGACCGGTGTCGAGGTCCAGGATTTCATCGGCGGACGGCCGCCGCTTTCGCGGCCGCCACGGCGTCGCCATTCGGCGAGGTCGACCCAGGACAGCTCGGTCGAACCGCCCCCGATATCGATGACCAGGGCCGCTTCCTTGTCCTCGTCGAGCAAGTCGACACAGCCATGCACGGCCAGTCGCGCCTCTTCCTCGGCAGAGATGAGATCAAAGGTCAGCCCGGTCTCGCGCTCGACCCGGTCGAGAAAGTCCTGGCCATTGACCGCCATGCGGCAGGCCTGGGTGGCGATGGAGCGATGCTTGACCACATTCTGGCGCCGGATCTTGTCGGCACAGACTTTCAGCGCTTCGACGGCCCGGTCCATGGCGCCCTCGGAAAGCGCACCACTGCCGGTTATCCCCTCACCGAGGCGGACAACGCGCGAGAAGGCGTCGACAACATGAAAACTGCTGCCCGAGCGCTGCGCCAGGAGCATGCGGCAATTATTGGTACCCAGATCAATCGCGCCGTACACGGGAGATGGCGCGCGTTTGCGCCCTCTCCGCTTGCGTGCGGCGGCGTCCTTGCCCGGAGAGCCCCGGGACGATGGCTCCGCCATGATATACCTCTTGCCGACCGGCGCGCCGCATCCGGGATCGGGAGGCGCGGCTCGAATCGGGCTGATCACAATGTTGGTTGCAGGATACAAGGAAGCGACGGCCCTGCAAGGATGCGTGACCGATGGCAGCGCAGGCCGTAGCTTATTGCTCGAAACACCCTAAATATGGGCTGCCGCGCGAGGATGGTCCGCGCCGGCAGATTTGTGTCAGAGTGTTGAGCATGATCGTTCGCGACGCCAAATTCGGACTCGGCGATGTGGTACGCCACCGCCTTTTCCCCTTCCGCGGGGTGGTGGTCGATGTTGATCCCGAGTTCGCCAATACCGAGGAATGGTACGAGTCCATCCCGGAAGATGTCCGCCCGTCCAAGGACCAGCCCTTCTACCATCTGCTGGCCGAGAATGATGAGAGCTATTACGGCGCCTACGTGTCCGAGGGCAATCTCCTGCCCGACGCCGAGAATGGCCCGGTCGAACATCCGCAGATTTCCGAGGCCTTCGAGGGCTTTGACGGCACCCGCTACCAGCTGAAAATGACGCCGGACCAGGCGCACTAGGTCATCACCCATCCGAGGACCGACGCGCCTCGGCCTCGTTTTCCCTCCAGCCCGGCCATCCCCATCGACCGGCTGGACAAGGTCCCCCCTGACAAGCCGAGGGATGACGGGGATTTGAGGATATGGCTGGTAAAAGAAAGGCTGGCGCAGCGCGCCCACCGAGCCATAATTCCCTTGCCGAGAGAAAGCCGTATCCGGTTCTTGAACTCAAGGGGCATGCCCGCGAAGCGGCGCCTGCGGCGCCCTTGACCTCAAGAAGCGGATACGGCCCGCTGGCTGTCATGGGATTTATGGACAGCTCCGCGCAGCGCGCCGGATTTTGGATGCCCGTCCCCGTCTTCCCCACGCGAACCAGCAAATCGCTGCCCGCAACGAAAAGGGCGGGACCACCGCCCCGCCCCGTTCATGTCTTGCTGAGTCCATCCCCCGACCGGCAGATCAGGCCTTGACCACTTCCTGCTCGATCGCGCCGAAGATGGACTTGTTGTCCTTGTCCTTCATCTCGATACGCACCGTATCGCCATATTGCATGAAAGGCGTGCTTGGCTTGCCGTCATTGATCGTCTCGATCATGCGGATTTCGGCGATGCAGGAATAGCCCACGCCGCCTTCGCTGATCGGCTTGCCGGGGCCGTCATCAAGCTTGTTGGACACCGTGCCCGAACCGACAATCGTGCCGGCGGTCACCGGACGGGTCTTGGCCAGGTGGGCGACCAGCTGGCCGAAATCGAAGGTCATGTCGATGCCGCACTCGGCCTTGCCGAACAGCTCGCCATTATATTTCACCAGGAGCGGCAGGTGCAGTTTCTTGCCATCCCAGGCCTCGCCCAGCTCGTCCGGCGTCACCGCGACCGGCGAGAAGGCGCTCGGCGGCTTGGACTGGAAGAAGCCGAAGCCCTTGGCCAGCTCGCCCGGGATCAGCCCGCGCAGGGACACGTCATTGACCAGCATGACGAGGCGGATCGATTTGGCGGCATCCTCGACCGAACAGCCCGCCGGCGCGTCGCCGGTGATGACGGCGATCTCGCCCTCCATGTCACAGCCCCAGGCCGTATCACCCAGCGGGATGTCGGCGCGCGGCGCCAGGAAAGCGTCGGAGCCGCCCTGATACATCAGCGGATCGGTCCAGAAAGTGGCCGGCATCTCGGCATTGCGGGCCTTGCGGACCAGTTCGACGTGATTGACATAGGCCGAGCCGTCGGCCCACTGAAAGGCGCGCGGCAACGGCGACAGGGCCTCGCGTTCATGGAAACGCTCGCGCGGAATGGTCTCGCGCTCGAGCTCGTCTGACAATGTCCGCAACTCCGGCTCGCAGCGCGCCCAGTCATCAAGCGCGGCCTGCAGCGTCGGAGCGACCTGATGGGCGTCGGCACACCAAGCAAGGTCTTTCGACACCACGACGAGGCGTCCATCGCGGCTATCCGATTTCAGTGTTGCGAGTTTCATCCGGGTTTCCCTGTGGCTTGTGCCCTGTGGCTTGTGAATAGTTCCGGTCCGTTCCCGACCGGTTGATCTTCGCGGAATTGACTGGCTGGCAGCGCCCACGGCCTGACGAGGCTAGACCGGATGGAATTCGCCGTCTTCCCCCATCCACTCCAGCACACCGTCATGGATGGAGAAGCGGGCACCGTGCAATTGCAGCCCCCGTTCGGCGATGGCGCGCTCGACAAAGGGGAATTGGTGCAAGCGTTCGATGGAGTGGCGGATCGAGTTGAGTTCCAGCGCCGAACACAGTGTTTCACTGTCCGCACCGGCATGGTCTGCGTGAACTTCGGCGCGGGCCGACTCGAGCGGCTCCAACCACGGGCCGAGATATTTGAAAGACAGCGTATCCAGTCCGGCGACACTAGCGGCAACACCGCCGCACTGGCCGTGCCCCATCACCACGATATGGTCGACACCGAGGGCGCTGACAGCAAACTCGATGGCGGCCGAGACGCCATGTCGCCCGCCATCATCATCGCGCGGCGGCACCAGATTGGCGACATTGCGGACGACAAAGAGATCGCCGGGCCGGGCATTGAAGACCACGGCCGGATCCACGCGACTGTCGGAACAGGCGATGATCAGCGTGTGCGGGTTCTGACCCTTGGCCAGTTCGGCATAATGTTCGCGCTGCGTCTTGTACTCATCGCGGCAAAAATCGCGATAGCCGTCCAGCAGCTGCTTGGGCGGGAGGGTCGTCATGGCGTATCCCCTGCGTCAGGCCGGCACGCGCCGGTCGGTCACATCGATCCCGCCGTTTTAGTTGCAATCGAAACCATTTAGAAGCCTGCGACCGCAGCCGCCGCCCGAGCCTGGCTGCCAGCGACAAAAAAGCGGCCGGGGCAGAACACGCCCCGGCCGCCAGTCTGTGCAGCTTACAAACCAGTCTGGGAGGATCAGCTTGATGTCATGCACGTAAGCAGTGCGAGATTCGCAGCCACTTCGTCCTCACCGGACGACGCCGCATTGGCGGCCTGGAAGTCGGCAGCCGCCGCATCGCGATTGCCGGCCAGCCAATGGGCCGCGCCGCGATTGTTGAGTGCGCGCCAAGCGCCGTCATTCAGCTCGAGCGCCGAATTGCAGGCCGTCACGGCGGCTTCGAACTCGCCGTTCCCGGCATAGCCGGCACACAGGTTGGAGTAAGCGGCGATCTTGTTGCGCGAGGAGATGCCGGTGTCGACGAGGCCTTCACCGATATGGACGGCATTTGCCCATTCACCACGCTCGACGGCGTTGTACTGGGCGCGCACGGTGCCATTGGCGGTGCGGTGACCGGCAAGCGCCGGTTCAGCATCGCAGGACTGCGCAAACGTCATGGGGGTTGCGGCAACAGCCAGTGTTGCAGCGAGCAGGATGGTACGCACGATCATTCCCTCCGAATATGAGCAGTGCGGTGAACACTGTTTATATTTAGAACGAAGTTCCGCGAATGGAATTGACGATATCATGATCATCGGAATACAAATTCGTATGGATGACTGGTCTGATTATCTCGTCTGCCTCGCTGTATCCGAGGCTGGCAGCCTGACCGCCGCAGCCCATGAGCTCGGGGTCAGTCAACCCACGGTGACGCGCCGCCTGCAGGCGCTGGAATCGCGATTCGGTGAGCCCCTGTTCGAGCGCGAGCAAGGACAGACAAGGCTGACCCCGCTGGGCCAGCGGGTCGTCGCTCACGCCGCCCGCATGCGCGACGAGGCCTCGGCCATCGAACGCGCCGCCATGGCGCAGGACCAGTCACTGTCCGGCCTGGTCGTGGTCTCGGCCTCCGAAGGTCTGGGGGCCGACTGGTTGCCGCGAGCGCTTGTGAGTTTCCAGGTCGCCAATCCCGGTATCGGGATCGACATCACGATCAAGAACAATTCGGCCAATCTGGCTGACCGTGAAGCCGATATCGCCCTGCGCTGGAACGGACCGGGCACCCAGCAAAGTCTGGTCGGTCGCCGCGGCGCCACGGTCGGCGCCGGCCTCTATGCCTCGCGCACCTATCTGGACAAGCATGGCCGACCGCAAGTGGTCGAGGACCTGGCCGACCATGCCGGCGTGGGCTGGTCGATCGGCGATTATTTCGGCTGGCCCGCGACAGCGGCCGGCGCCCCTGTTCTGCCGCGCCATGTCTCCTTCAAGTCGAACAGCCCGGCCAGTCATGTCAAAGGGTTGGAGGCCGGCTTCGGGGTCGGCGTGACCTCGCATCGCCTCGCCCGCAGCAGCGCCGAGCTGGAGCGCATCCTGCCGGATTTCGAGAGCTCGCTGGATTTATGGGTGGTGGCCCATGAAACCGTGCGCAAGAGCGCGCGGGTGCGTGCGGCCTTCGACCACATCATCGCGCAAATGAAGGCCGACGCGGCCTATTTCAGCCGCGGCGAGCCCTCGATTCTCTAGCCCCGAAACGCCATCTGACAAGCGGTGCGCGTCAATCCTCGTCGCCATAAATGGCAACCACCGCCTCACCGCCCTCGCTCTGGCGGGCCCGATACATGCCCGGCGTGTTGAAGCTCCAGGCGATCTCGCCGGCAGGGGTCAGCGCGACAATGCCGCCATCGCCGTCCAGCGCCCTCAGCTCGTCCATGATGACCTGGTCGGCAGCGGCCTGCAGACTCAGCCCTTGCAGCTCCACGAGAGCGCAAACCCGGCTGGCGACCGTGAGGCGGATGAAGTATTCGCCCGTGCCGGTAGCCGACACACCGCAACTGGCATTGTTGGCATAAGTGCCCGCCCCGATGATCGGACTGTCGCCGACCCGGCCCCAACGCTTGGCGGTGGTGCCACCGGTCGACGTCCCGGCCGCGATATTGCCGGCGCGATCAAGGGCCACCACGCCGACGGTTCCAAAACGATGCTCGCGGGCATCACGCTCGAGCTCGCCATGATCGACCCCGGCGGCCGCAGGCGCACCCTCGGGCCGCGCCGGAATGTCGAGCCCCAGCGCACCGAGGGCCTGTTCCATCGCCGCCCATCGGCGCTCGGTGAAGAACCAGGCCGGCGGCACGATCTCCAACCCCTGCTCGCGGGCAAACGTCTCGGCGCCCTCACCCTGCAGCATGACATGGCGCGAATTGTCCATCACGGCGCGGGCCAGCGAGATCGGGTGGCGGACCTGGGTCACACCCGCCACGGCACCGGCATTGAGCGTGGCGCCATCCATGATCGAGGCGTCCAGCTCATTGCGTCCGGCAGCTGTGAATACAGCGCCCCGACCGGAATTGAACAGGGGATCGTCCTCCAGACCATGGATGACGGCCTCGATCGCGTCGAGCGCACTGCCATCACCGTCCAGCACCGCTTCACCGCGCGCCAGCGCGGCGGCCATGGCGGCGCGATATTCGGCTTCGCGCTCGGGCGTCATGGCGCCGCGCTCGATGACGCCGGCACCGCCATGGATCACGATGGCCCAATTGGCGCTATCTTCGGTCTGGGCGAGCGCCGCTGTCGTGTGGCCAAGCGTGCTGGCCGCCAGGGCGACCGCAATGAGATAACGCAGCATGATGAAGTCCCTCCCCTAATTCGGGCGAAGCTTCTCGCGCCCGGCCTGATTGGGCAAGGGAAGGGTTCAGGCGGAGTCGACGCAGAGCGGGCGCATGCCGACCAGGCTGGCATGGCTCAACCCGCCCGCCGGACGGTCAAAATAGAGCTGCAGCCCCTGCACCGTCCAACCGCGCTCGCACCACACAGTGCGAAACTCGGTGACGCAATTACCCACGCGCGCAGTCACCGCCTCGCCGGAAAATGTATAAAGCCGCACCGCCCCGACCCGGTCGGCCGCTGTAAAGCAGGCCGCCACGCCATTGACGCGTTCACCGGCATCGAGAATCCCTGACCCTGCCTCGGTGACATGGCGCTGCGTGACACGTCCGAAACAGTATTGCGCCGCCCGCGGTGGCGCATCGTGGAAGAAGGCGCGGACCTGGCAGGGCCGATGGCGACGTACTGCGATCTGCAAGCCATAAAAATCATGACCGGACAGGGCGATCAGACTGGTATGATAATCGGTGGTCTGCCCGAGCACCATTTCCTCGCCCTCACCCGCACGGCCAAGGCTCAACACCAACGAAACGAGTAGACTTGTCAGCATGCAATACCGGCCTCCTGATCGCGCCAACCTAGGCGCTCAATCGGGCTTTGTCCGCACACACATCAATCACAAGCGCGTGCGCATGCTCACGGTCAATGCGGCGCCCTGATTGTGCGCGATCATTGCGCGCGTCGGGCGGCGCCGCGAACGCGGACGCTGACCTCAGTCGCACGGCCGCGCTCGTCGACAGCACTGACCAAATAGAAGCCCGGCCCCGGTGGCACCCAGACCGGTTCGCCCAACGCATTATGGCCGACCGCACGGCCATCGGCATACCAGCGTAGCGGCCCCGGCGCCTGGGCTGCCAGGATGAAACCGCGTCCGGCATGGTCCGACCATACTTCGGCCCCATCGGGCGGGAACAGGATGTGCGGCGCCCTGTCCTGGCGGAACTCGGCGAGGGTTTGCGGTGTATCGTCAGGCAAGGTGTCGGACTCCCCCTCGACATCCATGCCGGCATCCGGCCCGGATTGGCTGATCCCGTCAGCAATGCGGAACAGGACCGGCAGCGCCGCATCGCGACCGGTCACACCTTCGCGCGGCGCCCCGTCGGCCCGGCCCGACCAGACCACGATGGTATAGCGCCCCGCCACGCCGGCGGCCCAGGCATCGCGGAAACCGTAGGAAGTGCCGGTCTTGAAGGCGATGTCGGGCGCGCCGCGCGCCAACAATGCCGGCATGCGACCGCCCGGATGCGGCGCCCGGCGCAGCACGGCAAGGATTTCAGCCGCCGATTCCGCTGACAGGATCTGGAAGGCGCCCTCGTCCCCGACGGGGGCACGCGCCTCGTCCTCGAACCAGACCAGCGGCCGGGCCGCGCCACCATCGCCCAGCGCGGCATAGAGCGTTGCGACTTGCCGCACGGTCAGGCCCGCACCGCCCAGCGCCACCGCCAGCCCGCTGTCCTGACCGGCCTGGCGGGGTCGCAGTGGCGAGGCACCGGCAAAGCCCAGCGCCGCATTGAAACGCCGCGCGCCGACCCCGTCCAACGTCGTCACGGCGGGAATGTTGAGCGAGTGCTGCAGCGCTTCGGCAATCGTCACATCGCCGCGGAAACGGCGATCGAAATTATCGGGCTGATAGCCGGAAAAGCGGCGCGGCAGGTCGGCAATGCGTGTGCCCGGCGCAGCAATACCGTCATCAAAGGCCATGCCGTAGATAAACGGCTTCAGGGTGGATCCGGGCGAACGTGGCCGATCCGTCAGATCGATCCAGCCACCCGGGCGCCCCCGGCTGGCCGACCCGGCCAGAGCGCGCACGGCCCGGCTTTCGGTCTCGATGATGATGGCCGCAAATTGCACATCATTCCCGGTCTCCGGCAATTCGGCGGCGAGGCTGTCCTGCAACATGAATTGCAGCGCCCGGTCCAGCGTCGAGACATGATCACGGACCTCGGGTCGCGCCGCGACCAGGGCCTCGGCCACATGCCAAGCTTCGGCCGGAAAGGCGCGACGCGTGGGAGCCGGATCGTTCGCCGCATCGGCCGAAGCGGTGGTGCGCGCCAGACCGACCGCCGCCAGACGGTCAAGCACCCGGCCGCGGGCGCGGATCGCAGTGTCCGGCCGGCGGTCAGGGCGACGCGCTTCGGGCGATTGCGGCAGGGCGATCAGCATGGCGATCTGGTCAATCGTCAGATCATCCGGCTCGCGCCCGAAATAGGCCCAGCTAGCCGCCCGCACCCCTTCCAGATTGCCGCCATAGGGGGCCAGGGTGAGATAGAGCTCGAGAATTTCCGCCTTGCTGAGACGCAGTTCCAGCTGCAGCGCCCGCGCCATCTGGATCAGCTTGGCCCCGAATGTCCGCTCGCGCGGCTCGATCAGGCGGGCCAGCTGCATGGTGATGGTCGATCCGCCGGACACGATCCGGCCGGCCATCACGCCGTCGCGCGCGGCGCGGACCAGGGCCGGCAGGTCGACGCCCCAATGCTCGAAGAAGCGCTCATCCTCATAGGCCAGCAGGGCCGCAACGAAATCCGGGTCGAGCTGGTCGAGATCGGCGGCCAGGCGCCAGCGCCCCTCCTCGACCGGAAACGCACGCAGCACCTCGCCATTGCGGTCACGGACAACGGCCGAAACCGCCCCCGGCGATGGCAGTGGCGGCGGCAGGGCGCGATCCAGCGCCAACAGCCCGACCAGCGCCACCAGTGGCGCCAGGATGAACCAATATGCCCGCCCCAGTCCGAACATGATCAGTCGCGCGGCGCGATCACGATGCGGCGAGTTTCCGACCGGGCGAAGACGTCACTGCGATACATGTCCTCGACCACAGCGCCGGGCAGCGTGTACTCGCCCGGGGTCACGGCGCGCACGATATAGGCCAGCCGGCGCGGTCGCCGATGGGTCAGGTCCATCGCGGCGGCATAGCGGTCATCACGGATCTCACTCATCGATGGCGAAAACACCTCGCCCAGCCAGCGATAAGGACCGCGGGCGCCGGCATCGGACGGCGCGATTTCCGCCTCGATCTCGAAGCCCGGCGGCAGAAGGTCCACGAGAATGGCCGGGATCAAGCGCTGCTCGTGCGGCGAGACGGTGATGTCGATCATCAGCCGATCGCCCTGGACAAGGTTCTCAAGGTCAACAGTCGAGCCATCAAGTGCCAGCACGCGTTTCTGGACCGACAGGCCCTCCGCCGCTTCACCGGGCGCCTCACGCGTTTCGCCGCGGGCGAGCTGGGTGACCCAGACCGGGCCGTCGCCAGCGGCGAGGAAGTCGAGCGGTGCGTCCAGCATGTCCGGCGTCAGCTGATAGACCGGGCGGGCCGGGTTTTCAGCCGTCAACACGCTGTCAATGGACAAGGCATCGGCGCCGCCGGACAGGCCCTGGGCGGCCATCAGGAGGAAAGCTTTTTCCTGGGTCGACAGGCGCGAGGGCTCCGGCAGTTCGGCCACCACGCGCTCGGCCAGCCGGGCAATGCGTTCGGCATCCCCCGCCTCGGCGGCATAGGCGACAACACCGGCAAGATCGCGGCGGGCCGACTGGTACCAGTCACCACGGTTTTCATAGCCCAGCGCCGCTTCGGCCGCGTCAAAGGCACTGCGCGAACGCGCGCGGTCGCCGATCAGGTGCAAGGCGGCGCCGAGCTGGGCGCGGGCCAACGGGCTGTCGATCCGGTCCAGCCGCTCGTCATGCATATAACGCAGGCGCGAACGATCCACCCGTCCGGCCCGGGCCAGCACATAAAGCGCATAGGCAGCACTGCGATCCGACAGGCGCTCGGCCGTATCGGTCTGGCCACGCCAGGAATAGATGCTGGTATCATAGCCGCTGGCGCGCCAGCTTTCCTGCGCCGCAATGTGTTCGAGCACAGCATAGGCGCGATCAAGGGCAGCGTCGGGGACGGTGTAGCCGGCCGCCTTGGCGCGCGCCAGGAAGTCGACGGCATAGGCTCCGATCCACGGCCGGCTCTGGCGATCGCCGATCCGCCACAAGCCGATGGCACCATCATTGGCCTGCCGGTTGAGCAGGGTGGCGATGGCTTCCTGGATGATGGCGCGACTGCCATCCATCCCGCCAATTCCGGCGGCTCCCGCCAGCGGGTCTGCCAGCAGGAGCGGCATGACCCGACTGGTAATCTGTTCGGTGCAGCCATAGGGGTAGCGCGACAAGGAACGCAGCAGAGCCGCCTCGTCCAACGGCGTCGGGGAGAAGCTGAGCGAGACCGCCGAATTGCCGGGCAGATAGGCCGCCAAGGCCTCCGCGCTCAACGTCCAGTTTTCGCCGGGCAGCAATCGACCCCGTGTCACGGTCGAGGACGGCAACCAGGCGGAGCGGACCTCGATCGGATAGTCGCGCGACACGGCAAACGCATCCGGACCGGCCACCGCCAGACCGACGGCACCAATGCCGGCATCGGCGCCAGTCAGCGGATAGCGACGGTCGGCCCGTTCGCCTTGCTGCAGGCTCAGCCTGTCCCCGGCAGAGGCCGAGACCGCGCCTGTTGCCGACACGGTCGTCTGATAATCACCCGCCGCACCATCGACATTGTCGATGGTCAGGGTGGCGGTCGAGACATCGCCCGGCGCCAGGAAGCGCGGCAGGATCAGCTCGGCCGGCACATCATCGCGCACGGTCACCGGCTGGGACAGCCCGCCCACCGCCGACGCGCTCCAGGCCACCGCCATCAGTCGCAGCTCGCCGTTGAAGTCTGGAATATCGAGACTGACCGTCGTGCGACCATTGCGACCGACCGAGATCGGACCACTGAACAGGGCCACAGTGCGCGTCGGCACCACGGTCAGGCCAGCCCCGCCGATCTGGTCGCCACCGGACCGGACGGCCGCGGCAGCGCCCTGGTTGGGATCGAGCAGGCGGCCGTAATCATCATACAGTGCCACATCGAGCGCCGCCTGACCGAAGAACCAGTCAACCGGGTCCGGCGAAGCGAACCGGGTCAGGGCGAGAATGCCCTCATCAACTGCCGCCACCGTCACGAAAGCGCCTTCGCGCACCGGACCATCCAGCGTGATGCCGAGATCAAGTGTCTGCCGCGGATGGATGCGATCCGGCACATCAAGCGCAAGTTCGAAGGTGCGATTGCCCATGTCGACTGGCAGATAAGCGATACCGACAGCGCGGCGCGGGGCCGGCTGGTCGACCGGGTGGCGCGGCGTGAACAGCGACACCATGGCATAGGCACCGGCGCCCCATTCCTCAGTGACACGGAAGGACAGTTCGGCGCCTTCCTGCGGGATCGTGATCGAGCGCGTCTCGATGACATGATCGCTGGCGATCACAATCTCGGCCTCACCGGCATAGGGCGGCAACAGGCTGAGCGTGACCTGGTCACCGACCGCGGTCGCCGTGTCGGGCGTCGACAAGGCGACACGATCGGGAGCCTCGCTGCCCGATTGGGCGGTCGAACCCCAGCCGACCCAGAAATCGGTAGAAGCGCCCTGCCCGCTGACGGCATCGGTCACCACCAGGCGGTAGCTGCCCCAATCCAGCGCCCGGATATCGATCGAGGCCGGGCCGGCGGCGGCGGTCGTGATCACGCCCTGTTCGATCGGAATGACTTCGCGCGTGCGGCGCCATTGCCAGCGACCATTATCGACCCGGTACCAGTCATACTGCCAGTCGATGCGCACCAGCTGCCAGTCCAGCGGGACCGCTTGCGCGGCACCGGCCGGATCGAGGGCGACAACATCGATGGCGGTTTCGCGATTGCGCTCGGCCCGACCGTCAAATTGCGGACGCAGGCCAAGATAGAGATCGGCCGGACGGTAGGGAATACGCACATCATCGGCGACCGGGCGACCGCCCGGCTCGATGGCGGAGATCACCGCCCGCAGGCGCAGCGGCTGGCTGGCATCGCGACCGGCAGCGCCCAGGGCAATCGTCTGCACCGCCTGGCCGGCACCATCGGCAACCGTATCCGGCAGATCATCGGTGAATTCGCGGAAGGGCTCATCGGACCGGCCAAAGCGGAAGTCGGCATAGTCGGAGAAGGGGCTGGGGTCGGCTTCAACACGCACCCGTCCCTCAACGACCAGACCGGCCCCCGGCGCGCCGTAGAGGAAGCGGACATTGGCCTCGATATCGCGGGTCTCGCCAGCCCGGATCGGCGTTTCATCATCACCGTCCAGCGTCAGGGCCACACGTTGCGGCACAAAGTCCTCGACCGAGAAACGGGCCTGACCAACGCGGCCATAACCATCCATCTCGGCGACGATCCGCCATTCCCCGCGTGCGGCGGTCCGGGGAATATCCCAGGTCCAAGTGACACCACCGGCGTCGGCTGCTGCCGGAAACCGGACATTGGCGGCCTCGATCCCGTTGGGACCGAACACGGTCAGATCAACCGGCCGGTCACTGATGGCACGGGCTTCGGCGTCGCGGATCAGGGCGCTAACCTGCACGGCCTCGCCGGGCCGATAGATCCCGCGGTCGAGATAGACGAAACCGTCAGCCCCCTCGGGACGTTGGCGGCCGGACGTGTCGAGCCCGGACAGGTCGACCGGATTGCGCTGGAAATCGAGCACGGCGAAATCATTGTCCGGGCCGTAAGCGGTCAGCAGGCGCGGCGCCATGGCGCCTTCACCACGCGTCAGCGGCCCATCGAAACGGGCGCGGCCGCTGGCATCGGTGGTGACACTGGCCAGCACTTCATTGGAGCGGGCGACCAGTTCGACGCGCACATCGGCAACCGGTCGGGCGGTCTGCAGCGAGCGCACCATGAAATCGACACCCTCGGCGCCGCGATAGGCGGTCAGGGCGAGATCGGTGATCACCAACCAACGCGTGGCCTGGGCCGGTGTGCGATAATCATCTTCCGCCTCGGCCGCATCGACAACACTGATGTGATAGGCGCCGGGCGACAGGGTGCCGATGGCTTCGGCAATCGGGAAGATGGTGCTGACCGGCGTGTTGAGCAGACCGGCCGTGTCCATCTCGCCGTGCCAGATGATTTCGCCAACCGCGTCGGGATCCTCGTCCTGCTCGGACCAGTAATAATCGCCCGCCGCAACATTGGCGCCGGAGGTGATGGAGCGGAAGGCGAGTGCCCGGTCATTGATACGGCGCAGGACAATCGCGACACTGTCGACATTGACCGTTTCGATCGCCAGCCCGTCAGCGTCGAGACGCGGCAGGATGACGCCATCACCGGCAATGCCGACATAGGCGGGCCGGTCACCGAAATCGACATCAACCGTCTCATCGACCAACAAGCCATCGCCATTGGCTGCCGGCAGACCGGCACGCAGGGTCAGCGATTGCCCGTCGCCAAAGCCGAGACCGCCGACACACAGGGTCTGACCGTCGGCGTCGAGCGCGATCGGGCGGGCCGGGGTGACAGAGACGTAGGAGGCGTAATCAACGGCAGGGTCGAGCGGGTGGGTGAAACCGAGACACAGGTTCGGCGCATCGCCGTCGACATCGACCGAATAGCGCAGGAAGGCGAACTGGCCGGGCGTGGTTTCCGCAGCCCGCGGCGCGGTGGCATCGCGCGTTTCCAACGCCGGCCCTGTCGCCGCCTCGTCCGAGCCACCCGAACACGCGCCCAAAGCCATTGCCAGCAAGCCGGCAAGCCAAATTACGGACCGTTGCGCCATTCCTGTCTCTCCCTGTCCCAGCGCGCGCACCATAGGCCAAGGCCAATCGGAACGCATCCACAAAGCTTACGAAACATTGAGGTTTCTTAGCCCTGCCCGATCAGCGTGCAGGCGCGATCGCTGGCGCTCAGGCGAGCGGCAGGCCGCACAGGGCGGCGATGGTGCGCCACGGCAAGGCCGCCGACGCGAAACCGAGAATTATGATCGCCAGGCCGACCGCCAGCCGCATGCGCTGTCGCTGCGCCAAAGCGAGAATGTGAGACATCCCGAGCGCGGCGGCAGTGACGGCGGGCATGGTTCCCAGTCCGAAACCGAGCATGATCATCGCACCTGAAACGGCGCTGCCGGACAGCAGGGCATAGAACAGTGTCGCATAGACCATGCCGCAGGGCAGCAGGCCCCAGACCAGGCCGGCCATGACCGGGCTTGCCGCCTGGACGCGGTGGCCGAGCCGCGTCGCGATAAAGGACTGGATTCCGGCACCGGCCCGATCAAAACCAGCGAGTGACGGTGCCCAGCCGATAACGGACAAGCCGATATAGACCAGCACCAGGGCACCGGCCCAGCGCAGGATGAGATGGGCTTCGGCCCGATCAAACTCGAAATAGGCCTGCGACCCCAGGGCCGCCAACACGCCCCCTGCCACGACATAGGCCATCACGCGGCCAAGCTGGGCGAGCATGAGGGTGCGCAAGCGGGCACCGTTTTGGGCTGAGGGTGAGAGTGTCATCGTCAGACTCGACGCGATCCCACCACACATGCCGACGCAATGCAGGCTGGAGGCAAAGCCGGCGAGAAACCCGCCGACAAGGCTGAGCGGGACGAGCGTTGTGTCGGTCATGATCATTCCTTGCCACGAGCGGCCAGGCTGGGCCACTGTCAAGAAAGCTGGAAAGCCATAAAAAAAGTGTGGCGTAATACCGCAAACCCGGCAAGCCGGAACGAACGGGTATTGGGGAGGCTATGATGATCACTGTGAAACAAGTCCGGCGCGATGCGCCTTGGCAATGGCTGCGGGCCGGCTGGCAGGATTTCGTGCGCGCGCCGCGCGTCTGCCTGACCTATGGCGCCATCTTCGTCGTTATCGGCCTGGTCATCACACTCGGGCTCGGCCTCGTGGGTTTCTCGTCCGCTGTTCCGGTCGCACTCAGCGGTTTCGCCTTGGTGGCCCCCGCCTTTGCGGTCGGCATCTATCAGGTCAGCCATGCGCTCGAACGCGGTGAAACACCCCGCTTTCTCGTGATTGTGTCGCGAATTCCTGGCCGCATCTCACAAATCGCTTTTCTGAGCCTGTTGCTCTTGCTGCTCTTGCTGGTCTGGGTGCGGATCGCACAGGTCCTGCTGATCGTGATCGCCCCCTATAGCCCGCTCGAGGCCGGCCCTTTTCTCAACTACCTTCTCACAGACGCGGCCGGGCTTACCTTGTTGGCGATCGGCACGCTGGTCGGAGCCGGCTTGGCCACCCTCGCCTTCGCCATTTCCGCACTCGCCTTCCCGATGCTCATTGATCGCGATGTAGATGCCATCACCGCCCTCACCACCAGCCTGAAGGCCGTCATCAACCAGCCCTTTGTGATGCTGACCTGGGCTTGGCTGATTGCTTTTTTCATCGGCGCCGGCATCGCCTTTTTCGGGATCGGCCTCGCGGTCGCCTTTCCCTGGATCGCGCTGGCGACCTGGCACGCCTATCGCGACTTCCTGCCCGCGGAACAGGCTGGCTAGTCGTCGCCATCGCGGGTGTTGTCGTCCCGTCGGGTCTCACCCGGTGACGACAGGGGCGTGTCATCATCCATCAGGATGCGTTGGGCGGCGCCGTCCATATCCTCATACTGGCCACTGCGCAGGCTCCACAAAAAGCCGACCAGACCGAGTGCGCCCATCGCCAGGGCAACCGGGATGAGCCAGATCAGGACCGACATCAGCTCTGCCCCCGCGCCAGACGCAAGGCGTTCAGCGTCACCAGGACCGACGAGGCCGACATCGCGATGGCGGCGATCAAGGGCGTGACCAGGCCGGCGACGGCCATCGGAACGGCGATCGCGTTATAGGCCGCAGCCAGACCGAAATTCTCGAGCACCCGCCGCTTGGCGCCGCGCGAGATATCCAGTGTGACCAGACAGGCCGCCAGTCGATCACCCTGCAGCACGAAATCGGCAGCGGCCTGCGAGATCTCGGCAGCCGAGGCGAGCGAGACCGAGACATGGGCCGCCGCCAGTGCCGGTGCGTCATTGATGCCGTCGCCGATCATCGCCACCGACCGTCCCCCGGCCTTGATGGCTTCCAGCGCGGCGATCTTGTCCTGCGGCTGCAATTCGGCCCGCCAATCGGCAACGCCCAGCGCCTTGGCTGCGGCAGCGACAGGTCCGGGCCGGTCGCCGGAGAGCAACAGGACGTGGCACCCCCGCGCGGTCAGGCCGGACACGGTTTCCAAGGCATCGGCCCGCAGGCGGTCTTCAAAGCGGAACCGCACCGGCTCGCTATCGCCGACCTGCAGCCAGGCTTCGGTATGCGGGTCGCTTTGCGCCGTGATGCCGAGCCAGCGTGCGGCGCCGAAGCGGACCGGCACGCCATCCCGGCTCGCTTCCAGGCCACCGCCGGGCTGTTCACGGACACCGGCTGCAGCCTCACCCATGCCGGCTGCATCGGCGATAGCGCGTGACAAGGGGTGACGACTGGTCCGCGCCAGACGGGCGGCCTGCTCCAGCGCGTCCGCGGGCAATTCACCAATATTGACGAGACGGGGCCTTCCTTCGGTCAGCGTCCCGGTTTTGTCGAACACCACCGTGTCGACACCGGCAAATCGCTCCAATGCATCACCGGATTTCACCAATACGCCTTCACGATAGAGCCGCCCTGACGCAACGACCTGCACCGCCGGAACCGCCAGCCCCAGCGCACAGGGACAGGTGATGATCAGGACCGCGATCGCATTGATGATGGCCGGCCGCACCTCGCCGCCGATCAACAGCCAACCGACCAGGGTCAGCGCGGCGAGTCCGTGCACGACGGGGACATAAAGCCGTGCCGCGTGATCGGCCAGTCGGACATAGCGCGAGCGCGCCTGTTCGCCAGCCTCAACCAGCCGGGTCACTTCGGCGAGCAGGGAATTGTCGCGATCGGCCCGCGCTTCAAGCACGAGCTTGCCGTCAAGATTGAGCATGCCGGAATAGACATCCAGTCCCGGACGCGCGGTGACCGGCGCCGTTTCACCGGTGACCAGAGATCCGTCCAGCGCCCCCTCGCCCTCCAGGATGCGGGCATCGACCGGCACCCGGTCGCCCGCGGCCAGGACAAGGCGGTCACCGGCTTTGACCTCGCGGGCCGGGATTGCGCGGAGACTGCCATCGCTCTCGAGCCGGTTGGCCGTCGCGGCCTGCATCGCCGCGAGACCCCGCGCGGCCTCGCCGGCGCGGGCACGCAGCCGCATATCGAGGAAACGTCCGATCAGCAGGAAGAAGAGCAGCATCACGGCGGCGTCGTAATAGGTCTGACCGTGACCGATAAATGTCTCCCAGACCGACAGGCTGCAGGCCAACAATACCGCCAGCGAGATCGGGACATCCATGTTGACATGGCCGCCCCGCAAAGCCGCCAGGGCCGAGCGGAAGAAAGGCTGACCGGCAAAGGCCGCCGCCGGCAGCACGATCAGGGCCGAGATCCGGTGCATGAGTGCCTGCATCGTGTCGGTCATTTCCAGCCCGCCGGACCAGACCGAGATCGACAAGAGCATGACATTCATCATCGCGAAGCCGGCCACCGCCATGGCCCGCAGCAGGCGTTTTTCCTCCTCGCGCTGCGGATCGGCGTCGCTTTCCGGTTCGTAGGGCGTCGCAGGATAGCCAAGCTGGCCGAGCAGGCGGACATAGCCGGAGGCCAGCCCCGCCTCGCCGCGCCAACTCAGGGCCAGCCGACCGGTGGACAGGTTGAGACGCGCGGTTTCCACTCGCTCATCGGCCTTCAGCCCGCTCTCGATCCGCGCGATACAACCGGCGCACGTCGCCCCGCGGACCATCAGGTCGAGATGGGCGACATCGTCTTTGCGACGCACGAAGGCCTGCGGGTCGGCACCGCCGGCCAGCCCGGCATCATCGGCATGAACGTCTATGGCAGCCATAACTCACTGACCATTTCAAACGGCGCCCCCTCGACCGTGTGCACCTCAACGCGCCAATCACCGCTGCCCTCGCACGGCAGGCTGCCCCGGTAGAGGCCGGGACGGGACTCGGTAAATTCGAGCGGGCAGTCGCGGTCCGTATCTGCGCGGTGGATCAGCGTGCCGGCCAGTGCCAGATTGCCGACCGGTGCGCCCTGGGCATCGCTGATCGCGACCAGCAGGTCACGCTCCACCAGATTGATGCGCGCCTGCCAGCCGAGGGCGGCCTGGGCGTCGCGGCGGTCGAGCGTGTCATTGTAGTTCAAACCCTGGGCATAGGAGCGCGGCACATCCTCGCCGGGATGGGTCCGGACGGCGAGCGTGATGAAGGCCGCATTGACGCCGATCGTGACGCCGAAGAAGGCGATGATCATGATCAGCACATGCCAGCCGCGCAGCGGGTTCAACGGATTGCGCATCATGGAGCTCCGGTGATCAGGACTGACGGTGTGGTCGCGGTTTCGCCGGTCGCAATATCGGACACACGGAAACGGATATCCTCGCTCGGACCATCGATCGCGTCTGCCGGCAGGGTCAGGTAGACGACATAACGTTGCGAACGATCGGCACCGATCCGGATCTGGTCGGGCTGGTCATCGCTGACCCCGAGAATACGCGCATTGATGGCGGCGTCGCCTTCGACCTCCAATCGCATCACGCGTGCGGAATTGGCCTTGTTGATCACATTCACCGTATAGCCATTGCGCACCGAACCATCCGACAGGCGCACAAAGTTGGGATTGCGGTCACGCTGCGAATTCAGCTCGAGCTCGGTGCGGGTGATCAGGGCGCCCAGCATCAGAGCCGTGACGATCGCCAGAGATACCGCATAGACCAAGGTCCGCGGCCGGATGAAGCGATAACGCGGCGCCTCACCGGCCACGAAGCGATCGACATTGTCGTCGGTCTCATAGGTGATCAGTCCGGTCGGACGCCCGACCTTGTCCATGATGTCGTCACACGCGTCGATGCACAGCGCGCACTGGATGCATTCCAGCTGGGCCCCGTCGCGGATATCGATCCCCATCGGGCACACCGCGACGCATTGCTTGCAATCGATACAGTCGCCACGATCATCCCAACTGTCGCCCTTCTTGTGGGCGCCGCGCGGCTCACCGCGATCAATGCGGTAGGTGACGTTGACGGCTTCGCGATCGGTCATCGCCGCCTGGATGCGCGGCCAGGGACACATATAGGTGCAGACCTGCTCGCGCATGGTCCCGGCCAGCGTATAGGTGGTGAAGGTGAGGACGCCGGCGAAGACGTAGGAGGACGGCGCCGCCGTGCCGGCGAAGAAATTGGCCAGCGTGTCCCAGGCGTCGTGGAAATACAGTATCCAGGCACCGCCGGTGGCAAAGGCAATGACCAGCCAGACCGCATGCTTGCCGGTCTTGCGCCAGGCCTTGTTGATCGACCAGGGCGAGCGATCGAGCTTGATGCGGGCATTGCGATCACCCTCAAACAGACGCTCGACCATGATGAAAAGATCGGTCCACACGGTCTGCGGACAGGCATAGCCACACCACACCCGGCCGAACAAGGCACTGGCCAGGAAGAGGCCCAGCGCCGCCATGATCAACAGGCCGGTGATGTAATAGATTTCCTGCGGCCAGATCTCGATGAAGAAGAAATAGAAGCGGCCATGGGCAAAATCGACGAGCACCGCCTGGTCCGGTGCATCGGGTCCGCGATCCCAGCGCAGGAAGGGGATGAGATAATACACCCCCAGCGTCAGGCCCATGATCAGCCATTTGGCGAAGCGGAACTTGCCATGCGCCAGCTTGGGATAGATCGGCTCGCGCTTCTTGTAGAGCTCGCGGGTCTCGGCCGCATTGACCGCCTCGGCCTTCGAACGGGAAATGCCGGGTGCAGCCATGCCGTGTTTGGCGGTATCAGACATGACTGGTTTGGACCCGAAAAATCATCTGGGCGATATGCGACCTACTGACCCGTGGGACCAGCTGTCGCATCCTCCCCGCCGCCAAGAAGGAAAACATAGGCCGCCAGGGCGTCGATGGTGGCCTCGTCGAGACGACTTTCCCAGGCCGGCATGACGCCATAGGGACCGCGATGGATGGTCGCCATGACCTGCTCGCGGCTGCCGCCATAGAGCCAGTCCCGGTCCGTCAGGTTCGGCGCACCCTGTGCCCGGTCGCCAGTGCCGTCAGCCATGTGACAGCTGGCACACTGCACCTCGAACACGGTCGCGCCGCGCTGGATCGCCCCGACATCGGCACTGGTGCCCGACAGGGAGAGCACATAATCGGTGACATCACCGATTTCGGCGCGGCTGAGCAATTGGTCACGCCCATAGGCCGGCATCTGCGAGAAACGTGTGTCGGGATGCTCGGACCGAATACCGACGGTCAGCGTGGTGCGGATATCGTCGTAGGAACCGCCCCACAGCCAGACATCATCATTGAGGTTGGGATAGCCGACAAAGCCCTGGGCGCCGACACCGTGACAGGTCGCGCAATTATCGCCGTACACCGCCTCCCCGGCTGCCAGGACAAAGCCGAGCAGTTCCGGGTCGTTCTCGATCTCGGTGATCGAGCTTCCCGCCAGTGCCGCGAAGCCGTCGGCACGCTGGGCGTCGAGCGCGTCCAGAGCCATGGCGACATTGGCGCGCTCGGAATGATTGCGCAGGCCACGCGTGTGGTCGGTCTCCCCCGCCAGTCCCGGCAGGGCCGGCCAGGCCGGCATGAAGATCCAATAGACCACCGCCCAGGCGCAGCAGGCATAGAAGATATACAGCCACCAGCGCGGCAGCGGCGTGTCGAGTTCCTTGATCCCGTCCCACTCGTGACCGGTCGTTTCCGTGCCGGTATGGGCGTCGGTTTCACGCTTTTTATCATGCTCGGACATCGGTCTCGTCCTTGGTCTCGGCCTCATCAGCAATGGCCGGCGTGTCATTTTCAGTGAGCGGTGCGTTTGCGGCGGCGTCGAAACGGGCCTGGTTGCGTGGCCAGAGGGCATAAACCAGCGCCGCGGCGAACAGCACCACGAAGATCAACAGCCCCCAAGTCTGGGCGAAGGTGGAGAGGATCTCATACATCGCCCTACCTCAGATTTTCGTCGGCTTCGGCCTCATAGGTGGAGAAGTCCACCATGGTGCCGAGCACCTGCAGATAGGCGATGAGCGCATCAAGCTCGGTCACCCGGTCCGGATTGCCGTCAAAATCGCGCATCACAGCGCCCGGATAACGTTCCTGGAAGCCGTCATAATCCTCGGCATAGGGATCCAGCTGGGTTTCGACGTCCGACACGGCTGCCGCCACCATCTCATCGCTATAGGGCACGCCGACCGTGCGCAGGGCGCGCAAATGCGCCGCGACATTGCCGAAATCGAGCTCGGAGGTTTCCAGGAAGGGATAGGCCGGCATCACCGATTCCGGCACCACCGACTGTGGCCGCCGCATATGGTCGCGATGCCATTCATCGGAATACCGCCCGCCGACGCGGGCAACATCCGGCCCGGTCCGTTTGGATCCCCATTGGAAGGGATGATCATACATGCTCTCGGCCGCCAGCGAGTAGTGGCCGTAGCGCTCGACCTCGTCGCGCAACGGGCGGATCATCTGCGAATGGCAATTATAGCAGCCCTCGCGCAGATAGATGTCCCGGCCCAGCTGTTCCAGCGGCGTATAGGGCCGCATGCCGTCCACTTCCTCGATCGTTGAGTCGAGATAGAAGAGCGGCGCGATCTCGACGATGCCACCGATCGACACCGTCACCAGCACCCCGACCGTGAGGATGAGCGAGTTCTTTTCGAAGAGCGACTTGTGAAGATCGCTCCAGAGAGATTTTTTCCCTGACATATCGACCTCCTATTTCGCCGCTTCGAGGGCGGGTTGATCGATGACGTTTTCATCGTCCTCAACCGCGTCACCGCGCACGGTACGGTACACATTGTAGACCATGATCAGGGCGCCCACGAGGTAGAGCACGCCGCCAACTGCCCGGATAATGTAGGGAACATGCATGGCTTCAACGGTCTCCACGAAGGAGTATTCCAGGAAGCCGAGCGCATTATAGGTGCGCCACCACAGGCCCTGGAAAATCGCCGCCGACCACATCGAGGTGATGTAGAGAAGGATGCCGATGGTCGCGACCCAGAAATGCCAATCGACCAGCGCCTTGGAATACATGCCCTTGCGCTTCCACAGCCAGGGAACCAGGCAATAGAGCGCGCCGAAGGAGACAAAACCGACCCAGCCCAGGGCGCCGGAATGGACGTGGCCAATGGTCCAGTCGGTATAGTGCGACAGCGCATTCACGGCCCGGATCGACATCACCGGACCTTCAAAGGTCGACATGCCGTAAAAAGCGACCGACATGACCAGCATGCGCACGACCGGATCGGTGCGCAGCTTGTCCCAAGCGCCTGACAGCGTCATCAGACCGTTGATCATCCCGCCCCAGGACGGCATCCACAGCATGATCGAAAACGTCATGCCCAGCGTCTGCGCCCATTCCGGCAACGCGGTATAGTGCAAATGGTGCGGGCCGGCCCAGATATAGATGAAGATCAGCGACCAGAAGTGGATGATTGACAGGCGGTAGGAATAGACCGGCCGATTCACCCGCTTGGGGATGAAGTAATACATGATCCCGAGGAAGCCGGCTGTGAGGAAGAAGCCGACCGCGTTATGGCCGTACCACCACTGGGTCAGCGCATCCTGCACCCCGGCAAAGGCCGAGTAGGAGCGCGAACCGAGCCAGGAGACCGGCATCGCCAGATTGTTGATCACGTGCAGCACGGCGATCGTGACGATGAAGGCCAGATAGAACCAGTTCGCTACATAGATATGCGGCTCCTTGCGCTTCCACAGCGTGCCGAGGAAGACCAGGAGATAGGCCACCCAGACCAGGGTCAGCCAGATATCCGCATACCATTCCGGCTCGGCATATTCGCGCCCCTGGGTGATCCCGATCAGATAGCCCGAGGCGGCAATTACGATGAAGAATTGATAGCCCCAGAACACGAACCACGGCCAGATTCCACCGGCGATCCGGGTCCGGCAGGTGCGCTGGACGACGTAAAAGGAGGTCGCGATCAGCACATTGCCGCCAAAGGCGAAAATCACCGCCGAGGTGTGAAGCGGTCGCAGGCGCCCGAAACTGGTAAAACCGAAGGGTTCCAGATTGAGCACCGGAAAGGCGAGCTGGAACGCGATGATGACGCCGACCAGCAGCCCGGCCACACCCCAAAATAGCGATGCGATCACCCCAGCTTTGATGAGGCTTTCATTGTATTCGCGCTCGTCAGTGATCACGCCTCCGCCGGCAATCGAGCCGGTCAGAAGGAAAATCCCGGTCAGGAAACCGCCGAGAATCAGCCAGGACTGGCCGCGCATGGCCGCGTCCGGAGCGTAGGCCGCAGCGAAAAGTGCCCACAGGGCGCCCAGAACGGTGATGAGGAGTACAATGGCTGTCGATGGGTCGGAACCGGCCCGTTTCAGCCCTTGAGCGGATATCATGTGTGCCCCCGGAGATTGGCTTTCATGGTCCGGGTGTAACTCAATTTTCCACAAAATATCTATGGCAATTTGTCACGTGCGACAAACCCGACCCGTTCCACACCCTTTAGGCGAGCCTATCATGGCGCGCACCGATTGCAGCCCCGATCATTTTTCACGCCACTATCCGGCGTACTGGGTGCGCGGCGGCCCAAGCGCCAACATCGCGGCTTGATCGTCCGCGGGAACCCGGCAACTCTGCCTCGCAACAGACCGCCAAGACGGTCGAACAACGGGAGAGAGATCATGAATTGGGCCTTGTCCATCGACCGCAAGACCATCACCGACGTGCGCATCATCGAGGAGACAGCCCGCCCGCTGGCCGATGGCGAAGCTCGCCTTGCCGTCGACAGCTTCGCGCTGACGGCGAACAATATCACCTATGCCGCCTTCGGTGATGCGATGCGCTATTGGGACTTCTTTCCCGGCACCGACGATCGCTGCCGCCTGCCGGTCTGGGGCTTTGCTGACATCGCCGAAAGCCGGGTCGAAGGGCTGGCCGTCGGCGAACGCCTATATGGCTATTTCCCGGCCGCCAGCGAGCTGATCGTCAGCCCCGGCAAGATCACGCCCGGCGCCTTCATCGACACCGCACCGCACCGCGCCGAATTGCCGCCCGCCTACAATAATTATGTCCGCTGCAGCGCCGATCCCGGCTGGACCGAAAACGGCGAAGCGGCGCAGATGGTATTGCAGCCGCTCTTCATCACCGCCTGGCTGCTCGACTTCTTCCTGCGCGATGACGCCAATGGTTTCACCGATGCGCCGATCCTGCTCACCAGCGCGTCCAGCAAGACCGCCATCGCCCTCGCCTTCGCCCTGAAAGCCGGCGGCGGGCGACAGGCCATCGGCCTCACCTCGACGCGCAATGCCGATTTCGTCACCGGGTTGGACCTTTATGACGCGGTTACGACCTATGATGCGGTGGACAGTCTCGACCCGGCCCGGCCGGCCGCGATTGTCGATTTTGCCGGCGATGCCGATCTCAACCGCGCCCTTCACACCGCACTGGCCGGTCGCCTTGCCGGCAATATCCGGGTCGGTGGCGCGCATTGGGAGAAGTCCGCCCCGCCGCGCGACCTGCCGCCGCCAAAACCGCAATTCTTCTTCGCGCCCGACGCCGCCCGCACCCTGATCAAATCCTTGGGGCCGGAGGCATTTGACCAGCGCTACAAGGCGGCTTGGCGCACATTCGCGGCTGCTGCTCCGGACTATTTCGACTTTCGCAGTGAGGCGGGAAGCGAGGGCGCCCTGTCGGTCTACAAATCACTGCTGGAAGGCAAGGCCGCGCCGCGCGACGGGATCAGCATCAAGGTGTGACCGGGTGGGGCGTCGCGTGTGGCATGGGGTCGGTTTGACGGGTGCGTGTCCCGGCTTTTCCGACCTTTGTGTCGCGCCGAGGGCGCCTGAAGCGCACACGCCGCCATAAACCGCGACACGTCCCGTTTTCACTGATGGCTAACCGCATCGCCGTCCATCTCTGTCGCGGCAGGCGGTTGTGGCGGGTTGAGACTGGCCCGCATGAGCTGACGCAGTCGGGCATAATAGGCCAGCTTGGCGATATAGGTCTCGATGGCATGATCTTCGAGACCAGCCCGCCACCAGCTCATGATCAAGCGTCGCCCGCTCTGCCACCAGCGCTCGATCAGGCTGGGATTGTTCAGGAAACGCATGCCGGGAAAGTCGATCTGCCCGCTCGCGGTTTGCGAGGGCGTGGCTGGGCCGAGATAGCGCAGGTCGCCGCCATGCCGGTATTCGCGGACCCTTTCGAGATAAGGCGAAAGTTTCGACACCACCGGAAGCCAGCGAATGAGCATGCGGGTCGCATTGATTACGGTCGAGTTCAGTGGCACGGCCGTCACGATATCGGCTGCATTCACAATCCGGTAGACCGGCGTGAATATCTGGTTCGTGAAGGCTTGGTTCGACACGCGCGGGGAACCGAATGTGTAACAGGCACCGCGTGACCCGTTGGCGACGAAACGGGTCGCCACAACGGCCAGGCCACCGCCCAGGCTGTGCCCGGTGACGAAAAGCGGCAGGCCCTTGCAGTCATCGCGCGTGAGAATCGCCGCGATCTGGTCCTCGACCGAGCGATAGGCGAGGTAAAACCCCTTGTGGACCTTGGCGACCCCGGCTTCCAGCGAGAGGCCGTGCGGCAATTCCATCAATTCCAGATCGAGGTCGGTGCGCAAGTCTGCCATCCGCGTCGGCTCGGTGCCGCGGAAGGACAGGACCAGCATGTCCTCGGGCGGTTTTCCCGCTTCCGGCTCACGGCTGAGCCGGGCGATGAAGCATTGCGTATCATGCCGCAGGCCTTCGCTCAGACTGATGGTCTTGAGGAGTTCAAAATCAAACTCGCCCAGCAGGCCGCGCAATTTCTCACGACCGGCCTCGCCCTCACCGGGACGGATCAGGCGTGACAACTCGGCCATGATCTCGGTCGCGTCGGTTTTGCTGGCCAGGGCTTCGGCGACCCGGCGCAGGGCGGTTTGGTCGAACGGGTCCTCGAATGGCAGATAGGCGAACAGCGACATCACCGACATCAGCCAGGCCGTGCGGTCGGAATAGGCTGCCCGCTTGGTCGGCTGGGTGGCCAGATCGGCGTCAAAATGCCCGGTGAACTGCATGCGCCCCTCCCCGAAAAGGAAGGACCAGCCTAGCGATCCGCTCGCCGCAAGTCATCCACAGATTGAGCTGACCGACCTGACACGCTTTCAGCGCAGCGTTCCGACCGGCTCATTCGCGACCCGTCAGAGAATGCTCTGACCGGTCTTCTTCCAATCGGCCATGAAGGCTTCCAGACCCTTGTCGGTCAGCGAGTGCTTGACCAGGTTTTTCAGGACCGATGGCGGCACGGTGGCGACATCAGCACCGAGCAGGGCGCATTGCTGGACATGGTCGGCGGAGCGGATCGAGGCCGCCAGTATCTGGGTGTCGAAGGCGTAATTGTCGAAAATCGTGCGCAGATTGGCGATCAGCTCCATGCCATCGACACCGAGATCATCGAGGCGTCCGATGAAGGGCGAGACATAGGTGGCGCCCGCCTTGGCGGCGAGCAGGCCCTGATTGGCCGAGAAGCACAGCGTCACATTGGTCTGGATATTGGCTGCGGTGAGCGCCTGACAGGCCTTGAGGCCTTCAAAGGTCAGCGGCAGCTTGACCACGACATTGTCCGCCAACTCAGCCAGTTTCTTGCCCTCGGAGATCATCGCAGGCGCGTCGAGCGCGGTCACTTCAGCACTGACCGGACCGTCGACGAGATCACAGATTTCCTTGACCACTTCGAGAAAATCACGGCCCGACTTGGCGATCAGCGAGGGATTGGTGGTGACGCCGTCAACCAGACCGGCCTCGGCCAGCTCGGCGATCTCGGACGTTTCGGCAGTGTCGACAAAGAATTTCATGATGCTCTCCTCGCGGGCGGTCGGATGTGGGGCGTGCGTTACCGGTAACCAGCCCGTGTGACATTTCAAAGCCTGTTGGACAGAAAAGCTCAGTAGCCGGCAAGCTCGACCCGGAAACCGGCCGCCTGCAGGGCGCTGCGGATCCGGTCCATATGGACGCCGTCCTGCGCCTCCAGCGAGATGTCGATATAGGTCACCTTGGCCGGCAGGTCGGAAAAGGTCTTGTGATAGGCGACATCGGTCACATTGCCATCCTCGCGCGAAATGATGTCCGACACGGCGGAGAGCTGTCCCGGCACATCGACCAGCTCGATCCGGAACCGGGCTAGCCGGTGCGAGCGGGCAAGATCGCGCAGCAAGAGTGACGACAGGAGCCGGGTATCGACATTACCACCGGACAGGACCAGGCCGACCTTGCGGTCGGCAAACCGGTCCGGATTGGCCAACACCGCTGCCAGACCGGCCGCTCCGGCGCCTTCGGGCAGGACACGCATCTGGGAGATGAACAGGTTGAGGGCCCGCTCGATCTGGCGCTCGTCGACCAGCAGGACATCGTCGAGCAGGTCCATCAGCAAATCACCGGTCAACCCGCCGGGCTCGCGCACGGCTATGCCTTCGGCCAGCGTGAAACCACCGACCGGACGATCCTCGCCATGATACCGGTTGGCAAACGCCGGGAAGAGATCGGACTGGACGCCGACCAGCTCGATCTCCGGCTTGATGCGCCGCGCCGCGAGGCCGGCTCCGGCCGCCAAGCCGCCGCCGCCGACCGGGAAGACCAGCACGTCGAGGTCGGGCTGGTCCTCGAGCATCTCCATCGCCACCGTACCCTGCCCGGCCAGCACGACAGGATCGTCGAACGGATGGATGAAAACGGCACCGGTCTCGCGCGCCGCGGCCTGGGCCAGCGCCTTGGCAGCGTCGAAATCCTCGCCGGCGATCTCGACCTCGGCGCCGAAGCCACGCGTCGCATGCACCTTCACCATCGGCGTCCCGACCGGCATGAAAACCCGCGCACCAATCCCCATCGCGGCGGCGCTGCGCGCCACGCCCTGGGCGTGATTGCCGGCTGACGCCGCGACCACGCCGCGCGCCCGCTCCTCCGGCGACAGCGCAGCCATGCGCGCGAAGGCGCCGCGCTCCTTGAACGATCCGGTGACCTGGAGATTTTCCAGTTTCACATACAGCTCGCAGCCCGCCGCTGCGGCGAGGCCGGGCGATGCGATCAGCGGGGCCCGCAAAATGCCGCCGAAACCGTCGGCGCGCAGCTGGTCGACATGGTCAAAGGCCGCCGCCAGACGGGGGTCCGACGGAGGGGTCGCCGCAGACGGGCGGGTTTTGGCAGGCAGGGTCATGCAATCGCTCCGCAGGGCCGCACAGAAAAAACCCCGCTCCTGGTGCCAGGAGCGGGGTCAAACTGCACGAAACCTAATTAAGGGGTCAGGTCGTGAACGTCGTCGCTCCATGTGGCGCTATGACGGTAATAATTGAAATGAGCGGAAGACGACGCGCAGACACGCCAAGCGCGGCGAATGCCCCGCCCCGGCCTGTTTGCACGATTTTACCCGTCAATTGACGCATAACGCCACCTTCCAACAAGATTTCACCCCCACCCTGCCGAAGCCCGGCAGCTCTGTCCAGCAATAAACCGCGCCGGGCTAACCAGCCGCATCATACGCCTGCTTCAGCCAGCCCAGAATCTCGGCATCGACCGCATCAACGCCATCAAGCCGGACCCGGTGCGTGCACATGGCATTGAAGGAGCCGGACGCTTCCAGCCGGCCAGACGGCTCCACCCCTTTGAGATTGAGGCCGAGATCAACCCGCGCCTTGGTCGACGGTTGGATCAGGCCAAACTGCTTGGCCCGGCGCAGCGAGACATAGGCCTTTTTCGGGGCCAGCTCGACATCCTTGCCAAATCCCGACACAGCCTCGACCAGCCTGTCATGGATCGGCTTCAGCCCGGCCTTGGGGCCGGCATATTGCGCGGCGACGAGATCATCAGCCGGAGCCGGCGCCGACACCACCCCACCCCTGACCTCATGCGCCACGAGATTGGCAAAGCCATGGGTCATGCCGTGCTCGCTCTTGAGCAGCTTGACCATCTCGCCGTGCTTCTCCAGACCGCTGGCCTTGACGATCGCAACCCATTCATCGAGCGTTTTGCCGGTCTTTTCCGGCATGTTGGCGATCATCGACCGCGCCATGTCTTCCGGTGAACTTGCCATGCTCAGGCCTCCTCAACAGTCTTGATCGCCGCAAGGTCCGGCGCGCGCTCAAGCGGCCAGTTGCTGCTCAACGCGGATTTCGGTGTCATCGGCGCCATCAGCGAGAACATGAACAACATCATGCGTCCGCCGGTCGTGGCCTTGCCGGTTTCAACCAGCGCCTTGAGATTTTCGCAGATAAACTTGGCGCCCTGGGCCATCTGCTTTTCGGACTTCGAGACGGCGTCGCTGCCGGCATGTTCATTGATCAGCGTGAACTCGACTCCGCCCTCAACTTCCTTGAGGAGATAGCGCACGATCGAGACCGGATCCTCCGCCGTGGTGAAGCGGAAAGTGTGCGCATAGCGATAAGGCGGCTCGAACTCGATCACCTTGCCCATGACCAGCGTGTGCTTGCCGTCGGGCGTGCGCATGGCAAAGGCGGCGCCATCCTTGAGGCCCGGCGTGTCATACTGGCCGTTGAAAAAGAACGGCAAAGGCCGGTCAGTCCGGATCAGTTCGGACCAGACCTGGTCGATCGTCGCCCGGATCACAACCCGGTACATCGAGGTCCGGATTTCCCCGGACAGGGTTTTGGCGTGTGCTTCACTCATCCTGGCTCCCCCTTCTTGTGAGCAATATCGTCAGTTTCCGCACCATCCCCCTCTTGGGCCCGGCGCTGTTCAGCGAGATATTTGATGTCCAGCATGCGGCCCGACCAGAGCGCGGAATACTCGCTCGTCCACCGGTCATGGATCATCTGGATCGGCACGGCATTCATGTAGAGATGCCGCGTCCGACCGCGCTTGTCCGAGATGATGAGACCGGCCTCTTCCAGCACGGACAGATGGCGCATCACCGCGATCCGGCTGACATCGAAACGGCCGGCCACCGCCCCGACCGAGCAGCCCGGCTCATTGCGGACAATATCGAGCATCGCCCGCCGCGTTGTGCTCGCGAGCGCCTGAAAAACCGCATCCATCGTGTCCGGAGACATCATCTCAACACCTCATGTAATGAGTTCATTACATATTAGCGCTCACAAGACAAGCGATAATTGGCATTAAGCGCCTACACCGACCGTATTAATCTAAAATACTTACATATTACGGGCATCCGCAGACACTTGGGGGCAGGACCAGATCACATGAAAAAATCGCCTTGGGAACAGTAATTTGGAGCCACTACACTGTCGAAATCGACAGAAAGTCGCTTTGGTATGGCGCCCGGCGCGGACCCGCCCATAGATCACTTGTCAGCCAGCGGGCCGTATCCGGTTCTTGAGGTCAAGGGCGGCAAAGCCGCCGCTCCGCGGGCATGCCCCTTGAGTTCAAGAACCGGATACGGCGAACTGCCGGCAAGGGATTTAAGGCGGCGTGTGCGCGGGCGCGGGTCTGATCGAAGCAGGCTCACAGAAAGAGACCTCGCCTTCCCGCTCCTGCCACTTGCCCCCTCCCCGGCCCATACAGCGAGAGGGTCAGGGTGAGGGGCAAATCCCGGTAGCGGCGCCCCGATCCGACGTCCCTTGCCGCAGCCATGAAAACGCGTCACCCTCATCTGCCGCAGTGCAATATTTCGCTTTCATCCGGCGTGAAGCGAGCGTTATGGTAACGTTACCAACGCGCTGACCGGCGCGTGCCACCCTGCTGCCCCAGGAGACTTCACTTGCCTACCGAAAAACTCCTCGTCGCCAATCGCAGTGAAATCGCCATCCGCATCATGCGCGCCGCCACCGAGCTCGGCCTGCGCACGGTCGCGATCTATGCCGAGGAAGATAAACTCGCTTTGCACCGTTTCAAGGCGGATGAGAGCTATCGCGTGGGCGCCGGTCTCGGGCCGGTGAAAGCCTATCTCGACATTGACGGCATCATCGCGATTGCCAAGAAGTGCGGCGCGACGCTGATCCATCCCGGCTATGGATTCCTGTCGGAAAACCCGGACTTCGCCGAGGCCTGCGCCGCCGCCGGCCTGACCTTCATCGGTCCCTCACCGGATGTGATGAAATCCCTCGGCAACAAGGTAGCCGCCCGAAACATGGCCGTCGAGGCGGACGTACCGGTGGTCCCTGCGACAGGCCCCCTGCCCGACGCTTCCGATGACTGGGCCGCGATGGCCGAAGCCGTCGGATATCCGCTCATGCTCAAGGCGAGCTGGGGCGGTGGCGGCCGCGGCATGCGGGTGATCGAGGAGGCCAGCGAGCTGCACGCCCAGGCCGAAGCCGGTCGCCGCGAGGCCGAAGCCGCCTTCGGCAATGGCGAGGTCTATCTGGAAAAACTGATCCGCAAGGCGCGCCATATCGAGGTCCAAATCCTCGGCGACAGCCATGGCAATCTGGTCCATCTCTACGAGCGCGACTGCACCGTCCAGCGCCGCAACCAGAAAGTCGTCGAACGCGCCCCGGCACCGGACATGGCCGAGGACACCCGCACCGCGATCTGCGAAGCGGCCCTGCGGCTGGTGCGCCATGCGGGATATTGCGGCGCCGGGACGGTGGAATTCCTGCTCGATGCCGAGACCGGGAAATTCTACTTCATCGAGGTCAATCCGCGCGTCCAGGTCGAACATACCGTGACCGAGGAAGTGACCGGGATCGACATTGTCCGTGCCCAGATCCAGATCGCCCGTGGCGGCCATATCGGTATCGAGTCCGAGACCGGTGTCCCCGAACAGTCGAAAATCACCCTGCACGGCCACGCCCTGCAATGCCGGGTCACCACGGAAGACCCGCAGAATAATTTCACCCCGGATTATGGCCGCATCACCGCCTATCGCGGCGCCACCGGTTTCGGCATCCGTCTCGATGGCGGCACGGCCTATTCCGGCGCCGTGATCACGCGCTATTTCGACAGCCTGCTGGAGAAGGTCACGGCCTGGGCAGCAACGCCGGAAGAAGCCGTGCGCCGGATGGACCGGGCGCTGCGCGAGTTTCGCATCCGCGGCGTCTCGACCAATATCGCCTTCCTGGAAAACGTCATCAATCACCCGGACTTTGTCTCCGGTGACATCACCACCCGCTTCATCGACACCACGCCGGCCCTGTTCGACTTCCCCAAGCGCCGCGACCGCGCCACACGTTTGCTCGGCTTCATCGCCGACGTCTCGGTCAATGGCAATCCGGAGGTAGCCGGCCGCCCGCTGCCGCCGGCCCATGCCGTCACGCCGGTGCCGCCGCCCAGCACCGGCAAGGCGCCAGACGGCACCAAGCAATTGCTCGACCAGCTGGGACCGGAGGGCTTTCGCGACTGGATGTTGGCCCAAAAACGCGTACTGATCACCGACACCACCATGCGCGATGGTCACCAATCCTTGCTGGCCACCCGCATGCGCTCGCACGACATGGTCACCGTGTCGGAAGCCTATGCGGAACATCTCTCCCAGCTTTTCTCGGTCGAATGCTGGGGCGGTGCCACCTTTGACGTCGCCCTGCGCTTCCTGAAAGAAGACAGCTGGGACCGTCTCGCCGACCTGCGCCAGCGCATGCCGAACGTCATGCTGCAGATGCTGCTGCGCGCCTCCAACGCTGTCGGCTACACCAATTATCCCGACAATGCCGTCGACCTGTTTGTGAAACAGGCGGCCGAAACCGGGATCGACGTCTTCCGGGTGTTCGACAGTCTCAACTGGGCCGACAACATGAAAGTCGCCATGGAGTCGGTGCTCAAGACCGACCGGCTGTGCGAAGCGGCGATCTGCTATACCGGCGATCTCGGGCATGCCGAGCGGCCGAAATACCAGCTCGATTATTATCTCGGCCTCGCCCGCGAGCTGAAATCCGCCGGCGCGCATATCATCGGCATCAAGGACATGGCCGGCCTGTGCCGCCCGGCCCAGATCCGCACCCTGGTGAAAGCGCTCAAGGACGAGACCGGACTGCCGATCCACTACCACACGCATGATACGTCGGGCATCGCCGCAGCAACGGTTCTGGCGGCCTGCGAGGCGGGCGCCGATGCCGTCGATGCGGCGATGGACAGTTTCTCCGGCCTGACCTCCCAGCCCAATCTCGGCTCCATCGTCACCGCGCTGGGCGATACCGATCGCGCCACCGGGATCGACCCGGCGGTGATCCGCCGCTTCTCGGACTACTGGGAGGACGTGCGCACGCAATACGCCGCTTTCGAGCCCGACCTGCGGGCCGGCGCGTCGGAGGTCTATCTGCACGAAATGCCGGGCGGGCAATTCACCAATCTCAAGGAACAGGCCCGCTCGATGGGGCTGGCCGAGCGTTGGCATGAAGTCGCCAAGATGTATGCCGCGGTGAACATGATGTTCGGCGATATCGTCAAGGTGACGCCCTCCTCCAAGGTGGTCGGCGACATGGCGCTCTACATGGTCTCGTCCGGCCTGACGCCGGAAGACGTGCTGGACCCGGATACCGAGATCAATTTCCCGGAAAGCGTGATCGGCTTGTTGCGCGGTGATCTCGGCCAACCACCGGGCGACTGGCCGCCGGCGCTTCAGGCCAAGGCGCTGAAAGGCGAAAAGCCGCGCACCGACCGTCCCGGCCAACATCTCGACCCGGTCGATTTCGACGCCGTGCGTGCGACGATCAAGGGCCATGGCGGGCGCGAGATCAACGATAACGACCTGTGTTCGGCCATAATGTACCCCAAGGTCTTCGCCGATTATGAGGCCCATCGCAGCGAATTCGGCCGCGTCGACCGCCTGCCCACGCCGGTCTTCTTTTATGGCATGGAGCCGGGCGAGGAGATTTCCGTCGAGATCGACCGCGGCAAGTCACTCAATATCCGCTTCATGGCAATCGGCGAGCCCAATGATCATGGCGAGCGGGAAGTCTTCTTCGAACTCAATGGTCAGCCGCGCGTGGTCCGCGTCGACGACAAGTCCGTCGCCTCCACCGTCATCGCCAATGAAAAGGCCGACATGGCCAATCCGGCCCACATCCCTGCCCCCATGCCCGGACTGATCGCCACCCTCGCCGCCAAGGAAGGCGACACCGTCAAGGCGGGCACCCTGCTGATGACCCTGGAAGCCATGAAAATGGAAACCTCGATCACCGCACCCCAGGCCGGCACGGTCAAACGCTTGCCGGTCAGCGCAGGTACGCAGGTTGATGCCAAGGACTTGCTGGCCGTGGTGGAGTGAGGCGGGGCGCGTCCTTCTCCCGGGGGAGACGGTGTCGCGAAGCGACGGATGAGGGGGATCAGCGAGGCCGGCACCGAGGTTCCCCCCTCACCCGGCCTCCGGCCACCCTCGCCCTGGGGAGAGGGAACACGTTGTTTTACACGCGGCGCGCGGCGCTCACCCCGCCATAAATCCCTCGCCGAGAGAACGCCGTATCCGGTTCTTGAGCTCAAGGGGCATGCCCGCGAAGCGGCGGCTACGCCGCCCTTGACCTCAAGAACCGGATACGGCCCGCTGGCTGACATGGGATGTATGGGCCGGTCTGTGCCTCGCGCCGGGAATGGGTGCCTGTCACCATTTATTTCTTAGATTGATGTATTTTTTTTCAAAAAAGGGGCCGCAAAGAAAAAGGCGCATCTCGCGCCTTCAGATCGTTGCCATTTTCACGCGTTACTCGCCGCTTTCCAACCTAGCGGCGCCCGGATTTATCGATGAGCTGCAGCAGCAAGCTTATGCAGCCTAGCACTAGTCCCGCCACACCGATCGCTACATTGAGCATTTCCGACGAAATCACGCTAACAATTTCCATGCTTAGTTCACCTCCTTCCCGATTGCATCGGTGCGGAGTAGGTGGCGAATTGCTGGCGGGCGCCATGTCGTTGACTCAGGCTTGAGGGGAGTGAGGGACGATGAGCGCATCCCCTGGGGATTTCATCGCATTATTCGAAGCTTTCGTTCGATTGGTGACGGTTTTGTAACAATGCAGGCCAATTGAAGTGCCGCATATCGGGTTTAATCATCTGCTGCTCAACGACTTTTCTAAAGTCAAACGTGATTTAGCCCGATTGCGGCACTTGCACACGTTTTCATTGTGGTTAGTTTAAGTTGTGTCTAGTTTCAGTGGATGGTGATGTATCCAGCAACCGACATACCCTTCGTTCTGACCAAGGACGAATTCGACACGAATGAGCTCAGTGCCACTGGGCTCACGACTGACGAGATTCGGGACAAAGAACGTAAGCTTCGCCCCGCGAAGCGCCGGTACGTAATCGACAATACGGCGCAGTTTAAGTCATTGTGCGTCGGCGATTTCTCTGATGATCAGGTTCTAGAATTCCGAAATTGCGATCTCTTTTTCGTCACCGGTAGTTTTTCTCACCTTCAAAACGCCGTGTCGCCACTAACGACGGCATTGGAAAAGTTCGCCGTCGGACTATCCAACCAATTGAATGGGGCGGCCGCTGACTTTTATTCTGGGCCCAACACAATCGGCCGCAGCGACGTTGATGCGCTACATCGACGTTATCCTCTCAGCGCGTTCAAAATATTGAGGCTCCACAACACAATTCGAGCTGCGACCCACTTTTGTGAATCCGCTGTCACGGATATTACAGGCGACGGCGAAAGCACGCGCAGAGGCTTGTGCGAGAACGCAATCGTCCCGTCTGTGTGGATGGTTGAACCAAGATACATCTCAGAAATTCGCCGCGCGCTTGGCGACGCAGTTTCAGATCACACGATTGTATCTCGCCTCCGGTCAGACTACGGGTCCAACGTCGCAGAGAATATTTTCTCGGCCAAGCTCCTGGCGGGCTATGAGGAAGATACCGGCAAGGTTAATCGGGCATATGCCGTCACAAAGGCCTTCGCGATGGCCCTATACGAGATCTTGGCAGAGTTTGCCGAGGCCACTGAGTATACTATGCCGCCTTTCGATCTAATGTTTCCTGCAACCGAGTATGAGTTTGGAAAGGTCGAGGCGCTGTCAAAGGTCGATGGCAACCTTATCACCGCGGAAATCCCGAGTTAGGGTGAATTTATCCCGAAATTGTCCATAAGAGATTTCGGTCCGGCATCTGAATAGTCAAAATCCAAACCAACCGAGTTGAGACACTCAACAATTTTTGAAAATCGCTCCGGCCCGACATGTGGCAGATATCGGATATTAGTGGGCCGTGCTTCGGCGATTGCGAACAGGTCTTTATAACCCATCAAGAACAACATACGTGCAGTTGGATAGCCGATATAGGGCGTCAAAGCCTGTAACGTTTTGTAATCGTAAACGTTTCCGAATGTCTCAGAAAGTTCGGCCATCGCTCAAAGTTAAATCCCCCAATGCCGCTCTTCCCACTAGAGAATCGCTCTTCATATCTATATTTCGTGCACAATGAGATTGAGCATGCAAGATATGGTGGGAACGGCATCGTAGATAAGTGTGGATAGAATTCCACGCATAGCGCGTACTGCCGAACAAAGCACTTCGAGCAACATGCGGGTGCGGTCGAACCAAACACCGCTAAATGAAGCGATATTGCAAAGCACCGTTTGCGCGGGCATCTGGGCGGGCTCTCCTCGATGGCTGATTCTTTCGCAACAACCAGTCTCAAGGCTTCAGCCCGGGTGAACAACCTTAGGAAGCCCCCCTAACCCAGCTTCCCCGCCATACGCTCCACAAACGCCTGCAGCCGCTCCGGCTCGATGATCGGCGGCATGTGGCCGCGCGCTTCCATCGTCTCGACATCAGCATCAGGCAGGGCAGCCGTCAGGGCGGCGATTTGTTCGGGGGCTGAGAGGATGCGGTCATCCATGCCGTAGAACAGGCCGACCGGAACAGTGATCTCGCCGATCCGGGCGGTGATGCCGGCCATGTCGCGTTCCACCGCGGTCAGATCGGTCGCAGCGGCGTAGAAGGCATCCGGACGCAGCGAGAGCAGGCCGCCACCGCGAACGCGGAAATCCTCCGGCGCGGCATCCGGTCCGAAAATGATCGCCAACGTCTTGGCGCCATTGCGGATCGACATCGGGACGGCGAGCGTCTCGGCGATGAAACGGCGCACACGCGGATTGGCGACATTGATGCCGGCAAAGGCTTCCGACGGTGCATCCGGCGGGGTGACCAGGGCCGAGACGAGGGCCAGCCCGCCAACGCGGTCGGGATGATTGACAGCCAGGGCCAGTGACACTGCCCCGCCGAGCGAATGACCGACCAGGAGCGGCTTGTCTATGCCCTCCTTCTCCAGCATCTCGGCGATCATGCGGGCCTGTTCAGGCACCCGCGCCTGCTCGTCACTGTCGCGCTCGGACCAGCCACAGCCGGGCCGGTCGATGGCAATGGCACGATAGCCGGCGGCGGCGAGGCGATCGGTCATGGCATAGGTGAAATTATGGTGGTTGCCGCCAAGCCCGTGGATCATCACGACGGGTTGCCCGTCGCCCTTCTCGACCCAGTGCAGGCGCCCACCGGCAACATCGGTGAAGCGTCCTCGTGGCGGCAGGGCGGCCGCCGCCTTGCCCGCCACCATATGACTGAAACGCCAGGCGATGAAGATCACCAGCAAGATGACCAGGATGATGCCGACAATGACGCTGGAAAGAACCGTGAGCATGAAAATCCCCTAGGAGGCGCGCTTGGCGCCGACCATTTTTTGCATGAGTGACCAGTAGCGGGTCGGGAAAATCCGCTCGAACCACATCATGGTGTGGGCGTCACGGCCCACGAAGATTCGCGGTTTCTTGCGCGCAACGCCCTTAAGGATGATGCGGGCCGCTTCAGCCGGCGGCATCACCAAAAGGCGCTGGGTTTGCCGCTTGGCGGCCGCGATCTCGGCCTCGGACGCACCGGGCGGTGGTTTGGCGCTGGCGGCGATATTGGTCGCGATCCCGCCCGGATGGACCGTGGTCACACCGATGGACGAGCCTGCCAGTTCGTGGCGCAGCACGTTGGAAAATCCGCGCACGCCGAACTTGGCCGTCGAATAAGCCGCCTGACCCGCCGGCGCGATAATGCCGAAAATACTGGAAATATTGACGATATGCGCGTCCTCGACGGCCCGGAGCGCCGGCAGGAAAGCCCGGGTCATGCGGATGACGCCATAAAGATTGATGTCCAAAACGCGTTCGAAATCGGCCATCTCGACCTCTTCGAACATCCCGCCCAACGCGATGCCGGCATTGTTGATCAGCAGATGCACCGGATCGCCCGCGGTCGCGACATCCGATGCCAGTTTGGCGATGGCCGCCGCATCGGCCATGTCGACGACAAAAGTCGAGACATTGCAGCCGTCCTCACGCAGCGGGACCGCCACCGCCTCAAGGCCCTCGGCATTGATGTCGACCAGGATCAGATGCGCCCCGCGCGCCGCCAGACCAGCGGCCAGCGCCGCGCCGATACCGCTCGCCGCGCCGGTGATCAGCGCGGTGCGGCCGGCATAGTCGAAACGCCCGCTCATTCTGCTGCCTCCCGGGCGCTCAGCTGCCGCACCGGTTCCGGGGCCTTCGAGAAGGTCATGTAACCGTCCTCCAGCTTGCCGAAGCGGATGGTCAGCATGTCCTGCAGATAGTTCTGATAGGTCTTCCACGGCGCCCGATCGCCCTGTTTGGGCAAGTGGGCGATCGCCCGCTGGACATAGCCCGAGGAGAAATCGAGCAAGGGTTCCGGGGTGATGTCGGCGGGCACGTTCGGCACGGCGATATCGGTGCCGGTCTTTTTCATGTGGTTGAGCATGCGGCAGACCCGCTCGCAGGTCAGATCGACCTTCAAGGTCCAGGATGCATTGGTATATCCGAAGGCCAGCGCCAGATTGGGTACATCGCCCAGCATCATGCCGCGATAGGTATAAAGATCGGCCGGATCGACCACGACGCCATCGCGCGAAATCTGCGCCGCGCCAGCCAATTGCATCTCCAGACCCGTCGCCGGGACAATGATGTCGGCTTCGATATGTTCGCCGGATTTCAGCTGGATACCGGTTTCGGTGAAACGCTCGACATGGTCGGTGACGATGTCCGCCTTGCCGGATTTCAGCGCCTGGAAAAAGTCGCCATCGGGCGCCAGGCAGAAGCGCTGGTCCCAGGGATTATAGCGCGGCGTGAAATGTGTCTCGACGTCAAAGCCCTCGCCCAACTCGTCCCGGACCGCCTTGATCACCGCCTTCTTCACAAAGTCCGGCCAGCGCTTGGAGAGCTGATACACATAGATCGCCAAGCCGATATTCTTGATGCGCGACAGCAGATAGGCGAGCTTGGCCGGCAGGGCCTTGCGCAGCGTCTCGGCAATCACATCGCGCGAGGGACGCGCCGCGATATAGGTCGGTGAGCGCTGCAACATGGTGACATGGGCGGCACTGTCAGCCATCGCCGGAACCAGCGTGACGGCCGTCGCGCCGGAGCCGATGATCACGACCTTCTTGCCGGCATAGTCCAGCGCATTGTCCCAATGCTGCGGATGGACAATGGCGCCCTTGAAATCATCATAGCCAGCGAATTCCGGCAGATAGCCCTGGTCGTAGCGATAATAACCCGAGCACAGCATGACGAAGCGGGCCGTCAGGACCGTCTCACCGCCCTGCCCGTCGGTTGAGCGGACCTGCCAGCGCGCGCTGGCGCTGTCCCAATTGGCGGCTAACACCTTGTGGCCAAAGCGGATATGGCAGTCGATCCCGTTCTCGCTGGCGGTATCGCGGACATATTGCCGGATCGAGGGGCCGTCGGCGAAGGCCTTGCCGCCGGTCCACGGCCGGAAGGCATAGCCGAATGTGTACATGTCGCTGTCCGAACGGATACCGGGATAGCGAAACAAGTCCCAGGTGCCGCCGATCGCGTCACGCGATTCCAGGATCGCATAACTGCGGCCGGGGCTGCGTGTTTGCAGGTGATAGGCAGCGCCGATACCGGACAGGCCGGCCCCGACGATCAACACATCAAAATCAGTCGCGGACATGTTTTCTCCCATACCGCATCTTCAGCGGACGGAGAAAAGTGAACACCGTTTTCTACTCGGCGCAAGTGGTCGCTGTTGTCGCCAGCCAAGCCTCGCGCACGGCAGCAGCCCAGAACAGCCCGCCCAGCGCCACCAATATCCGGTCGTCGCCATCCTCGCAGGCCAGCGCCAACGCGGCGTCGGCATCCGCCGCCTGCCTTACCCGCGCCGCCGGCTGCCGCTGCAAGTAAGCGGCTGCCAGCTCTGCCGTCGGCACGCCGCCGGCAGCGGCCGACACGATCACAGTGTCAAAGGCTGGCGCGACCACGTCGAGCATGGCCGCGACCGGCTTGTCGGCCGACATGCCCAGCAACAGGGTCGCCGGCCGCCCGTCCAGCAAGGTCTGGACACTCTCGACAGCCGCGCCAATCCCCGCCGGCGTATGGCCGGCATCGAGGATCAGGCCGGGACCGCGGTCGAAACACTCCATCCGGGCCGGATTGCGGCAACCCGCCAGCGCCGAAGCGATCAAGGACGGCCACCCGGCCGCGAACAGGTCGGGGCGAGCGCCCGCAAACACGTCGAGCGCCACTTCCAGATTGTCCGCTTGGAAACGACCATGCATCGCCATTGTCATGTCCAGCCTGCCACGCTCGCCATGGGTCAGCCTGACCGCATGGCCGGACAAGCTGTCCGACGAGCGTGGCGCCAGCCACACATCGGCGACCCAAGTGACGACGACATCCTTCAGACCGGCGACCGTCTCGATGGCAGCGCGTTCGCCGGCCAGGCTGCGCCCAAGTACAACCCGTGCGCCGGGCGGCGCCACATCCAGCTTGTCCAGTGCAACCTCGCGCAGCGTCGTGCCGAGCAGCGGCATGTGTTCGGCATCTAGACTGACCAGTGCGACATGTGGCGCCCGCAGGAGCCGGGTCGGATCATAACGCCCGCCAATGCCTGCCTCGATGACAAGACGGTCGGCACCCGCCTCCTCAAACCACAACAGCGCCGTCAGGAAACCGGCTTCAAACGCGGCCGGCTGATCTCCGGGACATGCCACGAGATGATCCGCGATGGCGCTCGCGACGCGGGCTTCCAGCCTCTCGAGCACAGCGTCATCAATCGGCGTCCCGGCGATCTCAAAGCGCTCATTGAACGCATGCAGATGCGGCGAGGTGAACAGACCCGTCCGCTCGCCCGCCCCGGCAAACAGGCTGGCCAGCATGCGCGCGACACTGCCCTTGCCATTGCTGCCGGCAATGACAACCGATCGCCGGCCCAGCGCGGCCAGATCCAGCCCGAGACGCTGCGCGATCAACGCCGTCCGCGCCAGGCCGATCCCGGCGCCAAAGCGCGGCAGGTTGAGCGTGCTCACCCTCATCGCGCCGCTGCCAGGGCACGGCCCAGGACGTCGGTCCAGATCGCCTCGGCCAGCGCTGTCTCACCCAAGGATTCCAGCGAGGAAAAACTCGGATTGGCATTGACCTCCAGGACCAGCGGATCACCCGCAGCCGGCGCAAAAATGTCGACACCGGCCACATCAAGGCCCAGCGCCGCGGTGGCGGCAATTGCAAGCGCGCCCAGTGCCGGATCGACCTTGGTGCAAAAGCCGACCGGATATCCGCCGGTCGCCAGATTACGGCGCCCGGCAAGCGGCAGGCGCTGCCCCGTGCCGGCGATGTCCGATGGCGCCGCGCCGATCGCGGCCAACCCGGTCTCGAAAAGACCATCAATCACCGGGCTCAGCGCATCGGCTTGCAGCTGCGCATTGAGCGCCGCAAACAGGTCCGCCCAATTCGACACGCCATCGCCGGTCAGACCGCCTTCGCTCTTGCCGTATTGAAAGCGAGCCTGCCCGCCGACCACAAACACCCGATATTCCGCGGCCTCGACAAGCGGTTGGATCACGATCTGATCGTGCACCGGAGCGATCCGGGCGAGATAATCCCGCAAGCCGGCCGCATCCGGGATGCGTTCAGCAAAATCGCCATGAGCGCCGCGATTGGGTTTGGCAAACAGGGGATAGGTCCGGGCAGCGGCCCCGGCCTCAAGGTCGGCGCGCTCGCGACCGGGTGGGCGCAAATGCCGGCGGGCCGTCTCGACGAACCAGAGCTCGGTCGGAACATGCGCCAAACCGGCCGCCGCCAAGACCGAGGCCGTGAAGGCCTTGTCGCGTGCGATCGTGTAGGCGGTCGCCGAATTGGTCGGATAGGCGCAGACCGCACCGGATCCGCACAAGACACGCGCGCCATCGGCCTCGACCGCAAACAGATAGCCCGCACCGCCATCCAGATCGACATGACGCCAACCCTGCCGCGCGCAGACCGAGCGCACGAAGCGGGCATTGAAGGGCAAATGATGGGACGAAGCAGTGGCGACCATCCGCCTCTTCTACAAGCGTGCCGCAAGCCCGCCTATCCCTGCCTGCACGTCGATTTCGACAAGGCCGCGCGCCGGAAATTGCGCGCCCGCTTGCTGCACCGCCGCAAAATGCATGACCCGAATACATACCGAAGGGTCGATTTTGTCGCAGACTTCACTACGTCTTGGCGCAACTGATTTCGCAAGGATGCCCGCATGACCTCGACTTCCGCCCTCTTCAAGCCCTTCTCCCTGGGCTCGCTGACACTGCCCAACCGCATCGTGATGGCCCCGATGACGCGCTCGAAAAGCCCGGGCGGCGTGCCGGGGCAGCCCGTCGTCGACTATTATCGCCGCCGGGCCGAGAATGCCGTCGGCCTGATCATCACCGAGGGCACCACTGTCGACCGGCCCGGCGCCAGCTTCGACCCCGCCATACCGAACTTTCATGATTCCGCCTCGCTGGACGGCTGGAAGCGCGTTGTTGACGCCGTCCACGGCGCCGGTGGCAAGATCGCGCCGCAGCTCTGGCATGTCGGCTTGGCCCGCAAGCCGGGCACCGGCCCGCACCCGGACGCCAAATCCGACAGCCCGTCGGGCATTGTCCCGGGCGGCAAACAGGTCGGCGAGCCGATGAGTGCCGAGGATATTGCCGACACGATCGCCGCCTTCGCCAAGGCAGCCAAGGCCGCTGCCGAGATCGGCTTTGACGCCATCGAGATGCACGGCGCCCATGGCTATCTGCTCGACCAGTTCTTCTGGGAGGGCATGAACCAACGCGATGACCGCTTTGGCGGCGGGCTGGTCGAGCGCACCACGATTGTGCAGGAAATCGTCAAGGCCATCCGCGCCGAAATCCCGGCCGACCTGCCGCTCATCCTGCGCTACTCGCAATGGAAACAGCAGGACTATAATGCCCGCCTCGCCGACACGCCCGAATTGCTGGGCGAATTCCTCGGCCCGCTCTCCGATGCCGGTGTCGATATTTTCCATGCCTCGACGCGGCGCTTCTGGATCCCGGAATTCGAGGGCTCCGACCTCAATCTCGCCGGCTGGACCCGCAAACTGACCGGCAAGCCGGCCATCACGGTCGGCTCGGTCGGCCTCAACTCCGACTTCATCGGCGCCTTCATGGGCGAGAACTCGCCTGCTGCCTCACTCGACGGGCTGATCGAGCGGATGGAACGCAACGAATTCGACCTCGTCGCCGTCGGCCGCGCCCTTATCTCGGATCCGGAATGGGCCGCCAAGGTCCGCGATGGTCGCTTTGGCGAGCTGGAGGATTTCAGCGCGGAGACGCTGAAAGAACTGGTGTAACGCCGGACTCACCTCCGCAATCGCCTCGCCTTCCGGCGGGGAAACCCGCCCCCGGCCCAACTTTGTTTATCCGGCCGGGGGCGTATGCCGGACGCAATGAGTGTTATCGCTCGAGAAACCGGGATGCGAATAACATATGAGGCCTATTTTCTTATCATTATCAGCAAGTTACAAAATATTGCAGCACTGCGAACGGTTGCCATCAGCTATCGAACGACACATTAACACGTATCCATCTAGCCTCTCCGGATTGCACCTTTGATGGATTGATATTGTGACATCTGATGTTCTCGACCGGATCAAAACGGCCCTGACCGGACGCGACGGAATCGATATTGGTCATTTCCAGTGGATCAACCTGGACATGATCAAGAACGAGGTCGGTGAGCAATGGATCGAAGTGCGCAAGAAGATCTACAGCGTTTCCGCCCAGTACATTGAAAAGCGCCTCGCCAAGGATGACGTTCTGGTCCGCTGTCGGGGCGGCTTCATACTGGTATTCTCGACGCTCTCCGGCGCCGATGCCGTGCGGAAAACCGCCGAACTATCCGATGGACTGAACCACTACTTCTTGGGCGACCGGATTCTCAAAAATCTCGAAATCAGCTCGCAAACCAAAGAGTTGTCGGTCGCGGAATTCGCCGAACTGGTCAAACGCAGCGATGTATCGCAAGCGGCAGAAATCGGCCAGGCGAGCAGGAGTGCCATCAAGGTTGTGCCGAAGACGGATGCCGCCGGAAACTGGCGCGACATTGATCGCCGGTCAGGCGCGTCCACCTCACGTGATCTGTCAAAGCACAAATCACCCAGCCTCCCCGATCCGGCCCTGTCGCAAATCGTCGGGGACTTGCCGCCGAGCATCGACGCCACTGCCGATCTCGACAAGCTGTCGACACTGCCGTTCAAGGTACCGACAGCGGAATGGGACGAGATCATTTTCAAGCCGTCATGGGATGCCAAATTCAAGTACATCACCGCCAATTTCTGCCTGCCACACCGCCATCACAACGGGACTGACCTTTACGGGCGTCAGACGCTCCTCGGCAATCGTGATCCCGATATTCTGCAGGCGATGGATCATGCGGTTGCAACGACGGCTCAGCGCGGCTTTCTGAAACAGCTGGCCCGCGGCAAGAAGTGCGCGGTCGTCATTCCGGTCAATTACGAGACCGTGATCGGCACGCAGGACCGGATCCGGTACTTCTCCATTCTCCAGAACATTCCCCAGGCCCAACGGAAGTATTTCTACATCCGCGTCGACAATATTCCCGACGGAGCGCCGATCGGCCAGATGGAAGAATTGTTCCGATCGATGCGGATTTTCGGGTCCAACCTGCTGGCGAAGATCGAACCCGGCACGGTCCGGCTCAACCGGTTCGAAAATTGTTCGATCGCCATCTACAGCTCGTCGCTGGAACGCAAATGGGCCCACACCGGCCTGAGCGATGGCGTCGTCAAGAAGCTTGTCGACCAAGCGATCTCCATCCGGCGCGTCGGGGCACGCGGTGCGCTCACCCAGGTCGACACCGCCGAACAACTCCAGTTCGGCATTGATGCCGGCTACGAGATTTTCACCGGTGCGGTCATCGGCAAGGACATGAAAACCCCGGCCCCGCTGATCGAAACAACGCTACAGAGCCTGCTGTCCCGCGCCGCGTGACGCGCAAATCCCCCGTGTGCCGACGCCGCGCGGTCCGGCGCGCATCCTGAAATACATACATGTTCGGGAGATAAATGGTGCCCGGGGGCGGAATTGAACCACCGACACGCGGATTTTCAATCCGCTGCTCTACCCCTGAGCTACCCGGGCACCGTGTCGAAGAACTGCCTCGGCAGCCAATCGAGAGCGCGGTTTATAGGTCGGCCATGAAGGCGTGTCCATGGCTCTTTTCAGCGAAATCACAACCGGTGGCAGTCACCGGCATCGGGCCGCGCCCGCGCGTGTCCCTATTGATCTTCCTTGCTGGCCGGATTGTCTTCGGCGACGTCTGCAGGCTCGCCGGGAATGGCATAGGATCCGCTGACCCATTTGCCCAGATCGACATCGGCACAGCGTTTTGAACAGAAGGGCTTGAAATCAGGGGCGGCGGGCTGGCGGCAAATCGGACATTTCATGATCTTGGCTCCTTCAGGGGGAGGCGGTCGGCGTAGACAGACTCAGGCGCGGGCCACACGGCAGGTTTCGCGATCAAGCTCCGCGCTCTCAGCGAGCTCGAAGCGCGGGCCGATCCGATCAGCGAGCGCGGCGCGCCAGGCAATACTATCGCCGTCCAACCAGGCATACACCTCGGCACCAACGGTCAGGCGCAGCTTGCGCGCCCGGTCGGACCGTGCCTCGCCTTCCAGCCGGCGCAGGGCCGCCAGGGCTGCCGTTTCGACGGTCGGACGACCATCCGTCTCCAGCATGATTTCGGCCAGGGTGCGACCGCGACGCTGGCGGGCAATCTCACCGATGCAGAATTGCGAGAGCGGGGCGACATCGACCTTGGCCCGGTCACGCCGGAAGGCGCCGCGCAGGGTCTGCTCGACGGCCTTGCGGTCCGGCTGGCCGCGCATGTGTACGAAATCAATCGCGATCATGCCGCCAATCCCGCGCATGCGGGCCTGGCGGGCGGCTTCCTTGGCTGCCGAATTGTTGAGCTGGACAGCCAGCTGCGCAGCATTGCCCTGCCCCTTGCGGCCATCGGCATCGACATCAATCGTCGTCATGGCCCGCGTCGCCTCGATATAGAGCGAACCACCGCCGGGAATGGCGACCTGTGGCTCCAGCGCCTCGTCGAAGGCTTCCTCAAGATCGTAATCGGTCTCATCGGCCCAGACCGGCTCGGCATCGCTGAAGGTCCGCACAAGACGCTGGGCCAGGATGTCGGCGGGCTCCAGGCAGTCTGGCGCTTCACCCGGCTCGACCTCGACGAGGCCGAGATTTGGGCCCTTCTCGGCATAGGCCTCGCGGGCAATGCGCACGCCAATGGCCGCGCCTTCGTGCAACCCCTTGGGCCGGCCGGCCTTGCCGAAGGGCAGGAACCCCTCCTCGCCGACACCGAGATCAACAAAGGCGGCATTCAGCGCCGGCTCAACGCGACGGATGCGACCGCGGTAAATCTCGCCTTCCACCGCCCGCTGTCCGGCTTCGGACCAACGGTCCAGGTGCAGCTCGACGATGCGGCCATTCTCGGCCACGGCGGCCCGTGTTTCGCCGATATTTTCCTCGATCAGGATCTGCCGGTTCATGCTGAACCTCCCTCGCCCATCCGCGCGGTGACCGGATAGCCCAGCCCGTTCAGCAGATTGGCGGTCTCATAGAGCGGCAGGCCGACAACGCCGGTGAAGGAGCCGATCAGATTGATCACGAAACACCCGGCCCGGCCCTGGATGGCATAGCCGCCCGCCTTGCCGCGCCATTCACCCGAGGCGATGTAGGCGTCGATCTCGGGCCTGGACAGGCGTTTGAACTTGACGCGTGTCTCGACAACCCGCGCGGCAAAGCGGCCATCCGGCGCGCGGGCAGCGATGCCGGTGAAAACCCGGTGATTGCGGCCGGACAGGAGCTCCAGACAACGACGCGCTTCGGCTTCGTCTTCTGTCTTGGGCAGGATGCGACGACCGACGCCAACCACCGTGTCGGCGGCGAGGATATAGCCATCAGCGCTGCCCGGATGGGCCATGGCCTTTTCCTGCGCCAGGCGCAGCGCCAGAGGCCCGGGCAGCTCGCCGGGGATTTCGTGCTCGTCGATATGGGTGGGTTCGACCGCGTCGGGTGTCAGTCCCGCCCCGCTCAACAGGTCGAAGCGACGGGGCGAGGCACTGGCCAGGATCAGGCGCGGGCGGGGATTTGCCGGGTCGGCAAGCGTCATCGCGTCACCACGCCTGAAAAGAGCTATTTGAAGCGATAGGTGATCCGGCCCTTGGTCAGATCATAGGGCGTCATCTCGACCAGGACCTTGTCGCCGGCGAGCACGCGGATACGGTTCTTGCGCATCTTGCCCGCAGTGTGGGCAATGATTTCGTGTTCATTCTCGAGTTTGACCCGGAAGGTCGCATTCGGAAGCAGTTCCGTGACTTCGCCCGGAAACTCCAACAACTCTTCTTTCGCCATGCGGCTCCTCGTTTCTGACCCTGTGGGGGCATAGAATTTGGGGTGTATGGGCCGACTCGCCGAGCGGCCGGCGCCCCGGAGCGCGCTGTATACTCCCCCTTGCAGGCAAAAGTCGAGTGTTCAGGCGCTTTTTGACGTCGGCTGCCATTGCGCGATCCGGGCCGCAATGGCGTCACGGGTTTCGCGATAGGCTGCGACCTTCATGTCGCGATTGCCGCCGGTCTCGCTGGGATCGGGAATCGGCCAGGCTTGGAACTCGGCCCCGGTGCGCGCGGCATATTCCTTGGCCATGCGGTCGGCAGCTGTCGACAGCGAGACGATGAGATCGGCCGGTGGCTCACCGACGCCATTGAGGGCGATCGGCGAGAAGTCCTCCAGATCGACCTTCTTTTCCAGCATGACCGAGACCATGAAAGGATCGACGAAAGCTGCCGGAATGACACCGCAGGAGCGGGCAATGACATCGCTGCCGAAACGCAAGCGCCACAAGGCCTCGCCCATCGGGGAGCGGATGGCGTTGCGGCCGCAGACGAAAAGCACCGATGGCAGGCTCATGACGTGGCCCGCCGGTGCAAGGCGCAAATCAGGGTGAACAGGCGCCGGGCGGTGTCGAAATCGACATCGATCTTGCCGACCAGGCGCTCGCGCAGCAGCGTCGAGCCCTCATTGTGGACACCGCGCCGGGCCATGTCGATGGCCTCGATCCGCTCGAGCGGCGCGTCGCGCACCGCCTCGTAATAGCTTTCACAGATCAGGAAATAGTCTTTGACGATGCGCCGCAACGGCCCCAGCGCGAACATGAAGCCGCGAACCGGCGTGTCGTCTTCCTGGCGCACATCGAAGACCAGACGGTCATGCTCGATGGCGAGACGCAGGGCAAAAGGGCCATCCACATCGCCATCAGGGCGAAACCGGTTGCCCTCCAGCAGGTCGGCAATGGCAACCCGGCGTTCATGGTCGGCATTGACATCACCCGGCCCCATGCTGGCGCCATCGAGATCGATGCGGACGATCCTGTCTGCTGACTGGGTCATTGTGTGTGCGTTTCTCCGTCCGCGTCGTCATCATCCGCCGGCCTGTGATCGGGGCGACCGGTCGCGCGCCAGGAGCGACTGAGATCGACCAGGACGACATCCAGGCATTCGACATCAAGCCGCAGCTCGCCGCCACCGGAAAATGTGCAGATGACCTGTCCGGACGGCATTTGCCCCGGTTCAAAGCGGATTGAGAGCAGATTGACCACCGCGTCTTCGGCACCTTGCCGGATATTGCGGGATCGGGCGGCCGTCACATGGCCGATCTGAACCCCGCAGCGCACCCGCCGATTGCGCCGCCCGGCCTCCCAGCAAAAGCGGTTGAACGCCATGGTGAAGCTGCGCAGTCGCTGCGAGTGCTCGAAGTCCCCCAACAGCGCCACCGCGTCCTGGAGCGCCGCCGATATCGCGTCCAGATCCTGCCCGTCGAAGGCTGACAATCGCAAGGGAGGCGTCATGGCGTCTTGTCCTGTCGTCTAGGCACTGCCGGGAAGGCGTTCGATCTTGGCACCACAGCCGGACAATTTGGCTTCCAGTCGCTCGAAGCCACGATCCAGATGGTAGACCCGGTTGACCACGGTTTCGCCCTCGGCCGCAAGACCGGCGATGACAAGGCTCACAGAGGCGCGCAAATCGGTCGCCATTACCGGCGCCCCGCGCAGGCGTTCAACGCCGCGCACCACCGCCTCATTGCCGTGCACGGTGATATCGGCGCCAAGGCGCGCCAGCTCGGGCGCGTGCATGAAACGGTTTTCGAAAATCGTCTCGCGGATCACCGATGATCCGGTCGCCATCGACATCAGCGCCATGAATTGCGCCTGGGCATCGGTGGGGAAGCCCGGGAAAGGCTGGGTCTCGATATCGACACTGTTCAGACGGCTGCCATTGCGGGCAATGCGGACACCGCCCTCGACCGCCTCGACGGTCACGCCGGCCTCGTGCATTGACGACCAGAGCGCCTTGTTGTGCGCCAGCACGGCACCGTCCAGCACCGCGTCGCCGCCGGCGGCCGCCACGGCGAGCGCATAGGTCGCGGTCTCGATCCGGTCGGCGACGACCTTGTGGGTAACGCCGGTCAGTCGCGGCTGCCCCTGGATGCGGATGGTCGACGAGCCTGCGCCCTCAATGGTGGCGCCCATGGCGGTCAGGCAATCGGCCAGATCACCGATCTCCGGCTCACGGGCCGCGTTCTCGATCACGGTCTCGCCGCGCGCCAGCGCCGCTGCGAGCATGGCATGCTCGGTGGCGCCGACCGAGGCAAAGGGCAGATCGATCTCAGCCCCCACCAGACCGCCCTTGGGCGCCTTGGCGGAAACATAGCCTTCCGCGATCTCGATCTCGGCGCCGAGCGCCTTGAGCGCCTTGAGGTGGAGATCGACCGGCCGCGCCCCGATCGCGCAGCCGCCTGGCAGCGACACACGGGCATGCCCCTCGCGCGCCAGGAGCGGCCCGAGCACATTGAAGCTCGCCCGCATTTTTCGGACGAGATCATAGGGCGCGAAGGTGTCGGTTATCGTCGCCGCGTGCAGCGACAATTGGGCGTCATCGCGCTCGGACACTTCGACCCCGAGTTTCGCCAGCAAATGCCCCAGGAAACGGCTGTCGGCCAGGCGTGGCATGCGGGTAAGGATGACCGGCTCGTCGGTGAGCAGCGCGGCCGCCATCAGCTTGAGCGCGGAATTCTTGGCGCCGCTGATATCGATACGACCTTCAAGGCGGGCGCCGCCCTGGATGACAATCCGGTCCATGTGAACTCCTTGGATACGCTGATGCGGGACGCCCGAGATGGGGCGTCCTTGGGACGGGCGCCATAGCAGGGCGCGATCCGGGCGGCATTATGACGGGTCGGGGGACTTTTCTGAGGCAGTTTGTGCAGCGTCACTGTCATTTTCCACGCCATCGTCAACGGGTGTGCGTACGGCCGCCTTGCGGCGGCGCAGATTGGCGCGCAGCGCCTCGGCCAGGCGGGCCTCCCGGGAGTTCGGCTCTGGCTGTACGCGCTTTGCGCGCGACGGTGTGACGGGCGGATCAACGGGCTTGTTCATGCAAAAGGTCATGTCGAACGCTGCAGATGACGTCAAGACTCTCTTGGCGCGGCGACAGGCTTGCGTTATATGCCCGGCTCTCGCTCGCCGAAAGGCGACCCGGCGCCGCTATAGCTCAGGGGTAGAGCGTTCCCTTGGTAAGGGAGAGGTCGAGTGTTCAATTCACTCTAGCGGCACCATTTTCAAGTTTTTGATATTGTTGAGTTAAATCGACATTCGCCACGGCGCCATTTCGCGAGTGCGTGCCTGATCGCTTCGCGTCGGACCGAATCGGAAGGTGCTTGATTTCGCTCCTTCCGCCCGCGCATTTCCCCGAAACATTGAATGAATACCGGGCCGCATGTGATCGACAGCGCTGCATGATCTTTTCAGTGCATCACGGCACCTATCCGTCACGACGAGCGGCCGTTTCTACAATTGAGACGGCATCTGAGACGGCATCGCAAATTCGCTGTGGATTTCATGACAAGCGATTGCCCGGCATGGTCCTGTGCATTGCCGATGCGCTCGGGTAGCCGGATTCAAATTGCCGGCGGCCAATCAAGCCGCGATGATCAGGATTTCCGCGGGCAAGCACCACGGGCTAACCCATTCGGACCAACGACCAACCGAACCGCTTCCGCACCACACGATCTCGACATTTTTCGCCAGCTTCCAAGCCGGGCTACATGCCGCGCCGAACTTTCAAGCTTCACATCATGATCGGCAGCCTGGACTGGACCTGAACAGCGCCTGGGTCGTCGACATGACTGTATGGGCATCGCATCGGCGCACTGCCTGCGAGTTCCATCATGTGCATCGCATACCGGAGATTATGCGATTGGGCGGTCCGGCCAAGGCAAAACGGCCGCCCGGACTATCTCCGGCCGGCCGCCTTGTGCTTGCGCTTGGTCGCTCCGTCTAGAAGCGGACGCGGAAGTCGATGCCGGCGCGTTGATGCTCGGTCTCGGCGCCGAACTCGGCGTCATAGCCGATCGACAGGCCGACCCGCTCATTGCCCGCGATCTCGATGTCCGCACCGATCTGGTAAACCAGCTGATCGAGCGAGGTGCCGATCATCGCCGGCTCTGCCAGCGGGTTGGAACCGAGGAAACGCATCGGCAACTCGAGACGGTCCTGTGTGCTCAGGCGCAGGCCACCGGTCAGCGACACAACCCCGACCATGCCCTCCGTTTCCCGGAAGATATGGCCAACCGTCAGCTGCGGATTGATCGCACCGATGAGCTCCTTGTCGGCCCGCACCTCGATGCCCAGACCGTCAAGCCCCTCTTCCGTCAGGCCATCATGGTAGAGCGCGGTCAGCGAGGCCGAGACCTGCGGGCGGGCGAACAGGCTGCCATGACGGAAGCTTTCACCCACATGACCATCGAGACGGGCATGGCCGGTTTCCGGTGAAGACGTGCCGATACCGGTTGTGAAGACTTCCACCGCGCGTTCGGTCTCATGCCATGACCAGCCACCGGAAACGGAGGCGCCGTAATAGGGACCGGTCGCGGGATTGCGCTCGGCGCCAAGCCCGACCACGAAACCACTGCTCTCGGTCCTGGCCCGATGCCCGTCAATGCGGATCGGGTCGGTTTGCGCATAGCTGACGCCCGCGGCGACGGACCAGTCATCACCGACGCGTTGCTCGAATCCGCCGGTAAAGCGCATCGACTCGCTTTCCGTGTGCAGGTTTTCGAAACCTGCATCGCGCGCACTCGCGGTCATTTCCAGTCGCGACCAGGCGCATTGATCATCGCGACGACCGATCGGTGATCCGCAATTGAACAGATCATCGGCAAAATCATTGGCCGAACTGAGCTGCCCATGCATCACGGCGAGATGAGGCTCCGGATTGAGTTCTGCAAAGACTGCCTCGTAGAGATCAAGCTGGTCCGACTGCATATTGCCGAGGAAAGCCAGCAAGCGCCCGATACCGGCAGACCCGCCGACATCCAGGGCCGAATCCATATGCGCACCCAGCGCCCGACCGTTCCGGTTCAAACTCGCCAGACCGAAATCCGTGTCGATCAGCAGATGGATGCCGGCCGCATCAGCGGCAATCGAGAAATCGACCGCCAGCGTGTCACGAATGGACAGCCCGTTGTCGACCGCGCCATCAGCCGTCGCAAACAGCGTGACCGCCTCGCGGTCCTGCAGCCAGGTCAGGGTGACATCACCCGTCCCGGCGACCGTGGCACCACCGGTGACATTCACCCGGTCCGACGCATACGGACCATAGGCAACGTCAAACACCAGATGACCGCTATCCGTCTGCTCGAAATGACCATCCAGTTCGACCGTGTTGATGACCCGCGCGCCATAGAGAAGATTGGTCGTCGGATCGCCAACGGCATCGAAATTCCCGAACGTATCGCCGTTGAGGAGATCGATCGGATAGGTCGAGGCTGACAGTCCCATGATGAAATTGCCGGCATTGCGGAAGGTCGCTGCGCCAACCGGGCTGGGCGCAGCCACGGGCGTCACTGGCTCGCCGGCCAGCTCTGCCCCTGTCATGTCGCGGTCAAGTTCCGCCATGACCTGGACGGTCGGCTTGCCGTCCGCCAGCCCGGCCTGCAGGTCACCCTCCGGGATCGGGCCTGACAGGGCCTCCTGAACCGGGGCTCCCTTTACGCCGACAGATGCATCGCCATTGCCCGCCATGGGCGATAGCGGTGCTGGCGTTGTTTGGGGGTGCGCGACCAGATCAGCCTGAACCGGCCGCTTGGTCGTCGCTTCGGTCACACCCGTCGCGACCGGCTCGGATTGCGACACAGCGCCTGCGGCAGCCGCGTCCACCGACACACTATTGCCCTGACCCAGAACCGTTTGCGGGCTGACCGCATCATCTCTCAGGTCAATTGTGTCGAAGGCGATGAAGGTCGCCCCCGCCTGGTTGTCGAACCGGTTCACGCCCGAACCCAGATCCACATTGCCAACCACCAGGCCGGTATTCTCGATCAGGTCATTGCCGGTTGTGGTGACAATGGCATTGCCGGACACAGCCGACACACTGCCTGACGTGAACAACGTATTATCGGCGCCGCCGTCGAAGAAGACCCCGATCCCGCGATCCGACCCGCCACGAATGTCATTGTCCAGCGTCACGGTGATGGCCGCAGCCGCCAGCGCGCTCATCACGTCGACCGCGTCAGCCCGGCTTTCGGGATCAACGAATTCGGCAAGGCCGGCCGGACCGAAACGGTCGGTGAAGGACGGCATCACCGAACGCGTTTCTGCCGCCTCCGTGGCTGCCGCGACGACATGTACGCCGGCCTGTGCCTCGGCCTGGTCCGGAGCGATCGCAGCAATCGGTTCGGCCGGCGCGAATGTCGTGCCCAGGCTCTGGGCGAAGAAGGCAATCGCATTGCGGCCGGACGAAATGATGGCACCGGTGTGATTGACGATCACCCGGCCCGCTTCGCCTTCACCACCCATGGCGCCGAAGAAACCCAGTCCATTGGCTGAACCAAATGTGCCGCCACCGCCACCGATCGACTGGGCGAAAATGCCGATGGCACCGCCGCCAAGCAGGTTGATCGTGCCGCTGGAATTGATGGTGACATCACCGCCATCACCGCTATTGCCGCCAATCGGATTGCGGGCGACATCAACGCCCGCTTCCTGCACGCCGACCGTAGTATCGCCGGCATTGCCGCCACCGCCACCGATCGACTGGGCGAAAATACCGTAGGCACCAATGCCATGCGTGGTGATATCGCCGGTGTGTGTGACCGTGACATCGCCGCCATCGCCGGCATTGCCACCGATACCACCGAAGGAAATCGCGCCGGCATTCGAGATATAGCCGTCGCCGGCATTGCCGCCGCCGCCGCCGATCGACTGGGCGAGAATGGCGTGGGCATTGTCACCGGTCGTGACGATCGAACCGCTATTGGTCACAACCACATTGCCGCCATCACCGGATGCGCCGCCAAAGCCGCCCATGCCGATGCTGATGTCCGGTTGGAAAGTGCTGCCCAGATCGCCATTGTTTTCGATGACGGCATTCCGGGTATCGCGTGAGCCGTCCATATTGCCGGCGCCGCCATTGCCGCCGCCACCGCCGATAGATTGGGCGAAAATGCCATAGGCTAGGTCGCCGTCTTCACCGTAATTCGGGTCATCATCGGCGCTGAAAAAGCGTGTGCCGGAGGTCTGGATCGAACCGGTATTGATGACGGTGACATCACCGCCATCGCCCGCTGCGCCGCCAAACCCACCGATCGCGATCGTGCCGGTGGCGGTTGCACCGCCCATGCCGACTTCGCCGCCACCGCCACCAACCGATTGTGCGAAAATACCGCGCGCACCATCGCCCCAGGTATTGATCGAACCCGAATTGGTGACCCGCACATCGCCGCCATCACCCGAAGCTCCGCCAAATCCACCCAGCGTGAAACTCAGCGAGTCATTGTCACTGCTGGACAACAGGGCATCCAGTTCCTCGCCATCCAGCGACGTGCCGCCGCCATTGCCGCCGCCGCCGCCGACAGACTGGGCCTTGATGCCGTCCGAACCGGCGCCGAAGGTCGTGATTGCGCCGCTATTGGCAACCGTGACATCGCCACCATTGCCCGCGGCACCACCAAATCCGCCAACCACGGCGACCAGCTCAAGATTCTTGGTGTCATCATTGACGCTGGATGCGTCACGCGTGATTGCAAATCCGGTCGCGCTGCCACCATTGCCGCCGCCGCCGCCGATGGACTGGGCAAAGACACCGTTGGAGCCACGGACCCAGGATATGATCGTGCCCTCATTGTCGACGGACACATCACCGCCATTACCGGCCGCGCCGCCAGACCCGCCGACGGTTATCGCGATCGAGGCCGACTCGCTGGCCCCGGCTGCACCTGTCGCCGACATGCTGGGCCCACCATTGCCGCCGCCGCCGCCGACAGACTGGGCGAAGACGACATGAGCGTCCTTGTTCACGGTGACGAGCGTGCCGCTATTGGTCACAAACACATCGCCGCCATGCCCACCGGTGCCGCCGAAGCCGCCGACCGAGGTTGCCAGGTTGAATGTGTTCGAGCCGATCCCGCCGGCACCCGCACCGCCGCCGCCGGTCGGCGCACAAGGCGTCTCGGATTCAGGCAGGCATTGGTCGCCAATGATCTGGGTTCCGAAGGCGCTGGAGTCGAGGCCGGCAAAACCACCATCCCCGCCGCCACCGCCGACCGACTGGGCGAAGATCGCGTGGGATGCTTCGCCCCAGGCGGTGATCGAACCGGAATTGTTGACGGTGACCGTATTGCCGGTATTGCCCGTGCCGCCGGTCCCGCCGACCGCAAAGCTCAGATTGACCGAGTCCGACCCGCCGGCTGCGAGCGAACCGCTCGAGCCGCCGGTGCCACCACCGCCGCCGACCGACTCCGCATAAATGCCGTGCGCGCGATAGCCGGCGGTCTGGATGATCGAGGATGAGGTGACATCAACCGTGCCGGCCGTGCCGCCCTCGCCGCCAGTGCCACCAATACTGGCCGCGACATTGACCGAGTCCGACGCGCCGAAGGTCGCCGTCAGCGCCATGCCGCCATTGCCGCCGCCACCGCCGACCGACTGGGCAAAGACGCCATGCGCCCGATCACCCTCTGTCATCAGCAATGAGCCGCTGGTATCGACGATCACGTCGCCGGCCGCGCCACCGGTTCCGCCGCTCCCGCCAAGGCCGAAGCTGATCCCCATGGCGCGGTTATTGCCGACCGTGCCGGACATGCTGCCGGTCCAGCCGCCATTGCCACCGCCGCCGCCGACTGACTGGGCCAGGATGGCGCTGGACATGTCGCCCGCCGTGCCGATGGAGGCGGTATTGGTGACATCGACCGTGCCGGCCGTGCCGCCTGTACCGCCGCTGCCACCAAGAGAAACGCCGATCGAGACGGACCGGTCACCGGCCGTGAGGGCGCCGGATACGGCAAAGCCGCCATTGCCGCCGCCGCCACCGACGGATTGCGCCAGGATGCCGACCGAATTGTCGCCGGCGGTCGTGATCTGACCATTATTGGTCACCTGAACCCCTTCGCCCGTGCCGCCGACACCGCCCGAGCCACCCAGCGAGACGCCGAGGCCGGCTGAACTGTTGCCAAATCCGCCGGCAAGCGATGCGGCCCAGCCGCCATTGCCGCCGCCACCACCGACCGACTGCGCCAGGATGCCGTGGCTATTGTCGCCAAAGGAGGCCAGGACGGCCGAGTTCAGCACGTCCGCTGTCGAGGCATTGCCGCCGCTGTCACCGGAGCCGCCGAGCGAAACCGCCACACCGCCGGCGCGGTCGCCCAGGGCCACCGAAGCCGCGAAGCTGGCGCCACCATTGCCGCCACCGCCGCCAATCGACTGCGCATGCACAGCCGAAGACTGGTCGCCCAGCGTCTGGACATTGCCGGACACGGTCACATCGACCGCACCCGCCACACCGCCGCTGCCGCCATCGCCGCCAAGGGCGACATTGATCGCCGCACTGTTTCCGCCGCCGGTCGCGCCGAAGGCACCCGAGAAGCCGCCATTGCCGCCACCGCCGCCGACCGACTGGGCGAAGATGCCGGCAGACTGATCACCTTCGGTGCCGACCTGGCCACGCGAGTCGACCGTGACCGCACCGCCGGTATTGCCACTGCCGCCACTTCCGCCAAGCGAAACACCGATCGCCGCGCTGTTGGAAGACGCCAGGCTGATCCCGCCGGTAATGGACAGGCCGCCATTGCCGCCGCCACCGCCGACCGACTGGGCGAAAATTCCATTGGACTGGTCGCCGAGCGTGTAGATCGTCTCCAGCGTGTTGACGTTGACCGCGCCGCCCGTACCGCCCGAACCGCCATTGCCACCAATGGCAACATTGATACCGGCTGCATTGGAACTGCCTGCGGTTATGGTCCCGGAGATTGCGGCTCCACCATTGCCGCCACCGCCGCCGATGGACTGGGCAAGAATGCCATTGGCATTGTCGCCTTCCGTCGTGATTTGATCAGTGGCATTGACCGTCACCACGCCAGCCGTATTGCCGGTGCCGCCACCGCCGCCCAGGGAGACGCCGACTGCGGCAGCCTGGGTGCCAAAGCTCAAACCGCCGGTAACCGAGAAGCCACCATTGCCGCCACCGCCGCCCAGCGATTGCGCCGAGATGCCATGGGCGCCATCGCCCAGCGTGGCGATTTCCTGTGCGGTGACCGTAACATCACCGGCTGAACCGCCACTGCCGCCCGATCCACCGATGCCGACATTCACGGCACCACCAACCGAGCCGCCGCCGACCAGGCTCGCGGCAATGGCAAATCCTCCATTGCCGCCGCCGCCACCGATTGACTGCGCCAGCACACCGATCGCGCCGTCACCGCCGGTTGCGACATCCTCGACGGTCACATTGACGGTCGAGGCCGCGCCGCCGACCCCGCCGGAGCCACCAAGCGAAACATTGACCGCCCCGCCGACACTCATGCCACCGGCAGCACCCGCAGCGACCGAGAAGCCACCATTGCCACCACCACCACCGATGGATTGCGCCAGTACGCCGTGCGCGTCAGTCCCGCGCGTGATGATGTGATCCGTCTGGGTAACCGTGACCGAGCGGGCATAGGAGCCGGCACCACCGCCACCACCAATCGACACACCCACGCCGACACCGGCCGTGCCGCCGGCTGCGATATTCCCGGTCGCCGACCAGCCGCCATTGCCGCCACCGCCACCGATCGACTGGGCCGCGATCCCGTGGGATCCGGCGCCTGTCGTCTCGACCACCGCCGTCGACGCAACAGTCACATCGTCCGCATGGGCACCGTCACCGGCCGCGCCGCCGAGCGCGACATTCACCGCGCCGCCCGCCGTACCACCCAGGGCCAGTGAGCCCGAGAAGGCAAAGCCGCCATTGCCGCCACCGCCGCCAATCGATTGCGCGAGGATGCCATGGGACACATTGCCGAAGGTGAAGACGGTCCCGTCCGAGGTCACCACGACATCGCCATTGACGACACCGCCGCTTCCACCATCGCCGCCCAGAGAGACACCGATGCCGACACCCGCCGTTCCGCCAACGCTGAGCGAGCCGGTCGCCGACCAGCCACCATTACCGCCGCCGCCGCCGACCGACTGGGCAAACAAGCCGTGTGAATTGTCACCGGAGGTGGCGACCACACCATCGCTGTTGAGCGTGACCTGCCCGGAATAGGATCCGGCTCCGCCATCCCCCCCCAGCGCGACATCGACGCCAACGCCGGCAATACCCCCGGCAGAGAGCGAACCGGAGAAGGAGAATCCGCCATTGCCGCCACCGCCGCCGATGGACTGGGCAACAAGGCCATGCGCATTGCTGCCTGCGGTGATCACATTGCCGGTCGCGTCGATCAGAACCGTGCTGCCAAAGCCGCCAGCGCCGCCGCTGCCGCCCATCGACACACCCAGGCTGACCGCCGCGCCGGTCGAAATGGCGAGGTTGGCCGTACCGGTCCAACCACCATTGCCGCCACCGCCGCCGACTGACTGGGCCAGCACGCCGAAGGAGTTATCACCGCTGGTCTGAATCGTGTCTGCGGTCCGGACCGTGACGGAATCCGAGTCCCCCCCGGCACCACCATCGCCACCCACGGCAACCGATACGGACGCCGACGCGCCAACACCGGCACTGACGGCACCGGCAAAGCTCTGGCCGCCATTGCCGCCGCCGCCGCCGACCGACTGGGCCAGGACAGCATGCGCATTATCACCAAATGTCAGGACCGAGCCGTCGAGGTCCATCTCGACAACACCGCCGCGGCCACCGGCGCCGGCGTTGCCACCAACGGCGACACTGACCGAGCCAAAGGCGCCGATCGAGCCGGCAACCGAATAGCCGCCATTGCCGCCACCACCGCCGACCGACTGGCCGACAATCCCGGTCGAACCGTGTTCGCGGGTTTCGATGAATGCCCCGTCCGCGGTGTTGACCCGGACCGTTCCACCCTCGCCGCCGACCGCGCCATCGCCACCGACAGCGACACTGGCGAAGAGGCCGCCGGAGACAGCACTGCCCCCATTACCGCCACCGCCACCGATCGACTGGGCAATGATGCCGTTGGAGTTCTCGTTGGTTGTGAGGATATTGCCGTTGGCATTGACCGTGACAGTCGAGGCCGAATTGCCGGTACCGCCTTGGCCGCCGACGGACACCATGCCACCCGCGCCGCCGCCATTGCCGCCGCCGCCGCCGATCGACTGCGCGACAATACCGGTCGCGCCATTGCCTTGCGTCTGGATCAGGCCGCTTGTCGTGACGGTGACTGTGTTACCCGTACCGCCGCCGGATCCGTCACCGCCAATGGCGCCGATGCCGCCGCCGGCACCGCCATTGCCGCCACCACCGCCGATGGATTGGGCGAGAATGCCGAATGCCCGGTCGCCCTCGGTCAGGACGCTGCCCATCGTGATATCGACAACACCGCCATCACCGCCAACATCGCCGTCGCCGCCAATCCCGACGATACCGCCGCTGGTGCCACCATTGCCGCCGCCGCCACCGATGGCCTGCGCCAAAACACCGTGTGCGTCCATGCCGGTCGTCGATATGGTCCCGGTCCCGCTGACGGTGACCGTCTCCGCGCTGCCGCCCGCATCACCATCGCCGCCGATGGCCGCCAGACCGACGGTCGAGCTGCCATTGCCGCCGCCGCCGCCAATCGATTGCACCAGGATTCCCAGCGCGCCTTCGCCGGTGGTCGTGATCAACCCGTCATTGTCGACCCGAACCTCGCCAGCCGCGCCGCCGGACCCGCCGGTGCCGCCCAGCGCCACGAGTCCGCCGGTGCCACGCCCGGACCCGCCACCGCCGCCGATCGATTGCGCCATGATGCCGTGACTGCGGTCACCGGTCGTCGTCGTACCGGTGGAGATGGCACCGTCATTGTAAACAGTAACCGTACTGGCATCGCCGCCAGAGCCGGAGCCGGCGCCCAGCGCCGCAATGCCGGCAGACGCGCCGCTACGACCGCCACCGCCGCCGATGGACTGCGCGGTGATGCCGACAGCATCGTCGCCGCGCGTCGTGATCGTGCCGGTCGCCGCGTTGGTGACCACAACGAGACCGCCATTGCCGGCGCCGCCGCCTCCGCCGCCGAAGGCAACCAGTCCACCGGATGCGCCCGCATCGCCGCCCGAGCCGCCAATGCTTTGCGCCACGATCCCGTCGGAATAAGTCCCTGTGGTGATGATCGAGCCGTAATTTGTGACCGTGACGGTGGACCCATTGCCGCCGGTACTGCCGGAATCCGCGTCGCCGACAATGCCGAAACTCGAACCGGCATCGCCCGACGCACCGCCCATTGACTGCGCCAGAATACCGTTCGCGCTGAGACCCGTCGTGCTGATGGCACCGTGATTGACGACCGTGACCGTACCGCCTTCAGCCGCCGGCCCTGACGACCCGCCATCCGACCAGATAAATCCGCTGCCGCCATCGCCACCTGAACCGGCACGGCTGAGCGCAAAAATGCCGTGTCCAGCCTCGCCCGAGGTCGACACATCGACATGGCTGGTGAGTTGGACGACGCCGCCTGCGCCACTCGCGCCGCCTTCATAGCCTTGGAATCCAAAGCCCACGGAATCGCCACCATCGCCACCGTCGCCGCCGATTGAAACCACGCTGATTCCGGGCAGGTTGTCGGTGATCGACTCGATGTCCCCGAAGCCGGACGTCGTCAGCGTGTGGATCACATCCGGCCCCGGACCGCCATCCTCGCCGGGATCGCCATTCTCACCGATCGTGAAGCATTTGATGATGCAAATCCGGGCGCCCCAGGCATTGTCACCGTCGGCGCCGTTCGAACCCGTTTGCCGGTCCGAAAACACATTGATGTTTCCGGCCGGGATTGCCGGATTGACGGTGGTCGCGGGCGAGCCCGGCGATCCGGTCACCCCGGAGGAGGCCGTCGTGATGTCACCGCTGCGGGAGGTGACCGAGGAGAAGGTGAAGCTGTTGCCGTCGCCGTCTTCGGCTGTGTAGGACACAATGGCCGCAAACGGGTCGATATTGATCGAGGTGATCGTATAGGTGGCCGCGCTGCCGGGCGTGTCCGCGGTGGCCGTCGGGTCAACAATCGTCTCGCCGACCGCGGTCGCGACGATGATGACATTGAAGGCATCCGTCATCACCACATTGTCGCCGAGGACGGCCTGGACGGTTTCCGTACCGCCGGTGATAGGATTGGTGACAGTATCGCCGACATCGACTGCCCAGGCCGCCGGGCTGACAATTGCAGCGAGGCTCGCTCCTGCCAGCGCAATGCTCATCGCGTGCGGCGAGGTGCCGAGAAGCAGAGACGAAATACGGCGGGACTGCATCTTCTGGCCCCCATTGGAAGCCTTCGGAAACTTGGACAAGACAATCCCCCCCGGGAACAAGATACTGACGCTATTGCCGGGGTTTACGCAAAAACAATGCCGCCCCGGCCCCGAAAGACCTTAACGGAAGCTTAAGGATTTACCTAGCGCCGTCTCGGGACGTGCATGCCGCAGGCCGGCAAGCGGCAACATCATGTAAAAATGAGAGCCGTCTCGAAAGACCGGGTTGGGTCCTGTTATTGCTGTCAGACAACAGCGAAGTGGTATCACGCCAGCCGGATGTTCGGCGTTTCAGCAGCCAGGTCGCGCCATTCGTCCAGCGCGAGGCGGCCCTCCTTGACCCAGTCGCGGTGGTTGCGCCAACGCCCAACTTCCAAAGATCAGCCGGCCCGCGTGGTATCGCGGACCGGCTGACATCAGCTCAGGATTGCCCGAAGGGCTAGATCAAAAGCGTTTGGTGACCCGGATAAAGCCGGTCCGGCCACGCAGGTCGTACTGGGTACCGGACAGGGCCGTATTGCCCCGGCGCTGGATCGGGTCGGACACGGTTGGCGGATGTTCGTCAAACAGGTTCGAAATCCCGCCCTGGATGGTCAGATCCTCGTTTTCCCAGCGCACGGATGCGTCGTGGTAGACGACACCTTCGACATTGAGGTCCCGGAATGCGTTCTCGAAGCCCTGATAGTTGAAGGTGCGATCACGCCGCGCCGGGTCAGTGGTGCCGTCGACATAATCCACAAACCAGCTCCAGGTCCAAGCGTCCCGGGTAAGCGAAGCGCGCAGATTGGCAACAAATTGCGGATCACCGATCACGCCATTGAAATCATTGTTGGCATAACCGGACGCAATGTTCGGGTCGAACAGGTAGACAATGTCGTCCAGCGTCCAGGTTGTCTGCAGATCGACAATGAGAGCGCCGAAATCGTGTTCGTTCGCATAGCGCATCGTGAGATCCACGCCTGACGTATATTGCGAGTTCACATTGATATAGCTGTCACGCACCTCCGTGATGGCAAACGGATCCAGCTGGGCAGAGCCCGGATTGCGATCGAACAGGTCACAGAAGGCATTGGGATAATTGGCCGCGCCGTAGCAACCGCCAATGATTGCAGATGCTCCCAATTGAGACACCTGGTCGAGAACCTCCAGTTCGAAATAGTCCACCGCGATCGAGATCGGCAACGATTGCGGGGTGTAGACCAATCCGATCGTGCGCGCTTCCGACGTTTCCGATTCCAGAACGCCTTGGCCGCCACCGGTATAGATGGTGGCACCGGACGCGGCCCCCGAATAGTCATCGGGAATACCTTCGGCGGCGCAATTGCGACGCACATCGTCATTATTGCTCAAGCCCCAGTCGATACAGGGATCGATCGAGAGCTGCGCCAGGAAGGCCGACTGGTTGCCCAGGAAGAGTTCATATAGTGCCGGCGCGCGGTACGAGGTCCCTTCCGTGGCACGCAGTCGGACACTCGGCGTGATCTGCCAGTTCACGCCGGCCTTCCAGACTGAATCAGACCCGGCCGACTCATAGTCGAAGACGCGACCGGACAGGTTCAGAGAGAGACTTTCGGCGAACATCTGGTCGGCGAGCAGCGGAAATTCGATCTCCCCGAAAAACTCCGACACATTGTCCTCACCACGGGTGATCTGGGCAGAGGTCGAGTTCCACAATTCGCCTGTGCGCGAGGCTTCCGATGGCGTGTCATCGATGGAGAAGCCGCGACGCTCGGCGCCAATGGCGGCACTCACCGGACCGGCCGGCAAATCAAACAGGTCGCCGGCGATCGTGGCATTCACGACCGTCTGCTCATAAATCGTCAGACCGGTCGCCATGACGGTAAGCTGATCATAGAGATCAGCGCCGTAATTGCCTGACAGGAATTCGAACGAGAGCGGGTCATAGTCCGGCGCATCGTCGGTAAAACGGACATCACCGGATTCCGAAGCCCTGATACCGTTATTGGTGTATTCCCCTTCCGAACGGGAATATTGGGCCGATACTGTCCAGCCCCAGCCCGCCAACGGCCCGAATCCAGTCCCCAACTCGCCGCTGAGCGTAGAATTTATGGAGGCGTAACGCACGTCCGCCGCGTAGTTGGACGGCCACATGGTCACCGGCAAGGCTAGAATGAGATCCTGATCATAGCCGGGGTCATTGGCATAGCCATAGGTACCGAAGAGCGATTGGGCCGTGGCCCCACCGATCAGCGGGAAGAATTGGCGCCAGCCCTCCGAAAAAGTCTCCCGGCGCGTGAGGAGAGCATCAGCACGCCATTCGATACCGCCAAGCGCGTCGAACTCGAAGTTCGCCGAGGCGAACACGCTGCTGCGTTCCTGCCGGTTGATCGCGTCCGACGACAAGTAGCGCGCATCATTCTGCACGTCCTCGTAGAACGCTTGGCCGTGCGTGTCATACCGGCCAACCACCCGCAGGCGATAGCCGGGCAGTTCCGGCGTACCGACGCCGTCCGGATCGGGAATGTAGCGGCCACCATTGACCTGATCGAACACGGTGTTGAAATAGATATTCTCGCACCCGCCCAGAGCCGTTCCGGCAAGGATGGAACGGTCCTCTCGGTCGATCCGATTGCCCCCCGGCGCGTCATAGATCATCGGTTGCTGACAGGCGAGATAATCCCGGTCACCCAGGGACAGGTCTTCGCGCAGTTGGTACTGGACGGCTAGGACGATATGGCCATTGGCAAAGTCCAGCCCATAGAGTCCCGAAATATCATATGTCTCGCCGCCGCCCTCGAACGGGGCATTGACCGAGACGGTCAGTTCGGGCCGCTCGACACGGTCGAGCGTCAGCACATTGACCACACCGGCCACAGCGTCCGAACCATAGACCGAGGACGCACCATCCTTGAGAATGTCAAACCGGTTTATGACGACGGGCGGAAGCACGTTCAGGTCAAACGCGCCCACTTCGCCACGCACGCCGGCCGGCCCGAGACGCTGCCCGTTGACCAGGACCAGGGAGCGCTGGGCGCCAAGCCCGCGCAACGAGATCGTATTCACCCCGGTCCCGCCGGAGACGACATAGCCGCCGAACTGGTTGTTGTACTGGGCCGAACCCGAAGCGACGCTGGCGCCCTGCAGCATTTCCGCCGCGTCCACCAGCCCCTCCAGCGTCGCCTCCTCGGCAGTAACGATCTGCACGGGCGAAGCTGATGTGAACTCGTTGCGGCGCAATCGCGACCCGGTAACGACAATGACCTCGTCATCCTCGGCTGCCGTTGTGTCGTCGGCTGCGTCCTGCGCCAATCCCGGCGCCGACGACAATCCGACAACTCCCGCCAGGATGCTGGTCAGGAGCAGATGTTTCTTTCTTGTATGGTGCGACATGGTTTCCCCTCGAAATACACCGGGACCGGCAAGCGGCCCCTTCCCTCTCGGGCACGACAGCCGTTCCGGCCATTCGTCCCGTTCGCCCGAGACAACGGGCGCAAGCCCGCTATGAGACAGGAGACGAACGGGCACTAAAGAGGCGGCTGCCCCAATGACGGGATGGCGTTGCGAATGACAGTGTTGGCGACAAGCAACGGCGCTGGGCACACAGCCGCTGCGAACAAAAAAGAAGCGGCGGGCAAAGCCCGCCGCTTCCCAGCCCCCAGGGCAGCCACCCCGGTCAGCAGGCCCCGGGACTCAGAAGTCCCAGGACAGCCCGAAGCGGATCGAACGCGGCGCCTGGTAGCGCAGAGCGGCACCGTAATTCGGATCCGGCACATTAAGCGCGGTTTCGCCAATTTCGCGGATATCAGTGACCCCGGAACTGTCGAAGACATTGAAGATATCCATGCGGAACACGGGGTCGCCGCCCAACGGCAAATGCTGCGGTCGATAGATGAAAGCCAGATCTACATTGTAGATCCAGTCGCTCTCCAACTGACTGCCCCGCGGTGTTGCCGCGCTATTGCAGAAGAAGGATTCAGCTTCATAGGCCTGCGCGAAAGCGTCGGTCGGGTGAAATCCTATACAGCCGAAATGACGCGGTGAATTCGCCTGCATTGCGGCACCGATCGAAAACAGCTCATTGACCTCATAACTGCCCCACAGCTTCATCTTGTGGGCCCGATGGTTTGGCAACAAGCCGTCGGAATTATCGGTCAGACCAGGCTGGTCAAACGAGGTTGTGATGCCGGCATCGTCCTGACCGTTGTCGGATTTCACCGTACCTTCGTAATTGCCCTCGCTGCGGGACAACGTCCAGGAACCATGCAGATCCCAGCCACCGTCGAACTCGCGGTCAAAGGTCAGGGTCAAGGCTTCATAGGTCCGCGTCGGCGTCGGATATCCCAGCGCCGCGGCATCGAGATCGACGGTCTGATCAAGCTCGGGCAGATAGACCCGCATGTCCTCGCCCGGATTGGTCAGCACGTATTGGTGAAAGCCGGTCCAGATGTCTTCGCACGGAGTCCCACCAACCGTGAGGCCGTTATCGTGGCAATAGGCGATCACCGCAGCATCGATCGCCACGTCCTCCAACGTCACACCGAGGTCGCGATAGGTGTAGTTCAAACCGAAATCCCAGAGGTCATTCATCATCCAGCGCGCGCCGAGAATGAATTCGTCGACATACATCGGATCCAAATACTGGTCCGTGACTGCCCGGGTGTCGGGCACCGTCCCGTCTCCGAACACCTCCTCCAGGAATGGTGCTCCGTCCAGCTGAGGGACGTCTTCAGCATCCAGGCCAGTGAACTGATACCAGTCCTGGGTAAACAGCTCCGCGCCCGCCATGCGAATATTGGTGTTGGTCGCCACCGGCAGGAAATAGCGGCCATAGAAGCCATAGAATTCCAGCGTTCCGTCGCCGAAATAGTCGAAGGATGCGCCTAGGCGCGGTGCCAGCTGGTTCTCGATCCGGGTGAAGGTATCACCCCCGGCATTGCGATTGTCGAACGTCTCGTTGCGCAGACCGAGATTGAGATTGAGCCGGTCGGTGACCTGCCAGGAGTCCTGGATATAAAAGGCCGTCTGCACGGTCTCGAACTCGCCACCGCGGTTGAGATGACGAACCCGCACACACTCGCGACCGGCCTGTCCACCCTGGGCCTCGCACGAGGCCGGATCGTAGAGCCGATAATACACGCCGCCGGAATAGTATGAGACGTCCTCGGCGGTCAGCGTCTCCTGGTCGACACCGACCCGGATATTATGCTCGCCGAAAAAGCTGGCATAAATGTCGGCATCCGCACGGATGAGGTCACGGGTATCGCCCCCCTGGGACGGCACGATCTCGCCCCAGTTGCCCAGCTGGATCACAGTGCCGCTGGTATCGCGGGCATCCAGGATGGCCGGATTTCCATCGGTGCTGCCTGCAATGGTCTGGTTGAAGGTTTGGCGCCCTGCCGTGACCGACACGGTCAGCCAGTCAGCCAATGCACCGGAGTAGCGCAGGATGTTGACGTCACCACCTTCCTCGAAATTGGTCTGTGCGACCGCCGTCCGACCGGTGATTTCACTGCCATCGGCGCTGAATGTGACGTCATTGGCCTCGCGAACAGTCGTTCGGTCGTCGGAAAAGCTCGTCCAGGCCAGTGTGTGACCGTCAAACAGGTTCGCATCAATGCGGAAACCGAAGAAGGGATCGTCGCTCCGGTCAACTTCTTCGCGTCCTGCCTCGGTGATATTGATCGCCTCAATGAGACGCGGCGAATAGAGACCGTAGAAAAACACGCGATCCTCAATCAGCGGACCAGACACCCAGAGATCACTTTCCAAGGTCATGCGCTGATCGAAACGATTGGCGTAGCGGAAGTTCGACGGCGAATCTTCGCGCAATTCGTCGGGCGAGTAGAAGATGTTGAAGCCGTAGTGCCATTCATTGGTGCCCGAACGCGTAACGGCATTGACCACACCGCCGGTCGAACGGCCGAATTCGGCCTGGTAGCCGCCTGACTTCACCTCCAGCTGGTCGTAGAGCTGGAATGGCACGGCCGATGCACCGAGGAAATTGCGGAAATCGGTGATATTCATGCCGTCAATATAGAAGGCATTCTCGCCCGGCGAGGCGCCGGAAATCGAGGCAAAACCAGTACTGATGCCATCCTCGAAATCGGTATCGCCAATAATGGTACCTGGCGCCAGCAAGGTCAGCGACGTCACGTCGCGGCCGATCGGGACCTGTTCAAAGACCGCTTGAACATCCAGATCGAGTCCGGTTTCGGATGCCTGGAAGACATCGGCCTGAATCGCTTGCCCCGTGACCGTGATAACGTCCGCACTCGAGCCCGCCGGCAGCACCATCCGGTAGTCCGACGATGTCCCCACAGAGACATTGACCTGCTCGTCGGAGATCGTCTGATATCCGGTGCGCGAAACCCGGAGTGTATAGCTTCCAACCTCCAAGCGGCCCACAAAGAAACGACCGTCGGCACCGGATGTCACCGTCCGGGTCGCCCCGCGCGCGCTCGAAACAATTGTCACGTTCGCCCCCGCCACCGGCCGGCCGGCATCGTCGACAATCGTACCGCCGACACTGCCTGTCGTATATGACTGCGCGACGGCCGCAGGGCCGGTGGCAACCGCGATGCCAACCGCGGCCGTCAAGGCCAGACCGATCGCGGTCGTCGTGTTGAGAAGTGTCGTCTTGATCTGTGTCATATTGTCCCCCGGGGCCGGTCAGGCCGGCCCTCTCACTTGCTGATCGAACGCCGCCTCGTCCGCGAACGGACAAATAACGACGCAGCGATCAAACCAATGCGGGTGAACACGCCTCAACGAGTATGCGCCAAACCGGAGATGGCAGGCCCGAACGGCCGGCCCCGGCACCCAGTCACGGCTCAGGCAGACGAGACGAGCCGGGGTCCTGCGAGCGCTTGGGCGAGAATGGCGCTGCCCGTGGCGCTGACAGGCAACACCGAGCCGCTCTTGAGTCGAACGGCGGAAATACGGTCGCCCCGTTGCTCGGCGGACACCACTTCGGACGGGCGCACGAAATGGGAGCGATGGATCTGTATGAAACCGTGCCCTTCAAGCACTTGCGCCATTTCAATCATGGTGGCGCGGTGCAGGACTTCGCGTCCGGACCGATCGATCAGGGACACATAATTGCCTTGGGCGGAGACGACGACAATGTCGGCCAGCGTAACATAGTCGGTTCGGCCGGAGGACTTCACAGCGAGCCGGCCGGGCGAACTGCCGTCTGCGGCCCGCTGCTCGCCACGACCGACAATCGCCCGTAGCTGCGCGCCAGCCAAATATGCCATCACCGTAAAGCTGGGCAGGAGCAGCCAGTACAATGACGGCGTCGAACCGACAAGGATCTGGGGTGGGACGCCGGTATAGGGGGCAAGTACAAGGACCGTCCAGAAATAGTCGGCAATAGCGAAGACCGCGACCAGCCCGATCGATTCGATAATCCGCCGCACGACATGCCGTGCACGCAGGGCATGGTCGAGCCCCAGCAAGGCGCCCGAAACAATCGCCGGCAACACGATCGCCGAGAAGACCGATTGATGACGAACGCCCAACGCGAAGCTGGGCGGCGCCCCGGCCGCAACAGCCTCCCCATACTGGATCGCGACGAACGCAAGCACATGGAGGCCCCAAAACACGCTGGCCCCCGCCAGAATACGCATCATCCAGCGGCGCGGTATGCGGGTGGCAGGGTGGAAATACTCGGGCACCATCAGCCTGTCTGATCCTTGTTTCAATTCCCCAATTTGTCACGCAGCCTGCCCGGGACGGGATGACGACGTTTAAGCCGGCAGCTTACATTTTCGTCACCACGCGGCGGCGCCGACTGGGCCCCGCCCAGTACCAGCCCATCCATCCCGACGACCGCAAAAAGTCGCCAAACGCGGCTATTCGCAACCGAACGCGACGATCGGCAACAGGCGGGGCTGTTGGCCACCCCAATGCAATGGCCGCCTCACCAACCGCCGCCGCACACCCTTCGCACCCGGCCAGGGTGACCCAATTGCGGCTTATTGTTGCCTTGGGTTCAACCCGAACGGCCCGATCCGGAAAACGCCGTAACCGGGATTATCCCTGCAGCCCGTGTGACGAAACCGAGCGGCTGGGGTCCCGCCCCTTTGTTCCGCCCCCCCAATAGGCAGGAAACCCCACACACCCTAAAGGATTATCCACGCAATTTCAGTTAGTTGCAAGGAGTCCTGATGATGAGGTACCTGATACTGGATCAACGGGAAAAAGCGCGATCCGGACTGGAACGCCAACTCGCCCGCTACCCCAATATTGAATGCCTTGGAAGTCATGCCGCACCCGGTAATGGGGATGTCTGGCATGGCACGAGACCCGACATTGTGTTTCTGGGCAGCGACCTGCCCGGACTTGAGACCCTCCTGTGCCGGAACGGCAATGCGGGCCATCACACGCCGGTCGTGGTCATGCTGGGCGACCTGCCGGTCCATGCGCTCACCGCGATCGAACTCCAGGTTACCGACTTCCTGTTGCGGCCGGTCGACACCATCCGCTTGGAGGAATGCCTCAGACGAGTCCGTCTCGAATTGCAGCGTCAGCGTGATCTTGCGCAGGTGGACAGCCTCAGCGAGACACTTGCTGAAATCCGGAATGGCGAAGCGTCCGCGAATATCGGGCAAGTCTATCGCGATTTCTGGATTCGCAGCCTGCATGAAACCGTGCGGGTTCCACAATCATCGATCATCTGGATCGAAGCGGCGCGTGGCTACTCCTATTTCAACCTCGAACAGCGACAGCTCCTGCACCGCATATCGCTGCTGGAACTTGAAAGCCGCCTCGACCCCGCACATTTCCTTCGCGTGCACCGCTCGGCCATCGTGAACGTCCACTATATCGTCCGTACCCAGGCCAATCGTCATGGCACCTATCAACTCAGCCTGGCCAACGGCGAGCAGGTTCGCATCGGCCGGAAATACCGAAACAAGCTGGCCGACTACATGGCCGGACGACAAGGCGAAAGCCTGGTCGCCGCGTAGACGGAGGCTGGCGGATGCCGGCGGGCGGACCAGCTGTCCGACACCGGCAGATCGGCTGGATTTGTCAGAATGCTCGGCGTTAAGGCTGCGGGTTGCCGCCATTCGGCGCCGGGCAAAAGGCGATCCGTGCGTTTCGCCGGATACCCAAAGCAATATCCGCCCGTCCATCTTCCAGTGCGTGTCGCGCCCGCCGCGCCGCCAGCGCGCGACCTTGCTCGCACCGCTCATGGGCCAAGGGCGCGCGTCCCGTTCGTTGGCGTGAACACGTTCGGGACCGCGGCGGGCAAAAGCGCGTCCCGCGTCGTCACATAGAGATAGTAGCTGACCGAATGACCATGGCGGATGATTGCCGACACGCCAACATGACGCGGCCCACCGCGCCCAGGCGTGTGGTGGGCATGGCTCAGGAACAGCACATAGCCGAACACATCCCGATGCTCGAGCACAAGATTCGTCGCTTTATAGGCCGGGTTGCCATAGCGCATTCGCGGCTGACCGAAGAGTTCGAAATAATTGAAGGGGCGGCATATCGCGAGCGCCAAATTCGTATCACGCCGCATATCGGCATTGCCCTGCTCCAGGAAAGACGGAATCCAGCCGATTTCCTCAATGTATTCCTCGAAGGCGTAGAAGCCGTCAGCGCGCAGGAAATATTCATGGTGGCCACCATTCGCCATCCGGTGGACGCGCGGACCGTTCAGCACGCCCCGGACGCCGAACGCATTCAGACGCGGCGAGTACAAATGCTGATAGAGCGAGCCGACAATCGCCGGAACAAGACCATTCCAGGCCTCGCCCAAAGCACGCCAACCCATTTCGCCCACTCCGAGCGGTTCGGAAATGCGACGGACATAGCCATGGGAGATGTCGCGTACGGCGCTCAACATTCCGGCGCCGGCCATGCCCGCCCCGATATCCATGGTAATCGAGACGACCGGGCAAGTCCGGTGATGCGGATTTCCGCGATGTACGACATTCGCAAAATTGCGAAGCACCGGGCTGAGCAGCCAGGAAGCCGTCGCCATCACCGCGATCGGTGGCAGCACAACCCGCCCAATAACCCATTCGGTGGCATCGGCGACACCGCCCCAAGGGTCCTCAATCACGGCCTGGCCAACTGTCCAGAGAATGTTGATCGAGCCCCCGACAAAAAGGGCAAGACCGACCCAGTTGCGCGTCCGCTCCGCCATTACGAACTGCATGAAGGCACCGTCGGGGTCGATCCGGTTGATCGGATCATTCCCGACATAGGCGTAAGGCCACGGCGTCTCCTGTCCCGGATCGGGGCTGAGGAAGGCACGCAAGGCCGGATCATAGCCGCGCAGCGCGAACTGGGTCAGGCCGCTGGCCGGATCGAGCCGTTGGCCGGTATAACGCCCGCCTTCTGTATCGAGGCTGGAGGCCGAAACAAGTTCTCCGTACGCGCCGTAATCATAGTAGGATTCCAGCCCGGCATCATTGCCGCTACCCTCAACCCCGATGCCACGAACCGACCCCAGATTGTCGCGCAAATAATAGCGCGCGGCGCCGTTGGCATCCGTGTCGATCCGGGCGAGTCCGGCCGCCTTGCCCGGAATTTCGAAAGTGCCTGTTGCCGGCCCGCTTCCCGTGCGGTCGTAGCGGGCGATGACTGCCCCGCCGGGCGCCCGGATCAACAGTGTCGATCGTGGATCGCCGCTACGCGGCGTGACCGTGATCGTGCTCAGCTGGCCGGTGGATCCATAGAAATAGCTGGCGCTCTGCACCGCAGCAGGAGCAGAAAAACTCGCTTCGGCCATCTGACCGCTGCCGGGCCTGTATTGAATCGCACTGAGGAAGCGTTGCGGATTGGAGACCAGTCGGCCTGCCGCATCGTAACCCAGTGTCGACCCCGACATGGTCAGGGTCGACAAGACAAGCGCGCCAACCATCAGGGCCGGCCCGGCGCTACCGTCGTCCTGCCGCTTGCCGTTGATAAACTCCAGGGACACGGAAACCACATCGGCCGGCATGATGGCGAGCGACCGGCAAAGATCGGCGAGGTCGAAATCGGCGTTGACCGCCGTCCAGTCGTCGGCACCGGCGCCGAGATCGGTCAGTGTTGTGCGGAAAACGTCGCCTTGTGCATCGCGGAAGACGATCTGAAGCAAAGCGGGACCCTGCGCCGCCGCGAATCCCGCCGCGCTTTTCCACTGAAAGGCCAGTCGATAGCTCTGCGCCATGCCGAACGCTCCGGAATAGCGCAGCGTCTGGTGATAGCTTGCCGTGCCGCCGACCATCTGGATGTAGTCGGCGACTGTTCCGCCTGCCCCAGTGACAATATCGACCGGGCTGGGCCCGGCATTGCTCGCCGACACTGTCCAACCTTCTGGCAACGTGCCTGATGAGAGGTCAACGGCCTGATCGACCTGGGTCGTGATGCTCAGGATACGATCCTGGCTTCGTTTTCCCGACACCGGATCAGCATAATGATAGGTTTCGGTTGCAGGGCCACGCGGTACCGTCAGAAGCGTGCCATTCGCGTCATAGGTGATGGGGTGGGTGGCGGTTCCGGTGTTGAGCGCTGTATCCTCACCGGCATCGGATGCCATCGCAGCGCACAGGTTTCCGGCGGTATCATAGCCATATTGCCAGGTGCGCGGCGTGCCGATCAGACCGCTGGCAAGATCGTCGGGCGCGCCCGGGTGGCGCATATAGGCTATTGTGCCGGTTGCCACGCGCTCGGCTTCATCCGGCCCGCCGATACCGCCATTCCCATAGGCGAGCGTCTGCAGCACATAGTCCCCGCCGACGGTCAACGGTCGGCCTGCAATATCATAGCGGCCGGTTTGCTGGATCGGTCCGCCGGAATTCATGCCCAGCACGGTCTGCGAAAGCAGGCCGCGGGCGTCGTAACTCATGCGGGCGTAGCGCGCTTCAGGGCCTGGAACGGGATTGTCCGGGTCGAGTACTTCGGTGCCGTCCGCACCTTCCCCGACAGACGCCATACGGCCGAGCCGATCATAGAAATAGGTCGCGTTCACGGGATTGCCCTGCGGTTGTCCGGTGCCGGAAAGCGCGCGCGGGAAAACAATCTCGATAGGCCGGTTGAGATTGTCGAAGGCGTACTCGGTCTGACGAATGGTGTCATCGAAACCGGGCGTGGAATTGGTTTGAGTGATAACGTTTCCGGCGCGGTCGTAGACGAAGGATTCCGTATCGATCTCGGTCGCCCCGGGGGTCCAGCTCGCACTCCGATTACACCGCGAGACGATCAGCCGGCCAACCTGATTGGGCGGCTGTGCGCCCGGGCCGGCGACACGATCATACTCATAACGCTCGAGCCACAGCGCCCCGTCGGCGGCTTCCGGCCAGATCGGATCATCGACATGTGCCGCAAGATCGGCCCAGGTCAGACCCGATTTGGATACCGTGCCAGTCTCGATCACGCGGTCCTGGGCGTCATACTTCGAGTACTGAATAACCTGCGGACTAAGGGCCGCGCCGGCGGCATCCATGGAGAAGCGCTGCCGGTTGACGCTGTCATACATGAAGCGGGTCGTCCCGCTGTCAGGGCCGGTCTCGCCCGTGCGGTTGCCAAGGAAGTCGTAAATGGATGTACGCTTCCAAACCGTATTGCTGTCGGCGTCCGCTGGCGGGTCGTAATAGTTGGGTAGTCGGGTTTCGGTCCGGTTTCCGGCCCCGTCATAAAGGTAAGATTCGATCCGGATCGGCGTCGTGCTCCCGTTCTCGATCAACGCCTTGGCGATCTCCTGACCCGACTGGTTTGTCGCGGTCTGCAGCTGATTTCCGTTCGGGTCGGTCACGGTATTCAGATAGTAGCTGCCGGCGGCGCGGCCGGGCGCGCCGGAGGTCAGCACCTGATCAAGCCAGCTTCCCGCGGCATTGGCGCCATAGCCGAGCCTGACTGTATGCCCGCTGCCGAGCGCATGGTCCGCTCCAGGACCAGCAATTTCCAACGGGCGCGCGGAGGGCGAGGCTTCCATCCGCGTCCGGTTGAACGGCGCATCGCTGACGGCCGGATCGAGATATTCCGCGATTGTCATCTGAGTGCCACCCGCCTTGTCCGGCAGATAGGTGGTCAGCGCGCCTTCCGTGCGGCTGGCGATGGCCGGCGTGGCAGCTCCGTCACCAATGGCGACCGTCTGTTGCACCGGTTCACGCTGGACACTGGGGCGGCCGAATTCGTCAAACAGGATGCCGGAAATCTGCGCCGTCTGGCGGTCGACCATGGCCATGGTCTGAAGCAGGGTGCCGGCCCCGTCGACGAAGCTCACATCGATCGACGGATCGCGGGCGATCACCAATTGCTCGAAATTCGCGGCGCCAGTGGCCGCGATGATCAGCTTGCCCTGCGGGACAAAGTCGAGCAGATCGCCGAATATCTGATTGCCGTCGACAAAGAAAAAAGCAACGCCATCGACGACCGCGAACAGCCATCCGGTTCCGAACGCACCGCCGCGCTCGGCAAGTGTCGTCCATCCGCCACCGCCGTCCGACTGCCGCAATTGCCATTTCCCTGGGCTGCCCGGCACCCAGGAAACGAACAGGTCGCCGCTGCCGATCGACACGGTCGTCAAGGCGGGGTCCACGCCGGACAGCTGGACGCGGCCCGCGTAATTGCTCGAGGTGAAGTTCTTCAGCTCCGCGCGGCTGCCGATCGGATCGGAGCTTGAACCGGCAAATGTGAGCTGGCGATTGGCGATGCCCCATCCGCTCGCCAATGTCCAATCAGCGACGTCGGACGGATCAAAGTCCTGATATCCGCCGAAGCTTGACGAGCTGACGCGCACGACCTGGTTGGGAAGCACCGGATCATAGCTGTCAGCCTGGCCGGACAGGTTTCGCGCATAGGCGGTCGCGGAGATGACGCCGACATTGTCGTCCGACGGACCGATCGTCGCGACAGTCTGCAAATTCTCGGTGCGGACGATACGCGCGGTCGCGCCGTTCTCGCCCAGCGACGCGGTGATCATCCAGGTCGACGGATCGAAAACAACCGCAGAATAAACGGCATCGAGCGGGCAGAAACGCAGCTCGTCGACATAGACCGCCGCACCGCCATCGATGGCATTGAAACCATCGATCCCGACACCGAGAACCGTGTCGGCTGGCAGGCCGGCTGCCGCAGCAATCGCCGGAAGGTCGATCACCGCTTCGATATAGACCCATTTGCCATCTGGGCTGGCCGGGAATCCAACGACCACCGGATCACCGACCGGCGTCGCGGATGTGGCGTCCTGATAGGCCTGCAGTGTCCAACGGGCCTTGGTGTCATCGGGTGTGAAGCCAGCCGCCGGCAGCATCCAGCACGAAAAGATATAGCGCCGATCCGCGTCGAGCCCGCGCAGTGTGGCGACGGCGCCTTGCGGAGACGCGGGCGGGCTGGCAGCGATTTCTAGCGACTGGGATCCGGTATGGTACTGGGTCTGGACGATATGGCTCGTGATTGAAGACGCCCCCTGATACGACCACGGCCCTGTCGCCTCATAGGGCTCGAAGCCGTAATATGTCGCCTCCGGTGGGTTGGACAGTCCGAACCGGGCAACGAGATGGCGTTCGGAACGGTCATAGATATTCGTAACCGCCCGTCCGATCGTGTCGACCTCCTCGACAAGACTGCCCAAGCTGTTGCGCTGGCGCGTTTCGGTTTCGAGCCGCCATCCCGTCGGTGTGGCACCGGTCGTCCAGGCGTCGAAGGGGACGAAATCCTTGTCGGCCGCGACGAACATGCGCTGAACCGCCCAATCCGTGGCCTGCGTGCCCCAGTCGCTCGACCAGGTGGTTGCCTGCCCGCTCACCGACGCACCATTGCTCTTGGAGATCGATTGCACGACTGGCGACAGGAGGTTTTCCGGCACGTCGGTCGTGTAGACTTCCGGGAAATAGGTGATGTCAGTTTCCAGCGTTTCGGTTTGGCCTTCGCCGTCGAAACGAGCGCCCGTGACCTTGGCCGGAAAGCCGTTCTGATTGTACTGGACTGACAAGACTGAAGTGACGCCGTCCGTGACCACGATGGTCTTGACGATACGCGAGAAAAAGCCACAGGGCGCATAGTCGCCGCCCGCCGGCAGGAATTGACGCGCAACAGCCTTCACAACGGAGTCAGTGGTATTGCTTTGCGCCACCTGTGCGTCGTCTAGCCAACTTGTCGTCGTCCTGTAGGTCAGCCCCGCCAGAAGGCGCGTGACGGTGGACGGATCGGCGCCAGTCTCCGTCGGATAATCGGGGCGTTTCGCGGTTGGCAGTGAGGCCGCCTCAGCAGCCGTCAGCATGTTGAACATCTCGTAGAGGACGGACCCGCACGCCGTACCGCTGCCTGACTGGCTCGCGATCGTGGTCCGGTTGAAGGCGGCCGCCCGACCCGACGGCGCCATCACGGCCGATGCCGTCTCATAGCTCGGGGCGCGGTCGATGACCGCATAGCCGGTGGTCGTGTCCGTCGTGTTGCCGGGCAGGCATCGCAGGCGGCTGACCGTCATGACGGAGGCGGGTCCATCCGCCCCGCCCCGCGTCACGCGATGCAGGCTGATCGTCGGGCCACTGGTCCAGTCACCGCTATAGGTCGCGAAAGCCGTCGGTCCGACCAACAGATTTGCCGCGGCGCCCGAGACGAGAAGCTTACCGCTGATCGCGCTCTTGTTCGCAGTGTCAAGCGTACCGTCGGCCAATGGAATCGCCGTGACCGAGCTGCCGGACTGATAGACGAGGAAGCGCTCTCCAGCGAGCTGAAGGCTCGGCAGGTCGCTCGCTGAGAGCGTATCGGACAACACGCCTGCAAACCCCCAGCTCATGTCCGGCGACTGGTAATAGATCGCATTGCCGGTCGTTTGCCCGTCCTGCGAGGTGTGCGGCATGAGCACATAGCGATTGGCCCAAACCGTGCCCGCCGCCGCACGAGCGGCATAGGCGCCCGACGGAACGGTTACGGAGTTGGCAATGGCCCACGGCGCGCCGGTGGTGGTATTGGGATTGTAGGCGGTGAGGCTGGCGACCAGGTCTCCGCTTGCCGTCGAATAGGTCCGTACGATCTGGTCGGCAGCACAAGAGATCAACTGAAGTGTTTGCGCGCCGGATGGTTTGATGGCCTCGACGCTATTGATCGTCCATTGCTGGCCGTCATAGCGAGCGATCAGTTCGCCCAGCGCGATGCTCGACCCGTTGACCACGGGTTCCGGAATATCGCCACCAGTATCAACGTTGAACTGTGTGAGGGAGGTCGATCGGAATTGGCCGCCGCTTCCGAGCCAGTCAACGATGATGGCACGCGCGCGCGTACGCCCGCCGGCCGGACCGGCGACGATGATCACCGCAAAACCGCAACCGGCTGTCACCGAAACTGTGCTCAGCGTGCCGGAATCGCGAACCAGCACGTCGCTGGAGCTCTGCCAGGCCGCGAACGGTCCCGGCCCCATCCGGTGGACGGTAATTCCCTTGCCGGCATTTGTCGTGTCAGCAACGACCGCGACCAGCGCGTCGCCCGCACCATCCATCGCGCAAAGCGGGCTGCTATCCGCCCCGCCAAGCGTTTCCGCGGCGCGTTCGGCCCATTCCGAACCATTCCAGATCAACGCTTGAAACACCGCGGTATTGCTGCCGAGTATGCCGGCGCAGTCGTCAATTGTGCTGAGATCGACGCTCGCCGGCGTCGACAGCGCGACTGTCACGGTGTCGGATGCGGTCCACGCGCCGGACATGCGCGGGTCAGTGCGCCAGGCCTTGAACTGGGTCGCGGTCTGCGCCGCGAAGGTGAGCCCGGCCGTCTTTACCGCGCAGTCCGGGGCGGCTGTGCTCGTGGCAAGTGTGCCGAGATCGGCCGGCACCCATCGCCCATCCCAGCTCGACGCCTGCAGCGCTACCGAGCTCGAATCGGTCGCGGGCCAGGCGGCGACGACGAAATCAGCGGCGAAACCCAGCACGGGCGTTCCGAACGGGCCGCCGCCGGGCGCGGACAGAGACTGGGAGCGGTCCGAAAAGGCCGGCGTGACGGCCGCATACTCGACCTCCACCGTCCCGCCGAGCGCGGTGTTGATTCCGGTCATCATGCCGTAATCCGCTCCAGCGGCGACCTGATAGCTGAAAGTCGTGGCCGGCATGCCCGGACTGCCGCCAGGATGATAGGCAACCGCTGTCAGAAGCCGTTTTGTCAGCGGCCCGGTACCCATCAGCGCATAGGAGAATTCGGTGCGGTTTAGCAGCCCGCCGCCGCCTGCCGTAACGCTGATGGAGGCAAGAAAATGGGAATCATAGCGGTCCTGCCAGGCATTTGGCGCTGGCGGCGTCTGGTGAGCCGGCACGTATTCGTCAGTGGTTTTGGGCTGATAGCTCAGATCAATGCGGGCGCCATCGCCGCGCGTGACCCGGGCAAGACGGGTGCTCCGCGTGTAGGCCGCACTGCCGTCGCCAACGGTTTCGGTGGTTTGCGTGTAAGTGAGGTCGACCGTCTGCTGCCAGAGATCGGTCAGGCGAGACAGCCACCAGGTCACCGCCTGCGAGGACTGCCCGGTCGTAACAGATGAAGCTCCGCTCCAGCCCTCCCAAGCCACGCCCAGCTCGATCGAGGATGGCGTGCCGCCAAAGCGCCAACGCAGCCCGTCCTCATCGATCAGCGTCCAGCTTTCATTCGCGGCGCTATAGCGGATAACCCAGAAATCTCCGGCGACAGTGCCATAGCTGACCGAGCCGTCTGCCTCGTCTTCAATGGGGACGAGCTCGGTCATCCGCCCGTCGCGAACAAGGAAGAGGCGCCGTCCCCGCGTCAGGGAATCCGGTTCAGGCACGGCGACAATGGATGGCAGGTTGAGGGTCCAGCCGAGGCCCAGCCAGCCAGTCGGCGCAGTCAGATTGGATTGCTCCGCCGCCCCGTCCAGTGCGCTCGCATACTGCGCCGAAAGGGCAAATTCCGGCCCGCTTCCCTCCGGCAGCGCCGCGAGGGGCAGCGAGAAAGCGAGATTGCCCGTCGCCGGGTCGATACTGTTGGCAAAGTCATTCAGCGTAAGCATGATCGATCAACCGGACCTCATAGACTGTGGGGGTGGTCGGCGGCCAACACATCCATTTCGATGTCGCCGGAACTCGGAACGCGCACATATCCGTTACGCACAGGCGTGCTGATACGCTGTCGCAATGTCTGAAGGCCTCTTTGCGCGCGGACGACCCAACGGGTGGACGTCGCGGCTTCGGTCGCGGCAGTTCCGCCGGCAGCGGTGCCTGTCGCCCCGGTTCCGGCGGCGCCCGCTCCAGCGCCACCAGCCGCCGCGAGACCGCCGCCACCCGCTGCGCCTCCGCCGCCGATCACGCCGCCACCGGCGATGATCGCACCGCCGATAAGTCCGCCAACCACAACCCCGCCGACGATGGCACCGAACAGACCCCAGCCGCCACCGCCGCCACCGCCGCCACCGCCGCCACCGCCGCCGCCATCGTGATCATTGCCGAGCCCGGTTGGGTCGATCATTCGCAGCGCTTGTCCTGAGAGATAGGCGTAGCGGTTGATTGTCTGCGGCAGACGCGGATCGCCATAGATCACGTCGCGGGTCGTGAAGCGGTATGCACTGCCCGCATATTCGCGCGCACGCATGTACGTCCAGCCGGACAGGTCCTCGGACACGCCCCAGCGCCCGACGGTGCCGAAGGGGGCGGGCGAGGTGCCACTCGCCCCGAGCGGCGTTCCATACGGGTCATAAACCCGCGCGCCGGTCACCGCACCGGACGCGTCGGTCAGGGCAAGCGTGTTCCCAAGCGGATCGAATATGTAGTCTTCATAATGACCATCCCCGTCTTCGCGGCCGATCAGGCCGCGCCCATACACAAAGTTCGACGTTTTGCCGCCGGAGGTCAGGGCCAGTACCCGGTCGAGCGGCGATTCTTCCGGCGCAGGGTCAGCAAGGCCGCGACCGCCTTCGGGAATGAGCATGGACGGCAGGGAATTGGTTTGGCTGACCAGCCGGATCGCCCGTTGCGGATCAGCCTGTTCGACACGCGGTGCGCAATAGTCGGCAATGTCGTGAACGACGGCCTGGTCTCCGGCAGCCCCTCCCGCAATGTCGACTCTGAGACCATCGGCGTCATACGTGAAAGACAGATCCCCCAGCGCCGCGACACGGTTGAGCGCATCATAACCGATCTCGCTTTCACCCACTGCGGCCCAGCCGAGCATGTTGCCGTCATCGTCATACGTGACGTGATCTGCCCCTATTTGGGTCAGACGGTCGGCTGAATAGGTGAAATCGGGTGACGTCGTTGGAGCGCTCGGTGGAACCGGCGTAATCTGGTCAAATGTCTGCAGCTGCGCGAAGTCATCATACGTGTAAGCGGTGCGGGCGACGAGGACGTCGTCCGGACTGCCTGCGGCCATCGACAGCCGCCGTCCTGCGTCGTCATAGGTATTGGTGACGGTGACCCCGCCGGGTAGCGTTTCGACCTGCACGCGCCCCGTCGGGTCATAGGTGTATTGTGTTTCCCGGCCAGCCCAATCGGTAACGGTTGAAAGGCGGTCGAGCCCATCATAACCGTAAGTCACCGTCTTGCTGCCGTCCGGATAGGTCAGGACATGAACCTGCCCCGACGGCGTGAAACTATAGCCGACCGTCTGCCCTCCGGCGGTGCGCGCGGTCATCCGGTTGAGATCGTCGAACGTGCGGTGGATTTCGGCCGCGCCGTTGCGCAACGTCTCCAGCCGGTTTCCGGTTGCATCAAGCGTGTGGGTGATCGTATCGCCGCCTGGATATTGCGCCGAGACCAGCCGACCGGCCGAATCGAAACCATAATTGACGGTTTGATTTCGGCCATTGGTCCAGGAAGTCATCAAGTCGCCGCGTCCATAGGTATAGCGGCCGCTGACGCCCAATGGCGCGGTATAGCCGACCAGCCGGTCCTCGCCGTCGTAGAAATAGCGCGAGGCGGCGGTGCCATAGGGCATGACATCGAGTGTGGTCTGGCTCTGCGCCGCGTCGAAACCGTAGCTGAACAGCGTCGTCGCCGGCCCCGGCGTTCCCCCGCCGGCAGGGGGATCGGCCGGGATGGGTTCCACGACCTGCCGGATCCGCCCGAGCGCGTCGAAGGCAAAGCCGTGCGTGTGCGTGCTCCCGTCGGGACCGATTTCCACCGCGACTCTCATCCCGTTCGGATCGACGACATTGACGCGCCGCCGGCCGGTCGGGTCGGTCAACGTCCGGGTGAGATTGACGTAACTGCCAACGCTCGAAGCCTGGGTGCCGCGACGCCAGTTCCAAACCTTGCCCTTCTGGTCGGTATACGCATAGAGCCCACCCCCGGCGTCGGTGACCCAGGACTGGGTGGTTGTGGCTCCGCCAGCGCTCGGGGGCGGAACGGTCAGCGTCCGGCGCAGGCCGGTCGTCCTATCGGCCAGACCCGGCTCGGCGGCAAAGGCCTGGGTCAGGACGACGGGCGTCGCGCCGTCCTCGGTCGGCAGGCTCAAGGCATGCTCGAGCCCGAGCGCGTCGCGATCGACAAAGACCGAGATCGTCTTGCCCCCGGAAGCCGGCGCGGGATAGGTCATCGTCTCCCGAACGAGGGCCGTATTGCCCGTCCCGATCTGGGCGTAGTCGATGTCGATGGTATGGCTGTTGGGATCGGTCGTGGCCGATAGCCTGCCGAGCGGGTCATAGGCGAAGCCGTAGGCCACGCGGGGGCCGCTTGCCTGTTCGACGATACCGGTGAGCTGGTTGATCTCGTCATAGTCATAGGTCCGGACATCGCGCCTGCCGTCGATCTCCGGCAAGGTCTCGGTCAGGCGGTTATTGGCGGCGTCGTAGGTAAAGCCCCACACCGACCCTGCGGCACCGGTCCGCTGGGTGAGATTGCCGACCGGGTCGTAAACAAAGCCCGTCACGAAAGCTTGGCTCGCCGCTTGCCCCTCATACTGCTGCGATAAAGTGGTCACCAGGCCCATCGCAGCATCATTGTCGAAGACTTCGATCAGAGCTGTCGTTCCGTCGGCATTGGCCACTGTGCGCTTGGTCAGCCACCCGGTCCCGGAGGCGTATTCGAAACTCTCCGTATTGCCGGTCGCGTCGGTTCGCGATTGCAATTGTCCCTTGCTGGTGAAGGTCTGGCTCACGCGGTTGGGCGCGTTCGTCGTGCCGCCCGCCCCGTCTCCCGGATAGCTGTCGATATAGATGGCGAGGCCCCGGATCGTACCCGGCTTGTAGGTGAACTGTGTCCGTGTGCCATCGGCCTCGGTGACGCTATCGAGGGTATTGTCGGCGTTGTAGCTGTAGCGGGTGATATTCCCGAGAATATCGGCCTCGGTCAGGAGGTTGCCGGACGTGTCATAACTCCGCGATACGGAACCGAGGCCTGGCGGATCGATGAGAGTCACCCGGCCGCGATCGTCATAGGCGTAGGTGACGGCCGGTCCATCGCTCGGTGGTGCGCTGCCCGCTCCTTCGAGCGCCGCTTCGCTCAACAGGCGTCCTGCCCCGTCAAACACACGCGTCTTGCGCGCCACAATGCTGTCCGAAAGCGGAATGACCTGTTCGACGGTGTCGAATGTGACCGCGAGACTGGTGGTCGTCGTTTGCTGGTCCTTCGGGTCTGTCATCGCGGCAATGACGGTCTCATGCCCTTCCGCATCCGTTCCGCTCGACCAGGTAATGACATAGTCCCAAGGCTGGCCTTGGGCGCTGCCATTGGGTGTCCGCTGCCGGACGATACGGTGCGACGTCGGGTCGTAGGTATTTGAGACGATCGTGTGCTGGTTCTCGTCGCCCGCCGTCGCCATCAGCGCATCGCCGGTATAGGTGAAACGGCGTGGTCCCGCCTGCGGTCCGGTGGAGGCGCTGAGAAGGCCGCCGGAATAGGCGTAGTTCACCGTCCGTCCCGTATTGTCGCTGACCGAGGCCAGCAGACTCTCCGGATCGTTGGAATCGACATAGGCGAACTGCAGATAACGGCCAGACCCCTGATCTGTGACGCGGTCGAGTCGGCCAGCCGGTGTGTAGGTCAGAACCTGCGCATTGCCGAAATGATCTTCGATCCGCGTCAGTCGGCCCTGTGCAGAGAAGAACTGGCGGCTGCCGTCGAGCTTGTCGAGCGTAAAACTGCCGTCGGAATTGTAGACCAGCAGATCGCCCGTGGGCCGATCACGCTGGGTCACGACGCCGACTGCCGTCGGAAAGTCGTAGCTGATGACCGAAGGCGAGCCAGGCAGTAGCGACAGATAGGGCTCCGCCGGCTGCGTCGGGGGAATGTAGATTCGGGCATTGAAGGAATGCGTCCAGCGCGGCCCGAGGGGTTGGCCAGCGAACATCGGGTGATCGTCCGGCCAGCCCAGCATGGAATTATAGGCCACAACCAGTCGCAGCGGCACGACACCCGTCACCGCCAGATCGGCGTGCGAATAGAGATAAGCACCGGTCGCGAGATCGAAGGGATCGCCACCATGATCGCCATTGCCGCCACCTGGCGGGCTGGGCTGTAGCTGGTTGGTTGAGGCAGTTCGCGGTGCGCTGGCCGGTCCGGCCGGCGCCGGCTCCACCGCCGTCACGGTGGCCGTGTAGGTCTGGTGCTGCTCAACATGTGTCGTGCCTGCGGCAATATTGGCCGAGGTCGACGTCGTCCGGGTTTTGTACGAGGCTGAAATGCCCGGCCCGGTTAGCGCGATCTCGTATGTCACCTCCTGACCGGCCACCGGAGGTGCGACCGCAGTCCAACTCAGCGTCATCGTGTTCTGCGCGTCAAAGGCGAAATATGTGATCGTTGGCTGGCCAAGCCCGCTGCCGACGCTGATCGAGACCGGCGCTGTCCAAGCGCCGATAACGCCGTCACCAATGGCCCGGACCTTGACGGTCAAAACCGTGCCAGGTGTGGTTCCGGCGGGATAGGGAACGGTCGTGGAATTGCCTTGGACGCCTGTCTTGGAGCCAACCTTCGTGCCGCCATCGTCGACCTCGACGTCGAATGTCGTGTTCGCAGACGTCAGCCCCCAGGCCGCGGGATCGAACACCCAGGACACGTCCAGATGGTGGTTGCCCGGGTCATCCTGCACGTTCGATGCGGTGAAGCCGGGCGCGGGGAAATTCCGCATTGTGACGCTGGCCGTCGTTTCCGCGGCGATCATGCCTCCGCCGAGTGCCCGCACCGAGGCCGCGATGACCGTGTTTGCGGGCACCGAACCGATCTGGATACTCTCTGAATAGGTCGCAGGCGGGCTCGTGCCGGGCACGTTGGTCCAGCCACGGACGGCGGCGCCGCTGCCCGGCGTTGCCGTCAATGCAAAGGCAGTCGCACCGGTGGCCGCCGGCCAGCTGAGGGTCGCCTGCCCGGTCTCCGGATCGTAGAGCAGCCCGAGGCTCGAGGGCGCATCGACCGTCGCGACCGCACTCCACAGGCCGTGCGAACCCGTGGTGATCGCCTGGACGTCGATCCGCTCGGCCTGCCCCGGATTGCGATCGAGGACGCCCGTGAGCGTGGTCGTCGTCGCACTGACCGGGGCGCCGTCATTGGTGCCATCCAAACGCACCTGATACGTGACCGCCGAACCGGTGCCCGGATCGATTGCTGCCCAGCTCACGGTCAGGTCGGCGCCAGTCGCCTCGGCGAATCTCACGCTCGGTGCGGCAAGGTCAACAATCGTTACCGTTGGCGCCTCCGCCATCGCACCCAGCTGACAAGTCGCGATCGACTTGACCTTCAGCGTGTAATCTGTCCCGACAGCCGGGTTGGAGACCGTCAACTGCGCCCTACCGTCATCGGCCAGCACGGCTGTCGTTGTCTGCCCGGCCGTCAGTTCGTAATACGTGATCTCCGCCGGGCTCCAGCTGCCGGTGAGGGTGCCGCCCCCTCCGGTAGCTGCCTGATAGATCAGCGAGGGCGCAGGGGACGGGGCGTCGCTATACGTGCTCGGCGCGCTGTAGGATTTGTCGAGGGTCGCTTCCACCTGCACCGAAAGAGCCTCAGAATCGGCTAGATGGCTTGTCAGATCACAGGTCGTGTCGGCCTTTGCCGCCTGCGCCGCGCTGTTCAACAACACAACGTAACTGGTTTGGGCGGGGGCGCCGGCAGGCGGATTCCAGCTCGCTGTCAAAGTTGTATTCGTGCTATCGGCCCGAAGTGTCACGCTCGGAGCAACGAGCTTGTGGATCGTCAATGACGAAGCGAACATGCCGGTGAAGGAACCGGCGGCGAGAACGCTCAGCGTCGCGGTATAGGTGTCGCCCTCGGCAAAGCCTGTATCGGGCGCCGAAACTGTCAGCACTTTCTTGGTAAGATCCGCAGATCCATGGAAATAGGTCGCGACCTCGCCGGTCTTGAAAACGCGACCATAGACCTGCTGGCCTGTCGCCGTGCCGGGAGTCCATTCGAAAGCTGCGGTTCCGGGATTCGTCCCGCCCGGCCAGCGATAAACCAGCGCCCCGGTCGTCGTTTCGCCATCCGTCACAGCATTGGGCGGGCCGACCGTCCCTCCATCGACGCCCTGCACACGGATCGTCAACCTTGCGAGATCCGCCGCCTCCGAGGGCAGATAGCTGGTCAGAGCAAGACTCTGAGCGGTCGTCTTCAAAGACTGTTCGACCGGCTGTCCGTCCTGGAATAGCGTGACGTCAAATTCCGGCGTCTGCGTGACGCTACCCCAGGTCCAGGATACCGCTTCGGTGGCAATCGTCGGGGCGATATCGAAACATGGTGCCGGTTCCGGAATATCATTGATTGTGATCGTGCGCTCAGTGGTTGCGGACAGTGCCGCCAGCCGCACGAAGCGGGCATTGCCAGTCACGGTCTCGCCGCTCGATACCGGCGCGTTGCTATCGAAGGATTGCGGCGAGGTTGGCGAATGCACGACCGCCCCGGCCAGCGAAGTTGCGCCCGTCTTGACCGAGAAGCTGGCGGACGGTAGGTCGGTTTCGTTCGGCGGCCAGTCGAACTCGAACTGACCGTTTCCCGATTGGTCGACATAGTAAAGCGAGACATCAGGAGCGGTCACCGGCCCGGCGGGGCTTTCCGGCCCGCGACTGCCCGCCACGGCGGCGGTGACGAATACCTGCCAGCCATTCGGGTCGGCGAGACAGGTCGAGATGTTCGCGCTCGTCCCCGTTTGCGTCACAGGATCGGCAGGCGGCGACGCGGCTGGCGTCCGCACCAGGCGATAGGTGTAACTGTCGGACTGGCCGGGCACGGACCAGTCAGCCCAGAGTTCGGTATCACTACTCTGCCAGCCAAGCGTCGCAGCAGGCGCTTCAAGATCAAGCGGCGTCAATGTCGCAATGGCGCTCCAGGGCCCTGCCCCGTCAGCGTTGACCGCCCGCACGCGCCCGCTCGCCGGGCTTCCCATCGGCAAAGCGTCGAGGGCGAGTTCGATCGCACTGACACCGCTCGCCCTCGACACCCAACCGGTTGCAGAAGACAGGACCTCGACGTCATAGCCGGTACTGCCGCTGACGGTCGTCCAACGCGCCATCGCCATCGCGGTCTCTGCGGGCCTGTGCGTCCGGAAGCGCAGAGCAGACGGGGCGAAGGACGAGGCGCCGGCTCCGGACAAGGTTCCGGACGTTGCAGTATCGCTCAGCGCCCATCCGAGCGAGAGCCCCGTTGTACCTGCGGCGGCTCGTCGCTGAAGCCAGGTCAGGCGTTCGCCGGCATCGAATGCGACAGCCCACAGTTGAAGCTCGCTGACTTTCGCGGTCAGCTGGGCAGCGGCGCTCGTCCCGCCGAGCGTCAGCGTGCCGGCCGGACCCAGCGCTCCGGCCGCGATGCTGAAGGCGGCCGGCTTGACCGCCACCGTGACGCTGTCGACCTGTAGAAGTGCATCGACCATGCCCCATCGTCCGGGCGTCAGCACCACACAGATGTGACGCCACCGTCCGGTCGCCACAGACACGCCCGTCGCCCAGTCCGTGCCGCCGATCGAGACGGTCAGGGCTGACGCGTTTGACAGCGACAGCGTCGTCCCACCGGTACCGCTCGCCGCATACTCGATGATCGTGGCGGCGGTGCTGTCCGACGTGCCGATCCAGAGCCCCAATGTCAGCGGAAGCCGCGGGAAATTATCGCCACCACTTCCCGCGAAGGTGTGCTGGGCGCGCGTCTGGCCATCGAGCACAAGCGTCGTCGCCGGCGGCAGATAGTCGGTCACATAGGACAGCGTCAGGTCGGGTGCGGTCGCGGGCGCGCTCATTCGCCTCTCCCGCCGCTTGCCGGCGCAAAGCTGGCCGACAGGATATTTCCGAAAGCATCGCGGGAATAGACGAAGTCGCCAAATCCGGTCGCCGAGAAACGCGTTAGCCGGCCGAGCCCGTCATGCTCGGTCTGGGCACTCATCAAATAGGGACCAGGCGCCGGCGTGCTCCAAGGCCCCTGGGCGTTCGCGGTCTTGACCCGAACACGGAAGGCATAGGCAGTGCCCGCTGCGATGGCCTGATCGATCGTCACATTCGGGCCAGCCGAGGCCGTCGGTGTCCCCGGCGTGTCGCCCGTATCGAAGCGATAGAGATAACCATCATATCCGGTCACCGCCGACCACGTACCGCGGAACTGGTCACTGGTGAGATAATCGAGCCGCGCCCCGCCGGGTTGTTCGGTGATCGGGATCACCGCCGCACTTTGCGGGCCTCTGACCAGATCGGCTGCATCGGTGATGCGGACCCTAACGGACGAATCCTCCCCGACCGGCAGGGTCCCCGGGAATTGCGCGGTGGTCGCACTGCCGGTGGCGTACTGCGACGTCCCGCCAGCGGGGGTCAGCTCGGCGCGATAGGCCGGGTTGGGTGTCGCACTGGCGGGTGCCCAGTCGGCCGTCACCAGATCGGGGTCAAGATCGTAGCTGACGAGACTGATCGTCGTGGTTTCCACGATCGGCGTGTGGTCCGCGCTGGCCGGACCCTCGATGCGGCCGGTGGAATCGATCAGGCGTGCCGTGATCGTGTCGGCCGTCGTGACGGCGGTGGCGAAACTGACCGCGCTCGTTCCAGTCTGGCTCTTTACCCCGCTGGACGTGTGGAGGACGGCGAGCCCCGCCGCGGCAGGTGCAGCCGGCGCCTCCCAAGCCACGCCGAGCGTTTCCGAGGGCGTGACGTCGTAGACGATAGATTTCAGCGCGATCGGCTGCGCGATCGGGTGGAAGACCTCACTGACCGGACCATGGACGATACCGTCGGCACTGACCGGCCGGAAAGTCACGCTATAGCTGAGGCTGGGATCGAGTGTGATGGCGAACGGCGCGCCCGCCTTTCCCTCGCCATAGCGCAAGATCGACGGCCCGGTGAGCGTCGCCTGTCCGGAGGCGGCGGGCGCTGCGGGCGGGGTCCACTGCACCGTCAGCTGTCCGACGTCATAGACGAGGGAGATCAGCGGCAGAGGCTCGACGATCGGCGTGAATGCCGGGCTGGCGGGGCCCAGTACCAGACCACCGTGTGCCGACGGTCGCAGCGTCAGGCTATAGGCTTTCGCCGCATCCAGCGTGGTGGAGAACACGGCAGACACTGTACCGGAATCGTTAAGGACGGCGGTCGGTGTCACCAGTGTCGCATTGCCGCCGGTTGCAGGCGCAGGCGGCGGATTCCATTCCGCGCTCAACATGTCCGGCGAAAGATCATAGCTGATCACTGTTACGTCGAGCGGGTCGATGATCGGCGCGTAGACCGGGCTGGCCGGCCCTTGCACGAGCCCGTCATGCGAGGTCGGCCTGGCGGTGATCTGATAGGCCGTCCCGGAATTCAGCGTGCCGGGAAAGACTGCATTCGAGACCCCGGACTGGCTGTGGACGGCGCCGCCACCGACAAGCGTTGCGAGGCCCGCATCCGCTCCGCCCCGCAGCGATCCCCACCCGACGGTAAGTACGTCCGCCGGGTCGGTGTCATAGGTTATCTCGGTCAGGCTGAGCGGGTCGGCGATTGGCGCATAGGCATCGCTTGCCGGCCCCATCACCAGCCCGTCATAGGCGGCACCGCGCGCCGTAACCTGATAGGTCTTTGTGGTGTCGAGCGTGACGCGGACTTTTGCTCCGACCGTGCCTGTCCCGTTTCGCGTGGCCCCGTCACCCGCGACGGTTGCCAGCCCGCCGGTTGCCGTGCCGGTCGGCGGGACCCAGCTGACGGTCACGATATCCGGCTGGAGATCATAGGTGATTGCCGTGAGCGTCAGCGGAAGAATGACGGGGGCGTAAACCGGGCTCGTCGGCCCCAGGACGACGCCCGCATCCGCATAGGCCCTTGCCGTGATCTGATAAGTGTCCGAGGGGTCGAGCGTGACGGCAATGCGGGTGCCATTCTTGCCCTGGCCATTATGCGTCCCCCCGCCACCGGTGACGGTCGCCATCCCGCCTTCGGCGCCGCTCTTCGGCGGAGCCCAGCTCAACGTCAGCGTATCGGGGTCAAGGTCGTAGACGATACCGGTCAGGGACAGAGCCGCCGTCAACAGCGTCACCGGAAGACTGGTGTCGCCGGGCGCGCCGTTGATCAGCACCGTGACGGTGAAGACATAGGTCTGCGACAGGTCTGTGAGCGTGACGTCCCACATGTCTGACCGGCTCGACGCGCCAACCTCCTCACGGGCGGCAAAACCGCCGGAACCGGTGATGTCGAGGCGGAAGCCCGACAGGCCGGCCGGGGCCGCCCCCGGCAACTGCCATTGCGCATGGAAGGCACCGGGGTCGTAGGCGGCGAGAAGAATGACGGGTGCAGTCATGGCGGCCGCGTCGCGTGCCGATTACCGCAAGATGCCTTGCCGTACGGTCTCCGCCTCAACTTCGCCGCGTTCCGCGAGGATGTCGCGCCGACGCTCGCTCGAGAACGTCCACTGCATCTCGTTGTCGCCGATGAGAACGCCGTTCGCAAAGAAGGTTGTATTGTGACTGGTCAATGCGATGCCGTCCGCCTCCGTGCCGACCGACAGGTTGTGCACGGGGCCGTTATAGGCAACGCGGTCCGCTGACAGGACCGCTTCCGGGCCATCGACCGTCCGCACACTCTGGCCCGGGCGGATTTCGCCGGCCAACACGATCCCTGTCGTCAGGACGACGGGGTGACTCTCGGTGATCAGCAATTCGCGCCCCGACACGGTCACGAGACGGACCATGGTCTCTTCTTCGCCGGAATAGACCGAATAGACCGTCATCGCATCGCCGTCCTCATTGGAGGCAATCCGGTCGGTTATATCGAGCGTTTCCACAGCGCGAGATTCGCCGTTCGCAAGCGTGACCTGCGTGCCGGCCGCGACGCAGCTGTAGTAAATGCGGGTCGAGGGCAATTGATACCAGCGGCCAGTCGAAACTGGCGTCTCCGGCGAACTGGAAACGCCGAAGAAGACCGGAATCGTGTTCCCGCCCGAGGTCAGATCGATATTCATGGTCATCGTGTAGTAGACGATCGAGCCATGCGGCATGCAGCTACTGTCGATTGCCGGGAAATGTGTGGTCGGGTCGTTCCAGTTGACCTGCATGTCCCCGTTGCTCAGCGTCACATAGTCCTGAAGGAAGGTCGACGTATCGCCCTGGAGCGTGCAGCCACCACCGGCTTCCGGTTCGGGATGCGAGATCGCAATGTAAACGCTCGCTTCGGCGTCCGTGGACGGATCAATGATCGCCGTGTCGTAGGTCGCATAGCCGACGATCGGCAGAAAGACATTGCTGGCGGAAGCGCCAGACGGCTGATAATCGCAATCTGCAGCCTGACGCCCGAAGCAGAATTTGATCATGCCATCGCCATTCTTGTCGGCAGGATCTGTCGACACGATGGATGTCGGGATGGTCGAACCCGCTGCGCGGAGCGTTCCGGAATGCGGCGTTCCACTCTGGTCGATCCAGTAATACGTCATCTGCGTACCAGCCCAGGCGTCACTCTCGTCGAGCGTGCCTTGTGCACTCAGATGCACAGCCTCGCAGGCAAATTGCTGGACCAGGGATGTCCCATTGCCCTGCGGATTACCGTCCTGGTCTGTAACGATCAGGGTGTGAGTGCAGGTTGGCGGCTGATCCGCAATCGACGCCAGCGCGGACGCGCGATAGGTCAAAGGATTGGCCTGGTCCTGTTGAAAAGATGTGATGGTATGGACCGGGCCTACAGCGTTGTCGGTCGCCTCGCCAGTGTCGGGATCGAACCGCTCCCCTTCCGAAGTCAGCGTGACCCGACCAGCCGACGGCATGCCCACCGAGCCGTGATAGGCTTGGGCAAGCTCCATGAAATGAGCGAGATGCTCGCTATTGTCAGGCGTCAGGCCTGCCAGTCTCTGCTGTTCGAGAAAATAGGCGCGGTGACGCTCGTTCGACATGTCGAGCGGTATCGGTTGCAGATTGCGGACGCCCTCGAAAATATCCGCGAAATTTTCGCCATTCGGGGCCCGATCGGCCCCCTGTCCGCTGGCGCCGGAAACGGCCGCGAGGGCCAGGGAGAGTGCGCTGAGGGCGGTTGACAGTACCGCGCCTCGCTGAAGGAAAGACCGGATCATGAATTCGCCCCCAAGTTATTTTTCAGAATATCTCCATCATAGCGTGTGTGATTTCGCGCGTCGAGCGAAATCGTTGGTCCGGTCGTTGTCCAACGAAGGCCGATCGTTCTTGAACGGCCGCCGGCCGCTCGGCTTCAGGCTGCAAACCGACGCCGCTCGGCCAGGGCAATGGCCCGGCTTTCCTTGAAGTCGGTTCGCGACTGGAGGTGTCGCCCGTGATCGCCGGCGCTTCTCGGATGCAGTCGTTGACCACGCTCAGCGTGCCGAGGCGACGCTCGTCCGTGGGGGCATCAGACCTGAAGCCCAGGCTCCTGCGCTGAGTGAATCTGCTCGGCACCACCATCGGACGGCGCTTACCTGTAAATCGCCGCACCGCCAGCCCCTCCCGGGCCAGAAGCATGCCAAGGCGGCGACAGCCGAAACGGCGACGATCGCCCATTCTTTTCTCGATGAATTCGACCACCCCCTGGCCGGAATTCCGGGCGGCCGATCTTTGTCAACAAATGGGACAGTCGGCACTGGGAGCCGGTCGCCCGCGAAAGAAAATTGGGTGGCACGCAGACAAAGCCTCATCAGGACTCAGCACCACCTGGGTCTGACCCAACTCTGGACTTGCTGCCGGCAGAAAATGAAGCTGCAAGGCTTCATCGTAAAACCAAGGCGCCGGCGAACCTGCAATTATTGGGAGATAATCTGGCCTCGCAAACTCGCAAAACAGCGTATGGCTTGCCCCCAATGGGGTGTCACCTAGCTCGTCATTGCAATCGACATGGCCGCAGCGAACGACATTTGAGAAATTTTCAACAGACCGAGCGGAAATCGGACACATCTCGTTCGACAAATCTGTCCGTGACGGCAATTGGAATTCCAGTTGGCACGCTCCCGAGTTGCGAATTGCGAATGAGAGGCTTTCAATGGCCTGAGAACACTCGGCGGGGTTTGCTGCATACTGGTCAACATTCAAGCAGTCACGCATGTAAAAGCGCCACGTCTGCTGTGTGTTTGAGACTGTCGAATATTGGTAAACGGCTTGGGTGCCACGCTTGGCGTGGCCGCATGCGGTGCATAATCCCAACACCAGCATCACGGTGAATACCCAAGATACCCGCTTCATCGCTCCCGCCCCGCCTCGTTCATCGCCCGCATCACCGGACTCAACAGGAGCGCGATCACGCGCCGCCGACCGGTCTTGATTTCCACCGTGGCTGTCATCCCCGCAGCCAGTACAGGTTGCACACCATTGAGCAGGATCTCATTGGAGACAACCCTAATTCGTGCCGGATAGACCAACCCCCTATTCTGGTCAACGATCGCGTCGGGGGAAATTTGCTCAACAATTCCATCGAGATATCCGTAGCGCATGAAGGGAAAGGCTTCCAGCTTGATGCGGACTTCCTGGCCTTCGGCGACGAAGCCGACATCGCGGTTAAGGAGGTAGGCTTCGACATAGAGTTCGCGGCCGGCCGGGACCAGGGTGACCACCGGCTCGCCGGGCTCGGCAACCTCGCCGATCGTGGTGACATTGACCGCATTGACGATGCCATCGACCGGGCTGAGCAAGGTCAGGCGGGCGGCTCGGGCCTCGGCCTTTTCGAGGATTTCGGTGCGGGTGGCGATATTGCTTTCCGCTTCCGACAGCTCCCCCGCCCCACCACAGGCCAGCCCGACACATCCGAATATCGCGCCGACTCGTGATGATGCTTGTCGTTGCGCGCTGGTCTGGTATTGGCTGAACAGGGACGGGGCTTGCTGGCAGCAGCACCGGGAAGTCGGACGGGGCTGTGCTTTGCAGGCATTTCAATCGGATGGGGTTCGCGCGGCGGCCGTTCTGCTGATCGCGCTGGCAGGCGCCGCCGGGATTGTGACCACGCGCGCTCCGGCCAGTGCCGACAGCGCTGCGGTACCGGTCGTCTACACCATCATAAACATGACCGAACGCTTGGCCGACCGACACAATTGTCCGCTTGATCTGGCAAGCGCCCGGTCACGGATCGAAGCCGGCTTTGCCGATACGAATTTCCTGCTCGAATACAGTCCGCTCGCCGACGGCCCCGACGTTTTCCTGCATGAACTGGCGGCGTCGGCGAGCCCCGGAACCACGGGCGCCGAACCCAGCTGCATCTGGACGATACGCGTCAGTTACAAGGGGCGTTCCATGACACGTCAGGCCCGGACAGCGCCCAGTCGGACGGCAGATACCCTGGAATCCCTGGCGCAGGACAGCGGTGCCCTGCTCGTCACGGAGACCCGATGACCGCCTTCTTTCCCGGATGCACACCCCATCAGACCGGACGCCTCGCGGTTACCGGCGGACATGAGCTGTACTGGGAACGCTGCGGCAATCCGGACGGCCTACCACTCGTGTTTCTGCACGGCGGCCCCGGTTCCGGCATTTCGGCAAAATTCCGTCGCATGTTCGATCCGGACCGGTTCGACCTGATCCTGTTTGACCAGCGTGGTGCCGGCCAGTCGACGCCGCACCTCGCGCTGGAGAACAACACCACCGCCGACCTGGTCGCCGATATTGAAGCGCTGCGGACCCATCTCGACCTGCCGGCCTGGATGGTTTTCGGCCCGTCCTGGGGATCGACCCTCGCCCTGGTCTACGCCCAGGCCCATCCGGACCGGGTCCGCGCCCTGATTGTTGAAGCAGTGTTCACGGCACGCGCTGAAGAACATGACTGGTGGCACAGCGCTGCCGGGGCGCCGCGCTTCTTCCCCGATGCGTTCGCAACCTTCATTGAACCGGTGCCCCCGACGCTGCGCCAATCACCCCGGGCGATCGCGGCCTGGTATCTTGAAGCAATGCGGGACGAGATTGCCGCCGGCCTGCCCGACCTCGCGGGCCTCGATGATCCGGATACACCATTGGTGGGCCTGCGCCGTTCGGCAGTTTATCGCTGGACCGAGTATGAGGACCGCCTGTCCTATCTCGACAATCCACCCGACGCTGTACGAACTGCCCTGGCCCCGCGTGGCCGCGACTTCATTGCGGCACACTCCCTGATCGAGGCGCATTATTTCAGCCATGGCTGTTTCCTCGACGAGGGCGAGATTTTCGCCAAGGCTGAGCGCCTGTCGGACATACCGATGGGCATTCTGCACTCGCGTTATGACATGATCTGCCCGCCCCGCAGCGCCTTCGACCTCGCCGCGGCCTGCCCACATGCCGACTTCCGGCTCGTCGCCGTCAACGGTCATGGCATGACCGAAGCCACCCAGAACGAGCTGAACGATCTGATGGCCTGTATCGCCGCCAGATTGTCCTGATCACCCGGGAGCCGGCGCGACCGGCAACCAGGCATGGATCGCCACCGCGACCTCACCGCCGGTGAAGGCGCCACCCTTGGCCGTCAGCACAATCGGCGTGTCGCTGTAAAATGCGGTCGGTCCGATGACGCCGAGATTGCTGGCACCTGCCGCGATGCCCAGCGATCCACCAAATTTCGATGTCTCCCCCGCAATGCCGCAATCAAACGACGCCGCGCCGCTGATCGCGCCCCGGGTTCGCACGGACACACAAAATACCACCGAGCGGGCCGGTATCACGACGGAGGTTGTAGCGCTGGCTCCGTCGAGTCCGGACAATATCTCCTCAATGACAATCGCCTGACTGGCCGCACCGCTGACGCCCGCCGCAATCGTTTCAACCGCAGCCGCCTCGCGCCAACAGGCCGCTGCGGCGTCGTGAACCAGGTCAAATCCGGTGTCGCGCACATGCACCCGCCATCCGCCCTGCGGCGGGATGGCGGCCCAATACCCGTCGCGAAACACGGCCAGCGAGCCGGGCAGATAACCGGACCAGTCAGTACCACTGGCGCCGTCGGGGATGATCCAGACACGGCCCTCATCAGGATCGGCAGGCTGGGTATCGACCGAGGCACTCTCCACCACCGTCTGCACCAGGGCATCGAGGCGCAGCAGCGCCTCATTCACGGTGACATGCTTTTGCGCCTGGGCCGGCATGATGAGCGGCAAATCGAGTCTCGGACTGGTCTGGGACATGGGGTTTCTCCTCGCTGGCCCGCCAGTCTGTGGCAGAATGGCGGAGCGGGGATTGGCCAACGCACTGTCCTCGTCTCAGCGGCGCACTTGACGCACGGGCCGTGCGCGCATTTTCTCCGCCACAGAACAACGATACGAAGATCGAGGAAAACCGGGCATGACTGACACTATCCGCTCGCTCGCCGGGGATTTCCCGCCGCAAACGCCCGAAACCTGGGCCGGACTGGCCGAAAAAGCCCTGCGCGGCGCTGATTTCGACGCGACACTCGGACGGTCGACGATCGACGGAATCAAACGGGGGCCAGCCTTCTTCTCCCGCCCCGACGGCGCCCATGCGGTCGACGCCACGCCGCGCGACCTGCACCTGCCCTGGGGCATGCGCCAGACCTTGGTGGAGACGACACCGGAAGCCGCCAATATGGCGGCGCTTGATGATTTGATGGGCGGCACGTCGGAGCTGGAGTTGCGGCTCGATCCGACCGGTGAGTTCGGCCTCAAGGCCAATGAGATTGAATTGCTCGACTCGGCCCTGAAAGGCGTCGACCTCACGCTCGCCCCGATCCATCTCGACAGTCTTGGCGGTCAGGGCCATCACGCCCATCTCCTCCTGACCCTGTTCGCCCGTCGCCGCATCGATGGCGAACAGGTCAGCGGAGGTCTTGGCCTGCACCCCGTCGAACGCGCCGCCCGCCAGGGCATTGCGCTGGACGATCAGTGCTTCCCCAAGGCCGCAGCTCTCACCGAACTGGCCCAGGCCGCCTTCCCCAATCTCAAGATTTTCCGCTGCAACGCCGCCCACATGTTCGAGGCTGGTGCCAGTGAGAGCCAGGAGCTGGCCATCATGGCGGCCTCTGCCGCGACCTATATGCGCCTGATAATGGAAACCGGCCTCGACGCCAATGCTGCAGCCAAAGCCATCGAGGCGCACCTTGCCGCCGACACCGACATCCACCTGACCATCGCCAAGCTGCGCGCCGCGCGCCGCATCTTCGCCCGTATCGCCGAGAGTTTCGGCGCCACGGGCGAGGCCCGTCGCCTGAGCCTGCACGTCACCACTGCCGGCCGCATGCTGTCGGCGCGCGACGCCTGGACCAATCTGATCCGCAATGCCTGCGCCGGCTTTGCCGCCGCAGCCGGTGGCGCCGACGCGATCACAGTGCGACCGATGACCGAAGCGATCGGCCGCCCGACCGGCTTTGCCCGGCGGGTCGCGCGCAATCTCCACATCCTGCTGGCCGAAGAGAGCCATCTGGGCAAGGTCACCGACCCGGCCGCCGGCTCCTACCTGCACGAGACCCTCGCCGACAGCCTGGCCCAATCGGCCTGGTCGCTGTTCCAGGAGATCGAGCGTCGTGGCGGGCTGGTCGACGCCTTTGCCTCCGGCTGGCTGCAAGGCGAGATCGACAAGTCGCGCGAGGCCTCTCTGGCCCGCATTGCCGATGGCAAGGCGCCGATCCTCGGTGTCACCCAATATAAGGACCCCGATCCGCGGCCCGTCGAAACCGATGGCGACTGGCCGGACCTTAACGCGCCGGAGGGCGCCCTGTCGGCGACCCGCTTTGCCGCGCGGTTTGAAGACGAGATGGAGGCGGCCCAATGACCCATTCAACCCACACCACCGCCCCCGACTTTACCGCCATCGATCTCGGCGAAGCCCGCAGCCCCGGCTCGGGTGCCCGTGAGCCGTGGACGCCCGCCGAAGGCATACCGGTCCAATCGCAATACCGCGCCGAGGACAGCAACGGGATCGACTTTCTGGGCTCCGTCCCCGGCGCCGCGCCCTTCGTGCGTGGCCCCTACCCGACCATGTATGGCCAGCGCCCGTGGACGATCCGGCAATATGCCGGTTTCTCCACGGCAGAAGACTCCAACGCCTTCTACCGCCGCAATCTGGCGGCCGGCCAGAAGGGGCTCTCGGTCGCTTTCGACCTGGCCACGCATCGCGGCTATGACTCAGACCATCCGCGCGTCGCCGGTGATGTCGGCATGGCCGGCGTGGCGATCGACAGCATCTACGACACCCGCACCCTGTTCGACGGCATTCCGCTCGACCAGATGTCGGTCTCGATGACGATGAATGGCGCCGTCCTGCCGATCATGGCGCTCTATATCGTCGCCGCCGAGGAACAGGGCGTGACGCCGGACAAGCTCTCCGGGACGATCCAGAACGACATCCTCAAGGAGTTCATGGTCCGCAATACCTATATCTATCCGCCGGCGCCTTCGATGCGGATCATTTCGGATATTTTCGAGTACACGTCCGAGCACATGCCGCGCTTCAACTCGATCTCGATCTCCGGCTATCACATGCAGGAGGCGGGCGCCCCGGCCGACCTCGAGCTGGCCTACACGATCGCTGACGGTCTGGAATACATCCAGACCGGGATTGATGCCGGACTGGATGTCGATACCTTCGCGCCGCGCCTGTCCTTCTTCTTCGGCATCGGCATGAATGTCTTCATGGAGATCGCCAAGCTGCGCGCCGCGCGCCTGTTGTGGGCCAAGCTGGTCAAGGAGCGCTTCAACCCGAAATCCGACAAGTCGATCTGCCTGCGCACCCATTGCCAGACGTCAGGCTGGTCGCTGGCCGCCCAGGACGTGTTCAACAATGTCGGCCGCACGGCGCTGGAAGCGATCGCCGCGGTCGACGGACACACCCAGTCCCTGCACACGAATTCGCTCGACGAAGCGCTCGCCCTGCCGACCGATTTTTCGGCCCGCATCGCCCGCAACACCCAGCTCCTGCTGGCCAGCGAGGCGCATCTATGCGACGCGATCGATCCCTGGGGCGGCTCGCACTATGTCGAACGGCTGACCCATGACCTGGCGGCCCGCGCCCTGGATCACATCGCCGAGGTCGACGCGCTCGGCGGCATGGCCAAGGCGATCGAGGCCGGCATTCCCAAGCTGCGGATCGAGGAAGCCGCCGCCCGCACCCAGGCCCTGATCGACAGCGGCCGCCAGACCATTACCGGCGTCAACAAATTCCGCCTCGACGAAGAAGAGGACGTGCCCGTCCTCAAGGTCGACAATTACCTCGTCCGCAAGCAACAGATCGAGAAGCTGGAACGCCTGCGCGCGGAACGTGACCCCAAAGCGCTCAAGGTGGCACTGGACGCGCTCAGCGAAGCCGCCCGCACCGGGACCGGCAATCTGCTCGCCCTCTCCGTCGATGCCGCCCGTGCCAAGGCCACCGTCGGCGAGATTTCCGACGCCATGGAAACCGCTTTCAACCGCCATGTCGCAAAGATCAAGACGGTCAAAGGGGTGTATGGCGAGATTGCCGCTGATGATGACCGGGTGAAGAAAGCCCGCTCGCTCGCCGAGGCCTTCGAGGCGCGCTTTGGGGAAAAGCCGAAAATCCTGATCGCCAAGCTGGGCCAGGACGGGCATGATCGCGGCCAAAAGGTCGTCGCCTCCGCCTATGCCGACCTCGGCTGGGAGGTTGTCGTCGGCCCGCTCTTCCAGACCCCGGAGGAAGCCGCAGACCTCGCCGTCTCCGAGAAGGTCCACGCCGCCGCCGCTTCCTCACTGGCGGCCGGGCATTTGACGCTCGTCCCGGAACTGCGCAACGCCTTGTCCAAACGCGGCCGCGAGGACGTGCTGGTCATTGTCGGCGGTGTCATCCCGCCCGATGACGAACCGGTTCTGCGCCAAATGGGCGCCGCCGCCGTCTTCCCCCCCGGCACCGTGATCGCCGACAGTGCCCTGGTGCTGCTGGAGCGCATGGGGATGGAGCTGGAGGACGGCTGAGACTGACGGTCCTGGCCATTGAAGAGCGGGATGGTAGTGCGCGCAGCGGGGCGCCCTTCCCGACGCAACTTATCCCCGCCCTCCACCATCTTCCTTCTCCCTTGGGAGAAGGTGCGCGTAGCGCGGATGAGGGGGATTCGTCCTGCGTTCACCGGGATTTACCCCTCACCCTGGCCCTCTCCCCAGGGAGAGGGAAACTGCGCTCTGGCAAAAAAATCACAAAACTTATCCGCCCCCCCTTCACCCCATGGGATACTCCCCTCGGTTTTCGGGACGGGAGGCGCGGGCCCTGTCACTTGTGCCCGGAAACGAGCGGAGCCTGTCCGCGCGTCGGGGATGACATCCCGATGCTCCGGCAGGGCGTGCGATCAGGTCCAGGGGCACTAAACGACCGACCCTCAGTACCTGGCGCATTGGAATCGGGGGCGAGAGCGTCCGGGAAATCTCCGCGAACGGGATGTCGGCGATGTCACGTTTTTCAAATCAAACCGGTTATCGGCATTGGCCGACATCCCGTTCTCCTCCCATCTCTCCGGCGCAAATGCGGGCGGCGGAGATGCGAACGCGTGCCGGATACAAGGACATGCGTCCCTGTCCCCGATCAGATCACCAGCCCATGCAAGGCCAGCCAGGCGAAGCCGGCATATAGCAACGACAGGACGAGGCTCATGCCGGCACCGGTCAGGAAATAGGGTTTCAGGGTCGGCCAGGAGGTTTCGGACGCAATGCGCGCCACTTCACGCGCAATCTCTTCGACCATGCCATCCCGGCTTTCGCCAGCGAGGGCGAGCAGGAGGTCGTCATGCCAGAGCCGGGGCTGTTGCGCGCTTTCAGCCAACACCTGATCGAAAGTGGAGGCCGCAACCACTTCCGCGAGGGTCAGCCGCGGCCGCCAGCGATTCTTGTGCAATTCGCGCACAGAGAACCGCAGGACAGGCCAGCTGACGATGATGTCGCGCACAATGAAAAGGCCCAACAGCACGAAAACGAGGCTGGCATGGAGCCAGTCGGCAAGCAGGCCCGATGCGCCCAGCGCCACCACGATCAGCAGCAGGGCAGCTTTCACGAAGGAGACGAGGCAGAATCGGCTCAAATGGTCGATCACGAAGTCACGGGCCTGGCTGGTCATGCGCTCACGCACTTCCTGCCCGGCCTGCTCAACCAGCGCTTTCTTTTTCTTGCGGACCTGGTCGGCCAGCAGTTTTCGACCGATGAAGACACCGCCGGAAACCGCCGTCACGACCAGGCTCGCAATCCTGAATACGCTCATCGTCCTGCCGCTTGCCTATGCCTTCAAAACCCGTCGCCGCGAGTCTGCCGCAGCTTGGCGGCAAAATCACGGCTGGTCATGTCAATGCTCCCGGTTCCGGCAGGTCAGAGCAATCCGGTGAGCACGCGCGACACGCTCCGCGACGCATTGTCGGGATCCTTGGCGACGACATAGCCAGCGGCCAAGGCCACGGTCAGCGCGCTGAGCGGGTGTTTGCGCACAATCTCATTGACCGTGTCGAAGGGCAGGTCGGCCAGGGTTTCAGCCGTCAGCGCCCCGGCCTGGCTTGCCTCCACCTCTGCCGGCTTATGCGGCAGGAGGAAGAAGTACAGGCAAGCCATCGCCAGCGCCGCCAGGATTGCACCGACAGTCACCGCCGCCCATGCCAGTCCCAGCACCGGGGTGAGAATCACAATCACGGCGTAGGACATGGACAGGGTGCCGGCGAAGCCGAACAGGACACCGCCCACGGCAGCCAGCATTCGAAGCTTGGCCTTTTCCATGACGAACTACCGGCGCGACGAGACGTAAGACAACAAAGCCCCCACTCCGACTGCTATACCCAGGGCAGCCAACGGGTTTTCGCGCACCTTGTCCTCGACCGTTTCGCGGGTGTCCTCGAGGCTTTTCTGCGCGCTCTGGGTCAGGTCCTTGGACCTTTCAAGCCCGGCGCGCGATTTGGCCGAGGCGTAGCTTCCGGTGTCGGACAGGAGTTTCGAGAGATCGCCGCGCAGCGCTTTCAGGTCGTCGCGCAATTCGTCCATATCGGCGTTCACGGACCGGGCGGCATCGCGGGCCTGACCGTTGGCCTGGGCCGTTTTCGCTTCGGTTTTCGTTGGCATGTCCCAACTCCTTTTCAGCTAAACACTGCCTATTCGCAACGCGAGACCATCGGGATCGTTCCGCGGTCATGCCGCACTGGTGCGATGTGTACGCGCCGGCGTCGATGGTTTGGCGGAACGGTGCGCGCCATTGCGCATTGTTTCAGGCAGGCGCCCCTACTGCGCCTGCCGCCCGATGAGGCCGATCGTGACCAATGACCGCATTTCCCGAATTCTCCTGCAGGTTCTGACCCGCGTGGTCGGCTACGTCCTGATCGCAGCCGGGGCTGTGTTGGCGGTATCGCCAGTTCCGCTCGGCGCGGTCCTGGTCGCTGTCGGCATGGCCATCCTCATTCCAACCGATGCCCGCTTCCGGACCTTCCTGCGCGGTCGGCGCAAGCGCTGGCACTGGTTGGACAAGGCCCTCAATCGCCTGGGCCATCATGCACCGTCGCCTTATGATCGCTATCTCCGACGTTGAGCCGAACCATGTTCATCGACCTGTCAGTTTGACTGTGTCAGGCTTCAGCCTGCCCCGGACGCACGCGTATCGACACACAGATCACACCGAGGCGACAAACTGCCAAGGAGGCCTGCATGCGTTTGCAACTCTCAATGATCGCCGTGGCCGTCAGCCTCGCCGCCTGCGCCAATGCCCCGACGGAGTATGGCCCGGCCAATGGCGGCGATCGCGGCTGGTCGCAAACCCGGATCGAGCAAGATCGATATCGCATCCGTTTTGCCGCGGGCAATGACACGGATTTTGACGCGGCAGAGCAAATGGCCTTGCGGCGCGCCGCGGAAATCACGCTGGAACAGGGTGGCGACTGGTTTCTCGTCACGAACCGTCACCAGGACGGCAATGACCGCAACCCGGTTGGCGTCTCCACCGGTGTCGGCATCTCGTCGGGCTCGCGGGGCTTCTCCTCACGCGGCGTCGGCATCGGATTGCGCTTTGACGGTTCGGCCGGCGAAAAATCGGTCTCAATCGAGATACTGGTCCGCTCGGGTGAGCGCCCAAGGGATGTCCGCGCCTATGACGCCCGCGACGTACTGGCCATTGCCACCCGTTGAAGCGCGACCTATCCGCCGCTCAGAGACTTGGCCTGCCCGACCCAATCATCGCGGACGATCCGGCCGCGGCCATTGATCGCCTCGTCCCAACGCGCAATATCAGCGTCGGTCCATGACGCGATCTGACTGACCGAAGTGACGCCGCCCGCCTTGAGTGCCGAGGCAGCCTTGGGTCCAAGTCCCTTGATATCGGAAAGTCCGGCATCCGACGTTGCGGCCGGTTGTGACTTGGCTGTATTCGAAGCTGATGCCGCCTTGGCCTTCGCTTTCGCCTTGGGTTTGGCAACCGGCTCGATATCCCCGGTCGACCGGGTATCGCCGGGCCGTGCGATATCGGTTGCTGCCTCGACCGGTTCCGGCATGGCGATCTCCGGCGCTTCAGCGCGGGCTGCCACCGGCTCCGCGACCACGCGCGAAGACGACTTCGCTTCGCCGAGGCGGCGGGCCAGATTCTCGTTTTCCTGACGGAGGCGGGCATTTTCGGCGAGGGCGGCGTCAGCCTCGGCACTGCGCGCGTCGCCGGACCAGATCTGATAGCCGACGAAAACGCCGAACCCGACTGCCAACAGCAGCAAAATACCCATTTCCCAGATCAGGTAGAACATGCCTCAGCCCTCAAGCGTCGCGATTGCAAATGATATGGCGTCATCCTGACGATCGGCCAGAACGACGGCGATGCGCGGGTCTTCCGCGCTGATATTGGTGACCAGGGCGGCGACCGCCGCGACGCGCGCCTCGTCGAGCGCGGCATCACCGGTATCGCTGCGGATCGACACGGTCAGCCCGGCCGTGTCCGGACAGGTCGCAAACATGCGGCCAATGCGCCGCAGGGCGACCGAGGTGAACGGACTCGGTGTTGCCCCGGCGCGTTCAAAGCGCAAAGTTTCAGTGCCCTGCGCCGCCAGGATAACTGCCGAACAGGCCTCGACATCGGCGACGCGGACTTCCGCCGGCGCGCCGGACGGGGTGATCACGCTGGCCGCCCGGAACGGCATCGGCATGGTCTCGAGCGCCTGGCTGACCGACTGGGCAATCTGTGGGTTCGGTGCCTCGCCGACCAAGGCCCCTTGCTCGCCACGCAGCACGACCGCACCGCGATCCAGACGAGCGAGCTGGCCGAGCAGGCGTTTGGCCGCCTCCTCCCAATCCGGCGACGACGAGCCACCAGGCACCAGGGTCAGGTCGGTGTCGGCACCGCCGGGGAAATTGGCGTCGGCATAACGTGCGATCGCATCACGGGCACCGGCATCGGTCGCATCACCACGGATCAGGACACGACCGTTGATCGCGACGTCGGCGCGGAAGACGAAACCGGACTGCAAGCGCGCTTCAATTGTTTCATCACTCACCCGCGTCACCCCGCCAGCGACGAGACCGCCGCTCCAGGTCGAGGCCAGGACCGTGGCAAGTGCGTCCTCACGCGATTCATTGTCCGGCGCGGCGCCGGTCACGATGGCGCGCTGACCGTCCATGCGCACGCTGGCCCAGTCATGACCGCGCGCATCCAGCGCTTCGCGGGCCCCCGTTGCCAGACGCGATTCGATGGCCCCGACCGAGAAGGGGCCGAAAGAAAACAGCACAATCGCCGCCAGGACGAGAATCCCGGCAGCCATGAGCAAGGTCTTGCGAATGCGGGGCGTCATGGCGAGGTCGAGCATGAAATCATCCAAAGAATGCGGCCAGAAATCACCGGAAAAAGGCGGATTGAAGGCCAGCGTCCAAAGCGGAAATAACATTTAAGGTCAGGCACCTCCCTAGGGCAAGGGGGGCCTGTCAACGCAAAAGGGCCGGAGCGCGTGCTCCGGCCCTTCCGCATGCAGTGTCGAAACGCCTAGTTGCGGACGCGCAGGGTTACGCCATACGTGCGCGGCTGCCCCAGGAAAGCGTTGAAGGATCCCGACTGGAACGGGCCGTCAAAACCGACCTGGATATATTCCTCGTCCAGCAGGTTGCGTCCCCAGACTTCAAGCGACCAGGTCTCATCCTGATTGCCGAGGCCGAGGCGACCGTTGAACAGGGCGTAAGCGTCCTGGACCTTCTCCGGATCGAGATCGGAACCGGTATTCTGTTCCGACATCCAGCGACCGTCGAGGTGAGCGAGCCAGGTCATGCCATTCTCAAAATCACCTTCATAGGTAAGCGCACCGGACGCATACCATTCCGGCGCCAACGAGAAATTCTGACCGGACAGACGATCCACATCCGGCGTACCGGTCGGGGCGAATTCGTCATAGGTCGCATCGGCATAGGTCACGCCACCCTGGACGGTCAGGCCCGGCATGCTCTCGGGAAGCCAGAGGATTTCCGCCTCAGCGCCTTGCGTCATCGCGCCATCGATCGACGTAACGAAGAAGGCGATGCCATTGAACGTGTTCAGCTGATAGCTGTCGAAATCCGACCGGAAGAGATAGAAGTTGGCGAGGATCGTGTCGTTCGCCCATTCTGTCTTGATGCCCAGTTCGAAGCTGTCGACCGTCTCCGGTGCGAACGATGCCGGATAGGTTTCCGGAGCCGCCAACACATTGGTGAAGTTGACAGCTGCGGTACCGGCCTGGGTGAAGCGATCCAGGTTGAAACCACCAGCCTTGTAGCCGCGCGAATAGGTTCCGTAGACCAGAAGGTCGTCGTTGAAACGGTGCGACAGCGACAACAGGCCGGACATCTCGTTTTCCTCGATCGACTGGGTGTGGTCGATCATCGAATACACGTCGCGGCTTTGCGGCAGACAGGTGAAGGTACCAAGCTGTGCCAGCGATGCGACCGGCAGGCTGGTTGCACCGGAGAGCACGGCCAGGGTTTGCTGGGCGCTGGCCGTCGAGAAATCGAGCGCCGGACCGAAGGCATGTTCCCAGACCGCACAGGCCGGGCTTTCACTGTCGCCGAAGTCAAAGGTGGCCGACTTGTCGGTGCTGGTGTGGCGCAGGCCAAAGGTCAGGTCGGTATTGTCCGTCATGTGCCACGTATTGTGGGTGAAGAAGGACAGGCTTTCCGAACCTTGATTGTACTGGTCGCCATTGACGTTCCAGGCACCGGCCGGAATGCCCTGGCCCGGGGCCAGGCCGACGAAACCGGGGACCGGATTGCCGAGGAAGGCGGAAACACCGGCCAGGCCGTTCGCCAAGTCAACCACAGTGGTCGCCGAAGTGCCGCCCGAGGCAAGCAGGGCCAAGAAGGGCTCAAAGTGGACGCCGGTCCGAATGGCGTCACGGCGCACAAGCGTCTCATCGGAGAAATAGGTCCCGACCATCCAGTCGAAGCTCTCTGTCGAGCCGGCAATCCGGGCCTCAAACGTCGTGGTGTCGAATTCCACGGTGTTTTCGTCCGCCAGGCGGTAGACAATGTCGGCACCGGTGAAGTCGGTGTCCTGACCGGATGCGAGCTGGAAATTGCGGTCAGACGCGATCAGGGTGAGATCGAAATTGTCGAACGCCCAGTTCAGTTCACCCTGGAAACCGGAATCCTCGATCTCCTGCGTGGTGTCGCGGTTCGAGTCGATCTGGCGGCTGAACGGATCTTCAGAACCCGGCAGCGGGCGAGCCCCCGGCACCAGCGCGTTGACGATCCCGGCCGTCGCGCCGGACCCGATGCTCGGCGCGCCGCAGCAATCTTCGTCACGGCTGGTGTAGTCGGCGCCGAGAAGCAGGCTGACATTGTCGCTGATTTCGAACAGGAGCTGACCATTCAGGGTGTAAAAATCCTGATTGGCGTCCTCGGTCTCGGTCCGCGGACCGTTGTGGGTGTTGACCGACTGGAAACCATCACGCTGGCGACGGGCCACATAGACACGGGCCGCGACACTGTCGGACAGTCCGCCGGTCATACCACCGGAAATGCCCCAACCATCGGCACCACCGCCGCTGACCGTTGCCTCGCCATGGGCGCCGAATTCGAATTCCGGCTCCTTGGTGCGGATATTGATGATGCCGGCCGAGGTGTTGGCGCCGAACAGCGTGCCCTGCGGGCCGCGCAGGACTTCAATGCCCTGCAGTTCGCCGAGATCGCCAAAGCCGATGCCGTTGCGCGAGCGCGGCACACCGTTGATCACCACACCGACCGAGGACTCAAGTCCCGGATTGTCGCCAACCGTGCCGATACCGCGGATGCGGGCGGTGGTGGAGAACTCGTTCGACGTGGACGTGACGTTCAGGCCCGGCGCGATGACGGCCAGATCCTTGATGTCGCTGACGCCGGCGTTGGACAGGAGTTCCTCGCCGTACACGGTGACCGCGACCGGGACGTCCTGGATACCTTCTTCGCGTTTCTGGGCCGTCACGGTGATCACATCGACCGTGCGGGCTTCCTGGGCGAGCGCCGCGGCGCCCGACAAAGCGATCGCCGAGGTTGCGGCGAACAGAATTGTGCGTGTGGTGACTGACATACTCTAACTTCCTCCCGTTGGGACGACGGTCCAGCCGTCGTTCTTTTTTGATGCGGTCGATCGGGTCTTGCCGCATCATGCGACTACAGCCTGATCGAATTGCCGCATCCGGTGAAGCACATTTGCTGCATCGCCCACACGATTTTCCGCACCGCATGCTCGAATTTTGATGCTTTTTGCGATGCTGTTGCAGCCGGAGCACAGTCCTGACACGGTGATGTGCCAGGAATCAGGTCGGGGCTCGATTGACCCGGCAGTGACAGGACGGAGAGTGTTTGTGATCAAACCGGTAACTGGATTTCTTGCCGCATTCGCCTTCGCAGGTGCAACATGGGGACAAACCGCAACACCCCTCCGTCCCGAGATTGTCTTCCAATTGGAGGCCGCGTCTGACCCGCATTTCGCACCAGACGGTTCGACCATTGCTTATGTGCGACGCACAAATGACGCAGAGACAGACCAAACCCAATCTTCGATTTGGCTCGTCGCGCCGGATGGCAGCCAGCATCAATCGCTCGTCGAGGGTGATGCCATCACCGGGTCGCCGCGCTGGTCGCCCGACAGCCGCCTGCTCGCCTATACCCGACTGACCGAGGATGGCGTCAGCCTGCATGTTCGTGACGCCGACGGCACTGACAGACACCTCACCCAATTGTCCGGTCAGCCAAGCGGTCTGGCCTGGTCCCCGGACGGGCGACGCTTGGCCTGGTCGATATTCCGGCCGTCACCCGGCCCCGTCGCGGCAGCCTTGCCCGCCGCGGGCCCCGACGCCGAGCGGGCGCCCGTCGCGGAAGTGGAGAACCGGCTGGTGTTCCGGCTCGACGGGGCCGGCGCCATCCCGCCGGGCACACAACTTTTCTACATGATTGACGTGGACAGCGGGACCGTCACCCCGCTGAGTGAAGACTCGCTGGGCGGATCAGGCGACTTCGTCTGGTCGCAAGATCAAGACGCCCTGATCTTCTCCGCGGACCGCCGCCCTCAGATGGGCGAATTACCACCCGACAGTGAACTCCACCGACTCGACATCGCGACCGGCGCGATCGTCCAGCTTACGGACCGGGCCGGACCGGATGCTGCGCCACGGCCCTCGCCGGACGGAAACTGGATCGCCTATGTCGGCTATGACGACCATCGCATGGGCTATCACAATACCGAGCTCTATATCCTCCCCGCCGAGGGCGGCGAGCCGCGATCACTCACCGCGGCGCTCGACCGGTCCATTGGCAATCCGCAGTGGGCCAGCGACAGCAGCGGCCTGTTCGTGCAATTCGATGATCGCGGTGCGACCCGGGTCGGCTTTGTCGATCTCGCAGGCGAGCTGCGCATTGTTGCGGACGGGTTGATCGGCGCCACTTTCGGCCGCCCCTATGCCGGCGGCGATTATTCAGTGTCAGCGAATGGCGATATCGTCATCACGACCGGTTCGCCACAACAGCCGGCGGAGCTGGCCCTGGTGCGCGCCGACGGCACGCAAAGCCAACTCACCAACCTCAACAACGACACCCTCGCCAATGTCCAACTCTCCGCCGCAGAAGCGATCAGCTGGGCCTCGCCGGCGGATGGTCGCGAGGTTCACGGCTGGGTGCTTTATCCGCCCGGTTTCGATCCGACCCGAAGCTGGCCAATGATCCTGGAAATCCATGGCGGCCCGTTCACCGCCTATGGCCCGACCTTTTCGGCCGAACTCCAGCTCATGGCCGCCGCCGGCTATGTCGTGCTCTACACAAACCCTCGCGGCTCAACCAGCTATGGCTATGAATTCGCCAACCTGATCCACCACGCCTATCCAGGCGACGACTATGACGACCTGATGGGCGCCGTTGATCACATGCTCGGGCGCGGCTTCATCGACGAAAACCGTCTCTTTGTAACCGGCGGTTCCGGCGGCGGGCTGCTGGCGGCCTGGATCATCGGCAATACCGACCGGTTCGCCGCGGCAGCCTCGGTCAAGCCGGTCATCAACTGGACCAGTTTTGTGCTCTACTCGGACTTGCCACAATTCTTCTACCGCTACTGGTTTGCCAGCGCGCCGTGGGAGGATCCGGACGAATATTGGCGTCGTTCGCCGCTATCCCTCGTCGGCAATGTGACAACCCCGACCCTGATGATGGTCGGTGGCGCGGATTTGCGGACGCCGCGGGCGGAAACGGAACAATTCTACTCCGCCCTGCACCTCAACGGCGTCCCGACCCGATTGGTCATCATCCCGGAAAGCTTTCACGGCATTTCCAACTCACGGCCAAGCCGGTTATTGACCAAGGTCGCGGAAATCCTGCGCTGGTTCGACGAGCATGATCCGGGTCCGACCGAGACCGCCCCGACGCCGTAATCACCCGGGCGCCGTGATCACCCGGGCGGCAGGCCTCAAGCGTCAATGCTGGGGCGAGCCGCGACCGCTTCGCGCCAGCGGGCGAGATTGTCGAGTCCGTCGGGCATCGGCAATTTGATCCAGGCGGTGAAGTCAACGAACACAAAGGCCGCAATATCGGCAGCGCTGAACACATCACCGCCGAGATAGGCCGCCTCGCCGAGCCGGACGTCGAGATCGTGCAGGCAGGCCGTGGCCCGCGCCCGACCGCGCTCGACCAGTTCGGGCACCTGGGCATAGCGATTGGGGCCGGTGACGGACGAATCCTTGAAGAATTTCGAGCGGTTGCGCAGCGCTTCCGCGACACCCATCAGCCCCTCACCCTCAACCCGGGCCAGCCACTCGGCAACCAGGGCCTTTTCCAGCGGCGTGCGGCCCAGCATCGGCGGGTCGGGGAAGACTTCCTCGAAATAGCGGGCGATCGAGGCATTGTCGCACAGCACGGTGCCGTCATCGAGCTGCAGGGCCGGAACGGTGCAGCGCGGATTGATGGCGCGAAAACCGGTTTCGAATTGCGCCTTGGCACCCAGATCGACCTGCTCGATCTCGATATCAATGCCCTTCTCGGCCATCAGGATACGGGCGCGGCGCGGGCTCGGTGCGGCTTTGTAGTCATAAAATTTCATCAGGAATCCCTGCAATCAGCTGGACTAGAGAAAGGCGGGTGGATGGTCATCGGCAACGGCAAGACGGCGCTCGATCTCCCGCCCCAGCGCGATCAGATTACCCTCTTCAAAAAGCGGCGCCCACAGGCTGGTGGTTTGCGGTACCCGGTGGGTGGGGGCGTCCTCGCCGACCGGGTCGCCGAAAATCGTCCGGGTCTGCAATTGGTTATAGCCTGACTTGAAGGCCAGTTGCGGATGACCGGTATAATTGGTGATCAGCAACATCGCACCCGCGAAATTCGGCCCGATCATGACGTCGAGCCCGTCCATCATACTATCCATCATCTCCATCACTTCGCGCCGGAAACGATCGACATTGATCAGGTCGACGGCCGAGATGAAACGCGCCCGCCGCCAGGTATTCGGCCAAGCCGCCGTGTCCTGCCAGACCAGGCTGTCATCCTCGCCGGACAATGTGAGCTGTTCAAAGGCGGCCGCGGATTCCGCCTCGACCACGGCGAACAGACCATCATAGGGCAGATCCGGCAGCGCGATTTCGACCAGCTCGACGCCGGCATCGCGTGCTGCTTGCAGGGCCGCACGATCGGCCTCTGTGCCAGCCTCGAACCAGGCCGGGTCATAGCCGACCCGCATGCCGGCGACGGGCCGACCGGCGTCGATCTCCAGCCCCATGCCCAGCGAGCCGGCATCGGCAGCGTCATAGCCATTGAGTGCGGCGAGGACAAAACCGGTATCCTCGACCGAGCGGCAAATGGGGCCGATCTTGTCGAGTGACCAGCAAAGCGCCATCGCGCCATGACGTGACACCCGGCCAAAGGTCGGGCGAAGCCCGGTCGTGCCGCAGCGATTGGACGGTGAAACGATGGAGCCGAGGGTTTCGGTACCGATTCCGAAGGCAACCAACCCGGCCGCCGTGGCAGAGGCCGAGCCGGCACTGGAGCCGGACGAGCCTTCCTCGGTGTTCCACGGATTGCGGGTGATGCCACCGAACCAGCGATCACCATAGGCGAGTGCACCATTGGTCGTCTTGCCGAGCAGGACGGCGCCGGCCTCGCGCAGCTTCACCGCAATCGTGGCGTCCACCTCGGCGACCCGGTCCTGAAAGGGCGTCGCCCCCCAGCTCGCGCGGACACCGGCGACGTCGATGATATCTTTCATGCCGTAGGGGATGCCATGGAGGGGTCCGCGATCCTGACCGGCGGCCAGTTCGCGATCCGCCTGATCGGCCTCGGCGCGGGCGATCTCCGGCGTCACGGTGACAAAACATTCCAGCGCCGCACCATGGCGCTCGATACGGTCGAGATAAATATCGGTCAGCCGGCGCGAGGTCAGAAGACCACGACGCATCCAGGCCGCCTGCTTCCAGACCGGCGCAAAGGCAATCATCGTATCACTCGCTGGCAACGCCCCGGCATCGGTGTTGGACGGCACCACGCGGTCGGGCTGGTCGCGATAGCTGCGCGAGCGAAGCCGCGGATCAAAGACGGTGGCCGGCGACAGCGTGTTCGGTTTCTCGTGCGCCCGCTGACGGGTCATCCGGTCGATCCAGCCGTCGATCTCCTGCACGACCTGTTCGCGCTCGGCATCGGTGTAGTGAATGTCGAACAGCGATTCCGCGCACTGCAGGGTCTGCGGTGAAACCGGGCCGGCCGCCGCCTGGCTGGCAGGCGCAGCAGCGCTTTGCTGGCCGGCCATGGCGGCACCGGTTGCGCCCGCCGACACAACCGCGAACGCGCCGCCCTTGAGCAGATCCCGGCGCGATGTCTTCCGATCCGTCATGATAATCCCCTCTCCCATATCGGCCAGAAGGTGCGGCGCGTTCGGGCAGACTTCAATAGCCCACCGGGTGAATGAGGCAGGTTTCCCCTCAAAATTGCCGCAATCCGAGCCATTTCGCTTCACAATTGCAAATTAACCATGATGCCAGAGCCAATCCGGCTTGGTCGAAATGGGGGGGTGGCCATGCCCTTAGATCAAAATGTCATCGAGCCTGATCTGGAATTGCGTCCAGACCTTGCTGAATTCCGCGAAACCCGTGCGCCCGGCGCACTGATCCAGCTTGGCCGTGCCCGTGCCATTGCCCGCGCACGCCGCGAAGACCTGCTGAAATTCCGCCGCACCTGGGGCGGTGCCGTCGACGATACGCAAGGCACGGACAAGCCGGCGGTCAAGCCGATTGACCGGGCGGCGATCTATCCGGATTCGCACATCCTGCACTTTTCGATCCTGGCAACGCTGATCCTGTTTGAAGGCCTGGCGAACGCCTATTTCTTCTCCACCGGTTCGGACCTCGGACTGCTGGGCGGTTGGCTGCAGGCGATCACGGTCTCTTTCACCAATGTCATCGCCGCCTTCTTCCTGGTTGGCTTTCTCGGCCTGCGCCACATGTCCAACCGCAATCGCCCCATCCTGGCCGGCCTTGCCGGCGCCGGCGTCCTGGTCGGTGTGGCGGTGCTGGTGATGCTCAATCTGACCGCCGCACATTTCCGCGACCTGCTCGAGCTGAACGCTGCGACCCTGGCGCTTGGCGGCGCCGAGGCGACCGGTACCGTGCTGACCCCGGTCATCGAGGCCCGCACAAACCCGTTCGGCCTGCAGACGCTGGAAGCCCTGCTTCTGTTCGTGCTGGGGACCACCTTCGCCGCGATTGCTGCCTTCAAAGGCCGTACATTCGACGATGCAATCCCGGGCTATGGCGGCGTCACCCGCCGCCTGGAAAGCGCCGCCCGCGATCTGGAAAAGGCCTTGGAGACGGGCTGGAAAGACGCCCGCAAACTCTCCCAGCCGGAGCTTGAGGAACTCGTCGACGCAAAAAACCTGCTCGATGAGATCTGTCAGGACTTGGCCGGTCCACGCGAGCGCAGCTAAGCTGCGACCTGCGAAGCTGGGCGGATCACACGCTCAACGTAGCGACGGGGGGGGGAAATGTCCGGACGCGACGCCATAGGCCTGTTCAACATGGCCATCATTGCCGCGGTACTCGGTGGCATCACCTATCTCTATCTCACCCTCACGCCCGAGGAGTATGACAGCGAGACCCTGTGTCTCGCCGGCGCCCTGCCGCCGCACCGGGTGGTCATCATCGACAAGACCGACCTTTACTCGCCCGAGCAGGCCGCGGGTATCGAGCAAACCATCCTGTCCGAACGCGATGCCCTGGCTGTCGGCGAGCGCCTGTCGCTCTATGAACTCAATGAGAGCGGCCAGCTTCGCAATACCAACAGCTTCTCGCTGTGCAATCCGGGCGCGGGCGAGCAGGTCAATCCGCTTTATCGCAACCCCGAACGCATCCAGGCGCGCTATGAAGCCCTGTTTGCCGAACCGCTGGATCGCGCCCTGGCCGACCTCGTCTTGCCCAAGGACGCGCCCTCCAGCCCGATCATCGAAGCGCTGGCCCGCCTCGCCCAACACCCCAGTTTCGACAATACGGTCCCCGGTCGCCGCATCGTGCTGGTCTCCGACATGTTGCAGAATTCCGAGATATTCTCGGTCTATGGGCGGCGGCGCGGCTCTCTGGACAGCCGAATCCCGCCAGCCGACACGGTGGCCACCGCCATTCGCGACACCTATGGCGACTCCTTGCGCGGCGTCACACTGGAAATCCGGCTGATCCCGCGCCAGCGCTGGGAGGCGGACCAGCATGGCGCCCTGATGGCCTATTGGGACACGGTCTTCAACCGGCTCGGCATCGCGGTTCGCTGGTCCGACATCTGACACGTGCCGCAAATCCGCTCACCGCGTTTTCCACAAGCAAACACCGCCGATGCATAGATTATGCGTTTATGCGCCCGGCAGCTCACCCCACAATATCTTGTGCCCGATAAAATCGGGAACGCAATTGATGGGGTCGCGCATGGCATTTCTGGCCGATGACAAGGATGACGATATCGCGTTGACGGTTCCGCGTTCGCTCGCACCGCCGCGCCGCGAGTCCGTGCTCGACCGCGACGTCGTCTCGCTGTGCTCGCGCCAGCGGCAATTGCTGGAATTCGCCTTCCGCCTGGCCGACAATGGCCACACCCATGTCGGCGATGTCATCGCCCTGTCGCGCTATACACTGCTCGACCTCGCGGACGGGTGCGATGATCTCGTGGAAGGCCTCGAACTTATTCTTGGACATCTCGGGCTTGCGCTCGACAGCCCCGTTCCCGGCTGGCAAGCGCCAGCGCCGGACATGATCGACGCCCAACTCGACTGATAATCCCCAACAAGCCATTTGCCTTTTGGCCAGCTTCGCCTATCTCCTGACCCGGTCCCGTCAGCCAGGTAGCGCATCATGATCACTGTCCACCACCTCAACAATTCCCGCTCGCAACGCATTCTCTGGCTGCTCGAGGAAATCGGGCTTGAGTATGAGATCAAGAAATATCAGCGCGACGCGGCGACCATGCGGGCCCCGAAAGCGCTGCGCGAGGTTCACCCGCTGGGCAAATCGCCGGTCATCTCCGACGGCGATATCGTGGTCGCCGAGTCGGGCGCGATCGTTGAATATCTGGTCGATACCTACGCGCCGGCGCTCAAGCCGGAGCCCGGTGGCGCGGGCCATCGCGAGTATGTCTACTGGATGCATTTTGCGGAAGGCTCTCTGATGACCCCGCTGCTGGTCAAACTCCTGAGTGACCAGGTCGGCAAGGCCAAGGCCCCCTTCTTCTTCAAACCCGTCATCCGCAAGGTCGCCCAGCGCATGCGTGACAGCTATGTCGATCCGGAACTCAGCTCACTGTTCGCCTTCATTGAGACCCGCCTGGAGGGCCGTGACTGGATTGCCGGCGACAGCTTCTCCGGCGCCGATGTCCAGCTCACCTTCCCGCTGGAAGCAGCGGCCGCCCGCGGCGGTCTCGACGCGCGTTACCCCAATTTGCAGGCCTATGTCGCGCGCATGCACGCGCGCCCGGCCTACAAGGCCGCGATCGAGCGCGGTGGCGCCTACGGGATCGTCGGGAGCTAGCCGCTAGCGGTTTTCAATACGCAGGCCGATCTGGAAGACAGCGCCGGAATAACTGCGCAGGTCGATATTGGAATCATTGTCGACAAAGCCGGCCTCGCCGAACAACGTCACCCGCTCGCCAAGGCCATGCTCGACACGACCGGTCGCCTTCCAGCGGGTGTCCTCGCGGGCGAAGGCCTGGAGCGCCGAGAAATCGCCGTCATATTCGCGGCGTCCGGCTTCAAGCCTCAGTTCGCCGCGCGTGTCTTCACCCAGTGGCCACCAGGTACGGGCACGGGCCTGCACCTCGCCAAAACTGAACCGGTTCGCATCGGCGTCGGAATTGGTCAGGAAGCCGGCAACATACCAGCCTGAACGGCGGTTCTCGCCATAGCCATATTGCTCGATCCCGAGCCGCAGCTGGTTCTGGTCCAGCCCGGCGACGACCTGGTCGCCGAAATCATACTGGTTGGCCCGCACGCGGAAGACCGTCTCGCGATTGTCAGCCAGACGATAGCGAAGCTGCCCCTCGCCCTGAAAACGCGTGTAGTGCTGATCACCATCGCGATTGAGCACGGAGGCCTCGGCGCTGATGCGGGCCTGCCAGTGTTCACCCACCGGTGCCCAATACTGGACCCGGGGCGTGAGCAGGAATGAATTGAGGTCATCGCGCTCGTCATAGCGACGCAGCCGGGCCTGTTGTTCAAACCGCCAGACGCGTCCGGCACCGACCGGTTTGACAATGCGAAGCCAGTTATTGCTGTCGAAGCCCGTCTCGAGATCAAACGCCCCCTGCGGTTCCAGGACATCCTGGTCAATGAACGGGTCGGAGCGGGCGACCGAATTGTCGGAACGGAATTCGAAACGTGCGTCCTGGGCCTGCGCCGCGATGGGCAGCACAACCAGCCCCAGCGCGCTGGTCAGCAGGGTTTTGAAGCGGAATGACATGGCGGAACCCCCCGAGTGTCCGTATTGTTGCGTGAAGCTTATCGCCGCGACTTGGATTTCGCCATCGCCTTGGCGCCTTAATCTTGATATTTTCAAGTCTTAGGGTAGCAAGCGGGCCGAATTTGGGCGCGATGGTTCAGCATCCGGTCATGTCCGGGGGGATGGAGAGACGATGGCAGGCAAGGATCGTCAGGACCGGTCCGGACCGGGCAAGGCAGCGCGGCCTGCAGACTTTTTCCGTTCAGTCGACAGCGCGCCAAAGGGGATCAGCGTCAAGCGGGACCGCTCGGTCACGGACGGTTTCCTGATCAGTTTTCTGGCATTGACCGTGCTGGCATTGTCGACCGCAGCCTGGGCCAATGCCCAATGGCCGGGCAGCGTGCCGACCGACCTGATTTTCTTCACCGCCGACCGTTTCAATGCCGTGCTGCCGATCCGCATCTTCCTGGCGATCTTCTTCGTGGTCTACGCGGCTTATGCGCACGGACCGATCCTGGCGCGGTTGAAACTGGGCTTCAGCTTCCTGTTCAAACTGGCCGCCGTGGCCGCCATCGTCGATGGCGCGGCCCTGTTGTCCTGGCAACAGGCCGATGCGGTATGGCCGGTCCATGTCCAGCAGATTCTGGTCGGACTGTCCGGTCTCGCCATCTTCCCGCACACCGTGCTCAACCAAGCCCGCCTGCCAGCCCCCTGCGGGTCACCGGTGCGGCGCCGGGGCCGGTATTACGAATATTGGCTGGTCAGCGTCGCGGCGCTGGTCTCGGCCATCGGCGCGGTCATCGCGATCACGCTTTATGGCGGCGAGGTCGAGCAATTGCGCAATCTGGCGCTCTTGGGCGGCATGGGGCCAGGTGTTTTCCTGGCACAGCAATTTTTCACCGTGCAACTGGCGACCCTCGGCACGCTGCGCAATGCCCTGTCACGCCGCCGCGCCTTTTCACCGCCGGTCGCTGTCCTGATCCCGGCCCATAACGAATCGCACCTGATCGCCCAGACCATCGACGCGATCGACGAAGCGGCAGCCCATTATGACGGGCCGGTGCGCATCCTGTTGATGGAAAATTGCTCCTCGGACGACACGGCGGAGATTGCCCGCCAGGCCATCGCCAAATGCCGCTGTGCCCGCGGCGAGGTGATCGAGAGCCTCATCCCCGGCAAGGCCAAGGCGCTCAATCACGGGCTGGAACTGATCACCGAGGATTTTGTCGTCCGCATTGATGCCGACACCCAGATCGATCCGAAATCCCTGCGCATCGCGATGCGCCATTTCGCCAGTGACAGTGTCGGCACGGTCGGCGGCCTGCCCCTGCCGCTGAAGAAAACCGGCCTGCTCGACAAGTTCCGCACCATCGAAGTGCTCAACCGGCACGGCTATTTCCAGGTGGCACTGGGCGCCTTCAACGGCATTCTCGGCATTCCGGGCATGTTCTGCATCTATCGCCGCGACGTGTTGATGGAGGCCGGCGGGATTGTCGAGGAGATGAATGGCGAGGACACTGACATTGTCCTGCGCATGACCAATCTGGGCTATCGCGCCGTGTCCGACCCGCGCGTCCAGTTCCGCACCGAAGTGCCTGACAGCATGGATTTCCTGCGCGAGCAGCGTACCCGCTGGTTCCGCAGTCTCTACCACGTCACCGCCCATAACCGTGAAATGCTGTTCCAGGGCAATCTGATCACCGGCGCCGTGGTCTTGCCCTTCACGCTGATGAATGGTGCCCGACGGGCAATGATGGCACCGCTCGCCATTTATGGCGTCGTGCTCTTCTTCCTGTTTGGCGGGATTTATGATCACCCGCACCTGACGACGGTGCTGGCGGTGATGTTCGGCATGCCCTTCATCATGGCCTGCGCGGTGGTCGCCTTCTGGCGCCGGCCGGATCTGATCCTCTACATGCCGGCCTATATGGCCTTCCGCCTGCTGCGTTCCTACTACACGCTGGGCGCCACGCTGACGCTGGTCTATCCGGGTTCCGCCAAGGAGCGTCGCTTCACCCCGCCGAAACCACTAGCGGTTCCGGAGGGGGAACGGATCGAACAGGTCGAAAAGCCACCGATCATCGCACAATAGCCGAACCGGTAGACCGGCCCGCCCCGCCCTCTCAATCGAGGGTCAGGACGGCACCTTCATCATGCACCACTGCGACGTGTTCCTGCCCGATCGGCGAGGACATCAGCGAGGGCGGCGTGTCGAATGCATGCGCCACCAGGCCCGGCACGGCGACCACCCGGTCCAGCTGCCCCGGACGCGGACGAGCAAGCGCTGCGGTCACGGCCTGCAGGATGGCGACATTTGAGACCGAGCGGATCTCGGCACTGTTCACACGGCGGGTCCCCCGCATCTCGATACGGTCCCCGTCGATGCTGATCGGCAGTTCGACATTGGACGGCGCATGATTGATGGCGATGAAAGGCTCCATCGCGACATTGCCCTGCCCCGCAACGGGGTCGACATAACCAAAATCGATCCGCGACGTCAGCGGGACGAAACTCGCAACCACTTCCGAACCCAGTTCCATCGCCGCCAGTCGTTCATTGCCCGACAGGCCGGACGGGAAACGCAGGGCGACACTGTCGCGGAACAGGTTCGGCAATCCGGCGAGCCCGGCCAGCGGAACCGTCTCCTCGTCGTAGAGGAAGCCGGATTCGGGCAGCAGCTGGACCGGATAGCGGCGCGCCGTGATGGTGCATCCCCCGGCCTCGCGGTGGCGCTGCACCGAGACCCGCAGGTCATTGCGCAGATTCTGCACCTCGTGCGGCAGGTTCAGGGTGAATGTATTGAGACGACCGGTCTCCATGTGACGGCTGTCGATCAGCACGCCATTGAGTTCCGTGTGAACCAGATTGGTGAAGTCACCGGGGCCTTCCGGCAGGCGGATCGCCAGGCGCAGACGGTCCGGCACCCGACCATCCGGCAGGCTGGCCAGGCCATAGCCAATGTCCCAGCTGCGCGATTCCGAGATCCGCTGGATCGAGGTGTCGACACCGATATCGCCGAACCGGGTCATCAACTCATTGCCCCGCGACTCAACGAATTGCGACGGTGAGACAAAGGCCGTGCGGGCCAGCGGCAACATGTCGGAGGTGATGAAGTCAGCGACATCGGTACGACTGGCATCGGTCAGGCCGAGATGGACGAAATCGCCCTGGCGCCAAAGCGTCGCCGCACCGCCATGCCCGGCATTGCCCACATACCGATCAAACCCTTCCTCGGCCAGCTGCTCGCTGGTGCCCAGCAGGATCAGACCGCGCGATCCGATCCGGTACCGGTCAAGCGCCTCCAGATCCATGAATTTCACGGTATAGCCGCGCTGCGTCATGCGCGCGCCGAGCCGCAGGGCCAGTGGCACGAAATCCGTCTCACCTGTCGCCGGGACGGCAATCGTCACCTCGGCCGGCAGGAGATTGACGACGTCGCGCATGGAAGAGACCGCACGATTGAGATCCATTTCGATGCCGGACCGCGAATCCAGCGTGACCACGGCGCCGATCGAGCGGTCATTGTGACACAACGCGTCGGGCAGATCGCCATGCAGCTGGATGCCGACATTGAGTTCCTGGCCGTGCAAGGCGCTTTCCGGCAAGGCGATGACCCAACGGAATTCGCGGGTGCCGGGTACAAGGACACGTTCCAGCACACGCTCGCCATTGACCACGACCCGCATGGCGGCAATCGCCGTTTCCGACAGGTCCTGCGTGCCCTGCAGCACCAGCCGGACCTGGTCGACCGGCGTATCACGGACGACCGGCAGGTTGACGGTGGCGTAGGACGGGTAGCCTGAGATGAAGAGGCCGTCGCTCTCACCGACATCAGCGAGCGTCACGGCCGTCGGCTGCTCCGGTTCGGCGTCAGCAGTTCCGGTTAGAACCGTGTCGAACAGATCGGTCACAAAGAGGCCGAAACTGCCGCGGCCGGCATTTAGCGCGCCGGAATTGAACAGCGTGATGACGCTGGCGAGCGCGATGATAATCAGGATGTAGGAAAACCAAGGCTTGCGTTTGGTCTTGCCGTTCGTCGTGCGCATCGGATCCCCCATCGACCTGTCCCAGACGGACGTATTGGTCGGGTTGGTTTTGTCCCTCGAATCCGACGCCCCCCAGCGACCGAATGATTAATGCGTAATTCTTCAATGCGACGAAAGCGGGACGGATTGCGCTGAAATCTGGATCAATCAGGGCAAGATCGGGGCATAACGAAAGGAGCGGGCCACCACAGGTAGCCCGCCCCTATCACGACATGATTTCAGGTTGCATCGCGGCGTTATTCGTCGCGGCTGGTGCGGAAGTCGACATCGACCTCCGCAGCCAGATAAACCAGCGCCGCATAGGCCGCGACATTCTGCGCCAACTCGTCCGGATCGATCTTGTCGAGCGTATCGTCCGGCGTGTGGTGCAGGTCGAAATAATCGGTTCCGTTCTGGTTGAGACGCACGGTCGGGACGCCCTGCATGGCCAGCGGGATCACATCCGGGCCACCGCCGGGCACGTTCGAACCACCACGGATGATGCCAAGCGGACCGATAATGTCACCGACCGCATCGATCGCCGGCGTGCCCTCTTCGGACACATTCGAGACCAATTGCCAGATCGAGCGGGCACCAAAATCAGATTCGGTGGCGAGCACATGATTGGCGATCTCGTCCGCATGTTGTTCGGCATAGGCACGCGCGCCCAGCAGACCAACTTCTTCGGCCCCCCACATGACGACACGGATCGTACGACGCGGGCGTTCCGGCAATTGCGCGATCAGTGCGGCCGCAGCTGTCGTGATGGCAACGCCGGCGCCGTCATCAACCGCACCCGTGCCCTCATCCCAGCTGTCGAGATGGCCACCGATGACAACAATCTCGTCCGGGAGTTCCCGGCCGATCAGGTCCAGCACGACATTGCCGCTCGTCACTTCACCGCGCCAACCGGCGGTCGAGCGTATCCGCATCTCGATCGCCTCACCGGAATTGTGCAGGCGGCGCAGATGGTCGGCATCAGGATTGGAGATCGCAATCACCGGGATCTCGGCCCATTCGCCATCCTGCGAACTCATCATGCCGGTGTGCGGCATGCGGTGACTGTCCGAGCCGACCGAGCGCACGACCAGCGCGTCGGCGCCGCCGCGTTCGGCATGCTGCCAGCCAATCCGGCGACGCTGGTTTGACGGGCCATAACCGGCACCGGTCTGACTCGGCACCATGGCATCGCCGTCGACAAAGGCGATCTTGCCGTCGAGCGCGCCGTCTTCAATGGCGGTCAGGGCGTCGATATTGCGGAAATAGACGATCTCGGCATTGACGGCACCCAGTCGCGGCGACCGCCCGGATCCACCCAGAGCAGAGCCATACAGCGCCTGCTCGTAGGGCGCAGTCATGACGATTTCCATCTCGCCACGTTCCCAATAGGGCATGGTGAATTCTTCGATGCTGACGCGGTCAAAGCCCAGCTCGCGTCCAAGCGCCTCACCCCAGGCCCGCCCGCGGGCTTCCGCTTCCGATCCGGCCAGGCGCGGCCCGACCTGGGTCGTCAGCGACTCGACGATCTCATAGGCCAGATCGCTTTCGAGCGCGGTTTCGATCAGTGCCTGTGCCGTTTCAGCCTTGTCAGCCGGCAGCGAGAACCCGTCCTGCCCCAGTGTTTCCGCCGACAGAAACACTGTCATTCCAAGCGCGATAATTGATTTCATGAAGTCCTCCCGACACAGTTCGGGCGTCACTATGGAGGCCGCAGCGACAGGCGCAAGCCACGCCGATGTGCTGCAAGGCTGCAATTTCAGTCGGAGGACAGACAATGGCCGGACAGATCGAACACAAATTCGCTGGCAGAACACGCGATCTCGGCGGGTTCGAGGTCCGGCGTGTCCTGCCCTTTGCCAAGCGTCGCATGGTCGGCCCGTTCATCTTCTTCGACCAGATGGGACCGGCGCAATTCGCCCCGGGTCAGGGAATCGATGTGCGGCCCCACCCGCATATCGGCCTCGCCACGGTCACCTATCTGTTCGAAGGCGCGATGGAACACCGCGACAGCCTCGGCGAAGACCTTGTCATTCGCCCCGGCGATGTGAACTGGATGACGGCCGGGCATGGCGTCGTGCATTCCGAACGCACGCCTGACACGGAACGCGCCGCCGGTCACCACATGTATGGAATCCAGACCTGGGTCGCCCTGCCCGAGGACAAGCAGGACATGGCACCGGCCTTTTTCCACCACCCCGGCGCCAGCCTGCCCGAATTCGAACGTGGCGGTGCCCGCTTCCGCCTGATCCTGGGCAATGCCTGGGGCATTGAGGCCCCGGTGGAAGTCTTCTCACCGATTTTCTACCTGCATGGCGAAATGCCGGCGGGCAGCGCTGTCGACCTCGACATCGAACACACCGAGAAAGCGGTCTATCTGGTCGAGGGCGATGTTACCCTGGACGGTGAAGCGATTGCCCCGGGGGAGATGGCGGTGCTGGCCGATGACACGACGGGCCGCCTGGAGGCACAGGCCGACAGCCGGGTCATGCTGTGCGGCGGCGCCACGCTTGGCCCGCGCCACATCAACTGGAATTTCGTCGCGGCGAGCCAGGACGGTATCGACCAGGCCCGACGCGACTGGACCCGCGCCGCCGAGGCCGGCTTTCCGGCCGATGGCCGCTTCACCCTGCCGCCCGGCGAAAGCGAGCATATTCCTCTGCCGGACTGACGCGTGCTCAGCGCGGGATGTCGAGCGCGCGACCGGTCACCAGATAGGTTGCGAAACTGGCGAGCCAGTGACCGCCGGCATAGTCATCCCCCGTCACCGAGGCGATGCCGGACGCGGCATGCCGCGCCGAGGCCGCCATCAGACTGTCGCGACGCGGATCATCCGCTGGCAGCGAGTCGGCGATCGCCTCGAGATTCCACGCGCGCGACAGGTTCACCCCATCGAGATGGACCAGCTTGCCGTCGCTGGCATCCAGCACGACGCCCGGCTCCAGCCAATCGGCCGAGCCGTCATGAGGGATGTCGGGCAGAAATCCGGTCAGCCAAGCCGCGAAATCCGCTTGATCGAGCACGCGCCGCATCAGGTCGGCTTCCATCAGGCAGGGTGACAGGAAGTCCTCACCGGACGGTTCATAGCGGATCGGACAGGCCCGATCCTCGCGATGAAACCGCAGGGTCGCATCGACCAACATGCCCTCCAATTCCGCATCGCCCGCCGTGCGGGCCCAGTCGAGCGCCAGGGCAAATCCGAATGCAGACTGGTTATGCGTCCCGATCCGGACCGGATAAGCCAGATTGGGCAGCCAGCTGCGATAACGATCGGCAATCACCGCTTCCAGCGGGGCCAGGGCCTGCGACCAGCGGCGGGCACGCGGATCGTCCCACTCGCGCAGTTCGGCCCCCAGCTGAAGCAGCCAGGCGAGGCCATAGGGCCGCTCGAACGAGGCCCGGCCCTCGGCCTGGAAATAGGCGACTTCGCCAGCGATCGCCGCCGTGTTGAGATGCGCATCCAACGCGGTGGTCGCGGCCAACTCCGCCTCCGCATCCAGCCCGCCGCGCAACAGCCTGACGATCAGCCAATGGCCGTGCACGGCGGAATGCCAGTCAAAACACCCATAAAAGGCCGGGTGCAAGGCACGGGGTGTCAGGGCGTCCGTGTCGGACTGCAGCACATGCGAGATCTTGTTCGGGTATTCCCGATCAACGCAGTCGAGGGCGAGTTGAAGAAAATGCCGCTCCTGGTCTTGCGAGACCGCTTCGGACTGGGCCTCTGCGATGTTGCTGCAAAGAAAAGCAAAATTTGCGATGATCACAAAAAATGTTCGCGATAACATGAACTTCCCCCACCTCTTTTGCGTTTTCGAGCCGTGCCTTTTTGGCTTTTCTGGACATTGTCGATCTGCTACCGGCCCCATACCATGAGTATTTGGCGGGACTGGCAAGTGACTTGCTTCCGCCAGAAAACAAGGCCCGGCCTGCATCGTTTCAAAGCGGTATCGGGAATAACGGGTGTCCCGCCCGACGACGCACCAAACGACGTCGCGGGCGCACTGGGGGTTAGGAAAAACATGTCAAAGTCCGAACGTCTTGACGGCGGTCTCGCAGCACTGGGAATCCAGGCCGGCACGATCAACCTGAACTGGAACGAGGCGCGCCTCTACCAGGAAGCGGTCCAGCGCGGCGAAGCCGAAGTCGCCGAAGGTGGCGCCCTGGTCGTGAAGACCGGTGCCCATACCGGCCGCTCCGCCAAGGACAAGTTCACGGTGCGCGATGACGCCACCGAGACCCAGGTGTGGTGGGATAACAATGCCGCCATCTCGCCAGAGCATTTCGATGCCCTGTGGACCGACTTCCAGGCCCACATGGCGGGCAAGGAACTCTTCGTCCAGCAATTGTTCGGCGGCGCCGACCTCGATCACCGCCTTCCGGTCCGGGTGGTCAACGAGCTGGCCTGGCACTCGCTCTTCATCCGCCACCTCCTGCGCATTCCCGCTGCCGAGGAGTATGCGGATTTTGCAGCCGAGTTCACCATCATCAACCTGCCCAGCTTCAAGGCCGACCCGTCGCGCCATGGCTGTCGCTCCGAGACCGTGATCGGCGTCGATTTCGAGCGCCGCATGGTGCTGATCGGCGGCACCTCCTATGCCGGCGAAACCAAGAAATCAGTCTTCACCATCCTCAACTATCTGCTGCCGGCCAAGGGCGTCATGCCGATGCACTGCTCGGTCAATGCAAAGGAAGACGGCAGCGATGCCGCGATCTTCTTCGGCCTGTCCGGTACCGGCAAGACGACACTCTCCGCCGATGCCAGCCGCACGCTGGTCGGCGATGACGAGCATGGCTGGTCGCCCAACGGATTGTTCAATTTCGAGGGCGGTTGCTACGCCAAGATGATCCGTCTGTCGGCCGAGGCCGAACCGGAAATTCACGCCACCACCAAGATGTGGGGCACGGTGCTGGAAAACGTCGTCATGGATTCGGAAACCCGCATCCTTGATCTTGATGATGACAGCCTTGCCGAGAACAGCCGCGGCGCCTATCCGCTCTCGGCCATTCCCAATGCCTCGGCAACCGGTCGCTGCGGACACCCGAAGAACGTCGTCATGCTGACCTGCGACGCCTTCGGCATCATGCCGCCGATCGCCAAGCTGACCCCGGCCCAGGCGATGTATCACTTCCTGTCCGGCTATACCGCCAAGGTGGCCGGCACCGAGAAAGGCGTGACCGAGCCGTCAGCCACCTTCTCGACCTGTTTCGGCGCGCCCTTCATGCCGCGTCACCCGTCGGAATACGGCGCCCTGCTGCGCGAGCTGATCGCCGAGCACGATGTCGATTGCTGGCTGGTCAATACCGGCTGGACGAGCGGCGCCTACGGCACCGGTCACCGCATGCCGATCAAGGCCACGCGCGCCCTGCTCAACGCAGCGCTCGACGGGTCACTCAACGCGGCTGCCTTCCGTGAAGACCCGAATTTCGGCTTCATGGTCCCGATCGCCGTGCCCGGTGTCGATGACGGCATCCTCGACCCGCGCTCGACCTGGCCGGACAGCGCCGCCTATGACGCCCGCGCGGCGCAACTGGTCGCCATGTTCAACGAAAACTTCAAGATCTTCGAGGCTCATGTGGCGCCCTATGTCCGCGCCGCGGCGCCGAAGGTGCGCGAACTGACCGCGGCTGAGTAAGGTCCGGCGTCACACGCGAACACGACAAAGCCCCGGCCGGTTGGTCGGGGCTTTTTCTCTGGGCTGGGTGGGCCGCCGCCCGCCTATCCGGGGCTACCGATCATCCTCATTCGCGCCGCTAATTACCGTCATCCCGGCGAAGGCCGGGACCCAGGCTCGCGGTCCCGGCTTGGCCAAGCCGGGCAACAGCGTGCGTCGCAGACTGGGTCCTGACTTTCGTCAGGATGACGGTGGTTTGGGGGCTTTTTCTTTGTGTCGAGGGAAGCGTTCAAGGCGTGGAGCCTCGGGCGCACAACAAGACAGAACCGCTCCGCGCGACCTGAGCTCAGCCGCGCTTTGGCGCCAGCCTGTGTCCCAGCCAGGCCATGGGCAGGAAGACCGCCAGCCCGGCCGCCCACATCCAGAGCGGGCTGGGGATGAAGATGAGATTGCTCAATCCCGCGAAGAGCAGGCCGCCACCCGCCATCATGGAGAGGGCAAGATGATGGGAGCGCGCGACGGTGCTGGTCACCCAGCCCGCCGCGAGGGCACCGCCAGCCCAGGCCGCGACAACCGCCAAGCGATTGATATCCGGCACCTGGGCCATGGCGGCGCGCATGGCATCGGCATCGCTCATATCCTCCGGCAGCAGTCCTTCCGGCAAGGGCATGGCCAGATGACCGACGGCTTCGAGCAGGCCGGTCACAATCCCGCCGACGATGACGCCCGCCAGGACGGACAGGATGATGCGGATCATGGCAGTCTCCCGATCGCGACGCAGCGTCACAGGATGCGCAGCCGGGCCGAATGGCTCAAGCTTGCCCCAGCACGATCATGGCGACCAGCCCGCGCGCTGCGGAGAAAATCTTGCCCCGGGGTGTGACCTTTAACACCCGATTACAGAATTTCTGCCAAAAAGGGTTTGACGGCGCGAAATTTTTGCGCACCTCTTGTCATCAAGTTTTGCAAGCGCAGCAATCGTGCTGTCGCCCGCCTACCGAAGGACTTGTCGATATGGCCCACGCCATGGACATGATCAGCCGCCTCCAGCCGACCCTTTCGGGCCCGGCCGTGACCGGCTGCGCCATCGATGGCGGCCTCGGTACCACGACCATGATTATCACGACCACCTCCTGGACCAGGGGGGCGGCCGGCGTGGCGTAGCGGAACCAGACAAACCGCAACACACCGAACCCGCTCCCTCACCGGACGCGGGTTTTTTCATGTCCGAATTTCAGCCCTAACCATCAAACCCAACCCGACATCCAACCGACCCGACCCGAAGGACCCGACCCATGGCCTTGCCAGACCAACCCCAGCCAGAACTCCCCAAACGACCGCTCAAGCTTTGCGTGTTGAAATTCGGCAGCTCCGTCCTGTTCACGCCGGACGACTATGCCCGCGCTGCGCACGAGATTTACCGGCATGTCCGCGCCGGCGAGAAAGTGGTCGCTGTCGTCTCCGCCCTTGATGGCGAGACCGATGCCCTGTTCGGCGTCGGCAATGATGTCGGCCAAGGCTGTTCCGACGCCCTTCTGGCCCGCCTGGTCCGCTGCGGTGAGTTGAAGTCGGCGGCCCTCATGGGATTGGCACTCGAACGCTCCGGCATCCCCTCGGCCGTGCTTGATCCGCATGAGATGGGGCTGCGCGCCGAAGGCGAAGCCCTCGATGCCAATCTGACCGGGCTGGACGCCGGGCGTGTGCTGGCGCGCTTTGGTGCCGTAGACGTCATCGTCGCACCGGGCTTCTTTGGCGATGGTGCGGACGGGCCGGTCACCCTGGGTCGGGGCGGCACGGATCTGACCGCGGTCGAGTTCGCCCACTGGCTGGGCGCCGACCGGGTGCGTCTGATCAAGGATGTCGACGGGGTCTATACCGATGATCCGGCCAAGGTCGCCAATGCCAAACGGCTCGATCAGCTGGACTATGACGAAGCCGCCAAGGTCAGCCGCGGCCTCGTACAGGACAAGGCAATCACCCGCGCCAAGGAGCAAAGCGTGGTGATCGAAGTCGCCGCCCTGGGGCGCCCCTACGCCACACGCATCGCCGCTGTCGAAAAGCGCGCCGGCGGCGGCGTGGCGGCCAAACCGTTGAAGGTTGCGGTATTGGGACATGGCGCTGTCGGCGCCGGCGTTTGCGCCCATCTCCTCGCCCATCCGGGCCGTTTCTCGCTCAACCCGGTCCTGGTCCGTGATCCGGATCAACACCGTGTCGGCGCGCCCGTCGCCTTGCAATTCACAGCCGATCCCGCCGAGGCGTTGGCCGGTGATCCCGATATCGTGGTCGAGACGATTGGTGGCACCGGCCTCGCACGCTCGCTCTCGCAAAGCGTGCTGCGCGAGGGCGCGCATCTGGTGACGGCCAACAAGGCCGTCATGGCGCTGGATTTCGACCGCCTGCACCAACTCGCACAGGAAAACGGCCGCTCGCTGCGCTATTCTGCGACCATTGGCGGCGGCGTGCCGATCCTCGAAATTGTCGACCTGCTGGCCGCTGAAGACACGCTGCTCTCGGTCGAAGGCGTGCTCAACGGCACCTGTAATTTCGTGCTCGGACAGCTCGGACTTGGCGTACCACTGGCCGAAGCCGTCGCCGAAGCCCAACGGCTGGGATTTGCCGAGGCGGATCCCAGCGCCGATATCGACGGCTACGACGCCGCCGACAAGCTTGCCATCCTGGTGCGCCATGCCTTTGGCGTCGCGCTCCACCCCGATCAGATCAGCCGAGAGAGTCTGAGTGATTTGTCCGCCGACCGCATCGCCGCTGTCAACGAGCAAGGCCTCGTCTTCAAACAGGTCGCCCGCTGCGCCACCACCCATGATGGCCGCGTGGAAGCCAAGGTCGAGATCCAGGCGCTGGCGCCGGACCACCCGCTCGCCGGTCTGGTCAATGAAGGCAATGGCGCCCTGCTCAACCTGCCCGGCGGCCAACTCGGCGTGTTCGGCAAGGGCGCCGGCCGCTGGCCGACGGCGGAAGCCGTCTTCGCCGATATCATGGATATCCAGCGCGACACCGTCCTGCCCGCCAAGGCGGCATCGCACATGCCCGAGAATCCGCTTAGCCATATCCGTCGAATGTCCACGAGGACGGTGGCATGAGCCAAAAACCAAAGCTGGCGCGCGCAAGCGCACCGGCCAGTATCGGAAATGTCGGTGTCGGGTTTGACGTGCTCGGCCTCGCCTTCGACGCCGTGCGCGACACCGTCACGGTGCGCCGCGACAAGCAAGCCGGCGTCCGCCTGGGCCATGTGTCCGGCTTGGTCGAACACCTGCCCGAAGCGGTGTCCGACAATTGCGCCCTGGCAGCAGCGAACGCCGTCCTGCAAAAAGCCGGAGCGCCCTGCGGCATCACGGTCGACATTCACAAGGGCGTACCGTTGAGCGCCGGCATGGGCGGGTCCGCCGCTTCGGCGGTGGCCGCCGCCGGCGCCGTGAATGCCCTGCTCGGCTCGCCCTTCAGCCTGTCCGACCTCCTGCCGCTGGCAATGGAAGGCGAGAAAGTCTCCGCCGATCCGCCGCCCTGGGACAATGTCATGGCCGCCCTGATGGGCGGGCTGGTCGTCGCGGGCCGCCTTGATCCGCCGCTGATCCGCCGCCTACCGCTGCCCGCCGGGGTCGCCTGCATCCTGTTCCATCCGGATCGCAAGGTGGAAACCCAGCGCGCCCGCGAACTGTTGGCGCCGCAGATCGGCAAGGACATCGCGGTCGAGCATGCCCGCAATATCGCCAGTTTCGTCGCTGGCTGCGCGATCAATGATCTTGACCTGGTTCGCGCCGGACTGACGGACATTTTCATCGAGCCACAACGCCTGCCACTCCTGCCCGAACTGGCCGCCGTGCAAGCTGCCGCGATCGAGGCCGGTGCGCTCGGCTGCTCCTTCTCCGGCTCCGGTCCGTCCGTCTTCGCCTGGGCGCTGGAGGCGGACCTGCCGGCCGTCGAGACGGCGATGGCGGCTGCTTTCAGGACCGCCGATTGCGACGCCAATGCCTATGACGCGCCGATCGACTCGGCCGGCCTGCGTGTGGAGTCCGTGGAATGAAATACCGTTCGACCCGGGGACAAGCACCAATCGTGGATGCCGGCCAAGCGCTACGCGCCGGGGTGGCGCCCGATGGCGGTCTCTACATGCCGCAAAGCCTGCCGCATTTCTCGCCAGCCGATTTTTCCGACACGCCGGACCTGGCTTCACTGGCCGGACGCCTGCTCAGCCCCTTCTTCACCGACAGCGAACTCGACGGCGCTGTTCCTGGTATCTGCGCCGACGCGTTCGATTTCCCGGTGCCGCGAGTGCGCATTGGGACTGACGACACGGCCCCCGATTGCCTGGAACTCTTTCACGGCCCGACCGGCGCATTCAAGGATTTCGGGGCCCGCTTCCTGTTTCGCGCCTTCGGCGCTCTCGGTCAAAACACCGATGCGCCGGCCACCGTTCTGGTCGCCACATCAGGCGATACCGGCGGCGCTGTCGGTTGCGCCGCTGAAGGCGTTACCGGCACGCGCGCCATCATCCTGTTTCCGGCCGGGCGCATCTCTCCCTTTCAGGAGCACCAGCTATGCTGCTGGAAGGCCCCGGTCGAGGCGGCCCGGGTCAGTGCGGATTTTGATGCCTGCCAAGCGCTGGTGAAATCAGCCTTCGCCGACACCGCGCTCGCCGCCCGGCACAATCTGACCTCCGCCAATTCGATCAGCATCGGCCGCTTCCTGCCGCAGATGAGTTACTGGGCGCGCGCTGCCCTCGACACATTTGCCGAGACCGGAACCGCGCCCGGCCTCATCATCCCGACCGGTAATCTGGGCAATGCCTTCGCCGCCATCCTGGCGCGCGCCTGCGGTCTGCCGATCGGACCGATCATCCTCGCCACCAATGCCAACGCCACGCTGGCGGACTGGTTTGCAGGCGGGGATTATGCCGGCCGCGCTTCGATCGCGACCCTGGCCAATGCCATGGATGTCGGCGCACCGAGCAATTTCGAACGCCTCAGCGACATGCCGGCCGGTCAGGTCGCGCGGGTCGAACAGGTTGAGGACAATGATATTCGCCACCGGATCCGGACCATCCATGACCAGACCGGCTATGTCGCCTGCCCGCACACGGCGACAGCGCTGGAAGCCTGGCACCGACTGGATGATGTCGACCGCGCAGCCCGCCATTGGCTAATTGGCGCCACGGCCCACCCGGCCAAGTTTGCGGACACCGTCGAACCCCTGATCGGCCAATCGATCAAATTGCCCCCGATGCTGAAAGCCGCGCTGAACCGCCCGGTGCGGTCTCATGATCTCCGGAATGAGCTCGGCGAACTCGCCCGCCTTCTCGAGGAGCCAGCCTAACCCACCTCGGTATTTTCGAAAAAGAGCGGCAGGATGAGACGGCCGTTTTCCGGCGTATCGCCAAATGAGACGCCGGCATCATGCCACATATATCCCCGAAACAGGACGATACGATTATAGCGCATCGGGGCGATCATGGTTTCTTCCCACTTGGACCGATCCTGCTGGTCCGCCGCCAGAATGCTTCGTACGGCGTCATCAGCATTTTTGAATCCCTTGGCTTCCGCTTCGCCCGGGAAAACCGGCGCCCGGTCCCAACCGGTCGCGCGGTGGCGAAAAAAATGCGTGCCGCCGACACAATGCTCCGGCCGGGTCAGGAAAATCATCGCCGACCAGTGATTGAAGTCTATGTGCACGCTGGCCCTGCTGCCATCACCGTCAAGCGCCAGACGTGGCACCGCGTGCGAAGACTGCGGCGCCGGTGCAACTCGCTCGTGAACGATCTGCCCGACCAATTGCTCGATGCCATCAAGATTGAGGGCCGTCGCCGCATTGCGCCCGGGGTACGACGCCCGTTCCGGGCGCGGCGGATACGCCAACGACAATGCAGCCTGCCGAACCCGTTCCGGCTCGGGAAGAAAGTCGTCAATAATGATATGCGTCATGTGCATGCGCGAACGGCCCTCACAGCAATCATATCCGTGATGCCAAATCCTGCGCCACCGGTCTACTCCTCGCCACGCACCCAACACATAGCTGGCCTCGCCACCCATCTGGCAGGCCGTTACCCCCTGCAAGCCGGGCTTCAGACACTTCGCGGCGCGACGCCCATCACACAAAACACGCTTTGATTGATTTCCTTAACGGAACCAAGCTCGTTGTTTTTTCTGGAAATTTTCAATACCAACTCACAATATTCGGTTGTAACAGGCAACACGATTCAGAATTAATTAGCCCTCATACTATATGAGACTACCTTACATTGAGCCGAAACAGCACAATGAGAGCACAAAGAAGCTTAACCGCCCGGAGGAAACGCGCATGACTGCCCGTTTGTCTGATCGGCGGCACAAGAGCCATATTGTCGTACTTCGCTCTTGCGTCCGCACCCTTGCCCGCTTCCGCGGCACCTCCGGTGCGAGCGCGGTGGAATTCGCCATCCTCTCGCCACTGGCCATCCTGATCCTGTTCGGGATCATCGCCTACGGGCTGGTATTCTCGACCCATCTGAGCCTGCAGCACCTGATCGCCGAGACCGGGCGCGCGACGATACCCGGCCTTGCCAGCCAGGAACGCCAACAGCTCGCGCGCAACCATTTTGACGCCAAGCTCGACGCCTACCCGCTACTCAACCCCGCCGACGCGGAACTTCGCATCAACGATGACGGCCAGTTCACCGAAGTCCTGATCACCTATTCGGTCGAGTCGCACCCCGCCTACGTTTTCGAGGGCCTGCTGCCGCTGCCGGCAAGCCCATACATCTATCGTCAGGTCATTCGGAACGGGGGCAGTTGAGATGCGCCACTTCTTCCACGACGAGCGCGGCTCCATCGTTCCGATGTACGCCCTGACGCTGGGCGTGATCGCGATCCTGATGGCCTCCATTCTTGACCACGGCCTGCGCTATCTCGAAGACCGCAAAATGCAGGCACTGGCCGACCTCATTGCCCTCATGGCCGTACGTGACCAGGACTACTCGACCGAATTCGCCCGACAGGTCATCGCCGACCAGGGCCTGAATGCCGCGCGCTACCAGCCGATCCTCACGACCGGCCGCTACACGCCAGACCCGGACCTCGCCCCGCAGGACCGATTCCATCCCGCCACGTCTCGCATCAATGCCGTGCGTGTTGACTTGCATGCCCGGCTCATCAACGAAGACGGTGAGACACGGATTTCACGTCTGTTGGCCGAGGCCGCCGCGGCGCGTCGTGATACCGCATCCTTCGCCATCGGTTCCCGGCTCGCCCGCGTCGAAGGCGGCGTTACCGGTGATCTGCTCGCGGCACTGATCGGCTATGACGGGCGGATCGACGCGATGGATTATGAAGCACTGGCCGATGTCCGCATCGACAGCCTGTCATTCCTCAACCTGGTCGCCGCCGAAACCCGCTTGCGAGCCCTGACCTACGAACAATTGCTGGCGACAGACATTCCACCCGGCGCCGTCCTGAGTGCAATCCGCCAATTGAGCGGCGACGACGGGCCGTCCATTCTCGACCGGCTCGCGGGACGCGCCTTGCAAAACCTGCCGCCCATCCGCCTCGGGGATTTGTTCTCCGCCGAGGCCATCACCCGCATGCCCTATCTGGAGGGTCCTCTGGGCACTGAAATGTCGGCCTTGGACCTGATCGAGGCCACCGCCTACGCCGCCAATTCAGAGCATCAGCTCGCCCTGGATCTTGATGCCGGCCTGGCCGCGCTCTCGCTCGCGATCGGAGAACGACCGCAGTCGCCGCCAATGGGAGCGGCGAGCTATCCCGGCGCCGTTGCCGAAACCCGTCAACTCCATCTTCTGACGCAAACCCGGCTCGGCCTGGCCGACGTCGATGTCCGGCTCGAGGCGGCCCAAGCCAACGCCGAACTCACCCGTCTTTCCTGTCGCTCGAATGGTCGCATTGATGCCCGTTTCGACGTTGAAACCCGCCCGGCCCGGCTGGTCGTCGAGAGCCGCACGTCAAGACGACCATTGCTGAGTGTCGATCTGGGATCAGGACGTCGTCAGCATGTGCGCATGAACCAGACCCATATTGCCAACGGGACACCCGCTACCGCCAGTTCAGGGGTCGGCGTCAACGCCTCGCCCCTTGGCCTGTCCTTGCGGAGCGATGGCCTGCTTGGCGGACTGGTCGAACAGTTTACCAGCTTGACCGAAGAATTGGGCCTGCACCTGGCCGAAGCCGACCTTTTCCTGCGCGGTGCCAGCTGCGGTCACCCCTTCCTGATCGAATAGGACGGCCCGATGAGGCGGGCAGCCTGGTCAGGGCACCACCCGCAAGCAGCATCGGGCGGCGCGGGTTCCCCAGTGGATTTCAGGACGATATGGCGCTGTAATAGACTCGGCCATCCCCCGTTCAGGGGAGCGGGTCGGCCGTCGCTGCGGGTTATGATCAAGCGATCAGACAGGCAGCGAGGACAGGGTGGCCAGCGATCGCGCGACGGGGACAGATGCAAAGCCAAATGCCATGAAAACCGGGCCTGTCCTGACCGCGCCGGCCATGCGCCTCATGCTGATCGCCATCATCAGCCTGACGGCCCTGGCTGCGGTGTTGTGGCTGGCCATCCGACCGGTCGCGCCCGGCAGCGATATCCGGCCACTCTTTGCTCAGCCCGCCAAGCTCTGGCCGCAACTGATTGTCGGCTTCGGCGCCGCCATTCTGTCAGGATGGGTCTGGGCCTTGCGACCGCGGGACCTGGCGACGCGCCTGTTCGCACTGTCGGGCCTCGCCACACTGACCTTCACATTTGCCGCAGCCGCGCTCGACGTGCACGCCAGCGGTCTCGCTGATGCCAGCTTCCGCATGGTGTTGATGCTCAATGCGAGCGGCGCATCGGCTTTCGGCATCATCTTCATCGCCCTCTTCCTGGTCTATCCCGGTCATCTCAAACACGGGCGCATCCTGGCGGCGATCATCGGCGTCATCTTCGGCCTTTGGACCCTGCTTGCCCTGTCCGGACATCTCGCCGGCCACCTGGCGAGCGTCCATCTCATCACGACCCTGGAAATGGTCGGGATCATGCTCGCTGTCGCGGCGCAATACATTGCCGCGCGACATGACCCGACGGCCCGAGCCATCACGGTCTGGTTCGGTCTTGCCGTCCTGTTCGGCGCAGGTGGCTTTATCGTTCTCAATGCGGTGCCCAATACATTCGGATACCCGCCCCTCCTGACAGCCGAATACGCTTTTTGCTTTTTCGGCCTGATCTATATCGGGGTGGCGGCGGGCCTGCGCCGCTACCGCTTGTTTGAACTGGGTGAATGGGCGTTTCGCATCCTGTTTTACGCCGCCGGCACAGCTGTTCTGGTGGCTTTGGACGCGGCGCTCATTTTCCTGTTTCCGATCGGGCCGGGATCGGCCTTCGGCCTGTCCTTGCTGTTTATCGCCTTCGCCTATCTGCCGCTCCGTGATGGCCTGGCCCGGCGCTTCATGCCGCGCAGCCGGTTGCGCGAAGACGAGTTGTTCGGCGCCGTCGTGGCCGTGGCGCTGGAAGCATCGCGCCGTCGCCGGGCGGAACGCTGGGCCCAGCTCGTCACCGAAACCTTCAACCCGCTGGAAACAACCCTCGACCCGGCGCCGGTGGATGCGCCCGAGATCGCCGAAGAGGGATTGACCCTCCGACTGCCGGCCATGACCGGGATCCCGCCACTCATCCTGCGCTATCCATGGGCAGGGCGCGGCCTGTTCGGGCCAGCGCAGCGCGACCTCGCCCGTCGCCTGATCGACCTGATGGCGCACGCCGAGGCGAGCCGTGACGCCTATGATCGCGGCGTCGCCGAGGAGCGTGGCCGCATCGCTCGCGACATGCACGACAATATCGGTGCCCAATTGCTCGGCGCCCTGCACTCGGCTGATCGAGAGCGCAAGGACCTGATGATCCGCGAGACGCTGACCGACCTGCGCGACATCATCAACAATGCGTCCACGCCCGGTCTTGATCTGGATGAAACACTGGCCGATCTGCGAGTCGAAACCGCTGACCGGCTCGGCGCTGTCGGCATCACGCTCGATTGGGAGATGGATATCGGCGCGACGCCCAGCCTGTCGACCGGGGGCACGCACGCCCTGCGCTCGGTTATCCGGGAAGCCGTCAGCAACACGATCAAGCATTCCGGCGCCAAGACGATGCGGGTCCGCGCCACCCGCGAGGGCGATGTCGCCCGCGTTGTGATGACCGATGACGGGCGCGGCCTGCCAGCGGTCCGGACCGGTCGCGGCCACGGTCTGGCCAATATGCAAAGCCGCTCACAGAGCCTGAAGGGCGAACTGACCCTGGATGGCGGCACCGGCGGCACGCAGATTTGCCTGCGCTTCCCGCTCGCGCCCGTGACGTCAAACCCGCCGGTTCCATCCTGCGAGGAGGCTCACGGATGACCCGTATTCTGATTGTTGAAGATGTCGCGGAAACGCGCCGCTGGCTTGGCGACATTGCCCGGGCCGCATTCACCGACTGCCGGATCGAGGAGGCTGACAGCATGCGCTCCGGCCTCGCCGCCGCCGCCCGCCAGGACTGCGACATCGCCCTGATCGACCTGGGCCTGCCCGACGGGTCCGGCCTTGAAGTCCTGCGCAGCCTGCGTCTGGTCTGCCCGGACGCCATCCCGATCGTGACTACCATAATGGGTGACGACGCGCATATTGTCGCCGCCCTGTCAGCGGGCGCACAAGGCTACCTCCTCAAGGAACACACCGCCGAAATGCTGACCCGGCAGCTGGTGCAGCTGGCCGACGGCACCCCGGCCCTGTCGCCGTCAATCGCCCGCCGCATCATGGAACATTTCCGCTTCACCGGCCCGGCCGCCGACCCGGAAGAAGACCTCACCACACGCGAAAAGGAAGTGCTTGGCCTGATCGGTCGCGGCCTGCGCAATATCGACGTCGCCACAGCGCTCGAACTGGCCGAGAGCACGGTCGCCAGCCATATCAAGTCAATCTACCGAAAGCTGGGCATTTCCTCACGCGCAGAGGCCAGCTGGCATGCGACGCGGATGGGATTGACGACCGGGGACAGGTAATCGCTCGTCCACCATGGAGACAAATTGTGACAGACGCCCAAAACCAAAAAACCCCGCGCCAACAGCGCGGGGTTTTCAATGGGTGCGGGGGTAGGATTTGAACCTACGACCTTCAGGTTATGAGCCTGACGAGCTACCGGACTGCTCCACCCCGCATCAGGGTCTTCCGGGTCAGCGCCTCTGGTGGGCGGTGTGTGCCGGGAGCGCGTGTGTAAGCTGACATCCGTGTACGGTCAACAGCATAGCTGCGCTTGGCCAGCTTTCAAAAGCAGGGTTTAAACTGGCCCCCATGACCCAAGCCTCGACACCCCCCAGCCAGATCGCCCGATCCGCTCTGCAAGACTGGCATGCCGGCCGTCATGACGACGCCATTTCCGCCGCCGAACGGGCTACCTGCGACGGCGATGAAGCCGCCATGGGCCTGCTGGTCCAGTTCAGCGGCCTGCCCGAAGCGGGCCCCGATTCAGCCCGTCGGGTCCGGATCGCCCTCGACACCGCACCGGATAGCGTGATGCGCAACCGGCACCGCGCCTATTTCCGCGCCGCCGGGATCGGTCATGATGTCGCGGACTGGGCGGGCGCCCTCGAGACGCGGCAAGCCGAGGCCGAGGCCGGCGACTGGGTGGCCCGGACCGAGCTCGGCCTGCTGGCGATCATGGCGGGCGAAACAGAGACCGGCCGGGCCTGGCTGGACCAGGCCGGCCGCGCCGGGTCCGGTCTCGCCATCGCAGCCTTGATGCGCGAAGCCCTGGAAGCCGGCGAGCGCTTTGCCTGCCTCGATGATCTCGGCCCCAATCTCGCGCGCTCCGGCCACCCGATGGCCGGCGGGCTGATGCATCACTGCGCCAAGCTCGACGCGGCGCCAGCCAGCCCCGGCTTCGCAGTACCGCAAGACACAGACATCGCCCTCACCCGTATCGCCGAAGCCCTCGCCTCGGCGCCACCGGCGACGGACCGTGTCAACACCAGTCCCCGCATCGAGCGCTGGGTCGGTGCAATCGCGCCGAGCGCCTGCGATTACCTCACGGTCGGCGCGGCGCCGCTGCTCAAGCCGGCCCAGATCATCAATCCCAAGAGTGGCGAGCTGGAAAACGATCCCTATCGCAGCTCATTGACCGCGCCGATGCCGGAACAGGCGATGGATCTCGTCTCTTGGGCGATCAAGTCACGCATGGCCTGCCTTGCCGGCCAGCCGGCCCGGCATGGCGAAGCGCTGGCGGTGATCGTCTACCGGCCGGGCGAGGAGTACCGGGCCCATTTCGACTTCATCGTCGATTCCGGCGGTCATGCCGCCACGGACATCAAGGCGCGCGGCCAGCGGGTCTCGACCTCGCTGGTACGCCTGAATGAGGAGTTCACCGGCGGGGACACGGTCTTCCCGCGCCTTGATGTGCGCTGGACCGGCCGGCGCGGCGATGCCCTGAGCTTTGACAATGTCGCCGCCGACGGTAGCTGCGAGAAAACAAGTCTGCACGCCGGCGAACCCGTCACTGAAGGGGTCAAGGTGATCGCCAGCCTGTGGCTGCGCGAGCGGATCTGATCGGGCGGCGCAGGCCCGGCGGATGCGTCAGTGCCGCACCGATTGCAGCGACCGTGCGACATCCTCACTGACATGATTTAGGCCGAGCTGGCATACCGTCTCGCACGCGGTCGCGGCACACAGCGCCCCCCGGGGCCGCGGCATCGCGCCCGTCCCATTCCAGCAGCGAAACGGTCAACTGCCGCCCATAAATTGCTTGTGTGCGCTGAGACCGGGTGTGACAGGACGAACAGGAAAGAGCGGGCTGCCGATCGGTCCTTTTCGTGTCACTTGCCAGCTGGCGGCGGGCCATACCGGTTGGGTTCACCGCTGCCATTTGCCCCCAGAAGGCCAATCAGCGGCAAGACCGACAGCAGATAGATCAATATGAGGCCCATCAATGCGTAGAAACCGTCTGGTGCCGCACCACTGGCCGGGAGCTGTGCGAATTGGTGGGGCATCAGGCTGCCAACCAGCGTCAGCAAGACAGCCGGTGGCACAGCCCAGGCAAGGCTGCGCCCACTATCATGCAGGCGCCGCGTGATTGACGCGCCCATGAGCGCAATCTGGCCAAGGATGACCAGCAGGACGAGCACCGTGGACACGATCCAGGCTTGCCCGCCAAACAGGCCGGTGACGATTCCTGCGACCTCGAGGATGACCGGTGCGATCGCCAGGATCATCGCAAATCCCCACACCTGGACACCCACCATTCCCCACGGCAGGAAAACAGCGAGCGAATCCCGGCCCTCAAACCGTGTCAGATTTTTGAGGTGATAGGACACAGGTTGAAAAATCGACATTCATTCCCCCCAATTTGGAGACAAGATTATACAGCGATTTCCCGCACGCCAATTGACCACTGGCGTGGTTGGGGATGGGCGCGTTCCGCGCGGGTCTGTTCCTGTATGGCTTGTCAGCCAGGACGCCTTATCGGTCAATTCGCGATCGTAAGCAGACCCGCCATCCCCAGGCCCAGTAAGATCAGCAAGGCCCCGATCAAATTGACAACATAGCTTCCGAAAATTCGGAGATAGCTGCCATCTATGGACAGAAGCATTCGCGTGCTCCTGCCAACTGAGTACCCTTTACCCGACATCTCGAAGTCAAAATAAATCAATTTTGTAATCCACACGATCAAACCCAAAAGGCTGAGCATGGCGACCAGTTGGCGCTCGGGATCCAGCAAAGGCATCACCGAGTTGTCAGGATCGATGGCATCATCAAAAACCATCCAGGCAAAACCCACAAGGCTAAACCCGATGGCGATCGACATGCCACTCAGACTGCGTTCGCCATTCGCATTCTTCACGAACGCGCCCGGCAGAAAAATCAACAACATGACCGTCAGGGCCAAGCGCTCCTGCTCTGTCACCTCAAAGCCAAGCGGAACAACTACTGCGTCAATTGGGGTAAATCCCCACCGGCAGATCTGGCCCCAAGCGTCCACGGCTTGGTTCAGAACCGAACCGCTTACGACCCATTCCGACGTGCTCAGAAATGCGAGCAGATTGATCGTCAACAGGATGATCCCGAACAATCTGCTCCAATAAAACCCCCACATGACATCCTCTCATTACCGGTCTGACCCGTCATCCTGCAGCGCTTTCGCACCGGTGAAACACCGACCGATGGAAGGCGCGCCCTGCCTTGTCCATCTCCGCAATGAGCATCGAGCCGGACAGGGCGCGGACTGGCAAGCCCATTTCGATCCGCCTGCCGCTCGCACCGTTGTGTTTTCCGGTTGGTGATAAATCCAGGCGGTCTGACACTTTGCCGGCGTGGGCCGGTGAGAGTTTCAGGCTTGGGTTCGGGCACAAAAAAACCGCCGCGTGAGCGACGGTTTGATTGTTTTGATATTTGTGGAGGATATTGGATCTATCGTGCAGACCGGGCAGCGACCTACTCTCCCACGCCTTAAGACGCAGTACCATCGGCGCTAGGGG
>NZ_RBIM01000007.1:0-215402 GCF_003634045.1 Maricaulis maris
CACACCGTCATCCCGGCGCAAGCCGGGACCCAGTCTGCGAGACAAGCTATTGCCATGCTTGGCGAAAACGCGTGTGCGAGACTGGGTCCTGACTTCCGTCAGGATGACGGTTTTGAAGCGCAGGGCGGGGATAAACGCCCACTTTTCTTCCCCACGAGTGGGGAAGAAGGGGCGATGGGGCCGAGCGAGTCTTATCCTGGTGTCATCCCGGACGGATGCCCGGCCCCGAGCCGGGCGGAGATCCGGGACCCATTATCGCGAAAGCTGGCAGAACCGGGCTGATGGGTCCCGGGTCTTCGCCCTGATCAAGTCAGGGCTCCGCCCGGGATGACAAGCCAGGGGTGGCCGGTGAGCGTATCCGCGTCTTCAGCGCTGGATTCTCCCGCAGGCTGCCAAGTCCCGATCCCCCGCAAAACAAAGCACATTTTTCCCGGCCGCAGCCCCGCAAAAGCGGGGCGGAGAGCCGGGACCAACCAATCTGTCCTGCAAGCGATGAGTTTCCCGTCGGTCCCGGATGGCGCTGCGCGCCTCCGGGAAAAATGAGAGGGGATGGAACATGATTTTCTCCCCACGAGGTGGGGATGTGGACCGAGGCAAGGCCTCGGCGCAGACGGCGCGAGGACCCGACTTTTCTGCCACCTCTCCGCGTGATATCATCACGCTATCAGGAGGCGGTCATGGGCCAGGTCATCATTCGCAATCTTGACGACGCGGTCGTCGCCAATCTCAAACGCATGGCGGCGCGGGATGGCAAGTCGCTGGAGCAATTCCTGCGTGAGGTGCTCGAGGAGCGAACCTATCGCGACAAGGAGACCTTTCTTGAATTCGCACGGGGCGTTCGCGAACGGTGCCGTCCCAGCGACCTCGATCCGACAGACCTGATCCGCGAGGACCGGGACCGTTGAGACCGGCTGTGTTCGATGCCAGCGTCGCCGTTCGGGCGTTTCTGCCTGTGCCGGGCAACGACCGGGCTGAAGCGGCCATCAGGTCCTACGCCATGGTCGCGCCGGCCCTGATCGTGACCGAAGTGGCGAATACGATCTGGAAGTATCATCGCAGGGGCGACATGGACCGCGGGACCTGTCTGGAGGCGATCCGGCATTTCGCGCCATACCCGGAATTGCGGCCGGACATCTCGCTGCATACCGAGGCCCTGGAGATTGCCTGCGAGCAGGACCATCCGGTCTATGACTGCCTTTACCTCGCCCTCGCACGTCGCGAGGGCTACCCTCTTCTCACCGCCGACAAGCGCCTGCTGGCCCTGGCCCGGGAACGGCTGGACCTGGCGGCGATCGGGCTGGACGAGGTCGAGGTCTGACACCCGCTTCATCGATTGCGGACCTTGATCCGCGGCGCTTTCACACAATTTCTCCCGCCGAGCCTTGGACCGGCCCCATTCCCGCGCCAACTTGCCGCCAGCAAGGGGACACAGCATGAAAATCCTGATCCTGGCCGCGATGCTGTTCGCGGCCCAGCCCGAAGCGACACCGCCGCTCGAGATCGAACCGGTCACCGAGGGTGTTTGGCGCCATGTCAGCTATCAGCGTCTGGAGGCGATCGGGCCCTATCCGTCGAACGGGCTGGTCATCGAGGCCGGTGTCGGCCTGGTCCTGGTGGACACGGCCTGGGGCGCGGCGGAGACTGAACGCCTGCTGGACGAGCTGCAGCGCCGTTTCGGCCGGCCGGTCATCGCCGCCATCGCCACCCACGCCCATGAGGACCGGGTCGGCGGGGCCGATGTGCTCGCCGCTGCCGACATCCCGGTCTACGCCACGCCGGACATCATCGCCGCGGCCGAGGCGCGCGGCCTGCCGGTGCCGTCCCATGCGCTGGGGGAGACCACGCCGCCGGCCCTGATGGTGGCCGGGATTAGCTGGTTCGCCGCCGGCGCCGGACATGCGACGGAAAACATCGTCGTCTATCACGCGCCCAGCCAGACCCTGTTCGGCGGATGCTTCCTGCGCGACGCTGCGGCCCGCGCACTTGGCTATACGGCCGATGGCAATGTGCCGGGCTGGCCGGCGGCGGTCGAAGGCGTCCGCGCCGCCTATCCCGATGCCGTCCACGTCGTGCCGGGACATGGCCTGCCGGGTGGACCGGAGCTGCTCGATCACACAGTTTCGCTGCTGGAAGAAAGGACATCGCCATGACCCTGACCCCCGATATTAGGTTGGTATCCAGCTGGGCCTCCTTCGGCGGCACGCTGTCTGTCCACGATCATGACAGCGAGGCCTGCCACGGCCCGATGCGCTTTGCTGTCTACACGCCGCCGCAAGCCAGGAAAGGACCGGTGCCGGTGGTCTGGTTCCTGTCCGGCCTGACCTGTAACTGGTCGAATGTGATGGAAAAATCCGGCCTGCAGCGCGTCGCCGCCGAGCTGGGCCTGATGGTCGTCGCGCCGGACACGTCACCGCGTGGCGAGGATGTCGCGGACGACGAGGGCTATGATCTTGGACAGGGCGCCGGCTTCTATCTCGATGCCACCGAGCCGCCCTGGACGCCGCATTTTTCCATGGAGACCTATATCGCCCATGAATTGCCGGCCCTGATCGGCTCGCAATTTCCGGCTGATCTGGAGCGCCAGGGCATCATGGGTCATTCCATGGGTGGCCATGGCGCCCTGACCCTCAATTTCCGCCATCCCGGCCGGTTTGCCTCGGTCTCGGCCTTCGCGCCGATCGTCGCGCCGACGAAAGTGCCCTGGGGGCAAAAGGCGCTGAAAGCCTATCTCGGTGATGAGTGTCCGGCCTGGGGCGAGCATGATGCCTGCGAGCTCGTCAAGCGCCAGCCGAGCGACCAGATGATCCTGATTGACCAGGGCGAGGCCGACCAATTCCTCGACGAGCAATTGCGTCCGGACCTCTTCGAGGCGGCGTGCCGGGAGGCGGGGCAGTCCGTGACCGTTCGCCGCCATCCCGGCTATGACCATTCCTACTGGTTCATCGCCAGCTTCATCGAGGACCATTTGCGCCATCATGCCAAGGCGCTGGGCGCCGGCGACTGAGCCTTTAGCGCTGGCCGATCTCGGACACTGACAGCGTGGCTTGAGCGTACTCGCCCTGGCGGTAGGAGCCGACCCAGACCGAATAGGCGCCGGAGCCCGGATTGCCGATGGTGATGGTCGGGTTGAGGCCCGGCCCGCTGTCGTCATCGCAATAGAATTGCCCGTTCGGCGCCTGCACGATCAGCGTCGTGTCGGCCTGGGAGGTCGCGGAAATCGTCAGATTGTAATTGCCGGCGGAGTAGTAGACGGCAAAATCCACCGCATCGGCGACCCAGCCGGTGCAATTGGTGAACAGGTTGCGGGCAGCAATATTGCCGCCCGATGTGATCGTGGTGCGATACGGGTCCGGCGTGAAACCGGCCCGCAGATTGACCGAGCCAAAGGTCTGGGCCGACGTGGACCCGTTGATGATAAGGCAGGCCAGGCCCGCAATGATGGCAAGTCTCTTCATGGAACGCTCTCCCTGTCCGTTTGAAGTGGGCAGAAGAAGGCCATGAGCGAGCCGGGCCCGGTATCCCCGGTTTCGGGGAGGGATGGCGCCAGGAAGGCCTCGCCCTAAAACGGATCGCGGCGATAATCGTCCGGGCGTTCGACGCGGTGGCGGGGGCGCATGTCCTCGTCGCCATCACCATCATCGCAAATCCATTCGCCCGGCGCGGCCGGGTCGTGCGGACCGGCGGGACGGCATTCGCCGGCGCCCAATTCTCCGGCGGACGGCAGATTCGGGTCGCGTCCCTTTTCCAGCCAGGCACAGCCGGACAGGGCGATCGCGGACAGACAGACAAGTATGAGGCGCATGACAACGCTCCGATGCGGGCTCCCCAGCCGGCGCATGGGGGGAGTTTAGCGGGTGGGAAGGTGGGGGCAAGTCTGTTGCAGGAGAGGCGCCGCCGCGCGGTCTCCTCCATAATTTCCTTGTCAGCCAGCGGATACGGCTGACTCCCGGCAAGGGATATATGGCGGGGTGTGCGCCGGGGCGCGGGCGTTGGCAGGAAGTGGCTCAAAGCAACCCTTTCCCTTCCTTTGCCCCGACAATCTTCCATCCATGTCGTTTCCGGCGCATCATTCGCTATCTTGCCAGGCTGGGGGACAGAAGATGATGCGGATAATCCTGATCGCGGGGCTGATGGCCCTGACCACCGCGACCGCCGGGGCCCAGCAGCAACCCTATTTCTGTCCCGCCCCGGAAGATGTCTGGGTGATGGACAAGGAATTCCCCGACGCGCCGGCCTGGCGGTATGAGGCGCGGGTGCGGGGGAATGCGCTTGGCGCCGATTCAACAGATTTCCGTCGCCAGAGCCGACCCGTCCGGGTCCCGACGCGCCCGGCCTCGAGCGTGCGTGGCCGGGCGCCTTCCACGACGCAAAACCGGCCAATTGTTGCGCCCATGCTGACCCATGCCCGCGCTGTCGGCGTGGACGCCAATCCCTTCGTGTCAAATCCCGACATGCCGCCGGTGATGGCAGCGCTCGAATGGGTGGCGGCGGAGGCCGGGCAATTCGGATCGGTCTGTCGCTACAGCTTGCAGGATGGCCAGCCAAGCGGCCGCAACGCCACCGCGACTATCCCGATCAACCGCCGCGACTGTGAAGCGCAACCCGGAACGATGGTCTGGCGCCATGACAGCCAGGTGAGCGGCTGGTCCTGCGAGGCGTCGCGGACGGACTGCCTCTTTTTCTGCGCAGCCGAGGCGGTGCTGGAAACTTGGTAGCGGTGGGTGTGGGCGGACACCCGCCTACCTTACCAGCTGCTTCACCGCCGCATGCCGCGGGCAGGTCACTTCGTGATCATTGACCATCCCCACCGCCTCCATGAAGGCATAGACAATCGTCGGCCCGACAAATTTGAAGCCGCGCTTTTTCAGGTCTTTCGAGATCGTCTCTGACAGCGCCGTCTTGGTCGGGACTTCGGCGAGGCTGGCATAGGCGTTCTGGATCGGCGTGCCGCCGACGAAGGCCCAGAGATAGTCCGAGAAATCCTCGCCGTTTTCGCGCATGGCGATATAGGCGCGTGCATTGCCGATGGCGGCGTCGATCTTGGATTTCGAGCGGATGATTCCGGGATCGGCGAGCAGGCGTTCGCGGTCGGCATCGGTATAGGCAGCGATCCGGTCCGGGTCGAAACCGTCAAAGGCGAGGCGCATCGTGTCGCGCTTGCGCAATATGGTGATCCAGGCGAGGCCGGCCTGGAAACCGTCCAGCAACAACTTCTCCCACAGGGCGCGGCTGTCATACTCCGGCACACCCCATTCGGTGTCGTGATAGGCGGCATAGATCGGATCGGGCGTATTCACCCAGGCGCAGCGCTGGTTCATGGATGGGTCCTTCGATGGTCCGAACCAGTGCAGCCTGTTCGGAGCGGCCTGCCAAGCCGCATTCTCAGGGACTGTTGCCAGGGTTGTGGCAGGAGGCGGCCGTCCTGCCGGGCCGATGGCGCTACCGCTTTATCCAGCCGTCGAAGACACGCATGAGAACGGGCATGATGGCGTACATCATCAAAGGGACGATGAGGGCGACGGCGAGGATCGTCACAAGCAGCTTTTCGCCCGGCAGAAGCCGGAAAAGCGCTTCTGGAATGAAGTACACCGGCGCCAGCAAACCGACGAAGGTGAGAAACGCGATTTTGTAGCGGGGCGGCGCTTGGCCAGTCGGGGAAGACGGCGTCATTGGACCCTCCATTGCGGGGAGAAACAGGCGTGGCGGGCAGACTCGTCGCAGACCCACCACGCTCTGCAGCTACGACAGCAGGCCGGAGCCTTACACGGCCGCGCTCGCGCGGACCTGACCGACGAGATTTGCCCAGTCCATGTCGAGACCTTGATAGACGTGACCGGCCTGCGACGCGGCGTTGTCGGCCAGGATTTCGACCATCAGGCTGGCACCGTCCGCCACCACGACACCGCTTTGCACGAGGCGCATCAGCCCCGTTTCGCGCTTGGTCATGTTGAACGTCCCGCTGGCATCAACGGCGACATAGGCCTCGAAGCCTTCGCGCACGGCGCGCATGGCGGGAAAGGCTGCGCAAACCTCGAGAGAAACGCCTGCAAAGATGAGTTTCTTGCGGCCGCTCGCCCGGATCGCGGCTTCGACACGTGGATCGTCCCATGCATTGACCGTGGTGCGATCAATGAAGTCCTGGTCTGGCAGCGCCGCTGTCAGCTCGGGAAAGGCCGGGCCCCAGAGCGTGTCGGCCGAAGTCGTGGTCGTAATGATCGGTAATCCGAGAGCCTTGGCGGCTTTTGCGAGGCCGACCACATTGTGTTTGAGCTCGGCGACGGAGTAGTCGCGGACTCCGGTCATCAGACCGACCTGATGGTCGACCAGCACAAGCGCGGCATTCTCCGCGGTGAGGGGTTCAGGGTTCAGGATATGGGTCATAGCTTCCTCCTTTGATTGAAGCCGTTGAAAGCGCCAGAATTGGCTGGGTGGGATTTCAGTCGATCGCGCCAAGCTGGCCGGCCGCGTAGGCCGCCTGCACGGCCTCGATTTCCTGGGCGGTGCTCATCACGAATGGACCTTGTTGCACGAAGGTCTCGCGCACGGGCTCGCCTTGCAGAAGGACGAGATGCGCACCGGTGTCACTTTGAACGCGTATTGAAGGTGCATTGGCATGGCTTCGAAGCGCGAGGGCGGTGCCCTTGTCCAGGATGGCCCAGGTGTCGCCCGCCTGGAGGCGCGCCTCGCCATCAACCACCAGCAGCCATGACGCCTGCCGTGTCTTGCCGCGGTGCGTGAACGCTCCGCCCGCTTGCAGGTGGATGTCGAGGATCGTCAGCGGCAGCGCCGGAGAAGATGCCCCGATGACACCATTGCTCTGCCCCAGCACAACACGCACACGGTGCTTGTCGCCTGTGATGATTGGCATTTCGGCGGCAGGAAGATGAAGAGAGGCCGGCGCGTCCGCCTTGTGCTTGGCAGGCAGGTTCACGAAAACCTGCAAGGCATGGATCCTGGCCCCCGGTCTTGGCGCCTCGTCATGGACCGCGCCTCGACCCGCCTTGAGCCAGTAAAGGTCCCCGGGCGCGATCTCGAAATCATTACCGAGCGAATCGCGATTGTGGAATTGCCCTTCACTGTCCTCGAAGAGAATTGACACCGCAGACATGCCGGCGTGGGGGTGAGCGCCGAAGGTCGGCTCGGTCATCACGAAATGATCTACCATGACCAGCGGATCCATCAGCCCGTCGAAGCGATCCTGCTTGAAGCTCAGGGCCTCAAATCCGTCACCGATGACAAGTGGGCGCCCACGTACGGGGCGGGAAATGTCGAGTCCGATCCGCTCTTCATCGTCCAGGGTTTGGGTCGGCATATTGGTCTCCATCTGTTGCGAATGGAGATATCAGCGGAACGATCACGATAAAAAGTGGCGATATTGGAAACTATCGTTCTATAATCAGAACGATAAAGGGGCCGGGTCATGGATTTGAATGACTATTATTATTTCGTCCACGTCGTGGAGAAGCGCGGTTTTGCCCCGGCCGGACGGGCGCTCAATGTTCCAAAGTCGAGGCTGAGCCGGCATGTGCAACAGTTGGAGGATCGCCTGGGCACGCGATTGATCCAGCGGACCTCCCGCCAGTTTATTGTCACCGATGCCGGCGAAGCCTTCTATCGCCACGCGCGGACGGCCCTGGATGAAATCGAGGCCGCTGAATCCGCCGTTCGCCGCCGGGCGAATACGCTGTCCGGCACGGTGCGCCTGTCGTGCTCGGTCGGCGTTGCCCAATTTGCCCTGTGCCGAGCCGTCGCGGACTTCCTGTCGGACAATCCCAAGGTCCGCATCATCCAACAGGTCACCAATCGAACGGTCGACCTTGTCGAGTCCGGATTTGACATGGCGATCCGCGGCCATATCGATCCGCTGCCGGATTCAAGCCTGATTCAAAGCCGCCTGGTCACGGTGACATGGCGCTTGTTCGCGGGGCACGCCTATCTGGAACAGAATGGCACCCCCTCTCGGCCGGAGGCGCTTGAGGGTCATATCGGGTTGAAGCTGGGCTGGCGTCCGGAAGTCGGGCACTGGACGCTCAGCAGCCCGCAAGAACCCCAGATCACAATTCCGTTCGAGCCACGGCTTTGCAGCGATGACATGGTCACCCTGAAACACGCGGCCGCTGACGGGCTGGGGATTGTCGCACTGCCGGACTATGTCTGCCGCGATCTCGTTGACGCAGGCCTGCTGGTGCCGATTCTGCCAGATTGGACAGCCGGGGATGCCCGGCTCAGCCTCCTCTTGCCCTCCCGGCGAGGCCTGCCGCCCGCAGTAGAAGCCCTTGCAGGCTTCCTGCGCGAGAATATCCAAGAGATCGTGTCGCCGACGGCTGGCTAGCGCTGCCCGGGCGGCAGTAACTGGTGCCGCGTGCCCCGTTTCCCGGTATCAGACCATGGCCGAGGCGGCTGTCTGGAGGTTGCGGGTCGCGCTGTCGATGGAGCGGCTGGTCTCTGCAAACTCGGCGATGCCGTCATTGATCGAGGCAACGCCGCTGGCGACCTGCTGCATGCTGGCGGACAATTCCGAAGTCACTGATGTCTGCTCTTCGGTGGCCCCGGCAACCGAGGTGGTGACTTCGTCGATCTCGCTGATCGTCGCGCTGATCTGATCGATGGCGCTGACCGCCTGGTCCGTCGAGCTGCGCATGGTCTCGATCTGGTCGGAAATCTTGTCCGTCGCGGAAGCGGCCTGGGTGGCCAATTCCTTGACCTCGGAGGCGACCACGGCAAAGCCCTTGCCGGCCTCGCCGGCACGGGCAGCCTCGATGGTGGCGTTCAGGGCGAGAAGATTGGTCTGTTCGGAAATCCCGTTGATCAGGGCAACCACATCGCCGATCGATTTGGCGCTTTCCGACAGTCCGCCAATGATTTCATTGGTCGCGCGCGCGGTTTCCACGGCATTGGCCGTCACTTCGGTGACCCGACCCAATTGCTGGGTGATCTCGCCGGCCGCGGCGGCCAGTTCCTCGATTCCGGCGGCGATCTCCTGCACGCCCATACTGGCCTGCTGGCTGGTGGCCGACATCTCGGTCGAGCGATTGGTCGACTGGGTCACGCTGGCGGCGATGCCGGTTATGTCGCGCTCGACTTCCTGCAGGGCGCTCTCGCGGGCCTGGCGCTGTTCGACATCGGCGGTGATGTCGGTTGCGAACTTGACCACGCGCATGATCTTGCCGGTCGGATCGAAGATCGGATTATAGCTGCCCACGATCCAGACCGTCTTGCCGCCCTTGCCGATGCGGCGAAACTGGTCGGACACGAACTCGCCGGCATTCAGCTTGGCCCACAAACCGCGATACCCATCGGAATCCCGCGCATCGGCCTCGACAAACATGGCGTGTTTCTGGCCGATGATTTCCGATTTCTCATAGCCCATGGTCGAGAGGAAAGCGGCATTGGCGCTGATGATCGTGCCGTCGAGCTCGAATTCGATCACGGCCTGGGTCCGGTCGATGGCCGCAAGCTTGCCCTGTTGGATGAATTGGCAAGTCTTCTCTTCGGTCACATCGGTGGCAAACTTGATCACCTTGCGAACGGACCCGTTATCCGCGAAGACCGGATTATAGGTGGCGCGGATCCAGACTTCCGAGCCGTCCTTGCCGAAGCGTTTGAACTCGTCGGAGACGTGCTCGCCGGCGGCCAACTTGTCCCAGAAGGCGGTATAGGCCTGGCTCGCTGTCTCTTCGGGGGCGACGAAAATCCGGTGGTGCTGCCCCTTGATCTCGTCCAGTCGATAGCCTGTCAGAGCGAGAAAATTCCGGTTCGCTGTCAGGATATGACCATCCGGCCGAAATTCGATGATCGCCATCGATGTGTCCAGGGCAGACATGATGGCCTGGGATTCGGATGAATTCTTGCGAGTGGAGCCAAACATCAATACTACCATGTGTTGAGTGGAATGTATTTATTTATGCAGGGAATAGGACGTGAAAGGCTTAATCGCGAGTTAATTTTAGGGTTATTATTGTTTCTATACTTATAGATAGGCTTCGATTTTTTGCCATCGGTGGGTGCGAGTGCGGGGTCGTTCCGGGTTCTGTTATCAAACCGAAATCAGCTGTTCTTGACCTAGACTTTCTGTGCCGCTTCCAGGTCGGCCCAGAATTCATCCGGCACCACGATCGTGGCTTCCTGTCCGTCGGCTTCGCAATAATGCTCGGCGGCGCGCAACCGGTCGAGGCGGGCGAGGATGACAGCGTGGTGGCCAAGACTGGCGCTGATGGCTCCGACCGTCGTCGGCCCGGCCATGACGGCGGTGCCGGGCGGTGGGGCCTCGGCGGCGAAGGTGGCGGGCAGGGACCGTTTGCGGATCGTGCCGCGGCGTTTCATGCGGCTGACGACTTCCTGGCCGATGAAACAGCCCTTCTTCCAGCCAACTCCGCCGAAAGCATCCAGATTGACGTCGGTGGGGAAGACGTCCGCCTCGCCATAATCGCGTCCGAAGGCGGGCACGCCGGCCTCGATCTCGAGTCGGTCAAGGGCGCGCACTTCGCTGCCGCTCTCTCCGATGCCGCGATGCACGCGGCCGGCGAGGCGCGGGTCTTCGGCGCTGCCGGGGAAGGGCGAGGTTGACCAGACGGCGATCAGATCACTGTTGAGTACGATCTCGGCCTTGGCCCGCAGTTTGAACAGGGTCAGCCGCTTCAGCAGCATGTCGGCGGCGGCTGCCGGCACGTCCAGCCAGATCGTTTCGCCGTCGGCGAAGACCAGGAAATCGACCATGATCTTGCCCTGCGGCGTCAGCAGGGCACCGGGGCGGCACTGGCCGGCAGTGAGGCCGGTGACATCGGCGGTGATGATCCGCTGCAGCAGGTCGCGGGCATCGGGACCGGCGACCGACAGGATCTGACGGTCGGGCAGGATGAAGGGCAGGGGGGCGGGCTGGTTCATGGTGTCGATATGGCATTGCGCCCGTCTCTGGCCAAGCCCTTCGCGGCGCGCTATCTGCGGTGCCCATGCAACGCGTTCTTTTCATCACATCGACCCGTATCGGTGATGCGATCATCAATTCCGGGGTCCTTGACCATCTCGTGCGGACGCGTCCGGAGGCGCGCTTCACGATTGCCTGTGGTCCGCTCGCCGCCTCGCTTTTCACCGAAACCCCCCGTCTGGAGCGCATCATCGTGATGCGCAAGAAGAAGGCGGGGCTGCATTGGTGGAATCTCTGGCGCGAAACCGTTGATGTGAAATGGGACCTCGTGGTCGATCTGCGCTGTTCGGGAACGGCCTGGTTCCTGCGCGCCAAGGAACGTCGCATTCTCAAACAAAGCGCCGTGCCGGTGCCCAAGGTCGAGGAGGCGGCCAGCGTGCTGCGGCTCGCACCGGCACCGGACCCGAAACTGCACCTGTCTGACGGCGTACGCGCCGAAGCTGCCGAGCGCGTGCCAGGCGAGGGGCCATACCTCGCGATCTGCCCGTCGGCCTCGTGGATTTTCAAGGTTTGGCCGGCGGAGAAGTTTGCCGAATTCATCCTCCGCTTCACCGCACCGGACGGGGTCATGCCGCACGCCCATGTCGTGATGCTCGGCGGGCCGGGTGACGAGCTGTACGCCCAGCCGATCTATGACGCCCTGCCGGAGATCGAATTCGTCGATCTGCTGGGCCTCGGTCTGCCGGAAACCGCCGCCTGTCTGGAGCGCTGCCGTCTCTATGTCGGTAATGATAGCGGGCTGATGCATATGGCCGCCGCCGTCGGCACGCCGACGCTGGGCCTGTTCGGACCGTCGGATGACCGTTGCTATGCGCCCTGGGGCACGCATACCGATGCGGTACGCGGACCGGTGACATTCGAGGAGATCGACAGCGCCCATGACGACCGCCGCAAGGCATCGACGAGCCTGCTGGCGGACCTCAGCGTGGATAGCGTGTATGATGCCGCCAAGGCGCTTTTTGAGAGGACGAGCTGAGCCATGACCCAGACCTTCGACGTAATTCTCAAGGGCGGCGAGATCGTCAATCATGACGGGCGCGGCCATGCCGATATCGGCATCATTGCGGGCAAGACCGCAGCGATCGGTGACCTGTCGCAAGCGTCGGCCGGCGAAGTGGTCGATTGTTCCGGCCTGATGGTCCTGCCCGGCGTGATCGACAGCCAGGTCCATTTCCGCGAGCCCGGCATGGAGTGGAAGGAAGACCTGCAATCAGGCTCGCTCTGCGCCGTGATGGGCGGGGTCACCGCCGTGTTCGAAATGCCGAACACCAATCCCACCACCACCGTGCCGGACATGCTGACCGACAAGCTGGCCCGGGCGAAAAACCGCATGCATTGCGATCATGCCTTCTATGCCGGCGCGACCAATGAGAATGCCGACATATTGCCCGAGATGGAGCGCATGCTGGGCTGTTGCGGTGTGAAGGTCTTCATGGGCGCTTCGACCGGTTCGCTTCTGGTGGCGGATGATGAGGGCGTGGAACGCGTCCTGCGCGCGATCAAGCGCCGTGCGGCCTTCCATTCCGAAGACGAATACCGCCTCGCGGATCGCCGTGGGCTGGCGGTCGAGGGCGATTGGACCAGCCACCCGCATGTGCGTGACGCCGAAGCCGCCATCATGTCGACCAAGCGCCTGGTGCGCCTGGCCCGCAAGACCGGCAAGCGCATCCATGTGCTGCACATCTCCACGGCCGAAGAGATGGACTTCCTCGCCGATCACCGCGACATCGCCTCGGTCGAGGCGACGCCGCAGCATCTGACGCTGGAAGGCCCGGAGATTTATGAGCGCATCAAGGGCCGGGCGCAGATGAACCCGCCGATGCGCGATGCCCGTCACCGGGCCGGCCTGTGGCGCGGTATCCAGCGGGGCATTGTCGATGTGATCGGGTCCGACCACGCGCCGCACACGCTGGAAGAAAAGGCCAAGCCCTATCCGCAAAGCCCGTCCGGCATGCCCGGTGTGCAGACCCTGGTGCCGATCATGCTCGACCATGTGAACGCCGGCCGTTTGACCATTGAACGCTTTGTCGACCTGACCTCGGCCGGCGCCCAGCGCATTTTCGGCATTGCCGGCAAGGGCCGCATGGCGGTCGGCTGGGATGCCGATTTCACACTGGTCGACATGAAACGCAAAGAGACCATCACCGATGCCTGGTCGGCGTCGAAATCCGGCTGGACGCCGTTTGACGGCATGTCGGTGACCGGCTGGCCGGTTGGCACGATCATTCGCGGCCGCTCGGTCATGCGCGACGGCGAGCTGGTCGTCTCCGGCGGCGGCGAACCAGTGCGCTTCATGGAAGCCCTGCCGCACGACTAGAGCCGGACGCTTGCGGCGCTGTGGCGCTGTGGCGCAGTGGCGATGAGGCGGTGGCGGTGCTAACAGGGCTGCATGCGCCTGCCCAAGCTCCTGACGACGATCCGGACCTATGATCTCGGTCAGTTCACGGCCGACCTGCTTGCCGGGTTGACCGTGGCGATGGTCGCGCTGCCGCTCAGCCTTGCCATCGCGATCGCTTCGGGCGCTGACCCGTCCACCGGCCTGGTGACCGCTGTGGTCGCCGGTTTCCTGATCTCCGCCTTTGGTGGCAGCCGGGTGCAGATCGGCGGGCCGACCGGGGCCTTCATCGTAGTGGTGTTCGGAATCATTGCCGATCACGGCTATGACGGCCTCGTTCTGGCCACCCTGATGGCCGGCTTCATCCTGCTCGTGGCCGGCTATTTCCGGGCCGGTCGGCTGATAGCCCACATCCCGGAGGCCGTGGTCAATGGTTTCACTATCGGCATCGCCATCATCATCGCGACCAGCCAGGTCAAGGACTTCTTCGGACTGAGTCTGGCCCATCTGCCAGCGGATTTCATCGAGACCGTGCCGATGCTGGCGGGCGCGGCCGACACGCTCAACCTGTCCGCGTTCGGCGTGGCCGCGGTGGCGCTGGTGTGCATCCTGTTGCTGCGCTGGCTGGCGCCGCGCTTTCCCGGCCTGATCGTCGGATTGGCCGTGGCATCGGGCCTAGTGGTGGTGCTGCACCTGCCGGTCGACACGATCCAGTCGCGTTTTGGCGCCTTGCCGTCCGGCCTGCCGATGCCGGCCCTGCCGGACATCTCCTGGTCGCGGCTTGTGGCGCTTCTGCCCTCGGCGATCATCATTGCCTTCCTGGCCGGGGTGGAATCCCTGCTTTCGGCGATGGTCGCGGACCGGATGATTGACGGCAAGCACCGGCCCAATGCCGAACTCACCGCCCAAGGCATTGCCAATATCGGCTCGGCGCTGTTCGGCGGATTGCCGGCCACCGGTGCAATCGCCCGCACCGCGACCAATGTCCGCGCCGGTGGCAAGACCCCGGTTGCCGGGCTGGTACACGCGCTGGCCCTCTTGGTGATCATGCTGTTCGCGGCGCCGGCTGCTGGCTACCTGGCCATGCCGGCCCTGGCCGCCCTGTTGATGGTCACGGCCTGGAATATGAGTGAACCGCATCGCTGGCCGGAATATTGGCGAGCTCCGGTCGGTGATCGCGCCCTGCTTTTCATCACCCTGGTGCTGACTGTCTTTGTCGACCTGACCGTCGCCATCGGGGTCGGCGTGGCGCTTGGCCTGGCGTTGCGTCTGGGACGGCGCAAGCCCGATGAAAGTGACTGGACGCCGCCCGAACGCTGAGCATCAACTGGGTGCGGCGATGATGAAGCGCTGGATTCTTTGCCGCCAACTCACGACAATCGCGCCAGAATCCAAATCACGCACCTCGCGAGAAGGCTTGTGCCATGACTACCACCATCCTCACCGCCATCGCCCCGGGCGAGCTGATCGACAAGATCACCATCCTGCGCATCAAGTCCGAACGCATCGACGACGAAGCCAAGTTGAAAAATGTCCGCACCGAGCTGGCCATTCTCAACGAGACCCTGGCCAGGGACGTGCCGGCCAGCGATGAGCTGTCCCGTCTCGACGCGGCGCTGCAGGCGGTCAATGAAGAGCTCTGGGTGATCGAGGACGATATCCGTGATTGCGAGCGGGCTGGCGATTTCGGACCGGAATTCATCCGCCTCGCCCGCGCCGTCTATGTCACCAATGACAAGCGCGCGACGCTCAAGAAGGAGATCAACCTCCTTTTGGGGTCCAATATCGTCGAAGAGAAATCCTACGCCGCCTATTGAGTTGATTGGCCAGGCTCTGTATGCGGGCGGGCATCCGGCGGCCCTTCGGGACCGCTGACGTCAAGCAAGGACTGCCTTTTGGAACGCCAGAGCTTCTATTTCTTCGATATCGACGAAAACATCCTCCACCTGCCGACGCGCATTCACCTGCTCAATACGATGACGGGCGAGGAACGGGCGATGCGGCAGCACGAGTATGAGGATATCAAGGCCTATCTCGGCGTGCCCGGCCTGTGGGAAGACTGGGCCGATCCGCCGGCCCGCGCCTATCGCGAGTTTGCCGACGGCAAGGATCGCAATGGCGAGGAATACCTGTTGCGCGACGTCAAACGGGCCATGGACAGCGCCAATTGGCGAGGCCCGTCCTGGGAGATTTTCAAATACGCTGTGCTCAAGCGTCGCCCGGTGGCCATTGTCACCGCGCGCCAGCATTCGCGCGAGACCATCAAGGCGGCACTGAAACTGATCGTCGATGCCGGCCACTTGCCGGAAGAGCCGAACTATCTGGCCATCTATCCCTGTTCCAACCCGGAAATCCGCGACGAGCTGGGTCCGCACCTGACCACAGCCGGTCTCAAGCGCCGCGCCATTCGCCAGTGTGTCGAGCAGGGGCTGGAGCAATATGGCCGCGATCTGCCGCACTCTTTCGGCATGTCCGATGATGATCTGAAAAATGTCGACCTGATCACCTCGGCCATGCTGGAGGCGAAGCTGGACTATCCCGACAAGCGCTTCTTCGTCATCTCCACCAATCGCCGCCGCCATGTGAAAATGGAAATCCTGCCGCCGCACAAGGACGAGGAAAAGCTCCGCGCGGCCGAGGATGACTGGTACGGGTGAGGTGTCGGCGGTCACGCGCCCTGAAATCAACAAACCCTTGTCAACTTGCTTGGCCGGATTCCGTGTATTATCTAGGTGCAGGTCGGTTTGCAGCAGAACAGGGAGAGCCATGAGATGACTGAGCGCGTCGAACGAGGCTTCCGTTGGGTTGCGAACCATCCCGGTGGGGCCATGTCATGGGCCGCGAGCATTGGAGCGATCATTTCGCTTGTTCTTGCGCTTGTCGCGTCTGCTTGAGCAGCTCGCCTGCGGTGCCGACGAGTAATCCAAGGAAAATATAGCCAAGCAGGGCTTGAGAGGCGGCCAATGCGCGCGCCTCTGCGGATGGAGCCAGATCTCCGTATCCCAGCGTGGTCCAGGTCACCACGGAAAAGTAGATGGCCTCGTGATAGCTTGGGAATTGACCGGCTTCGGTCTGGGCAAAGCCACTCATTTGGTAGAAGCGGGCGAACACGAAAATTATGACCGTCCCGTGGATCACGAGCGCGGACAGGGTTCGCAACGGTGACAAGCGGCGCATTTCAAGCATTCCGCCGATAATTGTAGTGAGCGCCAGCAATCCGACGGTGACGGGCAATTGGGCGCCCGTTTGGAAAACCGTCACCGGCCGCCAGATCGCTGCGGCGAAAATGGCTGTGGATACCAGCAGCGGCAAGAAATAATAGCCATAGACCGCCCGCACGAGACCCCCCTGAAAGCGCCACCCGTCGGCATGCTACTTTAGAGGGAGTCGGTTTTCCAGACTATCGAATGGTCCGGTGGCTGGACAAGACGGGAGCAGGCATGGCCGGTGCCTGGCTGCCCCCGAAATGCCTATTCGCTCCTGTGAACCGTCAGCAGCGGCACATAGGCCGAGCGGATGGCCGGGACGAGGCCGCCGAGGAAGCCGATAATGATGGCCATCACCATGCCGGCGATCACCGAGCCGCCGGTCACGGCGAAGGAAAACACCACCTGGGTGAAGCCTGATCCCAGTGTCGATGCGGATATCCCGTTGAACAGGAGATAGACGGCGCCGGCGCCGACCAGGCCACCGATCGCGGCCAGAACGAGGGACTCGACCATGGTGCCGACGGCAGCGGCAAAGCCGGAAAAGCCGATGGCGCGCAGGGTGGCGATCTCGCGCATGCGGGTATCGACCGAGGAATACATGGTGTTCCACGCCCCGGCGAGGGCGCCGATCGCCATCACGATGGCCAGCGGCCAACCGATGAATTCGATCAGCACGGCCGTTCCGCCCGCTTGGCCGGAGAAGAAATCGGTTTCGCTCTGGATGTCGAGATTCAGGCGTGGCTCGTTTTCCTCATAAGCGCGCAGCTCTTCAATGGCCTCCGGTGAGGTCAGCCGTGCCCGGATGGATTGCACGCCGGTGCCGCGATTGTAGAGATTCTGGATGACCGCGATGTCGGCCCAGATTTCGCTGTCAAACACCGAACCGCCAGTGGAGAAGATGCCGACCACGACCCATTCATTGGGGCCGAGGCGGATCGTTTCGCCCAGTTCGAAGCCGGAAAACTCGCGCAGCACCGCCTCGCCGACCACCAATTCATTGGTGCCCGTCTCGAACATGCGTCCTTCAACGAGTTCAAAGCCTTCGCGCAGGCGCAGGGCTTGTTCACCAACGCCGCGCAGGGGCAGGTTGGCTTCGGTTTGGGAGGAGCGCTTGATGCCGTCGGCAATGACAAAGAGTTCGCCGGACACCAGTGCGGTCCCGTCGGCATCACGCGCGATGCCAGGGGCTTCCTCGATCAGGCGGACCTGATCCGAGGAGAGGCCGGAATTGAGTTCGGCCTGTGACCCGGCCCGCAACATGACAGCCACGCTCTCGGACCCGGTGCCCTGCAGGGTTGCCCGGAAACCGTTCGACATGGCGAGGAAGCCCAGCAGCACGCCGGTTACCAGCGCGATCGAGATGATGGTCGCCAGGGACAGTCCGGCACGCTGGGGGATGGAGCGCAGGTTCAGCAGGGTGACGGCGCCGATTTGGTTCAACATGACGCGCTCCTATTGCTTGCCGAGCGCGGTGATGATTTTCACCCGCTGTGCATTGATGGCGGGGACAATCCCGGTGAGCAGGCCCAGCAGGATCGCCAGTCCGACGCCGACCCAGAACACTTGTGCTGACAGGGCGAGGCCGGGCAGGAAGGCCGCCGCGGCGTCGGCGACACCGGAAATCATCAGATTGGCCAAGCCGAGGCCGAGCAGGCCACCGACCAAGCTGAGCATGACGGATTCTGCCAGCACCATGCGGAAGATGCGCGGGGCCGGGAAGCCGAGTGTTTTCATCACGGCGATTTCGCCGGTCCGCTCATTGATCGCGGTCACCATGGTGAAGCCGACAATGATCAGGATGGTGGTGAAGGCCGAGCCGACCACGAACAACAGGATCAAGGCGATATTGCCAAACTGGTTGGCGAAGGCCTCGTTGAAGGCGGCCTCGGTTGTTGTTTCGGTTTCGGAAGGCGAATTGGCGAACAACTCATCGACCGCGCGGGACACCTGGTCGTTAAAGGACGGGTCTGTCGTGTTGATGATCAACCAGCCGACCTGGTCGGAGTTGAAGGCCAGCGCCTCGTTGTAATAGTCGTAGTGGAACACGGCGTAATTGGCCGGCACCTTGTCGTCTTCCGCGTCGAAAATGGCGCAGATGTTGAAGGTCCAGCTCGAAGTGCCGTCGGTCTTCTGCCAGATGTTGGACAAAAGCGGGATGGTGTCACCGACCGACCAGCCATACTGACCCGCCAGATCGGTACCGACCAGCAGGCAATCCCGCGTGTCCAGGAAGGCCTGGCGCTGCTCGGCGGGCATGGTCAGCTCCGGATAGGCCGCAAGATAGGTCGCCGGGTCGACGGCGAAGGTCTGGACCTGTTGCGTTTGCTCCTGGAAATAGCCGCCGAACCAGCTGGCATGGGCCACATTCTCGACGCCTTCGATGGCCGCCACGCGGTTCCAGTAGGCGAAGGGCATCGAGACGGTGAAATTGATCCGGTTGACCGTGATCAGCCGGTTGTCAGCCGCAAGCGCCCCGCCCGACGTCCACACTGTGTGGAAGGCCCCGAGAACCCCGAAGATCAGAAAAGCGATCAGGATCGACAGGGTGAGCAGGATCGCCCTCAGCTTCTTGCGGAAGAGATTCTTCCGGATCAGCGTGAGATCATTCATTGGGCCGGCTCCTGCGCCTGTTCGACGAAGCGGCCCTTGTCGAGATGCAGTTCGCGGCGGGCGTATTTCGCGGCCGAGGGGTCGTGTGTGACCATGACGATGGTCTTGCCCAGATCCTTGTTGAGGAGCTGCAGCGTCTCCAGGATTTCATCGGCCGACTTGCGATCGAGATCACCGGTCGGTTCGTCGCACAGCAGGACTTTCGGGTCGGCGACGATGGCGCGGGCAATCGCCACGCGCTGTTGCTGGCCGCCGGAGAGCTGGCGCGGCCGGTGCCCCTTGCGGTCGGCCAGGCCGACAATGTCCAGCGCCGTGGCGACACGCTCCTTGCGCTGCTTGCCGGACAGGCCGGTCAGCAGCAGGGGGAGTTCGACATTCTGGGCCGCGGTCAGCGTCGGCATGAGATTGTAGAACTGGAAGATGAAGCCGACATTCTGGGAGCGCCATTTGGCCAGCTTGCCTTCCGACAGCTTGTCGACGCGCACGCCCTGGCATTCCACCGATCCCGAGGTCGGACGGTCGATGCCGCCGAGCAGGTTGAGCAGGGTTGTCTTGCCGGAACCGGACGGACCCATGATCGCCATGAAATCCCCCTCCGGGATGGTCATGGTGAGTTCCTCGAAAATCGTGATCGACTCCTTGCCGCGGGTATAGCCCTTGGACAGGTCGGTGAGGCTGTAGAGCGACGTCATCGGCATTTCCTCGTTCGGCTGGCCGTCGCGCTCTTTTCGGGCGTCGGCGGTATCGGTCAAGCGTGCAGCAAACTTGCTGCTTTGTAAATAAAAGTACTTCTACTCGATGAAGATTACGCGCGACGCCATGTCCGGCAGGATGCGGCCATCGCGTTCATCAAAGGCAACGCGGACGGTGATGGTGGCGCGGGCGCGGTCGGCGGTCGGGATGATGGCTTCGACATGAGCCGGAATGCGCCAGTCCGGATAGGCGTCCAGCCGGGCCTCGACGCGTTGACCGGGCGTGACGCGGCCGATCTGGCCCTCATTCACATCGACCTCGATCTCCAGCGACTCCATGTCGACCAGGGTGGCGACACCGGTCCGGGTGAAACCGCCGCCGGCCGAGGCCGGGGACAGGATCTCGCCGACCTGGGCGTTCTTGGCGATGACGATGCCGGTAAAGGGCGCGCGCACGATATGGCGGTCGATCAGGTCTTCCTGGGCCCGCACCTGGGCGGCGACGGCCTGGTAATCGGCGCGCGCGGCATTGATTTGGGCGGTCAAGCTGTCGACCTGGGCACGGGCCGCGGTGACAGCGGCCTGGGAGCCGATATCGCGGGCGGCCAGCGTATTGGCCCGTTCCAGCACGGTCTGGGCCTCGTTGAGTTGGGCGAGCAGCGAGCGCGGGCGCGTCGCCGCGGCGTCGCGCTGGGCCATCAGGAGGTCGAGCTGGATGCGGGCGCGGGTATCGTCCAGACGGGCCAGGACCTGGCCAGCTTCAACGCTCGCGCCTTCCTCGACCAGCAATTCCTGGATCCGGCCGGTGATCTCGGCCGACACGGTCGCCTGGCGCCGGGCGACGACATAGCCGGTGGCAACGAGGCCGGATGTTCGCGGTGCGGGGCGGGCCGGCGTCGCGGCGGCTTCGGATGGCGTCTCGGAGGCGGGGCTGGGTGTGTCGACGGCGGCGACCGGCTGTGGTGCCGGCGTGGCGCTGCGGGTCAGATACCAGGTCGCGCCGGCCGAGATGGCGGCAAAGATGAGGGCGATGATCAGCGTGGTGGCAATCGACACGCCGCCTGAGCTTGCGCCCTCGTCGCGATCAATACTCAGTGATTCCAGTTGTGACCGGCGATCCGACATTGTGTCCCCTCACGCATCCCGCAGTCATCCTTACCGCGAGTTCATGACAATGGGAACGGGACTGGTGCGCGGCAAGTCCCGCTGGTGCCGGTTCAATCGCGCTCAATCAAAATAGGCCGAGCGCATCATTTCCGATAAATCCCGGCCGCGATGGGCAAGGGCGCGGCGTTCGGCGTCGGCTTCGAGACCGCAGCGGGTACGATAGCGTTGCTGGGCGCGGTAGCCGTCATTGAAGCCCTCGATCAACCGGTCACGCCAGCGCCGGTCATCGGCCGCTTCCATCGCCAGGAGTTCAACCATCTGCTCGCGCCATTGCTGGTCGTCGGGGCCGGAACAGGCGAAGGCCAGATAGTGGAGTTCGCCAAGCGTGTAGGCGAGATAGGGCAGGGTGCGTTCCAGGTCGAGCTCTTCGCGGATCTCCGGCGCGATGGCGTCATCGCGGGCCGGTTGGCCGGCTGCACGGGGCTCGGCAACCGGTTCCGGGCGGGTAAAACTGCGCGGTTTCTGGGCCAGGGCCGGGCTCGCCACAAGGGCCAGCAGGACAGGGAGGGCAAGGAGCGCGCGCATGGCGCGCATCATGGCACGGATTGTGGCGCGCTCAAGGCGGCGACGATCTTGCGGGCCCGGCCGATCACATCGCGCGTGCGGTCCCATTGGGTGCGCGCGATCGCTTCGTCATAGGGCAGGAAGGCGGCCTCGGTGACATCATCCGCCGGCACCGGCTCGCCGCCGGTCCAGACGCCGGCAAAGTCGACCAGCAGATAGTGCCAGTCGCCCGGCTGGCCGGTCTCGCGCAGGCCGATACTGTCGATCACATCGATCAGGCCGACAATGCGCGCCGTGGTGCCGGTCTCCTCGGCTAGTTCGCGCAGAGCCGCTTCGGCAGCGGTCTCGCCATATTCGATCTTGCCGCCGGGCAGCGACCATTGCCCCTCATAGGGCGGCTTGCCGCGCCTGATCAGCAGAACGTCATCGCCGCGAAACACCACCATGCCGGCCCCTGGCACGGGCTGGCGCCGCGTGGCGGTGTCAGGCGTTGCAGTCCCGTCAGACGGCGAACTCATTCGTCCGGATCATTGGCGGCCTGCGGGTCATACTTGCCATTGGGCGACCAGATCGCGAGCTCATTGCCGCTCGGATCGGTGAAATGGAAACGCCGCCCGCCCGGAAAGTCCTCGCGATTGATGATCTTGCCGCCGGCCTCTTCGACCCGCACTTCGGCGGCGAGGATGTCCTTGGCCTTGAGGATGATCAGGCAGCCGGTGGCAAAGGCCTTGTCCTCGAGCCGCAAACCGCCATCCAGGCCGGTATTCTCGAACGCGGCATAGGCCGGGCCGAAATCAATGAAGCTCCAGCCGAAGGCGCCGGCATAGAAGGCCTTGGCGGCTTCCATGTCGGTGACCGGTATCTCGTTATAGTCGATCTTGAGAATGGCTTCGTTGTCGTTCACTTGGCTGTCCATCCGCCGTCTACGCTGATCCAGGAACCATTCATATTGGCCCCGGCATCGGAGACAAGATAGAGCAAAGCACCGGCCAGCTGCTCATAGGTGACAAATTTCTTGGTCGGCTGGGCTGCCAGCATGACATCGCGCACCACCTCATCCTCGGTAATCCCGCGGGCCTTTGCCGTGTCGGCGATCTGGTTTTCCACCAGCGGTGTCTTCACATAGCCGGGGCAGATCGCATTGCAGGTGATGCCATCCTCGGCGAGTTCCAGGCCCAGCGTCTTGGTAAAGCCCATCACCCCGTGCTTGGCCGCGACATAGGCCGACTTGAACGGCGAGGCGACCAGCCCGTGGGCCGAAGCCAGATTGACGATGCGCCCCTTGCCCTGACGCTTCATGATCGGGATCGCGGCTTTCGCCGCATGGAAGACCGAGGTCAGATTGATGGCGATGATGGCGTCCCACTTCTCGGCCGGGAAGTCCTCGACCGGCGAGACATGCTGGATGCCGGCATTGGACAAGAGGATGTCCAGTCGCCCGAACTCACGCTCGGCCGAGGCGACCATGTCGGCAATTTCGTCCGGCTTGAGCATGTTGGCCGGATGGTAGCGCACCTCGACCCCGTGATCCGCCGCGATCTTCGCCCGCAGGGTCTCGATCTCAGCCGTATCGCCCAGCCCGTTGAGAATGATGTGACAGCCATTCTGAGCCAGTGCCTCGGCCATCGCCGCGCCAATCCCGCTCGTCGAGCCGGTAATGATGGCGACCTGGCCGCTCAGATCCGTACGAATGGAAGACATGAACCACCCTTCAAGTTTGCGCGGAGCGCAAGAGACGGGATGGCGGCAGGGAGGTCAAGGGGGCTGCACTTTTCTTCCCCACGATGTGAAAGCCCTCTCCATCCACCGTCATCCCACGGTCGCGGCGCGCCGCGATCCGGGGGGCCTCAGTGCTGGGGTCGCCGGGTGAAACGCGGAAGCTGGTGAGCGCGAGGCCCGCCGGCCAGTCGAGGTCCCCCGGATGATCGCTGTGCGCTCACCGTGGGATGACGGTGGGGAGAGTTAGAGTTTGAGGCCAGGGTTGGGCGGCACGGCCCAGAGCTCGTCCCAGAGGTCACGCCAGTGCGGATTGCGGTCCTCGATGAGATTGATCTTCCATTGCCGCGGCCATTTCTTGATCCGCTTCTCGCGGCGGATGGCTTCGACGATAACGCCGTGCGGTTCCCACCAGACCAGGCTCGTGCACTTGTATTTGCGGGTGAAACCGGAAGCGCTCCCATCCTTGTGCTGCCGGATCCGCCAGAGGAGGTTGGCCGTCACACCAGTATAGATCGGCCCATCATACCGGCTGGCCATCATGTAGACGGCAATCGTGCCTTCCCGGTCTTCCATGCAATTTATAATCGCATGATATTCGCATGCACTCAATTCACCGTCATCCCACGGTCGCGGCTCTGCCGCGATCCGGGGGACCTCAGCGCTGAAGGCGCCGGATGAAACGGGGAAGCGGGTGAGCGCAAGCCCCGTCGGCCAGCCGAGGTCCCCCGGATGATCGCTGCGCGATCACCGTGGGATGACGGTGAGGAGATTAAGCCGCCTTCTTCCCCGCCGCCGCCGGCTGCGGCCGGGTGAACAGCAGATCGCCCTCGCTCGAGCCCTCCGCTTCAAGCCGGTAGCCGCCGAGGTCGAACTTCACCAGGTCGGCCGGGTCGGTGATGCGGTTTTCGATGGCCCAGCGGGCCATCATGCCGCGGGCCTTTTTGGCGAAGACCATGAGGGCGCGCAGCTGGCCGTCTTTTTCTTCCTTGAAGGTTGCGGTGATGACGCGGCCCTTCAGCGCCTTCCTGTCGACGGCCTTGAAATACTCGTTCGAGGCCAGGTTGAGGATGATCGGTTCGGCGGCCTCGGCCTGCAGGCTGTTGAGCTCTTTTGCGATCTTGTCGCCCCAGAAATCATACAGGCTCTCGCCGCGTCTCGTGTGCAGCTTGCGGCCCATCTCCAGGCGATAGGGGTGAATGGCGTCGAGCGGTTTCAGGGCGCCATACATGCCCGACAGGATGCGCAGATGGTCCTGGGCCCAGTCGAGATCTTCGGCGGAGAGCGTGTGCGCCTCGAGGCCGCGATAGACCTCGCCTTTGAAGGCAAAGGCGGCCTGTTTCACGCCCGGCTCATCGGCATCAAAGGCCTGGAAGCGCTCGCGATTGAGGCGGGCGAGATCATCATTGATCTTCATCATCGCCTTGATCTTGGGAGCCGTCAGCTGGCGCGTCGTCTTCGACAGGATCCGGGTCTCACCGATCAGATCCGGCGTGGTCGCCGGCAGATCGCGATCGACGGCGTCGAAATTCATGTTCTTGGCGGGCGAGAGCAGAATCAGCATGGGCAATCTCCTTGCCGGCAAAGATAGGGCCCGTGCGGGCGCGTTGCCAGTGGCCGGCCGCCCGTTTTGGTTGTATCCTGCACCTGCTGAACAGGGGAGCGCGGCATGTCCTTCTTTTATGATCTCGACAAGTCTGACCCGCTCCAGCGCCGAATTGCCGCAAATCTGCTGACGTTGGGCGACGCCCTGACCGAGCAGATCCCGGCAAAGTCGATTGACGACACGCTCCTGCTCGCGACCTGGAATATCCGCGAATTCGACAGCCCGGCCTATGGTCTACGCGGGATCGAACCCTATCATTATATTGCAGAAATCATCTCCCGCTTCGACCTGGTCGCCATCCAGGAAGTCCGACGCGACACGGCGCCGCTGGAGAAGTTGCGTGGCCTGCTCGGCCGCTGGTGGAAATATCTCGTCACCGATGTCACCGGCGGCTCGGAGGGCAACAAGGAGCGCATGGCCTTCCTCTATGACAGCCGCAAGGTGCGTTTTGGCGGGCTGGCCAGCGAGGTCGTGATACCGCCGATCGAGACGCGTGATGCCAATCGCAAGCTGGTCTATACGCCGTCCAAGCAATTGGCGCGGACGCCCTATCTGGTCGGTTTCGAGACCGGCTGGTTCAAATTCATGCTGTCGACGGTCCATATCGTCTACGGCCAGAGCAAGGCCGAGGACCCCAAGCGCGAGGCCGAAATCCGGGCCATTGCCGATTTCATGGCGGCCCGCGCCAGGGAAGATCATGCTTGGGCGCGGAACATGATCCTGCTCGGTGATTTCAACATTTTTGATCCGGGCGATGTGACCTTCACGGCGCTCACCGATGCCGGCTTCGTCATTCCGGAAGGCCTGCAGCAGGTCACCAATGTCGGCAAGGAGAAGCGCTTTTTCGACCAGATGGCCTTCATGACGCCGAACCTGCGCAAGGATCAGATCCTCGCTTCGGGCGCCTTCAACTTCTACGACCATGTTTATCGCGAGGCCGATGAGGCGACCTATATCCCCGATATGGGCGCCGCCTATGACACCACATCGTCAGGCAAGCCGAGAGGCAATAAGTCGCTCTATTACAAGACCTATTGGCGCACCCACCAGATGTCCGACCACCTGCCGCTCTGGGCGGCGCTGAAAGTGGATTTCGGACGGGATTATCTGACGCGGCTGGCGGGCGCCGACTGACGATTAATCGGGACAGCCAGAATCCGTGCGCAGAAAACGCGGGACGGGCACCATTCGTCGCCCTCACGCCCCGCGCCTCCGGCGCGAACCCCGCCATAGACCGCTTGCCGAGAGACCGCCGCATCCGCTTCTTCAGGTCAAGGGCCGCAGAGCGGCCGCTGCGTGGTTTCACCCTTGAGCTGAAGAACCGGATACGGCCTGCTGGCTGATAAGCGTGCTATGGATGGCCCTGCGCGATGGCGCCGCGGTCGTCGCCGAACAAATGGCCGCTTGACCGATAGCGGTGGGGCCAGCCCGAACATGCGCTACAGCAAGACCCGCGGATTCATGATCCCCTTCGGGTCGAGCGCGGTCTTGATGGCGCGCATTACCGCCACATCAACCGGTTTTCGGCTGGCCAGTTCGGTGCGCTTCAATATGCCGATACCGTGTTCGGCCGAGATCGAGCCGCCGAAGCTGTCGACGAGGTCGTAGACCAGGCGCGAGAGCGGGGCGGCCTGGGCGATGAAGGCGTCATCGGCGCCGGTTTCGCGGGCGGCGACGTTGAAATGGACATTGCCGTCGCCGACATGGCCGAAGGCGATGACGAGGGCGCCGGGAAATTCGGCTTCCACGGCGGCCGTGGCCTTGGCCATGAAGGCCGGCATTTTCGAGACCGGGATCGAGACATCATGCTTGACCGCCTTGCCGTGGGCCCGTTCGGCCTCGGCGATGGTCTCGCGCAGGCGCCAGAAATCATGGATCTGGCTGTCATTCTCGGCGATGGCGGCATCGGCGATCAGACCGGCTTCAAAGCCCTGGCCCAGCGCGTCCTCGAGCGTCTCGCGTGCCCCGTCGGCGCGACCGAAGCTCATCTCACACACGACATACCAAGCGTGCTCGTCTGCCAGCGGGTCGCGAGTGCCGGGGACATGTTCCAGCACCATGTCCAGCGCCATGCGCGGCATCAGTTCGAACGCGGTGACGGCGCCGCCAGAGACCTGTTTGGCGAGGCCGAGGAATTTGACGGCATCCTCGGCGCTGTCGAGGCCGCAAAAGGCGACTTCCATGCGGGAGGGTCGCGGGAAGAGCTTCAACGTGGCGGCGGTGATAATGCCCAGCGTGCCTTCGGCGCCGATCAGCAATTGCTTGAGATCATAGCCGGTATTGTCTTTTCGAAGGCCAGTCAGCCCGGACCAGATCGTACCGTCGGGCAAGACCGCTTCCAGGCCCAGAACCAGCTCCCGCGTCATGCCGTAGCGCAGCACATGCACGCCGCCGGCATTGGTCGAGATCAACCCGCCAATCATCGCCGAGCCTTGTGAGCCCAGTGACAACGGGAACAGACGGTTATTGTCGGCAGCCAGGGTCTGCAGATTTTCCAGCACACAACCGGCCTCGACGGTCATTGAGTCATTGTCGACATCGACTTCACGCACGCCGGTCATGCGCTTCATCGTGATCAGGACCTCGCCCTGGGGCGTTGCGGCGCCGCACAGCGAGGTATTGCCGCCTTGCGGGGTGATGCTGACACCGGCCTCGTGACACAGGCGCACACAGGCAGCCACTTCTTCGGTATTGGCCGGCTTGAGCAGGATCGGGGTTGAACCCTGATAGCGACCGCGCCAGTCCGCAACATGGGGCGCCAACTCGTGCGCATCCTGCGACCAGCCTTTGGGTCCGAGCACTTGTTTGAGCTGGGCGAGCAGGGCGGCCGGCATTGGGGTGGTGGCGGGGCTGGCGGTTGAGAGCGTGTCGGTCATAACGGGTCCGGTACGGGGCTTGTGGTCAGATCAGGTCGTCCTTGGGCGCGGCGGCGCGTTGCAGCCGGTCATTGATGGCTTCACCCAAACCCTCATCGGGGATGGGTGCAACCGCTATTCTGGCCGCACCGCGTGCGTCGAGTGCGCGCAGGGCCGCAAACAGCCCGGTCGCGGCTTCGGCAAGATCGCCGCCGGGTGACAGGTTGAGATCGCCGTTGATCGGACCGAAGCCCAGGAAAACCTCCCCCGCTTCGGCCGCGCTGGCATTGAGACGCATGGTGGCATTGGGAGCGTAGTGGCTTTTCATCATGCCCGGTGCCAGCAGGGTGTCCTCCGAGCCGGGCTCGGCAAGCCGCCCGGTGATGGCTTCGATCTGCCGCCGCGCCAGCCCGCCGGGGCGCAACAGGGTCGGTGTGCCGCCCAGCAGGGCGATGACGGTCGATTCCAGGCCGACCGGACAGGCGCCGCCATCGAGAATGAGATCAATCCGCTCACCCAGACCGTCGGCGACGTGCTGAGCCGTGGTCGGGCTGATACCGCCGGACGGGTTGGCGCTCGGCGCAACCAGTGGCCCGTCAAAAGCGCGGATCAGGGCTTGGGCGGCAGCATGGCGCGGCGCCCGCAGGGCGATGGAGTCGAGGCCGGCATTGGCGATGTCGGCAATCGGTGCGTCCGGGCGTTTCGGCAGGACCAGGGTCAGCGGCCCGGGCCAGAAGGTTTCCGCGAGTTGATCCGCCAGGTCGGGCCAGCCAGCCAGGCGCCAGGCCATGTTGGGGCCGGCGACATGGGCGATCAGCGGGTTGAAGCGCGGCCGCCCCTTGGCCGCATAGAGCCGAGCCACCGCGTCCGGATTGCCGGCATCGGCGGCGAGGCCGTAAACCGTCTCGGTCGGCATGGCGACGAGACCGCCGGCCTTGAGAATGGCGGCGGCCTCTTCGATCACGGCGGGATCGCTTGCCGGTTTGATCGGGGCGGGTTTCACAGGGGCGCTCATGGCGATGAGCTAGCCCCCAAGCCCCCTGTCATGCAAGCACAAGCCGCAAGTCAGTCCGCCGCATCGGCTTCGATGTGCAGGACCATGGCGATTTCCGCCGCTGCCGATCCCCAGCTCGACCCGCCAACGCCGAAATCGGTCCGGGCGATGACGAAATGGCTGTCCGCCACGGCGCGGCCATCGGTGATATCCAGGGTGAAGGGCATGACCAGCGGCTGGTCGCTGCCACGAATGGTCAGGATGCCATGCGCCTCATAACCGGTGTCGGTGGCCCGGATGTCGTCAGAGACAAAACGCGCCGTCTCGAAATCGGTCGGGTTGAGGCCGGCATTCGAGAGCATGCTGTCATCCATCTGGCGATTGCCGGTCGAACCGCTGGCCGTGGACACGCTGGCCTCGATCCGTGCGTTTTCCAGATCGGCCGGATCGAGCGTGATCGCGGCGGCCCATGTGTCAAACGCGCCGGTGACGGCGCCGCCCGAGACCGTGGTCTCGAAGGCGACCGAGGAGGCGGCATGGTCGACGGTCCAGTCCTGGGCGAGGGCCGTCGGGGCCATCAGCGCCAGGCCGGAGAGGGCGAGCAGGGTGGTACGCAACATCAAGACTATCCTTTCAGGAAGGGGATCATGCGGCCGATCAATCCATCCTTGTTGATGAACTGGTGCTTAAGGGCCGCCGCCACATGCAGGCCCAGCAGGCCGAGAATGGCCCAGCCGCCGGCACCGTGCACGCTGCCGGACAGGTCCTGGAAGCCTTCGGTCTGCGGCACGGGCAGTTTCGGCAGGACGAGATCGGGATTGTTGAAGAGGAGGGTGGGCGGCTCGGCAGCCGAGGCAGCGATCAGCCCGCCCAGCGGCATGCCGATCATGATGACGTAGAAGGCCCAATGGGTTGCCGTGGCGGCAAATCGCTCCCAGCCCGCCATGCCGGCGGGCAGGGCCGGAACCGGATGGGTCAGCCGCCAAGCGAGGCGGCCGAGCGACAGGATGAGGATCAGGAGGCCGGTCGTCTTGTGGGCATTATAGGCGAACTGGACCTCGGCGATCGAAACCTCACCGCCTGCAAACAAGGCTTCGCGCAGGTCTTCCATGTACCAGCCATAGAACACCATGCCGACCAGAAGGACGGCGAGGATCCAGTGCAGGGCAATGGCAACCCCGGTATAGGTTTTTGGCGCTGTCATATCGGTCTCCCAGATTGCCGGCCTTTGCCGGTCACATGACCCATATGATGCCATTGGCCGTCGCGATAAAGCCACACCTTTGGATGCGATGGACAAAACACTGTTTCCGGATTCGCATCGGTGCGGCTTGCCGCTATGTTGCGCGACAAGAAATGCCAAACAGGCAATCCATGAGGAGGTTGGTCATGTCCTATCGCGCGCCCGTCGACGAAATGCGTTTCACGCTGGAAGAAGTGGCGGCCGTGGAAGGGCTGAAGGCGACCGGCGCCTTCCCCGACTTTTCCGCCGATCTGACCGCGGCGATCCTCGACGAGGCCGCCAAGCTGGCCGAGGGCGTGCTGGCGCCGCTCAACCGGGTCGGCGATGCCGAACACTGCAAGCTGGAAAACGACAAGGTCACCACCCCGACCGGCTTCCCGAAGGCTTATGCCCAATTCGTCGAGGGCGGCTGGCAGGGGCTGCAGTTCGGGACCGAACATGGCGGCATGGGCCTGCCGCGGGCGCTGGGCGTGACGGTGCTGGAGATGATCCAGGGCGCCAATCTCTCCTTTGGTCTCGGTCCGATGCTGACCTATGGCGCCATCGAGGCGCTGATCGAGCACGGCACGGACGAGCAGAAGGCGATGTATCTGCCCAAGCTGATCACCGGCGAATGGTCGGGCACGATGAATCTGACCGAGCCGTCGGCCGGGTCCGATGTCGGCGCGCTGCGCACCAAGGCCGAGCCCAATGCGGATGGCAGCTGGGCGATCTCGGGCCAGAAGATCTTCATCACCTGGGGCGATCACGACTGCGCCGAGAACATCATCCATCTCGTGCTGGCCCGCACGCCGGGCTCGCCGGACGGCACAAAGGGCATCTCGCTCTTCATCGTGCCCAAAATCCTGCCCGACGGTTCGGCCAATTCGCTCAAGGCGATCGGTCTCGAACACAAGCTGGGCATTCACGGCTCGCCGACCTGCACGATGGAGTATGCCGGGGCCACCGGCTGGCTGATCGGCGGCGAGAATGCCGGCATGCGCTGCATGTTCACGATGATGAATTCGGCCCGTCTCAATGTCGGCGTCCAGGGTGTCGGCATTGCCGAACGCGCCTATCAGCAGGCCCTGGCCTATGCGGCCGACCGCAAGCAGGGCCGCGCCATTGAGGCCGAGGGCCCGGCGCCGCACGCCATCATCCACCATCCCGACATCAAGCGGACCCTGGCGCTGATGAAAGCCAAGATCGCCGCAGCGCGTGCGATCTGCGTGTCCTGTGCGGTCGCCGCCGACATGGCGCATTATGGTGACGAGGACGAGGAGAAGGCGGCCGCCAAGCGTCGCGAGGAACTCCTCACCCCGATCGCCAAGGCCTGGTCGACCGATATCGGGGTCGAGGTCGCTTCGGCCAATATCCAGGTGCATGGCGGGATGGGCTATATCGAGGAAACCGGCGCCGCCCAGCATTTGCGCGACGCCCGTATCACGCCGATCTATGAGGGCACGAATGCAATCCAGGCCATCGATCTGGTCGGCCGCAAGCTCTCCATGGCCGATGGCGCGGCCTTTGACGAGCTCTATGCCGATATCGACCAGACCATCGAGAGTTGCCTGACGTCCGGCCATCCCGACCTGCCGCCGCTCGGCGAGCGGCTGCGTGACAGTCTGGAAGCCCTGCAGGAGGCCGCCGACTGGCTCGCCGAAGCCGACATGAAGGACCGCCTGGCCGGCGCCACGCCTTTCCTGACCCTGGCGGGAGAGACCGTTGGCGGCTGGCTGTTGTGCGTCGGCGCCGTTGCCGCCCGTCGCCGCCAGAAGGAAAATGTCGGTGATCCGGCTTTCGCCGCCCAACGCATCGCCCTGGCCAATTTCTACGCCGAAGCCGTCATGACCCTGGCGCCGTCGCGCGTCGACGACATCACCATGGGTGCCGACATGATTGATGAGGTCGGTTTCGGGCTTTAGGGGCGGCTTGCGCCTTTTCCGCCCCATAGCGCGGGGAGAAAATACCCCTCCATCCCCTCTCATTTTTCCCGGCTCTCCGCCCCGCTTTTGCGGGGCTGCGGCCGGGAAAAAAGTGTTTGGCTTGGCGGCGGCGGCGCGTGGCAGAATTCGGCGCTGATGACGCGGATAGGCCCGCTGACCACCACACGTTTGTCATCCCGGGCGAATGGCCTGCGTACGCAGGCCGCAGACCCGGGACCCAGACGCCCGGTCCTGCCAGCTTTCGCGATAATGGGTCCCGGATCTCCGCCCGGCTCGGGGCCGGGCCTGCGTCCGGGATGACAAGCGAGAGCGTCGTGGAACGCACCGCCAGCGCTCGCCCTTTTTCATTTTTCCCGGAGGCGCGAGCGCCGTGGCGATACCGATGCTTGGCTTACACCCACACCGCGTCGGCGTCGGGATGGCCGCGACCGTCGAGCAGACGGATCAGGCCGACGACACTGCGGATCAGCATCCACAACCAGGTCAGGGCCAGGCCGGTGGCGCCGAAGAGGGACAGGACGCCGGTCAGGATCATGAAGGTGCATACGACGATGCTCAGCACCGCCGTCCAGAATGACTTGATCTGGTAGGTATAGTGCGATTGCAGCCAGCGCGGCGCCCGTTCGCGCCGGGAATAGGCGATGATCACGGCGAGGATGCTGGAAATGCCGATGATATTGCCGATCAGGAACAGCACATAATTGAGGCCTGCGAATAATTTGTCGTCGCGGTCGGTAGCTTGGCTGTTCGGTTCGATGATCGTGTCGGACATGGGGCATTTCTCCTTGTCGATCAGGGTGCCAGCAGGCGGCGCCGCGTCCAAGCGGGACCGTGCGGAACATCGTCCCCTGCGGCTTCGCGGTCACGATTGCAGCTTAAAATACCGTCATTGGCAGGCGGACTTCTTGGTTGCGGGCGAATTTCGACGTATCGAAGAAGCTGTATTCGTCCGCACAGGACCATTCAGCCAGCGTTAGGCAGCCCGTGTTAGGCAGACTTCTGGATATTGCGATACCGGTTCTCCTTCTGGGTGGACTGGCCGGCTATCTCGGACTGCTCGCCGCCGGCTTGCTGGCCGGCTGGCAACTGCCCTATCCCGTCAGCTATCTCTGGCTGGCGGCGACCGGGTGTCCGGCGCTGGGCGTGGCTTTGATGTATTGGCGGGCCTGTTCGGACCGGCTTGTGCTGCAAGGGGATGAGGAATGAGCCTGATAATCACGATGGGCGACACGGTGCCCGGGCGCGAGATCGACCGTACGGTGGGTATCGCTCGCGGCAATGTTGTCCGGGCCCGCTTTTTCGGTCGCGATTTCATTGCCGGCCTGCGCAATCTGGTCGGTGGCGAAGTGCCCGAATATACCAGCCTCCTCTCGGAATCGCGCGAACAGGCGCTGGACCGCATGGTCCGGCACGCCGAGGAACTGGGCGCCGATGCCATCATCACGGTCCGGCTCTCGACGTCCTCCGTGATGGAAGGTGCCGCCGAAATTCTCGCCTATGGAACCGCAGTCAAATTGAAATGAGCCCTTTGATGAAGCGTCTTGCGGGCCGTGCGGCCGATGAAATCCTGGAAACCGTGCGTTTTGTCGCCGGTGTGGCGGCGGTGTGGCTGGGTCTGGTGACCTTCGGCTTTGCCGCCTTCCATATCCCCTCCGAGAGCATGCAGCCCTCGCTCGAGGTCGGTGACCGGGTGCTGGTGTCGAAATGGGCCTATGGCTATTCGGTCCACTCCCTGCCGCTGGGGCTGGGCTATGCCTTGCCGGACAGCTGGAATGGCCGCTTGGCCTGGTCGCAGCCGCGCCGCGGCGATGTTGTTGTCTTCCGCGACGAGAACCAGACACCGGCGCGCAATCTCATCAAGCGTGTCGTGGGCGTTGCCGGCGATGTCATCGAGGTCCGCGAGGGTCGGCTCTACATCAATGAGGAGGTCGTCCCGCGCATGCTGGAGGATGTCCGCATTTATCGCGAGGACCGGTCTGGCGTTGCTGTGACGGTGAGCCATTACACCGAAGTCCTGCCGGGCGACCGGGATCACGAGATCTACGAGCAGAATGACAATGACATGCTGGACAATTTTGGTCCGGTCACCGTCCGTCCCGGCACGGTTTTCGTGATGGGTGACAATCGCGATGCCTCGCGCGACAGTCGCGCCTCGGGCGGGCCGGGCTTTGTGCCGCTGGAAAATGTCGTCGGCCGCGCCGAGACCGTCCTGTTCACGCTGGAACGCTGCCGCCGCGAGCAGGGCCTGCATTGCCCCTCTGGCCGGGTCTGGCGCGGGCTGTAGGCCTTCCCGGAAACTGCGGCGACGGGTTTTTGCCGCTTCCCGGGCTGGTGACGCGGTGAGTGGCGCTCTAGTCTCTGTCCAAATCACGCATTCGGGGAGAGAGCGTCATGAGCCTCAAGGGTAAAACGATTTTCATCACCGGCGCGTCGCGCGGCATTGGCCTCGCGATCGGCGAGCGCTGCGCCCGTGACGGCGCCAATATCGTGATCGCGGCCAAGTCGGACACGGTGGACCCGCGTCTCGAGGGTACGATCCACACCGCTGCGGCGGCGATCGAGGCCGCCGGCGGACAGGCGCTGGCGGTCAAATGCGATATCCGTGACGAAGCCCAGGTCGAGGCGGCGGTGGCGGCCGCGGTTGACCGGTTCGGCGGTATTGATGCGGTGGTCAACAACGCCTCCGCCATCTATCCGCGTGGCACGGTAGATGTGCCGATGAAGCGCTATGACCTGATGCACCAGGTCAATGGGCGCGGCACTTTCCTGACCACGCAGAAATGCCTGCCCTATCTGATGAAGGCCGAGAACCCGCACATCATCGCCCTGGCGCCGCCGCTCGACATGCGCGGGATGTGGTTTGGTCCGCATGTCGCCTACACCTCGGCGAAATACCAGATGAGCCTGTGCATCCTGGGCTGGGGTGAGGAGTTCAAGGGCAAGATCGGCGCCAATGCGATCTGGCCGCGTACCGCCGTCGCCACCGCCGCCATCTCCAACGTGCTGGCCGGTGAAGAGGCGATGAAGAGTTGCCGCAAGCCGGAGATTCTCGCCGACACCGCCTATGCCGTCCTCAACAAGCCGGCGGCCGAGTTCACCGGTAATTTCATCATCGATGACAGCTTCCTGTGGGATGAGGGCGAGCGCGATCTCGACAAGTATTCCTACGACCCGTCGATCGAACTCCTACCCGACTTCTTCGTCCCGGAAGAGCCGGCAGCGCCTCCCGGTGTGAAGATCATGGCGATCCCGGCGGCGCACTGACCGGATTGGCGGCGAGGTCCCGGTCAACGCGGCATGGCCCTGACTGGCCGGGTGATTGCCCTGGATCGCGACACGGCGGAGAAGCAGGGTGATGACCGACACGTTTCTGACAATGGCCTACGCCATCGCAGCCGGATCCATCGGTTTCGCGCTGGTCATGGCGTTGACCAAATCCGGTCAGCGCGGCGACAGGTCATTATTCTTTTGCCTGGCGCTCATCGCGTTGCTGGCGCATGTGCTCGGTCAACTCGTCATTGTCTCGGGTGCCTATCGGCTTGCACCGCATCTGGTCGGGGCTGATCTTGCGATCAAAATGGTTCTGGGGCCGGCGGTCTTCTTCTTTGCCCGCGCCCTGGTCTCGACGACAAGCCGTCGTTTTGGCGGCTTCGACTGGCTGGTGCTGCTCGGCCCGGTACTGGTTCTTGTCGCGATGCTGCCCTTTGCCAGTCTGAGCGCCGACCAGAAACTCGCCCTGGCGGATCCGGCGACCCGTAATCCTGACCATTACCGGATCGCGCTCTACACCTGCACCGCGTCGCTGGTCATTTTCCTGACCTTCACCGGTTGCTACCTGATCTTGGCCCTGCGGCTGCAGATGCGGCACAGGCGGCGCATGATGGACGCGTTTGCCAATATTGAGCGCAAATCGCTGGACTGGCTGCGTACCATTCTTTTCGTCTTCGCTGGCGCCTGGACGTTCTTTGCCATCAAGCAAATCCTGTGGATGACCGGCACCTCGATCCCTGTTTTGAACATCGCCCTGGCCTTCACCGAAACCTTGGCAATCGCGGCCTTCGCCTATCTCGGCGTACACCAGCCCGCCCTGCCTTCGGACCGGGCGGCCAAAGCCGAGGCGCCGATCAGACGGCCGATCCTGACCGAGCAACGGATGACCCGGACGGCCGCCAAGCTCCTGGGCGCGTTGGAGGCCGACAAGCTCTACGCCGACAGCGACCTGTCGCTGCAAAAACTGTCCGACGTCACGGGCGTCACGAAGAACCATATATCCGAAACTCTCTCGCAGCATGTCGGCGTCAATTTCTTTGACTTCGTGAACAGTCACAGGGCCGACGAGGCCAAACGCTTGTTGAGCGAGACCGATCTCAATACGCTCGAAGTGGCCCTGGAGGTCGGGTTCAACTCCCGCTCAACCTTCAATGCGGCGTTCAAGAAACATGTCGGCACGCCGCCGAGCCAATATCGCGCAAAGGCACGAAGTGGCCGGTCGCGAGACGTGGAGAACGCCGTCACCTAGTGCACGACAATGTCCGAATGGCCCCATTCGGACGACAGGCAAGCCGGTCTCCTGCATGTCCGGGGGGCCGGTGATCGCACCGGCTTGGATCACTGCTTAGTCGACGGGGGCGCTCACGCCATGTCTGCATTACAACACACCGATCAATCCGCTCGCCGCATGGCCCGGCTGGCGGGTTTATCCTACGTCATCTATTCCGCTGCCGGGATTTACATCACCTTTGGCCCGATCCCCGGACTCAGCACGCTGTCGGGTGGGGACGCCGCGTCGCAGCCGCTTGAATTCCTGTTTCGGACGGGGCTCCTGGCCGAGGCGGTGATGTACACGTTCGTCGTCATCTCGGCCGCCGCCATGTACGCCGTACTGAAGCCGGTGAGCCAGGGAGGCGCCCTCGTCGGAGCCTTCTGCCGGTTGATCGAAAGTGCAATGGGGGCGACTTTCATCATCTTCAAATATGCCGCCTTTGCAGCGGTCGTGAACCCGGATCTGAGCCCCGGCTTCTCGGGTGAGGAACGATCCGCCCTCGTGATGCTCCTGCGCGATGTATACGGTTCGGCGATCTACTTCCTGCTGATCCCGATGGCCGTGGGCGGCATCCTCTTCTTCGCCCTGTTCTTCCGCGCGCGCTTCATTCCGCGATGGCTCGCAGCCTGGGGCATGCTCACCTATCTGGTTGTCGGATCCGTGGCCGCGACCATCGTCTTGTTCCCGTCCCTGAAGGAGCACGTCATGCTCTTCTTCCTGCCGGGGGCCCTGTTTGAGTGGGTGGTTGCTTTCTGGTTGCTTTTCGCCGGGATCAATACAGCGCGCTGGACGGGCAAGCCGTCAGCCACAGTCCAGGGCGCAGCCCCCTGACGCCGGTCATCCGGCTGTCCCGGTCGCGGGCGAGCTCACTGGTGCACTTATTCAGGGTGTGATGACCGTCACACCCTGAATAAGTGCCTGTCAGAGCTCACAACTTTACCGTTGGCTGAATCCGATTCACCGCTAGCTTCAGACCTGTCACGACAAGATAGTGAGGGGCGGGATGATGCGGACGAGATCGGGAAGTGGCTGGATCAGTGTGGTGATCATCGCCGGCGTCGCCGTCGGTTTCGCCCTGGCCTGGATCCGCGCCGGCTCTCCCTATAATTTCTGACCTGCGAGGCAGGGTCGGCGCGCCGCGCATAAAATCCCGCTTGCGCTTTTTCAAATTTCGCCAATATGGGATTTGGAGCGTCGCACTCTGCGGCCGGCCGGCCTTGATCCGGACCCGCCGCTGCCCCACTGCCTGCCGTCGACGCGGCTGGTCGGAGTGACAAATCCATGCTTCTCGTGGACACCTATCTTGCCCCCAGCCCGCTGGAAGGGCTGGGCGTTTTTGCGTCCGATTTCATCCCGGCCGGCACCCTGGTCTGGGTGCTCGACCAAGCGGTTGACCTGGTCCTGACCGAGGCCCAGCTGGCCGAACGGCCGCAGGTTTATCGCCAATACATGCAGCGCTATGCCTATTTCGACCGAGGCCTGAACGGCTATCTGCTGGACGGTGATCATGCCCGCTTTCTCAATCACAGCGGTGAGCCGAATATTGATTTCCGTGCCGACGGCAATGGCGAGGCCCGGCGCGACATTCACCCCGGCGAGGAAATCCTGTGTGACTACAGCCAGTTCATGGAAGACGTCGTGCTGCTGCCGACAGCGGCCCGGCACAATGGCGCCGCGATGAGCGCCTGACCCCGTCCGGAGCTGCAAACCCCGTCGGAATAAGGGCGTGGTCGGGGCTGGATTGCGGGGCGGGAAATGCCCACACTGGCGGTCATGAAAACCACGATTTTCGACAGCCCCGCCAGCCGCCTTCACGCCGTCCCGCCCGGACATCCCGAACATGTCGGTCGCTATGAGGCCGTGCGCTCGGCACTGCTTGCCCTGCCGGGATGTGATTGGGTCGAGGCTGGTGCGGCCGGCATGCCGGACCTCGCCCGCTTCCACAGCGCGGCACATGTCGACCGGGTGCTCAGTGCCTGTGCCCAGGCGCCGGACGGCGAGTGGGTGGCGCTTGATCCCGACACGCTTGTCTGCGACCGCTCCGCCGCCGCAGCGCTCGGTGCGGTCGGCGCGGCAGTGGCGGCCGTCGACACGGTGGTGGCCGATGATGGCGGCGCCGGCTTTGTGCTGGCGAGACCACCGGGCCATCATGCCGAGCCGGACCGGCCGATGGGGTTTTGCCTTTTCAACACCATCGCCATTGCGGCGATGCACGCGCTGGAGGTCCACGATCTGGCCTCGGTCGCCATCATCGATATCGACGTGCATCACGGCAATGGCACGCAATGCTTGGCCGAGCGCGACGGCCGCGTGTTTTTTGCGTCCCTGCATCAGGCGCCGCTTTATCCCGGCACGGGCGGGGAGGGCGAGACCGGCCTTGGCGGCAATGTTCTCAATTGTCCCATGCCCGAGGGCGTCACCGGTTCCCAGTGGCGGGCACGCTTCGAGACACAGGTGATTCCGGCGCTGAAACGGGCGAGGCCCGACATGATCCTCGTCTCGGCCGGATTTGATGCGCATGCGGACGATCCGGTCGGCGGTTGGGGGCTGCGCAGCAATGACTATGCCTGGGTTGCACGGCAACTGGCTGGCATTGCCCGCGATTTTAGCCGATCGCGGCTTGTTTCCGTGCTGGAGGGTGGCTACGACTGTCCGGCCTTGGGGCGGTCGGCGGCGGCGTTTGCCGGCGCGTTGTCCGAAGCGTGACCAAAAATCCTGCCAGGCTGCGTCGGGGCGCGCCGGTTGTTGCGCCTGCCCCCGCCCGTGACCGTGATCAAGTGTGACTGAAATCAGAGCATGACCGACATCAGACCTGCCACGCCTTCGCGGCCCGGCTTCATCACCATTGCCCGCCATGGCCAGCCGCTCGCGAACCGCGAAGCGATGCTGGACTGGCGCGGTTATGAGGACTGGTGGGACAATGAATACCAGCCCGCACCGCTGGTTGCCGGTCAGGTCGCTCCGGAGGCCTTGCAGCAACAGGCCGTCGAGGCGAGCACCATCTTTGCCTCGACCTTGCGACGGGCCGTGGAAACGGCGCAGGCGGTGGCGCCGAACCGTGAACTGGTGATCGACAAGGATTTCATCGAGGCGGAATTGCCGCCGCCGCCCTGGCCGGGCCGTTTCATGGCCAAGACCTGGGGCGTGTTTGCGCGCTGCACCTGGTGGCTGGGTCAGTCGCGCGGACGCGAGAGCCGGGTTGATGCCGACATTCGCGCGGCGCGCGCCGTTGAACGTCTGATCCGGGCCGCAGATGACGGACCGGTCGTGTGTTGTGCCCATGGCTGGTTCAACCGGATGATGCGACCGCACCTGAAAGCCGCTGGCTGGGTCTGTGTCCGCGATGGCGGTGACAGCTACTGGTCCTGGCGGCGGTATGAATATCGCGGCGACTGACGCACCGATTGCCGCGCACCGTCGGGCTTCCTATGGTGTCCGGCAATTCCGCCCGAACCGACACCCGGACCTTTCGAATACGGAGAGAGTTGATGGCAGCCGAGCCGCATGCCGATATTGCCACCCTGAGCTTTGAAAAAGCCCTTGCCGAGCTGGAAGGCATTGTCCGCCAGCTCGAGTCGGGCGAGGTCGAGCTGGAGCGCTCAATCGAGATCTATGAGCGCGGCGCGGCGCTGCAGGCGCATTGCGACAGCAAGCTGAAGGCGGCCGAGTTGAAGGTCGAAAAGATCGTCCGCGGCGAAGATGGCCAGCCGACGACCGAACCGGCCGGGCTGGACTAGTCGTGGCTGACGAAGATCCCGGCATGGCGTCGATCGAGGATTTCCTCAAGCTCGACATCCGCATCGGCACGGTGGTGCAGGCCGAACCCTTTCCGGAAGCGCGCAAGCCGGCGATCCGTCTGTGGATCGATTTTGGCGGCGAGTTGGGGACGAAGAAGTCCTCGGCCCAGATCACGGCCCACTACACGCCGGACGCGCTGATCGGCCGGCAGGTGCTGGCGGTGGTGAATTTTCCGCCGCGCCAGATCGGTCCGATGCGCTCGGAAGTGCTGACACTCGGCGTTTCTGATGGCACAGGAGAGATCGTGTTGATGGCGCCGGACCAGCCCGTGCCCGACGGGTCGCGACTGCATTAGCGACACACGAACAGCAAGATCGAGGCAGGTGCCTTGGGGGAGCCCTGACGGGCAGGCAGGACAGGCAGGTCGATGGAGACTTTCGAACAGCGACTCAACGAGCATGCCGACCGGGTGACGGTCGCGCTCGATGCCCTGTTGCCGCGGGCCGAGGGGCCGGAAGCCCATCTCAATTCGGCCATGCGTTATGCGGCCCTCGGACCGGGCAAGCGGCTGCGCCCCTTCCTCACCATCGAGGCCGGCCATCTTGTTCATGCCGATGAGCGCGGCATATTGCGCGCCGCCTGTGCGCTGGAATGCATCCACGCCTATTCGTTGATCCATGACGATCTGCCGTGCATGGATGATGATGATGTGCGCCGCGGCCGTCCGACCGTGCACAAGGCCTATGACGAGGCGACGGCCGTGCTCGCCGGCGACGGGCTGCAATCGGTCGCCTATGAAATCCTCGCCCATCCCGACACCCATCAGCGCGGCAGTGTCCGGGCCCGTCTGGTCGAGCGCCTGTCACGGGCGTCGGGTCCCTATGGCATGGTGGGTGGCCAGATGATCGACATCCGGGCCGAAACCGAACAGTTCGACATTTCTGTTGTCACCCGCATGCATCGCATGAAAACCGGAGCGCTGATCTCCTACGCGGTCGAGAGTGCGACCATCCTCAAGGATGTCGACGAGTCTGTACGTCGGGCGCTGGAGGGGTTTGCCCATGATCTTGGCTTGGCTTATCAGATAACGGACGATCTCCTGGATGCCACGGGCAATGCGGGCGAAGCGGGCAAGGCCGTCGGCAAGGATGCCGGTCAAGGAAAAGCCACCTTCGTCACCATTCTGGGAGTGGAAGGCGCGCGTGACCGTTCGCGGCACTTGGCCGCACAGGCCAAGGACCACCTTGAACCTTTCGGCGCACGAGCAGATGTTTTGAGAGAGGCCGTCGATTTCATCCTCGCGCGGCGCTCGTGAAAGGCCGCATGTCCATGGCACTGAAAACCCCGATCCTCGACACCGTCAATTCACCGGCAGATCTCAAGAATCTGCCGATCGACCGACTCAAGACGCTGGCCGATGAGCTGCGCGCCGAGACGATTGATGCAGTGTCGGTCACCGGTGGCCATCTGGGCGCCGGCCTCGGCGTGGTCGAACTGACCACCGCCCTGCACCATGTCTTCGATACCCCGACCGACACGCTGATCTGGGATGTCGGTCATCAATGCTATCCGCACAAGATCCTGACCGGTCGCCGCGACCGCATCCGCACCCTGCGCCAGGCCGGCGGCCTGTCCGGCTTCACCAAGCGTTCGGAAAGCGAATACGACCCGTTTGGCGCGGCCCACGCCTCGACCTCGATCTCGGCGGCGCTCGGCTTTGCCGTGGCGCGCGATCTCAAGGAAGAAGACCGCAATGTCATCGCGGTCATCGGCGACGGCTCGATGTCGGCCGGCATGGCCTATGAGGCGATGAACAATGCCGGCCATATCGGTGGCCGGTTGATCGTCATCCTCAACGATAATGACATGTCCATCGCCCCGCCGGTCGGCGCGATGAGCCATTATTTTGCCCGCCTCGTTTCCTCGCAGGGCTATCGCTCCATCCGCAAGCTCGGCAAGGGCGTCGCCAAGGCGCTGCGCGTCGAGGAGGCGGCACGCCGGGCCGAGGAATACATGCGCGGCATGGCCATGGGCGGCACATTGTTCGAGGAGATGGGCTTTCGCTATGTCGGCCCGATCGACGGCCATGATCTCGACCAGCTGGTCCCGGTCCTGCGCAATGTGCGCGATGGCGATAACGGCCCGGTCCTGATCCATGTCGTGACCCAAAAGGGCAAGGGCTATGCCCCGGCCGAGGCGTCTGACGACAAGTATCACGGCGTCGCCAAGTTCAACGTCATCACCGGCGAACAGCAAAAGTCCAAGGCCGATGCGCCGTCCTACACCAAGGTCTTCGCCCGGCAATTGATCCGCGAGGCCGAGACCGACAGCCGCGTCGTCGGCGTCACCGCCGCCATGCCGGGCGGGACCGGGCTAGACCTGTTCGGGGAACGCTTCCCGGACCGCATGTTCGATGTCGGCATTGCCGAACAGCACGCCGTCACCTTCGCCGCCGGCCTCGCCGCCGATGGCATGAAGCCCTTCGCGGCGATCTATTCGACCTTCCTGCAGCGCGGCTATGACCAGGTGGTCCACGATGTGGCGATCCAGAAACTGCCCGTCCGCTTTGCCATCGATCGGGCCGGCCTGGTCGGCGCTGACGGCGCCACCCATGCCGGCAGTTTTGACATCGGCTATCTTGGCGCCCTGCCGGGCATGGTGCTGATGGCCGCGTCCGACGAGCTGGAATTGTCGCGCATGGTGAAAACTGCGGCGCTGATCGATGACGCCCCGTCCGCCTTCCGCTATCCGCGCGGCAATGGCACCGGCATTGAAATTCCCGACCAGATCGAACCACTGGAGATCGGTAAGGGCCGTGTCGTCCGCGAAGGCTCACGCATCGCCATCCTGTCGCTCGGCACCCGCCTCGAGGAAAGCCTCAAGGCCGCCGACGCGCTGGCCGTACAGGGCTTCTCGACCACCGTCGCCGACGCCCGCTTCGCCAAACCGCTGGACGAGGACCTCATCCTGCGTCTGGCGCGCGAGCACGAAGTCCTGATCACGGTGGAAGAGGGCGCGGTCGGCGGTTTCGGCGCTTTCGTGCTGCACCTGCTGGCCGACAAGGGCGCCCTCGATCGCGGCCTGCGCATCCGCACCCTGACCCTGCCCGACACTTTCCAGGACCAGGAAGCCCCGTTCGACATGTACGAAACCGCCGGCCTCAACGCCCGCCACATCGCCGCCAAGGCGCTGGAAGCCATGGGCAAGGATGATGCGGCAGCGGAACGTGTGGCGGCGGCGTTGATCGCGGGGTAGGGGGCTGGTTCGCTTTCTTCCCCATTCCATGGGGAAGTGGGCCGAGGCGCAGCCTCGGGTCGATGGGGTCGAGCGCAGCGAGAGACGCCCATGCCGCCTTCGGCGTCACCCCTCCGTCTCGCCGTCATGCGGCGATCCACCTCCCCACAATGTGGGGAGGAAAGCGACGAAAAATGCGAGACACCGGGACATACACCAATTGTCGCGCACCTCGCGCGCATCAACCCATACATCACTTGTCAGCCAGCGGGCCGTATCGGGGTCTTCAGGTCAAGGGCGCCGCAGGCGCCGCTTCGCGGGTATGCCCCTTGAGCTGAAGACCCCGATACGGCTGTCTCCCGGCAAGTGAAGTATGGCCGGGTGTGCGCCGGGGCGCCTTGCTTCCCAGAGATTGATCCATCCCTCTACCGTCATCCCACGGTGACCGCGAAGCGGGCATCCGGGGGACCTTGGCTTGCCGGCTGACAGGATGGTCGAGGTCCCCCGGACAAGCCGTCGGATGACGGAGTTTGGGGAGGTTTTCTCGTCTCAATGACCCACATTTTGTCATCCCGGGTGGACGCCCCGCCTTCGCCGGACACCCAACGGGGATGACAAACATCCCTATCGGAACTGCATCACCGGAACAGCATCAGCGGGATGTGGCAATTGCGGATCATGTCTGTCGTGGTCGAGCCGATCACCAGATTGCGCAGGCGGGAATGGCCGTAGGCGCCCATCACCAGAAGCGAGATGGCTTCGTCCTCGACATAGTCGACGATGACGTTTTCAGGCTCGCCGGTCCGGATGGCCGTGGTGACATTGTGGCCGGCGGTCCGCAGCTCATCGGCGGCGGCTTCAAGGGCGTCGGTACGACCGGGGTCGTCCTTGCCGACTGTCAGAAGGTGTAGCGGGATGCCCTTGAAGAGCTGGCCGCCGGCAATGTGGCTGACGGCTTTCCTGGCGCTGGCGCCGCCGTCAAAGGCGATCAGTGCCCGTTCGACCGGGACGAATTTGCGTGAGGCGACCATGACCGGCTTGTGGGCGGCGCGGACAATGCGTTCCAGGTTGGAACCGAGATGCTCCTTGGCGAAATCGGCGGCCTCGCCGCGCTTCCCGACCAGGATGAGATCGGCGTCGCCCTCGACCTGTTGCAGCGCTTCGACCAGATCGCCGTGGCGCAGGCGGCGGGACACTTCCGGTACGCCGTGGTCAGCGAGATAGGCGGCTGCCGCGTCGAGGATGGCGTGGCCGCGTTCCTTGGCCAGCTTGGCGCGTTCTTCGTCATGGGCGGCGAGCTTGTCCAGCAGGTCATGCTTGGCGCCCAGGCCCAGCGAGCCGGACAGGTTGGTCGGCAGGCTCTGGGTGTCGCGGCGGCCGAGCACGTGCAACAGCTCGATCTGGGCGCCCATCGTGGTGGCGACCCAGGCGGCGTGATCGCACACGCTTTCGCCATAGACCGAACCGTCGACGAGAAGGATGAGTTTGGTCATGGAATTTCCCCTAATGGCCCATCAGCTTGTCCAGCGCGCCGGGCGTGTCGTGAATGCCCAAACGGTCGACCAGGGTCTTGCTGGCCTCGTTCATGCCGAGCAGTTCGACCTCGGCCCCCTCGCGGCGGAATTTGAGCACCGCCATGTCCACGGCCGCGACGCTGGAGAGATCCCAGACATGCGCCTGGCCGAGATCGATGATGACGGTATCGACCGCATCCTTGAAATCGAAGGCCCGCAGAAAATCTTCCGACGAGGCGTAGAAGAGCTGGCCGTCGACGCGATAGGTCCGGGTTCGCCCGTCGGCTGACACTTCGCTGGTGACCGTGAAGGCGCGCGAAATCCGCCAGGCGAAGAAGAGCCCGCTCAGGAGCACACCGACGCCGACGCCAATCGCCAGGTTATGGGTCGCGACGACGCCGATCACGGTGGCGATCATGACGAAGCTGGAACTCTTGGGGTGGTCGCGCAGATTGCGGATCGAGCTCCAGGAGAAGGTCCCGACCGAGACCATGATCATGATCGCGACCAGGGCCGGCATCGGGATCTGGGCGACCAGATCGCCCAGCACCAGGATCATGAACAAGAGGACCGAACCGGCAGTGAGGGCCGACAGGCGACCGCGTCCACCCGATTTCACATTGATCACCGATTGCCCGATCATGGCGCAACCGGCCATGCCGCCGAAGAAACCGGTGATCGAATTGGCGATACCCTGACCGATACATTCGCGATTGCGGTCGCTGGGTGTGTCGGTGAGATCATCGACAATCTGCGCCGTCATCAGCGATTCCAGCAGGCCGACGGCAGCCACCGCGGCTGAATAGGGCAGGATGATCATCAAGGTGTCGAGATTGAAGGGAATGTCCGGGATCAGGAAGACCGGCAGCGTCGTGGGCAGATCGCCCATATCCCCAACCGTGCGCACATTGTCCCAGCCGAAGAAGAGCGCCAGGCTGGTCAGGACGATGATGCAGACCAGCGGCGAGGGGATGGCCTTGGTGATGTAGGGGAAGCCATAGATGATGGCGAGGCCGGCGCCGACCAGGACATAGGTCAGCATGCTGACATTGGTCAGTTCCGGCAATTGCGCCATGAAGATCAGGATGGCCAACGCATTGACGAAGCCGGTGATCACCGAGCGCGAGACAAAGCGCATCAGATCGCCCAGCTTGAGAAATCCGGCACCGATCTGCAGCAGGCCGGCGACCACGGTCGCGGCGAGCAGGTATTGCAGCCCGTGCTCGCGGACCAGGGTGACCATCAGCACCGCCGTCGCTGCGGTGGCCGCGCTGATCATGCCCGGACGCCCGCCGGTAAAGGCGATGATCACCGCGATCGAGAAGCTGGCATACAGCCCGACCCGCGGGTCGACCCCGGCGATGATGGAGAAGGCGATCGCTTCCGGGATCAGCGCCAGCGCCACCACGATGCCGGCCAGCACGTCACCGCGCAGGTTGAAAAACCAGGTGCGGCGGATGTGGTCGAAAAGGGCCGGGTCGAGCGTGGGAAGTCGCATGATGGTGTCCGTTCGTTCGCGCCGGCATCCGGGCAATGGGTGCTCGTTGCGCAGTGTTCTGGCGGCCAAGCCGCAAATGGTCGGAACGCGTTGTGAGATCAGCGTTGCCCCGCAAAGGGCAACGCCGCAGCGGTGCGCGAGGCGATAGCACAGACAGCGGAATTGGCAAACCGGCAAGGGGGAGGAGACAGGTTCTCGCCCATTGAGAGGAAGGACGATCTCTGGCGCTCATGTGCAGCCTGATCCATACATCCCTTGTCAGCCAGCGGGCCGTATCCGGTTCTTGAGGTCAAGGGCGGCGTAGCCGCCGCTTCGCGGGCTTCCCCTTGAGCTCAAGAAGCGGATGCGGCTTTCTCTCGGCAAGGGATGTATGGCGGGGCGTGCGCCCGTGCGCCGGTTGACAGGGCTGGATTGGATCATGCCGCTGCACCCGTCCTTCTCCCCTCGCGGGAGAAGGTGGCCTGAAGGGCCGGATGAGGGGGGAGGCAGCTCCGGTGCAAACCGGCATGGCTCCCAGACCTCGTCTGACGCTATCCTCGCCCCCTACCAGCCTCACCCGGACCCAACCATGCGCGCAGACCTCTACCTCGTCGAACACGGCCATTTCGACACCCGCGCCCGCGCCCAGGCGGCGATTGCGGCGGGGAAGGTTTCGGCGAACGGGGTCACGGTGACCAAGCCGTCGCAGAAGATTGCGGACGGGGCCGAGATCGTCGCCGAGGCGGCGCATCCCTGGGTGTCTCGGGCGGCGCTGAAGCTGGTGGCGGGGCTGGACGGGTTTGGTGTCGATCCGACCGACCGGGTCTGCCTCGATGTCGGATCATCGACCGGCGGTTTCACCGAGGTCTTGTTGTCGCGCGGGGCGCGGCATGTCTATGCGGTGGATGTCGGGCGCGACCAGCTCCACCCCTCGCTTCAGGCTGATCGGCGGGTCACATCGCTGGAGGCGACCGATGCCAGGTCATTGGCCGCCGAGATGTTTTCCGAGCCGCCCTCGCTGCTGGTCTGCGATGCCAGCTTCATTTCACTGCTGAAGGTCATCGCCCGCCCCCTGGCGCTGAGCGCGGCGCGCAGCGACCTGATCGCGCTGATCAAACCCCAGTTCGAAGTCGGCAAGGCCTTGATCGGCAAGGGCGGTCTGGTGAAGAGCGAGACGGCACGCGATGACGCAGTGGCGACCGTGCGTGCGGAATTGGACGGACTGGAGAATTTCTCGGTACGCGCGGTCATGGACAGTCCGATAGAGGGGGGCGACGGCAATCGGGAATACCTTATTGCCGCCGCCCGCAATCACCAAGCCTGAAAGGCGTTTTTGCCTGAGATTGGTGTCTGGATTATTGGCCGTAAGTGTCGGCCGGGCGCCAGATTCCATCCGTGCCCTGACACATATAGACTTGGTCGGTGACGGTCTGGCCGTATTCATTCATGCGACGGGTCTGCGACCAGTGGCAGCTGCCGGTGGCCGAGTTTGTCGGATAGTTCGAGGCCGCGTTGTAGACGCGCGCCGGCTCGGCCCGGTCGGCACCGCCGAGCAGTTCGCCGGACGAGCCGTAGTCATACGTGTCGCCATAGCCGTCATCATAATAGGCGCTGTCGTCATAGTCGGCCTGGTATTGGTCATTATAGTACGGGTCATTGCCATAGCCGCTGTCGCTATATTGGGCGCCGGGCTTGTCGCCGTAATAGGGCTGGTTGACCCGTCCGCGATTGGCGCAATCCTCACCACCGGCGACACCGGCACCGATCAGGGCGCCAACGCCGGCACCGGCGATGGTGCCGACTTCCTCGGCATTGCCGCGATCACGGTGCTGGTAGCGGGCGCCGCGATGACCACGACCCCAGCTGCCATGACCGCCACGTCCGCCGCGTCCATAATGACGGTCGCGACCATGACGGTTGTTATTGCTGTCATCGGCCAGCTCATTGCCAATCACGGCACCGAGAATGCCGCCGATGATGGCGCCGGCGACCTGACGGCCCTGGCGTTCGGACTCGCAGTCCTGATAAGTCTGGGCCTGGGCCATGGACGGCAGGGTGACACTGAGTGCAGTCGCGGCCAGAAGCGTGGGGGTCAACAGTTTCATCTCTACCTCCGTTTCGGATCGGTCCGACGGTATCCGCCGGTGTTGAGTTCTGTTCTAGCGCGACCGCGATGAGCCGTAGATGAACGCCTGCATGACAGTTACGCAAGAAAAAGGCCGACCCTGGCGGGGCCGGCCTTTCCGTCACGGCACCCCACGCACACAGGGAACCGCTATTTCTGCGGAATGCCGCTATTGGTGGCGCGCGACCTGCCAGTCGCCATAACCATCCCGGCACATGCGCACACGGTCATAGGCAAAGGTGCCGTCCGGCATGTAGACTTCGGCATCACCCCAACGGCATTCGACGCCGGCGGAGTAATAGGTCTCGCGGATGATAATCGTGCCGCGGACACCGGAATACGGATTGCCCCAATAATAGGGTTGTCCGTATTCGAAGGCGTAGTTCATCGCGTACTGGTATTGCGCACGGTCGCAATTATCCATCCGGTTCAGGCTGTCGCCGAGGACCGCCCCGAAACCGGCACCGAGCAGGATGCCGGCTCCGACATTGTCGTCGCCGGCGGCAGCGCCGCCAATGATCGCGCCGAGCAGGGCGCCAACCACCGCGCCGTCGCCATTGTTATTGTAGCGGCAGATACCGTCATAATAGGCGAACTGGCGGTTGGAATAGCCATAGTCGTAATAGCGCGTGTTGTAGCGCCAGCGGCTCGACGGCCCCCAACGCCCGTAATAGCGCGAATTCGACCAGCCATGATTCATATGGCGCAACCAGCGCCGCTGCGCCTGGTGGCGTTGGCGGTCATGATAGAAATTGTGGCGGCGCTGCGCGTATTCCCAGCGGCGCGGATTATGGCCGGCGAACGGACGCGATGGCCGTCCCGGGCGGTGGGCGCCGGGGCGGTTCGGCCGGTTGGGACGCGCATCCGGGCGACGATCCCTCGGTCCGCGCGCATCCGGGCGACGACCGGGATTACCCACGCCGGGGCGGCGTCGGTCCGGGCGCGTATCGGGGCGACGTCCGGGATTGCCAACATCGGGGCGGCGTCCGCCGGGCCGGGCGTCAGGCCGTCGTCCGGGATTGCCCGCATCGGGGCGACGCCGGTCGGGGCGTGTATCAGGGCGACGCCCAGGATTGCCGGCATCCGGGCGGCGACCGCCGGGCCGGGCATCGGGCCGACGACCCGGGTTGCCCGCATCGGGGCGACGTCGATCAGGTCGGGTATCGGGGCGGCGTCCGGGATTGCCGGCATCGGGTCTACCGCCGCCGGGGCGGGTGTCAGGCCGGCGCCCCGGATTGCCGCCAGAGGTTGGACGCGACGGCGCCGGGCGGGCGTCATCGCTGCCACGCCCACCGCGTCCGGAACGATCACCGCGACTGCCGCGATTGCGGTCGCCGCGCGTGCCTTGATCGCCGCGATTGCCGCCACGTCGGGCGCCACGGCCGGTTTCATTGCCGCGATCGCTACGGACTTCGTCACCGCCGCCGCGGCGCTGGGCTTCGGCCGGTTCGATGGCGAGCAGGGCCGGCAGCAGGATGAGTGACGCGAGAGAGGCGCCAAGCCATTTGCGCTTGAGCTGCTTCATGCGGTGTTCCTCCACGGGGTCGCGCCGGGCAGACCCGGCCAATCTGCCTGAACCCTAGGATTTCGCGTATGAGCCGAACATGAACGCCGGGTTCACCTTCATGACCAGTCGGCGGATGAACGCGGATGGCCGTGGCTGATTTACCAGGCCGACTGGCCGGCATGGCGGAGTTTCTGGTCGGCCAGAACAAGCGCCGCCATGGCTTCGCCGACGGGCACGGCGCGAATCCCGACACACGGATCATGGCGCCCGCGTGTCTCGATTACGGTCTCCTCGAAATCCCGGTCCAGCGTACGCCGTTCCACCGTGATCGAGGAGGTTGGCTTGACGGCAAAGCGAACGACCAGGTCCTGCCCGGTGGAAATCCCGCCCAACACGCCGCCATTATGGTTGGACATAAAGACCGGCCCGTCCTCGCCCATCCGCATTTCGTCGGCGGCGTCCTCGCCGCGCATGGCGGCAGAGCCGAAACCGGCCCCGATCTCGACACCCTTGACCGCATTGATGGTCATCATCGCGGCGGCCAGTTCGCTGTCCAGCTTGGCATAGACCGGCGCCCCCCAGCCCGCCGGCAGGCCGGCGACCACGACTTCGACAATTGCCCCGGTCGAGGAGCCGGCCCGGCGCAGCGCGTCCATATCGGCTTCCCATAGCGCAGCAGTTGTCGCGTCAGGGCAGAAGAAAGGGTTGTTGGCGACTTCATCCCAGTCCCAGCGGGCGCGGTCGATGGCCCGACCTCCCACTTGCACCAGCGCGGCGCGGATCGAGATGCCGTCGCCCAGCACTTTGCGGGCAATGCCGCCGGCGGCGACGCGCATGGCGGTTTCGCGGGCCGAGGACCGACCACCGCCGCGATAATCACGGATGCCGTATTTCATGTCATAGGTGTAGTCGGCATGGCCGGGCCGCCATTTATCGCGGATGGCGCTGTAATCCTTCGAGCGCTGGTCGACATTCTCGATCACCAGGCTGATCGGCGTGCCGGTGGTCACCGGACCATCGGTGCGGTCATCCTCGAAGGTGCCGGACAGGATGCGGACCTGGTCGGGTTCCTGGCGCGGCGTCACATGGCGCGAGGTGCCGGGACGGCGCAGGTCGAGGAAAGGCTGCAGGTCGGCTTCGCTCAGCGGAATGCCGGCGGGGCAACCATCGACGACGGCGCCGATCGAAGGGCCATGGCTTTCGCCCCAGGTGGTGACCCGGAAAAGATGTCCGAACGTGTTGTGTGACATGGTGTATCCGCCTTGAGTGCGGGCAGATTAGACACAGCTTGGCGTCAGGTCACGCGGCCGACTGCGCTTTGCGGATCCAGCGGGCAAGGCGGGTGGTCACCGAGGGACGCGAGAATTCGTGCATGAAGGCGTCGAGATCGGCGGCATCGGGGAAATCGGGCGTCGGTTCGACCGGCGTCTCCCCCTCGGCCTGAACGCGGATCGTCACACTGATACGGTCTTCGCCAACCGCCGCAAGGTCGGTGCCATCGCGTGTTCCGGCCGGGATGCGCACCAGCAGCGGTTTGTCGCCATGACGCAAGGTCCGGGTCAGTCCGCGCGCCGCTTGGGCCGCACTGATCTCGATCTCGAGGCAGACCGGCGCGTTGGCCCGGATATAGTCCATCGCCGCAACGATCCGCGCGAGTTCGGTGAGCGTGGCCGTCGTCGGTGGTGTGACGTCAGGATGCAAGCGTTTGACGCGGCTGCGAAACGCCGCACGCGCCGCCGCTACACCGTCCATCGGGGCCACCCCGAGGACAGCGAAAGCCGCATCCAAACTCACAACACGCGATGTCATGAGGTTGATCTAGCACGAGAAGATTCCTGAAAGGTTGACGGGCGGGGGGAGGGCTTCGCCAAGCGGGCAGGCTGGATTGGCGCGTTGTCGACGTGGCCCGCGACTTCTGAAAGCTCGGAAACTGGGTCTGTCCCGGTTATTCCAACGCGCAAAAAATGGTATGTGTCCCCATTTATTCACGGGACAGACACAATTAGTGCCCGTCTACGTCTGCGCCCCCGGCGCAAATTCCCCCATAAACCGCTTGCCGAGAGTCCGCCGTATCCGCTTCTTCAGGTCAAGGGCGCCGCAGAGCGGCCGCTGCGCGGTTTCACCCTTGAGCTGAAGAAGCGGATACGGCCTGCTGGCTGACAAGCGCTGTATGGATGGCTCCGCACCGGGCGCCCTTTTTCAGTGGCGAACAGGGAAGCTGCGTGCGCGTGCTTGATGTCGCTGGAAACCGCGCCGTCCGCTGGCGATGGACGCACCGGGAAAGCTTGACGTGCCGGGTCAGGCGCTTACCTAGGCGGACGTGTTCCAGGAGCGCCCCCGATGTCCGACGACAAACTCATCCCGCCCAGTCCCGACGCCGAGACCTATGCCAGGACGGCGGTCGCGACTGCCAATGCCGTGGAAATTTTCGACCGTGAGGACCCCTTTGCCCTGTTCGCCGACTGGCTGACCGAGGCGAAGAAGAAAGAGCCCAATGATGCCAATGCGGTGGCGTTGGCGACGGCGGATGCGTCCGGCCTGCCGGATGTGCGCATGGTGCTCTTGAAGGATGTCGATGTCGACGGTTTCGTCTTCTACACCAATCTGGAGAGCGGCAAGGGCGGGCAATTGGCGGAAAACCCGCAGGCGGCGCTTTGTTTTCACTGGAAGTCCCTGCGTCGGCAGGTGCGGGTAAGGGGGGCGGTCGAGCCGGTCAGCGCCGAGGAGGCCGACGCCTATTTCGCCTCGCGTGCCCGTGACAGCCGGATCGGGGCCTGGGCCTCGAAACAGTCGCGGCCGCTGGAAAGCCGTTTTGCGCTGGAAAAATCGGTCGCCCGCGAAGCGGCCCGCTTCGGTCTGGGCGAGGTGCCGCGCCCGCCGCACTGGTCAGGCTTTCGCATCCGCCCGCTGAGCCTGGAGTTCTGGCGCGACCGCCCCTTCCGTCTGCATGATAGAATGTTTTTTGACAGGCCGGATTTGGGGTCGACTTGGACTGTGAGCCGGTTATATCCCTGAGCTGAACGCCTGAGGGGGCTGAATAGTGGAACGTCTGACCGACATGCTGCGCTTGATCATCCAACCGCTGGGCTGGATCACGGCGCCGCTCGCCCTGCTCACGCCGCTCTGGTTCCTGATCGCGGCGCTTGGCACCAAGTTGAGTTTTTGGGGCTGGGAGTTCGGGCTTTCCTGGATGACGCTCGATATCGGTCCGAAACTGATCCTGGCCTGCGCCATCACGGGTGTCTTGATGACAGTCCTGGTCGTGGCGCATCGTCTGATGACGCAGCGCTGGTTTGGTGTGATCAGCGTGCCGATCCTGGCCCTGCTCATCGCTATCGGCGGTTATGGCGGGCGTTATGTGTTCGATGGCTTGGCCGACAGTCGACCCACGCTGCTCGACGTGACAACCGATTTTCAGGACCCGCCGCATTTCACGCCGGCCTATGCGGCGCGTCGTGGCAGTGCCCAGCGCTCACTGGATTTTGACCCGTCCGGAATGCAATTGCAGGCAGAATATTATCCCGGCATCACCAGTCTGACGGTTGAGCGGGAGGCCGGGGCGGTGTTTCGCGAGGCGCTGATGTATGGCCGCGAGGCCGGTTGGCGGATCGGCACAGCCTCCGACGCGGCCGGCATGTTCGAAGCCGGTGCCGAGAGCCTGATGTTCGGCTTTCGCGATGATATCGCGGTCCGGGTGACCGAGCTGGAGGACGGCCGCAGCCAGGTCGATATCCGCTCGCTGGCCCGCCAGCCGGTCCATGATCTGGGCCGCAATGCCAAGCGCGTCGAGCGCTTCCTGGCGGCGATGGGCGGTGAGGGCGAGGCGGGGTAGGGCCGTCGTTTGCCCAAGCTTGCTATCCCTTGTCATCCCCGCCGGATGTCCGGCGCAAGCCGGACGCAGGGCGGGGACCCAACTGATTGCAACAACCATAATTCCCTGACTTTCGCCCCGCCTTCGCCGGGCGTCCATCAGGGGTGACAATTCGTGCTTTTAAGCCGGTTCCGCGAGCCTGAACGCCGCGCTCAGATCGACCTGGTCGACGGCATCGCTGGCGACCTTGCCCAGTTCCACCAAGTGGATGACATGGGCCAGCACCGAGTGGGCGGCGGCGGGGTGGAGGCGTTTGTCGACATCGGCATACATGATGGCGACCATGTCGCGGATATTGTCATGGCCGTCAGCGAGGCAGGCGAGGATCTGGTCCTCGCGGGCGCGGCGGTGGTCGATATAGGCCTGGATGAAGGGGCGCGGGTCATCGATCGACGGGCCGTGGGTGGGCCAAAGCCTGGCGAAGTTGCGGTCGCGCACCCGCTCAAGCTGATAGAGATAATCGCCCATATGGCCGTCCGGCGGACTGATCACACTGGTCGACCAGCCCATCACATGATCGCCGGAAAACAGCGTGTTCTCCTCATGCAGCGCGTAGCAGACATGATTGGATGTGTGGCCGGGCGTGTGTAGCGCCTCGATCGTCCAGCCCTTGCCGCGGAAGATCTCTTCATCGCCGACTTCGATATCGGGCTGGAAGCCGACATCATCCCCCGCTTCCAGGCGAACCTCGCCGCCCGCGGGCGCGGCCTGTTGCGGACCGAAGCCATAGACCTTCGCGCCATGCCGTGCCGCGAGCGGGTGGGCGAGGGGGGAATGGTCGAGATGGTGGTGGGTGACGAAGACGTGGCTGACGGTCTCGCCCTCGAGCGCCCTGTCCAGCGCCTCGATATGGGCCGGATCAACCGGGCCGGGGTCGATGACCGCGACCGAGCCGTGGCCGATGATGTAAACGCCCGTACCGGTGAAGGTGAAGGGGCCGGGATTGGGCGCAATGACGCGCCGGATCAGGGGGGAGAGCGTGTCGCAACGCCCGTACTCGAAATCGAAATCGCGTACGAAAGGAATTGAACTCATGATGCTTGCTTGGCCGGTTCCGGTTTTGGGTGACCAAGGAATTCCAGGAATGCCGCGGCCAGCCGTCGTGTGACTTTGATCTTGTCATCTAACTGCATCGCGACCGGTGGACCCATATCAGTTTTGTTCACATCCACGACATAGAGGCGCCCGTCATCGCGATTGCGCAAGACGTCGAGGCCGCCCCAATCCAGCCCCATCGCCCGGGTGAAGGCGGCGAGCTGGGCCTTTTCCTGGGCCGAGAAGACATCATCGGTCTCGGCGCATTCAATTTCGTCATTGGAGTTGGAGAAGCGGTTGCCGATCTTGCGGCGCTTGCGGATCACCAGCGGGATATGGCCGTCCATGGTCGGACAACGCAGGTCCTCAACCATGCCACCCGGCACGGTGTTGTCGATCACACGCTGATAGACCCGACCCGCCTTCGGCGCGGTGATCGGTCCCTCGATCACCCGCCCGTCATGGGCGCCGTTGAGCTCGGATTTCTCGACCATCGGGCCGGCCCAGGTCATCGGGTCGACAGACAGGGAATAGCCGAAGGACTGTTCGAAGACGGCCGCGACATGGCTCTTTTCGATGCTTTGGCAGTCGCGATTGATGACCCGGGCATCGGGCGGCACATTGCAGGGTCGGCAGGTCGTGGAATCGTCGAACACAAAGACGGCATCGGCTTCGCCGGGATGGGCCGCGATGCGCGCGCCGGCGGCGTGCAGCACCGACCAGATCAGATACCAGGGACGCGGCCGGTCGGGCGCGAACCAGATTTTCGGCCCGTCAGTGCGCAGGGCCGACTTGATCCGCCAGCCCTCGACGATGAAGTAGAAGGGAAACCAGGACAGGACTTCGCCAATCAGTCCCAGTTTGAGCGGAAGACGGGCACCGGTCTTCTTGACGGTGACGATACCGTCCTGGAACTCGAAATCTCGCCACCACAGCGCACTGTGCATGGATTGGCCTTTCTCGGTCGCCGCCACGCCGCATCCTAGGCATTCGCCGGATACTTGCAATTCACTCCGGATCACGGGCGGCGCGGAAATTGCGTGATCGGGGTGTGTCGTCTGATCACGGGAGGGGAATGTGAACGCGGGTCGTTTCCTAGGCAAGCGCATCTTGCGGCTGGGTTGGCTTATCCTGGCACTGATGTTGGTGCAGTTTTTTGTCAGTGAGGCGACACCCAAGCACACGCTGTCGCGGACGGCCCCCTTGCCCCCACTCGTCGTGCAGGATGCTGCATTACAGCAACAGAGCCTTCATTGACATCACACGTTCCGCATTGAAACTGCGCGAACCTTGGACTGAGCCGAAGATTTCATGCTTGGATTTGTACTCAGGCGCTTCAGTGTCGCCTTCCCGACCATATTGGTGATCATCACGGTCGCCTTTTTCATGATGCGTGTCGCCCCGGGCGGGCCGTTCGATCTTGAACGTCCGATGCCGGAAGAAACGCGTCAGGTGATCCTGGCCAGCTATGGCCTCGATAAGCCGCTGATATTCCAGTATTTCGACTATATGGGGAACCTGTTCCAGGGTGATCTCGGACCGTCGCTGAAATTGCGCGACAAGGATGTTGCGGAGATCATCGCGGAGGGTTTTCCGGTCTCGGCTACCATTGGCCTGTTCTCGATGTTGCTGGCCATCGGACTTGGTACGCTGCTCGGTTCGATCGCCGCGCTGAGACAGAATTCCGGCACCGATTTCTCGGTCATGACCTTTGCCATGGTCGGGATATCGATCCCGCCCTTTGTGATGGGGCCGATTCTGGCGCTGGTCTTTGGTCTCTATCTGGGACTCGTGCCGACCGGCGGGCTGGATCCACGTTATGGCATGACGCCCGACCGGCTGATCCTGCCGGTGATCACGCTGGCCCTGCCGCAGATCGCCATTATCGCGCGGCTGATGCGGGCCTCGATGATCGAGGTGGTGCGCTCCAACTATATCCGTACAGCGCGGGCCAAGGGTCTGTCGGCACCGGCAGTGATCATCCGCCATGCGCTGCGCTCGGCCATCCTGCCGCTGGTCTCCTATCTCGGACCGGCCTCGGCTGCGGTGATTTCCGGTTCGCTGGTGATCGAACGTGTTTTCCAGCTGCCCGGTATCGGCAAGCATTTCGTCGATGCCGCCCTGCAGCGCGACTACACCGTCGTGATGGGCGTGGTCATCGTCTATGCGACGCTGATCATCCTGCTCAACCTGCTGGCTGACCTCTTGTATGGCGTTCTCAATCCGAAGGTGAAGTACGAGTCATGACGACGCTTTACACTCCCAAGGAAAAGGCCGAGCTGATCGAGAAGGCGGCGGTCCAGGGCCGTTCGCTCTGGGATGATGCCCGGGTTCGCCTGATGCGCAACAAGGCCGCGGTCACCTCGATGATCGTGCTCGCCATTCTGGTCTTCCTGGCCACGATCGGCCAGCTGCTCTGGGTGCACGATTACGACACCATTTATCGCGACCGTGTCTGGATCGCGCCGACGATGGATAACTGGCACATCCTGGGCACCGACGCCCAGGGGCGCGACATGGTGGCCCGCATCCTGGTGGGGCTGGGTGTCTCGTTGATGGTGGGCATCGTGGCGACCTTCGTGTCGCTGCTGATCGGTGTGACCTGGGGTGCGACGGCCGGCTTCATCGGCGGCAAGGTCGACCAGGTGATGATGCGTTTTGTGGATATTCTCTATTCGCTGCCCTTCATCTTCTTCGTCATCATCCTGATGGTGACTTTCGGGCGAAATATCGTGCTGATTTTCGTTGCGATCGGCGCGGTCGAGTGGCTGACCATGGCGCGTATCGTGCGTGGTCAGACCATCGCCTTGAAGGGCATGGAATTCGTCGAAGCGGCCCACGCAGCCGGCGTGTCCCGTCCCAAGATCATCCAGCGACACATCATTCCCAACGTGCTCGGCCCGGTCGTGGTCTATGTCACCTTGATGATCCCGGTCGTCATCCTGGCGGAGAGCTTCTTGAGCTTCCTCGGCCTGGGTGTCCAGGAACCCCTAACCTCGCTCGGCCGCCTGATTTCGGCCGGCGCCCAGGACATGGAGCCGGCGCCGTGGACCCTGATCGGTCCGGCGGTGACGATGATGGTGACGCTGTTCTGTCTCAACTTCATCGGTGACGGGCTGCGCGACGCGATCGATCCGAAGGACCGCTAGCGGCGTCTCGCGCTCCTTATGACAACCAAAAAGGCCGCCAGATCACCCTGGCGGCCTTTCTCGTTTCTTATTGCAATGGCGTCGATCTAGCGTTCGCGCTCGACGCGGATGGCCCGGCCTTCACCATTGATCCGCAGCAGATAGCTGGACATCGCGCCGCGGCGGATTTCCGCCGTGTGGCCGTCGCCGCGCGGAATGCGAACGCGGCCCGTGTCGGTTTGGCGCCAGACCTGACCATTGGTCATGTGGAAAACAGTGGTGTTGTAGCCGACCGTCCGGGTGCGTTCGATCATCATCTCGACCCGGAAAACATCGCCGTCATCGGTGCGTTCCACGATCGCGACCGAGGTTTCGGCTGCCGCGGTGGTCGTCGCTGCGGCAGCGGGGGCCGCCGGCGCGGGCGCCGCCGCAGCCGGGCTGGCCGGGGCGTTGGCGGTGGAGGTTGCAGCGGGGGCCGCGTCGGTCATGTCCACCGTGGCGGCGCCCTCCAGCGCATCGTGTTGCTGATCGGCCGCGGCAATGGCCAGGCGCGGCATGCGCAGGCGCGGCAGGGACGGCATGGAGAAGCCGAAACTGTCTCCTTCCACGGCGGCGACGTCGCTGCGGGTGACCGTCATCAACTCACCGCTTTCGCGGTCACCGGCGAGGCGGGCGGCCGCACTGTCGAAACAGGCGAGGCGGGCTTCCGTCTCGTCGATGCCGCGGCAGGCCAGAATGCCGTCGACGGCATCGGCGTCCGACTGCGCCAGAGCGCTGGCCGGCAAGGCGGTTGTCAGGAAAAGCGCGGCAATCGCCGCGTGGCGTGAGACTGTCATGAGACCCTCGATTGATTACTCGACACGTTCGACCCGGAAACGGCGACCGCCATTATCCAAGCGCATGAAATGGGAACCCAGTGCGCCATTGGATATGGTCGCGGTGTAGTCCGTGTCGGCGCGGCTGCGCGTCAACTGGACATAGGTATCGTCGGTCTGACGCCAAACCTGGCCGTTCGCGAGGCGGACAATGGTGTCGCCAGACCGGTTCTCTGAAATCTCGGCCACGGCCAAGCCCTCAATACTCTCGATCTGACCGTTCGTGTCACGCACGATAACACGTTGCGGTGAGGCGCTTGCTGATTCGAGTTCGGCGAGCTCGGCATCCTCGCCGCCACCGGGCAGTGACAGGCCCGGCAGGCGGAATTGCGGGATGGTGAGCCCGTAAGTCGCTTCCTCGGCAGCCTCGATCTGCTCGCGGTCAACGGCGACGACCTCACCGCTCTCGGTCTCCGAGCGGAGGGCGTCCACAGCCGCATCAAGACAGGCCAATCGGGCACCGTCGTCAGCGATGTCCCGGCAGGTGAAGAGCGGGTCCAGTGGCGAGTCGCCACCCTGGGCCAGGGCCGGTGCGGTGATCAGGCTGGCCGGCAACAGAATCAGTAATCGCGCGTTCATGGTCACTCGTGTAAATCTGATAACTTGTTCGACTATGCGCGACCGGTCGGCCAGTGTCGACCGGCCGATGATGTTCGGTTAGAACATCGGCAACCGACTTGTCGTGCCGCTTCGGAGGGGAGACCGAAATCGTGATCCGCACAAAATTTTTCAACACCATCCTCATAACCGCCTCGGCGCTGGCGCTGGCCAGTTGTGGCGGTAGCAACGGGCCCGACTCGTCAAACGTCGTGCTGCACCGGGGGAACAATGCGGAGCCGCTTTCGCTCGACCCGCACAAGGCGTCTGGCACTTGGGAAAACAACATCATCGGTGACATGTTCCTCGGTCTGTTCACCGACGATCCGGACGGTGCGCCGATCCCGGGCATGGCCGAGAGCTGGGAAGTTTCCGAGGACGGGCTGACCTGGACCTTCACCCTGCGCGAGGCCTACTGGTCTGACGGCGAACCGGTGACGGCGGGTGATTTCGTCTTCGCCTGGCAGCGAATCGCGACGCCGGCGACCGGTGCCCAATATGTCTCGCTGCTGTACCCGATTGTCGGGGTCGAGGAGGCGTCGACAGGTGCCGCTGACCCGTCGAGTATCGGTGTGCGCGCCATCGATGACCGCACGCTGGAAGTCCATCTGGTCAATCCGGCGCCCTATCTGCAGGGGCTTTTGACGCACTACACCACCTTCCCGCTGCCGCAGCACGTGGTCGAGGTCTATGGTGATGAATGGGTGCGTCCGGCCAACATGGTCTCGAACGGTGCCTATACGCTCGAGGACTGGCGGACCAATAATTACGTCCACCTGACCCGCAACGCGAATTTCTACGACAATGCCAATGTCTGCATTGACGACGTGTATTATTACCCGACTGTGGACAATTCGGCCGCTGGCCGGCGGGTGCGCAATGGCGAACTCGACCTGAACATGGAATTCCCGGGCCAGCAGATGGAATTCCTGCGCCGCGAAATCCCTGACTTTGTCCGGGTCAATCCCTTCATGGGCACGATCTATTTCTCGATCAACACCACGATCGAGCAGTTCGATGACGTCAATGTCCGCAACGCGCTGGGCATGGCGATCGACCGGGACTTCATCGCCAATGAGATCCTGCGGGCCGGCCAGCAACCGGCTTATTCGATGATCCCGCCGGGCGTTGCCAATTATCCCGGCGGTGTCGAGGCTGAATGGGCCGATATCCCGGTCGAACAGCGCCGCGCCAATGCGCGCGCCTTGCTGGAAGCCGCGGGCTACGGTCCCGACAATCCGTTCGAGTTCGAATACACCTACCGTGCGACCGGCGATAATCCGCGGATCGCGCCAGTGGTGCAGAATGACTGGTCGGCGATTGCTGACTGGGTCCAGCCGGAGCTGATCGTCAACGACACGCAGATCCACTACGACAATCTGCGTGCCTCCGATTTCCAGGTTGCCGATGGCGGCTGGATCGCCGACTACAACGATCCCTACAACTTCCTCTTCCTCGGCGAATACCGTTCAGTGCCGATGAATTATGCCCGCTACAACAATCCGGAATTCGACGCGCTGGTCACCGAGGCCAATCGCGAGCTTGATCTGGAACTGCGCGGCGAGATGATGGCCGAGGCCGAGCAGATTCTGATCGACGACATGCCGATCATCCCGCTCGTCTTTTACGTCAACAAGAGCCTGGTGAACCCCCGGGTTACCGGCTGGGAAGACAATCTCACCAATATCCACCGCACACGCTATCTCTGCTTTGCGGATCTGGAAGAAAGCGACAGCGCAGCCGAATAGGCCCGTTGCGCTTGTCAGAAGCAGCCCTGCCGACCTAGCTTGTGTTCGCGCAACGCCAGGGGGCAGGGCTTTTTCATGACCGGAAGTGACCCAATCAGTGAAGCGGTGGTGGCAGGAAGTGCCGCCGGTGAGCTTGGCGACGCGATCCAGGCTTCCAGGCGCAAGAAGCGTGAGCGCTATTCCGCCTTCGAGGCACCGACGCCAGCGGGTGTCTGCTCCAATTGCGCGACCCAGCTGTCCGGTCCGGTCTGCCACAGCTGTGGCCAGACCGCCGACACCTACCACCGGCCGATCTGGGAATTGCTGACCGATATCCTCGATGGCCTCTTCGGTCTTGAGGGGCGTTTGTGGCGCACGCTTCCGGCGCTCATGTTCAAGCCCGGCAAGATCACCCAGAATTATCTCAGCGGCGTGCGCGCCCGCTATGTCATGCCCTTCCGTCTTTATCTGACGGCCAGCGTGCTCTTCTTCCTGCTTGTCTTTGCCTTTGACGGGATCGGCGGCGGAAGCGATGCACCGGAAACCCTTGACCCCGATGAGGTCGCTGACCTGGAAACCGGCCTGTCCGAACTGGATGCGCAGCTGGCCGCAACGGGACTGTCTGAGGAACAGCGTGCGGCGGTCACACGGAATGTCGAAGCCGGCCTTGAGCAGGCCCAGACCCCGCCGGACGTTCCGCCGGAGGTTCTTGCCATGCAGGAGCAGGCCAGCCGGGATGATATCAAGCTGACCTTCCGCCGCGCGCTCCTGCCGGAGGAATATCCGCTGGAACCGGGCGAAGTCGTCGCGACGGAGGACGGTCCCATTGCGATCGGCGATGGCATGATGGTCGACACGAACGGGTTGGAAGACTTGCCATTGTCGGTTCGCCGGGAACTGGCAGAGCGGACCGACCGCATCATAGATAGCGAGGGCGCCACCCTGGCGGCGGAGATGCAGCGCTGGGCGCCGACCATGATGTTCTTCATGCTGCCGCTCTACGCGCTGATGCTGGCCGGCATGCACTTCTACAAGAAGGGCTATTTCTTCTACGACCACCTTGTCGTGTCGCTGCACTTTCACGCCTTCATGTTCTTCCTGATCACCGGCCTGTCGCTCGCCGCGAACATCATTCCGGGCTGGATCGCGGTCTTCGTCGGCCTGGGTTGGTCGAACTGGTATCTCTACCGGCTGCACCGGACGGTCTATTCACACGGGCGTTTCACCTCGCTCCTGCGTGTGGGCATCCTGGATTTTGCCTATCTGGTCCTGCTCAGTTTCGGCCTGCTCGGCCTGCTGATCGTGGCCGTCATGATGTCCTGAGCAAACGGGGACGCAAAAAAAGGGCCCGCCGAAGCGGGCCCTTTTCATTTGTATCCGCTGTGCGGGTCAGCGCGGCAGGGCCGCATCCGAGCGCATCTGCACACCGGTCCGGGTCGCGGCCTCGCGGGCTTCCAGCGCGGCGCGGACTTCCGGCAGTTCCATCAGCGCGTTGAGGCGGGCTGCGGACTGCGCCGTGTCGGCAGAGACACCGAACAATTCCTGGAACACCTCGACCGGCGTTCTCTGCGCCGGGAAACGGCGCAGTCGAATCGCCTGGTCCGGATCAATGCCGGCAAACTCGCGTGCCGCATCAACGGCATCACGCAGGCCGCCGATCTCGTCGACCAGACCGAGGTCCAGCGCCTGGGCGCCGGTCCAGACGCGGCCACGGGCAATCTCCAGCACGCGTTCCAGCGGCAGGTCGCGGCCATCGGCGACGCGCTGGGTGAAGTCGTCATAGATGTCCGACATCTGGGCACGATAGGCGGCGCGCTGTGTTTCGCTCCATTCCTCCGACGCGGCGAAGGCGGTGGCGTATTCGCCGCCGACCGAGACCGTTTCGGCGTTGAGGCCAACCAGGCCGAACGTGCCGTCGAGCACGATCTTGCCGCCGAGCACGCCGATCGAACCGGTCAGTGTCGTTTCATGGGCCAGCACATAGTCGGCCGGAGCGGCGATATAATAGCCGCCGGATGCCGCGTAGGACGCCATGGACACAATGACCGGCTTGCCGGCTTCCCGGGCGCGGGTGACTGCATGCCAGACCTGGTCCGAGGCAATGGCAGACCCGCCGGGCGAATCGACGCGGATCACGATCGCACGCACCGACGGATCATCGGCGGCATCAAGGATGGCTTCCGACATGACGTCGCCACCGATCATGTCCTCGCCGCCAAACGGGCTGGCGGTCGGCGTGCCGGTGACAATGGCGCCCTGGCCCTCGATCAGCGCAATGACCGGGCCATTGTTCCAGGCCGGCACGGCCTGGGCGTGATACTGGCCGATTTCGACAAAGCTGCCGCCTGCGCCGACACGGGCGAGCGTCGCCTCACGGGCCTCGATGACATGACCGAGCTGATCGACCAGGCCAAGGGCCTCGGCCTCTTCAGCGGTGTGCGGCGCGGTTTCGAACACGTCGCGCAGGGCGGCCTCATCAAGGCTGCGATCGGTCGCGATACGGCGCACCGCCGTGTCGTAGATCGATCCCATATAGGACAGGGTTGCTTCGCGATGGGCTTCGGTGAAATCCGATTGCGTGTAGGTGTTGGCGGCGTTCTTGTATTCGTGGAACTGCTCGAATTGCGGCACCGCATCGAAATGTTCGAACAGGCCACCCAGGAAAGTCACTTCCGAAGCCAGGCCGGCCGGGGTGAAATTGGCGGTGTCCTGCAGCCAGATCTGGTCCGAACCGGAGACGGCGAAATAGCCGGTGACGCTGGTCCCCTCAAAACCCTGCGCATGGGTGACGACAAACTTGCCGGCGGCGCGGAAATCCGCAATGGCGTCGCGGATTTCTTCCGCCGCGCCCGGCGACATGCCGAATTCATTGGCGCGGATAAAGAGGCCGGCGACGCGGTTGTCGGTCTCGGCCTGTTCCAGGGTGCGAACCACATCGACCACCGCCAGTGGCTCGGCAAAGCCGAAGGGCGTGCGCGACGGGCTGTCGAGGCGACCGTCACGCAGGTCGAGTTCCAGCACCATGGCGGTCTGGGGCAGGGCGGTTTCGGTCCGGGCCCCTTCCATCATGGCCCCGATCATGGCGCCGATGAGAAAGACGCCGAGTACGACGGTCAGAAGTGATCCGACGACCACACCGACAATCGAGCCGAAGAATGTAATCCAGAACTGTTTCATAAGAGCCCTTTCGCCCCGCGCTTTCATGATGAGCTGCAGGTCCTGCAAGAAGCGGTCCTGTCCGGGCCATTATGTAGGCGTTCAATGCGATTGGGTCGAGGGACAGGACGTCGCGCGATCCCGCAACGTCCGGCAGGCAGACGCAGTGCGCCTGCGGGCGGACACCCTCAAGGGGCAAAGGGTCTGAAACGAGGCGGGAAATGAATGGTCGGAGTAGCAAGATTCGAACTTGCGACCCCCGCCTCCCGAAGACGGTGCTCTACCAGGCTGAGCTATACTCCGAACCGAGGCGCGGCTTATAGCCAACTCTTCTGCCCCGTGCAACGCGGCAAAGACAGGCTTGCACAGTGATCTGCACAAGGGCTGGTTTTACAGCCTGTCCGGGCAGGCGGGGGCGGCCTGGCCGGCGGTCGGGAACTGCAAAATTTGCGGGTTGAACTGAGATGAACCGCACAGGGCCGTTGCATCCCTCTCAGGGGTTATGTATTTACGCCGCTCGCCGTCTTAGACGGCTCCGGTTGGGGCGTCGCCAAGTGGTAAGGCACCGGTTTTTGGTATCGGCATTCCCAGGTTCGAATCCTGGCGCCCCAGCCATCTCTTCCAAATCCATTTGTCCTGAATCAGGAATTCGGGCGACGGTCATCACCGCAAGTCGGGTGGCTGCGCGCGAGCCTTGATGTCGGGCAGCCGCGATCGGCTCACCCTGTTGACCGATGGATGGTGCCGGCAAGATCCGGGCTGCGAGCCTGGTCACTATGCGCAGGGTCCCAATTCGTCGCGTATTCAGCGCCCGCACCGCACCGGATGCCGGATTCCAACCGACCCGTTGCATGCGGCAGGTATTTTCGGACCGGGAATGTCGAAATGGGCGCGAAAATCACCTAAGGGGTGTTCTGACGCCGCTATCACCGAAATGTGAGTATGTGTTTTTGCTGCGCGACAATTGTCAGCCATGGGGTCCGGCGATGCAACCGGATGGCGCCATCTGTGCTATCTTTGGGCGAACTGTCACACGCAGGTGATCCTGATAGGCGAATCTTGCCTTATTGTGCGCAGTTCGGGCCGCATTGCAGCCACAAAGATGTATTGATCGTAGTGTAACGCTGGTGTTAGCGTTCAACGGATTTTCAAGCGGCGCGCCTGCGCCGACGAGATGGCGGGGAAACCGTCACGGACCGGGTGGCCTGCAGTTGCGGTAACCACTCATGCAGACTTGGGAGGCTAAGCCGCTGTTTCAGTGGCTTGGCCAGGCCGCTTGAACCGAGGGTAGGGGCCAAGTCAGCTGGTTAGCTGACTCAGCATCGAAGTTTAATTGGGGCGGGGAGTCTTCCGGGACGAACCCGCATTGACCATTGTGAGGCGAGAAATGGTGAACTTGAAGAATTTGGTTCGCGCGTCGCTTATGGCGACAGTGGCGGCGGGCGCCTTTGGGGGGGCCGCCGTTGCGCAGCTGAACCAAACGCTCGAAGTCGCGCGTGGCGATACGGCGAACGGGGCTCAGACCCAGTCGCGTATCGAGCAGCTGGACGACCAGCGGACCGACATCGAACTGGAATATCGTGCGCTGCTCGAGCAGATCGAGTCGCAGCGTCTGTTCGTCGAGCAGCAGCAGGTCTTCCTCCGCTCGCAGGAGAATGAAATCGCCTCGCTCGAGCAGCAGATCGGTCGCGTGGACAATATCGAGCGCGACCTCGCGCCGATGATGCGCGAAATGGTCGTGCTTCTGGAGGAGTTCGTCACGCTTGACCTTCCCTTCCGTCTTGAAGGCGAAGCCGGCCGTCTGGCCCGCATCGAACGTCTCTACGAGTATATTGACGATCCGAACATCACGCCGGCCGAGCGCTATCGCCTGATCCTGAATGCCTACGACATCGAAGCCTCCTACGGTCGCGGTGTGAACACCTATGAAGAGGAAGTCCTCGAAGACGGTGTTCCGGTCCAGGTGACGGTTTTGCAGATCGGTCGCGTCGCGATGATCCGCCGCTATCCCGACAACAGCCTGACGATGCTGCACAACGACTCGTCTGACTGGGAAGCCCTTCCGGGCAGCTATCTTGCCAACGTGACCCGCGCCATTCGCATCGCCCAGGAAGTGACGACGCCGTCGATCTTCCTCGCGCCGCTGCCTGGCCCGACGGTCGCCCAGTAACGGCTTGGAACGGAGAGTTAAAATGAAGACCACCATGAAGATGCTCGCCGCTGCCGTTTCGCTTGGCGTGGCTCTTACCGCCGGTGCTGTGGCCCAGACCCAGCCGGCCGGTTCCCTCAATGAACTCCTCAACCGCGTGCGTTCCGACGCCCGTGAAGCGAGCGCTGAAAATGCCGCTCGCCTGCGTGAGTTCCAGTCCTCCACCAACACCCAGCAGGCCCAGCTCAACACGGCTCGCAGTGAACTGGCTGCTCTCGAGCGTCAGGCGACCCAGTTGTCGGCCGACTTCGAAGCCAACCAGGTGCGTATCGACGAACTCGACGCCGAGCTTCGCCAGCGCCAGGGTGCTTTCGGTGAAATGTTCGGTGCGGCCCGTCAGGCCGCCGGCGAATTCGCTGCGATCCTGAACCAGTCCGTCATCTCGGCCCAGTTCCCGGGCCGCGCCGATGCGCTGGAAACCCTGTCCAACAGCCGGACCCTGCCGACCCGTGCGGAACTCGATTTCATTCCGCGTCGCGTCATTGAAGAAATGATCCAGCAACAGCAGGTCGTCACCTTCAATGGTCGTGTCACCGGTCTTGGCGAAGGTGCGGCGGTTCCGATCACCCGTGTCGGTCCCTTCCTGGCCTTCACCAACTACAACAACAATCAGCGCTTCGCCCTCTGGGGTCAGAACGAGAATACCGGTGCCTACTCGCTGACGGACATGCCGGCCCAGCCGCCGGCAAACTTCATCAGCGCGGCGTCGGCCCTGTTCAATGCGGATCCGAACGAGATCGTCGAAGGTGTCGTCGACCCGTCGCGCGGCGCCCTGCTGGACATCTACAAGAATGTTCCGGACATCAATGAGCGCATCCAACAGTCGGGTAATGTCGGCCTGGTCATCATCGGCCTGCTCGTCATCTCCGCCCTGTTCGGTATCTTCCGCATGATCACCCTGCTGCTGACGCAGGCAGCGGTCTCCGGCCAGAAGCGCAAGTCTTCCGGTTCCAAGGGCAACCCGCTGGGCCGTGTCATGCTGGCCTATGAAGGTGCCAAGGACAAAGACGTCGAGACGATGGAACTCAAGCTCGACGAAGCCATCCTGCAGGAGACGCCGAAGCTCGAATTCGGTCTCAACTTCCTGAAGCTGGCTGCCGGTATCGCACCGCTGCTGGGTCTTCTGGGTACCGTCACCGGTATGATCAAGACCTTCACCCAAATCACCCTGTTCGGTACGGGTGACCCGCGCATCATGGCTGGTGGTATCTCCGAAGCCCTGATGACCACGGTTCTGGGTCTCATCGCGGCGATCCCGCTTCTGTTCATCCACAGCTTCGCGCAAAGCTTTGCGCGCGGCGTTCAGCAAGTGCTCGAAGAGCAGGCGGCTGGCATGATTGCCCGTCACGCTGAAGAACGCGCACAAGGCTAACCGGAGGAAGCGTTATGGATTTCCAGGCCGTACAAACCGGCCTTCAGGAGTTCCTCGAGCGCGGGGGCCCCGTCCTGGTTGTCATCATGGCAACAACATTTGTGATGTGGGCCTTTATCCTCGAGCGCTTTGCCTATTTCTACATGGCCCATGAGGGCTTTGCGAAATCGGCAAAGAGGGAGTGGAATGCGCGGGCAGACCGGCAAAGCTGGTATGCCCACGCCATCCGCGACCAACTCATCTCGGAGGTCAAATCGCGTTGCGATCAGAATGTCGAGCTGGTGAAAACCCTCGTCGCTGTCGCTCCGCTCTTCGGACTGTTGGGAACAGTGACCGGCATGGTCTCGGTTTTCGACGTCATGTCGATTTCGGGTTCTTCGGACGCCCAGGCCATGTCGGCCGGTGTTTCGCGGGCCACGATCCCGACCATGGCTGGCATGGTGGCGTCCCTTTCGGGGCTCATCTTCGCCAACCAGATCGAACTCCTTGCCAAGCGTCGCGTGTCGAAGCTGGCGGACGAGCTCGAGATTGGTGAGGGGGCTGTGACATGAGACGCCGTCAAAAGCATCAGGATGACCAGGCCGAAGTGAACATGACGCCGATGCTCGACATCGTGTTCATCCTGCTCATCTTCTTCATCGTCACCGCCACCTTCCTGTCGGAAGAAGGCATCGACATGCGTCCGCCTGCGGACAATCCGAACGATCCGCCGCCGGATGCGGCACCGCCGATCGTGATCCAGGTCGACGGGGACAATGAGATCTTCGTCAACCAGGTTCGGACCGATGTCGATCGCGTGCTGTCAGCCGTCAACCGCTTCCGGGCGGAAGAGCCGAGCTCGGCAGTGCTTCTCGAGGTCTATGACGAAGCTGATCACGGCATCATCGTTCAGATCTGGGACGAAATGGGCGCCAATGGCGTGCCGGTTTCGATCCAGCGTCAGACCGACGGATAGGGGAGGTTTTCATGGCTAGACGTGCAAGCCGCGTGAATACCGAAGAGGAAGATGTCGAGCTGAACATGACGCCCATGCTGGACGTTGTTTTCATCCTCCTGATCTTCTTCATCGTGACCTCCGTCTTCATCAAGGAGCCGGGTGTGGACACTGTCCGCCCCGACGCCGTGACCGAAGGGCGCGAGAACCCCTCCATGCTCGTTGCCGTGACTGCGGACAACGAGGTGTGGGTCAATCGCCGGGTCTATGAGATGAATGAGCTCCGCGGGGTTATCGAGCAGTTGCTGCAAGAAAATCCCAAGGGTGAAGCCATGATCCAGGGTGATGAAGGTGCCAATATCGGTCTGATCCTCGACGTCCAGGAGCTCCTCATGGAGATGGAAGTCGATGTGAAGATTTCGACGTTGCAGTAGCGAGAGGAAAGAAAATGGGAAGTTTCATTCGTCTCGTTATCGGCGTCCCGCTTGCGGCGATCATCACGGTGTTCCTGTTCTATGTGATGCAGGACCTGATCAAGACCGATGCCGTCGAGCAGGAGCAGGAAGCCGAGGACATCGTCTTCTCGATCAATGATGAAGTGGCCGAGGTGGAAGCCCGCCGCCGCGACACCACGATCGAGGATGTCCAGCAGGTCGATCCGCCACCCCCGCCGCCGCAGATCGAGCGGCAGCGTGCGGAACAGCCGTCGGAAGGTCTCGCCACCGTCATGGGTGCGATTCCGGACTTCGAGGCCCCGCAGCTCAACTCGGACAGCGTCAATTTCTCGGTCTCCGACCGTGATGCACAGCCGCTGGTCCGGATCGAGCCGCAATACCCGCTTCGCGCTGCGGAGCGCGGGATTGAGGGCAGCTGCTGGGTTCGCTTCGATGTGACGCCGGACGGAACGCCGACCAATATCGACATCTATCGCTGCGACAGCTCCTTCTTCGAGCGCGCATCGACCCGGGCTGTCGAGCGTTGGCGGTACAATCCGAAAGTTGAAAATGGTGTTCCTGTCGCCCGCCGTGGCGTGGAGACCCGCTTCGACTTCCGCTTGGCCGAATAGTGATCCGGGCGCGGCGGGCCTTGGCCTGCCGCGCCCCACTGGCCACCTGGGATGAACCAAGGACCAAGGCGGTCCGCATCCCGTGAGATTTTGGAAAGCCGACCCGGGGAGTTGGGGTCGGTATGAAGGAGCCATCGATGATCCGTTTCAACGGTTTCGATACATCGGGCCTGTTGCGCTCTGTCGCGACCCTTGCCCTCGCCGTTTCGCTGGCCGGGGTCATGATCTCCGACGCCGATGCCCAGCGCCGGCGGAATAATAACGAGGAAGACTCCGAGCAAAACCAGGCTGAGCGGGTTTTCTCGGCGGCGATCGGCCAGATTGTGCTGGAAGCCCAGGAATTCCAGGCCAATGACCAGTTTCAGGAATCGATCACAGCCCTGACGCGGGCCTTGGGCAATTCCGGGATTAACCCGTATGAGCGGATGATTTCGCTGCAGATGCGGGGGCGTGGATATTATGAGCTGGAACAGGTTTCACGCGCCATCCAGGACTGGGAAGCAGCCATCGCCACCGGCGCCATGCTGCCCCAGGAAGTCGCTGACCTGCGCATCAATATCGGCCAGCTTTACATTGCCGAGGGTCAATATTCGCAGGGCATCCAGGCACTCGAAGCTGCGGTCGCCGTGCTCGGCAATGAGGGCATCAATCCGCGCGTGATGCGGATGCTGGCGCAAGCCTATGCCCAGGCCGAGCGTTATCGCGAAGGTGTGGTGTGGGCCGAGCGTTTCTGGAACGCCCAACCGGCGTCCGAGCGGGTACGCGGTGACTATTCGCTGATGCTGTTCTTCTATCAGCAGCTCGAGCGCGTCCCGGATCAGTTCCGCATCATTGAAGAGATGGTGCAGCGCTGGCCGACCGAAAAGAGCAATTGGCGCTCCTATGCGTCGCTGCTGGCACAGACCGGTCGCGAGCAGGACGCGTTCGAAGCCAACAAGATCATGTATATCAACGGCATGCTCACCGAGAGCCGTGAGATCGTGGCGTTGGCCCAATACTATTCCTTCTATGAATACCCCTATCGCGGTGCCGTCATCCTTGAGCGCGAGCTCAATTCCGGCGCTGTCGAGCGGACCCGTAACAATCTCAACCTCTTGGCCAATATGTGGCGTCAGGCGCGCGAGTGGGAGCGGGCCATTCCGGTGTTGCGCCAGCTGGCTCAGCTGACCGGTGACGGGGATGACTTCCTCAAGTTGGCCGAAGCCCTGTGGCAGCGCCGCCAGCTGGATGAAGCTGAAGATGCCTTCACGGAAGCGCTCAACCGCGGCGGTCTCGACCGTCCGGGCGACGCATGGACCTTGCTGGGCAATGTGCGGGCCGAGCTGGGCCGCGAGGAATCGGCACTGGCGGCCTTCCGCGAAGGTGCGCGCTACCCGTATTCCCGCCGCACCGCCAATGGCTGGGCGACCTTCATCACCAACCGTCAGCGGGCGGCACGCGACCGCGTGCGGATTCGCGAGCAGGTCCGTCAGGACGAGTGCCGTTTCTCGATCAGCGATTTGCTCGAAACCGCCACCCTGCTGGGTGATGTCGACGAGAATGGTCGCATCGTGGTCGATGTACCGGAGCGTTGTTCCGACCTCTACAACGTCCATGGCGAGCAATTGAGTGAAGTGGCTGAAGCGGAAGCTTCGGAGGCCGACGCTGGCTGATCCCGACGTCCAAAACCAAAAATGATTGACGCCCCGGCTGCTGCAGCCGGGGCGTTTTTCATTGTGCGAAGAACGGTCCGGTCGCGCATTTCGCGCTTCGGGCCTTCAAAACAACCCCAAATAGCCACATTCCCGCCGTCTTGGCCGCCGAAGCTTTCATTACATGACGGTAATGACGGGCTGGGGAGTTCGCGTCATGACTTGGGGAGAAGCACATGGACAGATCGGATCGCCCGGCGTTTGACGCCGGATGGCCCCGCCTTGCAGTGGCGGCGCTCATTCTCGTTCTCACACTCACAACGACAGGCCTGCCGACCGCACTTGCGCAAGATGATGACCGACCGGCCGGCGTGTTGTCGCCGGGCGTGGGGAGCCGGTTGCTCGAACTGATCGAACTCGAGGGGCAGGAAGCCTGGAGTGAGGCCGTGGCGGGTTATACAGCCCTGATCGATGGCCGGGCGCTGAGCGCCTATGAACGTGCCGTCCTGCTGCGCCAGCGCGGCCGCGCCCGCTACGAACTGGACGACATGTCCGGCGCGATCAGTGATTGGCGCACCGTCATCTCGCTGGCTGTGCTGCCTGACGAGGAGGTCAATGCCCTGCGCATCAATACCGGCCAGCTGCTGATGGTCGATGGCCAATACCGGGCCGGGATCAACCAGATCGAGGCGGCGTTGGCGCGTGGTGTCACCCTGAATGCCGACCTCGCCATGCGGTTGGCCCAGGCCTATGCCCAGGACGAGGATCATGATGGCGGTCTGCCGCATGCCCGCAACTATTATCGCCTGGCCGAAGCTGAAGGCGCGGACGGGCGGCAGCATTTCTCGGTCCTGCTCTACTATTTCCAACAGCTCGGGCTCGTGACCGAGCAGTTATCACTGATGGAGGAGATGGTGGCCCGCTGGCCGGCCGAGAAAGCCAATTGGACCAGCTATGCCTCCTTGCTGGCCCAGACCGGCCGCGAGAGCGATGCCTTCGAGGTCAATCGCATCATGTATCTGGGCGGCATGCTGACCTCGAGCGAGGAGCTCGTGCGGCTGGCGCAGTATTATTCCTATTACGACTATCCCTATGGCGGTGCGGTGATGCTGGAGCGCGAGCTCAATGCCGGCCGTGTCGAGGCGTCGGTCCGCAATATGCAGCTTCTGGCCAATCTCTGGCGTCATGCCCGCGAGTGGGAGCGTGCCCTGCCGGTGCTGGAACGTGTGGCCACGACGTCCGGTATCGGGCGCGACTATGAGGCCTATGGCGAAGCACTCTACCGGGCGGCGCGGTTTTCCGATGCCGAGGCGATGTTCGTCCAGGCGATCAATCGCGGCGGCCTCGTCCGGCCCGGCGATACCTGGACCTATGTCGGCAATGCCCGCATGGAGCAGGATGACCTGACCGGCGCCACCCGCGCCTTCCGGCGCGCGCTGGAGTGGGAGTATTCCCGCGCCGCAGCGCAAGGCTGGCTGGAATTCATCGCCTCGAAACGGGAGATTCTCGCGGCCGGGGAGCGACTGGAAAGGCTGACCACGATCGAGACCTGCGAAATCGCGATCGAACGCGCCCGTCGGCAAGTGGTGGTGTCCGAAGATGAGTATGACAGCGAAGGGCGCCGCGTGCTCGATATACCGGCCATGTGCGAGCCCTGGTTCGACACTTATGGCAATCGCCTGCCGGCGTCTGAACGGATCTGACCGGCCGGACTTGCGGTCGGCGCGACGCCCGCGCATGACCCCGCAATCGCCCCAATTGACCGCGATTGCGCCCCGCTTCTGCCCCGACCGGGGGCGAGGCTGACAGTGCGGCGAGGCCTCGTGTTGTGAGGCCGACCCGCACCGGCCAACCCGACGCCGGTGGACGGCGCCGGGCCCCTGGCCGGGTCTTGGGGCATACCTCTGTGAGGCCATGCAGAACACGCCCGTGGGGAGGCTTGTTCAATGACAGCCATGATCCAGAATCTTCGTACCCCGATGGTCTTGCCGGTTGCGGCCGCGATCACCGTCGGACTTTTCCTGCTGATGCGCGATTTGATCGCCGTTCCGATGGTGGAGCGGGTGCAGCAAAGCGAGACGCCGCGCTTCGTGATCAACGACGTTCCCGACGACACCGAGCTGGATGTCCGCATCGACATCACCGAAATCCCGCCGGTCGAACCGCCGCCGCCGATTGAACGCCTGCCGGTGGATCGCGCGGTGCCGACCGATCCGGGCGATGGTGTCACCTACGCCCTGCCGCCGGTGGCGCCGACGGAGATCAGCCATACAGGTGGCCTGGTCACGCCGGATCGTTCGCCCATGCCCATTGTCCGTATCGAGCCGGTCTTCCCGGCGCGCGAGGCCTCCCGGGGCAATTCCGGCAGCTGCACCGTGATCTTCGACATCACGCCGCAAGGTCAGACCACCAATATCCGGTCCCTGGCCTGCGACAGCCGCGCCTTTGAACAGGCGACACTGAACGCCGTCAGCCGCTGGCGCTACAACCCGCAGATTGAAAATGGTCAACCCATCTATTTCCGCGGTGCGACGACAAGGCTCGACTATCGTCTTGATGGATAGGTAAGGGGCGTGGGGGGGCTGTGCCCCCCACGCAACCCATCCAATGTTTGTCATCCCCGCGCGATGTCCGGCGAAGGCCGGACGCACGGCGGGGATGACAAGGGTAGATGGCGTGGCAACGAAAAAGGCCCGGATCGATTGATCCGGGCCTTGCTCATTCACTCACACGCGCCGCTACTCCGCCGCGATCGCGTCCACTTCATCATCGGCGAGGCCGACGACCATCAGCGCAAACGCCCAGTTGAGGGCGGTTTCGCGCAGGCTGTCGAAGCGGCCGGAGGCGCCGCCATGGCCGGCCCCCATATTCATCTTCAGCAGGGTCAGGCCGTCATCGGTGCGGCGGTCGCGCAGCCGGGCGACGAATTTGGTCGGTTCCCAATAGGTGACGCGCGGATCGGTCAGCCCGCCCGTGGCCAGGACATGGGGATAGGCCATTTCCTGGATCTGGTCGTAGGGCGAGTATTCGATCATCGTCTGATAATCCTCGGCGCTTTCGATCGGATTGCCCCATTCCGGCCATTCCGGCGGCGTCAGCGGCAATTCCGGATCCGACATGGTGTTGATCACGTCGACGAAGGGAACCGCGGCAATGGCACCGGCAAACAGGTCGGGCTGCAGGTTGATCGCCGCACCGACCAAGAGGCCACCGGCCGAGCCGCCATAGGCGACGATATTGCCGCGGCTGGTATAGCCCAGCTCGGACAGAGCTTCACCGGCCGAGACAAAGTCGCGGAAGGTATTGATCTTCTGCTCGAGCTTGCCGTCCAGATACCATTGATAGCCATTCGCCATGCCGCCACGGATATGGGCGGTGGCATAGACCATGCCGCGATCCACCAGCGATAGCGGCGTGACGCGGAAAGCGGCCGGAATGGTGATGCCGTAGGAGCCGTAGCCATAGAGCATCAGCGGCGCGCTGCCGTCGATCGGCGTGTCGCGGTGGTAAAGGATGGTGACCGGGATCTGGGCCCCGTCATGACCCGGCGCCATGATGCGACGGACGACATAGTCTTCCGGATTGTGACCCGAGGGGACTTCCTGGCGTTTCAGCAGCGTGCGCTCCTGGCTGCGCAGGTTGAAATCATAGGTCTCTTCCGGCGTTGACGGGCTCTCATAGGAGAAACGCAGAATGTCGGTGGCGAACTCGTATCCGGCTGAGGCGCCCAGCGAATAAGCCTCCTCGTCGAAGTCGATATTGTATTCTTCACCGGTGGCGTATTCGTGGACGACGATACGCGGCAGGGCGTTCTCACGCTCGACGCGAACCTGCCAGTCGGCAAAGCCGATGACGCCATTGATCAGCGTGCCGGGGCGGTGCGGGACAAAGTCTTCCCAGTTTTCGCGGCCGGGATTGTCGAGCGGGGCCGACATGATCTTGTAGTCGACCGCGCCGTCGATATTGGTGCGGAAATAGAAGCGGTCACTGGCTTCGGTGAGATAGTATTCGACATCGTCCTCGCGTGCCGCGATCAGGACCGGCTCGGCGGCCGGATCATTGGCGTCGATCAGCCGCATCTCGTTGGAGGTGTGACCGCCGGCATTGATGATGATGTGGTTGTTGTTGTCGCTCAGGCCGACCGAGACGAAGAAGCCGTCATCGGGTTCTTCATAGACCAGTTCCGACGGGCCGCCATTGGCGGGCTGGCGATAGACGCGCTTGGAGCGGCCATTATCGTCGCGCCAGACCCAATACAGGGTGGCGCTGTCATTGGCCCAGGTGAAATCGCCCGAGCTTTCATCCGTCAGGGTCGCGACGATGGCGCCGGTGGCGACATCCTTGACCCGGATCTCGTAATACTCCGAACCGCGCACATCGACGCCGAAGGCGACATAGCGATGGTCGGGCGAGTGTTCCATGTCGGAAAAGTCGAGATAGTCGAAATCGGCCGCTTCGGCATCGCCATCGACCAGGACTTCTTCCTCACCCATCGGCTCGCCGGTTTCCGGATTGACCGGACGGCGGGCGAAGACCGGATACTGGCCACCTTCGCGGTAGCGCGTGTAGTAGGCAAAGTCGCCATCGCGCTCGGGCACCGAGCTGTCATCTTCCTTGATGCGGCCACGGATCTCCTGGAAAATCCGCTCCTGCAGCGCCTCGGTCGGTGCCATGACATTGTCGAGATAGGCGTTTTCCGCGTCGAGGAGTTCGCGGACATCGCTGTCCAGCACCTCCGGCTCGCGCATCACCTGCTGCCAGTTGTCATCCTTGATCCACTGATACTCGTCGACGCGGGTAAAGCCGACCTGTTCGATGGTGACCGGGCGTTGTTCGGCGCGCGGCGCCTCAAGGCCCTGGGCGCGGGTGATCAGGGCGCCATGGGTGTTGACGGCGGCGGTGGTCGCGGCCGGATTGTCGGACGTCATGTCAGTCTCCTGGCTGCAGGCGACGAGTGCGAGACCGGCAAGTCCCACGCCCATCCGCCTGGCAAGCGGCAAATAACGCATCTGTTTCCCCTCAAGTGTGTGGCCTACTTCTCGCCATCGCCGGGCTTAAAGTCCAGCACGCCGCCATTGGTGCAATAACGCTGGCCGGTCGGCTGTGGCCCGTCGGGAAAGACATGGCCGAGATGGGCGCCGCAATTGGCGCAATGGATTTCGGTCCGCGGCAGGCGCAGTTTGAAATCGGTCTTGGTCTCGACATTGTCGCCCTCGACGGGCTGCCAGAAGGATGGCCAGCCCGAGCCGCTGTCATATTTGTGGTCCGAGGCGAAGAGCGGGATGTCGCAGACCTTGCAGTGATAGCTTCCGTCGCGCTTTTCGGCGTTGAACGGGTGGGTGAAGGCGCGTTCGGTGCCTTCCTGGAAGGCGATGGCATGGGTGTCGGCATCGAGCTTGGCCTTGAGGGCCTCGATCTCGGCAGCACTCAGTCGTGGCATGGTTTACTCCGGCGTGGCAGGGGGCGTGGCAGCGGTATCGGGCGCCGGCAGGCCATGGGCCTCGCCGCGCTTCACCGACAATATGGGCGTGGTCAGGCAGATGACCAACAGCACCGCACCCAGCCCGACCATCGGGATCAGGGCTGACAGGTTCGGACCGAGCTGGCCGACCACGACGCCCATCAACACGGCACCGGCCGGCATGCCGCCGAACAGGCCGAGCTGGTAGACCGACATGACACGGGCCAGCTTGTCCGGCGGGGCCTGTTCCTGGACCACTGAACGCGACAGCGAGATGGCCACACCGGCACCCAGCCCCCAGCCGAACACCAGCAAATAGAGCGACCAGAAGGGCAGGTGGAAATAGAAGGCCCCGGTCGCCATCACGGTCACCGCCTGGGCCAGGATCAGCGCCCGTCCGGGCCGCTCGATCTGGCCGAATTTCACCAGCGCCACATTGGCGACCAGGGCGCCGACCCAGAAGGCGACCATCAGGCTGGCAATCTCCGGAAATCCGCCGCCATAGCTCTCGCGGATGATCAGCGGGATCAGCACCAGGAAGGAGCCGCCCACGACCAGAACGCCGAGCGCGATCATGATCAGCGTCATCGGCATCAGCACCGGAGAGGTGAAAACGGCCTTCACCCCGTCGGCCAGGTCTTCCATCGGGTGGGCGGTGGACTTGTCACGCTTGGAGCCCAAGCGCGGCAGGAAGGCGGCGGAAACGCCACCAATGCACAGGCCGGCGGCCTGCATCAGGAAGAGCGCGCCGGGGCCGGTGTAGGCGGCGAAATAGCCGACCGCCATGCCGGCGATCTGGGCCCCGAACTGGACCGCCGAGGCCATCACGACCGCCCGTTGCAGTTCGATCCCGCCATGGCGGGTGCGGGCCGAGATGCGGACCACCGGATTGATGGCGCTGTCGCGGGCCGGCATGACAAAGCCGCCGGCGACCCCGATCAGCAGGGCGAAACACACCATCACCCAATAGGTCAGATGGCCGGTCAGCAGCATCAGGCCCAGCGCGCCCGCCGACAGGCCGGCGAAGATGTAGAAGTAGAAGACAATGCCGCGCCGGTCCTTGCGCTCGGCTAGCACGCCGGCAAAGGGCAGCAGCAGCATCATCGGTGCCGTCAGCGCGGCCTGCGCCAGTCCGAGCCGTTCCGGGCTTTCCTGCAGGGTGAAGGTGATGACACCGGGAAACAGGGTGGTCTGCAGGCCGAATCCGAAAAACCAGCCGGCCACGAGGACCAGATAGGCGCCGAAGGGCGGCATGCGCAGTTTGCGATTGCCGGCGAGGGGACGAAAAACGGGCAAGGGGTGATCGGGTCTCGTGCGGACTGGGGATCGCCGTTTCTGTGATCCGGCGTGATTTGTATTGCGCCTTGTCTAGCAACATGTTGGCCTTAAGCAAATCGGACTGGTCCGAAACAGAGCCAAATGGGGCGAATAATGAAATTCATCAAACCCGGCCTCGGCCTCCTTCTCGCGGCCTTCCTGATCTTCATGGGGTTGCAGAAATTCGGTGATGCCAATCCCGTTTTCCAGTACATCGCGGAGCAGTCGGGCCTGGCCTTCTTTGAGCCACAGGTTCGGGTGCTGACCGGTGTGTTGGAGATTCTTGCCGCCGCGCTCCTGTTGGCCGGGGTTTTCCTCAAACGCTTCGAGGGTTTCGGCGCGGCCCTGTCGCTGGCTGTGATCGGCGGTGCGATCGTCTTCCACCTCTCGCCCTGGCTCGGCATCAATGCCCCGGTCGCCTTCACGGCAGATGGCGGCTATGAGCGCTCGCCCATGTTGTTTGGCATGGCGATTGTCTTTGCGGCTGTCGCGGCGGTGGTGACCTGGATGGACCGGGACAAGTTGCCGCTTGTCGGCAAGGGGTGACCGCGACGGCGCGATTGCGCCGTGCATCCCTACCATTCATTAACGCGCAGGCGTCATCCTGTCCGGCAGACTGGATCTGACAGGCACCCCCATGGCGAATGCCGAACCCTTTGAGCTCAACGAGCCCGTTGCATCTCGCACGCGTGCGATCCTGGCCAAGCGCCTCGCCGACATTGTCGGTCTGCCGTCGAGCCGGATCACGCCGCGCGAGCGCTGGATCGTGGGCGATCTCCTGTTTGATGTGATCCGCGCCAGCGATGTCGATCTGCGCAAGCGCTGCGCCAAGCGCCTGTCCGGTTTGAGCGATGCGCCGCACCGCCTGTTGCGCACGCTCGCCTGTGACGAATACGAGGTCGCCGCGCCGATCCTGGAAGATTGCCTCGCCCTGTCCGATTTCGACATGATGGAGGTCGCCCGGGTCGGCAAGCTGCAGCACCGCCTGGCCCTGGCCAAGCGCGAGAACCTGTCGGCGACCGTCTCGGCGGCCCTGGCCGCCGGTAGCGAAACACCGGTGATTGAACGCATCCTGCGCAACAAGACGGCCGTCCTCGCCATGCCCACGGTTGACCATCTGGTCGGCATGGCGGCGGATGAGAGCAATTTCGCGCATTTGCTGATCCGCCGCGAGGAATTGCGTCCGACCCAGGCCTTCCGCCTGTTCTGGACCTGCGAACATGTCGACCGCTACCAGATCCTCGAGCGCTTCGCCGTTGATCGCACCATTCTCATCGACGCCTCCGAAGACATCTTCCCGATGGCTGCCGAGGAGGGTTGGTCCGATCCGATGGTGAGCCGGATCCTGCGCTATATTGATCGCCGTCAACGCAATCGCGACGCCGCCGAGCTGAGCCCCTATGGCTCGCTGGAAGGCACGATGGAAGCGATGTCGATGGACGGGGCGCTGCCGGAAATCATCACCGAAATTTCGACCCTCGCCAATGTCGACCGCCGTCTGGTGTTGCAAATGGTCGACGACATGGCCGGCGAACCGGCCGCCATCCTGTGCAAGGCGACGGGCATGAAATGGGCCAGCTTTGAGCATTTCTGGCGCGGCCTCGGCCGTTCCTTGACCAGCGAACCGGTGGCCCAGGCCCGCAAGGTCTATGACAGTCTCTCTGTTGAAAAAGCCCAGACGGTGCTGCGCTACTGGAACCTGTCCATGGAAGACAAGGGCGGGAAATAGGGGGCTTCTTTGGGGCCTTCCCCTTGATGGGGAAGGTGGGCCGAGGCGGAGCCTCCGGTCGGAAGGGGTGAAGCGCGAGCGTGTTCTGTCACCGACCGCCTATCACCCACACCGTCTTGTCGCTGGCGCGACAATCCACCTCGCCCATCAAGGGCGAGGACCTTGTGACTATCGCCTAGCTCTGCCGCCGCTCCAGCTCCCAGACCTGCCCGGCCGCAAAGCTGCCGTCCGGCGCACTTTCCTGCCGGGTCATCCGGATCCCGTCCGCATTGATATCGATCAGGTTGAAGCTGGCCGTCTCCTGTCTTGTCCGGCGCGAGAAGGTGGTGCCGGTGCCGATGAACCAGCAGGTCTGATCCGGATCGGGCGCGGGCAGGACGAAGGTTTCGTGCAGATGACCGGTCAGGACCAGATCGCAGGCGGCTGACAGGCGCCGGGCGGCGGCAAGTCCGTTGCGGGTGGCCGCGCGTGGATCGTCGGGACGCGGCGCGATCAGCGGGTGGTGACAGGCCAGGACACGGACCCGGTCGCCGGCTTGGGCGAAACCATCGAGCGCTTGGGCGATATCTCGGTCGGCGGCGCGGCCCAGAGACCAGTCGGGGCGCCATTGTGCGCGGCGGGCGGTGTGCAGCGTCTCGGCCTGCAGGGCTTCGTTCCGCCAGGCAGGTTTGATCTGGTGACCCAGGGCACGCTCAAAGCGCCGCCAGGGCCGCAAGGCCCGTTCGACCGGGGCGTAGACCGGGACGTCATGATTGCCCGGCCGGCCCACGACCGGTTTGCCAATGCGTTCAAACATTGCCGCTGCCGCATTCAGTTCACGCCAGCGCGCCGCCTGGGTGAAGTCGCCGGCCGCGACGATCAGATCGGGCTCAAGCGCCGCGCAGGCCGCCTCGAAACCGGCCACCAGTTCCGCGTCCTCGGCGCCAAAATGCAGATCGGCGATATGGATGATACGGGTCATTCGGACGGCTTCAGCACGGTAACGGGGTCGGGAAGGCGGGCGATGCGGGCGTGGCGCCCGAGCGTCAACGGTTCGCCGTCAATCATGGCGGCAAGCGGTTTGCGCGAGCGTATCTCCGCGACATTGAATGCGATCGGTCGGGTCCGGGCATCAGGATTTTCGGTCCGGGTCAGCGTGTCGACGGGCGCAGCGGCCATGTCGCCGATATGCCGCCAGCGGGTCAACACCGCCGCGAAACTCGTGGCTTCACCCTGCTGGTCGGCCGTTTCCGGATCCGGCGCGATGGTCTCGTGCAGCGGATCGGTGGCGAGGGTGACATAGAGGCCGGAGGCGCGACCTTTCGCCGGGCGATCGTCAAAGCGGCAGGTCAGACGCGGCCGGAAAGCCTGTCCCAGCGAAGCGATGGCATTGCGCATGGCGCCGGCCAGCTTGTGGCGCCTGTCTTCATCACGCAGGCTTTCGCGGGCCCGGGCGAGGGCGGTCGGGAAACCGATCGCGGCGGCGATCAGGAAGAGATGGCCGTCCAGCGCGCCGGCGGTGAGGTCATGCCGCTCAAACCCGTCGGCCTCATCAAGCAGGCTCAGCGCATCGCGATCGCCGTAGAGCGCTCGCGGCAGGAGATTGGCGGTGCCCAGCGGCAGTGGGAGAAGGGGGAGCGGGCAGCGCGCCTCCATCGCCGCCGCCGTGACAGCGCGAATCGTCCCGTCCCCACCGGCGATGGCGAGCGCGTCGACACGGTCGAGCTTGATGGCGGACAGGGCCTTTGCCGCGTCGCCCTCCAGTGTTTCCACCTGCTGCACGCTGTCATGCGCCTTGAGCGCGTCCAGCAGCGGCGCGCCCTCACGGGCCAGCGTGCCGCCGCGCGGATTGATGATGATGGCAAGGCGAGGCATCGGGGCCTTTGTGTCTGCGTGGGTCTGACTCTGGGGCGATTGAGCCGTGGCGTCCAGTGCGGCGGCTGGACGGAGGCTTTGGTCCACAGGAGCCGACATTTGGATGGTGTCGTGGTGGTCTTGCCATTCGGGGTCGCGCCAGTGACGCCAGTCGCGGTCGGTACGCGCCACCAACCCGAATATCCCTACTGCAAGTGCGTCTGCATCTTCCCGGCCGCTTCGTCTGGTCAAGACTCGTCTGAGAAGCTAATTACCGGGGAAGCAGCGTTATCGCGCGGGGAGTTTCCATGTTCTATGGCATCAGCCTGACCGCCATTCTGGTGGCGCTCTGGCTCACCTTGTCCGGCCCGTTCACCCTGTCCGGGGATTATCCCATCGTGATGGGATTGGGCTTGCTCAGCATCATCGGCACGGTCGCCTTGACCTACCGTATGCGCATTGTTGATCGCGAGACCGTTCCGATCGGTCCGGCATTGGCGCTGTTCACCTATTGGGGCTGGCTGGGCGGCGAGATCGTCAAGGCCAACCTGGCGGTACTGCGTCTGGTGATGAAGCCGGAAATCGAAGTCGAACCGCGCCTGATCCGGGTGTCGGCAGAGCAACGCTCCGATCTGGGTCGCAGCGTGTTCGCCAACTCGATCACGCTGACGCCGGGCACGGTGACGGTGGATGTCGAGGATGATGGTTTCCTGGTCCACGCGCTGGACAATTCCTTCACCGACCCGGCCGGATTCGCGGAAATGGGCGCCCGCGCGGACGTCGCTTCCGACGGCCGCAAGACGGGTATGGCAACGGGAGAGGCGAACTGATGACCTTCCTGACGTTCCTTGTCGCCATCGGGATGGCCGTGGCGATGGCCATCATGCTGGCCCGACTGTTTGCCGGTCCGACGCTTTATGATCGCGTGCTGGCGGCCAATTCCTTCGGCACCAAGACGGTGCTCTTCCTGCTGGTCTTTTCGGCGCTGGTCGGGCGCCAGGATGCCATCGATATCGCGCTGCTCTACGCGCTGATCAATTTCGTCGCGACCATCGCGATCCTGAAATTCTTCCGCTATCGCTCGCTGGAAATCGCCCTGGCGCAAATGTCGCTGCGCCGGGCCCTGGACGGGGATTACGAGAAATGAGCGCCGCCGAGATCTTCCAGCATGCCCGCGACGTCTTTTCGATCGGAGCCCTGGCCGTCGGCCTGGTCTTCGTGATCGCCGGTGCGACGGGCGTGATGCGTCTGCCTGATTTCTACACCCGCATGCATGCGGCCGGCGTGACCGACACGCTGGGCGCCGAGCTGATCATTCTCGGCCTGATCGCCCAGGCCGGTGACTGGCAGACTGCCGCCAAGCTGGCCCTGGTCGGTCTTCTGCTCTTCCTGACCAGCCCGACCGCAACCCACGCGATCGCCAATGCCGCGCACCGGGCCGGACAGAAGCCGGACCTGTCGCATTTCAAGCCGAAACATCCGGCTGATACCGCCACGTCGGAGGGTCCGAAATGAACCATGCCGATCTGACCCAGTATCTGGATTATTTGCTGATCGCCATGTTGCTGGCGGTCGGTTTTGCGATCGTCCGCCTGCGCAACCTGTTCGCCGTGGTGATGCTGACGGGCGTCTACTCGCTGCTGTGCGCCGCCTGGTTCGTGTCGCTGGATGCGGTCGACGTCGCCTTCACCGAAGCCGCGGTCGGTGCCGGTATCTCGACCGTGCTGATGCTGGGCGCGATGCTGCTGACCGCCCGCGAGAGCGAGCCGGCCGGGGCGGGGCGTCACTGGGCCGCCTTTGCGGTGGTCGCCGCTGCCGGTGCGGCGCTGTTCTTCGCCATCCCGGACATGCCGGTCTATGGCGATGCCGAGAGCCCGGCCAACGCCTATCTCGGCCGTGACTTCATGGAGCGCACGCCGCAGGACATTCAAATCCCCAATGTGGTCACCGCCGTGCTGGCCAGCTATCGCGGCTATGACACGTTCGGCGAGACGGTCGTCGTCTTCACTGCGGCTTTGGGCGTGATGTTGCTGCTGGGCTTTGGCTCCGGCGCGCGTCGCAAGGATGAGGAGGAGGATTGATATGTCACCGCACCTGATCCTTCGGGTCATTTCCAAACTCCTGATCCCGCTCATCGTGGTGTTCGGGCTGTATGTTCAGTTTCATGGTGATTTCGGTCCCGGTGGCGGCTTCCAGGCCGGTGTCATCATCGCCGTCGCCGTCATCCTCTACGCGCTGATTTTCGGCATGGACGAGGCCCGCCGCGCGGTGCCGCCGACCGTCGTGCGTTACGGCGCCGCTGCCGGTGTGCTGATCTATGCCGGTGTCGGGATTGCGACCCTGCTCATGAACGGGGCCGGCGAGCCGCTGAACTTTCTTGATTATGACGCGCTGCACCCCGACCAGGGCCACCATACCGGCCAGCATTACGGTATTCTTCTGGTTGAGCTCGGCGTTCTGACCACGGTGTCGTCGGTCATGCTGGCGATCTTCTATGCCTTTGCCGGCCGGGTGCCGGATATCCCGGACGAGGAGTGGTAGCGATGCTGGAAATCCTCGCCGAACGTTTCAACTATATCCCCATTATCATCCTGATGATGATCGGGCTTTATGTGGTCATCGCCACCGGCAATCTGGTCAAGCGCCTGGTCGGCCTGTCGCTGTTTCAGACCTCGGTCTTCCTGCTCTACATCACCATCGGCAAGGTGTTTGGCGGCGGGCCGCCGATCATCGTCGATGACGGGCATCACGGCGAAGATGCCGGTCATGGTGCCGAGGCTGCGGCGTCGCATGGCGCCGAAACCGCTGATCATGCGGCGGCCGCCACCGACCACGCCGCCGAGGCGGCCGATCATGCCGTTGACGCGGCCCATCAGGCCGCAGAAGTCCTTTACTCGAACCCGCTGCCGCACGTGCTGATCCTGACCGCGATCGTGGTCGGTGTGGCGACGCTGGCGGTGGGCCTGGCACTGGTCGTGCGTATCCGCGAGGCCTACGGGACCATCGAGGATGATGCGCTGAACGCCGCCGACTATTCGCTTGAATCCGGGAGCGCCGAATAATGCAGTTTCTGGCTGACTTCCTGCCGGCGGGCCTCGCCGTGCACGCGCCTGCGCTGATTGTCGTCATCCCGCTGATCATGGCGGCTGTCGCAGCGCTGATGCCAAACGGGCGACTGGGCTGGCTGGTGACGCTGATCACCGCCGCCATCGTTGCCCTCTTCGCCCTCAACCTGCTCGGTCAGGTCGTCGAAAGCGGCGTGATTTCCTATCATCTGGGCGGTTGGGCGCCGCCGATCGGTATCGAATACCGCGTCGACATGCTCAACATTCCGCTCCTGCTTGTGGTCGGCATTGTCGGGCTTTTGTGCGTGATCTACGCCCTGCCGAGCGTGGGCGACGAGATCGCCGAGAACAAGCAGGCGCTGTTCTATTCCGCCTTCCTGGTGTGCTTTGCCGGCCTGTTGGGCGTGACCATCACCGGCGATGCCTTCAACGTTTTCGTCTTCCTCGAAATCTCCTCGATCGCCACCTACACCATCATTGCGATGGGGGCGGGCAAGGATCGGCGGGCGCTGACGGCGAGCTACAATTATCTCGTCCTCGGCACGATCGGGGCGACCTTCTTCGTGATCGGCGTCGGCTTCCTCTACATGGCCACCGGCACGCTCAACATGGCCGACATGGCGGCGATCCTGGAAGAGACCGGCCATAACCGGGTCACCCAGGCCGCTTTTGCCTTCATCGTGGTCGGGCTGGGCCTCAAGGCGGCGATGTTCCCGCTGCATGTCTGGTTGCCGAATGCCTATGCCTTCGCGCCGAATTTCGTCACCGCCTTCCTCGCCTCGACGGCGACCAAGGTGGCGTTTTATGCGCTGATCCGCTTCCTGTTCTCGGTCTTCCACCCCGATGTCAGCTTCGTGTCGATGTCCTTCACCTGGCTGTTTGCGGTCGTCGGCACCATCGCCATGGTGGTCGCCTCCCTGCAGGCCGTCTTCCAGACCGACGCACGGCGTTTGCTGGCCTATTCCTCGGTCGCCCAGGTCGGCTACATGATGCTGGGTCTGGGCATGGGGACGGCGGCGGGCCTGTCGGCCGGTATTCTTCACCTGATGAACCACGCCCTGATGAAAGGCGCCCTGTTCATGGCGCTGGGGGCGTTTGCGCTCAATTTCGGCGTTCGCCGGATCAAGGATCTGGCCGGGATGAGCAAGACCATGCCGGCGTCCGCCATGGCCTTCACCATTGCCGGCCTGTCGCTGGTCGGCGTGCCGCTGACCGTCGGCTTCACCTCGAAATGGTATCTCGTCACGGCTGCGCTGGAGCGCGGCTGGTGGTGGGCGGTGGCGGCGCTGATGCTGTCCTCGCTGCTGGCGCTTGCCTATGTCGCCCGGCTCCTGTCGGCGATCTGGATGGACGCTCCGCCCAGCCATCATGGCGAGCTGAGCCAGCGCCGCCTGGCGCCGTGGATGGTGCTGGTGCCGATGTCGGTGCTGGCCCTGGCCAATATCTACTTCTTCTTCCACGCCGACCCGCTGGTCTGGCTGGCCCGTGCGGCGGCGGATGCCGTGATGGGGGGGAATTGATCTGATGTGGACGCCTGAACTCTCCCTCGCACTCGCCCTTGCCATCCCGGCAATTGGCGGCGTTTTTGTCGCGCTGCTGGGCTCGCGCCCGAATTTGCGCGAAGCGGCGACCCTGATCGCTGCCGTGCTGCTGGCCTTCAATGTTGCCTATCTGGTGGAGGTGGCCCAGGGCCATCCGACGCTGAACCTGGCGACGCTGGCGCCGGGCCTGCACCTGGTCTTCAAGCTGGAGCCGCTGGGCGCCATCTTTGCGGCCGTTGCCTCGGGCCTGTGGATCGTCAATTCGCTGTATTCGATCGGATACATGCGCGGCAATAACGAGAAGAACCAGACCCGTTTCTATGTCTGTTTCTGTATCGCCATTGCCGGTGCCATGGGCGTGGCCCTGTCGGGCAATTTGCTGACCATGTTCCTCTTTTACGAGGTGCTCACCCTGTCGACCTATCCGCTGGTCACGCACAAGGGTGATGCCAAGGCCAAGCGCGGCGGGGCGATCTATCTCTCCATCCTGCTGGGCACCTCGATCGGCCTGCTTCTGCCGGCCGTGATCGCCACGCATTTCCTCGCCGGATCGACCGACTTCGTGGCCGGTGGCCTGCTGGCCATCAACGAGATCACGCCGGCGATCTCCAGTGTGCTGCTGGTCCTGTTCGCCTTTGGTATCGGCAAGGCGGCGCTGATGCCGGTCCATCCCTGGCTGCCCAATGCCATGGTTGCACCGACCCCGGTCTCGGCCCTGTTGCACGCCGTGGCCGTGGTGAAGGCCGGTGTCTTCGCGATGCTGAAAGTGGGCACCTATATCTTCGGACCGGGGCTGATCGCCATCACTCCCGCCGCCGACGCGCTGGCCTGGATTGCCGGTATCTCGATCGTGCTGGCCTCCGTGGTCGCCATGACCAAGGATGATCTGAAAGCCCGGCTCGCCTTCTCGACCGTGTCGCAGCTGTCCTATGTGACGCTGGGTGTGATGCTCGGTTCGCCGCTGGCCATGCTCGGCGGGGCGCTGCAGATTGTCATGCACGCCTGGGGCAAGATCACGCTCTTCATGAGTGCCGGCGCGATCTATACCGCCACCGGCAAGACCGAGATTTCGCAGATGGACGGGCTGGGTCGCTACATGCCCTGGCTGTTCATCGCCTATACGGTCGGTGCGCTGTCGATCATCGGCCTGCCGCCGCTGGGCGGCTCCTGGCCGAAATTCTTCCTGCTGCAGGGCGCCTGGGATAGCGGACATGGCTGGCTGATGGTGGCGCTGATTGCCTCCTCCATCCTCAATGTCGCTTACCTGCTGCCCTTGTCGGCGCGCGGTTTCTTCTCGCCGCCGGCCGAGGCCAAGCTGAAGAAACAGCCGCCCATGCTGGTCATCCTGCCGCCGGTCATCACGGCCGCCGGGGTGATCGTGCTCTTCTTCCTGATCGGACCGCTGCGTGACTATCTGGCGCCGGTCTTCCTGTCGTCGAACCTTGCTGCGGAGGCCGCACTGTGAGCGATCAAAACGGCAAACATGATGAATTGATCCACCCGGTCGCACGGCCCTTCCTGTGGCTCGACGCGGCGTGGCTGAAATCCTCGATGATCTGGATTTTCCTGGTCGCGACGCTTGGTTTCGTGGCCGTCGACTTTTTCCATCACCGCCATGAATACGTCCACCTGGCCGAGTTCTACGGCTTTTACGCCATGTGGGGGTTTGGTGCCTTCGTGCTGGCGGTCATGGTCGGCTGGTTCGCCATTCGCGGCCTGCTGGGCCGGGACGAGGATTATTGGGACGGCGATGACACAGATGAGGAGGGCCAGTCATGATTGAAGCCTTCTACGACGTCTCACCGGCCTGGCCTGTCATCATTGCCGGCCTGCTGGCCGCGGCTTTTCCGCTTTACCAGGTCCGCAAGGGCCTCGCCCTGTTGGCGCCAATCCTGGCGCTGGGCCTGTGGTTCAATGCCCCGTCCGGCGATCATCTGGGCGGTATCATCGAGCTGGGCGGGTTCAGGCTGGAAACCTTCCGCTTCGATGGATTGTCGCGGATCTGGGGCCTGATCTTCATCATCGCCGCCTTCATCAACGGGCTCTACGGCCTGCATGAGAAGGATCGCGTCGCCGATGCGTCCGGCCTGATCTATGCCGGTGCTGGCCTCGGTGCCGTCTTCGCCGGTGACCTCCTCTCGCTCTTCTTCTTCTGGGAGCTGACGGCGATCTCCTCGGTCTTCCTGATCTGGGGCGCGCGCAACCAGGCCGCCTACAAGGCCGGCCTGCGCTATCTGGCGATCCATGTCCTGTCCGGCGTGCTTCTGCTCACCGGTGCGGTGATCCGGGCCAGCGAGACCGGTAGCTGGGCCTTTGACGAGACCCTGTCGATCGAGACGCTGGGCGGTTTCCTGATCTTCATCGCCTTTGGCATCAAATGCGCCTTCCCCTTCCTGCACAACTGGCTGCAGGACGCCTATCCCAAGGCCACCATTACCGGCGCCGTCGTGCTCTCGGCCTTCACCACCAAGCTGGCGGTTTACGCGCTGGCACGGGGCTATGCCGGCACCGAGCAGCTGATCTGGATCGGCGCGATCATGACCGCCTTCCCGGTCTTCTTCGCCGTGGTCGAAAACGATCTGCGCAAGGTCTTGTCCTATTCGCTCAACAACCAGCTCGGCTTCATGGTTGTCGGCATCGGTGTCGGCACCGAGCTGGCGATCAATGGCGCCGCGGCGCATGCCTTCGTGCACATCATCTACAAGGCGCTCCTGTTCATGAGCATGGGCGCGGTTCTGATGCGGGTCGGGACGGTGAAAGCGTCCGAGCTGGGCGGGCTGTTCAAGTCGATGCCGGCGACGACCGTCTTCTGCCTGATCGGGGCGGCGTCGATCTCGGCCTTCCCGCTCTTCTCCGGCTTTGTCGCCAAGGCGCTGACCCTGGCGGCCGTCGCCCAGGACGGGCATTGGTTGGTGTGGCTGGTCCTCGTCTTTGCCTCCGCCGGTGTGCTCGAGCATTCGGGCATCAAGATCCCGTATTTTGCCTTCTTCAGCCATGATCGCGGTCATCGTGTCCGCGAGGCTCCGGCCAACATGCTGATGGCGATGGGGATCGCGGCCCTGATCTGCGTCTATCTCGGGGTGAATTACGGTGTGCTCTACGAGCTGGTGCCCTTCCCGGAGGCGGCGCTGCATTATGAGCCCTACACATTCGACCATATCGTCGGGCAGATGCAGCTCTTGCTCGGGGCCATGTTTGCCTTTGCCTTCCTGGTCCGGATGAAATGGTATCCGGACGAGAAGCGGGGCGTGAATATCGACACCGACTGGTTCTACCGCCGCTTCCTGGCCGACACGGTCAATTGGGGCCACGCCATGTTCGGCCGTTTGTGGGCCTCGCTGGGCAATCTGGTCACCGGATTCCGGACCCGGACAGGTGGAAAACTGTTCGAGGTATTCAGTCCTATCGGTGCCCTGAGCCGGGATATCCCCAGTGGATTGCTCGCCATCTGGACCAGCGCGCTGCTGGCGATCGTCCTGCTGATTGCCTATCTCGCACCTTAAGTCTCAAAGGCTTGCATGAAACAAGAGGGCGCAACTCGCAAGGGTTGTGCCCTCTTTCTTTGCAACAAAAATAGGAATATTATCCCCACCTGGGTGTAGCCATCTTAGCATCACGTCGGTCGCGGCCATCGGGGCGCCGCGTCAGAACGGGAGTGCACGGATGAGCCGTATCATGTGCAAATTGGAAGAGGATGTCGCCCGGGCCCGCCTTGCCCAGAGTGCCGTCGCCTACGCCTTCGGGATCTCGCAACGCGAGCTGGAAGCACCGACACGACGATCACGCGAGACCGCGCTGGCCCGCCAGGCCGCCATGTATCTCGCCCATGTTGCCTTTGAATTGCCGATCAGCCGGGTGGCGCTGGCTTTCGGGCGTGACCGCTCGACGGCGGCCCATGCTTGCCATCGCATCGAGGACCGGCGCGATGACCGGGCCTTTGACGACTATATGGACGCGCTGGAAGCGGCCTTGCGCACGGCACCGCGCTTGAGCGCCCTGCAACGCCTGGCCGGTCTGGAACGCTTCGAGCGCCCGGAGCGACTGACATGAGCGCGCCGCGCTGGATGCGGGCCCTGGCCCGTCCGGGTGCCCGGATGCTGCCGCCGGGAGAGGTCGAGGCGCGGGCGGTGGTGTTGCCGAAAGGCGACCGGCGACGTCGGCCGACGACATACCTGTCCGCCAGCCGTTTCGAAGAGGCGATGCGCTGTGGCTGGCTGGCGCGTCGCGAGAATGGTCTGGGCCTGTCGGCGGACGGCCAGGCGGCGCTGAAAGCCGGCACGCGCGGTGAGGACCCGGACCCGGCGGCACGTCATCGCGAGATGGAGGACCGGTCGCTGATCACGCCGGACGGTTCACTCAGGACCGCCCGCGCCAATCGCCGTGAAGGCCCGCTCGGCCCTTGGCTCGATGGTCTCGAACCGCACCAGCGCCAGGCCGGCGAACGTTTCATCAGCGATTATCACCAATCCACCCTGATGAGCCCGGTCACCCGCAACTGGTCTCCCACCGCCCAGCGCCGCAGCGAGGGCCGCCGCAAGGGTCCGGAAGACGCGGCCGTCTCGGCGCTTGCCGCCAAGGACAGGGTCATGGACGCTCTCGACACCCTCGGCCCCACCTTTGCCCGCGTCATCGAGGCCGCGCTCGTCCATGAAGACAGTGCCGCCGCGCTGGAGCGCCGTTTTGGCTGGGCGGCGCGGTCGGGCCGCACAGTGCTTGGCCTGGCGCTGACGCGGCTGGCAGAGATCTATCGGCTGGTTTGAGGGAGGCTTCACCCTGTTGCCTCTCCACTTGATTTTTCCCGGGCGTAGACCCGGGACCCACGAAACGATCCGGCAAGCGATAAGTTTCCCGTAGGTCCCGGATCGCGCCAGGGCGCGTCCCGGAAAAATGGAGTGTGGGGTTAAGGTGTGGCGCTCGTGCGCTCACCCCGTCATTCATCCCTTGCCGAGATGCGGCCTGCTTGCCGACAAGTGATGTATGGATGCTTGCGAGCGACGGCTCGGCTGTTGGAAATCTCACCTTCCCTGGTACGCCCGCGGGACATCGCGCGCCGGCAGCAAGAAGAGCGCTCTGGCCTTTTCTTCCCCGCAATGCGGGGAAGTGGGCCGACGCGGGAGCGTCGGGTCGATGGGGCTGAGCGAAGCGAGGGGAAGTCCATGCCGCCTGCGGCGTCACCCCTCCGCCACGCCCTCGCGGGGCGTGGCACCTCCCCACGGGATGGGGAGGAAAAATCATCGAGCCCCTAAAGCGCTTCCGCTTCACCCCGTATCCGCCCGATCATCGAGGCCAGGCCATTCGAGCGTTGCGGGGAGAGGTGTTCGGCGAGGCCGATTTTGGCCAGCACGTCGCGGGCATCGACGGACAGGATTTCTTCGCCTGTGCGACCGGAATAGAGGCGGACCATCAGGGCGGCCAAGCCGCGGACGATATGGGCGTCGCTGTCGGCCCGGAAGGTGAGCGTGTTGCCGGCGGTCTCGGTGACCAGCCAGACCTGGCTGACACAACCTTTGACGCGATTGCCCTCGGTGCGTTCGTCCCCGGGCATGTCCGGCAACGCCTTGCCCATGTCGATGAGATAGCGGTAGCGCTGCTCCCAGTCGTCCAGAAGGTCGAACTCGTCCACGAGGTCGTCGATTTCAGTTTGGATATCTTGTGCCGTCATGTCAGCGCCGACGTAGTGCGGGCGGGGCGGCGTGGCAAGCCGGAGGTGCGGTTTGCAGTCAGTTCGGGCCGGTTGGCGCGGTGATCACGGGGAAACGGTCAGGATTTGGCCCGGGCCGGGGTGGGCGCATGGGGCGTCGGAGACGTCGACGAGGCCGTCTGGCGTTCCTGATGGTCCTCGATGGCGTCACCAATGCGCGACACGGCCATCTCACCGAGGAAGCTGCCAAGTCGGGCGGCTTCGGAACCGGCTTCACAGATCACTTCGTTTTCGGCGCACCAATCCGAGACCTTGGCGGTTGCGTCAAGGCGGGTCTCGGCGGTGTTGAACGGCAAGTCGATCGCGTCGCCCGCAAAATCCTGCGGTACGAAGAAACTCACGACTGCCAGCCAAAACGCGGCGCGCAGTAAAAACATCATGTTCGACCTCACTCATGACCGAAACCGGGTGTACCGATCTCAATGCAGGATAGAGGCTAGGGAGAATTCTCAGTAATAGCGAGCGATTACGGGCTTTACCGAAAACGGTGTGCGAATTCGATCCGCGAATTTTGTGTAAAATTGTCGATAAATTCGATCTTGTCTCTGATCGGGACACGTTTCGTTAACATTTGGCGGGATTCAGCGAAAACCAACGTTCAAATTTGACTCAATTCGCGCTGCTTCCCAGACACCGGCTGACGTCCATCAGGGCATGTTCGGCGATGCAGAAACTGTCTTCATACATGAAATGCCCGGCGGCGACGCATTGCTGCAGGTCAAGACGGACCCAGGCGAGGCAGCGTTCGACCACCGGATCGGCCAGCAGGGCGTCAACCACCTGGTCGGTACGGGCCGGGTCGCCATTGTTCAGTGATTGCAGGGCCGCGACCGAGAGAATGCGGCCGATCCGGCTGCGGTCCGGGTCGGGCACGGCTTCACCGACGGTCAGCGTCAGCTGCGGCGCCACCGAGGCGCGGTCGGACAGGGGCGCGGCATCCATGTGTTCAAACAGGGCGGAGGCCGGCAGGCCATTGTCGAAACCGCCGGACAGCGTCATCAGGACTTCGTCCGTCATGTTGATCGGCTGGCTGCCCATCACCGACAGCTCGGCCAGACGGTCAGACCGGTCGCCATAGCTGCGATTGGCCCAGCGTTCACTCTGCAGGTCGTAGGCGGCGGCGCGATAGCGTTCGGAGACTTCGCGGATCTCGGCATTGTCGGCGGCCATGGCGTCGACGACCGAGGCCTGGGCATCCTCCGACGACGCGAAACTGGTGGCATAGGTCGGGTCGTACATCAGGCCGGTCATGGCCGCTTCCGGACCGTAATAGTCGGCCAGCTCGCGGACCTCGTCGAGATATTCCGGGTGGCGGGCGGCAATGATGGCAGCATAGGCGATCCAGGCCCGTACCAGGCGTTCCTCGCCATAAAAGGCGGTCAGCCGGTTCATGGCGGTATCGAGATCCTGGCTCGAGGCGATGGGAGCCGAATGCAGGTCTGCGATCACACCGTGATAGGCGGCGTATTCGCCGGCCGAGCGTTCCACCAGTGTCGGATTGCGCGGTTCAACCTGGCCAAGCTGCAGCACGGGCGCGGCCGGTGCAGCGCTGGTCGCATCGGCCGGCGTCTCCGGCACGGTCGACGCAGATGGCGCCGTGCCGGACGGTTCACTGGCAGGCGGTGTGGCGTCTTGGAGTGTCAGACTCATGCTCATGCTCAGCGCGCCAATGGCGAGGAGAGACGTCAACATTACACAATACTCCTTTGAACCCGGCTCATACTGCCTTGCCTTGAACCCGCATCCAAGGGGGGTAGCGTGATGAATTATCACGACGCTTACCGCATGGGATGCGTAAACGAACAAAGTTTAAGATTCAGTATTTGTTAACGTCGAAGGCGAAGATTCCATTCAGCAATAAAAGCGAGTCGCACCGGTTCGACATGAAGCCGAAAACGCCTGCCATAGCAGCCTGGTTCGCACGCCAAGGCGGAACGCTTGTCAGCCTGATCTGGCTTGGCACGCTGGCGGCTGCCTTGCCGCGGCTCTGGCCAATCCTTGACGGCGGACCGCTGGAGAAAACACTGCTGGTCGCCGGCATCGCCGCGCCTGCCCTTGTCTCCTTCCTGCTGATACCCCGCATGGAGCGCGCGTTCGAGCGTTTCCTGCTGGCCTTGGTGTGGACCGGCTTCGCCGTCGGCGTCACCCTGACCGGCGGCGGCGTGACCGGTATAGGCGTGCTGGCCTTCCTGCTGGCACCGGCGATCGCGTCGGCCTGCGGTGAGCGTGATGGGGTCGTCAAAGCCGCGGCCCAGTCGGGGCTGGCGGCGCTGGTCGTGGCCGGGCTGCAGTTGACGGGTTTCGTTGCGCCGGCCCCGATGTCGGTCGAACTCCATCTGCCCTTCGTGCTCGGTTGCGTGCTCACCCTGTCGACCGGTTTTGCCTTTGGCGCCCTGCGCGCCGTGCATGATGCCGACAAGGCCCGGGCCGAGGCCGAGCGTGGCCGGGTTCGCGCCAAGGCGTTTGATGCCTCGCCGGTACCACTCATTGCCTGCGATGCCGACGGCCATATCCTGGCCGCGTCGAAAGGTCTGCGCGACCTGTCACCCGGCCTGCCGCGCGAGCTCAAGGGCCTGCCGCTGGCCGATCTCGGTTTTGACGAGGATGACCGCGCCCAATTGGCCGCCTCCGGTCGCCGTGCCGCCCTGCGTGATATTGACGGCCAGCTGGTGGTGCGGGGGACTCGGGGGTACAGCGAAGATGTCCGCGTCCAGTCGCATCCGATCCATGGCGGTTCGGTCATCGCGCTGGCCAAGGATAGCGGCCCGGCGCTGGAAGCCGCGCTCAGCCAGGCCCGTCGCGATCGCGAAGCGGCCGAAGAAGACGCCCGCGCCAAGTCACAATTCCTGGCCTCGGTCAGTCATGAGCTGCGCACGCCGCTCAATGCCATTATCGGCTTCTCCGACGTCATGAAGGCGCGCCTGTTCGGGCCGCTGCCGGCGCGCTACGCCGAATATGCCGACCTGATCCATGAAAGCGGCCAGCACCTGATGGAGCTGATCGGCGACGTGCTCGACATGTCCAAGATCGAGGCCGACCGCTATGAACTGGTGCGCGAGACCTTCGATATCAGCGAAGTGGTCAACCTGTCGGCCAAGATGATGCGCCTGCAGGCAGAAGAGGCCGGCATCAATCTCAAGATCAAGCGCCATGACGGCCCGGTCCTGGTCGATGGCGACCGCAAGGCGCTGCGCCAGATCCTGCTGAACCTGTTGTCCAATGCCGTGAAATTCACGCCCAAGGGCGGCGCGATCGTGGTCATGGCCCGCCCGTCCGGCGGCCAGCTTGTGCTGGCGGTCGGTGATAGCGGTGTCGGCATTGACCCGGCCGAAGCCGGCCGTCTCGGCCAGCCCTATCAGCAGGCGGCCAATGCCCGTGACATCGACAAGCGCGGCACCGGTCTTGGCTTGTCACTGGTGCGCGCCTTGTCGGAACTGCATGGCGGCTCGATGAATATCGCCAGCCGCAAGGGCGAGGGCACCACGGTGACCATCTCCCTGCCCATCCTCGCCGAGGACACGGCCGATGTGGAACCCCTGCCGGGCCTCGACGTCCGCCAGCAAATCCAGCGCGCCCAGGAAGCCAGCCAGGACATGACGGTGGCGAAAGCGGACGTGGCTTAGGGGCTGAGGCGGCAGTAGATGATTTAACGCGTCTGCCCCTTTCCAAGTTCTACTCGGTTTGCCGCGCGCCGATCCCGTTCTCTTTTAGTTTTGCGCAATCACTCAACTTAGGGTAATGTGTGTCAAGTCAAGCAGCCTAGGGGGTGGGTGTGTCACTCGACTTGGACGTTCTGATTGGGACACTCGCCGTAGGGGCATTCGGCTGGTTCGTGTGCCTGATGGCCGCCCGAATCTATGGCGTCCGCTTGTCTGCCCTCATCGATCGGATACCCCAGGTAGCGGGAAGCCGAATCGCGGCGGCCTTGCTGGCCTCATACGCGGTGGGTTTGGGATTCGAGAATCTCTCTAACTACGTGTTTTCTCACGATAAATTAATGGTTACCGTGAATCTGGACACGGATGCGTCGCTGCGCGCGAAGGCTTTGTTTGGTCGCGAGGTAGTTCCGTTTTCCAGCGCGTCGGTGGTCACGCATGGCTGGGATGATATGGCTCGGAGTTATGTGCGCCTTGATTTAACGGAAGCGCTTGGCGACGAGCAGGCGGTCTGTTTGCGCCGGCTTTTAGAGGCAGTGGTGATCTGCGGTGCCGAGAGTGGCGTATCAAACATGGATCAGGTGCTGGAACGGATTGCCTCCAACCTTTACTATCACGCCAAGAACATTGTGTTTCTCTCAGAAGGTTATCGCGAAGAACTTGTTAATCTACAGCATCGATCGGACTTGGCGCGCTCGATCGCTTTCCTGTCCGCTATTCTCTTTGTTGGGGTCGCGCTGCACTTCGTCGCGTATATGGCATCGATGATGGTGGCCAAATCGGTCACGATGGCTGGATGGTTGCCACTTGCCTTGCTTTTGGCACTCTTGGCGCTCGTCGCATTTTCTGGATACCTGACTTATACGCAGGAGGAGTGGGAGATAAACAGGCGCGTGTTCGGCTATTTCCGGTCGCTGCGGTTGATTGGCGAATACCCATCCGCACACTAGGAGGTAAGCCCTTGGTTGGGTACCGATCTTGGAAAGTGCGCGGATCAATCCATGTATTACGTGTCTGCCAGCGGGCCGTATCGGGTTCTTGAGGTCAAGGGCGGCGCAGCCGCCGCTTCGCGGTTTCACCGTTGAGCTGAAGACCCGGATACGGCTTACTCTTGGCAAGCGCTATAGGGATGGGCGCGCGCCGGGGGCGCCGCCCCAGGAGAATCCACAACGGGGTCATCCCGGACATATGCCCGGCCTCGAGCCGGGCGGAGATCTGGGACCCATTGTTGCGAATGCTGGCAGCATTGGGCGTATGGGGCCCTGACTTTCGCCCGGCCTTCGCCGGGCGTCCATCAGGGATGACGAGCGGCCCGGATCAGCCTTTCGGCTTGCGCTTCAGCGTTGCGCCCTTCTCAAACGGTTTGGCGCCGTCCTTCTTGAAGCCGGGCTTCTTGCCGGCCGGCTTGTCATAGCCGCCGGCCTTTTTCTTGAAACCGCCCGGCGCCGGTTTGCGCTTGCGGGCCCAGGAGCTGTCCTCGCCCTTGTCGGGGCGGGCATTGGGATTGGTCAGGTCGCCAGCGGGGCGAGCCTTGGCGGCCGGACGGTCATCGCGGGATGCAGCCGGCTTGTCGGCCCGCGGACGGCGGGGCTTGTCGTCCTTTTTCCAATCGGACTTGTCGGCCCGGGGCTTCTTTTCCCAAGGCTTGTCGTCACCGCCGACCGGTGTGTCAGCGCGGTCAAAATCCGGCTTCGGCTTGCCCTTGAAGGGGCGGTCACCATCAGCCTTCTTGCCGTAGGGCTTCTTGTCGCCGAACGGTTTCTTCTCGTACGGCTTTTTGTCGCCATAGGGTTTCTTGTCCCAATAGGCCTTCTTCGCATACGGTTTTTTCTCGTAGCGCGGCTTGTCGCCGGAGGTCTCGCCATCACGCTCGCGCTGGTCATGCGGCTTGCGGTCCTCATAGGAGCGCGGCGCGCTGTCATCGCGATTGCGGCTGACCGGATAACCGTCGCTGTCGGTCTCACGATGGCGGGACTTTTCGCGGTGACGCATTTTCGGCGTGCGGGCATCGGTCGGCCCGTCATTCGGTCCGGCGCGCTCCATCTGCGAGCCGTCATCCGGGGTGACACGAATATTGTTCTCGCCGCCGCCGTTTTCAGCCAGGGCCTTGGCGAAGCGGTCGGCATGTTCGGCGTCGATCTCGAAACGGGTCTCGCTCTCGCCAATCTGGATCGAGCCGATCTCGCGCTTGGTGACATGACCGAGGCGGCAGATCAGTGGCAGCAGCCAGCGCGGCTCGGCCTTGGCCTTGCGGCCGGCCGACATGCGGAACCAGACGCTGGCCTTGAAGTTCTCGCGCGGCTTGCGCTCGGGACGCTCATTCTGCGCCGCCGGGCCGGACAGCAAGTCTTCGGCTGAAGGCAGGGTCGCCAGACGGGCGCGCAGGAAGGCGGCGGCCAGTTGCTCGGCGGTGAATTTTTCCAGCAGGGCGTCGGTGTCGACCTTCATCGCCTCGTCGACCTCCTCGGTGAGGATCGGATCGGCCATCAGGCGTTCGCGGTCTCGGGCGCGGACATCGTCCGAGCTCGGCGCCTCGGCCCATTCGGCCTGCAGCTTGGCATCGCGCAGGAGGCGATTGGCGCGGCCGCGGCGGGTGTGCGGCACGATGATCGCGCAGACGCCCTTGGCGCCGGCGCGGCCGGTGCGGCCTGAGCGGTGCAGCAGCACGTCGGAATTGGTCGGCAGGTCGGCATGGATGACCAGTTCTAGACCCGGCAGGTCGATACCGCGGGCGGCGACATCGGTGGCCACACAGACACGGGCACGGCCATCGCGCAGGGCCTGCAGGGCGTGGGTGCGTTCCTTCTGGGTCAGCTCGCCGGACAGGGCCACGGCGGCAAAACCACGATTGCCGAAGCGGGCGGCCAGACGGTTCACCGCCTCACGCGTGGCGCAGAAGATGATGGCGCGCTCGGCGTCGTAATAGCGCAGCACATTGATGATCGCATTCTCGCGATCCGACGGCGCCACCGACAGGGCGCGGTATTCGATATCGGCGTGCTGACCGCGCTCGGAGACTGTCGAGATGCGCAGCGCGTCCTTCTGGAAGCGGCGCGCGATGTCGGCAATGGCGCGTGGCACGGTGGCCGAGAAGAGGAGGGTGCGACGGCTCGCAGGCGCGGCGTCGAGGATGTATTCGAGGTCCTCGCGGAAGCCGAAATCGAGCATCTCGTCGGCTTCGTCCAGAACCACGGCCTTCAGCTGCGACATGTCCAGCGCGCCACGCTCGATATGGTCGCGCAGGCGGCCCGGCGTGCCGACCACGATGTGACAGCCGCGCTCCAGCGCCCGGCGTTCGGTGCGCGGATCCATGCCGCCGACGCAGGAGGCGATGCGGCCGCCAGCCTCGCCATAGAGCCAGGACAGTTCACGCTCGACCTGCAGCGCCAGTTCGCGTGTCGGGGCCACCACCAGCGCCATCGGCAGGTCGGGCATGTTGAAATTGGTGTCGTCGCCCAAAAGCGTCGGAGCCATCGCCATGCCGAAAGCGGCGGTCTTGCCGGAGCCGGTCTGGGCCGAGACCAGCAGGTCGCGCCCGTCAGCATCTTCCGCGATCACAGCGGACTGGACTTCGGTGAGGGCGGCATAGCCCTTCTTTTCAAGCGCAGCAGCAAGGGCCGGCGCAATGCGCGGATTCAGAGTCATATGGTGCTTTTCCAGTGCCAAAATGCCGGCCACACCCATCAGCGGCCGGGTTCCATCAGTGTCCCGGTAAGGACGCCGAGAGGGCGACTGGCCGGAATATGCGGGGCTTTAGCACAGGATAGGCGGCAAAGGCCAATGGTGTGGCAGCAGGGCGGGCATGCAGATGTGGGGGTGAGGCGCGAACGGGTGATCGGCAGGTCATGAGAGCGGGGCACAGGTCCTCGGATGAGTGTGCCAGGTGTCGTCCGATGTTTCGGAACCGTGTCCGGTCAGCTTGCCGCCTATCATGGCGAATCTGCGCATTGGCTGATTTATTGTTTTGCGACAGGACCGTTCTGTGGTGGACTATCAATTCGCATGACATTTTTGCTGTGTCGGTTCGACTGCGTGATCGGCCCCGCAACCGGAGCATTCGCGTTGGAGAGACAACCCGCCGGCTCGGAGCCCAGACGCTTCCTGATCATCGATGATGACGATCTCGATCGGATGGTGATCGAGCGCAAGCTGGGTCAGCTGGAGCCGGGTGCAGTGTGTTGCCACGCGGCGACCGCCGAAGATGCGCTTCGCCAGGTGGCCCGGGGTCCGGCCTTTGACGCTGCATTCGTTGATTTTGCCATGCCGGACGAGGACGGGCTGAGCACCATTCGCGCGCTGCGGCGGCAAAAATCGCTTGAGCTGGTGCCGGTGATCATGGTCACCGGGAGCGCAGACCCGGTGCTGGCCGCGTCGGCCATCATCGAGGGCGCGGATGCCTATCTTGGCAAGGAGGACATGACCGACTCGCGGTTTGCCTGGGCGCTCGTCAGTGCGACCGAGCGGGCGAGATTGCGCCGCGAGGCCCGGGCCAAGGAGGTCGCGATGCGTGAATTTGCGTTCAACGCGGCCCATGATCTCAAATCACCGCTGAACGGGATTACCGGATTTGCCACGCTGCTGGCGAAAGCCGTCGACGGTGTCTCGCCCCAGGCCCGGGAGTTTGCGGCAAAGATCCGGACACAGGGTTTCAAGATGGCGGAATTGATCGACTCGATGCTGGACTACGCGATTGCCGGTGAAGCGATCGGCGAGACCCCGGTCGTCGCCCTGCAGGATGTTGTCGACGATGCCGTCGCATCAACCCGGGCCGCGTTGGACGCGGTCGACGCGACCGTGCATGTCAGCGCGGCCGGACGGGCGCCCATGGATCGCCTGCAGGTCGAGCGGGTCGTGCGCAACCTCATCCTCAACGCGGTCAAATACCGCTCGTCCGCACCTCTTGAGATAACGATCCGGACCCGCGAAGAGGCCGGTGGCGTGGCGGTCGAAATTACCGATAACGGGCTGGGCGTTCCGGCTGATCTCCAGGACCGGATTTTCGAGCCCATGCAGCGCGCGCACCAAGAATCGGCAGACGGTCACGGTCTGGGCCTGGCGATTTCCCGCAAGATCATCAATGCCCATGGCGGCCGGATCTGGTGCGAGCCACGATCTGCCGGCGGCAGCCTGTTCACTTTCACCCTGCCGGAGGCCTGACCGAATGGCGCAGACCCCGCCCACACGCCTCGCTGCCCTCGTCGCCCGGGCCGGACCCCATCGCGGGCATATTGCGCTGGCGCTGGTGTCGATCGCGATCTGCGTCACCGTCATGATCGGCTGGAAGCTGGGTCTGGAAACGGTGGTGCGGTTGTCGCCGACCCTGTCTCCGATGCAGTTCAACACAGCCCTGGCGCTGGCGCTGGTGGGCATCGGGGCGATTGCCGGGAGCCTGCGGTATCGCCTCGTAGCGGGCGTGCTGGCAGGAGCGGGGGCAGGCATTGCCGCCCTTAACCTGCTTGAAATCGCGACCGGTGTCCGACTGCCGCTGGATGAGTTGTTCCACGCCCATCAATTTGTCGAACCCGGCGCCATTGCCGGCCGGATGTCGCCCAATTCTGCATTGGCGATCCTGTTGATGGGGCTGACCGTCTTCGTGCCCCAGATCCGATTGTCGGGTCGACCAATACGAGGCGCGGCCATTGCCGCCTTCATGTTCAGTGCGGCGGCGATCGGCGCGATCGCGGCGTCGGTGATCGGCTATTTGATCGGCGCCGCGGAAGTCTTCGGGTTCGTGCCGGAAACGCGGATGGGTGTGCTGACGACAATCGCCGCAACCTGTCTGGCGGTTCCGATCTGCGAGTCGATGCTGGCGGCCCTTCTGCGTCGGCGCCGTTTGCCCGTGGCGGGCCTGCTGGCCGGTTTCGGCCTCGCACTGGGGATTGTGCTCGCGTCCGCGCATGGTGCCATTCGCGAAGATGCCCAGAATGCACGACGCGCCCAGCTCGACCTGGAACTGGGATATGTCGCGCGCCAGCTTTCGGGCAGCATTGCCGACCGGGTCCTGGCGATGGAACGCATGGCGCAGAGATGGGGGCGGGTCGGCGGCCTGTCAGAGGAGAATTGGCGTGCCGACGCGCTGCGCTACGCCTCAGACTATCGGATGATTCAGGCTGTCAGCTGGGCCGGGACCGATGGCATTCTGGCCTGGGTGGAACCCCTTGCCGGCAATGAGGAGGCGGTCGGCCTTGATCTGTTCAGTTTTCCGGACCGGCGCGCCGTCTATGAGCGTGCCCGCGACAGCGGCCGCACGGTTGCAACGCCCGTTCTCGATTTCGTGCAGGGCGGCAGGGGCTTCATCACCATGTCACCGGTTTACGTGCGCAATGGTGAGTTCGACGGCGTCATGAATGCCGTTTTCGTATTGTCTGAGGTGGTCTCGGCCATGCCGGTTTCGCCGGTATTGGGTGAGGCGGAGCTTCTGCTGGCCGACACCACAACCGAGATGATTATGTGGGACCAGGTCCAAGTCTTGGATGGGACTTTCTTTGTCGGCATCGGGCAGGACGCCGCAGCCGTGCTCCAGCCCCGACAGGTGATCGCTGACCTGGTGCTTGTCCTCGGTCTCATTTCCGGCGGACTGGCCCTGCTGGCCTCGGCTGCCCTGCTTCGCTCGCTGGCGCAGAACCGGCAGATCGCGCAGACCAATCGGGACCTCGAACAAGCCAATTCCGAACTCGACAGCTTTGCCTATCTGGCCTCGCACGACCTGAAATCGCCGATGCGTGGCATCCGGCAATTGGCCGACTGGCTCGAACAGGACATGGCGGCGAACCTGTCAGAGGAGGCGCGGCGCTATCTTGGCCTGATCCATTCGCGGATCGGTCGCTTGCAGGACTTGTTGGATGCCCTGCTTGAATTTTCCAGGGTCGGGCGGAATGCGATGGTGCTGCAGAGCGTCGACGTGCTGGAGGAGGTCCGGCGCGCCGTTGCCCTGCAGGATCTTCCCGAGACGTGGACGGTCGATATCCGCGGCGACCGGCTGGAGGCGAGGGTCGACAAAAATCTGCTTCTCGTGATCGTCGCCAATCTTGTCCGCAATGCCGTCAAGCACCATGATCGGGAGGCCGGGCATTTGCAGGTGGTTTTGACCTGTGATGTGGATGACTGGACACTGGCCGTGATTGATGACGGGCCGGGCATACCTCGTGAGAAGCAGGAACGGGTGTTCGAAATGTTCCAGACTCTCAAGGCCAAGGATGTTGTTGAGGGCAGCGGCATGGGATTGGCGATTGTGTCCAAGGCCGTTGCGCGTTTGGATGGCGATGTCCATGTCGAGTCGGATCCATCCGCAGGGCGCGGGTCCCGTTTTATTGTTCGCTGTCCGCTTGTGGTGAGGGAAGCTGATGCATCTCAATCGTGAAGTTTCCATCCTGTTGGTCGAGGATGATGATATCGACGCCGAGGCTGTTTCGCGGGGCCTGCAACAGGCCCGGGTTGCCAATCCGGTTGTACGGGCCCGCAATGGCGAGGAAGCGCTCGCGATTTTGCGGCGGGAGGACGGGGCGTCGGGCATCCGGCCTCCCTATCTCGTGCTTCTCGATCTCAACATGCCGGTGATGAACGGGATTGAGTTCCTGGGCGAGCTGCGCGCCGATCCGGCGCTGACCCGGGCCGTGGTCATGGTGTTGACCACCTCGAACGCCGACAGGGACCGGCTTGCGGCGTTTGATCACCATGTCGCCGCCTATATCCTCAAAGCCCGGGCCGGGGCCGAGTTCGAGGCCGCGATCAAGCTGATCGGGCATTATTGGCGCTACGTCGAATTTCCCGACTGATGCCGGCCACTGGCGGGCTTGCGGCCGTCGGTCAGGCCTTCGCCTTGGCCTTGTCGGCCTGCAGGATCAGCTTCCGGTAGTCATTGAGATCGCCATCATAGCGCGTCGCGCGGCCATCCTTGACCAGCCAGAGCTGGTCGGCCGTGCCTTCGGCGAGATAGACGTCGTGGGTGATCAGGACGACGGCGCCATTATAGTCGTTGAGGGCGTAGATCAGGGCTTCGCGGCTGTCGATATCAAGGTGCGAGGTCGGCTCGTCGAGGATCAGGATGTGCGGCTTTTCCAGCGCCATCAGGCCGAGCAGCAAGCGCACCTTCTCGCCGCCGGACAGTTTCTCGATATTGGTTTCGACCTTCTCGTAGGGAAAGCCCATCCCCGCCGCCACGGCGCGGCAGCGTGACGGGATTGTGCCCTCGGGCAGGGCGTCGCGGACATGGTCGAGCACGGTTTCGCCGGGGCGCAGCTCATCCATCTGGTCCTGCGAGAAATAGCCGATGCGCAGGGAGCGCGCCGCGGTGCGTTCGCCGGACATCAGCGGCAGGCGGCGAGCGATGGATTTGACCAGCGTCGTCTTGCCCTGGCCATTGGCCCCGACAATGGCGATGCGGTCATCGGGATCCAGCCGCAGTTCGACACCTTTGAGAATTTCCGCGTCCTTGCCGTAGCCGACCGAGGCGCCGCGCAATTGCAGCAGCGGGGCGGCCAGCTTGTCGGTCGAGGTGGGGAATGAAAACGGCGTCGTGCGTTCGGCGATCGGGATGGAGATGTCCTGCATCTTCTGCAGCCGTTTCACGCGTGACTGGGCCTGGCTCGCCTTGGAGGCCTTGGCCCCGAAACGATCGACGAAGGATTGCAGGTGGGCGCGGTCGGCTTCCTGCTTGGCGCGCTGGCTTTCCAGCAGCGCGGTCTTGGCGGCGCGCAGTTTCAGCCAGTCATCATAACCGCCCGGCGAGATGGAGAGCTGCTTGTGTTCCAGCGCCAGCGTGTGGGTGACGCAGCGGTTCAGCATTTCCCGGTCATGCGAGACGATCAGCACGGTGTGGGGGTATTTCTTGAGATAGGTCTCCAGCCAGGCGGCGCCTTCAAGGTCGAGATAATTGGTCGGCTCATCCAGCAGCAGAAGGTCGGGCTGTGAGAACAGCACGCCGGCAATCGCCGCCCGCATCCGCCAGCCGCCGGAGAACTCGCGTGTCGGACGCGACAGGTCGGCATCGGTGAAGCCCAGACCCATCAAGACTTCCGCCGCCCGCGATTCCGCCGACCAGGCGTCGATATCGGCCAAGCGCATGAAGATCTCGGAGATGCGGTCCGGATCGGTCGCGGTTTCCGACTCCTGCATCAGGGCATGCCGTTCGGCATCGGTAGCCAGCACCACGTCCAGGATGGTCTCGTCGGACGGTGCGACCTCCTGCGCCACCCAGCCCATGCGGGCACCGCGATTGAGGCGGATCGAGGCGTCGGAGGAGGGCTGGTCGATCTCCTCGCGGATCAGCTTCAACAGGGTCGACTTGCCGGTCCCGTTGCGCCCCACCAGCCCGACCTTCCAGCCGGAAAAGATCTGTGCCGAGGCATTCTCGAACAGCGAGCGTTCGCCGATGCGATAATCGAGGTTTGAAATCGTCAGCATTGACGGGGTCCAACGGGCGTTGAAGTGGCCGGAAAAAGGGGTGGTGAGGGCCGGACTTCAACCGCGCCGCATCACCCGCCGGACATCACGCCCGTACTCTTGGCCGGGGTCATAGCGGCTGAAGGGCGATCCGGCCAGTGCTGGCTGCGGTGAGGGGAAATTCGAACCCTTGTCATCCCCGCTGGATGTCCGGCGAAGGCCGGACGCAAGGCGGGGACCAACATGTTGCTATCAGCTGGGTCCCTGACTTTCGCCCCGCCTTCGCGGGGCGTCCATCAGGGATGACAACAGGGGAGAGCCCCGTGCCCTAACTCCGCACCTCACCGCGGTCAGCCCCGCGCAGAAACGCCAGCGCAGCAGCGAAGTCGCCGATTTCGATGTGGTGGCGGGCGACGATATGGCCGTGGCGGTCCATCAGTTCGATGCGGGCGGTTTCGCGCGGGTCTCGTGCAGCCAGCGCGTCGGCGGCCGAGATCGGGAAGTCGAACAGGGTGGCGCGGTCTTCACCGGCCAGGGTGGCGGCGGTACGACCGGCATCGCGGGCGCTGGCCCAGACGCGTGTCTCGGCAAAGCGGGGCGGGGTCCAGCGAGCCCAGGGGGCGTCGGTCGGGCCGGTATAGGTGCCGCCCATCGTGGCATCATACAGCGTCGGCTGGCGCTCCATGTCGCGCAGGACGAGAATGGCCGAGGTGGCCCGCTCATTGCCGGGCAGGGTGAGGCTGAGCTGGCGCTGACCGCTGCGGGTCGAGACCCCGATCTTCAGATCGCCCTGGTCCTGCACGATCGACCAGACCGGCATGTCCGGCATGACACCGCGGCTGGAGGTCCAGGTGAAATGGGTGCCGGGGAAATCCATCGCCGGAATGCGGACCCAGCCGGCAAAGGCGTCGACGACGCGGTTTTGCAGATCACCGACGGCGGGGTCGTTGCAGGCAATGCCGGACGCTTGTTGTTGCAGCTCACGGGCATAATCGTCGAGGGCGTGCAGCGAGATGCCTTCACGCAACAACAGGCCGCGGGCTTGCAGGCGGGCAGCGTCAAGGGCGTTGCGCTGACCGGCCGTGAAGAGGTCGCAGCGGGCATCGACCGCGAGGGCGAGTTGACGCTCGCCATAAATGGCGGCGGTCGCATCGTCGGCCAGGGCCGGTGCGGCCAGACTGGTCAGTCCCAATCCGAGGCAGATCGTTTTGATGATCGCGTGCATGACAGATCCCGCTTGCATGGGACCTGTCTAGCAGGCGGGCTTTGATGCCACGTGAAGAAGGGTGGTTAATGCTTAGCGAATTCAATCACTAAGTTTTGCCACACTAGGCTTGGGCCCGGGCCTGTTTGCGGCGACCGAAGAAACCGCGCACCAGCAGGAGGAACGCCGCTCCGAACAGCAGGAAGGCGGCGTCGCGGGTATGGTCGACGGCGAATTCCTGGACCCGTTCGACCAGGCTTGGTGCGACCACGGTGTAATCCAGTGCGGTGACCCCGCGGGCACTCCAGACCGCAGCCCGGCCTTCCAGTGCCGTCCACAGGTCGGACCGGGCCAGCGAGCGACCGGCGGCCTCGAAGGAGGCAATGTCCGGTGCGGTCAGCGTGCCGATCCAGCGACCATTATTGGCCTGGTCGCGGAACAGGGAGGCGACACCGATCCCCACTTCATTACCGGCTTCCGCATCCGCGGCGTCGGCATAGGCGGCGGCGGCGAGGCGCATCAGGCCGCGTTGTCCGCGCGAGCGTTCGGCAGCGCGCAAGGCGGCGCGCAGCTCGGGCGGGGCATTGCGGTCAACGGCGGCGATCTCGGTCGAGCCGGGGCCGATGACCAACAGGTTGTGATTGGCCGGGGCGGTCTCGCTGGCATCGCCATACCAGGCATAGAGCCAGGCCTCGCCGGAGATCAGCGCGGCGCGGGCGAGGACGGACAGGGCACCATGGCGGTCGGCGTCGAACTGGGTCGAGAATTGTACCGCAGTGCGAGACCCCTGATCGGCACTGAAGGGCAGGCCGCTGTCGGCAAAGGTGCGCAGGTCGGCATTGGCGTGCAGCGTGCGGGCATCGCGGATCTGACGTGTGCCGAGACGGGTTGCCGTCATCGCATCGGCGGCGAGGAAGCCGCGGCGATAGCCGATGAAGGAGCGCGCTGCCATCAGGCGGGCCGCGGCGGTCGCCTCGTCGAGATTGCGGCCGGTAACGACCAGATGCGGCAGGCCGCGTTCATTGCGGAAGGCGATCTCCGGACCGGTCGAGCGATCACCCGAGCGCAGGGCGGCGCGGTCGTCGGCGGCGAGACGGTCATTGTCGGCGATGCGGACAATCAGGTCGGCCTCGTCGGCATTGGCGGTGAAGAGCGGGACCTGGCCGGCGCGCAGGGCGAGACCTTGGGCGACCAAGGCTTCCAGCGTCACTCGTTCACGACTGGCATCGGTGATGAGGGCGATCCGGCGCGGCGCGGCAAAATCGGCAGCCAGCGCCTGTTCCAGGCTTTCCAGCGTGTCGATCGGTGCCACCGGCTCCAGCGTCAGCCGCATTTGCGAGCGACGGGCATCGACAATCCAGCCGGCGGCCGAGGTGTCGGTGGAATAGGCGATCTCGAGCGTGTTGCTGCCGGGACGGAAATCAGCGGAGAAGAGCGCGAAACGGGCTTCCATCGGCCGTGCCTGCGGCCGGATGGTGATCGCTTCACCGCCATTGACCGAGACATGGATCAGGCCGGCCGTGCTGTCGCTGGCCGGGCGGGCTGCCAGGCGCAGCCAGGCTTCCGAGGTCTGGACATGCGGCGGCAGGGTGAAATCGATCCGGGCCAGCCGGCGCGTGGTGGAGAGGATGAAGGCATCGGCGCCGCCATCGAGATCCGACAGGCTGCGCTCTTCCGTGTTGACCGGAATTGTATCAACCTCTGCCGCAGGCGTTTGTCCCGCCGCCGCGTCGGTCGATCCTGTACTCTGGCCCCAAACGGCAAATGTGCCGGACGCAACGATAGCCAAAGCGGCAACCGCAGACGACAATACTCGTACCAACATAGAACGCTCCCTCACCCGTTTACAGATTATTAAGCAATTGGGCGGCCAGCAACGAAAATGAGTGCTCTGAAATCAAAATTCTGGGTCGACGCCTTGATTCGCAGGGCTGAATTGGGGTTGGCGGCGATTTATGTGATTCGCCGGGGAGACGAAGATGCCGGGGCAGTGCTCGTGAAGGTGGTAAGTGGGCCGTCGCTGGCACAGCTTTATGTGCCGTCGCGGGACGAGGAGGGCAGTCGTATCTGGACCTGCCGGCGCGAAACCGACGAGGCCGAGCTCGACGCCTGGTGCCGCAAGCGCATCGACCAGGACCCGGATCTCTGGCTGATCGAGATCGAGGACCGGCAGGGGCGGCATTTCCTGACCGAGCCGGTAGACAATCCTTAACGTCACCGCGCTAGGGTCAGTGCGGTTCCAACAGCTCAACAAGGTTCGAGTTTGCGATGTTGTTTCTTTTCAACGATGTCGTCTTCGACCTGGGTGATCTGAAGAGCGTTTTGCGCTCCGGCAAAATTCCGCTTTCGACCGCCCAGATCGAGACTTTGACGGCCGCCCAGCTGAATTCCCTGGTGCGCGAGGCCGTGTTTGCTGACCCGCATATCGCCCATAACAAGCCGGAACATGTCCGCCATCTGGTGGCGCTGATCAGCTTTGTCGCGCCCGGCGCGAATGCGCTGCTGGCGGTCCGGCCGGACGACGCCACCGGCTTTCAGGAGGTCGGCCTGCGCTATGCCAATGTCTCGATCACGACGCTGGCTTCGCTGTGGCGCGATCAGACCAATGGCGATCTCACGGCGCACCAGATCAATGACCAGGTCTGGCTGGCCGCTTGAGGTGGCTTGCCTAGCGGCCCGGTAACAGGGTAACCGAACGCCCTGCATCACCTGTGAGTCCATCATGACGACCCCGACTTCAGACGCTCCGGAATGGGCGCGCCGCCGCTCTTTCGCGATCATCTCCCACCCGGATGCCGGTAAGACCACGCTGACCGAGACCCTGCTCCTGTCAGCCGGTGCCATCCGGCTGGCTGGTCAGGTGCGCGCCCGCGGCGAAAACCGCCGGACCCAGTCGGACTGGATGAAGATCGAGCAGGAACGCGGGATTTCGGTCTCGGCCTCGGTGATGACCTTCGAACACCGCGCCTTGCTGTTCAACCTGCTCGACACGCCGGGCCACGAAGACTTCTCCGAAGACACCTATCGAACGCTGACTGCGGCTGATAGTGCGATCATGGTGCTTGATGCGGCCAAGGGCGTTGAGCCGCGGACCTTGAAGCTGGTCGAGGTCTGCCGCCTGCGCGACATTCCGATTGTCACCTTCATCAACAAGATGGACCGCGAAGCGCTCGATCCGGTCGACCTGCTGGAAGACATCCAGGACAAGCTGGCGCTGGACACGGTACCGATGCAATGGCCATCCGGTTCCGGCAATCGTTTCAAGGGTGTGCTTGATCTGCGGACCAAGAATTTCGTCGGCTATCAAAAGCCTGGCGATGATCGCGACGACACCGCCGCCAGCCCGCGCTGGGCGCTCGATGGCGACGAGATCCGCGCGCATGTGTCCCAGGACGAGTTGGCCGAGCTGGAAGAGGGCGCGGAAGTCGCGGCCGAGCTGTGCCCGGCCTTCAAGATGCAGAGCTTCCTGGAAGGCCATATGACGCCGGTCTTCTTCGGCTCGGCCCTGCGCGGCTTCGGCGTGCGCGAGTTACTGGATGGTCTCGCCGACATCATTCCCGGACCGGGGCCGATGGCGGCGATCAAGGGCGGCCAGGCAGTGGAACTCGAGCCGGGTGGCAAGGAAGTCGCCGGCTTCGTGTTCAAGGTGCAGGCCAATATGGACCCCAATCACCGCGACCGGGTCGCTTTTGTGCGCCTGTGTTCCGGCACGTTCAAACGCGGCATGAAACTCAAGACCGAGGCCGGTAAGCAGCTCACCGTGTCATCGCCCATCCTGTTCTTCGCCCAGGATCGCGAAATCGCCGACGAGGCTTTCGCTGGTGACGTGATGGGTGTGCCCAACCACGGCACGCTGCGGGTTGGTGACAGCCTGTCCGAGAGCGGCAAGCTGCGCTTCTCGGGCATCCCGAACTTCGCGCCGGAAATCCTGCGCCGGGCCCGCTTGGCTGATCCGCTGAAAGCGAAACACCTCAAGAAGGCCCTCGAGAGCCTCGCCGAAGAAGGCGTGACCCAGCTCTTCCGGCCGACGCTTGGCGGTGATTTCATCGTCGGTGCGGTCGGCGCGCTGCAGATTGATGTGATGCGTGAACGGGTCGCGGCGGAATACGGTCTCGAGGTCGATTTCGAGCCGGCCCCCTATGATACCGCGCGCTGGTTGTCGGGCGATCGGGACAAGATCGAAGCCTTTGCCGACCGCCACAAATCGGCCATGGCCGAGGACATCAATGGCGATGCGGTCTTCCTCGCCAAATCCGCTTGGGAAGTTTCCTATTCGGAGGAGAAATTCCCCGACCTCACCTTCCATCGCGCCAAGGAGCGTTCGGCATGATGACAGCCGCACCGGCAGTGACGCCGGCCAGCCCGACGATAGACGACAGCCTGCCCGAACAGGCGCAGGAGCTGTGGGGCATCGCGATCGAGGTCTGGAATACCTCCTTTCTTGGCGTCAGTGTCGGACAGGGTCTGGCCGCGCTTTTGATCGTGGTGATCGGCCTGGTCGCCCGCGGGCTGATCGCGCGCTGGCTGATCGCCGCACTCAAGCGCCTTGCCGAACGCACGGAGACCACCTTCGACGATGCCGTCGTCGATGCCTTGAGCGGCCCGATGAAACTGGTGCCGGTGATTGTCAGCCTCTTCTTCGCGCTGAACATTCTCCAGATCGGCGCCGAGGGCGCCCTGCGGGGCCATCAATTCGTCCAGTCGCTGGTCGTGATTGCCCTGTTCTGGTCGCTGCATAATGCGGTCGGCCCGCTGGCCCATGCCCTGCAGGGCCTGCGCAATGCGCTGACCCCGGTCATGGTCGATTGGATGACCAAGGCGCTGCGCATTGTTTTCATCATCGTCGGCGCGGCCGCCGTTCTGCAGGTGTGGGACATTCCGGTGGCGGGCATAGTCGCCGGTCTCGGCCTGTTCGGCGTTGCCATCGGTCTGGGCGCCCAGGACCTGTTCAAGAACCTGATCGCCGGCATTCTCATCCTGACCGAAAAGCGCTTTCTGCCGGGCGACTGGGTGAAGGTGGATGGCGTTGTCGAAGGCACGGTGGAGGAAATCAATTTCCGCTCCACCGTGGTGCGCCGCTTCGACAAGGGGCCGGTCTATGTCCCCAATTCGAAACTCTCCGACAATGCGGTCACCAATTTCACCCGCATGACCCATCGCCGCACCTATTGGATCATCGGCGTGCGCTATGACACCACCGCTGAGCAATTGCGCGAGATCCGCGACAAGGTGCTCGGTTATGTCGAGAGCCATCCCGAATACGCCCAGGCGCCGGAGGTTTCGACCTTCATGCGGGTCGACAGTTTCGGCCCGTCCTCGATCGACTTCATGCTGTATTGCTTCACCAAGACCACCAATTGGGGCGAATGGCTGCGCCTGAAGGAAGAGCTCGCCTTTTTCATCAAGGAGACGGTTGAAGCCGCCGGCACCGAATTCGCCTTCCCCTCGACCAGCATCTATGTCGAAAGCGGCGCGGAAGTGTTTTCGCCGCCGGGCGATGACGCGGCGAAGGCCGTGCTTGCGGGTGAGGCCGGCAAGGGCTGAGGCGGACTTTTCCTCCCCACAAAGTGGGGAGGTGGATCGTCGCGCCAGCGGCGAGACGGAGGGGCCGCCTTAGGCGGCGAGCGGATTTCCTCGCTATGCTCGGCCCCATCGGCCCCATGCTGCGCATCGGCCCACTTCCCCATGTGATGGGGAAGAAGAGATCGTCATCCGCTCGGCAGCAATCCGGCCCGTCGCCGCAGCGCCTGAGCGGCGCCCGAGTTTAGCTGCCAGTCCAGATCCGTGATCACATCCGGGATATCGCCCCAGGCCGCCAGGAAAGCGGACCGGGCCGCGTTGAGTTGCTGATACAGGAGCGCCACCCCCGGATCGGCGGCATCCAGCCCCTCGGCCAGCGCCCAGCGCGACAGGTCCGCCGCATCGGCCAACTCGGCAAATCCGCGCCCTATCATCATCACTGCCAGCAAGGTGTCGTGGGTTGCGAGGTCGCCATACTCGTCAAACACGGTCACCCGCAGGGGCGGCAGGGTGTCGCTGTGAACGAGGATATCGACGGCATCACCGTGCAGGACCGCAAAGTCGGACGGAACAATCTCCAGCCGCAAGCGCGCCGCCGCCAACCAGGCATCCAGCCTGGCAGTGGCGCGTGTTGCGGCGGCGGGGTCGAAGGGGGCAGGCATGTTGGGAGACTGGCATGGTCGGAGGAAGCCGGGAAGTTTCCCAGATACTCTTCGGTCGCTCGTTCCGGACGCAGCCCGGATGTGTTATAACACACGTGACCACACGAGGTGATGTCATGACCCGTCTGAAAATTCGCACAATCGGCAACTCGCAGGGCGTCGTTTTGCCCAAGGCCCTGCTCGAACGCTTCAAGCTGGCGGCCGGTGACGTCCTTTATGTGACCGAAGCACCGGACGGATCAATGCGGATCACCCCCTATGACCCGGCTTTCAGCGAACAGCTCGAGGCGGCAAAGGAGGGCATGGCTGCCTATCGCAATGCCTTGCGTGAATTGGCCCGGTGAGCGCCCCGAAATGGTTGTCACCGGCAGTCGTGTTTGCCGTTCACGACATGCAGATCGCAGAGCATGGCGGTGCGGCGGGTCTGCGCGATGCGGAAGGTTTGGACAGCTCGCTGGTTCGTCCGTCGCAAGCCTATGAGTCTGGACTGACGGACCTGCATGCGCTGGCCGCGAAATATGCGCACGGCCTCGCTTCGGCGCATCCGTTCGTGGACGGCAACAAGCGCACGGCGTTTTTGGCGGCGTTCATATTTCTCGGGATCAACGGATTGAATTTGACGGCATCGGAAATTGATGTCGTGCGTCATACCTTGGCCTTGGCCGCAGGCAAGTGTTTGCAAGGCGAATACGCCGAGTGGTTACGCATGTGGACGAAGCCGGTCGACCTGGCAAATGCGCCCGCCCCCTAAGCCGCCATGTCCCGGCGCATGCGCCAGAAGCGCATCGCCCTTGCGGCGTCGTCGGGGGTGATCTTGTCGTAGAGCTGGCCCAGTTCTCGGGCATCGCGGAAGGCGTCTTCGCCGCCATTGTGGCGCAGCACGGCGAGAGTGACGAAGAGGGCCTTGTCGAAGCCGGCGGAGCGGCAGATCAGGGCGAGCGGATCAATGCTTTCCTGTTCGATGGCGCGCTTGGCGGCCGGGTAGTCGACGCCGGTCATTTCGGCGAAGGCGACATGGCATTTCACGTCTTCGCCCTCGCGCATGAGGCGGGCCAGAAGGCCGCCATCGAGCTTTTTGCGCATCGCCATGGCGCGCACGAATTTGCGGGCTTCCTCGACCGCCTTGTCCTGCTTCATGCGGGCTGCGAGGCGCGCCCTGGAGACGGCCATCGCCTGGTCGATGATGTCCGGATCGACGCTGTCAAACTTCTCCATGATCTGGTCGCGCAAATGATTGCGCACGGTCAGCATCATGTCGGCGAGGATGTCGTTTGGCGTATCACTCCGGCGGACCAGCGGCGCCTGCAGGACTTGCGAGGTTTCGGCCCGTTCGGAGACGGTCTCGAAGGCTTCCCGTGACAGCTGGGCGCCCTCGTTCGAGATCAGCGTCGCGACCGTTTCGTCATCGCCGCGGCGAACAATCGTGTCGGACAGGCGTTCGGAAACGGCCTCGCGTTTCGACATCGCCTTGAGGTGGTGCTGGCCACCCTTCTCGGCGATGGCCATCAAATCATCCTCGGACAGGACGGAGGATTTCGACAACATCGGGCCGGCGACCTCGATCGCGTCCTGGGCCAGTTTCAGGACCAGGCCGCGCGGCGCCAGTGGCGTGTCGGCGAAGCGCTGGGACAATTCCTCGCGGGCGTCCTGGGCAGTCTGTTCGGCCAGCGCGGAGAGGACTTCATCAAACCGTCCCGATACCGCGCTGTCACGCGCCGGCGGTTCCTCGAAGAAGAGATCGGTCACCTCGCGCAACAGGGTCCGCCGGCGATCACTCGATTTCTCGCGTGCCAGGTCGACCAGATTGTTGAGCTTGCTGATGACAGCCATGGGGCACTCCAAACGAGGATAGGGGCTCAATCTGCCTGCCGCGGGTAAAAAAAACGTACGGGCGATGGTTCAAATTGTTCACGACGCGCTGAAAACCGCGACGATTGCACAACCCTCAGTTCGGGTTGCTCTGAGCGGCTCTCAGGGCTTGTATTTCCTGCTCGCTCGGTGGCCGTTCAGATGTGGCTTCGATGCGGGCGCTGACCGCGCTGGACAGGCCTGTAACTCGGCCGGGCGCGCGATAGGGTGTCGGCGTGCTGGCGAGCAGGGCGCAACCGGGATCGCTGCCGGTCAGCTCGGCCCGGGTCCACACCCAGGACCGGCACATCGCGTCGTCGTCGCACAGGACGGCACAGGCTTGCGGGGTGAGATCGGGCTGGGTCATTCGCTGATAGACGGCGCCGCGGCGGGCGTGGCCGTCCATGACGTCATCGGCAAGGGCCGGTATCGCCGGGACAAGCCAGGCCGTCAGCAGGGCCGCGATCCGGAGCCGCGGTTTCACGCTTGCGCCTGACGCGGTGCCGGTGCCGCGATGTCCGGACGGGCCCGGCGTGGTGAAAGCGTCGTCGTCAGGCACGGCAGGACGTCGTCCGCCGCCATTGGCGCGCCGATGAGATAGCCTTGGACGTGGCGGGCGCCGAGCGAGCGCAGAATATGCATCTGGGCCTCGGTCTCGACGCCTTCGATGACACAGCCAAGATCAAGCGTCTGTGAAAGCGACAACATGGTCCGCACGATCTTGAAGGACGAGCTGTCGGTCAGCATGTCGCTGACGAAGGAACGGTCGATCTTCAGCTTGGAGACCGGCAATTGCTGCAGATACTGCAGGGAGGAATAGCCGACGCCGAAATCGTCCAGGGCGACCGAATGGCCCGCTTGCGAGATCCGGTTGATGGCGTGGCGGGCCTGGTTGAAATCGCTCATCATCGCGGTTTCGGTGATCTCGAATTCGATCCGGCTGGCCGGCAGGCCGCTGGCCTTCACGGTTTCCAGCACGCTGTCCATGGCCTGCGGCGACATCAGGTCGTGGGCGGACAGGTTGAAGGACAGGGCGACATCCTCCGGCCAGTCGGCCATGGCAGCGAGCGCCTTGCCCAGCAGGACCTGGGTCAGGGGCCGGATCAGGCCGGCGCGCTCGGCTGCGGCGATGAAGACGTCCGGTGCGACCGTTCCCAGCTCCGGGGAGTCCCAGCGGGCGAGGGCTTCAAAGCCGGTGATCTTCGACTTCACCAGATCATATTGCGGCTGGAACTTGACCGTGAATTCAGCCTCGTAGTCGCAACGGCGCAGCGCCTTGTCGATCTGGCCCGACGCCGTCATCTCGTGTTCCAGCGCGGCGTTGAACAGGACCGCCTTGCCTTGCAGGGCGCGCTTGGCGAAATAGAGTGCATGGTCGGCCCGTTCCATCAGGTCATGGGTCGATAATTGCGGGTCGTCGCAGATCAACAAGCCGACCGAGCCCGATCCCTTGCAGGTATATTCGCCCAGGTCATAGGGTTCCGAGAGTTGCGCCTCGATCCTGTGGCCGAGCTGCAGCACAGTTTCGGTCCGGGTGCATGGTGCCGGGGCGATGAGGGCAAATTCGTCACCGCCGAGGCGGGCCGGCATGGCCGTATCACCGGCGACACCGGTCAGGCGCCGGGCGACAGTCTTGAGCATTTCGTCGCCGGCCGCGTGGCCATAGGTGTCGTTGACCGGTTTGAAACCGTCGAGATCAACCAGTCCGAGAATGAAGGGCTCGCCATGGCTGCGCAGGCGCGCCAGCCGGCTTTCCAGGGCCAGGAAAAAACTGCGCCGGTTGGGCAGGTCGGTGAGGGCGTCGCATTCGGCCAGGTGGCGGGCTTCGGCGGCAAGAACCTCGGCGGTCTCGCGGTCCTTGACGGCTTCCAGCCGTGCCTTCACCGCGTTGACGACGGCATTGCGGATGATCACGGCAATGGCGACCGATGTCAGGACTCCGGCAAAGCCGACCGAGAGGTAGTCGTTCATCATGTGCGGAAGATTGGCGTGTACCAACCAGCCTAGCATGACGCAGCAGATCGCCACGGCGATGACGATCGACCGCCGTCGCGGCAGCAGAGTCGCGAAAACGGGCATCATCAGGACGGAATAGACAAGGTTTTCCTGCTCGAAGGACAGGAGTTGCTGCAGGTTGGAATTCAGGAACAGAACCAGACAGATAACCCCACCCAACAGGTCCAGCTGACGCGTCGACAACTCGTGACGCAGGCAGAAGTGGACAAAGGTGAGTGTCGCCAGGCCGACGACATTCATCACCAGCATGGGGCCGTCATAGAGCGGATTGGGGAAGAGGAGCCGGGTCACGAAGTCATAGGCGATGAACATCAGGATCGCGATGGTCGCGCCGTTCAGGATCGGCTTGTAGGCAATCAGGACCTCGTCGGCCTCCGGCAGGGCCGGGCCGGGAGGCTGCGTCGTCTCCGGAATGTCTTGGCGGGGTGTCCGCATGGCAAGGCCCGATCACTGTTCGTCGCCTTGATAGATGTGTGACCTTAAATCGTGGATAAGCGGTCCGGTAAAATTCGATCTATCTGTGATTTTCTTCAAATGTGATCTGCCACCAGATGATTGAATTTCAACGGGGACAGGGCTAGGAGCAGGCCTGACTGCCAGTCGGGACAACGGTGGCGGGGCTGCCGAGGGGGATGGGTGTGAAGGCTTTCATCGAGAGTTCGCGTTTTCGCAATTTCATCATGACGCTGATCGTTTTCAACGCGATCACGCTGGGGCTGGAGACCTATCCCTATGAGGGCGCGTGGTTCACCACCTGGCTGCCCATGGCGGATCGCATCATTGTCGGCGTGTTTGTCGTCGAAATCCTGCTCAAGCTGATCGTCTACCGTCACCGCTTCTTCCTCAATGGCTGGAACTGGTTCGATCTGACGGTGATCATCATCTCCATCCTGCCGGCGGCGGGCGGTTTCTCGGTCCTGCGGGCGTTGCGCATTGTCCGCGCCTTCCGCCTGTTCTCGGTCATGCCGGACCTGCGCAAGGTGGTCGAAGCCCTGTTGCGGGCCATTCCGGGCATGGGCGCGGTGATGGCGGTGCTGGGACTGATGTTTTACGTCTCGGCGGTGATGGCGACGAAATTCTTCTCCGAGACAAATCCGGAGCGGTTCGGCTCGCTGGGCGAAAGCGCCTTTGCCCTGTTCCAGGTGATGACGCTGGAAGGCTGGGCCACCGATGTCGCCTTGCCGGTGATGGAATTTCACCCCTGGGCCTGGATTTTCTTCCTCGTTTTCATCGTCCTGACCAGTTTCGCCGTCCTCAACCTCTTCATCGCCATCATTGTCGACAGCCTGCAGGCCAAGCATTTTGACGATGAGGAGGCGCGCGACGCCGAAGCGGATGCCGATCGTGACAAGTTGCACGCGGAAATCAGCGGCATGCGGGTTGAAATCAACCGCCTGACAGCCCTCGTTCAGCGCTCATTGGGCGAGGATCCGTCGGCCAGTATCGCCGAAAAAGACGCCGACAAGTCGGAATAGAAGGCGGCCAGGCGCTCCTCCCGTTCCGAGCGTGTGCGTGGCGCGGGGGCCGAGAGCGGTCGCGACGGCAGGCCCTGATGGACCCGCGTCATATAGCGCTGCCAGATCATCGCCGGCAGGCCGCCGCCGGTGACATTGTCCATCGGCGTGTCGTCATCATTGCCGACCCAGACCCCGGCCGTGAAATCGGCGGTATAGCCAACAAACCAGGCATCGCGGAAAGACTGGCTGGTGCCGGTCTTGCCAGCGGCGGGGCGATCACCCAGCGCCGCCCGGCGCCCGGTCCCGGTCAGCACCACATCCTGCAACATGGTCGACATGGATTGTGCCACGGCAGCCGTCGTCGCCCGCTGCGCCGGTGCGGTTTCGTGCTCATAAAGCACATCGCCGCGTGAATTGGTGATCGAGGTGATGAAATAGGGTTCGCGCCTCGCCCCGTCATTGCCGAACACGGCATAGGCGGAAGTCAGTTCCAGCAGGTTCACCTCGGCGGCGCCGAGCGCGATGGCCGGCAGTTCGGGCAGCGGTGAGGTGATGCCGAAACGGCGTCCGACCTCGACCACGCGATCAATCCCGACCTGGTCACCGACCTGGGCTGCGACCGTGTTGATCGACCGTTTCAGCGCCTCCTGCAGGGTGACCAGCCCTCGGAAACCGCCGGAGAAATTCTGCGGCGTCCAGCCTTCCAGATCGACCGGCTCGTCCCACACGGCCGAGGACGGGTCATAGCCCGCTTCCAGCGCTGCCGTGAACACGAAGGGTTTGAAGGCCGAGCCGGGCTGGCGCTGGGCCTGGATGGCGCGGTTGAACTGGCTGGTCGCATAATCGCGGCCGCCGGAGAAAGCCCGCACCGCCCCGTCCGGTGCCAGCAGCACGACCGCCGCCTCGGCGGCATTCTGGCTCGCGCCTTCGCTGGACAGGACTTCTTCGACGATGTCATGGGCGGCGCGGGCCAGTGCCGGGTCGAGTGTGGTGTGGATCACCAGGTCCGGCACCTCATCACCGATCAGCCCGGTGGCCTCGGCGAGGGCAAAATCGAAGGCATGGCCCCAGATCGCCGTGCCGCCGGGATCGGACGTGTCGGCGACCGGCACTGCCGGTTCGGCAATGGCCGCATCATGGGCCGCCTGGTCGATGAAACCGGCCACCAGCATGGCGTCGAGCACCGTCGCCGCGCGCGCTTGCGCGGCGGCAAGGTTGACCGTCGGATCAAGCCGGCTCGGCGCCTTGGGCAGGGCCGCCAACAGGGCCGCTTCAGCCAGGGTCAGCTCGGTCGCCGGCTTGTCGAAATAACGCCGGGCGGCCGCCTCGACGCCAAAGGCGCGGGCGCCCAGATAGATGCGGTTGAGATAAAGCTCGAGGATTTCGGTCTTGGTCAGATGGTTTTCCAGCTGCCGCGCCAGTCGCATTTCCTGGATCTTGCGGCGCAATTGCCGGTCCGGTGTGAGGATCAGATTCTTGACCAGCTGCATGGTGATGGTCGAGCCGCCCTGGACCGATCGTCCGGCCCGGAAATTGACCCATAGCGCCCGGAAAACGCCGCGCAGATCGACCCCGTCATGGGCGTAGAAACGCTGGTCCTCGATCGCCAGGAAGGCTTGCGGCACATGGGCGGGCAGGGTGTCGAGGCCGACCGCGCGGGCATAGAGCGGGCCGCGCACGGCCAGCACATGGCCCTCGCGATCCATCAGCGTCACCGCCGGTTCGCGCCGGGTCGACCAGAGTTCGGCGGCCGAGGTCGGCACCGCCGGCAGATCATGGAAGGCCCATTGCCAGCCGAGCGCGGCCAGCAGCGAGCCGACAAGCACAAGCGATCCCAGCACGGCGGCCAAGATACGCCGCGTGCGCTGCTCGCGTCGTTCGCGTTCCATCAAGTGATCCGCACGAAACGGCTCCTGATACATGCTATAGCCACCCCCCTTGGCTTCAGTCTAAAGCCTTCCAATCGAGGCGAAATTCAGGCGCGACCCATGGCATTGCCTTTCTGGAAGATGAAATCTCTCGGCGAGATGAGCAAATCGGAATGGGAGTCATTGTGCGACCATTGCGGCAAATGCTGTCTGATCAAGCTGGAGGACGAGGATACCGGCCTCAACCTGGACACCGATGTCGCCTGCAAACTCTATGACTGCAACAAGGGCGGCTGCCGCCATTACGCCAACCGCCACACCCATGTCCCCGACTGCGTCGTGCTGACGCCGGAAAACGTTCCCCAGCTCAAATGGATACCGCAAACCTGCGCCTACCGCCTGATCGCCGAAGGCCGCGACCTTTACGACTGGCACCCGCTGAAAACCGGTGACCCCGACAGCACCCGCAAGGCCGGCATGTCGGTGATCGGCCGGGTCTATTCCGAGAGCCAGTTCGAAGATCCCGACAGCGTCGACTGGGAAGCGCGGATCACGGAATGGCCGGGTGAGGGGGAGGAGTAGGTGGGGCTGTCAGACTGGTCCGGTTTTCACTTTTCCCGGGCGAAGACCCGGGACCGACGGGCCTTGTTGACAGGCGATGAGTCTCCCGTAGGTCCCGGATAGCGCTGCCGCGCTTCCGGGAAAAATGTGTGTTGCAGTCGGCGGAAAAACGCGCCCGGCGCGCAACCGTCCTTAAATCCCTTGTCAGCCAGCGGGCCGTATCCGGTTCTTGAGGTCAAGGGCGGCGCAGCCGCCGCTTCGCGGGTTCCCCCTTGAGCTCAAGAACCGGATACGGCTGTCTCCCGGCAAGTGATTTATGGCGGGGCATGCGCGCGGCGCCAGCCCTTCCACATCCCCCAATCCCCGTCATCCCCCGGCTTGTCCGGGGGACCTCGTCCACCCGCTCGACGGGGAAGCGAAGGTCCCCCGGATCGCGGCCTTGCCGCGACCGGGGGATGACGGTGGTGGTGGGGTATCGAAACAGCGCGGAAGAAGCGGCCCGCGCTCCACCGCCTCCCCCCGATAGCTTGCATTTGCACCCACGCCTTTACCGCGGCGCAACCCTCGCCCCACTCCGGTGTTTCAAATTCGAGCCAAATTCGTCACAAGAGCGATCAAGCAGGGCGCGCCGCCAACCCGCCTTCACGACAAATGCCAGTGACATTCCCCCCGACGGGGCCACAAGGCGCGGATAAACCCGCCACTATCCCCGTATCTGTCCCGAAGAACCCGTGACCATCCAGTTGGTTGCGGGTTTTTTCGTGGTGGATATCCGACCGGTGACGGCGCCGGCCTATTGTTCGGCATGCCCGGAATTCCCCAGACAAAGCCGAAAGACGACGTGGCCTGGTACCCCTATTTTTTGCGTTCGCAGAGTGGGGCGACCGGGCCGGAGCTGGCCGAAATGTGCGGCCTGTCCATCCCGACCGTAAACCGGCATTTGCGCCGGCTGCGCGCCTATGACGCGGAGACCCTAGCCGGCCTCAAAGAGCAGGCCATCGAGCGCCGCAAGGATGAAGCCGTGATCGAATTCCTGATCGGCGACCCCGGCAAGGCGACGCGCATTGCCAATGGCCTGGCGGCGCTCTGCAAGCTTGATCGCGCCACGCCCGACACCGCCGCAACACCCGATACACCAGACGAAGAGGACGCGATCGATGACGCCGCCCGACACGCTCGCGACGATGCTTTCCTTCGTCGATACATTCTGGACCATGACGATGCGGGAGCGGGTGAGGGCGTGGAAGACGGCGAAGCCGCCGGCCCGCGACGCGATCCATACCGACTTCCGCTACCGCGCGACGGGCCCACAGCTGCCGCCGCCGGGTGAGTGGCGGACCTGGCTATTCCTCGGTGGTCGCGGCGCCGGCAAGACCCGCGCCGGGGCCGAATGGGTGCGTCACCGGGCGCTGCGGACGGTGAGCCGGATCGCGCTGGTGGGGCCGACGTTCAATGATGTCCGCGAAGTGATGATCGAGGGGCCGTCCGGCCTGTTGCGACTGGGCTCGCGGGCCGAGCGGCCGCGCTATGAAGTCAGCCGCAAACGCCTGGTCTTTCCCTCCGGCAGCCTGGCCTATGCCTTTTCCGCCGAGGATGCGGACGGGTTGCGCGGGCCGCAATTTGACTATGCCTGGGGCGATGAGTTCGCCGCCTGGTCGGACCCGCAACGTGTACTCGACACGCTGCGCATGGGGGTCCGGCTGGGCGGTGCACCGCAAATCCTGCTGACCACCACGCCGCGCCCGATCCCGGCCCTGAAAGCCCTGGTCAAGAGCTGGGATCCGAACGGGCCGGTGCGGGTGACGCATCAACCGACCGCCGCCAATGCCGCCAATCTGGCGCCGGGCTTTGTCGAAGCGCTCAACGCCGCCTATGGCGGCTCGATGCTGGGCCGGCAGGAAGTCGAAGGCCTGTTGATCGATGATCCCGAAGGCGCGCTGTGGACGCGGGACCAGATCGAAGCGGCACGGCTCGAGACGGGTCATCCGGTGCCGGAGCTGGACCGGATCGTGGTGGCACTCGACCCGCCGGCCAGTGGCGGGCCGCGCTCGGATGAATGCGGGATTGTGGTGGCCGGGGCGCAGGGCGAGGGACCGGCCCGCTGCGCTGTGGTGCTGGCCGACTTGTCCTTCGGCCCGGCCTTGCCCGCCGATTGGGCCGCCCGCGCCGCGACCGCCTTTGAGGATTACAGCGCCGATGCGCTGATCGCCGAAGCCAACCAGGGCGGGGAAATGGTGCGTTCGGTCCTGCAGGCCGCCGCGCCCGGCCTGCCCGTGCGCCTGGTCCATGCCAGCCGCGGCAAACGCGCCCGCGCCGAACCGGTGGCCGCCCTCTACGCCGCCGGCCGGGTCCGCCATGCGCGGCCCTGTCCGGCCCTGGAAGACCAGATGTGCGCCTTTGGCGCCGCCGATGGTCCCAAATCCAGCCCCGACCGCGTCGACGCGCTGGTCTGGGCGATCAGTGATCTTGTGCTGGGGCGGGTCGGGGCGCCGCGTTTGCGGCGGCTGTGATCCGTCACCTGTCACCATCAACCAAAAGGAGGCAGCCATGCCCCACTGGCTCGACCGATTGTTTGGCCGGGAGGAGAAATCCGCCCTGTCCAGCCGTCTCATTGCCCTGACTGCGGGGTCGCAGACCGGATGGTCGCCGCGCGCCTTGCCGGCGATGATGCAGGCCGGTTATGCCCGCAATGCCATCGTCCATCGCTGCGTCCGGCTGACCGCGGAGGCCGCCGCCGCCGTGCCGCTGACCGCGTCAGACGCGGAGATCACCCGGCTATTGGACATGCCCAATCCGGACCAGTCCGGGCCGGAGCTGTGGGAAACGCTCTATGGTTATCTACAGCTGGCGGGAAATGCCTATCTCGAGCTTGCCAGCCTGGCCGATGAACCGCGCGCGCTCCATCTTTTGCGCCCGGATCGCATGCGTGTACTGGCCGGGCCGACCGGTTGGCCGGAGGGGTGGGAGTATGCGGCGGCCGGCCGGAAACGTCGTTTTCAGCGCGATCGGGCCTCGGGCCGCAGCCCGGTTTTCCACATCCGCCTCTTCCATCCCGGCGATGATCATTATGGCCTCTCACCACTGGAGGCGGTGGGCCGGGCGCTGGATCTTCACACCGCCGGCTCCGACTGGGCGCGCGCCCTGCTGGACAATGCGGCGCGGCCGTCCGGCGCGCTGGTTTTCAAGGGCGAGAACGGCCAGCTCTCGCCGGACCAGTTCGAGCGTCTGAAAGCCGAGCTGGAGGCCAGCCATACCGGCCCGAACAATGCCGGACGTCCGCTGCTGCTGGAAGGCGGGCTCGACTGGACGCCGATGGCGTTGAGCCCGGCCGAGATGGACTTCACCACCGCCCGCCGCGAAGCGGCGCGAGAGATCGCGCTGGGCCTCGGCGTGCCGCCGCTCCTGCTCGGCCTGCCCGGCGACAATACCCACGCCAATTACGCCGAGGCCAATGCCGCCTTCCTGCGCCAGACCGTGCGTCCGCTGGTGATGAAAATGGCCCGCGCCCTGAGCGTCTGGCTGCGGCCCTGGGCGACGCCGGAGCTGGAGATCAAGCCGGATTTCACCGTCCTGGAGGACGGCCAGAAGGAGGCGCGCCATGCGTGAGGCCGACAATTGGACCGTCCAGAAACAGGTCACCCTCGGCCTGGTCTTCGCCATCCTCCTGCAAACCTCCGGCGCTCTGATCTGGTCCGGCCGGGTCGGTGAACGTCTCGACCAGCTCGAACATGTCAGCGACCGCGCCAGCCCTTTGGCCGAACGCCTGGCGAGGCTGGAAGCCGAGATGCGCCTGGCCCGCGAGAGCCTGGTGCGGATCGAGCGGCGGATGGAGGAGTGAGTTTTTTCGATATTGAAGTGAGGCGCCGCAGCGCCCACCAATCCATTCATCGCTTGCCGAGACGTCGCCGCATCCGGTTTTCCAGGTCAAGGGCGCGAAGCGCCGCTACGCGGTTTTACCCTTGAGCTGGAAAACCGGATGCGGCCTGCTGGCTGACAAGTGATCCATGGATGATTGCGCGCCGACGGCGCTGAATTTCCAACTCTATTCCAACTCCCATCTACCCACCGTCATCCCCCGGCTTGTCCGGGGGACCTCAACCATCCCGCCAGCCGGTTAGCCGGGGTCCCCCGGACCGGCGCTGTGCGCCGGCCGTGGGATGACGGTGAGCGAGTGATTTCAATCTTCCCCCCCCAAACCCGGAGTCCTCCCATGCCAGATACCCTCGCCATCGAGGGTCATGCCAGCCTGTTCGGGCTGGCTGACCTTGGCGGCGATGTTGTGGCGCGCGGCGCTTTTGCGGCCTCGCTCGCCACCCGCCGCACCATTCCGATGCTGTTCCAGCACGATCCGTTCGAGCCGGTCGGCGTGTGGACCGCGATCACCGAAGACGCGCGCGGCCTGTTCGTGCGCGGCGAAATCCTCGCCACCGGCGCGCGGGGACGGGCGACAGCGGCGCTGGTCCGGCGCGGCGCGGTGGACGGGCTGTCCATCGGCTTTCGCACCCGCGCGGCCCGGCCTCGCAAGGTCCGGGGCCGTCTGCTGACCGCGATCGATCTCTGGGAAGTCTCCATCGTGACCTTCCCCATGCTGCCCCAGGCGCGCCTGCGTCTTGTGGCTCCGGCGGGCGACCGTGTCGCCGCCTGACTTTCCACCCTTTGACAACTCCCACCCTTTTCCAACCCCAGGAGATTTATGTGAGCAAGGAAACCAAGATGACAGCCGCGACCGGTGACAGCCGCGCGGTGATGGGCGAGCTGCTGGCTGCCTTCGAACAGTTCAAACAGGCCAATGACCAGCGCCTCGCCGAGATCGAGACGCGGGCCGCTGCCGACGTGTTGCTGGAAGACAAGGTCGCCCGCATCGACAAGGCCCTCGACAGCCAGAAATCCGCCCTCGACCGGCTGGTCCATGAGGCCGCCCGTCCGGGCCTCGCCACCGGTGCGGACAGGTCCGCGGCCTCTCTCGGCTTTGCCGCCTATATGCGCAGTGGCCAGATCGGGGAGGGCAAGTCCGCGACCGCCGGTACGCCCGGCGAGGGCGGTCATGTCGTGCCGGTCGAGACCGAGGCGCATATCGACCGCCTGCTGGCCGAAGCCTCGCCGATCCGCTCGATCGCCACCGTGCGCCAGAGCACCATGGGCGTGTTCCGCAAACCGGTCTCGCGCGGCGGCGCAGCGACCGGTTGGGTGTCGGAGACGGCCGCCCGCCCCGAGACCGATGCGCCGAGCCTCGAACTGATCGAATTTCCCGCTGCCGAGCTCTACGCCATGCCGGCCGCCACCCAGCAATTGCTCGATGACGCCATGGTCGATGTCGAGGACTGGCTGGCGCAAGAGGTCCGCGATGTCTTCGCCGCCCAGGAAAGCGCGGCCTTTGTCGCCGGCGACGGCATCAACAAGCCGCGCGGTCTGCTGGACTACACGGCGGTTGCCGAGGGCACACAGGCCTGGGGGGAGCTGGGCTATGTCGCGACCGGCACGGCGGGCGGCTTCGATGCGGCAGATCCGGCCGATGCGCTGATCGACCTCATCTATGCGCCCAAGACCGCCTATCGCGCCAAGGGCCGTTTCGTGATGAACCGTCAGACGGTCTCTGCCGTGCGCCGCTTCAAAGATGCCGACGGCAATTATCTCTGGCAGCCGGCGCTGGGCGAGGGCGCAAGCTCGACCCTGCTCGGCTATCCGGTCACCGAGGCCGAGGACATGCCCGATATCGGCGCTGACAGCCATTCGATTGCTTTTGGCGATTTCGCCCGCGGCTATCTCGTCCTCGACCGCCAGGGCGTCGAGGTTCTGCGCGACCCGTTCAGCGCCAAACCCTATGTCCTCTTCTACACCACCAAACGCGTTGGCGGCGGGGTGCAGGATTTCGAGGCGATCAAGCTGCTGAAGTTCGGCGAGAGCTGAGTTCCTGATCCTGTGCAAATTTACCGTCATCCCCCGGCTTGTCCGGGGGACCTCAGCCAAACCGTCGACGGGCAAGCGCAGGTCCCCCGGATGACCGCTACGCGGCCACCGTGGGATGACGGTGTTTTGTGGTGGTCGGTGTGACGCGCCTCCGGGCGCTCACCCCGCCATACACCCCTTGCCGGGACGTCGCCGTATCCGGTTTTCCAGGTCAAGGGCGCCGCAGGCGCCGCTCCGCGGTTTCACCCTTGAGCTGGAAAACCGGATACGGCCTTTTGGCTGACAAGGGATTTATGGCTCAGTCCGCGCTGAGGTGCTCAGTCATAATGCCATCCGACAAAGGGAAAGCTCGATGCCGCGCCGCGCGCTCGCAAGCGCCCCATGCGGTAGATGTTGGCGACCGCGCTCAAAAGCATCAGCAGCGCGAACGGGGCGGTAATAATAGTCAGTGGCGGAGCGAGGAAATACAGCCAAGCGCCGGCTTGTGGCTCGATCAGGGCCAGGACAATCGCGATGATCAGGCCGCCGACGAACACGCCCGCGCCATGGCCGAGCACCGGCAGGTGCAGGCGGTCTTCCTCGATATGCCAGGCCGGCGAGACATCACGCGCATGATCGGCTGCCCAGACCACGCCATAAACCTTGAACCACCAGGGCAGGGGATCGGGGCCGAGTTGTGCCCGGCGGCGCAGGACAGGGCGCAGGATCGCGCGAAAGACTGGCGGCAGCACAACGGCCGGAATGATCGGTGTCAGCAAGATGGGCATCAACACTATCGGCACCGGGTCTACAACCCACAAACGCAAAAGCACGACCCAGACCACCACACTGGCCAGACCGGCCAGTGTGAAAACCCCGACCTCGACCCAGAACGGCTTCACCGCCTCGGGCGGAAAGCGGACCCCATCTTCGTCCTCTGAAACGGAGTTTCCCCCCATGTCCCTCACACTCCTTGACCCGCCCGCCGCGGAGCCTGTCAGCCTGTCCGAAGCCAGGGCCCGCCTGCGGGTGGCGGATGCGTCGCAGGATGACGCGATCAACCACTGGATACAAACCGCCCGGGCGCGTGTCGAGCGGGATACCGGGCGGGCGCTTCTCTCCCAGACCTGGCTCGAGCGCCGCGATGTCTGGTGGGGCGAGGGGCGTCTTTCGGCCTTCGGGACGCGGTTTCGCCTGTTGAAACCGCCCCTGATCGCGCTGGAAGCGGTCACGGTATACGGGCTGGATGATGCGCCGTCGGAGATTGATCCGGCGGCGTTTTTTGTCGACACGCTGAGCGCTCCGGGGCGGCTGGTCCTGCGACCGGGCATGAGCTGGCCGCAGCCGGGCCGGGCGGCAGCGGGGATCGAGATCCGCTTTCGCTGCGGCTATGGCGACCAGCCTGATGACGTGCCGGCGCCGCTGCGCGAAGCCATTCTCCAGCTCACCGTGCATCTTGCGGAAACGGGCGGCGCCAGTGCCCTGCCGCCCGGCGTGGCCGACCTGATCCGGCCTTTCCGTCCGGTGATGTTGTGAGCGGCGTGATTGAGGCTCTGCGCGCGGCCCTGACAGCGCAGTTTGCCAGCGATCCGGCGGTGATGATCCTGCTGGGCGATCCCTTGCGACTTTATGACGAGCGCGACGGACGTGCAGCCTTCCCGCACGCCAGCTGGGGCCGCGTGGAGACGCGCGAAAGCGGCGCCGATGATGTCCGCCTGCTGGACATCCGCCTGACACTTGATGTCTGGCATCGCGATGGCGATCCCGACCCGGTGGTCACGGCCCTGGCCGATGCGGTTGCCAGTGCGTCACCGGATCTGCCTGCCCCCTGGCGCCTGATCAGCCTGACGCCGACCTATCGCGACGTCTTTGCGACGCGGGACCGACGCTTGAAACGCGGACTGTTGCGGGTAAGGGCTGTGGCGGGGGCGCAGGTGTCGGCGTGAAATCGGCACAATTGCTGCCTATATTGGCGCTTGCGGGTCAGAAGTGGTGCCGGAAGGGGTGACTGTTTACGGCCCGGTAAGCGCGCCTGCGCTATAGACCAGACAGGCGAAACCGGCTAAAAATTGCCACAAGTCGATCAGGAGTTTTGTGATGCATCGTGAAGGTACAAACCGGATTGAGGGTAGCAATCGTGAAGGCACCAACCGGCTCGAGGGCACGAATCGCTGATTGGCGGCGCGTTGCACGGCCCGGCTTGTCCGGGCTTTTTTGTGCCCGCACATGCCCGCTAAGGTGGTGAGTGAGAGTTGTGCGTGATTTCGGCGCCCAAAGGTCGGCGCGCACAGGAGGGGCATTTTGAGCCTGTTGCAAATTCTGCCGGCCATGTCGCCATTTGTCCTGCTCCTGTCGGTCGGGATAGCGTGGCTGGCCTACCGGGATGCGCGTCGGCGCAACCGCATGGATCATGATGAAGCCCGCAAGCGCGACCAGGTCTCCAAGTCTTTTGACCACATTATCGAGCAGACCCGTGATCGCGACCTGATCGAGATGAATGAGCAATTCAAGGCCGTGATCGACAGCCTGAAGAAAACCGGGCCGGGTCCCTATGGTTTGGCCGAGGTCGAAGGTCATTTCGTCAAACACCGCCAGGCCGCCATTGATGCGGCGGAGGTGATCACCAAGCTGTTCAACTATTATGAGGCGACCGCGATCGGGATCAGCCTGGGTGCGCTCGACGAGGAAATCATCAAGCAGTGGTGGCGCGCCAGCTATGTTGCGGATTGGCAGGACTTCTCCGCCTATGTCACCGAAAAGCGTGAGCGCGATGGCCGCGAGGCACTCTACCTGCAATATCAGAGGCAGGCCGAACGCTGGGCCTGACCGGCCCCCACCTACCCCCACCCCACCCAACCGCCCCCAACCGGGCGGTTTTTTTGTGCCTGACACCCAGACCTGATCCCCGAATGAAGGAGCCTTGCCATGAGCGTGCAATCCGGCCGCGATATCCTGATCCGTATCGGCGATGGCGGTGATCCGCCCGTGTTCACCAGTGCCGCCGGGCTGCGGTTGAAGACGATTTCGCTCAATGCGCGCACGGTGGATGTGACGAATGCCGACAGTGCTGAAGGCTGGCGCGAGCTGTTGGCCGGGGCAGGCGTGAAGACCTGTTCCGTGTCCGGCTCGGGTGTCTTTGTGGATGTCGCCGCAGATGCACAGATCCGGCAGGCGTTTTTTGATCAGGCGGCGCTGGCCTGGCAGCTCGTCATTCCCGATTTCGGCACGCTGACCGGGCCTTTTCAGGTCGCGGCGCTGGATTATGCCGGCCGCCATGATGGCGAGGCGACCTGGTCGATGAGCCTGGCCTCGGCCGGTCCGCTGGTGTTTGCGGCGCTCTGAGATGGCCAATCCGCAACGCGGCGAGGTCGAACTTCTCGCCGGTGAGATGCGGCTGACGTTGTGTCTCACACTGGGCGCGCTGGCCGAGATCGAAGCGCTGAACCGGGACGGCGGGCCGCTGAATGCCGACCGGCTGTTGCGCCTGGTTGAAATCCTGGCTCGCGGTGGCGGCAGTGCCATCACCTTGGAAGCCCTCAAGGCCGCTCCGCTGTCGCTGACGCAAGCGGCCGATGCGGTTGCCGCCTGCCTCGCGGCGGGGATGGAGGCATGAATTGGGCTGCCATCCTGCGCACCGGGCTGGCGCTCGGCCTGATGCCTGACGCGCTTTGGCGCCTGTCGCTGGTCGAGTGGCGCGCCCTGACCGCCGCCAGCGGTCCGCCGCCGCTCGACCGGGCCGGGCTGGACGCCCTGCGCGCCCGTTTTCCTGACAATTCTGGCAAGGAGGCCGAGAGATGAGTCCATCCTCTTCCGATAATCCGCTGGACGAATTCGCCGACGGAGCCGGTCAGCGCGCCGCTGAGGCGCTGGAGACGGCTTTTGAACGCGCCGGCAGCCGGATCGAGCAGGCGCTTGGCCGGGCGGCGCGCTCGGGTGAGGCGGATTTTTCGCGCATGACTGAGGCCATCCTGGCTGATCTGGCCCGGCTGGCGGCGCAGCAGGCGATCGAACGCCCATTGGCCGGGCTGATCGACCGGGTGCTGGGGTCGGTGACGCCGTCCGGCGCCCGGGCCGAGGGCGGGCCGGTGCAGGCAGGCGCGGCCTATCTGGTCGGCGAGCGCGGGCCGGAAGTCTTCGTGCCGGGCACAAGCGGGCAGATCGGCGCACCGGCTGGCGGCAAGACGGTGCACATCCATCTCACCCTGCCACCCGGTAGTCGTGGCGACAGCGAACGTGCCGTGGCGCAATCGCGCGCCCGCATCGCGCGCAGCCTCGCCCGGGCGGTTGATGAGGGGCGGCGTTGGTCATGAGCGTGTTTCACGAGATCCGCTTTCCCTTCTCCGTATCGATCGGGGCCTCGGGTGGTCCCGAGCGGCGCACGCAGATCGTGCCGCTCCTGTCCGGCCGCGAGCAACGCAACACGCCCTGGGCCGACAGTCGCCGCCGCTATGATGCCGGGCCGGGTGTGCGGTCCTTGGCTGATATCCACACCCTGATTGAATTTTTCGAGGCGCGGCGCGGTCCGCTGCACGGGTTTCGCTTCCGCGACCCGTTCGACAATCGCTCGGCCGCCCCCGACCAGGCGCCATCACCGACCGATCAGATACTGGGCAATGGTGATGGCGCGACAACCATATTCCAGCTGGTCAAATCCTATGCCAGTGGCGGCGAAAGCTGGACGCGGATCATCGAAAAGCCGGTCGACGGGTCGGTCCTGGTCGCGCTGGACGGGGTGGCGACGAGCGACTTTGTGGTCGATCCGGCGACCGGCCTGGTCACGCTGGCCAGCCCGCCGGCCAGCGATGTTGTGGTGACAGCCGGTTTTGCCTTTGACGTGCCGGTGCGTTTCGACGCCGACCGGCTCGATCTCGCCCTGGACGAACCCGGCGCGGCCAGCGCGCTCTCCATCCCCCTCATCGAAATCAGACCCTGAACCGTCGCCCCCGAGCGGGGCGGCAAGGAGGTGTTCATGCGAACCATCCCGACGCCGATACAGGCGGCGCTGGACAGCGGCGTGTCCTGTCTGTGCCAGTGCTGGATCGTGACCCGAACCGATGGCGCCCGTTTTGGCTTCACCGATCATGATCGCGATCTCGTCTTTGCCGGTGTGACTTGCCGTGCCGGTACCGGGTTTGGCAGTGGCGACATGGCGTCCGCGACCGGTCTGGCACCGGACCAGGCTGGCGTGGTTGGCGCGCTTGATGATGCGGTTTTGCGCGAGGCGGATCTTGAAGCCGGGCTGTGGTCCGGCGCCCGGGTCGAGGTTTGGCGGGTCGATTGGTCGGCCGATCCACCGCTTGGCGTGAAGACCGGCCAGGGCGAGCTGGGCGAGATCCGGGCCGTTGATGGCCGTTTCGAGGCCGAGCTACTGGGCTTGTCGCATCGCCTGTCACGGCTGACCGGGCGGGTCTTTGCCCGGCGCTGTGATGCGGAACTGGGCGATGCGCGCTGCGGCGTTGATCCCGGTCATCCCGGTTTTGCGGGCGGCTGTGACAAGGCCTTTGCCACCTGCCGCGACCGTTTCGCCAACACGCTCAATTTTCGCGGCTTTCCGTGGATGGTCGGCAATGACGTGCTGCAGGCCTCGCCGGCCGGAGACGCGGTGCGCGACGGCGCCTCGCGGGGGCTGGGCGGATGAGGCGGGCGAAACGGCGCCGCCCGGTTTCGGCGCGCGCCCTGGCCCTGGCCGAAGCGCGACGCTGGATCGGTACGCCCTATCACCATCGGGCCAGCTGTCGTGGCGCCGGTTGTGATTGTCTCGGCCTGCTGCGCGGCATCTGGCGGGCGCTGAATGGCGCCGAGCCGCAAGCCGTGCCGGCCTATGAGCGCGACCTTTCCGATGGCAGCTGGGACGGCGCCTTGCTGGCGGCGGCCCGGCGCCATTTTTGCGAAATCGACAAACAGGCGGTGCGGCCGGGCGATGTGCTGTTGTTTGCCGTCGAGCCGGGCGGCGCGGCGCGTCATTGCGCCGTGCTGTCGCAACGCGGCCGCATCATCCACGCCTATTGGCATCGCAGCGTCGTCGAGACGGCGCTGACGCCGTGGTGGCGCCGCCGCCTGGTTGCTGCCTTCGCCTTTCCCGACCTGCCTGACACCGAACCGAGCGAGGAGGCAATATGGCCGATCTTGTCCTGACAGCCGGTCGCGCGGCCCTGCAAACCGGTCTCGCTTTGGCCCGTTCGGCCCTGCCCATGCTGGGTCAGGCTGTGGCCGGTGCCGCGGTCAATGCGCTGTTGCCCGGACGTGAGGGGCCGCGCCTGGTTGAGCTGCCGGTCCAGACTTCGACCGATGGCGCTGCCATGCCACGCTTGTGGGGGCGGGCGCGTCTGGCCGGTCAGGTGATCTGGGCGGCTCGTTTTACTGAACACGCGCAAACCTCCGGCGGCGGCAAGGGCGGGCCGAAGGAGACCGGGTTTTCCTATTCCATCTCCTTCGCCGTCGGCCTGTGTGAGGGCGTGGTTTCCGGGATTGGCCGGATCTGGGCCAATGGGGCACTGCTTGACCAGTCGCGCTTTGCCGTGCGCTGGCATGACGGGGCGGAGGACCAGTCACCGGACCCGCTGATCACCGCGATCGAGGGCGATACGGCGCCGGGATTTCGCGGCACCGCCTATCTCGTCTTCGAGGATTTGCCGCTGGATGAATTCGGTCACCGCATCCCCAATCTCTCGGTGGAAGTGTTTCGCGGGGTCGGGGCGGACGGGCTGGAGACGCAGGTCCGCGGCGTCAATCTCATCCCCGGTTGCGGCGAGTTTGCCCTGTCGCCCGAGCCGGTCATGCGGCTGGACGGACCCGGCGCCGAGACGCCGCTCAATCGCAACAATTCGCGCGGCCTGACTGATGTCATGGCGGCATTGGATGATCTGGAACGCGATCTGCCGGCCTGCCGTTCGGTGCAGATCGTGCTGGCCTGGTTCGGCACGGATCTGCGGTGTGGTGCCTGTGAAATCCGTCCCGGCGTCGAGGATCGCGAGACCCAGACCCGGCCAACCGCCTGGTCTGTTGCCGGCGCCGATCGCGACAGCGCCTGGTTGATCGGCCGGGTCGACGGGCGGCCGGTCTATGGCGGCACGCCGGATGATGCCGGCGTGATCGCCCTGATCAAGAGGCTCAAGGCGCGCGGTTTCCGCGTTACCCTCTATCCCTTTATCCTGATGGATATCGCGGATGGCAATGATCTGCCCGACCCCGATGGCGGCAGCGGTCAGCCGGCCTATCCCTGGCGCGGCCGCATCCGTCCGGTCGGCGGCGGCGTGGCAGCGCAGATCGCCGATTTTTTCGGGACGGCCGCCGCGAGCGATTTCAGCGTTGCGGGCGAGATGGTCAGTTATGGCGGCCCGGCGATCTGGCGCTATCGCCGCTTCATCCTGCATTGCGCCGCCCTCGCCAAGACGGCGGGTGGGGTTGATGGCTTCCTGATCGGCTCGGAAATGGTCGCGCTGACCACCGCCGGTGCCGACGAAGCCTATCCGGCGGTTGCCGCCCTGTGCGATCTCGCGGTTGAAGCGCGCAGCCTGCTCGGTCCGGCGACCCGGCTGTCCTATGCCGCGGACTGGAGCGAGTATCATGGCCATCAGAGCGGCGGCGGTGCCAAGATATTCCATCTCGACCCGCTATGGTCGCATCCCCAGATCGACGCCGTGGCGATTGATTTTTATATCCCGCTGGCCGATTGGCGTGATGGCGACGGGCATCTCGACACAAGCCTCGCCGCGACCCCGCATGACCGCGCCTATCTCGCCAGCCGGCTGACCGGCGGGGAGGGGTATGACTGGTATTATACCAGCCCGGCCGATCGCGAGGCGCAGCTGCGCACGCCGATCCTGGATGTTGGCCATGGCGAGGACTGGGTCTGGCGTTACAAGGATCTCGTCGGCTGGTGGTCGAACGCCCATCATGACCGGCCCGGCGGTGTGCGCGATGCCAGTGCGACCGGCTGGGTGCCGATGTCGAAACCGGTCTGGCTGACCGAGCTGGGCTGTCCGGCGGTCGACAAGGGCGCCAACCAGCCCAATGTCTTCATCGACCCGAAAAGCTCCGAGAGCGCGCCGCCTTGGTATTCCAATGCCAGCCGTGATGATCTGATCCAGCGCCGCTATCTGGAATGCATGCTGGCGCACTGGCAGGATGTGGCGGCCAACCCGGTCTCACCGGTCTATGGCGGGCCGATGGTCGAGCCCGACTGGTGCGCGGTCTGGGCCTTTGATGCCCGACCCTGGCCGGACTTCCCGGCGCGCTCGGAGATCTGGTCGGATGGCGGCAATTGGCGGCTCGGGCATTGGCTCAATGGCCGCGCCGGCCTGGTCCCGGTCGCCCGCATCATCGACGAACTGGCCGACGCCTCGGGCCTGACCGAAATCGACACCAGTGCGGTCCACGATCTGGTCGCCGGCTATGTCGTCGACCGACCGATCGCGGCGCGCGACGCGTTGGCGCCACTGGTTACGCTGCTGGGGCTGGATGTGATCGAGGGCAATGAGGTGGTCGGTTTTCGCTCGGCCGCACCTGTCACCGACGGCCTTACCCTGACCGACCCGGTCGCGGCGGAGGCAGGCAGTGTGACGCGGCATTATCCGGCGCCGCTTGATCTCATCCGCGATGTCCGCTTGGGCTTTTACGATGACCGATCGGCCTATCGCCTTGGTCACGCCTTTGCCCGCGACACGTTCGGCACGGTTGAGAGCGCAACTCTGAGCGTGCCGGTCATCGCCGATGCTGACACCGCGCGGCGCTGGTGCACAGACTGGCTGGCAGCGGCGCAGAACGAGGCGGAACGGCTCGACCTGATCCTGCCGCCCGCCACGCTGGGGCTGGAGGCTGGTGATGCGATCACCGTGTCGGGCACAGTGTGGCGGATCGCGTCGCTGGACGGCGATTTTGGCCGCACGGCGCAGCTGGTCCGTCCCGGCGGGCGTCGGCTGACCGTCGCGACCGGCGAGGCGGGGGTGGACGCGACATTGCCCGGACCGGCGACCCGGCCGGCGCTGGAGGTTCTCGACCTGCCGCTGCAATCGGGCGAGGCGCGGGACGGGCCGCTGGTCGCCGCCTGGTCCAAACCCTGGCCGGGCGCCATTGATATCTCGCTGGCCGGTCAGACCCGTCTGCGATTGACCCGACCGGCGCGGATGGGCCGGCTGGTTGAGGCGTTGGCGAGTGGACCGGTCGGGCGCTGGGACCGCGCCGCCCGTCTCGACATCGCGCTCGATTGGGGGCCGCCCGACAGTCTCGATGAAATGACGGTGCTCGGTGGTGGCAACCGGATTGCCGTCGAAGCCGAGCCGGGCGTCTGGGAGGTTGTCGCGTTCAGCGACGCCGAACTGGTCGCACCGGGCCAATACCGGCTCACCGGATTGCTGCGCGGTCTGGGCAGCAGTGTCGCGCGCACCGCCGCGGCCGCGGCGCGGGTGGTGATCCTCGATGCCGCCTGTCAGCCCCTGATGCTGGCACCGCATGAGCGTGGTGTGGCGCTGGACGTCGCTGCCGTTGCCGCAGGGCGCTCGCCGCTGGACGAGGCCGCAAGCGTGCGCACGATCGCGCCTGTTGTGGCTGACCTGACGCCGCTGCCGCCGGTCCATCTTTCCCTGACGCGGACCACCGACGGGGTCGAACTGGACTGGATCCGGCAGACCCGGATCGGTGGTGATGACTGGTCGGCACCGGAGGTGCCGCTTGGTGAGACGGTTGAGGCCTGGCAGGTCGAACTGGAGGCGGACGGCGAGACAGTCCGCCTGGACGATATCGGTGAGACCCGGTTGACGCTCATGAATGCTGTGCTGACAGCGTATTTCGGCGCCTTGCCGACGCATTTGACGGTACGGGTGGCGCAGGTGTCGGCGCGGCTTGGCGCCGGGGCGGTCGCGACCGCTGAGGCCGACCTGTGAGGCCCGCTTTGATATCGTCGGCAAAGCCGCTTACATGATGCCTGACCTTCACAGCCGGAAGGATTGACGGACAGGCATGACGGGCATGGACGATCCCTACAAGACGCTTGGCGTTTCCAAAACGGCGACGGCCGACGAGATCCGCAAGGCCTATCGCAAGCTGGCCAAGGAACTCCATCCTGATTCCAATCCCGGCAATGCCGCCGCTGAGGAACGTTTCAAACACGTCTCGCAAGCCTTCAAATTGCTCTCCGACCCGGACAAGCGGGCTGAGTATGACGCGGCCGCGCGGGCCGGTTTCCATCCCGGCATGGGTGGCATGGGCGGTGCGGCCGGTGGCAAGCCGTTCAATTTCCGGCAATCACGTCAGGCTGGGCGCGGCGGGTTCGAGGACATCTTCTCGGACCTCTTCACCGATTTCGGTGCCCAGGGCGGCGCGCGTCGCCAGCAGCAGGCGCCGCGCAAGGGGGCCGACATGCGCCAGAGCCTGACCGTCGATTTCATGGAAGCGGCCCATGGCGGCAAGCATCGTGTCTCCCTGGCCGGCGGCCGGACACTGGATGTCGCCGTGCCGTCCGGTGCTTCGGACGGACAGGTGCTGCGTTTGCGCGGTCAGGGCGAGCCGTCCGCAAGCGGTGGCCAGCCCGGTGACGCGTTGATCGAGATCCGGGTTGCCGAGCACAAATATTTCTCTCGCGCCGGCGATGATGTTCGCCTCGAACTGCCGATCAGCGTCAAGGAAGCGGCGCTGGGGGCCAAGGTGCGGGCGCCGACGATTGACGGGCCGGTCGATGTCCGGGTGCCGCCGGGGTCGTCCACGGGCACACTGTTGCGGCTGCGTGGCAAGGGATTTGCGGGCGCCAAGGGCAAGCGGGGCGACCAGTTGATCCGTTTGATGGTGGCCCTGCCACCCAGCGATGAGGCGCTCAAGGCCTTTCTCGAGACATGGTCGCCGCCGGACGGTTATGATCCGCGCAAGGGCTTGCGCTCGTGACGGTGATGTTTTGGTAGTAAGTTGTTCAGCACGGGTTCAGGGGGATCCCGTCAGTGTGAGTGTCATGTTGAGACATTTGATCATCCTTGCCGGCGCCCTGAGCGTCATCGCGGCCCCCGCCCAAGCCGACGATTCGGTGGCATCGGCGACGCTGTCGTCCGCCGCGTTGTCGGTGGCGCAGCCGGCTGGCTATGCCAGCCTGCAGGATCGCTATTCTGCTCCGGAGGCCCGCAATGCGCGCCGTCAGGGTGATGTGGTGCCGGCGCTGCGTGTGATCGCGGAAGTGCGTCGTCGCTATCCCGGCGCCGATGTGCTGGATGCCGAACTCGAGGGCGGTGCGTCACCGCGCTATGTGATCAAGATTCTCACCCAGGATGGTCGCCGCGTTGATGTGGTTGCCGATGCCCGCACCGGGCAGATACTCTTTGAACGATAGGGGGAGTGCATGCGCGCGCTTGTTGTTGAAGACGATCCGGACCTGAACCGCCAGCTTGGCCGGGCGCTGGAAGATGCAGGCTATGCCGTGGACTCCGCCCTGGATGGCGAAGACGGGCATTTCATGGGGGATACCGAACCCTATGACGTGGTCGTGCTGGATCTTGGCCTGCCCAAGATGGATGGTGTCACCGTGCTGGAACGCTGGCGCCAGGAAGGCCGGGACTTCCCGGTCCTGATCCTGACCGCGCGCGACCGCTGGTCGGAAAAGGTCGCAGGCTTTGACGCCGGTGCCGATGACTATCTCACCAAGCCTTTCCATACCGAGGAATTGCTGGCCCGCATGCGCGCGCTGACCCGCCGCGCCGCCGGTCACACCACTGCGACAATCGAGTGCGGCGGCCTGTCCATCGACACCCGTGGCGCCCGCGTTTTCATCGATGGCGCGCCGGTGAAGGTGACCTCGCATGAATTCCGCATGCTGTCCTATCTCGCCCACCACCAGGACCGCGTGATTTCGCGCACCGAGCTGGTCGAGCACATCTATGACCAGGATTTTGATCGCGACAGCAACACGATCGAGGTTTTTGTCGGTCGTTTGCGCAAGAAGATCGGCACTGACCGGATCGAGACCGTGCGCGGTCTGGGTTATCGGCTGGTTGATCCGGTGGCGCGCCCGGTTTCGTGAAACGCCGCGCCTCCCTGGCTTTCAGACTGTTTGCCGGCGCCGCCGCTTGGGCGCTGGTCCTTCTGCTGCTGGGCGCGGTGGCGCTGACGACCCTCTATCAACGCTCCGTCCTGCGGACGATGGACGACCGGCTGGCCAGCGTCGTCGAGGCGCTGGTTGCGGCTGCCGAGACCGATCCCGGCGGCGGCATCGTGCTCGCCCGGCGACCGTCCGACCCCGCTTATGACCGGGTTTTCTCCGGTCGATACTGGCAGATCATGGACGGGCCGGAGATGGAGGGCGGCGGGCATCAGGCACTCGTGGTCTCGCGCTCGCTGTGGGACGAAGTCCTGGCGCCACCGGATGCGCTCCTCGCCTCGGCCCTGGCCACGCCGGGCCAGATCATTTCCTTTGATACCAAAGGCCCGAGCGGCGAGCCCCTGCGCCTGACCGCGCAGGCGGTGCAATTGCCGGCCCGGGCCGACATGGTGATCATGATGGCAGCCGAGGATCGCGAGGCTGCGGACCGCGATGTCCGCAATTTCGCCATCACGTCCGGCATCATGTTTCTTGGTTTTGCGACGGCCATTGCGGCCGGTGTTTTCTTCCAGGTCCGGATCGGCCTGGCGCCGGTCCTGCGCATGCGCACCAGCGTCGCGGAAGTGCGTGAGGGCAATCAGGAACGTGTCGATGGCGAGTTTCCGACCGAACTTCAGCCCCTGGCCGACGAACTCAACGCCATGCTCGACCATTCACGCGAATTGGTTGAACGTTCGCGCACCCATGTCGGCAATCTGGCGCATGCGCTGAAAACCCCGATCGCCGTCTTGACCAATGAGGCGCGAACCTCGGAAGGGGCGCTGGCCGACATGGTCCAGCGCCAGACGGGCGTGATGACTGAACAGGTGGAGCACCATCTGCGTCGCGCCCGGGCCGCGGCCCACGCCAAGGCGGTCGGTGCGCGCACCCCGCTCGGCCCGACCGTTGGTGACCTGGCGCGGACGCTGGAAAAGATCAATGCTTCGCGCGGCATCCGCATCACCACCGAGGTCGAGGACGATCTCCATTTCAAGGGCGAACGCCAGGACCTTGAGGAAATGATCGGTAATCTGATGGATAATGCCTGCAAGTGGTCGGGTGGCGAAGTGCGGGTTTCGGCCTGTCGCACGGCGCCGCGTGAGCTGGCGGTCACCATTGAGGATGATGGTCCCGGACTGGACCCGGACGAGTGCGAAGCCGCGCTGCAGCGGGGTGTTCGGCTCGACGAACAGGCGCCGGGCTCGGGACTTGGGCTGGCAATTGTATCTGACCTTGCCAAAGCTTATGATGGAGAACTCAGCCTGTCGAGATCAGAATTGGGAGGCTTGGCGGCCCGTATTGGACTTCCGGCGACTGGGCGCTAAACGCTCATTAACCTAAGTCGTTGAAGACTAGGGTCAGCAAAAAACTGTGTATCCTAGACCATGGCAAAACTCTCGCCTTCCCAGCGAGCCAAACTCGAAGCGCTCTGGCGCAGCATGCCCGAACATATGCGGGCGACGTTGCGGGCGACAACGAAGGCGGCCGCACCGAGCGACCCCGCTTCGGCCTTGCTCAGCACGATATTTGCCGAGCTGGATGAGGCGATGCGCAAGCCGGCCGGTGATCTGGCGAAGGCCTATGTGCTGGCGCCCTTGCGGCCGTTGGTCGGCGAGTCCGGCATCATCCCGCCATCGCGCTTTCGCTTCACCACCGAAGACCTGTCGAAGATCTGGGGCTGGATGGGGCGACATCTGGCCAAGGACATGGTCGAGACTGCCAAGAAGTGCAAACGACCGGAGAGTGATCCGATCTGGTTTGAGTTCCGGCGTCAGGCCGGGGCTGCACTGGCTGAAGCCGTGCACAAGGCCGACCGCGTTCCCAAGGACATGACAGCCCTGCTCAAACGCTTCGGCGGCGAGGGGCGGGCGATGCTCTCGGATGCAATCGTCTTGCTGAATAATTGCGAAGAGATCGCCGGGGCGATGGCGGAAGTGCCGGAGAAGATCGAGGATTTTGATGACGACCTGTCCCTGACCGTCAAGCGGCTGCACGAGACCATGCATGAGAGCAATGCCGAGGCGGCCTTGTGGGTGTTGCTGTTGACGATGGGACGGCTGGAAAGCCCGTGGCAGATATTCCGTGTCGTCAAGCGGATCGGTCGCCGGGATGATGATCTGGTCGTGTCCAAGACCGAACTCGCCGCCGTCGGTGATGCCGTGCTCGGTGATACCGGCTATTTCGCGGCCCGCCTCAAACAACCCCCGCAGACGCTGGAAGAGGCCAAGGCCTGCTATCTCGTCTTTGACCGCTTTGTCGCCTTCTCGACCGGGATGACCGCCGAATTCGGCATTCGCAAGGATGGCCGCTGGGGCCGGTCCCTCTTCGGGTTGCGGGCCGAGGCCTCGACCAATGTCGAGAAAATCCTCGCCAAGGTCCCCCTCGCGCTTGACGCCGGCCTGCCGGAACCACGCCGTGGTCGCAGCGGCCGGGTGATCCCGGCGCAAATCCCGCCCGAGGCGGCGATCGACAAGGCCGAAGGCCTGCTCTACTTCCTCGGCAAATGCCGCGAACACGCGACCGCCGCCGCCATCGCTTCGACCCAGAAACGAATCGCGGATGCGGCCGAAAAACGCATGCAGGAAGCCGGCGAGATGCTGGTCGATCTGGTCGCCACCAGTGAGGGCCAAAACCGCACAACTGCCCAGGACGGGCTGGACATCACCGTGCGCCTGATGCTGGCCGCCGGTTGTGATGAAGCGGCCTCCTTGCTGCGTCGCCGTGGCGTCGCCGCCGCCGCGGCATAGCGTCCCGCGCCGCGCCTGGCAGCTTGCCTCGAGCCGCGCAGACACGTAATTCCCACCGCATGAGCAAACCACCCGGATCACCGATCGCGCTGGAACAGCGGACTGCCACTGACGACCGGCTGCATTCGCCCAGTGCGGGCCGCAATCGCGATGCCATCGCCGCCGTCCTAGCCGATGTCCTGCCGCCGGACGCCGAAGTGCTCGAGATCGGATCGGGGACGGGCGAACATGCCGTGGCGGCTTGTCGGGCGCGTCCCGATATCCGCTGGCAACCGTCCGACCCGGACCCGGCCTCCCGGGCCAGCCAGGCGGCGTGGGCCAGCGAAGCCGATGGTGCGATCCGGCCGCCTTTGGCGATCGATCTGCTGGATCCGCAAACCGTCGCCGACCTTCCCCCGTTCGACGCGTTGGTCTGCATGAATGTCATCCATATCTCGCCTTGGGGTGTGGCCGAGGCGCTGGCCGCGCTTGCCGGGCGCGCGCTGAGGCCGGGCGGCTGTGTCATGCTCTATGGCCCCTTCATGGAAGGCGAGGCAACCGCGCCGTCCAACCGCCAATTCGATGCGTCGCTGAAAGCCCGCAACCCGGCCTGGGGCGTGCGGGCGCTGGACGATGTCGTCGCGCTGATGGCGGGCCACGGCCTCGCCCTCAACCAGCAAATCGCCATGCCGGCCAATAATCTCTCCCTCATTTTCAAACCTTCGGAGCCGCGCTGATGCGTCACCGCAATCGCCGCCTCGCCACCATCGCCGTTGCCGGAATCGTTCTCAGCATCGCGGTCGCGCTCGGCTTCCTGGCGGTCGGCAATGCCATCGTCTATTTTTATTCGCCCAGCGAGATCGCCGAGGCCCATCCCGGCACCGAGGCGCGGATCCGGGTCGGCGGGCTGGTGCTTGAGGACTCTGTGGGCGAGACCGCCGACGGGGCCGTGCAATTCGTGATCACCGACCGGGTCGAAAATGTTCAGGTCGTCTATGACGGTCTGCTGCCGGACCTGTTTCGCGAAGGCCAGGGCGTGGTCGTCGAAGGTCAGTTCAACCTGGCAGGCGTGCTGCAGGCCCGCAATGTCCTGGCCAAGCATGACGAGACCTATATGCCGCCGGAAGTCGCCGAGGCCCTGCGCGAGGCGGGCGTCTGGCAGGGTGAGGGCGAAGACATGACGGCAGGCGCGCCCGACAGTCGCTGACGGGATTGTCAGCGCCGCGTGTGTTGTGTTCGTCTCCTGATGACTTACCTGATGGGAAAGTCGAAGGAGACACGGCATGGCACGATCTGAACGCGTGACCTTTACCGGCGCGCTGGGCGAGACGCTGGCGGCGCGGCTTGAACGGCCGGCCGGTCCGCCGCGGGCGCACGCCCTGTTCGCGCATTGCTTTTCCTGCTCAAAGGACATTCTCGCCGCCAGCCGGATCGCACGCCGTTTGACGGCCGCCGGCTTTGCGGTTCTGCGCTTTGATTTCACTGGGCTGGGTCAGTCCGAGGGTGATTTCGCCAACACCAATTTTTCCTCCAATATCCAGGACCTGGTCGCGGCGGCGCGTTATCTGGAATCCGAACATGCGGCGCCGGACTTGCTGATCGGTCATTCCCTGGGCGGCGCGGCGGTGATCGCTGCGGCGGCGCGATTGCCGTCGGTCAAGGCTGTCGCGACGATCGGCGCTCCGGCCGATGCCGAACATGTCACCCGCCAGTTCGCCGACAAGGTCGAGACCATTGCCCGCGACGGCGTCGCCGAGGTTTCGCTGGCCGGTCGCCCGTTCACGATCAAGAAGCAGTTCCTTGATGATATTGCCGGCCACAGTCTGGAAGACGCCGCCGCCGACCTGCGGCGACCGCTGCTGATCCTGCATTCGCCGATTGATGAGGAGGTGGGTGTCGAGAACGCTTCGCGCCTCTTCGGTGCGGCGAAACACCCCAAGAGCTTTGTCAGCCTTGATGATGCCGACCATTTGCTGCGCGACGAGCGTGATGCGCTCTACGCCGCCGACGTCATTGCCGGTTGGGCGACGCGCTACGTGCTCGCTCCGGCACCGGCAGCGCCGACACCGGGGCCTGCGGGTACGGTGATTGTCCGCGAGACCGGGCGCGGCAAGTTCGAAAACCATGTCGTCGATGGTGATCATGTCATGATCGCTGACGAGCCGGCTTCGGTCGGCGGTTTCGATGCCGGCCCGTCGCCCTATGGTTATCTCGCGGCCGCACTGGGCACCTGCACCGCCATGACGCTGCGCATGTATGCCGACCGCAAGGACCTGCCGCTGGAGCGGGTGACGGTGGGCACGTCCCACGAGAAGGGGCATGCCGAGGATTGCGAGGCCTGTGCCGATGGCCAGGAACGGCATGTCGATATTTTCGAGCGCGAGATCGTTCTGGAAGGCGCGCTGGACGCGGCGCAGAAGGCCCGCCTCCTGGAGATCGCCGACAAATGCCCGGTCCATCGCACCCTGCACAATCCTGTCGTCGTGAGGACCCGCCTGAAAGATGACGGGTAAATTACCGGTTGTAATGTTATTGTAATGTTTGAGACACGCCGCGTTTAATCCCGCCGCGTGATGTTCGAGCCGTATTCGCAATGAACCCGTACTTGTAATGGAAAGGTCGTCGATACCCATGATTTCGGTTGATCGCATGCGCCGCCTTGGCGGTGTTTCGCTTCTGGCGCTCTCCGCGCTGGCTGCAGGAAGTCTTCTGGACCGCTCGATGGGCGAGGCCCACGCCTTCCAGTCCGCCGGCCAGCCGCCATTGGCGGCTGCGGTTCCGGCCGGGGCGCCGATGTCCTTCGCGGACCTCATTGAAAGCGTCAGCCCGTCCGTGGTCACGGTCCAGGTGAGCGGGACGGTCGACATGGCCCAGTTCGGCGGCGGTGACGGCCCCGACATGGACAATCTGCCGCCGCAAATGCGCGAGTGGCTGGAGCGCCAGTTCGGTGGCCAGCGGCCGCAGCCGCAGCCGCGGCAATCGCTCGGTTCCGGCTTTTTCATCAGCGCTGACGGTTATCTGGTCACCAACAACCACGTCGTGGCCAATGCCGACGAGATCACCATCGGCATGTCTGACGGTGAAGAATTCCCGGCCCGTGTCATCGGTACCGACCCGCAGACCGACCTGGCGCTGCTGAAGGTCGATTCCGACGTCGATTTCCCCTTTGTGCGCCTGGAAGAAGACCCGCAATATCGCGTTGGCGACTGGGTTGTCGCGGTCGGCAATCCGTTCGGCCTCGGCGGCACCGCAACCGCCGGCATCATCTCGGCCATTGGCCGGCCGATCGGCAATTCGACCTATAACGACTTCATCCAGGTTGATGCCCCGATCAATCGCGGCAATTCCGGTGGCCCGACCTTTGATCTCAACGGCAATGTGATCGGTGTGAACTCGCAGATATTCTCGCCGACCGGCGGCAATGTCGGCATCGGTTTTGCCATCCCGTCCGACGTCGCCGCCCGCATCATCGCTGACTTGCGTGATGATGGCCGCGTCGCGCGCGGCTGGCTGGGTGTGTCGATCCAGAACGTCACCGACGATATCGCCGAAGCCTTGGGACTTGAGGGCACGACCGGCGCCATCGTCAGCTCGATCGTTGAGGGCGGCCCTGCCGACCAGGCCGGTTTCGAGCGCGAGGATGTGGTGCTGGAAGTCGATGGCGAAACGGTTGACGGATCGCGAGATCTGACCCGCCGCATCGGCAATATCCAGGCTGGCGAGGAGGTTCGTTTCCTGGTCCTTCGCGATGGCCGTGAACATACGGTCCGCGCCCGTCTCGGTGATCGGCCAGGCGAGCAGGAATTGGCCAGCATGAGTTCGGTCGACCAGGTGGCGCCGCGCACAGCCGTGTTCGGGATGTCGATGGCGCCCTTGGCCGAAGAGGACCGTGAGGTCCGGGGGCTGGCGCCGAACGTCACGGGTGTCGTGGTCGATGAGGTTGAACCGGGCAGCGAAGCCGCCCGCAAGGGTGTGCTCACCGGTGACATCATCCTGGAAGCCGGCGGCGAGCCGGTCGACAGCGCCGACGCCCTGCGTGTCATCGCCGATGAGGCACGTGAAGACGGTCGCAGCGCCATCCTGCTGCTGGTCCAGGGGCGTGGCGGTCAACGCTATGTCGCCCTGCAACTCGGCGATGCCGACTAGAGAAAAAAAGGAGATCGGGGTGCGCATTCTGATCGTTGAAGATGACCGCGAAGCCGCCAGCTATATCCGCAAGGGGCTTCGCGAAAGCGGCCATGTGGCCGACCATGCCGGCGACGGCGAAGAGGGTCTGGAAATGGCCCGCGCTGCGGAATATGACGTGCTCGTCGTTGACCGCATGATGCCGCGCATGGACGGGCTTTCGATGGTCGAGGCGCTGCGCGCCGACGATGATCGCACCCCGGTTCTCATTCTCTCCGCCCTCGGCGAGGTCGATGACCGTGTCGAAGGTCTCAAGGCCGGCGGCGACGATTATCTGGTCAAGCCCTACGCCTTCGCCGAATTGCTGGCCCGCGTCGAGGCCCTGGCCCGTCGCCGGGATCCGGACACGGTTCGCACCAAGCTGGTGGTCGGGGATCTGGAAATGGACCTGCTGGCCCGCACCGTGGTGCGCGAGGGCGAGGAAATCCTGCTTCAACCGCGTGAATTCCGCCTGCTGGAATTCCTCATGAAGCATTCCGGTCAGGTCGTGACCCGCACCATGCTGCTGGAAAAAGTCTGGGACTATCATTTCGACCCCCAGACCAATGTCATCGACGTCCATATTTCGCGCCTGCGCTCGAAGATCGACAAACCCTTCCCGCGCTCGCTTCTGCACACGGTGCGCGGAGCCGGCTACCGCCTGCAGGCCTGATCCGGCATGCAGGCGCGTGGGGCTGCCTTCCTGAGAACAACGGCCTTCCGGCAGACCCTTCTGTCGGCGGCCCTGTTCGCACTCGCGAGTTTTGTCACGCTGGGCTTCGTTTATGCGGCCTCGGCCGGCATGGTGCTGCGCCGTGCCGACGCGGCGATCAATGAGGAAGTCGAACAGCTCGATGCCAGCTTCCAGGCCGGCGGCATCCGTACGGTCAATCGCTACATCCTCGAGCGTACGGTCGGCGGCGGGGCGGACTATCTCTATCTGCTGGTCCATCCGTCCGGTCGCAGCCTGTCAGGAAACCTGACCTATCTGCCGGATGTACAGCCGGATGATGAAGGTCGCGTGCAGTTCACCTATCGCCGGCCTGCTGCCGGTGACCGCGATGATGCCGACGGCAAGGATGATCGCACGGCGCGCGGCCGGATCATCGACCTGCCGTCCGGTTATCAGCTCTATGTCGGTCTTGATGTCGACGAGGAAACGCGTCTCGTCTCGCGCATGCTCAACACTATCCTGGCGGCTTCGGCGCTGGCTCTGGCGCTGGGCGTGGCGGCGGGCATTTTCGTCAGTCGCCGTTTCGTGCGCCGCCTCGACCGCATCAACACCGTGGCGCGGCGGGTCAAGGCGGGCGATCTTCAGCCTCGTGCGCCGCGCAATTTCACCGGCGACGAACTCGACGAGCTGTCCGAGAATTTCAACAACATGCTCGACCGGGTCGAGGCCTTGATGCACCGCATGCGTCATACCGGTGACAGTATCGCCCATGACCTGCGCACGCCGCTGACGCGCATGCGAAACCGGCTCGACGAGGCTTTGCGGGAAGACGGTGACCGCCAGTCGCGCGAGCAGGCGCTCGAGCGGGCCGTCGCCGATACCGACGAGCTCCTGGGGATTTTCAACGCCATCCTGTCCCTGTCGCGCCTGGAAGCCGGTGAGAGCCGGGCCTCGATCCAGCGCCTCGACCCGGCCGATATCGCCTCCGACCTGGCCGAGCTTTACGAGCCGGTCTGCGAGGATGAGGGCCTGGCCTTTGCGGCCGAGATCCAGACGGGTCTGATCCTGCTGGGTGATCGCGGCCTGTTGTCACAAGCGCTCGCCAACATTCTCGATAATGCGGTGAAATATACGCCGGCCGGCGGCGCAGTGACCCTGCGCCTGCGCGAGACCGGCGAGGGCAAGATCGAATTCTCGGTCACCGATACCGGGCCCGGGATTCCCGACAGCGATCGCGGGCGGGTGACCCAGCGTTTCGTTCGACTCGACAATTCACGCACCAAGCCGGGTTCCGGCTTGGGCCTGTCCCTGGTCCAGGCCATTGCCGACGTCCACAATGGCACGTTCGAACTGGGCGAGGGACCAGGCGTTGTCGCCGACGGCCATGGCGCCGGCCTGCGCGCCTCGCTCTGCTTCCCCAAGGCGCCAGCGGGAAGCTGATCCGGCGGGCTGTGTGCTACGGAAAATTATTTCGTGGTGCAGAGGATCAGGAAAATTTGCGATTGGTGGCTTCGCGCCCTTCACCCGAACCGCGGATCGGGCCAACTTGCCCGTCATGACCGAAGCCGACACGCAATCCAGCCCCACCCTGCCGGCCGGCCTGGCGCCCTTGCCGGGACGGACGCCCGGTGCCGCTGCGCATGTGATCGCGGCGCTTCCGGAATCTGTGCGCCAGGCGGTTGCGCCGGTCGAGGCCTTTCTTGACACCGTGTTTGCGGCTGCGCCCTATCTCGCCCGGCTGGCCCAGCGGCGACCGGACACGCTGGCCGCTTGCGTGATCGAGACGCCGGACCGCCTGATCGGGATGGCCATCGATAATCTTCGCATCGCGGGGGCCGGGGCGCCGGATGTCGGTGAACTCGATATCGCCCTGCGCCAGGCCAAGAGCGACGCCCACCTGGTCACCGCGCTGGCGGATTTGGCGGGGGTCTGGGGTGTACGGTCCGTCACCGGGGCCATGACCCGGCTGGCGGACGCTGCCCTGCAGGCGGCCCTGCACGCCCATGTCCGCTTTCTCGCCGAACAGGGCCGTGCCCATCCGGTCGATGATCCGGAGAATCCGCTTCCCGGTGTGATCCTGCTCGCCCTGGGAAAGATGGGCACGGGTGATCTCAATTATTCCTCAGATATCGATCTGGTCGCCGTCTATGATGCCGAGGCCTTGTCCCTGCCCGACAGCGAGGAGCCGCGGCGGCGTTTGCCGCGCCTGATCCAGTCCGTGGTCAAATCGCTGCAGGACGTCACGGCAGACGGCTATGTCTTCCGGGTTGATCTGCGGCTTCGGCCGGATCCCGGTGCGACCCCGGTCATCATCTCGACCGATGCGGCGCTGAACTACTATGAGAGCCTCGGCCAGACCTGGGAGCGGGCGGCCTGGATCAAGGCCCGGGCCAGCGCCGGCGACACCGCCGCCGCAGCGCGCTTTCTTGCGCACATGCAACCCTTCATTTGGCGTCGCTCGCTGGACTACGCCGCGATCGACGACATCCGGGGCCTGGCGCGGCAGATCCAGACGGTCGGACGACGGGCCGAAATCCGCCCGGCCGGACATGATCTCAAACTCGGGCGTGGCGGCATTCGCGAGATCGAGTTTTATGCCCAGATCCCGCAATTGGTCTTCGGAGGTCGTGACGAACGGGTGCGGGCGCCGGCGACCCTGGCAGCGCTTGAGGCGCTGCGCCAAACCGGTGCGGTGGATGCGGACGTCGTCGCTTCGCTGTCGGCCGATTATTGCGACCTGCGCAGCTGGGAACACCGGGTGCAGATGCGCCAGGACGAACCCAGCCAGACCGTGCCGCTCGATGACGATGATCGTGCCGACCTTGCCGCCCTGGCCGGATTTGTCGACCGGGCTGCCTTCGAGGCGGCGGTCGAGGCCTGCCTGCAGCGGGTGCACGGGCATTTCTCTGACCAGTTCGAGGATGACGAGGCGCTGGCTTCGGAAGCGGGTTCGCTGATCCTGACCGGGGTTGAGCCGACACCGGACACGATTACCACGCTGGAAACGCTGGGTTTTTCCCAACCTGCCTCGGTCTGGGCCACGCTCAATGGCTGGGCCGCGGGGCGGGTGAGGGCGGTGCGCTCGACCCGGGCGCGGACCCTGTTTGCCCGTATCGCGCCACAACTGGTTGATCGCATGGCGGCGACCGGCGAGCCGGATGCGGCGATGACGCGCTTTGCCGCCTTCTTCGAAAACCTGCCGATGGGGGTGCAACCGCTCTCCCTGTTGTCCAACGAGCCGGGACTGGCCGCCGACCTGATCGGTATTCTCACGCTTGCGCCGCGACTGGCTGCCGATCTGGCGCGGCGTCCGGCCTTGCTCGATGCCATGCTGGACGAGCGCTTTTCGGTCCCGCTCGACCAGGATGCACCGGGCAGTTTTCGCGATGGGTTGGGCGAAGCCCTGGCGCGGGCCGGTGATTATGAGGCGGCGCTCAACGCGGCGCGCCGCCGGGTGCGTGAGGAGCGCTTCCGCATCGGCACCCAGATCCTCAAGGGGACAGCGAGCGCGCAAAGCGCCGGTGTCGCCTATTCGGCCATGGCCGACGCCACGCTCGCGGCCATGGCGCGGGCCGCCCAGGACGAGACCGAGCGCCGTTACGGACCGATGCCGGGCGAGGGGGTGATCCTGGGCATGGGAAAGCTGGGCGGCCGCGAACTCGCCGCCGACAGCGATCTCGACATCATGATCATCTATGACGGTGACGATACCGCGCCAGCCTGGTTCGGCCGGTTTGCCACCCGCATCATCAGCGCCCTGTCGGCGCCGACCGAGGAGGGCGAGCTCTACACGGTCGACATGCAATTGCGCCCGTCGGGCAAGGCGGGACCGGTGGCCGTCTCGCTGGCACGTTTTGACAGTTACTACCCGCACGAGGCCTGGACCTGGGAGATGATGGCCCTGACCCGGGCCCGCATCATCGCCGGCGACGGACCGCTGGCGCGGGCGGTTGAGGCGTCGTTCGAGCGGGCGCTGTGCCGACCGCGTGACGCCAAGGGGGTGCGGGACGACGCTTTGGCGATGCGCCGCCGTCTCGCCGAAGCCAAGCCGCCACGGTCGGACTGGGACCTCAAGGCACGGCCGGGCGGTCTGCAGGACATTGAATTCATCGCCCAGACCCTGCAACTCATCCATGCCGGCAAAGCCGATGTGTTGCGCGCTTCGACCGCGGACGCGCTGACGGCGCTGGGCGAGGCGGGCATCCTGCCGGCCGGTGAGGTCAAGCTGCTCACCGAAACCCTGCAGCTCGAACTGGGCGTGTTGCAGATGATCCGCTGTGCGCATGGCTCGGGCTTTGACCCGGCCCAGGCCAGCAGCGGTTTCGCGGCCCGTCTCGCTGAACTGGCCGGCTGTCGCAAGATCGAGGCCCTGTCGGCGGCCCTCGGGACGCGCATGGCCGAGGTCCGCAAGGTGTTTGGGCGGCGGGTCGGAAAAATGTGACGCCGCCGCGACGGATATCCGCCGCTGTCCCGTTCTACTCACAGCGAGGCTTTGAACGACAAGGACGACGTCATGAAAACTTCCAGACTGATTATACTGATGAGCTCGACCTGCCTGTTGCTGGCCGGTGCCGTGGCCCAGGCCCAGGGTCCGGGCGGACGCCATGGCGGTGACCGCCAGGGTGGTGGCCATGGTGCCGGCGGCGCCCATCGTGCGATGAGCATGTTGCGCGCGGCCGATGCCAATGGCGACAACACCATCACCCGGGCCGAGGTCGATGCCTTGCAGGCGGAAATGTTTGCCTGGATGGATCGCAATGGCGATGGCTATCTCGATAGCGCCGATGCGTCGCCGGTCCGGCAACGTCTGCGGGCGCAGCGCGAGGCGCGGGCCGATGAGGGCGAAGGCAATGACCGTCGCCGGCATCGCCGCGGATCGCGCCGCGGCGGCGGTGAAGGTGAAGGCCCCGGCCGCCGTTTCGACACTGATGAGGATGGCCGGATCTCCCGGGCCGAATTCCTTGGTGGCGAGAACCGGCTCTTTGCCCGGCTCGACAGCGATGAGAACGGCTCGATCACGCCGGACGAGCTGGACGCGGCTGTGGAACAGCGACAGGATCGCCGGCATTGGTGGCGGAACTAGCGGTTTCGCTGATGTTCGACGGACACGGTATGAAGACTGACGAACCGGCTGCTGCCGGAACCCTGTCGGGCCGTGTCCGCGAACGGTCGCTACCCGTCACCCCGGCTCCGGCCGGGGTGCGGGCGGCGGAGGATCGCCTGATGGCGCGTATCGGCGCTGGCGACCGCGATGCGGCGCGCGAGCTGATGGCGGCCAACATGTCCCGCATCCTCGGTCTCGCCCGGCGCACGCTGGGTGATCCGATGGAAGCCGAGGATGTGGCGCAGGAAACTTTCCTGCGGGTGTGGAACGCCGCCGGACGCTGGCAGCCGGGTCAGGCCCGGGTCTCCAGCTGGGTCTGCCGGATCGCGCTGAACCTTTGTTATGACCGGCTGCGCAAGCGACGCGAGATACTGACGGATGCCGTCCCCGAGCGCGCCGACAGTGCGCCCGGTCAGGATGCCCGGATGGAACAGGCGGAAAGCGGCAATCGCGTCGCTGCCGCTGTGGCGCAATTGCCGGAGCGCCAGCGCCAGGCACTTGAATTGGTTCATTTCCAGGAAATGAGCAATATCGAGGCGGCGGACATCATGTCTGTGAGCGTCGATGCCCTCGAATCCCTGCTGGCCCGTGGCCGGCGCAAGCTCAAGGCCGTGCTTCTGGGCGATGCGCCCGATCTGATAGCCAGCTATGCACAGGGCGGTAACGCCCGTTACGGTGACGAATGATGACTGAGGAACGCTTCTTTCGAATTCTCGAGGTCTATGGCGCCGATCCGGCCCGCTGGCCTGATGATGAGCGTGCCGCGGCACAAGCCTTCGCGGCGAGCCACCGCGCGGGCGTGCTCGAGGCGACCAGTGATGAAATGGTACTGGATGAGCTGCTCGACCGGTTGGTTGAACCGGTGATCGAGGCACCGCTGCTGGAGCGCCGTCTGCTGGCACAATTGCCGGTGCCGACCGGCCTGCCGGCCTGGATGGCCCCGTCGGCGATCGCGGCCGCACTCCTGGTCGGTGTCTTTGCCGGCTTTGCCAGCGGTGCGCTGACCGGAACCGGGGCCGATACCGACATGATCTACGCCGACGCTTTCACCGGATACGAGCAGGATTGGGTTGACTGGCTGGGAGAGGACGCATGAGACCGGCGCTCCCCTGGATCATTGCCCTGGTTGGGTCCGTCCTGATCAATGGCGCCCTTGTGGGCTATCTGGTGCATCGAAGCACCGATGGTCCGCGTTGGCAGCTGCGGCAGGAATACGAGCCCGGGACGCCGCCCCGCGGTGGTCCGACCGGCCGTGGCGGGTTTGACCTGCGCGGTTTTGTCGAAGCCCTCCCTGATGAGGCGCGTGACGAGGCGCGGAGCCGCCTGCGCGACAGCTTTGCCGGGATGCGCGATATCGTCGGTGAGGGCCGGGACGCCCGGCGCGAATTGGATGCCCTGCTGGTTGCCGAGGAATTTGACGCCGATGCGGTCGCTGCGGCCATGGCCCGGATGCGGGAAAGCCAGCGGACGATGGAGGCGCGCATCGAAGCGGTTGTTCTCGACGTCGTCGCCGGACTTGATGCCGAAACCCGGGCCGCAGCGCTCCAGGCCGGTCGTGACCGGATCGGGCGTGAGGCACGGGGACGACGCGGACCCCGCCGTGATCGTCGCGACGAACCCCGGCCGCCTGCCGGGCAATAACGCCGCGACAGTCGAAATGGATGGATGATTATTCGCCGGCCGCGAAGCGGGCCGGCGTTTCGCTGTCGACGAACTCATCATCCGCATCAAAGCCGTCATCGCTCTGAAGACCCGCTGACAGGCCGAGCGGTGCGTGGGTGTCGACATCCGCCTCGGCGCTGACGTCGTCGCCGTCAATGTCGGCATCGGACCCGCCGGTGACCTTGCGGATGGCGTCGCGCGGGATCGGCTGGTCCTGGCTGATCGGCAGAACGATGGACACCGTCGTGCCTTCACCCAGCGTCGACTCGATCGACAGTGTGCCGCCATGCAGTTCGATCAGGGACTTCGACAGGGCGAGGCCAAGACCGGAGCCCTGGAAGCTCTTGGAATGCTGGCTCTCGATCTGTTCGAAGGGGCGGCCGAGGCGCGGCAGGTCGTCCTTGGCAATGCCGATGCCGGTATCGGAGACCTGGAAGGCGACGCCGAGGCCGGACAGGAAGCCGCGTATGGTGACCCGGCCCCCTTCGGGCGTGAACTTCACAGCGTTCGAAACCAGATTGATCATGACCTGTTTGAAGGCGCGCGGATCGACTTCGATCTCGGGCAGGTCGGAAACATCGGCACGCAGTTGCAGCCGTTTCTCCTCGGCCCGGCCACGGACAATGCGAATACTCTGCTCGACCAGCTCGCTGGCATCGGTCGGTTCGGGCTGAAGCTGCATCTTGCCGGCTTCGATCTTCGACATGTCGAGAATGTCGTTGATCAGTTCCAGCAGGTGACGGCCGGAGGACAGGATGTCCTTCATGTAGCCGACATAGCGGTCATCCCCGAGCGGACCGAACATTTCCTGCATCATAATTTCGGAGAAGCCGTTGATCGCGTTCAGCGGCGTGCGCAGCTCGTGACTCATGTTTGCCAGGAATTCGGACTTTGACCGGTTGGCTTCCTCGGCGCGGATCTTCTCTTCCTCGTACTTCTTGGCGAGGTCGGCGATGCGGGCCTGCGAGCGTTTGACGTCGTCGACGGTCTTGCGCAGCTGGGCTTCGTTCTCGGTGAGGGCGGCCTCATGGTGTTTCAGGTCGGTGATGTCGGCACCCACCGAGACCAGGCCGCCATCGGCGGTCGGGCGGTCGGAATAGTGCAGCCAGCGGCCATTCGACAGCTCGATCTCATAGGCAGCCTTGCCCTCGGTGCCGCCATGAACGGTCTTGATGGCCCGGGCGGCAGCCTGTTCGACGGCTTCATAGCTCATGCCGGGCTTGAGCATGCCTTCGGCGAAGTCGAACAGGTCACGGAATTTGCGGTTCCACAGCACCAGGCGCTGACGGCTGTCCCAGAGGACAAAGCTTTCCGACATCGATTCCAGTGCCGCGCGGAGCCGGCTCTCGGCGGCGGCGACGCGGGCCTGGGCGCCCTTGCGCTCGGTGACGTCGATGGCGACGCCGACGATGCGGGTGTGATTGGCCTCGCCGCCCGGCAGGATGCGACCGCGCATCTGCAGCCAGACCGGTGACCGTGCCGCGAGGACTTCATGGTCGACTTCGGCACCGGCCGGGGCACCGCGCATGGCCGCGCGCAGCCGCTCGCGGTCCGGCTTGGAAAAGAGTTGCAGGAATTGCTGGCCGCTACATTCGATGGCGGCGTCCAGTCCCAGGATCCGGGCCAGGCTGTCCGTGACGAAGACCGTGTCGGCCTCCGGATTCCAGTCCCACACGCCGCAGCGTGCGCCTTCGATGGCGACGCGGAAGCGTTGTTCATTGTCTTCCAGCTGCTGCCGTGTCGAGCGCAGACGACCCATCTGCATGAAGACCAGCGCACACAGGCCGAGCGCGACGAAGATCGGGGCGATGAACATCAGCCCGTAAAAGGAGATGGTCCGGTACCAGGCGTTCTGGTTGATGCGCATCGCGCCAAGGGCGTAGACGCGCAATTCCGTGCCGGTGATCGGGGCCACGGCGAAGGTCACGCGTTCCTCACCGAAGCGGGCATCGGATGTGGCACCGCCGCCACCCTCGGCCAGGGCGTCGATATAGCCCGGTTGCAGCCCGAAGCGTTCGGCCAGCTGGGTGCCGGCGCGAGCGCTGGGCATGCGTGGACGGATGGCCAGCATGCCGCCGCCGGCATCGGCCAGCGCGACAACGCGGTCATCGCCCCAGTCAGGCAGCGCGGTTTCGGTGCTCAGACGGGCCACGAAAGCGCCGACCGTGCCGTCGCCCAAGGGGGCCGGAACGGCCAGCACCAGATAGGCCGCATTGCCGGACACGTCGGACGTCAGGCCAGAGGGCGCATCGAGTGCGGCGCCGGCAATGTCACGCAGGCCATCGACCGGCGTGCCGTCGGCGATCACCTGGCCACCGGGCAGTAGCAGGGCAATGTCCGCGACGAGTTCGGACCCGCCGATCGCGGCGAGGCGGGCGCGAGCCAGGCCCTCAACCGCGTCCGGTGCGGCGTCACGCAGGTCGGCGGCGGCAAAGGCGAGGGCGTAGCGGGCTTCGGCAATCCGCGCTGTCACGCGCTCGGCCAGATAGCCGGCCGCATTGGCCTGCGAGCGCTCGGCCTCGGTGATCAGGATTTCGCGTTCCTGCTGGATCTTGACCAGCAGGATGCCGCCATAGGCCAGGGTGAACAACACCATGGCGAGAATGATCCACATCGCGCCGCTGGCCCGCTTGCTGGCCGGTTTTTCGGGCTTCGGATTGCGGTCGCGCGCCTGCCCTCCCCGGGAAGGGGATTTGACCACCCTGTCCAGGGACGGGCGCTGATCGAACCGCATCTGATTCATTGTCTCAAACTAAGGTGCGTCGGCGGCCCGTGTCGACCGGCCAAGGCGGGCTTTCAAACGGAACTCATGCCTCACCGGCATCAGCGTCCTGGCTGGTATCGGACGCCTCGATATCGGCGCCCACTTTCTGGCGCGCCTTGCGCCGTTCCTGACCCTTGTAGGCGCCGCCGTCTTGATTGGCGCGCCGCCGGTCTGGCCCGAAATAATTCTTGTTGCGGATGAAGGGCCGTGGCTCGTTGATCACCGAGGCGATCTTGGAGAACATTTCCTTTGCGGTGACCGGTTTGCAGCAGAACTCGGTCACGCCGGCATCCCGCGCCGCCATGACCTTGGACTTCTCCGAGTAGGCGCTCAGCATGATGATCGGCACAAGCGGATTAGGGCTGTCGTCAGCGGTCCGCACGAGGCGTACGAAGTCCAGCCCGTCGAGAATTTCCATCTGGTAGTCGGTGATGATGATGTCGACGGAATCTGAGCGGACCAGGTCAAACGCGTCGGCGGGGTCTTTCGACTCGAAAATCTGCTTGATGCCGAACCCGTGCAAAATGGTGCGCAGAATGGTCAGCATATAGCCGTTATCGTCGACGATCAGAACTCGCACACGGCTGAAATCCACGGCCATGGTCTGCCTACCTCGGTTGCGTCACGCCGCGCGCGACGCATTCTTCTTCGGATCCTTGAGCGAGCTTAGCGGCACAGGCTTACCGAAATAGTAACCCTGGCCATAGGTCACGCCAAAACCCTTCAATGTGGTTGCCTGGGCTTCTGTCTCGATCATTTCCGCGACCGTGGCGGCGCCAAGGCTGCGGCAGATATTGATCATGCCCTTGAGCAGGGTTGCGTCCCGCTTGGAGTGTTCGAACTGCTTGATATAGCTGCCGTCGATCTTGACCACATCGGCCGGAAAATCGCGCAGATAGTGGAAGCCGGCCGAGCCGGCCCCGAAATCATCGAGGCAGACCTGGTGGCCGCGTTCGCGGATTTTCTGGATCACGGCGTTGGCCGCCTTGATATTGGAGACGGTGGCCGTCTCGGTCAGTTCAAAACTCAGACGCGAGCGGTCGATCCTGAGATCGGAGAGCAGGGCCAGAAAGCGTTTGCCCCAGGCCATGTTGGTCAGAGACTTGCCGGACAGGTTCACCGCCAGCGCCGGGCGGTCGTAATCTTCGCGCAGGAAGGCGGCCGCGATTTCGGTCATGGCGAAGTCGATCTCGTAGATCAGGCCGGTGCTTTCGGCAAAGCCGACACTGTCCTGCACCGGCTTGCCGTCGGGCAGGCGCAGCAGGAGTTCATAGTGGTGGACCTTGCCGGTCTCCAGCTCCACCACCGGCTGGGCGTGTGGTTCGATTACCCGTCCGGCGATGGTGGTGCGCAGCTCGGTCATGCGGCGTTCGTTCTCGCGCATCATCCCTTCGGCGACTTCCTGCAGGCTGACGATGTCCAGCGCCTTGTCACTCTGCGCGGCTTCATTGATCGCATAGAGGAAGGCCTGGATGGCGATGCCCGGCTCGATGCTGGGGGCATCGGCAACGGACTCGATTACGACTTCGGCGTCTGGCAGGCCGGCATCGGCGAGGCTGGCTTTCACTTCCGTGCGCAGGTTTTCCAGATCGACATTGCGATCATGGATCAACGCCGTGCGTTCCTCATCAACCTGGCGGGCGACCCCGTCATCGCCGACGGCGAGGGTGCAGGAGGCGGCGACAGACTGGTAGACGGCGGCGGCGCGGGCATCGCCGATCAGGCGGTCGAGCGCGTCGCCAGCGTCAATGCGCAACACCGACATCGCCATGTTGACGCCGGCCGAGCGGGCTTTCTCGATCGCGCGTTCGGCGCAGCGTTCAAAGGCCTGCGGGTCAAGTTCGTCGGGCGCGTGCATGGCCTCGTAGGACAAGCTCCAGCGGATGCGGTCATCTTCGCCCAGCATCCAGCCGCTGAGACGGCATTCGCGACCGCCGACAGCGATCCGGACCGGGCCGAGGCGGCGGCCGGGTTTGAGACGATGCATGGTGGCTTGAAAAATCGGGCGCGAGGTCCGGTCGAAGCGCTTCGCCAGATCCTCGCCGGTACCGTTCAATTGCGGTTCGCCCAGCGCGGCGACAGCGCCGGCCGCATAGGTCACGCGGCCCTTGCCGTCGGTTTCTATCAGGATGTCGGCGGCGGCGAAGGCAAAGGACAGGAACCGGTTGCGTTGTTCGACCAGGGACATGGAGATTCCACTTGTATGCACAGGTCGGACAGTTTCCGTGCACAAACGTTAGAACGCCCTTAAAATTTTAGGTGAATCAGGCAGCTTGCGGGCGAGCCGCCCCGCCACGCTTGGCAGGCTTGGTGTTGACGTCTTTCAAAATGCTCTCTGCACGGTGGGAAAGTTCGGCCAGCGCTGGTGGCAATTCACCATCCTCGCCCGCGAGGGCTGCAAGATGTTCGGCAATTTCCAGCAGGCGCGGACTGTTGGCGAGGAGGCGGGCCTGGGCTTCGATACGGTGCGGATCACGGTCATATTCCGCCGCCGGCACCCGCCAGCCGCCCCAATCCATCGCCTCGGTGACCACGACGGGGAATGTTCCGGGGAAGGGATGCCCGGCACATTCCTCCATGCTCTGCCACTTGTTGCGGGCGCGCAGGACGCGCCAGTGGCCGGCCTCGACATGGTCGGCCTGTTCGGCGGCAAGTTCATCGGCGGTGAAGTCGCGCCCAAGCCCGCAATCATAGGCAATGCGGATCGGCTCCTCGACATCCTTCACCCAGTGCGGCTTGACCTGTTCGATCAGGGCCCAGGTCCCCACCGGTGCGACATAGACACGCTGATGCTTGTGAAAGACTGCCTTGGCCATGCGTCAAACTCCCTCGCCCGCCTCACACAATCATGTCCACGTTTAAACCCGGTGAACGGAACAGATTGGATTTGAGGGATTGCCGGCGCAGCCCCCATGCTGACCGGTGCGGGCGTGCCGCGTTGCCCGACAGGCCTGCACAGGCTATGTGGCGCGCATGAAGACGCCTTCGACCTTCTCCCGCCGCCTCTCCGTGGCGCCAATGATGGACTGGACGGACCGGCATTGCCGGGCCTTTCACCGTGTCCTGACGCGAAACGCGCTGCTCTATACCGAGATGGCGGTCGACAAGGCGATCATCCATGGCGACACGGCGCGTCTGATCGGCTTTGACGCCTCCGAACATCCGGTGGCGATCCAGCTGGGCGGCTCGGATCCGGCCGAGCTCGCGGCTGCCGCTCGCACGGCGCAGGATTTCGGCTATTGCGAGATCAATCTCAATGTCGGCTGCCCGTCCGACCGGGTCCAGTCGGGCCGGTTTGGCGCCTGCCTCATGCTGGAACCGGAACTGGTTGCCGATTGCGTCGCGGCGATGCGCGAGGCGGTCACTGTGCCGGTGACGGTGAAATGCCGGATCGGCGTCGATAAGCAGGAGCCGCAAGCCGCGCTGTTCACCCTGGTCGACGCCTGCGCGGCGCGCGGCGTGACAAGCTTTGCCGTACATGCCCGCAAGGCCTGGCTCAACGGGCTGAGTCCGAAGGAAAACCGCACCGTCCCGCCGCTTGATTATGATCTGGTGCGCCGGCTCAAGGCCGAACGTCCGGAGCTGGAAATCATCCTCAATGGCGGGCTGGAAGACCTCGACCATGCGGTCCGTGAGAGCACCGATTTAGACGGCGCCATGATCGGCCGCGCCGCTTATCACACGCCGTGGATACTCGCCCGCATCGACTCGACCCTGTTTGGCGACACCGACCCGGTGGCGACCCGGTCGCAGGCGCTGGACGCCTACCGACCCTATATCGCGGCCCATCTGGAAAATGGCGGCCGCCTGCATGACATCACCCGGCACATGCTCGGCCTTTACGCCGGCGAGCCGGGCGCGCGCCAGTGGCGGCGCATCCTGTCGGAAAAGGCGCCGCGCGCGGGTGCCGGTCTCGATGTTCTCGAGGAAGCGCAGGCGGCCGTGTCGCCGCGCGATGAGGCGGCCTGAATGACTGATATCTGGATTCTGGTCCTGGCGATGGCGGCGACGGGCGCCTTTGCCGGACTGATCGCCGGCCTGTTCGGCATTGGCGGCGGCGTCGTTATGGTCCCGGCCATGTTCTATGCCTTTCAATTTCTCGGCTATGACGATCCGCGCATCATGCAGGTCGCGGTCGGCACCTCGCTGGCGGTGATCATTGCCACTTCGGCCCGCTCGGTTGCCGCTCATGCCAAGCGCGGGGCGGTTGATTTCGCGGTCCTGCGCGCCTGGGGGCCGTGGATCGTGATCGGTACACTGATCGGCTCGCGTATTGCGCACATGCTGCCCGGCAATTTCCTGACCGGCCTGTTCGGGGCCATGGCGGTCCTGCTGTCAGCGCAATTCTTTTTCGGGCGTCCGGATTGGCGTTTGGCCGAAGACATGCCCGGTGGTCCCCTGCGTTGGGGGCTGGGCGGCGCAATCGGCATTCTTTCGGCGTTGATGGGGATTGGCGGCGGCGTGCTCGGCGTCACCCTGATGACATTGTGCGGCAAGTCGATCCACAAGGCGGTCGCAACCGCTGCCGGTTTTGGCGTTGCCATCGGCTTTCCCGGCGCTGTCGGCTTCGTCGTCAATGGCTGGGGCCAGGACGCGGTGCCGTATTCGCTCGGCTATGTGAACCTGCCCGGCTTCGCCTTGCTGGCCGGCGCCGCTTTCTTCGTTGCCCCGCTCGGCGCCAGGCTGGCGCATTCGCTGCCGGAAAAGACCCTCAAGCGCTGTTTCGCGGTTGGCCTGGTGATTGTCGGCGTCATGCTGGTGCGTGAGGCCTGGCTGGCGGCGGGCTGACCGCGACCGGTTACTCCGACCGCAGGATCAGCTGGTTGCGGCGGATCTCGATGACATCGAAGCGTTCCAGCACAGTCATGCCGAGCAGGGATCGGTCACCACCACGCATCACATGCGCCGATACCCGCTCGAACGTGCGGCCGGGCAGCGCCAGCGAGCGGATCTCGACGGCCGCGGCCATTGACCGGCCGGCAGCGGTCGAGGTCGGGATGGTGAAGTCGAGCCGGTCAGTGCGAATGCCGACACGTCGGGCATCGTCCAGCGAGAGGGCGACACCCGTGGCGCCGGTATCGACCAGAAAGGTGACCTCGGTCCCGTTGATCTCGGTATCGATGTAGAAATGCCCGTCGAACTGACGCTCCAGCACGATGGCACCGTCGCGCAGCTGCACGCCGCCCTGGCTGCGACGGGCACTGCCGGCGTCGACCGGTGCGGCGCCCCACAGGTCCTCGTATTGCCAGTCCGAATAGTCACGATCGAGAATGGCGACGCTGCATGCCGCGACGCTGATTGACACCCAGGCGATGAGATTGCGGTGACGGGTGCGGTCCGCAGCGAGGGCAGAGCCGAGCAGGGCAAGGCCCAAAAGCGTCAGGACGACCGCCATGAAGACGCTTCGGAGCAGTGGCTCGACTTCGGTCCACAAGGGCCAGCTGAGCACACGCAGGACGACCAGCGCGATGGCAAGGACCAGCGCGGGCAGGGCGAAGCGGACGATCAGCTGACGCATCATCTCAATCCCGTGCAGTCTTGCGCGCTGCGGCATAGGCCGCCTCACGCTGCGGCAAAGCCGCCATCACCGCCTCGCGTTCATCATCGCTGTAACGCGTCCAGCGACCCAGCTCCTCCAGGGTCCGGAAACAGCCGACACATAATTGTGCTTTGGGATCAACGAAGCAGACCTGAACACAGGGCGTCTTGATCGGGGTCGGGACGGGCATTTGTGTCATGCGCTGCAGCATTCCGCCTGTGACCGGTTGAGGCAAGAGCTTGCCGCCGCAGGGGTGGGCAGAATATGGTCCCGTTTTGACCGGCCGGGGACATTCATGGACGATCTTCTCCTGCAGGGACGCAGCTTTGCGGGCCTGTTTCTTCTTGCAGGCATTGCCTGGCTCCTGGGACCGCGCAAACGCTTTCCTGTCATCTTGCTCGTCGGGGCCATCGGCCTGCAGCTGGTCATCGCGACCCTGCTCTACACGGTCGCGCCCTTCCGCGCCTTCCTGCAATCGCTGACCGGTGTCGTCGCCGTGCTGCAGGAGGTGACCAATGAGGGGGCGCAATTCGTCTTTGGCTATCTCGCTGGCGCCGAAGCCCCGTGGGTGACCGATCCGGCCGGCGGCTCCGGCTTCCTCTTTGCCTTCCAGGCCCTGCCCATGGTCATCGTGCTCTCGGCCCTGTCGGCGCTGTTGTGGCGGTGGCGTATTCTTGAAGTCCTGGTGCGGGCATTTGCCTTCGCTTTTCAGCGTCTGCTCAACCTGTCCGGCTCGGCCAGCCTCGGCGCCGCCGCCAACATCTTCCTGGGCATGACGGAAAGCCCGGTCCTCATCCGGCCGCGCCTGCCTGATATGAGCCGCTCCGACCTCTTTTTGATCATGACGGTCGGCTTTTCCACCGTCGCCGGCTCGGTGATGGCGCTCTATGTCTCCCAGCTTTCCGGCATCATTGACGGCGCGGCCGGCCATATCTTCACCGCCTCGCTGATCTCGGTGCCTGCTGCGGTTCTGCTGTCGCGCCTGATGATGCCGGCCGAAGCCATGACGCCCGAGGCCGAGGCCAAGGAAAAAGTGCCGACCCAGATCTATCACTCCTCGATGGATGCGCTGACAACCGGCGTGTCGGACGGGATGCGGCTCTATTTCAACATCATCTTCATGCTGCTGGTCTTCACCGCTCTGGTCGCCCTGCTCAACGTCATGCTGGGGCTCTTCCCGGACGTGTTCGGCGCCGCCCTGTCGGTCGACCGCATACTGGGCTGGCTGTTCGCGCCCATCGTCTGGCTGGCCGGCGTGCCGTGGTCGGAAGCAACCCAGGCTGGCTCCCTGATGGGTCTCAAGACGGCCCTGAACGAAGTCTATGCCTATGACCGCCTGGCCCAGATCGGCGGCGAGCTTTCCCCGCGCACCGGTCTGATCATGACCTATGCCCTGTGCGGCTTCGCCAATTTCTCCAGCGTCGGCATCCTGACCGGCGGCCTGGTCGCGATTGCCCCCTCACGCCGTGAGGACATCCTCCAGCTGGCCCCGAAAGCGTTGATATCGGGCACGCTGGCGACGCTGATGACCGGGGCCGCGATTGGTGTGCTGCCGCAGGGATTGTTCGGGTAGTCGGAAACCCATTTGTCGTCCCTGCCACCCGCCTATGCGGGCGCAGGTTCCCGCCCGGCGAAGGCCGGGCGAAAGTCAGGGACCTGGCTGGTTGCAACCACATAGATCCCTGTCCTGCGTCCGGCCTACGCCGGACATCCGACAGGGATGACAATCGAAGACCGCACCGAACACAGACTCATTTTTCCCGACCGCAGCCCCGCAAAAGCGGGGCGGAGAGCCGGGACCAACCAATCTGTCCTGCAAGCGATGAGTCTCCCGTCGGTCCCGGATGGCGCTGCGCGCCTCCGGGAAAAATGAGTTGGGATTGGCGCGGAAGCGGCATGCGCCAGGCCGTCGGTACTGCACCGTGATGGCCGGCTAACTGCAGAGTGGTCGCCAGAGGCGGCCGGTCCGTGAGGCGCGCGAGGGAAACAAAGGTTCAATTTTGGGTTGTCTATTGCTGCGGTTTGCAACAAGCTTGCATTCATTCCCTGATCTGGTGGAAAGGGCTGCGCCGTGCGAAATCTTGTGGCACCGACCTTGATCGCCGCCGGCCTTGCCGCGTGCGCGAGCTCTCCCGACGTCGAACAAGACATGATGACGCTTGATTGGGCGCGGACAGTAATCGTCTGCGATGGCCCGGCCATTGATCCGCAGTCGCCGGGTCGGTTCTCCATGCGGACATCTGTTCCCGCGAATTTGCGCGGGCAAATGGAGCTTCCACTCGGCCGTGCAGGCCGCTTGGCGCTGCAGCGTCAGGTGGAAGCAACAGAAAACGTTGACGTCGGCGAGGTGGAGCTTCACCTGAGCCGGTATGATGACGATGGTGACGCAGTTTTTGAGGTCAGCCTCTCCGCCACCACGCCAGGAGGTCGTAAAAGCTGGCTGATGCGTTTTGACGCCCTGTCTATGAACACAGACGAGGCGTATGCGGAGCGGAGCATGACGGCCTTGGATGCACCCTATGTGCTGTCCACCGAAGGGGTTCTCACCCGTCCGGACAATGGTCTGGCACACGAGTGGCCAGATGCGGAGGAGATGTTGGTTTCATTCGGAGAAATCTGCGCGACGCTGTCCCGGAGCCAGGCGGGGTCAGTGGATGCTTCCTAGCTGATCTAATCCCCCCGCGCCGGCCACAGCCGGCTTCTCAGCCACCCCGCTGTCGAATTCCCCGCCAGGGACTGCCGGTAGGCCGTGTCCATGAATCGGTCGAGGCCTTCCGCGTCGGCGAACAGGTCGGAGCGGGTTTTCATCGGGGCGTCGGGGTCGATGCGTTTGATGACCTTTGCCGGATTGCCGGCGACGATGGTCCAGGGTTCGACATCCTTGGTCACCACCGAGCGGGCACCGACGACAGAATGATCGCCAATGGTGACGCCCTTGCCGACAAAGGCGCCATCGCCGATCCAGACATTCTTGCCCAGCCTGACCGGTCTGAATTCCGGCTGCGGGTCGACGCGGTCATGGATGGAATGCCAGTCGCAATCGGTGATGGTGACCTTGTTGGCGATCAGGCAGGCATCGCCGATCTCGATCTCGCCGGCGGCGAGGATACGCGTACCCGGTGCCAGGAAGACATGATCGCCCAGGCTGATCCGTCCGGCCTGGGTCTGCGGGGCCCAGACCGTGAGGCGGACCTGGTCGGCCTTGTTGGCGATGACGTGGAGATAATCGCCGACGGTGATATTGGGGCCGAAGACTTCCAGCGCCCAGGGCTGGACGATCTTCGGTTCCCTGCCGACTTCAGCAAAGTGCGGCCAGACGTAATGGCGTGCCCAGGCGTTCTCGAAACGCTCCCAGGCCTGGTGCATCCAATAGGGGCGATGGTCGCGGCGCATGGCGGTGTCCCGGTTGGGTGGGTCGGAGGCGGGCTGGCATTGCGGCTTGCCGCGCGCGCCCGCGAAGGCAAGTGTTTCACCGACATGAGACAATAAGGGACCGGCCCTGTCTTGCCTGCGATGCAGGTCGGGCGCCAGGCCGGAGCGTTGCGGTGGCTTACAAGGTTGAATTGGATGCGGCGGCGGTCACCGCCTATCTCGACGCGGTCTTCCCGCAATGGAACCAGGGCGGGATCCGGTTCGGCATTGATGTCATCGAGCCGGGACGGGCGCGGGTGTCGGCCGAGGCCCGGGCCGAGCATTTGCGGCCGGGCGGAACCGTGTCGGGGCCGACCCTCTTCACCCTCGCCGATTTTGCCGCCTACGCCGTCATTCTCGGCCATGTCGGCAAGCAGGCGCTGGCGGTGACGACCAATCTCAATATCAACTTCCTGCGCAAGGCACCGCCGGGTCCGGTGGTGGGCGAGTGTCGCCTGCTCAAACTGGGTTCGCGACTGGCGGTGACCGAATGTGATATCAAGGTCGACGGCACAGACGACTTGATCGCACATGCCAGTGCGACCTATTCCCTGCCGCCCAAGACCAGCTGAGGCCGACCCCGCATGACCGAAACGCCTGAAACCGAATTGACCGGCCCCGATCCGATCGAGGATATCATCCTGGCACTGGTCGCAGCAGCGCCGGAAAATCGCTCGATCTCGCCCGCCGATGTCGCCAAGGCGGTCGATCCGGAGCGTTTCAATCGCAAATTCGGCCATGTCCGCCAGGCCGCCATTCGTCTGGCCAAGGCTGGCAAGGTGACGATCCTGCGCAAGGGCAAGCCGGTCGAGGATCCGGAAACTTTCAAGGGTGTCTGGCGGATTGGCCGCGCCTGATTTCGACACGCTGCTGGCGGATATCCGCGCCTGTCGGGTCTGCGCCGATGCCATGCCGCACGAACCACGTCCGGTCATCCAGGCCCATCCGGACGCCCGCATCATGCTGGTCGGGCAAGCGCCGGGCACGCGTGTGCATGCGTCCGGAAAACCCTTCACCGACCCCTCCGGCGACCGTCTTCGTGACTGGCTGCAGATGGACGAGACGACCTTCTACGACCCGACAAAACTCGCCATCATACCGATGGGCTTTTGCTTCCCCGGTCTTGACGCCAAGGGCGGTGACCTGCCGCCGCGCCGCGAATGCGCGCCGCTGTGGCAAAAGCGGGTGCGCGAGCAACTCCCCAATATCGGGCTGACGCTGCTTGTGGGGCAGTACGCCCAGCGCTTCTGGCTGGGTTCGCAGGCGCACAAGACGCTGACCGAAACTGTGCGTCATGCCGCCGATTATGCGCCCGAATTCCTGCCGCTTCCGCACCCGTCTTGGCGAAATAGTGCCTGGTTGCGCAAAAACCCCTGGTTTGGAGAAATAATTCTCCCGATGCTGCGATGCCGCATAAAAGATTTGTTACCGTGACCACGTTTCGGGGTGTTTTCGAGCGCTTGTATCATGCCGTCTGAAAGGGTATTCCGGCGCCCGAAATCGTGACCCCGTCACAGGTGGTCGCTACAGCTGAATAAAAGGGTTTGCTGCTTATGAGCGTTCTCGAGCATCCGTCTTTCGACAATCACGAGAAAATTCTCTTCGCGACCGACGAAGTGACCGGGCTGAAAGCCGTCATCGGTGTCCATTCCACGGTCAGCGGTCCGGCCTGCGGTGGTTGCCGCATGTGGTCCTATCCCAGCTCCGACGCCGCCCTCCAGGACGTGCTGCGCCTGTCCCAGGGCATGAGCTACAAGAATATCATGGCCGATCTGCCGATCGGTGGTGGCAAATCCGTGATCATGAAGCCGGAAGGCTCGTTTGACCGCCGCGCCCTGTTCGAAGCCTTTGGTCGCGCCGTGGAAAGCCTCAACGGCCAGTACATCACGGCCGAGGATGTTGGTGTTTCACCCGACGACATGATGGCGGTTCGCGCCTCGACGGCGCATGTTGTTGGCCTGCCGGAAGGCAAGGCCGCCTCGGGTGACCCGTCGCCGGTGACCGCTGAGGGCGTGTTCCGCGGCATGAAGGTCTGCATCGAGCGCGGACTGGGCAAGTCCGACCTCTCCGGCGTCAAGGTCGCCATCCAGGGCGCTTCGGGCCATGTCGGTACCTATCTCGCCGGTCATCTCGCCAAGGCGGGTGCCGAGCTCTTCATCACCGATATCAACCAGGACGGTCTTGAGCGTTTGAAGGCGGAATACGGGGCCACGATTGTCGGTCTCGAAGAGATCTACGACCAGGATGTCGACGTTTTCGCCCCGTGTGCGCTGGGCGCGATCATCAATCCGGACACGATCGACCGCATCAAGGCGAAGATCATCGCCGGCGCTGCCAACAATCAGCTCGCCACACGCGAGATGGGCGCCGAACTGCTCAAGCGCGGCATGATCTACGCACCGGATTATGTCCTCAATGCCGGTGGCATCATCAATGTGATGGGCGAAATTGCCGGTGACTTCAATCCGGAATGGGTCAAGGGCAAGCTGATCGGTCTGGAAAAGACCCTCGGCGAAATCCTCGACCAGTCGGACCGCGAAGGCCGCCCCTCCAACCTCATCGCCGACGAAATCGCCCGTCAGCGCATCGAGGAAAAGCGCGCCGCCAAGCTGGGTAAAGCCGCTTAAGTCACACCGTATGACGCTTGCACTGAAACGCCCCTGCCGGAAGGTGGGGGCGTTTTGCTGTGTGGGAGTATACGCCCCCTTTGTCATCCCTGATTGATGCCCGGCGAAGGCCGGGCGCAAGTCAGGGACCTATGTGGTGCTAAATCGCGCCTTGCGCGGATTGATTCATAGATCACTTGTCAGCCAGCGGGCCGTATCCGCTTCTTGAGGTCAAGGGCGCCGCAGGCGCCGCTCCGCGGGCATGCCCCTTGAGCTCAAGAAGCGGATACGGCGTTCTCTCGGCAAGTGATGTATGGACAGGTCTGCGCCTACGCGCTCGTCGCCACAACCCGCACATAAGCCGGATCCAGCTCGACATTCACCCGATCGCCTTCGCGGATCGGAGAGGGGGCTGGTGTCTGTGCGGTCCATTCGCCGGCATCGCTGGCAAAGCGATGCGTCAGGTGAGGTCCGGCGGAGCGGCGGCGGGTGATGGTGCAGGCACCTTCGGCGTCGAGGCTCAGCGTGAAGGCGCGGGGGCGGATCAGCACGGCGACGGGCTGGCCGTCTTCAAAGCCATGGGCATCGACGGGACCAAAGGGTGTTTCAGCCTGACCACTTGTGACGCGTGCCTCAATGATTTCGACATCACCCAGCAGCTTCGCAGCCGTAGCGCTGACCGGGCTCATCCAGACCTCGTCCGGCGGGCCGGTCTGGATGATGCGGCCGCCATCCATCAAGGCCAGCTCGTCGGCGACGGCCATCGCCTCTTCAGCGTCATGGGTGACGATCAGGGCGGTGGTGCCGGCCGCGCGCAGCGTGTCGACCGTGCGTTCACGCAACTCGCCGCGCAGGCGCCGGTCGAGGCCGGAGAAGGGTTCGTCCAGCAGTACGACAGCCGGTTGCGGCGCGAGGGCGCGGGCCAGGGCGACACGTTGCTGTTCGCCGCCCGAAAGCTCGTGCGGATAGGCCTTGGCCTTGTGGCCGAGCTCGGCGGCCTCCAGCTGGGCCAGGGCTCGCGCCGTCTTGCCCGGTCCTGTCAGGCCGAAGGCGACATTGGCCAGCGCCGTCATGTGCGGGAAAAGGGCATAGTCCTGGAACACCATGCCGACCCGGCGCGCCTCTGGCGCGACATGGGTGGCCGCGTCATTCCAGATCGTGTCGCCGAGGCAGATCGAACCCGCCTCCAGGCGTTCCAGTCCGGCGATGGCGCGCAGAAGGGTGGATTTGCCGCTGCCTGAGGGACCCAGCAGCGCCGTGATGCGTCCGGCATGCAGGTCGAGGTCGGCGCCAGCCAAAGCGGCGTGGTCGGCCCGGTAGCGGCGTTCTGCGCCGCGAATGCTCAAAACTGTCGGGGCGTCCGTCATGCAGTTTCCCTCGGGCGGCACCCTACCGCGCCTGTCGGGATAGGTAGCGGGCCACGAAGATCATGGGAAGCAGGGCGACCAGCGGGATCAGGAGCGAGGGCAGGGCCGCCTCGCCCAGACGCTCATCGCTGGCGAAATTATGGGCGATGATGGCCAGTGTGTCGTAGTTGAACGGGCGCAGGATCATGGTCGCCGGCAATTCCTTGAGCACTTCGACGAAGACCAGCAGGCCGGCGGATGTGACCCCGGCCGCGATCAGCGGCCAGTGCACGGTGCGCACCCGGCGGCCGCGACTGGCGCCCAGAGTCCGTGCCGCGCCGTCCAGTGACGGTGTGACACGGGCGAGGGCGGTTTCGGCCGGGCTGATGGCGGCGGCGGCAAAGCGCGAAAGATAGGCAAAGACCAGCGCGCCGCCGGTGGCGGTCAGCAGGATCGGGAAGACCTCGCCGGTCAGGGCGCGCCAGGCCGGGTCGAGCAGGGCTTGTGTACCCGACAGGAGCGCGATCACGCCGACGGCTGCGACGGCACCGGGCACGGCATAGCCGAGGCCGGCGGCGCGCGCGGCCAGTGTGGCGATGGCGGTGCGGCTGCGCAGGGCGTAGGCGGTGGCCAGTCCGAGCGCGGCGGCGATCACGGCGGTGATCAAGGCCAGTGTGAGCGAGTGCAGGCTGGCGGCGGCGAGGCCGGGCGCCGTATCGGTGTGCAGGGCCAGCCAGACGAGACGGCCGAGCGGAACGACCATGCCCAGCGCCAGCGGGGTCAGGCAGGCGAGCAGCGCCAGCAGGCCGTGACCGGCACCCAGTTGCAGGCGCGGTGCCGGCTTGTGGCGGCCGGCGGCATTGACGCTGCGGGCGCGGCGACGCTGGGCGCGCTCCAGCCCGAACACGAAAATCGCGATGACCACGAGGACCAGCGACAGGCGGGCCGCGTCGACCAGCGAGCCGGCGCCGCTCCAGGCCCGGATCAGCCCGATCGACAGTGTCGGGGCGCCGAGATGCGAAACAGTGCCGTAGTCTGCCAGGCTTTCCATCACCACCAGCGCCAGGCCGGCGGCAATGGCCGGCCGTGCCATGGGCAGGGAGGTGCGCCAGAAGGCGGTCAGCGGCCCGGCTCCGAGCGTGCGGGCGGCGTGATAGGCGTCGGCGGACTGGCCGGCGAAGGTGTCGCGCGCCAGCAGGAAGACATAGGGGTAGAGCACGAGGGCAAACATCAGCCCGGCGCCCCAGCTGCCACGAATGGTCGGGAAGAGGCCACCGGTCATCGCCTGTAGCGGGCCACCGGCATGGCTGAGATCGAGCCAGGCATAGGCGGCGACATAGGCGGGCACGGCGAGCGGCAGGATCAACACCCAGGCCAGTGTCCGGCGGCCGACAAATTCGGTGCGGGCGATCAGCCAGCCCAGCCCCGTCCCGATCAGCCCGGCCCCGCCGGCCGCGATCAGGGCGACAATGGCGGAGGTGGCCAGATAGGTCGGCAGGCGGGTGCCGGCGAGGTGTTGGAGATAGTCCCCGGTCTCACCGCTCAACGCGATCCAGGCGACCGCCAGGACCGGCGCCGCGCAGATCGCAGCCGCCAGCACTGCCAGGCCGATCGTGCGGCCTGGCAGGCGGACATGACTGCGCAGGAAATGCGCCGGTGCCGGCATGCTTATTGCCAGCCGACCCGGTCGAAAATGCGTTGGGCGGTCTCGTTATTGTCGCCCAGTTCGGAGACGTTCAGGCTGTCTTCGTTGAAGGGCAGCATGGCGGCCAGCGTCGGATTGTCCCAGCTCACATCGGTGCGCACCGGGATTTCATTCGTCATCTCGGCAAAGGCGCGCTGGGCGTCATCGCTGAAGAAGAACTCGATCAGCGTCCGGGCTTCTTCCGGGTGCGGCGCGTTGACCGCAATGCCGGCGCCGGAAACATTGACGTGGGCGCCGGTTGTTTCCTGGTTGGGGAAGAACAGGGTCACCGCGGCGGCGGCGGCCTGGGCGGCCGGATCGTCGGAATTGACCATCATCGCGTAGTAATAATGGTTCAGGATGGCGACGTCGCACTCACCGGCGGCAATGCCGTTGATCTGGGTGCGGTCACCGCCCTGCGGCTCGCGGGCCATGTTGTCGACAATGCCCTGGGCCCAGGCCTGGGCGTCCTCTTCACCCAGATGGGCAACGAGCGAGGCGAGCAGGGACTGGTTGTAGGCATTGCCGCTCTCGCGGACGCAGATACGGCCTTCCCAGCGCGGATCGGCGAGGTCTTCATAGGTCGCGATCTCGCCCGGCTGAACGCGGTCGTTCGAGTAGGCGATCACGCGGGAGCGCTTGGCAAAGCTGACCCAATAACCTTCCGGATCGATCAGGTTGGTCGGGATGTCGATGTCCAGATCAGAGAAGTCGGAGGCGGCGAACAGGCCGGCCTGCTCGGCCCGGTGCAGGCGGGCAGCGTCGACGGTGATGATGACATCGGCCGGGCTGCGCTCGCCATCGGCACGAACCCGTTCAATCAGTTGATCGCCACTGGCGGCGACCAGATTGACCTCGATGCCGGTCTGTTCGGTGAATGCGGCATAGATTGCGGCGTCGCTGGAATAATGGCGCGCGCTGTAGACATTGACGACACGGGCCGTGTCGCCGTCTTCAGTGGCCGGTTGGGAACAGGCTGCCAGCGCGGCGCTCGCCGCCAATGCGAGGAATTTCACGGATTTCATATCACACCCATTCTGCTTGGTTGCCGACAGTCATCTCATCAATGAGAATGCTTCGCAAGAAATCCGTGCAGGCCGGGGCAGTGCCAAGGCGGCGCACCCCCTCCGCAGCGGCGGGAATGGACAGAATCGCACTGCCGCAGTGGCGATCACAAGCGCGATTCTGGAGATCGTGACGGTAGGGAAGGTAGGAAATGGTGGGCGATACTGGGATTGAACCAGTGACCCCCTCGGTGTGAACGAGGTGCTCTCCCGCTGAGCTAATCGCCCGGTGTTTCCGGAAAGCGACCGTATAAGCAGGCACTTCTAACCGGTCAACTACGCGAGGAAGTTGAAGTGCAGATGTGTCTCGCCTCATGTGCGACAACTTGCCACACCGTCATGCTCTCGTCATATGGCCGTCCTGCCTATATCAGCCTCCCCCAAGCTGGAACGCGGCCGCAACGGCCCGTCCCGTCAATCACCAGATTGGACGCAATTCCCGGCCGAGGGAAGCTTCGGTCGAGTAGGAGGTTTTGTTCATGAGTAATGATCTGTGCACGCCTGAAGGTGCGCGTCGTCTCAAAGCGCGTATTGAAGCCTATTGGGCCGAGCGCGGCTATGATGTTTCCGTGGATCTCGTGGAAGCCGGCTTCATGCCTGCCATGCGCTCTGCCCGCACGGATGTGCGCTCCAACCTCGTCAACGGCATGCCGACCCGCGCTGCCAATGATGCCGGTCGCGAGCGCCGCACGGCCTGATCAGGTCGTGGTTCGCCACAGATCGGCGAGCGCCAGCGGTACATCGCTGAAGACATGAATGACCCGGCCGGCTCCCAAGGAGTCGGCCGGTCTTTCACTGTAGCCATAACTCATGACCACGCTGGGCAGGCCGGCTGCCTGCGCTGCCGCGACATCCGGCTCGCTGTCACCTATGAGTGCCGCGCGGCTGTATCCGGCGCCCAGCGCGTCCAGAACATGGTCGGCTGCCGGTTTCTTGGCGCTTGTCCGTTCCGGTCCGATGATGCGGTCGAAATAGCCGCTCAGACCCATCTCCCCGATCAGCATGTCCGACAGGGCTGAAGGTTTGTTGGTGCAGACCGACAGGCGGCTGCCTTGCGTCTTCAACCAGGCCAGCGTTTCCTCAACCCCGTCGAAGACCTTGCTGTGGGCGGCCACGTCCTGGCCGTAGATCTCGATCAACCGGGCGGTTGCGGCATCTGCATCCTCCAGCACCCGGCCCTGACGCGCATGGGCGCGCTCCAGCAGCGCGCGCGCGCCACGTCCCACCATGGCGCGGACTTCGTCCAGGGCCACGGCCTGCAGGCCCAGCGGACGGATGACCGCATTGAGGGCGCGCAGCAGGTCGGGCGCGGTGTCGACCAGGGTGCCGTCCAGGTCAAAGGCGATCGCAGCGTCGGCAAACAGGGCGGCGTCACGGGAGTCGAGCATGATTTCAGGCCTTTGAGCGAGCAAAGCAGGAGAAGCTAGGTTACGCGCGCCGGAGCGATAGGCTATAGCGCTCGACAGGTCGAAACCGTCGATTCCACAGGACAAGGAAGCCGCAATGTCCCGATCCCGCGCCGCCATCATCCTCGCCGCCGGCCAAGGCACGCGGATGAAGTCGAAAACGGTCAAGGTCCTGCACAAGGTCGGCGGTCGACCGATGCTGGACTGGGCCGTGGCCTTGGCCGCCGATTGCGGCGCCTCCGAGATTGTCACGGTCTGGGGTGCCCATTCGCCGGCCGTGCGGGATGCCGCCGAGGCACTGGGGACGCGCACCGCGCTGCAGGATCCACCCAAGGGCACCGGCCATGCCGTGCAGGCCGCGCGCGCCGCCCTGACCGACCTGACCGGCGATGCCATTGTCCTGTACGCCGACACGCCCCTGATCACCGCCGCGACCGTGGCGCGGGTCTTTGAGGCACTCGAGGGCGGCGCGTCGGTTGCCGTTCTGGGCTTCGAGCCGGAGGACCCGGCGGCCTATGGCCGGCTGATCACCAATGCCGATGGCGATCTCGACCGGATCGTCGAATACAAGGACGCCAATGAGGCCGAACGCGCCGTCGGCCTGGTCAATTCCGGCGTTCTGGCGGCGCCGGCGGACCTCCTGTTCGACCTGTTGGGCGAGGTCACCAATGACAATGCCAATGGGGAATACTATCTCACCGACGTTGTCGGCCTGGCCCGCAAGCGCAGTCTGCGCGCCGCGGTGGTGGTCGCCGATGCCGACGAGGTGTTGGGCGTGAATTCCCGCGCCGACCTGGCTGAAGCGGAAGCAGCCTTCCAGGCGCGCATGCGTGCGCAGATGATGGCCGACGGCGTGACCCTGATCGCGCCGGAGACGGTTTTCTTCGCCCATGACACAAAGATCGAACGCGATGTGGTGATCGAACCCAATGTTGTGTTCGGCCCCGGCGTGGTGATCGAGGAGGACGTGGTCATCCACGCTCATTCCCATGTCGAAGGTGCGCATCTGAAACGTGGCGCCCATGCCGGACCCTTTGCACGGCTGCGCCCCGGCGCCGAGCTCGGCGAGGGCTCGAAAGTCGGCAATTTCGTCGAGATCAAGAAATCGCAGCTCGCAGAGGGCGCAAAAGTCTCCCACCTTACCTATATCGGCGATGCGTCGATCGGCGCGAACGCGAATATCGGAGCCGGCACCATCACCTGTAATTACGACGGATATGACAAGCATCGAACCGTGATCGGCGAGAATGCCTTCATCGGGTCGAACACCTGTCTCGTCGCGCCGGTCACGGTCGGGGCGGGCGCTTTCACGGCGACCGGAACCATTGTGACCGAGGATGTGCCCGCTGATGCGCTTGCGCTCGCCCGCACGCCGCAAACCCACAAGCCGGGCTGGGCGGCCCGCTTCCACACCGCCAAGCAAGCCCGCAAGGCCAGAAAGGACAGCCAGACATGAGTGTTACGGACCGTTTGAGCGACAAGAGCCTGTATCGCACCGACAGCTTCATTGATGGCCAATGGGTCAGCGGTGAGGGTGGTGTCGATGTGCTCAACCCGGCCAATAACGAGGTCATCGCGACGGTCGGTGATGTCGGCGAGGCTGGCGCGCGCAACGCGGTTGCGGCCGCGACGCGGGCCTTCGAGACCTGGAAGAAGGTCTCACCCTTCCAGCGCGCTGCCCTGTTGATGAAATGGCACAAGCTGATCCTGGAAAACGCCCAGGACCTGGCGACCCTGATCACCCTGGAAATGGGCAAGGTGAACAAGGAAGCGCAGGGCGAAGTCGTCTATGGTGCTTCATTCGTCGAATGGTCGGCCGAGGAAGCCAAGCGCGTCCATGGCGAAACCCTGTCGACGCCTTTCCCGGGCTCGCGCGGCTGGACTATCCGCCAGCCGATCGGCGTGGTCGGCTGTATTACGCCGTGGAATTTTCCGGTCGCCATGATCACCCGTAAATGTGCGCCGGCCCTGGCGGCGGGCTGCACCATGGTGATCAAGCCGGCACCGGAAACCCCGCTCTCGGCCCTGGCCCTGGCCGAGCTGGCCAAGCGCGCCGGCATTCCCGATGGCGTCTTCAACGTGGTCTGCGGCGATGCACCGGCGATCGGCGGCGTGCTGACCGGTTCCAGCGATGTTCGCATGGTCGGTTTCACCGGCTCGACGGCGGTCGGCAAATTGCTGATGAGCCAGGCCGCGTCGACGGTGAAACGCGTCGCGCTGGAACTGGGCGGCAATGCGCCCTTCATCGTGATGGATGATGCCGATATCGAGAAGGCGGCCGACGGCGTCATCGCCTCGAAATTCCGCGTCTCCGGCCAGACCTGCGTCTCGGCCAACCGCATCATCGCCCAGCCGGCCATTGCCGACAAACTCGTCGCGGCGCTGGAAGCGCGCGTGTCCAGGCTGAAGGCTGGCGACGGCTTCGACAGCGAGACCACGGTCGGCCCGTTGATCCACATGACCGCCGTCGCCCGCGTCGACAAGCTGGTGCAACAGGCCCGCGAGGCGGGGGCCCGCATCGTCACCGGCGGCAAGCCGCTGACCGAGGAGCTGGGCGGCTCCTTCTACGCCCCGACCCTGATTGACGGCGGCGACCCGTCGATGGATGTGTCGTGCTCGGAAATTTTCGGACCGGTGGCCTCGGTCTACCGCGCCGAAACCGAGGCCGACATCATCAAGCTGGCCAATGACACGCCCTTTGGTCTGGCCGCCTATATCTACACGCAGGATGTCGGCCGGGTGCACCGTCTGACCGAAGGCATCGAATACGGCATGATCGGCGTCAACGCGCCGATGGTCGGGGCCGCCTCAACACCCTTTGGCGGGGTCAAGGAAAGCGGTATTGGTCGCGAAGGCGGCAAATGGGGTGTCGAGGAGTTCACCGAACTCAAATATGTGCTGCTGGGTGGTGTCGACCAATGAGCGCCGAACGCCAGAAGGCCCGCGCCGCAGCGGCTGCTCTCAACTATGTCGAAGACGGCATGACGCTGGGACTCGGTTCGGGCTCGACGGCAGAGATTTTCCTGCGCCTGCTCGGCGAGAAGGTGAAGGACGGCCTCAAGGTGCGCGGTGTTCCGACCTCGCAGCGCACGGCCGAGGTGGCGGTCGAGAATGGCGTGCCGCTGATCGATGTCGACCATGTCAATCAAATCTCGATCACCATTGACGGTGCCGATGAGGTTGATGGCCGTTTCCAGCTGATCAAGGGTGGCGGCGCCTGCCTGTTGCGCGAGAAGATCATCGCCAATGCCTCCGACCTGATGATTGTCATGGTCGACGAGACCAAGCTGGTCTCGACCCTCGGCAAATTCCCGCTGCCGGTGGAGGTGGACCGTTTCGGGTTCTCGCTGACCGCCAAGCAGGTCTATGAGGCGCTGCGCAAGGTCGGCATCAAGTCACCGGATGTGCAGCTGCGCCGCAAGGGTGACGGGCTTGAGCCGCTGGTCACCGATGGCGGCAATTACATTCTTGATTGTGCCTGCGAGGCTATCCCGGACGCTGGTGCCGTTGACCTGGCCCTGAAAGCGATCCCCGGTGTGGTCGAGCACGGCCTGTTCATCAATCTGGCTCGTGTCGTCATCGTCGGTGAGGACGGTGACGCCCGGGTGATGGAGCTTTAGGCTCTGTTGCACGCAACAAGGCAATTTGAATGACCCAGTACGACTACGACCTCTTCGTCATCGGCGCCGGTTCCGGCGGTGTACGCGCGGCCCGGATGGCGAAACAGCATGGCGCGGCGCGGGTCGCCGTGGCCGAGGAATATCGGGTCGGCGGGACCTGTGTGATCCGCGGCTGCGTGCCGAAGAAACTGCTGGTCTATGCCAGCGAATTCGCCAAGACGTTCAAACTGGCGGAGAGCTATGGCTGGTCGGTCGGCGAGACCTCCTTCAGCTGGGAAAAGCTGATCGCTGCCAAGGATGCCGAGATCGATCGTCTGTCCGGCATCTACATGCGCAATCTCAACAATTCCGGTGTCGAGGTCATCGAGGACCGGGCGGTGTTCGAGGATGCCCACACCATCCGCCTGGTGAAGTCCGGCAAGACGATGACTGCCGACAAGATCCTGATCGCGGTTGGCGGCACACCCTATGTGCCGGAGATCGAGGGCGCCGAGCTGGGCATCACTTCGAACGAGGCTTTCCATCTGGAAGACCTGCCCAAACATGTCGTGATCGCCGGCGGCGGCTATATCGCCTGTGAGTTCGCGCAGATCTTTGCCGGCATGGGCGCGGAGGTCTGTCAGGTCTATCGCGGCGATACCGTGTTGCGCGGCTTTGACGATGATGTGCGCAGCCATGTTCATGAGGAGCTGGTGCGCTCGGGCGTGCGGGTGGTCACCCACACGGTGTTCTCCAAGATTGAACAGCTGGAGGATGGCCGCAAGCGGGTCCATCTCGACAATGGCAATCATGTCGATACTGACGTCGTGATGTATGCGATCGGCCGCAATCCGCATGTCGACGGGTTGGGCGTGGACAAGGCCGGCGTGGCGCTCGATCCGAAGGGTGCGATCAAGGTCGATGCTTATTCCAAGACGTCGGCAGCCAATATCTACGCCGTCGGAGACGTCACAAACCGGGTCAATCTGACGCCCGTGGCGATCCGCGAGGGCGCGGCCTTTGCGGCGACGGTGTTCGGTGACAAGCCGACGGCCTATGATCACGAAGACATTGCGTCAGCGGTGTTTACACAGCCTCCTGTTGGCTCTGTCGGCCTCTCGGAGGCCGATGCGCGCAAAAAATTTGCACAAGTGGATGTTTACAAGACCTCGTTCCGGCCTATGAAACTATCCCTGACGCCCGATGCCTCGCGGATGTTGATGAAACTCGTCGTCGACGGGGAGACAGAGCGGGTGCTGGGCGTGCATATTGTCGGGCCGGATGCGCCTGAGATGATCCAGCTGGCCGGGATCGCCGTGAAGGCGGGCCTGACCAAGGATCAATACGATGCGGCCTGTGCCGTGCATCCGACCAGTGCGGAAGAGCTGGTGACCATGAAGGAAAAATGGACACCGCCGGAGTTGAAAGCAGCTGAGTGATATGACCTGGTCTCCCCAATCCTGGCGCGCAAAGCCCGTCAGCCAGATGCCCACCTACAAGGATCAAGCGAAGCTGGAGGCGGTGCTCGACGAGCTGTCCGCCCGTCCGGCGCTGGTCTTTGCCGGTGAAGCGCGGCGCTTGCGTCGCCAGCTGGCAGACGTCAGCGCGGGCCGGGCCTTCCTGTTGCAGGGCGGTGATTGCGCGGAGAGTTTCAAGGAATTCTCCACCGAGGGCGTGCGCGACACCTTCCGGGTGCTGTTGCAGATGGCGGTGGTGATGACCTTCGCCGCCTCCAAGCCGATCGTGAAAGTCGGCCGGATTGCCGGCCAGTTCGCCAAGCCGCGCTCCTCCGACACCGAGACCATCGACGGCGTGACCCTGCCCAGCTATCGCGGCGACAGCGTCAATGGTCCCGAATTCACTGCCGAGGCCCGCGAGCCGGATCCGCAACGCCTGATCCGCTCCTATGACCAGTCGGCGTCGACACTGAACCTGCTGCGGGCCTTTGCGTCCGGCGGTTATGCCGATCTGCACAATGTCCACCAATGGACCCAGGACTTCGTCAGCGACAGTCCGGCTGCCGAACGTTATGCCGAGACCGCGACCCGTATCTCCGAAGCCCTGGCCTTCATGAAGGCCTGTGGCATCGGCCGTGACAGTGCGCCATCGCTGGAAGCGGTCGACTTCTTCACCAGCCACGAAGCGCTGCACCTGCCTTTCGAGCAGGCGCTGACCCGCCGCGATCCCAATACCGGGCAATGGTATGCCACGTCGGCGCACATGATCTGGACCGGGGAGCGCACCCGTCAGCTTGACGGCGCCCATGTCGAATATGCCCGCGGCATTTCAAATCCGGTCGGCGTCAAATGCGGTCCGACCATGCAGCCCGACGATCTGCTGCCGCTGATTGATGCCCTCAATCCGGACAATGAGGCCGGGCGCCTTGTTCTGATCGTGCGCATGGGCGCGGACAATGTCCGCAACAACCTGCCCAAACTGGCGGCAGCGGTGACCAAGGCCGGCCGCAATGTGGTCTGGTCGTCCGATCCGATGCACGGCAATACCCACAAGACCGGCAATGGCTACAAGACGCGCGATTTCGATCGTATCCTGCTGGAGCTCGAGAGCTTCATGGATGTGCTCTACGCCGAGGGGGCTTATCCCGGTGGCGTGCATTTCGAGATGACCGGCCGTGACGTCACCGAGTGCGTCGGCGGCGCCAAGACGGTCACCGAGGCCGATCTGGCGGCGCGCTATCACACCCATTGCGATCCGCGCCTCAATGCCGACCAGGCCCTCGACATGGCCTTCCGCATCGCCGAGAGCCTCAAGCGCGTGCGCGGCAATAACTCCGCCGCCAACGCGGCCTGAGACGCGTCTTTCCTCCCCACCGGCGTGGGGAAGAAACCCCAAAGAAAAACGCCGCCCGGAGATATCCGGGCGGCGTTTCGCTTAATCAGGACCCGATGGACTGATTAGATGTCTTTCAGGGCAGCCGCCGGACGGAAAGCCGCCTGGGTGCGAGCCTTGGACATCATCGTTTCGCCGGTGCGCGGATTGCGCACTTCACGGGCTTCACGGTGCTTCGCATAGAAGGTGCCGAAGCCAGCGATCTGGACGCTGTCGTTTTCCTTGACCGAGCCGACGATGGCTTCGATGGCGGAATCCACAGCTTCACCCGCTTGGGCGCGGGACAGGCCGGTCTTCTCGGAGACGGCTTTGGCGAGATCAGACTTGTTCATAGGGTTCCCCCCAGTTGTTCGCGGTCCGGCAAGCACGGTCATCGTATCCGTCCGGTTGCCGCGTGTTCGTTGACGGTCCATCAAGGCCAAGAACTGCCCATGATTGCAAGCTGCAACAGGCGAATCCGGGCCAAATCGCTGCAATTTCCCCGGTAAATCACGGTTTTTCACAGCTCGGCCCCCAAATTGCGTACATTCCACAGCATGTATCAGGGTGAACCGCATCATAACGCGCCGGTCGCGAATCGTCCGATTCGCATGCTCCCGTTCGCACTTGCAGCAGGTTTGGGCGCGTATGTGCTCGCGCTTCTCGCAGGTGCGGGGGAGACGTGGGCGCCGGTCCTTGCCGCAATTGCCGCCGGTTGGACACTGGGCCGACTGACCCGGCGCTAGCGATCACAAGAGCGCCGGGGTCGGGCAGGGGCACGGTTCCGGAATCCCGGACACCGCGCCCCGTCCGTCATCAGATCTTGACCAGCATCTTGCCGGTGTTCTGACCGGTGAAGAGGCCCGAGAAGGCAGCGGGGGCCTGGTCGATACCCTCCATCACGGTCTCGGCCGGCTTGATCTTGCCGGCGGCCATCCAGGCTCCGAGATCCTTCACGAAGTCGCCGAACATGTCGGCATGGTCGGAGACGATGAAGCCGCGAATGGTCAGCGACTTGCCGACGATCTGGGTGAGATTGTCGGGCAGGGTCGCGGCGCCGGTATCATTATAGCGCTGGATCATGCCGCAGGCGGCCATGCGGCCTTTCGGACGCAGGGAGTTGAGCGCTGCGGTGAAATGCGTGCCGCCGATATTCTCGAAATAGCCATCAACCCCATTGGGGGCGACTTCGGCGATGGCAGCGGTGAGATTGTCGGTCGCCTTGTAGTCGACGACATGATCGGCGCCGAGCGATTTGACGAAGGCGCATTTCTCCGCCCCGCCGGCCGTGGCAATGACGGTGGCGCCTATCGCCTTGGCGAACTGCACGCCCGAGGTGCCGACCGCGCCGGCGCCGCCGGACATCCACAGGGTCTCGCCGGCCTGCAGGTCAATCATCCGCTTGATCCCGACATAGGCGGTCAGGCCCGGCATGCCGGCAATGCCCAGGAAGGCCTGCGGCGGCAGCACCGAGGTGTCGATCTTGGTCAGCGCCTGGCCGGGCGCAACATAGCCCTCGCGCCAGCCGAACATGGAGGAGACATGATCGCCCGGCTTCAGCCCGTCGAAATTGCTCTCGATGACTTCGCCGACGGCCCCGCCTTCCATCACCTTGCCGAGTTCGAACGGCCCGATATAGGTGCGCACGCCGCTCATGCGGCCGCGCATATACGGATCGACCGAGATGAAGAGATTGCGGACCAGGACTTCGCCCGGGCCCGGCGCGGGGATGTCTGTCTCCACGACGTCGTAGTATTTCGGATCCGGTGCGCCTTTGAGATAGGCATTCAGGTGGATTTCACGCGATTTCATCAACCAACTCCCGTTTCTTTCTTATGATGTGGACATTTCTGCAAAAACTTCCGGCGAAATGAGCGCCATGAAATGCAGGCCGAACTCGTTCTCCAACACCCAGTCGATGGTGATGAAGGTGCCGATCATGGTGATCAACATCGTGATCGGCAAAAGCGCAACCAGCCCGGCGAGGCGCAGGCCCAGTGCGATCATCGACCGGCCGTAGAAATGGGCCAGCATGACACCCGCGATGATGAAGAAGGCGAGCAGCGCGATCAACATGCCGCCCGCAATGCCGAAGGCGCCCAAAGTGTGCAGGGGGATGAGCGCGATCATCACGATGAAGCTGGCATTGGTCGCGACCAGGTAGATTTGCAAATGGCCCCAGAGCGGCGTCGACGGCCGGTAGAGTTTGAGCGCGATCAGGTAGGGCAGGGATGACAGGGCGGTGATGGGCCACAGCGTGATCGACTGGATGGCCTGAAGCTTGTCTTCAACCCGTTGAAAGGTCAGCGGCGTTTCGAAGTCGACGCGGGCCGAGGCGAGCCAGGCCGCAATGTCGAGATCGGCGTCCGACGCCGTCATCGATTCCAGCGTCGCCGTGAGTGGGGTTCCGAACAGGGCGGCGACGACAAACTGGAAAGAGAAGAGGGCGATGAAAACCCGGATCGGCGACAGGTAAAGCGCATAGTCACGTGACATGCCGGCCGTCGCGACCGCGACGGGTTTGAGAAAACAGTCGCGCATGGTCCGGAAAATCCGGGCATCGACGTCAAAGACCGCGATGGACAGGGAATCGAGCGGCGTATCGCTGTCTTTTGCGCGCTTGGCGCCGTCAATCTCTTGTCTGTCTGGCACGCGCATCCCCCATATTCGCGTCATCCTAGGCCTCGCGCCGGTCGGTGCAAGCCGGGATTGCCGGACCTGATCGGCTTGTCGGCAGTGCCTGCCCTGCAATTGCCCGAAACAAGTGGTGATGCATGTCCCGCTTGATCGTGGCGGCGGCAACGCTATTCACGGCGCCATCAAAAGAGGTGAGTTCATGGCTTCCAAATCCCGCATCCTTCGGACCGGCGTTGTCGGCGCCGGCGTGTTCGGCGGCTTCCACGCGTCGAAATACGCCGCCAATGAGCGGGTCGAGCTGGTTGGGGTCTACGAGCCTGATCTCGAGCGCGCCAAGGCGCTGGCTGAAAAACATGGCGCAAAGGGCTTCGACAATTTTGCCGCCTTTCTGGCCGGGGTTGATGCCATCACGGTCGCCAGCCCGGCCGTGCACCATTTCGAGGCCGCCGCCACCGCGCTTGCCATGGGCAAGCATGTCCTCGTGGAAAAGCCGATTGCCTCCTCGGTGGAAGAGGCGCGCGAGCTGATCTCGCTGGCCGCCAAACATGGCTGCGTGCTCCAGGTCGGTCACCAGGAGCGCTTCGTGTTTAACGCCATGGGGCTGTTTGCAGTTGACGCGACGCCGACGAAGATCACCGCCAGCCGCATGGGTCCGGCTTCGGATCGCTGTCTCGATGTCTCGGTCACGCTGGATCTGATGGTGCATGATCTCGATCTGGTGATTGCGCTGTCCGGTAGCGCTGTGAAATCGGTCACCGGCGAAGTGGACAAGGGGCGGTTTGACCATCCCGACATCGCCAAGGCGCATCTGGTGTTCGACAATGGCTGTGAGGCGGAACTCGTCGCGAGCCGTGTCCACCACGAGCGCGACCGCAAGATGAAGGTCGAGTATGAGGCCGGCGTCCTGGAGATCGATTTCGTGGCCAAGACCTTCAGCAACACGACGCCCTACGCGCTCAATCCGGACTTCGCCGAGAGCGCGACCGCGAAGGACAGTCTGGGCGCCAATGTGAACGCTTTCATCGCGTCAGTGCTCGACGGGGCGCCGGTTGCGGTGCCGGGTATTGCCGGCCTGCGGGCGCTGGATGCAGCGCGGGCGATCGATGGCGCGCGCACTTACGGCTCCTGATCCTGTTGCGCGACGACTTGCAGAGGCCCGCGGCGCGGTCTAAATCGCGGCCATGACAGATCGCATCATTCTCGTCACCGCCCAGCTCAACCCGGTTGTCGGGGATGTTGCGGGCAATCTGGCCAAGGCCCGCGCGGCCCACGCCGAGGCGCGGACGCGTCGCGGCGACATGGTGATCTTTCCCGAGATGTTCCTGATGGGTTATCCGCCCGAGGACCTCGTGCTCAAACCCTCCGCCGTCGAAGCCTGCCGCGAGGCGCTGGAGATGCTGGCCGCTGCGACGCGCGACGGCCCGGCCATCCTGATCGGTCTGCCCTGGCGCCAGAACAAGCGTCTGCACAACGCGGTGGCGTTGTTGGACAAGGGCCAGCTGGTGGCCCTGCGTTTCAAGCATGAGCTGCCGAATTACGCCGTGTTCGACGAAAAGCGTGTCTTCGAGCCCGGGCCGCTGCCCGACATCGTCAAATGGCGCGGCATCAGGCTCGGCCTGCCGATCTGCGAGGATTTGTGGTTGGACGCCGTGCCACAGGCGCTGATCGACAAGGGCGCCGAGATGATCATCACGATCAATGGCTCGCCCTGGCGCCGCACCATTGAACGTGAGCGCAAGCACGCCTTTGCGACCTGGTTTGATCGTTGGCCCGGACCCAAAGCCATGGTTTTTGTCAACCAGATCGGCGGCCAGGACGAGCTGGTCTTCGACGGCGCCTCCTTCTCGCGTGACAGTGAGGGCCGAGAGGTCCAGCGCCTGCCGGCCTTCGAGGAATGTCTCGATGCCGTAGAATGGGTGAAAACCGACAAGGGCTGGTTCGGCGCCGGAGGCCAGATCGTGTCCGTCAAGTCGGGCCTCGAGGCGGACTGGAAAGCGATGACCCGTGCCCTGCGGGATTATATCGACAAGAACGGCTTTCCGGGTGTCGTGCTGGGCATGTCCGGCGGGATCGACAGTGCCATTTCGGCGGCGATCGCGGTTGACGCGCTCGGACCGGACAAGGTGTGGGCGGTGATGATGCCGTCGAAATATACCAGCCAGGAAAGCTTCGAGGACGCCAAGGCCTGCGCCGAGGCGCTGGGCATCCGCTATGACATCATCGATGTTGAGCCGACCATTGCCTCCTTCAACGCCATCCTGTCGACGCCCTTCAAGGGCACCCAGCCGGACACGACCGAGGAAAACCTGCAATCGCGTGCCCGCGGCGTGGTGCTGATGGCGCTGTCCAACAAGTTCGGCCCGATGGTGCTGTCGACCGGCAACAAGTCGGAAATGGCGGTTGGCTATGCCACCCTCTATGGCGACATGAATGGCGGCTATAACGCCCTCAAGGACATCTACAAGACGGAAGTCTTCGAACTCGCCTGGTGGCGCAATTCGGCCAATCACCAGGTCGGTCTCGGTCCGGTCGGCCAGGTCATTCCCGAGCGTATCATCACCAAGCCGCCCTCGGCCGAACTCGCCGAAGACCAGACCGACCAGGACAGCCTGCCGCCCTATGACGTGCTCGACGCCATTCTCTACGGTCTCGTCGAGGAAGAGCGCTCGGTCCGCGAGCTGGTCGCCGACGGCCATGACGAAGCCGAAGTCAAACGCATCGAAAACCTGCTCTACCGCGCCGAATACAAACGCCGCCAGGCCCCGCCGGGCGTCAAGATCGGCCCCAAGAATTTCGGGCGAGATCGGCGTTATCCGATTACGAACCACTTTCGGAATTAGGGGCGAGACCCGCCGGCGCGCGCTGGCGCGTACTCGAGCCATTTTTCCCGGGCGCAGACCCGGGACCCACAGATGCTTCCGGCAAGCGATGAGTCTCACGTCGGTCCCGGATCGCGCTGACGCGCGTCCGGGAAAAATGTACTGTAGTTTCGCGCCCGGCGCGTCCGGTGCCCGCCACCCCATAATCCGCGTGAGAAGCCGCCTGCTGGCTGACAAGCGACGTGTGGATAAGGCGCCCAGCGCCACCCCCTGCGTCACCCCGTCACATTCGTTGAGTCAGTTATTTCTGTCAAAACAGAAATCAACGAATGGAGGTGGACATGAAGACGCATGGCAGGCTCCCCCCAGCGCTGGCCCACAATGCCGCCCGGATGGCGCGGCGGGATGCCGCCCTTGACCGGAAGTCGGGCCGCGGGGCGCCGGGCGCTGGAATCGTCAAGGCCGTGGCCGGGCATGTGACCTGCCCCGACGCGCCCAACCCGGTGGTCGCCTGGCTCACCGGTTGCGCCGCGACGGCGCTGACGGGGTATTGGGCGATCGGTGTCGCCAGTCTCGCCGGCGGAGAGACTGAAGCCGTTCGCTTTCTGGCGGTCTTGGCCGGCGCGCTGCCAGGGGCCTTGGCTTCTGCCGCGCTGATCGCATTCCTGACCGCCATTCCCATGCCGCTCCTTGTCCTTGCCGAACGCGCCGCGCACTGGCGTCGCGGCGCGTCGGATTTTCTCACGGCGGCCCTGATGGGCGCGATACTGGCCCAGCTGTTCGGCTGGCCAATGCTGGACGGTCCGCGCGGCATCGGTCTGACATTGTTCGCGGCTTTCAGCGGCGGTGTTGGCGGTCTGGCTTATTGGCTGGCGGCCGGGAGACCGGGTCACGAACCAAGTATCAACCGGCCCGATCAGGGCCATGTCGAAGTCCTCGCACGGGGGGATTGAGCGGCGCGCTGCCGATATCACCGGATATGGAGACGATGATGGGTTTGTTCAGACGAGCGGTTGGAAAAGCCCCCTGGCGGGCGTTCGCGGCCTGGTTCCTAGCTTGCTATGTCGCGGGCATGGTCCTCAGTGCGGGCTTCTGGATTGCCACGATGATCTTCGATTGGGAAGTTTTCGAGGTCGTCGTGACCGCGGTAATTGCCGCGCCGCTGGTCGGCGCCTATCTCGGGGTTTTGTCGCCGCGCTGACAGCCGCGCCGATGCTGGTCCTGACCAGTCTCGTTCGTTGCGTGAAGGCGGGGCGGCCCTGGGCGGACGTCTTGGTCGGCGGTCTGATGGGCGCAGCGCTGGTCCAGATCTTTGCCGGCGCCATGATGTTCGGCGCGGGCGAGGCGGAGATGCGCAGCACCGGCCTCGTCCTGACAGCTGGTTTCAGTCTCGCTGGCGCTATCAGTGGCTGGGTCTACTGGCAGATCGCCGGGCGCCCGCGCCCGCACAACCCGCTGCCGCAGAAAATCGTTCAAGCTCATGTCTTTGGTTGATAAGACAAGTCCGGGAAGGGGATCATCATGACCACACCGACACGCCCGCCACTGAGCCTTGCCGGCTCGATGCGCAATGTCCTGGCCTGGCTCGCCGCCGCTGTCGCGTCCGGCCTGACGGTCGTCATCGGCTTGGCTTTGCTGGCAGTCATCGAGGCGGAAGGCGGTGTCGAGGCCGAGGCCGAATTCCTGCAGGCCCTGGTCCCGGGGAGCCTGTTCATCGGCGGCTATATCGCGGTCCTGACCGCCCTCCCGACGGTGATCCTGACCTGGGTCCGGCGCTGGCGCGGCTGGTACGGCCTGCCCGTTCACCTCGTCATGGGCGCCCTGACCGGCGGCGCCGCCATCCAGCTTTTCGGATTTCCGCTCTCCTACGGGCTGGAAGGCCTGCCGATGACCGGTTTCTTCGCAGCGACCGGACTGGTCGGCGGCGCGGTTTACTGGCGGCTGTCGGTGCGGCCATAATTCGGGCGTGGGCGGTCGCTTGAGTGTGGTCCGTCGCCCTGCAGGAGATCGTCCGCCATGCCCACCGCGCTCAAACGCCTCTTCGGACGCAATCCTTGGCGCGCCATCGGGGCGTGGCTTCTGACCTGTTACCTGGTCTCGGTGGTGGTGATCGCCGGTTTCGCCCTTCTCGCGGTGTTCGATGCCGGGAGTGATGCAGGACGGCAAAACTACTGGGTCACCGTGACCATGGCGCCGGTGTGGGGCCTGTTCGGCGGTGTTGTCACCGCACTGGTTTCCGCCCTGCCGGTCTGGGGGCTGGTCAGCCTGTTCCGGGGCCTGAAATGGCCGCGGCCGCTGAGCGAATTGATCGCCGGTTCGCTGCTCTCCCTTGTCCTGCTGCAGCTCCTCGTCGGCACCCTGAACTTCGGTGCAGCTGAGGGACCAAGCCCCTTTCCGCTCTGGCTCTACCTTGTCTTCCTCGCCGTCGGCGCGGCCGCCGGCTGGTGCTATTGGCGCCTCGCCGGGCGTCCCGGACGCCCGACCGATGAAGCAGCGGATGCGGTGAAGGCGCGGGTGTTTGACTAGCTGATCTGGAAACGCCGGCGCAGGGTCAACAGGAAGAGAAAGGCCAGCGGCAGGGCGAGCAGACGGTGAATGAGGCGCACCAGGGCGAACCAGTAGGCGTGTCCGTCAGCATTGGGGCCTTCAAGGCGCCGCGTCCAGGGATGGTGTCCGCCGGGATTGACCACGGGCACGACAGTCATCTCCAGCCCGTAAAGCGCCGGGCCGAGCAAGCCGGTGCGGCCTTCCTGGCGCCAATAGGCGGTCCAGCGATCGTCCGTCGGTGACGCGTCCTCCTGCGCCCCGATCAGGCGGGGCGTTTGATGCAGGGCGACAGGGGTTTGCGGTGCAGGCAGGGGCGGCGCGGTGACGGCGAGGGCGAGATAGCTGGCCGCACTCGCAAGCCAGACCACACCCATCCATCCCAGAACCCGGGTCAGGCTCTGGCCGTAATCGGTGACGGCGCCGTAAAGCCGCGCGAAGACAGCCTCCCAGGCTGTGACGTCGGTATCGCGGCCTTCGTCGTCGCTTCGCCCGGTCAAGCGCCGGGCCTGGCGGGCCTTCAGCTCGAGGGCGAAAAAGCGCTGTTCCTCCGCACTCGCCCCGATCTTCGCTGAAAGGCGTTTCAGGGTGCGATAATCGGACTCGTAAAGGTTCGCCTCCAAGCCACGATCATCGAAGCGGGCCTTGGCCGCGTCGTAGGTCTCATTGAACTGCGCTCGGGCTTTATCCGGCAGGCCGCCGTCACCAGCCCGACGCTCGATTTCGTCCCATAACTCTTCGCGTGACGGGAAGGGGATGTAGTCGGGCGCGTGCGGGGCTTTTCGTCCCAGCCATGACCTGACGGTGGCATCGACTTGGCGCCAGGCCCTGTCCCAGCCGGGAAAGCGGCGCGGACGCATCGGCGTGCCAAAGCGAAAGCGGGCCATTTTCCAGCGCACGCCTTCATGCAGGCTGACGCCGTGAAAGCTCGACCGCCCGAAGAATTTGACTCCCTCGAAATCGGGCTCAGAGGAAAACACCCGATCCGAAAAATCCGCAGTCCCGAAAATGCGGGCATTGCCGAGTTTGAAACTGGCAAGCGCGCCCGCTTCGGCCCGGGCCCCGGGTGTGGTCAGCCAAATCTGCGAGACATCGCGACCGGATTGCGTTGTCCCTTCGGAGGCGCGGGCAGAGGTGTCGCCAGGCGCGTTGGAATGGCGCAACTCGCCAGCCTCGGTACCGGATAGCTCACCGCGCGCCAGGTTGACATCGCCCAAGGCCAGAATGCCTGAGAAGTAAGCGTTACCGCCGGAGAATTGCGCTTGATTGAAGTTAGCGTATCCGCCGGAGAATTGCACTTGATTGAATTTAGCGTCCCCGCCGGAGAATTGCGCATGATAGAAGTCAGCGTATCCGCCGGAGAATTGCGCTTGACTGAATTTAGCGTATCCGCCGGAGAATTGCACTTGATTGAAGTCAGCGCATCCGCCGGAGAATTGCACTTGATTGAAGTCAGCGTATCCGCCGGAGAATTGCGCTTGATTGAATTTAGCGTCCCCGCCGGAGAAATGCGCTTGATTGAAGTTAGCGTATCCGCCGAAGAAATGCGCTTGATTGAAGTCAGCGTCCCCGCCGGAGAATTGCGCTTGATTGAATTTAGCGTCCCCGCCGGAGAATTGCGCTTGATTGAATTTAGCGTATCCGCCGGAGAATTGCGCATGATAGAAGTCAGCGTATCCGCCGGAGAATTGCGCTTTTGTGAAGTAAGCGTTACCGCCGGAGAGTTGCGCTTGATTGAATTTAGCGTCCCCGCCGGAGAATTGCGCATGATAGAAGTCAGCGTATCCGCCGGAGAATTGCGCTTGATTGAATTTAGCGTATCCGCCGGAGAATTGCGCTTGATAGAAGTAAGCGCTGCCCTTGAAGAGAACCGTGGCCATCGACAGCGGTGACGCGAAGTCGATGCGGCTTGCGTCCGCGTTGTCCAGCCAGGCGGAGCGATCGGCGCAGAGATGGAGCTGCGGCCGGGCATGTTCGACTTTTGCGGGGGCGGGCGGACGGGGGAAGCGGCGCAAGATTGCGCCAGTGAATTGGACGCGATGATCGGCGCCCTTGAAGCCATACATGCTGACCGTCTTGTCTGTCGCGCCGCTGTGGACGAGGCGACGACTGACCTCTTCTTCCAGCACACCCCACTCAGCCGCATCAAGATCGGCTTTGAAGCTGGGTGTCCTGTCGGCATGGGTTTCGGGCAGGTGCAGGATATGGAAATCGGCCTGGCCGGTGTCCCCGATAAGCAGACTCGCATCGCGAAGCGCTTGGTCCGACCGCATTCGGCCGGTGTCCGGATCCTGGCGAAAATAATCCTGCAGCGTCGCTGGGCGTGAGCCTTCAGGCGCTTTTGCGGTCTCCACGCAGCGCTTGTCCGGTGAAACCGACCAGCCGATCCAGCGGTGCTTTGGTCTCCCATAAGCATCCAGCGCCGCCAACCCGGCCCAGCTGAAATCCTGTTCCCGCCAATGCTCCCACCAGGCAGCCTCGCGCGCGGCCTTCTCGGCGGCCTTGTTGTCGCTTTGCTTTTGGGCCTGATCGTCCACGCCCGTCTCCCCGATTGCGCGCCGGGCGCGAGTTAAGCGCAGATGAAGCGCGAAGGCGAGTAATCGACTGTCGCCGCCACACCCCGCCCCATCCGCTCCCCCCGCTTGCCCCTTTGCCCTGACAGCGCTAAGCCCTGCGCCTCAAACTCAGTGAGGCTCCACGTCGATGACCAAAGTCCGTTTTGCGCCCAGCCCGACCGGCAAGCTTCATGTCGGCAATGTCCGCACCGCGATCTTCAACTATCTGTTCGCGCGCAAGGCCGGCGGCACTTTTGTGCTGCGCATCGACGATACCGATGTTGAGCGCTCGACCCAGGCCTATGAGGACGGTATTCGCGCCGACCTGACCTGGCTGGGCATTTCCTGGGACGAGACGTTCAAGCAGTCGGACCGGTTTGACCGCTATGAGGCCGCCGCCGAGACCTTGAAAGCCAAGGGTCTGCTCTATCCCTGCTATGAGACCGGCGAGGATCTCGATCGCAAGCGCCGCCTGCAAATGGCCAATGGCCGGCCGCCGGTCTATGACCGCGCCGCCCTGGACCTGACCGACGCCGAGAAAGCTGCTTTCGAGGCCGAGGGGCGCAAGCCGCACTGGCGGTTCAAGCTGTCGGGCAATCCGGTGGAGTGGGACGACATGGTGCGCGGCCATGTCGCGATCGAGACCTCCTCCCTGTCCGACCCGATCCTGATCCGCGAGGACGGGTCCTATCTCTACACCCTGCCCAGCGTGCTGGATGATATCGAGTCGGAGATCACCCACATCATCCGCGGCGAGGACCACACCACCAATTCCGGCGCCCAGATCGAGATTTTCGAGGCGCTCGGCGGCAAGGCCCCGATCTTCGGTCATCAGGCGCTGCTGGTCGGCGCCGATGGCGGCAAGCTGTCCAAGCGGACGGGGTCCTTGGGGATTGCCGATCTGCGCGATGTTGATGGGCTGGAGCCGATGGCGATCATGTCGCTGCTGGCCCGCATCGGCACTTCGGATCCGGTCGAGGCGTTTGCCGATGTCGAGGGCATTCTGGAAGGCTTTGACCTGGGCAAGCTGTCACGCTCGCCGGCCCGCTTTGACGATGAAGAATTAAAACGCGTGAACGCCAAGCTGCTGCACGCCATGCCCTATGCCGACGCCCAGCCGAAGCTGGCCGCGCTGGGAGCCGACAAGGGTGAAGCCGTTTGGGAAGCCGTGCGTCCCAATCTGGAAACCCTCGCCGATGCCAAGGCCTGGGCCGTGCTGATCGACGGTCCGGTCACTCCGGTGATCGAAGACGCGGATTATGCCGCCGCCGCCGCGCAGCATCTGCCAGCTGGTGTGCTGGACAGTGAGAGCTGGTCGGCCTGGACGAACACGCTCAAAGAGGCCACCGGCCGCAAGGGCAAGATGCTCTTCATGCCGCTGCGCCAGATGCTGACCGGTGCCGAGCGTGGTCCGGAAATGGCGGTATTGCTGCCGCTGATCGGCCGCGAGAAAGTGCTCAAGCGCCTGGCGGGTGAGACGGCTTAGCCCATCCGGCTCGGTCAGCGCTTTCACGCGTCTTGTCATCCCCGCTGAATGTCCGGCGCAGGCCGGACGCAAGGCGGGGACCGAACTATCTGCCACATATAGGTCCCTGACTTTCGCCCGGCCTTCGCCGGGCGTTCATCAGGGATGACAACCAGAATGAGAGCGTGCCGCCGCACGCGCTCCTGACAATCTGACATGTTTGTATTTCAATTTGTCAGGATCACTTGACACTCGCGCTCTTGAGTGTCAGGTATGCATGACACTAAGTCATGTAGAGCTGATGGAGCAAGCAATGAAGCCTTGTGGTAGCGGGAAGATGAGTATCGGCGGATGGATTGCCATTGCTGTCGCGATTGTAGTTGGCGCAACCGCCGGGCAGGCCGACGGCCAGGGACCGGACGGGGTCATGTCCGGATCGGTGCAGATTGAGCGGTTTGGTTCACCGGCCGGCCGGGATGTCATTCTGGTCCCGGGCCTGGCGACGCCGGGTGAGGTCTGGGCCGATACGGTCGCGGCGCTGGGCGATGATGTGGATGCCCATGTCGTGACCCTGGCCGGATTCGGCGACGTCCCCGCCGTGCCGCGCGGCGAGGCGGGGGTGGTCGGCGGCGCCATCGCTGACCTGACCACCTGGCTTGAAAGCGAGGGGGGTGAGGGCGCCGTTCTGATCGGCCACTCAATGGGCGCCCAGATCGCCCTGCAGGTCGCGGCTGAACTGCCGGACCGGGTCGATGCGGTCATCGTTGTCGACAGCGCGCCCTTCTTTGCCCGCCTGTTCAACCCGGCTATCACAACCGACCAGGCCGCCGCCTATGCCGCTGGCATGTCGGGCCAGATGGCGGCGGCGCCGCGCGAGCAGTTTCTCGCCATGTCGCGGCAGGGGCTGGCGGTCCAGTCGATCACGGCTGACGGTCAGGCGCAGGTGATGGGTTGGATGGAGCAGGCCGACCAGTCCGTCGTCGCAGCGGCGATGGGCGAGGTGATGGGGACGGATTTCAGTCCTGTCCTGCCGCGGGTTTCAGCACCGGTCACCATCCTCTTTGCGACCAGCGAGGGCATGCCGGTCAGCCCCGCCCAGCTCGAATCCCTGTATGCGGATCAATATGGTGCGCTCGCCGATCATGAGCTGCGCCGGATCGACGGGTCGCGGCACTTCATCATGCTGGACCAGCCGGACGCCTTCCAGGCGGTGCTGGTCGATGTCCTTGCCACAACACGATAGGAGGCGGTGATGAACAAGAATGCACGGCAATACACGGTGCGGTTCAGCGCCACGATGGTGCTCTACATGGCCGCCCTGTTCGGCTCGGTCCATCTGCTGCAAAGCGTCGAAATGGCACCGGTCCTGCGCGGCGCGGTCGCACTCTTGCCGGTCCTGCCCGGACTGGCGGCCCTGTGGGTTGTGATGGTGTTTTACCGCTCGCTTGACGAATTCAAGCAACGCATGCTGGCCGAAGCGATGATCATTGCCGCCTTGCTGACCGGCTTTGCCAGTTTCGCCTACGGGTTTCTGGAGGGCGCGCTGGACCTGCCGACCATTCCGTTGATCTGGGTCTTTCCGGTGATGATCGGGCTGTGGGGCCTGGCAGGTTGTTTCCAGAAATACGTGGTGTACCGGTGAGGAACCGTCTCCGCGTCCTGCGCGCCGAGCGGCGCTGGAGCCAGGCCGAGCTGGGTGAACGGGTCGGGGTGTCGCGGCAGGCCATCAATGCCGTCGAGACCGGCAAGCATGACCCGTCGCTGACACTCGCCTTTGCGCTGGCCGGTGCCTTTGATCTCACGATCGAAGCGGTGTTTGACCCGAACGGGGAGGCGGACTGATCAGTCCGCCTTGCCGGTCGTCGTCGCGTCCTTCGCGTCGAGCTGGGCGATGATGCGCGCGATCGCGACCTTGGCATCATCGATCAGGTCAACATGGTCGGCGAGGGATTGCGGCGTGAAGCCCTCGCGCACCGTATGGGCGATCAGCTCGATGAAGGGCGACCAGAAGCCTTCCGTGTTGAGAAAGACGATCGGCTTGTCGTGCAGGCCGAGCTGTTGCCGCGAGATGACGTCGAACACCTCCTCCAGCGTGCCGGTGCCGCCGGGCAGGATGATATAGGCGTCGCTTTCGGCAATGAGCTGGCTTTTGCGCTCGCTCATCGTTTCGACAATCTTGATATCGACACCGTCAAGATGGCCTTCGCGGGCAATCAGGAAGCCGGGGATGATGCCGTAGACCGACCCGCCTTCAGCGGCCGCGGTCGAGGCGGCGATGCCCATCAGCCCGACATCACCGCCACCATAGACCAGCCGGCAGTCGGCCCGGGCGATCGCACGGCCGACGGCCTCGGCGGCGTTTGCATAGGTTTCGCGTTCACCCATACGTGATCCGCAGAAGACACCAATCGACCTTAGTTTCGCCATCGTGACATCACTCATATTTGCTTTATCGGATCGGGATGCTATTCGCCGAAGGCTGACGGCGCGAGGTTTGCATCCAGTTCCGGTATGCCGGAGCACATATTCGTGTCCAGCCCAATTGACGACGGGAGAGCCGCCATGACCGCCACGCGGTCGTTTATCATCGCTGCAGCCCTTGCCGCGCTGGCGATTGCCGCCGCGCTGGCTTTCATCATGTATCGTCCGGCTGTCCAGGATGACGGGGCGCCTGCGCCGACCGTCGGCAATCCGGTGTCTCCCGCTGGCACGACGACACAGCCCGATCCGAGTGCTGCCATGCTGGCTGCCCCGGTTTTCGACATCGTCCGCGTCGCCCCGGCCGGGACCGCGGTGATCGCCGGTCGCGGCGAGCCGGGTGCCTCAATTCAGCTTCTGGCAAACGACATCGCCATCGAGTTCGAAGATGCCGGGTCCCGCACCGACGCGATGACTATCAATGAGCGCGGCGAGTGGGTCATCATTCTCAACGACCCGCTGCCCTCCGGTGCGGTCGAGCTGTCCTTGCTGATGACCGCCAGCGATGGACGCCAGCTGCGCTCGGAACAGGTCGTTGTCGTTTCCATACCTGAACAGCGCGGCCCGACCCCGTTGGTCGTCGTCGGACGCCCCGGCGAGGCCAGTCGTGTCTGGCAATGCCCGTCCTGCTCGACCGGTGAAATGGGGCCGCTGGTTCTGGAAACCGTCGATTATGACGAGACCGGCGCCGTGATCTTTTCCGGCCGTGCCGAAGCCGGCACGACGGTGCGCATCTATGCCAATGGCGCCCAGGTCGGCCAGACCACGGTCGGCCGCGATGGTCGCTGGACCTTGCAGGCCGGCGCCTTGCTGGCGCCCGGCATCTACGATCTCCAGATCGACCAGGTCGACGAGGATGGTCATGTCAGCGCCGTCATCGTGCTGCCGTTTGAACGCGTTGCCGCCGAAGACCTCAACATGGGTCCCAATTCGGTCGTCGTGCAGCCCGGCAATTCGCTGTGGCGACTGGCGCGGCGTCTCTATGGCGAAGGCGTCCAGTATACCGTGATCTACGAGGCCAATCGCGAACAGATCCGTGATCCGGACCTGATCTATCCCGGCCAGGTGCTCGAGGCGCCGACGGAAGACGGGTAGGGGCGGGCGTTTTGAGGCCGGGTTGACGGTCCTTTGCCATGATTGTGAAGCGTGGACAGCGCCCGCGGAATGTCGATGGGCTGCGTGTTAGCGCGGAGGCATTCATTCATCTCATGCCAGCGAACGGGCCTCAGGGGGTCAGCCGCGTCAAGGTCGCCTTCGGCGCCGCAACGCGGGCATGCACCTTGACGCGGCTGAACCCCTGAGGCGAACTCCCGGCAAGAGTTGTATGGGGCTCTCTGCGCGACCGCGCGGGTTTTCGAGTGGCGCCGTTTCCAGTACATGTCACCGCTATCCTGCGGATGCTCGCTGCGTGATCTGCGTCGGATGACGTGTTGCGTGACGTGTTGATGGGCGGCGATGGCGTCTGATTGCCTGTCTCAGTCCTCCCCACTGGCGCTTGCGTCACCGACGCCCTATCTCTGCCCACAATGAGACCGACAACTCCCGACAATGCGGAAGACGCCAAGCAGGCGCCGAAAGGCGCTTTGGGTATCACCATGTGGCGCCTGTTCGCGCTGTTGGCTTCGCCGGACATGGCCAAATGGCGGTTTCGCATGGGGGTGGCACTGGTCCTCACCATCATCGCCAAACTGTTCTCGGTGGCGGCTCCGATCCTGTTTGGTGACGGGATCAACCTGATCGTCGACGCGACCGGAGGCGCCCCGGCTTCGGGCGGCGGGCAGGGCAGCACGCTGTGGCCGGGCTTGCTCACAACCTTCTCACTGGCCTTCATCGCTTATGCCGTGGCCCGCTTCCTGTCGGTCGGGGCGCCGCAATTGCGCGACGCGATGTTTGCCCCGGTCAGCCAGGACGCCCAGCGCCTGACCGCGGTTCGCGCTTTTGCGCATGTCCAGAGCCTGTCGATCGGTTATCATCAGACCAAGCGCACCGGCGCCCTGCAGCGCATCATTGAGCGCGGTGCCCGCGCCGTCGATTTCCTGATGCGCTTCCTGATCTTCAACATCGCGCCGACCCTGTTCGAGCTGACGCTCGCCGCCATCGCTCTGAGTGTCAAATACGGCTGGGAATTCGCCGTGATCGCGGTGGTCACCATCGCCGTCTATATGGGGCTCACCTGGTCGCTGACCGAGTGGCGTGTCGGCATTCGTCGGCAGATGAATGATGCTGACAATGAAGCCTCGGCCCGCGCCGTGGACGGGTTGATCAATTTCGAGACGGTGAAGGCTTTCGCCGCCGAGGAACGCGAAAGTGACGCCTATAATGACGCGATGACCCGCTATGCCGGGGCGGCGGCCAAGTCGCAATCCTCGCTCGCCTTGCTCAACGGGCTGCAGGCGCTGGTGATGAATGCCGGCCTTCTGGCGATGGCGCTCACGGCTGGCTGGAAAGCCTATAACGGCGTGCTCATGGCCGGTGACGTGGCAGCAGTGACGCTGGTCCTGATGAATATCTACCAGCCGCTCAACATTCTTGGCTGGGCCTATCGCGAGATCAAGCAGGGCGCGGTCGATATGGAGCGGGTCTACGAGACGCTGGCGCTCAAGCCCGATGTCGCCGACAGCGCTGATGCGCAGCCGCTGGTCCTGTCCGGCGGGGCGGTGAGGTTCGAGGATGTCGGCTTCACCCATGATGGCCGCTCGCGCTCGCTGGGCGGCGTATCGATGGATATCCCGGCCGGCAGTTTCGTCGGCATTTGCGGTCCGTCCGGGGCTGGCAAGTCGACCGTGCTGCGGTTGCTTTTCCGCTTTTACGATCCCGAGCAGGGGCGGGTGCTGATCGACGGGCAGGACCTGCGCGGCATCGCCCAGACCAGCCTGCGTGAGGCGCTCGGCCTGGTGCCGCAGGACGTCGTCCTATTCAATGATACGCTGCGCGCCAATGTGATCTACGGCAAGCCGGAGGCCAGCGAGGCCGAGATCATGGCGGTGCTCGAACGCGCCCACCTGGCTGATTTCGTGCGCGGCCTGCCGGACGGGCTGGAGACGCGGGTCGGCGAGCGCGGGTTGAAACTGTCCGGCGGCGAGAAACAGCGCGTCGGCGTCGCGCGTGCCATTCTCAAGGATCCGGCCGTGCTGATTCTCGACGAAGCCACCTCGGCGCTTGACAGCCAGACCGAGGGTGAGGTCCAGGCGGCTCTGGCCGACGCCGCCGAAGGCCGCACCACGATCGCCGTCGCCCACCGCCTCTCAACCATTGCCGGTGCCGACCGGATTTTCGTGCTCGATGGCGGACGCGTGGCCGAAGCCGGCACGCATGACGAACTGCTCGCCCGTGGCGGCCTCTATGCCGATATGTGGCGGCGCCAGAGCGAGGCGGTGTCGGCGGCAACGACCCTGGTCGCGGATATCGCTGAATAGGCCGGACTGCGCCCGATCAGGCATTGTCTTTGCGCACCGCCCGCCTAGTCTGGCGGCAGCAGCGCGGGGGCGTCTCATGGATATGATTGTGGAGGGGTGGCAGGCTTTCCGGGCCAGCGGCTTCGGGATGGTCGTGACCTCGACCGAGGCGCAACGCATTTATGCGTGGATCGCGTTGGCGCTGGTCTTCGGGGCCAGTCTCTGGTTTGCGCGGCGGCAACTCAACCTGTTGCGCAGCGTCAGCGCCGCCGAGTTGGACAGTGATCTGCGCTTGCCGGGTCCGGTGCCGAAAAAGCCGGCCAGAATCCAGCGCCGGATTGACTGGTTCGAGGCGCGGCGCGATGAGGTTGTTCATGGCGTCTGGCGGGCGCTCGGTCTTTTGCTGGTGCTGGGGATGATCCTGCCCGGCGCCGTCGTCTTCATGGCGGTCTGGCAACACGACTGGTTATTGCCGGATTACGCGGCGCCGATCGTGATCGGCGAGGGCGAACCGGTGGCAGCGGTCGGCGATGTCGTCATCTTCCTTGCCGACCAGGTCTTCCGCGGCGCCTTGGCGGACATCCCCGAGGTGTTTCGTTTGGGGCTGACCCCGGTCAGCAATAATCCGGACAATGCCGTGATTTCCTGGCTGGTGGTGATCTATCGCTTTGCCGCCGGGATGGTCAGCGGCTCGGCAATCTACATGCTGTATCGGGTCTGGCGCGGTGTGCCCCGCATCGACAGGCGGATCGCCGACTATCGCGAGCGGCTGAAACAGGCTCAACTGCCCGGGGCATAGTCAGGGAGTCCGGCATGAAGACGGTTTTGGTGGCATTGGCGTCAGGTGTGGTGTTGGCCGCGTCCGCGATGGCCCAGCCCGGCATGCCGGGTGAGGCGTTGGCGGATCCGGGCGTTGATGCGGAGGGTTACCCGGTCCTGCCGGACATGCGCGCCGTCCTGCGTCAGGGGAACTCTGCCGCAGCCCTCGCCAGCGCGATCGCCATGGTCGATGATTGCGCTGCGCCGCTGGTGTTCGACGCGGCCTGGCAGGGTGACGTCTATTCGATCTCTGTGCAGTGCACCGATCATCGCGGCGAGACATCCGCCACCGTGGACTATCGCGTCGCCCCTCGTAGCGGTGATTTCGCCTATCTCGAACCGGTCGCTATCCGCACCCATCCCGAGCCGCGTTACTGATGGCGCAGGTCGGTCTTATCGGTCTGGGCGCATTCGGACGACTTGCCGCGACCCATCTTTCGCCACATCTCGATCTTGTCGCTCATGATCCGGCGGTCGCCGCGATGGACGGTGTGGCCTGTGTGCCGCTCGTCGAGGCGGCATCGCGGCCCGTCGTCATTCTCGCGGTGCCGGTTCAATTGATCGCCGAACTCTGCCAACAGGTCGCTCCGTTCTTGTCGCCCGGAGCGCTGGTGCTTGACGTCGCGTCGGTCAAGCTCAAGCCGATGGCCGCCATGCGCGCGCATTTGCCGGCCGGGACACGCATACTCGGCACGCACCCCCTGTTCGGGCCGCAAAGTGCGGCCGACGGGCTGGGCGGGCAATCCATCGTGCTGTGTCCGGAACCGGGCGTTGATCCGGCCTGCGTCGCCGGGTTCCTGCGCGATGATCTGCGTCTGGATGTTCATATCTCCGACGCTGATACCCATGACCGCACCATGGCCAGCGTCCAGGCGCTGACTCATCTGGTGTCCAAGGTCATCACCGATCTCGACCTGCCGGCAGCGCCCTATACGACGCGCAGCTATGACTTGTTGAAACAGGCGGCCGATCTGGTCGCCGGTGACAGCGACGAACTCTTCCGCGCCATCGAGCGTCACAACCCTTATGCGGGTGAGTTGCGGGGCAGGTTTTTCGAGGCGGCCCGGGCGCTGGACGCGCGGCTGGAGTAGGGTGGGACTTGCTGGTTCAGTTCACGACAATCCGTGCACCGCAGAAATACGGTCCGAACTCCTGTGCATCGGCCCTCGGATCCCCGGTCGTCTGGTTGATCGACGAAGCCGGGTAGCCGAACCGGTCTACCAGATAGGCCGTCCCGGTCGCGGCACGGCGGAGCATCAACCCGACCTTGTCCATTGCGGGCGTCGAGCGGTCGAGGCGCGAGTGTGTCTGACCGATAATCGTTATCGGGCGGTAGGTCGGGGGCGCGGTGTCGTAGATCAGGTCTTCGAGCATGCGTTCCGCGATGGCGCCGGGCAATTCGAACAGGGTGCTGCGATCATAGGTGAACAACAGGCATCGATTGTTGGCAACGTCGTGTAGCTGACTCGCGGACAGGATGCCTTCCGGACGATCCAGGTTTGAGGGGTCCGCAGGCTCGGCGATGACGCCTTGCTCTTTGGGCCACAACTGAACGACGACCGCGGCACTGATGCTCGCCAGCGCGACAACCAGCAGGGATATAATCAAGGCGAGGATGATCCGTTCGGTCTGGCGGGCATCCAGTTCACTGAAAAGGCTCGCGGACAACATCCGGACAATGACGTCGCGATAGACCGAGAGCGAGCCCGCAATCGCCAGGCCGAGAACGCCGACGCTCGCGGCAATCGCTGCCAAGTTGAATTCGGTCACATCCATCCCCAGCGCTGCCGAGCGTCATGCATAGCTACAGCCCCGAAGGGCGTCCAGCCGTGATGGGAAGGGGGGTCTCTTGAGAGTGGCTCCTCGGGACGGGCTCGAACCGCCGACCCGGTGATTAACAGTCACCTGCTCTACCAACTGAGCTACCGAGGAATACCGTCTCTCAAGCGAGGCCCGGCTTTTATCAGAGCTTCGCCGCGCCGCGCAAGCACTCTGCTGCGCAAGAAGCGCAAACTGTGTGCAAAAAAAATCGGGAGCCGCAGAGGCTCCCGAAAAGGCATTGGGTGGATGGTGGGGTGTCTTCACGGGAAGACGCATTCAAATTCGCCTCCGAACCCTTAAGGCCGGGTTAACGGGAACGGGAGAATTAGGGAATTGGTTTATCGTCCTTGCCGAATTCCTAATGGAATCATGGAAATGCGTGGATAACTGCGCAGGTTTCATTCACCATGATTTTGCCTGTTTTTGGGGCGGCAAACCGCCGTGTTACTGATTCGGCGGGCGAATCACCGGAGTTGACCATGCGCGACCACGCTACATTCGAATCATTCTGGCCCTTTTATCTGCGTGAACACGCCAAGCCGTGGACGCGGACCTGGCACTTCGTCGGCTCGACCCTGGCGATCGCGGTTCTGATTTATGCGCTCGTCTCGCAGACCTGGTGGCTGCTGCTGGCCGTGCCGGTGTCCGGCTATTTCTTTGCCTGGGTCAGCCATGCCTTTGTCGAGCGCAACAAGCCGGCCACCTTCACCTATCCGCTGTGGTCGCTGATCGCCGACTATCGGATGTATGGCTTCTTTTTGGTTGGAAAGCTCGACGCCGAGCTCGACAAGGCCGGGGTGCCGACCGGCCGCCAGGCCAATGAAGGCTGACATTCGGGTGCCAGGCTAACCGATTACGGGTAAGGGAAATTCGCTGAAGGGTTGGAGGCACCGCCCGGAATCGAACCGGGGTACACGGATTTGCAATCCGCTGCGTCACCACTCCGCCACGGTGCCACGCCTTGCGAGCCGGGAGCTATAGCGCTGTCGCGCGGCGCGAGCAATCCGGCTTTCTCAGCTTTACCGCAGGTCGGCCGGGTCCGGCCTTGCGTTGGCACGATGCGAGGCAATTCGACGCGCGCGCAGTGGCGTGCTTGCGGCACCGCGTGATGCCGGGATATATCAGCGCCGAACCGTATCCCAACAGGGCCTGGTCAGGGAGAGCCTCGTGAGCGAATTCGAAACGGCGCGAAAGCAGATGGTCGATTGCCAGATCCGTCCGTCCGATGTCACCGACCGGCGTCTGATCGCCGCCTTCCTCGACATTCCCCGCCATGTCTTCGTGCCGCGGGCTCGGCGCGCTTCAGCCTATTCCGATGGGCAGGTCCCGGTCGGTGAGGCGCGCACGCTGATGCGGCCACGCGATTTTGCCAAACTGGTCCATGCTGCCGATATCCAGCCGGATGAGCTGGTTCTCGATATCGCCTGTGCCCGCGGTTATTCCACGGCGGTTCTGGCGCGCATGGCCGGCACGGTTGTCGGGCTGGAATCCGACGAGGACAGCCTGTCCCGCGCCTCCGGCCTGCTGTCTGATGTCGGCGCCGACAATGCGGTGGTGATCGAAGGCGATCTCGCTGCCGGTGTTGCCAAACAGGGCCCGTTCGACGTGATCGTCGTCAATGGCGCCGTCGATGCCGTGCCGCAGGCCTGGCTCGACCAATTGGCGCCGGGCGGTCGGCTGGCGGCGGTTATCCGCCGTGGACCGATCGGCAAGGCAACCATCTTCACGCGCTCGGCTGCGGGTATCGGAGAGCGCGTCGTGTTCGACGCCAATGTCGCCCCCTTGGCTGGTTTTCAGGCCGAGGCCGGCTTCGTACTCTGAATTTTTCAGGCTTGGCGGGAACGGAATCGGTGGTCTCATCCGTTTCACACCGACATTGCCGTGTATCCCGGCTGCCAGTTGGCGCGGCAGACAGCCGGATTATTACGGAAATATCAGAGTGAACAGTGTTCACTTTTAATCATGGCGTGCCTATATGCTGACGTGGTATGCGCGTGAGCAGAAATAGCCCGTGTCCGGTCGGCAAGACTGGATCGGGTGCGATGACGCGTTAGTATGAGGCGAGGCGGCGGACACGGTTTCGGCGCTGCAAGAGGGGTTCGTAATGTCGCGATTGAAGAATTTGGCGCTCGTATTGGCCGCCGGTGCATCGGCGCTGGCGCTTGCCGGTGCCAGCCAGGCGCAGACTCTCGAAGAGACGCTGGCGCTGGCTTACAACTCCAACCCGACCTTGCAGGCGGAACGGGCGCGGCTTCGCGCCACCGATGAGGGTCGGGTCCAGGCCCGGGCGGCGCGCTTGCCGACCGTCTCGGCGTCCGCCTCGATTTCGCGCAACCACTCGGAAGGCGAAAGCTTTTCCCAAGTCAACAATACCACCAACAGCTTCGACTCCGACTCGACACCGAAGAATTACGGCCTGTCGGCCAGTCAGCCGATCTATCGCGGCGGCCGGATTGATGGCGCCATCGACCAGGCGACTGCCGTCGTCATGGCCGGCCGCGAGAACTTGCGCGCCACCGAGCAGACCGTGCTCGTCAGCGCAGTGACAGCCTTCATGGATGTGCGCCGGGACAGCAATGTCGTCGAGATCCGCCAGAACAATGTCGAAGTCCTCGCCCAGCAATTGCGCGCGGCGCGTGATCGTTTCGAAGTCGGCGAGATCACCCGCACCGACGTGTCGCAAGCCGAGGCCCGCCTGTCGCTGGCCCAGACCCAGCTTTCCGCCGCCCAGGCCCAGCTGGCCGCCAGCCGCGCCGCCTATGAGCGCGTGACCGGCCAGCCGGCGGCCTCGCTGAGCGAACCCCCGGCGCTGCCGGCCTTGCCCGACAACCTCGCCGACGCCGCCGAATATGCCTTTGACAACAGCCCGCAATTGCTGGCGGCCCGTTATAGCGAAGAAGCCGCCCAGCACGCGATCCGGATCGCCCGCGGCGCGTTGCGTCCGGAAGTCTCGCTGACCGCGTCGGCGTCATCGGCGCGTGATTCGAGTTTTTCCGGCGATGTCCGCGACAGCGCCTCCATCATGGGCCAGGTCTCGGTGCCGCTGTTTACCGGTGGCCTCAACCGGTCGCGCGTGCGCGCGGCGGTCGCCCAGGAAGAACAGGCCCGCTTTCAGGTCCGTGACGCCCGGCGCCAGGTGACCGAGGCGGTGACCAATGCCTGGTATTCCTATGTCGCCTCGCTGGCCGTGATCGAATCGAGCCGTCAGGCCGTGCGAGCCAACGAGATTGCGCTCGACGGCGTGCAGCAGGAAGCCTTTGTCGGCATCCGCACGACGCTGGACGTCCTCAATGCCGAGCAGGAATTGCTGGAATCACGCCTGACCTTCGTGACTGCCGAGCGCGACAGCTTCGTGGCTGGCTATCGCTTGTTGCAGGCAATGGGGCTGGCCTCGGCGACGAGTCTCGGTCTGGACGTGGAAATCTATGATGCGGCTGCAGGAGATTCGCGCGAATCGCGTTTCCCTAACCTTGACTTAACGCCCTGGGACTAGGGTTTTCGCAGAGTCGCGGGCTGGACAGGCGAGTTCCGGCCCGGTTTATTCGCGTAATACGGGAAGCCGACACGCTGACCGACGACGCAGACCGAAGACAAGGACTTGGGCGCTCATGGCCGATGCCGCTGAAAACGAACCGTCGATGGAGGAAATCCTCTCCTCGATCCGCCGCATCATCAATGAAGACGATGATGATGCACCGGCGGAAGCCGAGGCCGAGGCCGCCGACGAGGCTCCAAAGAGCCAGGATGATGTCGATGCCCTGTTCGACGAGCCGGCCGCCGATGAAGGTGCCGGGGACGTGCTGGAGCTTACCGAGCGCGTCGATGATCTTGACGAAGGCACCGAGCCGATGGCGGTTGATGACGATCTGATGATCGTTGATCGCGAGGAGGCGATTGAGGACGAGCCGGTGATGGCCGAGCCCGAGCCTGAGCCCGAAATCGATTTCGACGCCCTCGCCGACGAGACCGCCGACGGCATCATGAGTGAGCCGGCCGCCGCCGCCGCCATGGGGTCCTTCCACACCTTGGCCGAGAATATCCGCATCTCCGACGAGGAAGGCCGCACGCTGGAAGGCGTTGTCCGGGCCCTGCTGCGTCCGATGCTGAAGGAATGGCTCGACGCCAATCTGCCGTCCATCGTTGATGAAAAGGTGCAGGCCGAGATCGATCGCGTGGCGCGTCGCCGCCGTTAGGCCGAACCGACCAATTCAAGGTCACAGGAAAAGGGGCGCGTCCGGCTGGTCGCGTCCCTTTTCCTTGGCGGCGTTGCTTGTGGACCGAAACCAGCGGCCGCGATCAGAGGCCTTGGGCCGCCAGCATGGCCCGGTATTCGCGGATCTTGGCGACATAGCGCACCGGCTCGTGGCCGCGGGCATAGCCATAGCGCAGCGTCGAGTAATATTGCGGATCGGAGAGCAGGGGCAGGGTCTCGGCGAGGTCATCCCAGCTATTCTTGTCGCGGCCGAGACGCTCCGCCAGCCGGCGGGCATCATACATGTGGCCCATGCCGACATTGTAGGCGGCGAGCGCGAACCACAGCCGGTCCTCGCCGACCACGCCATCGGGCACCCGGGCATACAGGTCATCCAGATAGGCCGCGCCGCCGCGAATGCTCTGAAGCGGATCGGTGCGGTCTTCAATACCCACACGCTCCGCAGTCGACAGGGTCAGCATCATCAGGCCGCGCACCCCGGTGGCGCTGACCGCCTCCGGATCCCAATGCGATTCCTGATAGGCCTGAGCCGCCAGCAAGTCCCATTCGAAGGGCAGGTCCTCGGCCGCCGCCTCGAACCAGCGCCGGTATCGCGGTAGGCGGTTGTCGACCCGGCGGACAAAGCGGGCGATGTCGACATAGTCATAATCACCGAATTGACCGAACCAGGTCTCGTCGAGGGCTTCCAGAAGCCCGTTGTCATGGGCTTCGGCGAACCAGGCGGTGAGGGCGGGGGCAAGGCCGTCCACCCGCGCATCATAGGCCCAGGCGAGCGGTTGCTCATTGCTCAGGTTTTGCGCCACGACCAGTTCGGGATGGCGTCGCCGCGCGAAGTCCGTCAAGTGGGAATCGGCGACGGTACAGTCGGCATCGCCGCGCTCGACCGCGTCCAGCAGCGGCATGGCGGAGCCGGCCGGCATGGTCCGCCAGCGAAGCGCGGGCAGTGTGGCCTGCAGGGTCCGCAATGTCTCCTCGTAACTCGACCCTTCAAGCACCAGGATATCGGTGTCGGCCAGCGCGTTGCGGCGGGTCGGTGTCGGGCCGTCACGGCGGCAGACCAGTTGCTCGGTCACTGATTTATACGCCGGCGCGAAGGCCAGGAGCGCTGATCGTTCCGTGGTCTGGGTCAGGCCGGCAGCGGCGAGATGCCCTGCGCCTGCGGTCAGCGCGTTGAGCAGGTCGGGGATGGAGTCGGCGACTTCGAAACGCGCTGTGACACCGAGACTGTCGGCGAAGGCGCGGGCCAGATCCACTTCATAGCCCGTTGGCCCGTCCGGTCCGGCTTCATAGCTGGTCGGGCCTGCCAGGGTCAGCACGACCAGTTCGCCGCGTTCGCGAATCACGGCCAGCGTGTCGGGTTCGGCCGGCGGCGTTTCAGAGGGTTGGCTGCAGCTCACCAAAGCCGGCGCCAGGAGGGCGACCGGGACGACGGCCGCGCGGAGCGGTTTGAAGAATGATCCGATAAGGCGAGCGATATCCGTCATCTGATCAAGTTAGGGGGGCGGTGTCCGGATTTCAAATACTCAATTGTGACAGTCGATCGGGATTTGTTCCGTTTTGTTAACCATAGATGTTCCGCTTGTGTTCCCGGAACAAACTTGGTACATCGGTGCTCGGTTGCCCATACCTGAGGGGCGTGAAATAAGGGATGAAGGCTATGAGCAAGGGCGCGATTCGACTCGTGAAAAACGAAAAGAACATGGACAAGGAAAAGGCGATCGAGGCGGCGCTGAGCCAGATCGACAAGGCCTTCGGCAAGGGTTCGGTCATGAAGCTGGGCCAGAAACCGGCCATGGAGATCGAGGCGATCTCGACCGGTTCGCTGGGCTTGGATATCGCGCTGGGCATTGGCGGACTGCCCAAGGGCCGGATCATCGAGATTTACGGTCCGGAGAGTTCCGGCAAGACGACGCTCGCCCTGCATACCGTGGCGGAAGCCCAGAAAGCGGGCGGGGTTGCCGCTTTCGTTGATGCCGAACATGCGCTCGACCCGGTCTATGCCGGCAAGCTGGGTGTCGATGTCGGCGAGCTTCTGGTGTCACAGCCCGATGCCGGTGAACAGGCATTGGAAATTGCCGACACGCTGGTCCGGTCCGGCGCCGTCGACATTCTGGTCATCGACTCCGTGGCCGCTCTGACGCCGCGGGCCGAGCTGGAAGGTGAGATGGGCGACAGCCTTCCCGGCCTTCAGGCCCGCTTGATGAGCCAGGCGCTGCGCAAGTTGACCGGCTCGATCTCGAAGTCGAAATGCCTGGTGATCTTCATCAACCAGATCCGCATGAAGATCGGCGTCATGTTCGGCTCGCCGGAAACGACGACCGGCGGCAATGCGCTGAAATTCTATTCCTCGGTCCGTCTCGACATCCGGCGCATCGGCGCGATCAAGAATCGCGACGAAGTGATCGGCAACCAGACCCGGGTCAAAGTCGTCAAGAACAAGGTCGCGCCGCCTTTCCGCGAAGTCGAGTTCGACATTCTCTACGGTGAGGGTATTTCCAAGATGGGCGAGCTCATCGATCTCGGCGTCAAGGGCGATGTGATCGAGAAGTCCGGCTCCTGGTATTCCTATAATTCCGAACGGATTGGTCAGGGGCGTGAGAATGCCCGCCAATTCATGCTCGGCAATCCGGATATTGCCAGTGAGATCGAAGCCAAGGTGCGCGCCAATGCCGGCCTGATCGCTGACGAGATGCTCACTGGTCCCGATCTGCCCGAGGAAGACGCCGCAGCGGGGTAGCGGGGTCGGAGCGCTACGATATCGGGCAGTCCAAGCGCAGGCTTGTTGGATGATGTGTGCGGTGTAGGGTCTTGATCATGGACCGACACCCGCACACGTCCGGCAATTCAATTTTTCGCCAGAATATTGCTCTTCTGGCGCTTGTCTCTCTGGCGTTGTTGCTGGTGGACATGGTGTTCGGGTTTCTGGGGGTGCTTGGTGGCGCCATGCTGGCTCTGGTTTCCATGACCAGCTGGCTGGTACTGGCGGGTTATTGGCTGAACACGCTCAAACCCCCAAGCCAGACCTGGATCCGCTTTCTCATGCGGGGCGTGGTCCGCATCCTGATGATGTACTTGGTCCTGCCCATGGTTTTGATGCTGTTTGTCGTGACGTTGGTCGAATTCGGTCGGTTTCTGCCGGGTTGAGGTGAGTCGGGCGGGAACACGGCAGCTTGCCCGTCCGCCGCACTTGCCGAAGAATCGCAGCTTGATTGTGAACGGGTGCTTGGCTAGGCCGGGCACCCGTTTCTATATGTCAGTCTACAGAAACCGGTTTGTGCCAGTCCTTCGGGCCGGCGCGCGACACTCCAGCCGACGGGATCGGACATCATGGCCAGCCTGCGCGACATCCGTGCGACTTTCCTCGACTATTTCGCCAAGCATGAGCACGAGGTGGTTCAATCGGCCCCGCTCGTGCCGCAGGACGATCCGACGCTGTTGTTCGTCAATGCCGGCATGGTGCCGTTCAAGAACGCCTTCACCGGTCAGGAAAGACGCGCCACGCCGCGCGCCACCTCGTCGCAGAAATGCGTTCGGGCCGGCGGCAAGCATAATGATCTCGACAATGTCGGCTATACCGCCCGCCACCACACCTTCTTTGAAATGCTGGGGAATTTCTCCTTCGGCGATTATTTCAAGGAAGAGGCGATTGCCCATGCCTGGCAGCTGGTCACCCAGGAATTCGCGCTTCCGGCCGACAAGCTTCTGGTCACTGTCTATGCCGAGGATGACGAGGCGCGGGCGCTGTGGCGCAAAATCGCCGGCCTGCCGGACGAGCGCATTATCGGCATCGCCACGTCCGACAATTTCTGGTCGATGGGCGATACCGGCCCGTGTGGCCCGTGTTCGGAAATCTTCTTTGATCACGGTCCCGGTGTCGCCGGTGGCCCGCCCGGCTCGCCGGACGAGGATGGTGATCGTTTCATCGAGATCTGGAACCTCGTCTTCATGCAGTTCGAGCAGCTCGGTCCGGATGAGCGCATCGACCTGCCCAAACCCTCGATCGACACCGGCATGGGTCTTGAGCGCATCGCCGCCATCCTGCAGGGCAAGCACAATAATTACGACACCGATCTGTTCCGCAGCCTGATCGCCGCCGGCGAGGACGTTCTGGGTGTGAAGGCGACCGGCGATGCCCTGGCCAGCCATCGTGTCATCGCCGACCATTTGCGCTCGACCTGCTTCCTGATGGCCGACGGGGTCAGCCCGTCCAATGAAGGCCGTGGCTATGTGCTGCGCCGGATCATGCGTCGCGCCATGCGCCACGCTCATTTGCTCGGTGCCAGCGAACCGGTCATGTGGCGGCTTGTCGAGGCGCTGAAGACCGAGATGGGCGACGCCTATCCTGAATTGGTGCGCGCCCAGCCGCTGCTGGAAGAAACCCTGCAGGTCGAGGAAGAGCGTTTCCAGCGCACGCTGGGCCGCGGTCTTTCCCTGCTCGAAGAGGCGACCGCTGACATGGCCGAGGGTGATGCCCTGGCCGGCGCGACCGCCTTCAAACTCTACGACACCTACGGTTTTCCCCTCGACCTGACGCAGGACGCGCTGCGCGCCAAGGGCATGACGGTTGACGAGGCCGGTTTCGATACCGCGATGGCCAAACAGCGCGCTGATGCCCGGGCCAGTAAATTTTCCTCCGGTGATGCCGCGCCGGATGCGGTCTGGTTCCAGGTCCGCGACAAGGCGGGGCCGACCGTATTCACCGGCTATGCCGGCACCGGTGGCCAGGGTCGTCTGTTGGCGATTGTATCCGGCGGCCAGGACGCCGAGGCGCTCGGCACCGGCCAACGCGGCGAACTGGTGTTCGACCAGACCCCGTTTTACGGCGAAAGCGGTGGCCAGTGCGGCGATAGCGGCGAAATCCGGTTTGATGACGGCGCCGTCTTCACGGTCGAGGACACGCAAAGGCGCGGCGGTGACCTGCACGCCCATATCGGTGTTCTCACCAAGGGCGAGATCACGCTCGGCGACAGTGCGGCGCTGGATGCCGATGCCCCACGCCGGGCCGCCATTCGCGCCAATCACTCGGCCACGCATTTGGTCCATGCTGCCCTGCGCGATGTGCTCGGCGGTCATGTCACCCAGAAGGGATCGCATGTCGGACCCGAGAGGCTGCGCTTTGACTTCTCGCACAACAAGGCCATCACGGCAGAACAGCTCGCGGCCATCGAGGCGCAGGTCAATGCGGTCATTCGGCAGAATGTCGAGGTCTCAACCCGTGAAATGACGCCGGACGCCGCCATCGAGGCCGGTGCCCTGGCGCTGTTTGGCGAGAAATACGGCGACAAGGTTCGCGTCCTGACCATGGGGCAGGCTCTGGCGGATCATGAAAAACCCTATTCTGTGGAATTGTGTGGCGGCACCCATGTTGCGCGCACCGGCGATATCGCCCTGTTCAAGATCGTTTCCGAAGGCGCGGTTTCGTCGGGTATCCGTCGTCTCGAAGCGATGACCGCCGAGGGCGCACGCCTGTACATGGAAGAGCAGATCGGCTTTGGCCGCGCCGCCGCCGATGCCCTGAAAATCCCCACCGGCGACCTTGCCGGCCGGGTGGTCAGCCTGATGGAGGACCGCAAGAAGCTCGAACGTCAGCTCGCCGAAGCCAAGAAGCAATTGGCCATGGGTGGCGGCGCGGCCGGGGCTCCGGCCGGACCGGAGGTGGTCAATGGCATCAACTTCATCGGCCGGGTGGTTGAGGGGGTCGGCGGCAAGGATTTACGCGGCCTGATCGACGAAGCCAAGGCGCAGATGGGGTCCGGCATCGCTGCCTTCATCGGTGTCAATGAGGGCAAGGCGGCGCTGGCGGTCGGCGTCACGGATGATCTCAGGGACCGGTTTGGTGCGGTCGACCTCGTGAAGGTCGGCGCGGCAGCAGTTGGTGGCAAGGGCGGCGGTGGCCGGCCCGATTTCGCCCAGGCCGGTGGTCCGGACGGTGCCAGGGCCGAGGACGGCATCAAGGCCATCCGCGATACGCTGGCCGGCTGATGCGCAAATCGGCCAAGTCGGACATCCAGCTCTTGGGCGACAAACCGGCGGCCCGCGCCATCGCAGCGGCGCGCGCCGGTTTCAACGCCGCGCTGGAGGCACGATCACTCAAGGCGATCGCGGACGTGCTGGTCGAGGAGGTCGTCCTGATCCCCGGTGACGAGGCGCAATTGATCACCGGCCGGGACGCCCAGCTGGAGGCCTGGTCATCCATTTTCAGCCAGATGCCGGATGTCAGCTATGTCCGCACCCCGTCCCGCATCGAGGTCTGTGAGGACAGCCAGCTGGCCGCCGAGACCGGCCGCTGGAAAGGCGCCTGGTCGACTGACGGTTTCGCCATCCGTTATTCCGGGCGCTATTTCGCCAAATGGCGCTGCGTTGAGGGCCAATGGAAGCTCGAGGCGGAAACCTTCGTTACGATGAAGCGCAGTGGCGGTCGCGCCGCATAACACCGGCTCGCAGCCGGCGATCAGCGGCCGGTGCGGACCTGCGTCGGGCGATCCTTGCCCAGGCCGTAAAGATTGACCTCGAGGCTTGAGATCGCATGGACCAGCGTGTTCGGCGCAATGGTCTGCCGACCGGTCCAGGCAATGTTCGGAAAGCGCTCGAATATCTTCCTGAACGCCGATTGCAACTGCATCTGGGCGATGCGATTGCCGAGGCATTTGTGCGGCCCGTGTCCGAAGGCAATATGCTTGTCGACATTCTCGCGCGTCAGGTCGAAACGGTCAGGATCGGCGAAGACCTCCGGGTCCCGGTTGGCAGCGGGATACCAGAGGATGACTTTCTCGTCCTTGGCGATGCGCTGGCCATTGAGCTCGGTATCGGCCAGTGCGGTCCGGCGCATGTGCTGGACCGGCGAAATCATGCGCAGCGCCTCGTTCGACATCGCCGGGACAAGTTCCGGGTCCGCCAACACTTTCTGACGTTGATCCTCGAACTGGGTCATCAGGCGGATGGTACCCGACAGCGAATTGCGGGTCGTGTCATTGCCGGCAAAGATGATCAGCAACCAGGACCCGTCGAGATATTCCTGGGGCAGGGGCTTGCCGGCCATTTGTGTATTGGCAATCGCCGTCATCAAGTCCTTGCGCGGATTGATCCGGCGCTCGGCCATGACGCGCTCGCCATAGGCGAACATCTCGTTGACGTAATGGTAGAATTTGATCGGGAACCAGGGCCGCCGCGACAACAGGCTCCACGGATTGACGAAATACTGGTTTGCCAGTTCCAGATAATGCATCCAGCGGATGATTTTGGGTCGGTCCGGCTCGTCGATCCCGAGCATTTCGCACAGCGTGTAGAGCGGCAATTCCTGGGAGAAGAGTTTGACGAAATCGACGACCGGACCCTGGCGCTCCATCTCGTCGAGCAGGCTGTCAATTTTCACGTCGATCCGGGTCCGCAATTCCTCGACGAAGCGCGGAATGAAGAAATCCTTCTGCTGGATGCGCATCTGCATGTGATGCGGCTGGTCCAGATTGATGATCGAGTTGAAGGCGGCCGGGATCAGCTTCTTGGGTTTCCACTCCTTACGCGGCATGACGAACATGTTGATGCTGCCGCGTTCCGAGGAATAGACGTCCGGCGCGAGTTCGACGGTCTTGATGTCCTCATAGCGTGTCACCGACCAGAAACCGGCCCGCTTCGGATCCGCCGATGACCACATCACCGGGGCGGTCTCGCGCATGCGACGGAAGAATTCATGGGGATGGCCCTGGGTCCAGGCCGACGGATCCCACAGGTCAAATCCGTCCAGTGACGGATATCGCATGCCCAGATGCGGCGCGGTTTGCGCCTGGTCTTCGAGGATCACATCACTGACTAGCTGCATCGAATTCCCGCCCGCCGCAAAAAGTGAACATTGTTCATATAGGACGCTAGGCCAGGCCGGCCGGGCTTGGCAAGTGATGATCGGGGCGCTTGGGGCGGGGGCGGCGCCGGGCTATGGTCAGCGCGGTTCTGCCAGCCAGGCACGGGCTTCGGCCTCGGTGGCGAATATCCGGTCGATCGCGCGGCGTTCATCCCGGCCCATCATCTCCCAGAAAGTGAGCAGGGCACTGGACAAGTCGTCAGGACAGACCAGCGCTGACCGGATCGGCGGCGACTCCCCGGGCGCCGGGTCGAGCGCCTGGATGGCTTTCGAGAAGCTGGCCGCCTCCTCCAATGAGAAAACGGAAAAGTCCGCATTGTGGAACAGGCACATCATGTCAAATTCGCGCGACCAGTCCGGGTCCGAGATTGCCGCCCGAAAGACCTTGAGGATACCCTCAGAAGTGAGGGTTCCGGACATTGTGTAGATGATGAGCCCGTCCCGGACATTGACGTGGTAACTGGCCTTCAAGACGGACTCCGTTGCTGCAGTCGCATCAGGTCGTCGCCACTGACCTTTTCTGAACCCCTGTGAACACAGAGTCGGTTGTCGGGTTCGAACTCGAAATCCGCTATCATTTTCCGGCACGCGGTGAGGGGTCTGGTGCGGACGCACGGACCATTTCATCCCGTCAATATCGTCTCGCGGGGTCGGGTTTCAAGCGGTTTCGAAATACATCTGCATGTTGTGCGCATCAGCCGGTTACGGATTGCCCGTGATGATCGGGCCGATTGCATCGATCCGGTTGGTGAGGATACCGCCCCGGAACCGCCCCGGCAGGGCGTCGCGTTGCCCCACCGTGTCGATCCCCGTCGAGTTCATCGTCGCCCGGTCAAGATCGCCCATCACCCAGACTTCACTGCCGACCGAGGCCATGCGTGTCTCCAGCCGGGTCGGCCAGCCCCAGGCGAGGCGGGCATAATTGGCGGGCAGGACCAGCACGGTATCATGGCAGACCTCCGGAACATGTCCGCTCCATCCCCAAGCCAAGTAGGACAGACCGCAGGCGCGAATGCGGGCCCGGCTCATCCGGCGCAGGTCCGGGCGCAATTCGGCTAGCCGGGCATCCGGTCGCGACGCTGCAAAGACAATCAGACGGTCAGTGTCGACGGCGCGGGCGTCAAGATAGGCGAGAAGCCGGTCTGCCTCACTGGCATCATTGCTCTTGATATTGAACAGGAAATCCCCTTCGGGGAAAGCCTCCAGGACTTCGCCCAGCGTCGGGATGGCGCCGACCGCCGTGCCGCGCAGCGGCCAGGTTTCGCCACCATCGGCGGTATAGCCATAACCGGCATCCAGCGTGCGCAGTGTCATCATCGATTGCTCGCGGACCACGCCTGAGCCATCGGTCCGGCAGTCCAGCGTCCAGTCGTGGAAGACCGCGAACTCGCCATCCGTGGTCGGGTGAATGTCGATCTCGATCCGGCTGGCCCCGGCCGCAAAGGCGGCAGCCATCGAGGGCAAGGTATTCTCGATGAAGCCATGCTGCGGCGGATCGATCAGCACAGCGGTGCAGTCATCGCGTCCGACACCCGCCGGATCGAAAGTCTGGTGCACGCCGCGATGGGAGACATAAAAGGGCACATCGCGCTGTGGCGTCGCCAGCCAGGAGGCGTTGTTGAGATAGAGCGCCGCCCCTGCGACGCCGAGAATGCCCAGTGCGATGTGGCGTTTTTTCATGATGTCTCCCCCGATCCGGAGAAGCTGGAGACGTCTCGCGGCGGCAGCAAGGCACGAATTGGACGGGATCGGGGCGATTGATCTTGGGCGCATTGCGCGGCCCGATCCATAGATCCCTTGTCAGCCAGCGGGCCGTATCCGGTTCTTGAGGTCAAGGGCGCCGCAGGCGCCGCTTCGCGGGCATGCCCCTTGAGCTCAAGAACCGGATACGGCTTTCTCCCGGCAAGGGATGTATGGCGAGGTTTGCGCCGGTGGCGCCGGGGGATGTGGGGTATGATGGAGTGACCCTGTGGTGGAAAATGGTACGTGTCCCCATTTATCCTGTCCCCATTTATCCTCGAAAATTGCGATTCAGCTCTTGCAGGCGAAGGTAGAAGTCCTGCTCTGGTGTAGGTTGAACACGCGTTGTGCGATTGCCTGCAGTCATCTAAGTCCCCACTTATAGCGCTATTCGCTTTGGCGTTCCGGCCAACTCAGCGTCAGATGCCGTGAGATGGGACAACCATCCACAACACTTGGAAGATAAACACGCGTCCTCAACACCGTGTCGATTGCCCAGAAAATGCGATCGTCGGCCTCGCAACCTTCGATATCGACGCTGGTCATCAGCACTTCGCCTGATGGATCGACTTCAAATTCAACGCTGCAGTCTTGAATATCCTCATTGGTCAATCCTGCAGTACCCATCACCTCAGCCACCGGCCATTCTATCCACAGGCCACCAGGCGGAATGCAGCCCCCCCCTGTGCCAGGGGCGTCGAGATCGTATTGATCACAGCCAGTGAACTCGTTCACTTTGACGATAATCTCGTTCGCCACTTGGCTTGCAAGCTCAATCGAACCTAACGCCAACTCGGCCGATAGCTGGCGACGCATCATCCTAAGCTCGCCGTACACATCGCTCGCAGTGGCCGCCCGAAGACACCGAGAAACCTGATTGACCGGGTACCGTTCGCTGATCTGTAGAAGGTATTCAGCGATAGGTAGTCGCCGGTCGCCGAGACCGCGCACCCAACGATCACGCGCTCCAACATCATCATTTGGAACAGTGCATGCAGATCCACCGAACTCAACAGCGTGACCCGTGCCGCGTTGTAGAACGGAAAGCAGTATCGAGTGGGCATGATCGATCTCGTAGGCTCGAACATAAGCCGTGAAAGCGCAAATCTCTGCTTCGCTAATTGGAAACAGAGGTGGATAAGCACCGGATGGAGGCATTGCTTCAAAGAGTTCCCGCATCCGTGACACTTCGCCTGCGCGAGCAGCCTGACATACTCGGCGCCAACCCCATTGATCTACGGGACGTTGCTCCGCTGGCGCCGACCCTTGCGCTCCCGTTAATTCCGCTCCAACAGCGGCATGATGATTGCCGTTCAACGCCCCAGCGCCCGTGGCAAGGCAAAGCGCGAACAGCAAAGCGGCAACTAGGTTCAAAACGCCCCCCTCATCGCTCCCGCCCCGCCTCGTTCATGGCCCGCAAAACCGGGCTCAGCAAAAACGCGATCACGCGCCGTGTGCCCGTCTTTATTTCGACCGTGGCGGACATGCCGGCGGCCAGAACGGGGGCACTTCCATTGACTGAGATGTTGTTTATGACAACCCTGACGCGTGCAGGATAGACAAGCCCCCTATGCTCGTCAACGATCGCGTCGGGAGAAATTTGCTCAACTATTCCATCGAGATACCCATATCGCATGAAGGGAAGGCCTCCAGCTTGATGCGGACCTCCTGGCCCTGCGCAACAAAGCCGACATCGCGGTTGAGGAGGTAGGCTTCGACATAGAGTTCGCGGCCGGCCGGGACCAGGGTGACCACCGGCTCGCCGGGCTCGCCGGGCTCGGCGACCTCGCCGATCGTGGTGACATTGACCGCATTGACGATGCCATCGACCGGGCTGAGCAAGGTCTGGCGGGCAGCGCGGGCCTCGGCCTTTTCGAGGATTTCGGTGCGGGTGGCGATAATGCTTTCCGCTTCCGACAGCTCGCCCGCCGCCTGGGCGCGGAAGCTTTCCAGGGCGGTCTCCATGTCCTGTTCGATCATGGCCGCCTCGGCGGTGGAGCGCAGGATGGCCTGGGTCTGACCTGCGGCCCGCTGATGAATTGGGAAACGCACCATTTTTCGCACAAGACGCGCGGAACCGCCCATAAATCCCTTGTCAGCCAGCGGGCCGTATCCGGTTCTTGAGGTCAAGGGCGCCGCAGGCGCCGCTTCGCGGGCATGCCCCTTGAGCTCAAGAACCGGATACGGCTTTCTCCCGGCAAGGG
>NZ_RBIM01000007.1:215500-278351 GCF_003634045.1 Maricaulis maris
CCGTATCCGGTTCTTGAGGTCAAGGGCGCCGCAGGCGCCGCTTCGCGGGCATGCCCCTTGAGCTCAAGAACCGGATACGGCTTTCTCCCGGCAAGGGGTTTATGGCGGGGTGCGCGCCGGACGCTATCCCCAAGCGCGAATTCGTCGGGCGACAATTCGACCCCCACACACAAGAAAAAGGGCGGCCCCGTCGGAGCCGCCCCTTCATATTGTTATGATTTCGGCCCTTAGCCGCGAGCCGCCATGGCGGCCTTGAAGCGCTCATCGACCTTGTCGAGGAAGCCTTCGGTCGACAGCCAGCCCTGGCTTTCGCCGACCAGCAGGGCCAGATCCTTGGTCATGAAGCCGGCCTCGACCGTCTTGATGATCGTGTCTTCCAGCAGGGCTGCGAAGTCCATGACGTCCTGGTTTCCATCCATGCGGCCGCGATGGGAGAGACCCTGCGTCCAGGCGAAGATGGAGGCGATCGAGTTGGTCGAGGTCTGCTCGCCGCGCTGATGCTGGCGATAGTGGCGGGTCACCGTGCCGTGGGCGGCTTCGGCTTCGACCGTCGAGCCGTCGGGGCTCATCAGCACCGAGGTCATCAGGCCGAGCGAGCCGAAGCCCTGGGCGACGGTGTCGGACTGGACGTCGCCGTCATAATTCTTGCAGGCCCAGACGAAACCACCGGACCATTTCATTGCGGCGGCGACCATGTCGTCGATCAGGCGATGCTCATAGGAGATGCCCTTCTCGGCGAAGGCGTCCTTGAACTCGGCCTGGTAGATCTCCTCGAACAGATCCTTGAAGCGGCCGTCATAGGCTTTCAGGATGGTGTTCTTGGTCGACAGATAGACCGGCCAGCCGCGCTGCAGGCCGTAATTGAGCGAGGCGCGGGCAAAATCGCGGATCGAGTCGTCGAGATTATACATGCCCATGGCAACGCCCGGGGACGGGAAGTCGAAGACTTCGCGGGTGACCGGATCGGAACCGTCGGACGGCTCGAAGGTCATGGTCAGCTTGCCCGGACGGTCGACCAGGAAATCGGTGGCGCGATACTGGTCACCAAAGGCGTGACGGCCGATCACCATGGGCTGCTGCCAACCCGGCACCAGGCGCGGCACGTTGGAGATGACGATCGGCTCACGGAAGACGACGCCGCCGAGGATGTTGCGGATGGTGCCGTTCGGCGAGCGCCACATCTTCTTGAGGCCGAATTCCTCGACGCGGGCTTCGTCCGGCGTGATCGTGGCGCATTTCACGCCGACGCCGTAATGCTTGATCGCCTCGGCGGCGTCGACGGTGATCTGGTCATCCGTCTCGTCACGCTTGGTGACCGAGAGGTCGTAATACTTCAGATCAATGTCGAGATAGGGCAGGATCAGCTTGTCCTTGATCAGCTGCCAGATGATGCGGGTCATCTCATCGCCGTCGAGTTCGACGACCGGGGTATCGACTTTGATCTTCGCCATGGGTGCTCTCATTTCTTTTCGGACGGGTGATCCCGGTGCCTCGAAGACACCGGTGACAGATTTTCCCGCTCTCTAGCACCGGTCTTTGACGCAAGGAAGGGCTGGCCTGAAAAAGCGGCCCGCCTGTCTGCACCGTCACTTTCCTCCGCCAGGACCGCCGTGTTTAGTGTTGGTGGTACTACGATAACAGGCAGGGGATGATGTGATCATGACACGATTGGTCCGGATCGCGCTTATTGTGGTCGCGGCCGCCGCGTGCAGTCCGGCCGGTCCGCGCGGGGCAGCGGCCAACGACGCCGGGCCCGGTTCCAACGGGATGATGGACGGCGCCGGCTATACAGTCACCGTCCGGGATCTCGGCGATGGGCGTTTTGGCGTCGATTATCTGCTTGCGGACGCACAATCCGCCCTGATCTTTTCACGGTCGTCCGGCGACTATCGCGTCGGCGCATGGTCGCCGGTCGGCAGCGGCGTGCAGCTGGAGCGGCTGCACGGGTTTGATGCCCTTCTTTTCGATGCGCCACGGACCGAATTTTCCCTGATCGTTGAGCCTCGCTTCGTTAGTCCGCAGGGCGATTACAGTCCCTATGTCGGCTTCTCTGATGGCAGTCTGGCAATCTATACTGGCCAGTTCGAGGTGCTGGCGGTTGCCGACACCGGATCGATTGCGGCGCTCGACGGCAATCTTGGCGCCTGGCAGGGCGAGCAATACACGATGGGCGTCCGCATCCTGTCGGATCGGCGCATGGTGTTTGACGGCGAGATCGTTGACGGTTCGGTTGAGCATACGGCCCGTGGCAATGGCGCTTTTGTCTATCTCGGCGATGGCGAGATCACTGCGCGCCGCAGCTATGTCGGCGTGCTGGATCGTGGACTGCCGACCTGGGTGCTCGAGGCGATGGACGACGACATGGAGTCGATTTTCGAAACCTACGAGACCCGCTGGCAGCATCCGCTTGAAGAGCGGGCCGTGCTTTATTTTGCCTATGGCGGGGACGAGCAGGGCGGGTACTCCAACAAGGGCAGTGTGATTGACCGCTCGATCCTGATGTCGAGTTCCGGGCAGGCCATGTCCGAGCCTTCGCCGGACTTGCGAACCTATCTGCGCTGGTTTTTCGCCCATGAAGTCGCGCACCAGTTCCAGAACCTGCGTGGCCAGGGAAGTGGGACTATCGGTGAGAGCTGGATTCATGAGGGCGGTGCCAACACGATGGCCACAGGGCTTGTCGCACAGATGCTTGGCGAGGCGGGGCCGGACTATCTGTCGGCGACCTATGCTCGCGAGTATGCGCAATGCCTGCCGGTCTTGGCTGCCGGCCCGCTCGAGACCGCGCATCTTCGCGACCAGAGCGGCGGCTTCTATGCTTGCGGTGCGCTGATTGGCCTGGTCATCGATGCGGCAACGCCAGACGGTGATATCTACACGGTGTGGCTTGCGATGCAGGCGCTGTCCGAACAGCGGGACGAACAGCGGTCCCGGGCGCTCTTCTTCGAAGCCGCAGGCCAGGCCGGCGTGGATGCGGACCTGATCGCCCATCTCGACCGGTTGATTGATGGCGGGGCTGATGATCCCGCCGCCCAACTGCGGCGCGCGATGGACATGGCGGGGCTGGCAGCCGAATTCGATGATAACAACCAGCTCATCACCCTGCAGCAGCCTTGAAGTCCGACATGCCCTATACCCCCGCATTCATCCTCCACACGCCGCAACTCGGTGAGAATATTGGCGCGGCGGCCCGTGTGATGGGGAATTTCGGCCTGCCCGAGCTGGTGATTGTCGATCCGCGCGATGGCTGGCCCAATGACAAGGCGGTGACCATGTCGGCCGGCTCGCCGGTGCTCGGCAATGCCCGCGTGGAATATCGTCTCGGTGATGCGATCCATGATCGCACCCGGCTCTACGCCACCACGGCGCGGCCGCGCGGCATGGAAAAGCCGGTGATGACGGCGCGCGAAGCAGTCAGTGACATGAAGGCGGCCATCGAAGCGGGTGAGACGGTCGGCGTGATGTTCGGCGGTGAGAAGTCCGGCTTGCCCAATGAGGCGGTCAATCTGGCCGATGTCATCATCACCCTGCCGGTGGACCGCTCCTTCTCCTCACTCAACCTGGCCCAAGCTGTTGCCGTGATCGCCTATGAATGGACCGCCGGCGAGGGCGCGCCGGCCGAGTTTGAACCGGTCTCCGATGTCGCCACGCGGCAAGACCTGGAGCGCATGTTCGAGCATTTCGAATATGAGCTCGACCGTGCCGGCTTCTTCCACCCGCCGTCAAAGACGCCGTTGATGGTCCAGAACCTGCGCAATGCCTTCATCCGCGGTCGCTGGACCGAGCAAGAGGTGCGCACCTTTCGCGGCGCGGTGAAGGCGCTGGCACTCGGTCGCGGCAAGGCGCGGGTGGTGCGGGAGGACTGACGGGCAGGGACATGTCCCTGTTTTGTGTGCTCGGCCCCTCTATTGCGATACGGCCTGCCAGAGCCCGTAATTGAAGTCGGGCGCCTCGAACGGCTTGGCGTTGGCCTGGCTTGCGACGGTGAGGCCGGTGGCGCTGTCATGCAGGACGGCCGAGCGGTAGCCGCCGAAATCGCCGCCATGGGAGATCCGGTACGTCCCCTCGCCGGTGACACGCACATAGAGGCCGAGCCCGTAGCCGGCGGCCCCGCCAGGCTCGAAGGCATTGTAGTCCGCGCGCATGGTCCGACCCTCGGCCTCGAACATCCCGCCCGCGCCGAGCGCGCGGTAGAGCGCGACAAGGTCCTGCGGCGTGGTCACCCAGCCGCCGGCGGTCCATTCATGGTCGAGATTGCGGCGCAGGCGACCGCTGCGGGCGGTCGGCGAGAGGCCGAACCAGCCGCGCTGATGTCCGTTGGCGAGGCGTGCAAAGTCGCGGCCCTGCAAGGGCTCGGTCTGCGACAGGCCGAGCGGGGCAATGACACGGCTTTGTGCCAGATCGTAGAACGCCTCCCCGGTCGCCGCCTCGATGACGAGGCCGACCAGGATATAATCGGTGTCGGAATAGGAAAAATGCTGGCCGAGCGGGCCTTCGGCGTCGTCGCCGGCAATAAAGCCGACCGTCTCGTCCGGCGTGAAGCCGCGTTGGCCGCGTGTCAGGCCGGCTAGGAAAAAGTCGAGATCTTCCAGATAGTCCGGCACACCGGCCGAGTGATTGAGCAGGTGGCGCAGCGTCATCCCGTCATGATTGGCCAGTGCCGGCCACCAGTCCCGCCCGGACAGCCAGGGCTCCACCGGGGCATCGAGATTGAGCACGCCTTCATCGGCCAGCTGGACCGCGACCAGGGCTGTGATCGTCTTGCCGACACTGCCGGACAGGAAGCGGGTTTCCGGCTCGACCGGTGCGTTGTTGCGCTGATCCGTCAGTCCGGCCTGGTGATCGATGCGCGTGCCATCGGCAAGCAACAGGCTGGCGGAAAGGCCGGGGGTGAGACCGTCGGCAATCGCGGCATCAGTCCGCGCGCGCATGATCGTCTCGGTATCGGACTGCGCCAAGGCGCCGGTGGAAATGAGCAAGGCCACAAGGCCGGTAAGAATCTGTTGCATGGCGCTCCCGTAAAATAGCCGGCCAGGTAAGGCAAGTCTCTGCCTGGCGCGCGGTTGCGCAGGCCCGTCAGGCGGCCGTCGGCCGGGTAAGGTCGAGCGGCGCGGCGCGGAAGGCGAAGCGGTCGCGATGTTCGCCGGCGAGACGTCCGGCCTGCCCGATGGGGCGGTCAACATGGCCGATATCATCATCACCCAGCCGCGCGTCGGTCGAGGGCGCCGAAACCCTGCCAAGCACGGCCCCGACCTCACCGTCGGCGCGCTTGTCACGGCGCTTCTCGCCAGCGCCTTCTGGCGGGGAACGCTGGAGCCAACCGAGGTCCGCTCACATCGCCGGTGGAGGTGGAGTAGGGCCGAGCGCCTTTAGCAGGTGTCCGCGGCAGCGCATGCTTTCCCGCCCCCCCTTTGAAGACGGCCAGGGCCCGGGGACATCTCGATGAATCCGGAACAAGCCGATACGGCGTGCTGGCTGACAAGCGATCTATGGACGCCTCTGCGCGACGGCGTTGGGGTATGGGGGAGAGAGATATCACCTGTCCCCCACCCGCTTGTCATCCCGGCCGAATGGCCTGCGAAAGCAGGCCGCAGAGCCGGGACTTCTTATCGCGAAAGCTGGCCGTACCGGGCGTAGGGGGCCCGGATCTGCGCCCTGATCAAGTCAGGGCTCCGCCGGGATGACAAAGGTATTTGAAATCCCGAAGCCACCGTCATCCCGATCACAATCGGGACCCAGCCTGCGACGCGACGCCATTGCAGGGTTCGGCGAAATCGATCCTGCGAGACTGGGTCCTGACTTTCGTCAGGATGACGCTGTGGGGCGGGGGTGTGCGTTGGATGAAGTGCCGGAGGTGTGTTTACCCACCAACCGCCCCCCGCATTTGCTCTCCCCCCTCGCGATTGTTAAGACTCTGCGACAGGAAAGCCGCCTGATTCACACCAATGATTCGCGCCCGCGCGCGAGGGTGTGGGATCGGCGGCGATTTTCGTGAGGGTGCGGTCGGGGCAATCGTGACCGCCATCGCGACACAATGAAAAGAGGGCCGCCTTGAGCGATCACGACGACACGCCGAACACCCCGGAAGACGGACCCGAAAACGGACCCGAAAACTCTGGCGGTCAGCCGCCAGCCCTGCCGGACGGGATTGGCAATATCGCCATCGAGGACGAGATGAAGTCGTCCTATCTCGATTATGCGATGAGCGTGATCGTGTCGCGGGCCATTCCCGATGCGCGGGACGGGTTGAAGCCGGTCCACCGCCGCATCCTCTATACGATGCACGAGAACGGGCAGACGCACGAGAAAGCCTATCGCAAATGCGCCACCGCGGTCGGTGACGTGATGGGGCGTTATCACCCGCATGGCGACCAGGCGGTCTATGACTCGCTGGTGCGCCTGGCCCAGGACTGGTCGATGCGCGTGCCGCTGATCGACGGGCAGGGCAATTTCGGCTCGGTCGATGGCGATCCGCCCGCCGCCTATCGTTATACCGAAGCGCGGATGCAGAAAGTGGCGCAGTCGCTGCTGGCCGATATCGACAAGAATACGGTCAATTTCATCGACAATTATTCCGCCGAGCGCCAGGAGCCGGTGGTGCTGCCGGCCCGCTTCCCGAACCTGTTGGTCAATGGCGCCGGCGGTATTGCCGTCGGCATGGCGACCAATATCCCGCCGCACAATCTCGGCGAGGTGATCGATGGCACGCTGGCCCTGCTGGAAAACCCTTCGCTGACCGAAGCCGAACTGCTGGATTATATCCCCGGGCCTGACTTCCCGACGGGTGGCCTGATCCTTGGTCGGACCGGCGCCCGCAATGCGGTGCTGACCGGGCGCGGCTCGGTGGTGATGCGCTCGCGCACCTCGATCGAGGAAGTGCGCAAGGACCGGATGGCGATCATCGTCCACGAAATCCCCTACCAGGTGAACAAGGCCTCGATGATCGAGAAGATCGCCGACCTGGTGCGCGAGAAGAAGATCGAGGGCATTGCCGATCTGCGCGATGAAAGTGACCGCAATGGCATGCGCGTGGTGATCGAGCTGAAGCGCGACGCCAATGCCGATGTCATCCTCAACCAGCTGTTCCGCTGGTCGCCGATGCAGACGAGCTTCGGCGCCAACATGCTGTCGCTCGTCGGTGGTCGTCCGCAATTGCTGGGCGCGCTGGACATCCTCAAGGAATTCCTGCGCTTCCGCGAGGAAGTCGTGGCCCGCCGCGCCAAGTTCGAGCTCAACAAGGCGCGCGACCGGGCGCATGTCATCGTCGGCCTGGCCCTGGCTGTGGCCAATATCGACGAGGTCATAGCCCTGATCCGCCGCGCCCCCAATCCGGCGACGGCGCGCGAGCAATTGATGGCGCGCGACTGGCCGGCCATGGATGTGGCGCCGCTGGTCGAACTGGTCGCCGATCCGCGCTCCATGCTGCGCGACGACAAGACGCTGCGTCTCACCGAGGAGCAGGCGAGGGCGATCCTGGAGCTGCGCCTCAACCGCCTGACCGGTCTGGGCCGCGAGGAGCTGGGCAATGAAGCGGCAACGCTGGCCGAGCAGATCGCCGACCTCCTGGACCTGCTGCGCTCACGCCAGCGCGTGCTCGACATCATTCGCGACGAGCTGAGCGAGGTTCGCGACAACTACGCCACGCCGCGCCGCTCCGAATTCGTCGATGCCGAGCTCGACTTCGAGGACGAGGATCTTATTCCGCGCGACGAGATGGTCGTCACCGTCACCCATGGCGGTTATGCCAAGCGCACGGCGCTGTCCGACTACCGAGCCCAGCGCCGCGGCGGCAAGGGTCGCTCGGGCATGGCGACTAAGGATGAGGATTTCATCGCCACGCTCTTCGTCGCCTCGACCCACGCGCCGCTGTTGTTCTTCTCCAATCGCGGCATGGTCTACAAGACCAAGACCTGGCGTCTGCCGCTGGGCGCGCCGAACACGCGCGGCAAGGCGCTGATCAATCTGTTGCCGCTGGAACAGGGCGAGACGATCACCTCGATCATGGCTTTGCCGGAAGACGAGAGCACTTGGGCCGACATGAATGTCATGTTCGCCACCAATAAGGGCACCGTCCGCCGCAACAAGCTGTCCGACTTCGTCCAGGTCAATCGCAATGGCAAGATCGCGATGAAGCTGGAGGAGGATGATGACCGCATCGTCAATGTGGTGCTGTGCACCGAGCAGGACGATGTCTTCCTGACCACCCACAAGGGCCGCGCCATCCGCTTCCCGGCCACCGATGTCCGCGTCTTTGCCGGCCGTAATTCGGTCGGGGTGCGCGGCATCCGCCTGGCCGAGGGCGACGAGCTGATCTCGATGGCTATTTTGCGCCATATCGACGTGACTTCACCGGAAGCCCGCGAATACCTCAAGCACGCTACGGCAATGCGTCGGGCTCTCGGCGAAGAGGAAGTCGACGACACGCCGGTGGAGATCGACGGGGACGATGAGGGCGATGGGCTTGAGGGCCTGTCGACCGAGCGTCTCGCCGAGCTGGGCGCCGCCGAGGAATTCCTCCTCACGGTTGCGTCGGACGGCATGGGCAAACGTTCATCGGCCTATGATTTCCGGGTCATGGGGCGTGGCAATAACGGCGTCGCCGCCACCGATATCAAACGCGACGTGCCCTTGTCGGCCAGTTTCCCGGTCGATGATGCCGACCAGATCATGGCCGTCACCGATGGCGGCCAATTGATCCGATTCCCGGTCGACACGGTCCGGATCGCCAGCCGCTCGTCGCGCGGTGTCCGCCTTATCCGCTTGAATGAAGGCGAGAATGTCGTCGCCGTCGTGCGCATCCAGGATGCCGGTGATGAGGGCGATGCGGTGGAGGAGGTCGATGTCGAAGGCGGCCCGATCCAGCCGGACACCGACGGATCATCCCCGTCCTCCGATGCTGATCCGGGACCGACCGAATAGCGCAGTTGCGGGCCGGAGTGATTGATATCGCTCCGGTCTTCTGCCAGACAGGGCCGGGCGCCAAGCCTGGGAGAGATTGGCCATGACCCGTACCGCGCTCTATCCGGGCACGTTTGATCCGCTGACCAATGGTCATATCGACATCATTGGCCGGGCTGTAAAACTGGTCGACCATCTGGTGATCGGCGTCGCCGTGAATGAGGGCAAGAAGCCGCTCTTCAACCTCGATGAGCGCGTCGAGATGGTCCAGGCCGAAATCGCCAAATTTGCTGATGGTGCCCAGATCGAAGTGCGGCCGTTCGACGGCCTCCTGATGCATTTCGCCGAGGAGATCGGCGCCCAATCGATTGTGCGCGGGCTTCGGGCCGTGTCCGATTTCGAGTATGAATTCCAGATGGTGGCCATGAACCAGCAGCTCAATGATGATATTGAGACCCTGTTCCTGATGGCCGATCCACGCCACCAGGCGATTGCGTCGCGCCTGGTCAAGGAAATTGCCCGATTGGGCGGAGATGTCTCCGCCTTTGTGACGCCGAGTATCGAACGCCGATTGAAGGAGCGTCTTGCGTGATCATGCGTTTCACCCTTTCCGCCACACTGGCCCTGGCCCTCAGTGCCGCCGCCTGTGCCCGCGAAGCCGAGACTAGCGCCAGCGATGCAGAGGTCGCCCGCCATCAGCCTGCACCGACAGTGTCAGCCCAGGCCGAACCGACGGCGCCGCAATGGCAATTGCCGGACGATGCCTGGCGAACGGCGGACCAGGAAGATCTGCTCTATATCGACACCGATCACGGCATGGTCATTGTCGAAATGGCACCGGAATTCGCGCCCAACCACGTCGCCCGCATGCGCACGCTGGCGCAGGAACGTTTCTACGATTTCCTGGTCTGGCACCGCGTGATCGACGGCTTCATGGCCCAAGGGGGCGGTTCGCGGTCCAATCCCGGTCATGCGGCCGATGTTCCGGGGCTGGAAGCCGAGTTCACCGTGCGTCGCTCCGGCGAGCCGGTCGTGACCGAATTGCAGGACCGCATCATCAATCCGCGTGCCCTGCCTCAGACCGCCAAGGCCGGTTTCTGGGACGGTTTCCCTGCCGGTACGCAGACTGCGGCACTGGCCGCGATCACCGGTGATGGGCAGGTCCAGTCCTGGTTGCTGCATTGTCGAGGCGCCGCCTCGGCAGCGCGTACGGGTGATCCGAATTCCGCCCGCAGCCAATTCTATCTCACACGCGGTCATTCCGAGCATCTCAACGCGCAATACACCTCGTGGGGGCGCGTTCGCGTCGGTCAGGAAGCGGTTGATGCGATTGCCGTCGGATCCGCCATGGACGATCCCGATTTCCGCCCGGATACGATCCGCTCGATGCGCACGGGCGATGAATTGCCGGCGGAAGATCAGGTCACGATCCAGGTCGCCGACACCGACAGCGCGGCCTTCGCCAGCTATCTGGACACGCTGCGTGACGCGTCTGGAAATCTGCCCGACATTTGCGATATCACCGTGCCGACCCGGATTATGGAATAGGAAGACCCATGGCTGAAGAACATCTCGTATTCACGCTTGAAGGCGGCGACGTCACCATCAAGCTGCGCCCCGACCTGGCGCCCAAGCACGTTGCCCGTATCACTGAGCTGGCGAAAGACGGCTTTTATGACGGTCTGACCTTCCACCGTGTGATTGACGGTTTCGTCGCCCAGGGCGGTTGTCCGAATGGCAATGGCATGGGTGGGTCCGGCCAGCATATCCCGGCAGAATTCTCTGCCGAACCGCATGTTCGCGGCACCATGTCGATGGCCCGGGCGTCGGATCCGGACAGTGCATCCAGCCAGTTTTTCATCTGCCTGGATGACGTGCCTTACCTCAACAACCAGTACACGGTCTGGGGCGAAGTGATCTCCGGCATGGAACATGTCGATGCGCTGCCCAAGGGCGAGCCGCCGGCCAATCCTGGCTCGATCGTCAAGGCGACGGTCGTCGAGGCCTGAGGCCTTGAGCTGGATAAAGACACTTGATCGAAAGGCGGCCACTGGCCGCCTTTCGGCTATCTATGACCGGGTTGCCGGCAAGACTGGTCAGATCGACAATATCCTCGCCGCCCATTCCCTGCGCCCGCACACGCTGGAGGGCCATATGGCCCTCTACAAGGCGGTGCTGCACCATTACGGCAACAGCCTCGACAAGGCCTATCTGGAAGCCATCGGCACCTGGGTTTCTTCGCTGAACAAATGCGCTTATTGCGTCGAGCATCATTTCGCCGGGCTTACGAGCTTGCTGGGTGATGAAGACCGCGCGGCGCAGATCCGCGCCGCCATTCACAGCGGTATTCTGGAGCGCGCCTTTTCAGGGCGCGAGCTGGCCGGCCTGCGTTATGCGGAAATCCTGACGCGCACACCCCATGCGTTGACAGAGCAACATGTCGTGGCCCTGCGGGAGGCCGGGTTCGATGATGGCGAAATCCTGGAGATCAACCAGGTCACCGCTTATTTCGCCTACGCCAACCGAACCGTGCTGGGCCTTGGTGTCAGCCATGACGGCGAGACGCTGGGCTTGTCACCGAAGGTCTCCGACGATCCGGAAAGCTGGTCTCACGATTGATCCGGGCGCGCGGCCGCAAGGAGCCGCATGCGCGCTATCAACGGGCGGTGGTCCGAGCCGGTATCCGGCCCGGCCGTGATCGACATTGTCCGCCAGTCCTCGCCGGCAAAGATATGGTCAATCCCGATCAACATCGGCGCGACGGGCAGATCGCCGGTCAGGCCTTCCGACGGCCAGCTCGGTAGGGCGATGGATCGGCGCTCCAGGCCGAGGTCGCGCTCAATGCGGGCGAGGGCGCGGGATGGGGCCGCCGCATTGAAATCTCCCATCACGATCAGGGTCGATTGATCCATCCGGGTCAGCGCACGCGCGAGATTGCGGCGCTGGCAGTCCTGCGCAGCGCTGGGGAAGGGCCAGGTGAGATGGACGGAGACAATGACGGCGTCGCGTCCGTCCGGCAGCTCGACCCGGGCCCAGACCGCCGGCGGCAACTCCCAGTCACAGGGTACGGCATTCTCGAAGGAGATTTCCGGCGGATGCCGCACGCAGCCACTGTCCAGCATCGGCAGGCGGGTGAGCACGCGGACGGACCGGCAGCGCGCGACATGCGGGAAGGCGGATTCCAGCTGGTCGACGGCCGACTTGGCCTGGCGGGTTGCCTCCTGCAAGGCGAGGATATCTGGCGCCAGGGCTTCGATCACGGCCGGTACGCCTGCCGCATTGGTGCCGAGACCCCACAGATTATGGGTCATGACGGTCAGTTCGGCGCCGCCGCCCGACGCATCGGCGACCGGTTCGAGGTCCAGCCTCCGCAGCCATTCCGGGATGGCTGGCAACAGGATCGCCGCCACGCCCAGCGACAATGTGACGGGCAGCCAGCGATGGCGATTGCGCAGTGAGAACAGCGTCACGGCGATTGTGGATATCGCGACCAGCGGCCATATCTGCCGCCAGGCGTCAAAGCCGCGCCAGACCGGCGCCAGTGTGATAAATGCGGCGAGGCTGAGGACCACGCACAGGGCCAGAACCGCGGAAATCGTGTGACGCAAGGCCGGGATTCTCCATTCGCAACGCAGGCTTTCTACACGCCAAAGATTGCGAAGCCGTGTGTCCGAATATAGACCCCGCAGCCATGCGTGTTTCCGACTTTGATTTCCACCTCCCCGAGGAGCGGATTGCCCTGCGCCCCGCCCGGCCGCGCGATGCCGCACGGATGCTCCATGTCGCCTCCAATGGCGTGTTGGCCGATCGCGGCGTGCGCGACCTGCCGGACTTGCTGCAGCCGGGCGATCTGATGGTGTTCAACGACACCCGGGTGATCCCGGCGGCGCTCAAGGGCGTGCGCCCCGCAAGGGCGGTGGGCGGCGGCGGACCGGTCGAGCTTGAGGTCAATCTGCACAAGCGCATCGACGCCTCGGCCTGGCGGGCCTTCGTGCGGCCGGCCAAGCGTTTGCGCACTGGCGACACGATCACGTTCAGCGAGACGCTCACGGCGAAAGTGACCGGAAAGTCCGAAGGCGGCGATGTCCGTCTGGTCTTCAACGTCACCGGCGCGGCGCTGGATGCGGCCATCGCGGTGGCCGGCGAGATGCCGCTGCCGCCCTATATCGCCCGCAAGCGCGGCGTCGACGAGCAGGACGAGGCTGACTACCAGACCCTGTTCGCGACCCATGAGGGCTCGGTGGCCGCACCGACCGCGGGTCTTCATTTTACACCGGAATTGATGGCCGCGCTCGACGCGCGCGGCGTCGAGCAGACCCGCGTCACCCTGCATGTTGGCGCGGGAACTTTCCTGCCGGTGAAGTCTGACGATACCGATGATCACCAGATGCATTCGGAATGGTGCACGGTGTCAGAGCAAGCCGCGGCCGCCATCAATGCCGCCAAGGCCGAGGGGCGCCGGGTCATCCCGGTTGGCACTACGGCCCTGCGCACGATTGAGAGCCTCGCCTCAGGCCCGGGCGTCATCAAGGCCGGCAGCCGCGACACGGACATTTTCCTTACGCCGGGCTCAAGCTTTGCCATCACCGACATGCTGATGACCAATTTCCACCTGCCCAAATCGACGCTCTTCATGCTGGTCAGCGCCCTGTCGGGCCTCGACGTCATGCAGCGCGCCTACGCCCATGCCATTGCGGCGGAGTATCGCTTTTACTCCTATGGCGATGCCTGCCTGCTGGAGCGCCGCACATGACGACCTTTCCCTATGATATCCACGCCACCGATGGCGCGGCGCGAACCGGTGTTCTGAAGACCAGCCGCGGTGATATCCGCACACCGGCCTTCATGCCGGTCGGCACGGCGGCGACGGTCAAGGCGCTCTACATGGACCAGGTCCGTGAGACCGGGGCCGACATCATCCTGGGCAATACCTATCACCTCATGCTGCGCCCCGGTGCCGAGCGGGTGAAACGCCTTGGAGGGCTGCACAAGTTTTCTACCTGGCAGGGTCCGATGCTGACCGATAGTGGCGGCTTTCAGGTCTGGTCCCTGTCCAAGCTGCGCAAGATGACCGAGGAGGGGGTGAAGTTCCGCTCCCATATCGACGGATCCGAACACAATCTCACGCCGGAGCGCTCGATCGAGATCCAGGCCGACCTCTTGGGTGCTGACATCTCCATGCAGCTGGACGAATGCACGCCCTTTGGCTGTTCGGAAAAAGAAGCCCGCACCAGCATGGAGCTCTCCATCCGCTGGGGGCAGCGCTCCAAGGCGGCCTTCGGCACGCGCGACAGCCAGGCCCTGTTCGGCATTGTCCAGGGTTCGGTGTTTGAAACCCTGCGCCGCGAGAGCGCCGAGCGCCTGATCGAGACCGGCTATGATGGCTATGCCATTGGCGGTCTGGCGGTCGGTGAGGGCTTTGAGAAGATGTGCGATGTGCTCGACTTCACAACGCCGCACCTGCCAAGCGAGCGACCACGCTATCTGATGGGCGTCGGCAAGCCCATTGATCTCGTCGAGGCGGTCGCCCGCGGTGTCGACATGTTCGATTGTGTCCTGCCGACCCGCTCGGGCCGGCATGGCCAGGCCTGGTCGGATCATGGCCCGATCAATATCAAGCGCGCCGAGTTCGCCGAGGATGACAGCCCGCTCAATCCGGAGATCGATTGTCCGGCCAGCCGGGATTATTCAAAGGCCTATCTCCACCATCTCTTCCGGGCCGGGGAATATCTCTCGGCCATGCTGCTCTCCTGGCATAATATCGCCTACTTCCAGCACCTGACGGCGCGCATGCGGACCGCGATTGCGGCGGGTGAATTCGAGAGCTTCCGCAAGGACTTCCGGGCGAAATGGGAAGCGGGACAGGCCGAAGCCGCCGCGCGGGCTTCATGACGTTGGACCTTCGCATCGAGGCGCTGGATGCGGTCGAGATTGATGCGCTGAGGTCCGAATTTTCCGCGTTGCTGACGGACTGTGTCGAGGCCGGCGCGTCCATTGGTTTCATGTCCCCGTTATTGGCCGGGCGGGCAGAGGAATTCTGGCGCGGTGTGGCCGAGGCTGTAGCCCGTGGCGACCGTATACTGTGGACCGTGCGGGACACCAGTACAGGCACGCTTCTCGGCACCGTCCAGCTCATCATCGGCCTGCCGGATAACCAGCCGCATCGCGGCGATGTGGCCAAGCTGATGGTTTCGCCACAGGCCCGTCGCCGCGGCGTGGCCGACGCGCTGATGGCGGCGCTGGAGGCTCATGCGCGCAACACCGGACTGCGGACGCTCGTTCTTGATACGGTGACCGGTTCGCCAGCCGATGCGCTCTATCGCAAGCGTGGCTGGGTCGAGGTCGGGGCGGTGCCGGATTATGCGCTGCTCCCGGACGGCAGCCCCTGTTCGACGACTTTCTTTTACAAGACGCTTTGACCTTACGCCCGGCGCACTGAGTCGGTTGATCCCTGGCAGCGACACGTCAGACCTGCGCGTTCCGACGCGGAATGAACCATTGATCACTTGTCGGCCAGCGGGCCTCAGCCAGGATTTCAGGTCAAGGGCGCCGCAGGCGCCGCTTCGCGGGCAGGCCCCTTGAGCTGAAATCCTGGCTGAGGCGGTCTCTCGGCAAGCGATGAATGGGGCGGAGTGGCGCGCCTGGCGCAACCATCTGCCCGATGGCACTAGGGCATGGCCGGTCCCTAGCCTGACTCCCGCACAAAAAATTGCCCCCGGGTTGGGCGACCCGGGGGCAGATGGGCTTCAGTCGGGGACAGGGGCTGAAGCCCGCTCGGGGAGGAGCAATTACCGGTTGGAACCGGACGGCCCATCGTCGAGCTCTTCCGTATTCTCGTTGTCGCCATAATCGGTGTCCGACAGCGGGAATTCGCTGGCCGCATCCTCGTTGAAGCGCGGCAGGGCTTCATATTCGGCGCGGGTGTAGTCGATCACCGCGATCGGGCGACGGCCCTCCGGCGAGAAGGAGACCTGCGAGGCATCGATCTGGACCTCGTGACCGCCGATATCCAGCCAGCCGCCGGCTTCGACCACGATGGCCTCGACTTCGCCCTCGGTGGTCAGGCGGACCCGTTCGACCTCGCCCAGGCGACCACCATCCTTGGTGTGAACCCGTAGGCCGACCCAGTGGTGGTCGTCCGTATAGGGGGCGCGGTCGAGGTCGGAATTGTCCCAAGCCTCGGCCGCAGCGCGGAAGAGATCATTGTCCTGGATGAAGCTGGACCGCTGCGGTGCGTTGGCATCACCCTCAACCTCGATCACGTCTTCGGATCGGGACTGCGACAGATCCTGCTGCGCCATTGTGGCGGCGCCGATCAGGGCGAGACCACCGCCGGCGGCAGTGGTCACGGCGAAAGCACGGGTCAGAATGGAAAGGCGTGTCATGATGACCTCCTTGGTTGTCCAACAACCGGCGTGAGCCGGGAATGACGACGTGCGTCATCATCATTCACCAAGACAACGGGGAGGGGCGGGGATTTGTTCCGCCAGCCTGCATGACAATGCGGTAAGGCGCGGTCTATTCCTGTTCGGCCTCGACCAGTCCATAGGCCTCGAAGGCGCGTCGCATCTGTGCCGGCGGACAGCCGAAACCGTCATATAGGCCGCGCAGATAGGCGCGTCGGCGTTGCGCCATTTCGCGTTGCTCGCGGGCCTCGCGTTCGATCCGGCCGGCGCCGCCAAGGAAGCGAACAACGGGACGGACCGGGTTCAGGCCGACAATCGTGGAGTGATAAAGGCCGCGGGCGCCGTCCGCCGCGGCGTCAGGCGCCTGCGCCGCGATGTGGGCGCTCTGGCCCATCCAGGTGTCGTGGTCATGATCCTCTTCCTCGGCCAGGCGCTGTTCTTCCTCGATATCCGGGCCGAGCACGACGGTCAGGCGGGCAATGTCCTGGGAAACGGTGGAACAGCGCCGCGGTGAGCCGTCACCGCCATAGGGGGTGGGCACGGTTTCTTCGCCCTCATCGACCATGATCCGGCCCGGGCGCTCGCGCGGCAGGCCGACAGCGTCTTCCAGCGCTTCGGCGGTTTCCTCGCGCGCAAAATTGCTCGCACTGCCGGTGGATTGCCGGGTGGAACTGCATGCGCTCGCGCTCATCGCCACGACCAGACATGCCAAAAGACTCAATCTTGCCCTCATGCGCTGCATTTTAATCGGTGATTGCGGCGAAATCTCATCAAAAATGCTGAAATCAGCAGGCAAAGCCCGATTGACCCCCCGGAATCGCGCGTATAGGTTCCGCCCTCCTCGTTCGGGGAGCCGATAGCTCAGCTGGTAGAGCAACTGACTTTTAATCAGTAGGTCCAGGGTTCGAATCCCTGTCGGCTCACCATTTCAAAGCCTTCCGCAATATCGCTAGTAATGGGACGTCGCCGCGTGCGGGACTCCGTCCCATTGACCGCACGCGCGAGGCGCGGACCCGTCCATAAAACCCATGCCAGCCAGCGGGCCGTATCCGGTTCTTGAGGTCAAGGGCGGCGCAGCCGCCGCTTCGCGGTTTCACCCTTGAGCTCAAGAACCGGATACGGCTTTCTCCCGGCAAGGGTTGAATGGCGAGGTGCGCGCATCACGCGTCTTTCCGACCGCGCGCAGGAACAGGCGCGTCACGCCGGCGTTCAAGTCTTCCAACACTTCGCCACCGTCATCGCCGGCTTGTCCGGCGGAACTCGTTCATGCGTTCAACGGGGAAGCAAAGGTCCCCCGGATCGCGGCATTGCCGCGCCTGTGGGACGACGACGGTGTTGGTGCGAAGAGGCTGGGACTTGGCACATACCTCTGTCTCCGTACGCTCTCGCGCCGGAGAGGGAGGGGCGTAGCGTGTACGACAAGCACCTGTCAGTCTGCCGCCGCGACATCCCGGGAAATGGAAAACCGACCCTTGGCTGTGTTTGGCTTGACCTTCCTGCCATACCACCCCAGCTTCTCCGCAATAAAATGGGGAGGGGTTCATGCGTATCCGATATTTGGCATTGGGATTGGCAGCGCTGGCGGTCTCGGCGTGTTCGTCTGACGAGGAGGCCGTCTTCACGCCGGTCGCGGCCGAGGATCTGGTGCGTATGGTCGGGCAGGGCGAGCTGGTCGGCTTCGAAACCGAGGCGGGCGCCGCGGCCTGGATGGCCGTACCCTATGCCGCGCCGCCGGTTGGCGAGCTGCGCTGGCGGGCGCCGCGCCCGCCCTTGGCCTTCGACGCACGGCTGGACGCGCTTCAGGCTGGTGCGGTCTGCCCGCAGGTGACGAATAATCTCTCGGCTGGCGAGATCTATGAGATCGGCGAGCTGATCGGTGCCGAGGATTGTCTCACACTCGATATATATGCCCCCCGCGACGCGCAGCCCGGTGATGAGCTGCCGGTGATGATGTGGATCCATGGCGGCGCCAATGTCTGGGGTTCGTCATCCGCCTATGACGGCTCGAACCTAGCCAGCCAGCAGGGCGTGATCGTGGTCGCGGTGCAATACCGGCTTGGGCCGTTGGGCTTTCTGGCCCACCCGGCGCTGCGGGCGGATGCGGAGATCGCCGATGATGCGGCGGCCAATTTCGCCCTTCTGGATCTGGTCGCGGCACTGCACTGGATCTGCGGCAATATCGAGATGTTCGGCGGTGATGCCGGGCGGGTGACGATTTTCGGTGAGAGTGCCGGTGCCTACAATATCGCCGGCCTGATGGCGACGCCGCAGGCGCGCGGGCTGTTCCATCGGGCGATCATGCAGAGCGGTGGCACCGCCTCGGTTCCGCTCGATATCGCCGAACAGGGCGGCGGCACCGATGCCGTGGCCGCTCTGGCTGCGGCGACGGCCATCGCCGGCGATGGCGCCGATGGTGCAGCGTTGCGATCGGCGACGCTGGAAACGGTCTATGCCCCTTATCGCGACGCGGTCGGCGAACTGACCTCCCTGCCACGCATGATCGAGGACGGGGTGACGCTGCGCGAAGGCGGGATACTCGCGGCGGCCGAAGATCCGGACGGGTTTGCGCCTGTCCCCCTGATCACCGGCACCAATCGCGACGAGATGAAGCTTTATACGGTGTTCAACCCGCAGCTGACGCGGCGGCTCGGCCCGCTGGTCTGGCTGCGGGATCGCGACGCCTATGAAGCCGCGGTCGAATATCCCAGTCGCAATTGGCGTCGCAATGCCGTTGACGACCTGCTGAACCGGCTGGCGGCAAACGGGCGCAGCGATATCTGGGCCTATCGCTTTGACTGGGATGAAGGCGGCTCGGTGCTCGTGACCAATACAGGTGAGCTGTTGGGCGCCTCGCATGCCATGGAAATCCCTTTCGTGTTCAATCATTTCGAACTGTTCGGATCGTTCGATCGCATCCTGTTCAATGATCGCAATGCCGTCGGCCGCCTCGAACTCGCCGACACAATGGGAGCTTATTGGGCGCAATTCGCGGCCACCGGCGAGCCGGGTGACGGCATTGGCATGGGGCCGGACTGGCCGCGATGGACCGATACTGGCGCGGCGCTTCGGTTCGACACGCTCGATGATGGCGGGCCGGAAGTGTTCGCACGGACCGAGAGCCCGCTCGCCATCGCGTCGGACCTTGCTGCCGACGATCGGGTGAATGATGTCGAGCGCTGCCGCATCGCCGCTGGCATGACCACGCGCGAACCCGTTTTGACGCCCATTTTCGACAGCGTGCTGGACTGCCCGCAGGGCTAGTGGTCTGCTCAGGCACTTAGCCTCGCTGCGTTGCAACAAGCCACTGGTGACATGGGCGAGGCGCGTTATGCTGAGGTGGGCAGGGTATTCGGCTCGCCCGTGATTCGGCGGTTGGTATGGACTCACTCCTCTTCCAGGCAGCCATCTATCTCGGCGCCGGCGTGATTGCCGTCCCGATCGCGCATCGGCTCGGCCTCGGTTCGGTGCTCGGATATCTGCTGGCCGGCGTCGCGATCGCGCCAGTGCTCGATCTGGTCGGCTCCGATCCGGAAAGCGTCCAGCATTTTGCCGAGTTCGGCGTCGTGATGATGCTCTTCCTGGTCGGCCTGGAACTACAGCCTCGCCTGCTCTGGGACCTTCGCGTGCGCCTGTTCGGGCTTGGCGGTTTACAGGTCGCCGTGACAACCGCCGCCGTTGCCGGTTTCTGCCTCGCCATCGGTCTTGATTTGCGCCTGTCGATCGCGCTCGGCCTCATCTTCGCTCTGTCCTCGACCGCCATCGTCCTGCAGACACTGGGCGAAAAGGGCTGGTTGCGGACACAAGGCGGGCAATCAGCGTTCTCGGTTCTTCTCTTCCAGGACATTGCCGTCATTCCGATGCTGGCGCTGATGCCATTTCTTGCCCTGCCCGGCGGCGGGGAGGCGGCGGCGGAACTGGCGGCGCATGGCGGGGGCGATACGCCGTTCACGCATCTGCCGGCCTGGGCACAAGGTCTGGTGACGCTGGGCGTCGTCGGAGCGATCGTGCTTGGCGGTCGCTATCTGACCCGGCCGGCCTTCCGCATCATCGCCCGCACCGGCCAGCACGAGCTTTTCCTGTCGGCGGCGCTCTTCCTGGTGATCGGGATCGCGGTCCTGATGAGCATGGTCGGTCTGTCGCCGGCACTGGGCACATTCCTTGCCGGCGTGTTGTTGGCCGAGAGCGAATACCGCCACGAGCTGGTCAGCGATCTCGAGCCGTTCAAAGGCCTGCTTCTGGGCGTGTTTTTCATCACGGTCGGGGCGAGCATGGAATTCTCCCTGCTGGCGGACCATCCCGGCATGATCGTCGGACTTACCCTGGCCTTGATCGGTGTGAAGGGGTTGATCCTGCTGGGACTTGCCTTTGCCTTCCGGATGAAGGGGCGGGCGCGCTGGTTGTTTACCTTTTCCCTCGCCCAGAGCGGTGAGTTCGGCTTTGTGTTGTTGGCCTTTGCCAGCGGCGTCGACGTGGTGCCCGACGCTGTTGCCGAAATTGCCGGCTTGGTCGTCGCCCTGTCGATGATGGCGACGCCGGTGCTCATGATCGTCTTCGAGCGCTTTGTATCGCCGCGTGTGCGCCGGCCCGCATCGCCCGAGCGCGAAGAGGACCTGATCGAGGAGGAGGCACCGGTCATCATCGCCGGGATGGGGCGTTTCGGGCAGATCGTCCAGCGCTTGCTGGTGATGGACGGCTACAAGCCGGTCGTGCTCGATAACTCCGCCGAGCATATTGAGGGCCTGCGCAAATTCGGTATCCAGGTCTATTACGGTAATGCCATGCGACCGGGCCTGTTGGAGGCTGCCGGTATTGCCAGGGCGCGTTTGCTGGTCGTGTGTACCGACAGCCGAGACCGCGCGGTCGAACTGGTCCATCACGTCAAGCAACGCTATCCGCATGTCTATGTGATCGCCCGCGCCGCCAGCCGGGAGCATGTCTATCAGCTGCGCGCGGCCGGTGCCGACCTGGCGATTCGCGAGATGTTCGGTTCGTCACTCGATGCGGCGCGGCGCTCGCTTGAAGTGTTGGGCGAGGCGCCGGAACGGGCGCGCCGCAAGACCGAGGCTTTCGCCCGTCATGACGAGGAGAGCCTGCAGCAATTATTCGAGGTCTGGGACGCCGACACCAATGTCTATGACAATGAAGCCTATATGGAAAAAGCCCGATCACGTGTTGTCTCCCTGGCCGAAATCATGGCCGAGGACATCGGAGATCCGGATGAAGACCCCGCGCGCGATGAAACCGAATAGGCTGGTTTTGCGTTGAGTCGAAACACCTCCCTGCGGAGGTTACAGGTCGGGCTGAATTGGTTAACGTGGTGTCGGCAGTGAGGGGGCCTATCGGTGACACAGCACCGCAGTTTTACGACGATCTTCGTCGGGGTGATTGTCGGCATCTTGCTGGTGTTGTCCTCGGCATTGTCGGGGGCGATGGCGGCGGCCATGCAGGACGTTGTTGTGCCCGGTTCCGACACCGCCGGCGAGACACCGGTCGAGGTCGTTCCGCTCACCCCGGCCCGACCGCTCGCCGACCTCGATCTGTGGGCGTCCCGCATCAATGGCTGGACCGAGGCGCATCGCGAGGCGATCAGTGTCCGCCTGTTTGACGCCTCCAGTCATGGTTTGCCGGACCTTGATCCCTTCGCACGCGCCATTCTCGATCCCGCGCGGCCCGAATCCGAACGGAATCATTTGGCCGGACTGGCGTATCTACGGTTTGCCGGGTGGCTGGAGTACGGCTTGATCGATGCCGAGACGCACGCGCCCCGGCGTCTGTTCGACAGTGAGGCGTCGCTGCTTGTTCGCCGTCTCGGCTGGGCCTTTGAAGCCGGGGATGCCGCCCAAGCGCTCGATGACAGTGTTCCCCAGGTCCGTGATTATGATGCCCTGCGCCTGGAAATGATGCGGGTGCTCGCGGTCACGCCAATCTGGGCCGGGATCGAAAGCGGTCCCTCGCTCAGCCTCGGCGACAGCGGTCCGCGGGTCGATCAGTTGCGGACGCGGCTGACCTCGGAAGGCCTGCTGGATACGGTTTGGCGCGATGGCGACCCGTTCGATCTCCGGCTCGAGACCGCGGTGCGGCGCTATCAGGGGCGGGCGAATCTCGCACCATCCGGGCGCCTGGACCAGGCGACGCTGCGCCAACTCAACCTTCCGCCAAATCGTCGCATTGGGCAGTTGATGGCCAATCTGGAACAGCGCCGCTGGCGGACGCGCGAGCTGGGGCGCCGCCATATCTGGGTCAATCTTGCCGATTTCAGACTGGAAGCCTGGGAGAATGGCGAGCTGGTTCGTGAGCACGAAGTCATGGTCGGGCGACAAGCCAGTTCGACGCCCGAGTTTTCAGAGGACATGCAGTATATTGTCCTCAATCCATGGTGGGGGTTGCCGGCCGGATCGGCGCGGCCGCGCTTCCAGTCCTTCCGACGCAATCCCGGCCTGGTGCGCCAGCACGGATTCCGGATCTACAACCGGGCCGGCGAACCGGTCTCTGTTTATGAGATCGACTGGAGTCGCTGGGGCAATGACTGGCCGTACCGCATGTCGCAGCCGCCCGGGCCGACCAACCCGATGGGGGAGGTGAAGTTCATTTTTCCCAATCGCCACAATGTTTACATTCACGATACGACCGAGCGTGACCAGTTCGTGCGGACCCGCCGGGACTTCTCGGCCGGCTGTATTCGCGTCCGTGATCCGCTTGCTTTGGCAAGCTGGGTTCTCGCGGGGCAGGCGGGTTGGGATCGTGATCGCATTGATGCCGTCACGGCGGGCAGTTCGCCGACCGTCGTGTGGCTCGACGAGCGCATTCCGGTCCATATTGCCTACTGGACCGTCGTCGGCGACGGCGAGGGGCGCGTGCGATATCTCAATGATCTCTACAGGCGCGATGGTAGCGTTATCGATGCCTATCTCGCAGCCTACGAATCCGGGTCCGGCCTGGCGCTGCCAGTGTCACGCGGTTCGGCCGGCCCGGTCGCTGCCAGCTTTGATTGAATGCATCGGGATATCCCCAAGCCGATGTAATCTTGCTACAGGTTAGACCGGCTGAACTGGCAAGTCAGCGACGCCGCCCGGGTTCTCAACGTTTTGAAAATGAACAAGAATATATTTTGATGAGCGCTTGGTTGCAAATTGAGTGTAGCATCACTGCAACGGGTACGAATTTTTACACCAAATGCTTGATTTCGCCCCCTGCGGTGTAGCGCTCGCGATCTAATTGTAGTAGAAAAAATCATAGGTATTGCCTTTTCAGGCCTTATCCTCGTGTCCGGCATTCGGTCGGAAACGGTCAGTCACACCAAGGGAGCCTCGCTCCCGGAGGGGGAATGATGAAGAAACGGCTTTTTACGGCGGTCGCCGTTGGGGCCTTCCTGGCAGCGGGTCCCGCGTTCGCTGACGAAGGCTGGTATGTGAGCGGCGCTGTCGGTTATGGCGGCCCGGGTGATACGGATGTCTCCGGTTCGCTGAATGGTGAAATTCAGGGTGAAGGCAATTGGCGCGAAGCCGTTGCACTTGGCTATGAATGGATGGACGGCTTCCGCCTCGAAGGCGAGCTGGCGCACCGCTACAATGATACGGGCGCTGTCGGCAGTTTCGAGCACAGCCTCAGCGACTTCCAGATCTGGTCTCTGATGGCGAACGCTATCTTTGACTTCAATCCGGATGGTTCCTACCACCCGTATGTCGGTCTTGGTCTCGGCCTTGCCGAAGTCAGCGGCACGCTTACAGGCTTCTCGGCCGGTACGACACCGATCAACCCGACTGCAGCGGACTACGTCATCGCGCAGGGCAGCGACAATCCGTTCGCTTGGCAGGTGATGGCCGGTATCGGCTGGGATCTGACCCAGCGTCTGACCCTGGACACGGAATACCGCTATTTCTCCACCGGCAGCACGGATTTTGATCCGGGCGTGAGCGTCGATGGTCTTGGTGGTCATGAAGTGTGGGTTGGTCTGCGTTATTCCTTCGCAGCTCCGCCGCCTCCGCCGCCTCCGCCGCCGCCGCCTCCGCCGCCGCCTCCGCCTCCTCCGCCGCCTCCGCCTCCGCCGCCTCCTCCGCCGGCGTGTGACGATGTCAGCTTCCCGGTCTACTTCGAATGGGATAGCTCGACGCTTACGGATCAGGCGCGTGCTGTTGTGGCTCAGGCTGCAAACCAGCGTGGTTCCTGCGGTGTCACTCGCGTGACCGTCGCCGGCTTCACAGACCGTTCCGGTGCAGCGTCCTACAATGTGGGCCTGTCCGAGCGTCGTGCCCGCGTTGTTCGTGACGAGCTGGTCCGCCTTGGCGTGGCAGCGAGCACGATCTCGATGGAAGCCTTTGGTGAGACCCGCAACGCCGTTGCGACCGCCGATGGTGTCCGCGAGCCGCTGAACCGTCGTACGGAAGTGGTTATCGTCCTCGATTAATCCTCGAGCACGAGCACTGAAATGGATGCGGCCCGGTGTTTGTCACCGGGCCGCATTTTTTTTGTTCTGGCCGCGCGTTTGGAAATTTAATGCGGCGAACGCGCTGTTTCGGGGCATGATTGGGCGGTTTTTCTGCTCTGCTGAGGACAGGCTTGACCGGTCCGGCAGGGCGGTACAAACCGGCTGAAATCCTTCGCACCATCCAGGTCGCGAAGCGTCGGGAGGACACTGATGAGCAAGCCGGACAAATCCTATCGCAAGCGACAGATCGCCGGGCACACGCTGAGCCCGGAAACCCAGATGATGAGCTATGGTTATGACCCGAAGCTCTCGGAGATGTCGATCAAGCCGCCGATTTTCCTGACATCGACCTTTGCTTTTGCGACGGCCGAGGATGGTGCTGCCTTTTTCCGGGTAACGCTGGGCCAGGCCGAGGAGGGCGATCCCGAAGCCGCCGGTCTGATGTACTCGCGCTTCAACAACCCGAATATGGAAGTTCTGGAAGATCGCCTGGCGCTCTATGACGGCGCTGACGAAGCCGCCGTCTTCTCGTCCGGCATGGCGGCAATTTCGACCACGCTGATGGGGCTGGCCCATGCGGGTTCGGTCATCCTGCAGTCGACCCCGCTTTATGGAGGAACCGAAAGCCTGATCCGCAAATTTCTGCCGCACTATGGCATCAAGTCAGTCGACTTCTTCGCTGGCGCCCGCGAGGACGAATTGCGCGATGCCGCAGAAGCGGCCATGGCAGAAGGCGAAGTCTCGGTAATCTACACAGAGACCCCGACCAATCCGACCAATGATCTTGTCGATCTTGCGGCTTGTCGCCGGATCGCCGACATGATCGGCGAGAAACAGGGCAAGCGCCCCTGGATTGTTGTCGACAACACCTTCCTCGGTCCGATCGGCCAGGCGCCGATCGCGCTCGGCGCCGACGTCGTCATCTATTCGCTCACCAAATATATCGGCGGTCATTCCGACCTGATCGCCGGCTCGGCGTCCGGGTCGAGTGCGGCCATGGCCCAGATCCGCGGGCTGCGCGGCTATCTCGGCACCAATCTGGATGCCCACACTTGCTGGATGTTGCTGCGCTCGCTGGAGACTGTGAAGATCCGCATGGAGGCGGCGGCGCTCGGTGCCCGCAAGGTGGCCGAGTATCTGCGCGACCATCCCAAGGTCGGTCGTGTCCGCTATCTTGGTTTCCTTGAGAAAGGCACGCGCGATGGCGATGTCTTCCACGCGCAATCCTCCATGGCCGGCTCCACCTTTGCCTTTGACCTTGCGGATGAGAAGGCGGCTTTCCGCATGCTCAATGCGCTGCAGGTCATGAAGCTGGCGGTCAGTCTTGGTGGAACCGAGACCCTGATCTGCCACCCCGGATCAACCACCCACCGGGGTGTCGACCCGGAACTGCGCAAGCGTCAGGGGTTTTCGGACGGGCTGGTGCGAATTTCGGTCGGTATCGAAAACCCCGACGATCTGATTGCCGATCTCGCCCAGGCGCTCGAGAAAGCCTGATAGCGCGACCATGTAACCCCGGTCGACACATCCTGTCGGCCGGGGTGGACGGCTCCGTTTAAACGGCTATCACTGGATCATGCACGACAAACTGGACCTCAATCCGGACGAACGCGCCGTACTCGACTGGGTCGATACGCGGGCCGATGGCATGATCGAAACGGTCAAGGCCTGGTCGGCGATCAATTCCGGCAGCCGCAATGCGGCCGGGCTGGAAGCCATGCGCGCTGAACTCGAGACGGCCTTCGCCGAGACCGGTGGCGAGATCAGCGCGATTGAGCTGCCGCCAACCACCGTGGTCGATCCGGACGGCACGGTCCGCGAGCAGGCCTTCACGCCGTCCTTTCACTGCCGGATCCGGCCGCAAGCGCCGATCCGTATCGTCATGACCGGCCACCACGACACTGTGTTCCCTGCCGAGAGCGCCTTTCAGGCCACCCGTCTGTGGGATGAGGACACGCTCAATGGTCCCGGTGTTGCCGACATGAAGGGCGGCATTCTGGTGATGTTGCACGGCATTCTCGCCCTGGAGCGTTCGCCCTGGAAGGATGAGATCGGCATCGATGTGTTGATCAGCCCGGACGAGGAAATCGGTTCATTGGGTTCGGCTTCGGTGATCGCCGAGCTGGGCGCTGGCGCCGATATCGGCATGACCTATGAGCCGGCCCTGGCGGATGGATCGTTGGCCGGTGCACGCAAGGGGTCGGGCAATTGGTCGTTGAAGGTCACCGGTCGCGCGGCCCATGCCGGCCGTGAACACCATCTCGGGCGGAACGCCCTGGCGGCAGCCTGCCAGTTCGGCCTCGGCCTTGATGCGCTCAACGGCAAGCGTCCTGATGTCACTTTCAATCTCGCCCGCATTGATGGCGGCGGTCCGCCCAACGTGGTGCCGGACAATGCCGTCGCGCGTTTCAATGTCCGTGTGAAAACCGAGAACGACCGGGTCTGGGTTGAAGCAGAGCTGGAACGTCTCGTCGATGAGATCCGCATCCGCGACGGTATCGGGGCCGAGCTGCATGGTGGCTTTACCCGACCGCCCAAGCCGATGTCACCGGCCAATGCCAAAATGTTCGAATGGACCAAGGCGGCCGGTTCGACACTGGGCCTCGACATTCGCTGGCAGGATACGGGCGGGGTCTGTGAGGGCAATAATCTCTGGGCCGCCGGCTGTCCGAATGTGGATACATTGGGCGTCCGCGGTGCCGATATCCATTCCGATCGCGAGATCGTCAAACTGTCCAGCTTTGCCGAACGCGCCAAATTGTCAGCGGTCATGCTGATGAAGTTCGCGCAAGGCCAATTCGACGCGCGAGAAGCGCGCGCCCTGGCCAAGGGCCGGGCCTGAAGACTGATCGGGAGGGATCATGCTGATCGTACGTGCGGCCAAACGGTCGGACCTGGATGCCTTGGTGCGGCTGGCTGATGAGGCCGGCACCGGCTTCACCTCGCTTGCCGTTCCGCCCGAGGTCCTCGAAGAGCGCTTGACCAAGTCCGAGGCGGCGTTTTCCGGTCCTGGCGACACCCAGACCGAAGACACCTACCAGCTGATGCTGGAAGACACCGAGACCGGCAAGATTGTTGGGTGCTCGGCAGTCAAGGCAATGGTCGGGGTGTCGAAACCCTATTGGGATTTCAAGATTATGACGCTGGCCCAGCACTCCACCGAAGCGGACCGCCGCTTCGATATGGACGCCATGTTGCTGGTCAATGATTTCGCCGGCGCGTCCGAGGTGGGCACCCTGTTCGTATCCGAAGCCGGTCGCGGCAGCGGCGCCGGACGCCTGGTCGCCCAGTCGCGCTATCTCCTGATCGCCGCGGGGCCTGACCGGTTCGGCGACAAGGTGCTCGCGGAATTGCGCGGCGTGGTGCATGAAGACGGTTCATCGCCCTTCTTTGACCATGTCTCGCGGCCCTTTTTCCGGATGGACTTCGACGATGCCGACCGACTGTCGGCGGGGACCGACAACCAGTTCATCCTCGATCTCGGCCCACAACACCTGATCTATGTCGACCTGTTGCCGGAGGCAGCCCGGGTCGTGATCGGCAAGACTCACAAAGATGGCGAGGGCGCCTACAACCTGCTCAAGTGGGAGGGCTTCCACTATGATCGCTATGTGGACATTTTTGATGGCGGCCCGCTGGTGTCCACCTGGACCGAAAATATCCGCACCCTGCGCGAAAGCCGCGAGGTAACCGTACGCGCCGCGACTACCGCAGGCGGTGCCGAGGGTATTCTTTCGACCGACCGGTTCGAAGACTTCCGGACCTGTCAGGTCCAGCTGGTGGATGACGGCGATGTTGTGGGCGTTTCATATGACACCATGCAGGCACTCGACCTGCGCGAGGGCGACCGCGCCCGTTTCTGGCGACGCAAGAGGTAGGATCATGAATTTCATCAATGGCGAATGGCGCGACGGCACTGGCGCGGAACTGGTCTCCCACAATCCGGCTGATGACAGCCAGGTCTGGTCCGGTCGCACGACGGCCCCGACCGAGGTCGATCAGGCTTTTGCGGCAGCCCGAGCCGCTTTTCCGGCCTGGGGGCGTCGTCCGCTCGCCGAGCGCATCGCGATTGTCGAGCGCTTCAAGGCCGAGCTGGAAAGTCGCAAGGCCGAGATCGCAGAGCTGATTTCGTGTGAAACCGGAAAACCCCGCTGGGAAGGCCTGGCGGAAGCCGGCGCGATGATCGGCAAGATCGACATTTCCGTAAAGGCCAATGCCGAACGCGCTTCGGGCCACCAGGCGGAGATGCCGTTCGGTTATGCGCGACTGGCGCACAAACCACTCGGCGTCATGTTCGTTCTCGGCCCCTACAATTTCCCCGGTCACCTGCCCAATGGCCATATCGTGCCTGCGTTGATTGCCGGCAATACGATCGTCTTCAAGCCGTCAGAAATCACGCCCGGCGTCGCTGAGGCGATGGTCAAGGCCTGGGAAGCGGCGGGCCTGCCGGCGGGCGTGCTCAATCTGGTCCAGGGCGCCCGCGAGACCGGCGCCGCCGCCCTTGATAGTGGCGAGCTTGATGGTGTCCTGTTCACCGGGTCATGGGGCACGGGCAAATTCATTCACCAGAAATTCGCCGGTCGCACCGGCGTCCAGCTGGCACTGGAAATGGGCGGTAACAACCCACTCGTCGTCTGGGGGGCCGAAGATGCCGAAGCCGCGGCGCGTATCGCCGTGCAGTCAGCCTATGTTACGGCCGGGCAACGCTGTTCCTGCGCTCGCCGGCTGATCCTGCCGGACGGCGAATTCGGTGAGGCCGTGATCGCGGAGATCATCCGGATTGCCGGCGCACTCTCGATCGGACGCTGGGATGACGAGGTTGAACCCTTTATCGGGCCGCTCGTATCGGCGCGCGCCGCACAGGGCGTGCTTGATGCCCAGACTGATCTGGTTCGACGCGGCGCCCGGCCGATTCTTGAGGTCTCACGCATTCCCGAGCTCGGCGACGCTTTCCTGCGTCCCGGCCTGCTCGATGTGACCGGCATCGACGTGCCGGACGAGGAGGTCTTCGGGCCGCTGATCCAGGTGAACCGCGTTGCCAGTTTCGAGGCCGCCATCGCTGCCGCCAACGATACGGCGTATGGCCTGTCCTCAGGTCTGGTCTCGGATGACGAGGCGTTGTGGGAACAGTTTTGGGTCGAGAGCCGGGCCGGGATTGTCAACTGGAACCGGCCGACCTGTGGTGCGGCCTCGAACATGCCGTTCGGCGGACCGGGGCAATCCGGAAACCTGCGGCCGAGCGCCTATTATGCAGCCGATTATTGCGCCTATCCCGTTGCCACCCAGGCTGCTCGTAAGCCCGAGCGCATGGCGGTGAAAGGGGTCGACGGGGCATGACCGCGCGGGAGGCGAATTTCGACGGTCTGATCGGCCCGACCCATAATTATGGCGGACTGTCGGACGGCAATCTGGCCAGTGCCAAGAATGAGGGCCTCGTCTCGTCGCCGCGCGAGGGCGTGCTTGAGGGCCTGGCCAAGATGAAGCGGCTTGCCGATGCCGGGCTGGTCCAGGGCCTGCTGCCGCCGCATGAGCGCCCCTTCCTGCCGCTGCTGCGCCGCGCGGGTTTCACCGGATCCGACGTCCATGTGATCGAGACTGCCTGGAAGCAGGCGCCCGGCCTGGTTCGCAAGGCGAGTTCCGCCTCACCGATGTGGGCCGCCAATGCGGCCACCGTGTCGCCATCAGCCGATACCGCTGATGGGCGCCTGCATTTCACACCGGCCAACCTCCTGACTACGCTGCATCGGTCCATCGAAGGGCGGCAGACCCAGCGTGGCCTGTCCTGGGCCTTCGCCGACAGGTCCCGCTTTGCCGTGCACGCCCCCTTGCCGATGCAGGCGGACTTCGCCGATGAAGGCGCCGCCAACCATGTCCGGCTGTGCGACGAGCAAGGCGGTGAGGGGGTCGAGATTTTTGTGTATGGCCGCACGGCCGGTGAGAGCTGGAGCGGCAGCTTCCCGGCCCGCCAGACGCTCGAAGCCTGCCAGGCCGTCGCGCGGTCGCACGGGCTGGACGCCAAGCGCTGCGTTTTCCTGCGTCAGTCGCAGGCGGCGATCGACGCCGGTGCCTTCCATAATGATGTCGTTTGTGTCGGGACACGGACGACGCTGTTTTTCCATGAGCAGGCCTTTGAGGACCGCGACAGTGCGCTGGAAGCGATCCGGCGGGCGGCGGACGGCCTGTTTGATCCGGTCTTTGTCGAAGTACCGGAAGCCGAGGTTCCGATTGCTGACGCGATCACAAGCTATCTCTTCAACTCGCAGCTTCTGGAGTGGCCGGGTGAGGGGCGCTTGGCCCTGATCGCACCGAAGGAGACCGAGGAAACCGCGACGACCCGCACCTATTGCGAGACGATGGTCGCCGGCAATGGACCGATCGGTCGCGTCGAGTTTGTGGATGTTCGCCAATCCATGCGCAATGGTGGCGGGCCGGCCTGTCTGCGGCTGCGGGTTGTGTTGACGCCGGAAGAACAGGCTGCCGTTACGCCGACCGCCCTGATGACAGACTCGCTTCATGCGCAGCTCACAACCTGGGCGAACACCCATTACCGTGACCGTCTCAGACCCGACGATCTCGGCGATCCGGCCTTGTTGCGGGAATCGCGCGAGGCGCTTGATGCGCTGACGGGAATTCTCAATCTGGGCAGCGGGTTTTATCCTTTCCAGCGTGTCTGACTTGGTCGTCGATATGCAGAATATTCTTATTCTTCAATGCGCTACCCAAACGGGAATTTCGTGATAGGTTGCCGCCTTCATCTCGTCGGGGGAGGACGAAGTTGACTGAGGCCAAGCCTGTTCCGGTTATTCTTGTGGACGATGATCCGGACGAGCACTTCTTGTTCAAGGCGGACCTGGAGGACGCGGGGGTCGACTTCGAGTTCAATGGTTTCACGCGTCCGGAAGACGCGATGGAGCACTTGAATGCGCGCGCCAGCGGTCCGGTTCTTGTCCTGTGCGACTTGAGTCTGGCCGGAGGTGACGCACTGGCTTTCATTCGCGATACCCAGGCACGGCTCGGCGGCGGTGCGATCGGTGTCTATTCCGGTGCCCGCAATCCCGAGATGGAAGAGAAGTGCCGCTCGGCCGGCGCGATGTTCTACATCGTCAAACCGGTTTCCCGCGCCAAGCTGGTCGACGCTCTGGCGAAATCCGGCAAGCTCAGCCTGGCCGAGCAGGGCAATGGCCGTGTGATATTGGTCGCCGGCTGACTGGCGGCGGAAGTTCAGACAGCCTTGGCCTTTCCGGCCAATCCCCCCGCCATCGCGTATTCCTGGCTGCCGCGTGAGTAGATGGTGTCGCCGTCGTCCAAATCTGAGGGTTTGAACTCGGACAGGGCTGGAAGGCGCTCATAGATTGGCGCGAAGTCGGCATAGGTGGCTTCCATCAGCTCGTCATAGCTGTCGATCACAAAATAGCTCTGCTGGAAGTCATCATAGCGGTAATCGGTACGCATGATGCGTTCGAGGTCGAAATGGATCCGGTTGGGTGATTGCGCTTCCAGGCTGAAAATGGATTCGGCGCGTGAGGACACGATGCCGGCGCCATAGATGCGGCGACCTTCCGGCGTGTTGATCAGGCCGAACTCGACCGTGTACCAGTACAGCCGCGCCATGTGCTTGATGGCATCGAACTCCAGCGAGCGCAGGCCGCCCTTGCCATAGGCTTGCATGTAGTCGGCGAATACCGGCTGGGTCAGCAGCGGCACATGACCGAAGACATCATGAAAAATGTCGGGCTCGGGCAGGTAGTCCAGCTTTTCGCCGTCACGGATGAAACGACCCGACACAAAGCGGCGGTTGGCGAGGTGGTCGTAGAAATCCCTTTCCGGAATCAGGCCGGGCACGGTCACGACAGTCCAGCCGGTCAGTTTTTCGAGCTTGTCGTTGACGCGACGGAAATCCGGAATGCCGCCTTCATTGAGATTGAGCATGTCCAAGCCGGCGAAATGTTCCGGCGCGGCGCGGCCCTTGAGGACCTTCATCTGGCGCTCGTAGAGTGTTGTCCAGATCGCGTGCTCTTCGGCGGAATAGCGGTCCCACTTCTGTGCGATGGTAAAGTCGGCGGCGGGTTCCTGTTCGGCCACGACGGGATCATTGACGGGCATGGGTCGGCTCCGGTCGCGCCAGTGCGCGAATTAGTTTCATATGAAACTAATATACGCCGAAACGGCCGTGAACCCAATATCAGTTTTCTGCGAAACCTGCGTTCCGCGCATGAAAAACGCCGCTCCCGGTGCAGGAGCGGCGTTTTCGTGCCAGAGCGTTGATTCAGCCCGTGCAGAGCACATCGACGAGGGCGGCGCATTGGCCGGAGGTGCAGGCCTGGTTCTGGCCGATGAACCAGGTCCGCGTCCGGTTGTAGCGATCAATGCTGTAGTGGGCGGCCTGACGAAGCCCGGCGGCCCGGCACATATGGTCAGCGGCTTCCTGGTCACAACGGCTGCCATAGCCGCCGAGGCAGCGGTCGACCGCATAACCATTGATCTCGGGACGCGGGAAGAAAAGGCTGTCGACGCCACGCGTACCGCCGCGGATCTCGAGACGTCCACCTGGCCCGTTCGGGCCGCCCGGTCCACCCCAGCTGCTGTCGACGCGGCGCAGCGACGTCACGCGGTTGCGCAGGCCGAGGCGCGACAAGTCGCTGATCTCGCCTTCGACGCGTTGGCAGCTATCGGTGAAACCCTCATCATCGCAGATGATCCAGGTCTCGCCGCGTGCCACGATCAGGCTGTCGGCGCGGTCATTGAAGCCCATGCGTGAGAGGTTGGAGATATCGGCATCCACCGCAACGCGCTGGCCGGCGAAATTCGTTCCGTCGAACAGGAAGACGCCGGAGCGCGGTGTTTCGCCGCCACCCGGGCGACCAGGGCGGTTGGGGCGACCGGCATAGTCAGGCTCGGCCGAGCTGATCTCGCCGCCCATGCCGCCACCGATATTGGCGATGTCGCCATCGATGACCATGCAGGCGCCGTCGAAATTGGCGTGCTGGCAGGCAACCCAGGCGCCGCGGCCGCGATGCCGGACCGAGCGCGCCTGGTCATTGAAGCCGATGCGGGTGAAGTCCGGCGTGCTGGCGGTCACTTCCACGGCTCGGCCGGTGAAATTGGGTCCGGAATAGAAAGTCAGCGACGGGCCGCTACGTCCGCCGGGGCGACCGGGGCGCCCCGGTGCGACCGGGCGCAGCGATGTCAGCTGGTCGTTCATGCGGCCCATCGAGGCCTGGCCGGACGTGTGGATTTCACACGTGCCATTGTAGTCGTCATGCTGGCAAAGCTCCCACTCGCCGGAGACGATGCGGAAGGATGAGGTGCGATCATTGAACCGGACCGAGTCGAGATTGCGGACATCGCCGGTCACCTCGACCTGGCGGCCGCGATAATTGCTGTCCTCGAAAAGGATGATCGATTGTGCACTGGCCTGGCCAGCCAGGGCGGTGAGGAACAGGCTGATTGCGGCCTGTCCGATGCGTTTCATTGTCATGGTCATTTCCCCTCATTCGGGTCTGGGCATGGTCAGACCCGACCTTGTCACAGCGATTGTGAACCCCTGCCCGACAGGTGATTCATCCGGCGTTCATCGCCGACCTATTGCGGATCCTGTTCCGGTTCATCGGTCGTTTCCTGGTTGCGGTTGCGGCGCTGGTTGAGCAGGCCACGGAGCAATTGATCGGCCGGATCGCGCTGTTCCGCTTCGTCGCCAGTCGTCGCTTCGTCGTCATCCTCGCCCAGGCCGATCGCGTCGAGCAGGCCGTCACGCAATGCGTCGCGCGGAGTCGTGGCGCCATCACTGCCGAGCGCATTGTTCAGTGCACCTTGCAACAGGGCCCGGCCGACGGCTTCGGTGTCGACACCGACCGACACATTGTTGAAACCGCCGCGCAGCCGGATCGGCACGGTGATGCCGCGCAAATCACGCTCGCCGCCCTGGCCCTGGATGGACGCGACCGCGCGTGGTTGCAGACGGTAGTCCAGCGACTGGCCAGCCAGATTGACATCGCCGGCGCCCTCGACCCGCAGCAGCGGCGACAGCATCAGCAGGTCTTGCTGGGATATCCGGCCGTTCGTGATCGAAAAGCTGCCGGTCAGCGACGAGAAGTCGGTTGCCTGTTGCTCGCCGGTGCTGGCCGCCTCTTCGTCTTCCGCGTCGCCGCTTGTGCCGCTGCCGTCGACGAGCTGACTGACATTGCGGATCGTCTGGGCGATGTTGATGCCGACAATGGCGCCGTCGGCGAAGCTGAAATCGCCGCTACCGGCGAGTGAATTCATGATCGCCGCCTGGGAATTGCCCGACGCCGACAGGTCCAGCGTCATGGCGCCGGTGCCCAGCAGTTTGTCGAACCCGGCGGCCGCTTCCAGGAAGGGGCCGGCATCGAGACTGTCGAGCGAGGCGGTGAGGGAGTAGCTTGGCCGGTTTCCGCGATTGTTGGCAACCACCGTGGCGCGGCCCTGCCCCTCATAGAGCGAGATGTTTTCCAGCGTTGCTTCCAGGCGGCTATTGCGCAGTTCGACGCGCAGACGGGCATCGGTGACCTCGATGTCCTGGAAGACCAGACGTCCGACCGTCAGGCGCAGATCGGCATCGACAATGCCCAGTCCGGCCAGATCGATCGGGGCATCACTCCAGGGCGGGATGCCGCCGCCGGTTGTCGGCGCCGGTGGCGTCGATGTCGCTGGCAGATAGGGATTCACATCCAGCTCGGCGAGCGTCAGGCTGCCGGTCAGGCTTGGCTTGTCGCCGGCCAGATTGACGTTGATGTCGGCAGACCCGGAGATCGCATCCAAGGCCAGTGTCGAAGCTGCAAGGCGGACCTGGCCGGGCGCGCCGGTCAATTGTCCGACCGTGCGGAAGCGCTCCAGATTGTCACCTGCAGGCAGGGGCGCGCCGGCGAAGGCGGCCAATGCGCGAACCGACGGGATGGTGGTGTCGATCCGGCCTTCATAGGCAATGGCCTCGCCCTCCAGGATACGGCCATTGAAACTGAGATCTGCCAGATTGCCGCCGAGCGTCAGCGCGACGGGAGTTTCGCGTCCCTCGAAGAAATCGCGAATCGACCCGAGCGTGGCGGAGAAATCCAGGCTTTCGCCATCGGCATTGAGAGCGCCGGTCAGGCGGGTTTCCGTATCCAGCGACGGCAGGGCGACCGACAGGTCGAGCCCGGTAATGGCCCGGCTCTGATTGCCGTCGGCAAAGTAGATCGCGCCATTCTCGATGCGCACGTCTCCGAAACTGGCCTCGATCGGCAGGGCGCCTTCGCGGCGGACAAACCCATCGCCGGACGGCGCGGGTGTCGGCGTGGCACTGTCGGCGGGCGTGAAGGTCCAGTTATTGCCGGACCGGTTCTGGGCCAGGCGGATGGTTGGTTCGACCAGCACGAATTCGGTGATCTCGACACGCCGGCTCAAAAGCGGAATGAGGCGCACGCCGACCCGCATCTCGCGCATTTCGGCAAAGGCGTCATCGCCGAAGCCTTCGGCATTGGCGATCGATACGTCGCTGGCCCGTATCTCCAGTCGCGGAAACACTTGCAATGAAATATCGCCGGCCAGGGAGACCTCGCGGTTGAGCGCGTCACGGGCGGCGGTCTCGACCGGTTCGCGATAGGTGGACGCCGGAATCACGGATGGCAGGATGAAGATTGCAGCAACTGCGAGAACGACGACCAGACCGAGGGCAACAGCGAGGCGTTTCATGGGGAGGGGACTCCGAAATGGCTGAATTAACACGCTAGCAGGCGTGTTTGTCGCTTTCTTGGCGAGACGCGAAAAACACTCTGCGCTAAGGTTATCGCTGATTGCGGCAACACCAAAGGGGGGAAAACTCATGTCGGCAAAACCACCGGTCGATCTGGTTCGGCGTCGTGAAATGATCATGGGGTTGGCGGCAGGCACGGTTCTGCCCTTCGTGGCCGGATGCGCGGACAATGCAGCGCTTGGGCGCAGCCAGTTGATGCTGGTGTCCGACGGTGAGCTCGCCCAGCTCTCGGACCGGGCGTGGCGGGACAGCCTGCAGCGCGAGCGCGTGCTGCGCGACCCGTCCTATCAACGTCGCCTGCAGCGTGTCGGGGACCGCGTCGTCGCAGCGTCCGGGCAAAACCATCTCGATTGGGAGTTCGTCGTCTTCGACAGCGATACCGTCAATGCCTGGGTCCTGCCGAATGGCAAGGTCGGCTTCTACAAGGGCATTCTCGATATCATGGAGACCGATGACCATATCGCCACCGTGATGGGCCATGAGGTCGGCCATGTTGCCGGGCGGCACTCGGCCGAGCGGGCCAGTCAGCAAATGGCGGCCCAGATGGGCGTCTCGCTGCTCGCCAGTGCGATTGGCTCCGCCGGCTCGGATTATGCGCGTTACAGTGATGATATCGGTGCCGCACTCGGCATGGGCGTGACCTATGGCGTCATCCTGCCCTATTCGCGGGAGCACGAATATGAGGCCGACCGGCTCGGCGTCGATTACATGGTGGGATCCGGCTATGATCCCCGCCAGGCGGTGGATTTCTGGGTCGGCATGTCGGCCATGAATGATCACAACTCGGCTGAGTTCGCCTCCACCCACCCGTCCGATGACAACCGCGTCGCCGCGATGCGGGCCCATATCCAGGCACGCGGCTACGCGTCCTGATCACCATCGTCAGGGCGGCTGCAGAGCCCTCTGCAAAAGCCTTGACGGGGTGCTTGCCAGCGCGGGGCGGGAAGGCTAGTTTCCCGCGCCTCATGCCAAGGTTTGCAGCCGCGCTGCCGGCCAAGCGTCATGACAAAGTGTGCCGCCTTAGCTCAGTTGGTTAGAGCGCTAGATTGTGGATCTAGAGGTCCCCTGTTCAAACCAGGGAGGCGGTACCATAACAACCTGTTTAAAAACAGTATCTTGAATCTAATTCCCAGAATGGTTTGCGACAGCGATTCTGGCTTTTCAGTCATTGGGCATCAATTGAGTGTTGACCGGCCATAGGCTAGTGGGCTTATTCCCTACTAGCTCTCTTATTTCGAGAGTCCGAGCCTCTCATGGTTCATAATTTGAGTTGCGGCGAGTGTGCCGGGAGCGGAGCCCGCGCGTTGCTCGAGCGACCGGCTCGCTGCGGGCGTCGGCCCGCCTAGGGATGAGTGAGGCCGGTGGTGGTTGTCGTCGTGGTGCCGTCGCGCCAGTACCTTGCGGGCGTGGACGAGGCTGTCGAAGGCTTCTTGGTAGAGCCGCCGCAGCTTTTTCTGGTTCATGGTGAGGCCCTCATGTTCCTGCATCAGTCCGATCCGCCGGTAGCCGAGGCGACGACGCGCTGCTGCGATCTCACACTTACGAGTGCGGATCTGCGGGCTGTCGGGCACGCCTTCGGGCCTCACTGTCTTCGGATTGTGTCACCATTGCCATCTCGATCGCCGCTTCGGCTACGGCATCAGGCGTGGCTGTCATCCGCCGCAACCCGAATTTCGTTGTCGGGCCGCAGCTTGGCGCCACCTGAGCGTCTTGCGCGTGGACTCGGAGGCTGCTTTAATATTTTGCTAAAGAGGACCGGAGCACATGCATAGCATCGAAACATTCCCGCGCGACACGCCATCATACCTGTTCATCGGCGGCAACCCGCGTTCAGGCACAAGCGCTCTGACGTCGCTGATAAACCATCACCCAGACGCAGTTGTCGGCATGGAGCGGTATGCCCCCCTTTGGGGGAGGGACGAGTTGACACCGGCACATTTCACGGCCGAGGAGTTCTTCGCCCCGCGCGACTTCGACGCCGGAAAACGTGCAAGAGAGTTCGAGCGTGAGCGCTATCAGGCCCGGTACGACAAAACAGTTCTGCGTGGCGATAAATACCCATACGTGACGCGCCACCTCGATTACATCACAAGTACCTTTCCGGGGTGCCAAGTGCTGTTTATCTTGCGTAATCCGCTGTCGGTAAGCGAGAGCTTTCAGGCGCGCTTTGACAACCCGGATGATAAAGCGTTTGCTCTCGACGGAATTCAGGCGCTCACGCGCTGGAACAACTCTCTGCGTCAACTAGCCGACGGGTTGGCGGCGGGGTTGAACATCGCGGTCGTAACGTATGAACGTGCGTTTGCCTCGCGCGAAGCCGCTAAGCGCATTTTTGAAACGGTCGGGCTGCCCCCGGAAAGTGTGGATTGGCTTGGCGTTGATCGCGTCGTCCAACGCGCTGCAGAACTGAATGTCGCAGAAACAAGCCGTAACGAAGCGACCCGCTGGAAGATAGCCATGGAGGCTAATTTCGACCTCTATCGCAAAATGGTGAATGAGGCCTGTATCCTTCGGGATATGTAGCCTGATCCATAATCGAAACCTGAAGGGCCCCGCTTCGGCGGGGCTTTTTATTGGCGAAATTGAGAAGCCGTGTGTGAGCGTGGCAGATGATCGCCATTGGTACTTGGGTAAGCGGGGTCCATCGCGCTCATACTTGCCATTGCGACCCAGATTGTAGGGCTAAGCGTGTGGGGCGGCTCGCTAGGTATAGGTTTATGTCGTTTCACGATGGCTAGAGTCGCTCTGCCAGGGAGCGCTCACTGTGAGTTTTCATAAGGTTGTTCACCCGGGCTGAAGCCTTGAGACTGGTTGTTGCGACACGACCAGAGGAAAGGAGCGCCCGGCTTCGCCGCGATTACCGCATGACGGCCGCCGAGATCGCCGACCGGCTGCGCCTCGCCCGGTCTACCGTGGCGCGCTGGCTCAAGGCCATGGGACTGGGGCGGCTGTCGGGTCCTGGAGCCACGACCGCCCGTCATCCGCTATCAGCGCGAGCGTCCGGGCGAGCTCATCCATCTGGACATCAAGTCACTGGGCCGCTTCAACAAACCCGGTCATCGGGTGACCGGCGGGCGCAAGGGCAACCGCAATCCCGGCGCCGGTTGGGACTGCGTCCATGTCGCCATCGATGACGCCACACGCCTGGCCTATGTCGAGGTCCTGGCCGACCAGAAACGCGGCACGACCACCGCTTTCCTTGTCCGCGCCCTGCGTTGGTTCAAAACCCGCGGCATCCGTGTCGAGCGCGTCATGACCGACAATGGCAGCCCCTATGTCTCGCGCCTCTTCGCCAAAGTCCTGCGCTGGCTGGGCATCCGCCACATCCGCACTCGGCCCTACACGCCGCCCACCAACGGCAAGGCTGAGCGCTTCATCCAGACCCTGCTTCGAGAATGGGCCTACGCCATCCCCTACCGATCATCCGACAGCCGAAACCGGGACCTTGAGCGATACCTGGACTGGTACAACACCAACCGACCACACTATGCTCTTGACAGGCAGACGCCAGCCAAAAGGCTTAGAACCTTGCTGAACAACGTCTCGAGAAACTACACCTAGCTCGCATTGTGTCCATCTACGCGCATCGCCACGATTCGCCCCACCCCGCACAAGAAAAAGCCGCCCCCGACAGGGACGGCTTTTCTCGTTTTCGGGATCCGCTGCCGGATCACGCGATGTCGATGACGACCTTGCCGATGGCGTCGCCGCTGGTCAGGCGGGCGTGGGCGTCGCCGACCTGGTCGAGGGTGAAGCGTGTGTCGTCGAGCAGCGGGGTGACGGCGCCGGCATCGACCAGGCGGGCCAGCTCGGTGAGGATGGCGCCATGGGTCTCGCGTCCGACATCATGCAGCATCGGGATGAGCATGAAGACGACATGCAGGGACAGGCCCTTGAAATGCACCGGGGTGAGGTCGAGTTCGAGCAGGGAGACGGTCGAGGCGACCTGGCCGTTCAGGGCGGCGGCCTCGAAGGAGTTGGTCATGTTGGCGCCGCCGACCGTGTCGAACACCACGTCGAAACCCGCGCCGCCGGTCTGCGTAGCGACATAATCGGCCACGCTCTCGGTGCGGTAATTGATCGCCGTGGCGCCATAGCTCCGGATGATGTCGAGCTGGGCATCGCCGCCGCCTGTGGCCGAGACCGTCGCGCCGAGATGGCGGGCGATCTGGACGGCGAGATGGCCGACACCGCCAGTGCCGCCATGCACCAGCACGCTCTGACCGGCCCGGGTGCCGGCGCGTTGCAGGCCTTCCATGGCGGTGATGCCGACCAGGGGCAGGGCGGCGGCTTCGCGCATGGAGAGACGTTTCGGCTTGTGGGCGATCAGGCGGGTGTCAGCGAGCATGTATTCGGCCAGCGCGCCGGGCAGGTCGGCGAGGCCGCCAGCGCAGCCATAGACCTCGTCGCCAATGGCAAAACCGTCGACGCCGTCACCGACAGCGTCGATCGTGCCAGCGAAATCCATGCCGAGAAGAGCGGGCAGGTCGGGCGCGAGCGGCAGGTTCTCCTGGCCGAGCTGGCGGATCATCGTGTCGACCGTATTGACGCTGGTGGCCGCGAGGCGGACCAGGACATAGCCCGGCTTGGGCTCGGGGCGGGGCAGATCGGCGGCGAGGAAGGGGGCATCGTTGCCGTAGGAATTGAGGATCATGGCTTTCATCAGAATTTCCCGGTATTGGCTTGGCCCGTTGGTGAGCAGCCCCCGAGATAATGCCTATTCAGATCAATAAAATTGGTCTTACCAGGGCTTCTGAATTTTGATTTTGGATATAATCAGATATCGTGTCCGGGCGTTGATGGGTCTTGCCAGCTCGGGGCGCGGCCGATTTTCTCGGTAAGAAAATCGATGAAGACGCGGACCTTGGCGGTCAGGACATTGGATTTCGGATAGACCAGCCAGATCGCCGAGCCGTCATCAATCTCGTGATCGGGCAGGACCCGCACCAGCAAGCCGTCCTGCAAATCCCGGTACAGGCTCCAGAGCGAACTCATCGCAATGCCCGCACCGGCCTGTGCAGCCAGGCGCATGCTGGCTCCGTCGTCACAGATGATCCGCGGCCTGGTGCCGGCGGGCGGGAATGTCCCCGACGCACCGGTTCCCGCCGTTGACAGGGTGCGGGGCGGACCGTTGGAGAAGCCGATCAGCTGGTGATCGGCCAGGTCCGCGGCAGTGGAAGGCGTGCCGTGCCGCGCCAGATAGTTCGGCGAGGCGCACAATATGCGCCGGTCATCGGCCAGCTTGCGGGCCCGCAGGGAACTGTCCTCGATGGCATAATTGCGCAGCGCCAGGTCATAGCCGCCCTCGATCAGGTCCATCTGTGTGTCCGACAGTTTCAGGTCGAGGTGGAGGCCGGGGTGGCGGTCGAGGAATTCCGGCAGGATGGGTGCGATATGAAGCTGGACGAATGTGCTCGAGGCGGCGAAACGCAAAGTCCCGGAAACATCCATCCGAGTATTGCCGAGTGCGGCGTTTGCCGCGTCTGCCTGGGCCAGGATTTCGCGCGCGAAGGGCAGGAATTCCGCACCTTCCAGAGACAGCGAGACCTTGCGGGTCGAGCGGTGGAGCAGGTCGGCGCCCAGCTTGCGCTCGAGCTTGGCCAGCCTGGCGCTGGCCACGGCCGGGGCCAGGCCGAGCTGGCGGCCGGCGGCGCTGATGTTGAGAAGGTCTGCAGCAAGGACAAACAGGCGGACGCCATCGGTATCCATGATCATTTCCTTCCAGAGGCGGGGGCGTGGCAGGCAGGACCCTCACAGTCAGATTGTCGTCGATAACCGAAAACTGAAACCAGAAATGACGCATTTACCCTGAATTTGACAGCCGTAATTTGTCGTCTCTGCATTCACGGCGCTGGAGACTGGCATGTCGAAGACCATACTGATCACCGGCGCGACCGATGGCCTCGGCCTGGCAACCGCCCGCGCCCTTGTCGGCCAGGGTCATCGTGTGCTTGTCCATGGGCGAAGTCGGGCCAAGCTGGACGCCGCCCGACAGGCACTGCTGGAGGTCAACAGCGACGGCGCGGTTGAGACCTTCCAGGCCGACTTCGCCGAGCTCGAGGGTGTTGATGCCCTGGCGGCCGTGCTGGCGGAACGGGGCGGCGATCTGGATGTCGTCATCAACAATGCCGGCGTCTTCCGCCTGCCGGGCGAGACGCGCAACCGGGCCGGCCTCGATCTGCGCTTCTTCGTCAACATGATCGCACCCTATCGGCTGACGCTGTCATTGCTGCCGCTGTTGCCGGCCGAGGGGCGGGTGATCAATCTCAGTTCGGCCGCCCAGGCCCCGGTCGATCTCAAGGCGGTGAGCGGACAAGTCGATCTGGACGACGGACAGGCCTATGCCCAGAGCAAGCTGGGCCTGACCATGTGGTCCGGCTGGCTGGCCGGACGCGTCGGGCCGGGTGGGCCGGGCATTCTCGCCGTCAATCCCGGTTCCTTCCTGAAAACCAAAATGGTGAGCGAGGCCTATGGCGTCGCTGGCCATGATATCGAAACCGGCGTCGACGCGCTGATACGCGCGGCGCTGGACGATACGTTCAGACAGGCGACGGGCCAGTATCTCGACAATGACAAGGGCGGGTTTGCCGCTCCGCATCTCGACGCGCTGAACCTTGAAAAGTGCGCGCGATTGGTGGAGGTGCTCGATGCAATTCTGGCGCGTCTCGAGACCGGCGCCGGCGACGCGGGCCACTCAATTGCTTCGACCGGCTGAACCGTCGGCCCCCGCGAGGAAGGTATTCGCGGGGGCGACGATCCGGTAGAGGTCAGCGTGTCCCCGATCCCGCTGTCTCAGCCGCAGCCGCTGCGTCCGCCCTGGCGGCGATCAGCGTGCGGGCCTCGTCATTGCTCTCGACCTGTTCGATCGTGTCGAAATAGCAGCGGTCGTCGCGGGTTTCGACGTATTCGAAACGGGGGTTGTGAATGGTGCTGAAGCGACCAAGGCTCAAACCGAGATGCATGCCGGACCTCAGCCCGCTGCAGCGACGCTGTAGCGTGACCAGGTAGCGGCGGCTGGCACCGGCGCGCAGCACCAGGTGCTGACGGTCGAGCACGGCATAGCCGTTCACATTGCGGATCCGGATCGGGCCGTCGCTGGCTGCCGGTGCCGCTTCGCCGGCGACAGCGCTTGGCGGCGGGTCGGCAGATGCGGGTGCGCTGGTGATAGCCAGGCATGACAATGCTGTCAGGCCAGCGATAACGGGGTTCAGGCGTGTCATGCGTCGTCTCCTTCAGGGTCGGAGACCCGTTTGCGGGCCTCGTGTCAGGTCGGACGTCCCTCTCATATATTATTGGCGCGTACGGGGTTTGTTGCAAGCGTGTCGGCGGGTGTCGTTAACGCCGGGTTAGCCACGTTTGCGTGAGTCTGCATGGGCGATTCGATCTTTGCGAGTCGCCACGATCCGGCAGCAACGCCCGCGGAGACGAAAATTGGTCAGCCCCGTCGACACCCACAGCCAGGACTTTACCATGCGCGCCATTCGCCAGGCCGCGCAGGAGACGGGCACGGATTTCAATTTCCTGGTCGACACAGCCGCCCGTGAAAGCAATTTCGATGTCCGGGCGCAGGCGCGCACCTCCAGCGCCGCCGGCATGTTCCAATTCATCGAGCAGACGTGGCTGGGCGTGCTCGCGCGGCGCGGCGCCGACCATGGCTATGAAGAGGCCGCCCAAGCCATCAGCCAGGACGCCAATGGCCGGTTCACGGTCAGTGATCCGACGCAACGCCAGCAAATCCTTGACCTGCGCTTTGATGCCGTGGCGTCGGCCCGCATGGCCGGTGAGCTCGCGGCCGAGAACAACTCCGTGATCGAGGCGCGCATCGGTCGCCCCGCTTCGGGCGGTGAGCTTTATGCCGCGCACTTCCTTGGTGCCGGCGGTGCCGCCGAGTTGATCAATGCAGCCGCCGCCGATCCCGAGCAGCGCGCCGATACGCTGTTCCCGGCAGCGGCTCGCGCCAATCGCCCGATCTTCTTCGAAGGCGGTCGTCCGCGCTCAACCTCTGAAGTGCTTGCCGTGCTGACCCATGAGGGCGGTGGCCATGGTCGCGTGGATACCCGACGCGTCGCGACCGCTGCGGCCGTCCAGGAAGTTGGCAATATGCTGGCCACGCCGATCAATGACGGCATGGTGGCGCCATCGCCAGTGGTCCAGTCGGTGGCCTCGATGCGGAGCAATCTCCAGGTCGGTAATGGTGAGTTGTCGCCGGCGCTGGTGGAAATTCTCGCCTCGCTTGACGCGCCGCGCAGCGGCCGGACGCGCAATTCGTAAACCGGGAAGCGGCATCGGCAAGCTTTCGTTAAGCATGTCGCGGCTAGTTTCCCTTTTGATCCGCCTGTCTTGAAACGGAAGCCCGATGAGTGTCGTTGCCCTTCGTAACCGTCTGACAAATGACGATATTCGCCGCCTGGTGAAGGGTGAGTCGGATGAGAGCCGGGCGATGGCGGCCCGCAAGATCTGTCGCCGCATGGACGCCGCCTCCCTGACCGAAGCGGAACGCACCGCCGCCCGTGACATTCTCGACATGATCGCGCGTGACGCGACCGAGCTTGTGCGACGGGCGCTTGCGATAACCCTGCGTCAATCGCCCAACCTGCCGCGCGAGATTGCCCGCAAGCTGGCTGCGGATGTCGACAGTGTCGCGACACCGGTTCTGCAATCCTCGCCGGTCCTGACGGATGACGACCTGTTGTCGGTGCTTGAAACCGCTGACACGGCCAAGCGCTGTGCGATTGCGCAACGTGAGCGGGTCGCGCCGATCGTTGTTCACGAAATTCTCGACAGCCGGGACGAGGACGCGGTGTCAATTGCGGCCGCCAATGATGGAGCCGAGTTTGATGACGCGGCCTATCAGCGTGCCTTTGCCGAGTTCTGCGAGAGCAGCGGCGTGATGGACGCATTTGTGGCGCGCTCGCAATTGCCGCTCAGCGTCACCGAACGCCTGATCGCCCATGTCAGCGATGTCGCTCTCAACAGGCTCGTGAAAGCGCATGCCCTGCCGCCGCAACTCGCTGTGGAGCTGTCTGAAGGCGCCCGCGAGCGGGCCACGCTGGATCTTGTTGACCAGGCCGGACTGGCGCACGACCCCAAGCATTTCGTCCAGCAATTGCGGTTGAACAGCCGGCTGACGCCATCGCTCATCCTGCGCGCCCTGTTGCGCGGCCATATCGCCTTTGTCGAGCACGCGTTCGCTGAATTGGCCGGGGTTACCCATTCGCGGGCCTGGTTGCTGGTGCATGATGCCGGGCCGCTGGGCTTGCGCGCCGTGTATGACCGCACCGGCATGCCGTCGCGGCTTTATCCGGCCGTACGCGCGGCATTGGACGTCTATCACGGCATGGAAGTCCCGCAGGACGAGATCGGTCGCGCCCAGTTCCGGCGCGTGCTGGCGGAACGCGCCATCACCCGGTTTCAGGGCATTCCGGAAGAGGATCTGGACTATGTTCTCAGCCGATTCGACGAGGACGCGGAAAGCATCAAGCTTGCCGGCTAGGCAAACCCGCCGTCATCGGGATAGAAAAAAAAGCCGGCGTTTGACGCCGGCTTTTTTTGTTCTTGCGAGTATGGATGGCTAGGAATCAGTCGTCCTTCCATGGCTCCGCGAAGGCCGTTGTTTGAGCCTCCAGTTCGCCGGCGAGGGCCGCCGCGACCGGATCATTGTCGTCGCGGATATTCTGCGACAGGGCCGCGCGGATCGCACCGACATGTGCCAGGGCGAGGGCGGTCGGTGCCTTGGCGCGCTTCTCCGGCATGTCGATCATCTTGGTCAGCGATTTGGCCAAGCGGGTGATGATCGGGAATTCATAGGTCGCGCCAAGGCCGCGCAGGTCGTGGGCGCGCACGAAGAGGTCTTCGCCCTCGCTGCCCTCGAGGCCTTTCTCGCGAACGATCTTGGCTGCCGCTTCGAGTTTCACGACTTCTTCTTCCAGCCATTGGCCGAAATCAGTGCGCAAATCCTTGAGCGCTTCCTCGGCCTTCTGGATCATGTGCAGATCGCCCTGGCTGATGGGCCCACCAACTTTGATCTGCAACATGTTCGGGGCGGAGATGACCTCCACATCCTTGTTATTGGCCATGAGACGTCCTCTTAGCTGGCAGTCGCGAGCGAAGCGTCAGGAGCGCCGGCCCGGTGTTGTGATGTTGACCCGAGGGTCTCGCGCAGGGTCTGGGCGAGGTTGGCCGCGGTAAAGGGTTTGGTCAGGAAGGCATCGACGCCGGTCTGGCGGGCCTGACGGATGCGTTCCTCGGCGCTGTAGGCCGACAACATGATCACCGGCAGGTGCGGGGCCGGGCTGTGGCGCCGGTCGCGTAGCGTCCGTACGAGATCGAGTCCGTCGCGTGGCTTCATCTTCCAGTCGGTGATCAGAAGGTCGACCGGCTTGGCCCGCAGGACATCAAGGGCCCGCTCGACCGTGTCGGCCTCGATCACCCGGTTGCAACCGAAGGCCTGCAACGAAACCCGCAGTGCCCCGCGCAGCGCGGCGCTGTCGTCCACCAGAAGGATGGTGAGACGGGATAAGGTCGTGTCCAGCGCGAAGTCTGTCATCGTGGGCCCGGGTCCGCTCGATCAAATCGTACGGTCAGACTAGCGCGGCTTGCTTAACGCCAGCCTAAATCCGTTCAGTTTTCGAACTGCTCGACCAGGATGCGTTCGGCGAGATCACGGCCGGGATCAAACAGCATGGTCAGCGTCACATCATGGGCTTCTACCACATCAACGCGGGCCACTTCACGGAATTCCTGATTGTCGGCCACCGCAGATACCGGCCGCAGGGATGGTTCGACGATCTCGAAGCCAACCCGGACATTGCGCGGCAGGAGCGCCCCGCGCCATCGCCGTGGCCGGAAGGCGCTGATCGGGGTCAGGGCCAGCACGGTTGAGGTCAATGGCAGGATCGGCCCGTGGGCAGAGAGGTTATACGCCGTCGACCCGGCCGGCGTCGCGACCAGGATGCCGTCGGCCTGCAACTCGGACATCCGGCTCTTGCCGTCGATTGTGATCTTGATCTTGGCCGTTTGCCGGGTTTCGCGCAGCAGCGAGACCTCGTTGATAGCGAGGGCCTCGAAGGGTTTGCAGTGGATGTCTTCCCCGAAGGCACGCAGCGGATGGATACGCGCGCGCTCGGCTTCGGCAATCCGTTGCGGCAGCCCGTCCTCGCGAAACTCGTTCATCAGGAAGCCGACCGATCCGAAATTCATGCCATAAACCCGCGCGCCGGTGCGAATCGACATGTGCAGAGCGTCAAGCATCAACCCGTCGCCACCCAGGGCGACGATGACATCCGCCTCTTCGATGGGCACATGGCCATAGAGGTTTTCAAGGCGCGACTTGGCGGCCTTGGCCTCAGGTCGGGGGCTGGCGAGGAAGGCGAGAGAAGCGGTGATGGGCGTGCTCGAAGGAAAACCTGATGAAACAGGTTCTTATTCAAGCCCTCGTGCCCATTTGGCGCAAGACCTTCGCCGCTTTTTCCGGACCGTACATGCGGAAGACATTCGCCGCTGCCGCCATGGCATCGCCTTCCAACGCCTGGTGGATGCGGCCAGAACGCTGCAACGTCTTGTGGATGATCGGATAGGCGGTGCGGTCCAGCTGGGCCGCCTGGCAAGCCATGGCGGCGGCGCGGACACCGCTCATCGCCAATGCGATGCGCCATTGCGACGCCTTGATGTCGCACAGGGCGGCGATCGCGTGATCAAACACTGCTTCCTTGCCGGCCTTGAGCGCGTCCATCGCGAAACGGCCGCTCAGCTTGCCGGCGGATTTTGCATCCTGGACTTCGCGGGCGGCCTCCTTGTCGACATCTTCCGGTGTCGCGCCGAGTGCAGCGTCAACAGCAAGGCTCTCGACTTTTGCCTTGTCGAGGCCAAACCGGCGGTAGAGTTCCTCGCGCCAGTTTTCCGGCAACATGATGCAGAGTTGGGTGGCGTAGTCAGTCGACAGGTCGTGGCGGCGGGCCAGCGCCTCACGCAGCTTGGGATGCTCGCGCGCCACGTGGAGGCAGACCTCCAGCGTGTTCTCGGAGATTTCCGCGGTGTCGTTATTGGCCAGCGCGCGCAACACAATCGGTTCGCCCGGCTTGGCAAGGCGATCGGTCACGGGCAGGCAGAGATTGGCACGCATGGCGAGGTGGCGCCGGTGATCGATCGAGCCGGTTTCCGCGAGTTCGATCATGTCTTTCTGCGTCAACTGATCGCTCTTTTCGATGATGATCGCGGAAATTTCGATCTGGTCGAAGGCGAAGTGCCGGATCGCTGAATGCGGTGCCCAATCGCAACCGGCCAGCTTTTTGGCCATTGCCATCTTGGTGTCGAGGTCCGACTTGGTCGACAGTGTAATGAGCAGGTCGCCGGCGACTGGTTCGGCCGATGCCGACAAGGGCTGCGCGACACACATCTCCGTTACGCTCAGCGCAAGCTGCTGGCGTTTGTCGGGGTCGCGTACAGTCGCGAGAAGATGGAGCGCGTCGGCTGGTTTTGCGGCCATGGGTCTTGATTTGCGAACCGTTACATTGACGGTTATCGATGACAGGAACGCCTTGAAAACTTCTTAATTCGGGCGGTGACGAGAGGGGTTTCAGCCATGGATGACATCCGGCCGGCGTCATTGCTCACACGCTATTCGAACGTGCGGCAGCAGACGCAATCCCTGGTCGTCGGCTTGAGCGAGGAGGACATGCTGGTCCAGACCATGGCGGATGTCAGTCCGACCAAATGGCACCTGGCCCACACCACCTGGTTCTGGGAGACGTTCGTGCTTCGGCAGTATCTCGCCAGATATCAGGAATTTTCCCCTGAATTCAACTACCTGTTCAATTCCTACTATGACGGGATTGGTGATCGCCACGCCCGGGCCGAACGTGGCTTTCTCAGTCGCCCGCGCTTGGCCGACGTGATGGCCTATCGTGATCATGTCGATGACGCGATGGCGCGTTTACTGACCGTTGACCACGGCGATAAAAATGCACGACTTGCGCCGCTGATTGAACTCGGGGTCGCGCATGAGGAGCAGCATCAGGAGCTCATCCTCACTGATATCAAGCATGTGCTGTCACGCCATCCGTTTTCCCCCGTGGCCTTTCCGCCGGCGCGCCGCACCGAGCCCGCGCCGATTGCCGAGCCGGGTTGGGTCGAATTTGCTGGCGGCACGGTTGATATCGGCGTCGATGGCGTCGGCTTTCATTTCGACAATGAGGGGCCTCGGCATCAGGTGATCCTTGTCCCCTTCGCCTTGGCCGACCGTCTGGCGACCAATCGGGACTATGCAGACTTCATCGCCGATGGCGGCTACGCGACCCCGTCGCTATGGTTGTCGGATGGTTGGGCGCGTTTGCAGGATGAGGCGTGGTCAGCGCCCTTGTATTGGCGGCAGGGCGATGCCGGCTGGCAGGAATTCACGCTGCACGGGCTGCACCCGCTCGACCTGGACGCGCCGGTGATCCATCTCAGCTATTACGAAGCCAGCGCCTTCGCCGAGTGGAGCGGTGCGCGCTTGCCGACCGAAGCCGAGTGGGAACACGCTGCGCAGCGGGCACGGGGACCGGATGGCCGATATGCGCAGCCTGGTGTTTCCGCCCATCCCGGCATCACGCCGTCCAACCCGTCCGGCGTGACCGGGCTGCGCCAGATGTTCGGTGACGCTTGGGAGTGGACGCGGTCTTCCTACTCGGCCTATCCGCGCTTTCGTCCGGCGGCCGGCGCGGTTGGCGAATACAATGGCAAATTCATGAGCGGGCAGTATGTCTTGCGCGGCGGATCCTGCGCGACGGCGCCTTGGCATGTGCGCGCGACTTACCGCAATTTCTTCCCGCCGGCGGCGCGCTGGCAGTTTTCCGGTGTGAGACTGGCGCGGGATATTTGACGGGCGGGCCGGCAGGCCCGATCCTGCGCATTGTTGGCGATAACGATACAAGCCATGGGGAGAACATCATGGACGATCAAACAAGCATGTCGGTCAAGGACCAGGTTTCGGCCGAGGAGTGGAAGGCGCGCTGTGACCTTGCCGCCCTTTACCGCCTTGTGCGGATGCACGGGTGGGATGACCTCTTTTTCACCCATATCTCGATGCGGATACCCGGACCGGATGAGCATTTTCTGCTCAACCCGTTCGGCCTGCTTTATGAGGATGTGACTGCGTCGAACCTTGTGAAGATCGATCTCGACGGTAATGTCTTGCCGCCATCGCGATACGGAATCAATCCGGCCGGTTTCACCATTCATTCGGCGATCCACGCGGCCCGGCATGACGTTGCCGTGGCCCTGCATCTGCATTCCGATGCCGGCGTTGCGGTCGCGGCCCAGAAGGGCGGGCTTCGCCCGATTTCCCAGCTGGCGATGAATGTCTTCAATGATGTGAGCTATCACGACTATGAAGGTATCGCCCTGGAGTCCGAGGAAAAAGAGCGGCTTGTGGCGGATCTCGGCGAGAAGAACCTAATGATTTTGCGCAACCATGGGACGCTGTCGGTTGGCGATCACCCGTTTAGCGCGTATATTCGCATCTATCTACTGGAGCGTGCCTGCAAGATCCAGGTCATGGCCCAGGCGGGTGGAGAGCTGATTGAATGGGACGAGAAGATGCAGGACCGCGTCTTCGGGCAATCTTCGGAGATCGCGTCCAACGACTTCTTCAAGGAGATAGCCTGGGCCGCGATCATGGATCGCGTTCGCCGCGAAAGCCCCGGCTTCGAAGTCTGACCGCAATCGCCTGTTTGGCCGGTGCATCAGGGCTCGCCCTGGATGCGCCGGCCGACGCGGGTGCCTGGCCCCAGCCGCAGGGCGAGGGCGTTATCATCATGACTACTCTGGTGGATCGCGCCGACACGAGGTTCGACGGTGATCGTCGACGCTCGGATGACGGCTATTTTCACAAGGACGAGACGGCCACTTATCTCGAATACGGGCTTAGCGGACGTGATACGATGGTTGTCCGGATCGCCTGGCAGGATGTGCGGCGCTCGCGTGGGCAATCCTATGACGAGGCGCGGGGCCTGGCAGCCAGTGAAATCGGTTGGCGGCGCCAGGTCTGGCGTCGCGATGCGACTGTTGCGTCGTTGCAAGCGACGGCCCTGATCCCCGGCCAGGGCGAGAATGTCGCCAATCAGGCTTTTGGATCCGGCGAAATGGCTGCGGAACTGCGTGCGCTCCTCGGACAAGGCCTGGGGCGTCACGGCTTTGTCGAGGCCCAGACCGCCTGGCGATGGCGTGACGGGGAATATCTGGACGAAGCACGGCTCGATCTGACCGCCGGCTGGCGTGTGACTGATCGTTGGCAGGTGCTGGCCCAGAGCTTCTCGGTCTGGAGTGTTGAAACGGATCGGCCCGGCACGCGCGCCTTTGATCAGCACAAGCTGCAGCTGTCTGTCAGTCGCGAGCTCGGCGCGCAGACGATCCAGATCGGTGCATCGTTCACGCCCACCGGCCGCAATGCAATCAACCAGCAGGCCTTGTTTCTGTCGGTGTGGCGGAGGTTTTGATCCTAGTCGCCTGCGGTTTCGACGGCGATATGGGCAATGACATCCCGGCGATCATCGGCGTCACGCAGGCCGACAAAGCTCATCCGGTTACCCGGAACGAGCGCGCGGGGGTTGGCGATCCAGGCATCGAGTGTGTCGAGGTCCCAGACCAGACCGGCTTCGGCGAGCTGGCTCGAATAGCTGAAGCGGTCCGCGCCTGCGGCAGGGGCTCCGATAATCCCGTGCAGATTGGGGCCGACCGTGTGGCGCCCACCATCGCTGAGCGTGTGGCAAGACTGGCAACGGCGGAACTGGCGCGCGCCATTGGTCAGGTCTGCATTGACATAGTCGCCGCCCAACTCGGCGAGAATGGCGGCGGTGTCGCGGCTCGCTGTAGGCGAAGTGCCATCAGCCGTGCTGCTGGTGGCAGGTGACGATGCATCGCCAGCGGCCGACCGCGTGTCGCTGCCGCCGTCGCAGGCCGCAAGGGCGATAACAGGCAGGAGCGAAAGAAGGGCGCGTGTCATGTTCAATTCCCCATTTGCGGTTCGAAACCCGGTTATAGCGCAGCAAGACTGCACCAACATGCGGCACGATGACACCAGGTTGCCAAGCCGGATCGCAGGTCTCCAGCTTGCGCAGGCCGTCATCGTTTTTTCGCTTGTCTCTCGCAACACAATCACGAAGAAGTATTGTGGGGACCATTAGAGGCATCGCGAGCGGATGCAAGACCGATCACGGCTGTCGGCCGTCATGATATGTGGAGCCGGTCATTCCGGTTCGACACTGCTGGGCATGATCCTCGGCAGTCATACCGATGCTTTCTACATGGGTGAGGGCGGCAAGGCCCGTTATCTCGGCGACGAGAAGAAGCCGCTGCGCAAGCGCGTCTGCAAGATCTGCGGTGAGGACTGTCCGGTCTGGGCCGGGTTTGAATGGGATGGTTGCTCGCCGCTTTATGCCCAGGTCGCGGCGCATGTCGGCAAGTCTGTCATCATTGATTCGACCAAGGATGAAGGCTGGATCGAGGACCGGGCGGCGGAGGTTCGCAGCGGTGGAGGTCGGCCTGTCCTGCTTTTGTTGAGTCGCGACGGGCGGGCCGTGGTCAATTCACGGCTGCGCAAATACCCTGATCGCGATCCCGGCGAGCAAATTCAGGCCTGGGTCGACAAGATGGCCACCGCACAGGCGCTGTTCGAAGCGTTCGATGGCCCGAAAATGCGCATTCGCTATGAAGATCTGGCGGGCAACAGTGCCGCCACCATTCACGCACTCTGTCACTTGATCGGCCTGGACTACCAGTCGGCAATGGCGGATTTCAGCGCCGTCGACCATCATGTGTTAGGCGGTAATAGTGGAACCCAGTTCATCGCTGCGCGCTCGCGTTTTGACGATCCGGACGAGGCCTTTGTCAGCCTGGGTTCACGGACCCGCGACTATTATGAAAACCATTCCGGTGGAATCGAGCTTGATCTGCGCTGGAAGACAGAAATGAAGCACGAACATCTCGCCCTGTTCGAGCAGATGGCTGCGACGGCCAATGCGCCGTTCCAGTGGGGGGAATGACAATGGCGAAAGTTGATCTGGTTTTTCGTCAGATTGACGAGCGCACGCGTGACGTGGCGCTCGAGCTGGCGATCGAGAACATCCAGCCGGACAATGTCCACATCATCGACGATGTCCGGCCTTTTACCGAGTGCGTCGCGCAAATGCTGCGCATCGAGCATGATTGCGACTATGTCGTTTATGTCGATGCGGATTGTCTGATCCTGGAGAACATCCGGCCTTTCATCGACAGCTGCGACGCGCCCTATGTCGACGCCTATGTGTCGGATCGGTTCCGCGGGCGGCTGCATTGCGGCGTCCATATCACGCGCATCGATCTGGTGCGGGCCATGGCTGCTGTCGACATCCCCAAGGATGACCTCAAATACGTGCTGCGACCGGAATCACGCCTGCGTAACCTGGCCATGAAGCCAATGGGTTCGGCCAAGCAGTTCCGCAATTTCGACATTCTGCACGATCACTTCCAGTCCTACCGCCACATCTTCATGAAATACGCGCTGCGTGAGCTGCGCAGCCGGGTGAAGGTGCAGCGGCAACGACTGACACGGTCGATGAAAAAATGGGTCACGACCGAGGGTGACTTCTGCGACCTGACGATGGCGCGCTACGCGGTCGACTATGCCCGTCGCATGGTGCCCACGACAGCCACGCCGGACGAGGTTCACGCCTTTATCGCAGCGCTGCCGGATCATGCCGAGGCCGAGTTGGCCAAGCTCGGCCTGACGGCCGAAACGCCGTTTACGCGTGCCGATCTCGACGCTTGGCTGACCGCAAATGCCGACCGGGTCGCCTATGGTCAGAAAGCCGACAAACCGAAAGTCTTCGGCCTTGGTCTGTCGCGCACCGGCACCCGCAGCCTGACATCCGGCCTGCAGATGCTCGGCTTTGACTGCAGCCATTACCCGATCGATGAAGATACCTATATCGAGATCGCCAACGCCCAGTACGACCTGACCCTGCTGCGCTATTTCGATGGTTTGACCGATATCACGACCATTCCGATCTATCAGCAGCTGGACAAGCAGTATCCCGGCTCGAAATTCGTGTTGACCGTGCGCGACAAGGAGAGCTGGCTGGGGTCGGTGTCTCGACACTACTACAATCGCCCGGCCTTCAAGGATGTCGAGGACCCCGACGAGGAAGTGCATCTGCGGATGCGCCAATTCCTGCGCGCAGCGGTTTATGGTTGTTACAATTTTTGCCCGGACCGTTTCTCCTGGGTCTATGACCAGCATGTGCGCGATGTGATGGCTTTCTTCAAGGACCGTCCCGAGGACCTGCTGATCATCGACATCTGTTCCGGTGAAGGGTTTGAGAAGCTGGCGCCGTTCCTTGACCGTCCGGTGCCGGCCGAGGCTTTCCCGCACAAAGGGGCTGTGTTGTCGCGTCGTATCGCTGAAGAAGCCGAAGCCCAGAAGGCCCGGGTCGCCTGATCCTTCATGTCCGACCCTGACCCGGACAGTGTGAGCGAACCGGTCCCGCCCCTGCGGGACCGGCTTTCGGCCGCCGGTCGGACCTTGGCCATCATCGCCAAGACGCGCCCTGGCCTGACACTGGGCATCTCTGTCTTGACGGTCGTGGCAGCCTTGCTGCCACCGGCCGCGCTTTACGTTTCCAAATTGCTGATCGACGGTGTGGTGGCGGCGATCGGCTCCGGGCTGGAGGCTGACCGCAATGCAGCGCTTCGCTGGGTGGTGGTCGAGGCCGGTCTGCTCGCTGTCCTCTTGGTGGTGCGGCGGGGGCTGGTTTTCCAGAAGGCCCGCCTTCACGCTGAACTCGGCTTTGCCGTGGCGCGCCTCATCCTCGACAAGGCCAATCGCTTTGCCCTTGCCCAGATCGAGCATCCGCGTGTCCAGGAAATGCTCATCCACGCCAAACAATTTGCGGCGGCGCGGCCTTACGGGCTGATCGTCCGCGGTTTTGACAGTCTGCAGGCCGGCGTCACGCTGATCTCGATCATTGCGCTTCTCGCCGCTAGCGCGCCTTGGCTCATCCTTTTGATGTTGGTCGGAGGCTTGCCGGCGTTTCTCGGCAATCTGCGCTTTTCGGGCGATGCCTATCGGTTCTACACCGCCCGCTCGCCGCAAATGCGTGAACGCAACTACCTGGAAAGCCTCGTGACCAACGAGGCCGCAGCGCGCGAAAGACTGCATTACGGGCTCGGCGACCCTTTGCTCGGTCGCTTCTCCGACCTGTTCAATGACATGCATGATGGCGACCGGCGCCTTCAGGGGCGTCAGGCGGTTATCGGATCCCTGCTGGGTATTGGCGGGTCGGCGATCTTTCTCGGTGGCAAGCTGTGGATCGTGGTCGCCACGATCGCCGGTCGCTTCAGCCTTGGCGACATGACCATGCTGATCGGCCTGCTCAAACAGGGCCAGAACGCGGTCAATGCACTGCTGGCAGCCTTTACCGGCAGTCATGAGGATCTTCTCTATGTCACCCGGCTGTTTGCCCTGCTTGATCTGGACGAGGGCCGCACGGCCGGTCTGGCCACTGAAGGTCCGACGCCCGGCGACGGCTTGCGTTTCGAGAATGTCAGCTTTGCCTATCCGGGTGCCAGTACGCGCGCGCTCGACAGGGTGAGCTTTCAGCTCGCACCAGGGACCCGGCTCGGCCTTGTCGGCGTCAACGGGTCAGGCAAGACGACTTTGGTCAAGTTGGCTGCCGGCCTCTATCGCCCTGATACAGGCCGGGTCCTGCTGGACGGTCTTGATCTGGCCGAATGGGACCCCGCGGCGCTGTCGCGCCGGATCGGCGTCATGTTTCAACCGCATGTGAACTACAAGCTATCGGTGCGCGACAATGTTGAATCCGGGATCGGCCTGGCGACATTGTCACCCGACGCGATGGATCGCGCCCTTGCGGCGGGGCTGGCGCGCGAGCTGGTCGACGAGCTGGAAAATGGTGTCGAGACCCGGCTGTCGAAGCGCTTTGCCGAGGGCGTGGAGCTGTCCGGCGGCCAATGGCAGCGCCTTGCCATGGCCCGCGCTCATGCCAACGAAGCGGCGGACATTCTCATTCTGGACGAGCCGACGGCGGCACTGGATGCGGAAGCGGAGTCGGCTTTCATGGCACGACCGCTCGCGCCTGGTCGCTCGCTGATCCTGATCAGTCACCGCCTGTCCAATCTGCGCACGGCCGATCTCATCATCCTGCTTGATCAGGGGTGTGTAGCCGAGGTCGGTGATCATGAAACATTGATCGGGCAGGGCGGCGCCTATGCGAACCTGTTTGCTCTGCAGGCTGATCCTTACCGCACATGAAAACGGCCCGCGTCGCCGACGCGGGCCGTCCCCCTCACATGTCGAGTGCGCCCTAGAAGCGCTTCGACACGTTGATGAAGAAGCGGCGACCGATCTGGTCATAGCCACCGCCCGACGGCACATTGCGCGTCGTCAGATTGCCCAGTCCGACACCCATCGTACCGAGGTCTTCATCGATCTGGGGCGGGTCTTCATTGGCGATGTTCTGGACACCCATCGTCACGCGCCAGCTCTCCTGGGACAGTGACACCGAGATGTCATGGTATTGCGCCGACGGAACATCGAACTGTGCCGGTGTGCCGGCCCCGATGAAGTTCGGGTTTTCCGTCACATTCACTTCTCCGATCCAGCGCGCGCGATGGAAGAAGGTGAGGTCACCCCAATCCGTCGACGTGAAGAGCCGGTTGGTGAAGGTGCCGCGCCATTCCGGATTGCCCAGCGTGTTCAGCGCCTCGTTGACATTGGTCACGCCGGCCAGCGTGATCGTCGTGGTGATGTCTGTCGACTGGGTGAGGGCGGTGTCCGACGTGAAGGTGAAGTTCCGGCCCATCGCTTCGAAATCCATGTTGAAGCGAAGGTTATAGTCCAGACCTTCCGATGTGTTGGACGACACGTTGAACGGCGTCGTATCCACCTCGTTGAGATATTGCGTGTTCGGGTCACGCACGCGGCGGGTACAGAACGGATCGTTCGGGAAGTTGGCGGACCGATAGCAATTGGCCAGGATCTGGCCGGCGGTCGGAACCAGGATCGAGTCGGAGACCTCGATTTCATAGTAGTTCACGCCCAGCGTCAGATCGAACAAGTCCGTGAACGGCTGCTCGATCACAAAGCCCAGCGAGATGGCTTCCGACGTTTCAGGGTCGAGGCCTGGATTGCCGGACCGGAAGGCCTCAAAGCCCGATGTGCCGGTAACCCCGAGTGTGAACGGATCGACGCCTTCCGCCGCGCAATTGTCCAGCACGATCTGGGCGCGACCGTCGAGATCGCCGATACCGTCGCCATTGCTGTCCGCGCCAGGGGCGTAGATCGGATTGCCGGTGACCGGATCGGTGCCGACAGCCGTTGCCGGAACGCCGCAAGGGTCATTGACGAAGCCGATGAAGCCCGACTGCCCGCCCAGGAAGAGTTCCCGCAGGTTCGGCGCCCGGAAGGAGGTGCCCATCGTCCCGCGCAGGGTGAGGAAGTCGACCGGGACCCAGCGTGCGCGGGCACTCCAGGTGGAGTTTTGTCCGTAGAACTCGTGGTCAACCAAGCGGGCTGCCGCTTCAAACGTGATTTCCCGTGCGAACGGGCGGTCCTGGATGATCGGGGCAACGACTTCGCCGTACACCTCAAACAGCTCAACAGAGCCTGCCGAAGAACGGTCCTTGAAGAAGTTCAACCCAAGACCGCGTTCGGCAACTTCACCGGATCGAGAATCCAGGGATTGTTCACGCCATTCCGATCCAAGCACCACCGAGACTTCGCCATCGAGCAAGTCGAACACCGGACCGGTGACGAAGCCACCGAGAATGCGTTCATCGACAAAGGTGGTGATTTCGCGTTGGCCACGCAGCCAGTCGATCCCGGCCTGGCCTTCGGCAAAGCTGGCATCGGCGCCATAAAGGCTTTCCGACCAGAAGTTGATCGGGACGCAGGTCTCCGGTGTTCGTGACTGGAAGAAGCCACCTGGCGTCGGTACGCCGCAAACCGGCAGGCCGCTGGTCGGGTCCGCCGTTGCCGAGGCCGACAGGTTGAGATTTTCCTCAAGCGTTACGGTTCGCGACGAATAGCCCATCGACCGCGTGTAACCGGCGAAGACTTCATAGTCCCAGCCTGGTGCGCCCATGAAGCCGAGATCGCCTTGCAGACCGTTATAGGTCCGCCATTGCTCAAGCTCGACAACCGCTTCGTTGTCCCAAGGAGCCATCAACAGGATGGAACCGGGAGCACCGAACGGGTTGAACGGGTTGTCCGCGTTGAAATCGACCGTGAACTGGGCCGGGCCACCATTGAAGTAGGTCTGGCGATTGGAGAAGGAGGTTTCGGTGAAGAAGTTTGTGCCCGGCAGCCAGTCATCGAGATCATACGTGGCCGTCAGGAAAAAGACCGAACGCTCGAACTCCGGTGACTCATAGGCGTTGACCACGCGCGAATTGTTCAGGGCCTGGTCCGAGAAGCCGCCAGCATTGGGGCCACGGCCGTCGACGAAGCCGGCAACACCGAGGTCGGAATCGGTGGCTGAGGTGCCGGGGGCGCCGTAGAACAAGGTGAAGCTCGGCAGCAGGATGCCCAAACCGGATTGGAAGGCATGCGCCGTGCCGCAGGTCTCCGTCGTTGTGCCGTCACCATTATCGACGATGTCAAACGAACAGTATTGACCGCCATCGCGAGCCATCCAGTCGCGCTGGGTGCCAGTCAGCTCTTCACTGCGGACAAGTTCCGCTGCGAATACGAAATTGGCACGACCTTCGCTGCCGCCGACCAGGAAGTTCGCACTCGACTGTGAGCCACCGCTGTCTTCGGGAATGGTTGTGAAGGCCTCGACCTGGAGGCCGTCGAACTCGGTGCGCAGAATGATATTGGTCACGCCGGCGACCGCATCCGACCCATACACCGACGAAGCTCCGTCCAGCAGGATGTCGACGCGCTGGATCAAGGAGGAGGGTATCAGCGAGACGTCCGGGAAGGACGGCGCGCCCTCCACACCGGCTGGTGCGAAACGGCGGCCATTGATCAGCACAAGCGTCCGGTCGGCGGCAAGGCCGCGCAAGGAAACGGCCTGCCCGCCCGGGCCGGCATTGCCGACAAATTGGGCGTTGGTCTGCAAGTCAAGCTGGGCGCCCTGGACAACCGTGGTCGAGCGCAGGATTTCACCGACATCGATCAGGCCGGCTTCCTGGATCGTGTCTTCGTCGATCACCTGCAGCGGCGAGGTCGAGGTGAAACTGTTGCGGCGAACGCGCGAACCGGTCACGACGATGCGGTCCTCATCTTCGTCGGCTTCTTGCTCGGGCGAGGACACGCTCGCCGGTTGCTGCGCAAGGGCAGGTGACACCATCAAACCGGCCGCGGCAAAGCCGGCCAGGACGGTCGATCGCAGAATTCGCGACTTGAAGTCTTCGTCTCTCATTTTATCCCCTCAGGAGTGACGGCCCGGCCTGTGGCCGAGCCATTTGAGTTGGCCCGGCGGCAGGCCCCCTCGGGGACCGGCGGGCCGGGCAACGCCGCAGGACGGCGCATGGGACGGATAGAGCGGAATGGGTTGAACACACTGACAGGCCAATGTTGCGAGCCGCGGCAGGGCGTAACAAACGGGCGTGACGTCGACGAACGACGGGAAAATCGGGTCAAAAGTGGAATCCGGTGCACGGGCGGCGGCTGTATCGCGACCAGGGTTGAACCCGTGGGGCCTTGGCGATGGCGGAGCAGCCAATCTGTCGGGGAGGTCAGATTGCGGACAGGCAGCGGTTTGGCGGATCGGATAAAGTCCGGGCCGGACTGCGTGCTTGTCAGCCCTGGGAGGGCAGGGCCAGTCGCGATGACGCCGTGTTTGCCAGATGGGCCTGCAAGAGTTCGGCGCCGCGAGCGCTCACCGGGAAGCCCTGACCTGACCGGAGGGTGAGGCGGACGACGCGGCCGCGCTCTCGGGCACAGGATGCAATCTCGCTACTACGCACCAGATGAGACCGGTGGATATGGATGAAGCCCAGCCGGGTGAGTTGCACGACGAGTTCGGCGAGCGTCGCGCGGTGCAACCATTCACGATCATGCGAAATGAGGGCGACATAATTGCCTTGTGCACTGACGGCGATGATGTCGGCCATATCAAGAATGTCCTCCTGGCTGCCACTGCGCAGGATGATGTGATCGGCTGCCGGCTCGGTCTGGCTGGCTTGGCGCCGGACGGATCCAGCATAAACATCGCCCAGAAGTGCGGTCAGTGCGATCATGACCGGGTCCCAGACCCAGTTGATCAGGGGGATCTGGTCAAGAATTTGCGCCGGCGGCGCATCCAGGAAGGGCGCGTAGACGAAGACGATGTGCAGGTAGACCAGAAAAATCGCGGCGACACCGAGCATCACCAGTTCGCTCAAGGCGATCAGGGTCGGTGTCGCGAGCAGGGCTTGGCGCGCCCGTGTGATGGCGACCGCCGGGAAGATTCCGAGCCAGGGAATCATGATGACCGATTGCCCCTGCACGATTTCCACGATCGTGTGCGCAATCCCGAGGCGGGACATGTCGAGCGATTGGGCAAGCGTGAACACGACGAGCAGGCCGATCCAGGCGGCGGTGGTCGCAAACAGGATTCGCACCCACCGTTTCAGCGGAAGTGCCTCACAAGCTTGCCACCACGATTGGATCATACGTCCCTCACAGACACTACCGATACCGTCTCCGGACTGCGGTCAGATTTTCCGGCGCGTTACAGTCTCGACATGTCGCAGCGGCGCGTTGGGTGAAAAAGTTGCGTGCGACGAACATCGGAACGCCGCACGCAACAAGGAGGGATAAGGGCTCGTGACTGCCCAAGCGTATCCGGGATCCAAGACACCGAGTGACACGCACCGCAACGTGACCACGGTCGGGCGGCAGCGGCGAGCGGAATTCAACGAGCGGCGGCAGAACGCGACCAATTGCGGATTTGCGGCCCAATCGCGGGTGTTTGTCGATGAACGACCCCCGGCATTCATGTCAGAAACTGCCCGGTTCGGCCCGGCGGGGCCTGTGATAAACACGAAACTGCGTCATTCGCCCCAGAAACCGGGGTGGTTTGTCATTCTTGGCCGCTCCGCCTCTTCCTCCATCAGCTTGACCGCGGATATCATGTAAGCAGTTGATTTTATTGATGGAGAAAATGTAATGCGGTGCGTTGTCCTGGAAAGCCGGCCCCTTGCACGAGCGCATCTTGTGCAGGCCGTCCAGCGGCATACCGCCATTCGTGTTGCTGTCGCGACGGCCTCCGTCGAGGCGCTTCCGCCTGTTTGCGGTTCCCGGGACGCGGACGTTCTCTTTCTTGACGCCGATCACCCGCGGCTCGACGCCGCGCTGGCGGCGCTGCGTGATCTGGGAAGCCGGGCGCCAGTGGTCGTCATGATGAGCGATTATCCGGATCGTGCCATCGACGCTTTCGACCGCGGCGCGAGTGATTTCCTGCTGCGACCGATCGAGACGGGCCGACTCGCGGTGACCATTGATCGCCTGCGTCAGCTCGTTCAGGACCGTCAGGCCCAGGTCCGTGCCGAACTTCTCGAGGAAGCGCTTTGTGACCTGCGCCAGAAATCCGGCGCCGGCGATCCCGCCGGATGCGGTCGAGACTTCTGGATATCGGGGCATGGCGCCCGGGTTCGGATCAGCCAGTCGGAAATTGTCTGGCTGGAGGCGGCGCGGGGTTATGTCTATTTTCACCTGCGGACCCGAAAACTGCTCGAACGTACGACCATGAAAGAGCTTGAGGCACGGCTTGACCCGACCCGGTTCCTGCGGCTGCACCGGTCTGCGATCGTCAATGTCGATGAAATCTCGGCCGCCCTGCGGGATCGCCATGGCCTGTATGCGGTACAGCTGACAAATGGGACCCAGGTCCGGGTTGGCCGCAAATATCGCGACGGGCTTGCCGATCTCATGCAGCGAACCCAGGTCCGGCCGCGGGAGGAACACCAGGCAGCCTGATTCCTCACACCGTCGACGCCAGGGACGAGCAGGCGCGGCCCAATGGTGCCCGTCGCGGCGAAGCATCGCGGCGCAGGGGGGCGTTTCACAGTTGATATTCCGTTGTGGCAAAGCCGTTCCGGTTGGTGACTGCGCCGGGATGCACAAACACGCGCATTCCTCGATTGACTTCAAAATGCCCGGGCCATAAACATCGCCCTCCTCGCAGCGGGGGCCACGGAAACGGGGCGCCGGCGACGAGGGGAGGGCAATCGCCCTTCAGGCTTTTCATAGGCGCTTTTCATGTCCGGCGCCGGCGATGATTTCCTCGGAAAACAACGCTGGTCACGACGCGCTGCAGAAACCCTGAAGAACGTGATTGACTTCAAACTTGGGGCGGCTTAAACACCGCCCTCCTTGGCCGGGGCGGCGATTTGATTGTCCTTCGGTTATCGGGT
>NZ_RBIM01000008.1 GCF_003634045.1 Maricaulis maris
TCAAATCAAAACGGGCCATGAGCCAACTCCTTTCAAGGAGCTTGAATCACGACCCGCCAGACTTGGGAATCCCGTTTATGGGTACAGAACCTAGGACCACCGATACATTGCGGGAGAATTCTCGAGTCAGCTTCGTCAAGCTAGAGCATCATCCAGACGGATTGAATCGGCCGGGGGCATCGTGCCCAAACTCTGATTCAGACTGTCCGCCAGATGAGGAGGCCGGCGGATATGTCGAAGGCGCCACCTGTTGATATTCACAGCCGTGTTGTCGCGGCGGGGAAAAGCGGGCGCGAGCCGCTGGCGTCACCTCGATCGCTCCGTTCGTGCTGTCTGGTCCGATTCGCCGGGACGCTTTCGAAGCTTATGTCGAACCGGTCACCGCTCCCCAGCCGTCTCGGCAGATCCATCTTCCGATTCTCTGGGTGAATTTGTTTTCTGGCTTCGGTCTCCCGTCGCTTTGATGTGGCAGGATAGTAGAATAACCCTACCTCGCGGCATTGAAGGATTGCGCTACTCCAACCAAGTGCGTTAAAAATTGTCGTACACACGGCTCAAGAATGGTTTGCCCTTTTTGCTCGACGCCCTTGCGAACGAAAGAGCGTAACACGGCGTTGCAAACGCGATGCCTGTTGCGTTTTATTGGCCGCCTTCGATACTGAGTGTCCGACAGCTTACCAGGTTATAAACAACGAGATCGCGTCAATGACCAAAGATGAACTCAACAAAAAAATCTGCACAGTTTTTGGCGAGGTGTATGAACAGCAAGAAGGAAGCCTGGCGCCTGAATTGGAAGCCAAAACGGTGCTTATGGAGACCGGTTTGGACTCCCTAGGATTCGCGATTCTTGTGACAGCACTTGAAGAAAATTTGGGTTATGATCCGTTCAGCCTTTCGGATGAGGCCTACTATCCGGTGACCTTTGGTGATTTCGTAGACTTTTATTTCAAGAGTCAGCCCGAATGACGCTCAAGGGCTGCCTTGCTGCACTGGATTCCGAGCGACTGCTTTTGAGAACTCCCGAGCGCTCTATCAGCGTTGCGGAGCTACTCTCTTATCCAGATGTCGAGGCATTAGCTGGGCTTCGAGTAGCTCTCTGCTTCAAATCTGCTGAACAAGCCATGCAGGCTATTGTCGCACTGGACGGCGTCGCGCAGCAGATTGTTTTCCTTTCAGCATACTCTGATGACAAAGATTTGGGCGCGTTGATTACCCAATCTGAATGCGATCTTGTCCTGACCGATCTCGGAGTACGCCTTAACGCGATCACGGATACTCCGGTCGCCGACTCTCTGGATCAGGTCGCGGAGCTCGACCTCGATACGCGGTCCAACCTTTGTGCGAGCCGATGGGTGATGACCACGTCTGGCACGACAGGTAATCCCAAGCTCGTCGGGCATACGTTTGAGAGCTTGACGCGATCTACCAAATCAGACCCGGAACGTGGTGCAACGCAGCGGTGGGGAATGCTCTATGAGTATTCAAGGTTCGCAGGAATGCAGGTTGTGCTGCAGTCAATGATCTCCGGTGCTTGCCTGCTTCTGCCGGCGAGCGGATCTGGCCTCGCTGAACAGATTGCGTTTTTTGCGGACAGTGGGTGCACTCATGTGAGTGCCACGCCCACACTATGGCGAAAGATACTCATGACACCAGGTCATGAGCGGCTCGATCTCAGACAAATCACCCTGGGTGGCGAGATCGCGGATGACCGGATCCTGCTCAGCCTGTGCAACACCTTCCCGCAAGCCCGGGTTACCCATATTTTCGCGTCGACGGAAGCCGGTGTCGGATTTGCGGTTTCCGATCGACGCGGCGGATTCCCGGCGAGTTTCCTCACGGACCCGCCGGCAGGGATCGGAATTCGAGTTGTCGACGGACGTCTGTTCATTCGAAATTCGCAGGTCGCCCCACGATATATCGGCACGGACACCAGTTTTGCCGAAGATGGATGGGTCGATACCGGCGATGCTGTTGAGCTGCGCGAGGACCGTATTCTATTCTTGGGGCGGGCTAGCGGCGTGATCAATGTTGGTGGCGACAAGGTTCATCCTGAAGAGATCGAGAGTTTGTTGTTAGCGCATCCCAATGTTTCCGCCGCCCGGGTGTACTCGAAATCCAACCCCATCATGGGTGCGCTGGTTGCCGCCGATCTTGTCCCTGTCGATTTGCAGGACAAGACGCCATCTCAGCTGAAGGCTGAAATCAAGTCCTTCATAGCCGAGCGTACCGAACGTCACAAGGTTCCCGCTTTCATCTCGCTCGTCGAAGGGTTTGATGCAAATGCTGCGGGCAAGATGCTGCGAGTGAAGCAATGAAAAATATTCTGTTGACGGGTGCGGCCCGAGGTTTGGGTCTGGCGATTGCTGAGCGGCTGGCCGCGTCCGGCGAGTATCGAGTTATTGGAATCGGGCGCACGCTCTCAGATGAATATCTGTCGCTGATGGATTCAAATGCCAGCCTATCATTTTACTCATTTGATCTCAATGACTTGGACGAAATATCAGGACTTGTGAGCTCGATCACCTCCGATTATGGTGCGCTCTATGGTGTGGTGAATAACGCCGGTATCGGACTCGACGGCGTTCTGGCGACTCAGCACAATAGCGAGATCTCGCGCGTCCTCAGGGTGAACCTGGAAGCTGCAATCTTGATGACCAAATATGGTTGCCGTTCCATGCTAAGGCATAGAACGGGGCGTATTGTGAATATCTCATCCATTATTGCCTCAACTGGATTTAGCGGTCTGGCCGCATATGCGGCTTCTAAAGCCGGGTTGGAAGGTTTCACGCGCTCATTATCCCGGGAGCTCGGGCGCGCGCGTATCACCGTGAACTGTGTCGCGCCGGGGTATATGGAAACAGATATGACGACCGGATTGGATGACGCCAAAATGGCTTCAATCCGTCGTCGTGCACCGCTTGGATTGCCGTTGGTGGAGGACGCTGCCGGTGCGGTTGCCTACCTGCTCTCCGAAGACGCAGCTCGTGTCACCGGTACAATTCTGACCGTCGATGGCGGAAGTACAGCCTAGGCGAATGCCAGGCTATCTCCGTTTGGGTTGTGGGGAAAAGTCATATGAACGCGCTTTCCATTTCGGCTACACCATGGGACGAGAGGCCATTAGGGTTGCGCACCGCCGAGTTTAAACATGCTCCGATCGAACCCGGTCAAAAGTGTGATTGGCTCGGCATCCAGAATACAGAGGTGGCCGGACGTCTTCCCGATGTGATCTATGGCCGGTTGCCGGCAGATGACATCGAGGCGCTAGCAGCTGCGCAACACGCCGGCTTCCATTTTGTGGAATGCTCGATGGATCTGGCATTGAAACTCAATAATGCTTGGTCGCCACCGAAATACGCCTCAAAGCCTTTGAGTATCGAGCCTGCCAAATCGGCCGACATCGAAGCTGTCGAGGAGTTGGCCGCGTCCATGTTCGAGTATGGCCGGTTTGCGGAAGACCCAGTCTTCGCGCGCGAGAAAGTCGCTTTACGGCAGCGCAGTATGGTCCGGGACCTGCACAAGCAGGGGGCTAGCGTCCATATTACGCGCGCTAATGGTCAAGTCGCTGGCTTTATGATCTCGAAGCGAGATACTGCTGTCGCGACATCGCAGCTTATTCTAGGTGGTGTTGATCCGAACTTTCGGATGCTGACCTATCGTTTTTGGGCAACCTGCCTCGAAAGTCAGCGTTCTACGGGGAGCACGCTCGTAACAACCCGCGTTTCGGCCGCAAATGTTCCGGTCCTCAATCTGTATAGCGCGTTCGGATTCTCGGTGACCTCGACACTGTGGGGCGTTCGCTGGCTTCGGCGAGGCGCCAAGAGCGAGTAGAGATATCGTGGACTGATACCTACCGGAGCCGAATGCCAGGGCTCGAAACTGTGCCTTCCAAGTCAAGACGGCGGCGTGATCTCAGCGTATTCCATATTCTGAACACACTATTTTATCGACAATGAAGATTGGCCGATCCTTGGTCTCCGCAAGAGCCTGACCGACGTACAAACCGACAAAACTGATGAGGAAAATCTGGACCCCACCGAGGAACGTCATCAGTATCGCCAGTGATGCGTAGCCTGGCACCTCGGTGCCCAGAATGACCGCGCTGAAAAATGTATAAACACCAAACAAAACCGCCATTGCGCTGACGGCCGATCCGATACCGGCCGCGAGCCATAGGGGCTTCTCGGAGTAGGCGACGATGGTCTCGATGCCCAGTCGAGCGAGCTTGATGAAGTTGTAGCTCGATTGGCCAACAGCGCGCTCATCGCGAGCTATCTTCACGAAAGCCTTCGAAAAACCGAGCTGGCTCATAATCGCGGGGAAAAGGCGCAATTGTTCCGGGTATTCGCGGTAGGCATGTGCGACGCGGTCAGAGAATATCCTGAAATTTCCCACTTTTGCGGAGACTTCCAGTCCGGATGCCCAGCGCAGAACTCCATTGAAGAGCGCTGAGCCCAAATTGCGTCCGGCGCCTAGTCCCGAGCTGATACGTTCAGCAATGACGATGTCGTCGTCGCCCTCTAATGCTGCCGAATGCAGCTCGGCTATCGCCTCTGGCGGGTCTTGCAGGTCGCAATCCATTACCACGTACCAGCGAGCATTAGCATGCGCCATCCCGGCCGAGATCGCTGCGTGTTGACCAAAATTCCGGCTTAGTCTGACTCCAGATACGCGTGCGTCACGGTAGGCCTGAGCTGTGATCAGGGGCCAGGACCCATCTGGGCTCCGATCGTCGACGAGGATGATTTCATACTCGTCCGTGATAGCGCCCAATGTAGCATGCAGCCGTTGACACATTTCATCCACAAAGGCCTCGCCCTTGTAGAATGGCACGATCACGGCGATCTCGGCCCGGTAAGCGGGTGCTTCATGGGCTTGAACATGTGGAGCAGCAAGTCTGGTCGGGCGCTGAGACAAATCGATTTCCTCAAAACTCTCGGATTTCGTTGCGACGGATCCACGTGCAATATTTGGCCGCATATCGCGGCGTGTAACCGCTTGCAATACAGGGCTGCCCGCAAGCGTCAGGACTGTGACAAGATTTTCAGGGCGCAACTTATAATTCGATCCTGATCGTTTTTGACGTTAAAATACACTGGCAATCTCACTAGTCGGTCGCTGAGCTGATTAGTATGAGTCATTGAGCCGACAAAACGCCCATACTTTTTTCCAGCCTCCGCGGTGTGCAGTGACGCATAGTGAAAAGGCGTCATGATGTCTGCTTCACGCATTGATGCGATGAAGGCGGATCGCTCATCTAGGTCATTTAGCAACATGTAGAACATGTGCCCGTTGGCTTCGCATTGCTCGGGCACCACCGGCAAGCAGACTCTCTTGTTTGCAGCTCAATCCGCAAGTTGTGGTGACGGATCGGTTGAAGTGCTACAAAGACACGATGAAACGGATCGGCAATGCCGGTCTCCAGGGCCTTGGGCATGGCTCAACAGCCGCGCCGAAAACTCCCGTCCGCCCTTCAGGCGAAGGGGCGGGCGACGGGCGGATTTCAGAGTGCTGAGACCCGGCAGAAGATCGTTTCGGCCCAATCATCCGTCCAAAGCCACTTTAGCCACGAACGTCACCCAACCGCAGAGCGGCATTCAAGGAGAGCGGCTCCGTCGCCTTGGCCAAATGGCGCCAGCGTGCGGCCTGATCCAGGTTTCAATCCCGTCAATCGAGACCGATCCGGTTTCGTCTGACGCCATCCGCCGTCCGGCGCCCGATCAACCGTGAGGGCAGGCGAGGCTATTCATCGATTGCGATAAAGACGCGACCTTCCCATGGTCGGAGCTCCAGCATGGTGTCGGCCTCAAAACGGATCGACTCGCCGGTTTGCCAATCGCGATACAAGCCCTGGTGCGGCCCCTCGTGCAGCACGGTTTGAACCGGAGCAGCGCTGAAATTGATGGCTGTCAGAACAGCATTTCTGCTGTCCTGCCTCAGGAAGCTGAAGACAGAGCTTTCGTGTGAGTTCTCGATGTTGTGCATCGGCGCGCCGGCGGCTCCGGCCCAAAGCGCGCTGTTCGCGTGCCGCAGGTCAACAAGGTCGCGGAACAAGGCATTCAATGGATGCTCGCGCCACTCGATCGGATCACGTTGGAAGAAGGCGAGGCGGTCCTGATTGCCGGCCTCTTGGCCGTTATAGATCAGGGGGATGCCGGACCCGGTGAAGGAGAGGATGATTGCTGCCTCCAGCGCGTCGCCGAAGCGCTCGAATTGCGTGCCCTCCCATGAGTTCTGATCATGGTTGGACGTGTAGCGCATGCGGTAGGCGTCGCGCGGCCAGCTATTGGCTTCTTCGTAGAAATAGTGACCACGCAGGGCGCCAGCATCGGCATGGCCCATCGCAACGTCATGCATTGTATTGTTCCAGGTCCAGGCATAGGTGGCATCGAAGGCATCGCGATGAAGGTCGCGTTGTTCCCACTCGGCGAGCATGAACACCGGACGGATTGCGTCGAATTCGGCGCGCACCCGCTCCCAAAAATCGATCGGGACGAAGCCGGCGACGTCGCAGCGGAAGCCGTCAAATCCGACCTCGCGAACCCAGAAGGCCATGCTTTCGGCCATGTAGTCCCGGAGGTCCGCATTGCCATAGTCGAAGTCGGCAACGTCGCTCCAGTCCGTGCCGGGCGGCGGCTGCATGTCGCCGCGCCAATCGCGGGAATACCAATCAGGATGGGCCTCGATGAGTGGATTGTCCCAAGCCGAGTGATTGGCGACCCAATCGAGAATGACATGGAAGCCAAGTTCATGGGCCGCATCGATAAAGGCGCGCATGTCCTCCATCGTGCCAAGCTCTGGGTTGACTGCGCGGTAATCGCTGATCGAGTAGGGGCTGCCCAGTTCGCCCTTGCGCTCAGCGACGCCGATCGGCTGCACCGGCATCAGCCAAAGAATATCAACGCCCAACTCTGCGAGGCGAGGCAGTTCGGCCTCAGCCGCAGCGATCGAGCCCTCACTCGTGAACTGACGCAGATTGATCTGGTAGAGCACTGCGTCATGGCTCCAGTCCGGGTGCTCGACGCGAACCAGCTCACTGTCGCGGGTTTCCGGTGGCACCGTCTGGGCGAGACTTGCCGAGGCGCTGGCAAGGCCAATGAGGCTGGCGGCCAATGCGTTGCGAAATGCGGACATGTGATCTCTCCCGTAACAGGCGGGCAATATGCGGTGAAATTGCATAAAATTGCAATGTCGATGTGGCGTCGTAATTTGTGCTTTGTATCGCGAAATGGGAAGGGTTCATGGTGCGGTGCATCAAAAATTTGGTATGTTTTGCAGCCCAATGGATATCGACAAGCCTGACCAAAGTCGGCCAAGCTGGCGCCTTGTTCCCGATCCAGATGAGGGCCGAGCTCAATGTCATCCCAATCCTTTGAACAAGAGAGCGGCTTGCCACGGATTGCCATCATCGGCGGCGGGTCGGCTGGCTGGATGGCGGCTGCCGCGATTATCAAAGCAACCAAGGGAGCGGCATCGGTCACGCTGGTTGAATCTGAACAGATCGGTGTCGTCGGTGTCGGGGAGGCGACCATCCCCCCGATCAAGCTGTTCAACCAGATGCTGGGTATCGACGAGAATGAGTTCGTGCGTGAGACCCAGGGCTCGTTCAAGCTGGGCATTGAATTCGTCGACTGGTCCCGCAGGGGGCAGCGCTATTTTCATCCGTTCGGAACCCATGGCCGGGACTTTGATTCCCTACCGCTTTACCAGTACTGGCTGCGGGAACGTCGGCGCGGCGATGAAACGTCGCTTGATGCTTATTCCATGGCCTGGGTGGTCGCGCGCGAGAACCGGTTTTCGCCTCCTGCCCGCGACCCGCGTCTCGTCCAGTCGACCTTCGACTACGCCTACCATTTCGACACCATTCTCTATGGACAGTTCCTGCGGCGATATTCCGAGGCGCGCGGCGTGGATCGTGAGGAAGGGCGGGTTGTGGAGACCCGCCTGTCCGAAACCGGTGATGTCGCTGCGGTTGTCATGGAAGACGGGCGCGCGATCGAGGCTGATTTCTTCATTGATTGCACGGGCTTCTTCGGTCTGTTGATCGAGCAGGCCCTCAAAACCGGCTATGAGGACTGGACCCATTGGTTGCCCTGCGACCGCGCGATGGCCGTGCCCAGCGAGACCGCAGGAGATTTCACCCCCTACACCCGGTCGACAGCGCGCGAGGCCGGGTGGCAATGGCGCATCCCGCTGCAGCAACGCACCGGCAATGGCCATGTCTATGCCAGCCAGTTCATCACTGACGACGAGGCCAGCGATACGCTTCTGGCCAATCTCGACGGCAAGCCGCTGGCCGATCCGCGACCGCTTCGTTTCACCACCGGCCGCCGCCGCAAATTCTGGAACCGCAATGTGGTGGCCCTGGGTCTGTCTGCCGGTTTCATGGAGCCGCTGGAATCCACCAGTCTTCACCTGATCCAGACGGGTATAAACCGCCTGCTCGCCCTGTTCCCCGGCACTGGGGATAACCGCCTTGAAGCGGCCGAGTTCAACCGGCTCACCGGCGAGGAATATGAGCGCATCCGCGACTTCCTCATTCTCCACTATCATGCGACGACCCGGGATGATGCGCCGCTTTGGCGTTACACGGCCAATATGGACATTCCTGACAGTCTGGCTTGGAGAATGGAGCATTTTCGCGCTACGGGACGTCTCGTCTCGCCCGGCACCGAACTCTTTCTCAACCCGTCCTGGATGGCCGTTTATGCAGGTCAGGAGATTGAGCCCGCCGGGCTGGATCCGTTGGTTGTGGGCAGGCAGGTCGATGGTGTCGAGCGCCTGGCCGGGTTGCGTCGGGTCATGGCGGAGGCGGTGGCGCCGGTGCCGGATCACCGCGCCTATATCGAGCGCTTTTGCAAGGCTGACGCCTAGCTGTCCATCGCCGCCGGGCAATGCTTGGCCAGAAAATCCGAATGTGTCGGTAGTGTTGCGGCGGCCTGGCCAACGATCTTCTGGATGTTGCCAAGGAAGTCGCTGAGCTGGCCCGCCGCCAGGGCGTCGGCCATTGGGTGATAGCCTTTCGGATTCACGCCCTGGCCCAGCATGACCTGAAGCCAGCTGGAGTCGGTGAACAGGTCTTCCTCGCGATGATAGAGGCGACCATTGGCGCGGAACAGGTCGAGCTTGGCGCTCAGCGTGTCGGGCACGGACATCGCGGCGCAATCCTGCCAGAAGTCGGAATCGGTCCGCTCATTGAGGTGGTAGTGCAGGATGATGAAGTCGCGCACGCGTTCATATTCGAGCGCCATCTGACGATTGTATTCATCGCGGTCAGCCGCCGCGAGATCACCATCCGGGAACAGGGCGATCAACCGGCTGATGCCAGACTGGACGAGGTGGATCGAGGTGGACTCCAGGGGTTCAAGAAAGCCGGATGCCAGGCCCAGGGCTACGACATTGCGATTCCAGAACTGCTTGCGCCGACCGGTCACAAACCGGATCACGCGGGGCTCGGCCAGCGCCTCTCCCTCCAGATTGGCCAGCAGCGTTTCGGTTGCCGCCGCCTCGCTCATATGGGCGCTGGAAAAGACATGGCCATTGCCGGTGCGGTGCTGCAGCGGGATACGCCATTGCCAGCCGGCGTTGTGGGCAATCGCCTGGGTGTAGGGGCGGATCGGCGCCTGTGCATTCGAACTGGGAACCGGGATGGCCCGGTCGCACGGCAACCAATGGGCCCAGTCCTCATAGCCGGTCTTGAGGGCTTGCTCGATCAGCAGGCCTCTGAAACCCGAGCAGTCGATGAAGAGGTCGGCCTCCAGGGTGCGACCGTCCCTCAGCCGTACGGCGGTAACATGGCCGCTTTCCGGGGCCATGATCGTGTCGTCGATCAGGCCTTCAACCCGGATGACGTCGCGCTGTTCGGCATAGTCGCGCAGGAATTTCCCGTAAAGCGAGGCATCGAAATGATAGGCATAAGCGATCCCGGACAGCGGGGAATTGCCAACTTTCTCGAGCGGGGCAAAGCGCATCTGGCGCGCAGCTGCGGTGTTCAGGCAGTAGTCCCAAAGGCTTTCGCTCGCGCCTCCGGCTCGGGCGCGCAGCCAGTAGTGATGGAAGGGAACTTGCTGCAGGTTGAGGCCGATCGACCCGAAATTGTGGAGGTAGGCTTCACCCTGGCGCCGCCAGTTGATGAATTCGATCCCCAGCTTGAAGGAACCGTTGGTGCGCGCCACGAATTCGCGCTCATCAATGCTGAGCGCGGAATTGAGGTGTTTGATCTGCGGGATGGTCGCCTCGCCGACACCGACGGTGCCGATCTGTTCGGATTCGACCAGTTGTATCTTGATCGTTTCACCGAGAAAGCGTGACAGCGCGGCCGCTGCCATCCAGCCCGCCGTGCCGCCGCCGACAATCAGGACTGATTTGATGCGATTGGGTGTCATGCGGACTGACCTCGATCTTGCGTTCTGAGCCCGGACCGGGACGCAGGCACGCAGCAGTCTGCCGCTCCGACCCGCAAAGAAAAACCCCTGCCGGCACGAGGCAGGCAGGGGCAAAGGGGGTGCGCTTCGGGAAGGAAGCGGCTATCGACGCCAGCTGAAGCCGACGAGATAAGTGGCACCATACTGCTGGTAGTCCTTCACCTGACGGGGGTCGTCATTGAGGAAGGTCACAAAGGCCTCGTCAGTCAGATTATTGCCCTGCGCAAAGATCGACAGGCCATCAAGCGGACCCGGTCCGAACTCATATCCGATCTGTGCATCAATGACCGATTCCGCTTCAACATTGCGGAATTCGCGATTGGCACCGAAGCCGGTAACTTCGCCGAGGAATTCAGACCGCCAGCGGTTCGAGACCCGGGCTTCGAAGCCGCCGCGCTCATAATAGACTGTCAGGTTGCCGACATTCTCCGACAGGCCGGGAATGGCAATTGGTGCTTGGTTGGGATCCGGTTGGACTTCACTTTCCGTGTAGGAGTAGCTGGCCAACAGGCCGAAACCGCCCAGCCAGGGCGCGACGGCGTCGCCCGGGATGTTGGTCGCCACTTCGATGCCGCGGATATAGCCGCCATCCGTGTTGACGGGCTCATAGAGGATGCCGGTCGTGACCTGCGGATTGGCCGCAATGAAGGCCGAGTCGAAGAGTGCGTTGGCAGCGTCCGTCATGTCGATCTGGCGTGCCGAGGAACCGAACACGTAGTTGTCGATATCCTTGTTGAAGATCGCCGCCGAGATGTAACCCCCACCGTCAGCGAAATAATGCTCGATCGACAGGTCCAGGGCGTCGGCAGTCACCGGACGCAAGCGCGGAGAGCCACCGGACACGGTCAGGCAGGACTGGCCACCGGCGAGGTCGTAATTGGCGCCGTTGAAAGCCGGGTTCCCGGTGCCGTCGTCGGTGGTGCAGACTTGGGTGTTGATGCCGATTTCCTGCGATGCCCGCAGTTCGTCCATGCGCGGGCGCGCCATGGTGCGGGCCGCGCCGACACGGATGAAGGTGTTCTCAGCGACTTCAAACGAGAAGTTCGCGCTCGGCAGAATGTGCGAGTAGCTATCTTCCTCGGAATAGCTGAGCAGGGCGCCTTGACCGGCTCGCGGGCCGGTGGATGACTGCTCGGTATGCACGATCTGGAGGCCGAAATTGCCGCGCACCGGGGTGTCGCCGAGGACCGAGTCCACATTGGCTTGCAGATAACCGATGACCTGCTGCTCCTCGACATCCCAGGACTTTGTGAGAACGTCGGCATTGAGGTTCGGCCGCAGCGCGTAGACACCGCTGTTCAGCATCGCGAGCGGATCATAGCTCACCATGCCGGTGATACCGATGAAGTCGAGGCTGGTCGGCTCGAGCAGCAGATCGCCCGGGATCGCGGTGGTGTTGGTCGCACCCGGATTGGCCAGGTCGATGAAGTCTTCGTCCGAGCGCTTGGATTTCTCGCGGTCCGTGACGTAGACACCAACTTCGACGCTGGAGAAGAAGCCTTGCGAAATTTCGCGCTCTGCTTCGACGCGCAGTGCCGTCAGCGTATCCTCGGTGGACGGGCGCTTGATGAAGCCAACCTGCCCCCAACCCTGCGGGTCAGTGAGCAGCATCAGGCTCGGATCGGCATAATCGAGGCTGGAACCGAAGACGAAACCGCCGCTACCGCCGACTTCAAATGCCAGCGTGTCTGACGCGCCATTGCCGAAGCCCGCGCCGGTGCCGGCATAGGATTCATAGTCGGTGTCATCGCGCTCGACGCTGGAGTAAGAAAGGTCGACCGTGCCGACCCACTGGTCATTCAGGCGTTGCTCGTGATTGATGCCAAAGGACATGACGTCGGCTTCGCGGAAGCGGGTGTCATTGCGGACAACGCCCTGGACGTCGGAGAAAGTGCCGGCCGTGACGAGGCCATCTTCAACCGTATAGCCAGGCTGCAAGGTCGCGCCGCCCCAGGCCAACGGCAGCTCGATTCCACGCAGGATGCCGGTGTCTTCGAACTGGGAGTAGAAGGCGTCAATCGTAGTGTGGGTATTGGCGTTCGGCTCGAATTCCAACGTGCCGACAAAGGCGGTCCGCTCAAGTTGGCGGCTCTCGACATACGGCTTTGCGCCACCAAGCAGGAGGTCGCCCGCACCGACGGTCGGATAACCCCACGCGTCCCAGCGCTCACTCTGCGTCGGAGAGGATTGCGTGGCAAAACCGATGGCCAGGCCGATCGTGTCGTCGGCAAACTGGTCGATATAGAAGCCGGTGACGCGGTGGCCGCTGTCTTCCGAACCGGCGTTCAGGGCGCCATACTGGTTCCACTCATAGCGACCGGAAATGGCAATCGTCTGCTCGTCATTGTCGAGCGGGCGCACGGTCCGAAGATCGGCAGTCCCGGCCAGCCCCTGGCCGACCAGCTGGGCGTCCGGGGTCTTGTAAACAACGACGGAGCTGAGCAGTTCCGACGGATACTGGTCGAATTCAACGCCACGGTTGTCGCCGGCCGTGACCTGTTCGCGACCATTGAGCAGGGCCGTGGTGAAGTCCGGCCCGAGGCCGCGCACGGAGATTACCTGGGCGCGACCGCGAAGGCGTTGCGCTGCGAGGCCCGGCAGGCGTGCCAGCGACTCGGCAATCGAATTGTCAGGTAGGCGGCCGATGTCCTCAGCGGAAATGGCTTCGACGATCGACGTCGATTCGCGCTTCACGGCGATCGAGTTCTCGATGGCACTGCGGAAGCCCGTGACGGTAATGACGTCGCTGGCGTCCCCGTCGGTCTCGTCCTGGGCAGAGGCCGGCGCGGCCAAGGCCGTCGACAGGGCCAGTGTGGAAGCCGCGCTGGCCATGAGCCAGCCACGACGCGTGGTGCGTTGATTGATCATTTAGTCCTCCCTCCGGCGTGTCGACACGAAGATTGTCGCCGCCATTCCAGTGCAAATTAATGAAAATCAATCCAGACGACAACTGGCAATATTGCGCTTTTTGAATCCAGCGGTGATGTGATGCGAGAATGTTACACAGCGTCCATGTGCATTGTCGCGTTGAAAACTTGACGATTCCCGCGATCCCGCCAATTGACAAGATTGCCAATGGGATGCAATTTTTTGCAAAATTGCTAAAACATGCGATTGCAAGCATGGTGTGAAATCAGCGCCTTGGTGCGCGAGGAGGACTGAGTGGAGTTGGACGCGCAATCCGAGGAGCGGTCGCAGGACCAGCCGGCGTCTGAATGGTGGAAGGGCGCGGTGATCTATCAGATCTATCCGCGCAGCTTCTTCGATTCGAACAATGACGGAATCGGTGACCTGCCCGGCATTACTGCGCGACTCGAATACGTCGCCTCGCTTGGCGTTGATGCGATTTGGCTATCGCCCTTCTTTACCTCACCAATGCGGGACTTCGGCTATGACGTCGCCGATTATCGCGGCGTGGACCCGATTTTCGGGACGCTCGACGATTTCGATGTGTTGTTGGAGCGGGCGCACGCGCTGGGCTTGAAGGTCCTGATTGATCAGGTCTATTCCCACACATCCGAGGTCCATGCCTGGTTCCAGCAAAGCCGCTCGAGCCGCAGCAATGAGAAGGCCGACTGGTATGTCTGGGCCGACGCCAAGCCCGACGGTTCGCCCCCGAATAACTGGCAATCGGTCTTCGGTGGCCCGTCCTGGACCTGGGATGCGCGGCGCGGCCAGTACTACATGCACAATTTCCTGCCCGAGCAGCCGGACCTCAATGTCCACAATCCGGCCGTCCAGGAAGAATTGCTCGACACCATGAGGTTCTGGTTGGACCGCGGGGTCGACGGTATCCGTCTTGATGCCGTCAACTTCATGATGCATGACCCGGCGCTGCACGATAATCCGCCGATCAAGAATACCGGCACCCGCCGAACCCGACCGTTTGATTTTCAGCACCATTATTTCAACCAGTCTCACCCGGATATCCCTGCTTTCCTCGAGCGCATGCGCGTGCTCGCGGACAGTTATGAGGGGCGCTTTCTGGTCGCCGAAGTTGGCGGCGAGCGGGCGCAGGAAGAGATGGAGCTCTATACGCGTCGTCCCGGACGTCTCCATTCGGCCTACGGATTTCTCTATCTCTATGCAGAATCGCTTGACCCGGCCCTTGTCGGCTCGGCAGTCGACCTTTGGCCGTCAGACGGGGTGACCGGCTGGCCATCCTGGACATTCTCCAACCATGATGCGCCGCGCGCGGTGTCACGGTGGGCTGCCGAAGGCGATCGTGAAGCCTTCGCGAACATGGCCTTGTTGTTGCTCGTCGCCATGCGTGGCAACGTCTTTATCTATCAGGGTGAAGAGCTTGGCTTGCCGCAGGCAATGGTGCCGTTCGACCGGCTCCAAGACCCTGAGGCGATCGCCAACTGGCCGCAAACGCTGGGGCGGGACGGCGCACGCACGCCGATGCCATGGACCCGTCGGGCTTGCCATGGCGGTTTCTCCGAGGTGGAGCCCTGGCTGCCCGTTGATGCCCGCCATTTTGATCTGGCAGTCGATGCACAGGAAGCAGACGCCGGCGCAACCTTGCATCTCGCTCGTCGCTTTGTACGGCTGCGGGAGCGCCATTCGGTGCTGCGCACTGGCGCAATGCGCATGGTCGAGACCGGCGTTGACGGGCTTCTGGCCTTCGAGCGAGGCTCTGGCGATCGGGTCATTTTTTGCGTCTTCAACCTGACCTGTGAACCGGTCAGCTGGGACATGCCTGCAGGCTGGAAAGTGATCGAACAGGTCAATGCCGCAGGCGGGGACGGGTGTCTTCCGGCCTATGCTGGTGTGCTCGCGCAACGCATCTGAAGTGTCAGCCGCCGCAGCTTTCACGAATGATCAGATCGGTGGCAAGTCGCTCCGAGCGGCGTGCTTGCGGGCCGCGGAAGTCGAGCAGTTTGGACAGCATCAGGCGCCCCGCAGCGACCATATCCTGGTCGACCGTGGTCAGGGCCGGGTGGGCGTAGCGGGCAAAGGACACATTGTCGTAGCCGACGACTGAAACATCATCCGGAACCGAGACCTTCGCGAGCTGCAGCGCCCTCAGGGCGCCGAATGCAAGGACGTCGCTGGCGGCGACGATCCCGTCAAACGGCACGCCATTCTTGATCAGTGCCTCGACCGAGGCTTCAGCAGACTCGATGTCGAAATGGGACGGGATGACCAGCGCGTCATCGGCTTGCAATCCGGCGGAGAGGAGGGCGTCACGATAACCGCGAAAGCGCTGCATCACTTCTGGCGCTTCGGACTGCCCCAGAAAGACGATCTTCTCCCGGCCAAGTCGGATCAGGTGTTGGGTGGCGCGGCGACCGCCGGTGACATTGTCGCTGCCAACCGAGCAATAGCGCTGTTCGGGCAGTTCAGCGCCCCAGACCACGAACCGCTTTTCGGTTTCGGCCAGACGATTGAAGGCGCCGTGAAGGTTGGATTGGCCGACAAAGATCACGCCCTCGGCGCGATGGGTCGTCATCGCCATGTGGAGGTCGTCATAGCTGGCGGGAGCGACGTGCGAGATGTGGACGTCGCATTCGCGCTCACGGGCGGCATCGCCAACCCCGGTCAGGAGCTCGAAAAAGAACGGATCCGACAGGCGTGTGTCGCGACCTTGCGGGCGCGGGACCACGATCGAGATCGTGGCCTTGGCGCCGATAGGCCCGGCGGGCATATGGCGTCGGAAGGGATAGTCGAGCTCGCGCGCCAGCTTCCAGATTGCCTGCTTGGTGCGCATATTGACCGACGGGCTGTCATTGAGCGCGCGCGAGGCCGTGGAGACGGAAACGCCGGCGCGTTGCGCCAGATCTTCCAAGCGTGTCGGCTTCTTGCTCACGTCTTGATCCAACCCTCTCAAATCATTGGTGTCAGCAATGCACGCGTGCGGCAAAACTGGCAAGTTCATCGCTCCGGACCGTGCGGCCCCGAGGATTTCCCATATTTGAAATCTTTTGCGCTTGTCTGGCAAGTTCGTGAACCGAACTGCGCCATGTTTCTCCGGCTGTTTGGAATTTTTCTACATTTTTTCAGGTAATTGCTTAGGGCTATCGACAAGCCAGTCAGACTGGATAAGGATGTGAAAAATTATGAAAAGGGGAGGCTGTCATGCAAAAACCGGCACTCGGTTTCTGGCAGATCTGGAATATTTCCTTTGGGTTCTTCGGCATACAGATCGGGTTCGCGCTGCAGAACACGAATGTCAGCCGCATCTTCCAGACGCTCGGCGCGCCGATAGAGACGCTACCGCTTTTGTGGTTGGCGGCGCCGCTGACCGGCCTTCTGGTTCAACCGATCATTGGCTATTTCTCCGACCGCACCTGGACCGGCCTCGGGCGTCGACGCCCATATTTCCTGGCCGGCGCGGTTTTCACGACGCTCGCCCTTTTGGTGATGCCTAATTCTCCCATGCTCTGGCTTGCCGCAATCATGCTGTGGCTGCTGGATGCGTCGATCAATATCTCGATGGAACCATTCCGTGCCTTTGTCGGTGACATGTTGCCCAGTCGTCAGCGCACGCAGGGCTTCGCCATGCAAACCATCTTTATTGGTGCCGGTGCGACCGTGGCGTCGGCAGCGACCTGGATACTTTCGGACGTGTTCGGTGTGTCAGATGTTGCGGCCGCGGGCGTTGTTCCGGACAATGTGAAGTATTCTTTCTATATCGGCGCCGTCGCACTGTTCGTGTCCGTCATGTGGACGGTCATCACGAGCCGCGAATATGCGCCGGACAAGCTGGCCGCCTATGACGAGGCCGAGCGTCAGTCGATGGGCTTGCCGCGCGATCCGGAGCGTCCGCCCCAGTCCAGCCGCCGCTATCTGGGCTCGGGCTTTGGCTATCTCGTGGCTGGCATTGTCGCGAGTGCGGCGGTCTATCGCTTCAATGGTGCCCAGGAGCTCTACGTCTTGACCGGCGGGGTGGCCGCGCTCGGGCTTGGATTTATCCTGCACACGGTTCTGCGGGCAATTGGCCAGACCGAAAACTTCTTCAGCCATGTCTTGGAAGACCTCAACACCATGCCGACGGTGATGAAGCGCCTGGCCTGGGTTCAATTCTTTTCCTGGGCCGCGCTTTTCATGATGTGGATCTATTCCACGCCGGCGGTGACCAGTTTTCATTTCGGGGCCACGGACCCCGGTTCGGAAGCCTATTCCGACGGGGCCAACTGGGTTGGTCTGTTGTTTGCCACCTATAACGGCATCGCTGCCATCTATGCCCTCTTGTTGCCGTTCATGGCGAAGCGTTTCAATCGCCGTGTGACGCATGCGATCAATCTTGTGATTGGCGGGGTCTCGCTGGCGAGCTTCTACTTCATCACTGACCCGACCCTGTTGTGGGTTTCGATGATTGGGGTCGGTATCGTCTGGGCCTCTATCCTGACCATGCCCTACGCTATCCTGTCCGATGCCCTGCCGGCCGATAAAATGGGTGTCTATATGGGGATTTTCAATTTCTTCATCGTCATTCCGCAAATCGTGGTCGGAAGCCTGATGGGGATCGCCCTGAGAATGCTCCTTGGCAATGAGCCGATTCACGCTTTTCTCGTGGCTGGCGTTTCGCTGGGGCTTGCGGCCGTGGCGGTTATCTTCGTGCCGGGGCGGCGCGTCGCAGTTGAAAGTAGCGCGGCGCCTGCCGAGTAGGCGTTTTCGCCCGAATGGATGCAAAAAGGGCCCCGGCGGAGATTTCCGCCGGGGCCCTTTTCATGACGGCTTCGACTGGGTTATTCGGCCAGACTGGCGCGGCAAATGACGTAGTCGAGCGGCGGAATGTTGAGGCTGAGGCTCCCCGGGGCGTCGCTGACCATGGGGCAGGTTCCCGCGAGGCTGTCCCAAGACGTGGCGCGGCCATCAACTTCAACGCGGATATCGCGGGCGTCGGTCTCGCCATTATAGGCGATCACATACTCCTCCCCGCTGTCGTAATCGACACGACTCATGACCAGCAGGCTGTCTTCATTGTCGGCGTGACGCACAATCTGGTCGCCGCGTCGCAGCGTGCGGTGAGTCTGCCGCAGGGCCGCCATCTCGGCGATCGCCTGGTAGAGTGGGTGCTCAGGATCGAAATTGCGGTCGGCGGTCGTGGCATCGGTGCCGATCAGGTCATTGTCATTGTATTCTGCGACCACACTCTCGAACATGTTTTCGCGCGCCAGCTGGTCGCCGCCATCGGACACAAAGCCCTGCTCGTCGCCATAATAGATGGTTGGCGTTCCGCGTGAGAAGAACATCAGCGCATTCGCGAGGCGCAGGCGGGCCAGCATCTCGCCATCGCTCATGTCGGGATGGGCTTCGCGCAGGAAGCCAGCGAGGCGCCCCATATCGTGATTGCCGAGGAAGGTCGGCAGGGTCGAGGCGGTGTCGAAGCCGCCTTCGAGAACATGGTCGATGCGGAAGAGTGACTGGAAGCGTTCGCCGGGTTCATTGCCGACAATAAAGCCGCGCGCCGTTCCCTGGAAGGCGAAGTCCAGATAGGCGGGCAGGCCGGCCTCGGTCGTGTAGCGAGCCAGCTGGCCGGCGTCGAATTCATAGACCTCGCCGAAAATGTGGAAGTGCTCGATGCCGAGCGAATGTGCGTGATCGAGGATTTCCCGGGAGAAGCGTACCCAGAATTCGGGCTGGACGTGCTTGGCTGTGTCGATGCGAAAGCCGTCGACCTCGAACTCGGTGATCCAGTCCTTGTAGATCTCGATCATGCCTTCGAGGACGCGAGGGTGTTCGGTGTTGAGATCATCCAGGCCGGAAAAATCGCCATAGAGCTCGCTCTCGCCAAACCAGAAGCTCTCGCCGCGATTATGATAGAGCGTCGCGTCATTCAGCCAGGCCGGTGTCCGGGTTGGTGCGCCGTCCGGCAGGTAGGGCGTGTAGGCCCAGTTCGGATCGGTCAGCCGGGCATAGTTTGCGGCCGTCTGGTTGATCGGGTCGTCGCCAACAAAGCCGTCATTGATGGGCGTGCCGTCGGGGCCGCCCTGCGTTGTCCACGGATAGTCACCAATCCGGCGGTAGGGGCATTGGCCCTGGGGGTCGATATAGAGTGCGGAGGTCGGGTCGTGGCACTCCCGATAGGCGAAGACGTCCGCTGTATGGTTGGTGATGATGTCCATATAGACACGCATGCCGCGGGCATGCGCCGCGTCAACAAAGGCGCGAAATTCCTCGCGAGACCCCAGATGGGCATCAGGCCGCGTGAAGTCGGTGATCCAGTAGCCGTGATAGGCTGAGGATTCCTGGCCGGGTCCGCCCTGAACCGCCTGGTTCTGGAAAATCGGTGTCAGCCAGATTGCGGTCATGCCCAGGCCCTGAATATAGTCCAGTTGCGCTGTCAGTCCGGCCAGGTCGCCGCCATGATAGAAGCCGCGCGCGGTCGGATCGAAACCGTGATCCAGGCGGTCACCCTCAATGCCGCCCAGGTCGTTGGACGGGTCCGCATTCTCGAAGCGGTCGGGCATCACGAAATAGATGATTTCGTCCGCCGGCGAGCGATCCGCTATTTCGATGTGCTCGGCACCACTTTCGGTTTGGCTGGCCGCACAGGCTGTCAGGCAGGTCGCCGCCAGCAGTCCGATCGTCAGTTTCGATATTTGCGAAGTCATGACAATGCGCCTCCCCGCGCGATATTCTTTTGTATGTATATGCTATCCTGATGTCATGTGAGGCGGCAAGGTCTTCGTGCGTCAATAGAATTGCATAAATTTGCAAGATGTGGGCACACTGGGTGAAAATACCGGGAGGACATCATGATCGCACGTCAATCACGCGCCGCCATTCGGCTTGGCGCCGCCTTGCTGGCCCTGTCCGTGGTGGCGGTACCCGCCAGTCGGGCCGAGCCGGGGCCGGACAGCCCGATCGCGGGTGAGGTCATCGAGGCTCCGCTGGTTGTCACGTCGCCGGACGGACGCTTGAGCGCGGTCTTCTGGAGCGAAGGCGGTTTGCCGCGCTATCGTGTCCAGTTTGATGGCGAGGATGTGATTTCGCCGTCCATGCTTGGTCTGCGTTTCGCTGTCGCCGGCAATCTCGACACCCGGCTCTGGCCTGTCGACAGCGAGACAACAAGCGCCAATACGCAGTGGGAATTGCCCTGGGGCGAGCGCCGGGTCGTTCATGATCAGCACAATGAGCTCCTGGTCAGCTATCGCCATGAGCGCGATGCCAGCCGCGGTTTCGACGTGCGCGTACGGGTCTTCGATGAGGGGCTTGGCTTTCGCTATGAAGTGCCGGTCCCCGATGGCGAACATCGCGCCATTGTCGATGAGGTCACCAGCTTTGCCATGCCACAGGAAAGCGAGACCTGGTGGACGCCGGCCGGGGATTATAACCGCTATGAGTATGTCTACCGCACCACACCCCTGATCGACGTCGATACGGCGCACACGCCCTTCACGGCCCGGCTGCCCAATGAAGGCGTGCATATCGCGATCCACGAGGCGGCCCTGGTGGATTATTCCGGCATGCGGCTGGACCAGCAACGCGAAGGCGTTTTGACCGCCGAGCTCGCACCGGGTCCGGACGGGATCGCGGTCCACAAGAACGGATCGTTCACCACGCCATGGCGTACCATCCAGGTCGCCGAAGAGGCTGTCGGCCTGATCAACTCCGATCTCATCCTCAATCTCAATGAGCCCAATGTACTGGGTGATGTCAGCTGGGTTGAGCCGGGCAAATATATCGGCATCTGGTGGGGCATGCACATCAACACGATGACCTGGGGCTCTGGTCCCGAGCACGGTGCGACGACGGAGAATGCGATCGAGTATCTCGATTTCGCCGCCGAAAACGGCTTCGCGGGGGTACTGATCGAGGGCTGGAATATCGGCTGGGACGGCGACTGGTTCAATAATGGCGCCCTGTTCTCCTTTACGGAAAGCTATCCGGACTTCGACATTGAAGCGGTCACCGATCACGCCCGGACGCGCGGTGTTCGCCTTATCGGACACCACGAAACCTCGGGCCATCTGACCAATTACGAGACCCAAATGGAGGATGCGTTTGATCTCTATGAACGTCTCGGTGTCACCCAGGTGAAGACCGGCTATGTCGCTGATGCCGGCAATCTGCTCCGGATCGACGAGAATGGCGAAGAACGCCATGAATGGCATTACGGGCAGTATGCGGTGAACCATCATATCCGCGTGCTCGAGGCAGCGGCTGCCCGTCATATCTCCATCAATCCGCACGAGCCGGTGAAGGATACCGGCCTGCGCCGGACCTATCCGAACTGGATTTCCCGAGAGGGCGTGCGCGGTCAGGAATTCAACGCCTGGGGCAATCCGCCCAACCCGCCGGAGCACACCGCGATGCTGGCCTTTACCCGCATGCTGGCCGGACCTGCCGATTTCACACCGGGTATCTTTGATCTGACCTTCAACGGCCCTGACAGCCCCAATCGGGTACAGACAACACTGGCCCGCCAGCTGGCGCTTTACGTGGTGCTCTACAGCCCGATCCAGATGGCGGCCGACCTGCCGGAGAATTACACTGCCAATCCCGAGCCCTTCCAGTTTATCCGCGATGTGCCGACGGACTGGGAAGAGTCGATCGCCCTGCAAGGCGCGGTCGGGGACTTCATCGTTACCGTGCGCCAGGAGCGCGGTGGCGCTGACTGGTATCTCGGCGCTGCCACGGACGAGGAGGCCCGGACCCTGTCCGTGCCGCTCGATTTTCTCGAGGCGGGCCGTGCCTACGCCGCCGAGATCTATCGCGATGGTCCGGACGCCCATTGGCATGACAATCCCTATGATGTCCTGATCGAGACCCGTACAGTTGATGCGGACACGGTTCTGGATCTGCCGCTCGCGGCAGGCGGTGGTGCCGCCATTCGCTTTGTGGCGGAGTAACGGCATGCGCCTCCTCCTGACTCTTTTCGTCCTGGCCCTGGTCACACCGGGTCTGGCAGCTCAGCCGGTTGCCGGAACGGTGCTTCGTCTCGAGCCGATGGGCGCCGACGGGCTGGAAGCCCGTCCGATCTCGATCTATCTGCCGCCCGGCTATGCGGACGGTGAACGGGCCTATCCGGTGATCTACGCCATGGACGGGCAGAACCTGTTTGAGCCGGGCTATTCCTATGCTGGCGTCGAGTGGGGGCTGGACGAGACGATGGATCGCCTGATCGCCGCGGGGCGGATCCGGCCGGCCATCATTGTCGGAATCTGGAACACGTCGGCCCGGGCCCGTGAATATGCTCCACAAGCGGTGTTCGACCGCTTCGCGGCTTCGGCGCGGGCGCAAGCGCTGGAGAGCTGGGGAGGCGGGGTCGTGTCCGACGCCTTCCTGCGTTTCGTGGTCGAGGACATCAAGCCTCTGATCGACAGCCGCTACCGGACCCGGCCCGAGGGTGCGGACACCGCCCTGATGGGGTCGAGCATGGGCGGGCTGATCTCGTTATACGGGCTCACTCAATATCCCGACACCTTCGCGGCAGCGGCCGGCCTGTCCACCCATTGGCCGATCTTTGCTGACGCGTCTTTCCAGGACCCGCACATCGCCGACGCCTGGCGTGAGCAGGCCCTCGCGGCCTGGTCGGACTATCTGGAAGATGCGCCGCTTGACCCGGCTCGTCATCGCATCTGGCTCGATCATGGCACGATCAATCTGGACAACCTCTACCCAGCCTACCAGGTCGCGATTGATGCCGTGATGGCGCAGCGAGGCTTTGATGATCGCGCCCATTATCGCTCAACCCGGTATGACGGCGCTGACCACAATGAGGCGGCGTGGAATGCCCGGCTTGCCGATCCGCTGGTCTTCCTGTTGGGTGTCGGACAAGCGGACGGGACGTCGTCGGCTGACCCGCAGGCAACGGACCGGACAAGCCGAGATGGTGGATGATGGATTTCCCGGAATAGCACCGGTTGCCGAGTTTGACGGCATCGACCGGACGCGTTTCGAAGCGGAAATCCAGCCGGCGGGCGAGCCGGCTATCCTGCGCGGATTGGTCAAGGACTGGCCCTTGCTCAAGGCGTCCCGGCAAGGTGCCGGGGCGCTTGCCGACAGGCTGAAGCAGACAGCGCCGGACACTCCGGTCCGTACTTTCCGCCAACCCCGTTCGGCGGGGACCCGCTTCTTCTACAATGAGGATTTCAGCGGTTTCACATTTGAGGTCGAAACGCCGCCGCTGGGGGTTTTGCTCGATACGCTTGTGTCCGGACAAGACGCGGCGGAACCGGATGCCCTGTTTGCTGGCGGCGTGCCGGTGCGCGAGGCCCTGGCCCCGATCGCCCGCGACAATCCAATGCCCTTGCTCGACCCCGCCGTTGAGCGCCTGACCTCCCTGTGGATCGGTAACCAGACACGCACCGCACCGCATTGGGACCTGCCGCAAAACCTGGCCTGCGTGGTATCCGGTCGGCGCCGTTTCCTGCTGTTTCCGATCGAGCAGATTGCCAATCTCTATATCGGCCCGCTCGATGTGACGCTGGCCGGGCAGCCTGTCAGCCTGGTTGATCCGCGTCATCCGGATATCGACCGCTTTCCGCGCTTTGCCGAAGCCATGAAACAGGCCCGCATCGCTGAGCTGGGCCCGGGTGACGCGCTCTACATGCCGTCCATGCAGGTCCATTATGTCGAGACGCTCGACCCGTTCGGGATGATGATGAATTTCTGGTGGCGTGACGGGCCTGAGCATCTCGCGACGCCCTTCATGACCCTGCTGCACGGCCTGTTGACACTGCGTGGCATGCCGGCGCGTGAACGACAGGCCTGGAAGCTCATTTTCGACCGCTATCTTTTCCAGGACGATGAAGATCCGATGGTGCATCTTCCGTCGACCGCACGTGGCCTGTTTGGCGATCCGACACCGGACAAGCTCGCACGTATCCGCGCTATTCTCGGGCGTTCGCTGAATCGCTGAACCGCGTCAGGGCACCCGGACACCGCGCCCCGCCTCAAGGATTTCATACCAGTCCTGCACGTCCATCTCGATGGCGCGCATCTCTTGCACCTGTCGTATCAAACGGTCCCGGCTGCCCGTTCCCAGGATCGGGATCGCGCCGAGCCGGCGCAGCCAGGCCAGGGCCAGTGCGTCGATGCCGGGACTGTCGGGGAGCCGCGCCTGCATGGCCTTCAAACAGGTGCGCACCCGTACCGACACCGCATCATCGGCGTTGAAAAGGCGCTGTCCGCCCAGCGGCGACCAGGCAAGGGCCGCCATGCCCAGTCGCCGGACGTGATCGAGCTGGCCATTGTCGAGCGGTGTTGTGTGAAACGGTGACAGCTCGATCTGATTGGCGGCGAGTGTCAGATTGCCGGCTGCGGTCAGCGTTTCGACCTGGTGGCACGAGAAATTGGAGACGCCACAGGCGGCAATCTTTCCGCTGCTGATCAGGCCTTCGAGTGCCCGGGCGGTTTCCTCGGCCTGCATGAGGTAGTCTGGTCGGTGCAGGAGGTAGAGGTTGATGCGCTCGACGCCCAGCCTCTCCAAGGAGGCCTCGGCCTGCTGCTGCAACCAGGCCGCATCGGCGCGATAATGATGCAGCCGCACGCCGGGTTGGCCGGGGGAGGCGAAGCGAACCCCACACTTGCTGATCACGCGAAGGCGCGACCGGTCACTGCTGGGGAGCGTTCGCGCGGCCGCACCATGCAGGGCTTCGACAGCGCCATCATCATAAATATCGGCATGATCAATCCAGGGGGTCCCCAGCTCCAGACAGGTCGCCAGCATGCGCGCAAACCCGTCAGTGCTGGCCGCGTCGCGGCTCCGGCGTGCACGCATTGCGCCCCAGATGGCCGGTGTGGTGTGGATGTCCATGAGGCGCTCCAAGGATTCGAATCAGGCGGTCAAGTTTCGCACAGAGCCGTGCCGACCTGTAGGCGCCACAAGCGTGCGGCATCGACACAATCCACGACGCGGCCCGCTTCTGGTGGAGCAGTGCCATCGCCCAGGCCAAATGGCGGCAACTCGCTACCTGAATTAGGGGCAATCCAAGGCTTTCGGGGCAATCCTTTTTTGTCCGACACCGTCCCGAGATGCGTTTCGACAAGAAATCCTTTGTTGGGTGGGAAATAGCCAAGCCGAAAGGCGATTTGACTTTTTTCTTTCAGGCTTTGGTTGTAGCTTGACGGTGCTTCGTTGGCGGCGGAATCCTAGATCGTCCGGGGTGTGCTGTGGTCAGGCGGGCGAATCGCCGGACCGCGTGGGGGGAATATGCGCAAAATTTTGGATATCGTTTCGTCATTCGGTTGGGCTGCACACGAGGCGCGGATGCACCGTCGGGTAAAACGCGCCTCCGGCGCCACGCAATTGGTGGCGATGGTTGCCGCAGGTCTGGCGGGTGGCGTGCTGGTTGCGACGGATGCGACAGCCCAGTTTTTTGGGACCTTCTCCTCCGCCAGTTACGAAACAGGCGACGAGCCGCGTATCGATCCCGGTGAAAACGCAGCCATCACGCATACTATCTGGCCCAACGGGTCGGAGGTCCTGACGGATTTGACGTTCACCGTGGACTATGATGCGGCGATAACCGGTGCCCGACTCGACCTGGCATCGATCTCGACTTTTAATTGCGGTACGCCGACCGTTGCCTCGAACGGGTTGGGCCTGGTCACCGTCTCGGATGTTGATCCGAGCGGGCAGTGTTCGATCCGGTATTCGGTGACAACGCCTGTCTCGACGGCATCGGGGGCCTATGCGGTTTCGCCAAGCAATATTACCGGAACCGGGTCTGTATCCGGCGCAATTGATCATGACTGGGCGGATTTCAACATCGAGGTCGGTGTTGATAGCAGCGCGCCGGCGCCCGTGATCGCCGGGCCTGACGGCCCGGTGAATGCGGCCTTCAATGTCAGCATCAGTTTTGTCGAGTTGGGGTTGTATGCGGAGGAGATTGACGGTTTTTCAGTGTCCGATCTGAGCGTGACGAACGCGACCGTCGCCTTTGCGGATCTCGGCGGGGATGGCGGACAGTCGGGTGATGATGTTTCCTCGGTCACAATCGAGGTCACGCCCACAGGCGCCGGAACGCCGATTACCGTCGAGTTGCCGGCCGCCACTGTGGTCGACCAGTCGGGCAATGCAAATACCGGTTCAAATGTGTATAGCGTGGTCTACGACGTCGATGGTGATCCGCGAGACGATGTGGATTTCACGGCGGTCTTCGTCAGTAATCCGGTTGATGTGTCGGACCAGGCGACCCTGCGCTTCACACTGACCAACAATACGGACGACGATCTCACGCTCGGCTCCTTCGCTCTGGACATTGACGCAGCATCCGACACCGATTTTGTCGGCGTGCCGTCCATCGTGACGCCGTGTGGCGCAAGTTCTGTTGCGTCTTTCTTTAGCGCCGATCGCTATCTCCTGCTGTCTTCGATGGAAGTTCTGGCGGGTGCGAGTTGCAGTTTCGATCTGCTCATCGAGATCGACGATGCCTTGGCCGCGGGGAGTTATGGATTTAGCACAACCAGTCTGACCTATACGCTCGACGGCGTGAGCTACACGGATACGGGGGCGGCTGACACCCTGGCTGTTGATTTTGCCGAGGGCCTTGGTGGCACGATCGAATTCACCAAAACCTTCGCCGAAGCCGAGGTCGCGCCTGGTGACACAATAGATGTCGAGTTCGACATCGCTGCGACGGGCGCGTTCACGGTCACTGGCATCGCATTCACGGATGATCTCGACGCGATGTTGAGTGGCGCCGTCGCGACCGGTTTGCCGATGGCGGATGTCTGTGGCGCCGGTTCGAGTCTTTCGGGCACGAGTGTCCTCTCCCTGACCGGGGGTAACCTTGCGTCGGAGGGGTCCTGTGCTTTCACGGTTACAATCAGCGTGCCAGCCGGCGCTACGGGCGGCACCTACACCAATACAACCGGCAATCTGACCGCGACCCGCTCGGATGATGGGGCCGTCACGATTGACCCCGCGTCCGACAGTTTTGATGTCAATGTGCCGGGCGGAACGCCGCCCAGTGTCACGATTTCGGGCGATACCACCGATCTGGGCGTGGCCTTCTCTCGTGATCTTGGGGTGCGCTTCGGCGAGCCGGTAACCGGCCTGGTTGCCGGTGATTTTGACCTGACCAATGCGACGTCGAGCGGGCTCTCGGGCTCCGGGTCCGACTGGACGCTGACGGTTACCCCGACCGGCGTCGGGGCGGTTGAGGTTTTCCTTCCGGCGGCAGTCGTTCAGGACGCCGAAGGCGATGACAATGCCTTGTCGAACGTCTTCGCATTCGATGCCGTCGCCGGTGATCCGGAGATCGATGTTCAGGGCAACTCCCTCTCGATTGCCGATGGCGATGTTACGCCCGGCCTGGCAGATCATACCCAGTTCGTGCCGACCGATGTGGCTGCGGGTATTACGTCGCGGACCTTCACCATCGAGAATACGGGTACGGATACGCTTACGATCACAAACGTGGCCCTGTCGGGGGCTGACGCAGCCGATTTCTCGATAACGTCAGCCGCAGCAGGCAGTTTGACGCCGGGTGCGACCACGACATTCACGATTCAGTTCGACCCGTCAGTTGCCGCGTCGCGCAGTGCGACTGTCACGGTGACCAGCAATGACGCCGACGAGGCCAGCTATGATTTCGCGATCGCCGGTGTTGGTACGGCGCTGCCGGAAATTCGTCTCGCTGACGGAACCGACACCGTCAATATTGCCTTCGGCGACTCGACGCCATCGGTCGCTGATGGCACTGATTTCGGAAGTCTCGCCGTTGCCGGAGCCATGTCTTCGTCAAGCTTCACCATCCACAATGATGGTGGCGCGGCTCTGACGCTGGGCAGTGACGCCGTGTCGATTTCGGGGTCGGCCGATTTCACGGTGACAGTCCAGCCTTCGACCAGTGTCGCTGCCTCCGGTTCGACGACGTTCACAATTCAATTCGATCCGTCCGCGGCAGGCGATGTCAGCGCGACGGTTTCGATTGCGAACGATGACACGGATGAAGCCCCTTTCCTGTTCGGCATTGCGGGTACCGGCACTGATGACGTGCCGCCTGCCGGCCATACGGTTGCCTTTGATGCGGCACTCTACGGACCGGTCAGCTCGACAACGGCATCGTTTACGATCGACGATCCGGAGACGCTGACCGATTTCAGTTACACGATTTCGTCTGATGGTGGCGGCACGAATGTTACGGGTTCGGGAAGCATTCCTGTGCCAGGTGCCGGTGATCCGTCTGAATTCCAAGTCTCTGGAATTGACCTTTCCAGCCTCAATGGTGGCGCACTGACGGTGAGTGTCGTGCTCACGGATGCCGCCGGCAATGCCGCGACCGCGGTCACGAATACATCAACCCTGGATCTCACCGGGCCGACTCCGGTGATTTCGACCGGTTCAGCGGACCCTGTTTCAGGCGCGTTCACCGTTTCCGTTGATTTCGGCGAGACCGTCACCGGTTTCGTTGTCGGTGATATCAGCGTTGGTAATGGCGCATTGTCTGCCTTTTCCGACAATGGCGGTGGCGATTACTCCGCGACGTTGACCCCGGTGGCTGACGGTTCCGTTACCGTTGATGTCGCTGGCGGCGCTGCGCAGGATGCGGCAGGCAATGACAGTGCAGCAGCAACGCAGTTCACGATCGAAAATGACGAAACAGCGCCGACGGTCGCTCTGACGACTGGATCGGCTGATCCGGTGTCGGGTGCCTTCACGATCACGGCGACCTTCTCGGAAGATGTGACGGGCTTTGCTGTCGGCGACTTCACGGTCGGCAATGGTGCGGCTTCCAGTTTCTCGGCGACCAGTGCGACGGTTTATACCGCCACGATCACACCGACCGCTGATGGTACGGTGACGGTTGATGTCGCTGGCGGGGCCGCTCAGGACGGTGCCGGCAATGGCAATACGGCAGCGACGCAGTTCACGATCGAAAATGACGAGACCGCGCCGACGGTCGCTCTGACGACTGGCTCGGCTGATCCGGTGTCGGGTGCCTTCACGATCACGGCGACCTTCTCGGAAGATGTGACGGGCTTTGCTGTCGGCGACTTCACGGTCGGCAATGGTGCGGCTTCCGGTTTCTCGGCGACCAGCGCGACGGTTTATACTGCCACGATCACACCGACCGCTGATGGTACGGTGACGGTCGATGTTGCTGGCGGCGCTGCGCAGGATGCGGCAGGCAACGGCAATACGGCAGCGACCCAGTTCACGATCGAGAATGACGAAACAGGGCCGACGGTCGCTTTGACGACTGGCTCGGCTGATCCGGTGTCGGGTGTCTTCACGATCACGGCGACCTTCTCGGAAGATGTGACCGGCTTTGTTGTCGGCGACTTCACGGTCGGCAATGGTGCGGCTTCCGGTTTCTCGGCGACCAGTGCGACGGTTTATACCGCCACGATCACACCGACCGCTGACGGTACGGTGACGGTTGATGTTGCTGGCGGGGCCGCCCAGGACGGTGCCGGCAATGGCAATACGGCAGCGACGCAGTTCACGATCGAGAATGACGAGACCGCGCCGACAGTGACGCTGGCTGGTCCTGCCAGTGATCAGGTCGGGACCTTTACCGTATCCGCGACCTTCTCGGAGGACGTTACGGGGCTGGTGCTCGCGCACTTTACTGTCGGAAATGGCAGCGCCTCCAATCTGTCGGGATCGGGAAACAGCTACACATTCGACATCGCGCCGTCGGCGAGCGGCAATGTTACGGTCGATCTGGCCGCAAACAGCGCCCAGGATGCTGCCGGAAACGGCAACACGGCCGCGGCCCAGTTCACCGTCGGCGCCGATCTCAACCTGCCGGAACTTGCCAGCCTGGTCGTCTCGGATGCCGATCTTCGTCTCGAGGACGTCGGCGGAAGCGTCACGCTGACTGCAACCTTCAGCGAAGCGATGGACCCAAGCCTGGCGCCGGAATTCAGCTTCTCCCCGGACGTGTCCGCAACCTTGTCGCTGGATGGCGGTGCCTTCTCTGCGGGCGACACCGTCTATACGGCAACATTCAGCGTGGCCGATGGCGGCCAGATGGTTACCGATGTCGACGCAACCGTCTCCGCGGCCGCGGACGTCGCGGGCAACGCCTTGCCGGACAGCCCGGTGGCTGACCTGTTCAGCGTTGAAATGCGTCGTGGGTCGCTGTCGGTGGCGGTGGCCATTACCGGCGCGACCGATGGGGTTTTCGACTTCAGTGGCGATCTTGGAGACTTTTCAATTGCCACGGTCAGCCAGGCTGGCGCGATAAGCTTTGAAGATCTTGCGGAGGGAAGCTACACCTTTGCAGCGACGACGCCGGATGGCTTCAATCTCGATACCATCAGTTGCTCTGGTGGCACGTCCTCAGTGGACCCGGCATCGGGCAGTGCGACGGTGACACTCGGGCCGGCGGACTCCGTCTCCTGCGAGTTCACACAAATCGCCGAGCCGGATGTTGATGAGACCAGCATCCCTGAAGTGACGATCGAACTCCCGACCTTGACGGATGATCCGACCAGCGCGACCAGCAGCTTCGAGCTGCAGAATGTTGGTGGTGAGGCCTTCTACTTTACAGCCTCGACCGACCAGCCTTGGCTGGTGATCGATCCGACCTCCGGTTCCATTCCGGCGACCGGAAGCCTGGAATTCACGGTCAGCTTCACGTCTGCGGTGTTGGACCTCGAACCTGGCGACTACAGCGCCACGATCACGGTGGTCGAAGTCAGTCCTTCAGCGCAACGCGGCGGCAACAGCAAAGCCAACACGCTGGAAACGATCAACATCCCGGTGGCGATCTCGATCGAGCCACGCCTGGGTGACCTGACGATCATTACGCGCACGACGGCACCGGAAGAAGGCGAGGGTAGCTTCTCCTACGCGTCCACGCTTGCCGCGTTGGACGGACAGAGTGTGACCACTGCCGGCGGCAGTGTGAGCACCACCGTCAACGATGTGCTGCGCGGTCGTTATACCTTGACGCAATTGGCGGCCGAAGGCTGGGATATCGCTTCCTTGTCCTGTGACGGCGATCTGGATGGCGGCAATGTTTATGATCTGGCCAATGGTCAGATCACCATCGACCTCGATGCCGAAGAAAACATGGTCTGCACTTTCACCAATCGGCGGAATGAGGATTACATCCGCGGCGTGACTCTGTCTGCGATCCGCAATTTCATGGCAACACGTGCGGATCTCATCCTGACCAATAGTCCGCGACTGGCGGGCCGCATGCGGAGCAACCGGAGTTCGGCAACACCAAACCTTTTCGCGGCTGATTTCCGCGATGGTCGACTCGACGCGCAACTGTCGACAAGCCTCAGCGCGCTTCGTCAGGCCGTGGAAGAAACCACGCCGCAACAGCCGGGCGCCGAGCGTTTCTCCCTGAATGGCCGGACCGGAATGTCCAGTCTGGATATCTGGATGCAGGCCAGCGTTTCGAGTGTGTCCGACAACCGGGCAGGGCTGGGGTCTGACGCGGACTTCTCCATCGTTCATGTCGGGACTGATATAATGGTCTCCGAGAACGTCCTCGCCGGTATTTTGATCCAGTATGACCAGACGGACATGACCACGGGCGACTGGAATAGCGCGGTCGAAGGCAATGGCTGGATGGTCGGCCCCTACATGGTCGCTCGGATGTCGGATCGGACGTATTTCGATCTGCGCGCGGCTTGGGGTCGGTCAGACAACTCCGTGAACCCGATTGGCACCTACTCGGACAATTTCGAAACGGATCGCTGGTTGATCGAGGCCAATCTGGCCGGTGACATCCTCCATGGCGGTTGGCGCGTCACGCCTGGCATCGGTCTGGCCTATTTCCATGAAAGCCAGGATGCCTACACGGATACGCTTGGCATCTTCATTCCCGGACAGACCATCACGATCGGGCGCTTGTCGGCCGGGCCGGAGTTGGCGTACCGCTTCGAGAATGCGGACGGCGGGTATGTCGAGCCGTACCTGAACATCACCGCACTTTATGACTATGACGATGCGGACGTGTTCAACGCTGCGGGTACGCTTCAAACATTGGGCCATCTCCGCGGCGATGCGAGATTGGGCCTGACGGTTGAAATGTCGAATGGCGGCCGTATTTCGGGTGAGGTGTCGATGATCGGCCTCGGCGAAGGTGAATTCGAAGCAAACAATGCCATGCTGCGGATCCGACTGCCGCTGTCCATGCATTGACGCGTCGGACCCTGCGTCGCTCATCGGGATGCCAATCGGGCATGTCGCCGCCAGGTCTGTGATCTGGCGGCGACGCTCGCTTCAAACGATAGCGCGAGTTAAGCTGGAACGAGATGACCCGATCGCGCGATGATTTCGAACAGACGCGGCTTGACCGTCTCGTGGAAGCGGGGATGTTGAGCCGAGCGGAAGCTGCGCATGCGACGGCTTTGAAAGCCGGATCGCGGGAGCCGCTGGATATAGTCCTGACGCGTGCGGGCCTGGTCAGCGAGTCCCGGATCGCTGCCTTTTTCGCCTCGGAGACGGGTCTCGAACATGCGGAGAGCATTGACGAGATCCGTGGTCTGGATACCGCACTCGACCTGACTGACTTCAATCCCGACTTTCTGGTCGCCGAACGAGTGATGCCGCTGGGCCTGCGCAATGAGGCGTGTGTCGTCGGGCTCGTTGATCCTGCCAATCGGGCCGCCGTTGAAGGTGTTCGATTTGTTGGCGGCCGGTCGGTTGAGTCAGTCGTCGTAACCCAGTCTCTGTTCAGCGCGCTGTGTGCGGATCGGTTGAGGTCCGAGGCCGGCGCTGATGACGACGAGGCCGATGGCATGCTTGATGTCAGTCTTGACGCGGAGCGCTTGCGCGATCTCGCATCTGCCGGTCCGGTGGTGCGACGCCTCGACGGCCTGATCGCACGAGCGACCGAGGCGCGCGCGTCGGATATCCATATCGAGCTTCGGCATCGTGAAGCTCAGATACGCCTTCGCGTTGACGGCGTGTTGAAGGATCACGCGGCCTGGCCAACGTCCCAGGCGCTTGCAGTGATTTCGCGGGTAAAGGTTCTGGCCGAACTGGATATCGCAGAGCGGCGACGGCCGCAGGACGGACGGTTTTCGATGCCGGTCGCGGGCCGCACCATCGACCTGCGCGTGTCTGTCGTGCCCGGCCAGTATGGTGAAAGCCTCGTCCTGCGCTTGCTCGACCCCGAAGCGAGTCTGCGGGGCATCGAAAACCTTGGTCTCTCGGCTGCCGTCAGCGAGCCTATTGAGGCCATGCTCAGCATGCCGCATGGATTGATCCTTGTTACCGGTCCGACCGGTTCGGGCAAAACGACATCGCTATATGCTTTTCTCCGACGCCTCGCGAACGGAGAGCGCAAGATTCTGACGATTGAGGATCCGATCGAATATCGATTGCCGGGAGTGGCACAGTCGCAGACCAATCCCGCGATCGACCTGACATTCGCAAACGCCTTGCGGGCCTTTCTTCGCCACGATCCGGATGTGGTCATGGTCGGCGAGATCCGCGACGCGGAAACGGCGCGTACTGCCATTCAAGCCGCCATGACGGGCCACCTGGTCCTGTCAACATTGCACACGAATGATGCGCCGTCCGCCATCAGCCGCCTGCGGGATATGGGGGTTGAGGATTTCTTGCTTGCGGCCACCCTGGTCGGCGTCGTCGGTCAGCGCTTGGTGCGCCGAACATGCGAGAAGTGTGGTGGCGCGCGGTGCAATCATTGTGACGAGACCGGTTTTCGGGGTCGAATGCCCGTCGCCGAAGCCTTCCGCGTGAACGACAATGTTCGGGCCTCGATCCGCGATGGCGGGCGCGAGGCCGGCCTCATCCCTGTGCTGGCACGCGCTGGGTATAAAACCATGTGGCAAGACGGCCTGGCCCTGTGCGAAAAAGGTCTGACGACGCGCGACGAGCTAATGCGGGCGCTGGAGGATACGGGCCAGGCCGACCCGGAGCAGTCCATTGTCTGATCTGCGACTTTGGCGTTACCTCGCAGAGAACGCATCCGGCGGGGTCGAACGGGGTGAAATTCTGGCAAGCAGCTCCGCGCAGGCCCACCAGCTGCTGGCAGCGCGCGGCGTGGTCGCGGTTGAGATTATCGCCCTCGGCTGGGCGAGCCGCTCGCAACAGGCTGGCGGGCTGACAGGCAACCACATCGCCGATTTCACGGAAGACCTTGCGGAACTGCTTGGTGCTGCTTTGCCGATTCATGATGCCTTGGCGAGCTTGGCTGATGGGGAGGGGCGGCGTGTCCTGCGGGGATTCATTCTCCGTCTTGAGGCTAGCGTACGCGGAGGGCGTTCGCTCAGTGAAGCCATGAGAAGCGATCCGGCGCGTCCACCCCGCATACTCGTCGCCATGACAGCAGCCGGTGAAGAATCCGGGCAGCTGGCGGCAACATTGTCTGATCTCGCAGCGCGTCTGAGGGCGGAGCAGGTTCTCAAGCGGGACCTCGCCGGGCAGCTGGCCTACCCGGCCGTCCTCGTTTGTCTGATCTATCTGACCCTGGTGTTTCTCGCTTTTATTGTTCTCCCGCAGTTCGAAACAATCTTCGCCGATGCGGTTGTCGAGCCGCCGCCGGAAACCCGCTTTGTAATCGCCGTCGGTGCTTTTCTGCGCATCTATGCGGTCTGGATTCCCGTCGGACTCGTCGGACTGGCCTGGTTGGCGCGCACGGTGCTTGCCCGTTTCCCGATTGGCGCCAGTCGGCTCCGAAGAGCCATCCCGATCGTCGGGCAGGCCTTGTGGAAACTGGATGCTGCGGCATTTGCGCGAACCCTGGGTGTGCTGCTGAAGGCCGGCCTGCCCGTGAATCGCGCTGAAAGTGTAGCGCGCGACGCGGTCGGTGATCCGGGTATGAGGAATGGGATGTCGCGGGCCGCGGATCGGATCCGGGCCGGAATCACCTTGTCGCGCGCCCTGGATGAGCAGAATATCCTGCCGGATGACCTGGTACGTCAGGTTCGCCTTGGTGAGGAAACCGGTGAGCTCGACACCTTTCTGCTGCGAACCGCTGATCGATACGAACGAATGGCACGGTCGCGGCTGAGCCGGGCTCTGGAGTTGCTCGGGCCGATTTTGGTTGCCATCCTCGGGATATGCGTCGCAGGCGTTATCGCCGCGGTTATGTCGGGAGTACTTAGTCTTAATGATGCTGTTTTCTAAGTCGAAGGTTGAATGCCGCCGACCTCCCAAGGAGGCCGGGATAACGCTGTTCGAGCTTCTGGTGGTGCTGGTCATTATCGCGCTTCTGGCCACAATCGTGGCGCCGCGTGTGATCGGCTATGCCGGCCGCTCCAAGGTGAATGTCGCAACGGCGCAACTGGCATCGATCCAGACCTCGCTGGAATTATACTATCTCGACCTGGGCGAATATCCGACCGAGGATGAGGGCCTCGTCGCGCTCGTTGAGCCGCCGGAAGACGCCACGGGCTGGCAGGGGCCTTATATGCGCAATGCCTCGGGACTCACGGACCCTTGGGGCGTGCGCTATAGTTATACCCTGGACGAGACGGGCGAGCGTTTTACCATCGGTAGTCTCGGGCGGGACGGTGAGCCCGGCGGCGAAGGAGAGGATCGTGACCTGTTTCGCAGCTGACCGATGACCGCGTTCAGAGGCAATCACGGCTTCTCTCTTTTCGAGATGCTCGCGGCTCTGGTTGTCTTGGCGCTTGCGGCAGGATTGGTCGCGAGCCAGCTACGCGGACCTGGTGCGGCGGGGCGGCTTGATCAAGTCGCCGAAATCCTGGTCGATGACTTGCGGCAAGCCCAGCTCCTGGCGCGGCGCGGCGCGGCGCCCGTGCCGGTCACCGTGACCGAGTTCGGGTATCGCATCGATGCGCTCTCCGTTGATCGGGAGTGGCCGAGCGGACTTGCTGCGAACTGGCAGAGGCGCGACCGTCGTGGTTGGCGCGATGCAGGGATGCTGAGTATGGCCGGGCGGCCGCTGTCGCGGGAAGAGGCTAGAATTGTGTTGCGACTTGAGTCCGCTGAGCGCGTCGTCAGGCTAGATCCAATCTCGGGGCAAATTCATGTCGACCGATCGACGCAGTGATGATGGATTCGCCATCCTTGAAGCCCTGGTCGCGCTGGCGATTGCGGCTGGCGTATTGACGGCGACCATGGCGGGGCTGGCAAATCTGGCGCGGGGTGCGCGCCAGGTGGACCAGGTGCAACAGGCACTATTGGAGGCGCAAAACATAGAATCCCGATTGCGGGCGGGTCTGCCAATTGACGCGCTCTCGGGACGATATCCGGACTGGCGGATTGAATTCATGCCGGTCGACCGACCTGTTGATCCGCGCACGGGAGCGGTGCTGACCGGTGTGACCTTGGAACGCGCGGATCTGCCTGGCTGGCAGGTCCGCCTTGTCTATGTAGAGACAACCAGAGCGCCGGACTTCGGAGGGAGCCCGCATGAACCGGGATAGCGGTTTTACGCTCCTCGAGGCGTTGATCACGGTTGGGCTGCTTGCCCTGCTCGCCGTGTTGCTGGCCCCCGCGGTCAGGGCTGTCAGTCTTGCGGAGGCCCGCGTGCGCGAACATGTGGAGTCGCGGGAAACGGCAGGCCGACTTGCAGCACTTCTGCGGGACAGTGTCACGCGCGTTCAACCCATGCCAGACGCAGCCGCTCGAGGCGGAGTCTTCGGGACTGCGGACACTTTGTCGCTGTGGGTTCGGATGCCGGCGAGCGGCGAGTTGGCGCGGCTCGACTTCGTTTTTGGCGGTGACGATGTTCTCGTTACCTTGGCAGGTCCCGGCTCGAGCCCCCGCATGACACAGACGTCCAGACTCGCCGGCGTCGGACGCGATGCCCGCCTCTATTATTATGGTGAGACTGAAACGCGCGACGCGTTGGCCTGGACCTCGCGGTGGGAGTATAACCATTTGCCACGGCTCATAGTTTTGGACTTGGCGCCAATAAATGGCACAATCCGCCGGATTGAGCTTGATGTGCCGGCGCAGGCGCGGTTCGACTGTGATTTCGATTCTGGCTTCGGCGTTTGCCTGGGGGGCGGCTAGTGGACTTGCGGATGAGCGGAAGGGTGTTTGGCGAGTCCGTCGCCGACCTTATCGCCTGGGCGGTTGAAGAAGTGCGCCGCGATCTGCCGCGACCGGTCGCGCATCTGGGGCGGCGCGTTGTCGCCGACCGGTATGAATTGTCACCCCAGGGTCGGCTCTCGCCAACCGGACAGGTCCTGCGTTCATGGTTGGGTGTTCTGTCTCGGACGGACAACACCACTGCGGCGCGGGGTGGTCGCGCCGACGGCGTCGAACTCGCCCTTTCCGAAGCTGCGGTCTTTCGCACACAGGCCGATGTGAATCCGGTTATTGCGCGCCGCGGAGATGCTGCTCTCCGGGCGAGGTTGCAGCAACACTCTCCCTTGCCGCCGGAGCAGGCCGTGCTGGCGTATTCTCTGGCCGGATTGGGGCGTGACGGACGGATTGTCGTGGATGTCGCCGTCGCACACCGTGCGGCGGTCGAGACCGCCCGGCACCTCGCCCGCGAGCGCGCCGCCCGATGGCAGGTCGTTGCCGACCGGTCACAAGGGGCGCCGCTCGTGTTCGCCGATTCAAAGGCGGGTGAAAAGCGGAGCCTGTGGCGCAATGTGGTCTTGCGATCGCTGATCATTGCGGCAGCAGCTCTGGTCTGTCTTTCTGCTGTCTCGCACCGTTTTGAGCGGGAGGCTGACCATATTGTCGCCCAGCGGGATCGGTTGCTCGAGGAGGTGCGTCATCTTCGACTGCAGCGTGCGGCGCAGGATGATATTGAGCCGGCCTTGTTGTTCGCACGGTCCCATACAGGGCTTCCCGATCTGCTGGATGGCCTGGCGGATGTCATGGCACATCCTGATATGCCGGCTGCCGTCGCGCGCATCGACCTCCAATCGCCGGATGCCGTGCGTATTCTTCCGACAGAGTCAGGGCTTGGTTCGTTGTCTATTGCCCTGGACGTATCGCCGACCGAAGAGTCAGGATCATGAGGGCGTTCGTGCTGACCCTTCCGGGCCCCTGGCCGCGATTGCTGGCCTGGGCTTTGGTGGTACTTCCTGTCCTCCTGGTCGGGGTGTTTGCGTGGCTTTCTCTTCAGCAAGCGGTCACCGGTTGGGCGCGTCGCGCGGCGCTCAGTGACGAGGTCGCACAGCTGAGTGAGGGTTTGGTCACTGCGGAAATGGCGAATGCGCAGTGGATGCGCGCGCGGCAACTAACGGTCGAGGGAATGGCGGAAATGTCAGACCCGACGCGTGCTCGTGAGGCCTTCGGCGCGCGTTATGGCGCGTTCCTGTCGGCCCTGGAGGCTGCGGGTGTCGAGACTGGCCAAGCGACCGGGATTGGCGAAAGTGCTGTGACCGGGCGGGTTGGCGAGCTTTATGCCGTCTGGATCGGGGTGGCACCGGTCGAGACTGTCTTCTCCATCCTGGAAGATCCACAATTCCGTCCACTCCGTGTATCCGAAATGAGCATTATCGCCACCGGCGCGGGTGGCGAAGCCGAGTTTCTTGTGGAGTTCCGTCAGCCGTACGTGATCGGGCGCGCCGAATGAGCCGCAGTGCTGACATGATATGGGCGGGCATGGCGGCCTTGCTGGTGTTGGGCGCGGCATGGGCCAGCGTCTGGCCTTTGCCGGCGATGGAGCCGACGGAAACGCTGCAATCGGCCGTCGTCCCAGAAGACACGCGCCCCGAGGGTTGGCGCGATGCGGTTGCCCAGGCGCTGCAACCGCGTTCGGCGCCGACAGCTCGGGCGGTGGCTCCGGCACAACCATTGGCGCGCTACGAGCTGGTCGGGGTCGTGGAAGCGGATTCCGGTGGTTGGGGCCTGTTTCGCGGGAATGATGGGCTCATCACCATTCCGTTGGGCGGAAGTCTCGATGGTTATGTGTTGAGATCGCTGACGCCGCATACAGCGGTCTTCGAGCTTGGCGAGGACCGCGTGACACTGTCGCGTCCTCAAAGATAACGCAGATTGTTTTGCTAGAGCTGCGCTGTATGTAGCGCTAGGGTCAGCGCCAGCAGGATCGGCGAGGGGATGGGTTCGTGTCACAGCGTTTTGTCTTAATCAGTATGGTGTGCGGCGGGCTTTTTCTGAGCCTGCCGGGGTGCGCGCAACTCATGCCCGATGCTGCTCGTGTGCATGAAGGCCGCTACCCGGGCACGACGCTTCCGCCCGAGGAAATTGACGCGGGTTCGACGGGCGTCAGCGAGTCGGGTGCGCAACCACCTGTTGCCGATACAGACGGACAAGCCGCGACCGGCCAGGACCGGCTTGTCTATTTTGACGCGCGAGACGGATCTCGCCTCAGCCAAGCGCCCAGCCGCGCGGATCTGGATAGCCGGACCCTGCGGTTGAATTTCGTGGATGCGCCGGTCGCTGATGTTGTGCGTACGATTGTCGGCGATGCGTTGGGCCAGACCGTCATGGTGGCGGACGGTGTGTCCGGGCGGATATCGCTGACATCCGCCGAGCCGGCACCTGCCCGCGCTGCGCTCGCTGCATTGGAGACGGTGCTGGGTGAATCCAATCTCGTGCTTGCCGAGCGTGCCGAGGGTTATTTGCTGACCCGGCTTGATATGGCGCGTCCGGGGCTGACCGGCCTGTCGTCGGAGCTGGGCTATGGTGGCCGCGTTGTTCCCGTCACCCATACGACCCCGAGCGCCATTGTGACGTTGATCGACCCGTTCCTGTCGGACCGGGTGGAAGTCGTGCCACATGACGAACTCGGTGTGCTGGTCCTCGCCGGCCCCGGCCCGGACGTCGATGCGGCCCGGCGGGCTGCCATCCTCTTTGACCGTCCATTCCTGACAGACCGCGTGTTCGGCATGTTCGAGCTGCGCTATGTGTCTGCTGAAACGGCCAAGAGCGAAGTGGACATGGTGTTGTCCGGCACCGGCATGTCGACCGATGCCATACAGACCATCGCCATGCCGCGTCTCAACATGTTGTTGGTGACGGCCCGGGATCGGAGTCAGTTCGATCAGGCCCAGGCTTGGATCGAGCGTCTGGACCGGCCGTCGGCCGGGTCGGAGCGTCGGTTGAGATACTACGTCGTTCGCAACACGCCAGCCTCCGCGCTGGCTACCCAGATCACTGCGGCTTTCGCCGGTGGGCAGACGGGGGCCGGCCAATTGATCGAGCCGCGTTTCCAGGGGGATGACGCGCACGGAGCGACAAATACTCCCGGTGAGGAGCAAAGTCGGCTCACAATCATTGCCGATGAACTCAACAACGCACTGATCATTCGCGCGACAGATCAGGAATATCGGGAAATTCTCGACCTGGTTCACCGCATGGACGTTATGCCGCCGCAGGTTCTCATTGAGGCGACAATCGCTGAAGTCCGTCTTGAGGACGGCCTCGATTTTGGTGTGCGATGGTATTTCGAGAATGCAGGATCCAACGAGACCTCAACCGTTCAGTTCTCGGATTCGACGACCGGCTCGACCGCGCCGGTTTTCCCCGGTTTCAATTATGCCTTCTCCGGAACCGATCTGACGGCGACGCTCAGCGCGCTCCGCTCGATTACCGATGTGACTGTGTTGTCGGCGCCCTCGATCATGGTCCAGAACAATCAAACCGCGCATCTCCAGGTCGGTGATGAAGTGCCGATCGTCACGCAGACCGCGACTTCGGTCTCGGAGACAAATGCTCCGATCGTTTCGTCCGTCGAATTGCGGGAAACCGGCGTGATTTTGCAGGTGACGCCGCGCATCAACGCCAGCGGCATGGTGGTGCTTGTGGTCAACCAGGAGGTCTCGAGTGTTCGCCCGACCACGACGTCGGGAATTGACTCCCCGACCATCCAGAAGCTGGAATTCACAAGCACGGTGTCGGTCCGAAGTTCGAATACGATCGCCTTGGGCGGGCTGATCCGGGAAACGACGTCCGACAATGAGTCGCGTACGCCCTTGTTGGGGGACATTCCCGGGGTCGGCAATCTGTTCCGGAACCGCGCCATGTCCAGCCAGAGGAGCGAGCTGATAATCTTTCTTACGCCGCGCATTATCTGGACGGATGAGGATGCCGGCGGTGCGCTCATGCATGTGCGCCGACAGTTTGAAGCCCTGGAGGCCCGGCAGCCTGGCCTCTTTGACAATTGAGATCCCATCGGGTCGCCTGCGCCGCGCGGGATCGCGAGCGCGGGTCGGCCTTGGTATTTGTCCTGTGGATGTCGCTCTTGCTGGCGACGATACTGCTGGCGATCACTTCACTGACCCATACGCGGCTGCGTTTGGTGGCGGTGGAGCGAGAGGGCATGGTGCGCGAAGCCGCGCTACGTTCGGCTCTGGATATCGTCGCCTATGATATCGCCCTGATCGGCCGCAGCCATGTCGCGGCTCTGCCGGTTGACGTGCAGATCGGCGAGCACATCGTGCGCGTCGAGGCCGGACCGGGCCAACGGCTACTCGATCTGAACATGGCCAACAATGAGCAGCTGACGGCGTTGTTTGTGCGTCTCGGCGAGAGCCAGGTCACAGCGGAGACCATTGCCGACCGGATACTGGACTGGCGTGATGCTGACGATGATGAGCGCGCGCGGGGCGCCGAGCGGGCAGCCTATGCGGCGCGCCCCGACGACGCCCCGCAGAACCGGCCATTCATGTCGGTGGAGGAGCTGAGGCACGTCTTGGGCATGACGCCGCGGCACTATGCGTGTGCGGCGGCATATCTGACGGTCGTTGGCGGGACACCGGCTCCGGCGCGCGACTCCGCTCATTTTGGTCCGGACACCCGGATTGACGGCATGCGTGTGTCGCTGCGTGCCTTGGTCGCGGATTCAGTCGGACGAAGCCACGAAATGGTCGGACTCGCCGAGTTCGAGACCTCACCGGAGCGCCCGTTTCTGTGGGTTGCGTTCGGCGAGGATCAGCTCCAGAACCTTAATTGTCCGTCGGGGGAGGGAAGTTGATGATGGCGTCTGGACTGATCCGGATGGATCAATGGAAGCGGCTTGTGCTTGCGGCAATCGTGATGGCCGTTGTCGCCACATTCTTCTGGACGACATCCCGGTATCCGTCCCTGGACGAGAAGGCCATGATGAGCGGCGCCATCCAGCTCGAGGATCCGCTCGGGTTCGAGGCCCTGATTGCGCTGGACCCGGCGGCATCGACCGTCGAGCGAATTGGAGTTTCAACGGTCAACTGGATCAATACAAACAAGAAGGGCATGACCTTCGGTTGGCTCTTTGGTGCGATCTTCCTCACCTTGCTTGGCTATTTCCGACGGCGAAATTTCAGGGGCGGGTTCGCGAATTCGTTCTACGGAATGGTCATCGGTGCGCCACTGGGGGTTTGCGTGAACTGCGCGGCGCCGATTGCGCGGGGCCTGTTCCAAGGCGGATCACGGGCAGAAACAACACTGTCTGCGATGATCGCATCGCCGACCCTGAACGTTGTGGTGCTGACGATGGCGTTCTCGCTTCTGCCTTTCTACATCGCGATCACGAAGGTTGCTCTCAGCCTTGCGGTCATCCTGGTGGCGGTGCCGCTTATCTGCCGGGTCTTGCCGCAGGAACGTCTCCTGCATTCGGTGGAACCGGTCCCGGCGCCACAAGCCCCCGGAATGCCGGAGCCGGAAAGGGAAAACCTGCGATCCTCCCTGATCGGGTTCATGACTGATTTTGCCAGGAATTTCTGGTTTATCCTGCGCATGACTGCGCCGCTCATGCTGTTGGCCGGCTTTCTGGGAGCGGTCGCCGGCACGCTGTTGCCGGCAGATTTGATAAATGACCGGGAGTTCGGTCTGGTCGGTGCGCTGGCGGCAGGCGTCTTCGGGACGTTTTTACCGGTCCCGATCGGGTTCGACGTTGTCGTATCCGGCGCGCTGCTCAATGGCGGGGTTGGCCATGGTTTCATCATGACCCTCGTGTTCACGCTCGGCAGTTTCAGTGTTTACTCCTTCATGATCGTCGCGACCTCGGTCGGCTGGCGGGCGGCGGGCCTGCTGGCGGCAACCGTTTGCGTGTTGGGGATCGGAAGTGGCGTGGCCATTGACGCTTATCATGACTACCAGACCCGGCGGGCGATTGAACTGCTGACCGGCGAGGATGACGTCGCGTCCTTCACGCTCGGTGCCATCAGCCCTGCGGTCATAGCCACGGCCCGCGGCTCGACGGTCGCGGTGGTGCGCCAATCGGTCTCTGACATCGAGCTGGAGCGTTTACCTTACGCCGAAAACATCGCCCATGGTGACGCGCCCTTCACACGTGTTGAAGCTTGGCGACTTGGCATCGAACACCCGGTGGAATTCTCGATGGCGGATATGTGGCCGCCTTTCTGGGAAGGTCGGAGCGTGGCGTCTGGCGATATTGATCGTGACGGCGATGTGGACCTGATTTTCGCGTCAACACGCATTGGTCTTTATATCTATCGCAATGACGGCGTCGGGGGCTTTTCGGGCGGCGCGATCGATGATCCGCGAATTCAGGACCTTCCGGTTTTCAATGCGGCCCTGCTGGACGTCGATAATGACGGGTTTCTCGATCTCTTCCTGACCACATTCCGCCAGGGTAATTATGTTCTTCCCAACAGGAATGGTCAGTTTGTTGCTGACGGTCTTCGTCCGGTCGCCAATCGGGATGACGCCATTTTGACGCTCGCGGCCAGTTTCGCCGATGTGGACCGGGATGGGGATCTTGATGTCGCGCTCGGAAATTGGGCGGCTGGCTGGTACCGTCGTATTCCGGGCGAGGAATCGCGCAACCGGTTGGTCCTTAATGATGACGGCGTGTTGAGCGGGCAGGACTTCCGTGACCTCCCGGGTATTCCCGGCGAAACCTTGTCCATCTTGTTGTCGGACCTGAATGCGGACGGCGCTGCGGACCTGCTGGTCGGCAATGACTTTGAAGTGCCGGATTATGTCTATTTTGGTGATGGTGCAGGTCAGTTCCGGGCGGTGACGCATCAGGACGGTCTGATTCCGATGACGACCAATACGACGATGTCGGTTTCGTCCTTTGACATCCGGAATACCGGGCAGATGGCGTTATACTTTGCGCAAATCGCGGGCCGCGCCGATGGGGTGTCGGACCGCCTCAGAATGCAGCCAATTGAACGCTATTGCGATGGCGTTGAGCGCGATTTGGACCGCGACATCTGTCAGCGCAACATGGACATCAAGGTCTGGTACAGATCCGGCAATAGTCTGGATCCGTCAAATGCCCGGCGCTGCTCAACCTTCGAGGAGCCCTACCGATCCGAATGCCGCGGCATGATGCTCAAGGACCTGGCCATCCAGAACGGTGATGCCGAGATGTGCGGGCTTATTCCGGTCAGCCAGACGACGATCCGGTTGCTGTGCGATGTCCACTTCCTGCCGTCGCGTGTGATGACGGGGCGTGAGCAGGATGAGGCTCTGCCGCAAATCATGTCGCGCAATGTCTTGTTGGAACTCGGCGAGCGCGACGTCTACGCAGAGACCGCGCAGGCCATGCACGTGGAAGTCGGCGGCTGGAGCTGGGATGTCTCACACGGTGATTTTGACAATGATGGTTGGCAAGACATGTATATCGTCAATGGCACGTGGGTCCCCAACGAAGTGACACCGTCAAATATCTTCCTGCGCAATCGAGACGGCGCTCGGTTCGAGGAGGTCACCGACGCGTATGGGTTGAGTGACTTTGCCATCACTGCGGCTGCGACGCTGGCGGATATCGACAATGATGGTGACCTTGATGTGATCGCGGTCCCGGTGAATGCGCCGGTCACGGCTTTTTTGAACAACTCGGATCAGTCCGCCATCAGCTTCCGGCTCATCGACGAGCGGGGAAATCGGGACGGAATCGGCGCGCGGGTGGAAATCCGTCACGAGGGCTTTGGCACCGGCTTGCAAACCCGTGAAATTCAGCTTGGCGGCGGCTTCATGTCGTTCGACGCGCCGATCGCTCATTTCGGACTCGGTCAGCTCGATCATGTCGACAGCGTAGAAATTCGTTGGGCCGATGGTTCACGCACAAACATTAACGAGCAGCTGGAGGCGGGCGCCACCTATGTGGTTCACCGGCGAAATCGCGGCGGAGGCTTAGAATAATGCGAACACGTTTTTTGGTTGGTGCGGGGCTTTTGGCGCTTGTGATTGCGCTGGGTTTCGCCGTCTACCCATGGCATCAGCAGTCCGTCTTGTCGGAAGAGGACATGGCCGCGCGGATGGATGAGGCAGAGGAAGCCTTTGCCCGCACAGACTATGCAGAGGTCGCCGAAATCCTTGCGGAACTGGCGGATGCGGGTCTGCCGTTGGCGCAATATCGACTTGGGCTGATGTATCGGGAAGGCCGGGGCGTGGAGCATGATCTGGATCGTGCAGTTGCATTGCTCGAAGACGCGGCCGGGCAGGAGTGGGGCGCTGCTGAGGACGCGTTGATCGCGATCTATCTGGAGCGTGCCGAGGCCGCGTCGTCGCCGGCGGACGAAATCGTTTGGCTCGAGCGGGCTGCTCGCCGTGGCGATGCCGGTGCGAGGGCTGTAATGGGCTCCTACTATTTTTCCGGAACCGGGGTCGAGCGCGATGTCGAGCGGGGCATTCGGCTGCTTACCGAGGCGGCAGAAGCCGGCGATGTTCGGGCCCAGTCCAATCTTGGTTATGCCTACTCCACAGGGACCGGCGTCGCGAGAGACGACGCCCGCGCCTTGCAATGGTACCTGATGGCGGCCGAGGCGGGCATGGTACGCGCCCAGGCGGCCGTTGGCTTGTTCTATGAAACGGGCCGAGGCACGGACCGGGACATCACCCAGGCGGTGCGATGGTATCTCAATGTTGTCGGAGAAGGTGTGCCCGGCATCAGCGCGCGGCTGGGCGCATTGATTGCATCTGATGCGATCAGTGCCGAGAACTACCCGGACGCGCAGCTATGGGTGCTGGATGCAGCGCGCGCCGGCGACAGTGCGTCATTGCGCTGGCTCGAGGAGCGGGCCGCTGCCGCCGATGCGGCTGCCCTCAACGCGCTGGCAATCATGTATGAAGTCGGAGAGGGCGTCCCTCAGCATGACGGGCGTGCGCTTGATTACTTTCGCCGCGCTGCGAATGCCGGGTCACCGTCCTCTCAGCTGTCCATGGCGCGCCGTTTTGCAGCAGGGCAGGGTGTCACCCAGGATTATGTGCAGGCACACGTCTGGGCAAATCTGGCCGCCGCGCGCGGTGCGAACGAGGCGGCTCGCGAGCGCGATGTGTTCGCTCGCTTCTTGACTCCGGAGCAATTGGCTGAGGCGCAAGAACTCGCGGCCGAATGGCAACCGTCACAATAGGGCAAACGGTGATGCGCTATCGGACATATTGGGGTTGCTTGGTTCTCATCGGGGTCTTTGTCGCGTCGGCGTGGCAGGCGGCCGCTCAATCGGACGATTCGATCGAGGACTTGTTGGAGCGTGGCCGATATGCCAACGCGCTTCAGCAGGCGCATGACCTGTCGGCGACCGGGGATGCAGTGGCACGATCATGGCTGGCCCACATCTATCGGCAGGGACTGGGGGTGCCGCAGGATCTCAGCCGGGCGATCGAGCTTGACCGGGCCTCGGCGGAAGCCGGCGTTGCGAGGTCACAGAACGCGCTCGGCCACTCATTGATCATGGGGTTGGGCGTTGAAGCCGACATCAGTGCCGGACAGGCCTGGCTCCATCGCGCCGCCCAGACGGGCGCGGCGCAATACGAATTTGACTACGCCCGAAGTTTGACGTCGGAACTGGCGGACCCACCCGACTTCGTCGAGGCTGCCGTGTGGTATCAACGGGCCGCAGATCAGGGCTTCATCGAGGCGCAGACAAATCTCGGCATTCTGTACATGACGGGTCAAGGTGTGTCGCAGGACGTCGACCGGGCTCGCGCCCTCTTTCTGGCGGCCGCCAACGCTGGCGACGCACAGGCCCAAAACAATCTGGGGCTTCTCCATGTTCGGGGAGAGGGCGTGCCCCGGGACTATGATGCCGCCTTCAACTGGTTCCGGTTGGCCGCTGAGCAGGACTTGCCGCAAGCGTTGCGAAATCTCTCGGTTCTTTATGAAAGCGGTCAGGGTGCGCCTGTCGATGAGGAGCGGGCGCGCCGGCTTCTTGCAAGGGCCCGCGCGCTGGAGGGGGGCGCACTGGAGCCATTGCTGTCGATCATCGGCTTTCCGTTCGATCCGCGCCTGCATGAGCCCGACTGGGACATGGCGCCTGATAGCGCGGAGATCGCTGCCGTTTTGGGCGGTGATCCTGTTGCCGTGTATATTCAGGGGCAACGCTTCATGCGGGGGGGCAGCGAGCGTCAGGATTTTCGTTTGGCTTTTTCCTCATTCGAAGCCGCGGCACGCCACGGCATGAGCGGCGCAGAATTCAGCCTTTGCCTGCTTCATGCAAACGGGTGGGGGGCGCCGCAGAATTATCGATCCGCCTATGTGTGGTGTAGCTTGGCGGCTTATCGTGGTTATCCTGGCGCCGACGTGTTGCGGGACAATCTGGCGCTTCGAATGACGGCTGCGCAGATCGATGCCGCGCGGCGGGACATCGCGCAAAGGTTGTCACAGGACTGAGGCCGCGCCGTCGGTCGTCGTTTGAGCAATTTCGCGTGTGACGATTGTATACGGCGGGGGGGCAGTGTATCATTGTAGTTGAGGAGATCGTTCATGCATCGAAACCGGGTTGCCCAGATCGTAGTAATGCTCAGCCTCGCGTTTGCTGTGCCGGTCGGCGGGGCTGCTGCGCAAGGGCTTTCGGCTGCATCGGACGTCGGCCTGTCGGCACGGTTTGCGGGAAGTCGGATCTATTTTGATGCTGATCCGACCTATTTCAACATTACCGTCTCCGTAAGTGGTCCGGATGGTTATCACGGACAGGTGTTTTCAGAGCGCCGGGCGCCAAGCTTTCGCTTGGCCGACTTCGGTGAGGTCGCGGACGGTGTTTACCGGTTTGAAGTGACCGCGGCGACGCAGGCGTTCGCGCGTCAAGCGGTGCGGGAGCCGAGTGGCTATAATGGGCGCGACTCCACAGCACAACGCCCGCGCGAGGGTGTGAGTTTTTCAGGAAATTTTCGGGTCGAGAACGGTCAAGTACTTGTTTTCGATAATGCAGATCAAGAGACGTAATCCAGGCACCGGGGGCCTCACGCAATGAAACATCTTCTTTCCGCAACAAGTGCAGCAGCTGTGTCGATGGCGCTCATGGCGATCGCCCCCAGTTCGGCTCGGGCGGACATTCAGCATCTTGATGATGTCATCATCACGTTCAGCTTGTGCGTGGGCAATGACTGCGTGAATGGGGAAAGCTTCGGGTTTGATACGCTCCGTTTGAAGGAAAACAATCTCCGCATTCATTTCGATGACACAAGTAGTTCGGCAAGCTTTCCTGCCAATGATTGGCGTATTGTTGTCAACGATAGCAATAATGGTGGAGGTTCCTATTTCGCCATCGAAGATTCGACAGCCGGGCGGCAGGTATTCCGGGTAGATGCCGGTGCGCCGGCGAACTCGTTGCGTATCGACTCGGCTGGTGATGTCGGCATCGGCTCATCCAATCCCGTCGTGGATCTCCATGTCGTGAGTGGAAACACGCCGACATTGCGCCTGGCGCAGGATGGATCAAGCGGTTTCACCCCACAGACATTCGATGTCGCAGCAAACGAAGCGAACTTTTTCATCCGCGATGTCACTAATGGCAGCGCGTTGGCATTCCGGATCCAGCCGGGTGCGGATGAAAACGCCCTCTTTATCGCGTCTGACAATGATATCGGCCTGGGGACGAACAGCCCGCAAGCGGCGCTTCACCTTCGTCGAACCAACGCGACAGCAAGTATTCTTGTGGAAGAAACGAATGGGACGGCCGCGTCCCGGGGTCTTATGACCCTCCGGAATAATGGCACTGTCTACCTTGGGCTCGAGGATCTGTCGATCTCGGGCGGTGCCGATACGGGTCAGATCTGGAACCTGCAGAATGATACTGGCAGATTTCGCATCACGACCGCTCCAGGTGGTGCCGATGAGGTGGAGTTGGAACTCGATCATGACGGCAATCTAACCATAGAAGGCGAGTTGGTAACGGCCGGCTCGTGTTCGATTGGTTGTGACCGTGTGTTCTCAGACGACTACGAACTGCTTGATATTAGCGAGCATGCGGACCTGATGTTTCAGCTGGGGTATTTGCCGAATGTTGGGCCGACGCCTGAGGATGGTCCCTTCAATGTGACCGACAAGATGGGGCGTATGCTCAATGAATTGGAGCACGCGCATATTTATATTGCGCAGCAACAGTCGTTGATCGATCAGCTTTCCGTGCGTGTCGCGGCGCTTGAGGTGGCTGAAGCTCCCTAAAAGCGGTCCTTATGGACTAAAAAGGGGCCTGGCGCGTCAGCGCCAGGCCCCTTTTTCTTGAGAATACTCGACTAGGATGTGGCCCGTGACCAGTCGATACCGGTGGCGTCCAGAGACGGGCGAAACGCCCGATATATAAGTGAGCGCTGGTCCGGCGTGACTTGCTCGACCGTGACCAGCCGGTTTTGAGAATACGTTGATTTCGCGCGTGTGGTGAGCGTGAATCCTTCAATGCCGACCTGCGACAGGACGCGTGTCAGCTCTTTTTCAAGTTGGTCATATCGCAGGACTTCGTCGACGATCAGGTGGCGTTTCCCGTCGCTGACGTCTGTATACCGCTCAATATCAATGGGAAATCGACCCTTTGCGAGGAAGTCTTCCCAACTGGCGGTGTAATGTCCGTCGGGGTTGTGAAGGGGTGAATTTCGAAGCATGTGAAACTGGCTGATGCATTTCGCAACAGGCTCGCGTTCCACACAAAATTTGAACATGCTGTCATAGGTATCTCGTCCGAGAAGGTCGCGAATTTTCTGTCCGGTCATATGGTTGTAGAATTGCTTTCTCCCGGAGGCATTGAGATAGTTTCTTGGCTGATGCTCGTCCTCTTCGGGGAGTATAGGGGTCACGATGGCATCCGGCCCAGCCACACGGCTGAGGTCGACTTCGATACTGGTTCCAGCCGTCTTCACTGTTTTGATGAAAATGAAATTGTGGCGGAAGCTGATTATGGCCATGAGCAACCCTATTCGATGTTGGGTACCGACAGCCCGGCGCGGGTGATTTCTTGATGTCTCGTGCGGCGACCATACGCGTAGAGCCGGTCATGGGGTTCCGAGTAAAAAACACGGACGTCGTCAAAACCGGCTTCATAAAGCCATTCCTCAAGGCATTTTGCCGACGGCCAGAACCAAGCCCAGCCGCTCCGGTTCAGATCGTCCGCAGTGCCGCCGAAATGGCGTCCATTGCCCTTGAACCAGCACATGGATTGTTCATGCTGGATGCCTGCGCTCTCCACAAGAATATCGCCACCATCCTTCAGGCGGTTGAATAGCCTGCGCAGTCCGAGGACCGGGTCCGACAGATGATAGACGACGCCGGGTACATAGACGCAGTCAAACTTGCCCTCTTCCAGGTCATACAGGGACAAGGCGAGGCCCTCCACGTCGGGCAGTTCGAACACGCGACTCGCGAGGGCATGGGCTGTGTTGGCGTATTTGCGGACTTCATCAACCGCGACGACCTGAGTGGCGCCGAGCAATTTCAACATCAGGGTTGTGCCGCCCGTCCAACAGCCGATATCCAAAACGGATCGACCTTTGAAGAAGTCGTCGGGTAGTTCAAAGCCTTCAGTGAACTCCGAAATCAGCCGAACATGCCGGTCGCCCATCCGCCCCTTTACAAACTGGTCGTCGCCAAAGCGGTGATTGTGACCCCAGCAATACTTGATCGACAGATCGCGCTGTCTTTCCGGAGATTGATAACCTTCTCCTTCCCAGTCGACGGTTCCAATCTGCGCCAGGAGGATATCCAGCTCGGCTTGTTGTTGTGGTGAGGTCACCGAAAAGGCCTCATCAAATTTGGCCTGCAGGGCTTGCATGCGCGCAGTGACGCGTTCGGCATAGCCTTCTTTCGGTTTGAAAACAGCCATGGATTCCCCCCACGATTGGCGACAAGATTGTAAAGTGAACGCGCCGAACTCGCTGGAATTCGTGCCAGACTCTCAATCCATAACCCAAACATGTGACCGCTGTTGCTTCAAGGCGCAACGGCACGTTCTGAGTTGCTGGTGGTGGGCTGGTCCGCGTGGCGCGTCGGCATGGCGTGCCGCTTTCGTCGGACAGCACAAATCAGAAATACGGCCGCCGATCCCCGCTCGATCAAGGACGCTTTTCGGACAGATCGTCGAGATAAAGCTCGGCAATGTGATGCCGATACGCGCTTTCGGCACGGCCTTTCTGGAGCTCTGCGACGGTTGTCAGGAGCGTTCGCACTATTCGGCGGACCTTGATGGCGAGGCCCAGGGTCAGGCCGACCGAACCACTGATGCCGCCCGCCATCAGTATCCAAACGGCCTTGGTCGGGAAGGCCATCGCGGCGGCCGCACAAATAGCAACGGCGATGATGCCAGCACAGAGAAAGCGCCAGTTTCGCTGGCCCACGCGTAACCACGGCTTCAAGCGGGGCGATGCCGGTGGCTCCGGTGCCTCCGGCTGGCGCGGCGCCTTGAGTGGTGTTTGCTTGCGAAGGCCGCGGCGCGTGATGGCCGGAGGATCGTGGCGAGCAAGGATTGTATGTAGTGCGGCGCGTTCGCTGGCTTCCAGCAAGCGAGGTGAGTGCGGTATCATGTTGTTGAACTTCGCGCGGAGCGCCGGGTCCAACTCGTCGAGTTCGCGTCTGAGCACGGTATCGACTTCGCGCATATAGAGCGCACGACTGGTTTCCGAGCGCTGCCCTTCGCGAATCCGAAAACAGCCCAACATTGAGTCGACCGAGTAGAGTTCGGCTTGTCTGAAAAAGCGGGACCAAAGTTCGAAATCGTTGGCGACCTTGAAATCGGTGTCGAGGCGCCCGCCCGCCTGTTCCCACAGACTGCGGCGCCAGAATGTAGACTCCTGCTGGATCCAGAGGTGGTCGCCGGCCAGGAAGCGAAGCTGCGACCATTTCTTGAGCGGGCCGACATAGGTCAGTTTGCCATCAAGGTCGCACGTCGTCGGCAGGCCGGTGATCCAAGCGACTTCCGGGTAGGTCGCGAAGATGCGGCCAACGATTGAAAGGCACCCGGGCATTAGAAGGTCGTCGGAATTAATCCATCCCATGATATCGGCCCGCGACCCGGCGAAGCCCTTGTTCAGCGCGTCGGCATGGCCATTATCGGGCTCAATGATGACGGCGGATACTTGGTCGCGATAACGGTCCAGCACCTGGCGCGAATTATCAGTGCTTGCGCCGTCGACCAACACATATTCGAGGTTCTCATATTCTTGCTCGATGACCGACGCGATGGTGTCTTCCAGAAAGTCCGCGCCATTGAAGTTGGGCGTAACGAGATGGATCGTGGGGAGTGTTGAGTTCGTCATGCCGTTCGACGCCTGGATTGCAGCGTGTGGGCTGCGAGTGAAGCCGTGGACTTCAAGGCTGACCAATAGCCCGAATGACGACGAACCAAGTTGAAAACTTCCGCCAACCTCTTCGGTGAGACTGCCCCGGTTTTGGTGTCCCGACCAATATAAACTTCCGAATACGTCTGGTTTGTATGGAGAAATTTGGATCCGTTGCTGTAAAGGCGGACCCATAAATCCCAATCCATCACATAGTGCAGCTTGCTGTTTATGCCGTGTACGGCGTCAAGCGCAGAGCGCCGTACAAAACATGACGGCTGCGAGATGATGTTGGACCGGTACAAGATATCCGAAATGTCACTGATCTGGTCGTGCCGGCCAATATGGTGTCCGTGCGCATCAATGAAATCAGAGTGCCCGTAGACGACATCGACGTCCGGATTGCTGTCGAGGAGGGCACGTGCATTTGCCAGGGCATTCGGCGTGAGACGATCATCGCCATTCAGCCAGAAAACAACCGACCCTTCGGTGCGGCGCCATCCCTCGTCGATCGCGGCTGCCTGCCCTTCGTCCGGGCCATGACGGCGATAGGCAAAATCCAAGCCGCAGCTGTTGGCAGCCTCGGCAACGCGCGGATCTCCCGAGGCATCGAGCAGGGCTAACTCCAGGTCGACATCTTGCGCAGCGAGGCTGTTAAAGGCGTGGGGGATGAAGTCATGCCAAGCGCCCAAGGGAATTGCCGCTGCAAAGGTCGTTGTCGAAGTCATTGCCACAGCGTCTCTTGTGCGCAAGCAAAAGCTAACGAAGGCCTGACAAGACCTTCTTGAAAGATCGCGCCATCTCTACAACGAATTGGCGGTCAACCAAAGCGCGCAAACAGCGCATGACACGGGATGCGAAACCGGTTGGTCCGGTGCGCGGTGCGGTGTGTGAGGTGTGGTGGCCTTCGCGGCCGGGTGCCGGCGAGGCAAGGGCAGGATCTGACCGATACAGATGGGAAATGTTTCGTGATTTCAAAGCGTGGCGCGGTGCCATTATGTAGCTCGACAGATAGTTCTCGCCACCGCTTTGCCGCTTGGGAAGGTAGTTCCATTGCCCGATATGATCCCCTTTATTGACCTGAGTGCCCAACGCGCCCGCATAAAAGACCGAATTGATGCCGCTGTGATGAAAGTGCTCGACGAGGGGCGCTACATCCTGGGTCCGGAAGTCACCGAGTTGGAAGACAAGCTGGCAGAGTTTGCCGGCATGGGTCGCGCGCTGAGCTGCGCCAATGGCACCGACGCCATACTGATTCCGTTGATGGCCATGGGCATTGGTCGTGGCGATGCAGTCTTTGTTCCCAGTTTTACCTTCGCCGCCACAGCGGAAGTCGTTGTGCTGGCAGGTGCCACTCCGGTCTTCGTCGACATCGAACCGGATACTTACAATATGTCGGCGGCAAGCCTGTCAGAGGCGATTGAAGCGGTTCGGCAAGCAGGCGAACTCACGCCTCGCGCGGTGATCGCGGTGGACCTTTTCGGTCAGCCGGCAAACTATCCCGTGCTCGCTCCCATTGCCCGCGAGCATGGCCTCAAACTGATCTCGGACTGCGCCCAGGGCTTTGGCAGCACACTGGATGGCAAAGCCTCGCTGCATTGGGCTGATGTGTTGACCGTTTCCTTTTACCCGGCGAAGCCGTTGGGTGCCTATGGTGACGGCGGCGCCATCCTTTGCAAGGATGACGACCTCTACGCGACTATGAAGTCCGTACGTGTCCACGGCGAGGGGGTTTCGCGTTATGAATACGCCCGCATTGGCCTCAATTCGCGACTGGATACCATTCAGGCGGCAATTTTGTTGGCCAAGCTGGATGTGTTCGGTGAAGAGATCCGGATGCGGCAGGCGGTTGCTGACGCGTATGCAGCCGGGTTCGGCAATGCGGTGAAGCCGCCGCACATCATCCCGGGAGCGCAATCGACCTGGGCCCAGTACACGATCGAGGTGAGTGACCGGGACGCGTTCCGGGCTTATCTCGCGGACCAGGGCGTCCCGACTGCGATCTACTATCCGATCCCGTTGCATATGCACGAACCCTACGCCGAATGCCCGCGTGCGCCCCGAGGTTTGCCGGCAACCGAGGCGGCAGCCTTGCGCGTGGTGTCGCTGCCCATGCATCCGGACATGCCGGGCAGTGACATTGACCGTGTAACCGGTGCCGTGACGGGCTTTGCTATTGATGATTGATAGGTGCGAGTGCGGTCTGGGCTTGGATTGCCCGACCGGGCGTATCATATAGCGCGGGAATGCTCTCGGTTGTCGGTGGCCAAAGGGCGTGTTTGTGTAGTCGGTGATGAGGAATTGGGCCCCTCAAGGTCGATCGAAAAGGAAGCTGGTAGGTGACAATCGACAGTTCCGAACAAATCGGGGCCTATGCGGCCCGGTTTGACGCAGGGCGTAGCTCTCGCGCTCGCCCCCTGTCCGCTCATTTGCGGAGATTGGAGGCCGAGAGTATCCATATCATGCGCGAAGTCGCGGCCGAGTTTTCCAATCCGGTCATGCTCTACTCGATCGGTAAGGACAGTGCCGTCATGCTGCACTTGGCGCTGAAGGCTTTCTATCCCTCGCGCCTGCCTTTTCCTCTCCAGCATGTCGATTCGACGTTTAAATTCCGAGAAATGATTGCTTTTCGTGACGCCATGACGACCGCGCTTGGCCTCGAATTGCGGGTTGAAATCAATGAGGACGGTCGGGTCCGGGGGATCAACCCGTTCGACCACGGCTCGCAATTGCATACGCAGGTCATGAAGACCGAGGCGCTACGAAATGCCATGACACGGCACGGCTATGACGCTGCTTTCGGTGGTGCGCGCCGGGATGAGGAAAAATCGCGCGCCAAGGAGCGAATTTTCTCTTTCCGTGACAACAATCATGGCTGGGATCCCAAGAATCAGCGTCCTGAGCTTTGGCGAAACTACAACACTAAGATCAAACAGGGGGAATCGATCCGGGTTTTTCCACTCTCCAACTGGACCGAGTTGGATATCTGGCAATATATCCTGGAAGAGGACATTCCGATCGTGCCGCTCTATTTTGCGGCCGAGCGTCCGGTTGTGGAGCGGGATGGTCAACTGATCATGGTTGATGATGATCGCCTGCCGCTGAAGCCCGGCGAAACACCGACAGTGAAACAGGTGCGTTTCAGGACTCTTGGCTGCTATCCGTTGACCGGTGCGGTTGAGTCCGGCGCGAGCAATCTTGGCGAGATAGTTCTGGAAATGCTCACCGCGCGGACTTCCGAACGCTCAGGACGGCTGATCGATCATGACGAAGCCGGGTCGATGGAGAAGAAGAAGCGGGAGGGCTATTTCTGATGGCTGATGAAATCCCTCAAACCGACGTAATGGAACGCCTCACCCAGTCCGGCAGTCAGGGTGTGCTCCGCTTTTTGACCTGCGGTTCGGTCGATGACGGAAAATCGACATTGATTGGTCGCCTGCTCTACGACAGCAAGCTGTTGTTCGAAGACCAGATCAATGTTCTTGAGCGCGACAGCCGTAAACACGGTACGGCCGGTGACGAAATCGACTTCGCCCTCCTGCTCGACGGTCTCGAAGCCGAGCGCGAGCAAGGCATTACAATTGATGTGGCCTACCGGTTCTTTGCGACCGAAAAGCGGAAATTCGTGGTCGCCGATACGCCGGGGCACGAGCAGTACACACGCAACATGGCGACCGGGGCGTCGACTGCCGATGTGGCGGTGATGATGATTGATGCGCGCAAGGGCGTGCTTATCCAGACGCTGCGTCATACTTACATCGCGCGAATGATGGGGATACGCCACATCGTGCTGGCGATCAACAAGATGGATCTGGTCGAGCATTCTCGCGGTCGTTTTCACGAAATCGTCGCGGACTATCTTCGCAGTGCCGATGCACTCGGTTTCGAGTCCATTACGCCGATCCCGATGTCCGCCCGCTATGGTGACAATGTTACCAAACGCAGCGAGAGCATGGTTTGGTATGTTGGACCGACGCTGATCGAACATCTGGAAGAACTGGATATCGACAGCGACATCCAGAATGAAGCGTTCCGCATGCCGGTTCAGTGGGTCAATCGACCAAACCTCAATTTCCGTGGTTATTCAGGCACCATCGTCTCTGGGTCGGTGAAGCCGGGTGATGCCGTTGTTGTCGCCGGCTCCGGCCAAGCCGCGAAAATAGACCGAATTGTCACCGCCGATGGGGATGTCGACGAAGCCGTGGCTGGCGATGCCGTCACCTTGGTGCTGACGCGTGAAATCGACATTTCGCGCGGTGATGTTATTGCCGCCGCTGATGCGCGTCCAGAAGTGACCGGCCAGTTCGCTGCCGAAATCCTGTGGATGTCTGAGGACAGTCTCCTGCCCGGCCGTTCCTATCTACTCAAGATCGGTACAGCCACCACGCCCGCAACTGTGTCGGCGTTGAAGCACCGCGTCGATGTGAACACCTATGAGAAGAAGCCGAGCCGCCAACTCGAAATGAACGGGATCGGCTATTGCAACATGTCGACCGCGCGCCCGATTGCCTTTGACCCCTATCACCGGATTCGGGATATGGGGGCCTTCATCCTGATCGACCGGTTCACCAACCAGACGGTTGGTGCGGGCATGATTGAATTCGGACTGCGGCGGGCCTCCAACATTCATCATCATGCGATGGATGTAACCAAGTCAGACAGAGCTCGGATCAAGGGGCAAAAGCCGGCCATCCTGTGGTTCACGGGGCTGTCCGGTGCCGGAAAGTCGACGGTCGCCAACCTGGTGGAAAGCAAGCTGTCACAGGCCGGGCATCACACTTATTCACTGGATGGCGACAATATCCGCCACGGCCTTAATCGCGATCTCGGCTTTACCGATGGGGACCGGGTCGAAAATGTTCGGCGCATTGGTGAGGTCGGCAAGCTTTTTGTCGATTCCGGCCTGATCGTGACCTGCTCCTTCATTTCACCGTTCCGGGCGGAGCGGCAAATGGTGCGCGAACTTGTCGATGACGGAGAGTTTATCGAAGTCTTCATCGATGCGCCGTTGGAAGTCTGTATCGAGCGGGACCCGAAGGGGCTCTACAAGAAGGCCCAAGCGGGTGAGATCAAGAACTTCACCGGTTTTGACAGCCCCTATGAAGTGCCTGAATCCCCGGAACTGCATATCGAGACCGCCAATCTGAGTGCTGAAGAAGCGGCCGACAAGGTCATCGCAGAACTGAAACGGATGGGGCGTCTGGGCTGACGCCGAGGACTGTTGTGACGGGGCGGCATCGATGGATGGGCCCCGTCATTCTGTCCGGCCCCATGCGACAAAGGCGCCATTGAGATAGCCGGCGTCTTCCTTCGCATAGACGAAGGGGGCGCCGTCCGGCGTCAGCACAGCGCCGCCTGCAGCATTGAGCACGGCGTGACCCGCCCCGGTATCCCATTCCATGGTCGGGCCGAAGCGCGGGTAGACATCGGCGGTGCCTTCCGCAATCAGGCAGAACTTCAGTGACGAGCCAGCAGACACGCGTTCGGTAACGCCTTGGGCGTCGGCGAAGGCCAGTGTCGTCTCGTCCGCATGGGAACGGCTCATCACAGCGGTCATGCCGGAGGCCGGGCGAGCGCGGGTCGAAATCAGGGCCAGTGCATCAGCCGAGACGGACTGCCCCGCTTTCAATGTGCCGGCCCAGGCTTGGGTGCCGCCGACGAAAATGCGCTCCCGGGCCGGGGCGAAGACGCAGCCAGCCGTCGGGACGCGGCCTTCGATCAGCGCGATATTGACAGTGAACTCACCATTCTTGTTGATGAACTCCTTGGTGCCGTCGACAGGATCGACAAGAATGAACGCGCCATCTGTCTTCGGTCGGAAACCGGCCGCGAAACTCTCCTCAGCGAGCACCGGGATTTCGGGGAGCAAGTGCGCAAGTTCTGTAAGGATGATTTTTTCAGCCAGTTCGTCAGCGTCGGTCACAGGCGATTTGTCATCCTTCCCGCGGGCTTCGAAATCGGACTCGTATATTTCCATGACCTTGACAGCTGCCAGCGAGCAGATGCGGGCAAATTCGAAGGCAATGGCGTTCTTGTCGTCGAGAGTTGGCATAGCTCGGGTCCAGGTCACAAATACAAGTGGGCGTGATTATTCGGCGTGGTGGAGGCGTAGGCGACAATAGCGATGCTGCCAAGGCCCCGATGCGGATGAACAGGTCGTGCGCTTGAGTGAAGCGGCACAGCTGAGCGACGTTAGCGTGTGTTCAGCGTTATCACCACAAGCAAGGTGTGGGTAGCGTCTGGGTACCGCTTGTGCGTGAAGAGTTCGCGGCAGCCGGAAAGCATGCTACCCGCTCAGTGTGAAATTGGAAGGCGCTGCAACGCAGCATCCCGCAGTCGCAAGCTGGAAACCGCGTGTCTGATACCGCTGATACCATCGACATCACTGTCCTGATCGTCGCCTACAAGAGCGTCGGCACGCTCACGGCCTGCCTTGCAGCGCTGCAGGCGCAAACACGGGCTCCGCGTGAAGTCCTTGTCCTGGAGAACGGGTCGCCAGAGGGCCAACGTGTCGGTCCGGCCGACATGCCGTCCGGTGTCCGACTGATCGAAAGCGAAAAAAATCTCGGCTTTGCCGGCGGCAACAATCTCCTGGCAAAGGCTGCGGGTTCGACATGGTTGGCCCTGCTGAACCCGGATGCCTACGCTCGCCCGGACTGGATCGAGCAATTTGAGGCCGCCCGCCGGAAATATCCGGAAATCGCGCTTTTCGGATCGACACAGTTCGCAGCCGGCAAGACCGATGTCCTTGATGGCACGGGCGATTGCTATCATGCGCTTGGACTGGCTTACCGGTCGGGATATGGGCGTCGCGCCGGGCCGTTGGCGGAGGGCGAGGTTTTTGCGGCCTGTGGCGCTGCGATGTTCATTCGCCGCGACGTGTTCGAGGCGCTCGGTGGCTTTGATGAGCGGTTTTTTTGCTACAATGAGGACGTTGATTTGGGGTATCGCGCGCGCCTGAACGGATTGCCGACCGTTCAGTTGGCTGCGGCGATCGTTGACCATGTTGGCTATGGCTCGTCGGGTCGTCGCTCCGAGATCGCGACCTATTATGGCGTCCGCAACCGGCTATGGGTGTTCTTGAAGAACACTCCGGGCTGGTTGTTCTGGCTGCTGTTGCCCGGCCATGTCGCGGTGACGTTTGCGCTTTGGTTGTCGTCGTTTCGATTCGGGCAGGGCGCGTTGTTTGCGCGTGCGATCCGTGACGCCGTTTCGGGACGCGCCGATATCCTCGCGTCGCGCAGGGAGATCCAGGCAAACCGTCGCGTATCACCGATGCGTGTCGCGAGAATGATGAACTGGAATCCAGCGGACTTGTTCACGCGCCGGGCCAAGGTCCGGCCTATCGACGATCAGGGCGCTTGATCCGAGCAGGGCACTGCCTCGAGTGCCGTCAGTTCAACGCGCGACAGGTCCGCTTGGTTCTGGCTGCTGCGCCAGTCCGGCCAAAGACCTACATATCCAAATCCCCACTCGCACGTGGTTGGTGAGAGATCCATGGTGATGGTGTCAAATTCGGGGGCAAGCAGGTGCCGCTCCCAATCCTGTTGACTCCGTCCGGGGGTGAAGAAGTTCAGAAGGGCCTCATCTGCGCCGTTCGAACTGGCGGCTCTCAGCGTGTAAGTCAGCCGGATTCTGTGCCCCTGCAGAGCTTCGATCTCTTCTGTCGTCAGGGTGAAGAACGCGCCCGCAGACTGTATCCCGTCCAACGGGGCTCGAGCGGCAGAAACCCTGGCGAACCGAATCCCGTTCTCGGTCAGGAATTCCACGGTCAAACCATTGCCGACCGTCAACGCTGCCAAGCTTTCGCCCTCGAAGGTGATGCCTTCGGCGCGAATTTCCTCCGGTGTTCGGTGGTTGGTATCTCCGAAGCTCATGGCAGCGGCGATCATGCCGGCGGCCGCGGCAGCGGAGATCGGGTAAAACGCCCAGTCGGGAAGGGAGAGCATTGGTGGCGGAGACCCTTTATTGGGGTGTGACAATGGCGGAAACTTTTGGACTGTTCTGCCATGTCGGTCAAACGGAAGCGCGCCGGGGGCCGAGGTCTGAACCGTCCACCTTTCCGCCGCTTTTCACCGTCATGAATCGGTCTGGAGTCAAAGTCACAGGAGGTGAAGTTGAAGAAGAACTTGAACTTTGGGCCGACGCAGCCGATTCTGGACGTATGAACGTGCGTTCCGACATGCCTGAAGACCCGCTCGAAGTCGTCATTTCCCGCTTGGACAAGGCGATGGGCCGTGTTGAGGGCGTCGCCCGGACGATGCGGGCCCGCGTGCGCAAAGCAGAAATGGCGGCGGTTGAAGCTCGGGACGCCGATGTTGATCGAGCCAATCTGGCAGAAGCACTTGATGAAGCTCGCGGTCGTGAGGCCGTACTGCAAGACGCGGCGCAGTCGGCTTCGGATGCGCTCGACAGCGCCATCAGCGATCTGCGCGGCCTTTTGACCGAGGAGGGGTGAAGCGATGTCGCGCGTGACCGTCACCCTGAATGGCCGGGATTTCACGATTGGCTGCGAAGAAGGTCAGGAAGCGTATCTGCGCGAGCTCGCCGGAACCTTGGACAAGCGCGTGGCCGAGATTTCTGGCCAGGTCGGGCAGATCGGGGATCTTCGCCTTCTGCTGATGGCCTCGCTCATACTGGTGGACGACCTCAAGGAGGCCGACAGCCGCGTCGAGGCGCTTGAAGGGCAGGCACAGCGTCTGCGGCACGAAAATCACGGCGCCGCCAGCCTGCATGCCGAGGCTCGCGGGCGCCTCGCCGACCAGCTCAATCGGCTTGCTGATCGCATGGAGCGCTTGGCCGATGCCTTCGAAAACGGTGACGACGAGGCGAGCGGCGACAGTGACGCATCTGCGCAGCGCGACACGCTCGCGGAAGCTGGCGCTTGAGCTTGGTCGCAATCGGCGCCACATAGGGGGTGGCGGTCATCTGCTGCGTACGAGTGGGGCGTTTATCCTGCGGACCGTACACCTCCACGAGGGAACTGCCTCTGTCTGGGACCCTGGTCCCGTTCAAGTGGTGCCCACCTGAACTGTCGGGTTTGTGGGGATATACACGCGCTGACGGCGCAAGCGGAGCCGCCACATGACTTTTCCCGCAGACAAGCCGGCCCTGCGGTCCCGCATGATCGAACTGCGCCGCATGGCGGCCGAAAACCTGCCGGGGGCCGGTGATGACCTGGCCCGGAATTATCCCGGCGCTTGGTTGCCAGCAGCCGGCGCTCCCGTGGCCGGGTATTGGCCATTGCCGGGTGAAATTGATCCGCGCCCTCTCATGAAGCATCTGTGCGACCTCGGGCATCCCTTGTGTCTGCCGGTTGTGCAGGGGCACGATCAGCCGCTGGTTTTTCGGGGCTGGACAGACGGTGATGCGCTGGAGCGCCGGCCCATGGGCGTGATGGAGCCTCGCGACGACCGGCCCGCGCTCCGGCCGGGGCTTGTGCTGGTGCCACTGCTGGCTTGCGACCGCTCCGGCAATCGACTCGGCTTCGGCAAGGGCTATTACGACTATACACTGGCGGCGTTGCGCGCAGCCGGGCAGGTTCGGGCGATCGGACTGGCCTTTGACTGCCAGGTGCTTGCGACAATTCCCGCAGAACGGCATGATCAGGCTTTGGACGGGGTGGTCACCCAGAGCGGTTCAATGCCGTTTCCGGCCCATCCCGGGACGCCGGATGATCGAGGGATGCCATGACTTTCACCGTCACGCATGATCCCGCCAGTCACGCGGCCTGCCTGACCCATGTCGGACCGGTGGATGCCGAGGAAATCCTGGCGTCACGGCAGGAGCTTCGCGACGTGGCTATCGCCCAATCAGTGCGCGGGGTTTTGATCAATATCCGGGACTCGAGCATCAACGCCGAGCCCGTGCAGATCATCGACAATGTCCAGGGCCTGGTTGATGGACTGGCACCGGGTACGAAATTGGCTTTTGTCAGCAAGGCCGAGGATCAGAAGACGGTGTCCATGATTGTGGCAACCGTTGCCCATTCCTCGGGCCGAAAGGTCGGCCAGTTCCACGAGCTCGAGAAAGCCCTGGGCTGGATCCGGCTGGACTGGGATGCGGCGGTAGCCTCCGGCTTTGTGCCGATTGTCGACTAGCTGGCAGGGCAAGGCGGTGCTGAATGGTCTTGTTGCCATGGAGCGGGCTGTGCGAGCTTTCCCGCCAGCCCACGCTGTGGGGAAGAACCACTTATCCCCCGCACAAACTACCGCAAGCCGTCATCCTGACGAAGGTCAGGACCCAGTCTCGCACACCCGATTTCACCAAACCCTGCAACGACTTCGCGTCGCAGACTGGGTCCCGATTGTCATCGGGATGACGGTGTGTGGGGTGGGAATAGAGGTAAACTTATCCTCCCCCTTTGCCAACCGACATATAATGGCTTCGGTTTTCGGGACGGGAGGCACGAGCTCAGTCACTTGTGCCCGGAAACGAGCGGAGCCTGTCCGCGCGTCGGATGTGACAGTCCGAAGTTCCGGCAGGGCGTGCGACCAGGTCGCGGGGCACTAGACGACCGACCCCATCTACCTGACGCATTGGAATCGGGGGCGAGAGCGTCCGGGAAATCTCCCATCTTTTTGTTCAGGAAGGCTTGGCGGGATGTCGAGGACATCACGGACACCGCAGACCACCAACAGGACACCCCGGTGTCCGCCGACATCCCGTTCCCTCCCACGCTTCGGCGCAATCGCGGCCGAAGACGCAGGTGTATGGCCTCACGGGGGCTATGAATCGGGTTGCCTCCGTCTGCCACAGCCTGCCGCAATGGCGCTCAGAGCTCGCCGACCTGCCAACGCCGATGGCGGCACGGGTGGCCTGGCGCTGTTGTTGCTAGAGTTTGTAGGAGCCGGGTGTTTCGTGAAAAATGGCGTCCGCGTAGGCGACGAAGTCCGGTGACAAGCCAACCCTGCCGAATGATTCCCAGATCTCTCTGCCGCCATCGCAGTCGAGGATGAATTCGAGGTCCTTGAGGACGGCATGCCATTGGCTCTTTGGCAACAGGGCGTCGGCGTGCAGCTCGAACATGACGCTGTAGATCTGTAGAAAATGCCCGATGAGGATACCAAACTGCAGCCGCTCGTCCGGGTCGAGCTGGGCGTAGGACTCGATGCCGCGTCTGAACATTGAAGCGGTCGGCTTGCTGCCCACTGTCAGCGAATGCATCTGCCCTGTCGCTTCGACAAACTGGTAGCGCGCGGCGGCCTGCAATTGCTTGGTGTTCTGGCGGACTTGCAGGGCCAAGTACAGCAGTGTCGGCCCGACCAAGAGGACCGCGACGATCTGCGAAATCAGATAGGCATCGTTCAATGTCATGACGGTTCCCCCACCGCGAGACTGGACGATTCCCCGCTCTGCGTCACGAGTGATAAAAAGGGCGCCTCGCCGGCTGGCAAGGCGCCCCTTCCTTGTTCGGGTGCGTCGTCCTAGTAGCGGTAGTGCTCGGCCTTGAACGGGCCGTGTTGCGGCACGCCGATATAGTCGGCCTGCTCTTCGGACAGCACGGTCAGCTTGGCGCCGAGCTTGTCGAGGTGCAGGGCCGCGACCTTCTCATCGAGATGCTTGGGCAGGATGTAGACTTCGTTGCCGTATTGATCGCCTTTGGTCCACAGCTCGATCTGGGCCAGCGTCTGATTGGTGAAGCTGGACGACATCACGAAGCTCGGGTGACCGGTCGCATTACCCAAGTTCACCAGGCGGCCTTCCGACAGCAGGATGATGCGGTGGCCTTCCGGGAAGTTCACCAGGTCGACCTGCGGCTTCACATTGGTCCACTGATAATTTTTCAGGCTCTCGACCTGAATTTCATTATCGAAATGGCCGATATTGCAGACGATGGCCATGTCTTTCATGGCGCGCATGTGATCGACGGTGAGGATGTCCTTATTGCCGGTCGCGGTGACGAAGATATCCATCTCGCCGATCACGTCTTCGGCCAGAACGACTTCGAAACCGTCCATGCAGGCCTGCAGGGCGCAGATCGGGTCGATCTCGGTGACGTAGACGCGGGCGCCGGCACCGGCCAGCGATTCCGCCGAGCCCTTGCCGACATCGCCATAACCGAAGACCAGCGCCTTCTTGCCGGCCATCATCACGTCGGTGCCGCGACGGATGGCATCGACCAGGCTTTCGCGGCAGCCATAGCGATTGTCGAATTTCGACTTGGTGACGCTGTCATTGACGTTGATGGCCGGGAAGGGCAGCTCGCCGCGCTTCTGCATCTGGTACAGGCGCATGACGCCGGTCGTGGTCTCTTCGGACACGCCCTGGACGGCGGCCTTGGCTTTGGCGAACCAGCCCGGGGTCGCGGCGATACGCTTCTTGATCTGCGCGAACAGGAAGGTCTCTTCCTCGGACTTCGGATGGTCAAGAACGGACGGGTCGTTCTCGGCCTTCTCGCCAAGGATCAGGTACATTGTGGCGTCGCCACCATCATCCAAGATCATGTTGGCGGTTTCGCCGTTCGGCCAATGGAAGATGGCGTCGGCATAATCCCAGTATTCTTCCAGCGTCTCGCCCTTGGTGGCGAAGACCGGCACGCCGGTTTCCGCGATCGCGGCGGCGGCGTGGTCCTGGGTCGAGAAGATGTTGCAGGAGGCCCAGCGGACTTCGGCGCCGAGCGCGGTCAGCGTCTCGATCAGGATCGCGGTCTGCACGGTCATGTGCAGCGAGCCGGCGATGCGGGCGCCTTTCAGCGGCTGGCTGTCCTTGTACTCTTCGCGCAGGGCCATCAGGCCCGGCATTTCGATCTCGGCCATGTCGAATTCGATCCGGCCCCATTTGGCCAGCGACATGTCCTTGACGACATAGGGTTTGTCCGCAGCAAATTGCGTCATGACCATCAGGTCCTTCTGTATCGGTGTTCTCAGGGCGATAGGGCCGGTGACTTGGCCCAGCTCATATCAGGATCAAAGGAGAGAGCGAAGCTCGTCGGCGAGATCGGTGCGCTCCCAGGAAAAGGCACCGTCATCGGTCGGCGTCCGGCCGAAATGGCCATAGGCGGCCGTTCGGGCGTAAATCGGCTTGTTCAATTGCAGGCGCTCACGGATGCCACGCGGTGACAGATTGGCCAGTTGACGCAAGGCGTTTTCCAGCTTGGCTTCGTCAACGCGGCCGGTGCCGTGCAGGTCGACATAAAGCGAGAGCGGCTTGGAAACGCCGATCGCGTAGGAAACCTGGATTGTGCAGCGCTTGGCCAGTTCGGCAGCGACCACATTCTTGGCCAGCCAGCGGCAGGCATAGGCGGCCGAGCGGTCGACCTTGGTCGGGTCCTTGCCGGAGAAGGCGCCGCCACCATGCGGTGCGGCACCGCCATAGGTGTCGACAATGATCTTGCGGCCGGTCAGGCCGGCATCCCCGTCCGGTCCGCCGATCACGAAGGTGCCGGTCGGGTTGACGTAAAACTCGTCTTCCGGCGGGAACCAGCCCTCGGGCAGAACCTCGGCGACGACCGGGCGAACCAGTTCGCGGATATCCGCTTGGGTCAGCCCGTCTTTGTGCTGGGTCGAAACGACGACAGAGGTGACGCCGGCAGGGACGCCGTTCTCGTAGCGCATGGTCACCTGCGATTTGGCGTCGGGTTCGAATTCCGGTCGCGCGCCGGATTTTCGAAGTTCGGCCATGCGCTTGAGAATCTGGTGCGAATAGGTGATCGGCGCCGGCATGAGCTGCGGCGTTTCGTCCGAGGCGTAGCCGAACATGATGCCCTGATCGCCTGCCCCCTCATCCTTGTCGCCGCTGGCATCAACGCCCTGGGCGATATGCACTGATTGCTCGTGCAGGAAGTTCTGCAGATTGGCGGTCTGCCAGTGGAAGCCATCCTGCTCATAACCGATATCACGTACGGCTTCGCGGGCGGCCGCCTCGATCTCGCCATCGTCGATCTCTGCGGCGCAACGGACTTCGCCGGCCAGCACGATCTGGTTCGTGGTGGTCAGGGTCTCGCAGGCGACACGCGCTTCCGGGTCCTTGCCCAGGAAAAGGTCGACAATGGTGTCGGAAATGCGGTCGCACACCTTGTCCGGATGGCCTTCGGAAACACTTTCGGACGTGAAGATGTAGGAAGAACGGCTCACTGTGGAATCCTCATATAAGGAAAGCTTTATATCGTCGGGTAGACCAGATGTGGCGAGCGGATGCAAGCCTTGTGCGCTTCGCAGAAGATTTCACCAGCCCATATAGGCGCCGCTGTCCAATACGCCAATTCACCCCTAGCCAATCACATCATATAAAGATATCTTTATGTCGTGATGTTGATATTGTTTGGGTCGATGGTCGCTGGCGAACGCGATCTGTCGGTGGACATTTTATCGGTGAAAGGTGCCCCATGAGTGCGGATGGACAGACAGCGCGGAACACGAATGGCCTGGCCGTTTCGTTCGAATTCTTCCCGCCGAAGACCGACGCGATGGAGGCGACGCTTTGGGAGTCGATTTCGCGCCTCGAACCGCTCCAGCCTGACTTTGTGTCGGTGACTTACGGTGCTGGCGGGTCAACCCGCGACCGGACACACCGCACCGTGCACCGCATTGTCGAGGAAACCTCGATCCGGCCGGCCGCCCACCTCACTTGTGTCAGCGCAACGCGCGAGGAGGTCGACACGGTTATCCGCGACTACTGGCGGTCCGGTGTTCGGCATATCGTGGCGCTGCGCGGTGATCCGCCGGATGCGATCGGCGGCGCCTATGTTCCGCCGGCAGGCGGCTATGCCAACGCCGCCGAACTGTCGCGCGGCATCCGTGATGTCGGTGATTTCGAAATTTCCGTCGGTTGTTATCCGGAGACGCATCCGGAGAGTCCGAATGCCGATTTCGACATTGATTTGCTCAAGGCAAAGATCGATGGCGGGGCGACCCGTGCAATCACGCAATTTTTCTTCGACCCGGATATCTATTTCCGTTTCCGGGACCGGGCAGCGCGGGCAGGCATCACGATCCCGATCATTCCCGGCGTGATGCTGCAGCCGAACTTTAAAGGCCTCAAACGCATCGCCGGCCTGTGTGGCGCCAGCCTGCCGAGTTGGCTGCATGAGGCCTATGAGGGCCTTGATGACGATGCCGGCACGCGTCAGCTCGTGACGGCGCATGTGGCGGCAAAATTGTGCGGCAAGCTGCGGACCGGCGGCGTCGACGGGTTCCACTTCTACACGCTCAACCGCGCCGAGCTGGCTTTGTCGACCTGTCAGTTGTTGGGCGTGAAGGCCTGCGAACGCGAAAGCGAGGCGGTGGCGTCATGACCCGGATTGATCGTGTCAGCGCGCTCGAGCAGGTCGCGAGCGAGCGCATTCTCATTCTCGATGGTGCCATGGGCACGCAGATCCAGGACTTGAAGTTGGACGAAGCCGGCTATCGCGGTGAGCGCTTTGTCGACTGGGGTGTCTCGATCAAGGGCAATAACGACATTCTCAACCTGTCGGCTCCCGACGCGGTCAGGGCAATCCATCACGCTTATTTCGAGGCTGGCGCCGATATTGTCGAAACAAACACGTTCTCGGCGACCGCGATCGCGCAAGCGGACTACGAAATGCAGGCGCTGGCGCCGGAAATTGCCCGCGAGGGCGCACGTCTGGCGCGCGAGGCAGCTGACTGCTTCGCTGGAGATACCGGGCGCGTGTGCGGTGTTGCCGGTGCGATCGGGCCGACCAACAAGACGTTGTCGATCTCACCGGATGTGAATGATCCCGGGCATCGTGATGTTGATTTCGAGACCGTGCGGGCAACCTATTTTGAGCAGGTCGAGGCGATGGCGCCTCATGTTGACTTTTTTCTCATCGAAACCGTTTTCGACACGCTCAATGCCAAGGCGGCGATCAAGGCATTGCTCGATTTGCGCGCCAGCTCGGGTGAGCACGTCCCGATCATGATTTCCGGAACAATCACGGACCGGTCGGGACGGACGCTGTCCGGTCAGACGGCAGAGGCGTTCTGGTATTCGGTCCGGCATGCCCGGCCGTGGGCTGTTGGACTTAATTGTGCCTTGGGGGCCGATGAGATGCGGCCCTATATCAGTGAAATTTCGCGCGTCGCCGACACCTTGATCCTGGCCTATCCGAACGCCGGCCTGCCCAATGATATGGGCGAGTATGACGAGACTCCCGACCAGACAGCCGCGCATCTTGGTGAATGGGCGAACTCCGGCTTGGTCAATATTCTCGGCGGGTGCTGCGGCACAACGCCGGATCATATCCGCGCCATCGCAGCGGCGGCGAAATCCGCGGATCCACGCCGTCCCGCCCGACGCAAGCGCGCCACGCGCCTGTCGGGGCTGGAACCTTTCGAACTGGCGTCCTGAGGCCCTGTTTCATGTCCAAATCTGTACCCAGTTTCGTCAATATCGGCGAGCGAACCAATATTACCGGCTCAGCCCGCTTTCGTAAGCTGATCACCGAGGGTGATTACGCCGAGGCCGTGTCCGTTGCCCGTCAGCAGGTCGAGAACGGCGCCCAGATCATCGATGTGAACATGGATGAGGGCTTGCTCGACAGCGTGGAAGCGATGACCCGTTTCATGCGTCTGATCGCCGGCGAGCCCGACGTGGCGCGTGTCCCGGTCATGGTCGACAGCTCCAAATGGGAGGTGATCGAGGCCGGGTTGCAGAACACGCAAGGCAAGGCCATCGTCAATTCGATCAGCCTCAAGGAAGGCGAGGCTCAGTTTCGCGAGCATGCCGGCAAATGCCTGGCCTATGGCGCAGCGGTCGTGGTGATGGCCTTTGACGAGACCGGCCAGGCGGACACCGCAGCCCGCAAGTACGAGATTTGTGAGCGGGCCTATAAAATCCTGGTCGACGAGATCGGTTTCCCGCCGGAAGATATCATCTTCGACCCGAATATCTTTGCCGTGGCGACCGGGATCGAGGAGCATAACAACTATGCCGTCGATTTCATCGAGGCGACCCGCCGTATTCGTGACAATCTGCCGGGCTGTCACGTCTCGGGCGGCCTGTCGAACATCTCCTTTTCCTTCCGCGGCAATGAAACCGTGCGCCGCGCCATGCATTCGGTCTTCCTCTACCACGCCATCAAGGCGGGCATGGATATGGGGATCGTCAATGCCGGCCAGCTCGACATTTATGACGATATCGAACCCGAGCTGCGGGAATTGGTCGAGGACGTCATCCTCAATCGCCGCGCTGACGGGACTGACCGCCTTCTCGAGGCGGCTGAACGCTATCGCGGTCAGGGCGCCGGACCGGCCAAGGTGCGTGATCTGAAATGGCGTGATGCCCCTGTCGGTGATCGCATCCGTCATGCCCTCGTCCACGGCATCAATGAATTCATTGTCGACGACACCGAAGAGGCCCGTACGTCTTTTGACCGGCCGCTGCACGTGATCGAGGGGCCGCTGATGGACGGCATGAATGTCGTCGGCGACCTGTTTGGCGATGGTAAGATGTTCCTGCCGCAAGTGGTCAAGTCGGCTCGCGTGATGAAGCAGGCCGTTGCCCACCTCATCCCGTTCATGGAGGAGGAAAAGGCCCTGACCGGCGATCAGGGCAAGTCGAACGGCAAGATTGTCATGGCCACCGTCAAGGGCGATGTGCATGACATCGGCAAGAACATCGTCGGCGTCGTGCTGCAATGTAACGGTTATGACGTGATCGATCTTGGCGTGATGGTTCCGTGTGAGAAAATCCTCGAGACGGCACGCAAGGAAGGCGCGGATATCATTGGCCTGTCCGGTCTGATCACCCCCTCGCTCGACGAGATGGTGTTTGTGGCGTCCGAGATGGAGCGTCAGAAGGTCGATATCCCGTTGCTGATCGGTGGCGCGACGACCAGTCCCGCGCACACGGCGGTCAAGATTGATCCGTCGATCCATGTGGCGCCCGTCGTCCATGTGCATGACGCCAGCCGGGCGGTCGGTGTGGTCTCGAAACTCCTGTCGGATCAGCGCGATGCCTATGCAGGCGAGGTCAAGGCGGAACTGGCCAAGATACGCGAGCGCCGTCTTGCCGCCCGCTCGGCGAAGGCCCGTTTGCCGATCGCGCGGGCGCGGGAGAACGCTTGGGATTGCGATTGGTCCACCTATGAACCGCCGGTGCCGAACCGCCCCGGTGTCACCACGCTCCAGCCGGATCTCGCCAGCTTGGTCGATTATATCGACTGGACGCCCTTCTTCTTTACCTGGGAGCTCAAGGGCAGTTATCCGGCCATTTTCGAGGACCCCAAGCGCGGTGAGGCGGCCAAATCCCTGTTCGCCGATGCCCAGGTGATGCTCGATCGGATCGTCAAAGAGCAATTGCTGCAGCCACGCGCCGTGGTCGGGTTCTGGCCGGCCAATCGCGATGGTGATGATGCAGTCCTGTTCACCGATGACACGCGTGAGACCGAATTGGTGCGGTTTTACGGGCTGCGCCAGCAAGCCGCCAAGGACAATGATCGCCCGCATCTCAGCCAGTATGATTTCCTGGCGCCCGCCGGTCACGCAGACTGGATCGGGGGGTTCGCCGTCACGGCTGGCGACAATGCGGAGCTTTTGGCGCGTTTTGAGGCCGATAAGGACGATTACAATTCCATCCTGTTCAAGGCGCTCTCCGACCGTTTGGCTGAGGCGGCTGCCGAATGGCTGCATGAGCGGGTGCGTCGTGAGCATTGGGGCTATGCGCCGGACGAAGAATTTTCCAATCGCGACCTGATTTCAGAGGCCTATGACGGCATCCGGCCAGCGCCGGGTTATCCGTCCCAGCCGGATCACTCCGAGAAGCGGACCCTGTTCGGCTTGCTCGATGCCCAGGAAAAGGCGGGCATCGGCCTGACCAATTCCTTCGCCATGATGCCGGCCTCGTCGGTGTCCGGCATCTACCTGTCACATCCCGACAGCCATTACTTCGCCGTTGGCCGGATCCTGCGCGATCAGGTCGAGGATTATGCGCGTCGCAAGGGCTGGACGCTTGAAGAGGCCGAACGGTGTCTGGCCCCGATCCTTGACTATGTCCCCGGTGCCGTGGACGCCGCCTGATCCGGATGTATCAGTCATGACTTGGACATTCGGTGCCTGATGCGCCATATCCGTCGACCTGATCGCAGACGGAGCCCTTATTCATGCGCCTGGCCTTTTTTGGAGACATTGTCGGCAAGACCGGCCGCCGCGCGATCGAGGATCATCTGCCACGCGTGCGCGAGGTGTTGAAACCCGACTTCATCGTCGTCAACGCCGAGAATGCGGCGGCCGGGTTTGGTGTTACCGAAAAGATTTGCAACCAGTTGTTTGATCTGGGCGTCGATGTGCTCACGCTGGGCAATCACGCGTGGGATCAGCGCGAGACGTTGAGCTTCATTGACCGCGAGCCGCGTCTGCTGCGTCCCGCCAATTATCCGGTCGGCTCGACCCCGGGCGCCGGCGCCAATCTCTATGATCTGCCGGATGGGCGCCGGGTCTTTGTCATGAATGTGATGGGCAATCTCTTCATGGAGTCGCTGGATGACCCTTTCACAGCGGTCGAGCGAGAGCTTTCCGCGGCGCCGCTGGCGGTGGTTGCGGACGCCGTAATCGTCGATTTCCACGGGGAGGCGACGAGTGAGAAAATGGCGATGGGGGCCTTCTGCGACGGTCGGGCGAGCCTCGTTGTCGGCACGCACACCCACGTCCCGACAGCCGATGCGCGCGTGTTGCCGGGCGGCACGGGCTATCAGACCGATGCCGGCATGTGCGGTGACTATGACAGCGTGATCGGCATGGACAAGGAAGAGCCCCTGCGCCGTTTCACCACACGCATGCGGTCCGGCCGCTTCGAGCCGGCGACCGGCGAAGCGACCATGTGCGGTGTCTTCGTCGAGACCGATGACGCCACCGGCCTGGCCCTTCGCTGCGAGCCGATCCGGCTCGGCGGGCAACTCGCCGAAGCGCTTCCCGCGTGATGTGACAATTTTGCTGCGATGCAGCGGATTCCCTGTGGTTCGCCGTTGCTACTGCTTGATGTGCGCAAAATCGTCGATACCGTATCTTGACGTCGCGCCGCTGCCGCTGTGACCCCGATCACGGTCGGTCAGGCGGGAAGGGCGCAGAATGTCATTTGGTGGGGCGGGAATGGGCCCCGACCGAGTGACACGAGGTGTCAGGGGGAGAGCGTGTTCAAACAAACGATCCGGTTCGATGACGTGCGGTCGGCACACGAGTTCGACCAGCATCTCGCCGCTTTTCTGCGCGCATTCGATGCCGAGGAGGGCCATGACGACGCCTGCGTCTTTGCTACGGGTGGCGTCGATGGAGACGCCTATGTCCGTGTTGTTCAGACAGACAGCGCATTGGTGCTGGGGCGATTGTTGAATTATTTGTCGGCCAGAGATTTTCCGCCCGCGACGTCAGTTCGCGCGCAGTACGCGGAGTTGGCCAACTGAGTTTGGCATCTGTTGTCGTTGACCAGAGCGTCGCTTCCTGACACAGCGCGGTTGTAATGTCGCGTCGATCTGCTTCATTCATGTCCTCGATTGTTAGCGGGAGGAAACGCTGTGGCGTTGGTTGTACCGGTTATCATGTCCGGCGGGTCAGGAACACGGCTCTGGCCGCTGTCCAGGACCGCGCATCCAAAACAGCTCCATGCCCTGGTTTCCGACATGACGATGATTCAGGAAACCGTCTCCCGGGTCGCCGAAACGCGGAAAGATTTCCGCTTTGCTCCGCCGATTGTGATTCTCAACGAACGTCAGCACGCACTCGCCCGCCTTCAGCTTGATGCGCTCGGCGTTCGACCATCCCATTTTGTCGTCGAGCCGGTTGCCCGCAACACGGCTGCAGTCGCTGCAGTGGCTGCAACGCTGGTCGCTCGGGAACATGGTGATGATGCGATCGTATTGCTGTTGCCGGCCGACCACCATATTCGGAAGCCCGACGCGTTCCACGACGCGATCGAAGCCGCTTTGTCACTGGCAAATTCGGACCACATAATTACCTTCGGTATCGAGCCGTCCACGCCGGAAACCGGCTATGGCTATATCGAACGCGGTGAACCCGTCGCGACCGGCTACCGGGTCAAGCGGTTTACTGAAAAGCCTGTCAGGGAGGTTGCCGAACGCTTCGTCGCGGCCGGCGATTTTTACTGGAATGCCGGCATATTTATGTTCGGGTCAGGCGCTGTGCTGGCGGAGATGGATGCGCTTTGTCCGGATATCTCCGTGATCAGTCGCGAAGCCTTGGCCAATGGAATGGTTGACGGCGACCTCATCACGCTGTGCGCCGACGCTTTTTCGCGATGCCCGGCCAATTCGTTCGACTATGCGGTGATGGAAAAGACGGAACGGGCTGCCGTCATTCCTGCCGACATCGGATGGTCCGATGTCGGTGCCTGGAACGCGTTGTGGGAGATCGCTGACGACAAGACGCCCGAAGGGAATGTTTCCCGCGGTGACGTTCATTTCGTCGATACACAGAATTCCTACGTAATGGCCGCCGGGCGCCGTGTCGGGGTCGTGGGTTTGGACAATGTCGTTATCGTGGTCACGGATGATGCGGTTTTGGTGAGCGACGGGGCGCGGACGCAGGATGTCAAGGTATTGGTCAATGCTCTCGTTGATGAGGGGCGCGGCGACCTGCTCTGAATGACGCGGCAATGTGGCGCAAAGTATGGTGTTTGGCTGACATTCTCGGTAGAGAAAACGCCTCGAATCCGCAGGAACAGGAAACTCGACCATGGCCGGACACTCCAAATGGGCCAATATCCAGCACCGCAAGGGGCGCCAGGACAAGCTGCGTTCCAAGCTGTTCTCGCGCCTGTCCAAGGAAATTTCCATCGCCGCGAAGATGGGCGGCCCCGATCCGGATGCCAATCCGCGCCTTCGCCTCGCCATCGCCAACGCCAAAGGGCAGTCGATGCCCAAGGACAATATCCAGCGCGCGGTCGACAAGGCCTCGGGCGGCGATGGCGATGATTTTGAAGACATCCGCTATGAGGGTTTTGGTCCGGCCGGAATCGGCGTGATCGTTGAGGTCTCGACCGACAACCGCAATCGCGCGGCCGCTGAAGTCCGCACTGCTTTCGCCAAGAATGGCGGGAATCTTGGCGAGACCGGCTCGGTCGCTTTCATGTTCGATAATGTCGGCGAGATCCGCTATCCGCTGTCGACTGCTGACGAAGATGACATGATGGAGGCCGCCATCGAAGCGGGCGCCGAAGATGTCGGGTCCGAACCAGGCGATGAGGACAATGAAGGCGAGCATGTGATTTACACCGCCCGTGAAGACCTCATGGAAGTGGTGGGAAATCTCTCCGAACGTTTTGAGGATCCGTCCTCGGCCAAGTTGATCTGGAGGCCGCAAAACCTCATCGAAGTCACCGGCGACAAGGTCGGCTCCTTGATGAAGATGATGGAAACGCTCGAAGATTGTGACGACGTACAGAACGTTTATGCCAATTTTGACATTTCCGATGAGGATATGGCGCAACTCGACGGCTAGCGCCGTGGGGGCTTGGGGGGTGTTTTGAATTCGTTGGAACGGTTCGCCGACTGGGGGGTCAATGTCGCCCTGCCATTTTGGGCCGGTCATGCCTGGGACAGGCGAAGCGGCGGATTTCTCGAATCTCTCAGCCTCGACGGCAGGCCGGTCACCGGCGACACACGGCGGGTCCGCACCCAAGCACGCCAGGTCTATGTCTTTGCGCGCGCGCATCTTGCCGGATGGTGTGATGGTTTTGACCTTGCCGTTGACGGTTTCGAGTTGCTCGAGCGCCGCGCGAAATCACCGGACGGCAAGCCGGGCTGGGTCCATCGTCTGAGCGATTCAGGCGAGGTCGAGGATCCGATGCGGGATCTCTATGATCATGCCTTCCTGTTGCTGGCCTTGGCGTGGCTGCATCGATTGACGCGGGACAGTTATTACCGGAACAGTGCCGACGCGTTGATCGCATATCTCGACGACGCATTTGGCCATCCGGCAGGCGGCTATTGCGAGAATGTCGGTGGTGCTGCGCTGCCGCGCCGCCAGAACCCGCATATGCACTTCTTTGAATGTTTGCTCGCTTGGCACGAAGCGACAGCGGACCCGGAATACCTGCGCCGGGCCGGTCATATCCTCACGCTCTTGCAGGATCGTTTCATGGTCGCGCCGGGCGGCTTTCTCGCCGAGCATTTTGACAATGAACTGCGCCCGGCACCTCGTCCCGATGAGGGGCTTTTGGTCGAACCGGGCCACGAACTTGAATGGGTGTGGCTGCTCGACGAGGGTCGAGAGGCGGGTCTGGTGGTTCGGGAAAATTTGCCCGACGAGTTGTACGCACATGCCTGTCGGTTCGGGCGCAATGCCAAGACCGGCTTCATGATGAGTGCCATTTCCGGAGCCGGCGATATTATCGATGGGGGCAGTCGGACCTGGGTACAAACGGAGTGGTTGCGCGCCGCGCTCGCTCGCCAGCGTCTGAGCCATGTCGATGGCGGGAGCGAGGTCGAACGTGCTGCTGCGCAACTGCTGCAGCATCACATTGACCCGGCCCTTCCGGGCGGTTGGATCGACCAGGTCGATGGGTCCGGTCAGCGGGTTGCTGACCGCATGCCGGCCAGCACGCTCTATCACCTGCTCGGTGCGGTCGTGGAGGCCGATCGCGCGGGTTCCAAGGACCATGAAAGCGCGTCCGACGCCTTGTGAAGCGACCGCCCTGCCAATAGGTTGTCATTTCCACTCTGAGCGCAGGAAGTCCCGTGTCCGATACCGATTTGAACGCCCATGCCGAACGCCTGTCCGGCCTTTCTCTCCGTGCGCTGGCCGAGGCTGGCGAAGATCGTTCCAAAGCCCTGATCCTGAGCGCGGCAGGCCTCGAACTTGACGCGACCAAACAGCGTCTCGATGAGGCGGCCCTGCAGGCCCTGTTTGCCCGTGCCCGCGCGAGCGGACTTGAAAGCAAACGCGATGCGCTTCTTTCGGGCGCAATTGTGAACGCTACCGAAGGCCGCCCGGCCTTGCACATGGCCTATCGTGAGGGCGGCAATCTCGCGGGCAGTGATGCGGCAGCATTGGTCAAGCGGACACAGGCCGAGACGCGTGATTTCGCCGAGCGTGTACGTTCCGGTGCCTATGCGCCGTCCGGGGTCAGGATCAGCCGTGTTGTCAATATCGGGATTGGTGGGTCGGATCTGGGGCCGCGTTTGGTTGCGGATGCGCTGGCTGACCATGCCGATGGCGGCCCTGAGCTTCGATTCGTCGCCAGCCTCGATCCCAGCGACCTCAAACATGCGGTCGCCGGGGCAGAGCCGGCCGCGATCCTGTTCATCGTTGCCTCGAAATCCTTCTCGACCCAGGAAACCCTGATGTCCGGCGAAGCCGCCCGGGATTGGCTGGCCGGGCATGTCGGCGCCGACAAGGCGGGGGCCCATTTCGCAGCCGCATCGGCTGCGCCCGAGAAGGCCAAGGCCTTCGGGATTGATCCCTCGCTGGTGTTTGATTTCCCGGACTGGGTCGGGGGGCGTTATTCCGTCTGGAGTGCGGTTGGATTGGCGCTCGAGATCGGCCTTGGTCCGGATGTCTTCCAGGCCTTCCGCGATGGCGCAAAAGCCATGGACACGCACTTCGCGACAGCGCCGCTTGAGCGCAACATGCCGGTTCTCAAAGGGTTGATCGATGTCTGGAACCGGATCGGCCTGGACTATCCGGCCCGCTGTGTCGCCGCTTATTCGGCCCGACTGGGAAAGTTGGCGGACTATTTCCAGCAGCTGGAAATGGAATCGCTCGGCAAGTCCGTGACGGTCGACGGCAAGCCCGGCTCAACCCCGGGCGGAGCGTTGGTGTGGGGCGGCAATGGTACTGAGATCCAGCACTCCTTCTTCCAGTGGCTGCATCAGGGCGGTGACGTGGTGCCGGTCGATTTCATCGGCATCGCGCGGCACTTTTCCAGCTCTGATGCGCGTGAGCAGGCACTTGCCGCGAACATGGCAGCGCAAGGTGCGGCCCTGCTCGACGGTCGCAAGATTGATCCGGCGATCGAACCGGAGCTTGCCAGTCACAAGTCCATGCCGGGCGGCCGACCATCATCAACCCTGTTGCTCGATGACCTGACGCCGGCAACGCTTGGGGCGCTTATCGCCTTGCACGAACACAAGGTTTTTGTCGAAAGCGTGCTCTATGACATCAATCCGTTCGACCAATGGGGTGTCGAGCTGGGAAAAGTGCTGACCAAGGGGATTTTGGACGGCGATATATCCAGCTATGACGCCTCCACAAAAGCCTTGCTCGCAAGGACAGGCCTGATATCCGGCTAGCGGCCGGCCCGGCGCATGGAGACGCTCGCATGACCACGCTTTCCACCTCGGTTTCGATGTCCGATATGGCCAATGCCATCCGGGCGCTGTCGATGGATGCCGTCCAGCGGGCCAATTCCGGCCACCCCGGCATGCCGATGGGCATGGCCGATGTGGCAACAGTGTTGTGGGCCAAGCATATGAAGTTTGATCCGACCGCGCCGGGCTGGGCGGATCGCGACCGCTTTGTCCTGTCAGCGGGCCATGGCTCGATGCTGCTTTATTCCTTGCTGCACCTGACCGGGTTTGAAGACATCACCCTCGATGAGCTGAAGAATTTCCGCCAGATCGACAGCCTCACCGCCGGCCATCCGGAATATGGACATACACCGGGTGTGGAAGCGACCACTGGACCGCTGGGGCAGGGTATCTCGATGTCGGTCGGCATGGCTCTCGCCGAGCGCATGATGAATGCCCGCTATGGCGACGAGCTGGTCGATCACCGCACCTGGGTGATCGCGTCCGACGGTGACCTGCAGGAAGGTATCTCCCACGAGGCGATCTCGCTGGCCGGCCATCTCGGGCTCAACCGCCTGTGTGTCCTTTGGGACGATAACGAGATTTCCATCGACGGTCCGACCGATCTTTCCGAGAGCACTGATGTGCTCAGACGTTTCGAGGCAGCCGGCTGGGCGGTTTCGCGCATTGATGGCCATGATCACGCGGCCATCGACGCCGCCCTGCAGGCCGCGCGTTCGTCCGACAAGCCGGTCCTGATTGCGTGCCGCACGACGATCGGTTTCGGGGCGCCGACCAAGGCCGGTACGGCGGGCAGCCATGGCGCGCCGCTCGGCGACGAGGAGATCGCCGGTACGCGCAAGGCGCTGGGCTGGACGTCGGCGCCGTTCGATATCCCCGCCGACATCCTCGATGCCTGGCGCGCGACGGGTTCGGCGGATTCCCATCAGGCCTGGCAGGACCGTCTCGCCGGCTCGGAGAAGGCCGATGACTTCGTGTCACAGATATCCGGTGAGCCCGGCGAGGCCGAACTCGCTGCGCTTGATGCCTGGCGTCGCAAGGTTGCCGAAGACAAGCCGGCCGTCGCATCGCGGGCCGCTTCCGGGCAGACGCTGGCGGCGATCATCGGTGACTGGCCGAGCCTGGCGGGTGGCTCGGCCGACCTGGCGGGCTCCAATCTGACAAAGACGCCAGGCGTGGGTATCGTCAAAGCGGGCGACTATGCCGGCCAGTACATTCATTTCGGCGTGCGAGAGCATGGCATGGCGGCCTGTGCCAACGGCATGTCCCTGCATGGCGGTTTCCGGCCGCATGTCGCGACCTTCCTGGTCTTTGCCGATTACTGTCGCCCCTCGATGCGCCTGTCCTCGCTCATGCACCAGCCCGTGGTCTATGTGATGACGCACGATTCCATCGGCCTGGGAGAAGACGGTCCGACGCACCAGCCGGTCGAGACACTGGCATCGCTACGCGCCATTCCGAACATGCATGTCTTCCGGCCGGCCGACGCGCTGGAAACGGCAGAGGCCTGGGATCTCGCATTGCGTCGGATCGACGGCCCGTCCGTCCTGGCGCTATCGCGCCAGAAACTGCCTTTCCTGCGCGACGATGACGGCAGCGAAAACCGTTCGGCGCGCGGCGCTTATGTGCTCTCTGATAGTAATGGTGCGCCGGATGTTGTGCTGGTCGCGACCGGCTCGGAGGTTTCGCTGGCCGTCGAGGCCGCGTCGGCGCTCCGCGGCAAAGGGCGCAGTGTTCGCGTGATCTCGGCACCTTGCCTCGATCTCCTGCTTGAGCAGGGCGATGACCATATTGATGATCTCTTCCCCGCCGGTATCCCGGTGGTCGCCTGCGAGGCGGCACTGCGTTTCGGTTGGGACCAGATCATCGGGCGCAAAGGCGCGTTTGTCGGCATGACCGGCTTTGGTGCGAGCGCGCCCGCGGAGACCTTGTACGAGCATTTCGGCATCACAGCGGAGGGCATCGTCAACGCCGCCGAAAGTTTGCTCGCATAGGCGGTCGCGACATCCGGACCGTCTGGGAACAGACTAGTCAGTGCCGCCAGTGCGCGGGGGCGCGGTGGCGCGCAATCCGGCTTGGACGGCGGCCTGTGGCAGCTGCGCGATATAGCCACAATCGGCTGAGCCGAACCATAATTCCTGGTCCACCGACAGTGTCATGTTCGAGATATGGCACAATTGGCTGTGTGTGCCGTGCAGCGACGAGATGATCGTGCCGTCCTGTTCGTTGATCACCGCAATGAAGGCGTTCGGCCGCCCACCGGTCGGTTGCACCCAGCGGGGCAGCCGCGAAACGATCCGCGCAAGCCACGGGTTGCGGCGGATTGTTCGCAGGGTCGGGTCGCGCTGGGCGGGGAAGGCGATGAACAAGTGGCCTGAACCGTCGGTCGCCAACCCGTCTGGTAGTCCGGGCAGATTTTCGACGAAAACTTCCGACTCGCCGCGTCTCGGTCCGTCCACCCAATAGCGGAGTATCCGGTAGCGGAAGGTTTCAGCGATATAGATGGATTGCCGGTCTGACGCGACAGCCAGGCCGTTGGGAAAGTAGAGCCGGTCCGCCGCCAGACGGGTTTGATGCGTTCGCGGATCCCAAACATAAAGCGCGCCGTGCGGCCGGTTTTCCAGCATGTCGTCGCGATGGCTGTTCCGGTCGGGGTCATTGCCAAGCATGACCGAGGAGTCGGTGAAATATATCTCGCCATTCGGCGTGACGGCGAGGTCGTTGGCATATCCGAAGGGGTAGCCGGGGACGCCGGCGCTGACCTGGGTGGAACTGCCGGTGATGGTATTGACTGCGAACAAACCGTTCGCGGTGGTGGCTCCGAGCGTGCCCGCATTGATCCAGCTTAGGCCGAGCACGGGAGCGGTGTCGAAGTCTGCGATCACGGTTCCGGGCGTGCTTGCTTGTGCGGGGTCGATGCGGACGACCTCGCCGGTAAGATTTCCGTAGTAGAGGGCGCCGTCCGGTCCGAGTGCGATGCTGCGGGCAGCGCCTGAAACACCAACATTTACGAAGCGGGCGGTGTCCAGTGCCGCGTTCGGAGCCAGCGGTCCGGCCATCGCCGGCGGCTCCGGCTCATCCCAGTAAACCGGGTTGATCGACGAAGGCCACATCAGCCACAGCACTGCGAAAACCGCCGCCAGACCCAGAATTGTGACACCGAAACGCAATGGCCTACCTGCCTGCAAACAAGTGAGCGGCCCGGAGGTGCCGGGCCGCTTCAGGGAGCCGCATGTAGAGTTTTAACCATACCGTCCGCAAGTGATTGGCAGGTTTTGAATTATAACCTGCGGTTTCGCGGACTGCCGATCACGTCGGCACGATGAGGCCGAAAGCGTGCAATTTGGCGAGTGTTTCGATCGCGCCGGCCTCATCCTGACCGGCAAAGCTGGCCGCGGTGACCGTGCCGCCATCAAGCAGGATGTGCAGGCCGGCCTCGGCCTCTGCGGCAAAGCGCACTTCGCCGCCCGCCGTGATGATGACGTTCTCCTCGCCATCACCGGCAAACCGCCACGGCACGAAGGGGCGCAAGCGGAAAGCCTGGCCAGGTTTGCCGGGTGCAAGATATCCGTTGATCGTACCCCTTGTGTTGGGCACGCGTGAGCGGATGAAGCTGTCGACGAAGAAGTCCATCGCCCCGTCGACGCTCATCTCGCTGGCCAGGGTCTCGGTCATGGCCTTGAAATATGATGCAGCTTCGCTGCGGTCAAAATTGGGATCGGCGAAACCCGGCGGCAGCGAACGGCGCATGGCCGGCGTGCGCAGTGCCACCTCGGAGACCGCTTCCAGCATCAGGTCGGCCCAGGTCTTGACGATCAGACCCAGCGTCACGTGCAGCGATGCGGTGTCGCCATGGGTCTGGGCGTCATGCATCAGGCCGCGCGGCACATAGATGCATTCGCCCGCCTTGAGCACAAATTCGGCGACCGGTTCGCCGGCCTTGTGGGCGTCGGGGCGGAAACCTTCGCCCCGATAGGGGTTCTCGACAGGCGTTTCATAAAAGCGCCAGAGTTTCTCGCCCTCAATCTGCAACACAAAGACGTCATGGTCGTCATAATGGGTGTTGAAGCCCTGATTGTCCGGCGGGGTGAGATAGATATTGGTCTGGACGTGGCAACTCAGGATCGACTCGACCGCGCGGCAAAATTCCCCGAGCACAGCGTCTGACATGTGCAATTGCGGAAGGATGATTGTGGCGCCCTGGCGGAACTGGTTGGCGACACCGCCGCGATCGACATAACCGGTGTCGAACATGTAGTCCTCGCGGCTGACCGGCGGTTCCGACCGAGCCATGTCGAGCGATCCCTCGCGCAGATCGATGCTCGAAATGATCTCATCGATCCGGGCCATCGAGAGCAGGCCAGCATAGCGCCCCGGGTCGTCGCGGTGAACGATGAGTGGCTTGGCCTCGTGATAGTCGCGGAAAAAGGTGTCGCGATCGATCGGGTCAATCATCGCGCGGAACGGATCCGTCAGCCAGAGCGGTGCGGTCATGTGGTCTCTCTCCCCCGGGAATGAATGAGAAGGTTAGCGGTGTCGTCAGGGATTGTCGCCACTGTGCTGCCTTGGATGTCAGTGGCATACGAAAAACCCCCGCGCGTTGGCGCGGGGGTTTTCTGATCAGTCCGGATGCTTCAGCAGCGTCGGCCCCCGCCGACCGGGTCGGCATAATTGCCGCTGTCATTATCGGTGCACGATCGTCCGCCGCGCCCGCCGCCGACCGGGTCGGCATAGCGTCCGGTGTCGCTGTCGGTCGTGCCGCGATACCCGCTGCCGCGTCCGCGTCCCACCGGGTCCGCATAGCTTCCGGTATCACTGTCAGTCACGCCGGAACTGCCACGGCCGCGACCGGCGGGATCGGCATAGGAACCGCTGTCGGCATCCGTGACGCCGCCGCCACGCCCGCCGCCCACCGGGTCGGCATAGCGACCGCTATCTGCATCGGTGACACCACCGCCGCGACCATTGCCGACCGGGTCGGCATAACGCCCGGTATCGCTGTCCGTCACGCCGGTATTGCCGTAGCCGCCGCGGCCACCGCCAGCCGGATCGGCATAGCGGCCCGTGTCGGTGTCAGTGTAGCCGGTCGTTGCGCAACCGGCGACGGTGCCGGCGGCGCCGGTCACAACCGCAGCGCCAGCGACCCGCGTCAGGAATGATCGCCGGGAAAGTTTGCCTCGTTTGGCCATTCAAGCCTCCATGGGTGAGGCCGGCATCGATCTGGTCGAGCGGCCCTGCGGGAATCAGCGGCAGCGATCGCCGCGACCAACGGGGTCGGCATAGCTGCCGGTGTCACTGTCGGTACATGAGCGGCGCCCGCGGCCATTGCCGGCGGGGTCTGCATAGGCACCGCTATCGCTGTCGGTGACGCCGGAGCGCCCGCGGCCATTGCCGACCGGATCAGCATAGGCACCGGTGTCGCTGTCGGTGATGCCCGAATTGCGGCGTCCGCGGCCATTGCCGGCCGGATCCGCATAGGCACCGGTATCGCTGTCGGTAATGCCCGAATTGCGACGCCCGCGGCCATTGCCGGCCGGATCCGCATATGAGCCGCTGTCACTGTCCGTGATGCCCGACCGTCCGCGGCCATTGCCGACCGGGTCGGCATAGGCGCCGGTGTCATTGTCGGTAACGCCCGAGCTGCCGCGGCCATATCCGGCGCGGTCAGCATTGCGACCGCTATCGCTGTCGGTTGCGCCGGTGCGCCCATAGCCCGCGCGATCCGCATAGCTGCCAGTGTCACTGTCCGTGCGGCCGGTGCGGTTTTGCGCCGCAGCAGCGCCTGTCACGGCTCCGGCGGCGCCGGTTGCAATCGCAGTTCCAGCGACGCGCGTCAGAAACGAGCGGCGGCTGAGCTTGCCCTTCTTGGCCATGAAACTACCTCACTCTCGTGTCCGGCAATCCCCCACGAACTGCCTGGTGTCCCTCACGATAGAGATATGGCGGCGGCACCAGGGATGGCGCCGCCGCGAAGTCTTGACTACAGGCTGGAGCCGCGGCCACGACCACCCGGGTCGGTGCAGCCCGAGCTGTCGCTGTCGGTATAGCCTGTATTGCCACGGCCGAACCCGGCCTGGTCGGCGCAGGCGCCGCTGTCACTGTCGGTGCGACCGGTACGGCTTGTGCCGTGGTTGGCGTAATCATTCGGGTCGGAATCGGTGATGCCGGTACGTGCCACACCATCAACCGGGTCGGCATCCGAATAGCGTTGCACCACAGCTGCGCCCGCAACCGTGGCAATTGCACCGGTTGCGATCGTTCCGCCCGCGACGCGGGTCAGGAAAGAGCGACGGCTCAGTTTGCCTTTTTTGGCCATGTTGAATTCCCCCTGTAGCTTCGTTGCGCAATCCATAGCGCGCACGATCAAATTCACTGAGAGTCTAAGCACGCAACCACAACGGCGCAAACGAAAGTGTAATATAAAATAATCAACGATTTCATATGTATGTAAGTATTCATGAGAATGCATCTCACTAATTTTGAGTATGCGACTGGTTCTCACCAAGTGCGCGCTAACAATGCGAGTTAATCGCAAGAAAATCCGCGCGGTGCCGGCCGCGAGCGGAGATATGTCGTTCACGTCTTGTTCCGGGGCTCTCGCTGGTGTTAGCTAGGGGCAACCGGGAGGGGCGAATGGCGTTATCCGTGCGAATTCTTGGGATTGACCCCGGCCTGCGACGCATGGGCTGGGGCATGATCAGTGTCGAGGGGAGTCGGCTGAGCGCGATCGCCCATGGCGTTGTCACGCCACCGACCAATGCGCCATTGTCGGAACGTCTCATCCATTTGTTCGATGCCGTCGGCGATCTTGTGAGGCAATACAGGCCCGACGAAGCGGCCATTGAAGAGGCCTTCATGGCGGCGAATGCGTCTTCGGCGCTCAAACTGGGACACGCGCGCGCTGCGGCCTTGCTCGCGCCGGCCCAGGCCGGATTGCCCGTCGCCGAGTATGCCGCGCGGCTGGTGAAGAAATCGGTGGTCGGAACCGGCGCCGCCGACAAGGCCCAGATTGCGGCCATGGTCGGTGTCCTGCTGCCGGGAACACGGGCGACGGCGGATGCGGCTGATGCGCTCGCCATTGCGATCTGCCACGCTCATCATCGGCGGGCATCACAAGTCGGGAGTGCGGCATGATCGGAATGCTCAGGGGGCGGGTTGAAGCGCTTGGCGCTGACGAGCTCGTTCTCGACGTGAACGGGGTGGGCTATCTGGTCGGCGCCGGAGCGCGGACCCTGTCACGCCTTGAACCCGGCGAGGACATTGTCCTGCACATTGAGACCCATGTTCGCGAGGACGCATTCAAACTGTACGGCTTTCTCCACGACATCGACCGGGCCTGGTTCGTGCATCTGCAGAACATCCAGGGCGTCGGCGCCAAGGCCGCCTTTGCCATTCTCGACACTGTGCCGGTCAGCGAGATCGCCAATGCCGCCGCGCTGGGGGACAAATCAACCTTTGCCCGCGCCAAGGGTGTCGGACCCAAGCTGGCGACGCGGATCGCCACGGAGCTGAAAGACAAGGCGCCGCCGGTCGGGCGCAGCTTCTCTATCGGCTTGCCGGTTCATTCCGGCGATACCGCACCGGCGGCGGCGCCGCGGTCGGATAATGCCGACAGCGCGGCGCGCGAGGACGCCGTCTCGGCCCTCGTCAATCTCGGCTACAATGATGGCGCGGCGCGGCAGGCCGTGGCGAAAATCCTGCGGGAGCGCGGCAATGACGCACCACTTGGCGACGTTATCCGCCTGTCGCTGAAGGAGTTGGCGCAATGAGGTCTTGCTTGGATCGTGGTTGCGCGCCGGGCCGACGAACACGTGTTCATGGACGCGGGAACCCGGATCACGATACATCCCGGCGATCATGACTGACACTCCTGACCCATCCGGCGATGACCGCCTTGTTGACCAAGACATGCAGCCTGGCGACGGGCGGGACCGTGCGCTGCGACCCTTGTCTTTCTCCGATTTCGTCGGCCAGAAGGCGGCGATCGCGAACCTGAAAGTCTTCGTAGAGGCAGCGCGCCGGCGCGAGGAGGCACTGGATCATGTGCTCCTGTCGGGCCCTCCCGGGCTGGGCAAAACGACGCTGGCCCAGATCGTGGCGCGGGAAATGGGCGTCGGTTTCCGGGCGACGTCCGGTCCGGTGATCGCCAAGGCCGGCGATCTGGCAGCGATCCTGACCAATCTCGAACCGCGCGACGTCTTGTTCATCGATGAAATTCACCGTCTGGCGCCGGCGGTTGAGGAAATCCTGTACCCGGCGATGGAGGATTTCTGCCTCGACCTGGTGATCGGCGAGGGGCCGTCGGCCCGGACCGTGCGGATCGAGCTTCCGCCTTTCACGCTGGTCGGAGCGACAACGCGCGCCGGTCTGTTGGCAACGCCGCTGCGCGACCGCTTTGGTGTGCCGGTGCGGCTGGAATTCTATGACGAGGCGGAGCTTGGCTTCATTGTCACCCGGGCGGCGTCAAAGCTGGGGATCGGGGCGACGCCGGATGGCGCGCGTGAAATTGCGCGCCGTGCCCGTGGCACGCCGCGGGTTGCCGGCCGCCTGTTGCGTCGGGTGCGTGATTTTGCCGAGGCCGAAGACGCGACGGCGATTACCGATCTTGTTGCTGATCGTGCCTTGAAACGCCTGGAAGTCGACGCGATCGGGCTCGACAGCCTGGATCGCCGTTATCTGAAGGCCCTGACCGAGAGTTTTGGCGGCGGTCCGGTGGGTGTCGAGACGCTGGCGGCAGCCCTGGCCGAGGCCCGAGACGCGCTGGAAGATGTGGTCGAGCCCTTCCTGATCCAGCAGGGCTTCATCCAGCGCACCCCGCGTGGCCGGACCGCGACCGGGCGGGCCTGGGAGCATTTGGGGCTGGCGCCGCCACAACCGGCAGCCGCGCCGGGAGGCTTGTTCGGAAAATGACCAATGCGCCGTTGATGCCGGCCGCCGGGGCGTTCGGCGATGATCATGTCCATCGCCTGCCCGTGCGGGTCTATTATGAGGACACCGACTTTTCCGGCGTGGTCTATCATGCGTGCTATCTCCATTTCTTCGAGCGTGGGCGGACCGAGAGCTTGCGCGCTTGTGGCATCCATCATTCGGAACTCGCTGCGATGGAGCCATCGCTCGCCTTTGCCGTGCGTCGGATGGGAATCGAATTCGTGCGCGCGGCCCGCGTCGACGATGTGTTGATTGTTGAAACAGCATTCCGACCGCAACAGGGCGCGCGCCTGATGATGGAGCAGCGCCTGACCAGGGAAGGCGAGGTCGTGGCGATTGCCACGGTTCAGGCCGTCTGTATTGACGGCGCCGGGCGGGCCAAGCGGCCGCCGCAATGGATGCGACAGAAGTGGGTCCACTATGTTTCGGAAGGTTTGCAGGAATAAGTCGCAGTTGCAATAATAGCATGCAAAAGCTCATGGAGATGACTTGCCTGGCACCGTGGCAGTCGCTACCCCTGTAGGTAATAGGGGAATATAGTTGGCTGACTATCTGAAAACGCCCGGCCGCTCGAAGCCTGACGCGACGCGCCCGTCGACACCACCTCCCAATTTCGCGCTCAATGTTGCCCGTGTGTTGCAGGACGGGGCGGACATGTTCATCCACTCGGTGCATGAAGTCGAAGCCGACGGCGACGTCTGGGTGACGATGAGCATGGTCCGGCGTGACCGGACAGGACCGATGACCGTGAAGCGTCAGGTGTCGGCACGTTTCACTGCGAGCGACGGGTATTGTGCCGTGTCGTCGGCGGCGGATCCGGACCCCAATCTTGAAAACGAGGGCGCCCTGAACAAGGCTCAGGTCAGCGCTTTCATACGGATGGTGGTGCGTGATGGCGGTGTCGAGCACCGTGACGCCTTCATTGATCGCGGACGTTTCGTCAGCCACTCACCGGGCGCCTGCTGCCGGCCGGAAGGCTATGACGCGCTGGTGGACCGCCGCCGCCCGCGCCCCGGCCTGACCTATCATGGTGTCGATGAAATGGTCGGCGAGGGCCCCTATGTTGCGGTCTTCTCCTGTTTCGACATGGACGGCGCCACCTATCGCGCCTGCGACCTGCTGAGGCTCGAAGACGGGCGCATCGTCGAGCACTGGGATGTGATCGAGGAAGTCGCCTCGCACTCGGTTGCCCATAACGACGAGACGTGATCGCGCAGTATTTACGGTTATCACCTCCTGAAATTTGCCGTATTCGATAGGCAAGGATCCGTCCCGGGCGGAGTGCGTTGTTGCAGGCATGATGCCTGCATGGCGTCGGATGGATTGTGAAACAAGGTATCGGATCGGCGCGGGGCGCGGGTCCGGAGCGCAAGGGTGAGCGTTATGGAGTCTTCTGTCGTTGAGGTTGCGCAGGTCGTGGAAGGCTTCTCCTTCTACGCGTTGTTCATGCGCGCCGACTGGGTTGTGAAAGGTGTGATGGGCATTCTCGCCTTCATGTCGGTCTGGTCCTGGGCCATTGCGATCGACAAGGCGCTGCAATTGCGCGGCCTGCACGCCAAGGCCAAGCATTTCGAGCGTGAATTCTGGTCCGGCCGCTCGCTTGACGCTCTCGCCGACCAGTTTGCCAAGACGGCACGCGAGCCGTTTTCACGCGTCTTCGCCGCGGGTCTGCGCGAATGGAAGGGCGACAATCCCGGCGGCCGCGTCTCCAAGGCAGCGGGTGCGGAAGCCGGACGCCAGATGACGAGTTCGGAAGGCGGGCTGGGTATCCTCGCGACCATCGCGTCGGCAGCGCCCTTTGTTGGCCTGTTCGGTACGGTTTGGGGCATCATGAATGCCTTCCGCGCCATCGCGGCGTCCCAGGAAACCAATCTTGCTGTCGTCGCCCCGGGCATCGCCGAAGCCCTGTTCGCGACGGCGCTCGGCCTGTTGGCCGCCATCCCGGCGGTGATCTTCTTCAACGCCTTGTCAGCCAATATCGCCAAATACGGCTCCCGCCTCGATGGCTTCGTGGATGAGCTTTCGGCGCTTGCCGATCGCGACGGGCTTTAGGCCGATGGCTGTCTCACTTGATAGCGGCGGTTCGGGTCGGGGCCGCGCCCGTTGGAAGCCGAAGGCGGAAATCAATGTCACGCCCTTCGTCGATGTGATGCTGGTCCTGCTGATCGTCTTCATGATCACGGCGCCGCTGCTTACGGTCGGGGTGCCGGTCAACCTGCCGGAAACCGAAGCGCGCAGCCTGCCAGCCGGCGAGGAGCCGCTGACGGTCACGATCGATGCGAGCGGTGTGATTTATCTGCAGGAAACGGAAGTCCAGATCACCGAACTCGTGCCGCGTCTGCGCGCGATTGCCGGTACCGGTTTCGACGCCCGGATCTATATCCGGGCCGATGATGGTGCCGCCTATGGCGATGTCGCCCGGGTGATGGCCAATATCAATGCGGCCGGCTTCTCCAATCTGGGCCTGGTCACGGACCCGATCGAGCAATAACGGCGGTCATTCTGTGCGTGGTTTTGTCCTTTCCCTTTTTGTGCACGGCGGCATCATAGCCGCGGGGTTGATTTATCTGCCCCGCGTCGCGACCGTGTTCGAAACCACGCCGATCATCCCGATCGAGCTGGTGACCCTGGGTGAGCGGACGAATATCCGGGCGGCAAGGCCGGACCCGGAGCCTGTCGTCGAAGACGAATCCGAAGTCACGATTGACGACGCAATCGACGAACCCGTTGAAGCAGCGCCGGTGCCAGAACCGGAACCCGTCGAGACCGAGCCGGAAATCATCGATACGGCACCGGAAACCCCGGCCGAGCCGGAGCCCGCGCCCGTCGAAGACGCGCCGGAGCCGGAACCCGAGCCGGTGCGTCAGCAACCGCAACCGGAGCGCCCCCGCGAGCGCCAGCCCGAGCCGGCCGAACCTTCGCTGAACGACATGTTGGGCGATTTGTCGCGCAGCGTTGCCGAGACGCGCGATACCCAGGCGGCTGATGACGGTGCCCGCCGCAATGCGGTCGGCAATGGCGAGCAGATGACGGCGACTTTGCAAGACCTGCTGCGATCCCACTTGTCCCGTTGCTGGCGGGCTTCGCTGGATGCGCCCGAACCGGACGAACTGGCCGTGCAGCTTGTCCTGCAACTCAACCGCAACGGCGAATTGTCGGCGCCGCCACGCATTATTGACCAGGCTCGCGTACTCCATTCGCCCAACCCCTATCTGCGCGTTGCCGGCGAGCGGGCCTTGCGTGCGGCTGTGCAATGCCAGCCTTATTCATTGCCGCCGGAAGCCTATTCCCAATGGCGTCAAATTGAGGTCAATTTTTCGCCGTCCTTATACGGTGGCTAGTCACACCCGTCCCGGAGACCCTGTCCCATGACCCGCATACTTGTCCTGATTGCCGCGTTTCTTGCCCTGTTAGGCTGGAGCGGTGTCGTCACCGCCCAGGAACCTCTGCGGGTCGATGTGACCCAGGGCAATCTCGATCCCATGCCGATCGCCGTGCCGGACTTTGTCGGCGTCTCTGACGAAGCCATGCGCCGCGGCGCAGACATCACGCGGGTCGTCGCCAATGACCTGGCCAGCTCCGGCCTGTTTGCCCCGGTCGACCAGGAAGCCTTCATCGAGGACATCACCAATATCGACCTGCGCCCGCGCTTTTCAGATTGGCGCGTGATCAATGCCGACGCCCTTCTGGTCGGCAGCGTGACGATCCAGGAAGATGGTCGTCTCGTGGTCGGCTTCCGGCTCTGGGATACGCGCCTGGAAGAGCAGCTCCTGGGCCTGCAATATCGCACCGCACCGGAAAACTGGCGCCGCGTGGCGCACCGTCTGGCGGACGCCGTCTATGAGCGTCTCACCGGTGAGACCGGTTATTTCAACACGCGCATTGTCTATGTCTCGGAAGGCCGCGGCATTGAGGGGGAGCCGATCCGCCAGCTCGCCCTGATGGACCAGGACGGCGCCAATCCGTCCTTTCTCACCGACCGCTCCTACATGGCGTTATTGCCCAATTATTCGCCGAGCGCCCAGGAGATCACCTATGTCTCCTTCCTCGACGGTCAGGCGACGACCTATCTCTACAATCTTGAAACCGGACGCCAGGAAGCCCTGTTTGCCTCCGGCGGCGCAGGTGCAGCGAGCCAGGTTGATCCGGACGGGCAAAGCCTGTCCGCGCGTTTCTCACCGGATGGATCGGAACTGGCCGTGTCGATCGAGACCCGGTCCGGACACGACATTCATCTGTTCGACCTTCGCACCCGCAATCTGCAGCGCCTGACGCAACACCCGGCCGATGATGTCGAGCCATCCTTCTCGCCCGATGGTGAGCGTATTGTTTTCTCGTCAGCCCGTGGCGGTGGGTCTCAGCTATACGTGATGGATCGCGACGGGTCCGACGTCCAGCGTGTGACTTTCGGCTCGGGTCGCTACACGACACCGGTCTGGTCGCCGCGTGGGGATTTGATCGCGTTTACCAAGCAGATCGGCGGCCAGTTTGCGCTCGGCGTTGTCCGGGCCGATGGGTCTGGAATCGAGCGGATTCTGTTTGAAGGCTATTTCGTCGACACGCCGGCCTGGTCGCCGAACGGACGTGTTTTGCTGTTCACACGCGGGGAACCACGCACCAATGGTACGCGTTATGAAATCTGGAGCGTCGATCTGGCTGGTTTCAATCTAAGGCGGCTCGCAACGGGCGGAATGGCGTCCGACCCCGCATGGTCGCCCTTGATTGAGTAGCAGATTTCTGCGTAACGTTTTGTCCGGTAAACGGCACCAATGGGGGGGCCGTCATCGGTTCAACGTCACGTGACGCGTGATTGGGAGTAAGCCTCAGGCGGTTTGCGCTTGGGCTGATTGAGGGTGTAACATTATGAATATCAAACTGTTTGCTATTGCGGCGCTTGGGGCGTTTGCGACCGCTTGTGCGTCGACTCCTCCGGTCGACGACACGGCCCCCGTGCGTGCGCCTGATCCGATTGTCGAACCGGATCCCGGTCCTGTCGATACCGGCCCGGGATATGAACTGGGCTCCACCGCGCATTTTGTTGAAGCCGCGGGCGACCGGGTTTTCTTCGGCCTCGACCGTCATGACCTGTCGGACGAAGCCCGCGCCACCCTGCGTCGCCAGGCGGCTTGGCTTGCCTCCTACCCGGATGCCCGCATCCTGGTGGCCGGCAATTGCGATGAGCGCGGAACGCGTGAGTACAACCTGGCTCTCGGGGCACGACGCGCCAATGCGGCCCGCACCTATCTGATCAGCCAGGGCGTGGACCCGTCGCGGGTCTCGACCACCTCTTACGGCAAGGAACGCCCGACCTGCATGCAGTCGTCGGAAACCTGCTGGGCGGTCAACCGCAATGCGGCCACGACACTGGTTGGCGGCTACACCAACTAGTTCGTGCAGGCATGAAACAGGAAACGCCCGTGACCGACCCGTCGCGGGCGTTTTCCATTCTTCTCCGGGGCAGCCGTAATTTCGCCGTCCTCGTCCGATAGGTGCGTTTCCATGATCAGAGTTCTTTGCCTCTCCGCCCTCGCGACAGCCTTGATTGCCGCCGCGCCCGCCCAGGCCCAGTCACGCCGGGAATTGTCTGAACGCATCGATGCCACGGAAGTGCGTATCGGCGAGCTGGAGCGCCAGTTCATGGCCGGCGACCCGGTCGCGGAAGCATTGATCCGGCGCATGGACGAGCTGGAATACCAGGTCCAGGCGCTGACCGGTGAGGCGGAACGTCTCAGCTTCGAAAACCGCCAATTGCGCCAACAGGTCGAGACGCTCGAGAGTGAGCTTGAGGCCAATGCCCGTCCGGCGGCACCGGCCATGGACGATGCGGCTGTGGCATGGATGCAGGATGGTCTCGATGCCGACGGCGACGCGGCGGACGGTTCGCAGATTGCCATCATTGATCCGGCCGACCCGCATGGTGAGGCCCGCGCCGCCGCGACCGGTGTGCTTGGCGGTGCTCCGGCGGCGGCGGATAGTGCCGGTACGAACCCGGCCGCACCGGCCGACCCGTCCATAGCCTATGAGGCGGCGCGTGCGCGGCTGCTCGATGGTGATTTCGACGGCGCCCAAAGCGGTTTCGAAAGCTTCGTGGCGAACAATCCCGATCATGCCCTGACCGCGCAAGCGCAATACTGGCTTGGTGAAACCTTCTATGTCCGGAGTGATTTTACCCAGGCCGCCGACGCCTATATCGCCTCGCTTCGCCAAGCCCCGGAGGGTGAGAAAGCACCGGACGCACTGGTCCGGCTTGCCGCGTCGCTGCACGGGATGGGCCGCACCGAAGATGCCTGTGCCACCCTGTCCCGTTTCGGGCGCCAATTCCCCAATGCCGCGCCGGCCTCGCAGGCCCGCGCCGCGCGGGAATCGGTTCGCGCCAACTGCCAATAGGCGTGAGCGCTGCGGCCGTCGACATTGTCGGCACTGCGCTGGACCGGCTGGGCGGGGACGGTGTCCTCGGCCTCGCCTGCTCGGGCGGTGGTGACAGTCTCGCCCTGCTGTTGATCGCATCGGACTGGGCCGACCGGAATGGTCGGCGGCTCCACGTCTTCACCGTTGATCACCGATTGCGGCCAGAGGCCGCCGTAGAGGCGCAAGAGGTCAGCCGTATTGCGGCAGAGCTGGGTTGGCCGTGCGATATCCTGCCCTGGCAGGAGGCTCGCGCCGGGGCTGGCATTCAGGCCCGCGCCCGCAAGGCCCGTCATCGCCTGTTGGCCAATGCCTGCCAGACGCATGGAATTGATCGGCTAATGCTGGCCCATACGCGGGACGACCAGTCCGAGACGGTCTGGTTGCGCCTTGCTGCGGGTGGCAGCTGGCGCAGTGCAGCGGCGATGGCCGAGACGGCACCGTCGCCGGTCTGGCCGGAAGGTCGTGACCTGACGCTGATCCGCCCCTGCCTCTGCATCGACCGTGCGGATTTGCGGCAAATCCTGGCGACCGCCGGCCGCCGCTGGGTCGATGATCCGTCGAATGAAGATTGTCGTTATGCGCGGATCCGCACCCGGGGCACGCTGTGCCAGCTCGGTGAGGCGGGTTTCGAGACGGCGCGCTTTGCCGCCTTGGCGACGACACTGCAGGCGCTGATCCAGGCCGAACGGGCGGCTGCCTGGCGCGCGGCCGGCACCTGTGTCGGGATCGAGGCATGGGGGGGCGCCCGGATTGACCGCGCCACTTGGTCGGCCCTGACTCCGGCGATCCGCTTTTGCATGCTCGACGCTCTGGTGATGGCGGTCTCCGGGGAAGAGCAGAATCCGACCCGGTCGCGGCTTGAACCGATCGACGCGGCGCTGTGCGATGGCCGGCCGGTGTCGGGCTGCGGCGTCCGACTGTTGGAAGAGCGGGACGGCGCGGTTTGGATGGTTCGCGATGCCGGTGCCGTTCTGGGCCGGGTTGACCGGCCCGTCCCCGAGCCTTGGTGCGAAACGGCAGCAAGCTCTGGTGGTCGCCAGTCAACATGGATCTTCGACGGTCGTTTCGAGCTTGCAAACCGTCAACGCAAACTTGATTGGCGTTTGCTGGGCGAGGCGTATCAAGGTGTGTCGGATCGAGCTATACTCGATCCTGTGCCAGGTCCGGCCCGATCCGGCCTGCTGGTCGGCGAGCGGAACGGCGAGGTGGTCGAGATCGCCGGATTTGCCGCAGCGGACGGCTCGGCGACCATGCGATCGCTGCTCGCGCACAGATTTTGCAGGCGTCTGCTGCCGCACCCTGCGGCGAGATGGTTTGATGAACCGAATGCGGCCTGAATGGGTCGGGATTGCAAGCGGGCTGCGCGCCTGACTGGCGCTGAGCGCCCGGAATGCCCATATCTGGTCGTGAATGACCGACTGATTGAACGGATAAATGCATGCCCATGAGAAATTTTGCGATCCTGGCCGTGGTGCTGGTCCTGTTGATGGTGTTGATGCAGATGATGGGGCAGTCCTCTGACCCGGCATCCCAGCAACGCGGACCATCCTATTCGGATTTCCTCGACCGGGTTGAACGCAGCGAGATTTCCAGCGCTACGATCCAGGGCGACACGCTGCGTGCCGTGACCCATTCGGGCGAAAGCTTTGAGGTGACGCTGCCGCCGTCTGACACGCAGACGGTCAGCCTGCTGCGCGAAGCCGACGTCAATGTCCGTGTCGAGCCGGTGTCCGAAGATGGCAATATCTTCCTCTCCATGCTGTTCAACTGGTTCCCGCTGCTGCTGCTGATCGGTGTCTGGATATTCTTCATGCGCCAGATGCAGGGCGGTGGACGCGGCGGCGCCATGGGCTTTGGCAAGTCGAAGGCGCGGCTTTTGACCGAGCATCATGGCCGCAAGACGTTCGATGATGTTGCCGGTGTCGATGAAGCCAAGGATGAACTCCAGGAAGTCGTCGAGTATCTGAAGGATCCGTCGAAATTCCAGCGTCTGGGCGGCAAGATCCCGAAAGGCGCCTTGCTCGTCGGACCTCCGGGCACCGGCAAGACATTGCTGGCCCGCGCCGTCGCCGGTGAGGCCAATGTCCCCTTCTTCACGATCTCCGGTTCCGATTTCGTGGAAATGTTTGTCGGCGTCGGCGCCAGCCGTGTCCGTGACATGTTCGAACAGGCCAAGAAGAACGCGCCCTGTATCATCTTCATCGACGAGATCGACGCGGTCGGTCGGTCGCGCGGGGCCGGTCTCGGCGGCGGCAATGATGAACGCGAACAGACGCTGAACCAGCTCCTGGTCGAGATGGACGGGTTTGAGTCGAATGAAGGCATCATCCTGATCGCCGCCACCAACCGTCCCGACGTGCTCGATCCGGCGCTCTTGCGTCCGGGCCGTTTCGACCGTCAGGTCGTGGTGCCCAATCCGGACATCACCGGGCGTGAGAAGATCGTCAAGGTCCATATGCGCGATGTGCCGCTGGCCGATGATGTCGACCCCAAGGTGATTGCGCGCGGCACGCCCGGTTTCTCCGGTGCCGACCTCGCCAACCTGGTCAATGAGGCCGCCCTGCTGGCCGCCCGTCGCAACAAGCGCCGCGTGGCTATGCAGGAATTCGAGGACGCCAAGGACAAGGTGATGATGGGGCCGGAGCGGCGTTCCATGGTCATGTCCGAGAAGGAAAAGCAGCTCACCGCCTATCACGAGTCCGGCCATGCCATCGTCGCCATCAACGTGCCGTCGGCTGACCCGGTGCACAAGGCGACCATCATTCCGCGCGGTCGTGCCCTGGGCATGGTCATGCAGCTGCCGGAAGGCGACAAGATGTCGATGACGCACGAGGAAATGACCTCGCGTCTCGCCATCATGATGGGTGGCCGCGTTGCCGAGGAAATGAAGTTCGGCAAGGAGAAAGTCACCTCCGGCGCCGCGTCGGACATCCAGCAGGCGACCCGACTGGCCAAGGCCATGGTGACCCAGTGGGGCTTCTCCGACGAGCTCGGTCCGATCGATTATGCCGACAATCAGGGCGAGGTTTTCCTCGGCCAGCAACTGGTGCAGAGCAAATCCGTGTCCGGCACCACGGCTCGCAAGATCGAAGAAGAGGTTCGCAATCTGGTGCAGACCGGCATGGACGAGGCGCGCCGCATCCTGACCGCCAAGCGCAAGGATTGGGAGACCCTGTCGGAAGGCCTGCTGGAATACGAAACCCTGTCCGGCAGCGAGATCACCGACCTGCTCAACGGCAAACCGCCGGTCCGCCCCGACGATACGCCGCCCCCGCCCAGCGACACGCCGACCAGCGCCGTGCCGACAACGGATGAGGGGCCGGAAACCGGTCCGGAACCGCAGGGCGCCTGATCCGGCGATAACGCGCAATGACAAAGCCCCGGACCTTGAACAGGTTCGGGGCTTTTTTGATCATGGGGCTGTGCCGATCAACGCTTGCCCGCTTGGCCAAATCACAACCAAATCGTGTTTCAGTAACAAGAGGCATCCGGTGGTCATGCGATACTTGTCAGCAATCTTCGCCAGCGCGTTTCTGGCCGCTTGTGCCCATGACCCCGCCGCTGCGCCGACTCCCCAGGCTTCGGCCTTGGTGACTGAATACTCCGTCTCGGTCGACGCCGCCTTGCCGGGGCAGAGGGTGACCGTCGGGGAGGAGTCCAGCTTCCGCAGCAATGGTGACGGCGAGATGGTCGTAATGGTGTTTCTGGAAGACCTGCCGGCCGGCGTCACTGACCTTGCCGACGCCAGTGGCACGGACAGCCGGACATTGATGGTTGGCATGCAGCCGTCGCGCGATGGTGACGGTCGTATCGTCTATGAGATCCACTTGGCGTTCCAGGATGATGTCGAGGCACACCCGTTCGGATTGCAGGACAGGCCGCGTCTTGTCGCCGCCGAAGGTGAGACCGCGACCGTACATCTCGGTCAGGAGGCCGGTGAGGTCTATTCCCGATTAACCATTGATGTGACCTCGCACACTGTCGTGGACTAAACCGGCTCCGGGAGCCGGGGTTTTCGTTTGTCGCCCAGTGCCGGTGCAGCGTATATCAGGGGCAGGCAGTCACCCTCCCGCTTCCCAGCAAACGGATCGTCATGGCCAAATTCCGTTCCCGTCGCCAGTCCGACCTGCCCTTCGTGATGGGCGTTCTCAATGTCACGCCGGACAGTTTCTCCGATGGTGGTGATTTCATTGACCAGGAAGCTGCAGTCGAGCGCGGTCTGGAAATGTTGAAGAACGGCGCCGACGTGATCGATGTCGGTGGCGAGTCGACACGTCCGGGCGCGGCACCCGTGGCCGAGGATGAAGAACTGCGGCGTGTCATTCCGGTGATCAAGACCCTGCGCGAGCGCTCTGGCGCCCGCATTTCGATCGACACATTCAAACCGGCCGTGGCGCGCGCCGCCGTCGAGGCCGGAGCCGATATCTGGAATGATGTCATGGCGCTTCGTGCCGACGGCGCCCTTGAGACCGCGGCCGAACTCGGCGTGCCGGTTATCCTCATGCACATGTCGGGCACACCCAAGACGATGCAAAAGGACCCGCAATATGACGACGTGGTGTCCGAGGTCTGCGACTTCCTGACCGAACGGGCCGATATCGCCATGGCCAAGGGCGTCAGTGCTGACAGTATCTGGCTCGACCCGGGCATTGGTTTCGGAAAATCGCTCGATCACAATCTGGCGCTGATGCGTGACCTCGATCAGGTGATCGGGCTTGGCTATCCGGTCCTGTTCGGCGCCTCGCGCAAACGTTTCATTGCTGCCATCGACGAGGGTGCTGCCGAGATGGAGCGGTTGGGTGGATCGCTGGCAGCGGCCTTGCGCGCGGCCTCGGCCGGCGCCGCCATGGTGCGCGTTCATGATGTCCGCATGACGGTCCAGGCGCTGAAGGTCCAGGCCGCCATCCGCAAGGGACGCGCCTGATGTCCTATACGCTTTATGGCAAGGCGGGTTTCGGTTCGGTCTGCGTCGAGGCGGCGCTGGAACTGGTTGGGGCGGAGTACGACTTCGTCGAAGCTGATCCCTTGGGCGATGAGGCCGACCAGCGCCGTGTGCGCGCCATTAATCCGGCCGGCCAGGTTCCCGCCCTCATCCTGCCGGACGACAGCGTCATGACCGAGAGCGCCGCCATCCTCATCTGGCTTGGTGATCGTTATCCCGAGGCCGGTATCGCGCCCGCCATCGACGCACCGGAGCGTGCCGAATATCTGCGCTGGATGCTGTTTCTGGCGGCCAGCATCTATTCCACCTTCACCCTGTCGGACGGGCCGGAGCGTTTTCACCCCGACCCCGCAACCCATGAGACCCTGCTGGCGTTGACCAATCAGCGCCGCAACGACATGTGGACCTTGATGAATGATGCGTTTGACGGTGCTCCCGGCCGCTTCCTGCTCGGCGACAGTCTCAGCCTGCTGGACGTCTATGTCGCCATGATGTGCCGTTGGTCGCCGGGGCGCTCCAGCTTCGCCCGTGTCTGCCGGGCTCTTCTGCCGGTGGTGGAGGCGACCGAGGCCGACCCGATCATCGCCGAGGTCTGGGCGCGCAATTTCCGACGCCAGGACTGAGCCGGTGGCCTTCCTGACCAATCCCTGGACCCTGTTGGTGCTCGGCGGCATCTGCGAGATGGGCTGGGCGCTGGGGTTCAAATATGTCCGCAGCGACGCGCCCTGGTGGCAGCACGCGGCGGTCTTCGCCGTGCTCGCCGCCTCGATGGCATTGTTGTGGGTCGCCATGAAATCCCTGCCCGCCGGCACCGCCTATGCGGTGGGGACCGGGATCGGCGCGCTGGGCGTGGCGACACTTGGCATCCTCGTTTTCAACGAGCCGGCGACGCATTTGCGCATCTTCTTCCTGGCCCTGATCCTGATCGGCATTGTCGGCCTGAAAGCCGTCAGCGGCGAGCGCTAGCCGAACGGATCATCGACCGCATGCGCCGGCTCGGTGAACCAGCGCGGGCCGGTCGGTGTCATGTAGAAATGGTCCTCCAGCCGGATGCCGAATTCGCCCGGCACACAAATCATCGGCTCATTGGAAAAACACATGCCGGCGTCCAGTGGCGTGTCATCGCCGCCGACCAGGTAGGGACCTTCATGGATGTCCAGGCCGATGCCATGGCCGGTGCGGTGGGGAATGCCGGGCAGGTCATAGCCAGGTCCGAAGCCGCGTCGTTCGGCCTCGGTACGGGCAGCGGCATCGACGGCGCTGCAGGCGCCCCCGATCTGCGCCGCTTGGAAGGCCGCCAGCTGGCACGCCTTCTCGGCCTCCCAGACTTCGCGTTGCCGGTCGCTGGCTTCGCCGAACACATAGGAGCGCGTGATATCGGATTGGTAGCCATGCATGCCGCAGCCGGTATCAATCAGCACCACATCGCCGTCTTCCAGCGCCTTGGGATTGGCGACGCCGTGCGGGAAGGCGGTGTCCGGTCCGAACAGGACGATGCAGAAGGTCGATCCGCCCGGCGCGCCGATCGCCTTGTGGGCGGCATGGATGAATTCGGTGACCTCCCGGGTCGTGATCCCGGGGCGGAGGATGCGCGCCGTCGCGGCATGCACTTCCAGGGTCGCTGACATGGTTGCCTGCATGAGCGCGATCTCGTCGGCATCCTTGGTCTTGCGGGCAGACAGGACCACCTCGCTGGCATCGCCGGTATCACCGCGCCAGGCCTGCGAGATCGCATTGGCGGTCACCAGCGGTGTCGTCGGGTCGAGGCCGAGGCGCCCGGAGGCGCCATCAAGACCGGCGAGCAGGGCATAGGGGCTTTCATGCTCCTCCCAGACCGATAGTGGCGCGCTCAGGCGCATGAAGCCTTCCAGCGTCCCGGTCTCGAAGGCCGGGCCGAGATAGGTCAATCCGCCATCGACGGTGACGAGGGCGCCGACCAGACGTTCCGTGGCTGGCCAGCGCAGGCCGGTATAATAGTTGAGATTGCTGCCGGCATTGAGCCAGATCGCGTCCAGCCCGGCGGCTTTCATCCGCTCGCGCAGCCCGTCCAGCCGCTCGCTGAGGCGTTCGACCGGGATGGGCTGGCAATGGCTGAGCCGGTCGGTGAGCTTCGCCAGCTCAGCCTCGGCCGTCGAACCGCCAACGCCGCGTGTCATGGTCTGGGTTGCCATCTCAATCTCCGTGTCTGGAGGCGTGAGGCTATGCGGCGGCGGCGTCGCAGACAACGCCGCCGCTGCAGGCATTCCGTATCAGGCGCCGTCACCGAACATGAAGAGCAGGAATTCCGCCGGTTGGTCGAACGGGTTGAGGAATTCATGGCTCATCCCAGCCGGGATGAGGATCATCTGGCCATCGCCGACTTCCTTGTCGATCCCGTTGATCCGCGCGATCGCACGATTGCCGGTGAAGACGATGAGGGTGGGAAAGTCATTGGTCCGGCTGCGCGGATCAGCATTCACGTGCTGGCCCGGCATGACGTAGCCGAAGCCGCTGCGAAACCCCGGCTGATAGTAGATAATCCCGGCATTGCCGCCATGGACTTCGCGGGTTTCATGTTCACGCCAATTGATGATCTCGGGCGTGCCGCGGGTCCAGAAGTGGAACGTCATCGACAGGATGATCGGGTCAAAGCCGGCGCCCTCCATCAGCTCGATATCCATTGGTGCATAATCGGTCGAAAACGCCTTGCCCATCGCCGTCAACGCCGCCATTTCTCCGCGGTCGACCTTGGCCAGCGTTTCCGCCTCTGCGGTGTAGTAGAATGTCGGGCTGGCGGGCGCGCCCGGCCTGACGGAATAGTCGCCTTCGGCGTGATTGAGCGCGACCGTCCACCAGTCACCGTCGACCAGGACGCCGAACTCGACATCGGCCTGGAAGGTGGGGTCTTCAAGATAGTCAGCGGCAAAGCGCGTCAGGATTTCCCGGGTATCGTCATCCTGCGCCTGGGCGGCCATGGGCAGGGCGAGGCTGCAGGCCAAGCCGATCAGCCCGTTTCGGATCCATTTTGTCATTGTCACAAGTCCCTTTGTTCGTTTCCAGAAAGCCTCCACGCAAATTTAACTAACTAGATAGATAATTATGACGGCGAATTTCACCGCCAATCTGTCCGGTTCACCCCTTGTGTGATGTGATGCCCGAAAGCACCAGATCGCGCAGGTGACGCGTGAAGGGTGCAACTTCGATCTCGAAGTCTGCCATTCCTTGATGCGTCGACAGGGTGGATCGGATGCGGCGGGTGATCGAAAAAAAGATCGCGGCGCCAACAATCGAGAGGTGGAGCATGTGCGGGTCCACCTCGCGGAACCGCCCGGCCGCCCGGCCGGCAAGGTAGAAGCGCCGGGTCGTGTCCATGAAGCCGCGCAGTTTTCGGGCCGGCCCCTCGCGCGTCATGATGTCACCGTCGAGATAGTCACGCAGGATCATGCGCGGGAAGCTCGGCCGACTGATGATCGCGCGGGCAAAGATTTCGATGAAGTCGCCCATGTCGGCCACCGGATCGGCCGGGGCGGCAAGGGCGCTCTCGAGATTGGCCAGTACATCATCAATGATTGTTTCGATGATTGCCGTGTAGAGACCGTCCTTGTCCCCGAAATAATAGCGCACCATCGCCTTGTTGGCCTCGGCGTGTCCGGCGATGTTGTCCAGTGTCGTGGCAGCGAAGCCATGGGCGGAAAACAGGGCCTCCCCCGCCGCCATCAGGCGCGCCTTGGTCGCCTCGGCATTGCGGCGGCGCGGCGGGGTGACGGGTTGGGACGCAGTCGTCATCGTCTCACAGCGTTTCCAGGATCGCTTCCACGCGTTTCATGTCATCGGGAAGATCGGTCTCGAAGCGCAGCGCCTCGCCGGTGACCGGGTGATCAAAGCCCAGGATGGCGGCGTGCAGCGCCTGGCGGCGGAAGGCGCGCAGTGTACCGCTGTCATCGTCATGGTCGAGCAGGCGGCCACGTTTCTGGCCATACATGGGATCGCCCAGAAGCGGGCAGTTAATATGCGCCATATGGACCCGGATCTGGTGGGTGCGACCGGTCTCGAGTCGGCATTCGACCTTGGCCGCCATGCCGGTCCCGACCGCTGCGCCCTCGGCCTGACCGAAGCGTTTCAGCGTGGTGTAGTTCGTGATCGCATGCTTGCCGGCCTCCGAGTTGGGATCGTGCGGCACTTCGAATTTCTTGCGGTCGCGAGAGGAGCGCGCCAGCTGGGTCGCGATGCGGCCGGATTTCGGATTGGGGGCGTTGCGGGTGAAGGCGATATAGGCGCGCTCGACCGTGTGGCGGGCGAACTGGATGCTCAGCCCCTTGTGGGCGGCGTCCGACTTGGCCACCACCATCACGCCGGAGGTTTCCTTGTCGAGGCGATGAACAATGCCGGGTCGTTCAACACCACCAATGCCCGACAGCGATCCCGCGCAATGGTGCAGCAGGCCGTGCACCAGCGTGCCGGACCAATGACCCGCCGCCGGGTGGACCGACAGGCCGGCCGGTTTCAACAATACGATGAGGTCATTGTCTTCGTGCAGGACGTTGAGATCCATCGGTTCCGGCGTCGGTGCATCGGGCCGCGGGGCCGGTATGGCGACGCTGTAGACGCCGCCCGCGATGACCTTGGCCGAGGGGTCGGTCACCGGTGCGCCGCCGAGCAGGACCTGGCCCTCTTCGATCAGGGCTTTCAGGCGCGAGCGGGACAGGTTTTCGGCGCTGGCGGTGAGCCAGCGGTCGAGGCGCTGCCCGGCGTCGTCGTCAGACGCCTCGAAGGCGCGGGTTTCGGCGATTTCCGTCATGCAATGACACTCCCCCAGCTGATGCCGGATTGCAACGCATCGGCTGATTGCTGCAGTGCGTCATCTAGCTGTCACAGCGCTGTGGGCAAAGCGTCATGACCAGCGCATAAGCACGCCGGACCAAGCGCAGTCGAGGGGGCTGCGCGTGTATGAGGATCGTACCATGACATTGAAGTCTCGTCTTTTGGCGGCGGCCGCCATCTCCCTGACGGCCATCGCAGCGCCGACAGCCCTGGCCCAGGACACAGCCGACGAGACCGTCGATGTCATCCGTGTGACCACACAGTTCCGCGAACAATCGCTGGCCGACGTGCCAATCAATGTCACCGCTTTTGACGCCGAGCGCCTTGACGCGCTCGCCATTGCCGATTTCGAAGACCTCGCCGCCTTCACCCCGGGCCTCGTTGTTCAGGAGCAAAGCCCGAACAATACCGGCTACTCGATCCGCGGCATCACCACGGACAGCGGCGAAGCGACGTCAGAAACCCGCGTTGCCGTGTTCCAGGACGGTGTCTCGATCACCCGTTCGCGCGGCTCCTATGTCGAATTGTTCGACATCGAGCGCGTCGAAGTCGCCAAAGGGCCGCAGCCGACCCTGTTCGGGCGCGGCGCCCTGATCGGCGGCATCAATATCATCCAGAACAAGGCCGATGATGAGTTCTCCGCCTCGGTGGAAGTCGGCGCCGGCAATGAAGGCCAGCTTGAAGCGCGCGGCCATGTCAATTTCGCCTTGAGCGAAAATTACGGCCTGCGCTTCGCCGCCGTCAGCCGTGAGCGCGACGGCTATATCGACAATGCGCTCGGCGGTGAGGGCCTGCAGGGTCGCGACACCCAGGCCATGCGCATGGTGTTCTCGGGAGCGCCGACCGAGGCTTTCTCCTTCGACCTGATCGCCAATTACCAGCAGGACACGCCTCCGGGCACCTCCTTCAAATCCGGCACCATCCCGGCACCGGGTGGCGACACCAACCCTTTCACCCCGGCGGCATTGAATACGTTCGGCGGCTTTGAAGGCGGCGCCCCGCTCGGTCTCGACCGCGAAGTGCGCGGTGTGACCTTGTTGGCCGATTACGCGCTCAACGATGCCTGGACACTCAGCTCCATAAGTGGCTGGCGTGACTTCACCTCGGTCGAGATTTTCGATCCGGACGGCACGGCGCTGCCATTCCTGACCATCGCCGAAGACGCGACCGGTGAGCAGTTCAGCCAGGAATTCCGCCTGTCCTACGATAATGGTGGTCGCCTGACGGGCTCACTCGGCGCGCTTTACTTCACCGAAGAAGGCGAGCAGCGCATTCCGATCGGTCTTGATGAGCGCATCGCGCAAGCCATGCTCGCCCCGACCCTGGCGGCCGGTTTCGGCGCGACAGTGGAACAGCTGGAAGGCCTTCTGGCACTCAATGGCTTCCCGGGCGTTGATCTCGACAACCCGCTCGATCCCTTCCCCTATTCGGTGGCCGGCCTGCTGACCCTGGGTCAGTTGATCCCGCTGCGGGACTTCTACCTGGAAGAGGGATCAAACAGCGCCGAGACAACGTCGTGGGATGTTTTCGCTGACGCCTCCTACGCGGTGACGGATCGTCTGACCCTGACCGCCGGTCTGCGTTATACGGCCGAAGACAAGACCTCGGCCGGCTATGGTCGCCCGTTGGCGGGTCCGAATTTTGTGACCTTCGGCGACACGCTCATCACGCCCTATACGCCGAATGGTGCTGAAGTGAGCCAGTCCGGTGACTTTGATGACTTCACCTGGCGTTTCGCTGCGTCCTACGCTCTGACCGACCGGATCAACACCTGGGCCAGCTATGCCCGTGGACGCCGACCGGACGTGATTTCGGTCGACACCAATTCGCCGAGCTATTTCTCCGAAGCGCCGGCGGAAATCGTCGACTCGATCGAGGCCGGGGCCTTCATCACCTTTGATCGTGGCACCGTGTCCGGCTCGGTCTTCTACTCCGAATACGAGAACTTCCAGACCACGCGGTTTGACCCCAACACGATCTCCTTCGTCACCGATAATGCCGGCAATGCCACGCAATACGGTCTCGAATTGCAGGGTGATTTCGATCTGGCGGACACGGCCAACCTGTTTGTGAGCTACGCCTACAACATGGCGACGTTCGACGACACGGACAGCGCCGGCAATGCGTTGGAGCTGGCCGGAAACCGCTTCCGCTATGCACCGGAACACGCGCTGGCATTCGGTCTGAACTGGGACGTCGTGTCGGGCGGTTGGGGTTCGGTCAGCTTCCTGCCGACCTGGTCCTGGCAGTCGAAGATTTACTTCGACAACAATAATAACCGCTTCGGGGGTGTGCTGCAGCAGGAGGCCTATGGCCTGCTCAATGCCCGCCTGCGTTATGAAAGCGCCGACGCGCGTTATCATGCCGAGATCTACGGTTCGAACCTGACCGACGAGGCCTATCTGATTGACGCCGGCAATACCGGTGGGTCCTTCGGCATGCCAACCTACATCGCTGGCGCCCCGCTGCTTTGGGGCGTCCGCATCGGGGCCGATTTTTAGGACCTGAACCGAGAGCACTGACCCGGGCTGGGTGAGGGCAGGGCGCGGTGGACTTTGATGTCCGCCGCGCCTACGTCGTTCAAGTCCATAGTGAAACCATCATGAAAACACGCTAGGCAGGATGGCGATGAACGCGCACAAGCGTTGTCGTGCGTTACATGGGTGAGGGGAAACATCATGACCAAGACCAATCTGACACGCCGGACCGCCCTGATCGGGGCTGCGGGCGCCGGCCTCGCTGTGTCTGCCTGCTCGCAGTCCCCGGATGTTTTCCAACCGGTCGAAAACGGTCATTTCAATCATGGCGTGGCGTCGGGCGATCCGGACCAATCCAGCGTGATGTTGTGGACGGCCCTCACCAATGATGGCGGCGGGTATCGCGGCGTTGAAGTGGCGCGGGATGAGGCTTTCACCGACATTGTTTTCGAGCAGGGCGAAGAGATCACCTATGTGATGATGCAGCCGCTGGGCACGTTGAAAATTCTCGCGACGGGGCTCGAGCCGGGCACCTCCTATTTCTACCGTTTCCGCCTCAACGACCAATACTCGCCGGTCGGCGTCACGCGCACCTTGCCGGAAGGCGCGCTCGATCAATACCGGATTGGCGTCTTCTCCTGTTCCAATTTCCCCGCCGGGCATTTCAACGTCTATCGGGAAGCCGCCGAGAATGGCGAACTCGATCTCGTCGTCCACCTTGGTGACTATCTCTACGAATATGCGCCGGGCCAATACGCCACCGAGAACTCGGACGCCATGAACCGGGTGCCGGTTCCGGCGCATGAAATCGTTTCCTATGAGGATTATGTCGGCCGTCACGCCCAGTACAAATCCGACCCGGATTTGCAGGCGCTGCACGCGGCCGCGCCCTGGATCATCAGCTGGGATGATCACGAGACCGCCAACAACTCCTGGCGCGAGGGTGCCCAGAACCACAATGAGGGTGAGGGCAGCTGGGAAGATCGCCGCAACGCCGCCCTGCGCGCCTGGTATGACTGGCAGCCCGCTCGCGAGCCCGCCGACGATTTGCGCGAACATCGCGGCACGTATGAAATCGGCGATCTGGCGACGCTCTGCCTGCTGGAAAGCCGCCTCACCGCCCGCGATCAGGAAATCGGTCTCGACACCTTCCCGATCCCGTCCGACGCCGACGATACCGATCCGGCCAATCTCGAAGCCGTCGCCGCCTGGAAGCGCGATGTTGTCGGCGCCGAAGACCGTACCCTGCTCGGGGCCGACCAGATCGCTGATATCGGTGCGGCCTGTGCCGCCTCGAAGGCGGCCGGCAAGCCGTGGCGCATCCTGGCCAACCAGGTCATCATGGCACGGGTCAACTTCCCCAATTTTGCCACTGAGATGCCGGGCTGGTTGCGTTGGTGGGCGACGCGGGACAGCGAATTTGCCCGTCAATTCATCATGCGGACCCGCTTCGGCATCCCGTTCAATCTCGACATGTGGGACGGATATTCGGCCGAGCGTGACCGTCTGTACGCGGCCCTGCGCGCGGCCGAGGCCGATATCATCACCATCACCGGCGATGTCCATTCCTTCTGGGCCAATGATCTGGTCGATGGCGAGGGCAATCGGATCGGGACCGAGCTGGTCGGAGCGTCCGTGACCAGCCCGTCACCTTTCTCCGGCTTCAAGGCGCCGGGGGTGGATTACGGGCAGATGATGATCGACGCCAATCCTGATGTCGGCCACTGCAATATGGAAGACCATGGCTATATCCGCCTGACCCTGACCCGGGACGCCGCGGACGCTGAGTTCATCAAGGTCAGCGACATCCTCACGCGTGACTACCGGGCCGGTGTCGAAAGCGCTTGGCGCATCCATCCTGCAGAAGGCGGTGATGTCGCCGCGGCTGAGCGCGTCAGCTAAGCGGCGAGCTCAGTCCGGGCAGGCACCCGCGGTGCGTTTCAGGCGGGTGCCGACATCAACGATGGCCTTGATCACCGGCAGCAGTTCGCGGCCGAGTTCGCTGAGTGTGTAATCGACACTGGGCGGTGATGTCGGCTGTACGGTGCGGATCACCACGCCTTTCGTGCACAATTCCTTGAGCCGGGTCGACAGGACTTTCGCCGAAATTGGCGGAATATCGCTCTCCAGCTCGGAGAAGCGGCGTGGACCAGCGGATAAATGCCAGATGATGTAGGGCGTCCAGCTGCCGCCGAGCAGTTTCATGCATTCATCGACCGGGCAGTGCGTGCCGTCATCAAGGGGCGGTGCCTGGTTGCGGCGGCGTTTGAGCATGCTGACTTCCCGGTAAGCGGCTTACCACCGGGATAGTACAAAATCACGATTACCGAAAGCGACAAGGTTACAATTCGTAAGCAGGCGCCCCACCTGTGCCGTCGATGGCAACGGACAGGAGGACAATCCCGTGCCCCAGACGGACATCCAGCAGCGTATCGGTCTGCGCCACCCGATCATCCAGGGACCATTCGGCGGCGGCCTGTCGACGGTTGAACTGGCAGCCGCGGTCACCGATGCCGGCGGCCTCGGTTCCTTTGGTGCCCATTATCTGGAACCCGACGGGATTGAGGCCCTGGCGGCCCGCTTGCGCGCCGCGACCGCCGGTCCTGTCGCCCTCAATCTGTGGATCTCGGATCATGATCCGGGTGGTGATCCGTTTTCGAGCGAGGCCTTCGACGCGGTCTGGCAGGTCTACCAGCCTTTCTTCGCCGAATACGGTCTTGAACGGCCGGAGCCACAGCCGCGTTATCATCCAAGATTCACCGAGCAGATCGATGCCGTGCTGGAAGCCCGGCCGCGTGTCTTCTCCTTCGTGTTCGGCATTCCCGATCGCGCCGTCCTGGAAGCGTGCCGGCAGCGCGATATTGTCACGCTGGGTGCCGCGACGACGCTGGCGGAAGCCGAAGCGCTTGATGCGGCCGGCGTCGACCTGATCCTGGCGACGGGTTTTGAGGCCGGCGGTCACCGCCCCGCTTTCCTTGAGCCGGCCGAGAAAAATCTGATCGGCACACTGCCCCTGACCCGCCAGATCGCGAGCCGGATCAAGCGTCCGGTGATCGCCGCCGGCGGCATTGCGGACCGGGTCGGGATCGAGGGGGCGATGGCGCTTGGCGCGGGCGCCGCCCAGCTCGGGACGGCTTTTCTTGCCTGTGCCGAGTCCGGCACCAATGATGCCCACCGCGATGTCCTCTTCACCGACCGGGCGCGCCACACCGTGCTCACCCGCGCCTATACCGGCCGGTTGGCGCGCGGCATTCCCAACCGGGTCATCGCCGAGATGGACAAGCGGGCCGGCCAGCTGCCGCCCTTTCCTGTCCAGGCCTGGTTCCTCGGCCATCTCAAACGCGCTGCCATTGCTGCCGGCGATGAGGACTTCGCCTCGCTCTATGCCGGGCAGGGCGCGCCGCTTCTCAAGCATCGCCGGGTCTCCGACCTGATGGCCGATCTCACCACACCGGCAGTGGCCCCTGTCGCTGCCTGACCTTCCCCTTCATCACCAGCAAAAGGACATGTCTGATGAAACTCTATTTCTCCCCCGGCGCCTGCTCGCTCTCCCCCCATATCGCGCTGCGCGAGGCCGGTGTGCCGGTTGAACTCGAGCGGGTCGATCTGGCCAGCGGCAAGATCGTCGCCAGCGGTGCTCGCTTCCGGGACGTCAATCCGAAAGGCTATGTGCCGGCGCTGGATATCGGTGAAGCCCTGCCGCTGACCGAAGGCGCGGCGATCGTCCAGCACATCGCCGACAGCCATCCCGAAGCCGGCCTGGCGCCGGCCGCCGGCACACCGGCGCGGGCCCGCGTCAATGAATGGCTGACTTTCCTGTCATCGGAATTGCACAAGAGCTTCGGCCCGCTGTTTTCACCGGACACCAGCGATGAGGCCAAGCAGGCTGCGATCACCAAGGTGAAGTCGCGCCTCGACATGATCGAGGCGACCCTAGCCGATGGCCGCGACTATCTGACGGGCGCCGACTTCTCGATTGCCGACGCCTATCTCTTCACCCTGGCCAATTGGACCGGTCCGACCAAGATCGGCCTTGCGGACCAGCCAAGGCTGGCAGCCTACCAGGCGCGCGTGGCCGCCCGTCCGGCAGTTCAGGCAGCCTTGAAGGCTGAAGGCCTGCTTGAAGCCGCCTGATCACGGGGCTTCGGCAAAAAAGAGAGGGCCGCAGCGTGGATCACGGTGCGGCCCCTTTTCTTGTCGCGTTGGAACGCTATTGCTGCGTGTCCATTGCTTCGGCGGTCATGCGGATGCGGTTGGCAATGTCCTCATCGCTCTGCGCCGCGTTGGCGATCGAATTATACTGGACGACCGTCAGGCCGGCATCCGTGACAATCTCGGCCATCTGGGCCTGGGCCTGCGTCTGGAGCTGCTGGCGTGTGTCCTCGGTCTCGGCCGCCTCGATCTGCGGGCCGAGATCCTCAACGACGGCATTTATGCCGGTCGCGGCGTGAATGAAGGCGGTCACGTGTTGATCGGTCAGTTCGAACTGTTCCGGGGCTTGGGCGTCGGTCATGTCTGGCTCCTGGCTTAGTGAGGGAGATGCCATCGCGACGGCCAACACGGCAGACGCGAAGGTTGTGATGACAATATTTTGCATGTTGCACATCCCTTTCTTCGATCAGAATTTTCGGATTTCTCAGTATCGCGGCAATAAAGCGCATGAGATGAAGGCGTAACAGACTGAGTGATGGAATCCAGACCTCGCGCTGAATTCGTTATAAAGTCTTCACATTCCGCGTATGATGGTCGTGGTGACTGACTGATATCATTCCTACTATTTCGAATTCGCACAAAAAAGCCCCGAAGCATCGCTTCGGGGCTCGTTCGGTGTCGTCTTCAAAGATGTCTAGGCGCGCTCAAGCAGGCGCATGAAACGGTCCTTGAGATCGCGGTCATTGCGGAATTCGCCGGTGAAGGTGGTGGTGATGGTCGAGACATTGGGATGGTGCACGCCGCGTGTGGTCATGCACTGGTGCTTGGCATCGACCAGCACGGCAACGCCGCGCGGTTCCATCGCCTCGGTCAGGGCGTCGGCGATCTGGGCGGTCATCGTCTCCTGCGTCTGCATGCGCTTGGAGAAGATCTCGACGACGCGGGCAATCTTGGAGATGCCGACCACGGCCTTTGACGGCAGGTAGGCGACATGGGCCACGCCCATGATCGGGGCGAGATGGTGTTCGCAATGGCTCTCGACATCGATATTGGTCAGCATGACCATGTCGTCATAGCCCTGCACGTCCTCGAAAGTCTTGCCGAGCGCCTTGAGCGGATCGGCGCCATAGCCCGAGAACCATTCCTCATAGGCTTTGACCACGCGCTTGGGCGTGTCGAGCAGGCCTTCACGGTCCGGATCATCGCCGGCCCAGGAGATCAGGGTGCGAACAGCGGCTTCCGCCTCTTCGCGGCTCGGCTTGGATTTGATAGCGGCTGCCAACCGGGCAGCGTCAGGGGTCACGGCGTCCATCCTCATGGATCCTTTCGTTCTCGGGTCGGTTCGGCGTATACGTCCAAACCGTAGTGCCGGTTTCCGGATCGAGGATGCAGACGACAGCGATTGGACTGTCGTACCTGTTATCCTCTGCTTTCGCGCTTGCGCACTTGCGGGTATTTAGGCGGTCCGCGCGTGATTTCCAATGATTGGGTCGCATACGGCGCGGAATATTTCAGTATCACACCAGACCAAAGACGGGTTTCCCCATGACTTCGCTCACCCTTTTCGACACGATGGCGCGCCGCAAGCGCGACTTCGAACCGACCGATCCAGGCCGGGTGACGATGTATGTCTGCGGACCGACCGTCTATTCCTACGCCCATATCGGCAATGCCCGTCCGGCGGTCGTCTTCGACACGCTGTTCCGCGTCCTGCGTCGTCTCTACGGCGCCGACCAGGTGATCTATGCCCGCAATATCACCGATGTGGATGACAAGATCATCGAAACGGCGCGCGAAAGCGGCAAGCCGATCGAGGACATCACCACCCATTATGCCGACATCTACCGGGCCGATATGGGCGCGCTGGGCGTCACCCTGCCGACCATCGAACCGCATGCCACCGATCACATCCCCGAGATGATCGGCATGGTGCAGAACCTGGTCTATGGCGGTCATGCCTATGAGGCGGATGGCCATGTCCTGTTCGATGTCGCTTCGTATGAAAAATACGGCCGTCTCTCCAATCGCGATCTCGACGACATGATCGCCGGGGCGCGGGTCGAAGTGGCCAGCTACAAGCGCAATCCGGCTGATTTCGTGTTGTGGAAGCCGGCCAAGGATGACGAGCCGGGTTGGGAGAGCCCGTGGGGTCGCGGTCGTCCGGGCTGGCACCTGGAATGCTCGGCCATGAGCGAGAAACATCTCGGCAAGACGATCGACATTCATGGCGGCGGCACCGATCTGGTCTTCCCGCACCATGAGAACGAGATCGCCCAGTCGGTCTGCGCCCACAAGGGCGCGCCGATGGCCAATTACTGGCTGCACAATGGTTTTCTGACCATGGGCACAGACAAGATGTCGAAATCTCTGGGCAATGTTCAGCTCGTGCACGAGTTGATCAAGGATCATCCCGGTGAAGTGCTGCGCTATGCCCTGCTGACCGCGCATTACCGGGCGCCGCTGACCTGGACGGCAGACCTGCTGGCCAAGACGCGGCGGTCGCTGGACCGCGTCTATGGCGTGCTGCGCCGTCTCGGCGATGTCGAGGCGACACCGGGCGATGTGCCGGCGGCCTTCCTGGAGGCGCTGCATGACGATCTCAACACGCCCAAGGCCCTGTCCGAGCTGTTCCAGCTCGCCGGCAATGCCAACAAGGCGGTCAGCGATGTTGAAAAGGCGCGGGCCAAGGGCGAGCTGCTGGCGGCGGCCAGCCTGTTGGGCCTGGGCCAGTCGGATCCGGATGCCTGGTTCGGCCTGACCGATCTCGATCCGGCCGAACGGGCGAAGATCGACGACCTCATCATCCGTCGCCAGACGGCACGGGAAGGCAAGGATTGGGCGACGGCGGATGCGGTCCGTGACGAGCTCAACGCGCTCAAGGTCCAGGTCGATGACGGGCCGGAAGGCTCGACCTGGCGCAAGCTGGACTAGGACGATGGCACTTAAAGGCTTCAATGTGCTCCTGCAGGTCGAGGATGCCGTGGGTGATTGCTTCGTCACCTACGGCGTCGTCGCTGCGGATGCGGACGCGGCCGGCCGTCTGGCCGAAGGCGCCGCCCAGGCGGAAGGCTTCTGGTCGATCGAGATCGATGATGTCTGGGAACCGGACCCGGACGAGGGCGACGAGCCTTTCGGTGACATCCCGGAAGTGCTCGGCCGCACCGAGCCGACCTATCTCGATGAGGATGATTACGAGGAGGATTGAGGCGCAGGATCGCACCCACTGGCGCGCCGCCGCGTTTCTCCCTAAATTATCCCTGACATGAGCGATGAACTCTACTCCAATGCCGTCTTGCGGCTGGCCGCGGATATTCCGCGCATCGGGCGTCTCGCCCGGCCGCACGCGTCTGCGCGCAAGGTGTCGCGCCTGTGCGGCTCGGAGATCGAGGTCGATATCGCCATGGCCGGCAACCGGGTCGGGGATCTGGCCCTGCGGGTGAAAGCCTGTGCGCTCGGGCAGGCTTCGGCGGCCATTCTCGGCCGCCATGTGATCGGCGCCTCGCACAAGGATCTCGTGATGGCCCGTGACCAGCTTCGGGCGATGCTGAAAGAGGGCAAGCCAGCGCCTCGTGGCCGCTTTGCCGAGCTGGCCCTGCTGGAAAGCGCGCGCGCCTATCCGGCCCGCCACCAGTCGGTGATGCTGGCGTTTGAAGCGGTTGTTGATGCCGCCGCGACCGCGACCCGCGGCCGCGCTGCCACGCCACAAACCACTCCGCTGACTGGCTAGGGCCGTCCGCACCTGCCGCGCCGGCAGGGGGCGGTGGACGGTCCGCAAGCAAACAGACCTCACCCCGTAACTTTACTGCGGTCCGCGAAGCGCGCTTCATGTCCATGGTGGACAGCGCGCACCGCGACGTTAAAAGGCTTGATTCCATATGCGTTCACGCGAACGGAGATGGGGGCTCAACGGCCCGGTTGCCGGCATCATGCTGATCGGGCTTCGTGCCTATCAGCTCAGCCTGTCTCCGGTCTTCTATGCCCTCGGCATCCGCTGCCGGCATGAACCGACCTGCTCGCATTATTCCATGGACGCGATCCGCGCCCAGGGACCCTGGCGCGGTGGTTGGTTGACGCTGGGGCGGCTGGGCCGATGCCGGCCCGGCGGCACTTTCGGTGTCGATCCGGCCCCGCGCGAACGCAACGAAGCGCCCTGGTGGGCGGTCTGGCGATTCAGATCGAAACCGGGTCGTGTGATGGATGACAGGCTTCCGCCGGCGGACCGCGCCGACGACAAGGACATGTGACAATGATCAATGTGACGCTTCCCGACGGATCCAAACGCGAATTGCCGGATGGCGCCTCCCCGCTGGACCTCGCCGAGGATATTTCCAAATCCCTCGCCAAGGCGGCCATCATCGCCCAGGTCGACGGTCAGGACTGGGACCTGAAACGCCCGCTCGAGGGCGATGCCCAAGTGGCCATCATCACCCGCAAGGATGACAGGGCGCTCGAGGTGATCCGCCACGACACCGCCCACATTCTCGCGCAAGCGGTGCAGGATCTTTTCCCCGGCACGCAAGTCACGATCGGCCCGGCCATCGAGGATGGCTTCTATTACGACTTTGCCCGCAGCGAACCCTTCACGCCGGAAGATTTCGAGGCGATCGAAAAGCGCATGGGCGAGATCGTCGATGCCGACCTGCCGTTCGAGCGTGAAGTCTGGGACCGCAATGACGCCATCGCGAAATTCGAATCCATGGGTGAGACCTACAAGGCCGAGCTGATCCGCGATCTGCCGGAAGACGAGACGATCACGATCTATCGCCAGGGCGAATGGTTTGATCTCTGCCTCGGGCCGCACCTGCCGTCGACGGGCAAGATCGGCAAGGCGTTCAAGCTGATGAAGGTGGCCGGTGCCTATTGGCGCGGCGATCATCGCAACGCCATGCTGCAGCGCATTTACGGCACGGCCTGGGCCGACGAGAAGCAGCTCAAGGCGCACCTGCATCGCCTCGAAGAGGCCGAAAAGCGCGATCACCGCCGTCTCGGCAAGCAGATGGAACTCTTCCATTTCCAGGAAGAGGCCCAGGGCCAGGTTTTCTGGCATCCCAATGGCTGGCGCCTCTATCGCACGGTGATGAATTATATGCGTCGCCGCCTCGACGCCGCCGGCTATGTCGAGATCCGCACGCCGCAGCTGATGGACCGCAAATTCTGGGAGGCTTCCGGCCACTGGGACAAATATCGCGAGAACATGTTCATCTCCTCGATCGACCAGGAAGAGAAAGTCCTGGCCGTGAAGCCGATGAACTGCCCGTGTCATGTTCAGGTGTTCAACCAGGGCCAGAAATCCTATCGCGACCTGCCGCTGCGCATGGCCGAATTCGGCTCGTGTCACCGCTATGAACCGTCCGGATCGTTGCATGGTCTGATGCGGGTGCGCGGCTTCGTGCAGGACGATGCCCACATCTTCTGCACCAGCGACCAGATCACGGCGGAAGTCAGCGATTTCTGTGAGCTTCTGAAATCCGTCTATGCCGATTTCGGCTTTGAAGAGCCGCGGATCAAATTCTCCGATCGCCCCGAACAGCGGGTTGGTTCGGACGAGGTCTGGGATCAGGCGGAAGCCTCGCTGAAGGCTGCCGCCGAGGCTTCGGGTCTCGACTATGAGTACAATCCCGGCGACGGCGCCTTTTACGGTCCCAAGCTGGACTTTGTGGTCAAGGATGCGATCGGTCGCGAATGGCAGACGGGCACGATCCAGTGCGACTTCAACCTGCCGGAACGGCTCGATGCCAGCTTTATCGGTGATGACAGCGAGAAACATCGCCCGGTCATGCTGCACCGGGCCATTCTGGGCTCGCTGGAGCGTTTCCTGGGTGTGCTGATCGAGAGCTATGCCGGCAAGCTGCCCCTCTGGCTGGCGCCGCGTCAGGTCGTGATCGCGACGATCACCTCGGACGCAGACGCCTACGCCGAAGAGGTCAAGGCGGCGATGGTCAAGGCGGGCATGCACGCCGAAACCGATCTGCGTAATGAAAAGATCAACTACAAGGTCCGCGAACATTCGGTCGGCAAGGTGCCGGTGATCGCCGTTGTTGGCCGCAAGGAAGCCGAAGAGGGCACGCTGGCCCTGCGCTTCCTTGGAGAAGGCGGCAACAAGCAGGAAGTCCTGCCGCTGTCCGACGCCATTGCCCGTTTGAGCGAGGACGCCAAGGCGCCCGACCTCAAGCGCGCCTAGACCGTAGGGAAGGCGATGCAGCGCGGCGACACCCGGGCAGGCTGGGCAGGGCTTCTGGCTTTTGCCTTCGCCTTCCCCTTCGGCGTGGCGGGCAGTCTGATGATTGCTCCCTGGGTGTCGCTGCTCGCGGTCTTCGCCTTTCCGGTTCATGGCCGGTTCTGGCGTCCCGAGCGCCCGCCCTGGGCCTTGTTCGGCGTGGGCGTGTTCCTGGCGTGGGCGTTGGTGAGCTTTTCCTGGTCCCCGCATGATGATGCCCGCCAATTGTGGCGGACCGGTCTGGGCGTGCCGCTCTACATCCTGTTCGCGGTCCGCGTCGGACAATTGGACGGGCCTTGGCGTCGACGGGCCGAGACCGCGCTCCTGTTCGGGGTCATCGCGCTGGGGCTTTTCCTGCTGTCGGAAACCCTGTTTGACGGGGCCGCCACCCGCGGGTTCAAACTTGCCGAGGAAAATGGTGCGGTGCATGGCGAGTTCGGGGTCGAAATCCTGGTGAATCGCAGCCTCGGTCACGCCGCGGTTCCGTTGCTTCTCATGAGCATGCCGGCGGCGCTGATAACCTGGCGGGAAGGCGGGCCGGCCATCGGTGTCGGCATTCTTGTGCTCGCCGCGATTGCCGCCTTCAGCTTCGACACCGAAGTCAACACGGTCGCCTTTGTGTTCGGTCTGGTCGCGGCCGGTCTGACCGCCTTGTGGCCGCGCACCATGCTGGCCTGTTTGTTCGGCTTGCTGGCCGGGGCTGTCATTGTCCTGCCGCTTATCCTGCCCGGATTGATCGATGTGATGCCGGACAGTTGGCGGGCGGCCTTGCCGGCCTCGTTCGAATGGCGCTTGCAGATCTGGAGCTATACCGGTGACCTGATCCGCGAACAGCCCTGGTTCGGCTACGGTCTGGACGCCTCTCGCCCGCTCAATGGCGAGGCTGAAGTCTTTGCCCTCGGCAGTTTGCATAATGTCGAGGCCTTGCCGATGCACCCACACAATGCCACTCTGCATGTCTGGCTCGAGACCGGGGCGGTCGGAGCCGCGCTTTTGGCTGGCGTGCTTGTCGCTTTGGGGGGACGGATCGCCGCTGCGCCGCAGCTGTCACGGTTGCAGGCGATTGCTGTGGCTTGGATTACTGTGGTCTATGTGTCCTTGATCGTTTTCTCCTATGGGGTCTGGCAAGAATGGCACCAAGGGACATTGGCGTTGGCAGCAACGAGCGTGTTCTTTCTCGCGGCGAGACATCGCCCGCGATAGCGGAACCGCGCCTGTCCGTGGTTACGGTCTCCTGGCAGACCGGGCCGCATCTTGTGGAGGCCGTTGAGTCCATACTGGCAGCGCCTGGCGTGGACGAATTCGTGCTCGTCAATCATGGCAATCCACCCGAGCTGATCCAATCATTGCGGGCCATGGCGGCTGACCGGGACGACTTTGTTTTGGTCGAGACCGGCGCCAATTACGGGTTTGCCCGCGGCTGTAATATCGGCGCGCAGCGCGCCAGTGGCGATCTGGTCCTCTTTCTCAATCCCGACGCGGTGCTCGCCAAAGGGGTTGCCAGCCGACTCAAGGCTTCCGCCAAACAGCTCGGCGACACGGTCTGGGTGATTGGCGCGCGGATCGTCAATTCAGACGGCACAGAGCAGCGCGGCGGGCGTCGCGGTGAGTTGACACCGCGCTCGGCGATGGTGACGTTCCTTGGGCTCGATCGTTTGCTGCCATTCGTGAAAAGCCTGCACTTCGAGCATGAAGACCTGCCGACCGAACTCGCGTCCGTGCCGGTTGTGTCGGGCGCAGCGATGATGATGCCGCGTCGGGCTTTCCTGCAGATGGGTGGCTTTGACGAGCGGTATTTCCTGCACGTCGAGGATATCGACATTTGTCGCAAGGTTCGTGAATGCGGCGGGACGGTCTGGTTCGAGCCGCGCGCCTCGATCCTGCATTATGGGGGTACGAGCAAGTCCAGCCCCTATTTCGTTGAGACCCACAAGGCGCTCGGCTTCGTCAAATATTTCTGGAAATACTATCCAGGGGCGCTGGAGCGCCTGTTTACGATGCTGATGATCGTTCCGATTTTTGCGGCGATCTGGGGGCGTGTGACCTTGATACATCTGCGTGGGCGCATTGCCACACTGCTCCGACGCCGACGCGCCGTCGCAAGGCTGCGCCGGATGGAGTCGAAGCGTGGCGGGCGCGATCGAACCGCGCTTCCGGCAGCCGAAGCGGCTAATCCGCCGGTTTCGGAAACCCGCCCGCTCTAGACAGGGCGCTGTCGACCGGGTGTTTCAACCCGTCGCTCTCCAGCCATTTCGCGGTTTCAATCAACTTGTCCAGGTCCAGCCCGGTCTCGAACCCGCCGCGCTCGAGCATGTATACCACGTCCTCGGTCGCCACATTGCCGGTCGCGGCCGGCGCAAACGGGCAGCCGCCAATGCCGCCGACCGAGGCATCGATGACATCAACCCCCGCCTCGACCGCCGCGTAGATATTGGCCATCGCGGTATTGCGCGTGTTGTGGAAGTGCATGCGGATCTTCATGTCACCGCTTTCGGCGCGCACAAGATCCAGCATACGGCGGACCGCCCACGGGTCGGCGACACCGATCGTGTCACCCATGGCAAACTCGGATGCGCCGGCGGCGCGGGCCCGGGCGGCAAGGCGGGCAACGACCTTGGGGTCGACCTCGCCGTCAAAGGGATCACCGAAGGCGACCGACACCGTCACCGAGACCGGTACGCCCTCATCATGGGCGAGAATGGCGATACGGTCGAACAGGTCAGCGGTCTGGTCCGGCGTCGCGTTCTGGTTCTTCAGACCGAAGCCGGGCGAGGCGACCATGACGTAATTGACCTCGTCGCAGCCATTCTCCAGCGCCCGCCGCATGCCGCGTTCATTGAGCGCCAGGCCGATATATTTCACCCCGTCCTGCCGCGGCACGCGCTGCATGACCGCATCGCTGTCGGCCATCGCCGGTACCAGCTTGGGATGGACAAAACTCGCCGCCTCCATGCGCCGCACCCCGGCCGCGATCAGACGCTCGACGAACTCGATCTTGCTGTCCGTCGACATCATCGCCGGATCATTCTGCAACCCGTCGCGCGGTCCGACTTCAACGATCTCAATCTTGCGGGTCATTGGGGGTGTCCTCGTTGGTCAACGGGTTCTGCGGCAGGCTATCAGAGGCACAATACGTAAAGGCAATGGCAAGGACGGTATTGGTGCCGCGCGCATAATTCGTACCGGCTGCAAGTGTCCGGTGACATATCCGCAGGGCCGCGAAGCGCTCCGCCAATGGTTGGATGTCGGACCAGGCAAGCGTGGATGGGTGTGTCAGATAGGACCGCAACTCCGCATCCCGCGACAAGTCCAGCACTACCATCGTCGGTTCATCCCGGCCTTCAGCAAAGGCCAGGACCTCTTCGGTGGTTCCCAGCACCGTGTCTGTACCCAGAGAGAAAGCGAGGCTGGGTTCGGTGAAACTGGAGGCGGTCACGATCTCATCCGGCGACAGGCCGGTGATGGTTTCGGAATAGGCCCGCGCCGCGCGGACCTGATCGGCCAGTCGGACCGCATAGGCCTCCGCAAAACTGCCGCTTCGGGCCGCGATATGCCAGCCGAAGCCGGACAGCACCGCGAAGACAAGGGCCAGAACGCCGGGTCGCAGGCGATCGGATACCAGGGCGGCCACGGCGAGCGCCAGGAAGATGGCGAGACCGGCGAAAACCCGGGCAATGGCGCCCATGTCGTAGCCGAGCTGGAAACCGCCCTCAAAGCCGGCCCCGGCCAGCCGGATCGCATCCCAGTTCGCATTATTGCCATAGGTGATGAAGACATAGGGCAGGAAGATTGCGAACACCCCCGCACCGATAGCAAACAGGGTCCAACTTGCCCAACGTTGCCAGCGAGCGGCCTTGGCCAGCTCGACCAGACCCCAGCCAGCGGCCAGCGCCAGCGCGGGGTAAACCGGCAGCACATAGTGCGGCAGCTTGGTCGGCAGGATTTCGAACAGGAGCCAGGTCGGGATCGCCCAGGCGATCAGGAAACGGGCCGCGCCTGCCATCCGGTCGTCACCACCTAGGAGGGCCGAGACGATCCGCCCGGCGCCGGGAATGAGAAACAGGGTTGCGGGGAAGAAGACCAGGGGAAGAACCAGAAGATGATACCCGGGAAGACCCCCATGTCTTTCGTCGGCTGAAACCAGCTTGGGCACCAGGTCATCGCCCAGCGCGTCGCGCAGGAAACCACCCTCTGTCGCAATCTGGATCGAAATCAGCCAGGGCGTGACGATGAGGATGGCGAGCAGCGGTCCCCACCAGACCAGCACCGGTTTCAGCCAGGCAATCCGCCGTTCCCAGATCACGAGTGCCGCAACGGTCAGTCCCACCACCATCGGCGTAACCGGTCCCTTGATCAGGATACCGGCGCCCAGGCTCGCCCAGAACAGGAGGCCGGTTCGCCAGCCCGGATTTGTCCCGCCGCGGACATTGGCCAGAGCCGCCATGGCCAGGGTGGTACAGCCGACCAGCATCGCATCGGTCTTGGCGATACCGCCCTCGATCCCCAGAAGGACTGTCGTGGCAAACAGGGCCGCACCGGCAAAGGCCGCTTCGCGTCCGACCAGGCGCTGACCGCCCCAGAAACAGGCGAGGGCCGCGAGGATCGCACCGAGCACGGAGGGCAGGCGATAGGCCCAGATCTGGCGGTCATCCGCGTCGGAGACGAGGGCCACGGCGGCGGCCTGCAGCCAATGAATGCCGACCGGCTTCTTGTTGCGCGGCTCGTCGAGATAATTGATCTCGATGAAGTTCCCGCTCTCCAGCATCTGGGCGGTGGCCTGGGCGTAGCGGCTCTCGTCGCGGTCGATCGGCGGCAGGGTGAAAATGCCGGCCATGGCAGACAGGGCAGCGAGCAGGCCGATGATCCACCAGGCGCGGATACCGCGAGCCAGATCGGTCAATGTATTTCCTCCGCTCATCCCGCCATCATGCCGGTCGGCGACGCGGGGCATGAGAAATCCCTCGCGTCTTCACTGAAACCCGGTATGTAACGGGCATCCCGTATTCGCAAGCTCAAGCAGACACCTATGAGCCCTTCCGACCAGACCGTTCCCGAAATCTCCGTTGTTGTCCCGGCCTATAACGAGGCCGGCAATGTCGTGCCGCTGGCCCGCGAAATCGCGGCCGCGCTGGATGGACGGTCCTTCGAAATCCTGTTCGTCGATGATTGTTCGAAGGATGCGACCCGCCAGGAGCTGATCGACGCCAAGGCCGAATTGCCGATGTTGCGCGTGATCGCGCATCGTCACAATGCCGGTCAGTCCCGCTCGGTTCGCACCGGTGTGATGCAGGCGCGTGGCGCCATCATCTGCACGCTCGATGGCGATGGCCAGAACCCGCCTCAGGACCTGCCGACGGTGATAGATGCGCTGACCCGGGATGACGCGCCGGAAAACCTGGCCCTGGTCGGAGGCGACCGCTCGGCCAACCGTCAGGACTCGGCCTGGAAGAAATTCGCCTCGCGCTTCGGCAACGGCCTGCGCAAGGCCATGCTGAATGATAATTGCAATGACACCGGATGCGGCCTCAAGGCCTTCCGGCGCTCGGCCTATCTCGCCCTGCCTTTCTTCGACCATCAGCACCGTTTCCTGCCGGCCTTGATGATCCGTGAGGGTTATGTCTGCGAATTCCGGCCGGTCACCCATCGCCACCGCATGATCGGAACGTCGAAATATACGAATTTTGGTCGTCTTTTCGCCTCACTGACAGACATGATGGGTGTGATGTGGTTAAATTCACGCGCCCGCAATTCGCGCGGCAGTGATGAATTCTGATTATGGTTTGAAAGAAGCGAGTCTTTTGCCCGCTTCACAACCGGGGAGAGTGATGCATGGCCGGAGGCGGGGATAACGGCGTATTGTTAGGTATGACGGCAGCCAACCAGGCCCGACGGGGCGGCAGCCGTGGCAATGGGGGAGGTTCCATGTTCAACGTATTTCCACTTCTGATCATTCCGGTGATCATCTATGCCATCGTCGCCTACACAACGGGCGCCGACATGAGCACACAGGTTTTCTCGGTGCCGATGGTGTCGGGCAGCCTGCCTTTGTCGAAGGGTGATCTTCTGGTCATCCTGGGCATGATCATGCTCTTCATGGAGCTGATCAAAGCTGCCGGATCAGGCACCGCCACGATCATCAATCATGGCCTGTCCATGATGATCTTCGTGATCGCGATGGCGCTCTTCCTGCTGGTCGGTCATTTTTCGACCTCGACCTTCTTCCTGCTCATGCTGATGACGCTGATGGATACCGTTGCCGGTTTCGTCGTCACCATCGTGGCAGCCCGTCGCGACCTCGCGGTTGGCGACGGCGGCTAGAGAAGCACAAAGAGAAGGCTGGCGCCCAGGCTCACATCGAGCCAGAAGCCATAGCGCCGGGCCTTGGCAACAGCGATTGTCATGCGCGCCGCTCCCACATCGGGGGCGGCGCTTTCTTTGCGCTGGCCTGGGCATAGGTGCGGCGGAAACGTTCAATTTCGCTGGCTTCGGCCTTGATGCCGCGACGCGGGGCGTCGCCGATGATCTGGACCATGACTTCCGCCGTGGCAGGACGGGCCCTCACAAAAGAGCGGGCGCTGTCGCGCTCGTTCGATTGCGGGGTCGGGACGGTGACAAGGGCCCGGTCCTGCCGCGGCGGACGATCCTGCGAACCGCGCACACGACTGGCCGGCTCAATACGCCGGCTGGTCGGGGTCGGGACAGAATATGCGCTGCGGATCGTGGTCATGCCCTCTCCATCGCAAGCCGGATGCCAACTCTTAATGAGAAGTTAACCACGATTCTGGCTGCAAATGCGGCATTTGGGGCAGATGCCAAAGCAAAACCGGCCCGCGAGGCGGACCGGTTGGCTCATTTCGGTACGATTTTGTTAACCCTGTGAACGGGTTGTGCCAGTCGCGGCCGACCGGCGCGCGTCAATCACTTCTTGTCGAGCAGCTGGTCCATCTTGGCCCGCAAGCTGTCGAGTTCCTCGCGCAGCGCCGAAAGATCCTCCGGCTTGCTGTCCGGCGAGTCGGTTTCCTTGCTATCGGCGGACGTCGTCGCGCCCGATGCCGCACCGGCCTGGAAAGGCGTGAACATGCGCATGGTCTGGCCGAACAATTCCATGTTGCGGCGTGTCTGCTCCTCAAGCATCGCCATGGTGGCCTGCGGCGAGCTCATGGCTTCGCTCATCTTGTCGCGAAATTCTTCCTGCTGTTGCGAAAAGGAATTCATCGACATCTGGAGATAGCCGGGCACAACGCTCTGCAGGCTGTCGCCATAGAAGCCGATCAGCTGACGCAGAAAATCCACCGGCAGGAGATTGGCGCCGCGGGATTCCTCTTCAAAGATGATCTGGGCCAGCACGCCGCGGGTCAGATCGTCACCACTCTTGGCGTCAACGACCTGGAAATCGGTGCCTTTCTTCACGAGGTCGCGAAGGTAGTCCAGTGTCACATACTGGCTGGTCGAGGTGTCGTAGAGGCGGCGGTTCGCGTATTTCTTGATCACGATGCCGGCGCCCTTGCCGTTCGATTTGGTCACCAGATACTCCCCTGTTCGCGCCATGAAAAAGTGTCGGGATTGTTTTTCGTTCGACTTGGGCGCGTTGTAGTTTCATGTAAGGGTTTACGCGCTCAAGGCGGTGTGCTGCAAGCGCGAACGCAATCGGCGGCAAAGCCGATGCGTAACGGACAGGTCCGGGGGGAATGATCATGACACGTACGGCGTTGGTCACAGGCGGAACGCGCGGCATCGGTGCCGCCATCAGTACAGCCCTCAAATCGGCTGGCCATACAGTGGTCGCCAATTATGCCGGCAATGAGGAAAAGGCACGGGCCTTCGCCGATGAAACCGGCATCAAGGTCGTGAAGTTCGACGTCGGTGATTTTGACAGTTCCGTCGCCGGCTTGGCGGAAGTGGAAGCCCTCGCCGGCGCCCCGGTCGACATTCTGGTCAACAATGCGGGCATCACCCGTGACACCATGTTCCATAAAATGAGCAAGGCGCAGTGGGATGAGGTGATCAATGTCGATCTCAGCTCCATGTTCAATGTCACGCGCCCGCTGATCGACGGGCTGCGCGAGCGCGGTTGGGGGCGGGTGATCAACATCTCCTCGATCAATGGCCAGAAGGGGCAGATGGGACAGGTCAATTATTCGGCGGCCAAGGCCGGCGTGATCGGTTTCACCAAGGCCCTGGCCCAGGAAACCGCTCGCAAGGGCATCACCGTCAACTGCATCACACCGGGCTATATCAATACCGAGATGGTCGCTGCGGTGCCGGAAAAAGTACTGGAAAGCATCATCGCCGGCATTCCGGTCGGGCGGCTTGGTGAGGCGGGCGAGATCGGGGCGCTGTGTGTCTATCTGGCCAGCGAGGAGGCGGGTTTCGTGACCGGTTCGACGCTGACGATCAATGGTGGCCAGTATCTCGCCTGACATGAAATTCAGCTCTGCCCCAAATTTGCCGTCTTGGCGGTCATGATGCGTGTCGGGATGACGCGTTGGATTTTGGCCATACTTGTCGCCGCACTCGCTGCGGGCGCTGCAACAGGGATGCAAAACCCCCTGCGCGACCGGCTGTTGCGCAATGAGCGGACGCAGCAAGTATCGGGCTGGTTCCAGCGCGCCGACACCGGCGAATTCTTCCTGTTCGACCGCTCCGGCGATGCTGCCCTGCTGCGTGAACGCGATGCGCCCGACAGTGAGGTTTTGGTCCTCTATCCGGACCGGGCACCGGGTGGCGGTACGGCCTTCATCACCGATACCGGCCGCGAGGTCATCCGGCTCACCGGCCTGGGTGGCGCGACCTATTTTCCCAGTGCCGCACCGGATGGTGTGATCGCGGATTTCGCCAGTCCGGCCGGTTCGCTGGCACCGGCGCCACGGTCTCCGGAAGAAGTCCGCGCCAGGGCCGAGCAGCTGGCGAGCCAGATGGCGACCTCACTCGACCGGTCGATCTCGGTTGAATATGCGCCGGCCCCGCGAGCCGGTCTGGGTGTGCAATACGATACGCTGCATATTATCGGCCTGGCCTTTGACAGCGTGCGTGGCGAGCGTCGGCGTTTGCGCGGCGTCGAACATGTCCGTGTCGCGCTGGGTGACGCGCCCGCCGCCTATCGCCAGGAAGCGACGCTCGTCGTCGTGATCGCGCCTGGCCTCGGCTATGCCGGAAGGCCGTCCTCTGCATTCATTGGCCAGGTCCTGCTCAGCGATCCAAGCGCGACCTGATCACGCCGCACCCGGTGACCAGCCCGGCGGGGCCAGCTCAAATCCCTCAAAACGAAAGCCCGGCGCAACCGTGCAGCCGACCAGCGTCCAGTCGCCGGTCGAACGCGCGCTTTGCCACACACCTTCCGGAACGACACCCTGCGGCCGTTCGCCATCGTCCAGCCTCGCGCCCAGGCGCAATGTCTCGACCTTGATCCCGTCGGGGCTGAGGCCCAGTTCCAGGGCGGCACCGGCATGCCAGTGCCAGATCTCCACAGCGTCGACGCGATGCCAGTGCGAGCGTTCACCGGCGGCCAGCAGATAATAGATCGCCGTCGAGCGATCGCGGCCCCCGTCCGGGTCTGCGTCGCGCAGGGTCTCGGCATACCAGCCGCCCTCGGGATGCGGTTGCAGGCCGAGCGTCTCGATGATTCGGCGGGCGTCTTCAGGCAGGCTCAAAACATATCCTTTCGGCGGCGGATTTCGGCGAAGACATCGACATCGTCCGCTGTAGCCATGTCCAGGCGGGCGCGGATCGCCGGATCATCGGGGCGTAAAAAGGGATTGGCCGCTTTCTCGGCGCCGATCGTTGTCGGGACGGTCGGTTCGCCGCGCGCTCGCTCGCCCTCAACCATGGCGGCGTAGACCTGCAGGTCGCGATTGTCAGGGTCAATGCTCAGCGCAAAGCGGGCATTGGCTTCAGTGTATTCATGGGCGCAGTAAACGCGCGTCTCGTCAGGCAGGGCGGCGAGGCGGGACAGGGAATACCACATGTCGGCCGGTGTGCCTTCGAACAGTCGGCCACAACCGAGTGCAAACAGGGTGTCGCCGACAAAGGCGATCCCGTCCATTGGCAGATGATAACAGACATGCCCCATTGTGTGGCCTGGCGTGTAGATCACCTTCGCCTTGTGGCGACCCAGGCTGATGACATCGCCATTCTCAACCTCAACGGAAATTCCCGGGATGCGATGGGTGTCATAGCGCGGCCCGACGATTTTGGCCCCGGTCAGGGCCTGTATGGTCTCATTGCCGCCAGCATGGTCGAAATGGTGATGCGTGTTCCAGATCTGCGTGATCGTCCAGCCCGCCGCCTCAGCCTGGGCCAGGATGACATCAGCGTCCGGCGTGTCGATCGTGGCGGTTTCACCGCTGTCCGGGTCATGGATCAGGAAGCCGTAGTTGTCGGAAAGACAGGGAAACTGCCGGATGAGGAGTTCGCTCATTGTCCAAATGTCCGCTTGCGTTAGGCTGGTACCGCTGGGCCGTGGTCGGCCGGTCTGTGAGCCAGAGAACTTAGGCATCGCGCAGGAGTGTGGCCAGTGCGCCGTGACGTCCTTGAACTTGATCGTTTCTATCGCAGCCGCCAGGGCCGGACAGCGCATCGCATGATCGCGCGCCGGCTGGAGCCGATCTGGCCGGATGTCCGGGACATGGATGTGCTCGGCATCGGCTTTGCCAACCCCTATCTCGATATCTGGCAGGGACAGGCGCGGCGCTGCGTATCGCTGATGCCGGCGGCCCAAGGCGCCATTGTGCCGGGGCCAGACGGCGTGCCAACAGCGCTCGGCGATGAAACACACCTGCCCTTCCAGGAAGCCCTGTTCGACCGGGTGCTGCTGGTTCATGCGCTGGAGGAGACGGACTCGCTGCCCGCTTTGCTGCGCGAGGTCTGGCGGGTGATGGCGCCGGAAGGGCGGTTGATGATCGTCTCGCCGTCGCGCGCCGGCATCTGGGCCTGGCTCGACTCCACCCCGTTCGGGCATGGCCGCCCGTTTTCGCGCAGCCAGCTGACCCGATTGCTCGACGATGCCCTGCTCGTACCGACTGCTTGGTCGCGCGCCCTGTACGCCCCGCCCTGGGGTTGGAGCTCGCATCGCCGCATCGCCAATCTGTGGGAAGAGGTCGGCGAATATGCCTGGCCGGCGCTGGGCGGCCTGATCATGGTCGAGGCCGTCAAGCACAATGCTGGCGTCCTGCCCGGCCTGCGTACTGCGCGTGTCAGCAGGCGGGTACTTGAAGGGCAGAGCCAGCCCGCGTTATCTCCCCGGCGAGTGCCCACTCCGGCGCACCGGGACTGAGGAGTCATCATGTCTATTGAACCACGCGCCGGCATTCTGGACATCCGCCCCTACAAGCCGGGGTCTTCGGAAGCGCCCGGCATCGCCAATCCGGTCAAACTGTCCTCGAACGAGAACGCGCTCGGATGTTCGGCCAAGGCGGCCGAGGCGATGACGGCGATGGCGTCGAAACTCCATCTCTATCCCGATGGCGGCGCCACCAAGCTGCGTCAGGCCATCGCGGACGCCGAAGGGTTGGAAGCAGAAAATATTGTCTGCGGCACCGGGTCTGATGAACTCCTGCAGCTGCTCGGTAGGGCCTATCTCAATCCAGGCGACAAGGTCGTCCAGTCGCAATACGGTTTCCTCGTTTACCGGCTGGTGGCGATGCAGTGCGGGGCGCAGCTGGTCTCGGCACCCGAGCGGGATTATCGCAGCGATGTCGATGCCATTCTGGAAGCGGCTGGTGACGACACCAAGATCGTCTTCCTGGCCAATCCCAACAATCCGACGGGCACTTACATTCCTGACGCGGAAGTCCGGCGCCTGCGTGACGGTCTGCCGTCGTCGACGCTGTTGGTGCTGGACGCCGCCTATGCCGAGTTCGTGCGTCTTCCTGATTATGAGGCCGGTATTGAACTGGCGCGTGAGCGTGATGATGTCATCGTCACCCGTACCTTTTCGAAGATCCACGGACTGGCCGCGCTGCGTCTGGGCTGGGCCTATGGCAACAAGGCGATCATCGACGTGCTGCACCGGGTTCGCGGCCCGTTCAATGTCAATATGGCGGCGATCGAGGCCGGCACGGCGGCGATCGGCGACCACGAGTTCCAGACCCGATCGGCGGATCATAATGACGAGTGGGTGGCCTATTTGCGCCAGCAGATCGGTGGCCTCGGCCTCGAAGTGACACCGAGTGTGTGCAATTTCGTGCTGATCCATTTCCCGGAAACGCCGGGTCGGACTGCGGCGGAAGCAGATGCTTATCTGACCTCCAAAGGCCTGATCATCCGCGGTGTGGAGCCTTACGGCCTGCCCAACGCCCTGCGTGCGACGGTCGGGACCGAGGCCGAGAACCGCCGTCTGGTCGAGGCCCTGACGGACTTCATGAAAGCCTAATTGCCAAGGCCGCCCAAGCGGGCCGGTCCGAGATAGACGCCGCCATCGCGGATCCGGAAGGGCAGGGAGACCCCCTCCGGGCCGCGCGGTGCCATCATGGCGGCCACTCGCAGTGCTTCGCGGTTCTGTTCCGGAATCAGCCGCGCCTCCACCAGCGCTTCGGCGAGTGTGTCGGGATCGGTCACGCGCAGGGACAATCGGCCGTCGGGCCGGGCCATGCGGTCGAGGGTGAACTCGCCGACTGCCGTCAAATCTGCCGGACCCCATTGCAGCGCCGCATCGGTGATGTCGAGTTGGCCACCGGCCTGGCTCCAGGCCACCGCGTCGGCATTGCGGGCGAGTGACGCCCATTCGGTGACCGAAAATTCCATCCGCGCCATGCCGAGTGTTTCACCGAAGGCGCGCTCGACATCGCGGCTGAGCACGCCGGGCGCGGCCACCACATTCTCCGCCATCGCCCGGACATGCAGCGTGTTGTCGGCCTCGACAATGCCATTGAGATAGAGCGCGCCGATCGCCTGCACGTCCGGGGCATCGCCGGCGCGGGTCAGGATCGTGAAGTCGATCAACTCGGCGCCGACCCGCTCGGTCTCGCCAGCCTCGTTATAGACCAGGCTGATCCGGGCATCACTGGCACCCAGTTCGAGCTCGCTGCCCGGACCGTTGAGATTATTGAGATAGGCCGGGCCGCCGAAACGGACGATCCAGTGCGACAGGTCATGGGGGACGGCATGGGCCTGCAGGCTCGCCAGCTCGGCATGCCAGCCACCATCACTCGCCGGTGCGGTGATGCGCGGTGCACGGAAAGTCACCTGGAAGCGGTAGGGATAGCCCGAAACCGTCAACGCTTCGCGTTCGATCTCATAGCCGGCGGCTTCCTGCTCGGTGACCCAGCGCTCGACGGCGGCGCGGATCTGGGTGCTGGCATAGACCCAATAGGCCGAATACAGCAGGAAAACGAAGATGATCGCGCCGAACGGCAGGATGAAACGCAGGCGTCCGGTCATGATCAAATCTCTTTTGTTGCGAGTTCCGGGTCCGCAGCGAGGAGCGCGTCGGTGGCCTGGTTGATACGGGTGTGCAACTCGTTCATGAAACTCGCCTTGTCCAGTCCCGGCGCGATCGGTTCCAGGAACTCGACCACGATGAGACCGGGCTTGCGCAGGCCGCAATAGGTTTCCAGATGAACGCCGGAATTGAGTGCGACCGGGATGCAGGGCTTGTTCATTGACTTGTAGAGGCCGGCAATGCCCGGCTTGAACTCGGGCGCCTCGCCCGGGCGCACTCGGGTGCCTTCGGGAAAGATCAGGACCTGGCGATTCTCCGAGCCGCGCTTTGCGGCGTCACGAAGCATGCCTTTAAGGGCCTTGCCACCGCCATCCCGGTCGATCGAGATATTGCCGAGCTTGACCGCGAACCAGCCGAAGAAGGGCATGTAGACCAGTGATTTTTTCAGGATGATCGCCGGGTCGGGCAGGATTTCCCAGAAGGCCAGCGTCTCCCACATGCTCATATGCTTGGAGGCGACCAAGGCGCCGCCATCGGTCAGGTGTTGCCGGCCACGTACCTCGAACCGGACGCCCAGGATCCAGCGCATCCCGAACCAGACCACTTTGAGATAGGCGCGCAGGATTTTTCGCGCCCAATGGCGCGGTCCGAGCAGGAGCGGGGTCCCGATCAGTCCGAACACTGCCATCAGGCCATACATCCAGATGTAGAAAACCAGGGATCTCAACAAGCGCATCAGGCGTCTTCCACAGTCGGGGTCAGCGAATGGCGCAGCTGCACCGTCGTGTATTTGGCATATTCCTGGAGCCAGAGGCGCAGCCCGCGAACGTCTTGCCACGGTGCTGGCGTGCGGACCGGGTAGGGGATGAGGTCGACGCCGGGCATATTGCTGCGGAACTCCAGAAGGCTGCGCGGCAGATGATAGTCTGACGTCACGATGATCAAGCGATCATAACCGTTGGCCCGCACATAGGCGGCCGCTTCGCGGGCATTGCCGACCGTGTCGGTCGCCTCGCGGCCCAGCGTCACGCAGCACGCGAATGCCGTGTCATCAAGGCCGGTATGGCGGCGGATATCGGCGGTGGTCGCAGATGGATTGACGCCGGAGATCATCAACTGTCCGGCGCGCCCGTCCTGCAATAACTGACCGCCAGCCGCCAAGCGGCCGGCGTCTCCCGTCAGGACGATGATGGCATCGACCGAAACATTATCGTCCGGAGCCTCATAGCCGGCCACCTTGCCGGCATAGTCGGCAAAGCCGATCGCGCTGACCAGCACGATCACAAAGCACAGGCCGCGCAGCCAGAACCAGCTCCGCTTCATACTGTCCTCCCGGAATTCCGGTCCGGCGCCAGGCCGGATGTGTGAACCCTCACCAAGGTCGAGCCTCATGTCTGAAACGGGCAGATTTATGGTCGTTCACCAGCGCCCCCGCAAATCGGACGCCACGGCCAGTCGTGCCGACACTGCAGCGGTCAGGCCGGCCAGGATTGGAGCGGCGGCAAGCAGGACAAATTCGAACGGATCAGACGCCCATTGCGGCAGGAAAAACGCCATGTCGGCCGGGGCATCCCCGAGGCTGACGAGCAGGGAGACGAGGCCGGCGAAGACCGCGCCCGCGACCCCGGCCTTGAGTCCCAGCATGAAAAAGCGGCGTTGGAAAAGGCCGGCAATAAACCGGTCCTCGGCGCCACACAGGTGCAGGGCATCAATGACGTCGAGCCGTGCGGCAAGGCTGGCACGGGCCGCGAATGCGATTACCGCGGCGGCGGCACCGGCCAGCAGTGCCAGCAATCCCAGCCCGAGCGCCTGGGCTGATCCTGCGGCGCGGCGGACGGCATCGGACCAGCGGCCATGATCGTCAATCCGTGCCATCATGCCTTCCGCATCGAGCTGCGCCTGCAGGGCGGCGGTGTCGATTTGCACGCCGGAGCGGGTTCGCACATCGACCAGCAGGGGCAGGGGCAGGTCGTCGGGCAGATTGCCTTCGCCAAGCCAGGGGGTGAGCAGGGCCAGCGCGTGATCGCGGCCGCGCGATGTCGCGCGCTCGACGCCGGGCAAGGCCGCGGCCAGTTCGGCAGCCCGTCCGGCATCGGCTTCGGCGTCGCGGCCTTCGACGGGACGGATCTGGATGGTCAGCGAGGTCTCGAGATCTGTCGTCCAGCGCTGCGCCTGGAGCCAGGCACCACGCGCCCCCAGGGCGGCGATACAGGCCAGGAAGACGAGGATAGCGGCGACCACGAAGAGCGGCCGGTCGCGACCGGCATCCGGGGGCAGCAGGCGACCATTGCCGCCGGCTGGTGGTTTGGGGATGGCGCTACTCATCGACGTCCCCGTCGTCCGCGATGTCTGTCTCGTGTGGCTCGACACTGCTGCGCGGGGCTGCAGCGGCCGGCGCCGCGGCGATGCGATCAGCTTCGGCTTCCGCCTCGGCGGCCTCCTGCATGCGCAAGCGTTCGCTGCGCGGCGGGCGGATGTGCAGATGGCCGTTCGACAGCGTCATCACCGGTGCATCGAGCATGCGCACCAGCTGCAGGTCGTGGGTGGCGATGATGATGGTGGTGCCCAGCTTGTTGAGCTCTGCAAACAGGCGCAGCAGGCGCATGCCCATTTCCGGATCGACATTGCCGGTCGGTTCGTCGGCGATCAGGACTTCGGGCTGGCCAACGACGGCGCGGGCAATGGCGACGCGTTGCTGTTCGCCGCCGGACAGGGTGGCCGGCAGGGCATTCATCTTGTCACCCAGGCCGACCCAGGTCAGCAATTCGGCCACGTCCTCGGCATAGTCCTGACGTTTGCGACCTGCGACCCGTAGCGGCAGGGCGACATTGTCGAACACATTCATGTGGCCGAGCAGGCGAAATTCCTGGAACACCACCCCGACCCGCCGTCGCAGGTCCGGAAGCTCATTGCGCGGCAAAGTCGCGGCATCACGGCCGAAATAGCTGATCAGCCCGCGCGAGGGCTTGGCGGCGAGGTATATCAGCCGCAAGAGCGAGGTTTTGCCGGCTCCGGACGGTCCGGTGAGGAATTGGAAAGAACCGCGTGGTAAATCAAAAGACAAATCGCGCAGAATCTCCGGTCCCCGGCCATATCGCATGCCGACATTGTCGAAGCGGATCACCGGCTCCGGGTCCATGTGCGGCGACTGGGATGAACTCGGGCTGATGGAAATCCTCCATACGTTCGGGAGAGCCGAAGAAGATGTGTAGACGACTCATATGAGCATAGTACTCAGCTGTCCGTCATGTACCACGCGTTACCGTGCCAATCCCAATGCGATTGGCACGAATGGCCGTCGTGTACGCTGTGCCTCGTGCGGTCATGTCTGGACGGCCGAGATGGAAGATCCCAGCGATCTGCCCAGCCTGCAACCGGCCCCGCCCGTGAAACCGGACGCCCCGGACGAGGATGCCGGGGGCGAGAAAAAGGTCCACACAGCCTTCCGCGAACGCCAGGAAAAGAAACGCCGCACCCTGTCGGCCGCCGCCGCCGGTGGCGCCTGGGGTGGTTTGTTGGCGGCCTGTACCGTCCTGTTCGTGTGTGCCTGGATCTTCCGCGTCGATGTCGTGACGCTTTGGCCGCGGGCCAGCTCGGCCTATGCCGCAGTCGGCGCGACGGTCAATCCCTGGGGCTATGATGTCGGCGAGCTGGACGTGACCCGTGAGGTCGATCACGGCGTGCCGCTGCTCGTGATTGAAGGTGATATCCACAATTTTGACCGCCGCGCCCGCGCCATTCCCGGCCTGCGGGCCATTCTGCGCGATGAACATGGCGAAGCGGTGCTGGAGTGGACAATCTCGATGCCGGCCGGCCGCCTTGGCGCAGGCCGTCGCCAGGATTTCCGCACCGTGGTCTCCGATCCGCCACCGGACGCGGTCGAGGTCGAGGTCGTCCTGATGGAAACACCGGCGCATGGCAATGCTGATAGCGGCCATCAAGACGCCGGGGCCTCAGATGGTGCAGCCGCTGACGACGTCCACACATCGGAACTGGACACAGCCGCCGTGACGGATCACGCACCGGCGCCCGAACATGGCCCTCCGGCGGATCAGCACGCCTCAGCCGAACCGGTCGAGACCGGCCAGTACTGAACCTCACATCCATCTGATTTCGGTCGGGTATCAGAACCGGTCGAGCAGGCGTTCGATATAGTCGAGCTCTTCCTGTGGCCGGCCGGCTTCGGCGGCGCGGCGGCGCAGTTCTTCAAGGATATCACGGGCGCGGGCGCGGCTCATTTCGTCGGGTACTTCGACGCCGGCGCCATCAGCAAAGGCGCCTTCGGCCGGACGTCCGAGCGGGTCACGATTGTCCTCGCCTTCGCCCATCTGGCTGCCGTTTTCCTGCATCCGCTCCAGGAGATCGCGGGCCAATTGCTCGGCGCCTGAGCGCAGATCGGCAAGCGCTTCTTCCTGCGCCGCGAGTGCGCCTTCGGTGTCGCCATTGCGCAGCGCCTCTTCGGCTTGGCGCATGGCTTCGCCGGCCCCGCCGAGCGCCTCTTCACCCTGACCGGGCAGGGCATCGGCGGATTCGGAGAAGCGCTGGGCCAGCTGCCCCTGGGCATCGGCGAGCGCTTGCGCGCTCTGGCCGCCGCCGCTCTGGTTTTCCGCCAGTGTCTGCGGCCCGTCGCCGGATTGCTGGCCTTGCTGTTGCTGGCCGGAGGAATTACCCGATTGTGGCTGGCCGGTGCCGCCTTCTTCCTGTGACAGGCCGAAAGTCTGGTCCTGCAGATTGCGCTGCTCGCCGATCACCTCGCCCAATTCTTCCAGGGCGCGGGCGATGGCTTCGGAAATCGGATCGCTCTGCTGGCCTTCGCCCTGACCCTGGCCGAGTTGCATCTGCATGTTGCGCAGCATTTCCGACAGCGCGGCGAGCGCTTGACGGGCATCAGCGGTGTTGCCCAACTCGGCGGCATCGCGCAGCGCGTCGAGCATTTCCTGCAGGCCCTCCGAGTTGAGGTTGGAGCCTTGTCCGCCCTCGGCGAAATTGCCTTCTTCGGCGGCTTCGCGTGCCATTGCGGCCATGTAGTTCTGCATGGCTTCCTGGTAGGCCTCGAACAGGGCCGCGAGCTCGGTCTCGTCGGCACCGCGGGCCAGGGCTTCCATCAGCGCCCGCTCGGCTGCCCGCAGCGCCGCCTCGGCATCGGCCAGCGAGCCGAGTTCGGCCCGCAGGGCGATCAGCCAGAGATCGCCTTCCAGATCACCCAGCGCCGCCTGGTCGCGCTGGCGGCGCAGCCGGTGCAGCGTCTCGCGCAGGCCGAGATAGACGATCGGATCGTCAAAGAAATATTCCGGTGCATCCGAGATCGCCGCCAATCCGCGGGCCACTTGCTGCAGACCTTCCGGTGCGCGCTCGATCCGGCGGGCCGGGTTTTCGGTGAAATAGGCGGGGCCGGCGGGGATGTCTTCGGCGAACAGCGGCGCCGGTTCGTCCAGTGGCGCGTAGGCGGCGTCGGACGCCATGACATTGCGGCGCTGTTCGGCGACGGCCCGGGCCAGGGCGTCGAGGAAAACGCGGGCCGGCAGGGTGATGCCGAGTTCCGGCGAGCGCCCGATATTGCCGGCGGCATCGGTGGCGACCATGCGGATCTCGACCCGGCTGCCGGCGAGCGGATGGCGGGCCGTCTCCAAGAGGGTCGACATCGCGTTGTTGTCGCCGGTCGGCGTGACGGCTGTCGTCTCGATCTCGAGCGTCTGCCAATCGCCGCGTGACTCTTCCTCGCGCAGCTCCAGCGCATAGCCGGTGGCGCCATAATCATCGGTCACCGTGAAATCGAGATCGAGTTCGCCGGCGGCGGTCGAGTCCGGCACAGCGGTCAGCCGGACGCGGGGCGGTGTGTCGGGGGTCACCGTGATTGACCAGGTTTCGCGGGTGCCCGGCGCGGCAAGGCGCAGGCTGGCATCAAGATCGACCGGTTGCCTGATTTCCCAGACACTGTCGCCGATCTCATTGCCGTCGGTGCGTTGGCGGCCGTCGGCGTCGCGGAGTGTGAGGCGGGGCTGACGACGCGAGCCGGCAATGCGGGCGACGAAGGTCGAACCTGCGGGCACGACCGCCTCGCGACTGTCGGCAGCGAGGAAGATCGGGGCGCGGCCGGTATAGGCGGGCGGATCAATCCAGGCATCAATCGACAGCGTGTCGCCCCCGGCGATGATGGGTGTCAGCGAGACAGCCTCGCCAACCCGGTCGCGGGCGGCAGGGCCGGCGACCAGCCAGCCGACGGCGAGGCCCAGCGCCAGCATGCCGCGCACGGCGAAACCATCATGGCGGGCCCAGGCCGCGTGCGGGCGCCGTGCCCGGGCCGATTTGAGCCGTACGGCCATGCGGCGCTGGTGTTCGTGCCAGACCCGCTGGGCGACCGGGTCGGCGTCGCTCGGCTTGTCGGTCAGGGCTTCATGGGGGCGGGCGGGAATATCCGAGTCAGTTTCGACGCGCCGCGCCATGTCGTCGGCATCAGGCCAGACAAAGGCGCGCAGACCGGGGCGTGTCAGCCAGACGGCGAGCGCGAAACTGGCAATGGCATAGATGGCGCGCCACGGATCGCCGAGCATGTCCCAGCTGCCGAGCAGCGACAGGATGAGATAGCCCGTGATCCAGGCCAGGGCCGGCCAGATGACCGGAACAGACCGCTCCCAGACGAGCGAAAACCAGGCAAGGATCAAGGATGTGCGACGCATGGCGGAAAATCTATCACGCCGAACCGGAATAACGAGGCTTCGCTGCATTACGATTTGGTGAGCCGCGAAGCGTCAAACCCCTATTCGCCGGTGTCCTCTTCAGCCGGCGGTCGGTCGCCCCACAGCGGGTCGGGGCGTTCCAGATTGCCGCGCAGGCCGCAAGCCGCGACAGCGAGTGCGCTGAGCATGACAAGGGTGAATGTGGCCAGACGTTTCATCGCAATAACCCTCAGCAACCCAGACGGTCTTTCCAGACCGTCACTTGTTCACGGACCCGCACCGGTGATGTGCCACCGAAACTGGTGCGGCTCGACATTGATGCCCGCGCACTCAACACGGAAAACACGCTGTCGTCGATAGCCGGTTCGATGCTTTGCATCTCGGCCAGTGAGAGCGCGGCCAGCGGCACGTCGCGGGCTTCGGCCAGTTTGACGATCGAGCCGGAAATATGGTGTGCGTCACGGAAGGGCTTGCCCAGTTCGCGCACCACATAATCAGCCAGGTCGGTGGCGTCCGAATAGGCTTCGCCGGCGGCTTCTTCGAGCGCTGCCGGGAAGAAGGTCAGGTCGCCGGCCATGCCGGCCATCGACAACAGGGCGAGTTCCAGATCATCAATTGCCTGGAAAACCGGCGCCTTGTCTTCCTGCAGATCCTTGGAATAGGCCAGCGGCAGACCTTTTACGACGGTCAATAGACCGGTCAGCGAGCCGATGATGCGGCCCGGCTTGGCGCGTACCAGTTCGGCGGCATCGGGATTGCGCTTTTGCGGCATGATCGAGGAGCCGGTGGACCAGGCATCCGACAGGGTGGTAAAGCCGAAACGGCGCGTGCACCACAGCACGATCTCTTCGGCAAAGCGCGACAGGTTCACGGCGCAGATCGCGGCGGCCGAGAGGACTTCCAGCGCAAAATCACGGGCCGCGACGCCGTCGAGCGAATTGGCCATGGGGCGATCAAAGCCGAGCGCTTTGGCGGTCATGTCGCGGTCGATCGGGAAGGCGGTACCGGCCAGTGCCGCACAGCCCAGCGGGCTTTCATTGAGGCGTTTGCGGGCATCGGCGAAGCGACCGCGATCACGCTGGGCGACCTCGACATAGCTCAGCAGGTGATGACCGAGCGAGACCGGCTGGGCGGTCTGCAAATGGGTGAAGCCGGGCATGACCTGGTCGGCATGGGTTTCGGCCTGTTTGACGAGCGCGGTCTGGTAGGCGGCGAGCATGGCGTCGATGCGGTCGCAGGCATCGCGCAGCCAGAGGCGGAAATCGGTGGCGACCTGGTCATTGCGCGACCGTGCCGTGTGCAGGCGGCCGGCCGGTTCGCCGATGATGTCCTTCAGGCGCGCCTCGACATTCATGTGCACGTCTTCCAGCGCCGCCGACCACGGAAAGTCGCCGGCATGGATTTCCGAGCGGACCTGTTCCAGCCCGCGCTGGATCGCCGCAGCATCCTCGCTTGAAATCACGCCCGTTGCGGCCAACATTTGGCTGTGGGCCAGGGAACCGTCAATGTCCTGATCCGCCATGCGCTTGTCGACGTCGATCGAGGCGTTGATCGCTTCCATGACTGCGGAGGGACCGGCCGAAAAGCGGCCGCCCCACATCGCACTGGAAGTTTTGGTCGGCGCGTCGTTCGGTGTGTCGTCAGCCATGTCGGTTATGCCCGTGGAGGAGATAGAGATGAAGATGTCGCCGCTCAAGGCTGCACTGATTGCCATGCCCCTGATTGGTATTGCGGGCCTTCTATACGTGGTGTTTTCGGCCATGGACAAGGGCGAAACCGGCCCGCTGGACAGCTATGCCCACGGCGAGATGCGGGCTTTTGTCTCCATCGATGATGCGCCGTCACAGCCGGACCTGGCCTATGTCGACGGCGAAGGTGGCGAGGTGCGCCTGTCGGATTATCGTGGACAGGTGATCTTGGTGAATTACTGGGCGACCTGGTGTGGGCCCTGTGTCGAGGAAATGCCGGCCTTGTCCGAGCTGCAGGCCGAACTCGGCGGTGATGACTTCCAGGTGGTGACGGTGACGCTGGACCGCTCCATCGAAGACGCCCGTGAATTCCTGACGCGGATGGAGTTGGGCAATCTGCCACTGATCCACGACGTGACCTTCTCCAGCCCCAGCCAGGTGCGGGCAATCGGCCTGCCGATGTCCATTCTTTATGACGGCCAGGGTCGTGAGATCGGCCGGGTGCCGGCGCCGGCGGAGTGGAATAGCGAGGACGCCTATGCCCTTATCCGGGCCGCGATCCGCCGCAATATCTGACCGGGTCCGTTGGGGCTAATTGCACCTTTCGACGTTGTAGGTCCGGCAATAGCTTCCATCCGGCGGGCAGATTTGTTCTTGCACCATTCGGCACTGACGGTTGGTCCCGCTATTTGTTGATCCGGAGCCGTTTCCCATCGCGCCCGAAAGCATCAAGCCGCCGAGCGCCCGGATGGCCGGATTGGCAGCGCCGACGGGTCGACAGGTTCCGGGGAAGTCGTGATAGGTGACACAACGGACCTGATTGTTCGTGAATGTCACTCTCACCCAGCCGCCACGTCCGCCATTGTAGGTATAGTCGCCTTGGATGACGGCGTCGCCCGAGTTGGGTGTGTGAGAAAGGATACGCGCATTGCGCATGCTTCCATTGTCATAGCGATTGAACAACCATGAGCGCGAATCCCGGGCGACAACATCGTTCAATAACTGCGCGACTTGGGCGCCGTCATTTGCGGCGGTCTGGCTGGTGCCTGCGGTTTGATTCTGACCGGGTTTGACCTGCGCGTCTGTCGGAGCGCAAGCGATCATCAACGCGATGGTCGCGATTGTTTTTGGCCACAATTTCATGCCATCCCCCTAGGTTGAAGAATTCCGCATGGGCATCTTAGGTCGCGCCGACTTAGGGGCAAGCGAAATCGGGTCCTGGGCGGCAATTTGTTATAGTGTCGATCAGCAGTTCTGCCTTGCTGAGAAAACGGGCCGCTCCGATGTCTCGGGGCGGCCCAGTTGTTTGCATCTCGGAGGGATAAATCGAGTCGCAAACCCGTTCGGGGAGGAGCGGGTTGGCGCTCTTCTAGGGGCGGGATGCGACGTTGGAATGACAGGATGGCGATGCTTGTGTGTCGGGTCGGAAGAATTCGCAGTGTGAAAATATTGCAATATTTTTAGGTTGTTACCGCTCTGCAGCAAGAAAGTTTCCCGCGCGCGAAAATTTCGCCTGACACAAGAAAAAGCGCTCCGGACCCTGTGGTCCGAAGCGCTCTTCATACCGGTTGATGTGACGGCGTCTTAGTAGGTGACGCGGACACCGAAGACGGCGGACCAGCCGTATTCTTCGAACTGCTCAACCCGGTCGATACCGTCCGGACGGGTGACCGCGCGGAAGGGCTCGTCGGTGACGTTCTTCAGATCGGCGAAGATCTGAAGCGTGTCGTTGAATTCGAACTTGGCCGAGAGGTCGAGCTGGCTGTGCTCGAGCACCCAGCGGTCTTCGTCGGCACCGCCGCGGATCTCGTCGAGGAATTCCGAGCGGGTCGACAGCACGGCGCGCAGATCCCATGGGCCGTTGTCATAGCCGAGCACCGCATTCCAGACCGTGTCGGACTGGCGCGGCAGCGGAACGATGCGGCCGTCAGGCAGGACCGCTTCACTGTCGGTGGCGGTGTAGTTGAAGCCGACGATGAAGCCTTCGACCGGCAGGAAGTCGAGGGCCTGCTGGTAGTTGAACTCGAGGCCCGACACTTCGGCGTTCGGCAGGTTGATGAAGGAGGCAGCTTCGTCGAAGAAGCGGCCATTCAGCGTGATGTCCTCATAACCGACACCGGCGATGACATTTTCCAGGTCCTTGTTGAAATAGCCGAGGTAAACGACCGCGTCGTTGTTCGGATACCATTCGATGGAGACGTCAAAGTTCTCGGCTTCCAGGCGCTCGAGGTCCGGATTGCCGAATTCGCCCTCGACTTCGTCATCATCGTTCTGCTCGACCAGGATGCGCGGGGCAAACTGGCCCGGGTTGGGACGCTGGATCGAGGCGAAATAGCCACCGCGGACGATCACGTTTTCGGTCAGCTCATAACGGGCCAGGATCGACGGCAGGACGTCGGTATAGTCGTCGGACGCAGAGGTCGGCGTCACATAGACCGTGTCTTCCAGCTGGACCACACCGTTCACCGTGGAGTCTTCCTCGGCGAGGAAGGTTTCGTAGCCACGAGCGGCCATGTCGGTCTGCTCGACACGGACACCACCGACCAGGCGCAGCGGACCGTTTTCGATCGACCCCATCAGATAGCCGGCCATGACATCTTCCTCGACGCGGTAAGACGCGCCGAAGCTGTCGATATCACTGTCATTGGCTGCGTAGTCCAGGCTGCCCAGGTTCGAGAAGAAGAAATCGCGGACGCTGGCCGGGTTGGCGACAGGACCGATCGGGCCCTGGCCGTAATCGACCGTCCGGACGACCTCTGAAAGGAGCAGGTTTGCGTCGTCATAGACGTCGAAATCCAGCGCAAACTTCTTGTCCCGCGTGCGGGCCCGGACACCGTATTGGACATAGCCCGGCATCGTGCCGAAATTCATGTCGTGGCGGATGTTCAAGGCGGCCGCATATTCGCGGTCCTGCGACAGGCCATTGGTCAGTTCGAAACCGGCATTTTCGTAGTTTGAGGCGTCGAACACACGATCCGTGGTGACGCCGCCAGCAAAGCCCAGCTGCGGGCGCAGCGGGTTCGTCGAGTCGACTGTGAAGAGCTCGCCGTCTTCAAACTCATAGCTGAAATCCGTATCGAGACGGTTCGGCTCGGCTTCTTCCGCATAGACGTAGGACAGCGACCAATCGACCGAGGTATTGCCGTTCAGCCATTCACCACCGAAATCGGTCGCGAAGATCATCTGGGTTTCAAGACGATCCTTGATGTCGCGGTCGATTTCCATTTCGTCGGCGGTGAAGACGGCCAGATTGCCGGACGAGTTGGTGTCGTCATATTCGGCATCTTCGAACTTGATCTCGACGCGGTTGCGGTATTCCGCATCCGAGAAGTCAGACCAGGTCGAGCGCGAATAAAGGGTCAGGTCGTTGTTGACGCGGTAGTCGAAATTCAGGGCCGCCGTCGTACGTTCGCGGGTCACCTGATAGTTGCGCATCTCAACTTCATTCGGGAAGGCGACGCTTTCGTCGACATCCCAGCCGCCATCGACTTCGAAGCTGTCAGAGCCGAAGACGCGCTGCTGGTAGGACAGCGAGCCGGCGACGCCGAGGCGCCCGTCCATGAAGTTGTTGGCGAAGTTGATCGAGCCGCGGTGGCCGAATTCCTGCTCCATGTCGGAGTAGAGGCCGGCGACGCGGGCGCGCAGATACATGTCGTCGACATCGAGGCCGGACATGGTTTCGATTTCGACATTACCGCCGATGCTGTCGCCATCCATGTTCGGAAGCAGCGACTTGTTGATCACGACGGAGGAGAGCACATCGGCGTCGATGACGTCGAGGCCGACCTGGCGGTCTTCCGCTTCCGGGGACACCAGGCGGACACCATTGATCGAGGTGGAGACCAGGTTCGGGTCAAGGCCACGGATCGACACGAAGCGGCCTTCGCCCTGGTCGTTGAGCACGTTCACGCCGACGGCGCGGCGGGCGGCTTCGGCGACATTCTCGTCCGGGAACTGGCCGATGGCGTCCGAGGACAGGACCGCGACATTGCCGTCATTGGCGCGCTGGCGTGACAGGGCGGAGTTCAGGGCGCCGCGCTGGCCCATGACCAGGATGTTGTCCATGTATTCGACGTCGTCACCCAGGGTGATCGTCGGCGACACTGTGTCGGTGACCGTGGCGAGGGTCACATTGTATTCGCGGGCCGGGGCGCCGACATAGCTGACGCGCAGCGTGTAGTCGCCAGCGGCGAGGCCGGTGACCCGGAAGGTGCCGTCAGCGCCGACCGTCGTCGTCTGGCCGGTTTCCATGATGCGGACGATGGCGCCCTCAAGTCCGACGGACTCGGAGGCGTCTGTGACACGACCGGCAATGGTGCCGGCCTGGGCAGCGGTGGCGGCCGCGAGCGCGAGCACGGAAGCCGTGCCGAGCATGGCGATGGTCTTCTTCATGGGAGTCCCCCTCACATGTACATGACTGATGCCTTGCCCGGGCGGGCAAAGTTGCGGCCTCTATGCGCGGGGATCAGCGACATGATGATGACGCTTCGATCTCACCTCCGTGTCGTTTTCTTGTCGAATTCGCGAATTCCCGTATCAACGGCGCGTCTGTCACGGAAGTGTCGTAAAATCAGGGCTTATCGCCCTGATTTCCCCGTGTTATCGGCGCCTGTTGCCGACCGGAGACATGTCATGAAAAACCTGCTTGGACTACTCGCTGGCGCCAGTGCCTTGGCCGCCTGCAGCCAGGGGCTGCCACCGGTCGCGATCGAGGCGAGCGTTGAAACCGCCAGTGTCGCGGGCACGGGTGATGCCGCCGATGATCCGGCCGTCTGGGTTGCCGCCAATCCGGCCGAAAGCCTGATCTTCGGCACTGACAAGGACAATGGCGTCTACGTCTACACGATGACCGGTGCGGAGCACGCCTATCTGCCCGAGGGGCGGCTCAACAATGTCGATGTCCGTTACGGTTTTGACCTTGGCGACCGCGTGGTCGATATCGCGGCGGCTTCGGACCGGTCCAATGGCGGTATCGCCTTCTTCTTCATCGATCCCGAGACCCGAGATGTCAGCTATGTCGGTGCGGTGACGGTTGCGAATGTGACCGAGCCCTACGGTTTCTGCCTCTATCGCTCACCGGTCGACCAGGCGCTCTATGCCTTCCTCTCCGACAAGGAGCCGGGCACGTTCGTCCAGTATGCGCTGGGCTGGGATGGCGCCATGGTCACGACGCAAGAAGTTCGCCGGGTCACGCTGGGAACAATCGCCGAGGGCTGTGTTGCCGATGACCGCACCGGCCAGCTCTACATGAATGAGGAAAATGTCGGCGTCTGGACCATGGGTGCCGAGCCCACTGACCCTGCCGAGCCGCAGCCGATCGCCGCGACCGACGGTCGTGAAATCACTGCCGATGCCGAAGGCGCGGCCCTGCTGCCGCGAGGCGAGACCGGCGGCTGGCTGGTCGTCTCCAGCCAGGGCGACAATACTTATGCCGTCTATGAGCTGGAGAGCCATGCCTTCGTGACGCGCCTGCAGATTGTCGACGCCGCGATTGACGGGGTCACCCATACGGACGGGCTTGATATCTCCGCCGCCAATCTCGGCCCGGATTTTCCGGCCGGTGTGCTGGTGGTGCAGGATGACGAGAATGATACGGGCGGCCAGAACTTCAAATTTGTCGACCTGCGCGCGGTGGTCGCGGCGATTGAGGCGGCAGCGCCAGCCGACTAGGATTTCGGGATGGCTCTACTCGTCCCGATCGTTCTCGTTGCCATCCTCCTGTTTCTCGCCTTGCGCTATCGGTCGCGCGATGGCGGGCTGAGAGCCTGTCTTTGGCGCCTCGAGCAATCCCTGGTCGGCGCGCTTGAAAACGGGACAGTGGCCGCGGCCTTGCCAGCTGATCTGACGGCTTTGCAAGAGGCGCCGGAGCATCTTTATCGCTTGCTCGTCGAGGCGTTGACGCGCGATGACCGGGAGACCCGTTTGCGCGCCCTCGCGGCGATCCGAGAGTATCGCGATTTTCGCGGCTGGAAGGCGTGAGCGCGGCAGGTGTGAGGATTGTCATCCGCCGACCGGTGGCTAGACTCACGCGATGACCCTGCTTGCCGTCAACCTGCTGCAATTTGCCCTGATCGCGGTCGCCGGCCTCGGCTTCGTCCTCACGGTGACCCGGCCGCGCCTTCGTGTGGTGTCGGCGCTGCTGGCAATGTCAGCGACCTGGATGGTCTTCAACTTCCTTGAGGAGACGGCCGGCTTTCGCGATATCTGGCTGGTCACGCCTGCCTTCCGCCTCGCCTATCCGCCGCTGGTCTATCTTCTTGCCCGCGGCGTGATGATGTCCGGACCGGCCTTGCGCTGGCGCGACTGGCCGCATGCCGTGCCGTTTCTGCTTGCACTGGCCCTGACGCCACAGATCGGGCTTGTTGAACACGGTGCCCGGATCAGCCTATTTGCCTATTCCGCTGCGACGCTGCTGCTGATCCGTCGTTTTCACCGCGCCACCCGGGACATGCGTTCGGATGCCCGGACCATCCAGCTCAACTGGATGGTCGCGATGATCGCTTTTTACGTCATCGACGGCGTGTTCGACATTTTGCGCATGGACGCGCATTGGCTGCATCCTTACTGGCCCTGGCTGGGCACATCGTCGGCCTATGTTTTCCAGATTGCCGTGTCGCTGGTTTTTGTTTGCGTGCTGGTTGTTCTGGCTGTGCAGCATGGTCGCCTGTTCTCGGGCCTCGACGAGGGGGCCCTGGACGCTTGGGCCGAAGGGCGCGCTTCAACTCGATCTTCCGATGATACAGCCATGGCCAGCACGGCGGCGATTGCCGATTTCAAGCGTGTCGAGACGGCGGTCTGCGATGAGGCGCTCTATACCGAACCGCGCTTGACACGGCAGGAGGTTGCGGCGGCCTCCGGCCTCACCGAGCGGGCCGTGACCCTGGCTATCAAGTCGGCGACGGGCCGGAATTTCAACGACTATATCAACTCGCTCCGGATCGAGGATGTGTGCGCGATGATGCGGGAGGATGCCCGCACCGGGACCCGCCAGCGTGTGATTGATCTCGCCTTCACGGCCGGCTTCAGCTCCAAGTCCGTCTTCAACGCCGTCTTCAAGCGCGAGACCGGCAAGACACCATCGGCCTTTCTGGCTGCCCTCAACGCCCCGCCGGCCAGTCCGAAATCCGGTCCGGCGGCCAGCTGACGTATTCCGCACGTCCGGAATCCGGATATCGGGCGATCTGTCGGGACGCCCGTGATCCTGTCCTTCCGTCAGCAATCGGGAGACAGACATGCTTCGACTTTTCATGGCCCTCGGCCTTCTGCTCAGTATCGCCGCTGCGGTGTTGGTCGCCTGGGCGCATCAATTACCGGCGGCCATGCATCCGGATCGCGACGCGCCGCGATCCTATCTGATCACCAATGCCAGCCTGCTCGACCCGGCGACCGACCGCGTGCAGGCGGACGGGCATGTCCTGGTGGTCGACGGGCGGATCGAACGCGTCGGGACGGGCGCCCTGCCGGCCCGGCCCGACGGCGTCGAGCTGATTGATGCGGGGGGACGCGTCCTGATGCCGGGTCTGGTCGATGTGCATGTCCATGTGTTTGACGAGACAGATCTGGCGGCGGGCCTGGCGCGCGGCGTCACCACGGTGCGCAATATGGGCGGCTTTCCCTTCCACCTGCCGCTCGCCTCCCGCATCGAACGGGGCGAAATCCTGGGGCCGCGCCTCATGACGACCGGTCCGATCCTCAATGAGGTCGGCGGTCGCAATGGCAATGCCCTGCATGAAGCGGTCGACGGTGCCGAGGAGGCGCGGGCGAGCGTGCGTCGGCAATACGCCGCCGGCTTTCGCCACCTCAAACTCTATTCCAACCTGTCCCGGGAAAGCTTCGCGGCCATTCGTGATGAGGCAACCGGTCTGGGCATGACGATGAGCGGGCACCCGGTCGAGGGCACCGAGGCCGATCCGGTCGACTTTGCAGCCTCGCTGGATGCCGGTTTCCGGACGCTCGAACACACCGAGTCGATCGTCTGGTATGCGTTGAATGACGAGATGGACCCGGCGGGCGTGCGCCGGCTGGCCGAGCAGATCGCCGCCTCCGGTACAATGATCGACCCGACCCTGGTCGTGCATGAAAACCTGGCCCGGATCGTCGAGACCGGCGGTGCCCATATCACCCGCCCGGTCATGGCGAGCTATAATCCGGTGATCGCCGGCTTCGAGCAGGACAATTTCGAATTCTGGGCGCAATATCCGCATGATGACCGTACCCGCATGCAGGCCTTCTATGTCGAGTTCACCGGCGCCCTGCACGAAGCCGGCGTGCCGCTGACAGTCGGGACGGATTCCGGTGTGATGGTGACGCCGCACGGGGTCTCGACCGTGCGTGAGATGGAGATCCTGGTCGATGCCGGTCTGACCCCGATGGAAGCCATCCGGGCTGCGACGCTGAACGGCGCGCAGGCGCTGGGGCTGGAGGGCGAGGTCGGATGCCTGGCGCCGGGCTGTGCCGCCGACCTCATCCTGCTCAACGGTGATCCGGCACAGGATATCGCCCGGCTCTACGAGATCGAGGCCGTGATGCGCGATGGCCGTTGGCTGGATCGCGACGCGCTGGCGGCGCTCGAAGAGGCGGGGCATCATCCCTCAACCCTTCGCACCTGGTGGCGTCTGGGGCAGCACACCCGGGCGATCGGCTGACATCTGGCCGACAAGAAAAAGGCCCGGCTGAACCAGCCGGGCCTTGATCATTTCAATGCGGCGTCAGCCTAGCCGAGCGCGGCGTCGAGCTCGGGCAGGGCGTTGAAAAGGTCCGCGACCAGGCCGTAATCGGCGACCTGGAAGATCGGCGCTTCCTCGTCCTTGTTGATGGCGACGATGACCTTGCTATCCTTCATGCCGGCGAGGTGCTGGATGGCACCGGAAATGCCGACGGCAATGTAGAGCTCGGGCGCGACGACCTTGCCGGTCTGGCCGACCTGGTAATCATTCGGGACATAGCCGGCATCGACGGCGGCGCGCGAGGCACCGACGGCGGCGCCCAGCTTGTCGGCGATCTTGTCGAGCAGGTGGAAATTGTCACCGGACTGCATGCCGCGGCCGCCGGAGATGACGATCTTGGCGGCGGTCAGTTCCGGACGGTCCGACTTGGACAGCTCTTCGGACACAAATTCCGACTTGAACGGGCCGGAGGCGGCACCGAGATCCTCGATGCTGGCCGAGCCGCCATCGCCGGCCTTTTCAAAGGTGGTCGGGCGGACGGTGATGACTTTCTTCGCGTCGGAAGACTTCACCGTCATCATCGCATTGCCGGCATAGACCGGGCGGATGAAGGTGTCCGGGGCTTCGACGGCGGAGATTTCCGAGATCTGCATCACGTCGAGCTTGGCGGCGACGCGCGGCATGAAATTCTTGCCGGAGGTGGTCGCAGCCGCGAGCACGGCGTCGTAATCCGCCATCAGCGGCGTGACGAGCGCGTCCATGGCTTCCGCCGTCGGCTTGGCGAGGACGTCGCTCTCGGCGTGCAACACCTTGGCGACACCGTCCAGCTTGGCAGCGGCATCGGCCACGGCCTGGGCGCCGGAACCGGCGACGAGGACGTGGATGTCGCCACCCAGGCCCTTGGCCGCCGTGACGACCGCGCGGGTCGCGTCATTCAGCGTGGCATTGTCATGTTCGGCGATAACGAGAACAGCCATGATCAGATCACTCCCGCTTCATTTTTCAGCTTATCGACCAGTTCGGCAACGCTTTCGACCTTGATGCCGGCTTCGCGCTTGGGCGGCTCGGTGACCTTCAAAACGCTCAGGCGCGGCGCGGTGTCGACGCCGTAATCGGCCGGAGCCTTGGTGTCGATCGGCTTGCGCTTGGCCTTCATGATGTTCGGCAGCGAGGCATAACGCGGCTCGTTGAGGCGCAGATCGGTGGTGACCACGGCAGGCAGGGTGAGCGACAGGGTCTGCAGGCCGCCATCGATTTCACGCGTGACCTTGGCCTTGCCGTCGGCAATCTCGACTTCCGAGGCGAAGGTGCCTTGCGGCCAGTCGAGCAGGGCGGCCAGCATCTGGCCGGTCTGGTTGTTGTCGCCGTCAATGGCCTGCTTGCCGAGCAGCACGATTTCCGGGCTCTCCTCGTCGACCACGGCCTTCAGGAGTTTGGCGACGGCGAGCGGTTCGACCGCATCATCGGTCTGGATCAGGATGCCGCGATCAGCGCCCATGGCGAGGGCCGTGCGGATCGTTTCCTGGGCCTGTGCCGGGCCGATCGAGACCACGATGATCTCTTCGGCCACGCCCTTTTCCTTGAGACGGATCGCTTCTTCGACCGCGATCTCGCAGAACGGGTTCATGGACATTTTGACATTCGCGAGGTCGACGCCCGTTTGGTCGGGCTTGACGCGGACCTTCACGTTGTAATCGACGACCCGTTTGACGGGGACGAGAATCTTCATGCTGGGGCTCCGGTTGGCCGCGCGCGGAAATAAGGTTCGCGCACCTGACAAGAATAGGCCGGAAACCTGCCTTCGCCGGTACGGTAAGTCAATGCATCCAGCTGGCTTACGCCAGCGTCAATTCGCAGTTGCGGTATTGTCGGTATGGCGAGTGGGTCAGCGAAGTTATGGTCTCTATGGTTATGTCTGATGCAATTCGACGCAGCGCCGCGCTGCCGGTACCGGGCAAATTTAGAGTTACGGGTACGTTTTGGCGGCGAGGGGTGGTGCGACGGTCGGGATCCTGTGGCCGGTGCACTAGGGCCGCATCCATCGCGAGACGGGTCCGCGCGGGCTCAGGGCGAGGCGCCACAATCCGTAGATTGCGGCGATCAGGACAGCATTGACGAGGAGCATGACCGGGATGAAGGCGGCGCCCAGCGCTTCGCGCGCGCCGGGCTGGACTTCGTAGGACAGGGTCAGTCCGACTTCGTCGGGGTAGAGCCAGAGCCCGACGCCGTCAGGATTGAAAATCTCCATCACCGCCATGTGAAAGAAGACCAGCACCATGAGGCCGGTCGCGCCGATCACCATGATGGCAAGATAGTGCACCAAATGCGCGACCGGCTGACGCCAGGCCGGCGGCGGGGCCGGCAGGTCTCCGAAACCGGCAATGGCATCGGCCAGTTGCCCGGCTTCGGTCTCGGCGGTGGTCTCGCCCATCGCCTCGCGCATATGGGCGGCGGCCTCGGCCCGGGCTTCGGCCCGTTCGTCCGGGCCGAGGGTCCGGTTGGACCAGTCCAGCCGTTTGAGGAAGCGCCGCCAAAGGGTGCGGGCGGCCTCGGTGACGAGAACGAGATCGGTCGTCATGCGGTGTCTCCCTGGGCATCGAGCACTTCGCCCATCCGTGTCCAGACCGCGCGCATGCGGGCCAGCGCCGCGGCGCCGCGGTCGGTAATCGTATAGTATTTGCGGGGTGCGCCGGTCTCTTCGGCAACCCATTCGGCGGTCACCAGCCCGTCCTTTTTCATCCGCGACAAGACCGGATAGACGGTGCCCTCGGCCAGATTTTCAAAGCCGGGCGCGTGCTTGAGGCTGGCCACGATCTGATAGCCATAGGCCCGGCCAGCGCTGACCCGAGCGAGCAACAACATCTCGAAATACCCTTTACGGGCCTGGGAAATCCAGCGTTCGAGCACGTCGTCATTGTCTGTCTTGCCGACCATTCACGCCTCATGTTTCCGAGTCGTTATCGGTATACCTTGTATTTGGTCATGGCAATATATATAGCAATACATAGTACATGGTTATGGATGGGAAATTGGAACGATGAGACCTCTCACCTTGGTCCGCCTGTTTTGCGGCTTGGCCGCGCTGGCCTGGATCTACGCAGTTGCCACGGATATGCGCGTCTTCACCGGCATTGATCCCGAAGCGTCATCGGCTAAAATGGCGACGCAGCTCGACAGCGTGCTCGATCGGGCCATGCAGGACTACTCGATCGCCGGCGTCGCAGCCGGGGCCTTGCGTGATGGCGAGGTCATCTGGTCGGCCCGCCGGGGCCAGGCGCTTGCCGACGGCACGCCGGTCACGGGGCGGACCGCGTTCAATCTCGGCTCGATTTCCAAACCGGCAACGGTCTGGGCCGTTCTGACGCTGGCGCGGGATGGCCGTATCGAGCTGGATGCGCCGGTCCAGCCCTATCTGACCCGCTTCACCCTGCCCGAGGGTGAGTTCGACGCCAGCGGCGTGACCGTGCGCCGCCTGCTGCAGCATGTCGCCGGTATCAATGTCCACGGCTATGGCGGCTATGGCAGCCACGAAGACCAGCCTGCCGATATTGTCGAGCTGTCACAGACATTCGAGCCGCTTGAAATCATACGCGAACCGGGCAGCCAGCCGCGTTATTCCGGTGGCGGCTATGTGTTGCTGCAAATGATGATCGAGGATGTGAGCGGGCAGGGGTTTGATGCCTATGTGCGCGAGCATGTCTTTGCGCCCCTGGGCATGGACGATAGCGGTTTCGTCGAAGCGGATCTGCCGGGCCGTTCGGCAGCATTCAATTATTATCGCCGCGAGATCGAGGATTTGCGCGATGTCGCTTCCGCTGCGGCGGGCGTCTACATGTCCGGTGACGACATGGAGCATTTTCTGCTCGCTCACCTGGATGGCGGGGGTGTGCTGTCAGAGGCCTGGCTCGACCAAGCGTTCGCGCCGTCCGAAGGAAGCCCCGCCATCGGCATGAGCTATACACGTCTGGAAACGCCGCGCGGCCTGCTGGTCGGGCATGGTGGAAACAATTCCAGCTGGAACGCCCGGATCTATATCCGCCCGGAAACCGGCGACGGCTTCTACTTCATGACCAATGCAACATCGGGCGCCCAGCTCGATTTCGACCTCAGCTGCACCTGGTTGTCAGCAGCGCGGGAAATGCCGGTGGATGACGTGTGCGAAGAAGCTCTCGAGCTGACCCGCCAGATCAGCCTGGCAGCCGCGATCACCGGTGTCGTGGCGATCCTGGTCACCTACTGGCTGATTGCGGGCATCGCGGCGGGGCGACGCAAACTCAGCTGGCCGCCGCGCGGACGCGGTCCCTTGCGGCTGACGGGCCGGCTTGTGTTGAGTGCGTTCTTCACTGTCGCGGCCGCCATGTCTGCCTGGCTATTTTACACGAATTCCGTGATGTGGCGCACCGAGGTCATCTTTATCGATGAGATGCCAATCGATGAATTCGAGCATTTGCTTCCGGCGATCCTGGCGGTGCTGACCGGTCTGGCATTGAGCTTTTTCTCCAGCCCGATGCGTCAGGCGGGGCCGGCCGCGCCCGACGTGCGAAACCGCTAATCGACACCGGATGTGGCAGACGCGCCGTGCCGGGCGCGTCTGCCGATCATCGGGTCAAAGCGGGGCTATTGCGCCGCCGTCACTTCGGTTGAGATGAACAGGCTGATTTCGTCGGAGACGAAGGGAACGGCGAAGCCCATATCCCATTCCGAGCGCAGCAGCGAACCGGTGGCGGTGAAGCCGAGCTTGGTCGCGCCATCACGGGTCTCGCCGACCTGGTTGAGCGTTACATCCAGGCTGACCGGGTTGGTCATGCCGTTCATCGTCAGATCGCCGGTCATCGTGCCGGTCTCTCCGTCCTCGGTCTCGAAACCCGTTGCGACGAAATGCGCCGTCGGATTGGCCTCGGTCTCGAAGAAGTCGTCGGAATTCAGGTGGCCGATGAACCGCTCTTGATGGGCGCCGACCCAGAAACCGTCGATCAGGTTGAAAGTGATGTCGACGGTCGAGTTGGCCGGAGTTTCAAGGTCGAGCGACAGCGTGCCGTCATAGTCCGTGAATTGCAGGCGCTGGGTGGAATAGCCCTGATGGTCCCAGCTGGCTTCGATGAGGGTGTGGGATTTGTCGAACTCGAAATTGACAGGTTCGGCCTGGGCAGCCGTGGCGGTCAGCAGGGCCGCGGAAGCGGCGAGAAGAAGGCGGGTCATGCGGTAACTCCGTATGGACTGAACTGGTGGCACTACACATAGGAGGCTGCGACAATTTGTCGACCGGGCTGACATCAAGTTGATCTTTCCAACGCGGAAACAATCCCGAACTCAGCGATCCTTGCCCGGTACCCAGAGCACATCGGCGCGGCCCTCATCATTGGCGGTCCGGGCCATGACGAAGAGCAGATCGGACAGCCGGTTGAGATATTTCAACACCGCCGGATTGAGCGTCGTTCCATTGGCCACGAGTGCGGAGACCTTGCGCTCGGCGCGGCGGCAGATGGTGCGCGACAGGTGCAGGCGTGCCGCCGCCTCGCCGCCGCCGGGCAGGATGAAGGAGTTGAGCGGCTCCAGCTTGGCATTGAGCGCGTCAATCTCGCCCTCCAGCCAGGTGACCTGTGCATCAGTGACACGAAGCGGCTCCCAGTCCGGCGGCGTGTCGCTTTCGGGCACGCACAGGTCGGCACCCAGGTCGAACAGGTCGTTCTGGATACGGGCCAGCACTGCGTCGAGGGCAGGCTGCGATCCCAGTGCGGTGCGTGCCAGGCCGATAGAGGAATTGGCTTCGTCGACATCCCCATAGGCGTCGACCCGCGGGTCATGTTTGACTGTCTGCGACATGTCACCCAGCCGGGTGGTCCCGGCATCGCCGGTGCGGGTGTAGATTTTTGTCAGACGAACCATGGGTTTGTCCTTAGCGCCTGTCTGCGGCCCGGGAAAGGGCTGAAAAGGGGAAGATCATGTTCGCTTTTATCGCCGCCGCCGGCCTGCTTTTTGTCCAGCCCGCCGAACTCGACACCATCGCAGCGACCACGTTGGAGGCCTCGGGCGCACCCGGCGTGGCCGTGATGCGGATCATCGGCGACGAAATTCAAACCGGCACCGCCGGGCTTCGCGCCATCGATGATGAGGCACCGATCGGGCGCGATGATCTTTGGCATATGGGTTCGAACTCCAAGGCGATGACGGCAACGCTGGTCGCCCGCCTGGTCGAACAGGGCGTGGTCGGCTGGGACGATACGATCGCCCAGCATCTCGGCGACACTGTTCCGGACATGCACCCGGCCTATCGCGATCTCAGCTTCCGGCACCTCTTGTCCCACCGCGCCGGGATCACAGCCAATGTCGGCATGGTCGCCATGATCGCGTTCAATCAGCAGGGCGCCAGTGGCGATCCCCTGCCGCCGCAGCGGATCGACTATGCGCGCCGGGTTCTGAGCCCGGCTCCGGCCGTCGAGCCAGAGGCGGAGTTTCTCTATTCCAATGCCGGCTATGTCGTGGCCGCAGCGATGCTGGAGCAGGTCACCGGCGAGAGCTGGGAGGTGCTGATCACACGCGAGGTCTTCGAGCCGCTGGGGATGACGAGTGCCGGATTCGGCCCGCCCGGCTCGGCCGACACGATTGACCAGCCGCGCGGACACCGTGGCGGCCTGTTTGGCCGTCAGGCGATGGCGCCCGGGCCGGGGGCCGACAATCCGCCCGTCATGGGGCCCGGCGCCACGGTCCATGTCTCGATGGCGGACCTGGCGCTTTTCCTCCAGGCGCATCTGGCCGGCGCGCGCGGCGAGGTGACGGACTACCTGTCCGCAGAGAGCTGGACCGTCCTGCATACTCCGCCCTTCGGCGGAAACTACGCGATGGGTTGGGGGTTTAACGGCACCCAGCTCCTGCACGCCGGATCGAACACGATGTGGTTTGTCCAGATGGTGATCGAACCGGCCACGGATCGCGGCTTCGTTGTCGCCTTCAATGACGGTCGGACCAACGCCCTTCAGGGACCGATCGGCCAGGCCATCCGCGCCATGGCACAATAACGCCACCCTCAACCGCCGAGATTTTCCTTCACCAGGAAGATCGCGATGATGATCAGCACGGCAGCGAATTGCAGCACCACGCGCAGGCGCATCAGCTTGTTCGAGCGCGAGCGTGCCTTGTCGTCCGAGCGGTACATGTTGAAAACGCCGAAGCCGAGCGTGACCAGGACGGCCAGCATGGCGATGTAGAGCAGGCCTGTGAGGAAGGTATCCATCAGCTTCTCCAGCGCAGTTCCGCTGCGCGTACAGGGTTCTTGAAGGGTTCGCCGGTCTCGCGATGCTTGTCCCAGGCGCGCTTGAGGGCGAAATACCATTTCGCCTGCACGTCGCTGTCATGGATCAGCATCAGCTTGGGATCATAGGCGAGGCCGACCTGCTGGGCGTTAACCGCATCGCGGTCCTGGCCGACAAAGGTCTCGATGCCCTTGCGGATCACCGGGTTGGGCACGATCGATGGCAGCCAGTGATCCCAGTAGACGACGATGGTGATCGCGGTCGAGTTTTCATTGGTTGGCGTGACGGCGGTGAAACCGGTGAAATGCTTGCCGCCGGCCTTCACATATTCGGTGCGCAGGCCGGGCAGCTGGAAGCGGATCTCGGTCTGCGGCTCGCCCATCAGGGAATAGAGATAGGAATTCTTCGACGGCACGTGCGGCAGCATGGAGAAGCCGCGCTCGACGGGTCCGAATTTCTTGGTCTTCTCGTGCACCGACTTGGCCGAGCGCCACCACCATTGGCGGTGGATATAGGGGATGTGGGCCGGGTCCATCAGGCCGATCACCGCATGGTCGACATGGCAGTTGAAGACGTCATGGACAACGAGTTTCGGCTTGTGGCCGTCGGGAATGTCCAGCTTGGGCGGGTCGATCGAGGGCGGTTCGTCGAGGCTCGCCTCGTCGGCATACCAGATCCAGATCAGGCCCTGGTCCTCATGCACCGGAAAGCGGCGGACGCGGATCTTGGTCAGGTCCATCGCCTCGGCCTGGTCGGCGGTCAGCGAGGGGATGGCGGCGCACGACCCGTCCGTGCGGAAGCGCCAGCCATGATAGGGGCATTCGACCTGGGTCTCGCCATCATGGTTCTGTGCTTCGCCGCCGGACAGGAGAATGCCGCGATGCGGGCAGATATCCTTGAGGGCATAGGCTTTGCCGTCATGGTCGCGGCCGAACAGGATCGGCTGGCCCAGCAACTCGCGATGGAGATGCTGGCCCGGCTTGAGCTCGCTGGCGAGGGCGCCGAAATACCACAGGTCTTTGACAAACATGATCGCCACATAGCGCGTTGCGGCCCGCCTGCCTAGCGGGCGGGCGGCATCACAAGTGCGGCATATGGCCTTGTGAAGGCGGTGACGGCAGGGCTAGTCTGAGGGTCGCAGAGGGGGCGCGTTCGAGGATGACGCGCATGCGCACAAGACGACTGGCAATTTTGTTCCGCCCGGTCCCGGTACTCAGCCTTGCCGCTGTACTGGCCGTGGTTGGCTGTTCGCGCGATCCCGCGCCCCTGCCCGACGAAGCGGGCCTGCCGGCGGCCGCACTGGCCGCGTTCCAGACGCATCTGCGCACGATGAGTGACGGCGATCTCGCCTGCAGCAACGCAGCGATCGAAGCGGCGCCGCGTGTGGTTGGATACATCAATGATGACCGCCAGCCCGACTTCGCCATTGCCACGCAGGACCTGCAATGCCGCAGCGAACTGGGGTCCGCGGTCGCCTATTTCTGTGGCGGGTCGATCTGTGCCTTTCCGGCCCTGATGTCGGACGGCGCCGATTATCAGGTCATCTGGTTGATGTCGGGCAATGAGATCTCCACCCGCACCGATTATCAGGAGGCCCGCTTTGTGGTCCGCCAGGGCGTGTTCGCGGGCAGCGCCGGCAGCCGGGTATCGGTGCGGGAATATGTCTGGCGGGACGGCGCTCTGACCCGCGTTCTCGAGCGGGAGGAGTTGGCGAGGCGGGCGCCCTAATCGCTGAACCGCGCCCGCACCTGGTCCGGAGAAACGCCGCTTTCGCGCAGGGATTTCAGTGTCGCGGACCTGTTGCGTTTGGCAAAACGCTCGCCGGTCTCGTCCAGCAGCAGGCGGTGATGGCGGTAGACCGGGGTCGGCAGGCCGAGCAGGGTCTGAAGCAATACATGCAGCGGTGTCATGGCGCGCAAATCCTCGCCGCGGATGACATGGCTGATGCCCTGCAGCGCGTCATCATGCACCACGGCGATATGATAGCTGGTCCCGACATCCTTGCGCGCCAGGACGACATCGCCCAGCGGCACCGGGTCGGCGGTTTGTTCGCCCTTGTCGTCCTCAATGAAACGCATCTCGCCGAAGCGCGCGCCCAGAACATCACGGCAATGGCTCTGCGACAGCCGCCAGGCGAAGGCCTCGCCCGCGTCAATGCGCGCCGCCTCTTCGTCCGCACTCATCGGTTTGAGCGGCCCACGATAGACCTCGCCGACCTCGTGCGGCGCCCGGGCAATATCCTCCATGATTTCCCGCCGTGTCTTGAAACAGCGATAGACGACGCCCAGCCCGCGCAGGCGCTCAAGCACTGCGTCATACTCGGAGAAATGCTCCGACTGCCGTCGCACCGGCTCTTCCCAATCCAGCCCCAGCCAGATCAGATCGTCCAGGATCACCTGCTCGAATTCCCGCTTGCAGCGGACGGTATCGATATCCTCCATCCGCAAAACGAACCGCCCCTCCGCCTCACACGCCGCGCGAAACGCCGTCCAGGCGGAATAGGCATGGCCGATGTGCAAATGCCCGGTGGGAGACGGGGCGAAACGGGTGGTGAAGCTCATGGTGGGAGTGAGGCAGAGTCAGGGCGATTTGTCATCCCGGACGGAAACCTGCGAAAGCAGGTTGCAGATCCGGGACCCATTCGCGCCAGCGCGGCAGACATCGAGTGTATAGGTCCCGGATCTCCGCCCCGCTTTTGCGGGGCATGCGTCCGGGATGACAAAACGGATTTGCAGGATGTTGCGCGCGGCCTGCTCCCCCTTGCCCCCATCCCCCGCATCCCTCTATCCAGTTGGCTGCGAATACGGAGCCCATCATGACCCGACCCATTGACGGACCGCGCCTCGCGCCGCGCGACGGATCGACGCCGAAAAAACTGGTGATCTTCCTGCATGGCTATGGCTCGAACGGGAAGGATCTGATCGGGCTGGGGCAGCACTGGGCGCGGGATTTGCCGCATGTGCAATGGGTGTCGCCGAATGCGCCGGACCCGGTGCCGGGCGCGCCGGACGGCTATCAATGGTTCCCGATCTCCAATCTCGATCCGCAGCGCATCGAGGCCGGTGCGGCGACCGCCTGGCCCATTGTCGATGCCTTTATCGACCAGGAACTCACCCGCTACGGCCTGACCGAAAGCGATCTGGTGCTGTGCGGCTTCTCGCAAGGCACCATGTTGTCGCTCGCGACCGGCCTGCGGCGTGAGCGGCCGATTGCCGGCATTATGGGGTTTTCCGGGGCCTTGCCGGGTGGTGAACGCCTGAAGGAAGAGGTGCGCTCCAAACCGCCGATCATGCTGGTGCATGGCGATCAGGACCAGGTCCTGCCGCTGGGCTTCATGTTTGATGCGCTGGAAAACCTGGCCGCCGCCGGTCATGGCGCGCAATGGCATATCTCCCAGGGCCTGCCGCATTCGATCGGTGAAGACGGGCTGGACATCGGCAAGCGTTTCATCGGCAATGCGCTGGCCGGGCGTTACCGCTGAGCCACACTGATAGACCGTCATCGAGGATTCGCGACGCCGTCATAGGACTGACACGCGAACAGGAGTAACTTCCGTTCAAGCGCGGGAAGCGAAATGATTCGTAGAAACGAATCCGCCTCTTGCGTGCGACGGGAGGTGTGCTTTCAGGACGTTCGTCCGGGATACCCACCCCCTCCCGATCTGTCCCGACCGACCGGTAGGGACCGGTCGCAGCGAGGGAGGTCGCCATGCAGGTGCTTGATCGGGCGCCGCAGGGATGGCCCTGTCTGGTCCTGAATGCGGACTATCAGCCTTTGAGCTATTGGCCCTTGTCGACCTGGTCCTGGCAGGAGGCGATCAAGAATGTCTTCCTGGAACGGGTCGCCGTGGTCTCGCATTATGACGAGGTCGTGCATTCGCCCAGTTTCGAGATGCATGTGCCCTCCGTCATCGCCCTGCGCGACTATGTCACCCAGGACCGCACACCGGCCTTCACGCGATACAATGTCTGGCTCCGCGACGGCTTCAAATGTGTCTATTGCGGCAAGCATGGTGTCGACCAGCTGACCTTCGACCATGTCATTCCGCGTCGGGCGGGGGGCAAGACCAGCTGGGAAAACATTGTCGCCGCCTGTGGTCCCTGCAATCTGAAAAAGGGTGGCCGTTCGCCGCGCGAGGCCAGCATGCCGCTGCCGCGCCCGCCGCAACGGCCGTCCATGCATGAGCTGCAGGCCCAGGGCCGCAAATTCCCACCGAAATTCCTGCACGAAAGCTGGCTGGACTATCTCTACTGGGATATCGAGCTGGAACGCTGATTGTCCGGGAACGCCATGACCACCCACATCGCCCTGCTGCGCGCCGTCAATGTTGGTGGCACCGGCAAGCTTCCCATGGCTGAACTCAAATCGATGGCGGTGCGGATCGGGTTTGAAAATCCGCGCACCTATATCGCCTCCGGCAATCTCGTGTTCGAGAGCAATCTGACCACGGCGCAGGCCGGTGAGGCGCTGGAGGCGGCCCTGCAGGACTATGCCGGCAAGCCGGTCGGCGTGATCATGCGGACACCGGACGAGATGCAGGCCGTGTTCGCAGCCAATCCGTTTCCGGACGCGCCGGGCAATCGCTGCGTTGTGCTCTTCCTCGACACCGCTCCGCCGGATGATCTGTCGGACACGCTGAAGCATCAGGCCGGCGAGCAGGTCGTAGCCGGCAAGCGCGAGATTTACATCCATTATGGTGACGGGATGGGCCAGTCGAAACTGGTCGTGCCAGCGGCAAAGACCGGTACCGCCCGCAATATGAACACGGTGGCGAAACTGGTGACGATGGCGGGCGGTGAGGCGAGCGCCTAAATCCGCTCGGACACCTTGATCGCAACCCGGCAGCCGGCTTCGATCGCCTTTGACAGCAGGGCATAGCCCGGCGCCTGTTTGGCGCCTTCCTCGATGGCGAGGTCGCGGTGTTCGAGCTCTTCCTCGCGGAATTTCGTGAACAGGTCGGCCAGCTCGTCCTCGCCCATGGCGCGGAGCTCCTCGATCTGGCCGGCATAATGCTGTTCGATCACGCTCTCGACGGCTTCGGTGCAGGCATGGGCGGCCTTCTCGCCCATCAAGGCGGTGGCGGCGCCGAGTGCATGACCGGCCACATCCCAGATCGGGGCGAGGGCCGTCGGGCGGGTATTGCGCTCGAAGATCAGCCGGTCGAACGTGTCGAGATGGTGCTGTTCATCGGCCTCCATCTCCTCCAGCTGCCGCGCGATGCGGGCCTTGTGGGGCAGGCCTTTGAAGACCGCTCGCTGACCCTGGTAGATCGCCACCGCACCATATTCGCCGGCATGGTCGACCCGGACCATTTCCTCGACACGGCGGGCATTGCGGCGCTTGCCGGGGAGGGGCGGGGTGAAGGTGTCGGCGTCGCGACCGGCTGTCATGATTTCAGACCCTTATAGCCGACCAGAACGGCCAGAACGGCCATGGCGGCGGAGATGATCGCGTTGAAACCGGCCATGGAAATACCCAGCAGGGTCCAGGCCGCCTCGTCGCACAGCACGATCGGCCCGCAATCGGTGCCATTGAGGATACACGACAGATCAACTTCGGGAATGCCGCCACTGGTGGTGCAGGTCTCGGGGCCGTCCCACCATTTGTACTCGACGCCGGCATGCCAGCCGGCAAAGCCGGCCGAGTAGATCAGGACCGCGGCGATCACGAAGATCATCCAGGGTGCGAATTTGGCCAGCGAGGGACGCAGGATGAGCGCGATGCCGGATACCAGGCCGAGTGCGATCACGGTCATATGGATGTGGCGCTGGTCGTAACACAGGGCGCACGGCTCATAGCCGCCGATATATTCGAAGCCCCAGGCGCCCAGCATCAGGGCGAGCGAACCACCGGCCAGCAGGAGCGGCCAGCGTGTCAGCGGGAATTGGGACAGGACCGGGTTCATGAAATGCATCATTGCGGGATCACCTCTCATGCGCACCGCGACCAATGCGCACACAGATTGCCTGCGATCACAGCAGTGACCGGATGAAGTCTTTCAATACATCCGCTGCGGCGCCGCCGAAGAATGAAAACAATGTGATCAGCAGCGCGATCCAGGCAATGCCCAGGACCAGCCCGGCCAGCACCAGAAGACCGTCGCGGGTGAGAAGGCCCAGTGATCCGATCACCAGCGCCACACCGGGGGTCGAGTTGGTCAGCGGCAAGGGGACCAGGATCGAGGCGCAGAACAGCACGAAAATCGCGCCGACAAGGCGTTCGGCGGTGGGTCCGGACAATCCGGTCAGGCGGGGCCGGGCCAGCGCCTCCAGCCAGCCGAACCATTTCCGTCCGCCGCGGGCCATCCGCACGAGGCCGCTCTTTTCGATCCGGCGCGCCTTGAAGCTGGCGGGCAGCCACGGCTCGGGCCGGCCCATCGCCATCTGTGCCGACAGCGCCATCATCGGCAGCGCCATCACCTGCGGCACGCCGTACAGGAAGGGAATGCAGACCGGCAGGGCCATGGCAAACAGGATCACACCGAAGGCCTGCTCGCCGAGCGCATCCACGAACTCACCCAGGCTGAGTCCGTCGTCGGGCGCCGTGTCGGCGATCAGTTCGAGCGTGCCGATCAGGCCGCGTGGCGAAGTCGTGTCGGTCATATGGTCTTCCGTCCCGGATTGGCAGCGAACCTAGCCGCAGCCTGCATGCGGGCCAAGCGGAATGGGTTGTTGACAGGGGCAGGCCGGATGGGCAGCTTGCGCCTCCGAATTTCCCCGCCCCGCACGGCCTGCATGAGCAGGCCCGGACGGCGGACACAGGGCCCCTGTGGCGGAATTGGTAGACGCGACGGATTCAAAAGATTTTGTATTCAAAATAGCGGATCCAAAAAACATAATAAAAACAACGCGTTAAGCACACAATTATCAAACCGCATCTCCCCAAAACCCTTACGCATGTGTTACACATAAATTTGCTCAATTACGCAACTTCTGGTAATGTTGCTGTATGACAAATAAACACACGTTGTTTGGTGGGAAGCTTCACCTCTATAAGCGCGAGAACAGCAAGCTCTGGCAGTGTTCTGCTTATTTGAAGGGCCAGAACCGGCGCAAAAGTACCGGCGAGGAGAGCCTGTCGCTCGCGAAGGAAATCGCCGAGGATTGGTATCTCGGCTTGAGGGGGCGTGCGCGAGACGGTCTCCTTAAAAACGAAAAATCCTTCAAACACGCTGCGGAGCAATTCAGGCGTGAGTATCTGGTCATCACGGAAGGTCAGCGAGCCGAAACGTACGTAACCGGAATGATGAGGAAGCTGGATAACTACATCATCCCCTACTTCGGCACCCGAGGGCTTTCTGAAGTTACCGCTGGGCTCATCCAAGAATACCGAATCCATCGGCAATCATTCTCGGTCAAACGGCACAATCAGAAGAAGGAGCATTCGGGGAAGCGGCCGCATCATAATACAATCCACCAAGAGATTGTCGCGCTGCGCCAAGTTCTCAAAACGGCTGTGCGCCATGGATGGCTCGATAGGTTGCCCGACTTGTCCCAGCCCTACGCGACGAACAAGAAAGTTACCCGACGAGCGTGGTTCGCGCCCGACGAATATAAGCGACTATATGAGGCAACGCGCCGGCGCATTGGTGCCGCGACGCGAAAGAACCACCGCTGGTCGGCAGAGCAGTTGCACGACTACGTATTGCTCATGGCCAATACCGGTCTTCGCCCAGATGAAATCAAGCGGCTGGAGTATCGGGACGTCGAGATCGTTGAAGACCAAGACACTGAAGAGGTAATTCTACTTATTTCGGTACGCGGTAAACGAGGCGTTGGGTACTGCAAAAGTATGCCAGGTGCGGTCAGGCCATTTGAGAGGCTTCAAAAGCGAAACAACGGCGCACCCACGGAGCTGTTGTTCCCGAAGAGTCATAATGAGCTTTTGAATTCGATCTTGGATGAAGAGGATCTCAAATTCGATCGCGAAGGGCAGCGCCGAACCGCCTACTCATTGCGCCATACCTACATCTCAATGCGTCTTTCCGAAGGAGCGGACATCTATCAAGTTGCGAAGAATTGCCGAACGAGTGTCGAGATGATTGAGAAGTATTACGCCGCCCATATCGCAAACAGTATTAATGCAGCGGCAGTTAATGTGAGAAAAATCAAGAAAACCAGAAGCAAAGAAAACTAATTATTGCAATTTATTCTCACTAACATATATTGTTGCCTTCATTTGGAACTAGTGTAAACACGGTCCCACTCGTGCGGGTGTGGCGGAACTGGTAGACGCGCCAGACTCAAAATCTGGTGTCCCTAGGACGTGTCGGTTCGAGTCCGACCACCCGCACCATCTTCATTTCACTCAGAAAATTCAGGCGGAAAGAGAACCCTTTCCGCACCAGAGCTGCGCCGTTGGCGCGATGAAAGCTCTGCCTATGAACTCCCAGGTAACGTCGAGAATAGCTTTGAGGCATGCTCAAAGTCAGACGTTCAATCTGCCCCGCTATCGAGTGGATACATTTCCGATTGGCGAGTGGCGGCGGTAGCCGTAGCGGGTAAGAGAATCCTCCAGCATCAAGGCCATGCGGGTTCGGGGCTCTCCGGCAGCACCATCTCATTCCAAACAGCAATAAGATCTGGTTCCGTCGCCGTAAGCAGATCCGCTCCGTGAATCCGATTTCACCGGCCTCACAATTGGAAACCTGCCGACCCGGCTGAGCTAGGCGCAACGCCTGCGGAGAGGTTTCTTCGCCATGAGCTGCGCTCATTTCCCCGCCCATCCAAGAAACATCCCCTGCACCGTCGCTCCATTGGAGCGCCTCTGACGAGGTGCGCCGCTCATCCGGTGTCGGCTGCTCGCTCTCCAACGGGCCGTGAATGAACACGGTCTCAAACAGGAGACAGATCAATGACGACCAATTTTGAACCACGTATCTATGTTGCCTGCCTGGCGGCATACAATAGTGGCTACCTGCATGGGGCCTGGATCGACGCCACCGAGGGCGTGAGCGAGATGCAGGATCAAGTGAACTCCATGCTAACCGCATCGCCTATCGCAGGCGCTGAGGAATATGCGATCCACGACTATGAGGATTTCGGTGGTGCCTTCATCAGCGAGTATGCTGGCCTAGCTGATGTGTGCGAGACCGCAACTTTTCTTGCTGAGCACGGGCCTTTGGCAGCAGTCACTCTCAAGGCCGCGTTTGGCAATCTCTCAGAGGCCCGATCGATGCTTGAGCGCTATGCCGGATGCTACATTTCAGTCGCTGCCTTCGCCGAAGAATGTGCGGAGCAATGGTATGAGATTCCGGAACAGCTCGCGTATTACATCGACTACGAGGCTATGGCCCGGTCGTTTCAGCTCGGTGGAGAAATTGAAGTCGTCACTGAAGGGTTCGAGGAGGTCCATATTTTCTGGGGCCAATAGGCCTCTACCTCCTCATAGGTATGGCAGCCTAGAGATTGAGTCCCCATGCTTTCAGTATGATTAGATTGAATTATTGGCATCCGCGCAGCGCTAACAGGAATGCGCGTATTTACGTGTCCCGCCGGGACTACAATTCAACCAGCACGTCTGTCTGGCTTGAACAGCAAACGCCCAACGCTAGTCGTCCGGACTGGCGCGTAGTCGTTACCTTGGCGGACAAAGAGGTTTCGCGGCGTCATGATGAAGTCGTTGCCGCTATCACCCAAGAAACCTGCGCCCACCTAGATTTCTATTTGACCAAGCACGGCCAACGAAATGCCAATCGCTTAGGCTGGGTTGATTGGGTAGCGATTGCGCGGCGAAACACTCCTTAAGTGCGCAGTGTCACATTCGCAATTTTAACTAGATAATATGAGCTAATCTCGGTTAGATGGCGTCCTCACCCATTCCTTCGTGTTGAGGCGTTCCATGGAACTGGTACTTTTTGTTGTGTTTGTAGGCGGAGCCATAACGCTCTTTGTTCATCCGAAAACCAAAAATCACCCAATTATTCTTTGGTTGAAGCGGGCTTGGAAGAAACTCGGCGAGATGATGCCGAGCGAGCCCGAGGCAGTGCCACCAAAGCCGGCACAGCCCGCACCGACGAACGCCGAGCCTGGCAATGTTCCCCGGGTAAAAGCCGAACTCGGGAAGGAGCCGCCCACAAAGGGCGTGCACGTGTTCCCTGAGCCTCGTGACCCAGTGACGCGCTTCGAAGAGTTCAACGCAAAACTATTCCTCTACGAGAACGCCGAGACGCCGCTTTGGAGCGGGAGCTTGGACAATGACTTCGGTACGAAGATATCTGGCGATTTTGCCTGGCTGGAAGGTGAGATCAAAAAGCGGCTACGTCCGTCATTCCCAGTTCTCTATGACCCGTTCGGTTTGTGGGCAGCAGCCTCCAAAGAGCTGGAAATGGATCCTCATTTCGCCGATCCGATTGCTAGCGCGTATCTATCGCTTCCGCGGGATGTTCGCCCTGTCGTAATTTCAAAGACTGGTGACGCTCCGCGCACCAACGCAACAGCCAAAAAAACACCGGAACCCAAACGTCTTAAGCTCTACCGATATGGCTTTGTAGATTATCGTTTCGACCGCAAGTTTCTTGAAGACTATCCGGCTGATCTACTCACTGGCCTTCTGCGGGCGCTGTCTGGGCCCGAGGACGAATGGGAGGCGTTTTCGCCGGCCCGGCTTCGCGGTGCCGTGCTTGACGAAAATCGCGAAGAGGAAGCGCACCGGCAAGCCATGGCATCGCATCAACATGCCAATCGGTTTGCCGCTCTTTGGAGTTTACGCGAGGAAGACTCGCGATCGGAAGAGGCCCTGGATGATCAGAGCGAGGCGGAGGCAGCACAATGACTGCCTCCCTATTCCAGTCGAAGACGAACGTCGAGCAATACGCAGATCTCTGGCGGGATTATTGGCAAACCCGCTGGCACCGAACACCCGATTGGCGTGAAACGCAGCGATTCAACGCGCTACTTGGAGCAAGTGAGGCGCGGTCTGAGGCCTCGCCTCTGGTCTATGACTACCCTCAGGGTAAGCGTCCGTTTCTCGGCGTATTGTCGATGGGTGAGGACGGGGCGCCGTCGCAAGATGCCGGAGTTCTAGAATTTCCTGACGCAGGCCACCTGCTGACGATCGCGCCAACGCGAACCGGCAAAGGTGTCAGTCAGATTATTCCGAACTTGTTGTTCTATGCCGGCAGCGCGTTTGTCATCGATATCAAGGGTGAAAACTACGACATTACCGGCGAGCACCGGGCACAGATGTTTCCCGGAGCCAAGGTGATCAAGTTCTCACCCTTCGAAGAACAAACGGATCGGTATAATCCACTGGATTTCGTCAGAACTGCCGACGATGGTGGGCCGACGCCAGACACTTTCGAGGACTGTCGGCTGCTCGCGGAAATGCTGCTTCCGAAGACCGGGAAATCGAAAGATGAGTACTGGGATCTAGAGGCCCGCAATATCCTCACGTCCATCTTGATGTATGTGGTTTGTCGCAATGGTTATGCGTCTGACGCGCGGACGATGCGTTCTGTTGTCGATGTTCTTTACGTTGGTGACGACGAGGAAGATATGACCGGCATCGAACGGGAGTTCGTGACGATGCAGGTCTACGCGGAGAGCATCAATTATCGGCCTCTGCACGCACTCGCGACGGCGTTTTTGGGTCACCACGAAAAGGTGGCCAGTAGCATTCTCTCGACCTGTCGAGCAGGGATGCAGATTTGGTTATCTGACCGGCTGCTGAGCGCGACCGACCGGAGTGATTTTCGCTTCTCCGATCTCAAGAAGTCGATGTGCCGACCGATCGAAGAGGATCCGGCTCCAACGACGATTTATGTGATCATCCCCCCTGAGTATCTCAACGAGTATCGAAGCGTGTTGCGGATGATGACGGGACTTGCTGCGGTCGAGCTGACACGCGTCGGTGATTGGGTGGAAGAGCCAGGATGGCGGCGTAAGCCACCATGCTCGGTATTGTTCCTTCTCGACGAGTTTCCGGCGCTCGGTGAAATGACGCCAATCGCCAATGGGCTTGCGTATTTGGCCGGGTATGGTGTTCAGCTATGGCCATTCGCACAGAGCATTGGGCAACTCAAATCGATTTACGGTGAAGCCTGGCAGAATTTCCCTGCCAATGCAGGGGCGACGTCATTCTTTGGCGTCAACGATCCGGATACTGCGGCTTACGTCGAGCGGCTTTTGGGGGAAACGAGCGAGACCCTTCAGCATTACTATGCCCGCGGGTACTACAATGCGGGATCGATCACCGACCAAACCGGCCAATCGTCCAACACTGGCTCTTCGTCAGGAAGCAATTCATCAAACCAATACTCATCCGGCTTCAGCACGAACCGCTCAGATAACAACTCGAGTGGTACAAGTAGCTCAAGATCGAGGGTCACGAACCTGGAACACGAAGCTGATCGCATCAACCATCGCTACACGAAATGGAAGATTGCGACGGCGGCAGATGTTCGAGCGCTACCGGAGGAGCTTCAATTCGTCTTCATTCGAAATCGGAGACCGATACTGTCCACGAAGCTACCGCACTATCAGTTTGAGCTTCTGGAGGGTCTTTACAGCACGTGGAAGCGCGGTTGAGGCCTAACGTTCGCGGTCGAAGCTTTTGCCGCGCCTGCGAAAGCCGCGTGCGGATTTTCTGGTCTCTTGTTGTTGAGTGTTACCGATCTCCTTGAGCTCGCGTTCTTTCTGGACCTCTTTTTGGCGCTTACGCGCTGCGATGCGGTCGAAGGTCAGCAGATTGAGTTCTTCAGATTTGGTTTTCTGCTGAGCCGCGCGATACTCGCGGGTTAGTCGTTCTTCCGTTTGCTTGGCTGCGGGGGTCTTCCCCTGAGCAGGGTTTTGGCGGTTTGCTTCCATTGCTGCATTGAGGTGATTGCGAGCCGTCTTCTCGCGTGTCTGGGCGACCCGGACGAGTTCTTCTAGATCTCTACGCGTGGTTTGTTTGTCCGTCAAAATCGACGCTCCCGTGTGAACGTCGAACCTGCCATTTAAGCGTTACTCATTCAATGGTGGGAGTAAAACAGGCACTTCGCCGGTGTAGAAAATCTTGTCGTAGTGCATGTAGGTTTGATGCGGCTTAAGCGGCGGCACGCCGTGCTTGCGATAATAATTGCTAAACCAGGAAGGGCTGAACCAAATGCTCTGGCGTTGGCAAAGGCGGCGCGCAATTCGGAAGATGGCAAGGCGAAGCCCGGTTAGTTTTGGGTGGGGCTCAAACCATTGCGGTCGCCGCATATCGACGTATGCGAAATCGTCTGTGCCGGGGAGTTCATAGTATCCCCCGTATCGTGTCCCTATATGACCAGTCACTAGCCACTAACCTCGACACCATCGTCGTCAGCCAATGTGGCTTCGGCCTTCACCTCTGCAGAAGCAACGGTCTCAGGCGCCACGCCTCGAGCCTCAAGTTTTTGTAGTGCTCGTGCTTCAGCAGCAGTCATTCCTTCCGGAACGCCAAAGAATTTCAAAAAACCCATATGTCATACATCACCTATAATTGTTTCATCCGTATACGGATATTATTGGTGTTGTGCGTGGGAATTTCAAGTCTTCTCTTTGAAAATCAACTTTCTTTTCGAAAAAAGCCACCGCGCCGCGATGTATTCAAGTGCGCCGACGAAGCCGATATCAACAACAAGCGAAGCCAGCCCGGCAGTTAGATCCGACACCTCTCCGGCGACCAAGCCGACGGCTTCTGTAAGAACATTTAGTGTGTGAGTTCCGAGATTCTGTATCGCGTCCGACGATCCGCCGAGGAGGAGGTATGTGAAGGCAGCGTTTGCTGGTAGGGCAATTAGGGCGTACTCGAGCCACCTGCGCGGCGATGACGCTAAGAAATACCGGTTTAGATCCCCGATCGCTGAATCCCGCCAGCGGCCGGTCTCTTGATGATGCAGCCAGGATCCCTTGAAAAATCGGTACAGATCAAACACTGCCGCTGCCGCGATCATTGCAACAATTTGGCGTTCCGGAAAAAATGCTGCCGCGGCGGTGATCAGGGTGGCGCCCACAACGAGCGTTCGCATCTGAAGGAAAAAGTAATACCCGCGGTACTTTGCGATCAGCTCTTGTGGGGAAAGATCGTTGGAAGAAGCCTCGGCCATGGACGCACCTCGCACTCCGAACTGCAGTTCGGGGTTGAACAGAATGATGCATTTTGTTCAGCGGACAGCCTTCCAGGATTATTCTTGATACGGCGTGCTAACCCACATCTTTCGGGCAAGGTCTCGTTCTTCAGGACCAATTACATCCAAGTAGATTTCGGTTGTTTGTAGTCGAGCGTGCCCCATCCATTTTTTCACTAAGGTGATAGGCACGCCCTGGAGCATCGCGTGGGTCCCAAAGGTATGACGAAGCCCTTTGGGCGTGGCTTGGGGCCCAACGATCTCAGCCGCCGCCATGATTGTTTTGATGTGATTGTAAGCGGACGTTCGACCTATTGGCCAAAGCAAACTTGCGCCGGCGCCAAGGTGCTGAAGGGGCCGCAACCTAAAGCGCTTGTTCACTGCCAAAACGAAACCGCTATCCAAGGGAACTTGCCGCCAAATCCCTCTCGTTCTCTGCTTGAGGGTTTCGACCGCTACTAAATTGGATTCTAGATCAATGTGAGATGCTCGAACTGCAAGCGCTTCGGATATGCGGCATCCAGAAAATGTGAGGAACTCAGCAAGCGTGCGCCAGGGCTCGGCATACTCTCCAGCGACAATGAGAAAACGACGACGTTCGAACGGGGTCAGGTAAAGGCGATTGCCTTCACGATCCAAAAGCGAGCGCGGCGAAAAGCCCAATTATGTCCTTTCGGGAAGTTCCCGGTTGAAAGAGTTAAAATATGTGAACATTATGCATCATTCTGTCTGCGTCACGTAATATTAATATAATCGGTTTCTGTATTTAGTTTTACTGCAAATGTGACGATATTTTATAACACTTGAAGTGATGGTGCTGAAATTTTTCTTTTTATTGTTGTTCATCTGCGATAGGCTCCAAGAATGAATGGAGCCGTGAAACTGTTTTTGGTGCTGATGCTGTTCCTCGCCATGGGTGGCGAGGGCGTTGCTAGTGTTGCGCCTGAACACGACCATCATTCCGACCTCACCATGGTTGAAGAGCCAGCTGAAGCGCCCGACAGAGAGCATGGGAACCATGCGATCCATGGGTGCGGCGTTTGTCACCATATGGTCGACGGCCGTTTGCTCGTAATTGGTGTCGCGGTTAGTTCCTCCGATCAAAAATACTATTTTACGGGCGACCGAATGTCGTCACGGGCTCTTGAGCCGCCATTCCAACCACCGATTGAGAATTCAGTCTGACCACTTTGTCTAACTGAAACTAAAAATCGGAATCTGTATTAAATGAACTCAAAATTTGTCGCCTGGCCAAACTGGCTAGGGCGGAGCGCTGTGGCAGCAATTGTGCTAGCCGGAGTCTCCATTAGCGCTGCTGAGGCCCAAACTGCCTCGTCAGACTCACTAAACCTATCTGGTGCACTAAATCTCGCACTGGAAAACAATCCAATCACCAGCGCAGCTCGCGAGGAAATACGAGCTGCTGAAGCCGAGGCGCTTCAAGCCGGACTTTGGGATAACCCCACTCTTGGAGCAGAAGTAGAGGAGTTTGGGGGCGACCGGGGAGGCCTCGGCGATGCCGATACGACCCTGTCAATCAATCAAACGATCCCACTGGGCGGTGATCGCGGGCGTGCTCGCGAGGCAGCAAGCGCCTGGGCTCTCGCCGCAAGGTCAGATCTGGCACTCCAGCGCACTCGTCTCTTGGCGAGCACAGCGCAGGCGTATGTCGAAGCACAGGCGGCCTCTGAAACTCTGTCATTGCGAATGGAGTTGTTGGAGATAGCCAACAATTCGGCCGATGCGATCCAAGCAAGGGTCGAGGCTGGTCGAGCTTCGCCAATTGAGCGCAACCGTGCGGAAATGCTGGTTGGGTTGGCAACGATTGCGGCAAACGATGCCTCTGGAGCTCAGTTAGCAGCCAATGCGCAACTTGTTGCGATATGGTCCGGAGCCGTGATCAACGGTGAGCTGACGCCACCGCTTCAGGCTTTTGACCTTACCGCCTACTCCGACGCTCAGCCTACGGATTGGATCGCGAACAACCCGGAGCTCGTTCAGCTTAGAGCAGTAACCCGTGCGCGAGGCCAAGAAATCCGCCGAGAGCGCGCGGGAGCAATTCCCGACGTTACCGTAGGCGCAGGTGTGCGACGGTTTGGTGGTACTGACGAAACGGCTTTTGTCGCGACGCTAGAAATCCCTATTCCAGTCGTGAACCGCAATCAGGGCGGCGTGGCTGCGGCTGCCTCGCGAGAAAACGCGGCGCGACTGAACGAAGAGGTCATGAGACGATCACTGATCGCCCAGTACGCTTCGTCCGCAGGTCGTTTCGCACGTGCTCAATCGACTTACACTCAACTCAACGACAGCATCCTTCCTGCCTCGGAAAGCGCGCTTGGAGCCGCTCAAGAGGCGTATCGGGAGGGCGCGCTCGATGTCCTAAATTTCTTGGATATCCAGCGGTCGTATTTCGACGTTCGAGTGGACTTGATCTCTGCTCGCGCCGAGTTGGCGCGTGCGGCAATCGAGCTTGATGCCCTTGCGGGTGCTCCGCAACTCAATCGCCTGGTCGAAACCAACCCAGAGGAGGCAGTACAATGACCAATAACAAAATAAATCTCCTGCTGATTACGGCCAGCGTTCTGGCTCTAGCGGCATGTTCACCTGACAATCAGAGCGAACAAAACCAAAACAGGGAGCAGGCCAGCGCGGCTAGTGATCTGGCATCCGACCGCGGGCACGATGACCACGCTGAGGGTGAGGAACACTCGGACGCCGAGGACCTTGGCGACGAAGACCATGGCGATGATCATTCAGATGATGATGGTCATGAAGAAGGCAGCGACCATGAAGACGGTGCCGATCGAGCTGACGAAAATGATCATGCGGATGAGGACGAGCACAGCGAGAGCGTTGAAGTCCACCTCAACGCAAATCAAATATCTGAACTCGGTATCGTTGTTTCTGCGGTGACGAACGGTGCGGTCGACGGAATATTGGAGTTGCCCGCTGAAGTCGGTTTTGACCAAAACCATTTGGCTCACGTAACGCCCCGCGTATCCGGCATCGTCCGCAGTGTCGCGGTAGCAGAAGGTGATCGGGTTGAGGCTGGCGATGTCCTGGCGGTGCTTAACAGTCGCCCGCTCGCCGACGCGAAAGCGTCTTACCTTTCGGCACGGGCCAGACTGGATCTCGCCGAAAGCTCCTTCGAGCGAGAGGAGCGCTTATGGGAGCGCCAAATTTCAGCTGAACAGGATTTCCTGGACGCCCGACGAGCACTTGAAGAGGCTCGAATAGAGGTTCGAAGCGCCGGGCAGCAGCTTGATGCGCTGGGCGTTGATGTTTCGACTCTTCCTCGAATGGTGGCGTCGTCAGATGTCTCGCTCACACGATACGAGTTGGCCGCTCCGATCTCAGGCACAATTATTGAGCGTCACGCGGTGCTCGGGGAAGTGCTGGAAGAAGGTGCGCAACCGCCCGCGTTTATTGTTGCGGACACTGACTCTGTTTGGGTCGATGCAGCGGTTTATGGCGCTGACCTGGGTCGAATTCGCGCAGGTGCACCGGTCTCAATTGACCCCGGTGATGGCGGTCAGCCAATTGAATCATCAATTGACTTCGTGAGCCCTCAAATCGGCGAACGTACGCGAACCGGTCGCGCTCGAATTGTGATCGATAATCCCGGCGACCGACTGCGGCCCGGCATGTTCGTGACGGTATTTGCTGCGGCTTCTGATGCTCAGCCGACCGTTCGAGTGCCCGTTACAGCGCTGCAAACTGTTGAAGGTGAGACCGTGGTCTTTGTTCGTACATCTGACGGATTTGAGGTGCGTGAGGTCCGACTAGGACGACGATCAGATCGGTACGCAGAAATCCTGTCAGGCGTCAGCCTGGGCGAGATGATCGCGACGACACAATCGTTCTCATTGAAAGCAGAATTACAGAAGGGGGAGTTCGACGATGGACACGCGCACTAATCCTTCACAACAGGCCGGTGGCTTAACCGGTTTGCTTCACCGCATTGCCGGAGGGCGGCTTCTCGCAGCTCTCGCATTTGCTTTCGTTCTGATTGGCGGAATCGTCACATTCAGGACCATGCCAGTAGACGCATTTCCTGATGTCACGCCGACACTCGTGCAGGTGTTCACAGAAACGGAAGGCCTCGCACCGGAAGAAGTCGAGCGGTATGTCACGTTCCCGGTAGAAACGTCCATGAATGGACTACCTCGGCTCCGCGAAGTGAGGTCGACATCAAACTTCGGTTTGTCTGTCGTGAACATCTACTTTGAGGATGGCGTTGATATCTATTGGGCGCGCCAACTCGTTGGTGAACGTCTACAACAAGCTAGGGAAGAGATCCCCGAAGGTTTTGGTGATCCCGGAATGGGACCGATCACCACAGGTCTTGGACAAATTCTCTTCTATTTCCTGCAAACATCGGATGAAAACCTCGACGGCGTTCAGCTGCGTACCTTGCAGGACTGGCAGGTCAAATTCGACCTTCAGACAGTCCGCGGTGTGACAGAAGTTCTGTCTCTTGGTGGGTTCGAACAACAATATCAAATTAATGTTCGACCGGATGCATTGCTCCGATATCAACTAGCGATCGAAGATATTGTTACCGCTGTTGAGTCCAACAATGCCAATGCCGGCGCTCAGTTCCTAATTGAGAACAGTGAGCAATATACCGTTCGAGCCGTTGGCTTAGCTCAAGGCATCCACGATCTTTCCGATATCATTGTGAAGGTCGAAGATGGCGTGCCAGTTCGCGTTCGCGATATCGCAAACATCGATATCGGTGGCGCTCCTCGACAGGGCATGGCGACCATGGACGGGCAGGGTGAAGTTGTTGCTGGCCTCGTGCTGAAGCTGCTCGGTGCAAACACGAATGAAGTGATTGCGCGCGTTCACGATCGGATGGAGAGGATTAATGAAGCTCTCCCGCCCGGTGTGACGGCTGTTCCATACTATGATCAGTCAGAGTTGGTTGGCGCCGCTGTGCGAACGATGACCACAGCTTTGTGGCAAGGCGCACTTCTCGTGGCGGTGATCTTGTTTCTTTTCCTACGAGGATGGCGTCCAAGCCTAATCGTTGTCGCTTCAATTCCGTTTTCTGTCGGTTTTGCACTACTCGCGATGCAGTTTTTTGGCGTCTCAGCAAATCTGATGTCGCTTGGCGGTATCGCTATCGCCATCGGAATGATGGTGGATGGGGCGGTCGTCATTGTAGAAAACGCGAATCGTATCCTGACCGCAGCAAAAGAGAGCGAGGACAAGCGCGCGCTTATTGCGAGTGCCTGTGCGGAAGTGCTGCAACCGCTCATTTTCGCAATCTTGATCGTGGTCGTTGTGTTCGTTCCGATCCTGACCCTTGAAGGGGTCGAAGGCAAAATGTTTCGACCATTAGCGTTTTCTGTTGTCTTCGCTATGGCTGGGTCATTGGTTTTCGCCGTCCTTCTTGCGCCGGCGGCATCAATGCTCGGTCTGAAGGTCGGGGAACGTTCGTCGGGTTTGGATAAGCCCGACTTCTATGAACGGCGATTTGCACCTTTAGTGCGCTTCTTTGTGCACAAGCGATGGGCCGCGCTCGTACTTGCTGCGGCCATGCTCATCGTTGGCGGTGCGATCTTCCCACGATTGGGTTCTGAGTTCACGCCACGCATGAACGAAGGTGATTTGCTGGTACGGCTTACCATGGCTCCGTCAATTTCATTGCCGGAAGCCCGGGAGACTGTGACACGCTTTGAACAGCAATTGCTTTCCAACTTCCCTGAAGTTGAGCGTATCGTTACGCGTATCGGTCGCGGAGAAGTTGGTGCGCACGCAGACCCGGTTAACAGTGCTGAAGCTTTCGTGGCGCTCACACCTCGTGACCAATGGGAGACCGCGGAAACGCAAGCTGCTTTGCTAGCGATGATGAGTGAGAGCTTCGAATCGTTCCCTGGGGCACGTTTCAACTTCACTCAGCCAATTGCGTCGGCTACCGACGAATTGCTGACGGGCACAAAAGCTGATCTAGCGATCAAGCTTTTCGGAGAGGATATGACTGTCCTCGAAGACTACGCTGCTCAGATTGCAGGCGTCATTCGTGACGTTTCCGGATCAGCTGATGTGCAAACAGACCAGGTAACCGGGGCACCCCAGCTCCGGATAACTGTGAACCGTGAAGCGATAAGTCGATTTGGATTGAATGTTGAAGATGTCCTGTCAGTCGTCCGAACGGCGATCGGTGGATCGCAAGCTGGGCAGGTCTTCGAGGGTGTTCGACGGTTTGACATTATCGTTCGCTATCGCGAGCAAGATCGTCTGAATGCCGAGCGCATCAGCCGGATTGTTCTAAATGGTCCGGGGGATGAAATTATACCACTAAGCCAGGTTGCGACGGTCGAGCGGATCGAGGGACCTCGTCAGATCACGCGTGAAAACGGACAGCGGTACATCACTATCCAAACCAATGTCCGCGAACGCGACATCGGTTCGTTTGTGGCAGAAGGGCAAAGTGCCGTAGCTGCGAATATCGAATTGCCGCCTGGCTATTTTGTCGAATGGGGTGGCCAGTTCGAGCTGCAGCAACAAGCAAATGCACGTTTTGCAATCGTGATTCCGGTCACGCTTGGGGTTGTGTTCTTGCTTCTGCTTTTCAGCTTTGGTCGCTTGAAGAGCGCAGTGCTCATCATCGCGAACATTCCGCTCGCTCTCGTTGGAGGTATCGCGGCGCTGTGGCTGACCGGGCAAAACCTGTCCGTCCCAGCTTCTGTGGGCTTCATCGCGCTGTTCGGCATCGCTCTGGGTAATGGCATGGTCTTGGTGTCCTTCCTCGACCGGTTTGCCAAAGAGCGGCTGGATGTCGACGCCTTCAGTGTCGAGGCTGCGGTGCGCCGTGCGCAACCCGTCTTGATGACGGCAACGACCACCGGGCTCGGTTTGATGCCGCTGTTGTTTGCATCCGGTATCGGGTCAGAGGTCCAGCGACCTCTTGCAGCGGTGGTTATCGGCGGTCTGGTCACATCGACCGTCCTGACCCTGTTGGTGTTGCCGGCCGTCTACAAATGGTTCGCACCGCATCCACAAAGTCGTGCTCCCGAACGCCTGCCAACCTAATCGATGGCAGGTCAGGATCTGGTGGGGCAACTCCCTGTTCTCGCAACCACCAGATCCGCCGGCAGCCTCGGGCGTACTGCCCCCCCCTGTACGGGCGCCCGAGGCTGTTTGCTCGGCATTCGTAAGTCAATCCTCAACGAGGAGACTGAATTGATGAAACAACTCTTCCTCCCCATCGCACTCGTGCTCGTTCTAACTGCGTGTGCGAGTTCATCACCAAGTAATGATGACATCGGAAGCTCCCGCCTCGCGGATCCGCAATATGCCTACCAGGATGAAGGGTTGCGATGGTGGCGGCGCCACTGGGTGCAACCATATGCTTTTCTTCGGCGTGTCACGTACACCGGATCAAACTGGGTACTCCAGATAGCTCCACAGGCTCAGTCCCTGGCCACCCTGCAGTTAACAACCCAAGTCGGTGACAGGCCGGGGCCAGTTCTTGAGTTTAGGTGTCGAGATGGAGCAACATCATTCAATTTTCGAGATGTAACCGTATTCTCCCCGTTCCATTCGAACTTTGAAATGTTCATTGACGCGCAAGGTGAGCGGCGCTGGGTCACGATTGCGCGCCGAACGTCACCTCTAACACTCTCAATTGAAAACTCTGATCTCGTTGTGCGCATTTTGACGGAGCTGGAGCATGCGTCGAGCTTTACCATCGCCGTGCGTGATGCCACGCCGGTACGAGCCAGGTTTGTTGCTGATCCATCAGCTTCCACGTTTTCAGAGTTTCGATCTGCGTGCGCATCCCAGCGGCGTGGTCCGTCTGGAAACGAAGGTGATGTATGACCAAAAATTCAACGGAATGTTCACCGGCCAACCAGACTGGGCTTGAACGCGTGCTGCGGTCTCCGGCAATAGCCGGACTGGTCCTATTGGTGTCGATGCTCGTCGCCTTTTTCTGGGTGAACTCGCCATTTGCAGATAGCTATGAGGCCATCCACCATGCTCCGGCTGCAATATCGATCGGTTCGTTTGAGCTCGCAAAGCCGCTAATTTTGTGGATCAACGAAGGCCTGATGATCGTCTTCTTCTTTTTGATCGGATTGGAGATCAAGCGGGAGGTGTTCGAAGGCCAACTGTCCTCGCCAAAACAGATCGCACTGCCGGCGTTCGCCGCTCTTGGGGGGATGCTGGTTCCGGCTGCGATCTTTCTTGCGTTCAACAACGGAAGTGAGGAGTACGTGCGCGGTTGGGCCGTGCCCGCTGCCACCGATATCGTGCTCGCTCTTGCGCTGTTGGCGATGCTCGGGTCACGCGTGCCTATCGCGCTGAAAGTATTCCTAACTGCGCTAGCGATATTCGATGATTTCGGCACGTTGGTGATTATTGCGCTCGCCTATTCGGAGGGCCTGAGTTTGCCATCGCTGCTGATGGCGGCGTTGGGCACGTTGGCACTCATTGTGCTTAATCGACTACGTGTTGCAAGTCTCACAGCCTACGTCCTCGTTGGCGTATTCGTTTGGGTCTCAGTATTGGAGTCGGGCGTTCATTCGACGCTTGCCGGAGTGATTATTGCGTGGTGCATCCCGATGCGCGTCTCTGGCAGAGAGTTCCTCCATAAAATTGAGCATGATCTCAGCCCCTGGGTTGCTCTCCTAATCGTTCCGTTGTTCGCATTCTTTAACGCTGGAATCGACCTGGGCGGCGTCGACTTCGAGACATTCTTCGGCCCGTTGGGTCTCGGCATCATCCTTGGCCTTTTCGTTGGTAAACAGGTAGGTGTCATGTTGGGTGTGGGCCTCGCCGTTGTCCTCAGGATTGGCGCTAGGCCAATAGAGGTCAGCTGGGGGCACCTCTATGGTGCAGCCCTACTTTCGGGTGTGGGCTTTACGATGAGCCTGTTTGTGGCCGGGCTAGCATTTGAGCAACCTGGCGCGGTTCTGACGGTCAATCTTGCGGTAGTTGTGGGCTCTGTTTTGTCGGCGACCGGTGGGCTTGTTGTGCTCGCCAGATCATACCAGACATCCCCTTCCCTCGCGAACGCGCCTGACTAATCAATGGCCAGTCTTTTGGTCTCGCGTGCTCGAGCTCGCTAAAAGCCATCAATAGCCCATAGATTAGAGCGGATACTCGAGTGGTGCTGAAACAGATCTTGATGCTACAGCCACTAGAGACTTTACTGTCGAGACCCAGCCCAATTGAGAAAAGCCCAGAGCCGAAGTTTTGAGGCTAGGATAGTGGCCACAAGTGCACGAGGAAAGTTATGCCCTACACTCACAATCGTTTGTTCGAAAATGCTAATATGGCTGAGATTGAGGAGCGCACGCGACGTTCACTCGCTGAAGCTGGTTTTGGTGTCCTTACGGAAATTGATGTGAAAGCCACGATGAAGGCGAAAATCGATGTTGATCTTCAAGCGTATCGCATTCTCGGAGCGTGCAATCCCACAATGGCGCATAGAGCCATAGAGCTTGAGCCTCGGATTGGAGCGATGCTGCCATGCAACGTAATCCTGCGGGAGGTGGAAAACGGCATCGAGGTAAGCGCTATCGACCCGGTAGCGTCGATGCTCGCGACTGAGAATGACGACCTTACGCGTTTGGCCATCGAAGTTCGTGATTTGCTAGTTCATGCGATTGATGAAGTGTGATCAATCTAATGCAATTTGTCTGTCTGTGGCGGCAGATGCCGCGGCTGTCTGAGCATTTGTCCCGGTGAACGCTATGGCCAATTTCTTTGTGCGTGTTGATCGGTACTTAGCGAAGCAAGCTGCTTTGAGCAGTAGGTTTTCGAAGATATCTCGAGCGGTGAGCATCGCGCAACTAACGGCGATATCGGTCTTGGTCGGTATGGAGTTGATCACAAAACAGGTGCTTGAAAGTAAGCTGGCCGTTTGGGAGGGCGCGACTTCCATATTCCCCGGGTTTAGGCTTACGCTGAACCACAATCGAGGCGTAAGCTTCGGGATGCTCGATAACGGACACTGGCTGATGCCCTATCTGCTTGCAATCGTGGCTTTGATCTTGGTCGTAGCGGTCTTGATCTGGACTGCGCAGCAGAAATCGAAGTGCATTAATGTCGCCGGTGTCCTGTTTGCCGCGGGCGGATTGGCCAACGCGATCGATAGGCTCGGAGATGGAGCCGTCACAGACTATTTGGACTTTGGATGGCGAGCGCTTCGCTGGCCCACGTTCAATTTGGCCGATGTCTTTATATTTGTAGGCGTCGCGTTGTTACTCCTCGCGTGGACGAAAGGGTCGCAGAATTTGGAAGACGACGAGCAGTAGTCAACTATTGCTCTTTGAGAGCCTTTGATTTGTGATCCGATAAGCACTTGGAGTGGTCGAAGAGGCTTGTGACGATTTCACAGGAGCCGACCTTGCCACCGGCGCAGCCGTCGATCATGCGCATAAGTTCGCTTTCGAGCACACGAAGCTGCTCGATGCGTTTTTGCGTTTCAACTAGATGGTGCCGCGCAAGTTCGTCCGCCTTGGTACAATCTGTGCCAGGGTTCTCCTGAAGATCGATCAGGTCTCGAATGGCTTCGACGGTAAAACCTAGATCACGCGCATGTCGGATAAAGCCGAGCA
>NZ_RBIM01000009.1 GCF_003634045.1 Maricaulis maris
CCACCCGCTTCGACAAGCTCGCCAGAAACTTCCTCGCTGCCGTCGCTCTCGCCTCAGCGCGTCTCTGGATCAGAACTTATGAGCCCACGACCTAGACCAGCCCGCGGCCTCTACTCCATGCGAGGAGCGTGCTGCGAGGTCGCCATTCTGCGCGCAGTGTCAAGCGTTAAATGGACCTGGTCCAGGTAGACGAGCTCGCCTTCCCTTGAAAAGGCGCTACAGCGGCCACCGGGACAAATCACATCGGAAATCGCCCAAACTGTAACGCCCTCGCGGTCGGGGGCGGCAGCCCAATTCATCAGGTCTGACTCCAATTCGAAAAAGTCATAGTTCAAGTAGTCGTTCAGTTCATGAGCCAGCTCGGCACCCCGTGGGCTCTCCAGCAAAGTCACCGTATTTTCACTGAACGCCGGTCGCGGCCCAACAATGACCACCGATTTACCCTGGTCCAGCAGGTATTGGGCAGTCGAGGAGATCTCATCGAAATCGCTATTATCCCAATTCCCAGTCAGTACAACGGTCGACACTGCCGGGTTCGACAACGCTTCAAACCTTCGTTGATTAAACTCCCGGCATCCACGTGGCTCATACGATGGAGGTGTCGGATATATCGGCACGCAACCGGCTTGGCTGGCCATTCCAACAGCGACATCCGGTATGATCGAGCGGGTCGCGGCGTAAGCTTCCCGTCCAACACTGTCGCCGACAACGACGATTGCGGGTGGTGCTGTCTCCGGCAGACAAGAAGACCAATCAAGTTCGTCTATCGGTGCCCGACCGGAAATTTGGCAGCGGCCGAGCGCCTCGTCGTACCGCGACCACTGAGCCCAGAGCTGGCTGATCCGCCGCGGGACCGATCCGTGGCGCTCAAGCAAGGCTTGCAGATGCTGGGATTCCGACGAGCTTTCCGCCTGCATCGCAGTTGCGGCTGCCGTTGTCGCGGCAAAATTTTCTTCAGCATCCACCGCATCTTCAGCCGCGACGGGATGATTCCGGCCATTCAGGGCCCAGAGGTGCGCCGCGCCTACTAAACTCGCAATACATAGTCCTGCCACCACGGCTGCCTTGCGAGCTTTCTGTTCGCCGGGTTCTGTGGCCTGAAAGCGAAGGGGTGTTTCAATGAATCGGTGCAGAAGTTCTGCCGAGATGAAGATCGCGGCTAAAAGAACAATGTACTGAGTGGGTGAGAACTCGGCGCCGTATAATAGCCGGGTGAGAACAATGATCGGCCAATGCACCAGGTAGAGCGAGTAGGCGCGCATGCCGACATAGGTCATTGGCGCATTTCCGAGAATTCTCACGGAGAGCTTGCTTTGAACTGCAAGCAGGATCGCAAATGTGCCGATCGTCGGAAGCAGCGCAGCGACAGCGAAATTGTATTGCTGGCCATCGGCAAGAAAAAAGGCGATGCCAATACCGACAAGCCCCGAAACGGTGAGCGCCGAGCCGAACACGGGCTTGGCGGACCAAGTTTGCCAGTTGGGCAGCCTGTGAAACGCCGCAACCCCAGCTCCGAGCGCAAACTGAAAGGCCCGAGTAGGAGCAAGGTAGAACATTGCCGAGGGGTTATTTTGCAGAACGATCCAGGATGAGATCGCACCCACAACAAAGATGGCTGCAAAAACTATGACGCGCGACCGGTCGCTCAGGCTAAACAACGCGCTCAACAATATCGGCCAAAACAGGTAGAACTGTTCTTCGACGCCCAGCGACCACGTATGCAGAAAAATATTGGTTTGCGAGGTGTCTTCGAAATAACCGGAGTTCAGCCAGAAGAATATATTCGACGCGGATATGATCGCGTATAGACCCGTTTGAGAAAAATCCATCAAGCGGCTGCTTCCGACGATAAACATTGACGCCAGTAAAGAAATAGAAATCACAACCGCAAGCGCCGGAAAGAGCCTTGCTAGGCGGCGAGTGTAAAATTCAAAAAATGAAAACCGGTTCTTTTCGGAAGATTCAAATATGATCCGGGAAATAATATACCCAGAGATGACAAAAAACACATCGACGCCGACAAAACCGCCCGGCAACGCAATGTGATTGAGGTGAAAAACGAGCACGCCGACCACCGCGATGGCACGTAACCCGTCCAGAGGCGCGATGTAGTGGGATTTCGTGCTCGACATTAGGGAATTAGCCTTAAGAATAAAGATGTTCCAAAAAATTTCGCACGAACATAAGCGGCTTGATCACCGCGTTCAATAACTCATTCTAGACTGGATAAGCCGTTCCTGCGCTCAGGGCGCTGCGGTCAACGCAGGCCAGATCTAGCCCAAACCCATACGTCTTGGTCTGGTCTACTTATTCGCTCCGTTTGGTCGACGGTTTACACCTCAAACAGCGCCGTCGACAGATAGCGCTCGGCAAAGCTCGCCAGGATCACCACGATGGTCTTGCCCGCCATGTCATCGCGCTTGGCGACCTCGAGGGCAGCTTTCAGCGCGGCGCCCGAGGAGATGCCGCCCGGGACGCCTTCCAGCTTGGCGACTTCGCGTGCCATGGCAAAGGCATCGTCGTTCGACACGGTGACCACTTCATCGATCAGGCCGGTGTCGAGAATGTCCGGCACGAAACCGGCGCCAATGCCCTGGATCTTGTGCGGGCGCGGCGCGCCACCAGACAGGATGGGGCTGTCGGTTGGCTCGACGGCGACGACGTGGAAGCCGGGCTTTTTCTCTTTCAGCACCGAGGCAACACCGGTCAGCGTACCGCCCGTGCCGACGCCGGAGATCAGCACATCGGCCTCGCCGGCGGTATCATTCCAGATTTCCAGCGCCGTGGTCTTGCGGTGGATTTCCGGATTGGCGGGATTGGCGAACTGGCTCGGCATCACCGCGCCCGGCGTTTCGTCGATGATTTCCTGGGCCTTTGCGATGGCGCCCTTCATGCCCTTGGCGGCTTCGGTCAGGACGAGCTCGGCGCCGAGATGCTTGAGGAGTTTGCGGCGCTCGATCGACATGCTCTCCGGCATGGTCAGGATCAGGCGGTGGCCGCGCGCGGCGGCGACAAAAGCCAGGCCGATGCCGGTATTGCCCGAGGTCGGCTCGACCATCACGGCGCCCTCGCCCAGCTTGCCGGCGGCTTCCAACGCATCGATCATCGCCACGCCGATCCGGTCCTTCACCGAGGCCAGCGGGTTGAAGAATTCCAGCTTGGCCAGGATGCGCGCCTTGGCGCCATGCGCGTCGGCAAGCTTTTTCAGCTCGACCAGCGGTGTATTGCCCACCGTGTCAGCGATGGAGGCATAGATGCGGCCGCGGCCGGGTGTGTCGGTCATGTCAAATCTCCGTTTGCGGCCAATGTAGGGAGGCGGCGGCCAAGTGCCAGTGACGAATGTGTCAGTCGAACCGGCTATTTCGTGCCGGTCGAGCCGAAACCGCCGGTCCCGCGTGTCGTCTCGTCCAGCGTGTCGGCGACCTCCCAGACGGCCTGGGTGACCGGAGCGATGATCATCTGGGCGATGCGGTCGCCGCGATTGACGACGAAATTGGCCTTGCCGTGATTGATCAGATTGACCCGGATCTCGCCGCGATAGTCCGCATCCACCGTTCCAGGCGTGTTGACGCAGGAAATCCCGTGCTTGGCCGCAAGGCCCGAGCGGGGTCGGACTTGCGCTTCATAGCCAGCTGGCAACGCAATCGCGATCCCGACCGGGATCAGGCGCCATTCGCCGGGCGGGATGGAGACGGGCTCGTTGGTCGGGACGGCTGCGCGCAAATCCATGCCGGCTGACTGGGGCGTTTCGTAGGCCGGCAGGGCCAGACCCTCATAATGATCGAGCGGTTTGATCTTCACGGGCACGGTCGACATGGCGCTATCCTGGCTGGCGAGTGATGGGACGCATCAAAGCCAAGCCCGGCTGATTTGGCCAGAGGCTAGAGCGCCGAGGCGATCCGAGCGGCCAGAAGGCCAGCGATCTTCGATTTCTCGGCCCGTTCCCAGGCTTCGCTGCCCACCCTGGTGACCAGCAGGACGGCATTCTCGGCCCCGCCCATCACATCACCCGACACGTCATTGGCAACGATCCAGTCGCAGCCCTTGCGGGCGCGCTTGGCGATGGCGAGGGCTTCGACATCATGGGTCTCGGCGGCAAAACCGATGACCAGGCCGGGGCGGCCCGCATTCATCTGTGAGATGGTCTTGAGAATGTCCGGATTCTCGACCAGCGGCAGGCTGGAGAAGCTGGCCTTGTCGAGCTTGAGCTTCCTGTCAGACGGCTGCGCCGGGCGCCAGTCGGCGACGGCGGCGACGGCGATAAAGACATCAGCGGGCAGGGCCTGTTCGACGGCGGCCAGCATGTCGCGCGCGGTCTCAATATGGACGGTCTCGACACCGTCAGGGTCGTCCAGCGCGGTCGGTCCGGCGACCAGTGTCACGCGAGCACCCAGCGCGGCGCAGGCCGCCGCGATGGCATAGCCTTGCTTGCCCGAGGAATGGTTGGAGATGAAGCGGACCGGGTCGATCGGTTCACGCGTCGGTCCGGCGGTGACCAGGACGTGGCGACCCTTCAGCGTGTCAGGCATTCAAGAGGCTCACAACGGCATCGGCAATCGCATCGGGTTCGGCCAGGCGGCCCGGTCCGAATTCACCACACGCCATATCGCCTTCATCCGGGCCGACGAAATGCACGCCATCGCCCTTGAGCGTTGCCAGATTGCGCTGGGTCGCCGGATGCTCCCACATGCGCACATTCATCGCTGGCGCCATCAGCACCGGCTTGTCGGTGGCCAGCAGGGTCGTCGAGGCGAGATCATTGGCCAGGCCGGTTGCGGCCTTGGCCATCAAGTCGGCGGTGGCCGGCGCGACCACGACAAGACCAGCCGAACGAGACAGCTCGATATGGCCCATCTCGGCTTCGTCGGTGAGGTTGAACAGCTCGCCATAGACCTTGTCACCGGACAGGGCGGAGACCGAGAGCGGTGTCACGAATTCGCTGCCGGCGCGGGTCAGGATGCAGCGACTGGCAATGCCGCGCTTTTTCAGCGTCCGGATCAGCTCCAGCGCCTTGTAGGCCGCGATCCCGCCGCCAATGATCAGGAGTATGGACTTGTCGGCCACGTGACGTCTCCGCTGATGGTCCCGTACAGGTAAACCGTCAGCGGGGATTTCCCAAGGGTTTCAGGGGGCGAGGGTCAGTTCAGTCGGAGAAAAGGGGACACACGCCCCCGCGCCACTTCGCGGTTTCACCCTTGAGCTGAAGAAGCGGAGACGGCCTGCTGGCTGACAAGCGATTTATGGACAGCCCTGCGCGCGGCGCTCAGATCACTCCGAGCCTGACCGGAGACCGCGCGGGTCTCCCACTCGGTCTGACGGTCGCGGCCTGGACCTACCAAGCGGGGGGAAACTCAATCGACCAGATGGCGGATTTTCTGGGCGTCGGAAGACAGCGCGGCGCGCTTTTCCATTATGTGCTGGTAGAAGGCGCCCATCGACAGTTCGACATCATAATGGGTGATCCGCGACAGTGCCGTGATGTCGTCGGTCTTGAAGCTGCGGCGGTCGGCCATGGCGAGCTCGACGATGCGCGCGAACATGTTGGAATAGGCCGCCGTGTAGACGTGGGCCGGGAATTCCAGCTTGGCGTGACGTGCGCCCATGCCTTCGGTGGACTCGTAGTAGTGCTCGTCGAACCGGGCTGAGAACAGCTCGTCGCAATGGGCCAGCATGCCGGCGCGCAGATAAGTGATGTTGTCGGTGATCTCGAAATAGTGGGCGACATCCGGATTGCCGACCAGATGATCGAAGACCGTTTCAAGCGCCTCATCCGCATACTTCATCAGGCGCGATTTCAGATGCTGCACCCGGTCAATCACATCTTCGTCGATGCGAAAAAACTCGCGCTGCAGGCTGCGTGCCTCGTCGTTCATAATGAAATCCCTTGCCATGCAGGGAATAAATGCATGCGTTTCTTTCGATTTTGTGTAAATCGCGCCGAGATTTTAGCTAAATGCCAGCATCGTCGCCGCGCCAAGGGCGGCCGCGCCCGCCAGCCAGGCCAGGCGCAGGAACCAGGGGCGGAGTTTCGGGCCGCCGCCGAGTGACAATTTGCCGGCCTTGAGCTGGGCGCCAACCTCGGCCCAGTCATCAATCGCGTCGGGCAGGCGACGCATGGCGTCATGCAGGCGCGTGAGGTCTTCGCCGAGGTCGCGGATACGGCCTTCAGGGCCCAGTTCGCGCTTCATCCAGGCTTCGACAACGGGCGCCGCTGCGCCCCACATGTCGTGCTGGGCATCGAGTTGCCGTGACACGCCCTCGCACTGGACCATGGTCTTTTGCAGCATCACGAGTTCCGGGCGCAGCCGCATGTCGAACAGGTCGGTGATCTCGAACAATTGCAGCAGCACGCGTGACATCGGCACCTGGTCGGCGGTCTTGCCGAAAATCGGTTCGCCGACCGCCCGCAGGGCGCTGGCGAAATCCTCGACCGAATGCCGGGCAGGGACATAGCCGGCGGCGAAATGGGCGCGCGCGGCGGCCATGTAGTCGCGGGTCAGGAAGCCGTGCAGGATGAGCGCCAGGAAACGACGCTCGGCACGGCCGATCCGGCCCATGATGCCGAAATCCACGGCCCAGACCGTGTCGTCAGTCCGGGCAAACAGATTGCCGCCGTGCATGTCGGCGTGAAAGACGCCGCGATCGAGGGCCGTCGACAGGAAGGCGCGGGTCAGCCGGGTTGCCAGGGCCGGCCGGTCGATGCCGCTTGCCTCGATTGCATCCATGTCGGAGAGCGGAATGCCGTCAATCCATTGCGTGGTCAGGACGCGCCGCGTCGAGCGGGTCCAGTCGACCGTCGGGATGTGATAGCCCTCGGCCACCGCTGCGGCTTCGCCCAGCTCGGAGGCAGCCGCCGCTTCCAGGCGCAGATCGGTCTCGACCGTCAGTGAGCGCGACACGGTCTCGACGAATTTGCGCGGTTCGAGCCGGCGGCTGGCCGGTGCGAAACGCTCGGCGAGGGCGGCGCCGAGGCTGAGCGTGCGGATGTCGCGCGCGATCCGGCGCTCGATGTCCGGCCGCAATATCTTGACGGCGACGACAGCGCCATCCGGCGTCACGGCATTGTGGACCTGGGCAATCGAGGCGGCTGCGATCGGCGGGCCGAATTCACTGAACAGCGTGTCGACGGGTTGTCCTAGGTCGGCGGCGACGACCGCGCGCGCCTCGGCATCGTCAAAGGCCGGCATGCGATCCTGCAGGCGCGACAGGCCGCGGGCAAAGCGCTCGCCGATCACGTCGCCGCGGGTCGCCAGGATCTGGCCGAATTTCACATAGGACGGACCCAGCTTCTCGAGCGCCCGGGCCAGGCGTTCACCGGGGTTCTCGGCCAGGTCACGGCGGCGGAAGATGCGCAGGGTCGCGCCCAGCCAGCGCGCCGGCGCCGGGTAGAGCGACTGGTATTCCGCCGGCAGGATGGCGTCATGCCGGGCCAGGGTCAGGCCGGCGCGCATCAGGCGGGCAAGGGAGGTGAGTGTGGCGAACATCAGTTGTGTCTAGTGCGCGAGGGAGGGGTTGGCGAGCGCGCCATGTGGTCGCGCCTGCATCTCCGCCTCAGGCCCAGCCGACATGCAGGGCGGCAATGCCGCCGGAGAAATTGGTGTAGCTGACATTGCGGAAGCCGGCCGTGCGCAATTCGTCGGCGAAATCATCCTGGTTGGGGAAGCGCCGGATTGACTCGACCAGGTATTGATAGCTGTCGCGATCCTTGGCGACGTAATGGCCGAGCTCCGGCATGACGTTGAAGGACCAGGCGTCATAGATCTTCTCCCAGGCCCGGCTGGTCGGACGGGTGAATTCAAGACAGAGGAAGCGCCCGCCCGGCTTGAGCACGCGGCGCATTTCCTTCAGCGCTGAAGCGCGGTCGGTGACATTGCGGATACCGGTCGAAATGGTCACGCAATGCGCGGTGCGATCCGGCAGGGGCAGGCATTCGGCATTGCCGGTCACCCAGTCGATGCGGCCGTCCTCATGCGGTTTCAGCCCGCGCTTCATGCCGGCGCGCAGCATTTGTTCGTTGATGTCGAGCACGATCGCTTTTGCCTTGCGATCACTACCCCGGCGTTCCGCGACAGCGTCAGCCTTGGCCAGGAAGCTGCGGGCCAGATCGCCGGTGCCGCCGGCGACATCAATGTGCAGTTCGCCCGGCTGCGGATTGGCGCGCGTCATCACCATGTCTTTCCAGACCCGGTGGATGCCCAGCGACATCAGGTCATTCATCAGGTCATAGCGCCGCGCCGAACGATCAAACACGCCGCGCACCAGCGAGGCTTTTTCCTCGCGGGCCACATCAGTGAAGCCGAAGGACACGGTTTCGTCGGCGGGCCGGGTTGCGGCGTGCTTGTCTTGGGTCGAGCTCATGCCCGGCAACATAGCCACCGACCGCCCGGCGGCAAAGCCGCGAGGGCGGTCCTTAGTGTCGCATGGAGCGGGCCGCACCCCATTTTGGCTGACAGGTCGGCATGCCTGTGGTCAAACGTGTAGGCTTGGTGCCATCATTCCCGCAAAGGGCGGGGCAACCGCGTGACCGCAAAGATAATTCACACAAACAATGCCTGAATTGCCTGAAGTCGAAACGGTCCGAAAGGGTCTGATCCCCGCCCTTGAGGGGCGCCGCATTGATGCGGTCACACTCAATCGACCCAATCTGCGCTTTCCCTTCCCGGAGCGTTTTGCCGAGCGATTGACCGGAAGCCGGGTCGAGCGCATCGACCGGCGTGCCAAATATCTCCTGTTGCGCCTCGACAGCGGCGAGACGCTGATCGGCCATCTGGGCATGTCGGGACGGTTCTCGATCGAGGCGGCGGGGGATGGGGCGGCGCAACCGGGCGGTTTCGTCCACGCGGCGCCCGCCGACCCTCGGCATGATCATGTCGTGATCGAGGCCGAGGGCGGTGTCACCGTGCGCTATAATGACCCGAGGCGGTTCGGCTATATGGACCTGTTCGCAACCGAGGCCGAGGCGACGCACAAGGTCTTGGGTGCGCTCGGTCCGGAGCCGCACGGCAATCAGTTTTCCGGTCCCTATCTGGCGGCAGCACTGGCCGGCCGGCGCACCCCCATCAAGACTGCCCTGCTTGACCAGTCGATCGTGGCCGGTCTGGGCAATATCTATGTCTGTGAAGCCCTGCACCGGTCCGGCATCAGTCCACGGCGACAGGCCGCCAGCATTGCCGGGATCCGCGCCGAGCGGCTGGCGGTGGCGGTGCGGGCGGTCATTGTCGAAGCGATAGACGCCGGCGGCTCATCGCTCAAGGATTTCGCGGCGACCGACGGTGCGCTGGGCTATTTCCAGCACCGGTTTCGTGTCTATGACCGGCTTGATGCGCCCTGTCCCACGACCGGCTGCGCTGGCGCCGTGCAACGTATTGTGCAGGCTGGTCGTTCGACTTGGTTCTGCAGCACCTGTCAGCGCTGAGTGATTGCCAGCGGGACCGTGCTGCCGGATTTCCCGCTATGTCCGCCACCTGCCGCCGCTAAGATGAATCCATGCAGTCTTTCACAGCCAAGAGGCCTTCCATGCTTCCGACTTCCCGCATTCGCCAGCTGGCGTCCGCAACCCTGTCCGCAGCCCTCCTGGCTGGCGGTGCCCTGCTTGCGCCGGCCGCCCAGGCCCAACAGGCTGATTATTCGCAGATCGAGGCTGATCCGGCGATCTGGCACCTCTCCGATGCGGATTCCGATGTTTATGTGTTCGGCACGTTCCACATTCTGCCGCCAAGCCTGGAGTGGTTGACGCCGGAGATCCGCGACCTGCTGGCCAGCGCCGATACGCTTTATCTTGAAGCCGATGTGCACTCGGCCGAGAGCCAGGCCCTGTTGCAGCAATTGGTGATGCAGCACGGCCTCAATCCGCAGGGCGTGACCCTGTCCTCGCAATTGTCCGAGTCCGCCAATGCGGCACTTGCCGAGTTGGCGCCGACGATTGGCTTCGCACCGGCCATGCTGGAGCCCATGCGGCCCTGGCTCGCCCAGGTCATGCTGGCGGTGGGGCAGATGCAGGCGTTGGGGCTGGACCCCAATTCCGGCGCCGAGACCCGGCTGTTGGCGCAGGTTCAGGGCACGTCTACACAAATGGGGTATTTTGAAACGCCGGCCGAGCAGATCGGCTTCCTTGCCGGCATGCCGGACGATGTCCAGGCCCAGGCCTTCGAGCAAGGTCTGGAAGACCTCGCGGAATTGCCGCAAATGCTGGAACTCCTGGTAACCGCTTGGGCCATGGGCGACATGGACGTGCTTGATCGCGAGATCAATACATCGATGCGTGACGAGGCGCCGGAGGCCTACCAGGTCATGATCGTTGGCCGGAACGAGAACTGGATCCCCCAGATCGCTGAGATCATGGATGGCGAAGGGACTGTCTTCATCGCCGTCGGTGCCGCGCATCTGCCGGGCGAGCACGGCGTCATTCAGCTCCTGCGCGAAGCGGGTTTCGAAGTCTCGCGCCAATAGGGTCCGACCGGGCCGGGTGACTCGAACGGGTCACCCGGTATCGACGCTGGCTTCGCTCTGCGTTATAGCGGCGCGGCTTTACCCGTGCGGGACATCCGCGCCGTCAGATGGAGCGCCGAAATGGGCTACAAGACGATCCAGTACAAAACCGAGGGCCGAGTGGGTGTGATCACGCTCAACCGCCCCGAGGCGCTCAATGCGCTGTGCGACGAGCTGACCACGGAACTGGCCGCGGCGCTGGCTGCCTGCGAGGCCGATGATGATATCGGTTGTGTCGTGTTGACCGGGTCGAAGAAAGCCTTCGCCGCCGGCGCCGATATCAAGGAATTGCAGTCGCGCGACATGGTCGGCCTCTACAACAAGGATCCGTTCGCGGAGACCTGGGAGGCTGTGGCCCGTTTCCGCAAGCCGATCATCGCGGCTGTTTCAGGTTATGCGCTCGGTGGCGGCTGCGAGATCGCGATGATGTGCGATTTCATCATCGCCTCCGCGACGGCGAAATTCGGTCAGCCCGAGATCAATCTCGGCGTCATGCCAGGGTCCGGTGGCACGCAGCGGCTGCCGCGCGCCGTCGGCAAGGCCAAGGCCATGGACATGTGCCTGACCGGCCGGATGATGGATGCCGAAGAGGCGGAGCGGGCCGGTCTGGTCTCCCGCGTCGTGCCGGCAGATGATTTCATGGACGTGGTGATGGAAGCGGCTGAAGCCATTGCTTCCAAGTCATTGCCGGTTGCCATGATGACGAAGGAGGCGGTCAATCGCTCCTTCGAGATCGGCCTGACCGAAGGGGTTCGTTTCGAGCGCCGGGTGTTCATGTCGCAATTCGCGCTGGAAGATCAGAAAGAAGGCATGGCTGCCTTCGCCGAAAAACGGGCTGCTCATTTCAAGCATCGCTAGGCGGCAAGAGACAAAGGGCGGTTGACGCCCCGCCCGCAAGGGCCTATACGCCGCCGCTCACGGATTTCGCCGGGAACATCGTCCCGGCCGCATGAAGAGGTTTACATCCATGGCCAACACCAACTCGGCCAAGAAAATGGTCCGCAAGATCGCTCGCCGGACGGCCGTCAACAAGGCGCGTCGTTCGCGTGTCCGGACCTTTGTCAAAAAGGTCGAGATGGCGATCACCGCTGGCGACCAGGCTGCCGCCAAGACCGCACTGGTCGAGGCTGAGTCCGAGCTGATGCGTGCTGTCGGCAAGGGCATCTACCACAAGAATACCGGTTCGCGGAAAGTCTCCCGCCTGTCGGCCCGCGTGAAGTCGATGTCGGCCTGATCCGACAAGCATCGGCAATGCGGAATGAATGATACGCCCGGGGCACACGCCTCGGGCGTATTTTTTTGTGCGCGTGCGTAGGCGGAGTGTCCTTTTTTTCGCAGTCGCGGCATCGCTGCGCTTTATGAATTAATCTGCGTACGGAGGGGTTGCCAAACGGCGGAAGAGTCGTCCCGGGGCCCAAATTCGGGTAACGTCAGGTAAGTAAAAAGGACCAATTGCATTGTCGCAATTCCGTCATAAAGCCCAAGCTTCGATCCGATCACGGATTTCCCGTGTCAAGCGAAGAATCTCGGATTTTGGAAGCTGAATCATGTTGACCGAAACGGGCCTCGGAGTAACCTTTGGGCTCCTGAGGGCGACTATTCCCATGCGGAAAAATTTCCGGTAGCGGCACGACTGGGTGTAGTGCTGCGAGCGGGGGGATTTTGCCAAAATTACAAACACATAGCTTTCGCAAATGCGAGAGAAAAACAAAAGTGTGACCCACGATGGCATTGAACAAATTGGCTGTTTCCGAGGCAAAAACCGCCACCCTTGACGGGGTGGACGCAGGCGGGATTTCTGCGATCTGGCGCCGGGTGCGCGCCCATTTGCGTGAAGAGTGTGGACCTGCCCTGTATTCGCAGGAGATCGCGCGTCTGCGGGTCCGGCTGACCGAGACCGGCGCGCTTATCATCATCGCGCCGAGCAGTTTCAACCGGGATTGGGTTGAAGATCACTGGGGTGCCCGAATTCGCGCGCTTTGGGCTGAACTCGATACCACGCATCGCGAAATTCTCCTGCGCTCCGAAGGCGAGGATCAGCCGCAACCAATGGTCGCTTCGCGCTCGTCCGTGTCCGGACAGTCGGCGGCGCCCGTGCGGGCCGTTGCGACAGCCGCGCCCGCCGGTTCCGGTGACACGGCCCTGATCGATGCCCGCTTCAGCTTCGACAGTTTCCGCGTCGGTCCGGCCAATGAAGTCGCCGCCGCCGCTGCACGGACCATGGTCGGTGCAGCGACGCCGCCCTTCAACCCGGTTTTCTTCTATGGCGATTATGGTGTCGGCAAGACCCATCTCCTGCATGCTGTTGCGACGGCGGTTCAAAACAATTCCCGGCCGCGCAAGGCGCTCTATCTGACGGCTGAGGAATTTCTCTCGGGCTTTGTCACTGCGATGCGCGCCCGCGACACGATCTCTTTCAAGGAAACGGTGCGCGGCGTCGATGTCCTGCTGATCGACGATGTGCATTTCATCGCCGGCAAGCCCAAGACCGAGGATGAGTTCCTGCACACGATCGCCGCCCTGGTGGCCGAGAACAAGCAGGTCGTCCTGGCTTCGCACAAGCCGCCGGCCGAGCTGCAGATGCAGGATGAGCGTTTGCGTTCCCTGCTCACCGGCGGTCTGTCCTGCCCGTTGGGCAAGCCCGATCTCGACCTGCGTCGCCAGATTCTCGATTGCAAGATCGCGCAGGCCACCTGTCACTACCCGACGTTTGACGTGTCCGAGGCAGTCCGTGACTTCCTGGCCGCCCGCATCACCTCCAGCCCGCGCGAGATGGAAGGCGTTCTCAACAATGTTATCTGCCGCACGGCCCTGATCGGACAACCGGTCACGATGGAGGTCGTGTCGACGGCGCTGCGCGAATTGTCGCTCAGCTCGGAGCGTCGCCTGACGGTCGATGAGATCCAGAAAGTCGTGGCGACCCATTTCGGTATCACGCCGGCCGACATCTGCTCGAAGCGCCGGACCCAGTCGGTCGTCCGTCCGCGCCATATCGCGATGTATCTGGCCAAGACGCTGACGACGCGATCGCTGCCGGATATCGGGCGCCGCTTTGGTGGCCGGGATCATTCGACGGTGATCCATGCGGTGTCAAAAGTGAGCCAGATGATTGATGCCGGTGACCCGGTCGGCGACGAGATCGATGCGTTGACCCGGGAGCTACAGGGCTGAGACGGGCCGCCCCGGCCCGGAAATTCGCGTTAACGCTGGATAAACCTCTTGCGATTGCGCGAATTCATGTATCCTCTCTGACCCATCCCGAAGGCACGGGCCGATCACGCCTTGTGCCGTCACGACAGACAAAGATCTTCGACGTAGATTCAGGAAGCTGACGCAGAAGACGTTGAAAGCGGAACGCGAGATATGAAGCTGACGATCGAGCGCGCGACGCTCCTCAAGGCACTGGGCCATGTTCAGGCGGTAGTCGAAAAGCGCAATACCATCCCGATCCTGTCGAATGTGCTAATCTCGGCCGGTCCCGACGGGGCCAGCTTTGCGGCCACCGATCTGGATATAGAGATCCTCGAGACCACTGATGCCAGTTGCGATGGCGAAGGCCTGGTCACGGCGCCGGCCCATACACTCTACGACATCACCCGCAAACTCCCTGACGGCGCCGATGTGACGCTGGAAATGACGAGTGGCGATCCGCGCCTGACGCTGAAGGCCGGTCGGTCCAGCTTCTCGCTGCCCTCGCTGCCGCCCGGTGATTTCCCCGTAATGCCGACCGAGGACCTGGAGCACCGTTTCAAGGTGCCGGCGCGTGAGTTGGCCCGCCTGATCGACAAGACGCGGTTTGCGATCTCGACCGAAGAGACGCGTTATTATCTCAACGGCATCCATTTGCACGCCGCCGAGCAGGACGGTCGCAAGACCTTGCGCGCCGTGGCCACGGATGGTGTCCGCCTCGCCCTTGCCGAGGTTGATCTGCCGGACGGTGCGACCGGCATGCCGGGCGTGATTGTACCGCGCAAAACCGTGCAGGAGGTCAAGCGCCTGCTCGAGGATGCCGATGACGAGGTCGAGGTGTCGGTCTCCGAGGGCAAGATCCGTTTCCGTCTCGGCAAGGCGGTGCTGACCTCCAAGCTGATCGATGGCGCCTTCCCCGACTATGAGCGCGTCATTCCGCGCGGCAATACGCGATTGATGTCGGTCGAGAACAAGCGCTTTGCCGAAGCGGTGGATCGTGTTGCGACAATCTCGGTCGAGAAGTCGCGTTCGGTGAAACTCTCGCTCGGTGCCGATGCGCTGACCCTCGCGGTCAACAATCCGGAAAGCGGTCAGGCCGAGGAAGAACTCGCCGTGTCCTATTCCGATGAGGGTTTCGCGATCGGCTTCAATGCCCGTTACATGCTGGATGTCGCCTCGCAGATCGAAGGCGATGAAGCGCGTTTCCACTTCGCTGATGCCGCCTCACCGGCCCTGGTCACCGACAGTGGTGATCCGGATGCGCTTTATGTGCTGATGCCGTTGCGAGTGTGACGGACGACGCTGGCACCGTGATGACTGAGACACCGCCGCCGGTTCCGCCTGCGGCGGTTCGTCGTTTGCGGCTGACCAATTTTCGCAGTTATGCCGATCTCGACCTCGATCTCGACGTCGCGCCGGTAGCGCTGTTCGGGGAGAACGGGGCCGGCAAGACCAATCTGCTCGAGGCCCTGTCCTTCCTGGCGCCCGGTCGTGGTCTGCGTTCGGCCGGAGCCGACGGGGTCGCGCTCAAGCAGGACGGCGTGGTGGCGTCGGAATGGGCCGTCTTTGCCGAAGCCGATACGCTTGAAGGTGGTTATCGGCTGGGTGTCGGCGCGCGGGGTTCGGCGCGGCGCGAGACCCGGATCGATGGCGAGCCTGCGGCCCAGAATGTTCTGGCGCGCCTGCTGCCGATGATCTGGCTGACCCCGGCCCAGGACCGCCTGTTCGCCGGGCCGCGCGCTGACCGGCTGAAATTCTTCGACCGTCTGGTCCACGCCGCCGATCCGGCGCATGGCGATGCGGCCGGGGCCTATGAAAAAAGCCGGGTGCGGCGCCAACGCCTGCTTGACGAGGGTGGCCAGGACCCCGCCTGGCTGGGGGCGATCGAGGTCGAGATGGCCGGACATGGTGTTGCCATGGCGGCGGCCCGGCTGGATGCGCTGATCCGCCTGCAGGGCGAGATCGACCGGCGTCCGGAGGGCGTGTTTCCGCAAGCCGACCTGGCGCTCGACGGCGCCGTTGAGGCGGATCTGGCTGACGGCATCACGGCGGCCGAGGCGGAAGATCGATTTCTGCTCGCCCTGCGGGACGGGCGTCGCCGTGATGGTGCGGCGGGACGGACCCTGACGCGTGGTCCGCACCGCACCGAACTGCTGGCGCGTCATCGCGGCAAGGATCAGCCGGCGGGTGATTGTTCAACCGGTGAGCAAAAAGCCCTCATCCTCACCCTGGCCCTCGCCCAGGCCCGGGCCCTCGGGCAGCAATGGGGCGTCGCGCCCCTGTTATTGTTCGATGAGGCTTGTGCCCATCTCGACGCAACCCGACGCGAGGGCTTGGCCGCCGAAATCCTTGCATCCGGCTCGCAGGCCTGGTTGACCGGTGTCGAGCGGGTCCTGTTCGATCCGTTCGGTCCGGCCATCCAGTATCACGAGGTTCGTGGCGGCAAAGTGTGCCCGGCCTAGGCCGGGAGTGCCTCTGCTTCACTGGTCGGGACGCAGGCATCGGCGTCCTCATGCGCATCAACCAGTGCCACCAGCGCGCCGGCCAGTGCGTCGGCGAGGATGTGAATGATCATTGCCGGCCACAGCGACCCGCCGATCAGCACGACGGCCGTCATGAACAGCGTGATCGGGGTGATGCGGAGCATGCCGGACAGCCCCTGATAGGCATGTGCCAGAATGAAGACCGCCATCGAAGCGAGCGCGGCTGCCCAGACCGGCATGACCAGCGCCAGCGTGGCGATCAGGAAGCCGCGGAAAATCACTTCCTCCGTGATCCCGGCGGTCAGCGACAGGAATTGAAAGCCCGCATGATCCCCGACTGTACGAGGTCGGATCAGGTCGAAGCCGTCGGCCGTGTAGAAATCGCGGCGCAGCTTGATGCGGGCCTCGCGGTCAAGCGCGGTGCCAAGCAGGGCGTACAGTGCATATGCAATGGACACCGCGACCAGGCCCCAGACCAGCCAGCCGGTCCAGCCTGACGTGGCCTGGAGGCCGATTGCTGACAGGGGCTGCCCCGCCAAAATCCAACAGATGAAGCAGATAATGCACAGAAGCCAAAGCGTGATCGACGTGTCTCGATACTGGCGTTGGACCGGCTTGCGCGGTGCGTCCGGTCCGAGCAGACGATGCCGCAGGTCGCGGTACACGATGAAGCCGAAGACAAGGGTGATGGCGGCCAGTCCACCGAGGAGTGCAGGTTGGTCGAGCAGGGGTTGCATGGGATGCCCTTTCTGTGTGGATTGACCCTGCCAAGGGTCGCATGCGATCAATGTCGATAACGAGAATGAGAATTCGCATTCACATTTAGAGATGGAGTCGATGTGAGTCAAGGCACCAAGCCGGCCCGGCAGGAAAGATCGCGTCAGACCCGTGACCGGCTGGTCGCGGCCCTTGATGCATGCCTGCGCGAAAAGCCCTTTGCCGACATCACGATAGCCGAATTGGCGGAGACGGCCGGCCTGTCGGTCGGCGCGGTCTATCGGCGCTTTGAGAACAAGGACGCCTTCATCCCGGTGATCTTCGAGCTTTACCGTGCTCGCCTGGATGCCTTCATGGCGGGCGACGGGCGCGTCGAGGTCGACCCGGCCGCCGGGTTGCGGCAGGCGCTGCACACGGCTTGCGCGGTCGGCTGGCAATTCCTGGTCCGTCACGGCTATCTGGTCCGGGCCGCCCATCTCCATGCCCGCCTCCGCCCGGACCTAATCGGTGATGACTGGGAGGAATTGCTCGACCAGGCCCGCCAGTCGGCGCACCAGCTGATCGCCCTGTTCCGGGATGAGGTGAAGCGACGTGATCCTGACGAGGCGGCCCAGATGTTCACCTATCTGATGAACACGCTGCCGATCGAACGGGCCCTCTATCCCGAGGAAGGGGCGGCGGTGGTTCTGACGCTGAGCGATGAGCGCTTCGTCGCGGCCATCGCTGACACGCTCTACGGCTATCTCGTCACTGCAGACTGACGCGACGCGACAGGCGTTTACACGCTATAGCGGCGGCAACCCAGTGTGTGCGAGGCGTGATGACCGTCCAGACCCTGTTCCTGTTTGCCGGCGCCTTGCTGGTGTTGTTCATCACGCCCGGACCGGGCATTGCGGCGATGATTGCCCGCACGCTGGATACCGGTCCCTGGCATGCCGCCATGTATGGCGCCGGCATCATGTTGGGTGATATTTTCTGGTTCACCTTGGCGGTTACCGGCCTGTCAGCCATCGCCACCCAGCTGACCGCCTTCTGGCTCATCGCCAAAATTGTCGGAGCGGCCTATCTCGGCTGGATGGCCTTCAAGGCCTTCTGGAGTGCCTGGACCGGGGCGCGACCCAAGCCGGTCTTCAAGGTCGGGTCAAAAAGTGGTTGGGCGACGACCTTTCTCGCCGGCGTCGCCATGCCGCTGTCCAACCCCAAGCCGATTGTCTTTTACCTGACCCTGGTGCCGGCCTTCATCCCGATCGAGGCGATCACGCCGGTAAGCTATGTGGTGATGCTTTTGATCATGCTGGCGATGGCCGTGCCGACGGCGGGCTTCTATATCGGCTTGGCGCACCGTGCCCGAAACTGGTTGTCGACGCCGCAGGTGCGGCGCGGCGCAGACATCATCACCGGCTGTGTCATGACCGGCATCGCCCTGCTTCTGGTTTTGCGCTAGGACCGGGTCCGAAGCGTTCCGCGCGCGCGTGCATTGGCATTTGAAACCGGCGCCAAAGCGGCACACACTCCGGCGCGTATCAGCAGGGCTGTTTCATGAGCGACATTTCCACCATCAACTTCCGCCGGCCGGCGCGGGCCGCAACGGATTTGCGCGCCTCTGTCGTGATTGCGGTGCTCGACGAGGCCGAGAATGTTGCGGCCGTGTGCGAGGAAGTCCTGCGCGAGATGGATCGCGCCGGAGCGTTCGAGATCGTCTTTGTCGATGACGGGTCCAGCGATGCGACACCGGATATATTGCAGGCGATCGCCGATCAGGACGAGCGTGTGCGCCTGGTCCGCCATGACAGGCGTTGCGGCAAGTCCCAGGCCGTCCGCTCCGGCGTATTGGCGGCCCGCGCGCCCTGGATCGCAACGCTTGACGGTGATGGCCAGAATGATCCGGCCGATCTGCCGGACATGTTGGAAAAAGCCTGGGCGGACGATAGCGATCTGCCACTGGTGGCCGGCACGCGGGTTCGCCGCAATGACCCGGTCTCGCGCCTGGTCGCGACCCGGATCGCCAATGGTTTCCGCGCCACGGTGCTGGGCGATCACTGTCCGGATACGGGCTGTGGCGTGAAGGTCTTCCATCGCGACAGCTTCCTGTTGCTGCCCTGTTTTGAAGGCATGCACCGTTTCCTGCCGGCTCTCTTCCAGCGCTATGGCCATCCGCTGATCAATCATCCGGTCAAGCATCGTGCCCGCCATGCCGGGCAATCGAAATACACCAATATCGGCCGCGCTTTCGTTGGTATTTTCGACACGATGGGTGTGATCTGGCTGGTCCGCCGGACCAAGGCGCCCGGTCGGATTGAAGAGCGCCAGTCGTGACCGATACGGCCCGTCGCCTGGGCTGGAAGGACTGGCTGGTCCTGATCGCCCTGTCGGCTCTGGTCCTGCTGCCGGGCATTTCCTCCATTCCGCCGGTTGATCGTGATGAGTCGCGCTATGCGGTCGCCACCAGCCAGATGCTGGCGAGCGGTGATTTCATCGACATCCGCTTCCAGGACGAACAGCGCTATCTCCAGCCGGCCGGGATCTACTGGCTGCAATCAATCTCGGTCGCGCTGACCGGCACCGCCGATGACCGCGCCATCTGGGCCCATCGCATTCCGTCCTTTCTGGGCATTCTGGCAGCGGTCCTGATGACCGGCTGGATCGCGGCGGGCCTGTACGGACGCATGGCCGGTTTCGGCGCGGCCTTGCTGGTGGCGACCTGTTTCGCGGGCGGCTTCGAGGCGCGCATTGCCAAGACCGACGCCATGTTGCTGGCGACCATCACGGCCTCTCACCTCGCCCTGATGCAGATCTATCTCAAACCGCAAGGCCATTGGTGGCGTCCGGCCCTGTTCTGGTCGGCATTGGGGGCGGGGATGATGATCAAGGGGCCGATCATCCTGATCTTCGTGCTGCTGGCCCTGCTCGCCCTGGTGGTCTGGGACCGCAAGTTCGCCTGGCTCGGTGCCCTGAAACCGCTGTGGGGCGTGCCGCTTTTCCTGGCCATCGCCCTGCCCTGGTATGTCGCTATCGGACTCGTCTCGGAGGGCGGTTTTTATGCCGAGGCGATCGGCGACAGCCTGATGGGCAAGGTCGGCGAGAGCCAGCAATCGCATGCCGGTCCGCCGGGCTATTATCTCGGCCTGTTCTCGCTGACCTTCTGGCCAGGGTCCTTGTTTTTTGTATTCGCCGGATACTGGGCCTGGGCCAATCGCCGCGATGCCGCGACGCGTTACCTCATCGCCTGGATCGTGCCGGCCTGGATCGTCTATGAGCTGATCGCGACCAAGCTGCCGCATTATGTGATGCCGGTTTATCCAGCGATGGCCTGTCTCGCCGTGGCGGCGATTTTCATGCCGGGCGAGGCCAAGGCGCCGCTCTGGGTGAAGATCGGTGCGGGCGTGTATGCCGCACTCTGGCTGGCCGCCAGCGGTCTGGTCGCGGCGCTCGGGCCGGCAGGCCTGCACTGGGCCGAGGGCCATTTGTCGCCCTTGCTGGTGCTGGCCGGTGTTGTCATTTTCCTGGCCGCGGCGGCGGCCTTGCTGCTGCATGTTATCGGGCGCCGGCCAATGGCGCTGGTGGCGGGTCTGGTCGCTGGCGGGTTGGCGGTGACGACGGTTTACGGCGCCACGCTGCCGCGTCTCGACACGCTGTGGCTGACGCCGCGCATCGTGGCCGCTGTCGACGCGCATGGCGGCTGCGAAACCACGCGGCTGATCACGTCGGCCTTCCGCGAGCCCAGCCTGGTCTATCGCCACGGCCCTTATGACACCCTTCTGGCCGCCGACCCGGCCGATGCGGCCGTCCAGTTCGCCACCGAGACCGAGTGTTCTCTCGCTCTGATCGATGCCAGCGAGGCCGACGCGTTCCTGGCCCGTGCCGCCGCGCTGGCGCTGAACCTCGATGCCGTGGCGCTGATCGAGGGCCAGAATTATTCCAATGGCGACGCGATGAGCCTGACCCTCTACCGGGCGGCAATGCATGCGACGGACGCCGCGGACGGTCAGCCGTGATCAGCGCCGAACTGGTTTCGACCCTGCGCCGCCATCCCGGCAAGGCGGTCATGGCGCTTGGCCTGGTTGTCCTGTTCTCGCTTGGTGGATTTGCCGCCCTGTTCCTGCCCCAGGATGTGACCCGGCAGGCCCTGGACGGGCTGGCGGTGATCGGCCGCGAACCCTGGGCGCCGCCGCTGGCCATTCTTGCCTTCCTGGTCCTGATCACGCTGGGGGCGCCGCAGGCGGTGCTGATCGCGGCCCTGGTGGCTGCCTTTGGCCCCTGGGCCGGCTTTGTCTACAGCTGGACCGGCAAGGTGGCGGCCTGCGCGCTCGGCTTCCTGATCGGACGCCGGGCCGGGGCGGGCTGGCTGGCGCGCAATGCCGGGCCGGACGTGGCCATCGTCATGGACGAGCTGGCCCGGCACGGTTTCTGGGCCAGCGCGGTGATCCGCTTGGTGCCGACCCTGCCTTCGATCGTCATCAATATCGCCGCCGGCTGCACGCCGATGCGGTTTCGCGCCTTCATTGCCGGCACGGCGCTGGGCAGTGTCCCGAAAATGGCGCTCATCGCCTTCGCCAGCCACGCGGCAATCCAGGGGCTTGAGGGCGGCGGCATCCGGGCGTGGATCGCGGTCGGCGGAGCGGTGCTGCTTCTGGTCCTGATTGCGGTGATCGGGCGGCGCTGGCTGAAGCGTCGTGCAACCGCACGACCGGGCCCGCTTCCGGTCGAAAAGCCCGCCCCGTGACTCACGCGTGCGCGCGTGCGTACGCGTGTGCGCGCGAGTGGTCACAGACGCGCGAAACCTGTACAACAAAACCATGACGGAACAAGCGAATCAGGAATACGGCGCAGAGTCGATCAAGGTCCTCAAGGGCCTCGACGCCGTGCGCAAACGCCCGGGCATGTATATCGGTGATACCGATGACGGATCCGGCCTTCATCACATGGTCTATGAGGTCGTCGATAACGCGATCGATGAAGCCCTTGCCGGCCATTGTTCGGAAGTCCTGGTGACGCTGCATGCCGATGGGTCGGCCTCTGTGCGCGATGATGGTCGCGGCATTCCGACCGATATCCACAAGGAAGAAGGCGTTTCGGCGGCCCAGGTCATCATGACCCAGCTGCACGCCGGCGGTAAGTTCGACCAGAATTCCTACAAGGTCTCCGGCGGTCTGCACGGCGTCGGCGTCTCGGTGGTCAATGCCTTGTCGGACTGGATGGACCTGACCATCTGGCGCAATGGCAAGAAACACTGGATGCGCTTCCGTCGCGGCGATGCCGAGGAAGACCTCAAGGTGATGGGCGATGCCGAGCCGGGCCAGAAGGGCACGGAAGTGCGCTTCATGCCGTCGGAAGAAACCTTCACCATGACCGAGTTCAATCGCGAAACGCTGCAGCACCGCCTGCGCGAGCTCGCCTTCCTGAATTCCGGCGTCAAGATCACCCTGCGCGATGAGCGCGAGGCCGAGCTTTATTCCGACACGATGGTCTATGATGGCGGTGTGGCGGCCTTCGTCGCCCACCTCGATCGCAACAAGACGCCGATCTTCACCCCGCCGGTCCTGATCACCGGCGAGAAGGATGGCGTCGCGGTCGAAGCAGCGCTGGAGTGGAATGACAGCTATCACGAGAATGTCCTCTGCTTCACCAACAACATCCCGCAGCGCGATGGCGGCACTCATCTGGCCGGTTTCCGCGGCGCGCTGACCCGCATCATCAACACCTATGCGGCGTCTTCCGGCCTGGCCTCGAAGGCCAAGGTCTCGATCTCCGGCGATGATGCCCGCGAAGGCCTCACCTGCGTGTTGTCGGTGAAAGTGCCGGACCCGAAATTCTCGTCCCAGACCAAGGACAAGCTGGTCTCGTCGGAAGTCCGCCCCGCCGTTGAAGGCGCTGTCGGCGAGGCGTTGGCGGAATGGTTCGAGGAACATCCGACCGAAGCGAAAATGGTGGTCGGCAAGATCATCGAGGCCGCCGCCGCTCGCGAAGCCGCCCGCAAGGCGCGCGAGCTGACCCGCCGCAAGTCGGCGCTGGAAATCTCGTCTTTGCCCGGCAAGCTGGCAGACTGCCAGGAGAAGGATCCGGCCAAGTCCGAGCTTTTCATCGTCGAGGGTGACTCAGCCGGCGGCTCTGCCAAGCAGGGACGTCACCGGGAAAACCAGGCCGTGCTGCCGCTGCGCGGCAAGATCCTCAATGTGGAGCGCGCCCGTTTCGACAAGATGCTCGGCTCGGAACAGGTCGGCACGCTGATCACGGCGCTGGGAACCGGCATTGGCCGCGACCAGATCAATTACGAAAAGCTGCGCTATCACAAGGTCATCATCATGACCGATGCCGATGTCGACGGCGCCCATATCCGCACGCTTTTGCTGACCTTCTTCTATCGCCAGATGCCGGAGCTGATCGAGAAGGGCTATCTCTACATCGCCCAGCCGCCGCTCTACAAAATCACCAAGGGCCGGTCCGAACGCTATGTGAAAGACCAGGCCGAGATGGACGCCTATCTGATCGAGGAGGGGGCGTCGGAAGCGCATCTGACCTTGCATGACGGCGAAGTCGTCACCGGTCAGGACCTGACCACACGGGTCGCTGCGGCCCGTCAGGTCAAGCTGTCCATCGACCGCATGACCGCACGCGCCCCGGGCTTCGCCCTGGAAGCGGCGGCGCTGGCCGGCGCGCTGGTGCCGGAACCCTCGGAAGACGGGATCCGCGAAGCCGCCGCCCGCCTCAACACTTTCGCCGATGAAGGCGAGGACACCTGGCTTGGCCGCCTCGATGAGGAGGATGGCAGCCTGGTCTTCGAACGCGAAGTGCGCGGCGTGATGGAAACCGTGGTGCTGGACCGCAATCTGCGCGCCAGCCCGGACGCCAAACGTCTCAATGAGCGCGCCACGGCGATCGCCGGCGATTATTCTGGCCCGGCCAGCTTCGTGCCGAAGTCCGGCCCGGTCACCATCAACTCACCGCGCGAACTGGTCGACGAAGTCATCGTCTCCGGCGCCAAGGGCATGAAATTCCAGCGCTATAAGGGTCTCGGCGAAATGAATCCCGGCCAGCTCTGGGAAACCACGCTCGACCCGAACGCCCGCTCGCTCCTGCAAGTCTCCGTCACCCACGCCGACACGGCCGACGAACTCTTCTCCAAGCTGATGGGCGATGTGGTGGAGCCGCGTAGAGACTTCATCCAGGAGCACGCGCTGGAAGCGGAAGTGGACGCTTAAGCGCCCCATTGCCGACGGAACTGAAAACGCCCGCCTGTTTCAGGCGGGCGTTTTCGATTGTGGTGGTAGTAGCATCTATTCTACCATCAAGTTGTATGGCCCGCGGTGACTGGTTTCGATCGTCAGATTCATGATGATCTTTTTGCCCAAGAGCCTCTGATACGATTGTAAAGGGTGCAAAAATTGCAAAGTCCGCTAAATGCCGCCGCCCAAACTGTTGGTGCACTATTCTCCGACTCGACATTTTTGATACCTCAGTACCAACGAGAGTACTCGTGGCAGGATGAAGAGGTGTCGGAGTTTTGGAGTGATCTAAGCGGTAGTTTGGAGCAGGACGCATACTTTCTGGGTTTAGTTATCTTAACCGATGAGGGAGATGTCCGGCATGTGGTAGACGGTCAACAGAGGATAATCACCCTCACGCTGCTCGCCATGGCCCTGTATATTGAGGCAGTTGATAGGGGGCGGGCTGCTCTGGCAGAGCGGATCCAAGCTGAGTTTCTTCAAACCATCGACTACAGCACCGATGAAACTCACTCGAGGGTCAAGTTATCAGACCCAGTAGACAATGAAACATTTCAAGCAATACTAATTAACAAAGGCACGCCAAATGGGGTGGGGGATGGAGAGGTATCAAAGCGACTCATTGCAGCCTTTAACTACATCCGAAACGCGTTGCGACATGATTTGAGGGGTGACCCCTTTAAACGATTAGGAAAATGGACAGAATTTCTAAACAAGAAAGTCTATTTTGCTGTATTCGTACACCCTGATGCCGCTACCGCATATCAAGTTTTTGAAGTTATTAATACACGTGGTCGAGACTTAACTACAGCGGATTTATTGAAAAATTATATCTTAAGTCAAACTTCGCCGCCAAACCGAGAAGACCGTTACCAACAGTGGCAATCGATTTCACGTGTCTTTCCTCCCGAGGGATCTAATAACACATTCGTCCAGTATATCCGCCACGTTGTCACGGTTGGATGCGGGCACGTATTGCCAAAGAACCTTTTCAAGTTTCTGGCGCAGCGGCAATTAGTGCAGGGGCGAACGCCCCCCAATCCAGACCAGCTTATGGCGGAGCTTGAGAAGTTTTTGCCAGTATATCAGCAAATTATAGAGCCGGAGACTTCCGGGCCAGCGTCCGACTTCGCGCTACGCGTTTTTGATTCGCTGAACCATTTAGGCGTGATGACCGTTCGCCCAATACTGCTGGCAATGAAGGAATTGGAGGACGGTGATGCAGGCATGGAATTTTTGTTGCGCTTGGTAGTACGCAGAATTGTGGTTGGGAACTTGGGTACGGGTAACGTTGAAAGGCGCATGGGGGATGTCGCAAAGAAGATTGCGGAAACTAATAATTGGCGACACCTACAAACTGATCTTAGGGATTTAAATCCATCACGGGATGAATTCGTAAACCAGTTGTCACGCCGATCCTTCAACAAGGGTACTCTTACATTTGTGCGGCGCTCTTTAATTGAGAATTCTATTTGCCCTTCTGACCAAGGCATTCTCCATTTTATCTGGCAGAGAAAGGGCATGGAGCATTGGGGAGAAATTTCCGAAGAAGAAGGTTCATTTTGGGCCGCGACAATTGGAAACACTTTTCTTTCAGATTTGAAACGACGCCCTGATGATGCGACTCGCAGTTGGGAAGGGTTCAAAAGCAGCATGATTAATGACACTGCACACGGAGAAGACCTAACTGCTTTCCTGGATGTTCACGAATGGCGCCCCGAAGTCATTCAACACTTTGGCGAAGTTGCAGCCGAGCGTGCCGCAAAGCTCTGGTACGGATCTGATGTTTAGCGTTGCAAGCTCCGATAGAATATTTGCGCGAGTAAAAGAAGTTCTCGATCGCCGAAAATCAGTAGAAGTCGTTAGCCCGGTGATCGCAGCCGTTCAGGGGCGGTCGTCAAGCGTACCGCTTACACGCACCGCAATTGGTGTCGATGCCAACGTATTCCTTCGTATTGCGAGCCACGCATCCAGCGCCGACCTAATTGATTATTTGAATGGTCGGCACACAGCGCCTGTTGTTTTGCCTGGCCAAGCCATCCAAGAATTCTGGAACAATCAACTGCACGCGGTCAAGACGTATGCTGATGAGGTGGATGAAGCTCTGACAAAACTCGACCGAGTTCTAGATAAAATTGACGATAACTTCAATGACTTTCGGGCGAACCTCCAGCGTGAGTTAAGCGAGTTCAGGAGCAGTCATGGACATGTCTATAGCGAGGCGACAGTCAGAAAAACTGTTAGTTTCCTTGAGCTGATACAGAGTCGAGCTCAAGTTCCATACGTTCCTCGCCAGCAATTTTGGGAGATAGCGCAGATACGCCAGCATACTAAGACTCCGCCCGGATTTATGGACAAGGGTTTCGGAGACTTTTTTGTCTGGGCGGACTTCTTGGCGGGAGTTCAAATGGCAAAAAGCGGAAGTACAGATTTTGAACTTGCCGTCTTGATCACAAATGACGTGAAAAAGGATTGGAGCCGCGCAGGCCTCGCACACCCTATCTTGGTCGCTGAGTGTCAGGCGCTGCTTGGTGTGCCCTTCGAGACTTGGAACCTAGAACAGTTTGCTAGCCGTGTGGCGAGCGACGGTCAATGTCAGGCCCCCCCCTAATGAGCCTCACCCCAGGTCATCCCCGCCTTCGCATCCACCACCAGCGGCACGCTCAGCTCCAGTGCCGGCGTACACGCCTCGCCCATCACTTTTGACGCCAGCCCGATCAGGTCGTCCGCTTGGGTCTCCGGCACTTCGAAGACCAGTTCATCATGCACCTGCAGCAGCATTCTGGCGTCCAGATTGGCGGCGCGCAGGGCGTCGTCCATGCGGATCATGGCGCGGCGGATGACGTCGGCGGCTGAGCCCTGGATGGGGGCGTTGATGGCCTGGCGTTCGGCGAACATGCGCATATTGGGGTTCTTGTCGCGAATGCCGGGGAAATGGCAGCGGCGACCGAAAATGGTCTCGACATAGCCGGTCTCGGCGGCCTTGGCCTTCATCTCATCCATATAGGCGCGGATGCCGGGGAATTTCTCGAAATAGGCATCGATGAAGGCCTTGGCCTCATCGCGTTTGACGCCGATCTGATTGGCCAGGCCGAAGGCGGAAATGCCGTAAATCACGCCGAAATTGATCGCCTTGGCCTTGCGCCGGACCATCGGGTCCATGCCCTCAATCGGAACGCCGAAGACTTCCGAGGCGGTCATGGCGTGAATATCGGTGCCGTCGCGGAAGGCCTGTTTGAGGCTTTCGACATCGGCGATATGGGCGAGAAGGCGCAGCTCGACCTGGGAATAGTCGGCGGCAACCAGGACATGGCCCGGCTCGGCGATGAAAACTTCCCGGATCTGCCGGCCGGCCTCGGTGCGGATCGGGATGTTTTGCAGATTGGGCTCGGTCGAGGACAGGCGCCCGGTCGTGGTTGCAGCCAGCGAGAAAGAGGTGTGGACCCGTTTCGTGTCGCGATTGATATGGGCGAAGAGACTGTCGGAATAGGTCGATTTCAGCTTGGCATATTGCCGGTATTCCAACAGCGCGACCGGCAGGGCGTGACCCTCGGCGGCGAGCTGGTCGAGCACGGCCGCATCGGTCGACCAGGCCCCGGTCTTGGTCTTCTTGCCACCGGGTAAGCCCATCTCTCCAAACAGGATTTCCCCGATTTGTTTCGGTGACGCAACGTTGAAGTCGCGACCTGCCGCTTCATGCGCTTCGGCCTCGGCAGCGGCCATTTTCTGGGCGAAGTCGGAGGAGAGCCGGTTCAACTGGTCCGGATCAACCTTGATACCGACCCGCTCCATCTTGGACAGCACATCGGCCATCGGCCGTTCCAGCGTTTCGTAAACCGTCGCCATCTTCTTGGCGACCATGGCCGGTTTGAGAATCTCCCACAGCCGCAGGGTGATATCGGCATCCTCGGCGGCATAGAGGGTAGCCTTGTCCAGCGGCACCTTGTCGAATGTGATCTGGTTCTTGCCGGTGCCGCAAATCTCCTTGAAGGGGATGCAGGTGTGGCCCAGGTGAAGCTCGGCCAGCGCGTCCATGCCATGCCCGTGCAGGCCGGCCTCCATGACATAGGAGATCAGCATGGTGTCGTCATAGGGCGCGACATCAATGCCATAACGCGACAATACGCCGAGATCATATTTCAGGTTCTGGCCGATCTTGAGCACGCCCGGATCTTCAAGCAGCGGCTTCAGCGCCTTGAGCGCCTGATCCATCGGGATCTGCTCCGGCGCGGCGCCGGTATCGAACATGTCGCCGGTGCCCTGCGGATCGACATGGGCGAGCGGGATATAGCAGGCCTGCCCCGGTGCGGTGGCCAGGGAGATGCCGACCAGTCCCGACGCCGTCGAAGACAGGGCATCGGTCTCGGTATCGACCGCGACCTGCCCGGCCTCGAAGCTCTTGGCGATCCAGCGCTCGAGCGCCTCCATCGTGGTCACGCACTCGTAATCGTCACGATTGATCGGTGCCGTGGCATCGCCGGTCTCATCGGCCGGCGGTCCACCCAGCGCCTCTTCCACCTTGCGGGTGAAGGAGCGGAATTCCATCTCGCGCAGGAAGGGAACGAGGACCTCCGGATCGGGCTCGGCGAGGCCGAATTCTTCCAGCTTCTCCGGCATGGGCGCATCGAGCTTCAAGGTCACCAAGTCACGGGAAATGCGCGCATCATCAGCATGGGCGAGCAGCTTTTCGCGCCGCCCCTTCTGCTTGATCTCGCCGGCGCGCTCCAAAAGCGTGTCGAGATCGCCATATTCATTGATCAACAGCGCCGCCGTCTTGATGCCGATCCCCGGCACGCCCGGCACATTGTCGACACTGTCGCCGGCCAGGGACTGGATATCGATCACCTTGTCCGGTCCGACGCCGAATTTTTCCATCACCTCGGGCGCCTGGATGCGCTTGTTCTTCATGGCGTCGAACATCGAGACCTTGTCGGTCACCAATTGCATCAAATCCTTGTCCGAGGAGACGATGGTGACATCGGCGCCCAGGGCTTCCGCCTGGCGGGCATAGGTGGCGATGATGTCATCGGCCTCGTAATTCTCCAGCTCGATACAGGGCGTGCCGAAGGCGCGGGTGGCATCGCGAATGATGGAGAATTGCGGCACCAGGTCTTCCGGCGCCGGCGGGCGATGCGCCTTGTAGAGGTCATAGAGTTCATTGCGGAAAGTCTTGCCGGAATGGTCGAAAATCACCGCCAGATGCGAGGGCTGATCATCGCCCTTCAAATCCTCCAGCAGCTTCCACAACATGTTGCAGAACCCCTGCACCGCCCCGGTCGGCGTCCCGTCGGTCCGGGTCAGCGGCGGCAGCGCATGATAGGCGCGGAAAATATAGCCCGACCCGTCGATCAGATAGACGTGGCTGGTCTCGTCGACGGGTTTGGTCGTGGCCATGGGGTGTGTCTCCGGGCGGATCGGCAGGCGGGCAAATCAGTTGGGACGGAGACTAGCGCGGGGAGGGCGCCCGGTCATGGGGGGAGTGCGGTGGGGCCTTGCCGCCTTAGCTCACCAGACGAAACAGCGCGCCCCCCGCCACAGCGGCGACTGGCGCCATCGCTCGCAGCGACCAGGGCGGCAGGCGTCGGGTCCAGAACAGTGCATAGGCGTGATGCCAGCGGCGCGGGGCAAGGGCGATGACGGCAGAACTGCCGACGATGAAGATGCCGGCCCAGTAAAAGGGCTGCGGCCAGGGCGTGGCGCTGGAGACGCCGATCAGGGCCAGACCGACCAGGGCGCGCAGGGCGTGTTCGCCAAAATGGATGAGCGGCGTTGATCCCATTCTCTCCAAGCCCTCGAGGGCCAGCCGTGGTCGCAACAGGCAAAGCCCGGCGACGCAGATCAGCCAGAGCGCGAACAGCTGGACGATCAAGCGGGAGAGGTCGGTGGCAAGCTCGGTCATGGGAGCAAGGTGTGTCGCGGGGATGGTTTGGTTCAATGGGGTGGTGGTTTGTTTTGCCGAGTCATCCCGGGCGGAGCCCTGACTTGATCAGGGCGAAGACCCGGGACCTATACGCCCGGTGCGGCCAGCTTTGGTGAGAATAGGTCCCGGATCGCCGCCCGGCTCGAGGCCGGGCCTATGTCCGGGATGACAAAGTTTTGTGTCTGGATTCAGAGTTTATCCCCGCTGTACACCCCACATACCGTCATCCTGACGAAAGTCAGGACCCAGTCTCGCAAACTCGATTTGTCAAACATGGCAACAGCTTGCGTCGCATTCCGGGTCCCGGCCTGCGCCGGGATGACGGTGTTTGTTGCGGGGATAGGCGACAAACTTATCCGCCCCCCTTCACCCCATGGGATACTCCCCTCGGTTTTCGGGACGGGAGGCGCGGGCCCTGTCACTTGTGCCCGGAAGCGAGCGGAGCCTGTCCGGGCGGTGGCGTGACACCCATTGGCGCTGGCAGGGCGTGCGACCAGGTCGCGGGGCACTAAACGACCGACCCCATCTACCTGGCGCATTGGAATCGGGGGCGAGAGCGTCCGGGAAAACTCCGCGAACGGGATGTCGGCGATGTCACGTTTTCAAATCAAACCGGTTATCGGCATTCGCCGACATCCCGTTCCCCTCTCTGCCCGAACCGCCAGGTGTTCTCGCCGTGGCGATGAAAGTGCGTGTCAGCCGAAGAGCACGAAAATGCCGGCAATGATCGCGATGGCGGCGAGATTGATCCGCACGCCGGCCTTCATCATCTGCAGCTGGGTCACGGCGCCGGAGGCGTAGACGATGGCATTCGGGGCAGTTGCAACGGGCAGCATGAAGGCCGTCGAGGCGGCGATCGCAACGGGGACGACGAGGTTTTCCGGCGGCACACCCGCTTCGACCGCGATCACGCCGAGCACCGGCAGGAAGGCTGTCGTGGTGGCGACATTCGAGGTCAGCTCGGTCAGGAAGACGACCAGGGCGACGAAAATCAGCAGCAGGACCGGCAGTGGCATGTCGGCGAGGAAGCCCATCTGCCCGCCCAGCCAGTCGGCCAGGCCGGTGGATGACAGGGCCGCTGCCAATGAGAGGCCACCGCCGAACAGGATGACGACATTCCAGGGCAGGCGGGCGAGACCGTCCCAGTCCATCAGCATTTCGCCCTTGCGCACGCCGCGGTCACCGGCCGGCACCAGGAAGGTCGCCAGCGCACCCATCACCGCGATCTGGGTATTGCCGAGTGACAGGGTGACGGTCAGGCCGAGTTGCGTGCTGATCCAGGCGAGCAGTGGATTCCAGCCCCATTCAGTGCCGGACTGGCCGATCAGTTCTCCGGGCAGCACCCGGCCCATCCACAGGATGGCGACCGTGCCGAACAGCAGGGCCACACGCCATTCCGGACGGGTCATCTTGCCCAACTTGGCCAGTTCGGTGCGCACGAGTTCCTTGGCCGCTTCACTGTCACCGCCGCCTTTCAGGTCGAAGGCGAGGCGGGTGAGGATGAACCAGGCGACCGGGATGAGGAGGGCGACAATGGGCAGGCCCATGCCCATCCAGGTGGCAAAGTCGATCGCGATATCGAATTCGTTCTGCAGATAGCCGATGCCAATCAGATTGGTCGGCGTGCCGACCGGAGTCGCCATGCCGCCGATCGAGGCTGCGTAGGCGACCCCGAGTGCCAGGGCCGGGGCGAAGAATTTCGAGCTGACACCTTCGCGCTCGACTTCCTGGGCCACCCGCAGGGCGATCGGGATCATCATCAGCGTCGTCGCCGTATTGGAGATCCACATCGACAACAGCGCCGAGGCCAGCATGAAACCAAGAATGAGCGCCGCGGGGCGTCCGCCGAAGCCATTGACAATATTGAGCGCGATCCGCGTGTGCAGGCTCCAGCGCTCGATCGACAGGGCGACGATGAATCCACCCAGCAGCAGCATCACGATCGGGCTGGCATAGGGGGCGGTGGCGGCGCCGGTCGAGACGATGCCCAGCAGTGGGAAGATGGCCATCGGGATCAGCGCCGTCGCCGCAATCGGGATGGCTTCGGTGGCCCACCACACGGCCATCAGAACGGCCAGCGAGGCCAGCAGCCAGGCTTCCCGGCTCAGCCCGTCCGGCAGCGGCAGGACTTGCAGCAGCATGGCCAGGCCAAGCCCGGCAAACAGGCCGATCACTTGCGATGTGGATTTGCCGCGCTTGGCGGCCGGCGTGTCAGTGTCAGCCACAAAGCGCCTCCCCAGCCGCCTGTTGCAGACCCGTTGATCTGGCGTCGGGCGTCAGGCCTTGGGGTCTTCGGACGAGCCGGCTTTCACGAAGCGGCGATCACAATAGGGGCATTCCACGAAATCATCCTGGCCCATTTCCAGATAGACGCGCGGATGTCCCAGCGCGCCACCACCGCCGTCGCAGGCCATGCGATGCTGGTCGGTGACGATGATTTCGGACGGCGGAACAGAATTGGCGGCGTCGGCCATGGACAAGCCCTCATGGACAGGATGAATGACGATCCCTAAGTGTGGGGCCTAGTTATGGCCTTTGGCCCTCATCCGTCAATTCCGAGGCGACATGTCCGACAGCTCCCCCCTTCCTGATTTCGCGCTCGAAGCCACCGGTCTGAAGAAGACCTATCGCGGGTCGAAGCTGGCCGAGCCGAAAGAGGCGCTCAAGGGGATCGACCTGAAAGTGCCGCGCGGTTCGATCTTCGGGCTGCTGGGCCCCAATGGCGCCGGCAAGTCGACCTTCATCAATATCTTTGCCGGCCTGGTGAAGAAGTCCGGCGGAACGGCGAAGACCTGGGGCATTGATATCGACCAGGACAGCCGCGCCGCGCGCGCCGCCATCGGGGTGGTGCCGCAGGAAATCAACATGGACGTCTTCTTCACACCGTATGAGACGCTGGAGTTGATGGCCGGCTTCTACGGTGTGCCCAAGGCCGAGCGGAAGACCGATGAATTGCTCGAGGCGGTCGGCCTCACCGACAAGCGCAATGCCTATGTCCGCCAGCTTTCCGGCGGCATGAAACGGCGCCTGCTGGTCGCCAAGGCCATGGTCCACACCCCGCCCATCCTGGTGCTCGACGAGCCGACGGCCGGCGTTGATATCGAGCTGCGACGCCAGCTCTGGGACTATGTGCGCGAACTGCATGCCCGCGGCACCACGATCGTCCTGACCACGCACTATCTGGAAGAAGCCCAGGAATTGTGTGACCAGATCGCCATCATTGATCACGGCCAGGTCATCGCCTGCGAGCCCAAGGAAACGCTGCTCAAGCGGATGGATTCCAAGACCCTGGTGATCGAACCGGCCGAGGCGCTGAGCGCCGTACCGGCGGAACTGGCAGAGTATGACGCCGAGATCCGCAGCGATGGCGCGCTGGCCATCACCTATCGTTATGGCCAGCAATCCGTGGCCGAGATGATCGAGAAATTCCGCGCCGCCGGCGGCCGGATCGAGGATTTGCGCACCGAGGAAGCCGATCTGGAAGATGTCTTCCTGGCGCTGACCTATAACCGCCAGGATGCCTGATGTGCCGATCCGTGTCTGCGGGGATGGGGGCGCGCCCTGTCCCGCCTTGCCTGCCCCTTTTTGGGCATGATTCCAGCGCATTCTGTCCCTGGCCAAAGGAGGGCCGACCGACAGGACACCAAAACCGGGAAACCAGGGAGGCCATCATGCGCATTCACGTCATTCGCCAAGTCTTCGCCATTTCGGTGAGCGCGCCGTTGTTTGTTGCCCTGGCCTGGTTTTTCGGCGTCTTCCTGCAGCCGCAGGGCGAGACCGGAGCCGGCTTTGCCCTCATCCTCATCCTCGCAAGTGCCATCGCCGCCATCTGGCTTTATGCCTGGTTGATGCGCCCGGGCCGCAAGGTCCGCTTCCGCAATCGCGGTGTCGACGGGTTTGATCGTGACTGGGGTGTCGGCCTGACGGGGCTCTCCCAGCACCAGAGCGGTCGCCGTCGCCGCGATGATACCGATGGCGATGATCTCGGCGGTCGCCGCAATTCCGGCGATATGGACGATGGCGGCGACGAGGTCGGCCTCGCCTGAGACGGGCATTCCACACACAAGCGCCGCTCACAGGACCAGTCCGAAGGGACAGCGCTCCGGATCCGCTCCGGGGCGCTTTTCATGTTCGCGATTGACAACGATTAGACAATTAGCTAATTGTCATTTCATGAGCGATGTTTTCAAAGCCTTGTCCGACCCGACGCGCCGGGAAGTCCTGCAAATGCTGAAGGCGGGACCCCGGTCTGCCGGTGATCTGGCCGACGCCTTCCCGGTCTCGAAGCCGACCATGTCGGCGCATTTCAACGTTTTGCGCGGGGCCGGTCTCGTGTCGATCGAGAAGGCCGGCAAGTCGGTCATCTATCATCTCAATGTCTCGGTGCTCGAAGAGGCGCTGCTCGGCTTTGCCGGCGCGTTTGGCCTGGGCCAACGCCCGCCCGCCAAACGCTCGAAGGAAGAAAAGGAAACGCCATGATCACCCGCTCCGTGAAAGGGTCGCTGGCCCTCGCCGCCATTCTCCTGGCGACCGCATTCGGACTGTCGCTTCTGGCCGGTTTCAACTGGGTCGGGCCGGACATGCCGGATCGGGTGGTCCAGGTCATGATCGGGCTGGTCTTGGTCCTGTTCGGCAATGCGACCGGCAAACGACCGGCCGACGCCGATCCGGCCGGCGGGGGCAAGCCGGGCCTGATGGCCGCACGGCGCTTCTTTGGCCTGGCCCTGGTGGTCGGCGGTCTCATTCATGCCGGCGCCTGGCTCGTCGCGCCGCTCGATCTGGCCAACACGCTGTCGATGGCGGCGGTGATTGCCGCCCTCATCGCCGGGCTGGGCCGGGTCGCCTACGCGATTGTTGCCCAGCGCGAGACCCCGGACCAGGGTTGAGGCGCGGCGGCCTGCTGCCATCCCGTTCCGCTGAACAGCAGGCGTAAAGCCGCGTTGCGCACCGCACCCGCATCGGCTATGGGTTCGCGTTCGACGCACCCATAGCTCAGCTGGATAGAGCGCTGCCCTCCGAAGGCGGATGTCAACGGGGCGCGTGACAAAGAGGAGACGAAAAAGGACTACAGGAACAAGGATTTGCGAGGCCCTCGTTTTAATCTATAAACTCGCGAAAAGTTCACGTAAGCACTGCGTAAGCAGTTGCGACACGGTAAGCACCCGTAGCTCAGCTGGATAGAGTGTCGGCCTCCGAAGCCGAAGGTCACAGGTTCGAATCCTGTCGGGTGCGCCATCTCTCCTTTGCCAGCATAGGCTTCTCACCTGTTTCGCTGTTGCGTCAGTTGGGCGTTCACGTTGCGCAGCGCCTGGGCGACAAAATCCACAAACATGCGGATGCGGGCGACCTTGCGCAGGTCGGAATGCAGCAGGATCCAGGTGTTACGCCTGAACACGATATCCGTGCCAGGCGCGCGGCGAAGTTCAGGGAACAATGTCTCACACCAGACAGGCAGAAAGCTCATGCCCAGCCCGCCGCGCACGAGGTGCAGATGCATTTCCACATCGCGTGCGATATGGCGAAGCCGCGCATCAGGAAACGGTGACTGATCGACCCAGATCTTTTGTTCCGGCTCCGCCCCATAGCCGATCCACTGGAGGTTTTCACCGCGCGCGCCGGCTCCGGGAAAGTGCGTATCGATATAATCGCGGGAGGCGTAGATGCAGGACGCGGTGGGGAACAATTTTCGCGCCGTCACATCATCGGACACAGCTTCCGCATTTCTGATCGAGATGTCGGTTTCCAACCCGTTGATGTCCTCAATGTCATAGGTCAGGCGGATTTCCAGCTCGATATCGGGATAGAGCTTGCAGAACTCTGCGAGTATCGGCGCTAAGAGCAGGTGACCTGTCATCGGCTCGGCGGAGATGCGCACAAGACCGCTCGCCTGACGGTCTACGCCCTGAACTCCATTTCGACCCGTTTCAAGTTGTTTTTCAGCGTCCTGCGCGTTGGTCAGCAGGATGCGCCCTGCGCGGGTCAATTCCAGGCCCTTTTTTGACCGCCGAAACAGTTGCGTCCCCAAACTATTCTCAAGCGCGATGATATGGCTGCGCACCGTGGCGTGGGTGGCGTCAAGATCGTCCGCCGCCGGGCGAAACCCGCCCGTGCGGGCGACAGACAGGAAATAGGGGATTTGCTTCCAGTGATGCATATGCGGCTCCACCAAATGGTCAATTTATTATCCACTATGGCCAATCAGCGGGCATTAACAACGATTATTCTAACCGATATACAGGCACCATAGTCCGAGCGGCCGCGTCGGCGCTGTTTTCTGAAACGATTGAAAAGTCATGGCCCGAACAACGCCTCATCGCCTGTCAGCCGCCCTGTTCGGGACGTTCTTCATCCTGACATTTGTGTCCTATGGCATTGGTCTGGGGTTGATCGATGCGGCGGTGACGGACGCGGATTTCCTGCTGCATATGGCCGAAAATGAAAGCCGGATTGTCATCGGCGTCATACTGACCGGGCTGGTGCACACCGTCTTGAATATCGGCTTGGCGGTGATCATGCTGCCGATCCTGAAGCCGTTCAGCGAGCGACTCGCTTTTGGCTATTTCAGCGCGGCGATTGCGGCGACCGTCATTCTCGCCGTGGGCGCATTGCTGTCCTTGATGTTGTCGCCATTAGGAGGTGAAGCGCCCAGCCCGCAGGACTATGCCGCCGCCTCGGCGCTGAAGGCTGGCGGCGTCGCGGCCTATCATCTGGGCATGGCGCTCTGGAGCGTTGGCGGCGTGTTGTTTTGCGCGGCGCTCTTTCAATCCCGCCTGGTTCCGAGATGGATGTCCGTGTGGGGCATGATCGGCTATCCGGTTTTACTGGCAGGCTCGATCTATCAGCTTTTTGGCCCGGACGAGCTTGTTGCAACCGTCAGCGTCATACCCGGCGGTGTGTTTGAAATTACTTTAAGTCTCTGGCTGATCGTCAGAGGGTTCAACAACTCTGCAGCTCGCTCAGGTCTTAGTGATTCTGGATGAAGGAATAAGTTCGGTGACGACGCCTCTCATCATTCTGACGATCCTGTTCCTGCCCACACTGATGGCTGTGATTATCGGGCGTCTTGTGGGGCGCCCAGGCCTCTATCGCTTTGTCGGCCGCATCGCCTTCGCCATGGCTTTTACTTTTTTTGCGATGGGGCATTTCGTGAAAACGGATGGCATGGCGGCGATGCTGCCGAGTTTCGTCCCGCAAAAGACCATGATCATCTATGCGACCGGCGTGTTGGAGGCCTTGCTGGCGATTGGGCTGCTTGTCCCTTTTTTACGCAAGCAGGCGGGACTGGCGTGCATCGCCGTGCTCGTCCTGTTTTTTCCGGCCAATGTCTACGCAGCCCTCAATGGCGCAGGTCTTGGCGGACACCAGTGGGGGCCGGTTTATCTGGCCGTTCGCGCCCCTTTGCAGATGCTTCTTATCGTCTGGGGCTATTGGTTCGTTGTGCGCGATGCGCCTAACGGGTCAAAGCAGACCAGCTCCATCTTGTAGTTTTCTCGCACTTCGGCGAGCGGCGTGTTGTCGCCGCTCAGGACAAGCGCGCTATGGGAGAAAACTGTTTCTTGACAGGGCGGCGCCGACGGTTCCGGCCGCATCTTGCCAGAAGGCGCGAGTTGCGCATCGAGCCAAATGCCGCGATCCAATGCGAAAGTCTGTCTTCGCGGCGCCAGTGGGCGGATTACTTTGCCATAAGGTGTTTTTGTTTCAGTCAACGCCGTATTCATCTCCGCCGTCAGGCGCGACGGCACATACCAGTTTTCCGCTTCCGACAGCGTGCGATCCCCGCATTTGAGTTTGACATTGCGATATCTGACCTCTGTGTCCGGCCCGATCTGCAAACGCGTGCGCTGGGCGTCAGTTATTGGGTTTTCAGTCGGCGGCGCATGCTCAACCGCAATCGTCGCAGGGCTCGCCAGATTGTGATCGGCGCACCATTTTTCCAGTGTTAGCGTGGCGCTTGTCGAGGCGAGCAGGTCAGCATTCACGCGTTCAAGTCGTGCAGCCGCCTTCAAATCAGTTTCAGCGGTGGAAGGGGTTGCATTCTGGGCCGGAGTTTCTGCAACGGCTGGTATCTGCTGACATCCGCAGAGCATCAGCGAGACGGTCATGAGTAACATGCAGGACAGATGAGGACTATTCATGACGAAACCACTTTCAAGTCATAAGGAATGACTTTGTCGCTCAGCCGAACTTCACGAGCGATTATGATCCACATATGTCTTTCGACCAAGAAGAAGAGACTATATCGCTTCTAGCGCCTATTGAAAGAACGGCCAGTGTCGCGCCACCCTATCCGATGTTGTAAAAAAGAAATCGAGCGTATGCCTCAGATCGTTCGTCACCGAATCGGCCGTACTAGTCATAGGCAGCAACTCAATTCGGAAATTTTGACGGATACAGCCGAAGCTTTTGCCTCGCGACGGTCGTACGTGATTCTCAATTCCCAGATTGAACATCCCAATATGGCTGTTGTGTTCCATAGGCCGAAACGAGGAAATCAACGAGTGCGCGCGTTGATCGCGATATCAGCTTACGGTCCGAAAATACCATACTTAGGGGCTTGGACGGCATTTCGAACTCGGGCAAAAGCCTCACCAGTTGACCTTCCGCTATCAAAGCACCCGCGATAAACGTCGGGAGGCGTGCTATGCCGCCACCCGCGACTGCCGCCGCGCTGAGCGCCTCACTATTGTTCACCTTTAAATTTCCCGAAACGTTGATGCGTTCGGGGCCCTGTGATGTCTTGAATTCCCACAAGTCCTGATTGTCGGAGTAAGAGAACAAGATGCAGTTTTGACTGGCTAGCTCGGCCGGGGCGGTGGGAAATCCGTGTTTGCGCACGTAGTCTGGCGAAGCGCAAACAATGCTTTTGAGCGGCGCAAGGCTTCGCGTTATCTGCGCCGAACTGGGCAGAGCACTGGCGCGTAAGGCGATGTCATATCGTCCATCGCTTGCGCTTGCAGGCGCGTCATCAAGAATCAGGTCTATGCTCACCTTCGGATGCTGTATGAGAAATTGCGGCAATAAAGGCGCGATATGCCGAACCCCAAAGGACATTGGCGCGTGAAGGCGCAGGTCTCCTATGAGCTCTGTACCGAACTGGGAAGCCTCTTGTTCCGCTGCCTGAGCATGATGAAGCGCCTGATTGGCGTGCGCGAGATATCGAGCTCCCGCCTCTGTAAGCGATAGTTTGCGCGTGCTGCGCTGAAGCAGTAGCACGCCGAGACGTTTTTCAAGCCGCGTGATTCTGTGGCTGACAGCAGATTTGGTGAGATTGAGCTGAGCTGCAGCAGATGAAAAACTGCCAGCTTCAATGATCGCCGAGAAGATTTCAAAATCCGGGACTGTTTGCATCGCCTCACCCATAGTTGAATTCATATCAACACAGTTCTTAAAAATAGCCACATAGTAAATATCAATTCATCAATTAACTTTGTCGTGAAATGCTTTGGAGGCGCTCATGACAGGGTTATGCCCATCCCGTGGTCAACGAGAGACCGTTGCGCTGTTGATCATCATCATCGGTTTGCTCGTCGGCGCTAATTTCGCGTTCGGAAAGTACATTGTACAACAAGGTCAAGCGCCGCTAACGTTGTTCGTGCTGCAAGTGTTCGGGGCCAGTGTCCTTCTGACCGCCGGACTGGTGCTGTCGCAACATATGCGTCTTGCGGCGTTGGTATCGCGTCCTGTGCTGATCTATTGCGTCGTCAATGGGCTGATCGGCGTATCCGCCCCGCAAATACTAGGGTTTTTCGCACTACAGAAAGTTCCCGCGAGCCTGTTTACAATGTTCGTCACACTGTCGCCGCTTATGACATTTCTGGTGTCATCATTGGTCCGGCGCCAGGTGTTGCCCATGTATCGTCTGATCGGCATCCTTATCGGCTTGGCCGGAGTCAGTATTGCTACGGCAAACGGGACGGTCAGGATGGATTTTGGCGCTTTGTGGCTGACGGCGGCTTGCGCTGTTCCCATCCTGCTCTCGATTGCAAACGTGTACCGGGATGTCGCCATGCCTGAAGGGGTGTCTCCACTTGTACTCGCGGCGGGTACGCTCTCATCTCAGGCGCTGCTGTTTCTACCCTTCGCGGTCTATGTCGAGGGTGCGGCGCTCGCATCATGGACAATAGACGCTGCCGCAGCACTTCTCGGCCTGTGCTGCGTCACAGCGCTCAGCTATATCCTGACGTTCGAACTATTTCGGAGAACCGACGGGGTTGGTTTTAGTCAGGTCGGCTATTTCGCCACGGTGGCCGGTACGGGAGCAGGCGCAATCTTCTTCAGCGAGGTAATAACTGTCTGGTTTCTTATTGCTGTGTTCTTGCTGTTTCTGGGCATGGCGATCACGAATAATCAAATCTCTGCCATTCTCAGTCACTGGAACAGGAAACGGCGATGAAACCGCTTAGCCTGAGTGAGAGAGCAGTGTGGTCTCACCCGAATGACAATCCACCCCCTGCGCTGTCTGCTGGGTCTGGCGCGTCAGATGTCAAACGTCACCGCTGCCTGATGGGCCAGAATCGCGCGGCGTGATGCGACGGCCACTGTCTTTGCGTGCCTTAGCAAATACGCGATCCGTCGCCATGAAGCGTGCTAGCATGGGCGCTATGAGTTTGGCCGGCTCATTCTTCTGTCCGGTCTCTCGTGCCAGCACCTCGGCATATGCCACAAGATCGCGATGCACGTCGGCGGGCAGCTCAATACTCAGCTTGACGGGCCTATCGTCGGGGATGGCGCCGAGTTTCAGCTTGGTCATGGATCAACTCCGATAGGGTTCGAGTACAAGATCGCGCGTGACCATGACACGCACGGGGAAGCCGGGGCGAATGGTCAAGGTCGGCGAAACAGAAAGCTGACGACGGACGATCTCGTCGCCGGCGCGGCCGATCGTGTCCTGTGTTCCATCACGAATGGCGCGGGCGATGTCGCCGTCATCATCAGCGCCGAGTTCCACACCGATATTCAAGACGGTGGCGAGACCGGCCGCCATGAATAGCCTGCCCCAGTGGTTGTTGACGCCGTCTTCCAGTCCGGCGTAGCCCGCTTCATCGGCGCCTGGCTGGCGTTCGAGAACGATGGAGCGACCATTGGGCAGGATCAGCCGTGTCCAGGCCAAAAGTACGCGGCTCTGCCCGAAGGCGACACGGCTATCATATTCACCGATGAGGCGCGCGCCTTGCGGGATCAACAGGAAACGCCCCGTCGGACTGTCAAAGACATTGGATGTCACCTGGGCGGTGATCTGGCCGGGAAGATCCGAGCGCAGCCCTGTGACCAACGCTGCCGGGATGACCGCACCGGCTTGCACCACAAAGGGACTTGGCGGATCGGTGAGCCGATCGGCGCTCGTCGTGCGGCGATCAACGGGTTCATCGAGGAATGCCTCCCGCCTATCCGCTGCATCGAGAGCGGCAACCGTTGCGCTCGCTGGAAAGAATGATCCGGTGTCGGACTGCGTGAGCGCGATCGAGGGCAGAGTTCGCGGGGATTCGCCAATGGAGGTCTTGGCGTCGGCAAAGAGACGACTCAGCCGGGCCGCTTCCATTTCCTGAAGTCGGCGCTGTTCTTCCGGGTCAACAGCGGGTGTTGTGATGACTGGTGGCGGTACCGGCTGGCCACGTCGCTGCGCTGACAGAATGGGGCGTCCGAGTTCGCCAGGCAGTGGAGGACCAAGCCGCGGGACAGCCCCATAGTCGACCGGTAAACGCGACAGGCCATCAGCCTCCTGAATATGCTCAGTGGAATAGAGTTCCTGTGGGCCATCGAATGGCTTGCGGTCATGCAACGCCACAATCAGGATAGCGCCGAGCCCCAAAACTCCGGCGGCACCCAGGATAGTCAGGGCACGGCGCGAAAGCCGCATCACACGGGGAGGATCGGCGCGAAGCCGCAGGTATTCCGCGATCTCTTTTTCATCAAGAGAGTCCGGCTTGCATTCGGCACCCTCGCTCATTTGTCTGCTCCACCGGAAGCTCGGGGCGAGGCGGTATGGGCGCTGCGTCTGACGCCATCTGTACGCACGATCCGCACACGTTTCTGCTTGTCGCCGAGACGTAGTTCGGCGGCGGCGAAAAGCCTATCGACGATCATGTAGTTGCGGGCGATGCGGTAGTTGACGAGTTGACCTTCGCCTTCCGGTCCGATGACGAAGAGCGGCGGCATCTCGCCCTGACCGATTCCGCGCGGAAACTCGATGAAGACCTGTCGCCCGTCGTCGAAGGCCCGCAGTGGCCGCCAGGGCGCGCGATCACCTTCGATCCGGTAGCGGAAGCGCAAGGAGTCCAGTGCGACGTCGCGTCCGATCGGTGAGGCTGCTTCCGCCTCGGCATTGCGCCGCCTGAGCGCGATCAAGGCATCTTCGGCATAGGTCCAGGAGACCGAGGCCATATAGGCGGACGGATTCGCCCTAAGTTCGAGATGATAGGTCCGCCGATCCGTATTGATGACGAGGTTGGTCTGGAGATCGGGTCGTGTCGGTTTGACCAGGATGTGGATACGCTGGCTATCGCCGGAACCGCTCTGGGTGTCGCCGATGATCCAGCGGGCCGTGTCGCCAGCCGCGATCGGGCCGGAGCCAACCAGGCTCTCTCCGGGTTGCAGGGCGATGTCGGTGATCTGCCCCGGCGATGCGTAGACCTGATAGAGTGCGCCGGAGCTGTAAGGGTAGAGCTGTACCGCGTTGATGAACCCGTCGCGCACGGGCTCCATGCGGGCGGCGGCGTTCGCTTCATTGACACGTTCGGCAGGGTCGGCGGATTCAGGTTCCAGCGCTTCCCCGTCAACGGGCTTGAGCTGTCCCGGTAACGGAAGCGGTTCGGCGCGTTCGACGATCCGCACGGGCCGCTCGGGCTCCGGCAGAAGCGTCGCTTCGATGGGGAGCTCGTCATAGGCGATTTCGGGCGGTTTGAACGTCGCGCATCCCGATAGCGCCGATGCGGTGAGCAGAGCGGCGACGGAGGCTTTTGCTGGATGAAGTGTTCTTGTCATTGGGCAGTCTCCCGGGACCAGTTGATGGCGTTGACGAAAATGCCGAGCGGGTTCTTGCGCAGACGCTCGGAATCGCGCGGCTGTTGCAGAACGATGGTGAGAATGGCGGTCCAGCGTTCGGTCGCGGCGAGCTGTCCGTTGGCGTAGCGGCGCTCGATCCAGGCGATGCGGAAGCTGCTCTCGGAAGCGCGGATAACGCTAGAGACTTCGACGGAGATCTGCGTGTCGCCGACCTTGGCGAAGGGGTCGTTCACCCGGGCATAGTCGTTCAGCGCCAACGCGCCCCTGTCGGTCGTGAAGTCGTAAGCGTGCAGCCAGTTCTGGCGCAACACGATGGGATCGGCGGGGACCTGGCGCACATTCTCGATGAAGCGCGACAGGTGGTAAGCGATCTGCGGATCGGTCGGACGGAAGTCGGCGGCGGCAGGCGCCACGGCTTGCGCCGCGCCAAGCCGGTCCACTTCGACGACATAGGGCGTGATTGTTCCTTGTATGGACTGCCAGACCAGTGCCGCGCTGAGCCCGCCTGAGAGAAGCAAGGACCCGAACGCCATCAGACGCCAGTTCCTGGCCTGCACGCGGGCGGAGCCGATACGTTCGTCCCAGACCTGCGCGGCTTTCTGATAGGGCGTGACGGGATCGGGGGTTTTCGAATATCGAACGCTCGGGCGACGGAACATCATGATTTCTCCGAAAGGCTGACAGCGGTCCCGCCGCCGCCATGGTCGCCGGAGCGAATGGCATGAGCTGCGACGGCGGCGCCGTGGTGAAGGGTTTGCTGTTGTTTCATGCGACGCGCCCAGGCTGGCGGCCCGTCGTTCGTCGACGTAGCGGGCTCGGGGCTATTGCTGAACTTGCCGCCGGTCGATTCGAAGGCTGCGCGCGAGCCGGAGCGGTAGCTTTCGCTCATAGAACGGCGAAGCGGGCTTGTAGCGGCGCCGACGCCGGCTTGTCCGACACTGGCGAGACCAGCGGCGACACCGGAAGCGCCGCCGCCGGCGGCTGTGCTTCCCATGCGGTAGGCGGTCGAGGCGCCACCAGCGACTGCGGCTGCCCCGCGTGCTCCGGCGCCAGCAGCTCCTGCGGCCATTCGGGCGCCGGCGACCCCGCCGACTGCAAGACCGCCGGCGGCAAGACCGGCGCCAACCGCGGCGCCTGCGCCAAGCTGCGGGCCGCCCGAGACGATACCGTTGGCGATGCCCGGACCGAAGATGCCGAGCGCGAGCATGGAGAGCGCAGCGAGAACGATCGCCATGGCGTCCTCGATCGTCGGCTCACCCGTGAAACCGGCGGTGAACTCGCCGAAAATGGTCGAACCGATGCCGACGATGACGGCAAGAACCAGCACCTTGACGCCGGACGAGATGACCAGTCCCAGCACGCGCTCGGCCATGAAGGCGGTTTTGTTGAAGAGACCGAAGGGCACGAGGATGAAGCCGGCCAGCGTCGCCAGCTTGAACTCGATCAGCGTGACGAAGAGCTGGATCGCCAGAATGAAGAAGGACAGGAGGACGACCAGCCAGGCGAACAGCAGGATGATGATCTGGAGGAAGTTCTCGAAGAAAGAAACAAAGCCCATCAGATCGGAAATCGACGTGAGAATCGGGCGGCCGGCTTCGAGACCGATTTCGGCGATGCGGCCGGGCTGAAGTAGCTCGCCGGGGCTCAGACTTCCGCCAGAAGCGATGAGCCCGAGCCCCGCGAAGCTCTCGAAGACGATGCGGGCGAGCGCGTTCCAGTTGCCGATGATGTAGGCGAAGACGCCGACGAAGAGCGTCTTCTTGACCAGCCGTGCGATTATGTCCTCGTCCGCGCCCCAGGCCCAGAACAGCGCCGCGAGTGTCACGTCGATGACGATCAGCGTGGTTGCGAGGAACGCGACGTCGCCGCCGAGCAGGCCGAAGCCGCTATCGATGTAGGAGGTAAAGACCTGCAGGAACCGGTCGATGACGCCAACGCCGTCCATGCTCTATTCCTTCCCGGGATCGTCGCTGGGAAGACCGAGAAAGCGGCGGCGTTGCTCCGCCCATGCGGTGCGGCAGACGGTGTCGGTGTCCAGTTTTTCCGGCGTCACCATCCGGCAGCGAGAAAGTTCCGCCCGCAAAGGATCGTCGCTCGCTAACGGCTCAACCCGCCCTTCCGGAGCGACAGCGTTCGTCAGTTCGGCGGCGGCGAAGAGCGCGGCGAGTGCGCCGAGGCCGAAGGCGACGAGCCGGAGGACCTGGTCGGGAGAGCTACGCATTGGCCCCTACCGAAACATCGTGACAGTGGTCGGCGCGTAGCCGGTGTCGTAGTCAAGGAAGCGGCTGAGGTTCTCGCGCCCCTGCGCTTCAGCGGAGGCTCGCCGAGCCGCGTCCAGCGCGTCCGCGCGGTTTTGCGCGGCGATGGCGGCGGTTAGGTCCGTCATCTGCTGGCTTTGCAATGCCAGAAGTTGATTACCGGCCTGCGCCGCCTGCAAGGCGCCGACTGCACCTTGGCTTTGCGAGACGAGAGTGCTCAGTTCCGTGCGCGTCGCTTCAATATTGCCGACGACGCCGGCTTGTACCTTCAATGCGTCTTCATAGCCTGCAAACGAGGTCCGCCAACGCGCCTCGGCATTGGCTGTCATGGCGGCGAAATCGCCCGTCGCTGCGGCGTCTCCATATTGTTCTGAGAAGACGCGTTCGATTTCGGAGACGACGTATCCAACCCGCTGCGCTTCGCCCAACAGATCCTCCGTCTGCTGCATGATCGACCGCAGACGCGCCAGCGATGAGTGCGGCAGGTTTGCGAGGTTGCGTCCCTGGTTGATCAACATCTGCGCTTCGTTCTGAAGCTGTGTGATCTGATTGTTGATCATTTCGAGGGTGCGCGCGGCGGTCAGAATGTTCTGCGCGAGATTGGTCGGATCGATGACGACGTCGCCGACGCCGAACAGCGCATAGGCCGGTTGCATCGGCGCCAAGGCGATGGCCCCGGTCAGCATGAGGGCGGCGAGTTTCTTACGCATGAGTAGTCTCCTGAGTTTGGGTTGAGGCATTTGGAGCGGGGATTGGGCCGAGCAGTTCGACGGCCCAATCGAGACCACGGCGGGCAAGCCAGGTTGCGGCGAAGCCGTCTCGTCCGTGTTCGGCGAGGATGTCAGTGATGTTGGCGTGATCGATCTTCGACGATGCGGCGGTGAAGGCGAGCGCGACCTCACCGAGACTGAGTGAGAAGAGCCGATTGCCGCGGCGCGACTGGCAGTAATAGTCACGCTTTGGCATAGCCCGCGCCACGATCTCGATCTGGCGTTCATTGAGGCCGAAGCGGCGGTAGATGTCAGCGATCTGAGGCTCGAAGGCGCGCTCGTTCGGCAGGAAAATTCGCGTTGGGCAGCTCTCGATGATGGCGGGCGCAATCGCGGAGTTGTCGATGTCGGCGAGTGATTGCGTGGCGAAGAGGACGGAGGCATTCTTCTTCCTCAGCGTCTTCAGCCATTCGCGGAGCTGCCCGCCAAACGTTCCGTCATCGAGGGCGAGCCAACCTTCGTCGACGATGATGAGGCTGGGGCGTCCGTCGAGGCGGTCCTCGATCCGGTGGAACAGATAGGCGAGCACGGCGGGCGTTGCCGCCGATCCGATCAGCCCTTCTGTCTCGAAGGCCTGAAAGTCGGCCGTTCCAAGTTCCTCGGTCTCCGCATCCAGCAACCGTCCAAAGGGGCCGCCGAGACAGAACGGCGCCAGCGCTTGTTTGAGTTCGGTCGACTGCAACAGGACCGAAAGTCCCGTGAGGGTGCGTTCTTGGACGGGCGCCGAGGCGAGCGAAGTCAGCGTCGACCAGAGATGATCCCGCGCGACCGGATCGACAGAAACGCCTTCGCGCTCGACCAGGCCGGACAACCAGTCCTGCGCCCAGGCACGCTCGCGGACATCATCGATGTTGCGCAGCGGCTGTAGCTGGACGGCGGCTTCGTCATCCGAAAGCGCCCCAGCCAGATCCTGCCAGTCACCGCCACAGGCGACGGTTGCGCAGCGGATCGAGCCGCCGAAGTCGAACGCGAAGACCTGCGCGCCCGAGTAGCGGCGAAATTGCAGCGCCATCAGCGCCAGCAACACCGACTTGCCCGAGCCGGTCGGCCCGACGACCAGCGTATGGCCGACATCGCCGACATGAGACGAAAAACGGAACGGCGTCGAGCCTTCCGTCTCCGCATAAAAGAGCGGCGGACCGTCCAGATGATCGTTGCGGGCCGGTCCTGCCCAGACCGCTGAAATCGGGATCAAGTGAACGAGATTGAGCGTGGAGACCGGCGGTTGACGGACATTGGCGTAGAGATGGCCGGGCAACGAGCCGAGCCAGGCCTCGATGGCGTTCAATGTCTCGGGCATGCAGGTGAAGTCGCGGCCCTGAATGACCTTCTCGGCCGCCTTCAGCTTGGCGTCAGCGACGGCTTCATCCTCATCCCAGACGGTCAGCGTAGCGGTGATGTAGGCGGCGCCCGCCATGTCCGCGCCAAGCTCCTGCAAGGCTTCGTCGGCGTCAGCGGCCTTGTTCGCCGCGTCGCTATCGAGCAGCGCCGATGCCTCGTTGGTCATCACCTCTTTCAGGATCGCGGCTATGGATTTGCGCTTGGCGAACCATTGCCGACGGATGCGCGTCAGCAGTTTTGTCGCATCGGTCTTGTCGAGACAGACGGCGCGCGTGACCCAGCGATATTCGAAGGACTGGCTGTTGAGCTCGTCGAGCAGCCCTGGCCATGTGGTCGTTGGGAATCCGATGATGGAGAGGCTGCGCAGATGCGCATCGCCCAGCCTCGGCGCCAGTCCGCCAACGAGCGCGCTATCGGCCAGGAGCGCATCCAGATGCATCGGCGTTTCCGGGATGCGCACGCGCTGGCGGCGCGTTGAAATCGTCGAATGCAGATAGGTCAGCGTCTCCTCGTCGGAGAGCCAGGCGGCTTCCGGCATGAAGCCGTCGAGGAGATCGAGCAGACGATCCGTTCGCGCCGTAAAGCTCGCAATGTGCTCTTGAGGGTTGAGGCCTTTGTCGGGGGCATCCTCGTAAAACCACCGCCCGGCGCGGCTCGCATCGTCCGCTGGCGGCATCCAGACAAAAGTCAGGAAGTAGCTGCTTTCGAAATGGCTTGACGCTTCTTCGAATTGCGCGCGACGCTCTGCATCCACGAGAGCGGAAACCGGGTCAGGAAAATGCGAGAGGGGATAGTCGCGCGCTGGCGAGCGTTGCGCCTCGACGAACACCGCCCAGCCCGATCCGAGCCGGCGAAGAGCGTTATTGAGCCGACCGGACACGGCGACGAGCTCTGACGGTGTTGCGGAGTCGAGGTCGGGTCCGCGAAACCGGGCGGTGCGCTGCAGACTGCCATCCTTGTTGAGGATAACACCCTTCGCGACGAGCGCCGCCCACGGCAGAAAGTCGGCAAGAAGCGACGCATTGGAACGGTATTCGGCGAGGCGCATCATCGCTCAGATCCCGAACCAGGTTGGAAAGCGAAGATGACGCCGGGCGACGTCGACGATCTGGGCGTCGCGTTTTGCGGCCCAGACAGCGAGGAGATGGCCGACAAGCCAGAGTGCGATCCCGACCGCCCAGAGCCTGAGCCCAAGTCCGACTGCCGCTGCGAGCGTGCCATTGGCGATGGCGACCGTGCGGGGCGCGCCGCCGAGCAGGATCGGTTCGACCAAGGCGCGGTGGACGGGCGCGTAATAGCCCGGAATGTCAGCCAGCTCCCGCATCAGATCAACGCTCCGCCGCCGAAGGAGAAGAAGGACAGGAAGAAGCTCGATGCCGCGAAGGCGATGGAGAGGCCGAAGACGATCTGCACGAGGCGGCGAAAGCCGCCGGATGAGTCGCCGAAGGCGAGCGTGAGTCCAGTGACGATGATGACGATCACCGCGACGATCTTGGCGACCGGCCCTTCTATCGATTCCAGGATTGACTGAAGCGGCGCCTCCCAGGGCATGCCCGAGCCCGCAGCATGGGCGGGCGCGACGAGCAGAAGGCTGAACGCAAGCGCCGTCGCGTAAAGCGGCCAGCGTGGATGGAGAATGGTGGTTTTGGTCATGGATGGTCTCCTGTGTGGGGGTGAAGAAGTGGTTGGATCTGGTAGTCCCCGCTCGCATCGAGGCCCTCGACGCGAGCGAGCTCGGAAAGCCGGCGCGCCGATCCGCGCCCCGAGAGGACGGCGATCAGGTCGATCGTCTCGGCGATCATCGCGCGGGGCACGGTGACGACGGCTTCCTGGATGAGCTGTTCGAGGCGGCGCAACGCGCCGAGCGCCGAACCGGCATGGATGGTGCCGATCCCGCCGGGATGACCGGTGCCCCAGGCTTTGAGGAGATCGAGCGCCTCAGCGCCGCGCACCTCGCCGATGGGAATGCGGTCAGGTCGCAGGCGCAGCGAGGAGCGAACGAGATCGGAGAGCGACGCCACGCCATCCTTGGTACGCAGAGCGACAAGGTTCGGCGTCAGGCATTGGAGCTCGCGCGTATCCTCGATCAGAACGACGCGGTCGGAGGATTTGGCGACCTCTGCGAGCAGCGCGTTGGTAAGAGTGGTTTTGCCGGTCGAAGTGCCGCCGGCGACAAGGATGTTGGCGCGGGATGTGATGGCGTCGCACAATGCCGCCGCCGCATCGTCTGGCATGATCCCGGCGCGGACATAGTCTTCGAGCGTGAAGACGGCGACGGCCGGTTTGCGGATCGCGAAGACCGGCGCGGCGACGACAGGCGGCAACAGCCCCTCGAACCGCTCCCCCGTTCCCGGCAGTTCCGCAGAGACACGCGGGGACCCGGCATGGACCTCCGCGCCGACATGGTGCGCGACCAAACGGACAATGCGCTCACCGTCAGCTGGGGAAAGCTCTTCGCCCGTGTCGGCGAGGCCCTCGCTCAGCCGGTCCACCCACAAACGTCCATCCGGGTTGAGCATGACCTCGACAACCGCAGGGTCTTCGAGCCATGCGGCAACGCTGGCTCCGAGCGCGGTCCTAAGCATGCGTGCGCCACGGGCGAGCGCTTCGGATTTGAATGTGTGGACGGTCATTGGCGGCCCCGCGTTTGATTACGGGGTTGATCAAGAAGACCGTTAAGGGGTCAGTAGCAACAGCGTTGAGGGCGTAGTAGTGCAACGGCGTACAGAGGCAGGGGCGAGTGTCGTGCGGTGATCAAGGGCAGTTATGCAGACGAATAACTCAGGCTGTCTCAAGTCGATATTTGAGAAACCGGACCCCTGAGTATTCTGTCTCACCGACAAGTCTTGCCCCAAACCTTTCAAGCGCGCCTAGATTTTTGCGTGACGGCGGAAAAAGGAAAGTCACGAAAGGAATTCGCTCATCGGCAACGGCAAACTCGAGCGCCAGTCTTGAAATACGTATGCCAAGCCCAAAAGAGTCTGGCTTTAAAACCAAACCAAAATCCCACTCGTTTTCCTCTTTTTGGAAGCCACCCCACCCGACATATCTATTGTTTGACAATACAGCCCAATGCCCAAGTCCATCGCGCCGCCAGCATTCTTCTTTTGCAGCAACAAATTTGGCCGCGGCGGTCTCGTCCCATTTGCTTGTCAGAAGCGGCATGTGCTCTGCAACACGAGGATCGGACATATGAGCGATAATTTCGTCCAGCTTGATCTCAGGCAATCTGGTGAAGGTGATTTCGGGTTTCAAACTGGTTTCCAGCGCAAAGAAAAAGAGTGTACTTTCTTAGGTCAGCGACTGCCTGCGGACAACGGCCAACGCTCGGACTGAGCCGACATCAACGAAAATTGAATGGCGTAACAGGGCTCGACGCGGTCATTGCCCAGAAGCAACCCCCGGCTTGTCTTCTGAAATTTCCTTTGTCAGCGTGCTCCCCTTCGCCAAGCGTCGACCAAGGGTCTCCACAAAGCCTTCACAACGCCTCGGACCTTTCACCTGCGCCGCCTCACGCATTGTCTCTGGCAGCCGTAGCATCGTCGTAAGCCAGAATCTGATGAACAGAGCCAGCGCCTCATTGCCAATAGTCACGTTCCGCTCAAGCCGTCCGACGGCACGGGTCAGGCGATCAAGGTGCCGCGTGATCGTGGCCTCACGCTGATCGGCGGCACCCGGCGAGAGATAAGAGGCGAGCGCAGCGTGTGGATGCGGATATGGCTGGCCTTCATGTCAGCAGTGCCAATACCCCTAGTGCGCTAATACCGGTTATTCGTGACCGCTAGCAGATGCTGATCAACTTTGGCGGGCATGACCACTCTTCCAAACTCGATTGACATTATCCCAATCCACTTATTATACATCGTATAAAATAATTCGAGGATAAACATGCCCACAGGACACATTATGATGGCGATGACACTCGATGGCTTCGTCGCCCGCAAGGATCATGCTCTCGATTGGCTGATGAAGCTCGATACGGAGGGCGAAGATCACGGTTTCACTGAATTTCAGGTCAGTACCGACGTCATTGTCATGGGAACGGGGTCGTTCAAGACGATATTGGGCTTTGATGAGTGGGTGTATCAAAAACCCGTCGTGGTTCTGTCAAAAAGCCTGACCGACAGCGACGTCCCCGGTCATCTGAAAGAGACGGTTGAGATCAGCCGGCTCTCGCCAGGCGAGCTCATGGCGGAGTTCAAGAGACGTGGGTACGATCGGGTTTACGTGGATGGGGGAGCCATCATCCGTTCTTTCCTTCGCGCCGGTCATATTGCCGATATGAAGGTCACGATCGTCCCTGTCTTGATCGGCGAGGGCATCCGAATGTTTGGCGAGTTGGACAAGGATATCGATCTGGAACTCCTGGACGTGACCCACTTCAAATCCGGCCTGGTCGATATGCGCTACAAGGTAAGCTGAGGAATGCCCGCATCAAGAGGCGTAGGGCGTCCTCAGAAGGGAACACAAACGCTTGCAAAAGATCAAATTCTGTCGGCGGCCTTATTGCGGATGCGGCAGGGAGGGCTCGAGGCCATATCCTTTCGGCGACTTGCCAATGCGCTTGGCGTATCGCCAATGGCGATCAAATACCATGTCGGTGGCCAGCAAGACCTATTGGCCGCTTTGGTCGAACTTGCTTTTAAGGGCACCCTCGCCGTGGACGAGGACAGAAAATCCACAAAGCGCCTCAAACACATTCTGTCGCTTTACTGCGCGCGCGCGCTTGATAACGCCAACCTGGTTCGCTGCATCTTGGGAGACCCATCCCTGATGAGTAATGAAATCGTCGCAATCACCGAGGAGATCAGAAAGAACACGCGGCTGCTGAACGACGGCGATCCAAATGATGTAATGCTAAACTTGTTGGTAGACTACACACACGGCTTTGTCTTTGCCGCGGCTGCGGCAAAAAATGGGAAAGGTCCGACGCTGGAGGACTTTCTCCGCAGTATAGAGTGGGTTATTGGTGCAGACTTACCTGGCAAAAATGCAGAGTGACCTCTCGTAACCGAACATTCGCAGCCTTGCAGAAAGCTAGCAAAGAGGGCTTGGAGCCGTTATTGCTCTGGTCGAAGACCCGCAACATCCTCCGAGACTTCCTTCGACAGCGTACTCCCCTTCGCCAGTCGCCGTCCGAGCGTCTCCACAAAGCCTTCATACCGCTCGCGGCCTTTCGCTTGCGCGGCATTGCGCATTGTGTCAGGCAGCGGCGGCGTCGTGGTGAGCCAGAACCGGACGAAGAGAGCGACCGCTTCGTTGCCGATGGTCACGTCCCGCTCAAGCCGTTCGACAGCGCGGGTCAACCGGTCAAGGCGCCGCGTGATCGCAGCCTCGCGTTGATCGGCGGCGTCCGGCGAGAGATAGGAGGCGAGCGCTGCCTCGATGATCTGGGACTTCGAGACATTACGTCGTGCCGCCAAAGCGTCGAGCTCCGGCGACAACGACGGATCGAAATACACATTGAGCCGATCTTTCTTCATGGCGAGCCTCAAAGATCGATGCCGTCATCGGGATCAAGCGAGGCCTGCCGGGCGATGCTGCGGAATCGGCCCTGCATCTGGCGGGCGCGCTGCGCGTCGTCATCCGGTTCGTCGTCGAGCCCTGCGAATTCTTCCCTCGCAGACAGTGTCGGCTCCGGTGCAATGTCTTCATGCTCCGGCAGTTCCGGCTCGCGGCGGATGCCTCCGTCGGCGTCTTCGCCCGTACCGTCGGACGTCTTCTTCGTGGGCTTGGGCGCGGCGATGGGAGCCCGGCCGCTCCAATCATCCGTTTGCAAGTCGTTCGATACGGTTGGTTCGGCAATTAGGTCCGGCGGTGAGAGGATGCGCGCCTTGAGTTGCGGATCGGCATAGTAGCGCGCCTTCTTCCCACGAACTGGTGGCGCGCCAGAGACGAGCACGATTTCATCATCAGGCGGCAATTGCATGACCTCGCCGGGCGTCAGCAAAGGCCGCGCGGTCTCTTGGCGGGAGACCATGAGATGGCCGAGCCAGGGCGACAATCTGTGTCCGGCATAGTTCTTCATCGCCCGCATCTCGGTCGCCGTGCCGAGGGCGTCGGACACGCGTTTGGCCGTGCGCTCATCATTCGTCGCGAAACTCACCCGAACATGGCAATTGTCGAGGATGGCGTTGTTCTGGCCGTAGGCTTTCTCGATCTGGTTGAGGGACTGCGCGATGAGGAAGGCTTTCAGACCGTAGCCCGCCATGAAGGCGAGCTGACTCTCGAAGAAATCGAGACGCCCGAGCGCCGGAAACTCGTCGAGCATGAGCAACAGGCGATGGCGCTTGCGATTGGCGTTCAACTCTTCTGTCAGCCTGCGTCCGATCTGATTCAACACAAGCCGGACGAGCGGCTTGGTGCGGCTGATGTCGGAGGGCGGCACGACGAGATAGAGCGTGGTCGGCCGTGCGCCGGAGACGAGATCCCTGATCCGCCAGTCGCAGCGGCTGGTGACCTTGGCGACAACGGGATCGCGATAGAGGCCCAGAAAACTCATTGCCGTGGACAGGACGCCAGAGCGTTCGTTCTCCGACTTGTTGAGGAGTTCTCGCGCCGCCTGCGCCACGACAGGGTGCGCCCGGTCGCCAAGATGTTGGGTGCGCATCATCGCCGCGAGCGTCGCCTCGATCGGCCGGCCGGGATCGGAGAGGAAGGCGGCGACGCCGGCGAGCGTCTTGTCAGCTTCGGCATAGAGGACATGCAGGATCGCGCCGACGAGCAGTGAATGGCTTGTCTTCTCCCAATGGTTCCGGCGTTCAAGCAGGCCTTCCGGATCGACGAGGATGTCGGCGACGTTCTGCACGTCTCGCACTTCGCTGTCGCCGCGCCGGACTTCGAGCAGTGGGTTGTAGGGCGCGCTCTTTGCGTCGGTCGGATCAAACAGGATGGTGCGGGTGAACCGCGCTCGCCATCCGGCGGTGAGCTGCCAGTTCTCGCCTTTGATGTCATGCACGATGGCCGAGCCCGGCCAGGTCAGGAGACTCGGCACGACGAGGCCGACGCCCTTACCGCTTCGGGTCGGCGCGAAGCAAAGCACATGCTCCGGCCCGTCATGCCGGAGATAGTGGTTCTCGAAGCGGCCGAGCACGACGCCATCGGAAGCGAGCAGTCCGGAAGATTCAACGTCCCTTCGTTCCGCCCATCGGGCCGAACCATAGGTGGTCACGTCGCGCGCCTCCCGAGCGCGCAGGACGGAGAGGAAGATCGCGACGGCAATCGCGGCGATCCCGCCACTGCCAGCGATGATCGCGCCTTCGACGAACACACGCGGCGCATAGGCGTCGTAGAAATACCACCACACGAAAAAGCTCCAGGGTGGATAGACGGGCCAGCCGAGAATGTCGGTCACTGGCGCGCCGAGCTGAGGCTGAAAGCCGAGCCGCCATGCGGTCCACTGTGTCGCCGCCCAGATGAAGCCGACCACAACGAGCGAGACGATGATGATCTGGCCCCAGAGGATCTTGGTGGCCTGTGTTTGCTGAGTTTTGATCGGCATGTCATTTTCTTTCGGGGTTTTGCTCAGAGGCTGAGCCCGCGCTTGCGGCCAAGGCTCCAGTCGATCCCGCCACCGGGCGTCATCGTTCCTGTCACGGTCTGGCCAAGATGGCGCTCAAGTTGGGGCTTCCATGGGACGAGTTCGAAGCCGAGGCCGTCATCGACCATGGCGAAACGGCCCGAGGCGAGATCGAGACGCCGGCGATAGGTGCCGGAGATGCGATTGCCTTCTGCAGAATTTCTTCGAGGTAAGCCGGTCTCCGCTTCGAGACGCGCCGAGGCTGAGTCGAGCTCTCGTTCACGTAGTGTCTTCAGGAGGTCGCGGGCGAAGGTGACACGCCGGCCGTTCTTGGTCGCGAGCCCTTCGGCGAGGAGATGATCGGCGCGTCGGTCGAGCGCTTCGCGAACTTCGGCGCCGAACCCGCCCATGCTGAGAGGTGCCTGGGTCTTCGCCAGTTGCAGCCGGTCGAGCCAGGTCGCGCCGTGTGCGCCTATCTGGGTTCCGAGGTTGAGATCGGAGCGGCCGACGAGGGCCATGCGCTGACGGCCACCATCGTCCGAGCGCCAGACACGCGTCTCGACAATCCCGCCTTCAGGCGTGTCGCCCGTGGCGTCGAGATCGTGGAAGCGCAGATGATGGACCCGGCCGTCCACGGCGTCGATCATGGCATAGGCTTCGCCGGTCAGTTCGTGATGAAGGCCGCGCTCGACCAGTCGGCCGAGGACCGGGGCATCGGGCGTGTCCTCGATCGCGAAGTCCGTTTGCGCGCGATCAGGTCCGCCCGTCATGGCGCGGTGCATGGTCTTGATGATGTCGCCACGCTCGGCGAGATCGCGCAGCGTTTCCTGTGCGCCCGGTTTCAGGGACCAGACCGCGGGGGCGAGCCTGTCGGCGAGGCCGAGCCGTTCCAGTGTCTGGGCGCGACCGATAAGGAGTTTGCGCAGTTCCGGATCGCGCGGTTCCGGTGAGCCGGGACGCAGATCAGCAACTCCGGCCCCGCCATCAGCGAGCCCCTGGAGCGCGCGATCAAGACCCGTCCAGCGTTCGGCTTTCACCTCCGCCTGAAGTTCGGATGCGATCTCCTGCTCGGTGCGCGGCCCGAGTTCCAGTTCTACCAATTGCTCGGCGCGGCTGCGGAATCCCCGGCTGATATAGTCGCGGGCGATGACGAGGTCCTTGCCGTCATCGGCTCGGCCGCGCACGAGAACATGGATGTGCGGATTGTCGGTGTTCCAATGATCGACGCCGATCCAGTCAAGCTTCGTGCCGAGATCGCGCTCGGCCTCATTCATCAGGTCGCGTGTGTAAGCGCGCAGGTCTTCGAGGCGGTCGGCGTCTTCGGGCGAGACGATGAAGCGGAAATGATGCCGGTCCTCTTCGCATCGCTCTGTGAAAGCGCGATCATCGACGCTGTCCGCTTCGGCGTTGAACATACCCGCATCGCGCCCGTCACGGGTCACGCCCTCACGCTTGAGATAGGCGATGTGTTTGGCGAGCGGGGCGGAACGGAAACGTGCGCCTCGGTGACGGACGATCCGCGCCTTGATGATGACGCGCCGCCGGGTGCGTGACAGTCCGCGCGCTGCGCCGGCGAAGCGACCCCGGCCGAATTGCGATCCGCGCCCGCGTCCTTTCGAACCGTTCAGCTTGTATCCGGTGTGTCCGGCCTTGCGGGCGGCGCCCATAACCTGGCCGACGAAGCTTTGAGCCTTCCGGGCGCCTGTCCCCTTGTTGCGGATGCGGCCGGGCCGGATGCGCATGTCATTATCGCGGTCGCTCATGACAAAGCGCCCGCTTGAAAGCGCGCGGCACGGTGAATTCCGTGTGAAAACAGTGGGTTGGGCCGTGGGGTGGCACTGTGCCCATGGCCGCAGCGGGCGAAATACCCAACAACAACAAAGGCATAGCGCGCATCAGTGCCGCCCCTTTTATCTCGCCCTCCCGTTGTTGTTGCGCCTTCCGTTCCCGTCCTTCCTCCCGGAAACACGCCATCGCGCGACGGACTGCGCGAGAGTGCGATCAGCGGGGTCATCGCTGATCCCCGGTTCCATGTGGTGGGAATAGGCTATCCGAAGCGTGGGATGTGTGCGGAGGATAAGCGTCCATATCGCTGCTTTGGGGCACCTCATCAGCAGACGCCTGTCGATCCCTATGCGTGGTGAAGAGCGGCGCCGTGCGCCAGTCCACGGTCAGAACCGCACTCTGTTCATGCCGTTCCGCTGCAACCGATGCGCCGATGAGCGGCGCTAGCGCCGCAACATAATCGCGGGTTTCTCGGGGTAGCCGGCGACCCGTTGCGAGATGCTCGGCATAGCGTGTCGGCCCGGCATTGTAGGCTGCGAGAAAGCCCGGTGATCCGAAGCGGTCGTGCAGTTCGCGCAGATAAGCTGCGCCTGCGAGAATGTTGTCGCGCGGATCGAACGGATCGCGCCCCAGAGCGTAACGCGCGCGCAGTTCATCCCATGTCCGGGGCATGATCTGCATCAGTCCCATCGCGCCTTTCTCAGGACTCACGGCGCGCGCATCGCCGGCGCTTTCCTGGCGCATGACGGCGAGAATCCAATGCGTCGGAATGCCGAACCGCTGCGCAGCTTCGGAGATATAGGCAGCATAGGAATTACCGCCGTGTTCGGTCCCGGAGGACGAGGTCTCTGCAGATACGGCGTGCGCGAAAACCACGCCGGAGAGCAGACCGCAGAGGAGGAACCTCGCCATCATCGCGTAGCGGCGAGACGGTCTAGCCGCGCTCATCGCGCTTCTCGGGCCGCTTTGTGGGGCGGTTCCAATAGAGCGCCCAATGTCCGTCTTCGGCGTCCGTCTTGAAGAGATTAGCGCGGATCGGAAAAGCGAAAGTCGGGTCGTCGATCTGCAAAGAGATGTATTCACCGGCCTTCTCGCCGGTGCGCTTCCAGCCGGCGCCGATTTCCGGCCCGTCATCATCGCCGTGATGGACGCGATAATCGGGTGCGTTCTCGCTGTCCGACGGTGTTGCCGGAACGAGGGTGAGTTCTCGGTAGAGAATGAGCGTGTGAAGGCGTCCGGTGAAGCCAGAGTCCGTGCGGGTGAATTGACCGATCTGAGCCATGGGAAGATTCCTTTCATTTGCGGTCGGAAGAATTCTAGGGAGCGTCGGCGTCGCGTTCGGTGCGCCAGGCATACCGGCCGTCGCCGTCTTCATCGGTGAGGATCGGAACGGCGCGTCCGATCACGGCGTCCGCCGGGAGCGCGCCAAAATAGCGACCGTCGAGACTGTCGGGATGGCGGGGATTCAAGAGGAAGAGTTCTGTCTCGGCGACGATATGGCAGCCCTGCCAAACGGGTAGGTCGCGTCCGAAGCGGTCGCTCGGCTGGGCTTGCGCCACGCTGATGTCGTCGACAGAGACAGCGGCGCCATCGCGGCAGACACGCTGTCCGGGAAGCGCCGCGATATGCTTGAGGAGCGGTACGCCTTCGGGCAGATAGCCGCGCTCGTCGAGATAGATCGCAAGTGACTTCGGAGCATCGACGACGACTAGATCCCCTACGGATAGATCGTCGTTCGAAGCGATGACGTATAGCCCGATGGGCGCGCTTGCGGACGCGTTCCAGATCAGCTTCGGGCTCACATGCACGAAGGCCAGTCCGCCGATGGCGAGCACCGAGAAATAGGTCGTTATGACGTAACCGAACCTAGTCATGACGCGCTCCCCGCCGACGCGGCGCGCCGCCACTGTGGATCGGGCGGACAGGTTTGGCGCAGGAGCCAGGCGCGATGTTGAGCGGTGGTGTAACAGCGCGGTTTCAGGCCCGCAGACAGCCTGTTGTGAACGTGGCGCCAGTAGTCCGGCGCGGCGTCGGCCGGATCGATGCCGAGCGCTTCGATCGCATCGGCGCACTGAAGAACCTGTTCGACCTTGGGCCAGGCCGACTGGCGCAGCAGACTGTCACCGCCGGGCGTCACATGCGGCACGGTTGCATAGGGCTCACCAGTTCGGGGCGCGCGCAGGATGTCGATCCGGCTTTGCGCAGTCCCGAAGTCATTCGCCTGCCAACGGACGAAGGCGAAGACGGCGCCGGGGTCGAAAGCGACGGTGCTGCGACTGCGGCTCAGAATCGTTGTCCGGACGATTCTGCCGAAGCGAATCCAGTGCTCGATCTGTTTTTCGATCCAGACGAGATCGACAGTGGCGCCGCCGCTCATGAGCCGGCTTTCCGTGCATAGGCGGGCGAGATCGCTGCATGCCGCTTGGCGGGCAACACCTCGTCGCCCGTGTCATCCGAGGTCGAATTCTTCTCCCCGCGGCTGACCCAGGCCTGCAGATCCTCGATCGCGTAGACGACACGGCCTCCGATCTTCGAGTAGCGTGGTCCCGTGCCGTAGGTGCGGTGTTTTTCGAGCGTCCGCCCCGAAAGGCCGAGAAAACGGGCCGCTTCAGGCGTTCTTAAATAGCGTGGGGGAAGTCCGGCATTGGGATCGGGCATGGGTCGCGTCTCCGGTTAGGCCATCCCGCTGCGGGATGCGCGGGACCGTCGGAGACGAGAAAAGCGTAAGATGCGCGCCGGGAGGGATGACGATCAGCGCGCGGCGAAAACGTCACCCCCAAATAATTGGCGGTACCGGTTTCTCGCAGGTTCGATCAGAACGGGATTTCATCATCCAAATCGGCGGCCGGTGTCTGCCGCGAGGCTTCGATGCGTTCGATGAATGCAAGCGAAGCGAGGACGCAATCGATGATGAACTGGGCTTCGGAAACCTCGAGAAGCTCATTGTCGTGCGCGAAGGAGCGCTTGTTGCGGGCCTGGTTCAGGCTGTTGAAGAGCTTGTGCTGAACGCGGAGTGTCGGCAGGGCGAATTCGCTCACCGCGCCTTCATCACGTAATGCCTTGCCATATGCACCGAATATGGCGTCGAGCGGGGTCTTTGCATCGACGGCCTGATTGCGCGATGCGAGCAGATCGCGGAAGCGTTTGACGCAGTAGGTATGCACACGGTCCAGCGCTACATCGGGCTTCTCTGCGACAAGATCGGCGGCGATGGACGCACGCAGTTTGGGAAGCGTGGTGTCGCGTGAGAAGTCCTTGAATGCGTCGTCGAGGTTAAGCGCAGACGCGTTTTCCAACTCGTTCGTGAACTGTTCAAGCCATGCTTTTAGACGTTCTTCTTTTGCGGCGTCCGCGTCCATGCAACCATCAAGACTGCAGCGATACGCCCACAAAATGCGTAGAACCTGAGCAACGAGACGCGGTTCAGCGACCTCGACAAACCCTCTGAGCGTCTTACCCTTGCTCGCCCCTTCCACCTGGAAGCGCGGTTGAAAAATCTGAATGTCGATATTCTCCTCAAACCACTCGGCCATGGTTCGGTCGGAGAAGTTGAGGACATATCCGCCTCCACTGTGAAATATCTGGTCGAAGATGACTCGTTGCTGAGATGGTAGCCGGCGCGTACGTCCCATTATTCTAGGAAGGTTTGAGTCGAGTGATTGCGAAGGTTGCGTCATCAGATGAACATAACTGAAACTTCTCGAACGACACAGGCGCTGTGAGATAAAGGCAGTTTCAGCGGTACTTGCCTAGAAGAAGCTTCGTGTAACCACGATCAATCATCATCCGGCCATAGGATGCCAAGCGCGCAACCTGCGCCTTGAGTGAACTGGTCTTCCAGGGTTCGGCGGCGACGTGATCGGCGCCAAAGAAGGCGCTGGCGACGTCGCGATAGCTGGCGCCGCTCTCACGTCCGTCGATTGTTCGCAGGGCGCGTTTTAAGCGGTCACGTCGTTGCTGAGTGATTGGCGAATCGGCATTGCGGTCGATAAGTTGGTGATACAGCCGATCTGCCGCAGCGAGCCGAATGGGCCATTTGCCATCCAGAGGAAGCAGGAGGCCAACGGGCCGGTCACCGATCTGATCGCCGACAAGATTGGCGCCTTCCTTCAGTTGAACCCATGACAGTCCCTCGGCGTCTATCTTGCAGTTCGCGATGCTTTCGGGAGGTATGGATGCGGTCAAGCCGATTTCCGGAAGAGCGGCGATGAGATGAGCCACGGCGGGAGCGGCTGCGGGCAACCAGAAAACGCGCGCGACGCGTGAATCGATTTCTGGGTTCACAGGGAAATCGCAACCCCCAGTCGGAAGGCGCACCGCCGTCCTTTTGCATTCGGTCATAGTCGGCGCGATAGCTCGTGTTGCGCCGAAGGCATTCCCAAGCCAGTCCGGAGATGCCGAGATCATCGAAATGATCGTATTGTTGATCGTCGCGCCAGTCGGCTGGCATGGCGAACTCCTCCCAATCAAGAGCCGGCATGTGACGTTACGTCGGCTGCTTGAGGTGTTCCGCCATTCATTTGCGGCTGCATAGAATGGCCTCAAATATCGCGTGATGCGATCCACGCATCATCCGCTTGCTCATGCACTGCCCACGGATGGCTGGAACATATCAGCAGCAAAGCGCTCAAAACTGTTCGGTGCGCGTCCTGTGATTTGGGCCACATGTTCGGTCACGAAATCTCCCCAGCCGGACGCGTAAGCTGCACCATAATCTCGGGTCAGCGCCGCCATCCAAGCGCCCCAGCCCGAACCATCGATGAACTCATAGGCCGCTTGAGGCGTGATCGGGTTGTAGCTGACAGGCTTTTTCAGCGCGGTGGCGAGGCGTCGGGCGATCTCGTCAAAGCTGATTGACTCCGGGCCGGTCAATTCGAGCGATTGTCCATTCCATTGATCACTCAGCGCGCAATGCATGGCGCAAGCGGCAATATCGCGAGTGTCTATCATCCCGATAGATCCATCACCCATTGCAAAAGAGAAACTGCCGTCCCCCGCGATTGTCTCAGCGGCCATGAACATGTTCTGCATGAAGTAGCTCGGGCGAAGGAATACATATTCCAGGCCCGAGGCGCAGATATCAGCCTCGGTTTGCGCATGCTGTCGCGTGTTGTCCGTGGGGCCGTCGGGCGCGGCCTTTATTGCTGACACGCGCACGACTTTGCGAACGCCCGCCTGCTTTGCTGCCGATAGAAGAGAGAATGCCTGCGCGGCTGCATCAGGTGCCGCCGCAGTGATCATGACCATTACGTCGGCGCGCTTTGCGGCGTCGGAAACTGCCGCGGTATCCAGATTGTCCGCCGCGACTGGCGCTACATTCGGGCCGTCGATTTCCGCCAGTTTTGCTTCGGAACGCCCGAGTGCACGCACCTCATGGCCAGTCTCGGCCAGCAGTCGCACCACATCGCGGCCAATGGTCCCGGTTGCTCCGGTCACAACAACGCTCATGGCTTCGCCTCGGTCCAGATCGCCAGCTCATTTCCGTTAGGGTCGGCGAAGTGGAAGCGCCGCCCGCCAGGAAAATCGTAAGGTTCCTGTAGGATCGCGCCGCCCGCAGACTTCACGGCGGCAAGGGTCTCATCCAGATCATTCGCATAAAGCACGATCAGGACGCCCGGCGCTGCCACGGGCGTGCCGGATTCGCCGTTGAAACCGCCCTCGACGCCAGCGCCGGAGAAACTGATATATTTGTCGCCCCAGTCCTCGAAGCGCCAACCGAACAGAGACGTGTAGAACGCCTTTGTTCGTGCTGCGTCGATAAGCGGAAACTCGATATAGTTGATGCTTTTGTCGATATTGGCCATGGGGCATCCCTGGTTGGAGCGATATTGGGCGAAGCCTAATCTATTTCCACACACTGGATAATACGCTTATATTGGAAGAAATATTCCAAATATGAGAACTCATGCGACACTTGGATTCCATTGCCGTCTTTGTTGAAGTGGCCCGAACGGGCAGCTTCACCGCTGCGGCCAGAACATTGCAGATGCCCCTGTCGAGCGTGAGCCGAAAGGTGGCGGAGCTCGAGGCGGAATTACAAATCCGGCTGCTGGACCGGTCGCGAAAACCCTTGCGCATGACGGAGGCGGGACAAGCCTATTTCGACTTGTCCAGCAAGGGAATCGACGCGCTGACCTATGCCAACCAGGCCATGCGCGGCAAACAGGAGACCTTGTCAGGCACCTTGCGGATCACGGTTCCACCCAATTTGACCGAACTCTTATTTGTTAAACCCATTGACCGCTTTGTGCGACGGCATCCAGACGCACGCGTTCGGGTGCTGGTGAGCGAACGCATGCTGGACTTTGTCGATGACGCCATAGACTTGTCCTTTCGCGTGGCGCGCCCCGCCGCCCCCAATCTGGTTATCCGCAAACTGCTGGTCCATCGTCATAGGCTGTGCGCCGCACCGTCCTATCTGGCCGTGCATGCGCTGCCGCGCGAGCCGGCTGAGTTGAGCGAACATGTGCGGCTTGGCTTTGGTTTTCAGTCACAGGATTCGATCGCCTGGCAGCTGACCAGAGGAGAGACTTCTTACAGTGAGCCGTTCGAGCCCACAGTGGCGATCAACGACTATCTGGCGTTGAAGGCCGCAATTGAGCAGGGAACCGGTATCGGCGAGCTACCCGGTCTTCTGTGCAAGGATGACCTGGCTAGCGGCCGCCTAGTCGAGATCCTACCCGACTGGCGGCTTCCTGAAATCTCGCTCTACGCCGTTTATGCAGGCAAGGTTGGCCTGTCCAAGCTTGCGCGTGGTTTTCTGGACGAAGTGGCGGCGCATACGGCGTCGTTTTAGGGTTGGTGTTGTTCGAAGACCGCGTGAGGCTCGCGCTTCCATTCGCCGCAACGTACCCTCAATTTTCAGGAAGGCCGTTCTTCAAAAGGTCGCGGAAGCCTCGCTCGGTCATCCAACGTGCGCGGGACAGGTGACTGTCATGGACTCGGCGGGCGCGCTCCGGCTCTTCCACAGCGTTAATGCCGAGCAGAAGCGCCGCAACGTCTTCTAGTGTCGCGCCGGCCTCGTTTGCATCAAGCAATCGCATATAAAGCTTGAAATGATCGCGATCATAAACAGTCACGGCTGCGTCGTTTGGCGGAGCGTCGGCGATCATGATCTGGGTGGCTGGCATCGGCGTCCTTACGGGTCTAGCGTTCTCTATTAATGAACCGTAAACCATAAACGACGCAAGCGTCGAGCGGTTGAAAATTCCTGAGTGTTCCAGTGCAGGCGTGGAAAAATGGCTCCATCGCCCGCGTATTATAGTACGTCGCATTAAAACACGCGATCCGCATTTTACTGGCGGATGGATATTCGGGAAGTATTTGGCGCAAATCTGCAGTTTTTTCGAGAGAAAGCTGGCCTCAGCCAGGCCGCCCTGGCGGACAGAATGGGCGTTGACCGCGCGCATATAAGCGCGATGGAGCGCGGCCAGCAGAACGTCACCATCATTACGCTCTGGCATGTGGCCGAAGCGCTCGACGTCAAACCGGCAGCGCTTCTGGACGATCAGGGGAAGAGCCGAAAGGCATGATGGCTGCCCCTCCCGGCTAGTCCGGGAGGGGCTACCGGGGGCGTCAATCGCCGCTCTGGCGGCGCGACCGAGACCAGATGAGGCTGTAGCTGTCTTCACCTTCGATGACGGTGTCGTCGAAGAGGTTGGCGTAGATCGGAGCGGTGAAGCTCGGATCGTCGAGCTTGAGGCTCAGATAGTCACGGCCCTCGTTCGAGCGCTTGGACCAGGCGGCGCCGATCTCGGCGCGCCCGACGAAGACGCGGTGGCTGGGTGCGTTCTCGTTCACGCGGTCCTCTTCCGGGATGATCCTTACATTCTTCGCCTGAACGCTGAGGGTGACGATTTCGCCGACGTATTCGTTGGCGGACTTCTTAAAGGTTCCGATGGTGGCCATGTCAGTTCTCCTTTTGGCTTTCGAGCCCGCGCCCGTCGCGGCCTCGATGGCGATCGACGAGGCCGGGACGACCGCCGACGCAGCCCATGCGGCCCGCAGCGCAGAGGAGGACGGCGGAGACAGAGTTTCTTGACTCGCGAGGAATGGGCGACGCCCAGGGGAAGAAAGTCCGGCACCGCCGTTGCGGCCAAGGCGGTCGAGGCGTCAGCCGATCCCGGCCAGATCAGTCCATGAGAGGCCGCGTCGGGCGCGGGTGATGAGCTTCAAGAGAACGTTTCAAGTGGACAGTGACGACCGAGAGTTGTTAGTCCGTATGTCGGGCGATGGAGCTCCGTAAGGCTTCAATAGGAAGGATTGCGTCGATCAGTGAGGCGTGAACGATCACGATCCAGGCGCTTGAGCAAAGTGAGACTGACCGGAGTTTAGAGATCAGCACTCTGCAGAAAAGCTGCCGTTTTGTCCGCATGCTTGCAGCCTGCACCAAGCGGTCAGAGCGGCCTTGGCCGCTATTGGGAAGGATCCCAAATCCAATGGCTACGATGGGTGACCTTCCGACTGCGGCGCATCATCACAGATCTCATACCAGGCAGGCTTCTCGGAAACGAACTCGTGAAACTGATTCCTAAGGCCGATTTCGGTATCGAGCGCGTTTGCGGCTATCGGGAAACTGTCCTCCTGAGACAGGATTTCACCTAGAGAGGTCCCGCAAACCTTGCAAAAACATCGGCCATATTTGTAGGGCGCTTCGGGCTGATACAGTCCGACCTGGTCTTTTCCCTTAACCCACGTCAGGTCTTCTCTTTTGACAAAAACAATGCTGCTGGCCCCGACCTTGCGGCACCGTGAACAGTGACACGTGCCCATCATGGATGGTTCGGACGCCAATTGAAATTTGACGGCCCCGCAACAACAGCTTCCTTCAATCATTTTATAAACCCTCTCGTTTCGTATCTTGTTTAGAACAATACAAGAACATGGGGTGTGTCGCAACGCTGAAGGTGGGCCCGAGATTTCGAATTTGTTGCGCCCGCTCCGAACATAGCTTTCAGTCAATCTGACGCGCATCCTGTCCTGCAAGCGATGCAATACGTATCCACGCAGAGGCACCGACGATGACCGCGCCGATGCTGGCGAAGACGAGGGTCCATGTCTCGCCCGCGCCGCCGGTCTCCGACAGCCCCTTGACCGCGTGGAAACCGGCGACTCCCGCCGGTAAGGCATAGAGCGCGCCGAGCGCAAGGCGGATAGTCTGTGAGCGGAAGGTTGCGAAAGCCACTTGTCCGAGAACAAGAGCTATGGCGCCGGCAAACAGGGCGACGGCAACCGCGCCGATCGGTCCTGCACCGTTTTCAAACGCATAATAACCGAGCGTGACGGCGACGAAGAATGGAAGCGCATAGACAGCCAGGCTGAACAAGAGCCAGCATAGAAAACCGAGGCCGATAACACTCAGCAATGCGGACAGGAACATGGGCGGTCTCCTTGTCGATGGAGCGCCTCCACCAACCGCCACGGCGCTTTCCGAAGTATAGCGCAAAGTAGCGCGCGCCGGAACCTTCCGGCGCGCGCATCGGGTGACGTGTTTGATGCATCACGTTGTCTGCGTCGTGTTTTTCGGTGACCGGAAGTCGAAGAGCGGCACGCCGAGCTTGCGGGCCTTGTCGGCGAGATTGTCGGTGATCCCGGACCCCGGAAAGAGGATGAGCCCGATGGGCATGGCCTCAATGAGTGCGTCGTTGCGCTTGAACGGCGCGGCCTTGCCGTGGCGTTTCCAGTCCGGCTTGAAGACGATTTGCTGGCATTTGCGGTTATCCGCCCAACACGCGGCGATCTTCTCGGCGCCTTTGGGCGAGCCGCCATGCAGGAGCACCATGTCGGCGTGTTTGGCTTTCACCCGGTCCAGCGCATCCCAGATCGCCCGGTGGTCAGTGACGTCGAGCCCGCCGGAGAATGCGATCCGTGGTCCGGTCGGCAGGAGGGGTTCGATCTCCGCGCGCCGCTTTGCCGACAGGTAGTCGCGGCTGTCGATCATGGCTGCGGTCAGCGTGCGGTGACTGATCCGGGAGCCCGAATGCGGACGCCAGGTCTGGCCGATATGGGTCTCGAAGTGGTCGGCGGCGATATCGCGCAAGAGCTCGTAAGCGTTGCGCCGTTCGATCAGCGTGACGCCCTGCGCCGTCAGGGCTTCAAGTTCGACCGAGCGTACTTCCGAGCCGTCCTGTTCACGCTGTGATCGTCTTTGTGATTGCTCATTGTCGTCGAGGTCGCGATCGACGCGGGCTGCTGTGCGATGAAACAGGTTCGTCACGGACCAGAGCAGGTCTTCGAGATCCGGTTCGAGACGCGTGTCTTCGAACGTGGCGGCGAGTGCGTCGAAGATATCGGCTATCGCACCCTGGAGGGCGTCGGCTTCGGGCAAGGGTCTCGGGTCGGGTTCGTCGGCGAAAGGCCGATAGCCATAGAGCTGCAATTCTTCGAGTACGGCCGCGGTTGCGGAGCTGGCCATTGGTTCGGTGGTCTCGGCGGTCATGGGATCGTCTCCTGTTCGGCGTGGGCCGCGCCTCTCGCGGCCTTCCCGAGCGACGGGAAAGCGGGGGCTGGCCGGGACTGCACCGCCGGTCACGGCGGCCGGAGCCAGAGGCGGAGGACGGCGGAGGCGGCGCTCTTTTGTTTCGCGATGCAAAGCCGGGCCTTTACGCCCGGCGGCGGAAAAGAGTGTCGCCGTAGCCGTTGCCGGCCCGGCCAGTCTCCGCTCCGTCTCGCTCCTCTCGGAAGGCCGAAGGCGAGGCTCTTGAATTAGGAGGTGATCTGACGATAGCGACCAGACTAGTGACGGGCCTGCTCTGCCGCTCAGTGTTCGTCGGAAAGCAGCCGTGAGAAATCGGCAGTGGCCAGTTGCTGACCCAGATGCGTCCTTAGGTCGTCCCGTCCGAGCTTGCGGAGGTCTTCGTTGAAGTCGCCGCCAAGAGAAATAAGCCGAATCGTTTCGATACCGACGGCTCCTGCGCGTTCGATCAGATTGGCGGCGGCCATGTCGCCTGCTTCGTCGGCGTCGGCGGCGATGTAGAGACGCTGAAGCCCGGTCGGCAGGATCAGCGCGGCGAGATGATTGGCCGACAACGCGGATATGACGGGCATGTTGGGCAACGCCATGCGCACGGAGAGCGTGCTTTCCAGCCCTTCGCCAGCAGCGAGGATGTCGCTCGCAGTTCCGATCCGCACGCCATGGCCGAGCAGGTTCCCCATCGCCTTGCGTGATGGATCGAGGGGCGCCTTGCGAGCCGTCGCCGGATCGAGCCATGTGCGGTGAACGCCGGTGAGATTGCCGTTCACGTCCGTGACCTTGGCGAGCAATGCGGGCCAGGTCTCCGGTGGTGTGTCTTTGGGCTGACCTTCTCGCCAATAGTAGCAGCACGGATGAAATCGCAGTGCTGGCGCGTCGCCAAGCCCGGAAAGACCGCGCCGATGAAGATAGCGCTCGGCGAGCGTTCCACCGATCGGTTTTCCCATGGCGAATAGGCGCCGTGCAGCCTCCGGCAATCCGGTGGGTGCGACCGCTCGTTCGCGGGTTGGCGGTTCAGGTCGTGGGAGGCTCAGGAAGATACGCGCCTCATCAAGCGTCTCGCCGAAGGTGCGAAGTTGCCGGGCGCCGGCAATGAGGTCTAGCAGGTCGCCATGGTCGCCCGTGGCGGCGTCGGTCCATTTGCCGGCAGCGCCAGGACCGTGGGTTGGTCCAGTGAGGCGAACGTAAAGACTGCGTCCGGGCGTGTTCTCGACGTCGCCGACGATCCAGTAGCGGCCCTGCTTGCGGCCGTTGGAGAGATAGTGGCGGCATACGGCCTCCGCTTCGCGGCCGAGCTGGCGGGCCATGTCAGATGCAATGCTATTCATTTGCGCCTCCTTGGTGAGAGCAAAAAAGAAGGAGCCCGCCACATTGGGCGGGCTCCAGGGGCGGCTGCGGGAGCCGTTGGGGGGCTTGGCTCCCGGTCACTCGGCCGCAGTGGCGAAGGCGTTGCCGGTGACAGGTTCATCATCGGTGATGACGGCGGAATCGCCCATGGCCGTTTCGCCGCCGTTATCCGCCGATTGCGCTTCGCTGTCGGGAAGAGCCGGCATGCGCAGGACTCCGGGCAGCCAACCGGTTCCTTCGAGAAGCTCTTCGGCCGCCGCGACCATCTCCGGTTTCTTGAGACCAGCGATGCGGTTGGCTGCCTCGTCGCCCTTGGATTCGCGCACGGCTTCGAGGATGCGGGCCTTGGTGACGCGCGCGAGATAGCTCTCGCCCGTCGGCGTCCAGCCCGCGGCCGCCATGTCGAGCCCGAGCGTCGCCGCCAGCACGTCCGCATGGGCGAGCGCCCGCGGACGGCGGTTGTAAGGTTCCTGGACGGCGTTGACGGTTATGGCGATGCAATGCGCGAACAGCGCCTCGCGGCTGTCGTTGTCGAACCCGACCAGCGCCTCCCACAGATCCTCAGGCGCTTTCGGCAGCGCCCCTAGCCAGCTCGTCGTGCGAGCGTCGATGCTGAGCGCGTAAGCCGTGTCGCCAAGGCCCGGCGCCTGGGCACCGAAACCGGCGCTGTGCGGCGTGATCTCGACGCAGCTATCCAGCGGATAGTGATAGAAGAGCCGCAGCGTCATCGCGTGCAGGGCGGCGAGGAACGCCGTCTGCGGATCGTTGGCGAGCGCGTCGCGAAGGGCGAGCGTGCGATGCGCCGTCAATTCCATGACGAGGCGGTCGGAGAGCGGCTTGAGGCCATCGTCTTCCTCTTCCGCCTCGTCGCTGGCATCCGTGTTCGTGACGTCGTCGACGTCCTCATCGGTGGAGGCGTTGATCCCATCGACCTCATTCTGCCCGTCGGATTCGACCGCAGGTTCATCCTCGGGGCGGACATAGCCTCGTTCGGCGCGCAGACGGCCGTCTTGACCGATGCTGACGAAGACGCCGGCAATCGCGATTTCATCCGGCTCGAAGCGGACGGGCCGCTCCTGCAAGGCTTCCATCGCCGTTTCGATCTCGCCGAGCCGACTGTCGATCTCTTCCGGGAACTCCTCGGCGTCGGCGTACTCGTCTTCGAGCTGATCGTATTCAGTCTTCAGCGCGTGGAAGCTCGCGATCTCGTCCTCGCTCATCGGCTCGGTCTCGCCGATGATCCGGCGCAGACCGTAGGTATGGCCGTAAGGAAAGTCCGTGCTGATCTCGATCCATTTCCAGCCCTCGGCGCGGATCGCTTCCGCATGGGTTTCGAGCTTTTCATCGACGAGTTTCGCAAGCAGGCCTGCATCCTGCAGCCATCCGCCATCATCGGACTGGAACAGGTCGCGAAGGATGGCGCCGCCGGCCGCCTCATAGGCGCCCAGCCCGACGAACTGCGCCCGCCGGTCGGAGGCGCGCACGGCGCCTTCGGTCAGCATGCGGCGGATTTCATAGGGCTGTTTCGCGTAGGTCCGTTTGATCGAATCCCAGACCTGCTCTTGGCGCTCATGGTCGGGATTGACCGTGAAGGCCATGAGTTGGTCGAGGGTCAGGTCCTCCTCGGCATAGGCGTCGAGAAGCGACGGCGCGATGGCGGCGAGCTTAAGCCGCTGCTTGACGACATTCGCCGAGACGAAGAAGGCCGCCGCGATTTCTTCCTCGCTCTTGCCTTTCTCGCGCATCGCCTGGAAGGCGCGGAACTGGTCGAGCGGATGAAGCGGCGCCCGCTGAACATTCTCGGCGAGACTGTCTTCTTCGGCGAGGCCGTCCGTGCGCACGATGCAGGGCACGGGCGCTGTGCGGTTCAGCCGCTTCTGCTTGACCAGAAGTTCGAGCGCCCGGTAGCGGCGTCCGCCGGCCGGGATCTCGAACATGCCGGTTTCAGCGCCGTCCTCGTCCAGCACCGGCCGGACGGTGATCGAGGACAGAAGCGTGCGCCGGGCGATGTCTTCGGCGAGCTCCTCGATCGAGACGCCGGCCTTGATGCGCCGAACATTCGACTGGCTCAGCACCAGCTTGTTGAAAGGGATGTCGCGCGAGGCGCTGAGGGTGATTTTCTGAGACTTGGTCATATCAGTTCTCCGTGGGCGGGCTGGCCGAAAGCCTCTCTCTCGACCTCCAAACCCGTCACGAAAAACCCGGCCCGCCTCTTCCTCTTGAGGAAGCGACGGACCGGAACGATAGAGCGCCGTTTGCAGTTACGCCGCGCGCTCCAGGAGCTTCTTCGCCTTGCCCTCCAATTCGAGCCGGGCGTCCTGCTGCGGCTTCGACCGGGCGACGGCGGAGATGCCCTGCACGAAGTCGAACACGGACTCGGGCGGCCGGCCTTCCTCGGCGAGGACTGTCTCGACGATCCTGGCCGTCTCCGCCTTGGAGAAGCCCCGCTTGCGGAGGAAGTCGGTGCGATCGTCGTCATTGCGCGCGACGATCCGCTCGCGCGCCGCACGGATGCCTTCGACGAAGGGTCGTGGCGAGGAATCTGCGAAGCGGGTCAGCGCCGGCGCCGCCTCGTGTGCGAAGCGGTTGGCGGCGTATTTGGAATGCCGGATGCTGATTTCCTGGAAGTCCTCAACGCCCCAGAGATTACGGTTCTGGCAGACGGCGCGGAGGTAGAAGCTGGCGATGCCGAGCGTCTTCGCGCCGACTTCCGAGTTCCAGCAATAGAACCCCCGGAAATAGAGATCAGGCGATCCATCCGGCAGCTTGCCCGCCTCGATCGGGTTCATGTCGTCGACCAGGAAGAGGAAAACGTCTCGGTCGGAGGCGTAGAGTGTGGTCGTATCCTTGGTGATGTCGACCATCGGGTTGTAGACGCCGCTCGACCAGTCGAGCGTGCCGGGCACTTTCCAGCGCGTATCGCCAGTGCCGTTCCCCGCGATCTTCTGCACGGCGGCGACGAGTTCGTGGTCGTAGATGCGGCCATAATCCGGGCCGGTGACGGCGCGCAGCTCGGTACGCCCATCCTCGGTTTCCAGCGTCTTGATCTGCTCGGCTCGGTGGGAGGTGAGCCCGTATTGCAGATTGATGCCAGCGAGCGGCGCCGGGAGCTGGCGCAAATAGGCCGCTGGTGCGCTGACGAGGCTTGCAAGCTGTCCGAAGCTCCAATGGGTCGGCGCGACCGGCGCGTCGGCTTCGGGCAGGATGAGCGCCAGGTTTTCCGGATCGTCGCGATGGGCTTCGACGCGGATCGCTGCGCTCTCGACCGTCCGCGTGCGGCTGTGCTCGGCGCGGCCCTTCACAGAGGCGTAGAGCTCCGACAGGGACAGGTAGCGTTCGTCATCCGGCCGGGAAAACCATTCCGAGGAGACGCGGCCGATCCGCTCTCCGCGCGAGATATCGACTTTGAAGCCGCCGCTCTCGTCGCGTCGGCCGTCCAGGGTTTCAAGGTTAGTCATGGGTCAATCTCCGTGAGCGGGCCGGCCGAAAGACTCTCTCTCGACCTCCAAACCCGTCACGGCGAAAGCCGCCGAACTCTCACTCTCTCTTGCACCGGCGAAAGCAAAGAATCTCAGCCTTGCGACACCGCCCCAACAAGAAGGTCGTTGGCAATATGTTGGCGTCCAGACGGCGTATTTGCATCGATATTCGGCACAGATTTCTCCAAAGTATTTCGAAATATGGCACGAAATTCATGGAGTCTATTGACTCAAAGCGATGTAGAAACTACCTGAATTTCAGTGAAGGATGCAGAAGGCGGTGATGGATTGATGTCTGAAGACAGTGAGAAACGGGAGAAGTTTGTTCGGCTGGCCGAGGGGCGGACTCAGTCTGCGCTCGACGCCATTCGGAAACTTGGCAACCTCTCGAACCGCCGGGCTTACGAATACAACGATGCTGACGTGAAGAAGATCATCAAAGCGCTCCGAGATGCAACAGGCGAGATAGAGCGAAAGTTCGGATCGACTTCGGGCGATGGCGCAGACAAGTTCAAGCTGTAGGGGGCGCAATCCATGAAGGCTGAACCACTTAACATTCGCGACAAGCGATTTCTCATAAACCGGCTGATCGAACAGGCGCCCGTGAGCACGCTGGTTCGCGAGTTCTTCAAGAATGCCGACGAAAGCGCTGTTCTGGCGGAAACGGGGAATCGTCGTATCGAAATCTACCCCACGACGATTGATGGCGTACGCAAGCTGACCTTCTGGAACACGGGCGTGGGCATGGACGATAGAGAGTTGAAGCAAGCGACCGATCTATCGTCTTCGATCAACAAAGAGATGGCGCTTGATGGCAATTTCGGGATTGGGGCGAAGGTCTCAGGTCTCACCATGTCGCGCGAAGGGATACGCTATCGGTCGTGCAAGAGTGGCATCGTCAACGAAGTCACCATCGGCTTCGATGCCGACGAAGGCACCTATGTCCGCTTCCCTGTCGAATTGCCTGACGGCAGCTCCGACACTGTCTATGACGTTACCGACGTGGCCCGTGAAGCGGGACAGGACACCGCGTTCGACTGGACGGAAGTCGTCCTGCTCGGTCAAAGCGAAGATCACGACACCGTAGCCGAGCCGCTGGGCAAAGGGAAAAGTCTGGACCGAAGCTTCATTCCGTCGGCGATCTTCCGGCGTTTTGCGCGTTTTGGAGAGGGAGTCGAAGTTCGCGTCGATGTCGCCATGACCAAAGGCGGTGGCAAAGGCGAGACAGGTCGTACGCGTCGATTGAAAACGCTGGAAGATGTGGTCGACGAGTTGCCCAACCATGAAAGGGTCGAAGCGCCCGGCGGGGAGGTCACTGTACACTATATCCACGACCCCAAGCATGAGCGGCACAGCCATTCGCTAAGTGCGCTCGCCAATCCGGCAACGAGTTCCACGACATTTTGCGCGCTGGTGCATAAAGGTGAGCGCTATGACATCAAGTCGAAGAAGGCTTGGTCGGCGGCAGCCCCGAACTTCGGTATTCCCTTCGGCTCGAAGGTCCTCACGATCGAAATCGAGCTTGCTGACAATGTCGCCATGCCAAATCAGTATCGTGATGGACTGACCTGGCCCGATGACCGGTCCCCGATGATCGCTGAGGACTTCGACGCCTATGTGCGCGAGCTCATGCCCGAATGGGTCAGGGAGGTCATTCGTTCCGAGTCACCATCCTCCGACGACAATCTGGATGATCTCCAAACCGACCTTCAGAAACTCCTCGACGAGTTCCGTGTCCCCACGGCGACCCTTAGTCCCTCTCGTCGTCCGATGGCATCCCCGACGGAGGATACTGCTGAGGGCACCGATACGTCCGATCCCGTCGACCTCGATACGGATTTCCCGGAAACGGGCGACGAGCCCGATGAGAATGGGGACAAGCGCGACCCGAACAAGAGTCAACGCGCCAAACACAAGAAGGTGCGCAAGGCGCCAGAGGGGTCAAAGCTTTCACGTTCTGCCCAATCGTTGGAGCGCGTGCCGGAGATCAAGATCCTCACCGATCCCGAAGAGATCGCCGAGAAGAATTTGAAAGGCCGTGCGGGGCGCTTTTACAAGGATGCCCAAACGCTGTTCGTGAACGGCTTGTATTCCGTCGTGGAGCGTATGGCTGTCGAACTTGATGCGGAACTTCGTACGTCCGGCGAGCCGGAAGTAGTGCGCACTGCGATACTAAGGGCCTCTCGCAAGTTCATGGCCTTCCGAGTTGGGAAAGCCACTTGCTACGCCATCAGCAAACGACTCTCTGACGACTGGTCGAGCGACGATCTCGACCGTGCCACCTCGCCCGAATCTCTTTCGCTGGCTGCAGATGACTACAAGCAGAGCATATCTCAGGCCAAGCGCTATGCGAAGGAACTGATCAAGACGGCGGACGTCCCGGAAGAAAGCGTGGCCTGAACGCGATCTAGCCCGAAAGCCCAATTCTCATGATCTGATGTGCGTCCGTTCTGGAACGTGCATGTGTTAGTGGCATGTCGAAACCGTCGGATACAGATAGGGCTGATTCTACCCGTCAGAGAGACACTCCCTTCCTTGCTGTCGGAATCAGAGCCCAGAGGTCGACTTCAATGTGTTGTCTTTCCTTTCATCGCTCCACGTGATACAAAACCTCACACTACAAATGCTGAAGTGTGAGAGTATATATCGATGCCCCAGACCCGCTCCCAACGCGAGATAGTCCGCGACCTCCTAGCGGCGCGTGGGATTCTGCGCCTTGCGGAACTTAGGGACGCCGGTGTCACCGCCGCAACCGTCAGCCGCATGGAGAAGGATGGTGAGGTTATCCGCCTGGCGCGCGGGCTCTACCAGCTCCCTGACGCAGAGCTCGACGCAAACCACAGCCTTGCCGAAGCGGCCAAGCGTTTCCCCAAGGGCGTGATCTGCCTCGTCTCGGCGCTCGTCTTTCATGGTCTCACGGATCAGCTTCCCAAGAAGGTGTGGATGGCGATCGGCCGTAATGACTGGACGCCGAAGCCAAGCGACATGCAAATCCGTGTGCTGCGCTTCTCGGACGATCTGCTCATCGAAAGCGTCGAAACCCATGTGATCGAAGGCGTATCGGTAAAGGTGTTCGGCGTGGCGAAGACCGTCGCGGACTGCTTCCGCCATCGCGGCAAGATCAGTCTCGCCGTCGCGCTCGAGGGCCTCCAAGAGGCTCTGCGCCAACGCAAATCCACGCCGGCCGAGATCGCTAGGGCAGCGGACACAGGCGGGGTCGGCACGGTGATCCGCCCTTATCTGGAGGCACTGACCACCAATGGCTAAGGCTGGCGGATATGTCTTGCGTCTGACCCATGAGCGGCGCGATGTCTTTCATCATGCCGTGGATGAGTATGGCCGTTTCGCGGAAGCGGTGCCGTTGTTCGGCCACAGCCGCAATGCGCCTCTAGTCTGTTTCATTGTCGATCCGTCTGGCCGTGTCACGCATATCGGGCGGGGACGACGGGGGGTGAACGCGGGAACGCAGCAAAGCCGACTCAACATTGAGGAAATCCACTCGGTCGATGATGTTGTCTCCACTCAACGCATTATCGGCGGCGTGCCAACTCGCAATCGGAAGGCCGTCGAACAGAGATTCCTTAGTGGCGGCTTGCTTTCGCCAAAGGCGTTCCAGGAAGCGATCGATGTTTTTGTCCGGCTCGCGCCAGGGGCTCGTAGCTTGGTCGATCGTTTCACAACATCGACCCGCCAGCGTCTTGAGCGGCTGAGCGAGCGGGCGCGAGATAGCCTTGCCTATCAGAAGGAAGCTTTGGCCGTTGCCATGAGCCTCGCCGGGATCGACCGTGCGCCACTGGCTCAGTGGTCGTTGGAGGATGAGGCCCCCGGGTCATTCTTGGACGGGTTGCCGGAGGTTCGCATGCGCGAGGATCCGATGGTTATCCAAGATATGCGACAGGTGCCGGGCTACGATTACCTCCGAGAGATTCCCAATGCTGCCGCTGCCGTTTTCGCTGACGGTGACGACCGCCTTACCGTGATAATGGCCAATCGGCAGCCGCTCGAGGAGCAGACCGGGACTGATCTGATCTACTACAATGAACGGTTCAGGGCGTTCGTCATGGTTCAATACAAGGCCATGGAGGCGGATGACGATTTAGGTGCGATCTTTCGGTTCCCTGAGGCAAAACTCACCGATGAACTCCATCGAATGGACAGGTTTCTCAAGGAGTTGTCCAAGGTAAAAGCCGCCTCGGCACTGGATGATTTTCGCTTTAGCGACAACCCGTTCTTTTTGAAGTTTTGCCCACGAATTCAGTTCGAACCCGATAGCACAGGCCTGACGAAAGGAATGTATATCCCCCATGCCTATTGGAAGCTTCTTGAAAAAGACGACCGATTTAAGGGCCCGCGGGGCGGTCGCCGTCTGGCGTACTCGAATGTGGGTCGATACTTCGACAACACCTCATTCACAATGATGGTCAAGGGCGCATGGGTGGGGACAAACATTCCGCAATCCGAACTTTTGGAAAGGTGGATGCGTGATGTCGTGGCCGCTGGCCGCTCCATCACCTTTGCGGTCAAGCCCGACGATCCGGACCCCGATGGGGACGGTGCGTTAGTCGTGAATCCAAACTTGGATCTGGATGGCTTGGCTGTCGAACACGATGAAGAGCCCGAGCGAGTCCAAATTTCACGCGGGTGACGAAGCTAGGGATTGGCGGTAAGCGCCTGGGAGGAGAACATGGCGGTTATTCGCAAGGTTGAGATTTCGCATTTTCGATCGATCAAGTCGTTCGAATGGTATCCGTCACCTGGTCTCAATTGTCTCATCGGGTCTGGTGATGCTGGCAAGAGCACGGTTCTCGACGCTATCGACCTGTGCCTTGGTGCTCGCCGGTCCGTTCAAATCACTGATGCAGATTTTTACCAACTCGATGTCGAGACGCCCATCTCGATCACGCTGACCTTGGGGGCGTTGTCGGATACGCTGAAAAATTTTGAGGCATATGGGGATTATCTGCGCGGCTATCAGTATCTCCTCGGAACGATCGAAGATGAACCCGGGCATGGACTCGAAACAGTTCTGTCGTTGAATCTTGAGATCGCAGGCGACTTGGAGCCACGGTGGAGGTTAAGATCGGATCGCGCAGACGCTAAGGGCGCGGAGCGAAATCTGAATTGGAAGGATCGGGTCGAGCTTGCGCCAACTCGTCTCGGTGCGACGTCTGATCACAATCTCGCATGGCGGCGCGGCTCCGTTCTCAATCGGTTGAGCGAGGAGAAGCCGGATGCGTCCCTCGCTTTGTCGCAGGCAGCGCGCGATGCAAGAAAGAGCTTCGGCAATGACGCGGATGCTCAGCTTGGCGATGCGCTCACATCGGTGAAGAAGGCGGCGGATGAACTCGGCATCCCGATTGGCGAGAAGGCGCAAGCGCTCCTCGACATGCATTCTGTTTCGGTCACCGGCGGTTCGATCGCCCTGCACGACGAGCGAGGGGTTCCTCTTCGCGGTTTGGGGCTCGGTTCCACGCGCTTACTTATCGCTGGGCTCCAGCGGGAAGTCGCGGCGATGTCCTCCATTCTCTTGGTCGACGAGGTGGAGAATGGTCTTGAACCACACCGGATCATTCGGCTTCTCGGCTCGCTAGGAGCAAAGGACGAAACGCCGCCCCAACAAGTCTTCGCCACCACACATTCACCGATCGTGTTGCGGGAGCTTTCTGTGGCGCAGCTGCGGATCATGCGGCGGTCGGACGACAAACATCAAGCGCGGCCTGTCCCTACTTCGGCGCAGGGGACACTACGCCGATCACCGGAAGCTTTTCTGGCTCCATCTGTTCTGATTTGTGAGGGCGCGTCCGAAGTCGGGTTTGTGCGCGGGTTCGAGCTTTTTTGTGTGGGACAGGGCCAACCTTCGATTTTCGCTCGCGGTGTTGCACTCGTCGACGGGGGTGGTGGCCATCCGGATCGATTGTATGAACGCGGCACCGAATTCGCGAAGCTCGGATATCGGACAGCCGTTTTTCGAGATGCCGACATCACACCCACTGCACAGGTGGAAGCGACCTTTCATCAACTGGGCGGCGGCACGTTTACTTGGGACGCAGGCCAGTCGCTGGAAGCCGCGATCTTCAATAATGTGGGGGATGCGACACTCCTGGCGATGCTGGACTACGCGATTATCGAGCACGGGCAGGAAATGGTGGCTGCTCATATTCAGTCGGCGTCCGGTAATCAGGAGACGGTCGAAAATCTACGAGCGCTGCTCCACTCGCCCCAGCACACCATTACGCCTGCTCAGCGCGCTGTTCTCGTCACAGCGAGCACCAACAAGAGCAACCCGTGGTTCAAGTCGGTGGGTCGGATGGAACATGTGGCCAGTAGAATCTTGGCTTTGAACTTCGCCGATGTACGTGAAGACTTCCGGAACCGGGTCAATGCGCTTATTGGCTGGGCACAGGCGTAGCATGGCTGATATCGATCTGCTCAAGATTGACTGTGGTAGCGTTTCAGCGCCGGCTGGGTGCGGGAAGACACACCTCATCGCGTCGGCCCTGCAGCGGCATGACGATGCGAAGCCGGTCCTTATCCTGACACATACCAATGCAGGAGTCGCGGCGCTACGCGCTCGGCTCACGCATCTGGGTGTGTCGCAACGTGCCTATAGGATCACGACAATCGATGGCTGGGCGATGCGCCTCATCGGTACTTTTCCGCTCCGGAGCGGCCATGCCGGAGGCATTCTCGATCTGACCGATCCGAGAAACGACTACCCCGCAATCCGACAGGGAACGGTCAATATCCTAGACGGCGGTCACCTTGGGGATGTGCTGAAAGCGACTTATGCGCGCTTGCTCGTGGATGAGTACCAGGACTGTATTGTTGAGCAGCATGCGATGGTCTCGAAGATCGCAGAAGTCCTGCCGACCTGCGTGCTCGGTGATCCGATGCAGGCGATCTTTGGATGGGGCACTAATGTACTGGTCGATTGGGAGGCTGACGTTCAATTGCGGTTCCCGCCAGCGGGCGAACTGGATACGCCTTGGCGTTGGCGGAACGTTGGTACTGAGCGCTTTGGTCGATGGCTTTTGGCCGTGAGGGCGGCGCTACAAGCCGGTCAACCGATCGATCTTCGTGAGGCTCCGCCAGAGGTGGAGGTGATTGCAGTCACCGGTGACGAAGACGTCCAGAATCAGACAAGGGCAGCCAATACGCGCGCGCCGAATGAAGGTGGAAACGTGTTGATTGTCTGCGATGCCAGACGGCCTCCGCGGCATCGTGAGATCGCTGCACGGGCACGAGGCGCTGTTGTCGTCGAGAACGCCGATCTGACGGATTTCATTCGTTTCGCGGCATCTTTCGATATGCATGCAGCGACCGCCGCCGATGACTTGATCGATTTCGCCGGATCGACAATGACTGGTGTCGGTGCTGCACAGATGAAGCAGAGGTTGCGTGTGCTTTTCGCTGGCCGGGAACGATCTCCGCCAAATGATGCAGAGGCGGCTGCACTGGCATTTGCACGCGCGCCAAGCCCGACAGCAGCCGTGACTTTGTTGGTCGAGATTAATCGCCAGGCCGGTGTCTTCCCGTTAAGGCCAGCACTAGTGCGTTCCGCAATCCAGGCCTTCAACGGCTGCGTCGATGCAAAGGATTTTCATGAAATGGCGGTCCGAGCTCGTGAGCAATCGCGCGTCAAAGGGCGCACACTGCCACGTCGAGCGGTGGGAAGTACCTTGCTTCTCAAGGGATTGGAAGCTGACGTCGCGGTCATTATCGATACAGATCTTTTGAGTGCTCGTGACCTTTATGTTGCCATGACACGCGGATCCCGAAAGCTTGTGATTTGCACGGCCAATCCGGTTCTCACGCCAGCTGTCTAGCGGAGGTACGAGGCCTGTTTGTCGATGTTCATGTTCCGAAGAGCGGGGTGATGTCTAGCAGGCCGCGTTATACCGAGCGCATTGGGATGCTGAGCGAGCGGTCACGTCGCAGTCTTCCGCCTCGCTCCGGAAGCGGCCTCCGAATAGATATCCTTGGGCTTGAAGTATGAGGTGCCGCCTACCGCAGATGAATACCGTGCGCAGACGCAAAAAAAGAGGCCGGACGCTTTAGTATTTTTCGAAGCTTGGATTGTAGAATCGATCAGCAAACTCACCCAAGATGGATCGAGCTTCTCGCAGAGCGCGCAGTGCGCTCGCATTCGCGATTTCTGGAAGCGGCTTTCGGTCCTGCGCAATCGTTCCAATGACGCGCAGCAAAGTGGCGAATGACTCGCGGATCAGATCCAAGGTGTTTGGCTCACACCACAGATCGCCAAACTCGCGGCGGCGAACCTCGCCATGCCAGCGTGGATTTCGCGAGAACACGAGTGTTGTCTCCATTTTGAAAGAGACGCCATGTGCGATGTTGTGGCGGATAATGAAGCCGGATCGGGCAGCCTTGCACCAAGTCTCCAACATGCTCTGCACGTCATCACCTGCTGCGTTGCCGACATGTTGTTCAAGCATTGCGATCAACTCGCTGATCGGTTTTCCGTCTGTTTTCGGTCGGATGCCTTTGGGATCAACACCATCAAGAAGCCAGATGGCGCGTTCAAGGTGCTATTCGATGTTCGCGGCAAAGACGATAATCGATGCCAGCTTCGTGGCGACGACTTGATCCAGGGCCAACACAGCTTCGAGTTGTTCGGCTCGGCCAAATGCCTGCTTCATGAGGCGCTCCCCTGCTGCTTGACTGGAGTGTCTTGGTCCGCACGAGGTGACGGCCCTTTCGTGTTGACCTCTTCTTTCGGTAGGAAGCTTGGCCAGGTGTGCGGTTGCTGATGGAGTATGAGGTGTACTACCTTTTGCTCCAGGGCGCGTTCGAGTGCGCGTCCGAAATTGGTCATGTTGCTCACGACTGCGTCGCGTCTGATCGCGTGACGCCAATTGATTGTCGCACCTTGTGGGAGGTGCCAATGCAGGAGATGTGTCAGGGCCATGTGGCCGAACATCATGCCGTCATCATCGCCGGCAACGAAGCGAAGTTCGATATGCGTGTCGCTGTGTGATTGCTCCTCTGATAAATCCCAAGTCGTGAAGAGCGTCGTCACATCTGGGTCTAGGTGCTCAGCTGGCCTGCCCCCGGAGATCATGAAACCAACCTCGTCGATCCTCATTTGCCATTGTTCGGTCACCGTACCGTCGGTTTCTTGCCGGCTGACGAGTTCTTCCTTCTTGCAGCGAAAGCGCAGCCCCGCACCGGATGCGATCTTGTAAGAAACGTCTCCTGCCAAGATACCAAGCAGATTCTCCTTCATGGCGTCGCCGAACGTGATGTTGAAGTTCTTCTCTGCTTTGGTGAGGTGTTTGACTTCGAACAGCACCCAGATGCCATGAAGCTTCCAGGCGATAAGTAAGGGCATGTTGACGAGCCGGGCGTAGGCGTGGAGACGGTCGAGATAGCGCGGCGTGAAGGAGAGCTTCGGTTTCGTCTTTGATTTCACTTCTATGAGGACGGGGCCGCCATGCTCGAACTCCGCCAATAGGTCTGGAACTTGATAGAAATTGCGAGAGGCCACGGGCGCTTGATGCTGGTCAAGTTTGTGAACGAGGCGGGCTCGTCCGAGCCAGTTGCAGATGGCTGTGAACTCGTCCTCTGCTGGTAGGCCTTGGTCGAGCTGCCTGACCTTGTTCGCGATTGTCTTCGGATCCTCATCCCAACCGAGCTCGGAAAGGACCTCCTGAATCAACCGATCGCTATCGTCTGTCCCTGACATCGGCGCGCCTTGGATTGTATGCTAAAGTCCGCGCTAAACACGGAGTTATCTATATCAAGCTTGCTTGCATTCCAATATCATATTAAAAACTCGGCTGGTAGAGCGGATTTTGAGATATGATACCTGAGCGCACCACCTCCTTGGCGGCCTATGTTGAAGAACTGGCGTCGAGTGGACGCATCAGCTTCACCCGCGAGGATGCGATGGAAGCCTTGGGTGTAAGCCATGGGGCGTTCCTCGACGCGGCCGCACGCCTCAAGAAGCGTGGTCATGTCGTCGTGCCGCGTCGAGGTTTCTACGTGATCACGCCCACGCGGTATCTGAAGTGGGGTGCGCCACCGCCAAGCTGGTACATCGACGCCATGATGAAGGATGCAGAGAGGCCTTACTACGTGGCGCTTCTGAAGGCTGCAGAAGTCCATGGGGCGTCACACCAGGCAGTGATGGAGTTCCAAGTCGTAACCGATCGACAGTGGAAACCCATTCGGGCCGGGCGTTCCAAGCTCGCCTTCTATTTCCGCAAAGACATAGAGAGCATTCAGCAGGGTATCGAGCAAAGAAAGACCGATACCGGTTCGATGCGCGTGTCATCACCGGCTTTGACCGCCTTGGACCTTGTGCGCTATCCACAAGCCAGCGGAGGCATCAGTCATGCGGCGGGTGTTCTCAACGAACTCGCCGCCCAAATTGACCCAGAACGCCTCGACGCGTTGGCCCCGAAGTTTGAGCGGTCTGTCGTCCAGCGCCTCGGATACATTCTCGAACACCTTGGACAGGAGGAGATAGCATCCAGTTTGGAGAGGCATCTTCGTAACGGCAATGTGCCGTGGGTCGAACTCGAACCTGGAGAAGCAAACGCAATCGCCTCCAGCGACGAACGAGAACGCAGCTCACGCTGGCACGTTATTGTCCGCCGGCCAATTGAAGTCGACGAACAATGATCCCCGAGACGAACATCACCGCCTGGAGTCTGACGGCGCCTTGGGCTGAGCCGAGGCAGGTTGAGCAGGATCTGATCATCTCGCGAGCGCTCGTGGAGATTTTCAATCACGATCTCCTAGGACCTGAGCTGAGGTTCCGAGGTGGTACGGCTCTCAACAAAGTGATCTTTCCGGAACCGTTACGGTATTCCGAAGACATTGATCTCGTCCGGACGACCGCAGGGCCTATCGGCCCCATTCTTGATGCTATGCGAGATGTGCTGGAACCTTGGTTAGGGCAAGCGAATTTTGCGTCGAGCCAAGTTGCTCCGAAGTTGCGCTTTCGTGTGCCAGCCGAGGATGACCCTGAAGCGCAGATTCGTCTGAAGGTCGAGATCAACATTTCAGAGATCGAAGCCTTCGATCCACCGGCTTCAATCCCCTATGCCGTTCAGAATCCGTGGTTCACGGGAAGTACGACCATAGCGTCCTTCTCCGCGGAAGAGCTTCTGGCGACGAAGCTACGTGCGTTGCTACAACGCGATAAAGGACGCGATCTTTTCGATCTCGATCATGCGCTCGATGCGCTTCCCGATTTGGACATCGAACGGGTCGTCGCGCTTTTTGTGCGCTATCTTGATCAGCAAGGTCAGGCCATCTCCCGGGCTGAGGCAGAACAGCGGATGCTCGCGAAATTCGCGCGACCAGACCTTTTGGGAGATATCCGTGCGCTACTCACCCCCGATCGTGCTGATGCACTTGATGCTGCTGCCGGTCGCGCCGCATTTGTAAGGGTATTTGGCGAGATGGTAACGCGTTTACCAGGCCAGCGTTGGGCCAAGACCGACGACGTAGCTCAGCAGTTGGGCCTATCGGAAATTGTCGAGAGTTCAGCTTAGCGCAGCAGATCTTCAAATCACAAGTAGAACAAGGCCCTGCCAAGCATTATTATAAGGTGGCGGAGCCAAATCAAACCCTAGCGAAATGAGAAGTTGAAGGCAGATGAGCGGTGAAAATCTGAAACTAAACTTCGCTTCGGTGAGCTTAAGTGGCGATACAGAAATTCACGTAGGATTTCGCCCATTCGAATCGGACATTTTGAGTTCGCTTCGAAAAGAGTTTGGTGAAACGCATGTTTTTCGTACGGACAGAGAAAACGATACGATCATCGACATTCCCGTTGCGCAAGGCGCAGAGCCGTTGAGCGACAAAACGATGGAGATTGATCTTCAAGAAACGCATTGGCACTGGGCGGCCCTGCTCAATGCGGCGCTAATAAGAACCTTCTCGGGAAAACGCGAGATTGCTCGTGACTTTCCCGTTGAAGTGCTCGGTAGCGCTCAGAGAAACTTCATTAGTCACGGCGAGTTGCCCGAATGGGTGCAAAAGCGTTCGCTACTTGAGTTTACGCCCAGAACGATTTTTGGATCCGATGGTCAACCACAATTTGGTCTGTTGTGCGATGCGAGAGTCCGGAACCTTCTTCTTGCCACCTGCGATCAACTTATCAAGGTGGGGATCTCACCTATCGGTAGATATGTGCTCATCGACCACCCTCCTATCGATCCACGGCTGGGGCTGCGCCCTCAAACGGTAGGGCGCGTAGCTTCGATATCAGATGGGCAGTTGGTCTTGGAAGATCACCGTGAAGGCTTTGACACGGTCGAGGCGTCTCGAGCTCGACTGTCTGGGAGCAAAGTAGATTTCGACTGGTGTGTGCGCACCCTCCTTGGCGGCGAAGCGGATAGAGTGCTGAACGATGCAAAGCTCGCTACAAGTCAGCTGCATTCGGGCCCGGGGCGTCTCAGAATGATCGAAGAAACGTTGGGTTTCCTACGTGATCAATCCATGGAAGCAGTACCAGGCGTCCAATTTGAGATTTCCGAGCTGCTCGACTCAAAGTCGCCGTCATTTCCAATGCGCGAATTGATAAAGAAGCCTGCGCTTGTATTCGATCCATCGGGAACACGTACCGACAGTTGGAACGAGCGCGGAATAAAGGCGAACGGGCCCTATGATCAACGCACTTTCACGCCCAAGAAGCTAAACATCGCCGTCATCTGCCAAGCTCGATATGAAGGCCAAGTAGAAACATTTGTCGCTAAGTTTCTTGAGGGCATGCCTGATATTAAGACCGGGCGCCGAGGACGAGAGCAGGCTCGATATGGCGATGGTTTTTTACGCCGGTTCCAGCTTGAGAAGGCCAATGTTCAGACGTTTACTGCTAGGTCGCCTACGTTAAATGGATACGAGGAGGCTTGCACCGCAGCGCTTGCACACGCCGCAGATACGGGCATCCAGTGGGATTTAGCACTGGTTCAAGTCGAGGAAGACTTCAAAGCGCTCCCTGGTAACCAAAACCCATATTTTGGCTCTAAGGCGGTGTTGTTGAAGAATCACGTTGCTGTTCAGAGCTTCCGATTGGAAACGATGAGCCAACCCGCAGCAGGTTTAGTATTTACGATGAACCAAATGAGCCTTGCTTGCTATGCGAAGCTTGGTGGTCGTCCATGGCTTTTGGGTGCCGAGCAGACGGTTGGTCACGAACTCGTCATTGGCGTGGGCTCGCACGTTGCGACCACTAGCAGGATCGGCGGGGGCGCTCGCCAAGTCGGTATCACAACAGTTTTCTCAAGTGATGGCGGATATCACCTTAGTGAACGAACAAACGTGGTTCCCTTTTCCGAATATACCTCCGCATTGACCGAAACTTTGAAGAGAACAATTATCAGGGTCAGAGATCAGGACAATTGGAAGAACACAGATAGGGTTCGTCTGATTTTCCACATGTTCAAGCCAGCGAAGGATGTAGAAGCAGAAGCAATCAAGGCCGCAGTCGAGGGGCTGGAGCTGGACAACGTTACATATGCCTTTGTTCACATCGCTCCGACCAATCCTTTCGTGCTTTTTGACACGGACCAGAAAGGGGAGCCTCCGTGGGCTCAACAAAAAAAAGGGATTTTGGGACCGTCGAGGGGAATGCATCTAAAGCTTGGCGACTATGAATCGCTTGTCGTTTTCGCAGGCGCCTCCGAACTCAAACAAGCAACCGATGGCATGCCACGAGCTTGCTTGCTCAAACTGCATCGCAATTCCACATTTCGAGATATGACCTATCTTTCACGACAGGCATTCGATTTTACTGCACATTCGTGGCGAATAATGTCACCAGAGCCATTCCCAATCACGATCAAATACTCAGACCTGATTGCTGAGAGGCTGACCGGACTGAAGCAGATTGAAAGTTGGGATGATGATGCCGTGAAGTTTCGCGATATCGGCAGAACGCCCTGGTTCCTATAATGCAATTGACCGAGCTTAAGTCTGCACTTGATATCTCAGAGTCGGATTACTCCGCATTACCTGTTCACGTCGCCGGTTTCTGTGCATTTTTGATCAAAAGCGATCGAGCGATGCTTCCATCTCTCTTCCGACCAGACGAAGAGGCGGATGAGGACGTCGCGGCGTATCCTCGAGTGGCGTGTATTGGGTATGCGCTTGCCGCAGGCTTAGTGTCCGATAATGATCTGGCGTCTTTTCGACAGGGATTTGAGCATCTATCTGGTCGAACCTTTTTCGCCGAGGGGAGAGTTCCGAGATTTGAGATCGATGGATTTGCTTTACTGGGCGTGGCGCTCGGTGCGCAGACGGCCGGGATAGCTGAAGACCAGCTAGGCTGGTTTGTTCAACTTTTAGCCAGATCAGCAACAACAGTTCCCCAGGACGAGTGGGAGTATGGGCTGGTCAAAGCTGCTCAAGTCCTACTCGGTGTCGAAGCTTGGGGCGCTGTCGCTGACGTCTTATTCAGGGTTGCTGTGCAGGCAGCGTTGAATCAGGATTGTGATGCCAATGACAGGCAACTTGCTTGGGAGAGAGCAGTCAATCTTGTTGGAGAGACCGCTCTCCCGAAATTGGCCGCTGCTCGATCTGTTTTTGACTCTTGTGTTGAAGCGCTTTCACGCATGCCTGTGCATGGAGCAGGCTTCCCAGAACTTGTGTCTCTTTTGGACGAAGTGCGGGATGCGATGTCCCATTGGACGTACGAGACGAAGCCGCGCGTCAAAGGCGTTTTGCCACAGCAGTGGGAAGTTGATCATGAGTATCACGTGCAGAATTTGCTTTGGACTGTGTTGAGGCCAGTCTTCAAGGACCTTGTCGATGAGCAGTCTCTCCCAAAGCTCGGGCACACGACTCCTCGGTATGATCTCGGAGTACCTTCTCTACAGACCATCATCGAAGTAAAATTCATGCGCCGCGCTGGACCAGCTGAGTGCCGCAAAATCACGCAGGAAATTGCAGCAGACCGCTCACTCTATTTGGGCGACAGGACTGGCTATGAGAGACTTGTTGCGTTCATCTGGGACGATTGTCGGCAAACAGAGGAATATGCGACCCTCCAGATGGGTCTTGAAAGCTTAGACGGAATTGAGAAAGTTATCATTCTTCCAAGACCGTCAAGAATGGAACGATCTGAGCAATCGTAGCATCATTTGTCCGAAGCATGTAGCAGACATCGGGCAACCGGATTGATCAAATACAGAGTGCTAACCGTCATATCTGACAGATAGATTTGGTTTGGCCGTCAAATATGGCAGTTAGCGGACCGACGAGGAGTGATCGAAAGCAATCATTGGGTGCATGGCCGTGCTTCGTTCAAAATCTCGTTGATTGCGCTCTGTCGGGACTGCCGATCCAGCGTGTAGGTGTTCCGTCTGAACTCTACGCCTTCAAGCAAAGCCTTCACGTAGCCGGACACAGTGTCTGCGGCCATGATCAGTGTAGAATCGAGCGTGTGGACGTATTTGCTCGTGACTGATCCTTTGGCATGACCGATCAGCGCGGCGATCGTGATCTCTGTGAAGCCCAGGTCGTTCGCGATGCTCGCGAAGCTGTGTCGCAAAACGTGAGGGGTTACGTCCCAAAGCGGCGTGTCCTTGAACATTTTCTTCCAACTCTGTGGGAAGTTCCCGACGGCGTTGTCCAAGCCCTTGCCGGGGAATACATACGTGCCTGCCCGCCGCTTTCGTTCGTCTTCGAGATACTCGATAACAGGCAATCCGACAGGACGAACGGAAGACCCCTCCTTGCTATCGATCAGCCGCAGGCAGCTACCCTCAAGATCGACCTCGCTCCATTTGAGATTTATGATTTCTCCGCGACGGCAGCCAGTCAGCGCGATCAGCCTGAGGATGTCGGCGTGTATGCGGTAGTGGTCGCTCTCCTGCGCCTCGCGAAGAATGCCGCCTAGAACCCGATACTCGGCTTCGCTGAGCCGGCGGTCGCGGACCTGATATTTCGGTTTGCGGAGGCCATGCGTGGGATTGTGCTCGATCACCCCGGCCTCGACCGCGTAAGAAAAGATGCCGCCAAGCAGGCCCATAGTCCGGATCGCGGTTCCGCGACCGCCGCGAACGATGGCCTTGCCGCGCAGCTTTTCGGTTTTCATGGTCACGCGTGTCTTGCCGGCGATGATGTCCTTCATCAGGTTATTCATGTCCGGCTTGGTGATGTCCCGCACACGTCGCGTCCCAAGAAGAGGAATGATGTGCCTGCGGATACGGCCGACATCGGTGGCGATGGTGGTATCCTTCTTCGGCCGTCCGCCTTTCCCCAGAATGAGGCCAGCTTCCATGTCAGCGATGTACTGTTCGCAGAGCTGCTTGATGGTAAGCGCCTTCCGGTCTTCTTCCCGTTCTTCGGCGGGGTCGTCACCATGAGCGACCCGGCCAAGTTGCGCTTTCGCTTCACGACGCGCGGTCTCCGGGGTCCATACGCCATGGAGGCCTATCGTATAGCGACGCGAACGTCCTCTGGATCGATACTGAATCACATAGCTTCTCTTCCCGGATGCGAAGACGCGCAGACCAAACCCAGGGAGGTCATCATCCCAAATGACGTAATCTTTGGTGCCTGTTTCAGCCGTATCGACGACCCGCTTGGTGATCTTCGCCATGGTTCCAGTCCCTGCCGGACCCGACTTCGCGTAAGCACCACGTAAGCACTTGGCGGCAAATTCGGGCGTATTCTCGGATAGAGACTTCGGAGAGCGGATTCTGAAAATCAATGTTTTTCAGGTGGTTATCGTGCTCTGGCGTGCCCTATCGCGCATTTCGGATAGGGCAATGAACCAGCTCCGAAGGCAGAGGTCAGAGGTTCGAATCCTCTTGGGTGCGCCATTTCTTGTTGGACGTCACAAGTCGTTGGACAAAGTCCAAGAAGCTTGGACAAACCAAGCTGGAAAGCGTCGGGGTTCATGATCCAAGTGGATCGTTTGTGTGTTCAAAAGGGCCACGACAAGGTCGACAGCCCTGATCTGCTGTACGATCATTTGGCCGCATTGACTTCTTGCCAACACCTAGCATCCGCTTTGGCTTAGGAGGGGTCATAACCTGTCGGCTGAGTTCTGTATTCGGCGGATGTCTGAATTGTCCGGTTCACCGCACAAAGCGCATGATGTGCCGTACTCTAACACCCAAGCCGACGAGCGCGGGGAGGCCACCCTGCTGCACAGCACGCATCGCCCTCCTGAATAGGCGGGCACGGTACGGTTCCAAAGGAGCAGAAGACGCAGCAATCGCCCGGCTTCGGTTTCAGCAGCGTGCTGCATGACGGACAGTCCCAGAAGTACTGGCAGGCGTTCGTCGGCATCTCCAAATTGGCGTGTATGCTGCCACAATGGGGACAGGTGAGTGTTGATTTGAGTTGGATATCAACCATCGGACTTTAAGGAACGCTCCCATTGATCAATTGCACCAATCGGCCCGGGACATTCGTGATCGCGGGTTTCACGCCCTGCTATCCGGCCAATCAATATCGGTATTGCGCGCATTTCGCAGCCGGGCGTTCCGAAGAGAGCAGCCAGGAAAAATGAACCACCAAGGTGGAGATAGACATAGGTATTGAGCCAATAGGTGGTCGACCAAAGCTGTGAATTGATCCACTCGCCGGAAGATTGCCATCCGATAGCCGCGGCGCCGATCAACAAGCCCGTAGCCAGCAGTCGAGGCCAAAGCCCTAGCCGAAAACCCAGTCCAATGTTCAGCGTGTATGGGGCCAAGTGGACAGCAAACGCCGTGAACCCGATCACCCATGCATTGGTCAAGGCATCCATCTCGCCGAAGCGAAACAATTGGGCCGCCCAATAGATTGCGCCTGCGCCGAAAATCAGGCGTGAGAGACGACCGATAGGCCCGGGCGGCGGTATAGTTCCTCCGTCGCGAAACTGATAGGTCGGCGAAGGTTTGGCCATATCAAGCTCGGAGCCAGTCCAATAACCAGCTTTGCAATCGCATCTCGTAGTTCGGCAGGATGAGCGACACGGCGAGAAATACCGCGCCAACAATCCACCATATCCAGAATATCCGGCCCGGGCTTCCGCGCCACAACGCCAGCGTCAGCGAGAACGCGAGCATGCCGGTCGCCCCCCAAGCGAACCAATCCTGCCAGCGTGCAAAGAAACCGAGCTTTGCAACCAAGCCGGAGGCGACACCAAGTTGAACTAGTAAGATCGGAACCACGCAGCAGGACGCGCCGACAAAAGCGAGAAAGCCGCTGACTGCCCCGCTGCCAGATACGAAGGATGAAGGGATAAGGTTTTTCTGGGTCGATCTCATAACTGCAGAATGGTAGTCCCTGTAGTAACTGCAGGATCAAGAGAAATTTGCATGGGGACAGGTTGACCCGATGAAGGGACCGCTTAAACGAGGCACCGTCGCGAAGCTGTTGGACTGCAACATCGAGACGATCCGATACTATGAGAGCATCGATCTGGTCGCCGCATCGGCGCGCTCCGACGCTGGCCACAGGCTGTTTTCGCAGGCGGACATCGAGCGCCTGCGGTTTGCACTTCGGCTAAGACAGTTGGGATTTGCTCTCGCGGAAGTCAGGGAACTTCTTACCATGACGGAGAAGCAGACCTTTTCCTGCAAACAGGTTGCAGGGATGGCCGAGATGCATCTGTCCCAAATCCATCGCAAGGTCGCCGATCTCAGGCAGCTCGCAGCGTCTCTGGAAGAGATCACGAGCCAGTGCCAGCGCACAGACACGCCGGACTGTGCGCTCGTCCTGTCACTAAAGGCACCGAGCAAGACTCTAAACTAACGCCTGATGTAGAATTCGCGATCAGGATTCGAGGATCTACGCTCCGCTACCAATACCGACCGACCTTGCGCGCATACTGATCAAACGTATCTCCGAAGGTTCTGCGAATGTGCGGCTCCTCTACCCAAGTGATGAACACGTGGATGATCGCGATGAAGGCCAATGCGGAAAACAGGGCGAGTCCGGATCCGGCCGCGATGGCAGCACCGAGAAACATGCCGCTGTAGCCGACATACTGGGGATTGCGTGTGCGCTTATAGATACCGTGTTGGATCAACTCATCTTCGAGCAAGCCGTAAACCCGCTTCTGTGAACCATAGGCGTAGCGGCCAAGGAAAATGACGTAAGCGCCACCAAGGAAGAGCCCTCCCCCGATCGCCAGCGAGATCATGTTCGACGCGAACAAACTGCCACGATCGAGCCAGGCGAGAGCGATCGTGGCGAGGAAGTGCCCGTGCATGATGAGGCCCGAGAAGGCAGCGGTCAGCGGCGACCATTTACCTTGCTGTCGAAACTCAGACCGCGCTCGAAACATGAATGGGATCGAGAGAGCGGCCGTTATGAGAACATAAGCGACGACACCGGTGAGCAAAGGGGACATTACGCTTCTCCTGTGTTGGCGACTGCTGCGTGGTCGCGAAGCTCTGAGAGAGCCTGCGAGCAGATGGACCAAGCCGAGCGGGTGAATATGCCGGCGAGCACAAACGCGAGAATGAGATCCGGCCAGGCTGACCCTGTCAGGGCAACGAGGCCACCGGCGATCATGACGCCGACATTGCCGATAGCGTCATTACGAGAGCAAAGCCAAACCGAACGGACGTTTGCGTCACCGTCTCTCCATTTGAGAAGGATCAGCACGCTGATAGCGTTGGCGAGTAGTGCCGCGAACCCGACAATGCCCATGGTCTCTGCGACTGGCGGCTCGCCAGAGAATGCGCGGAGCAGTGTCATGCTCAGCACGGCAATCGCGATCGCGAACAAAAGGCCACCTTTGAAGAGAGCGGCTTTGGCTCGAACCGCGAGAGCGGAGCCAATGACCAGAAGGCTGATTGTGTAGGTCATCGTATCGCCTGCGAAATCCAGGGCATCGGCTTTCAGCGATTGCGAACCTGAAGCGAAGCCTGCCGAGATTTCGACGACGAACATCACAAGATTGATAAAAATGACGGCCCACAGGGCGCG
>NZ_RBIM01000010.1 GCF_003634045.1 Maricaulis maris
TCCGGGACCCATTATCGCGAAAGCTGGCAGAACCGGGCTGATGGGTCCCGGGTCTTCGCCCTGATCAAGTCAGGGCTCCGCCCGGGATGACAAGCACGTCGGTGTCGGTGAGTGGATCCGCGTCGTCAGCGCCGGATTCTGCCGCAAACTGCCAAGCCCCGACCCTCGCAAACCAAAACACATTTTTCCCGGCCGCAGCCCCGCAAAAGCGGGGCGGAGAGCCGGGACCAACGAAACCCTCCGGCAAGCGATGAGTCTCCGGTCGGTCCCGGATGGCGCTGTGCGCCTCCGGGAAAAATGGAAAAGGGGAAATGATGCGAGGAGCGCCCCCTACTCCCCGTGATGGAAACTGTCCGGGCTTTCGTACACGACCTCGCCATCGACCACCGTCATCCACGGTTCGACGGTGAGGATGTCGGCTTCCGGGATGGTCATGATGTCTTCGGAGAAGACGGTGAAGTCGGCGATCATGCCGACCGCGATGGTGCCGAGTTCATCCTCGCGGAAAGAGGCATAGGCCGGCCAGGCGGTGAAGAGTTTGAGTGCGTCGGCGCGCGACAGGGCTTCTTCGGCGTGCCAGTTCTCGCCCTGGAAGCCACTGAGGTCGGCCCGAGCCACGGCGGCATAGAATTCGATGCGTGGGTCGCCCTGCTCGACCGGGGCATCGGAGCCGCCGGTGATATGGGCGCCGGCGTCCAGGAGGCTCTGCCAGGCATAGGCACCGTCGAGGCGGTCATCACCCAGCCGGTCGGGCGCGAAATGCAGGTCACCAATGGCATGGGAGGGCTGGAAGGAGGCGATCACGCCCAGCTCGGCAAAGCGGGGAATATCGGCCGGGGCGATGATCTGGCTGTGCTCGTCGCGCCAGCGCGGATCGGCCAGCGCCCATTCCTCCGGCGGCACCTGGGCGCGCGCTTCCTCGACCCAGTCCAGAAGATAGCGATTGCCGCGATCACCGATGGCGTGGACATTCATCTGGATGCCCTGACGCAGGGCATCGGTGAACAGACCGATCGTCTCATCGGCTTCGGCAATGGCGAGGCCGCTGGTTTCGGGGCGGTCGGCATAGGGTTCCAACAAAGCGGCGCCGCGCGAACCCAGTGCGCCATCCATATAGAGCTTGACGGCCCGCGTGATGACCCGGCCATCGGCGACATCGCGATGTCCACCGGCGGCGAGCGGGGCATAGCCTTCCGGTCCGACAGAGAGATAGGTCCGCAGCGGCAGGTCTCCGGCTTCGGCCAGCCCTTCAATGACCGGCACCATGGACCAGGGCACCGACATGTCGTGGGCACCGGCCCAGCCAAGGCTGACGAGGCGCCGGGCGCCGTCGGCATAGGTGTCCCGGATGACGTCCGGTGATGGTGTCTCCATCAGCGGTGACACGGCGCCCATGGCCGTGTCGACCAGGAGGCCGGTCGGCTCGCCGTCGGCGTCGAACAGGATTTCCCCGCCGGACGGGGCGAGGCTGTCGCGGGTGATGCCGACAGCGGCCAGGGCAGCGCTGTTGGCGACCAGGGCATGACCATCGGCGCGGCGCAGGATGACCGGATTGTTCGGCGAGACCGGGTCGAGATCCTGGCGGGTCGGGAAGCGACCTTCCGGCCAGTGGGTCTCGATCCAGCCGCGCCCGGCCAGTGTTGCGCCTGCGGGCGTGTCGGCAATCGCCGCCGCGACCCGGTCGACCAGGTCGGCCACAGAGGTGACATTGTCGAGATTGAGCGTGCGCTCGCGCTGACCGACACCATAGACATGGATATGGCTGTCGGTGAAACCGGGATACATGGCGGCGCCATTGAGATCGACCAGACGGGTCCCCTCGCCGATCCAGGCCTGGGCGGCCTCATCATCACCGACGAAGGCGATCCGGTTGCCGCGCACCGCGACGGCCTCGACCATCGGCTGGTCATCGCGGGCGGTGTAGATCGGCCCGCCCCAGATCACCAGATCAGCCGCACTTTCGCTCAACGCCCCGTCCGTGCCGTCGGCAAGCGGTGCCATGTCCGCGCCGCCATCACACCCGGCCAGGGCCAGCACGGCCAGCGAAATCATCCAGTTATTGGCGCGCATGAAAAAGCCTCCCCGCTTCGTGCCGGGAGGCTATATCGCGTCAGCGCATACGACAACGCCCGCAGCAGGCTGCGGGCGTTGGAAATTCGTCAGCTCGTCCGGCGCTTAGGCAGCCAGAGCCTTTTTCAGGTCGCGCTTGATCTTCAGGGCCTTGTCCGAGAGCTTCTCGTCACGGGCCTTGAGGAGGAATGCATCGAGACCGCCGACATGGTCCACAGAGCGCAACGCCTTGGCGGCAATGCGCAGCTTGTAGTTCTGGCCCAGCTTCTCGGAAGCCAGCGTCACATCACACAGGTTCGGCAGAAAACGGCGGCGGGACTTGTTCTGAGCGTGAGAAACATTGTTTCCCGTCAAAACGCCAGTTCCCGTCAGTTCGCAACGACGCGCCATAGTCGCACCTTTCAAATATAAAAATCCGTGCGCACCGGTATTGCGACCAGTGCGAGAGCGGGCGAGATAAAGGAGGTGAGGCGGGTCGTCAAGCTTGCCGCGTTCATCTTGCAGCCGGTTTCGATCAGTTATTGCAGTTGAACCGCCTTATGGGTTAGGGCCTTGGGGGCTCAGTTCGGGAGAGAGTAGCGTGAAAAAGACTTGGATTTACGGGGCAATGGCCGCTGGCACCCTCCTCTGCTCGGCCGCTGCGTCGGGCGATGATGCCGCCAATGAGGCTTCAGCAGCGCAAATGCAAGGCGTGACGGTGCAATACGCCGGATCGGTCATGGTCTTCCAGGTCGCCAATATCGTGGTGTCCGGACAGTTCGCTGATGACACCTACCAGGCGTCGGCGCGTTTCACCGCTGCCGGCCTCGCCACCCTGTTCACCGATGCCGATATCGAGGCCGGCGTGAGCGGTTATCGCGACGGCGATGCCCTGCGCCCCTGGCATTACAGCCACCTCAATCATGCCAGCTCGAAAAACCGGGTCGTGGCGATCGATTTCCCGGACGGCGTTGCCACGCCCAATATCGAACCGCCCTTCGGCTCGATGGGCGAACCACCGGCCACGGACGAGGAACGCGCCGGCGCCGCCGATCCCATTTCCACCCTGCTGGCGATGGGTCTCGGCGCGGTGGCCCGCGGCGAAAGCCAATGCGATGGCACGCTGCCGGTCTTTGACGGTCGCGCCCGCTATAATCTGCGCTTTGAAGACGGCGGCACCGACCGGGTCCGCACCCGGGCCTGGTCTGGCGACGCCCTGGTCTGCCATGCCTATTACGAGCCGATCTCCGGCTATGAGGCCGATGAATTCCCGTCCGAGGATGATATCGACCGCCCGATCACCTTCTGGCTGGCCCCGGTGCATGGTGGTGACATCCACATCCCGGTCCGCATCCGCACCAATGCCGGCTTCGGCGGCGTAACAATCGTGGCCCGCTCCATCGAGGAAAATTGATCGGCGGCTGACTGGCAAAGCCGTCCGGGATTGCCTAGGTCCGGGGCATCATGTGATGGAGTTGCGGCATGGCATCCTACCGCAACGAGCCGGGGCAGATCACCGCTGCCCTGGGTCCGACCAATACCGGCAAGACCCACCTCGCTGTCGAGCGCATGCTGGGGCGTGCCTCCGGCATGATCGGACTGCCCCTGCGCCTCCTGGCGCGGGAGATTTATGACCGTGTGGTCAAGGCCAAGGGTGTCGGCGCGGCGGCCCTGATCACCGGCGAGGAAAAGATCGTGCCGCCTTCGGCGCGCTATTTCATCTGCACGGTGGAATCCATGCCGGTGGAAAAGCGCGTCGCCTTTGTCGCCGTCGACGAAATCCAGCTCGGCGCCGATCCCGAACGCGGCCATGTCTTCACCGACCGGATGCTGCGGGCGCGCGGCACGGAAGAGACCATGCTTCTGGGCGCCGGAACGATGTATAATCGGGTGCGCGAGCTTGTGCCCGAGGCCGAGATCAGCTTCCGTGAACGCTTCTCGCAACTCGCCTATTCCGGCCCCGCCAAGCTGACCCGCCTGCCGCGCCGCTCGGCCGTCGTCGCCTTCTCGGCCGAGGCCGTCTATGCGATCGCCGAACTCCTGCGTCGTCGCCGCGGCGGCGCGGCGGTGGTGATGGGCGGCCTGTCACCGCGCACCCGCAATGCCCAGGTTGAACTCTACCAGTCCGGCGAGGTCGATTTCCTGGTCGCCACCGACGCCATCGGCATGGGGCTGAACATGGATATCGACCATGTCGCCTTCGCCGAGAGCCGCAAATTCGACGGCCGCAAGCGCCGCCGCCTGACCCCGGCCGAGATCGCACAGATTGCCGGACGGGCCGGTCGTTTCCGCAATGACGGGACATTCGGGGAGACAGCCGATTGCCGCCCCTTTGATCCCGATCAGGTCGAGGCGGTCGAAAACCATCGCTTCGCGCCGGTCGAACGCCTGCGCTGGCGCAATCCGAATCTCGATGAGAGTTCGCTGGACGCGCTGCAATTCACCCTCGGCAAACCCTCGCGCAACCCGGCGCTGGAACGGGTCGGCGAAGCGTCGGACGAGAAAGCGCTGGGCGTGCTGGCCGGTGATCGTGAGATTCGTGACCGCGCCACCTCCCCGGCGGCGGTCGGGCGGCTGTGGGATGCCTGCCGCCTGCCAGATTTCCGCAAGGCGACGCTGGATGCCCATGCCCGGCTGATCAAGTCGATCTACCTGCACCTGACCGGTCCCGGCGCCCGCCTGCCGGATGACTGGATGGCGGGCCAGCTCGAACGTTTCAAGAAGACCTCCGGCGATGTTGACGCCCTGGCGGCCCGCCTCGCCCATGTCCGCACCTGGGCCTATGCGGCGCACCGCGCTGACTGGACCCGCGACCCGGCCCACTGGCGCGGCGTCACGCGCGAAATCGAGGATCGCCTGTCCGACGCCCTGCACGAACGCCTGATGCAGCGCTTCGTCGATCGCCGCACCAGCGCCCTTGTCAAAGGCTTGCGCGATGAACGAGACTTGCTGGCCGGGGTCGCCAGCAATGGGGAGGTTACGGTAGAAGGCCATTTCGTCGGTCGTCTGGCCGGCCTCATATTCAAACCCGATGCCGACGGGCGGGACCTGGCGGCGCGGACCCTGAACTCGGCAGCGCTGCGTGCACTGCGCCCTGAAATCAACCGACGGCTGGGAGCCCTGGCGAAAATCACGATGGAAGACCTCTCCTTTTCCGATGACGGCAAGATCAGCTGGAATGGCGATAACGTCGCCCAGCTCATCCCCGGCCCGACGCCTCTCAAACCCGCCATCAAGCTGATTGGCGGCGATCTCGGGGCCCATGAAGCCCAGTCACGCGCCCGCGCCAGCCTGGAAGCGCGGCTCGTCGCCCATATCGAGACGCAATTGGCGCCGCTGTTCAAACTGCGCGAGGCCGGCCAGTCCGACGACATGCCGGGCCTGGCCCGCGGCCTCGCCTGGCGGCTCTACGAGGCCGGTGGCGCCCTGCCGCGGCTGACAGTCAGCGATGATGTGCGCAACCTGTCGCAAGTCGAGCGCCGCTCGCTGCGCGCTGCCGGCGTGCGCATCGGCGAACACATGATCTATGTGCCCGAACTGGTGAAGCCCGCCCCGGCGCGGCTCAACGCATTGCTGCACGCGATTGCCGCCGGGCGGACCGATCTGGCCTGGCTGCCGGCACCGGGCCTGACTTCGGTTGCCAATGACCGCTCGCGTACCCGCGCCGAATACGCCGCCATCGGCTTTCAGCCTTGCGGCCCGCGCGCGGTGCGGTTCGACATGCTCGAACGCCTCGCCGACACGCTGCGCGAAGCCGGCAAGGATGAAGGCCAGGGCTTCCCGCTGACCGCCGACATGACGGCCGTTCTGGGCTGTTCGGTCGAGGATTTGCGCGGCACGCTGACCGAGCTGGGCTATCGCCGCATCCAGAAGGGTCCCGACCCGGACAAGGCCGAGGGCGAGCGCTGGGACCGGCGTCGCCGCAAACACCCGCCGCGCGGCCCGCGCGTCGCCGAACGTCGCCCGGCAAAGGCCGCCGAGCCGGCCCCCGTCCCGTCCGACAGCCCGTTTGCCGCCCTGGCGGCCCTCACCCTGACCGAAGCGCCCAAACGCAAGCCGCGCCCCAAGCGCAAGCGTCGCAAGGGCGGCGGCGGTGACAAGCCAGGCGCCACACCGGTCGAGGCCGGCGCCACGGCGGTGACCGCCGGCGATCAGGCGGACGCCCCGGCAAAACCCGAAACGGCAGCACCGGGCGAAAGCGCCAGCGAACCAAAATCCGAAACCAAGGCATGACGGCCCGGCGATGAGCGAAATCAGCGGCGGATTGCGGATCGATGTCTGGCTCTGGCATGCCCGCCAGTTCAAGACGCGCAGCCTGGCGACGGCTAAGGTCCAGAAGGGCCGCATACGCCTGACCAGCGCCGGCACGACGCGGCGCATCAGCAAGCCCGCCACCCTGGTGCGCGCAGGCGACACATTGACCCTGCCGCTCAATGGACGGATCGTGCAGCTGGAAATCCTGGCCCTGGGCACACGCCGCGGTCCGGCCAGTGAGGCCCGCGAGCTCTATCGCATGATCGATGACGGACAATCGGTCGAGGCGCAGCAGACGGAAGCAAGCCATGTTTGACGCGATCCGCAATTTCTTCGCATCCGCCGACGTCGACCTGCGACCGGAAACAGACCCCCATGTCGCGGCCTGCACCCTGCTGGTGGAGGCGGCCCTGGCCGACGGTATCTATGCCGATTGCGAGCAGGACCAGATCCGCGACATCCTGTCCGGCGCTTTCGGCCTGTCCGATGCCCGCGTCGCGCATGTGCTTGAACAGGGCGAGGAGCTCGCGGAGAGCGCGATCGACCATCACCGCTTCACCAAGGTGGTGAAGGCCTGCCTGTCACGCCAGGAACGCATCGCCCTGATCGAACAGCTCTGGCTGGTCGCCCTGGCCGACGGCGAGAAATCGCCCTTCGAGGACGCCTTCATCCGGCGGATCGGCCCACTGCTGGCGATCGAGGATCGCGACCGTGTCTTTGCCCGCACACGTGCAGAAGCCCGGCTGCGCACCCGTTGACAAAAAACCTGTCGCGGCCCATGTCCCGGCAACAAGCCTGCCCTCTATCCCGTCAAATCAAGTCCCGGCCAACATGACCTATATTGTCACCGACGCCTGCGTGCGCTGCAAATATACGGACTGCGTGGAAGTCTGCCCCGTCGATTGCTTCTATGAGGGCGAGAATTTTCTCGTCATCCATCCCGATGAATGCATCGATTGCGGCGTCTGCGAGCCGGAATGCCCGGTCGAGGCCATCAAGCCCGACACGGAAGACGACAAGGACGGCAAGTGGTTGGCCATCAACTCGAAATTTGCCGAGGTCTGGCCCAATATCACGCTGCGCAAGGATGCGCCTGCCGACGCCGATGCGATGGCCGATGAAAGCGGGAAATACGAGAAGTATTTCTCCGAGAAACCGGGCAGCGGCGACTAGCCTCTCCGGGTTAACCAAACGCTACCGTTTGGAAATCGCCGAATTTTATGCTATGCTTCGGGCATTGATGGGTAGCGCCTATCGCGCCGCCTGCCTTTCTACATGGTGATTTGCGCGCAGACATATCGATCTCAGAGCCGGATGGGTGCCGGATTTTCTTTGAGAGCGAGCTGCGACTTTTTGCGTTTCCGTGTGAGCAAGGCCCAACGAGAGAGCATCCATGACGAAAAACGACAAGTCTTTCAAAAAGGGCGACTTTATTGTGTATCCCGCACACGGCGTTGGCCAGGTGACGGGTGTTGAAAAAGACAGCGTGGCCGGCTTCGATTTCGAAGTCTATGTCGTCACCTTCGAGCAGGACAAGATGACGCTGCGCGTGCCGACTGCCAAGACCGAAGCGTCCGGCATGCGGCCCCTCTCCAGCGACAAGATCGTCAAGGACGCGCTGAAGACCCTGAAGGGCAAGGCCAAGGTCAAGCGCACCATGTGGAGCCGCCGGGCCCAGGAATACGAAGCCAAGATCAATTCCGGCGACCTGATCCAGATTGCCGAAGTCGTTCGCGACCTGCACCGCGCCGAAGACCAGCCGGAACAGTCCTATTCCGAACGTCAGCTCTACGAGTCAGCGCTGGACCGCATGGTCCGCGAACTGGCCGCCGTCGAGGATATCGAGCACGAGGCCGCCCGCGAAATGCTGTCGACCTCCCTCGCCAAGAAAGTCGCCGCCTGATCCGCTGGATCAAGCCGCTATGACGACACGAAACGCCCGGCCGATTGGTCGGGCGTTTTCGTTTTGGGGGTGGTTTTCAACGCGTTCCGCACAATCTGGCCGTCATCCCCCGGTGACTGCAGAGCGGACATCCGGGGGACCTCGACCACCCGGCAGGCCGCCCTCGCCTCACCATTCCCGCTTCTCGCGGCACGCGACCTGCTGAGGTCCCCCGGATCGCGGCGATGCCGCGACCGGGGGATGACGGTCGGGGTGCGGCGGCTATTTCAGAAATTCGCGCCACGCGCGGAGCCGTCCATAAATCACGTGTCAGCCAGCAGGCCGTATCCGGTTTTCCAGCTCAAGGGTGGAACCGCGAAGCGGCCGCTGCGCGGCCCTTGACCTGGAAAACCGGATACGGCGAGCTCTCGGCAAGTGGTTTATGGGATGGTGGGCGCCGCAGGGCGCCAATCCTTCAGAGCCTCCTCAGATTTTTCCCGGAGGCGCGTCAGCGCAATCCGGGACCGGCGCGTGGCTCATCACATGCCCGGCAGTTTCGTTGGCCCCGGGTCTGCGCCCGGGGAAAATGGTGCGCCGGTGATCAGCCCGCCTGGCGCGCGATGTGATCCGATCTCGTGGCAGCGACGTACCCCTCCCTGAAGCGAAGGAGGACCATCATGACGACCGCCAAGGCTGCTACGGCTCGTTTTGCCCACCCGTCTGCCGCTCTCAATTCCGGCCGCGATGCCGGCGAGCAGCGGTTCGTCAAATCCGCCATGGCGCGGCCGCTGCTCTCGCGCGAGGACGAGGCCGATCTGGCCCGGCGCTGGCGCGATGATCGCGATGAGGCGGCGCTGCACGCACTGACCGAGGCCCATATGCGGCTGGTGATCGCCGTGGCCGCCAAGTTCAAACGCTATGGCCTGCCCTTCTCCGACCTGATCCAGGAAGGCAATATCGGCCTGATGAAGGCCGCCGACCGGTTCGAGCCGGAGCGGGATGTGCGCTTTTCCACCTATGTCACATGGTGGATCCGCTCCTGCATCCAGGACTATGTGCTGCGCAATTGGTCGATCGTGCGGACCGGCACGACCTCGGCCCAGAAATCCCTCTTTTTCAACCTGCGCCGCATGCGCGCCCGGATCGGCGACCTCGACGGCGCCTCGATCTCACCGGACAATCGGGAACAGATCGCCCGTGACCTGCGGGTGCGCGAGCGCGATGTCGAGACCATGGCCATGCGGCTCGGCGCCTCTGACCGATCACTGAACGCGCCGGTCGGTGATGGTGAGGACTCGCAATGGCAGGACTTCCTGGTCGATGACAGTGTGGCCCCGGAGATCGAGGTCATGGATCGTACCGACAGTGAGCGCCGTTCGCTCTGGCTCGGCCAGGCGATTGACGATCTCAGTCCGCGCGAGCAATTCATCATTCGCGAACGTCGCCTGACTGAAGACGGTTCGACGCTGGAAACACTGGGACAAACGCTCGGCATCTCGAAGGAACGCGTCCGCCAGATCGAAAGCGCAGCCTTGAGCAAATTGCGCAGCAATCTGTGCGCTGCTGTCGGTGACCCGTATGAAGCCGGCCTGATCCCGAACGCCTGACCCGCCACCTGGTCTGATCACCCGCTCCGGCCTCCTGTTCCCGTCGCCTGTTTCGGTCGCCTGTACCAAGCGCCGGACCCCGGCACCGGGATGCCAAGCGGCTCTGCCAGCCCGACCGTGAGTCCCGACCTAGCATCCCGGCCTGAACGCCTGACCTGAACGCCCGGCCTGCAAATCCGACCCGGACATCTGGCAGGTTTGGGCCATTGCCGGAGCCGACAGGTCCACCCGGCCCGACTTGCTCCGGGCATGTCCGGGCACCTGCTATCGCGCCATCGCCGCCTCGCCGTCTTCACCAATGAGTTCCAGCCGGGCGGGATGGTCGAGCTGGATCATCGGCCCATTCTCATCGATCAGCCAGCCGCGTACGCGGACACGCTGACCCTCCAGGCGCTCGGGCGTAAGTCCGGCCGCTTCGAAGGCCCCCGCGTCGCCAGCATCGATGCGGATCGTGAAATCACTGCGATAGTCACGCCCGAAATTGAGATAGATCCGCCCGGAATTGAGCTGCACCGCGTCCAGCACGCGCCCTTCGATGATCTGGGCCGTGCCGACATCCTGGGCGCGGGCATCGGGATGGGTGTCGCGGATGCGATGGTCCGGATCGGCCCACAGACCGCGATCGGCAGCCCGCGCCGCCGCTTCGGCTGCCAGCAAGGGCGTCGCATGGGCCTGATTGTCGGCATGGGTCATCACCCGGGCCAGACCGGCTTCGACCAAGCGATACTGCAGCCAATCCCCGCCCTCCGGAACATCGACATTGGCACTGGCGGCACCGTCCGGCACGGCGACATCGGCGAGCACAAGCTGCGCCAAGGCGCGATCATAGCGGTCACGGCGTGCGCCCGAATAGACCAGGCTCACCTCGCGACCCGCCAGCCGGTCTGCCAGCCAGGCCTGCGCCGCGGTCGGCACCGGCGTGTCGATTTCCGCCAGCCGGACTTCCAGCGGGCCGTCAGGGGTTTCGATCCGGACGGTCAAGGCGCCGGCCATGTCGATGAAGGCGCCGTGTTCACCCGCCTCGCCTTGAGGCCGGATCAGGACACTCTCGACACCCACCGTCGCGAGATTGGCGTCCTGGACTGCCGCGGAAGGACCGCAGGCCGCCAGGCAAAGTACGGACAGGGCCAAACCTCTCATCACCACACCTCCTCTGATACCCCCACATACACCCATGAGTTGCATATTTCAATATCGCGCCCGAAGCGATTTGCGGAAATCTCGCGGCGTTTACCAATCCGTTTACCATCTCGGCCTAAAGCTGGCCGCAGACCTTCCAATCAGGGACACGCCTCCTATGAACGCCTACGCCTATACTGATGATGCTGTCGCCCAGACCGACACCAACACCGACGCCCACGCCATCGCCGAAGCCGTCGGCGAATCAGCGGCGCGCGCCTCGCAAGGCGCCGAGGCAGCCCAGGTCGCCCGCGATGCGATGAACCAGGTGGAGGAATCCAGCCAGGTGCTCGAGCGCCGCGTCGAAGCCCTGACCGATGCCTCGCAACGCATCAATGCCATCCTCTCGACGATCGAGGCGATTGCCAGCCAGACCAATCTCCTGGCTCTCAACGCCACGATCGAAGCGGCCCGTGCCGGCGATGCCGGTCGCGGCTTCGCCGTTGTGGCCGGCGAAGTGAAAGCCCTGGCCGGCCAGACCGCCAAGGCGACCGAAGACATCGCCTCCCGCATCTCGGCCCTCGACAATGAGGTCAAGGAAATCCTCGACGGCGTGCGCGGTTCCGGCCAGTCGGTCGCCCGCGGCAAGGAAGCCGTCGACCAGATGACGCAAGCGACGCAAGAAGTCGCGCACCAGCTCAACACGCTGCGCGACCGCGTCCGCTAGGGCGCTCGACCGCCTGGCAGGCACGAACTCGCGAACGGAGCACATTTGTCGGCGCCGTCCGATTGGCACTCGCAAAAAAATGTATCCGGGCCAACTCAGTCCGCATTGAGCGTTTTCGAGTGATTGATCATCGTCGCATGATCGATCACTCGAGGCGTTGAGACCGATAGCTTGGCGGCTGTTCGTTGCAAGATAATTCCTGCGGTTGCAGTGGCAGTTGGCGACGACTTGCCAGCAATCGGCCCCCGGTGACCGCATTGTTCCCCATCGCTATCACCCGGGCGGCGGCGGTCTTGCGACCCGCAACGTCTACCTCGCGGTGCCGACGGCCTTGCCCTTGCCTCAAAACCAACACCCGCTAAGCCAATAACGGGCACAGCTGTCCAGCCTCGCTCGCAGCTCTCCCACATTCAGATCGAGCCTGATGACCAGCGCCGCCCTTGGGACGCCCCTCCTAACCTGAACGAACGTGACGGATCGTGCCACATCCAGGTCGGCCAGTGCTGCAGCTTCTTCGTCGGCCACTTCGGTCGCGTGGAGCGTCTCGAGAAAGACGGGCCCAGCACGGTCCTGGTCGACGCTCGACGTCGCCTTGACTTAGACTTGCAGCAACGAAGAAACGCGCCAGCGCTCGACCGCTGAAAGGCACGCCCAGTGCCAGACTCCAGCGCCTGCTCGTCTCAATTCTTTTTATCTTGACGGATTGAAAGTCGCTAATGGACAACAACTTAAGATTACTCTACCGTCGGCAGCGCGAGAGGGGATCGCATACTCTAGCATTCACGGCAATCAGCTTAAACCCAGAGTCGAGCGATCTGAGGCCCGGCGAACCTACCGTAGCCTTAAGGGAGCGACCATATGTCGACGGATATTCGTGACCGGTTCCACAACAGCCTGCCATACGAGCTGATCGGGACCGACACGCGATATCCGGAACCGCAAGACGGCATTGCCCTTTGCCTGTCCGGCGGCGGCTACCGCGCGGCCCTGTTTCATCTAGGCGCGATCTGGTTCCTCAACGAGGCCGGCATGCTGCCAAACTTGGATCGTATAACCAGCGTATCCGGCGGGGCCATCACTGCAGCTCGATTGGGGCTGGTGTGGAAGGATCTTCAATTCGATCCAAAAACACAGGTTGCATCAAACTTCCACGAACTGGTTGCGAAGCCGATTCTGCGCTTCACTCGCACGACAGTTGACCTCCCGGGTTCGTTGGCGATGAGGTTTAGTTTGAGATATATTTTCAACCCCTACCGCTTTGCTCTGGATCGAATTTTGCTTAAAGGCGCGTCGCTACAAGACCTGCCGCAAGAACCACGATTTGTATTCAACGCTACAAATGTTCAATCCGGCGCGGTGTGGAGATTCATGAAACCGCGAATGCGCGATTGGCGCGTTGGCGACGTTCCCGAACCCAAAACCCGTCTCAGTTTTGCAGTGATGGCTTCGTCGGCGTATCCACCATTCCTGTCACCGATGATTATGCGCATGGACCATCGGCGTTTTTCACCAGAGTCCGGCAGTGACCTGGGATTGAAACAATTCCGGAAAAAAGTGTATCTCACCGACGGTGGCGTACACGACAATCTCGGCATCGAAACGTCGTGGAAGAAATTCGGGACCATCCTGGTAAGCGATGCAGGCTGGCCTGCCGACCCGGATCCGAAGCCCCGCACATTGATGCTCGGCCATACAATGCGGGCCGTCGCGCTGATGAACAGCGGATTTATCGAAATTCGCAAGCGCCAGATGATCGAGTCTTTCAAGATCATGCACGCCGCCGATCAAGACGCGGCGCATGAAATCGACCCGCACCAACGCGTTTTTGGACGACGGGGCGCTTACTGGGGCATCCGCAACATGAAGGCCTACAAGGCAGACTTCATCGACGTCGACCTCGACCACAAGACTATTGAAAGAGCGAGCAACACCGGGACGCGCCTAGGATCCATCCCGCGAAAGCGCCAGCGCCAACTCGTCGACCTCGGCTATCTGCACGCTGCGATCAGCATCACAAAATATGTGACCCCGAGCCTCGGATCCATTCGGGACCTGCCCTTCAACGAGATTGCCCGACAGTCCTCAAACTGAGAGATTCAGCTCCATGAATACAAAATGTCCAGATTGCACAAGCAAACAAAACTGCGATGCATGCCAGGCAATCCTACTCGAAGCCCTACGTTGTGTCGCAGGCGCCGAGGAGGTGACGCAAAACATTCTCAGCCTGGTCCGGTTCGCATTCGATCACCGAACCTACCGTATTAGTGCACGCGTAAAGACGGTTGAATCTCTATACAATAAGGCTTTGAGAAAGAATAATAAAGACTTGAGTGGCAAAGAAAATGCGATAGAGGAATACTACGCGCCAACGAATTCACGAGACATAATTGGGATAAGAATTGTTACCCTATTGCGAAGTGAAATTCCAGAATCTTTGTCAAGATTATTTCGTCTATTTACAGAATACGACATTGATCAGATATTTCGATTTGATGAAATTGAAGAAGTAATAAATTATTACTCAATCATTGATAAGGAAAAGATGATAAATCAAATAGATGACATCATTAGAACTGAAGAACATAAACAACACTTTGAATACAGGAGCAATCCAAAAGATAGTGGTAGCGGTTATACGTCTGTACATATAGTCATCTGGTGCACATACCTTTCACGAGACTCCTCCGTCCCGGAGCGGCGGTACCCTATCGAGTTTCAAATTCGATCTGCCATGGAAGATGCATGGAGTGAAATAGAACATAAAATTAACTACAAAATTGACTCTCGCGCTAGCGAGAAAGGGGAGGTAGAACAACATTTCCGAGATCAGATTCCGGACTCCAAAGTCCAACTTGATTCCGCGTCAAAAACTCTCGAGAATATTATTGCCGGTTTGGAAATGACAAACACTAGGATTAACGTACCTCCATTCGACAACAACTTCGAACCAAGGCGATTAGAGGAGATCGTGAGACAGACCAGTGCACGAATACGAAATCTGGAAAGATCCACAGCGGACGGCTCTGAACCGACCTCCGCATTGGAACTAAAGGATGCATACGATACTGGCGTCAAACAACGTGGATCAAAGCGGTCCGAACGACCTGATAGATCAAGTTATCGCACCTTGATTTCTAAACTATCCAGTTCTACTGAGGCGTTTAATTCATGCATCTCTATACTAAATTATTATAAATCCAAGCTCGAAAATAATGTATACAATTATTTGATGTACAATTTTAGAATGGAAATTGCGTACAATGAATACAAATCTGGAGATATGATTCGTCGCTTTGAAGGGAATGCTTCTGCAAATAATTATATTCAGAATGCCCTTTCTATATACAGAAAATTGTCATCGCGCGATGATCACACAATCGTTAGCTTTCGTATGGGTCAATGCTTCTACTCGATGGATAAACTCGACCTGGCATTCGAACATTTTGATTACGCCAACAATCTTCTTGCCAACGACAGCAATATTGAGGCCGGCGAGAATGAGTGGATACATCTCCGTGCGCCAATGAGCCGCGGCCTCACGCTTTGGGCGATTGCGCAGGATGACAAGAGAACAGGCAAACTCGCTCATAAACTCGACTACAAGTTAGTGGAGCGGATTGAACATCTTCGCGATGCAGCCGAATCGACTCGCCCTGCGGCCGCGATGGACTTGGCGGCGTTCGATGTGGATGAGCCTCAGATGGACGAGTTGAGGACGATACAGGCGCTCGCAATTAACAATTATCTGTACTATCGGGTGTCTGCCTATGTGCAGGCCTCAATGTATAAAGAAAGTGGCTCAACCTCTCCTGATGTACTTAAAAAACTCGGCGATGTATTGGACGAAATCCCTCTCGAGGAGCACGAAATTACATCGTCACTTGAAAAAATCAAAGGAATGACTGTCGAGGGTATCCGCGCAAACAGTAAAGACAGCCGTGCAGATACAGTTGCTCAATCACTTGCTTTCCTTATGGCAACAAGCGACAGTTTCGAAAAATATCGGGCGCCCCTCTACGCGGCGACGTTCAGACTCGTTGAACTGGCACTCAATATGACTTCTGAACCTTCCCCGGAGAAACCGGGCTCCGACGAAATACGAAACAAGAATCGCGAGGTGCTGGAAAGGTACCGCAATATGAATGGCATTGGTGAATCGTATAACGAGGAAAACCATGCGGCCCTCTCCGATATCGCCAGCAGCCTTCAAGCGCTTTATCCAGGCGAGGACCCTCTCGACATGATGCTCGACACGATTCCATACGCTCTAAAATCCTTGACTCGCCGCTGATATGCCGGATCAATGATAGCTTAACATTTTTTCGCAATGATGATGCGATTGCCCAAGGAACTGGCCGATGAGACGGGAAACGATGCAACTTAAGACAACGATCGCTTCGGTCTACATGTGGCCGGAAGGTCGGGTTTGGCCAGAGGGTCGGGTTTGGCCGGAAGGTCGGGTTTGGCCTGAGGGACGCTGAACCGGCGCTCACAAAGTCTAGGACGTTGTGACGACGAGGCGAGCCGCGATCTTGGGGGGCGCTGCCCATTGCACGTATCGCTCGGCCATTTGGGCGCGATCTCCGTAGCTACTGCGCTTGGTGATTTCTCATACGCACAAAGCCGAATCTGGCAGAGAATACCGGCCCCGTTACGATGATTGGCCATAATTACACCTAACTCCCTAAACAAGGTAATCAAAATGGATCAGACGCCTGCTGTCATATTATTGGGCGTGGCGAATATTCTTTGACTGGTTCCACAACAAACAGCGCCCGTCCCGAACTTGAGGCCAGTTGGCTACGGCAGTGGGAATTCAGATCAACCTCGCGCCCAATTGCCCATCTTTTGATCGGCCCCTGCCCGTCATGCATGCCCTCTTGCCGAATGTTCGGGTCATAGGTGTCGAGCCACGCGCGGACCTGTTGTTCAGTCGCTACAGCACGCCTCGCCCGATAGGCGACCCTATATGTTCCAGAACGCTTCGGGCCATGAAAGCGGGGCAGATCGACATGTTTGGAACGCCTCTTGGGTGACAAGACTGTTCGAAAGCTACCAGCCCAGGACCGCCACCGGGTGGGTCACACGGGCCTGCCGTCAAAGCGAGCGTGCGCGCAGAACTTCCTGGTCCGGAGCTGCAAGAAAGGTTTCGAGTTCGGCGATCGGTACCGGCTTGGACAGGTAATAGCCCTGGATCCAGTCACTGCCGAGCAGTTTGAGCGCGGCGAGGTCCGTCTCCGTCTCGACGCCTTCGGCCACGACTTCCAGACCAAGATTGTGGGCCAGATCAATGGTTGACTTGATCAGCATGCGACCGCGCGCATTCGCGTTCAGATTGGAGACGAATTGCCGATCGAGCTTCAGCTCGTCGCTGGGAATCATCTGCAGATAGGCCAGTGAGGACTGACCGGTCCCATAATCGTCAATCGAGATGCGCGCGCCGGCATCGCGCCACGCCTTGAGGTGCTCGATCGCCTTGTCCGGATTGGTCATCACCGCAGTTTCGGTGATCTCGAGCGTGATCGGACCACGCGCCCCGACAATCATGGCCCGGGCCTTGCGCGCAAAATCGGCATCGCCCACCAGCGCACCGGAAATGTTGATGGCTATGCTCATCGGCTTGCCATCGGCCAACAAGCGCTTCTGGTCCTCAACGCTCTGGCGGAGAACCCATTCGGTGAAGGGCCGGATATGGCCGGTTTCCTCGGCCTGCGGGATGAATTGATCGGGCGGGATGAAACCGCGCTCGGGATGAAACCAGCGGCTGAGCGCTTCCACGGACTCGAACCGGCCGGTCCGCACATTGAGCTTGGGCTGGTAGTAGAGCGCCATCTCGCCCTTTTCCGTGGCCCGCATCATTTCGCTCATCAATGACAGGTTCGCCGCGGGATTGCCGTACAGGTCCGGGTCAAATTCGGCATGCGACTGATTGAGGCTGCGCGCCTGATCAATCGCCAGATGAGCCTGGCGAATGGCGGTCTCTGCATCATCGCCCTGCGCCAGGCCGCAAATGATGCCGACATCGATATTGAGATCGTCGACCTGGACGGCGGTTTCGAACAAGCCTGTCACATCCCGGGCCACGGCACAGGCCTCGCGTGTGTCCGCGGAGGGCTGCAGCAATCCGAACAATCCCGGCAGGAGCCGGTAGACCGTCACCGGATAATTGCCACCGGCCAGGCGGTCCGCAACGGCCTGCTCGAAACGCGAATAGACGCGGTAACCGAGCGCGCCGGACAAATGCTTGCGGCGCTTGATCTGGACCGCGATGACAACCGGCACCTTGCCCGTCTTGGCTGTGATCTCCGTCAGGTCACGCAGCATGGCCGCGTGGGTGGGCAGCCCGGTGCTGGCGTCGGTGTAGAGGCTGTCTGACAATGCCCGCGCCTTCGCACGCGCGACGCGACTTCTCGCAAACACAATGCCGGCAATGAAGAGACAGAGCACACCGATGCCCGAGGCAATCATCATGTTGCGGGCCTGGCGCGCCCGGGCCAGTTCGAGCGCCTGCTCAAGACCTTCCGCCCGCAATTGCTGGATCTCGAGCTCCTGCTCGGTGAAGTCGAATTGGGCCCCGACCAAAGCGCTATTGGCCGAGCTTGCGAAAGCCGCCCGTTCGTCGGTCAGGCGTTTGAACGCCTGCAAATGGTCGTAGGCCAAGCCCCAGTCGCCGTGGGCGGCATAAATCTCTGCTGCACTCCCGTGCAATTCCATGAAATTCTGCGATGTCGTCGCGATCTCGACATCGCGGAAAGCGACGCCGAGGAATCTGACGGCGCCTTGAGGGTCACCGCGGCCATAGGCGATCTGGGCGCGAACACCCCAGAAGAACCGGACCCATTCAAACGTGCCGTCATCAGCGACCATGCTGAACGCCGCATCAATCGACGCGTCTGCCCCGTCATAATCCGCCAGCTCGAGCTGCAAATTGGCCAGGTTGTTGAGCACGCGTGCTTCAAGGATGGCACTGTCCATGGCGTTTGCGAGCGTCCTCGCCTGCGCATAGGAGGCAGCCGCCTCATCATAGCGCCCGAGCTGGGTCAGGGCGTTTGCCAGATTATTGTGGGCCGCAAGGTCAAGCGCCGGGTCCTGATAGCGGTCGAGCGCATTCCTGAAATACTCAACGGCGCGCTCATATTGCCGGGCGTCGGAATAGATGGAGGCCATCGACTGGAGCCCGATCGCCTCGCTGCGACTTTCCCCCAGATCGCGATAAATCTCGTAAGCGCTCTGATAGTGCTCCAGCGCTTCACCATGTTCGCCAAGCACTTTCTCGATCCGCCCGAGCGAGGTGAAGATGTCAGCCAGCAGCTTTGTCTCGGCCGGAGCCTCGCCCAACCGGCCTAGCGCCTCAAGGGCGTGCGGGTGTGCATCCTCGGCGCGCCCCATGCGGGTCAACGCTTCGGACTGTAGCCATTCGGCCGTTGCCAACGCTTCATCACGCTCACTGTTTGTGAGCCGATCGGCCAATACTTCCGCACGCTCGGCCAGGGAAAGGGCGGCCGTCGGATCGGCCATCATGACGGAACGCGCCGCGTCGACCGCTTCCGAGACCGTCTGCAATCGTTCAGCGTCTTGTGCGCGCACAGCGGATGGCACCAGAGCCAGAACCAGGCTCAGGACGACCGCAACTATCGCCAGTGGACTTGCAGGCAAACGCACAAACTCTCTCCGAACGCATCGCTTTGGACGACTTTGATGCCGGACTCTACCAGTCCCCGTTAAAGGAATGCCTAATGGCGATCGTCGGCGCGCCGGACCCGACAAATAAAAGGGCCGCCAACTTTCGCCGACGGCCCTCTTTCAACGCGCTGCCGTGTGGATCAGAAGCGCATTTCGAAGCGTACACCGCTGGTCGCGGCGGAGAATTCCGAGGCCTGCGCATCGCCGGACAATTGCTGGCGACTGAAGACGCTCAGACGACGGTCCGACGACCCCAGCTGCGTTGCGTAGATGACCTCGGCATAGACCGGGCGTCGGCCGCCCAGCTCCCAGGTATCGCTCTGCACACCCAGCTCACCGGTCTCGCGATCGGTGACAGCCATGCCGGTATAGCCCAGGGCTCCGCTTTCGATATGGAGCGGCTGAACCATGCTGAAGCGGACACCGTCACTATTCGAGAACAGGGCCTGATAGCCGACCGAGACCTGGGCCGCGGTGCTGTCGATACGCTCGGCAATGTCGAGCAGGCCGCCATCAAAGGCCGTGGTCCGCGTCTGGGCCATGGTCATCGAAGCACTCAGGGATATCCGCGCGGACGGCTGGGCGTCGAGACCAAAGGTCAGGGCGGTCGTGTCCGCACCGCCCTCAAGGGCCAGCATGCTGCCGCCCTGGGCACCGAGCAGGCCGGTCGCCTCGTGCAGCTGGGTCAGCGAGCCATTGACCGTAACAAGATCGCTCAGCGGATAGCTGAGATCGATATTGGCGGCGAAGGCCTGGTAAGGCGCAACACTGTCAAACAGGGCGCGCTCCTCGCCAGTGCCCGGCATCACATAGAGGGCTTGCTCATGGGTCGTGGTGACACCGAAGGAGACTTGCAGCTCGCCGTCCATATCGAACGTGCTGGCCGCGTAGGCACCGCCGGAGGCAAAGCCGAGGACCGGGTTCACCCCACCGCTTTCCGGACGATGGTCCGAGAAGAGATTGAAACCGGTCTGGCTGGACAGCGCCAGGGCGCCCTCACCGACCCCGAATTTCATCGACCGGCCGCTTTCCGTATCGGTCAGCTCGACACCGGCATGGAAGCCAAGATCACGGGCATATCCGACATTGGACGGATCCAGGGTGGAGGCCGTGGCCGTCACCGTCAGATTGCCGCGCTGGGACAGGACCCGCGACGCGCTGTTGATATCCGAGAAGCGGGTCCCGTTCAGCGACGCGCTGGTGCGCTCATAGATATATTGTTCGGCATAGGCATTGGCGACCGAATCCGCCAGCGAGCTGCCAACGATCAGATCGTCCACCGCGATCGAGAAATCCCGGAAGCTGTCACCGATATCCTCGAACACCGTGACATATCGTCTGTTCGAATAGCGCAGCGAGAGGCGGCCGCCGGTGATGATCAATTCCGCGGCTTCAACCGGATTATTGCGGCGATCCAGCCCATACAGATTGCCGGAATCAAGTGGTGACATGGCACCGGCGACATCCAGCATGCCGTGACCGTAGACGGCGTCCACACCGGGCTCGCCGAGATCGCGGGCCGACAACAGCAGGACATCGGCCACTTCGCTGCCATCGAGCCAGAACCACCAGCCCTTGACCAGGGCCGCCGCTCCGGACACCAGCGGTGCCGCAAAGGAGGTGCCCGACACGCGGGTCACCCCGCCTTCCCCGTCATCGACGAGGATGAGTTCACCCGGGGCAACCAGGAAACGGTCCATCAGGCGGGAGCCGGTCTCGCAAACACCATTTGTCAGCAGGCAGGCTTCGCCCGGCGTATTGGAGAAGGACGAGATATTGCCCATCGGATCAACCGATCCAACCAATATCAGATTGTCGAGCACCGAAACGCCGGTCCAGTCCAGATCAACCGTCTGCGCACGACCGCCATTCCCGGCAGCGATCACGAAAGTGACACCGTCGGCATAGCGCTCCACCCGATTCTGGCGGAAGACGTCGGCCCAGTTCTGATGCAGGGTCCAACCCCGCACGCCCAGCGACATGTTGATGACAGATGTGCGGCCTTTGGCCAAAGACTCAACCCCGGCGGCAACATCAGCCCAGCTGGCCGTGTGCGACTCATCGAACGGGTTGTAGAAATGCATCGCGGCATGCGGCGCAACACCCATGACACCGGCACCATCGACCGGCGCACCGATCAGGCTGGCAACGGCATTGCCGTGATTGACACCGAGATAGTCACGCTCGCCGCGCTGGCCGCGGAAGCTGCGGTAATCGACAGAATTGACGCTGAAGTCGAGCACCCCGACCAGCGGCGCCCAACCCCATTCATAACTGGCCGCCATGGCCGGCGACCAATTGATGGCCGGCATCCAGTGATCGACATGGTCGACACCGGTGAAACCCATCAGGCTGTCATAGAAGGTCAGGAAGAATTCCGAGCGCTGGCCGACGCTGACCGAAGCCAGGCTGTCCGGATCGTCAGGATCGATACCGAAGCGCGCCATCAGGTCACCGAGGAAGGCCTCATCCATATTCTGGCCGGTTTGCTCTTGAATGGCGGCCCCGAACACGCTTTCAGCCCGATCAATGACCGCATTCATTCCCTCTGCGATCGTGACAAAGTCACCGCCCCCGGCGGCGGCCTCATTCCACTCGGAGTTAAGATCACCCCAGATCGGGCCGATCTCCTCCCAGAAGGGGCTGATATCGCTACCATAGGGACTGTCATCGCCCCAGAAGGCATTGCTATCGTCGCTGTAGAAGGGATTGATATCCCCCCAGAAGGGATTGATGTCGCCCCAGAAGGGAGAGATGTCTCCATAGAAGGGATTAATGTCGCCGCGGAACGGATTGATGTCGCCCTGGAAGGGGTTGATATCACCGTAGAAGGGGTTGATGTCGCCACGATATGGATGAAGGAAATTCAGCCCGTCGCCATTCGCGTCATCACCGGACTCCTGCGCGTGTGCAGGCATCATGGCCCCGGTCAGGGACATGAGCGCAATCGCTGCAGCTCCGGATTTCAAATACTGGCGCATGAGGACCCTCCCAGCCCATTTACATGCGACCAATATCGCGCTCTTGCATTTCGCCCCCCCTAACAGACGTTGTAAACAAAGGCTTAATTGGGCCACTGGTTAAGAATGGGTTTCCGACAGGGGGGACCGCGCAATGTCCGCAAGCCGTCGACGGACGGAATTTCGCGCTTGCGTCGGGAATTCAACTATTCCAGTTAGGCGTCCAGGTCGGCCCCGTAGCTCAGCAGGATAGAGCAACGGATTCCTAATCCGTAGGTCGTGCGTTCGAATCGCGCCGGGGTCACCAGTTTTCTGTCTCGCGGCTGTCCGCTTAGCGGACGCCTCCGACGGGCGGGCCATCAGGCCCGACGCGCGGTCGCGCTGGCGGACCCGACGGGTCCGCGAGATCAGACTGGATTGCCTTGCCTAGCCCAGCGTCGCCATGTCGATGACGAAGCGGTATTTCACATCGCTCTTGAGCATGCGCTCATAGGCGATGTTGATCTCGGACATGGCGATCATCTCGATATCCGAATGGATGCCGTGCTCGGCGCAGAAATCGAGCATTTCCTGGGTCTCGGCGATGCCGCCGATTGCCGAGCCGGCGATCGAACGGCGCTTGGCCAGCAATCGCCCGACCGACGGGGATGGATGGGCTTCCTCCGGCACGCCGACCAGGACCAGCGCGCCATTGACCTTCAAACAATCGAGATAGGGATTGAGGTCATGCGAGGCGGCAACCGTATCGAGAATGAAATCGAGCGTGAAACGCTCGGCCTTCATCTGGCCCCGATCACTGGAGATCACCACTTTCGAGGCGCCGAGCCGCTTGGCGTCCTCGACCTTGCCCGGTGAGGTGGTGAAGAGCACGACTTCAGCGCCCATCGCCTTGGCCAGCTTGACCGCCATGTGTCCGAGACCGCCAAGTCCGACCACGCCAACGCGCTGGCCCGGGCCGACCTTCCAGTGGCGCAAGGGTGAATAGGTGGTGATGCCGGCACACAGGAGCGGCGCCGCGCCGGCCCGGTCGAGCGCATCGGGAATGCGCAGGACGAACCCCTCCTTGACCGTCACCCGCTGCGAATAACCGCCATAGGTATGGCTGCCATCAGGCAGGCGTCCATTATAGGTGCCCGTCGCGCCGGTATCGCAATACTGCTCCAGCCCCTCATGGCAGTGGCCACATTCGCCACAACTGTCGACCAGACAGCCGACACCGACCGTATCACCGGCCTTGACCTTGCTGACCGCGCCGCCGACCGCGGTCACCGTGCCGACAATCTCGTGACCGGGGACACAGGGATACATCGTGTTTTTCCAGTCATTACGCGCCTGGTGGAGATCGGAATGGCAGACCCCGCAATGGGTGATCTCGATCAGCACCTCGTCCGGGCCGGGCTCGCGTCGATCAAAGCTGATCGGGGCCAGGTCGGCGTCTGATGACTGGGCAGCATAGCCAAGGGATTGCGGCATGGGTCGGCTCCGTTTCGATGCTTCGGTATGGAGTGTAGGCCAGCCTGCGCGAAAGCCAAGGGCAGACGGTCGGCCAACCCTGACCCGTCAACAGCCGTCAGTCGTCAGCTGTCAGGGCAATGATGCCGGCCTGGCCGCCAAACAGGCCGCTCTGGCCCTGATGGTGCGAGCGGCGGGCAGAGAAGAGACGCCCCGCCTCGGCATAGGTGCAGGCGCGTGAGCGCCAGACCGCGGTTTCCGGCAGGCCGGCCAGGATCAGCTGACGCCGACAGGCCTCGCCAACATCCAGATGCGCCCCGCCTTCCGGGTCCTTCGGCGATACAATGCCGCCTGTGACCTCGAACGCGGCCTCGAATTGCGCCACGACTTCCGGGCCGACACGGTAATTGACCGCCGAGATCGACGGCCCGATGGCCGCCAGCAATTGCCCCGGCCGGGTGCCGTAAGCCTCGCCCATCGCTTCGACCGTCGCCGCGACGATATTCTGCACCGTGCCGCGCCAGCCGGAATGGATGGCGGCAATGGCCCGCTTGTCCGGATCAAACAGCAGGATGGGCGTGCAGTCGGCGGTCTGGCAGGCCAGGCCCAGGCCGGGCCGGTCGGTCATCAGCGCATCGCCCTCGCCGGCCGGCTGGTCGCCCTTGGGCGGCCCGTCGACCCGGATCACCGCGCGGCCGTGCACCTGGGTCGCAAAGACCAGCGCATCCAGCCCGAGTGCCGCACGCACACGGTCCCGGTTCTCGGACACGTGCGCCGCCTCGTCACCGCGCGAGCGGGTCAGGTTAAGCGAGGCATAGGGCCCCTCACTCACGCCGCCAGTGCGGGTGGTAAACGCGTGCACAATACCGGGTCGGTCGAGCAGGTCCGAACGGACAAGATCAAGTGTCATGGGCGAAATCCTAGACGGTCCCGGCCAAGATCAAAGCCCTTTCCGGCATCGCGAATATCGGCGATCAGGCCATTGAAACCGGACCAGTCGTCTCCGTCAGCGATCCGGTCCCAACAGGCTTCAACCTTGTCGATGACCAGGCTGACCGGTTCAGCCCGCCCGAACAGGTCATGATCAAGGCGCTCGGACCGGACCGGCGCATGCGCCGACAGCGCCGCCCGCCAAGCGTCAAAGGCCTCACCCGTGTAAGACGACGCCCGTGGCCCGGCCATCGCCCGCGCCGCCGACGCCTCACCGCAGAACCAGTCATGAAAAGGGGCCTCCCAGGGCAGTTTGCTGGCCTCCATGAAGGCCAGGAAGCTGCGCACCAAGACCTCATCCGCGGCCTCACCGGCCGACGCGACGCCGAAACGGGCGAGGAAGGCATCGAGCAGCGCCGTGCGGTAAAGTTCCGGGAATGTGTTGAGCGCCGCTTCCAGCGTCGACCTGTCGCCGCTCACGCCGAGAGCCGTGGCCAATTGCTGCAGCGCCCAGAACACCGCCTCGGGCTGACGGGCGAAACAGTACAGACCCTGATGGTCGAAATAGGCGGCGGTAAAGCCGGGCTCGTAGTGCGGCAGGAAGCGCCACGGGCCGTAGTCAAAACTCTCGCCGGTCAGGTTGAGATTATCGGTATTGAGCACGCCGTGCACAAAGCCGGCCGCCATCCAGCTCGCCGCGAGCCGGGCGCTTTGCTCCACGACAGCGGCCAGCAGGGCTGCCGGTGCATCGGGTGCCGCGGCGAGCTGCGGGAAATAATGCTCGATGGCATGACCCACCAGCGTGTCGATCCGGTCCGCCGCCCCTTCAAAGGCGTGACGCTGGAAGGTCCCGAAGCGCAGATGGGAGTGACCGAGCCGGGTCAGGACAGCGGAGCGGGTCGGCGAGGGTTCGTCGTTGCGCGCCAATTGCTCGCCGGTCTCGAACACGCAAAACGCCTTGGACGTATACACACCCTGAGCCTCGAGCATTTCTGCCGCCAGCACTTCGCGGACCGCGCCTTTCAACGTCAGCCGGCCATCGCCGCCGCGTGACCAGGGTGTTTGGCCGGAGCCCTTGGTCGCAAGATCGAGCAACCGCCCCTGATCATCGCGCAATTGCGCAAACAGGAAGCCGCGACCATCGCCGAGATCGGGATTATAGGTGCGGAATTGGTGACCATGATAGCGCATGGCGCGCGGCCGGGACTGGTTGTCAGGCAAGGCGTCGAAGCGCTGGAAATGCGCCTCGCGGGCAGCCGTATCAAGCGCGCCCAGACCGATCGCCGCGTCCCAACGATCATTCCAGAAACGCAATTCGGCGGCCGGGAAGTTGGCCGGGTCCACCGGATCGGAAAAATCATCGCCAAGTCGGGCGAAGACGGGGTCGGGGCGATAGGCAGGGGGAAAGCTCATGCTGCGGAGCTAAGCCCGCGGGCGGCGAATTGCAAACTCAGCGCCGCAGCCCGTCACCAAGAATGAGGGCCGTCTCGTCGACGATCGCCTTGGCACCGGGCAGGACGGCGGTGAGGTTGAAATAGCCATGCGGCAGTGCTTTGCCGAGGGCGTAGCTGACCGTATTCCCCGCCGCCAACAACAGGTCACGATACGCTTGCCCCTCATCCAGCAGCGGATCGAGTTCGGCGGCGATGATATGAGCCGGCGGCAGACCGGCCAGGTCGGGGTTGAGCAGGGGCGAAACGCTCAATTCGACGGCCTGCGCCGGATCGGTCAGATAGGCCCGCACGACCTGGTCCAGGGTAAAGCTGGAGAGGAGATGCCCTTCCAGCCATTTCGGCTTGGGCTTGCGGCGCTCAACCAGCTGCAGGAGCGGATAGATAAGGAGCTGGAAACAGATCTGCATGCGCCGCGTCTGGGCCAGGATGGCGGCCAGCCCGCCACCGGCCGAGTCGCCGGCGACCGCGATCCGGTCCGGCAAGGCACCGACCTCGGCAGCCCCCGGGCCGACCAGCCAGTCAAAGGCCGCCAGCGCATCCTCGACCCCGGCAGGCCAGGGATGTTCAGGCGCCAAGCGATAGTCGATCGCCAGCACCCGCATGCCGGACTTCGCCGCCAACCGCCGGCACAGGCTGTCATGGGTCTCCAGATCGCCGATCACATAGCCGCCGCCATGGGTGAAAAACGTGCATGGACCCGGCGCGTCGGCTCCGTTGGGACGGTAGAGCCGGGCCGCGATCTCACCTGTACCGCCCGGCACCGTCAGATCCCGCACCTCGGCCAGATCAGGCGCGCGCACATCCATGTGCGGCGCCGCATTGCGCAGTGCCTCGCGCATGCGCGGCGCCGCCCGGGCTGGTTCGAGCGGGTCTTGCAGACCGAATTTGGTGAGGGCCTCAGGCCAAGCGGGCGCGTCCATGACATCCGGTTAGCACGGGTGCGGGCAACGGCAAACGCGACAATTCGATCAACCGCCGCAAACGCGGGTGTCAGTGAAGCGTCACACCGGCTTCACGATCGAGACGGCCGGCCAGCGCATCTTCCATCACCGAGCGCAGGGCGCGCCAGGCATCGGCGCTTTCCGGCAAGCCCTGACCATCAAGGTCCGTCACCGCCTCGTCGGCATAGCCAATCGCCTGCGCGCCGTGCAGATCGACCATGGTCCAGGCGATCTGGTGGATGTCTTGGGCGGTGATTTGCACATGCACGGTCATTCGGGGGCTCCTGCCGGATGGATGTCTTGCCCTCTTCAAGAGCAAGCGGCAGGCCAGCCTCGCGCCGAATTTTATCTCAATTATTCAACGGGTTGAGTTTTCCACAGACCGGCGCGCCCTGCCCTGCGGTCGAAATTGCCGAGTCGTTCTGTCCGGGTCGGCCTCAGGAGCGCTTGCGGCCGGGCGCATAACCGCCGCCGTCGAGATAGGCGGTCTCGGCCGCGGTCGAGATCCGCCCCAGCGCCTCATTGCGATAGGGGAAACGGCCAAATTGCCGGATCACCTCGCGGTGCTTGATCGCGTGATCGCGCGTACCGGTTCCCGACAGGCGCTCCGTCGCCAGTTCGACGCAGAGATCCTGGTCGTCGAGATTTTCCGAATGCATGTAGGGCATGTAGACGAAGGCCCGGCGCTCATCGGGGATCACCCAGTCATAGCCCTGCTCGATCATCTGGCCAGCCAGATGGCGGGCGATCTCGTCATGGGCAAAGGCGTGCCCCGAACCGCGCCAGATATTGCGGGTGAGCTGGTCGAACTGGATGATCAGGGCAAAGGTGCCCAGCGCCGTATCCTCCCAGGGATGGCCGCGCTCCCACCAGATCTGCGCATTGTGTTCAACCGAGGCGGCAAACCGGCGCCGCACCCGGGCATCAAAAGCCGGCGTCGCGGCGTACCAGCGTTTCGGTCCGGCGGTCTCGAACCAGAAGTCGAGGACATCATCAGCGGTCGGATCGACGATACTCATACCCGCAGTTCCCCGGACTCAATGGCCGCAAAAAGCTCCTTGGTCATAGGCACATAACGCCCTTCGCGGGGATGGTCGAGCAGGACCGGGTCAGCGACCCGAGACGGGTCGAAGCCTTCCTTGACGAGATCGACCTTGCGGAATTTGAATGTGCCTGTGGTGTCGGTCTGCTGCTGCAGGCGCAGGAAGAGCGGGCGCGCATAGCTGGGCAGCGCTGCGTGGACATGGGCGTGCAGGGCATCGAGGTCGAGCTTGCCCGGCTCGGTCACCAGCGCCGCCATGCCGGCCCGTCCGGAATGGCCTGTCACTTCGACCCCGAACACATTGGCTTGCTCAATGCCGTCAAAGGCGAAGGCCTCGGCGACCTCGCCGGTGGCAACATTCTCGGACTTCCAGCGGAAAGTGTCCCCGACCCGGTCGATGAAATAATAATAGCCCAGCTCGTCGCGGGACATGAGATCACCGGTCCGGAACCAGGCATCGCCTTCCTCATAGACGTCGCGCAGCACCTTCTTCTCGGTGTCTTCCTTCGAGCCATAACCGTCGAAACGGAAGCGGGCATCATCCGGATCAATCCGGCCGATGGCCTCGCCGACCTCGCCGGGTTCACAGGGAATGCAGCGACCATTGGTGTCACGCAGCGGCATTTCCGCATCGAGGTCGAACTTGACCAGGTCGATATTGAACCGGTGCTTGAGATAATTCGGCACACGGCCGACGGCTCCGGGCTGGTTATAGGCATTCACCAGGCCGACATTGCCCTCGGTCGAACCATAGAATTCGACAATGTCCTTGAGCGCGAAACGAGCCTGGAAGGCGTCCCAGACATCGCGACGCATGCCGTTGCCGATAGCACAGCGAAGCGTATGGCCGTGCTCCTCGGGCACTTCCGGCGAATTGACGAGGAAACGGCACAACTCGCCGACATACATGAAGAGCGTGGCGCGAAAGCGCTGCACATCGGGCCAGAAGGCCGAGGCGGAAAACCGCGGCCGGATGATCAGTGCGCCGCCGAAGGACAGGGCACAGCCGACGCCGCACAGCCCGCCGGTCGCATGATAGAGCGGCAGCACCATCATCATCCGGTCGTCCGGCTTGGCCTTGGCGATGATGGCGAAGATGTTGAGATAGTACAGCGCCCGCACATGCGTCATCAGCGCTGCCTTGGGCAGGCCGGTCGTGCCGCTGGTGAACATTTTCAGCACCGGTGCTTCCGGCTTCACATCGGCGCGGACCGATGGATCCAGACGCGTGTCGTCCTCGGCATCCAGGGCGGCATCGAGACCCTCCGCGCCGTCCATCGCCCCGTCAAACGACCAGGCCGTGACATCGTCGATCCCGCACGCCTTCGCTGCGCTGTAGGCATCGGCCAGGCTCGACTCGACAATGGCATGCTTGCCCTCGCCGATGGTCAGGCAATGCGCCAGAGAAGCGCCGGTCAGCTGGCTGTTGATCAGCGCGGTCACCACGCCAACCTTGGACAGGCCGAACCAGACCGCGATGTACTCCCAGCGATTGGTCATGAACAGCGACACCGCATCGCCCGGTTTCAGACCGCGGGCCAGCGCCCAGCGGGCGACCCGGTTGGCAAGGGCGTCAAACTGGCGATAGCTGATTTCACCGTCGTCGAGGATCGCCATCGGACGATCCGGAAAACGGTCGACGGTCGCTTCGATATGATCCGGCACGCGCAGGCCGGATCCGGATCCGACCTTGGCCACCTTGCGCAGCACCGACAGCATGCTCGTCACATAGTTGAACTCACGCGCAATCGCGCCCAGCATGCCCATTCGATCGACCTCCCGTATTATTGTTGCGCGTGACGATATGGGTCGTCCCTGCCCGGTCAAGCAAGGGCAGGCGCTCACGCGGCAAGTGTGATCGCATGTTTCAGAAGATTACCGGGATTTGCCGCGTCAAGCGAGGGAGCGGCGCGCGGCCACTGCCTCCGGCCTATCGCCGGCGCATCGTGCCGTCTCGCCCCGTTTCCGACAGCAGCGCCAGGCAAACGGCCAGCAGAGGCAAGTCCTTCAGGAGGAAATGCCCCGTCGCGGCCAGCGCCGGGAACCCGCCCAGATCCGCTGCCCAACTTGCCGGGAAGGTCAGCAGGAAGCTCAGCGTAAGGATGAAGGTCGTGATCGCCAGATACAGGCCCAGGCGAAAGAGCGTGTTGTTGAACCAATAGCCGATCAGGGCGACCACGGTGATCAGTTCGATCATGCCGATCAGGTTGGACACGGTCTGCAGCGGCATCAGGCCCAAAAGCCAGGCAAAGGCCGGACTGGTCTGCACCAGCGGCTCGATCCCGGCGGCCTCGACGGCGGTGAATTTCATGCCGCCGATCCAGCCGAGCACCAGGACAAGACCGAGCCACATCACTGGCTGGCTCCACATCCGCATGTCGGTGTGACGCTGGGCAAACATGCGGGTATTGGCAAAACTCCCGCCCCACAGGGACAGGCCGAGAATGGCGACGTATTTCAGGATGCCCTGTCCCGAGCCGATCGCCGGAAATCCGCCCGCCGCCTCGATCCAGACCGGATTGGTGAGCATGACCGTCAGCGCAATGAAGGCGTACAGCCCGGTCATGGCGAAGCCGATGCGGCGGAAGCTGCCGGACGGGATCGGCGCGCCGACCAGGACGCCGGCGATGATCTGGTAAAGCCCCAGCGTCTTGGCCGCCGAACTCGCCTGGCCTGCCAGGCCGGACAGGAAGGCATGGCCCTCGATCCAGCTGCCGGTAATACCCGTGCCGACAGCGGTGAAATTCATCACCCCGAACCACAGGAACATCACCGCCAAGGCCAGGCGGGCAAACAACAACGCGTTTCCAGGCGACAACAAGATCAGGCCTCCGTCCGGGCTCGAACCGCGAGGCTAGCACCGGGCGAAGCGACTGACGAGAGCCGATTTCAAGGGCTTGATGACGATGCGGTCACGTCGTCATCGCCGCAATGTGTGTCGTGAACCAGACTGGCTTCGCGGAACCGGCCCCACGATACGCTAGTCGTCTTTCGGCGTAACGATACGACCACCATATGATTTGCATCATACTTTCGGCATATGGTATTTTGAGGGAAGGAGATGCCCCATGACCATGATGCGAAAGACGATCACCATCCCCGATGCGATGGAAAGCTGGATCAAGGCGCGCATCGAATCCGGTCTCTATGTCAATGACAGCGAATATATGCGCGATCTGATCCGCCGTGATCAGGAACGCCATGCGGGCGAAGAACAGCTCCGCGGCTTGATTGCCGAAGGGCTGGAAAGCGGAATGAGCAATGCCCGCGCTGCCGACATCAAGAAGCGCGTTGAAGACCGGTTGAAAGCCGATGGCCGCCTATAGGCTTTCGGCAAAGGCTGATGCCGACATTGATGCGATCTACGAATATTCCATCCTGAATTTCGGGTTGGCCACTGCCAGCACCTATATCGACGAGCTTTTTGCGCGTTTTGATCTGCTGGCGGACAACCCCGGATGGGGCAATGACTACACCCATATCGCCCCCGGTCTGCGGCGTTACGAGCACACCCGCCATCCATCTATTACACGCTTCGATACAGGCGATGTGCTGATTATCCGCGTTCTCGGCGGACGGCAGGACCCGGCCCGCCATTTCTAGGCGGATTTTTTGTCGCAGATTGAGGTCAGCACCTCCGGCTCCGGGCCGGACCTCGCTTCATGCGGCACGATCCCCAGCCCCGTCAGTCAGACCGGGCACGGATTTGCGCGGAGCGGAAGCCGTGAAAAAGTGGTGCCCCTGGCCGGAGCAAGACCAGTATTGGCCACTCCGTGAAGCACTGAGTTTTCAGATCGTTACGCCATGCCGGTCCGTGTGGCACACCAACTAACGTTGCTTTCCGTGTACCAGATCCCCGTGACACCGGGCAAGGCAGATCGAATTTTGTTCAGGAACCTGAGCGGCATTGAAGGACCTAACCCTCATCGCCTCTCCCCCCGCCCCCCCTGTGGTACAGTCGGCTATTCGCCGCCGGGCTTGTCTCCGGGTTTATGCCACACCAGTTCCCGCACCTTTTCTTGGGCAATCCCCAACTGTTCCCAGACCTTAATAACGATAGCCTCATCTCTCGTAGCCAAGGGGCAGTTGAGATCTTCCGCCAAATAGTGCGTATCTCTGGAAGCTTCGTTCGCCAACTCGGCAACCGCCCATATTTCCTTAGCAACGTGCTCCGGAAGTATCGCTTGATGCTCGTCCATGAATTTTTCGAGACGCCTCTCCAGCGAGCTCAAACCAAACCGGGCGAAACTCTCCATTGCATCAATAAAGTCATCATGGGAACGGTTCGGAGCGACTTCGCTGACTAGCTTAAGCATGTCCCGCGCAGCCGCCATCTGGAAGGAATAGAGATACTCTTCTCTACGGAGCGAAGCTTTTGCATTCTCAAGCGAACGGTCTAACTCATTCTGCCACTTGTGAAGGTTTCTGGCTGCGAAGTGCGCTACTGCTTGCCGTGCCCCCCAAACCATCGCTGCACCTATCGCGCTGGCGCCACCCAAGAACCCAATGACCGCTGGGAACCAATGCCAATCACCCATATCTTCCTCCAATCGACAATTCTCACCCGATACAGCATCTATTAGCCTTGCCCTAGTGACGCTCCCGGTCGACCGCCGCAGAAGGCGTCACACAAGTCACTCTTGACTTAAGACGCCTCAAGCGTCACAAAGCCTAAATCCTAGTGACGCTGAGGAGTGAAGCATGATCATCGGATACGCAAGGACATCGACCGCCGACCAAGAGGCGGGACTGGAGGCTCAGGTCAGGGACCTTGGGGCCGCTGGGGCTGACAAGGTCTTCTCCGAACAGGTCTCCGCCACGAAGAAGCGGAGCGAGCTGGACAGCGCCATCGACTATCTCCGCGACGACGACGTGCTGGTGGTCACCAAGCTGGACCGTCTTGCCCGATCCATCCGTGACCTCATGGAGATCGTGGAGCGCATCCGGTCAAAGGGGGCGAGCCTGCGTATCCTCGCAATGGACTTGGACACAGGTTCGGCCACCGGCAAGCTGATGCTCGGCATTCTCGGCTCAGTGGCCGAGTTCGAGCGGGAGATCATGCTGGAGCGGCAACGCGAGGGGATCGCCAAGGCGAAAGCCGAGGGCAAATACAAGGGGCGTGCACCGACAGCCCGGCGGAAGGCCGACGACGTCCTGCGGCTGCTTGGAGACGGGCTTACTGAGGCAGCGGTTGGCGAGGCCCTTGGCATCAGCCGGTCCAGCGTGCAGCGCATCAAGCGCGCCGGAGCGGCTTAGCTTGGGGTATCCTCACCATCGGCGCTGGGAGCCAAGGCTAGCTCCGTGAGGCGCGACTTGTACCGACCGTGCCGCTTCAACCGCAGCAAGGCATCGGACAGGGCTGCCATGGTTGCACTGTAGGCTGTTTGGAACTCTTCTCGCCTTCGACGGGCGTTCGACCACACGTGGATGAAGTCCTGCATGCGGTGCTGGTAGCGCGTCACGGCTTCTACTGCATCGATAGACAGGCCCTCAGCGGCAGTCAGCCCTTGTAGGAAGTCAATGCGGCGAACGTACGGTTCCAGCATCCATTCCTCGCGGGCGTCCTGCTCTTTCCACCCAGTGCTAGGGTCCGCCCGGTGTCGGAGCGCTATCTGCGTCTCGACAAGCTCGGTGGCCACACGCCGACCGATCCGGAACCGGGTGCGAAGACGGGTCCAGTACCAACTGAGACTGCCGAACGCAGCCGCAACCAGCAACTCTGGCCAACGGCTCCCAAGGGCGTCCAGCGCCCATTCAAGTATCCCCACGTTCATCCCCCCGAGCGGCTGCGCCCGAGTGCAGCACAGGGGGGCGTCGAGTTCAACGACGTCGAACGACCGCTACCGTGCCGCCGGACCAGCCACCAGCCCACACGCCTCCTCGATGTCGGCTCCAAGAAGCCGCAGCACCCGACCTCGGCTATGGGGATACTTGTGCAGCTCTGTCACCTCCTTGATTGGGATGTTCGCGACACCGACCATCCTCGGCACTTCCCGCACCCAACGCTTGTGGGAACCTGATGCCAGCCGGTGGACGATCTTCGCTGCCTGCACGCGGCGGAACTCGGTGGTCTCGACGGGCTGGGGGTCCGCACCGATCATCCGGTCAACAACAAGCCAAGCCTCCAGCACTTTCAGCGGGTCCACTCCGGCGGCCCTGAGCCTTGCCCACGCCGCTCGTGATCGCTCTTGGGGTGTCATCCCGGCAAGCCTGTAAGCCTCCACATGAGGCCCGGAGCGGTCATACAGGCCCCGGATGCGCTGGAGGGCGTTCTCGACCCAACGGTCCGTGAGGTTCGCCTTCAGCCACCCTCGGACGGCCTTCCTGTGCGGAACCAGCTCCTTGGCCGTGTAGGACCGCTTGTACGGGCTGCCATGGCGCGAGTAGTGATCCGCATGCGTGCGGCAGAAACGCGTGTCGAGGCCCTTGGCCGTGCCAGCGCGCGCCGGGTGTGGGCAGCCGACAACGCGGCAGTAGGAATACATGTGGTTGGGCTGTTTCGCCCTCTCGGAGACTTTCGGTGTTCGGCTAGGCATAGGCAGTGCTCACTCGGACCAACGCGTCGTGACTAACGCTGCTCGGGCCAGCAGGCCAGCCGACGCAGTAGCATCCTGTGGAAACACACTGCGGAGGCTCGACACGGGCGAAACAACCGGGCGATCTATCTGCCAAAAGGTAGAGGGCTTCCAATATGCTAGACGACGACAGCCAACCCATCGACATAACGTCCGCTTTGGAGCTTCTGGACCGGCACAAGCAAGCTGGCGGCTCTCCCGCTCCGACGGTTGTAGACGGCCATCTCCCTCACTCCACCATTGATGTCCTACCGGCTGCCTTCCAACCCCGGACGCTGGGTGATGACACTGTTGACCCTTACCACGCCGAGGAACTCCGGAAGGTCTTGGAGAGACGCGGGGAGAAGGCCCTCGATCCCATCCTCGTGTACTGGTCCGGCCAATCATGGTTCGTCGTGGACGGGCACCACCGTTTGGCAGCCTACAGAAGTTCGGAACAATGGCGCGACAGGAGCATTCCAGTCGAAACCTTCGAAGGCTCCGCGCTTCAAGCCGTATCGGAGGCCACGGAGCGGAACGTCAAGACCACGCTGTCGCTCATGAAGACTGACAAGTCGACAGCCGGTTGGCGTCTGGTCTGCCTGACTGACCTTAAGGTCAGAGAGGTTATGGCCAAGGCCGACTTGAGCCAGTCTCAGGTCAAGAAGATGCGGAGCCGCCTGCGCGAGTTGCTCGCCAGATTTCCCGACAAGTTCACGAAGCAAAGCCTGTCGACGTACCCTTGGCAGCAGGTCCTTCAAGCATCCTTCGGCGGCCCTGAAGAAAGCGTCGAGATTGATGAAGACTGGGTGACCAAGCGGGCCCACGACTTCCACGCCCGATTGCGGAGGAACTTCAGCGACAAGCTGGAGAAGAACCCGGACGCCTTCGCCATGGCGATCCGGATGCTCCACAACGGGTTGCCGTCAATGCTGATGGAAAGCCCGGACTGGGAAGAGGACCGGAACAGCAAGCTGGATGCTTGGACAGACGAGCGGGACAACGGGTACGACTTCTAGCCTCCGGAGGGTCATTCCTTAGAGGGCCATAATGGCCCTACCGACCACCGCCGGACCTGATTAAGCCGAGCACTTCTAGCAGCGCCGCGACACAAGATACCGTAGCGATGACCGCTGGCGCGGAGAGCTCCAGCACGAAACCGCGCAAGGCAAAGCATAACAGGAACGCGACTGTTGGCAGCGCCAAGAGTAGCCCCGCCGACGCCCTTGCCCATCGGGAAGTTTTCCCCCGTAGCCAGTTTTTTGCGCGGTTCTGCCCTCGATGACCAACGTAAAGGGCGGCTACACCGCTGATCAGCGCTGCCATTGGACCGCCTTCACCGCCGCCAACAAAGACAGCGGCCGACACCGCAGCCACAACGAAGACACCAGCGCCTACCACAATCAGATAGCCCTTCAGCCATCCACCTTCCGTATTAATGGACCTACCCATCCGCATAAACCTCACGCCCGGCCCCGCCATACGCCTCGTACACGTGCGTGTAGGCCAGCTCGCACTTGGCGCTGTAGATCTCGTCCGTGAACGGGGCCTCGGGGAGCGCTTTCCCCAGCGTGCGGTTGATCAGGGACCGCACGGCGGACCGGGTCTGCTGGCGCTTCCACCAGTCGAGCACCAGCTTGTCCGACTTCAGCTTGGCGAGGAGGTCCTTGGCCACGGCCTTGACCTGATCGCGTTCCTTGTCCGTCAGCACCGGCTCGGGCTGGGTAAGGATGTCGAAGATGGCCAGCTCTTCCTCGGTCAGCCCTTCCCGCATCGACCGGCTCTCTTCGTCGGTCAGCTCCTTGGCAAACTTCACGAGGTCTTCGAACCAGCTCTCGATGTTCTGGGAGCCGGAGTTGTACCGTTCGATCATGGCCTCCAGTTTCTTGACGAGATCGAGCCGGGACTTGTTGAGCTTGGCCATGGCCTGGACCTTGCGCTCCAGCAGCGCCCGAAGGCGCTCGGCTTCACTGCGCTTGCGGCCGCCCTCGAACGTCTCGCGCAGAGCGTCGAAGTCGACCTGAGACAGGTCTAGCAGCGGTTGCTCGCCCTGAGCCTTGAGGCGGTAATCCTCGGCCGAAATCGTCTCGTCGAGCAAGGCCTCGATCTGGCCCATCACGGCATCGACATCCGGTCGCGTTGCCTCCGCCCGCAGACGTTTGACCAGCGCCGACAGGAGCGATCCCATGGGCGCGAAAGGCGCGGCCCGCTCGTCGGGCAGGATCGCCTTGTAGACCCGGATGACATCCAGTGCCGCCCGCATGAAGCCGCCACGGACATCCTCGGGAGAGACAACAGCATCATAGGCCGCGCCGAAGGCTTCCAGACGCTGGGGCGAACCCGGCGCCGAAGCGAGCACACCATCGAGGTCGGCACCGTGCTCACGGCAATACTCCCGTATCTCGTCGAGCAGGACGGCCAGATGGGCGAGCAGTTCTGCCTTGTCGACAATCGGGCTGTCGCAGCCACCGGTTGGCTGGCCATAGATCGCCAAGGCCTGCTGCAGGTTCCGGAACACGCCGACATAATCGACGATGAAACCCGCCTGCTTGTCGTTCAGCGTCCGGTTCGCCCGCGCGATGGTCTGCATCAGGGTGTGGTTGCGCATCGGCTTGTCGAGATAGACCGTCGAGATCGAGGGCGCATCAAAGCCGGTGATCCACATCGCGCAGACGAAGACGAGGCGCAACGGATCGCCCGGGTCCTTGAACTTCTCGTCCAGCTTCTCGTCTCGCATCCGCAGCCGGTGCGGCACGATGTCGAGCCCCTTCTTGGCCAGTTCGGCGGCCTCGTTCTGGGCCGAGGAGACGACCACGGCCATGTCGGTGCCTTCCAGCACCTCAAGCTCGCCCTCGAGAGCCTCGACCTCTTCGGGGAGCCCGCCTGCACGGGCCGCAGCAAGACGCTCGGAGACAGCAGCGGACCGCTCCGTCCAAGCCGCCTGCACATAGTCGTACATCCGCACGGCGGTGGCCTTGTCGATGCAGACCATCATCGCCTTGTCGCGCTTGGAGCGGCCGAGGAAGTGTTCGACGAGATCGGCGGCAATCGTTCTGAGCCGGTCCGGCCGGGTGATCAGGTGGTAGTCCCGACCCAGCTTGCGTTCGAGCTCCTTCTCCTGATCCTCATCCAGCTCGGCCGCCTCAAGGATACCCTGCACCTCGTCATTGAAAGCCGACTGGTCGAGTTGAAGCTCGGGGATGCGGTTCTCATAGTAGAGCGGAACCGTCGCGCCGTCCTCGATGGACTGGGTGAAGTTGTAGATCGAGACGTAGTCGCCAAAGACGCCCTTGGTCAGCTCCTCGCCCGCCATCAGCGGCGTGCCGGTGAAGCCGAGGAAGGCGGCATTGGGCAGCGCGCGGCGCATGTTCAGCGCCAGCGTGTCGTACTGGCTGCGATGGGCCTCGTCGGTGATGACGATGATGTCGTCGCGCTCGGAGAGCACCGGGTGGAGCTCGCCGGCCTTGGTCTGGAATTTGTGGATCAGGGTGAAGACGAAGCGATGATCCTCCCGCAGGAGCTGGCGCAGCTCGGCCACGCTGCCCGCATGCGCTTCGCTCTCGGTGACGAGACCACAGGCCGCGAAGGTCTTGTAAATCTGCTCGTCCAGCTCGGTCCGGTCGGTGACGATCACGAAGGTCCAGCTGCCCGGCATCTTGCGCAGCACCTTGCCCGCGAAGAAGGCCATGGAGAGCGACTTGCCCGAGCCTTGAGTATGCCAGAAGACGCCCAGCTGCCGATTGGCTTCGTCCAGCCCGGCCACGGCCTCGACCGCGTTGTTGACGCCGAGATACTGGTGGTTCTTGGCCACTTTCTTGACCAGACCGCCCCGGTCGGTCTCGAAGACGGTGAAGTTCTCGATCAGGTCCAGCAGGCGCTCCGGCGTCGCCACGCCCCGGATCAATCGCTCAAGACTGACCTTGGGTGCCTCCTCCTCACTGTCCACCTTCTTCCATTCGTAGAAGTGGGACCATGAGGCAAAGGCCGAGCCCAGCTTGGCATGGGTGCCATTGGTCAGGACCGCGATGGCGTTCGGCGTGAGCAGCTGGGGGATGTCGGTGCGATAGGCCGTCAGATTGTCGTCGAAGGCCTTCTTCAGGCTCTCGTGCGGGGCCTTCAGCTCCATGAACAAGAGGGGCAGCCCGTTGACGAAGCCGATCACGTCAGCGCGCCGGTTGTAGAGTTCGCCCTTCACCCAGAACTCGGTCGCGGCGAAGAAGTGGTTCGCCCGGGGTTCCGACCAGTCAATGACCCGCACCGTGCGGGTCTCAAAGCCGCCGCCCGTCGCCGGGACCTCCACCTTCACCCCGTTCTTCAAGAGCGCATGGAAGGCCTGCGCCGCATCCACGGGCGGCATGGCGCGCCGGTCTTCGGTGAGGGCCTCGATGGCCTTCTCGATGCCGGTCTCGGGCAGATCGGGGTTGAGCTGGATCAAGGCAGGCCGCAAGCGGTCCACCAGCACCACATCCCGCATCGAGCGGCGGCCTTGCGAGGACGTCTCGCCCGCCCATTCATGCATCAGATCGTCCTGATCCTCCCAGCCCGCAGCGGCGAGCAGGTCCATGGTCGCTTTCTTGACGAGATCATCCTCCGCGAACCCGCCATGGCCGAGCCTGGCTGAGGCTTCCGGATAGTGGATGTCATCGTCGCCCGGGGTCATGCGTCGTCGCTCGTGTCATCCGGCAGGCCAGCGCCCAGATCAATGTCGGCGACCGCCGCCCGGAAGGTCCGGTCGAATGCCTCCAGATGCTGGCGGTACCATTTTGCCAAGTCAGGCCATGCCGACTGGTCGGTGATGTCCACTTCCCGGTCAATGCGAACACGCCAAGCCGCGCGCTCTTCCATGCGATCCCAGCGCAAGGGCTGGCCAAAGGCATCCTCGAAAGCGGCCTTGCCTTCGAGCAATTGGTCGAACCCCGTCTTGGACGGGTCACGGTGGCAATAGAGCTCCACGGCGGCCGACCGGTCGCGAACGCTGGCGATTGCCGTCAGCTGGAAACCTGCCCGACCAATGGGGTAGGACATCCATGTCTGCGGTAAGGGTTGACGACGGCGAAAGCCGGTCCAATGCTCCATCAACTGGTCGTTGAGGACACCCCACAGCGCCTTGTAGGTCTCCTGCGTGTCCGTCAGAGCCGTGCTGGATATCTGCTTGCTGCGGGCCGACACATGGCGGGTCCATTCGTTCGGCTGGGCGACGACATGATAGTGCGGCGCGGCCGGGCCTCCGCTGATCCGGAACAGCTCCAGCTCGACCGCGAAGAAGGCAAAGTCCGACGGCGTATGCGCGTTGAGCCAGTCAATCGCGGCGCGGTGCTCCTCGCGCACCTTGGTGGAAATCCACACGACACGGGCAGGCTCATCCAGTCCGGCAAGATAGGTGAGGATCTGCCCCAGATGGGTATGGTCGGTCTGGGCCAGTTGGTTCTCGATCAGGATCAGCCCTTCGCGATCCCGCGCGATGATGTCGGCCGAGAAGTCACCGACAGCCGCCTCGGTCGCTTCCACCCCGGCCTCGAAGAAATGCAGGGCATCGGCCAGCGCCTGAAAGTTCTCGTCCTCGGCCAGCCATCGGGTGAAATCGAGCGCTTCATGCGGCCACGCCTTGCGCACGTCCACGCGCTCGATCTGGCTCAAGGGGAGATCAGGCATGGGCGAGGTCCTTCTGCGGGAGATCGATCTCGGAGACGTCCAGCTTGCCGGAGACAAGGCGCGGCAGGAGGAGGTCACGCTGGGCGCGGAGGTTGGTGTTTTGGAGGTTGAGGGTCTGAGCAAGCTCGTACAACGGCGCTACCGCCGCAGAATAGGCCCCCATGATCGCGTCAGGCGCGACTACTGCATCACGTGTCAGCGCGTACTCTCGATTTAGGCCGGGAACAGCCGCGTCGTTGCTCTCGAAAGAGTAAGTCCGAAGAAGTTGATGCACATACAGAAGCGGCTTTTCTGTCTCAACGAAGTACGCCGTATCAATCGGGTAGAAGTCTGTCGTCGACAGGAACACTGATCCGACGTTCCCTTTCCTGCCAACAACCAACCCTGGACCTGTCACTAGCGCAGTATCATGCGATCCGACAACGCCGCTTGAGCCATAAACGGGAACAGGACCGCCATTTCTGTCGGTCGCCTTGAGCGCCTTGCCGTACCTCAGCGAAAGGACGTCCCCAAGCTTGCCATGCGACCACCCATAAGGCCGCGTCCCATCCCCACCCGGGAAGCGGTAGCGCACGAACCACTCCTCATAGGTCCGCCGGGTCATCTCTTCGAGGATCGCGATCCGGCGCGTGTTGACCTCGATGAGATCGTCATAGGCCGACAGGATCGCCGCGATGCGCTTCTGGATGGGGAGTGGGGGGAGGTCGATTTCGAAGCTGGGGAAGTTCGTCAGCGGAATGCGATCTACCGTCGAGCCACTGAGAATGTTCGCGCCAATAGTTGCCCGCCAACGGGGACCAAAGAAGGCGTAGTAGAGGTATTTGCCATGGGCCTTAGTTTCATCAGGGCGTATCAGTGCCATCCGGCGGCCAAGGCAACCACGGAAGCCCTCTGGGATTACCGCATAACGATTTAGGGTCGCCTCGTATGTGAACACGATGTCACCCGCCCTCGGTAGCACGCGCTTTGTCCATCTAGGAAACTCATCTTCACTGATGTGGCGCACATTGTTGAGATCAAGAAAGCCATCTTCGGACACATTCTTGATGCCAAGGAAAATTGGGCCAGCATCGCACGGCTTAGGGGTCGCGTGCGGGCCGTCGTAGAGGCCAGCTATCACCTCACCAATGGGCGTTGGCGTCCAGTTCGCGACCGTCACTTCTGACACCCGACTGTCTCTAGGTTGTTTTCGATCTCGGCCGCTAGAGCCACCGCAGAAACATTAAGCTCACCGAACTCGGTGAAGAGCTCGGCCATCCGAACCGCGAACTCAACCTCGTCATCCTCACCCTCGGCCGCGCCGACATAGCGCCCCGGGTTGAGTGACCAGCCCTGCGCCTCGATCTCGGCCCAGCTGGCGGCCTTGCACAGGCCCGGCACGTCGGCATAGCCCTCCAACAGCCCCTGCTCGGCCAGCATCGCATCGCTCTTGCGGAACAGCATCAGGTCTTCGCCGCGCCATTGGCGAACAATGTTGGAGAGGAATTCAACCTGCTGCGGCGTGAACTCGCGGTGCGCCCGGTCGATCTGGCGGAAGGTGTGGCGGGCATCGATGAAGAGGACCTGATCGGCCCGGGGGCCTTTCGACTTGGCCCGGTCGAAGAACCACAGCGTACAGGGCAGCGTCACCGTCAGGAACATGTTCGGCCCGACCGAGACGATGACATCGACATCGCCGCTCTCGATCAGCTTCTTCCTGATCTCCATCTCGCTGCCCCGGGCGTCGCCTGCCGAGTTGGCCATGACGAAGCCCGCCCGGCCGGTCTCGTTAAGGGCCGAGTGGAAGAGGCTGATCCAGATATAGTTGGCATTATTGGTCGAGGGCAGGCCGAAGGGGAAGCGGGCATCCTTCTCCAGCCGGGCCAGATCAACCTCCTTCACGTTGAAGGGCGGGTTGGCCATGACAAAGTCAAAGCCCCCGGCCTCGGCCACACGCGGGAAGAGTTCCTGGTGCCGGTCATAGAAGCTGTTCGCGACCCGCACATCACCGGAAAGGCCGTGGACGGCAAGGTTCATCTTGTTGAAGTTGACCGTGACCGGGTCTTTCTCGACCCCGAACACGCTGATCTCGCTGGACGCCGCCTTGCCCGCCCGCTCGACGAACTGGGCCGAGTGCACGAACATGCCGCCGGACCCGCAGGCCGGGTCGAAGATGCGGCCATGGAAGGGCTCGACGATCTCCACGATCAGGTCGACAAGGCTCTCCGGCGTGTAGAACACCCCGCCCTTCTGCCCTTCCGCCATGGCCAGCTTGCCAAGGAAGAACTCGTAGACCTGCCCGAAGGCATCGCCGGAGAGCTGGACCGGCGCGAGGATGCGCAGCAGCTCGACCAGCGTCTGGTTGGGTATCTCGGTGAAGGAGCGCGGCAAGGCCCCCGCAAGGTCCTCATTCTCGGCCTCGATGGCCTTCATCGCATCGTTCAGCGCCTGCCCCAGATCGGCCCCTTCCGGCAGCGCCACCAGATGGCCATAACGGGCCTCGGGCGGCAGGAAGATCACCCCCTGCGCCTGATAGTCCACCTTGGTCGCCGCCCCGCGCCCGCTCCCCACAGGCCCCAGCTCGGCCTCGGCCGCCGTGTAGATCGTGTCGGCATACCGCAAGAAGATCAGCCCGAGCACAGGCGAAGAAAACTGCGACGGCCGCAACCCCGTATTCGCCCAAAGCTGATTGGCGGCCGCCCAGAGACGGCTGGCTACTTCACTGTCGACCATGTGGTTGATCTTTCCCCTCTATATGTCTCTGATTACGTTAACGTGTGAGCATCGCCCACGACAAGCGCGGGAAGCGGAGGAGAAGAAGTTGACGGGGACCATTCTGACACCGGGGCTGAAGCCCGGAACGCGGCTGTACCGAACTCTACCACTTTCGCGCCTGTACGAGCTATTCGACAATCGAGAGAACGTTCTGGTCAGACCCAAACTCTGGGATGACCCGTTTGAGAACTTGGCGCTTACGTCCCCTGTCGAAATTGACGGGAAGATCGGTGAATTTGGTTTTCACCAAGACTACTATGGTCAGTGCTGGACAACGCAGAGCATTTCGGATGCGATTTGGAGGATATATTCGTCTGATAAGAAAGGCGTCCGGATACGGTCGACAGTCGGCAAGGTGCTTGGGGGGCTTTCGAAAGGGAAGGACCCAAATCTGGCTCGAATTCAGTGCTTCATTGGCAAGGTGCGCTACCTAACCGAAAAGCAGTTGGTGCAGTTCGCGGCCACCCACTTCGCCGGTGGGCTGGCTTTGGAGACAGACGGCAAGCTGATAGCGGACACCCTGCTCGTGAAACGCAAAGCGTTCAAGCATGAGGGCGAAGTCAGGCTTATATACGCGGCAACCTATGGAACTGAAAAGAATGCCGATCTGTTGCGATATGATATCGATCCCGATGCGATGATCGATCAAGTCATGCTGCACCCTCAGCTTGAGGATGCAGCGGCCGCAGAAATGAAGGAAGAGATACAGAGCCGAACAGAATTCAGGGGACCTATCCTTCACTCGCAGCTCTACAGTCGGCCGAAGGGCTTCAAGTTCATTATCGGCCCCTGACGAGCTCCCCTTCCTGATAATTCCCCGGATCAACCTTCCCCAGATACGGCAACGCCTTCTTTACGGCCGCCTGTAGCCGCTCCATGGGGGGCTTTGACGCGCCATAGCGATCCGTCATCGACCTCTCTCCATGCCCCATCAAGTAACGCTGCAAGTCTTCACCGACCCCCGCCTCCCGCATGGCCTGTTCGAAGGTGTGACGGAAGGAGTATGTGACGAGCCGCTTCGACTTCGGGACGCCCGCCGCCCGGATCACCTGGTTCAACCTCTGGGACAGGGCATTCACGCTGCGTGCCCGCTCCGAGAACACTGGTCCGGACTGCGCCTTGTCGTCACCTCGCCAACTCCTGAGCGCGGCCAAGGCGTCGCCAACAAGTGGGAAGTCCCGAGGTCGGCTCTTGGTCTTCAAGCGACGAAGACTGTTTGGCCGTATCTTGATGTGGGGCGCATCACTGTCCAGATCCACATCGATCCACTCCAAGCCCGAAATCTCGCCGGGCGCGGCCGTGGTGCCCCTAAGCAGGCGGAGCAGGACAGCGGTCTCCATCTTGATCGCACTCTTGCGGATGTGCCGTTCAATCAGTTCGAGATGTGACGTGTGGAACGGCACTCGGTCGGTCACGCCGCCACTCGTCGTATCCGGCAACTTCTGATCCGCGAAGGGGTTGTTATGTGTCAGCTCAAGGTCCTCAATCGCCCGGTTCACGATTGCGGTCAGCGACGACAGCCTACGCCGGATGGTTACATAACTCTGGCCTCGCACATTGGCGAGATGTGTGATCCATCGCCGGACGTCCTTGCGCCTGATCGCCCCAAGCGGAGTGTCGCCAGCAAACTCGACCCACTGCTGCACCGCGACCCGTTCGGCTTGTTTCATCTCACCGTTCTTGTGGTGCTTGCGGTAATTCTCAGCCGCCATGTCGACGGTGCAAGGCACCTCAACGAGGTCGCCGGTCCGCAGCGTCTCCAGACGCATCCACTCGTCCTGAGTATAGTCGGACCGCGTGAGGTCTTCCTCGTGATTGCGTTTCGCGCGCTTGAGGACCCGGTTGATGAGCGCCTCCAGCTCCCTGTCGAAGAGAGACCACTCCCCCGGCTCCGACCGGCGACCAAGGCCGTCCTTGAGAAACTCATTGCGCTTGGCCCACTCAAACGCGGCCTCGGATGCTTCCACAGCCGAGAGCCCAGACGCGAGCTCACGCTCGGCATCCCGGATCATCCGGTCGGTCTCACGCGTCAAACGGTTGATCTCAGGGATCGCATCGACCTCGCTGCCAACGCGCAGCCGCAGCGAAACCTTCCACTCACGCTGACCGATAATTGACCGGAGTTCGTCCCGCACCCTTCGCCGAAAGTAGAGCTGCCCATTACGCTTGAACAAGAACATCACTTCAACCCACACGACTTCGCACTCCCGTGTACCAACGGGTGTACCAGATACAAGTCCAAAGCGTCGTAAGATGCTGAAAAATATGGCCACATCTCTGTGGACTATGGTGCCCCTGGCCCGACTCGAACGGGCACTTCCGAAGAAAACGGATTTTGAATGTATTTTGTTTACAATAATTACATGTCAAGTCATTGATATTAGTGGTTTTATTCTACATGAAATTTCTTATGTGTAAGTTTATGTGTAATTTTGCATACACACTTCGCGTCTAGTTCTTGCGAATTGGTGTGGACTAGCTAAGCGAATTCGGTCTGGACGAAAATCGCGTCCGCTATGCTGTTAAGCTTATGGAAGTTTGAGGTTATTTGAGCGCCGACAGGGCCGTCGCCCTCTCCCCATATGTCCGACAACGCGTCTATCGCGAGCCGAACGTCGTTGGGGTACAACACGCGGCCTTTCAAAGTCGCGAACGGACCATCCGTTTCAGTCAAAACCCTGCCCTTGGGCATTAGTCGAGCCAGCTCCCGGCCCTTCGCAGACTTCAACATCGCCGGCCCCACAGAGAACCAAGCCCCAAGCGAAACCGCTCTCGACAACTCTGCCTTAGTCCCGCTGAACCAGTGCAAAACTGGAGTGCCTGCATTTGGATGTTGCTCCAGCATGTCGAGCACCTCTGTGGCGGCGCCCCGCGAATGGATCGACATCACTCTCCCGCCGAACTGCGCCGCTGCAGTCAACATGCGACGAAACACCATTTTCTGGAGTTCCAAATACTCCTTGAAGTCGACCGAACCATCGAGGCCGATTTCACCAACAAATCGAGCTTGCGGCATGAGATAATCAATGAGCGCCAACTCATCAGCTCTTTCATGAGCTAGCTGCGGGTGAAAACCCAAAGCGGTTTGCACGCTCTTGTTTCCCGCCGCGAGTTTTTGCGTCCCCAAGAATGCTTTCGGGGTGGTCGTCACCGATAAAACGAAGGTGTTGCTGGTGAGCGCGCGATCAAGAGCCAGTGCAGGACTGTCGTACAGATCTATATGACAGTGAAAGTCGATCATGCATCGATGCCCAGGTCTTTCAAAAATTGATCGATCTCGAACACGCCACGCCGAGCCACGTCCTTGTGCTCGTTACGCGCCGTTGGGTCCAACGGTAGAGGGCCGCCACGTATCACCCATTTGCCGAAATCGCCACCATTTACGCGGCGAATTGCAGCGGAAACAGCCCTGATGTCAGCTCGGTCTCGATCCGTTCTCAGTGCGTCGTTCAAATCATCGAACCTATAACCCACGTGCTTGCTCGTAGCAGTTTCGTCGGCAATGCCCGCGGCATGGAACGCCGACCTACGAATAAGACACGGCACGCATCGCCCGCATTGTTGCCAGTAACGCTTCCACTTACCGCAGGATGTCGTCTTGGATATCAGTTTCGTCACAAGAGGTTGATCGCGGCACTCACGCAAAGCCTCACCTTTCGTTTTGAAAAAGTAAGGGTTTTCGATTGCCGCGGGTATTCCGACCTCATCAAAAATCGCTTGCAACGAAGAAATGAAATGCGGATGCACCGTCCGCGTACTAAGCGCGCCAATTCGGCGCACAGTTAGAGGTGGATTTAGAGAAATAAAGCCGTTCTCTGGGATAATGAGAGGGACGATACTATCATTATGCAGCCTTGATATCGCCGACGCAGCACAGGCTGCTAGGGCTAGAAACACGATACTTCTTGTTCGTGTCGAGGGCTCTCCTTGCAGTTCCCCTCGGATGTCATCGTTGATGCGAAGACTTGGAACCTCTGGGAGCATTCCGTGGAGGTACGTCTGATACCCGCCATCGCCGCGAGTAGACCGGCTGACAAGTAACGGCCGGTGTCCGTCAGCGATCCTGTCTATCGCCCCGATCAGGCTGTCCATGCCACCAGAAAAAAGACAAACCTCGTCAGCGCCCTCCAGATCGACTTTGTTTTTTAGGCGAGATCTTTCTTTGTGGCTGGGAACTGTGTCCCCTCCAGCGACGAAGTTGAAATGCCATTGGTCGCCACTTAGAAACCCGAGTGCCCGTTCGAGCTTTTTCGCGACCGGGGTCCATCGGGCCGGATCTGCCAGACCGACAGTTACTTCAATATTTCGTCCAAATCCATCGTCCGCGGCGGATCTGAGTGCGAAGCGGTCTGCCGCAGCGACGGCAAGCGCTATAGCCAAGAAATCGTACGCAGATTGTTCGATCGGTAAATCTAACCGAGCCAACTGGCGCCGTACTTGGTTCCCCACAGCGTTGGGCGGCCCGCCAACCTGGACACGGCCGAATAACAGTACGGGGATCTCATATTTCGCAGATGAGAAGGCGGCCTGGTCCGGATGGGCGAAGACTCTAGTCATCGGCTTCCTCCCAGTGTTCGAGGGTCACTTTGACCGCTTGAAGCTGAACCTTCTCGATACCCTTCTGGGTCATCTGCGAAATTTGACCGGTGATTGCGCTATCAAGTGCGTCGTCAATGGCCGCTTTCACAACCTCGCGCATATCGTTTTCTCTAGTTTGGAGATGCTCTGATGTTTCAGCACCGTCAGTGGCATCACCGGCTTGTATCCAAACCTCCTGAAACACAGCTTCCGCTAGGTAAAGGTGCAGGACATCACTAAGCATTTCCTCTGTAATATGGCTGGTCTCAAACGTGTCTTCGCCTTCAAGTGCTGTACAGACAGCCTCGATAATCGCGTTACGCACATAGTCGCGACTCTCGGAGTGTGGGGCGATCGCCTCCGCGATGAGTTGCGCGGCAACATCCACATCAGCACCAATAGCCCCCGATAGATCGGAACCCGTTTCCTCCGTTGCGGTTCCACCTTCTGCGAGGTTGGACAAGCCAGCGACCGCAGCGGCGCCAGATCTCGCGACTGCGCCAAACTTGCGTGCCCCCGTCGCCGCACCTCCGGCAGCTGATCGAGCGTATCCACCGAGCGCGCGACTACGGTGCTCGGAATCTCCGGAGGCAGCGTACTTTCGCATGGATGTTCGGAACTGTCGGAAGCGAGACGGTTCAGGTTCGGGTTGTTTGGCTTGCGGCGTTGCATCAGCATGATCGGGAACGAGCTTCGAGCTAGGGCGAGCGCCTCTGCTATCGGTAGAAGTACCCATCTTATTTTGTCTCCCACCAATTCGCGTTTTTCAGCCGAAGTGTGAGCCATCTCGCTGGCTTTGGTATGTGCTGCTTGATGAAATCGGAAAGCGCTTCACCGCAATTTTCAGACTGATCGGCCAGTAGGTGCGCGCCGACATATCCTGGTGGCGCCGAAGACCAATCCGAGACTTGGCTCAAATGGCCGATAATTTGATCGAGGACTGCGCCCCGTTCATCCGCTGGAATTTCGCTAAGAGCGGCTCTCACCGCTGGTGAGGTTTGCTTCGTTGCCTTTAGCAGCACGCGGAGAGCTCCCTCTGCCGTAGGGGAAAGATCTGTCGTCGTCAGTTTGGTAGGCGCGAGATCACGTGCCAGGTAGGCTGCGGGCCGAAGGTCGACCTCAGCGAGACTGGGTTCCAATGCAGCCCATTCGAAAATGAACTTTGCATCGTCGCTCCATTCGGTAGGAAGCTTCGGTGTTTCATTCTTCTTCAAGGCGGCTTCGATAGTCCCAATTTCATCGACGCGGCCACCGTTCGAAGCTGCGATAAAGTTGAGTAGTGCTGCCGTAGCTTTCGAGCTCGCGCACCGTTCGAACAAAACCAATTTGGCGATTATTGCTTCGCTCAGTGGCATCCCACGAGTTCGGGCGATTTGAGAACGAAGACGCACCGCGTTGAGCATCCGTTTTACGATGCGGGGGTTGCCCGAGACACGCTGAGCTTCTGCCAATTGGGGCGCCAGACTTTCAGCCAGTCTGAAGCTATTTTTGATGTTTGCACGTTGGGCTTCACTGAGCGCTTCGGCCACCTGCGCGACATCAAGAAGGTCAGTTGGTTTTAGTTCTATCGACTGCCAGCTCTTTCGCAGATGGTCGATGAAGTGCTTGTTGATTGCTTCGAATTGACTCTTTGCCAGAACGCCGTCGCCATCAAAAGGCGATGCTACAAGGAGCATGAAGAGATAAGACCGCATTTCCGGGAAACCGGCCTTTGGAACTCGGACTGGAATTTGTACAAACTTGTCCAAATAATCGCTTACCAAGCGTGTTTGCTGAGCTCCGTAGTGCTCACTAACGGCATGCCGGATCATTTCTTCGTCGACTGCGATGACGAATGCAGTTTGAGGCACAAACAGGAAGAGCCGGATCGCTTCGAGCGTATGGATGGCATCTCGCGGCAAGCATCGATCAAGATTGTCCACCACCACAACGAGCGTTTTGCCCATTTGACCAAGAAGTTCCTCGAACTCCTGTCGGAACGCGCGTACTTCTTCGGGAGGCGAATAGGTCTCAGCCGGTTGGAACAGACCCGCTCCGCGATTAGCAACATCACCCGCCGCATCGTGAATGGCCGTGAGGTCGGATTGATCGCCTCCGGATGTCATTGCTTTCGCAGCAGCACCAATCCCGGCATTAATTGTCCCAAACGCTGGCAAACCGACCGCGGCGGCGCCTAGTTCGGCTATCAGACCAAGGGCGCGAAGCTTGTTCACTCGGCCTAGTAGGTCGCTAACTTTTTCGAGAAGTGTTTCGTCGTCTTTTACGGCATCGCGAAGTGCGCCGCCAATTGTATCCAGCAGCGCCGCTCTTGCGTCATCGTAACTTTGGAAGAGCCAAGCATCGAAGCTTATTAGTATGACATTTTCGTCGTCTTTGAGCCTCGCCTCGATGAGTTGAACCATCGAGGATTTGCCAACCCCCCAACCTCCGAAAACACCTACGGAGAGAGGGCGAAGCTCCTCTTTCTCCAGTATATTGACCACCAACTCTGCTGTCTCAGAGTAATTTAGGTAATCGTTTTCTGACTCGTTATCTGACCACATGCGCAAATTCCATCACAGGTTGCCGAAATATCAAACCAAATTTTGCGCGACTTCGGGCGGTTAGCGATTAAACTTACTATTGATCGGCTAATACGCGCGTGACTTCCGTCACTATTCCCTTGGTGAGAAACCAAGCTGACATTCCCTCGGAGCCGACACGCATCCAACCAGCATCGCTTCGCAGCGATCATCATACCCCCGAAGCGGGGTTGACCGAGCAAGGGCGACGCTGTGCTGACAGTTAGGCCTCTTGGTCAGGCTAGCTGTTCATTGGCTAGGTTGACTTCGTACCGGGCGCTTCGACCGGCTCCGACAGGTAGCAGCGCACCTATCTCGGCAAGATGCTGCAGATCCCTCGTGGCCGTCGCTTTGGACACCTTGGCCATGGACATGTATTTGCGCGCATTCATGCCGCCCTGGAACCCGTCAGGTCCAGCTTCCAGCATCTTCACAACGATCTTGTTCTGACGCTCTGATAGCGCGTCACCATGGCGATCGAAGAACCGCGCCTTGGCGAGGATAAAGCTCACTTGTTCATCTGCCCGATCTTGGGCTTCCACGATGGTACTGACGAAGTAGTGCACCCATTCGGTGACATCATTGGAGCGCTGCGCGCGCTTCAACGCATCGTAATAGTCATTACGCTTTCGCTCGATTGCCTCGGACAAGCTGAGCACGACCGGGCGCCCGAGCCCTTGGGACAACACCTTCTCAGATAAAGCCCGCCCGACGCGACCATTACCATCTTCGAATGGGTGGACGCTTTCGAAATAGACGTGCGCTATCGCGGAGCGAACCGGTGCCGGCTGCATGGCCGCTGACCCATCCGGTGCACTGTCATTGAACCAACTTATGTAGCGCGCCATCTCGTCGGGGACGCGATCTGATGGCGGCGCTTCATAGTGGACCTTCCACTTACCGTAGGCACCAGACACGACTTGCATGGGCTCATCGCTGGATCGCCATTGCCCAACGCTCAGCTTTTCAGGGTCGACAACACCGCCCAAGAGAAGCTGATGCCAATCAAAGAGCATTTGATCGGTGAGAGGGGCGGCATACTCGTCACGAACACGAAGCATCAGCTGCGCCACGCCTTTGGCGCGCTCATCACTGACTTCCTCTGGTTCCGGTCCAACACCCAGATGCTTCATCAGGGAGGAGCGAACGTCCTCTCTGCTGATGAACTCACCTTCGATTTCGGAGGTCTTCACAGCCTCGGCCACCATCAGCTCGATGATGGTTTCGGTTTGCATGCTGTCAGGCAGGCCGCTAAGGGCACCACTTACACGCCCCGCTTTCTCGGCGAATTCGTATAAAAGCCCCTGTATTTCCGCAACTTCAAAGCGGAATTCAGGCCAATCTTTTTGCTGCCAATTGTACTTCATGAGCCGATTGTACCACTTAATCGGCTCACAAAACAAACTAATTATGAGCCGATTAGGGTTTCTAATCGGCTCATAGCGCTAAATTAAAGCAAGCTGTTGAGCGCTCGGGTCAGGGATTCCGTACACTTCTCGCGCCATCGAGATGGTTTGAGAGCCCGAGAAAATGGGCTTATCTCGAACTTCATTTGGATGGTCCCAACCAGCCCAGATGCGCAAGCCAGACCCCCGATAGGATACGGATATCCGACCAGGTCCACAGGAACCGCCTGCGATGCCAAGAACCTTTTCAAGAAACGCATGAAGTTGGTCATCGGTTGCCCCATTGACGAGTTCGTCACCGAACCAGCGCAAAAGCGCGCTGGTCGCGATTTCGAATGCGGTCCGCTTGTCCGCATATGAGAGGGCCGCGCTCATAACGCGGCCTTCTTGCTTGATTTGCGAGATGGCTTCTTGGCGCTTCTTGCGTCATCCAAGAGCATTACGACGCCGTCCGGTGGCAATGCGTCCAGCTTGAGCCGGATGTGGCCGCCCTTCGTGGTCCAGGCTGCGCCGATCTCACGCCAGAATGATTTCCGGCCGGTGGCTTCATCGCCATCGCGTACAGCAAAGGCGCGAAGAGCGGGTTGAGCGAAGTTTGTCATAGTTGTGTCTCCTTTGGTTTTTGGGCTGAAACACGTCCGTCGTGTTCCAATCGCGGATCACCAAAGGTCGATGGGAGGGAGCTTTGCTGCCCTGTAACCGTAGGCGGCGTTAGCCGGGGCTTAGCGGAGCAAACCCCACGCACCTAGATTTGCGTTTCTTGGACAACGAACGGATGAGGGACGCAAAAACCAAGGAGCGCCATTGCAACGCGCACAGCTTGAGACACCCGTTTACGTCATAAACAGACGTCCCAGCCGGTTAGCAAAATTGCGCTAGAGATCGTCGCCCCGACCAGAAGAGGAGACAAAACACTCGTGCGCTTGCGACATCGGGCACAGCATCAAAAATGCGATAGGCTCGCACTAACGAAAACCCTACGTTGGCATATGAAACGAATTGGTTTGTAAATTTGCCATGCTTGGAGGAATGGGTTGGCTCTAAAAGATAGACCTGATCCGGCATGGTCCGGACGCGTAGTTCTCGAGCCAGGGTGGGCCCTGTTTCGGGGACAGACGGGACACGCGACCTTCCATAAGCACTACGCTGTGCAGATCATGTTTTCGGCCAAAGACGATCGGGTCAAGAGTGCTGGAACGAAGAGCGCCTCCAAGGGTATGGTGACGATAATTTCCTCAATGGAACCGCACCAGGTCACCTCGTCATCGCATGTGACGGACGTGCTATTCGTCGACCCCCTTCGATACCAGCACCTGGCAGAAAGCCACGGTGCCGATGCATTAGCGTGCGCTAATGTCGATAGCTGGATCTCGCATATCAGATCCGCCACCGCAAAACCCAAAGATTTGCGTCTCGCAGAACTCCTGCGGGAGCTCGACGAAATGGAGGAGCTAGCACCAGGTTATTCAGCTCGTGATGCCGCAAGGCAAATCAATCTCTCGTCGTCGCGATTTTCTGCGTTGTTCCGGGCCGAGATGAAACTACCATTTCGACAGTGGGTGCTTTGGTCTCGGTTACAACGGGCGTTGAGCGTCATACTTTCGGGAAGCGACCTAACTAGTGCAGCTTATGCAGCAGGGTTTTCAGATTCTGCTCATCTGGCTCGGACGATGAAATCGATGTTCGGCGTGAGCTTAAGCAAAGGCATCGCTCCGCTAACGCGAATTAGTATCTAGCGCATCGACTTAAATGGTCGAATAAGCTGACTCCAATAATCGGTAGGGTAGTCTGGCTCGCCTTCAATGCCGAGATCGTCCGATGTGAAAGTGCGGTTGGGATCAAAAGAAGCTGTGCCGAGCAACCAGTCCCATACCATAGTGAATAGGCCGAAGTTGACATCACCTTCACGGGCGGAAATGAGATGATGGAAACGGTGCGCCGGAGCCAGCGCAAGAACGTACTTGAACGGTCCGACACGCACGTCCGCATTTGAGTGCTGCAACAGGAGCTGTAGCGCGATGGCGACCACTAGCAACCAGGCTACGTCTTGCGGCACACCTAGTAAAATTACAGGAAGCACCCCACACACGCCTTCTATCAATTGATGAAGCGGATGTTTCATCAGACCGTTAAATCCATACATGCGTTTAACGCTGTGATGAACCGCATGAAATCGCCAAAGCCAATTAATCCGATGACTCGCGAAATGAGCCATCGTAATCCCGAAATCAACGATGCCTATCGCCAACAACAACTGCCCCCAAAGCGGCCAGTGACTTGGCCAGACCCCAAAATTCGGCAGCAGGGCGGCCAGAAACGGCAAACCCAAGATCGATAAAAAGTTCGCCCCCTCATTGACTACAAAGTGTACTCGGTCTCGCCAACGGTCTTGGTGAGAGAGGTTCCAATCTGGATTGTAGGGGATGAGTCTTTCGACCAAAAACGAGACGAAGATCACACCGACGATCAAGGCCGCGAGCCAAACATGGTGGCCCCCCATAGATACAAGGGTTAGAGCCAGGGCGTTGCCACCCAAGAGAACAAAAGGCACAAAACCCAAGCGCAAAACCCAGCGAATTCCATTCATTTGATACACCGTTCAAGGATTGTCGAACGACATAATGGCGAGCGGCGATACCGTTGGCTTGAACGTTTCAACTGACTCCATCGAACCCCGGGCCGAGCCCGCGGATCGTAGCGTTGATACCTTGCTACGATCCGCAGAGCCTGTAGTGCCGGTCCTCGAAATCGAACGTCGTATTGACGTTCGATGCACAGCCGCGGAGTACAGTGCCTTGTCATCAGTCACGAGCGTGCTCTGTCTCCAATACCGAAACATGCCCGCCCGGTTTTGGTGCGAACCACCGATGTAGCGCTGGCAGTACGAGCAAGGTAAGGACGGTTGACGAAACGAGTCCGCCCATCACAACGGTCGCTAGCGGGCGCTGCACTTCAGCACCTACTCCAGTCGCAAATAGCAATGGCGCCAAACCAAGCGCTGTCGTGAGCGCTGTCATCAGCACCGGCCTTGCTCTCAGTCCTGCCGCTTCAATAGCGAGCGCATTGTGGTCGCGGCCTTGCCGCGCGAAGTCGTCCATAAAGCTGACGAGCACCATTCCGTTACCAAGGGCGATACCGAAAAGCGCAATAAACCCGACCGTGGCTGGCACCGAGACTGGTAATCCTGTTAGCCACAAAGCGAGGGCGCCACCGGTCAACGCGAGAGGAATGTTCAGCAGGATCAATATCGCTGACTTGAGCCTCCCAAATGCGAGTAACAGGATGAGAAGAACTATTCCCAACGTAATCGGTATCACCACGGCGAAGCGGGCATTGGCCTGTTGTTGCAGTTCAAACTGGCCACCCCATTCGACACGATAACCAGGCGGAAGGTCTAGCTGACTGGAGGTCGCCGCTTGCGCATCGGCAACAAAGGAGCCGATATCGCGCCCGCGAACATTGAGCTGCACCGTTATGAAACGCTCCCCATTTTCGCGCGTTATCTGACGAGGACCGACAACAGTTCTTATCGAGGCGACACTTGAAAGCGGCACCCGAGCACCACTCTCGCTTTCTAGGATAAGTCGGCCAATCGCCTGCGCATTGTCACGCCGGTTTTCGTCAAATCTGACGACCACTGGAAACTGGCGAACCCCTTCAAAGAGGACGCCGGCTTCCGCCCCGCCGACGGACGCGCTCAGCGTATCAAGGGCTTCCTCCACTGAAAGACCATATCGGCCTAAGGCCGCGCGATCGACCGAGACGACTAACTGTGGCGCGCCGGTGATCTGATCAGCCTGCACATCACTCGCCCCGCTGACACGTTGAAGAATTGATTGTAGTTCCTGCGAACCTTCCAACAGCACATCCATGTCAGGACCGAAAATTTTTACCGCGAGCTGAGCTTTCGTGCCGGTTAGAAGTTCATCAACCGACATCGCGATCGGTTGCCCGATGTTCACTCTGATTCCCGGAAAGGACTCCAGATCTTCGGATATTTCTGCACGCAGGTCGGTCGGTGTGAGGCCGGGTCGCCACTCTGACCTTGGCTTCAAAGCGACAAAGGCCTCAATACTGTTTACCGGGTCAGCGTGAGCCCCGACCTCGCCTCGGCCAATTCGACTAACAATGGAGTCAATCTCAGGGAACGCCGCCAGCAATCGACGTTCAAGTCGTGTTGATGTCTCGCGCCCCTCGGTGAGCGATATTGATGGAGCCATAGAGACCCGAAGTAAGATATCACCTTCTTCGAGAGCGGGTGTGAACTCCGAGCCCAATCTTGAGCCCGCCAACCCTCCGATGACCAAAAGTCCAAGCGCTAACGCAACCGCAGCAAGGCGTGCGCGGACGAACACGCTTGCGACAGACTTGACCACGCCGGCGATTGCGCCCTCGCCAGACGTATTGTGTTTGGGTGGCTTGATTAAGCCAAAGGCCATGGCGGGCGCGACTAGCGCGGCGTAGAGGAGCGATCCTGTCATGGCAAGGGCGGCAGACGCAGCAAGCGGCCGGAAAGTCTTACCCTCAACACCTTCCAGCGAAAATAGAGGCAGAAACACAATAATCACGACTGCGACGGCTGCGATTAGCGGAGCGATAACTTCCGCGGTCGATTTGGCGACCACATCGCGAGCGTCCTCGCCATTCCGCCGTTCCCGGAAACCTCGGTCGACATTTTCGGCAATGACGATAGCGCCATCAACCATCATACCGATGGCGATGGCGACACCTCCCAAAGACATTAAATTTGCGCTAATGCCCAACACGCTCATCGAGATGAAGGCGAAGCCAACCGAGAATGGAATTGACAAGACCACCACTAGGCTAGGTCGCCAGCCACCGAGGAAGATAAACACGACAACTGCGACCAGTAGAGCACCTTGCCAGAGCGCGGTCGTGACGGTCGAGGCCGCCCGTCTAACCAGTGTACCCTGATCGTAATATGGAACGGCGCGTACGCCTTCTGGCAGGGATGCATTGATCTCATCGAAGCGCGCGTGTGTGCGCTCAATCACATCAGACGTGTTCGTACCATAGAGTTTAAGAACGAGGCCGGCGACCGTCTCGCCATTGCCGTTGGCAGTCGCGAGCCCTTGGCGCGTACCACCGCCAATAACGACCTCTCCAAGATCGCTCACTCTGATCGAACGACCGTTGACCGTGCTAACCGGCGTTTCTGCGAGGTCGGAAACCGATCGTGCCAAGCCGACACCACGCACGGTGTATTGTTCCGCGCCTACTTCGATGAATTGCGCACCGGTCGTGCGATTTGCGCTTTCTAGAGCACCGATTACATCTGCCACCTCTAAATCATAGGCGATCAGAAGATCGGGATTGAGACGAACTTGGTATTGCTTTTCGAAACCGCCAAGCGCTAGCACTTCGGTCACGCCTTCGACGGATTGAAGAGGGTACTTAATCATCCAGTCGGTGATTTCGCGGAGTTCGGTCAGATCATAGGCGCCAGTCTCATCGACGACGCGAAAGTACATGATGATGCCTAGTCCGCTCGAAATGGGCCCGAGCTGGGGCGTCCCGAAACCATCTGGGATGGCTTCGCTGGCCTCTGGTAATCGCTCGCCTACGACCTGGCGTGCGAAGTACACATCCGTGCCATCCTCGAAATAGATGTTTACAATGGAGAGACCGAAATTTGAGACCGATCGGATTTCCTCGACATCTGGAAGACCGGACATCGCGGTTTCGACTGGGAAGGTTACATAGCGTTCGACTTCTTCTGGAGAGAGCCCTTCGGTTTCGGTGAACACCTGAACCAGCGAGGGTGAAGGATCGGGAAACGCATCAACTGGAAGCGCACGAAAGGCAAACAGCCCCCCTACGGTGAGGGTTAGGGCCGCGATGGCGGCTAGCAGCCGGCCGCCGGCAAGGCGGTGCATTAAGTTTTGCATATCTCTAACTTCCTAGTCGTCATCATCACCGAAGGAGTCTCTTTCGAGATGTGCTTTGAGCGTGAATGCACCCTCTGACACGTAGAACTCTCCTTCATCGAGGCCAGACAGGATCACGGTCTGGTTGCCGGATTCAGTTCCCGGCTCCACGGTCCGCGGCGCAAATCCGTCATCAGTTGGAACGAACAGACTCGTTCGACCCGCAACTTCAACGATGGCCGCCGATGGCACTTGGAGGCGGCTCTCGTCGGCCCCGGTTGCAATCTCAGCCGTTGCGAACTGACCGGGGCGCATCCGCCGGTCAGAATTGTCCACAACCATGCGGGCGGTCGCCATGCGCGAGGTTTCGTCTATCGTCGGCAAAACGGTCGAAATCACACCTTCTGCTAACTGAGCCCCCGTTTCTGACCGAAGGACGACGGCCATGCCGGCTTCAACGATTGCTGCGTCCTGCGTGTAGACCGCTATGTCAGCCCATAGGACGCTGTCATCAACAATGGTGAAGAGAGCTGGGGCGCTTGCGTCTTCTGCCGATACTGCTGCGCCAAGGATTGCTGTTCGGCGCGCAACCACACCGCCGATGGGAGCCCGAAGGCGGGCCTGGGCGAGTGTTAGGTCGGGCGCATCGCCGAGAGATGCGAGCTCACTGCGAGGAACGCCCACAGCAATGAGCTTGTTCTCAACGCCTTCGCGTGCGGCGCTGGCCGCGATGAGCGCAGCGCGGGCAGCCTGCAGGTCAGCCTCGGGTGTAATTCGCTCTGCAAAAAGCGTTTCCTCACGTGCCAGGGCTTGCTGGGCAAGGTTTTCGGAAGTGGCGGCTGTCAGAAACTCAGCCTTCAGGTCGGCGAGTTCACGACTGGAGAGGATTGCCAGCGATTCATTGGGAGAGACGAGATCGCCTTCGGTCGCTGTAATTTGGATGATCCGCCCGCTCACTTGCGGTGAGACTGCGGCGACGCGATCTGCATCAAACCTCAACTCGGCCGGGAGAGAGAGAAACTGTCTCAGGGGAGTACGTGTCGCGCGCGCGGTCACAATGCCAGCCTCTGACGCCACCTCCGGGCTTAACTCAACTTGGGCAGATTGTTCGCCATCATCGTGATCCACTTCCGTTGCGGAGGAACGATCCGAGTCTCGGTCCCCACCATTGCCACAAGCGGTAATGGCCAAAGTAGCGGCGATGACCGCGAATAGATGCGGTTTACCAATCATCGGATATCTCCATCAAAGGGGGCTGCCCCAATCAGAGCTCGCAGACGCAGCTCTGCGCTCTGCAAGGCAAACTCTGCATCAATCACAGCGAGTTGGGCGCTCAACAGGGCCGCGCGGGCATTTAGGGTGGCGGTGAGATCGAAACGACCAATCTGATAGCCACGCGAGGCCGCCTCGTAGGCCTCCGTCGCCGCGGGCAGCGTATCGTGTTTTAGGATTTGCAATCGGCTTTGTGCCGTGCGTTGAGCCGCAGCTGCAGCCCGTTGCTGGGCTAACAAGCGTTGTTCGGTAACTGCTCGATTGAGTGTGGCGGCATCGCTCCGGATCGCCGACGCTCGCGCAGCATCCCGCCCGCGATCGAAGATTGGGAGCGGCAGGCTAACACCCGCGACGAAAGCCTCATCGCCGGTCTCTTCAAACCGCCGGATTCCTGCCGATACGCTTATGTCTGGGATGATGGCGCTTCGGGCAAAGCTGGTTTCGGCCTGTCGGACACGAACGGCTGCATCTGCTGCATTTAGCGCAGGGTGTGTCACGTCTGCTTCGACTTCCGCGATGGTGGAATTAAAGCTCACTCCCATCGGTGCTGAGAATGTGGGCTCGGCACTGCCCCACAGGAGAGCAAGCGCGTATCTGCGGCGATCAATACCTGCCTGCGCCGTTTCGACAGACGCGCGCAAAGCGGTCGCGTCCGCCCGCGCCCGCGAGAGCTCCGGTGGTGCCGCAGCGCCCGCATCGACTCGGCGCGCCACAATGCTCACCAGTTCATCCGCTAGATCCGCACTTTCTTCTGCAAGGTTTCGTAATTGGACGGCTGCCACCAACTCAGCAAAGACGATCGCGGCCTCTAGTTCAGTCTCCCTCAGGATAACCGCGCATTCCGCGCTGGCGAGCGCCTGGCGAGCCCGCGCAGCTCGTTCCTCGAGCGCTCGCTTCCCTCCAAGACGGAGCGTTTGTTCTAATGCGAATGTTGATTCAGTTTGATCAAAACCCGACAACGCGTTGCTGCCCGCAAAATTCTCCAGTTCGAGCGATAGGGTCGGGTTGAGCCGCCGCCCGGCTTGGTCCGCCTCTGCACCGAGGGCGCGGGCCTCCAATCCGGCCGCGCGAACAGCAGGCGAGGCGTGGCGAACTTCTGAAAGTACGGTGAAAAGTGTTAGGGGCCTTCCCGGCGAAATTTGTGGCGAACCGCCAATCCGTCCATCGCAAGGTGAGGCCAGCGCGCCTTCGGTCAATGCGGCGAGCGCCAGGGCTGCGGTAGCGCCCTTTAGAAAAAATGACATGTTGTATGCTCCTCAAGCGGATCCAGCTAAAGCGTGCCCGCAAGTGCGGACCGATGTTCTGCTAAGGATCAGGCTCGAGGGGGACGATAGAGACTGCCGATCGGTCGAGATCGCAAACTGTCGACTGGCTGCGGTCTAGCTGAGGGCGCGCCACTCGGTGCCAAACCTGCCTCGTATGATACTTGTCGCGTTTTGAACGCGTGACAGGGGCCGCAATTTTTCCCACGGTCTTCGTGTTCTCCCCGACCTTCGTCCCGCTGCTCGGCGCTGTTCGCCTCTTGGCCAATCACGCAAGCGATAGCGAACTTGTCGTCACATAGCTGGGCATCAGCTATGTGCGCCAACAAAAACGCGCAGGCCACGAGAAGTGAGGCTGCAAGTTTTAGCGTCAGGCCGATCGGCAAGAGTATATTGGTCGATGCCGCTATGATTTCGCCTCTACTCAGTTATCCAACACCCAATTTGGTGAGCAAAATGGATTCGTTCAGATTGAACTACGAAAAGCCTTACTTCCTATAGCGGCTGTAGAAGCAAGCGGTTTTCGAATTTTTTTACATTGTCTCAATCGTGGCGGCTGCCAATTCACTAGAGGCAGGTTGATTGCAGACCCTTGTTCTTGAGTGACGCGCACATACTCGCTAACTACCGGACCCGACCATCATCATCACGATCGCGTTCACGCTGACGGCGCAGCCGTCGCTCGATCTCACTCAATTCGTCCCGGTCAAGAGCGTCTTGACGATCGAAGCCACCGGATTTCTTCCGCTGCGCCTCATGGCTCTTCCAGTCCCCGAAGCGCGCTTCGAGCATCGCTAGACGATGCTTCTTGCCGCCGACTTGGGAGAGCTTGGCGAAGCCCTTCCCATCGCTGAAGATCAATCCTTGGCCCTTGCCATGGATACCGAGCCCGCGCTCGGAAACCCGATCTTCAAGATCATTCCATGAGGATGCCTCATCGAAGTGCGGCCGAATGAACTGGCGCAACTCACCGATCTTATCTTTGCCCCAGGCGACAAGCGCGTTGACGTCAAACCCGCCTTCAGCCCGCTTCTTCAAACGCTCCCCAAAGCTCAACACACGGGAGAGCCGTCCAGGCACCTGCTGTAAGCCTAACTCCCTCTCTTGGGTTTTGAGAGAGCGTTCAAGGCGGGTCTTGTAGCGCCACTTCGGCCAGGCCTTACCGGTTTCCGGATGCACCCGATTGACCAGAACATGGAGATGCGGGTGTTCGGTGTCATTGTGACAAACGATCACCGACTGATGCTCCGACAAACCGAGATCTGAGAGCGTTCGATCTGCAACGCCCGCCATGGCGTCCGGCTCGAGCTGCTCGTCGACTGGCCAACTGACAGAAAAATGAAAGACGGGATCTTGAACCCGTCGCGACATCCGCGCCGTGGCACGCATCATCGCAGGATAGGTGTCCGGATCGGTTGTCGGCAGATTGCGCGCCTCTGCCCATTCGACCCGCTCAGGTCGATCGCCACGCTGCCCCGTGGCGAGATATCGGGCAAGGCCGCCAAAGCCGGTTCCGGTCTGAGCTTCTCCGATCACAAGAAAGCTCAGCCGAGCCGGCGCACAGCGGACAGGACAGCGTCCAGGGTTGCGTGTACCGCGGGAGCGGATACCACGAAGCCGGCGTTGGCCTGCTTTGCGAGCTGATTGAGATTGTTCCCAATCGAGGTCAGCTGGCGAATGGCATCCGCTGTGACGCGTGCAGGTTTCGCTTGGGGACGGGCCCCGAGCGCACATGCACGCACGAAGGCCGCACGGGTCTGATCGCAAGTCTCCGCCGCTTCGTTTATGGCCGCCAACTCAGTTGGCGTGACATAGACGTCGATCCGCTCGGATCGAACCTCGGCGCGTGACTTTCGATGACCCTTTGGCGGCATTCGTTAAGCCCTCCTGGCACTTGAAGGACAAGCAGGATATGCCTTGAGGACACACTTCGTGTGCTTCGAATGGTATACATGTAACGGAGCATTTTTGCCCGTATACATCCTGCTTGCTCTCACCCAAGTCGATCTCATCCGCAGAAATATACTCCAGGTTGAAACGCCGAGCTATAACACAACCGACACATGTGACGTTGCACCGATGCTTCACCCCAAGCACCGTGGCACATGTGTCACGAGGGCCTGACGAGTCCCCATCTGGGGACTCTAGGAAGGCTCTCGCCAAGAAGCCGTCACAAGACGGATTCTTCTTCAAGAAGGGGGAGACACAATTGGCCGGGCAGAGGCCAATTTGGATCTCGCTTCAGGCCGCAGGCCCAAAGGGTGGGAAAGGGTGGGATAGCGCCAGCGTTTCGCCCCTCCTAAGGGGCGAGAAGTCTCGAACTCGTGATCGATCTGCGCCCTAGAACGACTTGCATCTGTAGTAACTACAGATGTTATTGTGGCGACATGTCAGTAGCGGGTACAGATCAAAGTTGGCTCTCAAGAGCGCTTTCGAGTGGCGGCGTGCTCGGAGGCTTCGCCGCTTTCGTGGGCGCGTCGTGTTGCGTCATCCCGATATTGCTTGTGCACTTCGGATTCGCGAGTGGGTTGGTCGCGAAACTCGGCTGGTTCGCGCGTTGGCAACCTTCCTTCTTTTGGACATCTGCAGGATTGCTCGCCGTTGCAGCGTCCTATGCAATATGGCGCGGCCAAGCATCAAGATCATTTTGGATCTGGTGGGTGATCGGAACAACGTTCCTCATCGCCGCATTCATCCTGCCGCAGTACGAGTTCAGACTTCAAAGTTGGGTTTTGGATTGGACGCGGAGGTAATATGGCAGACGCTAAACCGACTTTCCGTTTCGACGACGCTGGCACAATTCCACCGCCAGGGTGGATCGGTCGTGCTGCTCGCGCGCTCTTCGGTTACGGCTCACTTTATTGGGTCTATCAGATCGTGAGTTTTGGCGACGTCGGCGCGCTTACCAATCTCTCCGTGATTGGATTTACGCTCTTCGCATTGCAGCTCATTCCCTACACGGTGAACATTGGCTTCGGCATTAAGCTATCGTTCTGGCCACGCCTCCTTGCAGCGCTGGGCATCGCAGCGGCCGCCTATTTGGGTTGGCAATCAACCGGTGAAGTCGCGTCATCATCGCTCTGGAACGCGATCGCGATATTGAACATCTATGTCTACGGGCATCTTGGGATATCGTTCGTGCTCGCGGCGATCTTCGCGACGGCTGGCTGCGAGATGCGGGCTCTCCCGATTTTGATTGGTCGGCTGGCCGGGCGCCGCGCCCGCGATCATTATTGCCCGGGCCCAATCCGGGCCATCGACAACTGGGAACGCAAGCGGTTTGGTCAAAAACCCTAGACTGAGCGCAGCAACAAACCGAGACGACTTGATGAACATCACCCGCGGTAAACTCGCCAAACTCACGGGCTGCCATCTAGAGACTGTGCGGTACTATGAGAGCATCGGCCTCATGCCCGAACCTGCTCGTGCGGCAAATGGGTTTCGAACCTATTCGGATGACGATGTTCGACGGCTCCAGTTTTTGATGCGCGCACGCGATCTCGGATTTGCTGTCGCCGAGGTCCAGAACCTCCTCAGCTTGGTCGACAACAACGCCTATAGCTGTGGTCAGGTGCGAGATATAACTCTCGACCACTTGGCATCGGTGCGTAAGAAAATTGCGGACCTAAAACGTCTAGAAAGTGTTCTTGGTGACATGGCCTCACAGTGCGACGGCGGTGTCGTGCCGGAATGCCCGATAGTTGATGCTCTCTACGACTTCGCGCCGGAGGACTTATCAGCATCGACTTGGAGTAACGCGTCCAGAACGTGACAGCCGGCGTTCGGTTCAATTGAGCACTTTCTGGCCGCCGCGCGCAGCGTGGACGCGACTGATTTCAGTTCCGCTATACGCCCTTCGACCACCTCAATATGGGCGTTGATCTCGCTAGCAACCGCCTGGCACTGGCCAGAATGGTCGCGCTCCAAACGCAGCAGCGCACGACATTGGTTCAGCGAGAACCCTAGATCTCGGAATTGTCTGATGAAGGTCAGAACCGCGATGTGGCGGCGGTCGTAAAGTCGGTATCCGTTTTCTGCGCGGCGAGGCGCAGGCAGCACGCCCTGAGTTTCGTAGTAGCGAATGGTTTCTGCGTGGCAGCCGGTGAGACGTGCAAGCTCGCCTCTCGTAAGTGCCTTCACGCGAGCGTGTGTTTTCGTGTTCATTTTCTCCTTGAGTCTGTAGTCACTACAGGGATTAGCCTAGTTGAAAATCTAGGAATGAGCAAGAAAACGAATGACCGAAATCGAACAATCGAGCGACCAAACACCAGCCCCCCGTCAAAAACGAGGCTGGCTCGCAGCGGGAGGCATTATCGGCGCCATTGTGGCGTCATCCTGCTGCATCTTGCCTTTGGTGTTGGTACTCGCCGGCGTCAGTGGCGCGTGGATCGGGTCGCTCACCGCGCTCGATCCGTACAAGCCCTACTTCATAGTGGTGACGCTGGCCTTTATCGGCGCGGGATTTTGGCACGTCTATTTCAAGTCTGAGCCACCATGCGAAGACGGCTCATATTGCGCAAAACCCCAATCCAACATCATCACCCAAATCGCCCTCTGGGTCGGCTTGGCGATCGTTCTGCTCGCCGCAACGATCGACTGGTGGGCCCCATTTTTTTACTAGGAGACACACAATGAAACGAACATCCACCGTAATACTATCCGTAGCCCTGCTCGGTATCGCAGGAGCCGGTTTGTCGGCATTCAATTATGCGCCGTCAGAGACATCAGCAAAGACGAATATAGTCGTTGCTCAAACAGAAACCGCTACATTCGACATCGAGAACATGACGTGTGCGACCTGCCCGATCACAGTTCGGACTGCGATGAGCCGTGTTGAAGGCGTGGATTCGGTTGAAGTGGACTTCGAAACCAAGACCGCAATTGTTCGATTTGATCCGAGTGTGACAACTGCAGCGCTTGTTGGTCAGGCATCCACCGATGCTGGTTATCCCGCACATGCCTCCAACGCCGAAGATGCCGACCATTCCGAAGCAGAACATCAACACTAAAAGCGCCGCCAGATCACTGGTCAGACGGAGAAGTCACGAATGAAAGATTGCTGCTCAGATGGGAACAATGGCGAATACGACATCGCCGTTGTTGGCGCCGGGTCCGCTGGATTCTCGGCGGCGATCACCGCCGCCGAAGCTGGCGCGCGCGTGGCGATAATCGGTCACGGAACGATTGGCGGCACATGCGTAAACGTTGGCTGCGTGCCATCGAAGGCCCTGATCCGCGCTATGGAAGCGGCGCACTCAGGCGCTGCTGCCCGCAGGTTTGCGGGTGTGTCCGTGGCATCCAGGGTCGATGACTGGCCAGCGGTCCAGGCGCAAAAAGACGCACTTGTTTCGGGTCTTCGTGACAAAAAATACGAAGCCTTGCTGCCCGAATACGAAAATATCGACTACATCGAAACGAAAGCTCCTGCCCGCCTAGTAGAGGGCGGTGTTGCTTTCGACGGGCGGGCAATACGCGCTGCGAAGATCATCATTGCTACTGGCTCTTCCAGCAGCATCCCGCCGATCCCTGGCATCGAAAACGTTCAAACACTAGATTCGACCAGTGCGCTCGAACTAGATCGGCTGCCAGAGAGCATGATTGTCATCGGCGGTGGCGTCATCGGGTGTGAACTCGGGCAGATGTTTGCCCGCGCCGGTGTGCACGTAACGATCTGCTGTCGCACGCGTCTTATACCGGAGGCGGAGCCCGAAATTAGTGCGGCACTCCAGGCTTCATTTGAAGCTGAGGGCATCACGGTCTGCTCTGGCGTTGGCTATCAACGCATCGAGCAATCGTCCTCCGGCGTCCAGCTCCACTGCGAGACGACTGGCGGCACGGATGTCGTCGTCGCCCAGAGCGTTCTGATTGCAGCGGGGCGACGCCCGAACACGCAACATCTTGGCCTGGGCGACGTTGGTGTGGAGACCGACGCGCGCGGCGGCATTGCCGTCGACCTGCTCATGCGGAGTAGCAATCCCTCCATATATGCGGCAGGCGATGTCACAGGTCGCGACCAATATGTCTACATGGCAGCGTACGGCGCGAAATTGGCCGCCAAACACGCCACGTCTCAACCCGTCAAACCCTATGACAATCGTGCGATGCCCTGGGTCGTGTTCTCCGATCCACAGGTTGCTGGCGTGGGCTTCACCGCCGCGGCAGCCGAGGCAGCGGGCTATGACGTCAAAACGTCAATCGCCCCGCTGGACCAAGTACCCCGAGCCCTCGCGGCTGCCGACACGCGCGGGCTTATAAAGCTCGTGGCGGATCGCAAAACTGACGAGCTACTCGGTGCACAAATCATGGCCCCTGAGGGCGCAGATAGCATCCAAACCTTGGTTCTGGCGCTCAAGTTTGGCATGACGACCAAAGAACTTGGCGACACGATATTTCCATATCTAACGACGGTCGAAGGTTTCAAGCTTGCGGCACAGGGCTTCGACAAAGACGTTGCGAAGCTCTCGTGCTGTGCGGGGTAGTTTCTCTATGACAGATCTCGCACAAATCACTGCTGTTCTAGAAGCGGGATACATCGGTGAAAATCCGAAAGATCTTCAGAGGGCGTCGCTCTACATTTATAGAGCGCTGGCCAGTGGGAAACCGATCTCAATTGCGTCTATCGCAGAACACCTCGGAACGCCTTTAGAAACGGCTTCAAGGCTTCTCAACCTTGTTCCTCCAAGCGCGATCGAGCTTGATGATGACGGGCACATCATTGGCTTTGTCGGTCTGAGTTTGGCGCCCACAGCGCACAGGTTCGAAACCGCCGAACGCTCACTTTTTACTTGGTGCGTTTTTGATGCACTGTTCTTGCCATCATTGATTGAGCAGGCGGCCACGCTGCACACAACGTGTCCGAACTCTCATACAGACATAGAAATAAAGGTGACTAGCAGCTCCGTTGCCGCCATTGCACCTGATAGTCCGGTAATGTCACTGGCCAAAACTGACACCAAATCTTGTTGCAAGGATCTCCGGGGAGCCTTTTGTGATCAGGTAAACATGTTCGCAGATCAATCGGCTTTTGACGAATGGAGCTTGGATCGTCCCAACGCGATCAGCGTCTCACTATCTCAAGCTTTCGCATTGGCTCAACAACGCAATGCTTGGCGCTACCTCGACGTCGAATATTAGTGCCTGGAGCACACCCGACTATCGTGTCTCAATCAGACATATCGTCGAACTTTTTGCGCATACTTACCAAACGCGTCACCGAAGGTTCTGCGCATGTGCGGCTCCTCCACCCAGGTAATGAACACGTGGATGATCGCCGTGAACACCAGTGCGGATAGCATAGCGAGACCGGATCCGGCCGCGATCGCAGCACCGAGAAACATGCCGCTGTAGCCGACATATTGCGGATTGCGGGTGCGCCGATAGATGCCGTGCTGGATTAGCTCATCTTCGAGCAAGCCGTAAACGCGTTCCTGTGAACCATAGGCGTAACGCCCGAGAAATATGACGTAGGCGCCACCCAGGAAGAGCCCTCCCCCGAGCGCCAGTGAGATCAGGTTCGGCGCGAACAAACTGCCGCGATCGAGCCACGCGAGAGCAATCGTGGCGACGAAATGCCCGTGCATGATGAGGCCCGAGAAGGCGGCGGTCAGCGGCGACCATTTACCTTGTTGTCGAAACTCAGACCGCGCTCGAAGCATAAACGGGATCGATAGTGCGGCCGTTATGAGAGTGTAAGCAACGACGCCGATGAGCAGAGGGAACATTACGCTTCTCCTGGGTTGGCGGTAGAGCTGTGGTCACGAAGCTCTGAGAGAGCTTGCGAGCAGATGGACCAAGCCGAGCGGGTGAAAATGCCGGCGAGTACGAACGCAAGAATGAGATCCGGCCAAGCCGACCCGGTCAGGGCGACAAGGCCGCCGGCTATCATCACGCCAACATTGCCGATGGCGTCATTGCGGGAACACAGCCAGACCGAACGGACGTTCGCATCGCCGTCTCTCCATTTAAGAAGGATCACCACGCTTACGGCATTGGCGAGAAGTGCCGCGAACCCGACGATGCCCATCGTCTCAGCGACAGGCGGCTCGCCAGAGAATGCGCGGACGAGCGTCATGCTCAGCACCGCAATCGCGATCGCGAACAATAGCCCACCCTTGAAGAGAGCGGCTTTGGCACGAATGGCGAGGCTGGAGCCAATGACTAGGAGGCTGATGGAATAGGTCATCGTATCGCCGGCGAAATCAAGGGCGTCGGCTTTCAGCGATTGCGAACCTGAAGCGAAGCCTGCCGAGATTTCGACGACGAACATCACAAGATTGATAAAAATGACGGCCCACAGGGCGCG
>NZ_RBIM01000011.1:0-2500 GCF_003634045.1 Maricaulis maris
TTTTGATATTTGTGGAGGATATTGGATCTATCGTGCAGACCGGGCAGCGACCTACTCTCCCACGCCTTAAGACGCAGTACCATCGGCGCTAGGGGTCTTAACGGCCGTGTTCGGGATGGGAACGGGTGTGGTCCCCCTGCAATAACCACCCGGTCAGCGCGATAGATCCAAGGATTGAAGAGACATTCTGATCTGTATTTTCGAGGTGTTGCTTTTGTTCGACGAAGCGTTCGCCGGACATGAGCATCTTCAAGATCAAGACAATCGAGTAATTAGTACCAGTCAGCTTCACGTGTCGCCACGCTTCCACATCTGGCCTATCAACGTGGTGGTCTTCCACGACTCTCAAGGGAAAACTGGTTTTGAGGGGGGCTTCCCGCTTAGATGCATTCAGCGGTTATCCCTTCCGTATATAGCTACCCTGCTATGCTGCTGGCGCAACAACAGGTCCACCAGAGATACGTCCACCCCGGTCCTCTCGTACTAGGGGCAGCTCCTCTCAATTTTCCGACACCCACGGCAGATAGGGACCGAACTGTCTCACGACGTTCTAAACCCAGCTCACGTACCGCTTTAATTGGCGAACAGCCAAACCCTTGGGACCTGCTCCAGCCCCAGGATGCGATGAGCCGACATCGAGGTGCCAAACAATGCCGTCGATATGGACTCTTGGGCATCATCAGCCTGTTATCCCCGGCGTACCTTTTATCCGTTGAGCGATGGCCCTTCCATGCGGGACCACCGGATCACTATGGCCGTCTTTCGACTCTGCTCGACCTGTCAGTCTCACAGTCAGGCGGGCTTATGCCATTGCACTCAACGAGCGATTTCCGACCGCTCTGAGCCCACCATCGCGCGCCTCCGTTACTCTTTGGGAGGCGACCGCCCCAGTCAAACTACCCACCAGACAGGGTCCCGGACCCAGGTTCATGGGCCGCGGTTAGATATCAACAATTATCAGGGCGGTATTTCAAGGATGTCTCCACCAAAGCTGGCGCCTTGGTTTCATAGACTCCCGCCTATCCTACACAAATAATCGCTAATACCACTGTCAAGCTGTAGTAAAGGTGCACGGGGTCTTTCCGTCTGACCGCGGGAACTCCGCATCTTCACGGAGAATTCAATTTCGCTGAGTCTATGCTGGAGACAGCGGGGAAGTCGTTACGCCATTCGTGCAGGTCGGAACTTACCCGACAAGGAATTTCGCTACCTTAGGACCGTTATAGTTACGGCCGCCGTTTACCGGGGCTTCAATTCGGAGCTCTCACTCCTCCTTTTAACCTTCCGGCACCGGGCAGGCGTCAGACCCTATACGTCGTCTTGCGACTTCGCAGAGCCCTGTGTTTTTAGTAAACAGTCGCCACCCCCTGGTCTGTGCCCCTCCACACTGGTTGCCCAATGCAGAGGCTCCCTTCTCGCGAACTTACGGGAGCAATTTGCCGAGTTCCTTCAGCATAGTTCTCTCAAGCGCCTTGGTATGCTCTACCAGTCCACCTGTGTCGGTTTGGGGTACGGTCTCATGTGGGAGCTATTTCCAGGGACCTCTTCGCCGCCAGTTCAATCCGATAAGGACTGACGACACACGAGATCCGTCACTACCCACTGGTGCAGGAATATTAACCTGCTTCCCATCGACTACGCATTTCTGCCTCGCCTTAGGGGCCGACTAACCCTGCGCTGATTAGCATTGCGCAGGAACCCTTGGACTTTCGGCGAGAGGGTCTCTCACCCTCTTTGTCGCTACTCATGTCAGCATTCTCACTTCCGATACCTCCAGCAGCCCTCGCGGGTCTGCCTTCATCGGCCTACGGAACGCTCCGCTACCACTCGATCAAAGATCGAATCCGCAGCTTCGGTGTATCACTTAAGCCCCGTTACATTTTCCGCGCAGGAGCGCTTGACCAGTGAGCTGTTACGCTTTCTTTAAAGGATGGCTGCTTCTAAGCCAACCTCCTGGTTGTCTAAGCACTCCCACATCGTTTCCCACTTAGTGATAACTTAGGGACCTTAGCTGGCGGTCAGGGCTGTTTCCCTCTTCACTACGGACCTTAGCACCCGCAGTGTGTCTGCCTCGCAGTACTCCATGGTATTCGGAGTTTGGTTAGGTTTGGTAAGTCGTTGGGACCCCCTAGCCCATCCAGTGCTCTACCCCCATGGGTATTCACGAGACGCTCTACCTAAATAGATTTCGCGGAGAACCAGCTATTTCCGGGTTTGATTGGCCTTTCACCCCTAGCCACAAGTCATCCCCGTCTTTTTCAACAGACGTGGGTTCGGTCCTCCAGTGAGTGTTACCTCACCTTCAACCTGCTCATGGCTAGATCACCCGGCTTCGGGTCTCATCCCTCGAACTCAGTCGCCCTATTAAGACTCGCTTTCGCTACGCCTACACCTATCGGCTTAAGCTTGCTCGAGAGACGAAGTCGCTGACCCATTATACAAAAGGTACGCCGTCAGGCTTGCGCCCTCCGACTGCTTGTAGGCGTCCAGTTTCAGGGTC
>NZ_RBIM01000012.1 GCF_003634045.1 Maricaulis maris
CCAACCACTTGGCGGGACAGCTTTCATATCCACACGGCGACAACGAATACCGGCAGTGGCCCGAATGTGGGTAATCCCTATCCAATTGAAGATCAGTACGATCGCGACGTTGTCTTCGTGTTGCCGACCACTGGAACGCCCTGGGTTCATGGCGGCGAGGATTTCAAAAAGATCGCACTCAAACTGGTGATCGAACCTGCTTCGCCTGAAACGTCCGGCTCGACCTGTGTCTACGGTTCCATCGATTCAACGAAAATGCGCGACTCTCTCGTCCTGCAAGACCTCGTCGCGAGCTTGAAAGCCAGCATCAACGGGCCGGAACTCAGTGTCGTGAAGGCGACAGTGAGCGGCTCCACCACAACCACTGGCGGATCAGACGGGGCGGGCGCTATCCCCGTGATCGACTGGACCGCCGGTGACTTTGTCATGCCGTAGGAGCTAAAAATGTCCCTCAACCTCGCAACCGGAAGCTTCTCGTCCGGCGCCCATCCGACAACCCATGAAGTGCGCCGCCTGGCGCGGGAAATGGCGCGGCAACTGGCTGCTGGCGCCTCGCTCGATCTGCGCTTTGTGGATGGCCTCTATTATCGCAAGGACGTGGCGACGGGAGATGATGAATTGTTGCCGGCGTTCGAGCTGCTGGCAACATGCAGCCGCGCCAGCTTGAAGTATTATCCCAACTGGTCGGGCCGCTCAGGCGACCCGGTCGGCCGGCTTATCAAGTTTGGCGTCGACCAGCGCGCGACAGGGGATTTGGGGCCTCTTGATGAGGGTGTTGGCGAAAACCTGATCGAGTATGAGCGCACCGAGGGCGCTGTGCTGGGCGTGTTGGGGTCCGGTGGTGAATTGCCGACAGGTTGGGGCGCCTCGACCGATGGCACAACAATCGAAGTGACCGACGCCGGCAGTGAGCGCGGATGGCGCCATGTCGAGCTTGAGATTGTGGCGAGCGGCGCCGCGTCGCCCATCATCTATTTCGCCGGCGCCGCCGAAATCGCAGCGGCAACCGGCAATGAGCGCACCCTGTCAGTCACGGCGCGCGCCGTGGGCAGTGTGATCGCCAACTTCTCAGGCATCCAACTTCGCCAAGATGAGCGAACGGCCAGCGCGTTCGTATCGCCGAACACCAAGGCTGTCGAGGCGGTGACAACCGAGCTGGCGCGGTATGGTCACCCGGTCACGCTGTCGGGCGGCGGCACCGTGGCCTATGTGCGTCCGGCCGCACAGCTTACTTTTTCCGGCGCTGGTACGCAGCGCATTCGGCTGTCCATGCCGCAGCTTGAGACGGGCCTGGTTGCGACGTCGCCCATGATCAAGGAATTCGGCGAGACGGGGACAGCAACCCGCGCGGCTGATGTGATCTCGCGCCTGACGATCTCGCGCGCCTCGCGCAAGTCGAACGCCGGCGAGTGGGATTTCAAGTCGGGTGGCGTATACGGCCATCATATTGAGTTCGCGCCGGGTGTCGCTGCGCTGACAGGTAAGGGCCTGTTGGTTGATCCGGCGACCACGAACTGGATACGCAACCCATTGGGTGTGGGGGCGGCGGCGGGTAGCCCTGGCACGCTGCCGACACACTGGTTGACGCAGCTTTCCGGCGGTGTCTCGGTTGATGTGGTCGGGTCTGGCAAGTCGGCTGGCGCGCGCTATGTCGACTTGCGGGTTCATGGGGCAGTGACGCCCGGCGTCGCGACAATTTATCTGGAAAGCTCCAGCTCGGTCCCGGCTTTGCAAAACGAAATCTGGACAATGGCCACCGGCTTGCAGGTTGTCGGCGGCACGGCGGCCAATATCAACTATGTCAATCTGGGTCAGGTTGAACGCTCGGATGCAGGCGTGGCGCTCGCAGTGAACAACAGCGCCTCATTCATGCCGGATCACCAGCATCGCCGCTGGGTGCAGACCGTCACGATGTCAAATGGTTCCACGGCCTATGTTCAACCTCGTATTGATATCCGTACCGGCACCGGCGACGTGGATATCACCGTCCGGATATTCTTGCCGCAGTTGGAGAAAAAGTCTTACGCGACTTCGCCAGCGATGCCGCTCGATGGTGTTATTGGGGCAACGACGCGTGCGGCCGACAAGATCACATTGACCGGTGATGTCTGGCTGACGGGCGGGCGCGGCACGTTGTTTGCCGAGGGCGTTGTCCCGCAGGCGGTCGCCTCGTCCGCTGATCCGGATCGTGCGGGGACGCTGGCATTCCTGCGGCCAAACACGTCGCGGGGCATTGTCGTCGGACTGGATCGGTTCGAGGACGAAGCCGAGTTTTCATTACGCGCCGAAGATTATACGACGAACTCGGCGACAAGACCCCTTGGTGATCTATCGGTTGGCGACAGAATTGCCCTCGCGCTGGCTTGGGATGGTGACACTTGGTCGGCCAGTGCGACCGGCGCGACGCAGGTCGTGGGCAGTGTCTTGAGCGGCGACGAATTCCCAGACCAGGACTTGCAACTCGGTTGGGGGTGGCCCGGCGGTGGCTCGCCGAACGATGCCAATCTTTCCTCTTACCTTCGCCGGGTCTCGTTTTGGGATTACCGGCTCTCCAATGCGGCGCTGGAAGACCTGGCCGCTTAACCTGAAAGGAAC